>CAVYBA010000007.1:0-4988 GCA_963766675.1 uncultured Chloroflexia bacterium | reverse complement strand
CCAACACCGGGGACGAGGCCTCGGCGACGAACGAGTTGCTCGCGGCGCAGGCGGTCGACCTGGGTGACTTCTTCAACTTCGCCGTCGAACGCACGACCGCCCTCGATCGCCTGGTGGAGGGTTCCGCAGTGAGGTATCACGTCCGCGCCGAGCTGGCCGGTCGGGTGTTCGATGACTTCCTGCTCGACGTGGGCTTCGACCCGCCAACCGGCGTCGAGCTCGACCGGTTGCGTGGGCCCGACCTCCTGGGTTTCGCCGACATCGCGCCGGCCGAGGTCCCAGCGGTTCCGATCGAGTTCCACGTGGCCGAGAAGCTCCATGCCTACAGCCGCGTCTACGCGGTAGGTTCTGTCGGGAGCACCCGCGTCAAGGACCTCATCGACCTTGGGCTGATCGCATCCGAAGCCACGTTGGACGCAGGAAGACTCCGGGCGGCCATCGAGACCACCTTCGAGCGAAGAGCGAGCCACGAGTTGCCGACGAGCCTGCCCCGTCCGCCGGCCGACTGGCGCGTTCCGTACAGCCGGATGGCGCGCACGGTCGGCCTCGATGCTGACCTCGATGCCGGGTTCGACTCGGCCGCGCGAATGCTCGATCCGATTCTCGGGCGCGCCGTTCGACCTGGCGTTTGGGATCCTGTCAGTCAGACTTGGACCTGACGCCGCGGCAGCTAGGGTGTTCGGCTGACCGTCGTCGCCGACATCGTCGAGGCGACCCGCGGCGCTGCTCGGCTGGCCTCATCTCGCCTCCTCACGCAGGAGCGGGCGGTCTCGGTCGTGCCAGGATGGCCGCGTTCCCGTCGAGCGACACGGCGGCCGCCCTCGCCTGCTCGGCGTCGGAACGCCCAGCGAGGAGCCGGACGATCGCGCACCGCGGTCCGGAGATCCGCAGATGGGGCTGCTCCGCGGCGCCCAGCGCGGGCGCGGACGTCTCCACCGAGGCCGTGACCGTGACCGACTGCCCGTCCTCGGCGCGCAGTTCGATCGTCACCGGCGAACCCGGAGAAAGGCGATGGTCGAGCAGCGTCTCGGCCGGGGAGGCCAGCCCCCAGGCACGCATCGTCGTCGGAGGCTTCGGCCAGAAGGGGACCGCCCCAACCGCCGAGCGCCTTCAGCACTGGCCGCAGCGCCTGACCGCGGGGCGTCAAGCGATACTGCTTTGCTCGGCTGATCCGGCGGGTCACGGTGTCCTCGGGCACGAGGAGCGCACGGCCGACCTCCGCTGTCGTCAGGCCGCCGAGCGCCCGGAGCGTGAGCGCGATCTGCGACGCCTGCGAGAGCGACGGATGGCAGCACATGAAGAGCAGGATGAGCGTGTCGTCGCCGTCGTCCCGGGCGGGCAATCACGAGCCCCTCTTGCTCACCATTGGCACCAAACCGCAACCCGGCGAATCCCTTCGGGACTTCAGTGGTGCGCAAGCGCACCGACGTGCGCCCGTACACCTCATGGTTGCGGTGACGTCCGCTTCGTAACGCGTTCGGGACGATCAAGGCGCATGCTTGCCACCTGATCGGCCGGCTTCCGCGGCCGGCCGGGAACAAACCCAGAAGGGCTGCGTCCCATGGCGTCGGACGACGTTCTCGTCTCGGCAACGCTCAGACCCGGGCGATCGGCCAGGGTCGTGGGCGTGTGGATCGTGTGGCTCCTCACCGTGGCTCTCGTCGTCCTGGGTGTGGCGCTCGGGGTCCCGACCACGCTCGATGTGGTCACGATCGTCACGAGTCTCGCCTGGTCCCTGGCGGCGGTCTCGCTCGTGACCGTTGGGGCGTTGCTCGCGACCAGGCTGCAGGGCAACCCGATCGGCTGGCTGCTGTGGGCCTGCGGGCTCCTGTTCAGCCTGGCGTTGAGCCTGTCCACGCTGCCGCGCAGCCTGCCGTACGTCGAGTGGCTGGCGTGGCTCGGAGATCTCGCCTGGGTCCCGGCGATTGTGATCGTCGGGATCCTCGTCCCGCTCTATTTCCCGACCGGGCGATTGCCCTCGTCGCGCTGGCGAGCCGTGGTGGCCGTCGGACTCGTGTCAATCACGCTGGCCGACATCCAGGCTGCTCTGGTTCCGTTCGGCCCTGGCAGTGCCCCATCCGGGGTCCAGAACCCGCTTTCGGTGGGTGGGGATCTGGCGACGTTGTTGGACATCGGTGGCGGCTTCGCGACCGTGGCCGGGATCGTCTGCTTCCCGCTGGCGGCCGCATCGCTCGTGCTCCGCTATCGGCGCGCGGCAGGCGTTGAGCGCGCCCAGCTTCGATGGCTCGCGGCAGCGGTCGCCGCGACCGGCCTCGCCTTCGCGGTCGCGCTGCTCGCGCAAAGCCCCACCGCCGGCGCGCTGCTCATCATCTCGAACGTGGCGTGGCTGTTGTTGTCCGTCGGCCTTGCTCTCCTGCCGATTGCCATTGCCATTGCGGTTCTGCGCTACCGGCTGTACGAGATCGACCGTCTGATCAGCCGCTCCATCGGGTGGGCGGTGCTGAGCGTGATCCTGGCGGGTGCGTTCACGGGTGTGGTGCTCCTGCTGCAGGCGGTCCTGGCGCCGTTCACCCGCTCCAACGAGCTGACCGTGGCCACGTCAACGCTCTTTGTGGCGGCTCTCTTCCAGCCGATCCGTGGACGCGTGCAGCGAATCGTCGATCGGCGCTTCAACCGCTCCCGGTACGACGCCGAGCGCACGTTGTCCGCCATGGCTGTACGGCTGCGCGACGAGGTCGATCTCGAACCGATCAGCGCAGAGCTCACGGCCGCTGTCGGCCGCGCCGTCGAGCCGGCATCCGTCGCGCTCTGGCTGCGCGGGTGATGCGGGCAGCGGGCTGGCGGATGCATCGTCAAGCTCCTCGGTGAGGAGTCCTCGCCGGAACCCCGCCCTCCGGTTCTGGCCGCCTCGGGCGCGACTGACGGCCTCGCGACTTCTGGTGCGCTTGATCTCGCGGCGGCAGTCAGCACAGTGCCGCTGGACCGACGACGTTCGCTCGACCACTTGGTGGCATCGTTCGCACTCGACGAGCGCGATGTTCAGCCACTCGCGGGAGCGCACCGGGCGCGGCAGGGACATCGCCGTCGTCGACTCGCCTCGCGAACGCAGTAAGTGGCCGGCTCCCGTCCGCCGGAGCCACTCTGTTACTGGATCCGACCGGTTACACCGTCGTCGGATGCCGTCCGCCAGATGGCGCCGCATGCTCCTCGCGGCCGTCCACCGTGACCCGGTCGAGGAGGTCGCGCATCCAGGCGAGCCTCGTATCGAGCGCACTGTTCTCGATGAGCCCGGTCTTCTCGTCCATCGTCTGCTGGACGAGCCGCTTCGATGTCGACAGCGGCTTCCGCACCTGTTCGAGGTTGTCGCGCTTCGCGACGGCTTGGCGCATCTCGGCGGCGACCTCGTCAATCTCGAGGGCGGTCCGCTCGGCGGCGCTCGGCTTGGCGGTCCGCAGCGCGCACCGGAGGTTGGCATCCTCGCGCTCGAGCTGGCGCACCCGGGCATTGGTCTGGGCGAGATCCGGACCCTGCCGCGCGGCCCGCAGGCGGATGTCCACATTTCTGATCTCTACCATCTGCCGCATCGCCTTGGGTGTGATCAGGTTGCCGCGGGCGCCTCGCGGTGGAAGACGTTGACCCCGCGATTGATCGGGTTGGCGAGGATCGTGGCCAGGCTCGATTTCCGCGCGGTTCGCTGCCGTTCGCGGCCAGCCGGCCTCAGGCCTGTCGTGCCCGGAACGTCAACAGCAGGAGGACCAAGAGGAAGACCAGGGCGCCGGCCACCGCGACGAGGGCCGCAAGCGAGCCGAGCCCGTGATCGCCCCCGAGGCCGGTCGCCGACCAGATGGCGTCGCGGAAGGCGAGCGACGCCGGGACGGCAGCGGCGCCGGCGACGGCGGCGACGACGAGGCGCCGGTGGGCGGCCGTGGAGGGCTCCGGGGCGACGATGCCGAGCCAAGCGCCCCCGACCACGACGAACGCGAACATCGCACACGCGGCAACGGTGCCGATGAGCAGGGCCACGGGCGACAGGCCATCTTCGCGCGCCGTGGACAGCGCGAGCGCAACCGCGAATGCGAGTGCGACGACGGCGGCGGAGGCGACGGGACGGCGGCGGACGAGTGGCGCGACGCCGGCGCTGGCGCCTGTCATGACGGGCCCCAGGAGGCGGCCGGCAGGGCCGAGGCGGCGTGCCAGCACGCGGGCCAGTTCCAGAGCGTCGGCGATTCCGTCCGGTTGGCCGACCGACGCCTCGGGTACCCGGACTCGCGAGAGAGCGATCACCCCGCCGAGGACGGCGGCAGTCGTGAGCGCTAGGGCCAGGACCGAGGCCACGGCGACGAGGTCGCGGGTACCCGCTTGGCCAGCCATGAGGACCCCGGCCCAGTCGGCGGCGATCGTGGCGAGCGACACGACGACGGCGAGCCACGCCGCGCGGACGACACCGCTGACCCGCGACGCCGGGAGCGGCTCCGCACGACGGCAGAGTGGCAGGCGGGCCCCTGCGACGAACAGCGCCAGAGGCACGAAGAAGATCGCGAAGGACACGAAGGTGTCGTAGGGGTCGTCCGTCCACGGCACGTGCTGGTAGATGGGTCGCACCTCTTTGGTCGCGACCGCGAAGACCTCGAACGCGAGCGCCGCGAGGAGTGCGGCCCGGACGGCCCGCCCGATGGCGGGACGCCGGCGGTCTCCCGGGGCGAGGACGGCGGCGGCGGCGCTGGTCACGTCCCGAGTCTCTGGCTCCGGCAGCTGCCGGTCAAGGGCGGGCAGCCCACCCGCTCGGCCTGTCGCGCTCGACCTTGAAGCACCACCTGGCAAACGCCCGGGTTGACGTGGGAGCGGAGACGACGGCGCAGCTTGGGTGGATCCTCGGCCCGCGGCTGACGGTGATCGCGATGTCGCCTATGGGCTGCAGTGAGAGCCTCCAGCCGGCCGGATCCCGATCAGTCGCCTGAACCTGCGACCCATTCGCAGTCCAGGGTTGCCGCCGAAGCCGGTCCCCGAGGTGACGCCGGGCATTCCGC
>CAVYBA010000006.1:0-4911 GCA_963766675.1 uncultured Chloroflexia bacterium | reverse complement strand
ACGGCCAGCGGCAGCCGAACAGGGTCGCCCCCGGCGCAGCCGCGGCGGGCGGGGCGGGACGGGCGGCCCCGCGTCGGGCTCGGAGGCCCCGAGCAGACCGCGCAGGCGCGTGTTCTCGGCCTGCAGGCGCTCGACCTCGCGCCGCAGTTCGGCGTACGACGGGTCGTTCCGCGAGCGGGCCTGGTCAGTCTCGTCCGTGCCGGATCACTCCACTACCACCATGAGACCTTCAGAGTAGTCGGCAGGAATTCCGGGTCGACACCCCGGATGCTCGCGTGCTCCGGCCAGGGTCGGAGCGGTTCGTCGAGCTCCTCCTCACCTGCCGGCCGAGCCAAGACACACAAGGCGACAAGGCCGGGCTCGGCCGCCCAGCGATGCCCGGCCCCGCCATCGCCGGCCCGTCATGACCGGGACCGAGTCGCCATCCGCTCGTAGTCGAGATGCGCCGCGTACAAGTCGCGGAGGCCGACGAGGGTCACATCAGGAGCGCCCGCCAGGTTCCGGTCGAACCCTGACCTGGCGTAGAGGAAGAGCTGCGGCGCGTCCGCCGGGGCGACGATCGCCACATCCCGGCGCAAGTTGGACAGGTCGCCGGGCTTGAACTGGTCGCGAGTCCACTTCGCGGATCCGGCCGCCGCCAGGCGCGGCCCCGCCATCGCCGCGGCATCGATGTCCCCGCCGGCGAACCACCAGAACGCGACCGAGCTGAAGGGGCCAGCCGACCCCGCGCCTGCGAGCCGCCGCAGGTGTTGGCGGGCGACCTCCTCGAACGCGCGGCTGACGAGTCGGTCAAACTCCTCGCCCCACTGCTGCGCCAGGACGGCCGCACCCTGACCCGCCTGGATCGCGCTGCGCCACGGATCCAGCAGCGCGAAGTAGAAGCGGAGGTACGGGTCGGCGATTACGTACTGGCTGTTGCGCGAGCGCGGCAGGCCCACCTCGGGCGGCGGCACCCGGCGCTCGACGATCCCCAGCTCCATCAGCCGATCGAGGTATGGCGTCACCCGGTTCGCCGCGCCCAGCCCCGCCTGGGCCGCGACCTCGCCCGGGGACAGGTAGCCGTTGGCGATCGCGCGGAGCACCGTCTCGTACGTGCGCGGCTCGTTGAACTCGGCGCGCAGCAGGTCGGGCGCCTCACGGAACAGCCGGCCCGCCGGCGAGTAGGCCACCCGCAGGAGCTCGTCGCGGAGGGGGCGGGCGGTGTCGAACTCCTCGAGGTAGTCGGGGATGCCACCCGCGACCGCGTACAGTCGAACCCGATCCTCCGGCGGCCACGCCCTGGCGAACTGGCCGGCGTGGTAGTAGTCGAACGGGCGGAGATGCAGCGCGCGGGTCGGACGGCCGTAGAGGGCGCCCTCGGACGACACGAGCGATCGCATCATCGACTGCTGCGACCCCGCCAGGACGAGGACCACGTTCGACGCGGACCCGGTTGCGTCCCACCACCGCTGGACCAGCGACGGCAGGGCGCGGTTGGCGGCGACCAGATACGGGAACTCGTCGATGACGAGCCCGACCCGGCGCGTCGCGGCCGCGTCCGTCACGATGGCCAGCGCCTCGTCCCAGTCGCGGACCGCGAGTCGCGGCGGTCGGCCGCGCCGCCCGTGGTCCGAGGACATCTGTCCGAGGGCCTTCCCGATGTCCGTGAGCTGGTCGCGCTCGAGCTGCTCGGCGGCCACGTAGTAGGCGAGCGGCTTGCCGGCGGCGAAGCGGGTCAGCAGAGCCGACTTGCCGACGCGGCGACGGCCGTGCACGACGACCAACTCCGGCCGTCCAGATGCCCACGCCTCATCGAGTTCGGCTCGCTCCTGGTGCCGGTCGATGAACTCTCTTCGCATCGCGCCCTCGCCTTATCTAAGGCATCTTAGACTAAGGCATCTTAGACGAGGGCGCCATCACAGCCCAAGCGCCCGCACCCGCAGCCCTGCTCACACGCTCCGACGGCAGTCGCGGATTGCGCCCGCCGCGAGTCCGGGCCGTCCCTGAGAGCGCTGTGCTCAAGTACCGATGGCCCGAGAATCAGTCGAGACACCCAGTTGGGGTGTCTCGCCGAGCGTGAAGTCGAGAGTGGAGCGGGAGACGGGATTCGAACCCGCGACATTCTGCTTGGGAAGCAGACACTCTGCCAACTGAGTTACTCCCGCTCGGCACACGCTCAAATAGAGCGCCTGCCTGTTGGCGCGGCCCATTCTAGCGGGCTCTGAGAAGAGCCACAGCGCTCGTGCAGCGGATGACTTGACTGACCGCTTAGCGTCGACACCCGGATCCACCGATCGCTGACCCAATTCGGTCGTGTCCCGAGACTTGGTGGAACAGCGGGGCCGTGAACGAGAGCGGCCACCGCGTCATCCTCGCGTCGTTGGACGTGAGAAACCGACGACACGGAGAACACCACGATGGCCGACGACAGCATGTCCCCGCTCGAGACCCTGCGCAGGACGACCACCGACGGTGAATGGACCTTCTGCGCGAAGGGGTCCGGGGGCTCGCCCAGGCGGTGATGGAAGCTGAGGTGACCGAGCTCACGGGGCTGCCCAAGGGTGAGCGCAACCCGGAACAGCGCCTGACCCATCGCAACGGGTACCGCGACCGGCGCTGGAACACCCGGGTGGGCACGGTCGGCCTCGTGATCCCGCGGGTCCGCGATGGCTCCTGCCTCCCGAGCCTCCTCGAGCCCCGGCGCCGCGCCGAGCGCGCCCTGCTCGCCGTCGTCCAGGGTATCCGCACCCGACGGGTCGACGACCTCGTCCGGGCGCTGGGGCTCGAGGGGATCAGCCGGAGCGAGGTGAGCCGGATCTGTGCCCGCCTCGACGCGTTGGAGGCTCGTGTGACGGCTACTGGCCATCGCGGATGAGGGTCGCGCAATTCGTGCCGCTGTTGCTGCGTGAGCAGGCATTCCGGCGGTTCTGGTACGGGCAGACGATCTCGGTGTTCGGCGATCAGATCACGTTCCTGGCGCTGCCGCTCACGGCGGTCCTGATCCTCAACGCCGACGCGAGCCAGATGGGATTCCTCACCGCGGTCGGGCTCCTGCCCCATCTCCTGTTCTCGCTCCCGGCGGGCATCTGGCTTGACCGGGTGCGCGAGCGCCGGCGGCTGATGATCCTGGCCGACATCGGGCGGGCGATGGGCATCGTGCTCGTGCCGGTGGCGTTCCTGTCCGGCTGGCTCAGCATTGAGCTCCTGTTTGTCGTCGCGTTCATCGTCGGCACGCTGGCCGTCGTGTTCGACATCTCCTGGAACACGTTCTTCGTCGCCGTCGCCAAGCGCGAGCAGTACGTTCAGGCGAACGCGCTACTGAGCGGCAGCCGGTCGATGTCGTGGGTCGCCGGCCCGGCCGTTGCGGGTGTCCTCATCCAGATCCTGACCGCGCCGATCACGCTCATCGTCGACGCCCTGTCGTTCCTGGGCTCGGCGTTCTTCCTCGGCCGCATCCACGCGCCCGAGCCACCAATCGATGCCGAGCCGGGCACCGTGCGCGAGCAGCTCCGGGAGGGCATGGCGTTCATCGCCCACGACCCGATCATCCGTGGGGTCCTTCTGTCGGTCGCAACCGTCAACCTGTTCAACTACGGCTTCCAAGCGTTGTTCCTCCTGTACGCCACGGTGAACCTTGGCGTCGAGCCGGGGATTCTCGGGCTGGCGGTCGGGGCCGGTGCCGTCGGCGGTGTTATCGGCGCGGTCGTCGCCGGCCGGGTCGGGCGCACCCTCGGGATCGGCCGCGCCTACCTCGTCGGCCTGATTCTCTTTCCCGCCCCGCTGATCCTGATCCCGCTTGCCGGCGGGCCGCCAATCCTCATCCTCGCGTTCCTGTTCGTGTCGGAGTTCCTCGCCGGCATGGGCGTGATGATCCTGGACATCAATGCCGGCGCAATGCTGCTGGCCCGCACGCCGGACAAGATTCGCGGTCGCTCCGCGGGGACCTTCCGGTTTGTGAATATGGGCGTCCGCCCGATCGGCGCGGTCATCGGCGGCCTCCTCGGCGCGGCCATCGGCATCCGCGAGACGCTGTTCATCGTGACGATTGCCCAGCTCTCGGGCGTGCTCTGGCTCATCGGTTCACCCATCCTCGGGCTGCGCGACCTGCCTGAGGCGCCCGAGCAGCGGCGGAATAGCACCGAGACGCAAGAGAGTAGGTAGACGCCAATCCCAGGTCACGGGGTCCCGATCCGGTGCAAGGACCGCGGACGTCTGGGTTAGCTCTGACCGACGACCCGGTCGACCTGGTGCTGGCGCAAGCCGACTCCGATCAACCACAGGCCGGTGTCGAGCACCTGGGTTTGCGATCGAATTGCGATCGCCCAGGCCCATGGTCGCGGTGGCGCCCGCTGATCGTGCGACCCGAAGCTCTCGAGGCAACATGTCGGTCGACCAGGGACCTGAGCCGGTCGAAGCCAGCTTCGCCGGCGACGGCTACTACCTGCCGTCCGCTGACACCCAGGATGCGATCATCTTCGCCTTCCCCGATCGCGGCGTCTTCGCCATCGGCGACGGCAGCGCGGCGACCGGATCCGGAGTCACGTTCTGGAGCTCGCACTGGGTCAGGGACAACTCGGTGAGCCACGGATCCGGCCCGTCGAGCTTCGAGGGATTCGCCGGTGATGTGCCCTCGACGCCACCGGACTGCGGCGGGACGTGGACGACGTCGCCGGGGAACAGCGCCTCGCCCGTCGACACCGTCCCGGCCTACATGGGGGTCGCGGTTTCGAGCTCGATCAGCAAGCACGGGAATGTCATCTCGGGCGACATCGTGGGGATCGTCGTGGTGAAGACCAGCCCGGGCTACGCGCCCGACCCAGGGCACGCTGGCACCGGCATCGTCGTCGCGACGTACTGCAGGTGATCCGGCGTCCACCCTGGGAAGCAGAGAAGCTGCCAGCCGAGCTGCCGCCGCTCGTGCGCGGGTGGCGG
>CAVYBA010000005.1:0-368768 GCA_963766675.1 uncultured Chloroflexia bacterium | reverse complement strand
ACCCCGGTGCCGATCTGGTACCCGGTTCGACTGCTCGGGACGGTGGCTGGCGCGATGCTGATCTACGGAGTGACGGTACTCATCGTCGAGCGATATCGAGCCACCCGGCGGTCGGTCAAGCGGTCGACGACCGCCGACTGGATGCTGCTCGGGCTGCTCTGGGTCACGGGGCTGACCGGGTTCGCCCTGGAATTGGCGCTCTACCTGCCGAGCGCGCCGTCGTGGGGCTACTGGGTCTTCCTGGTCCACGTCTCCGTCGCGATGGAGCTCATGCTCCTGGCGCCGTTCATGAAGCTCGCGCACGCGGTCTACCGGCCGGTGGCGCTGTTCTTCGTCGCGCTCGCGGAGTCGTCCGCTGAGGCTGACATATAAATGCACACGTTCGACTCGCAACGGGTGTCCCGCCCACGCATCGGGACGGGTCCTGCCGACGGTTTGCGCCGGCGACATCGCCGAGGAGGCCAGCCATGACCGAGACCCTGCCGCGGGTGGCACACGAGCACCACGAACGGCTGCTCCAGGACGTCAACCGGATGCCCGAGACGGGCGAGATCCTGCTGACCGGGGACGCGGGCGCCGTCCGGCGGCTGGCACAGCAGACGAGCACCTTCCTGAGCGAAACGCTGCTCCCGCACGTCGATGCCGCCGAGCGGACGCTCTATCCGGAGCTCGAGCGCATGCTCCAGAACCGGCATTCGATGGCCCCGATGCGCCGGGAGCACGCCCAGCTCCGGTTGCTCGTCGGGGATTTCGCCCGGCTGACCGAGCAGCTGGATGCGGGATCGATCGCCCTCGCCAAGCGACTTGCGCTCCGGCGGGTCCTGTTCCAGCTCTACGCCCTGCTCCAGATCCATCTCGCCGAGGAAGAGGCGTACCTCCGGGTCGTCGACCACGGCGTCTCGGCCGACGTGGCCGACCTCATGGCCGCTGCGCTCGACCATCCGGGCTTCAAGTCCGAGTGATGGCCGGCCGAGCGCCGGAACCGTCGGGGCGCCGAGCCACTATGCTCCTCGGGCAGATGCCTGCCCGAGCACAGCAGCCACACCGAAAGCCAGGGCTCGCAGCCTCGATCGGCGAAGCGGCGACCCCGGATCCGCTCGTCGGCATCGCGTCGGACCATGACACGGACGGCATTCCGGTCCATCGTGGCTGGGCGCCCGTCGGCAGCCACCACCGGTGGATGGAGCCGTTCGTGATGGTCCTCCTGTCGGTGGGGCCGGCCCACGGCTACGCCATCGTCGGCGAGCTGGCCGACCTCGGGATCACCAACGGCGCGGTCGACATCGGGCAGGTCTACCGGACGCTGCGCGATCTCGAGGGCCAGGGCCAGGTCCGGTCGACCTGGTCGACCAGCGGGTCCGGCCCGGCGAGGCGAGAGTACGAACTGACGGCTGCCGGCGAGGCGGCCCTCGACGAATGGGCGGCCGTGACCAAGGAGCGCGCCCGGCTGATCGGCGAGTTCGACGCGCGGTACCTCGAGTCGCTGAGCGCCCGTCGCGGACGCTGACGGTCGGGCCGCGCGCGGCCCGTGCCGTGCCGGGTGCTAGAGCGGTTCCGCCATCGCGTGGTCGAGGCCGCGGGCCAGCAGGTCCTTCTCCGCGTCGCTCAGGTTCTGATCGAGCACGGCGAGGTACAGCTCCTCCTCGGCGAGGTGCACCTTGAGGATCGAGTGGAGCCGGTAGAGGGCCCGCCGGAGCGCCAGACCCTCGGCGGTGTCCCAGCTGCATCGCTCCGCGTGTCTCCGGTAGTTCCCGAGCTCCTCGATCAGCTGTCGCACCGCGACGTGTTCCTGGCGCATCGGTGCCATCGAGTGCCGCCGGCCGAGGAGCTGTTCGAGCTGGGCGTACAGCGTCGTCTCGGTCGCCTCGATGTGCGGGACGAGCTGGCCGACGATGAACGCGTACTCGGCATCGAACGTCTCGTGGATCGCCGAACAATCGACACGCCCGATCATCTCGGCGAGGTCGAGCAGCCGGTCGACGTGCGGCACGAGCCTGGCGTGATGGTCCTGGGTCGTCGCCCGAAGCGACAGCATGGCGTCCTCGATGGCGGTCGGGGGTAGGGCCGGATCGGCGACGAGCATGCCACGTTCGGGCTCCGGCGTCGCAGCGATGCGTGGTGCCCGGGCGCACCAAGCCGTCGCGTCGGGCCGGCCGGTCCGGCGTGGGCGGCCTACCATGGGCCTGATGACGGGGAGAGTCCGGTGAAGTGGAGGACCCGTGTGATGGGTGTCAGAGCAACCTTGCGGACCCGCCGGGCGGTATCGATGGCGGCGATCGCCGCCCTCACGTTCTCGGTCGCCGGCGTCGCGCTGGCCGCCCACGTGGTGACCGGCCCCGCAATCGTCACGATCGCTCCGAAGACGGCGGATCAGGTCACCAACATCGACGTGCTGCGCCAGCAACTCAAGAACTACTACGGCGATCCATTGGCGTCGTCCGGCTCGTCCTCGACCGGCGGCTGGACGCACGCGCTCAACCTGGACAGCAACTACGCGCGCGAGGCCGAGAAGGTGGCCGCCGACGGCGAGCACTGGCTTGCCGCCCGCGCGCACTCGCAGCGGCCGTCCGGCATGAAGGCGATCGTCCTCGACGTGGACGACACCACGCTGACGACATGGGACTACGAGCTGTTCAGCAACTGGGACTACAACCCGGGCACCAACACACAGTTCGTCGGCGGCAGCGGCGCCACGTTTACCGGCAATATCTTCCCGGCCACGCCGGGCATGGTCGACTTGGTCAAGCAGGCCGCCGACGAGGGGTATGCGGTCTTCTTCATCACCGGACGTGGCGATTCGCAGCACAGCCAGACGATCGCCAACCTGGTCAGTGATACAGCCGCAGGCTATTCCGACCTCACGACCGTAACCCTGAATCCGCCGACGGTGAACCCGGTCGCCGCCACGGTTCCCGAGGTCGACGCCGGCTATCCGATGCCGACTGCAGTGGTGCACGGCGCCTTCAACGACGGCCTGTTCACGAAGCCCGCCCGCGCCGACTATCCGCAGTACCTGCTCGACGCTTGTGCGACCGAGTTGGCCGCGTCCCCGACGGCCACCTGCACGACCATCCACTACAAGTCCGCGACCCGCGCCTACCTCGAGTCGCTCGGCTACGAGATCGTCGCCAACTTCGGTGACCAGTTCAGCGACCTGATCGGCGGGCACGCTGACAAGACGTTCAAGATGCCGAACCCGAACTACTTCCTCCCGTAACCCACGCTGCACCGGGGTTGCGCGCTCCCAAGCGCGCAACCCCGGGCCCACGCTCGCCAGGCGCGCCGTGACGATGCCGGCCGGGCGCCGGCTCCCCGACCTCGGTCCGCGGGGTGAAGGCTGGTTCGCCATCCAAGTCGCCCTGTTCGCGGCCATCGCGATCGGCGGTCTCACCGGGCCGGCCTGGTCGGGCCCGCTGCGGGACCTTTCCATCCTGTTCGGCACCGCGCTCATCGCGGTCGGCGGCCTCCTGGCCGCCCGCGCAATCATCGACCTGGGCGGCAATCTGACTCCGTTCCCGAGGCCGCGCGCGGGTGCCACGCTCGTCGCCACGGGCGCCTACTCGCTGGTCCGCCACCCGATCTACGGGGGCGGGATCATCGCCGCCTTTGGGTGGGGTCTGGCGACCGCCTCCCTCGCGTCGCTGGCCGGCGCGCTCGTCCTGACCGTCTTCTTCGACCTCAAGTCGAGGCGCGAGGAGGCCTGGCTCGCGGCCCAAATCGACGGCTATTCCGGGTATCGCTCGAGGACCCGCCGGCTGCTGCCCTGGCTGTACTGACCGACGTCGGGGCGTTCAGCGGTTTCGCGACCGCGTCAGACCTCGAACAGCACGTAGTCGTGCAAGCTGCCATCCACCAGGTGACCTGACAGTTCCTCGTTGGCGGCCGCGAACCCGGGATCGGGATGCGCGGCCTCGAGCGCGGCCAGGTGCGCCTCGATGCTCTCGAACTCGGCCTCGGTGAAGACCTCCTGGACCGTCCCGAACTGGGACTCCCAGATCCGGTAGGCGGGCAGGCCGACGCGTTGCGCCTCCCGGTTCCAGGCGGCAATCCCGTCCATGAACTGCTGGTAGTGACCGAGTTTCACGACGTGCCGGATCATGTGCCGCACTAGATCGATCCTCCCCTGGCTGGCTCTCGCTTCGACCTGCCGGTCACGGTGCCGGCACGGCCGGGATCGTGGCCGCCTGACCGGGTCCCGGGGCATTGTCGGGGCTGACGATCATCCAGCCGAGCGACGGTGACGACGCGAAGCCGGCGCGGTCGATCCAGAGCGCCACGTTCTGGCTGCTGCCCGGTGCGAGCGACAGGTGATCACCCTGCGAGATGGCCGGCTGGAACGGGTTGAACGTCGCCAGCCCGGGCAACGGGTCCGTGATCGGGGCGAGCAGCGACGCGGCGACGGCGGCGTAGGTGAAGCTGCCGGCGACGCCGATCGAGCTCGCAAGGACGCCGCACCTGACCGTGGAACTGTTTGCCGGGCCGCGTGTCAGGCTCGCGTCGGTGATCGTGCTGTCGGAGACGCGCAGGACGAAGCAACCTTCCAGGCCGTCAGGCGTGCCGTTCTTGACGAATCCATGGTCGAGGGCGCCGATCACGTACGTCGGTTGCCCCGAGTCGTCGGGGTTGATCAGGATGTCGAACTCATCGACCGCCGCGGCCGTCCAGGGCTGCCACGTGTTGATCGCGAAGACGAGCAGCCGATCGACCGGCGAGATGGCCTGCCCGTCGGGCCCGACCGAGAGCGACTGGACGCCGACCGCGCGAAGATCGGCCGATCCCGCGCTGATCGAGCCGCCTCGCAGGCCCCATTCGAAGACGTCCGCGCTCCCGGCCCGAATGCCGCTGTTGGTCAGCCGGGCGCTGCCGGTGTCCCGGGTCGTGGTGGCGTCCGGTGACAGGGTCACCGTGGCCGGCGCGGCGATCCGCGACAACGCCCGCGGTACCAGCAGGAACGGGATGCGCAGCGGCACGCGGCCGGTCCCGCTGCTCGTCGGCGTGGCGACGATCGCGCCGCGGATCGATGTCAGCCCGCCGGCCTTGTCGGACGGCGCGTCGACCGATGGCAGCGATGCCACCGCCTGGGCCGCCAACGTAAGCGTGACCGAGACCGAGACCGTCCGACCGGCCGCGACGGTGACCGTCGACGGCGTGATCGAGGCGTGCGCTCCGAGCCGGGAGCCGACGAAGTTCGCCTTGAGGCCGTATCTGACCGCGGCGCGGCTGGTGTTCTGGATCCGAATCGTCTTCGACGAGGCGTACGCCGCCTCGAGTGCCGGGGCGCCGAACGAGAGGCTGGCGAGTCCCGGGCCGGTCGTTGCCAGCGCGACGGTGCTGACGGCGGCAGCGGGCTGCACGAGCCCGGACCCACTCGTTCGCGGGTCGTAGCCGGCGACTGCCGACGCCGACGCCGTGTTCATCAGCGCCGCCTTGACCTGGTCGGGCGTCCAGGTTCGATGGGCCTGCCGGATCAAGGCGACGATCCCGGCGACGTGCGGCGTCGACATCGACGTCCCCGATTCGCGGACCCCGTCGGTGCCCGTGCCGACCGCCGCGGACAGGACCGACAGGCCGGGAGCGGCGACATCGGGCTTGAGGCTTCCGTCCGCAGCGGGACCTCCCGACGAGAAGTCGGCGACGAATCGATAGGCCGGGTTGGCCAGGGTCGTCCCCGCGCTGACCGTCACGATGGTGCCGGCGGCCGCCGCGAGGGCGGCGGCAGCGGACGGCTTGACGCCGAGGAACGGGATGGTGACGTCGTTGATCGCCCCCTCGAGGGGCGGAAACACGTCCTTCGGGGTGACATTGACCATGACCACGGCGGCGGCGCCGGCGGCCTGGCCGAGCGTCGCCCGGTCGACCCGCGGGCACGTGCCGCGGAGCGTGACCACGATGTCGCCGGCGATCACATTCGCGTAGTCGGCAGGGTCGCACCCGAGTCCGATCGTCCCGCTCGGACCGGGCAGGACGTTCAACCGGCCGGTCACCGGGAAGCTCGTGGCTTCGTTGGCGATGATCGCCGACAGTCCGCCTCCGACCGCGATCGTGGCGCCCGGGAAGGTCGGGATCGCGTCGACGGCCGCGACCTCGATGGCTCGCGACGCTGCGCCCGGCACGCTGCTGATGTAGGCGCCCGGACCGTCGTTGCCGGCGGCAGCCACCACGATGACGCCGGCCTTGGCCGCATTGTCCGCGGCCACCGCATCCGCGGTCCCGGGGTCGCCGAACGCCGACCCGAGGGACAGGCTGATCACGTCGAGGTGGTTCTTGACCGCCCAGTCGATGGCATCGACGACCATGTCCGTCGACCCGCTGCAGCCGAACACCCGGAGGGCGTACAGCGTGGCCTCGGGTGCGGCGCCGGGCCCGACCTTGAAGTCCTGCGAATCCAGCGTCCGGGCGTCGTACGGACCGTGGAAGGTGGTGCCGTCCGACAGCACGCCAAAGCCCGCCGCCGTCGCCGCGGTGTGCGTTCCGTGCCCGTCGCAATCGAGCGGGTCGGGGTCGGGGTGCGGGATCAGCGCGTCGCCGGTCCCTCCTGGGTCGTACGCATCGCCCACGAAGTCGAAGCCGCCGGCGACCTTGGCATTGGGGAAGGCGGGTGTCCCGATGGACGTGCCGTCGTCTGCGCTGAAATCGTCAGGGACGCCGGATCCGCCGAAGTCGGCGTGGTAATAGTCGATCCCGGTGTCGATGATCCCGATCTTCACGCCGCGACCGGTCAGCCCGCCGGCCGCCGCCCAGGCCGCCGGCACCCCGGTGAACGCGTCGCTGGTCACGTTGGCAAGGTGATAGATGGGGGCGGGCACGACCTGCTGAACGCCGGCCAGGGCGCGGATCCTCGCCACGTCGCGGACGGCCAGCCTGACCTTGATCCCGTCGTACGCATCCTGGTACTGGCCGAGGACCTGCGCTCCCATCGCCCGCAGCGATGGGAGCAGCGCGGCCTGGCGGGCCCGGAGGTCGGCCCGGATCGTCGTCTCGGTGAGGGCCGACAGGCGCCCGCCGCGCGCCAGGGCGCCGGCCCGATGAACGGCGACGGGTGGCGCGGCCAGCTCGACGACGACGGTCGTCTGGCGCTCCGGATCGAGGGCCGCCGGGGTCCAATGACTCCTCGTCGAACCGCCCGAATTGGCGGCAACCACCGGAGATGCCGCCATCACGAGCAGGGCCAGCGTGACGATCGGGATCGTCCACCGGCGGGCCGACGGTCGCCGCCCGGGGCGCAGCGTTGCGATGGCCGACCCGAGGCGACCGGATGGACGCGTTTCGTACACGAGTTCCTCCCTGTGACCTCGCGGCCGACCGATCAGCCACGACGCGATGCTGCCTCGCGCGTGGTCGACCGGACGTCAGCTCGTTGCGGCTCCCCGCTCCATGACCGGGAGTCGACACGCGAGTTATACGCCGCGGACGCCGGCTACGCTCCGGTGCCCGTCACGGTGCTGACCGAGGAGCGTGAGCCCGGTCGGACCACCTGAGCCGGCACTTGGTCAGCGTCCGCCGAGCGTCTCCCTGACGACCTCGCCGAGGCGGGCGCCGGAGAACGGCTTTTCGAGCAAGGTGACCCCGTCCTGGATCGGTCGACCGATGGTCAGTGCCGTGTAACCGGACATGAAGATGGCCCGGAGCGCGGGTCGCGTCCGCCGTGCCCGGTCGAGCAGGTCCGGCCCGCTCATCCCGGGCATCACGACGTCGCTGAGGAGCAGGTCGATCTCGTCCCCGAGCCGATCGATGAGGCGGACCGCATCCTCGCCCGTGCTCGCGGCCATGACCCGGTAGCCAAGCCGCTCCAGGGCGGCCACGACCATGTCGCGGACGACCGCCTCGTCCTCGGCGACCAGGATCGTCTCGTGCTGCGGCTTTGGGCGCGTAGCCGGAGCGGATGGTCCGGTCTCGACGGCGCCGGGTTCGGTCGTCCGCGGGAAATAGACCTTGAACGTGGTCCCGTGACCCGGCTCCGAGTAGACCCACACGTACCCGCCGGACTGCTTGACGGTCCCGTACACCGTCGCCAGGCCGAGGCCCGTGCCGGAGCCGGCACTCTTGGTGGTGAAGAACGGCTCGAAGATGTGCGCGAGCGTGGTCGCATCCATGCCGACGCCGTTGTCGCTGACGGTGACCATCGCGTACTCGCCGGGGACCACCTCCGTGTGGTGGAGCCGGTAGCGCTCGTCGAGCTCCACGTTCGCGATCTCGATCGTGAGCGTGCCGCCGCCGGGCATGGCGTCTCGGGCATTGACCGCCAGGTTAACCAGGATGGCCTCGACCTGGCTTCGGTCGGCGACCGTCCGCCACGACTCGGAATCGGTCCTGACCACCAGCTCGATCTGCTCACCGAGCAGGCGCCTGAGCATCGGCTCCACCGTCGTGACGACCTGGCTGAGCGAGATCACGCTGGCTCGCAGCTCGTGGCCTCGGCTGAAGGTGAGCAGCTGCCGCGTGAGGGACGCCGCATTCTCGGTCGCCTGGCGGATGCCCGCGACGTGGGCCTGCCGCGGATCCGATGGATCGAAGGTCGAGGCGACGAGCTCGGCGTACCCGCCGATCGCCGTCAGCAGGTTGTTGAAATCGTGGGCGACGCCACCCGCGAGTCGCCCGATCGCGTCCATCTTCTGGGCCTGCATGAGCTGTGCCTCGATCTCCTTTCGCCGGCTGATGTCGCGGACGATCCCGGTGAACCGCCGCTCCGCGCCCGTCCCGTACTCGCCGATCGAGACCTCTACCGGGAACTCCCGGCCGGTCGCGTCCAGGGCCTGCAGCTCGGCGCCGTGCCACGGGATCGTGCGCCGGCCGGTGCCCAGGTACCGCCGGACGGCGTCGACGTGCCGCTCCCGCAGCGACGGCGGCATCAGCCGCGTGATCGGGGCGCCGACGATCTCGTCGATCGGATACCCGAACAGCTCGGCCGATGCCGGATTGGCGGCCAGCACCCGGCCGTGCGTGTCGATCGTCAGGATCGCCTCGCTGGCCGAGTCCGTGAGGGCGCGCTGGCGGTCTTCGCTCCGCCGGGTCGCGACCAGCTCCCGCTGCGCCTCGAGCCGTTGGTGGATGCCACCGACGAGGACGGCCATCACGAACATCGCGGCGACGTTGACCAGCAATCGGCTGACGGCCGCGGAGTCGTATTCGAAGAGTCGGCCCGCCGCCGAGGCGTCGACGGCGACGAATGTCGAAGCGATCGTCGCGCTGGCCAGCGCCGGCCGGATGCCGCCCAGCACCGCCGAGGTGGCCACCACCACGAGCAGGATCAGGCCCGGACTCGAGATCGTCAGGACGGACCGCCCGGCGAGGATCACCGCGATGGCCGCCACGGACAGGATGGGTCCGATCCAACCGGAGCCTAGCCACCCGGGCGTCGTCGCCAATCGTGAGCCGGTGATGCGTGCCGTGTCATGGGCCATCAGCTCATCCACCCGATCTGCGGTCGCTCGCAGAACCCTAGCATGCCAAGGTTGCTCCCCCGAAGCGCATGCGCCATTCGCCCGCACCGGACAGGACCAATGGAGCCTGTCATGGCGAGCCGAGATGATCGACGATTGACGTCCCGGATCCGCCCCGACGGGTCCGCTGCGGCATCTCGACCAGACTCAGGATCATCCGCGTGACCGTCACTCCCCGGCGCTCGTCCCGGCCACTCGAACGCGGCGCCGGGCTGCTCGCGGCGACCATCCTCTCGGCCGGGGTGCTGCTCGGCTCGACGGCCGCGAGCGCGGCGGCCACGCAGCCACCGTCCGCCGACCTCGATGCCCCGATCCATGCGTTCGACTGGCCGACGGGTGCGCCCAACGACCCGTACTACGCGAACCAGGTCGACCTCACCGCGATCGGGGTGCCGGCCGCGTGGCCGCGCACGACCGGAACGTCGAGCGTCGTGGTCGCGGTCCTCGACACCGGCATCGACGCGTCGCATCCCGAATTCGCCGGGCGCCTGGTTGCCGGGTTCGATGCCCTGACCGGTGTGGCCGACACCGCCGGCGACCTTGGCCCGACCAACGACGACGAGGGCCACGGCACTCACGTCGCGGGGACCATCGCGGCAGCCGCGAACAACGCCCTGGGGATCGCCGGGATCGCCCCGAACGTGTCGATCATGCCGGTCAAGATCCTCGACAACAGCGGCACGGGCGACTTCCGGGACATGGTCGCCGGCATCAACTGGGCCGTCGCCCACGGCGCCCGGATCATCACGATGAGCCTGGGCGGCACGCTCGACCCGCTCGGCGTGGCCGCCGTGCAACCGACGTTCGATGCCGCTTACGCGGCGGGTGCCGTGCTGGTCGCCGCGTCCGGAAACGACGGGACCGCCGTCGACCAGTACCCCTGCAACTTCGTCCACGTGATCTGCGTCGGTTCCGCGACCCGGGACGGCAGCGCGGTGAGCACGTTCTCGACGAGATCCCCCGCCGTAGCGCTGGTCGCGCCCGGCGAGAGCGTCATCTCGACGCTGCCGAGCGGCCGGTACGGCTACGGCACGGGAACGTCGATGGCCACCCCGCACGTGACCGGAGCCGTCGCGCTGCTTCGTTCGATCGATCCGGCGATCGGCGTGGACCAGGTCTTCGCCGACCTGACCCGGACGGCAAGACCGCTCGTCCCCGGCGGACGCAACCCGGATTCCGGCTACGGCCTGCTGCAGGTCGGCGCGGCCGTTGAGCTGGCCGCCGGCGACACCGGGACCCCGACCCCGACCCCGACCCCCACCCCGAGCCCGACGCCCACGGCGAGTCCGACACCGACACCGGATCCGGCGGCGAGCCCCACGCCCACGTCCTCCTCCACGCCAACGCCTACGCCCACGCCCGCCCCGACGCCGACGCCCACTCCGGCGCCGGTCGTCCCGTCGGTACAGTCGACAACACCGCACAACGGAGCCCGGAATGTCCCCCGCGGGACGCAGCCCCGGCTGGCGTTCTCGGTGCCGATCGCCGGCATTTCCACCCGGACGGTCACGATGCTCGACCTGTCCCGCGGCCGGCGTGTCCTGATCCGGATCAGCTACAGCGCGTCCGCTGCGCTCGCCACGATCAGGCCCGTCGTCCGGCTGGCGCCGAACCATTCCTACCGGATCCTGATCGGCGGGATCAGCGCGGCCAGCCGCGGGCCAGCCCTGCGCCAGACGATCGTGCTGACGTTCCGAACCGGCTACCGCTGACGCCGACGTCGGACGACGCGGACACGCCAGGCGCCGGGCGCCGTGCGCGACCGGTACTTCGGGGGGATGGCGGTGTTGACCGGACGCGCCGACCGTTCGTCGGGTGAGACCGGGGCGACCCAGCCCCGGTCGGTACCGAGTCGCCACCGCTCCTGATGCAATCGACCAAGCCTTCTTCCGGCGCCGCACTGGGTGCGCCGCGGCGGATCCGCCCCAGCCGGCCGCGACTCGTCGAAGACGCCGAGACCCATCTCGACTGGCTGGTCCGCCATGCCGCCAGTCCCACGATGGTGCTCGACGGCGGAGGCACGATCCGTCGAGTCAGCGTTTCGGCCGGAGCCCTGCTCGGCCACGCGCCGGGCGATCTCGCTGCCACGAGCGTGGTGTCGCTCGTCTTCCCTCCCGACGCGGCGGCCGTCACCGCGCTCGTCGAGGCCGCGACCATGGACCCCGCCACCCCGATCGAGTGCCGCTTGCGTCACCGCGACGGCCACTGGATGACCGTCGAGTTGACCGTCACGGTGGTCCAGGCTCGGGGCCTGGCCCGGGACCTGCTGGCCACGTTCCACGACGTGACGAAGTGGAAGGCGATCGAGGAGCAGCTGACCGTCCAGGCCTTCCACGATCCTTTGACGGGACTGCCCAATCGCGCCCTGTTCGTCGAGCGACTCGAGCGCGCCCTGGGGCGGCGGCGGTACCACGCGCGGGGTGCGGCGGTCATCTACCTGGACCTCGACGATTTCAAGATCGTCAACGACTCGCTCGGCCACGTGGAGGGCGACAACCTGCTCCGCCAGGTGGCGGCCAGGCTCGGCGAGGCCGTCCGACCCGGGGATACCGCCGCCCGACTCGGCGGAGACGAGTTCGCCCTGCTCCTCGACGACGTGGACGAGGACAGCGCGGTCAGCGTCGGGACCCGTGCGATGGCGGCGCTCAGTCGCCCGTTCGAGCTGACCGAGCATGCGGTCCGCATCGGGGCGACGGTCGGCATCGCGCTCAGTTCGTCGACCCGGCCCGATGCGGTCGACATGCTGCGGGCCGCCGACATCGCGATGTACAGCGCGAAGGCGGCCGGGAAGGGCCGCGTCCGCGTGTTCGAACCGTCGATGCACCACGAAGCCGCCGAGCGGTTGCGGCTGAGCGTGGACATCAAGGGCGCCGTGGAGCGCGGCGAGTTCGTTCTCCACTACCAGCCGCTCGTGGACCTCGCGAGTGGCGAGATCGTCGGTGTCGAAGCGCTGTTACGGTGGCTCCACCCAACGCTCGGGCTGATCTCGCCGTCCGAGTTCATCCCGCTGGCCGAATCGACCGGAGTGATCATCCCGCTCGGCGAGTTCGTCCTCCGCGAGGCATGCCAGCAAGCTCGCGCCTGGCAGCGAGCAAGACCCGGCGGGGCGCCGCTCGGCCTGTCGGTCAACGTGTCGGGCGTCCAGCTCCAGCACCCCGGCCTGGTCGCTTCGGTCAGCCTCGCGCTCGAGGATGCCGAGCTTGCCCCGGAGCTGTTGACGCTCGAGGTCACCGAGAGCGTCCTCGCCCACGAGACCGACGACATGGTCCGCCGCCTGCGCCAGCTGAAGGGGCTCGGCCTGCGGATCGCGATCGACGACTTCGGGACCGGGTTCTCGTCGCTCGCCTACCTCCGCCGGTTCCCGGTCGACACGGTCAAGATCGACAAGAGCTTCATCGACGGGATCGCCGAGGATCCAACCGAGCTCGCATTGGTCCGGGCGATCGTCCGGCTCGCCCACAGCCTGAAGATGACGACCATCGCGGAGGGGGTCGAGCTGGAGGCCCAGGTCCGGCGGCTGACGAAGCTGGGCTGCGACCAGGCGCAGGGGTTCCATTTCGCGCGACCCCTGGACGCCCATGCCGCCACCGCGCTCGTCGTCGGGCATACCACGTTGAGCCTGTGGGTCGGTCACTCCGGCCATGAGCTGGCCGTGATCAAGGACGTCGTGGCCGATTTCGAGGCGCTCAATCCGATGCTGCGGGTCGATGTCGTCGGCGGCGTATCCGACGCACGGATCATGGCCGCTCGTCGCGGCGAGGCGCGCCCGAACGTCGTCTGCTCCGTCGAATCGAACACGTTCGGGACGTACGCGACGAGCGGTGGGTTCGTCGATCTCGCGCCGTACCTGGCGCGCGACGGCATCGACGTCGGCGTCCTCACCGAGGCGACGCAGTCCTATACCCGGACGGCGGGCCGTCAGTGGGCACTGCCGCTGCTCGCCGACACCTACGGCCTGTACCTCAACGCGGCACTCCTCGGCGAGGCCGGCTACGGCCGGCCACCCACGACGACGACCGAGCTCGTCCAGTACGCCCGGAGGCTGACCCGGCGGAACGCCGACGGCACGCTGCGGATCGTCGGCTTCAATCCGCTGTTCGACTTCTACGAGAACGACGTGGCGGTCTTCGGCCACATGTTCGGTGCCCGCTGGACGGCCGCCGACGGTCGGTCGAGCCTGGCCGGCGACCCGCGCTGGGCCCAGATGTTCGACTGGCAGAAGGCGCTCGTCGAGTGGTACGGCTACGAGGACCTGGTCCGGTTCGGCGCGGAGCTCGGCAACGAGTTCGGCCCGGCCAACGCCTTCCAGACCGGCCAGCTCGCGATGTGCGTCGACGGGGAGTGGCGCGTCGCGTTCATGGCCGGGGAGGCGCCGGCGCTCGACTACTTCACCGCACCGCTCCCGGTCCGCGACGGCCTGGCCGGCATCTACGGGTCCGGGTACATCAACGGCAGCGTGATCGGAATCGCCGCCGAGGCCACGTCGGTCGAGGAGAGCTGGGAGTTGGTCCGCTATCTCGCCCTCGACGACCGGGCACTCGTGAAGCTCGCCAACGGTCTGCGCAACGTGCCCTCCACCAAGACGGCGTTGACCGCACCGGAGCTCGTCGCCGATGAGCGATTCGCGGTCTTCCTCGACATCTTTGCCCACCCGAAGTCGGCGTCGATGCCGGTCGAGGTCACGGGCGCCGGACAGGATCTGCTGGCCAGTCTCGCCGCGGAGTGGCAGGCCGGCCAGGTGACGGACCTCCAGGCCCGCCTCCAGGCGATCGACCGGGCGATCGACGCCGGTCCGCGGCGTTACGGGCGCTCCGCGGCCGCAGTACCCACCGCGTAGCGGCTTGCCACCTTGTCCCGATCCGACGCGCTGGCTACCGTAGGGAAGAGGAAGGCCGCCGGCCTTCAGGGCATCGCGGGAGGCCGACGTGGCGGAACACACCGGCTCGGGGACCAAGGCGGATCCGTGGATCCTCCAGACACCGCCGGGCACGTCCGGCTACACCATGTATCTCGACGAGGGCTCGGACCCGCCGTCGATCGTCTGCCAGGTCGGGGGTACGCAGTTGCGCTACGACCGCCGGGCGATCGACGATCTCCACGCGATGCTCAAGGCGCATGGCGACTGGATGCCGCTCGGCGGCGCCGACGAGCAGAAGCCGGCACCCGACGGCAGCGTCGAGGCGTGGGCTCGGTCGCCGTCCAACCCCGTCGGCGGCTGGTACGGCCTGAAGAAGGGGCTGCGCGGCCGCTTCGGCGTGTACATGCCGCCGCTGATGGAGGCGCTCGGCCTCGCCGAGCTGACGCATGACCCGAAGAACAACCGGATGCGGGCGCGCTGAGCCCGCGCCGGACCCGCGTCCGCTGACACGGTGACCGCGACCACCAGGCTGCCCGCCCGGTCGCGGGGGAGCATCTCCAACCCTCCCGCTCATCGCTTCGAACACGACAAGCATGAGGTCACGGCGCCGCTGCCTACCCGGCGAGGCTAGCGCCGCGTCGCGACCTCGGCGAACGAGGCCATGTCCGGGAACCTGGCGCCTGGCCGCGCCTCGGCAGGCGGCGTCGCACCCGACCCGGCGCGGCCGTGGCGGCGGTCGATCCAGACCGACGCGAGTCCCAGCCGGCCGGCCGGGACGTGGTCGTGGAACAGGCTCTGGGCGACGTGCAGGATCCGCTCGCGCGGGACCCCCATCCGTTCGAACGCGATGGTGAAGTTGCGCGGGTCGGGCTTGTAGCTGCCGACGGACTGGGCCGTCACGATCCAGTCGAACTCGACACCGAGCCGGCGGTTCGAGCCCGCGAACAGGTCGTCGTCGCAATTGGTGATCACGCCCAACCGGAATCGGTTCTTCAGCCGCGCCAGCGCGGCCGCCGAGTCCGGGAACGCCGGCCAGCCGGGGACCGAGCCACCGAAGGCTCGCACCGTCGTCGGCGCAGGTCTCACCCCCAGCCCGCGAGCGACTTCCCCCAGGGCAAGCCCGAGGATCTCGCGGTAGGGCCGGTACGGCCCCACCTCGAGGGCGGCCTCCGCCCGGGCATAGCGCTCCAGCAGCTCGTCGTCGGTGGGTTGCGGATCCAGCCCGGCGAGGGCGCCGCGGAGGCCGGTCAGGATCCCGGCTTCCCAGTCGATCAGCGTGCCGTAGCAGTCGAACGTCAGCGCGTCGAAGCGGCCGTAGTCGATCGCCGAGTCGCTCATCCGGCTCGATCCTCCTGCTAGCATCGCTGCCCAATGGCGGCGCGGTACGACTTCATCATCGTCGGTGGCGGATCGGCCGGGTGCGCGCTCGCCAACCGGCTCTCGACGGACCCCGCGAACCGGGTCCTCGTGCTCGAGGCCGGTCGTCCGGACTACCCGTTCGACGTGTACATCCACATGCCGGCGGCCCTGACCTTTCCGATCGGTAACCGATTCTACGATTGGGGCTACGAGTCGGAACCCGAGCCGTTCATGAACGGACGACGGATCTACCACGCCCGCGGCAAGGTCCTCGGCGGCTCGTCGAGCATCAACGGGCAGATCTTCCAGCGCGGCAACCCGCTCGACTACGAGCGCTGGGCCTCGGACTCGGGGATGGGCTCGTGGGACTACGCCCACTGCCTGCCGTACTTCAAGCGGATGGAGAACTGCCTGGCGGCGGCGTCCGACGACCCGTTCCGCGGCCACGACGGCCCGCTCGTGCTCGAGCGCGGACCGGCGAGCAGCCCGCTCTTCACGGCCTTCTTCCAGTCCGTCCAGGATGCCGGCTACCAGCTGACGGAGGACGTCAACGGCTACCGGCAGGAGGGGTTCGGGGCGTTCGACCGGACCATCCACCGGGGCCGTCGCCTGTCCGCGGCGCGGGCCTACCTGCACCCGGTGCGCCATCGCCCCAACCTGACCGTCCGGACCCGGACGCTGGTGACCGGGATCCGGTTCGACGGTCGGCGCGCGGTGGGGGTCGAGATCGAGCGCCAGGGCGGCGGGACGGAGCGTCTCGAGGCCGGCGAGGTGATCCTGTGCGGCGGCTCGATCAACTCGCC
Organism: uncultured Chloroflexia bacterium; assembly: GCA_963766675.1. Taxonomy (GTDB): domain Bacteria; phylum Chloroflexota; class Limnocylindria; order Limnocylindrales; family CSP1-4; genus SPCO01. The sequence goes on along the minus strand of CAVYBA010000005.1, from coordinate 352,308 downwards.
GCAGCTGCTGCAGCTCTCGGGCGTCGGACCGGCGGCCGACCTGGAGGCCCTCGGCATCCCGGTCGTCGCCGACCTGCCCGGCGTCGGCGCGCACCTCCAGGACCACCTGGAGGTCTACATCCAGTACCGGTCGCTCGAGCCGGTGTCGATGCAGCCCGCGCTCCAGAAATGGCGGCGGCCGTTCATCGGCGCGGCATGGTTGTTCCTCCGGCGCGGCCCCGGCGCGACCAACCATTTCGAGGGTGGCGGCTTCGTCCGCAGCAACGAGGACGTCCGCTATCCCAACCTGATGTTCCATTTCCTGCCGCTCGCCGTCCGCTACGACGGTTCTGCGCCAAAGGGCGGGCACGGCTACCAGGTCCACGTCGGGCCGATGTATAGCGACGCTCGAGGCACGGTGACGCTCGCGTCGCGGGACCCCCGGGTGCACCCGGCGCTGCGCTTCAACTACCTGTCCACCGCCCAGGACGAGCGGGAGTGGGTCGAGGCCGTGCGGGTCGCCCGGCGGCTGCTCAACCAGTCGGGGCTCGCACCGTACAACGGCGGCGAGACGTCACCCGGGCCGTCCGTCGAGACCGACGACGAGATCCTGGACTGGGTCCGCCGCGACGGGGAGACCGCGCTCCACCCCTCGTGCACCGCGCGGATGGGGGTCGATGGGCAATCCGTGCTGGATCCGCTGACCATGCGGGTCCACGGCCTCGACGGCCTGCGGGTCGTGGACGCGTCGTCCATGCCGTACGTCACCAACGGCAACATCTACGCGCCGGTGATGATGCTTGCCGAGAAAGCGGCCGACCTGATCCTGGGCAACACCCCGTTAGCGGCCGAGCCCGTGCCGTTCTACCGCCACCAACCCGCGAGGGCCTGACCCGGACGCGAGGCGTCCGGTCGGACTCGCCGCTGCGGCGACCGGGGCCCATCCCCTGGTGACGATCACCCTTGGGTCATGAACATCACCCGAGGGCGATGCTCGGTGGGCTCGGCCCGTCCGACAGCCCGCGCGCCCGGATCAGGCGAGGCCTCTCGCGTCGAAGACCCGCCCCCAGTGGAAGAACCGGACGGCGACGAGGACGCCGAACGCCGCCAGCACGAGGATGGCCGCCGCGGCGATCGAGGCATCGAGGTCTCCGCCCTGGAACTCCCCGTAGACCACCAGCGGCAGGGTCTGCGTCCGGCCTTCGACGTTGCCGGCGAACATGATCGTGGCGCCGAATTCGCCGAGTGCACGAGCCCAGGACATCACGACGCCCGCCGCCAGGGCTGTTCCCGCGAGCGGCACCGTGACGGCGCGGAACAGCTGCCGCTCGGATGCGCCGTCGACCCGTGCGGCGTCCTCGAGGTCGCGGTCCACGCCCGCGATCCCGGTCCGTGCCGAGCGGATGAAGAACGGCGCCGAGACGAAGGTCTGGGCGAAGATGACGGCCACCGTCGTGAACGGGATCGACAGCCCGAGGATCTCGAGCGGTGTCGCCAGCAGTCCTCGCCGGCCGAAGACCAGCAGCAGCGCCAAACCGGCAACCGACGGCGGCAGGACGATCGGCAGGTCGACGATCGCCTCGAGCCAGCCCTTACCCCGGAACTGTCGCCTGGCGAGCATGATCGCCAGGGGGAGCCCGAGGGCCACCGTCAGCGCGAGACTGACCGCCGTCGTGCCGAGGCTCAGCGACAGCGCCTGCAGGACGACGCCCGACCCCAGCGCCCGGCCGAGCGAGCCGTCGAGCACCGAACGGCCGACGAGCGTCGCGACCGGCAGCGCGAGGAACAGCGCGAAGAGGGCCGCGAGGAAGACCAGCGACCGTTCGCCCCACTGCCCACCGCGGCGCTCGACGGGCCTCGACCAGCCCACCGCTGCACCGCCGGGGGCTACGCGATCGGTCATGACGGCGGCAGGAACCCGAAGCGACCGAGGATGGCCCGTCCGTCGGGGCCGGCAAACCAGGTCAGGAACGCGTGGGCGGCCGCGGCGTTCCTGGACGCCTTGAGCACGACGCCGGCGTACGTTGCCGGGACGTTCGCCGTATCGGGAACGTCGATCGTGGCCACCTTGGTCGAGGCCTTCGCGTCGGTGACGTAGACGATCCCGGCGTCGCCTTCGCCGAGCTCGACCTTGGCGATCACGGCCTTCACGTTGTCCTCCCGGGACGCGATGTTGGCGGCGTAGGCGGCGACGAAGTCGGACGGGTAGCCAGGCTCGTTGGCCAGGTTCTGGACGAGCTGGTTCGCGTACTTGGTGATCGGCACGGCGTCGCCCGCGGCGATCACCTTGACGCCGGCCCTGGCGAGGTCGGCGGGGCTGCCGATGCCGGCCGGGTTGCCGGTCGGCACGACGATCGTCAGCTCGTTTCCGGCAAAGGTGACGGGATCCCCGTCGGCCAGGCCCTTCTCCACCAACGTCTGCGGGTTCCTGGCGTCGGCGGACAGGAACGCGTCGGCCGGGGCGCCCTGCTCGATCTGCGTCTCGAGCGCCGCCGACGAATCGGTCGAGATCGTCAGCGTGGTTCCCGGAACCGCCGTCTCGTACGCCGTCCTGGCCTGGTCGAGGACGCCCTTCAGCGACGCTGCCGCGTAGATCGTGAGCCCACCGCCCGGAGATGCCGACGTGGCGGCGCTGGCCGTCGCCTCGATCGACGACGCCGCTGACGGCTCGGCCGGGCTCGCCGACTGCGCCGACCCGGTACCGGAACACGCTCCCAGCAGGATTGTCAGCACGCCGCTCAGGATCGTCGTCCGTGCCCTCACGCCCGTGACTCCCTTGACGCCTGGATCTCGACGATCACGTTGGTGGCCTTGACCACGCCGATCGCCTCGTCGCCCACGGCAAGCCCGAGCTCGTCGACGGCCTCGGACGTCATCAGGCTCACGATCCGGTGCGGGCCCGCGACGATCTCCACGACCGCCGCCACGCCATCCTTCTCGATCCGGGTCACGACGCCCGGGAAGCGGTTGCGCGCCGATCCCGCGACGATCGGCCGGTCCGAGCCCGGTCGACGTCGTTCGGTGAGCAGCCGTGTCGCTTCGGCCATCGGGACGAGTCGCTGTCCCCCGGCCGATCGCTCGAGGCGAACCCGTCCCTCGACTTCCCATCGCCGGATCGTGTCGACCGTCACGCCGAGCATCTCGGCGGCCTGGCCCACCCGCAGGGCATTCGCGGTCATCTCTATGTCCCAATGCGAAGAAATGGAGGAATACCTGCCTATTCCCAGGAATATACCGCGCTACGGGCGCATCCGTGGCGGCGGTCTGGCACCGCCCATGGACGGATGTCCACGCCCGGACGCGACCCACGACGGGTGCCGCGGGATGGTTGGACGGCCAGCGTCCGGGCATCGATCCCGGGTCCATCCGAGGAGTCACGCATGCACGCCCCAGGCCGCCGCCCCGCGCTCGACGACGAAACCACGCTCGACCTGGACGCCATCCCGGCCGACCTACACGGGTCGATCGTCCGACCCGCAGACCCCGACTACTACGGGTCCCGCCAGGTCCACAGCGCCCAGTACTACCGCCGCCCGGCGCTGATCGTGCGCGCGGCCGACGCCGCCGACCCGACCAACCTCTTCCGGCTCAACCAGAACATCCCGCCGTCGGGGGTCGCCCACTGAGGGGCTGGACGGCTTCGACGAGACCGAACGGCGTCGCTGGGGCGGCGCCGTTCGGCTTCCTGTGTCAGGACGTGGCGTCGGGGACGTCGATGGCGACGACCCGGCAGGCGAACGGATCGTTCGCCGGCGCGGCGCTGAACAGGAGGCGCGCACCCTCCGCCGGGGTCGCCCGGCTGACCTGCGGCCAGTAGTGCTCGAGCGCCTCCGGCGCGACGTCGGATTCCTCGCCAATCTCGAGGTGCACGTCGCTGACCCGTGTCGCTCCGGCCGCCGCCGCCCGCTCGAGGACGACCTCGAGCAGCCGGCTCGTGATGCCGAGCTCGTGCATCAGGCGACGACCGGCCGACGCGCAAGCGCCGCGACGATCGCGTCAACCGCGGGAGCGACCGCCGCCGCCACCGGTTCCGACAGTCGTTCCCCAAAGACGTCGACCGTCCGAACGGCGACGCCGACCACCGTGATGTCGCCCGGCAGGTGAGCACCGAGCCCGCGGCCGGCCGACAGCGCCTCGGTCAGCGGCGCATCGTGGGCCGAGTCGAGATGGCTGGCGAGCCGGCAGGCCGTCTCCGCCAGCGAGCCGACGGTGACGGTGCCGGGTGGCGCATCGCCGAGGATCGAGTCGACGAGGATCACCCGGTCGTAGCCGACCAGCCGTTCCATCAGGCTCAGTCCGCCGACGGCCACGCGATCGAGCTCGACGACTCCGACCTCGCGCCGGGCAGCAACGTTGACCGCCAGCCGGTCCTCGAGCGCCTCGATGACCTGCCAGCCGACCCCGTCGTCACCCAGGATCGGGTTGCCCAACCCGATCACGAGCGTCGGTCGCTCGACCTCAGTCGTCGCGCCGCAGGACATCGACCGTCTCTCCATGCACGTCGCGGATCGTCACCTCGAGCGGCATATGGCCGGGCAGCGAGTGCGTGGCGCAGCCGAAGCACGGATCGTATGAACGGAAGGCCATTTCGATCCGGTCGAGCAGGCCGTGGTCCACGACGACGCCGGCGTGGATCAGCCCGCGCGCCGCGCGGTCGATCGACATCGCGATCGGCGCATGGTTGTTGGTCGTCCCGACGATCAGGTTGACCCGGGTGAGGATCCCTCGCCCGTCCGTCCAGTAGTGGTGGGTCAGGGTGCCGCGGGGAGCCTCGACGGTCCCGACCCCCTCGGTCGGTGGCTGGGTCGGAACTCGACGAACGTCGTCCGAGACGATCTCCGGGTCCGCGACGAGCTCGAGCATCCGCTCGGCGGCGTAGAGCATCTCGATCAGCCGAGCCCAATGGCTCGCGCCGCGCTGGTGGACGGGCTGGCGGTGGCCGTTCGACGTCGGCGCGAGCGTGGCGAAATACCGCTCGTAGGCCGCCTGCGCCCGCGGCGTGGCCATGCCGGTGGCGGCGTTCAGCCGCCCGAGCGGCCCGACGCAGTAGACACCGGAATCCTTGCCGTCGACGAAGCCCTTCCAGCCGATCCGGCGCAGGTACGGGAAGGTCAGGTACGTCCAGGGCTCGACGTGCTCGGCGATCCAGTCCCGGTACTCGGCCGGGGCGTAGGTTCCAAGCGATTCGCCGTCCGGCGCCACGACGCTGATCCGGCCGTCGTACAGCGCCACCCGGCCGGCCTCGTCGACCAGGCCGGCGTAGTAGGTCTCGTGCCGGAAGAGGTCGCCGAGCACGAGGTCCCGGGTGGGGCCGTCGGTCATGATCGTGTCGAAGACGTCAAGACTGGCGCCCGCAAAATCGAGCATCGACCGGGCGATCCGCTCGATCTCGTCGCGCTCGTCGGCGGTGATCCCCTTGGTCAGCCCGCCCGGCACGGAGGTGCACGGATGGATCCGCCGGCCACCGATCAGCTCGATCACGCGGTGGCCGCCGCGGCGGGTGTCGATGACCCGGCTGCCGAATTCGAGGCCGACCTTGCGGATGACGCCCAGGATGTTGCGGTCGGCGACCGGCGTGTCCGGACCGAGGATCACGTCCGGGCCACCCAGCGCATAGAAATGCGTGGTGTGGTCGGTCACGAAGAAGGCGCAGTACATGAGCTCGCGGAGCAGCTTCGCCGGCCGCGGCGGGTCCACGCCGTAGACGGCATCGGCGGCCTTGGCGGCAGCCAGGTGGTGGGCCTCGGGACAGACGCCGCAGATCCGGTTGGTGAGCGTCGGCATCTCCTCGACCGGGCGGCCGACGCAGAACGACTCGAAGCCGCGCAGCTCGGGGACCTGGAAGTAGGTTCGCTCGACGTCACCCTGGTCGTCGAGGAAGATCTCGATCTTGCCGTGGCCCTCGAGCCGGGTGATCGGGTCGATCGTCAGGCGGGTCATCGGTCCATTCCCGGGGTCGCCGATACGAGCGCGGGTTCCGGCGAGGCCACGGGCGCGGTCGCGGCCGGCGTCCGCACCGCGCGACTTCCGCGAAGCAGTGAGCCCGCCAGGCTGAAGCGATAGAACTGCCCGACCGGGTCGGGCAGGCCGTCGAGGATCCGATCGATCTCGTCGGCCTCGCTCGCGTCCACCACCGAGGCGAACGCGGACATCAGTCGCGCCCCGAAGTCGACGACGCCGTCGGCCGGTCCGTAGCAGCCGATGCACGGGGCGCCGGCCAGCGGACAGCGGGCGTCGCAGCCGCTGCGGGTCGCGGGACCGTTGCATGGGACGCCCTGCTCGAGCAGGCACAGGCTCGGATCGAGCGGTGGCAGCTCGTGGAGCCGGTTGAACTGGCCGATGTGCTTGAGCCCGCGGTCGCGGCGGCATTCGTCGCACACCGTCGACTGCCCCGCGCCGACCACGGATCCCCGGGGTGGCAGCGTGGCCTTCCCGTCCAGGGCGGCCCCGAGCAGCCCGATGACCTCGGCGATCCGCTCCGTTTCGGGCGGGCAGCCGGGCATCCGGTAGTCCACTTCGACGACCTGGTCGAGCGTCTGCAGCAGGTTGCCGAGCGCCGGCAGGTGGAGCTCTCCCTCGGGCACCGTCGTCCGGCTCGCCGGCCGCAGGTGGTCCGGGTTGTCGATCGTCGGACTCTCGTAGACCGTGTCGAGCAGGTGGGCCTTGCTGGTCAGGTTCGCCAGGCCCGGGATACAGCCTTCGTTGGCGCACGACCCGAACGCCACCAGGATCGACGACTTGCGTCGCAGCAGCCGGGCGATCTCGGCGTTCTCCGTATTGCGGATCCCGCCCGAGAACAGGGTGAGGTCGATCGACCGGTCGGGCATCGCCTCGAGGTCGGCGTACTTCGCGTCCATCAGCACCGGCCAGAAGACGATGTCGAAGCGGTCCGCGAAATCGAGGATCGCCTCGTGCAGGTTGATGACGCTGATGTCGCAGCCGCCGCAGGACGCCGCCCAGTACATGGCGAAGCGATGCTTGCCGTTCGCGCTCATGACCTCACCGCCTCGAGGGCTTCCATCGTGGTCGCGGCGTCGGTCTCGACATCGGCGGCCGCGTGGGCTTCAGCCTCGGCACCAAGCGCTTCGAGCGCATCGTCCGCACAGACGTCAGGCACCCGGCCCCAGCCGAGCGGTCCGAGCGGCCGGACGTCCTCGATCACCCGCCTGAACTCGGCCGCCAGCTGCGAGCCCTCGGCGGCGCTGGCGTAGAAGCGCTGGAACCGCTGGGGCTCGATGCCCAGCTGCTCGAGGACCCGGTGGAGCAGCTCGAAGCGGCGGAGCGCCTTCACGTTCTGGATCCGGTAGTGGCAGTCGGCCGGCCAGCAACCCGTCATCAGGACACCGTCCGCGCCGCTCGCGAACGCCTTCATGACGAACGTCGGGTCGAGCCGCCCCGAGCACATCAGGCGGACCAGACGCACGTTCGGCGGGTACTTGATCCGGGCTGTCCCGGCCAGGTCCGCCGCCCGATAGCTGCACCAGTTGCAGGTGAAGGCGAGGACCACGGGTTCGTATGGCGGCATGGCGCTCGCCTCGACCGGTGCCGGTTCCGCGCGCTCGCGGAGGTCGAGCACATCGGTCATGCCGGCACCGCCTCGGCGACGGGCGCCTCGGTCGCGAGCGCACCGAGATGCGTCCCGGACCGCGCATCTCCAGCCGGCCGGCTCGGGCTCCGGTCCATCAGGACGCCCTCGATCTGGCCGAGGATCTGGGCATCGCTGAAGCCGGTCCCGCTGATCGCTCCGGCGGGACACGCCGCGATGCAGACCCCGCAGCCCTGGCAGAGGGCCGGGTTGACCTCAGTCACGTCGCGCACGGCGTCGAACGAGATCGCGCTGAACGGGCAGAGGTCGTTGCAGATCCGGCAGCCCGAACAGCGTTCGGCGTCGATGATCGCCCGGATCGGTTCGAGCGCCATCTCGCGCTGCTGGATGCGACCCAGGATCCGGGCCGCGGCCGCCGCGCCACTGGATACGCTCGACGGGATGTCGCGCGGTCCGAGCGCGCAGCCGGCCGCGAAGACGCCCTCGGTCATCGTGGCCACCGGGTCGAGCTTCGGATGCCGCTCGATGACCCAGCCCTCGGAGCTGCAGGTGATGCCGAACCGTCGGGCGACCTCGTGGGCGTCGGGTTGCGGGTCGAGCCCGACCGACAGGACGACCATGTCGACCGGGATCCGGCGCTGCCGGCCGGCCAGGGTGTCCTCGACCTGGACGATAAGCCGGCCGTCCTGGTCCGCCTCCTCCGGCAGGCGCAGGACGTCGGTGACCTCGGCGACACGGCCGCGGACGAAGATCGTGCCCTCGTCCTGGACGCGCTGGTAGAACTCGTCGAAGGCCTTGCCGGGCGCCCGGATGTCGATGTAGCACTCGTACACCGTGGCGTCCGTGTGCTCGCGGACGAGGTGCGCGAACTTCATGCTCTGCATGCAGCAGATGGCCGAGCAGTAATTGTTGAAGTTGCGGTCGCGGCTGCCGACGCAGTGGACGATCGCGACGGTCCGCGGCTCGGTCACGCCATCGCGGAGCACGATCCGCCCGCCGGTGGGTCCGCTGGCGTTGCTCATCCGCTCGAATTCGAGGCTGGTGAAGACGTTGGCGAGCCGGCCGTAGCCGTATGGCTCCACGCGGCGCGCATCGAACGGCTCGAACCCGGTGGCCAGGACGATGTTGCCGACCTGGAGGGTGACTTCCTCGGGCTGCTGGTCCAGCCGGATGGCGCCCGGCGGGCAGAGCTTCTCGCACGCCTTGCAGGTGCCCTTCTCGAAGTAGATGCAGTTGTCCGGATCGAGGACCGGGAACTTCGGGACGGCCTGCGGGAACGGGCGATAGATGGCCTTGCGATAGCCGATCCCGGCCTCGTACGTCGAATCGACGACCTTGGCCGGGCATTTCTCCTGGCAGATCCCGCAGCCGGTGCACAGGTCGGTGTCGAGGTAGCGGGGACGGTGCAGGACCTTGACCGTGAAGTTGCCGACGTAGCCCGACACGTCGGTCACCTCGCTCCAGGTGTGGAGCGTGATGTTCGGATGGGAGCCCGCCGTCACCATCTTCGGGGTCAGGATGCAGGCCGCGCAGTCGAGCGTCGGGAACGTCTTGTCGAACTGGGCCATGTGGCCGCCGATCGACGGCTGCCGCTCGACGAGGTGAACCGGGAACCCCGCGTCGGCGATCTCGAGTGCCGCCGAGATCCCGGCGATTCCGCCGCCGACCACCAGGGTGGCTTCGTTGATCGGAACCTTGAGGGGCTCGAGCGGGACCTGCTCGCGAACGCGCAGGACCCCGCCCGCCACCATCGCCTCGGCCTTCGCGGTCGCGGCCGCCTTGTCCGTGTGGACCCAGGAGACCTGCTCCCGGATCGACACGAGCTCGCACAGGTACGGGTTGAGCCCAGCGCGCTGGCAGGCGCCGCGGAACGTCTTCTCGTGCATGTGCGGCGAGCAGGCGGCGACGACGACGCGGTTGAGGCCCAGCTCGCGGACGTCCTGCTCGATCAGCTCCTGGCCGAGGCTCGAGCACATGAACGGGTAGTCGCGCGAGACCACGACGCCGTGTGGACCGAGCCGGTCGGCGGCCCAGTCGCGGACCGCGGCCACGTCGACGGTGCCGGCGATGTTGGTGCCGCAGTGGCAGACGTAGACGCCGACCCGAGGGGTCTCCGTGCCGTCGACCTCGGCACTCCCCGGCGAGGCGGTCGGGACGTCCGCGGGGACCGATTGGTCGAGGATCATCGGTCGTCTCCGTCGGGCGTCGGCATCGGCAGGCCCTGCGGTCGCGGCGCCCGCCGACCCTCGCGCGCCGTATGGCCGCCGGCGACCGGTGCCTCCTCCGGCGTCGGGACCTCGATCCCGATGCGGCCGAGGGCCTCGCTCGCCGACACGACCTCACTGCCGATCCCGAGGGCCTTGGGCTCGAGACCGAAGGCCAGCCCGACGAGCTGCGTAAAGAACAGGATCGGAACGTGGTAGCTCGTGTGGAAGTAGTGGTTCATCTCGCCCTGGTAGGCGTCGATGTTCATCTGGCACATCGGGCAGACGGTGACCATCAGGTCGGCCTCGCGGCGATCCGCGGCGTCGACCAGCCGCCGGATGAGCTCGAACCCGGTGTGCGGGCCGATCTGGGTCATGTGGCCGCCGCAGCAGCTGGTGCGCAGCGGGAAGTCGACGACCTCAGCGCCGAGCGCCGCCATCAACCGGTCGAGGGCGACGGGTTGTTCGCGACGCGGCCAGCGCCGATCGTAGTCGGGTCGCGACGTGAGACAGCCGAGATAGGACGCCACGCGCAGGCCGTGCAGAGGACGCACGACGTGGCGCTCGACCTCGTCGAGCCCGACATCGTCGATGAGGACCTCGAGGAGGTGGCGGACCGCGATCGACCCGGGCGTGTAGGCCATGCCGTCGGCAGCGAGGGCGCGATTGAGCTCGTCCCTGAGCCCGGGGTTCTCGCGGACGAGGTTGTCCGTCTTGGCCAGGTTCGCGTAGCAGGCGCTGCACGGCGCGACGAGCGTGCTGCTCCCGTCGCGCTGCCGCTCGGCCAGGGCGAGGTTGCGGCCGATGAGCGCGTAGCCACGGAGCGGGCTCAGCGTCAGGTACTCGGTGGCGCCGCAGCAGTTCCAGTCGTCGATCTCGTGCAGCTCGATGTCGAGCACGGCGAGCATCGCGCTGAGGGATTCGTTGTACGCCCTGGCGCTGCCGGTCAGCGAGCAGCCCGGGTAGTACAGGTAGTGCTTCATGCCGGCACCGCGCGTCGCCGCTCGGCCTCGATCTCGCCGGCCCGGGTCAGGATCGCCCGCAGGCCCTCGACGCCCTTGATCCGGTGCGGCACGAAGTCCATCCTGCCCTTCGCGACCATGTCGATTCCCATCGGCGCGATGCCCGGCAGGCGGAGCGGGTAGTGGCGCAGGTAGTGCCGGGCGACCAGGCCGACCTCGTAGCTCCGCCCGTAGCGATGGATGTTGTCAACGAAGACCCTCGAGAAGTCGGCGCCGGTCCGCTCCGGCGCCACCCCTTCGCGGGTCGCGATCGACTTGATCGCGTACATCACGTCCGGGATGTGGATCTCCTGCGGGCAGCGGACGGCGCAGAAGTAGCAGGACACGCACATCCACGGCGTGTTGCTGTGCAGGACGTCGTAACGGTAGCCCGCTCGTGCCAGGGCGAATAGCGCGCGCGGCGTGTGATTCATGTCGGCCGCCGACGGGCAGGACCCGCCGCACGTTCCGCACTGGATGCAGTTCTCGAGGCGAGCCTCGCCCGCGGTCGCCGCCCTGATCTCGTCGATGAAGCGGTAGCTGACCGCAGGAGCCCGCGCCGAGTCCCGGATCGCGGTAGCCATCGAGCGTTCTCCTACTCGATCCGGATCAGCCGACGCCGGCCAGCTCCGCTTCCACGAGCACGGATTTCGCCTTGTCGTAGTCGTCGACCGCGAAGGCCATCTCGAGCACGCCTTCCCGCCGGCCGACGCACAGGGTGCCGAGGATGTTGACCCCGGCCGTGGCCAACCGTTCGGCCACGTCGGCCAGGCCGCCAGGGCGGTCCATGACGTCGACCACGATCGTGGAGCCTTCGATGAACTCGTGGCCGAGGCCGCGCAGCACGGAGCGCGTCTCGTCGTCCTCGGCGCAGGTCATGAAGGCGCACGCGATCGAGCCGGTCCCGGCGCACGAGATATGGGTGATGTTCACGCCGCGCGCCCCGAGGGCGCGAGCGAGATGCGCAAGCTCGCCGGGGCGATTGTCGAGCTGGACCACGAATTGACGCTGCATTCGGGCCTCCTGCATCGCAACGCCCCACGGGCCTCGAATGGACCCGGGACGCGACTACGCGAACGACCGATTCCGATGACCCAGCGTGGCTGCCGGCCGCGATACCGCGCCAGTGCCACTGCTCCCGTTTCCGCGCCGCCATTCAGCCCATCAGCCACCAGCCTTTCGGCCGCACGCGCGCCAGGGCCCGCCCACCCTGATCGCCGGGCGTCCCGTCGGGCGGGGCGACCGCCGATCGGTGCCCGGGACGGTTCGTCTGGGCGCCAGGAGATCCAGCCAGCGGGCGAGCCGACGGCGTGATCGCGACGCGACCGGATGGTGGTTGGGCTACTGCCGTTCGCGACGCAACCGATGGACGGATCGTGCGGCGTCGGCCTTCGCCCCGGCGGGACCCTAGCGGGCCGTCCCGGAGGTCTTCTTCGGCTTCGACGCCTTCGGGGGCAGACCGCGACCGAACTCGATCGCCCGTTCGATCCAGCCGTGGACCGCGCCATCATCGCCGATCAGGTCGGCCGGCAACGCCACGTAGCCGCTCATGGCGCGCCCCGGCATGATCTCGACCGGTCCGCTGCCCGGCGTCGCCAGCAGTTCCGCCCCATCGGCTTCGCCGAGTCGGACGAACCAGCTCGACTCGTACAGGCCGCTCACCAGGTTGCCACCGACGAAGAGCGCCGGATAGCCGAACATCTGTCGGTGCTCCGCGCCGGGCAGCCCATCGGTGACCTCGTGGAACCGCGCGACCAGCTCGGGCGGCGACTTCGCAAAACCTGGCATCGACGACCTCCTGGTCGAACGGTAGCCGATGCCGGCGTCGAATACCCTTTCCGATATGCGGATCGGCATCGTCCTGCCCATCGCCGAGGAGGATGGCGTCGACGGCATCCCCGACTACCGGGCGATCCGGACGATCGCCGTCGAGGCCGAGGCGGCCGGCCTCGACTCGGTGTGGGTGTACGACCATCTCCTGTTCCGGTTCGACGGCGCGACGACCGGGATCCACGAGTGCTGGACGATCCTGGCCGCGATCGCCGATGCGACCAGCCGGGTCGAGCTCGGCACGCTGGTGATGTGCACCGGGTTCCGGAACGCGGCGCTGCTAGCCAAGATGGCCGCGACGCTGGACCACGTCAGCGGCGGCCGGCTGATCCTGGGGATCGGCGCGGGCTGGCACGATCCGGAGTACGAGGCCTTCGGGTACCCCACCGACCACAGGGTCGGCCGGTTCGAGGAATCGCTCGCCGTGATCGCGGGCCTGATCCGGACCGGTCGGTCGGATCTCGCAGGCCGCTACGTGAGCGCGGCGGATGCGGTCCTCCTTCCGCCGGCCCGCCCCGACCTCCCGATCCTGGTCGCCGCCAAGCGGCCCCGGATGCTCGAGCTCACGGCCCGTCACGCCGACGCGTGGAACCTGGCCTGGTTCGGGCTGCCGGACGAGCGGCTGGCGAGGGTACGCGGCGAGCTGCTCGACGCATGCGAGCGGGTCGGACGCGATCCGGCCAGCCTGTCGATCACGGTGGGCGTGACGGTTCGCTACCCGACCGAAGCTCCTGCCCCGGCGGAGCCGCCGACGGCGCCTGCCCTGATCGGCACGCCGGAGGAGGTCGCCGAGGGCCTCGCCGCGCATGCCGCCCATCGGGCCGACCATCTCATCGCCGCCCTCGAGCCCTGCACGCCGGCCACACTGGCCGCGTTCGTCGAAGCCGTGGCCCTGTTCCGCGCGGGCGCCGCCGGGCGTGGCTAGCGGACCGGCTGGGCGGACCGCCGGTCGGTTCGAGAGTCCGCCGGTGCGGCCGGCGGCGCGAGCCGTTCGACCGACGCGACCCAGGTCGCGATCTCGGCGCGGCGGCTGGCGCCGAGCTTGGCCAGGATGTGCTCGACATGGGCGCTGACCGCCTTTGGTGAGACGAAGAGCTCGGCGGCGATCTCGACGTTCGTCCTGCCGGTGGCGATCTGGCGGGCAACCTCGAACTCGCGGACGGTGAGCGGATGCCACGGCTCCTGCTCCGCGCCCCTCGCTCGCGTGGTCCTGTCCAGCTCATCCTTGGCCTAGATCGCTCGATTGGCGTACGGTCGCGGATCGGGCCGGGTCGGCACCACCAGCACGTACTTGCCGGCGAGCTCGGCGCTCCAGGGCGATCCGAGCCACCGGCCGGACGAGCCGCGCGGCACGAACTGGCGGCCCAGCGCCGCCGGGCTCAGCGTGGCGCCCGGGCTCGGGCTCGGTCCCCAGGTGCTCGAGCCGTACGGGTAGAGCGGGTCCTCGACGATCGCCGCCGTCACCCGGGCTTCGGGCGACAGCGGGTCCGTCGTCGACCGGAAGCCGCTCATGACCCAGGCGTGACGGCCGTGCCACATCAGCAGCCCGACCGGCTTGCCGGTCAGCCGGATCGCGCGGGCCGCGGCCAGCAGCGCCTCGTCGAGCGTGTCTGTCCCGACCAGCTCGTACGGGCCGACTCCGAGCTGGTTGAGCCCGGCCATCCAGCCCACGACGCTCGCTCCCTGCCGCTCGAACCCGTCGGGGGCCGCCGGGCTCCACTCACGCGCCAGAGCCTGGAGGCGGCGCTGGGTGGCGGCCGAATGGTCGACTCCCGGGCCGATCATGTTGAGCATCATCTGCATGCTTGCGCCGACGCACTGGACGAAGTTGGTCTGGGCGACGAAGTCGGTTCGCTCCCCGAGGTCGATCGCGTAGTCCTTCGACGCGGCGACGGCCGGGACCGCCGACGCACCCAGGAGCAGACCGACCGCCAGGATCGCCCGCGAGATCGGGAGCAGGACCCCGGGGTGGCGCACGATCCCGCGGTGCCCCGGACGTCGGCGCGCCGACACCATCGTCATGGCCGCACGATACGACGAGGGTGCCGGATCGTCATTCATCGGCCAGGTCCCGGCCCGGCGGGCGACCTCGCTGAGGGACCGATCGTCGACCTAGTCGTCCTGGATCCGACGGATCGCCAGGCGCGGTCCGCGGCGCGGCGCCGCGATCCCGCTCAGCTCGAGCAGGCGGACTGCCAGCGCCCGTCGACCGCGATACGGCTCGAGCAGCTCGAGCATCCGGGCGTCCGTCGCGCGCGGCTCGCCAGCGAGCGCGAAAGCCACCAAGTGCGGCAAGTGGAAGTCGCCGACGCTCACGGCGTCCGGGTCTCCCAGCGCCCGCACGCCGACTTCGGCCGCCGTCCACGGCCCGATCCCCGGGACGGCCGTCAATCGGCTGTAGCCCTCCGCGAACGGCAGGTCGACGGTGGCTTCGAACCAGGCCGCCCGGGCGGCGACGCGTCGGATCAGGTCGGCGCGGCGACGCTCCACCCCGAACGGGTGGAAGGTGTAGTAGGGGAGGACGGCGAGGGTTGCCGGATGCGGCGGCAGGCGCAGTCCCCACTCGGCAGGTCCCGGCGCCGGCTCGCCGTAGACGCGAACCAGCCCGAGCCACGCCCGGCGCGCCTCCTGGCCGATGACCTTCTGCTCCAGGATGGCCGGGATCAGGGCCTCGAGCACGGCGCGGCTCCGTGGGATCCGGACGCCGGGAAAGCGCCGCGCCAGTTGCGCGAGCAGGGGGTGGGCCCACGGCGTCGCCTCGGGTGCACCGGTCAGCCCGAGCAGCTCCGGAACCGCGTCGAGTGCACCGTCCGCACCGGGTCCCCACGCCTCCACCACGACCTCGTCGCCGACCTGGGCGATCGCCATGGACGCCGGCCCGTCCGCCATTCGCGTCGCCCGCCAGGCGCGTCCCGGCGCGAATCGGATCGTGCGATCGCCCGGTCCGCGGCCGAGCGGCGCAAGCGTCCGTCGCAGGTCCAGGGGGCCCGCGACCGGGTAGCGACGGGTGGGCATTGCAACGATCCTGACACGCGCGGGATTTCGTCGCTGATCCCCCGGATATCTGCCGGATACGCGTTCCATGCTATGTTGAGACCGACGTGCGACGCCCCAGAGTCGTCGCGAGTACGGCGCTCATCGCCGCCCTCGCCCTGGTCGCCGTCCCCGGACCGGTGGGTTCCTGGGTCCCCAATCCCAGCTCCCAGGTGGATCCGAGCCTCTTCAATCGGGTGGAGGTCGCGGCGCTTGTCCGCGGGACGGTGATGATGATTCAGCCCCCCGATCCGGGGGCCCGCTCCGACGGGAACCTGGATCAAGGTTCGACGCTGTTCGAACCGGCCCTGCGACCCGAGCCGCTCCAGGCTCCGAATCGCGACGCCCAACCCGCACCCGCCGCAGGCTCGATCAGCCTCAATCCGTGGCGGTGGGACGGCGATGTGTCGTGGTACGGACCGGAGTTCTACGGCAAGCGAACCGCCTGCGGCGTCGCGATGACGCAGCAGCTGCTGGGCGTTGCCCATCGCAGCCTGCCGTGCGGAACGCTGATCACCTTCCGCAACCCCGCCAACGGACGGACGCTCACCGTCCCGGTCGTCGATCGCGGGCCGTACGTCTACTCACGCACCTGGGACCTGACCGGCGGCGCATGCCTCGCCCTGGGGCATTGCTATACCGGCGCTTTCCAGTGGAGGTATGCGGGCACCGGCTGATCGCGATCGATAGCGGGCGTGCCCGGGACGTCGCCGGGCGTCAGGACGCGGGTTCGAACCGTGCGGTGAAGTGCCGGAGCGATGGCGGCTCCGGCTGGACCATGCGGAGACCGCGAAGATCCCCGGCACCATCGGCAACCCGCCGGACGACCTCGATGACGTAGTCGATGTGGCTCTGGGTGTAGGTCCGGCGCGGGATCGCGAGGCGCACGAGGTCCATCGCCGCGGGTGCCTCCGTCCCGTCGGGGTGGCGACCGAACATCACCGTCCCGATCTCGCAGCCGCGGATCCCACCCTCGACGTACAGGGCGACCGCCAGTGCCTGGCCCGGGTACTGGAGCGGTGGGATGTGCGACAGGAGCGCCCTGGCATCGAGGTAGATCGCGTGACCACCGAAGGGCCTGACCAGCGGAACGCCCGCCGCGTGCAAGGCGTCGCCGAGGTACGCCGTCGAGCGGATCCGGTAGTTGAGGTAGTCCTCCTGGACCACCTCGCGAAGGCCCTGCGCGATCGCCTCGAGGTCTCGGCCGGCCAGGCCGCCGTAGGTCGGGAAGCCCTCGGTCAGGATCAGCAGGTTGCGACAGGCGGCGGCAAGTTCGTCATCGTTCATCGCGAGCCAGCCGCCGATGTTCGCCAGCCCGTCCTTCTTGGCGGACATGGTCATCCCGTTCGCCAGCGACGCCATCTCGCGGACGATGTCGGGGATCGAGCGGTCCGCCTGACCGGGTTCGCGCGTCTTGATGAACCAGGCGTTCTCGGCGAAGCGGCAGGCATCGAGGAAGAGCGGGACTTCGAACCGATCACACCGGGCGCGCACGGCCCGCAGGTTCTCGAGCGACACCGGCTGGCCGCCGCCCGAGTTGTTGGTGATGGTCACGAACACGACGGGGACGTCGGCCGCCCGCGCGGTCAGCAGCGCCTCGAGCGCATCAACGTCCATGTTGCCCTTGAACGGGTGGATCGCCGACGGGTCGCGGCCTTCCGGGATGACCAGGTCGACCGCCTCCGCACCGCTCGCCTCGACGTTCGCCCGGGTGGTGTCGAAATGGGTGTTGTTCGGGATCACCTTGCCCGGACCGCCGATGACCGAGAACAGGATCTTCTCGGCCGCTCGCCCCTGGTGGGTCGGGATGACGTGGCAGAACGGCCATAGCTCGGTGACGGCGTCGAGGAATGCGTACCACGACGGCGATCCCGCGTACGACTCGTCGCCGTGCTGGACCGCCGCCCACTGGTCGCGGCTCATCGCCCCGGTCCCCGAATCGGTCAGCAGGTCGATCAGGACGTCGTCCGCATGGAGCGCGAACAAGTTCCGACCGGCGAGGTCGATTGCTTCGACGCGCTCGTTGCGCGTGGTCATCCGGATGGGCTCGACCGCGTGGATCCGGAACGGCTCGATGATCGTCCGGAAGGGTTCCACCATCGCAGCTTAGCGGGTCGGCCGCGATCGCCGAGCTCGGGTGTCTCGTGCCGCGCGGTGGCGGGATTCGCGCCGGGTTGTATCGTCCAGCCATGTGCCGAAGCATCAAGACCCTGCGGCGGGCTGAAACGGCCGCAACCACCGGCGAGCTGGAGGCGGCCGCCCGCCAATTCGTCCGCAAGATCAGCGGCTACCGGACGCCCTCGTCGCGGAACGCGGACGCCTTCGAGGCCGCCATCGCCGAGATCGCCCACTCGTCGGAGCATCTGCTCGAGGCGCTCGGCGTCGCCGTCGAGGAAGGGCCGGATCGCTGGACGCCGAGCGGGTCGCGCACGCGCCCCGCGGCCACTCCGTCACCGGCCGGCTGACCGGCCTCGTGACCGGCGCCGCGCCGTGGTGGATCCATCCCGGGCTGGACGTCCACGGCCCGCGCCCGCCAGCCGAGGCCGTCTTCCTCCAGCGCTAGAAAGGTTCGCTACCCGACGCCGCCCAACCCCTCGCGCGCTCGAGCGCGATCCGGAGCAACGGGCGGGCCTCCAGATCGTGGGTCGCGTACTGCGGGTACCTCGAGCGGAGTGCCGCGACGGCGGCCTGATGCTCTGTGACGGCGTCGTCGCCGTCAACCGGCTCGAGCAGTGACGCCGTTCCCTCGCAGCGAAGCCAGGCGAGCCGCGACCAGTCCTCGTCCCAGGTGTCGACCAGGACGGTGACCCGTGCGTCACCCCGGATGTCGCGGACGCGAGCGAGATCGCGCACGTTTGCCGTGCGCTTGGGCTTCTCATCGAGAGGCGAGTAGAGAACGGGGCGGTCCGGGTCGAGGGCAAAGCAGATCGGGACGAGCCGCGGGCCGCCGTCGGGCGCGATGGTCGCCAGGACGGCTCGCCTCGAGCGGGCAAGGACATCGCGCTGGCTCCGCGTCAGGACAGGGTGATCGTCCATCTCGCGCCTATCATGCGGCCATGCGCGACGTCCGCCTGCCCCCGGTCCGGCACATCTCGAGCCGGCGGGTCGTCGCGGTCCGCGGCGCGTCGCTCGAGGTCCGCGACGATCGGGTCGTCGGCGAGGCCCCGCTGGAGATCCGCGCCGCCGGACCCCACCAGGACCCGGTCGCGGTGGCGGTCACGATGCGCACGCCCGGTCACGAGGCCGAGCTCGCGGTCGGCTTCCTGCGCTCGGAGGGCCTGATCCGCGGTGACGAGGCGATCACCACCAGCGGCGGCGACCCCGCCACGCTGGGCCAGCCGGACGACACGATCGTGGTGCGACTCTCGAAACCCTTCGACGTCTCGATCGTCGCCGAGCGGCGGTTCATCGCGACCGCGTCGTGCGGCATCTGCGGTAAGGCCTCCATCGACGAGGTGGCCGTCCGCTGCGACCCCATCCCGGCCGGACCGGTCGTTTCCCGGGCCGTGATCCTGGCCCTGCCGGACCTCCTGCGGGCCGCCCAGCGCGCCTTCGACGAGACCGGCGGACTGCACGCGGCCGGGTTGTTCACCCCGCGCGGCGAGCTGGTCGTCATCCGCGAGGATGTCGGTCGACACAACGCGCTGGACAAGGCGATCGGCTCGCAGGTGCTCGCCGGGGCACTGCCGCTCCACCAGCGGATCTTGATGGTGTCCGGCCGGGTGAGCTTCGAGATCGTCCAGAAGGCGGCCGTCGCCGGGGTCCCGATCGTCTGCGCGGTATCCGCGCCATCGGACCTCGCGATCGAGACCGCCGAGCGGCTCGGCGTGACGCTCGTCGGCTTCCTCCGGGGCGACGGCTTCAACGTCTACAGCCACGACGGCCGGATCGATCTGCGGGACCTGAGCGGGCTGGGCTAGCCGGCTAGCCCTCGGGCCGGCGGCCGGGCCGCGCGTTGACGAACTCGAAACCGAACCGGCCCTTGATGCACAGGTGGCCGTCGGTGACGGACGAGTCGGTCGGGGAGGTGACCTTGACGATCCGGTCGTCCTGGACGTGGAGGCTGACCGCGCAGCCCACGCCGCAGTACGGGCAGACCGTTTCGGTCACGGTCTGCGCGGACTCGTCCCAGGTGCCGGCCTCGCGCATGTCGAACTCGCTCTTGAACATGAGCGCGCCGGTCGGGCACACGCCGATGCAGTTGCCGCAGTAGACGCACGCCGATTCCGACAGGGGAACGGCCGATTCTGTCGAGATCCGGGCGTCGAAGCCGCGACCGGCGACCGTGATCGCGAACGTGTTCTGGGCGTCCTCGCCACAGGCCTCGACGCACTTGTAGCACAGGATGCAGCGCGAGTAGTCACGGACGTATAGCCCGTTGTCGACCTTGACCGGCTGCGCGACGGTCTGCGCAGCAGCGTCGCCGGGTGGCGCGTGGTGGTGCCCGGGCTCCTGCGCGTCGCGCTCGCCGGCGGCAGCCGGGGGAGCGGGCGGGCCGAACCGGGTGGGGTCCGCGCCATACCGTTCCACATAGGCCGCCACCGATCCGTCGGGGGTGGCCGGTCCGGCCAGACCGATCTCGACCGACGAGCCGAGTAGCTCGAGGACGACCTTGCGCGACAGACGGACGCGGTCCGAGTCGGTCTGCACCTCCATTCCAGCCTCGACCTTCCGGGAGCAGGCCGGCACGAGGACCCGCGACCCGGCGACCTCGACGACGCAGACGCGGCAGACATTGACCGGGGTCAGGTTCTCGGCGTAGCACAGCGTCGGCGTGTCGATGCCCTGCTGCCGGCAGGCGTCCAGGATCGTCGAACCTGCCGCGACGCTGACCGCCGCGCCGTCGATGGTCAGCTCGATCGGCGGAGGCGTGACGGCCGGCGGCATCTCGGGCGGTCGGCTCGGCCGGGCCGGCGGGTTGAGGATGATCGCCGAGAGGGGCAGGGAAGCCGGCTCCGGCCGCGGCCCCGCGTGGTCCGTCACAGCGCCACCAGCTCGGGTCGGCGGAGCGCCGACTCAATCGCCGAGGAGGCCGTCTGTCCGAGCCCGCAGATGGATGCGTCTCGCATCGCCTGCCCGATCTCCCGGAGGAGGACCAGCTCCTCGTCGCGCGGGCGCACTCGCGCGCCTGCCGCCAGGCGGGCCAGCAACTCTTCCTGGCGGACGGTGCCCACCCGGCAGGGGACGCACTGTCCGCACGATTCGTCGCGGAAGAACTGGGCGATCCGCCGAAGCGTGCCGACCAGGTCGGCCGTCTCGTCGAAGACCATCACCACGCCCGACCCGAGCGACGCACCGATCGCCCGGGTGCCCTCGAACGTCAGCGGCGTGTCGAGCGCCTCCGTCCCGACGAAGACACCGGCGGCCCCGCCGAGCAGGACGGCCCTGATCGCCCGCCCGCCCGGGACGCCGCCGGCGAGGTCGATCAGGTCGCGGAGCGTCGCCCCGAAGTCGACCTCGTAGACGCCGGGTCGGGCGACGTGACCCGACAGGCAGAACAGCTTGGGCCCGGACGAGCCGTCCGTCCCGATCCGGGCGAAGGCGGCCCCGCCATCGCGCACGATCAGCGGGACGTTCGCTAGCGTCTCGACGTTGTTGATGACTGTCGGCTGGCCGAACAGCCCGACCTCGACCGGGAATGGCGGCTTGTTCCGTGGTTCGCCGCGCTTGCCCTCGATCGATTCGAATAGCGCAGTCTCCTCGCCGCAGATGTAGGCGCCGGCGCCGCGGCGGAGCTCGATGTCGAACCCGAAGCCGGAGCCGAGGATGTCCTCGCCGAGCAGCCCGGCGCCGCGCGCCGCGGCTATCGCAAGCAGGACGCGGGTCTCGGCCTCGGGGTACTCCCCGCGGAGGTAGAGGTAGCCGCTCGAGCAGCCCGTGGCGAACGCCGCGATGGTCATCGCCTCGACGATCAGGAACGGGTCACCCTCGAGGAGGACCCGGTCCTTGAACGTGCCGGGTTCCGATTCGTCCGCGTTGCAGACGAGGTAGTGCGGTTGCGCCGGCTGGGCGGCAACCGCCGCCCATTTGCGGCCGGTCGGGAACGCCGCTCCGCCGCGACCCATCAGCCGCGACGCGGTCACCTCGGCGATCACCGCTGCGGAGCCGAGCTCGAAAGCACGCGCCAGCGCCTCGTACCC
Source organism: uncultured Chloroflexia bacterium (assembly GCA_963766675.1). Lineage (GTDB taxonomy): Bacteria > Chloroflexota > Limnocylindria > Limnocylindrales > CSP1-4 > SPCO01. Next base: position 330,575 of record CAVYBA010000005.1, on the reverse strand, counting down.
GCCGTGCGCGCGATAGTCGTCGAGCGAGGCCGGATCGACCTCGCCAACCCTGGCGAGGAGCCGTGCGGGCGGGCCGAGGCCCGACCATCCGGCCATCTCCCTTGGGTGATGGCGACGGACGGCAGTGGGAGGCGGGCCGCCGTGTGCCTCCAGCCGCACCACGATCCCCGCCGAGTCGATCGGAGCCACGACGAAGCGCCGGCTCGCCTGTCCGGCCACGGTCACCATTGCCGCCGGCGCGCGGTCGCACAGCCCGAGGCACGGGCTCCGAAGCCAGGTCGCCCGACCCTCATGCGCCGGGTCGCCAGCCGGTCCGAGCGCGCGCTCGAGGTCCTCGCACATGGCGTCGGCCCCGGCCAGCCGGCACGCGATGTCGTCACAGACGTGCGCGACGACCGGTGGCCGTGGCCTGGTGGCGAACATCGCGTAGAACGTCGCCACGCCATACGCCTCGGCCGGCGCGATCGCCAGTCGCTTGCAGATGTAGTTGAGGGCTGGCTGGCTGATCCAGCCGATCCGATCCTGGACCGCATGGAGGGCCGGCAGGAGCTCCGAGCGCCGCGCCCGGAGCGCGTGACCGCCGCGTGCGGCGTGGCCGTCCAGGGCTTGATCCCGAGCGCCGCCCGTCCAGCCCGAGGTCGGCGGCCCCAGCACGGCGTCGACCGCAGCCCGTTCCGCGGGGGACGCCAGCGGGCCGATCACGTGCAGATCCATTGATCCCGAGTGTAGCGCCGCCTGGTTCGCCGGCTCGAGGCGCTCCTGCTGCCGACCCGGACCACCGTGGAGTCGCCGGCGGTCGAATTCGCGATCGTTCGAACTACGTCGAACGGTTCGGTTTGCCTCGAACGATCGCAAATTCGTGCCGGGAGGACGGGACTCAGGCCACCGGTCGCCACTCGGCCGCACGCCATCGGGTGCCTACGCGATGGTGATCCGGCCGTCGGCCTCGAAGGCGAAGTCGCCATTCCGGCAGATCGCGACGCGGACCGGGCGCCTCACCCGGCGGCCGCCGTGGTCGGCAGCTTCTCGATCCGGATCGCGGTCGCCTTGAACTCGGCCGTGCCGGACTTGGGGTCCGTCGCATCGATGGTCAGCAGGTTCGTGGCGACGTCGTCCTGGAAGTGGAGGGTCATGAATGTCAGGCCCGGCCGCAACGAATCGTCGATCCGGACCGGGACCTCGACCTGACCTCGGCGCGAGACCGCCCGGACGCGTTCACCGTTGGCCACGCCGTAGGTCGCCGCATCCTCGGGGCTGATATCGAGGCTCTCGCCGCGCCGCAGCGGCGAGGTGTAGCCGCCTGACTGCACGCCGGTGTTGTACGAGTCGAGCCGACGACCCGTGGTCAACCGGATCGGAAAGTCGGCGTCGAGGCGGTCGACCGGCGGGTCGTGGTCGACCGGGACGAACGGCACGCGATTCCCCGGCAGCGGGTCCTCCCACAGCCGGGAATGGAGGAACAGCTCCCCCGGGTGACCCTCGTCGTAGCACGGCCACTGGAGCCCGCCCTCGGCCTCCAGCCGCGCGTAGCTCATCCCGGCATGGGCCGGCGACAGGCGCCGGACCTCGTTCCAGACAGCCTCAGCGTCGGCCGCGCCCCAGCCCGCCCCCATCCGGTTGGCGAGATCGAAGACGATGGCCAGGTCGTCGCGGGCGCCCTCCGGTGCGTCGACCGCCTTGCGCACGCGCTGGACGCGCCGCTCGGAGTTGGTGACGGTGCCCTCCGACTCGGCCCATGCTGCGGTGGCCGGCAGGACCACGTCGGCGAGCGCCGCCGTCTTCGTCAGGAAGAGGTCCTGGACCACGAGGAAGTCGAGCCCGGATAGGAGCCGGATCGTCCGCTCCTGGTCGGCCTCGGATTGGACCGGGTTCTCGCCGATGCAGAAGACGGCGGTCAGGTCGCCGCGCTCCATCGCGTCGAACATGCCCGACAGGTGCCAGCCACGCTTCGGTGGTACCGCGACGCCCCACGCCGCGTCGAACTTCGCCCGCAGCTCGTCGTTCTCCACGTGCTGGAAGCCGGGCAGCCGGTCCGGCAGGGCACCCATGTCGCCGCCGCCCTGGACGTTGTTCTGTCCGCGGAGCGGGTTGACGCCCGACCCGTAGCGCCCGACGTGGCCGGTCAGCAGCACCAGGTCGATCAGGGCGAGCACATTGTCGACCGCGTTGTGGTGCTCGGTGATCCCGAGGGTCCAGCAGATCATCGCCCGTGGCGCCGTCGCCAGCGCGTGCGCCAGCTCGCGGATCGCCTCGGCCGGGACCCCGGTCTCGCGCTCCGCGTAATCGAGGGTGTAGGACTCGACCCTGGCTTTGTAGGCCTCGAATCCCTCGGTCGCGTGCTCAATGAACTCGCGGTGTTCCAGGCCCGATGCGATGATCTCGCGCCCGACGGCATTGGCCAGCGCGATGTCGCTGCCGACGTCGAGGCCCAGCCACAGGTCGGCCCACTCCGCCGACGACGTTCGCCGCGGGTCGAGCGCGATCAGCCGGGCCCCGTTGCGGATGCCGCGCAGGAGGTGATGGAAGAAGATCGGATGCGTCTCGCGGGCGTTGCTGCCCCACAGGACGATCAGGTCCGTCTCTTCGACCTCACGGTATGAACTTGTGCCGCCACCGGCACCGAACACGGTCGCCAGACCGGCGACGCTCGGGGCGTGTCAGGTCCGGTTGCAGCTGTCGATGTTGTTGCTGCCCAGCACGGTCCGGCTGAACTTCTGCGCCGCGAAGTTGACCTCGTTGGTCGCCTTCGAGCAACTGAAGGTGCCGAATGTCGTCGAGCCGTGCGCCGCCTTCGCGGCAAGGAGCCCGGCGACGGTCCGGTCGAGCGCCTCATCCCAGGTCGCTGGATGCAGCTCGCCGTGCTTCGTGTCGCGCACGAGTGGCTGGGTCAGTCTCACGTAGGGTTTCGCCACGGGTGGCCTCCTGCGGGTGCCGACCGCAGGAGTGTACGCCCGTCAAATGACGAGTCGCCGCGGCCCGAAACTGGCGACTCGTGGCGATGTGCGACCGGCCTCTGTAGCCCGAAGCTCCATCACGTTGAGCAAGAAGGCTCACGCGACGAGGGGTCCATCGAGATGCGAAGTTACGGAATTGAGCTGTATGTCGAGGAGCGGGCCCGGGACCTGCTGCGCGAAGCGGAGCAGGAACGCCTCCTCCAGAATGCCGGACGGGCTGTCCGTTCCGAGGGGACTCGTCGACGGTTCTCGCCGACGGCGGCCGTGCGGCGGCTCGCCCAGCTGGCCTGGGAATGGTGAGCCAACCGTGGAGAACCTGATGGGGTTGCTGGTGGTGGCCGTGGGCTTCCTGGTGCTCGGACTTGCGTCGCTCGGCTGGGGCGTTGACTCCCGCGAGACCTGGATCGACGGCCGTCGGCGCTGATCTCGAACACGCCGATCGAGTCATCCGTCCGGGCGGGTCGATCGCGAAGCCCAGGAGCACGGCGGCAGTGAATCGCGTCTTCGAGTTCAGGTCCCCGTGACGCCCGATCCGGTGGGCGCGGTTCCGCCGGTGCGGGTCCGGCGCAGTGAGTCGCCGGCAGCGATCAGCGCTGCGGCCATTCCCATTGCGAAGATCGGCCATGGGTATGGGCCGGGCAGGCCGCCGTTGATCAGCCGTCCGGCGTCCAGCGTGTAGGACAGGATCACCAGCAGTCCGCCGCCGAGGCCGCCGAGGAGGTGCCAGGGTTCGAGAGCCAGGCGACGACCGTGGCGGAGCGCGGATGCCGCGAGGAGCCCGACGCCGATCAACGCCGCGCTGACGGCCATCGGCGACCAGACCGGGCCGACCCACGGGACGGGGAGCAGGAACAGGATGTCCGCCGTGCCGAGCGACGGCGGCCAGCCGCTGAAGACGTGCAGCCAGCCGTAGTAGCTGATGTCCCAGACGCCGAAGACGACCGCGCTCCAGGCCAGTCGCTCGGGCCAGGTCCGACCCGATAGGATCCCGACCGCCGCGATCATCACGATCGTGGCCGCCTCGCGGCCAGTCTCGATGGCGATGAGGAGACCCGTCTGGTCGACGGGTCGGAGCGGGAAGACCGCGCCGACCTGGCCGTTGAGCGCCTGCTGCAGGTAGACGACCACCGCCGACTCGAGGTAGGCCATCGCCAACGCATACGCAACGACCACAGTCGCGGTCATGCGAAACGAGGGCCGACCGCTCATGCCTGCGTCACCCTTTTGGTTGGACGACCGCCAGGACGTTCCGGCTTGGATCGATGAACCAGGCCGCCCACGAATGGCCCATGTCGGCGATGCCGTCGACGGTCACCGGATCGGGAGCCTGGTAGTCCTCGATGCGCACGCCTCGAGCCCGGAGGTCCGCCAGCGCTGCGTAGATGTCGGGGACTCGCCACGCCAGCTGCGTCTGTGTGTCGGACGTGCCGATCGTGCTCAGCGTTACGGCCAGCTGCGACCCGTTGCCGCAGCGGAACACGATGCGATCGCCCGGATCCTCCCGCAGGATCTCGAGCCCGAGCGTGTCGTGGTAGAAGGTTCGGCTGGCGTCTAGGTCCCTCGACAGCAGGATCGGGAAGACCAGGTGTTCGCTGAGCACGCGCGCGTCCTCCATCTGCAACCCCCGCCATCCCACGATGATCGCACCGAAGCGGTCGGCCGCTCGAGACGGCCCGCATCGGTTGAGCGCTGGCGCCGCGCGATTACCATTTGGGGGCGAACATCGCCGGACAGGAGGGAACCAGATGCCGTTGCCCGCACTCATGAGGGTGGCCACGGCCGGCCTGCTGGCCGGGACGCTCACGGTCCTGAGCGTCTCGAGCGCTGCGGCCGGTCCGTCGACGTCGAAGACGCTGACCTACCACCTCACGGACTGCACTGGTCCTGCGGGGACACCAACCGACTTCTTCGCCGTGAAGCAACCGGGTGGGGCGGCGGCCCTGCATCTCGTCGACGGTCCCGGCGTGTTCATCGCGGTGCAGGCGGTGGACGTGGCGAGCGGCACGGTCCTGTTCAGCACGCCGGGCTTCGAGCACAACCACCTGCCGACCGTCACGTGCCTGGCGATCCACCCGGTCACGCGGACGCTCCAGTCGGTGACGGGAATCCTCGTCGGGCTCGGCTAGGGTCGTGGCTCGCGCCGGGCCGGGACCACGAGTGGTCAGAACGGCTTGGTGACCATGAGCACGAGGATCATCGCCACGACGGCGATCGTGAGCCAGCTGGACGACCAGGTCCGGGCTGCGATCCGGGCGTACGCGGGTGACGTCGGGTCGGCGGCGGCTTCGGCGCGTTGGAGGCGAGCGGCTGGCCTGAATACGACGACGCCGAACCCGGCGATGAGCAGGTAGAGGGCGATCGCGGCATCGATCCAGCCCTGGTCGAACCGATAGGTTCCCGTCGAGACCATCGCGACTCCCGAGAGGAGGACGAGGATGTACGCCGGGTTCGCGAGCCGGCGGTCAAACATCCGCACGCCGTCGAGCGCCCAGACGAGGCGGTCGCGCTCGGTCCCGGCACGGGCAAGCCAGAAGGTCGACGTGACGCTCGTCCCGACGGCGACGATCGCGGCGAGGACGTGGAAGACCTTGAGCGCCAGGAAGGGCGACATCGGATCAGCGGCCCGGGCCGGTCAATGAAGCACCAGGCCCTCGCCGTTCTCGACGTGACCGACTCGCCACCACGACACGTCGGCGCAGTCCAGGGCCGCCTCCACGTCGGCGATGAGCGCCGGCGGCACCGACGCCAGCAGCCCGCCGCTCGTCTGCGGGTCGTGGGCCAGCGTCACCAGCTCGGGCGCCACGCTCCGCCCGACCTCGAGCGAGCCGGAGGCGAACCGCCGATTGTGGGCGGCGCCGTCGGTTTCGATGCCTGCGGCCGCCAGTTCGAGCGCGCCGGGGAGGGCGGGCAACGCCGCGGCCTCGAGGACCAACCGTGTCCCCGACGCGCGAGCCATCTCGAGTCCGTGACCAAGGAGTCCGAACCCGGTGACATCGGTGGCGCCCCGGATCCCGAGGCTCACCAACACCTCCGACGCCCTCCGATTGAGCTCTCGCATCTGGTCGACGGCGCCCGCCAGGTCTGCAGCGGACGCCCGACCCTGCCGCGCGCCGGAGACCAGGAGCCCCGTGCCCAGTCGCTTGGTCAGGATCAATACGTCGCCCGGGCGCGCCCCGCCCTTGCGCAGCAAGCGATCGGGATGACCCGCGCCGATCACGGCCAGCCCGTACTTGGGTTCCGGGTCGCGGATCGTGTGCCCGCCGGCCAGGGTCCCGCCCGCCTCGCGGACCTTGGCTGACGCGCCCGAGAGGATCTCGGCCATGACGTCCCGTGGCAGCTGCTCGGGAAAGGCGGCGATCGACAGCGCGAACAGGACCCGGCCGCCCATCGCGAACACGTCCGACAAGGCGTTGGCCGCCGCGATCTCGCCGAACGTGCGCGGATCGTCGACCAGCGGCGGGAAGAAATCGAGCGTGCCGATGATCGCCATGTCGTCGGAGATTCGGTAGACCGCCGCGTCGTCGGGCGGATCGAGCCCGGCGATCAGCTCCCCGGGCGTCGCCTCGGCGCCGAGACCGGCCAGCGCATCGGCCAGCAGGTCCGCGCCCAGCTTGGCAGCGCAACCGCCGCAATCGGTCAGCTCGGTCAGGCGGAACGGAGCAGGTTTGAGCGCGTCCACCGGTCGATGATAGGGCTACCATCGCGCGGGAGCGGTCGGGTCCCGGTGGGTCCCCTGGTCTTCAAAACCAGTGGCGCGGCGCTCGGCGCGGCGCGGTGGGTTCGACTCCCATGCGCTCCCGCCACGGAGGTTCGATGCCGACCCAGCGTCCCCATCCACCGAGCGTCGAGGCCGTCCTGGCCGTCGTGCGGGGACGGATCGACGGCACGCGCGAGCCGGCCGCGCTGCTCGCCGCGACTCGTGCGGTGGTGGACGACGAGCGGGAGCGGCTCGGCGGGGGAGCGGGGCCGCGGACGCTCGACGGATTGGCCGAAGCGGTCTCGGAGCGGCTGGACGCCGTTGCGTCTGCCGGCCCGATCCGGGTGATCAACGCGACCGGGGTGATCGTGCACACCAACCTCGGGCGTGCACCGTGGCCGGACGCGGCGATCAGCGCGGCGGCCGAGGCGGCCGGCGACTACCTCCTGCTCGAGCTCGATCGCGAATCCGGCCGCCGCGGCGGGCGATACCGGGTTGCCGAGGAGCACCTGGTTGCGCTGACCGGTGCCGAGGACGCGCTCCTGACCAACAACAACGCCGCCGCGCTCGCCCTGGCGGTCGGGCTGGCCGGACGGGGCGGGGGCGTGGTCGTCTCCCGTGGCGAGCTCGTGGAGATCGGCGGCGGCGTCCGGATCCCCGAGATCGTCCGACGGGCCGGCGCGAGGCTGATCGAGGTTGGGACCACGAACCGAACCCGGGTCGCCGATTTCGAGGCGGCCCTGGTCGACGGTCGCGCGCGACTGGTGCTACGCGTCCATCCGTCCAACTTCACGATCGCCGGCTTCACCGAGGCGCCGGATCCGGTCGGCCTTGCCACGGTCACCCATTCCTGCGGAGCGATCGTGGTCGACGACCTGGGATCAGGGGCATTGCTCGAGACCGAATCGTTTGGCCTGGCACATGAGCCCATGCCACCGGAGCGGCTGGCCGCGGGCGCCGATATCGTGACCTTCAGCGGCGACAAGCTCGTCGGCGGGCCGCAGGCCGGACTGGTGGTCGGGCGCGCGGACTTGATCGCGCGAATGCGTCGCGATCCGCTCGCCCGAGCGATGCGCCCCGACAAGGCGACGGTCGCCGGCGTCGCGGCCACGCTCGGGCTCTATCGGGCCGGCCGGGCGGTCGCCGAGGTGCCGGTCTGGTCGATGATGGCCATGTCGGCCGCGGCGATCCGCCGGCGCGCGGAGGCGCTCGTGGCGGTCCTCGGCGGCCAGCCGATCGCCGACGTCGTCGCCGTCGAGTCGACCATCGGAGGCGGATCGCTCCCCGGCCAGACGCTGCCCTCATTCGGCGTGGCGCTTCGATCCCGCTCGGCGACCCGGTTGCTTGCGGCACTCCGTCGCGCGACTCCGGCCGTCGTGGGCCGAATCGTCGGCGAGCGCGTGGTGCTCGACCTGCGGACCGTCCGTCCGGACGACGACGAACGCCTCCGGTTGGCCGTCGAGCGCGCACTCGAGGTGACCGCGTGACCGTCGTCATCGGAACGGCCGGTCACATCGACCACGGCAAGACCACGCTGCTCCGAGCGCTGACCCGGATCGACGCGGACCGCCTGCCCGAGGAGCAGCGGCGCGGGATGACCATCGACGTCGGGTACGCGCACCTCGCCTTGCCGGACGGCAGCGAGCTCGACTTCGTCGACGTGCCCGGTCACGACCGGCTGATCGGCAACATGCTGGTGGGCGCGGGCGAGATCGACGCGGCGATGCTGGTCGTCGCGGCGGACGACGGGCCGCGGGCGCAGACGATGGAACACCTCGAACTCATCGACGCGCTGTCGATCGACATTGGTGTCGCGGTCGTGACCAAGGCGGACCTCGCCGGCCCGAACCGAACGGCGGAGGTTGCCGCGACGGTCACCCAGATGCTCGCCGGGACGTCGCTCCGCAGCGCGCGCGTGCTCGCCGTTTCGTCCGTCGACGGGTCCGGGCTGGAACGGCTTCGGGCGGTACTGGTCGAGGTACGCGATCGCGTCCTGGAGGCGAGCACGCAACGCCATGGCGTGGCGGCGGGTCGGTCGCGGCTCGCGATCGATCGGGTGTTCGCGGTCAAGGGGCGAGGCGTGGTCGTGACGGGCACCCTTCGCGAGGGTCCTCTCGTCCGCGGCACATCGCTCCGCCTCGTCCCGGGCGCGCGAGCCGTTCGAGCCCGCGAGCTCCAGGTCCACGGGCTGCCCGTGGCCCACGCCGGGCGTGGCCGTGTCGCGATCAACCTGGCCGGCGTCGACGCCGCCACGTTGCATCGCGGCCTCGTGTTGACCGATGATCCGGCGATCGAGTCCAGCGATCGGCTCCTGGTTCGGCTCACCCGGCCGTTGCCCGATCGATCGCGAGCCCGGGTGCACCTCGGAACCGCCTCGGCCGACGGCGCGTTGAGCCGGAGCGGCCGCGACGCGATCGACCTGCCCGATGGCTCCGCCGCGGCGATCCTCCGCCTCGCCGATCCGGTGGCCGTCGCGCCCGGGGACCGGTTCGTTCTCCGGCGGCCCTCGGGCGACTGCCGGATCGTCGGCGGCGTCGTGCTCGACAGGGCACCGGCTCGGGGGGTGTCACGGCGTCGCCAGACCGCGGCGCGAGTGTCTCGGCTGGCGAGCGCGATCGAGGTCGGGGACCGTGCCGCCGCCGCGGAGGCACGCCTGGAGTTGCACGGTGCGGAGATCGCGACGGATGGGGCGCTCGCGATCGCCGGCGACGTTGCCCGGCTGCTCGAGGCCGACCTCGCCGGACTGCTCGACGGCACGCGAGCCATGGCCCTGCCCGCCGTCCGAACCGCCATCGCCAGATTCCTCCGCCGGCAGGTGACGGTCGACCCGGCGTCCGCGGTGGCCGCCGCGGCGGCATTCATCGAACGGCAGGTCGAGGCGGGCAGGCTGGTGCGCCACGGCGGAACCGTGGCGCGCACTGGTTCGGTCCCCGATGTCGTGATCGATCCGGCGATCCAGGCGGCGATGGATCGTCTCGAGCAAGCCCTCGCCGTCGAGGCGCCGCCACCGTTCGACGCCGCCGCCCGCGCGGCGGGCTGTCCGCCGTCCGCGGTGCGCGACCTCGAGCGCGCCGGACGGCTCGTGGTCCTCGAGCCGGATCTCGCCTATGCCGCGACGACGTACCGGGAGCTCGCGATCCGGGCGCTGCAGCTCGCCACAGCCCGTCCGCTCACCCCGGCAGCCTTTCGGGACGCCACCGGCACGAGCCGGCGCTACGTGATGGCGATCCTCGAGGATCTCGGTCGCCGAGGGATCCTCCGCCGGACCGAGGCCGGGCACGTGCCTGGGTTGCGCGCCTCGACATCCGCCGAGATCGGCCGATGAGCCCCGGCGGCGTCAGCGCGATCGTGCTGGCCGGCGGCCGGTCCAGTCGCTTCGGGCGTGACAAGCTCGTGGAGCCATGGGCCGGCCGGCCGCTGCTCGAGCACGCGATATCGTCCGTCCAGGCGCTCGCCGACGAGGTGATCGTCGTCGTCGCCCCCGATGAATCGAGGAGCGCGCCGGCGGGCACGATCCTGGTCAGCGATCCGACCTCGTTCGAAGGGCCGCTCGTCGGCCTGGTGACCGGTCTTCGGCGCGCCACTCGGCCGGTCGCCCTCGTCGTGGGCGGCGACATGCCGACGCTGGTGCCATCCGTCCTCGCGCTGCTCGTCGATCGGCTGGACGACCCCGCGGTCGATGCCGTCCTGCTCGACCAGGACGGCCGCGCTCGCCCGCTCCCCGGCGCGGTGCGAACCGCGTCGGCACGGGAGACGGCCGAAGGGCTCGTCGGGGCCGGCGAGCGGCGCCTTCGAACGCTGTACGAGGCGCTCAACACGGTGACCGTCGCCGAGGAGGCATGGCGCGAGCTGGATCCCGCGGGCCGGAGCCTCCGCGACGTCGACACCCAGGCCGACCTGGGCTGAGCCGTCGCCGGGCACACGAAGGCCTCCGCCGGAGGAGAGCGGAGGCCTTCGTCGCCGGGAGGGAGCGCGGAGCTGAGGGTAGGGCTCAGCCCCGGTAGGGATAGTTCTCGAGCTTCGGGAGAGCCGGCCCGGCCAGGTCGACCGGATCGAAGACCCGCCGGATACCAGCGAAGGCGGACGCGATCCGGGCGCGAAGGCTCGGCTGCGGGAACAGCTCGTTGATCCGCTGTTGCTTGGCGGCCTGCTCGAGCAGGAAGTCGAGGTGGTGGTTCACCACGAAGTAGGCGTAAGCGTTCACTGGTGCTCTCCTTTCTGCCGCCGCCCGATGGGTGGCGCAGGGAGAGCATCGCCCGGTGGAGCTCCAGTCGACATCGACATCCGAGGCCAATTCGACATCGTCATCCGTCCACACCCGAGTCAGCGGTCGAGGGCGGCGTCCTCGAAGACTGGCTTGCCGTCGATGAACGTGCCGACCACCCGCGCCTCCCCGATCGCGCCGGCGCCGCGGTCGAACAGGTCGCGATCGAGCACGACGAGATCCGCGGCCTTGCCGACCTCGAGCGAGCCGATCTCCCCCTCGAGGTGATTGACCCAGGCCGTCCCCGCCGTGAACGCGGCCAGCGCATCGACGAGATCGAGCCGCTCGTCGGGCAGGAACGGCGGCTCCTGGCCACGGCTGATGTCCGAGACGCGGTTGACCGCGACCTCCATCTCGAGCAGCGGGTTGGCGGTCGACACGCTCCAGTCCGAGCCCATCGCGAGGGTCGCGCCGGCGGCCCGGAGCGAGCGGAAGGGGTACTGCCAGGTTGAGCGCTCCGGCCCCAGGAACGGGATCGTCAGGTTGTCCATCTGGCCTTCATGGCAGGCCCAGTACGGCTGGGCGTTGGCGACGACTGCGAGCTCGCGGAAGCGGTCGAGATCGGCCGGGTGGATGACCTGGATGTGGGCGATGTGCGGTCGGGTGTCGGTCATCCCGTTCGCGGCTCGGGCCGCCGCCACCGCGTCGAGCGCCTCGCGGACCGCGCGCTCGCCGATCGCATGGAAGTGCGGCTGGAAGCCGAGCGCATCCAACTGCGTCACGTGGCGCTTGAGCGCCTCCGGCTCCACCTGGCTCAGGCCGCGATTGCCGGTCGGCCGCCCATCGGCGCCGAGGTACGGATCCAGGACGGCCCCGGTGAAGTTCTCGAGGACGCCGTCCTGCATGATCTTCACGCTCGTCGGCGCATAGCGGCCGATCGCCGTCCGCGAACGACGTTCGACGAACTCGTCGATCTGCTCCGCGCCGCGCGAGCGTTCCCACCACAGCGCTCCGACCACGCGAGCCGTAAGCTCGCCGCGGCCGGCGAGGGTGACGTAGGCGGGCTCCTCGATCTCGGGCGTCACGATCGCGTCCTGCCAGGTGGTGATCCCGAGCGAGTGCAGCTCGGCCTGGGCGAGCTGGAGCGCGGCCAGCAGGTCGGCCGCGGTGGCGGGCGGAGTGAACCGCTCGACGAGATCGGCGGCGCCTTCCTGGAGCGCGCCGACCGGCCCGCCGTCGGTGTCGCGGTCGATCCGCCCATCGGGCGGATCCGGCGTTTCTGCCGTCACCCCGGCGAGCTCGAGCGCCCGGCTGTTGACCCACGCGCTGTGGCCGTCGCGACTGGACAGGAAGACCGGCCGATCCGGGACGATCCGGTCCAGCTCGGCCCGGCCCGGCACGCCGCCCGGGAAGTCGTCCATCGACCAGCCGCCGCCGAGGATCCATGGGAGCTCGGGATGGTTCGTCGCGTAGCTCGCGATCGTGGCCAGGTAGGCGTCCAGCCCTCGTTGGCCGTGGAGCTCGCAGCGGAGCCGGGCGAGCCCGCCGTGCAGCGGGTGGACATGGGCGTCGCCGAACCCGGGCGTGACCGTCCGGCCTCGCAGGTCGATCACCCGGCTGCCCGGGCCGATCAGCGTGCGGACGGCCGCGTCGCTGCCGACCGCCGCGATCCGACCGTCGCACACGGCGATCGCGCTCGCCCAGCTCCGCGCCGGGTCCATGGTCGCGACCCGGCCACCACGGAGGACGAGATCGGCGGGACGGCTGGTGGTCATCGACCCTCCCTGGCGACCGGCTGCGGACGCCGGGAGCATGGCAGCGACGGCCGCGCGGACGCGGCCCGATCCCGCTCCCCGGAACGCATCCGGTGCCATCCCTGTCGTCGCGTAGGATCCGCCGGTGACCGCCGTCCATCTGCTCCACGCGGGGTACGTCGGCGACCGGGTCGGCAGCAGCATCGTGCTCGTCCGCGACGGCGACGCCCTGATCGTGACCGACCCCGGGATGGTCGCCAGCCGATCCCGGATCCTCGATCCGCTGGCCGCCCTGGGCGTGTCCCCCGAGGCTGTCACCCACGTGTTCCTGAGCCACCATCACCCCGACCACACGGTCAACATCGCGCTCTTCCCGAACGCCGAGGTGGTCGATTTCTGGGCGCGCTACAAGGACGACCTGTGGCTCGACCACGAAGGCGACGGCTACCGGCTCTCGCCGAACAGCCAGCTGTGGCTGACACCCGGCCACACCGAGGAGGACGCCACGCTCATCGTCACCGCCGACGACGGCGTGTATGCGATGACCCACCTGTGGTGGCTGAGCGACCGGACTCCCGAGGTCGATCCGCTCGGCTGGGACCAGGCACGCATCGAGGCCGGTCGGACCCGCGTCCTTGCGGCCGCCGACGTCGTGATCCCGGGCCACGGGGGCCCGTTCCGCGTCCGCGGCTGAGCTCGGCTAAGCGCCGGCCTCGTCGACGTCCCGGGATCGCCGCGCGTGGATGTTGAGCCGGACGTAGTCGATCACGGGTTCCGGGCAGGCGCTCGACCACCGCCCGGACGAACCCGCTGCGTGCATCGGCCGGCAGCCGCTGCAGGTGGGCGCCCAGGATCACCGTCCGGAGGAACGTTTCGAACGGCTCGCCCGGCTCGAACCAGGTCGGCTCGTCGTGCAACCAGCACTCGACGTCGACGAAGCCCGCGGCGTCGAGCCGACGCGCCGTGTCCCGGGGCGTCGCGTAGTAGTTGGTGCCAAGCCACCCGTCGCCGATGTCGGCGAGGATGCGCCGGATCGACGCGATATTGCCGGCGCCGCCGCACTGGGCGACGAGCCGGCCGCCCGGTCGGAGCACGGCCGCGAGGTTGGCGAACAGGGCATCGTGATCTGGGATCCAGTGGAACGTGGCCGTCGACAGGATCGCGTCGACCGGTTCGGTCAACGGCACCGGTTCGCTCAGGTCGGCGACCACGAATGACACGCGATCGCCGAATGGCGCCAGGCGCTCGCGGGCCGCGGCGATCATCGAGGCGGAGCCGTCGAGCGCCACGACGCGCCCGCGCGGCAGCCGCGCGGCCAGCAGCTCGGTCACCCGGCCCGTCCCGCAACCGGCGTCGAGCACATGCTCGTCACCGTTGAGCGGCAGCCGGTCGAGCACCTCGCGACCCCAGCGAGCCTGCGGATCGGCGACGCGGTCGTAGGTCCGCGCATCCCACTCCCGTGGCCCGGGCCGCGGCCGGTCAGGCGTCGTCGGACCGCTCCTGGCCGCGCAGCCCGACCCACGACACGAGCGCCCCGATGACCAGCAGCGCCCCGGCGACCAGCGCGGCCAGGTGGAAGGCGTCCATCGACGCCTGCGTCGCGGCGGCGAGCTGATCCGGAGTCGTGCCGGCGGCCGGCGGGTTGAGTGGCTGGAACTGGTGCCGAATGGCCGCGTCGGCGGTGTCGAGGCCGGACGACAGCGAGCCGAGACTCGCGTAGAACGTCGCGCTGATCGCCACGAAGATGATCGCCCCGAGCAGCGGCTGCCCGACCCGGGAGATCGAGTTGTTGATCGCCGACCCGAGCCCGGAGAACCGGCTCGGCAGCGAGTTCATGAGGGTGCTCGTCAGCGGCGCGACCACCAGTGAGATGCCGACCCCGAAGAGGAGGACGGCCGGGATCACGTCGATCCACGTGTCGAGCGGCGGGATGAGCGTCGAGGGCGTCTCGAACGCGGCCTTCCACGGCGTCCGAACCGGCCGGCAGGCGGGCGTACCAGAGCATCGCCACGGCCATCAGCAGTGGACCGGCGACCAGGAACGGGCGGGCGCCGAGCCGACCCGCCAGGGTCCCGACCCGGGTCGACAGGACCGACAGCAGGATGCCGGTCGGCACGCCGATCGCACCGGCGGCGAGGGCCGTGTAGCCGAGCGTGTTCTGGAAGACCAGCGCCTGGTAGCTGATCGTCACGTACAGCGCGCCGTAGATGAAGAACGTCGCCAGGTTGATCGTCGCGAACGCCCGCTGGCGGAACAGGTCGAGCGGGACGAGCGGGTTGGGCCGTCGCGCCATCAGGATGGGGAACAGGACCAGGGCGACCACCCCGAGGCCGATCGCCGCCCAGGCCGCGCCGTCGGCCCACGCCTGGGCCTGGCCGCGGATCAACCCGAAGGCCAGCCCGCCGACCGCCAGTGCCGCCACGCCGGCGCCGAGCCAGTCGAACTTGCCGGACGCCTCCTCGTCGCGCGACTCGGCCACATGCCGGACGGTCACCCACAGGGCGAAGGCCAGCAGCGGCACGTTGATCAGGAACGCGAACCGCCAGCCGATCGTGTCGACGATGAGCCCGCCGACGATCGGCCCGAGCACGGTCAGCGCCGAGGTCGAGGCCGCCCAGATGCCAAACGCCCGCCCGCGCTCGGCGCCGTGGAAGGTCTGGGTGATGAGCGACAGCGCGCCGGGAACGAGCAGGGCGCCTGCCCCGCCCTGGACCAGCCGGAACAGGATCAGCCACTCCAGCGACGGCGAGAGCCCGCATAGCGCGGAGGTGATCCCGAAACCCGCCAGGCCGATGGCGTAGACGCGTTTCCGGCCGTAATGGTCGGACAGCGCACCGGCCAGGATCAGCAGCGCCGCCAGCACCGCGAGATAGCCGCTGACGACGTACGCCTGGCCCTCCAGGACGGCCACGATCGAGGCTGGCAGCTCGCGGCCGATCCGGGGCAGAGCGACGTTGACGATGGTTCCGTCGAGGAAGACGCTCCCCGAGCCGATGACGGCCGTCACCAGGGTCCAGCGCTGTCGGGTGAGTCATCGGCGGGCGAGTGTCGCAGCGCGCGCAGGGGTCGGGGCAAGGGTCCGGGTAGACTCTCGGGCGTGCCCGGACCTGTGGCGCTGGTTGGCGCCGGTGAATTCCTCCCCAGCATGGCCGAGTTCGACGCCGGCCTGCTGCTCGCGACCGGCCGGACCCGTCCCCGTGTCGCGATCCTGCCGACGGCGTCATTCCCCGACGGCGAAGAGGTATTCAGCCACTGGGCCGCACAGGGCGTCGCCCATTTCGGGAGCCTCGGCGCCGAGGTCGAGCCCGTCCTCGTCCGTCGACCGCGCCGATGCCGACGACGCCGCCGCGGCGCAGGCGATCGGCGAGGCCGACCTGATCTACCTGTCGGGGGGCAAGCCGGGCTACCTGATGGGCTGCCTACGGGATACCGCCGTCGGCCGCGCCCTGTTGGCGGCGCATGACCGCGGCGCCGTCCTGGCCGGCTGTTCGGCCGGGGCGATGGTCCTGGCCGGCGCACGCGTTCGACTTCCGCTTGAGGCTGATTCCCTGGCCGCTGCGCTGGCGCCGCGGGTTCGACCTCGTGCCGGATGCCCTCGTCATCCCGCATTACGACGCCTGGCCGGAGCCGATGAGCGCGCTCGTCGCACTCCAGGCGCCGCGCGGCGCGGTCGTCCTCGGGATCGATGAGCAGACGGCGCTGGTCGGCCGCGACGGCGCGTGGCAGGTCCACGGTCGCGCCCGCGTCACCGTCTGGCGCGGTCGGCACCGCGACCGGTACCGCGCCGGCGACACGTTCCGGCTGTAGCGCTCTCGGTACCGAGGCCGCCGGCCGGCGCGCCCACACGGCGCATCGGCGCGGCGTGATCCCGGGGCGAGGCCTCAGCCTGGCACGTCACTCTGAAGCGCGAGGTCCCCACATTCGAACGCGCCCCCGCGTCGGACGCGGCAGATCTCGTCGTTCGAGCCGACGTCCATGAGGCTGATGTTCAAGGACCGCGCCTGCCGGCGACAGAAGCGCTTGCGGCGGCGTCCGGTGCCGCGCCCGTGCCAACCGCGGGATCAGCCCGGCTTCACGGTCCTGAAGCAATCCGAGCAGTAGACCGGCCGGTCCATCCGTGGCTTGAACGGGACCTGGGCCTGGTTGCCGCACGACGAGCACATGACCGCGAAGTACTCCCGCATCGGGCGATCGTCGCTGCGCTCGTAACCGCGCGGCCCGCCGATGTCGCGGACGTCATAGCCTCCGTCCCGCGAGGCGCGACGGCTGGCCCGGCAGCTGGTGCAGCGTTTCGGGTCGCTGGCGAACCCTTTCTGTGCGTAGTACTCCTGATCGGCAGCTGAATGAATGAACCCAACACCACAATCGACACAGGTCAGGGTCCGATCGACGTAGGTCACGGTGCTCCTCCGGGGCGCGTTGATCTGCAGGGGTGCGTCGACTCAGGGACGGCCGTATCGGCGGACGGGACGGGCGAGGTCTGGCGAGGAATGCCGGGGCCGCACGACCCAGGTGTCGATGTGGTTTCCCTGTTTCGGGGCGCACCGGTGTAGTGACCGGAGAATACAACGACTCGGGAAAACGGGCCGGCGGGGGTGACACCGTACCTGTCACAATGCCCATCGACAGTCGGGCCAGCGAGCGGGGAGTCATGGGGGCGCCTCGCTCGCATCCACGTTCGACCATGTATCGTCCGGACCGTGACAGCCAGGGAGGCGAGGCGCACCACCGGATGCTGAGGCTGATCCATACCGCAGACGTCCATCTCGGGGCGCGGCATGACGACCTCGGGGAGCAGGCCGCCGCCCAGCGGGAACGCCAGTTCGCGGCATTCAAGGCCGCGCATGGACCTGGCCCTCGCCGAGAAGGTGGATCTGTTCCTGATCGCCGGCGATCTGTTCGACTCGAACGTCCAGCCCCGCCGCTCGGTCGAACGCGTCGCTGCGGAGCTCAAGCGACTCGCCGGGGCGCGGATCCGAACCGTGATCATCCCGGGTACCCACGACGTCTACGACAAGGCGTCCGTCTACCGTGCATACGACCTTCCCGGACTGGCCGGCAACGGCCCGGACCGACGACCTCGTGACCATCCTCGAGCCGGATCATCCCTCGGTCCACCTGGCCGCCTGCGACGTGGTCGTGTTCGGCCCGGTGTTCCCGACCAAGCGCGCCCCCCACAGCCCGCTCCGCGACCTCGACGCCAGTCACGACCCGACCGTCGCGACGTGGCACATCGGCATGGTCCACGGCGCGATCGCGATCCCGGGCAAGACCGACCGGGACGAGGTCGTGATCACGACCGAGGAGATCGCCGCGACCCATCTCGACTACCTCGCGCTCGGGCACTGGCACTCGGCCCAGACCGGGCGCGCCGGGACCGTGACGTACGCCTACTCGGGCGCGCCGGAGGCCGTCGCACTCGACCAGGACCGCGCGGGCAAGGTGCTGCTCGTCGAGCTCGACGAGCGCGACGGCGCCCGGACCGTCAAGGTCGAGGAACGCCAGGTCGGCCGAACGCGCTTCGAGAAGCGCGAGATCGACGCCGCCACCGTGGCCAGCCAGCCAGCCCTCGTCGAGAGCCTCGCCGCCGCGGCCGATCCGGACCTCGTCCTCGACGTCCGGCTCGTCGGCGTCCGACCCGACGAGCTCGACCTCGACCTCGACGAGATCGAGAGCTCGCTGGCCCCGTCGTTCCTCAAGGTGCGTGTCCGTGACGTGTCCCAACCGGCCCTGACCGACGGCCCGCTGCCCTCGCCGGACACGATCGCCGGTGCGTTCATCCGCGATCTGGAGGCCAGGATCGCCGAGCTCGAGGCGTCCGGGTCCACCGCCGAGGCGGCGGAGCAGCGCGATGCGCTGCGCCTCGGGCGGCTGCTGCTCGCCGGCAACGAGGTCTCGCTGTGAGGGTCCGCCGGCTCATCACCCGGGAATTCCGGCGCTACCACGAGCTGGACATCCCGTTCGCCCCGGGGCTCACCGTGGTCCGGGGCCCGAATGAGGCCGGGAAGAGCACCGTCCAACGAGCCCTCGAGCTGGTCCTGACGCGGCGCGCCACCAGCACCGCCGCCGAGGTCGAGGCCATGCGTCCGTGGGACGCGCCGCCCGAGGCCCGCTCGGTCATCACCATCGAGTTCGAGCAGGACGAGGGCGATGAGCGGAAAGCGGGCACCGTCGAGAAGACCTTTGCCGGCGGGAAGGGCACGGTCCGCCTCGACTATGACGGCCAGGCGATCGCCGATCCGACCCTGGCCGACCAGGTGCTGGCCGAGCTGACCGGAATCCCGACCGAGGCCTTCTTCCGTTCCACCGCCTCGGTCCATCACTTCGAGATCAGTGATCTCGCCCGCGACGAGAGCGCCCTGCGCGATCGACTGCAGGCCTCGATCAGCGGTGCCGATCGAGGGACAAGCCGGGCCCGCCGGAAGCTCGACCGGGCGCTCCACGACCTGACGACCAAGGGCGAGCGCAACCCGGGCCGGCTCAAGGTCGCGGAGCACGCCGTCGCCCAGACCAGTGCAGCCGTCGAGCAGGGCCAGGCGGCGCTCGCCCAGCTCGAACGCGATCGCGACGCGCTGTCGACGGCGCGCGAGCGGCGCCTCGACGCGGAGACCGGCCTGGCCGAGCGCCGGAGCCTCCTCGAGAAGGCCCGACAGGCCGAGCGGATCAACGCCGAGCGGACCGAGGCGACCCAGCGCTACGAGCGGTTCCGCGAAGCCGTCGAGGTCGCCATCGAGATCGACGGCCTGGTCACGACCCACCCGTCGCCGCATCCGTTGCCGGTCCTGCGCAGCACCGTGGAGCGGCTGCGGACGATGGACCAACGGATCCGCGAGCTGAAGGCGGCCCTGTCGGGCGAGGTCAACGTCCAGTTCGAGGTTGCTCCTGCCGCGGTCTGGCAGCCGCTCTCGCGCTGGGCGATCGCCCTGGTCGCGGTCGGCCTGCTCGTGGCGGTCGGTGCCTTCGCGGCGCAGACGCTCAAGGTCGCCGAGGTGGGCACCGCGCCCCAGATCGTCGGCGCCGTGATTGCCGTGATGGGCCTGGTGCTGGCCACCGTCGCCTGGTGGGCCAGACGCAACGACAAGATGCAGGGCCAGCTCCGTGACGTGGAGATCGACCGGCGCCTGCGTGGGCGCTCCGAGATGGAGGCCGAGCTGCGCCTGACCGAAGCCGGCCTGGAGCAGCAACTCGGGACGCTCGGCCTGGAGGGTCTGGCGGCCGCCGAGGGCCTCCTCGCGCGCGAGGAGGCCCATGTCGCCCAGATCGATCGGCTCATGGCCCAGCTCAACGGCCTGGTCGGCAAGGAGCCGCGCGAGACGCTCGCACGGCGCCGCGACGCCGCGGCCCTCGAGATCGAACAGAAGACGAGCGCCCTCGAGGGCCTTGGCCCGATCGCGCGCGAGCCGCGCGCACGCGAGCGGCTCGAGGTGGAGGTTCGAGACCAGGAGGACGCGCTCGAGCGCGCCCGTGACGACGAGGCCCACGCTCGCGCCCGGGTGGAGGCCAACGCCGTCGATGCCGAGCAGGTCGCGGGGCAGGCCGAGCGGCTCGTCACGTGGCAGGAGCAGCTGGCCGCGCTCCAGCGCCGCCAGCGGGTCTACGACCTTACGCTTCAGGCGATCGATCGGGCCGAGCGAGCCACGATGAAGACCGCCACGCGCTATCTCGAGGCCCACATGGTCCGCGACCTGGCGGCCGCGACCGACGGGCGCTACCGCCGCGTCCGCGTGGACGATCGAACGCTCGACATCGAGGTCCACGCCCCGGAGAAGGCCGACTGGGTCCCGATCGGGTCACTGAGCCAGGGGACCATCGACCTGGTCTTCCTGGTCGCCCGGCTCGGATTGGTCCGGCTGATCACCGGCGACCGTCGGCCTCCCCTCGTGTTCGACGATCCGTTCGTCACCTTTGACGACGCGCGGGCCGGTCGGGCGGTCGAGCTGCTGAAGGCGGTCGCCGCCGACTTCCAGGTGATCTACCTGACCACCTCGGATCGATACGACGCCGTGGCCGACGCGGTCGTGGAGCTGCTCGGCCCGACGGCGGTGGACAGCTCCCAGGCGGAGACGCCCGCCTGACCGAGCTCCTGCCGGCCGGCGCGGCGACGGTCATCTTCGGGCTCGGTGCAGCCGTGACCTGGGGGGCCGGCGATTTTGGTGGAGGCCTGCTGTCCCGCCGGGCGCCCCTGTTCGGCGTGGTGTTGGCCTCGCAGCTGGTCGGGACGTTGGTCGCCCTGGGGCTGGCGGTCGCCCGCGGCGAGAGCCTGCCGTCGACCGCGGATGTCGGCTGGAGCGTCGCCGCCGGGTTGGCGGGCGGGATCGGGATCAGCGCGCTCTACCAGGGCCTCGCCGTCGGCCGGATGGGCGTCGTCGCTCCGATCACGGGCGTGATGGCCGCGCTGATTCCGGTAGCCGCCGGGATCGCGTTCGAGGGGCTTCCACCCCCGCTGGTGCTGTTCGGGATCGGGCTCGCCTTCGTCGCCGTGGTCCTGGTCTCGCGCGTGGCCGACGAGGGAGGTGGGTCGTCGGGTGTGGGCCTGGCGCTCCTGGCCGGCACGACCCTCGGGCTGCTCGGCGTGGCGATCGCCCAGATCAGCGATGGCCACGTGTTCGGTCCACTGACCATCCTGCGGGCGAGCGAGGCGCTGCTGATCGGCGCGATCGTAGTCGTCGGGCGGCGGGCGTGGCGGCCGAACCGGCGGTGGTGGCCGGCGCTGTGCGGCGTCGGGATCATGGACATGGCCGGCAACGGCGCGTTCATCCTGGCGGTCCAGGCAGGTTCCCTGGCGGTCGCGGCGGTCCTGTCCTCGCTCTACCCGGTGACGACCGTGGTCCTCGCGACGGTGGTCCTGCGCGAGCGGGTGACCCGCAGCCACGCGGTCGGGATTGCGCTCGCCGCGGTCGCCGTCGCGTGCATCGCGGCCGGGTCGTCCTAACCAGCGGTTCCGTACGCCGGCGACTCGGATTGCCGGCGGACGGTGAGGCCATCCACGTCGCGGGGGTCCCGGAGCACGACCACGCGGAGGAAGCCCTCCCCGTCGAGCGGCGACCGCGCCTCGCCGAGCGACTCGCGCAGCCTGGCGAGATGGCGCTGGATCACGGCCTCGTCGACGACCCGCGCCCGGCGGCCGGCATTCCGCGCCAGGATCACGGCCGGTGGCAGGTCGAGGACGAGCGCAACGGCCGGGACGCCGGCCGCCACGGCCCGGGCAAGCAGCGAGCGACGGGCCGCGCGCTCCACGTTCGTGGCGTCCACGACCGTCAGCTGCCGGTCGGCCAGCCGCCGCTCGAGGTCCCGGTGGAGTCGCCGGAAGGCCGCCCGCGTTGCCCGCTGGTCGGCCTCGTCACCCGCAACCTGGGCCCGGTAGGCGTCCGACGACAGGATCTCGGCGGTCGCGAACCGGCGGGCCGCAAAGGTCGTCTTTCCGGAACCGGCCGGGCCGACGAGCACGACCAGGCACGGGTCGGGGATGACCAGCTCCGTCATGCTGTCGCCGGGATCGAGGGCCGGACTATGACGTCGCGCGCCGGACCTCGTAGGCTCCGCCGTCGGCCGTCCTGATCTCGTATGCCGGCTGGCGATAGACTGCGGGGCCCCGGGCGACCTGGCCGTCGGCCAGCCGGAAGCGCGAGGCATGCCATGGGCACTCGAGGCAGCCGTCGACCACGGCGCCCTCGGCCAGCGGCCCGCCGGCATGGGCACACACGGCGTGCAGCGCGTGGACCTGCGCGCCGATCCGGACCAGGACGAGGTCGTTGAGGCCGGCCCTGGCCTTCGTCGGCGTCGCCTCGGGCAGGGCCGCGAGGTCGGCCAGCTCACCGATGTCCAGCCTGACCCACTTCGCCCCGGAGCCCCGGAAGGCGTGCCGGCTGACCATGTTGCCAAGGACGTAGACGACGTCGCCACCCACGAACGCCCCGCCGATGACGATCAGGGCGCCGATCAATGAGACGACGACCGGGAGCGTTCGATCGACCGGGTTCCCCGCCCGGAGGACGAGCGACACGCAGAGGATCACCAGCGCGATGACCATGAGCGTGGCATGGAGCGTTGCTCGGACGCGGGCGGTACCGTCGGTGCTGGTGTAGTCGGCGGCCCCGGTGGCCGCCGCCGCAAGCATGAACAGGATCGTGGCGACCAGGGCGATGTCGGCCGCCGCTCGCTGGTTCGCCACGTCCAGCACGACGACGAGCACCGCCGTCCCGATCGGGAGATCGGTCGCCGCGCCGTGGAGCGGATGACCCAGCCACGTGCCGGTCAGCAGGTCACGGATCGGGCGGATCGGCCGGAACAGGGCGTTGAGCCAGCGATGATTGAACTCCCCGAAGGGTCGCGCCCATCGGTCCTGGGCGGTCATGAGACGAGCGAGCCAGCCAGCCATCGCGATACCTCCCCGACGAGTGTATCCACACGTCGTCCACATCGATGCCAAGTTCGGGGATAAGTTCAGGCACCCCGGGCCAAAGTTCGTGGACAAGCGCCTTGTGGCGGCCATGCCAGGGCCGTAGATTTCGTCTTGCCCGAAGGGGCAGATGTGAACCGCCAGACCGGTTCGAGGAGTGATCCTCGACTCGGTCCCGGGAACCAGGTTCGGAGGTCGCAAGGCCCCCGAGCGAGGAACCCGGCGGCGACCAGGGACCTTGGCTTGCTGAGGCTCGTGGACCCGTCGAACGGTCGGTGCCTCATCAGTTCCTTCGGGCGCTTTCGTGCGCGGGTCGCGCGCATACCGGCTCAGCCCGGGACCGCGGGCGCTGCCGCCGACCCGCGGTGCGCCCCCCAGCCCGCGGCCGCCGCCCGGCCGCCCAGCCGCCGACCGACCGCCCCATCGGCTAGGCTCCTTGAATGCCCGATCTCCCCCCGGTCGCCGCTGGCGCCGTCCGCCCCGACGCTCGCCCTGCGCAGGACTGGCGGGCCGTCGTCGCGATCTTCTGGGTGACCTCGCTGGTCGAGGGCATGGGCGTCAGCACGGTCTTCGCGTACCTGCCGACCTACCTGCTGCAGATGGGCGTCCACGGGACCGACCGGCTTGCGTTCGTCGGCCTGTTCAATGCGCTGATCTTCGTCGTCGGGGCCCCGCTGGTGCCGTTGTGGGGCGCCTGGGCCGACAAGTACAGCCGGAAGCTGGTCATCGTCCGCAGCGCGGTCGTCGAGGCGATCGTCTTCGCGGCCGTCGCCCTGTCGCGCGAGCCATGGCAGCTCGCCCTGTCGATGCTGCTGATCGGGTTTCAGCTGGGCAACACCGGGGTCATGCTGGCGGGAATCCGCGACGTCACCCCGAAGGTTCGTCTCGGTACCACGATTGCCGTCTTCGGTGCCTCCGGCCCGATCGGGTTCGCGGCCGGTCCGGTCCTGGCGGGGATCCTGATCGACGGTTTCGCCTTCTCGTTGCCGGCCGTGTTCACCGTCTCGGGGGCCCTGTCGGTCGGGACCGCGATCCTGGTCGCGTTCGGCTCGCGCGAGATCCGACCTGAGGTCGTGCCGACGGGCCGGGTGGTGAACCTGGCGTTCGCGGCGCTGCGCGGCGTGCTGACCGATCCGGCCGTGCGTCGGGTCTTCCTGATCTTCGGCGTGTCGTACCTGGCCACGCAGATGACCCGTCCCTACATCCCGGTCCTCGTCGAGGGAATCACCGGAACCGGGCCCGGCCTGGCATCGGCGATCGCGCTCGTGGCCGGGACGGCGGCGCTCGTCGGAGCCGTGGCGTCACCGGTCGGTGGCATGCTGGGCGACCGGATCGGGTTCCGGCCGGTGCTGGTGGCGTCGCTGGGAGGCGCGGGGATCGTGCTGTTCCTGATGCCGCTCGCGCCGACGGTGGCGACCATGGCCCTGGTCGCGGTCGTCCTCGGCGCGGCCACAGCGACTGTCACGGCGATGGTCTTCGGGTTGCTCGCCACCGAGGTTCCGCCCGAGCGTCGCTCGGCGACCCTGAACCTCGTCTACCTGCCGCTCTACGCGGCCGGGATCCTGGGGCCGGCCATCGGCGCCGGCGTGGCCGCCGCGAGCGGCGCCCATGCGCCGTTCGTGCTCGGGAGCGGCATCCTCCTGGCGGGAGCGGTGGCGATCGTCCTGCGCCGGACGCGCTCGTCGGACCGGTCGCGCGTGGCCGCCGAGGGCTAGGGTCAGGCCGGCGCGCCCTGCGTCGATCGGGTCGGGGACGCCGTGATCGATCCGCGGTTCCGCTCCGGGTTGCGGAGGGCGATGACCGCCAGGAGCATCGTGAGACCGCCATACCAGAGCGCCGGGAGGGCGAGCATCGCCGCGACCGGGACCGCCCAGCGGCGGTCGGTGCGGGCGCCCCACACGACCACGGCGATCGCGACGGGCATTCGGACGATCAGCGGGATGGGCACCGCGGCCCACGTACCATCGCGGCCGGGGAGGCTGGTCAACAGGCTGAACCAGTCGAGCCAGGCGCGGGGCATCAGGATCGATGACGCGGCGATCACCAGGACCGTCGCCCCGAGGGCGATGCCGAGCTGGCGCCACTCACCCCGGACGACGAACCAGAGCAGCCCGATCCCCGGCGACACCTTGGTCAGCAGCACGAACGACCAGGCCGCCGGCCAGCGGAAGCCGATGACGATCGCCACGGCCAGGATCAACGAGATGTTGCCGCCGGCGATCTCGACCGCGGCGAGGAGCACGCCGGCAGCGAACAGCCTTGGCCCGGTCAGGTAACGGACCGCGGCGATCAGCAGTCCGGTCCAGATCGTCATGAACAGCAGCCACGGCAGGTGGGTCAGCGGCAGCATGGCCTGGAGGAACGCCGGCGAATAGACATACGCGATCGGCGAGCCCCAGTCCGACAGCGAGTAGGGCGAGTTGAGGTTGGCAATCCAGTAGCAGAACGCCTCCTGGCCGGTCTGCCAGATGCGACCGAACGGCATCGACAGGAAGACGATCACGAACCAGAGCGTGCCCGCCAGGACGACGCCGAGGTCGGCCATGTCGTCGGCGACCCGTTCCAGGATGGCCAGCAGTCCGCGGACGCGTGCCAGCGGCAGCCGGCTCGAGCGGCTCGTCATCTGTCCGGGTTGGTTGGGTGGGTTGATTTCATCGTGTCCCCCGCCTCCGCATTCCGCCGCGCAAGGCGCCGATTCGAGATCCGTTCGCGTCGCGTCGCAGTCGCCTGAAACTGTACAGCGCCTGCGGCGGGGACGAGGCGGCACGACCGTGACGTACGATTGCCCGATGCCGAACATCGCCCTGCCGCGGCCTCGCCCGATCCGCCAGATTCGGCGATCCGGCGCGGCCGTGCCGATCGCAGCGATCGAGGAGTCGGCTCCCGAGATCATCCAGTCGGCCGGGATCCGCTGGATCCAGATCGAGTCGCCGCGGGCGGCCGACCGCGACTGGCTCGAGGCCAACTTTGCCTTCCACCCGCTCGATTACGAGGACATCTACTCGCGCAACAATCGGTCCAAGCTCGATCAGTACGACGACTATGTGTTCATCGTCCTCCACTTCCCGACCTACGAGAAGGCGACCGGTCGGCTGCTCACGGCCGAGCTCGACCTGTTCATGGGTCCGGACTACCTGATCACCATGCCGAACATCCCATTGCCGCCGCTGACGGCCATGTTCGAGCGCTACCGGGACAAGGAGGATCTTCGCGAGGCGACCTTCTCAAAAGGCTCGGGCTACCTGCTCTACAAGATCGTCGACACCTGCGTCGACGCGTCGTTCCCGATGCTCCGCAAGATGGCGCTCAAGCTCGACCGGATCGAGGACGACATCTTCGAAGGACGGTCATCGGAGATCGTCCGCGACATCTCGGAGATGAAGCAGGAGATCATCAATTTCCGGCGCATCGTGCGGCCCCAGCGCGCGGTGCTGCGCGACCTCGAGCGGACGAAGCAGCGCTACCTCCAGGAAGAGCTGGACATCTACTTCGACGATATCTCCGATGCCGCCGAGCGGATCTGGGACACGCTCGAGAACGACAAGGAGGTCGTCGAGGCGCTCGAGTCGACCAATGAATCGGTGCTGTCACATCGCCTCAACGACTCGTTCCGGATCCTGACCGCGGCGAGCGTCGTGCTCCTGCCCCTGACCCTGATCGCGAGCATCTTCGGGATGAACGTGCCGATCCCCGGGCAGAACCACGAGGCGTCCTTCCTCGCGATCATGGTCGTGATGGCCCTGCTGCTGGTCGTCCTGGTCGCCTACTTCCGGCGGCGCGGCTGGCTGTAGTCGGACCGTCAGGCTGGCAGGTCGCGCTCCGCAGGCCCGACGTAATTGACGTCCGGGCGGATCAGCCGGTTGGTTGCAGCCTGCTCGAGGACATGCGCGGTCCAGCCGGCGTGACGGGCCAGCGAGAAGGCGGCCGGGAACAGGTCCGGTGACAGGCCGACGCCCATCAGCACGGGCGCGGCGTAGAACTCGACGTTGGTCTTGAGCGGCCGGTCCGGATGCTTCTCCGCCAGGACGCGCAGGACGACGTCCTCGACCTCGGTCGCGAGTTTGAGCCAGTCCGGCTTGTGCTCCATGCCCTCGGCGACGGTCCGGAGCGCTGCGGCGCGCGGATCGTAGGCGCGATAGACGCGATGGCCGAAACCCATCAGCCGCTCGCCACGGGCGAGGGCGTCGCGGACCCACGCCTCGGCGTGATCGGCCGAGCCCACCCGTGCCAGCTGGTCGACGACCTCGAGTGGTGCGCCACCGTGGAGCGGCCCCTTCATCGTCCCGATCGCGCCGGTCACGGCCGACGCGATATCCGAGCGGGTCGAGGTGATCACCCGGGCCGTGAACGTCGAGGCGTTGAACCCGTGCTCCGCCCCGACGATGAAGTAGGCATCGAGCGCCCGGGCGGTGGCGGCGTCGGGCGGCGACCCGGTCAACTGGTAGAGGAAGCCGGCGACGAGGTCCAGCGAGGGGTCCGGCTCGATCGGTTCCTGGCCGTTCCGGATGCGGGCGAAGGCGGCCAGCGCCGACGGCGAGAAGGCCGTGAGTGCGGTCGCCTGCTCGACGGTCGGCGGCCAGGGCAGGATCTGGGTCGCGCCCCACAGGGAGACCGCGGTTCGCAGGGCATCCATCGGCTTGGTGGTCGCGGGCAGCGACCGCAAGGTCGCCAGGATCGAGGCCGGGACCGGCCCCGTCGGCAGCCGGTGGCCGGGATCCCATTCGCCGGTCCACAGCAGATTGGCCACCGCCGGATACGTGCCCTGGGCCACGAGGTCGCCGATCCGGTAGCCCCGGTACAGCAGTCGACCGCGCTCGCCGTCGACGTAGCCAAGGGATGTCTCGCCGGCGACGACGCCTTCGAGGCCCGGGGAGAAGGGGCGGCTGGCGGGGCCCGCCTCGACCGCAGCCGTCGCGTCGAGGGAGGAATCGGTCATCGCCAGATGGTAGTCCTTCTGGGCCGACCCTCAGGTCTCGCTGAGCGCGTTCAGCCCGAGCCGCACCACGACCGCCCCGAATACCGCGACGACGACCGCGGCGATGAACCCCTGGACGTCGGTGAACCCCATCTGGCGGGCGAGCCAGCCGCCGACTATCCCGCCCAGGATGCCGACGACGATGTTCGGCAGGCAGCCCCGCGCGGTTCGCGTCTTGACGAAGGCGCCAGAGATCGCTCCGGCGAAGAAGCCGACGACGATCCAGCCGAGCCAGTTCATCTCGAGCATGGCGTCAAGTCTCGCATGCTGCGCGGGTGCTCGCGCGACGTCCCGTCAGGCCAGGAACGCGAGGATGGCCTCCACGACGGCCTCGGGATGCGTGTGGTGGGCGGCGTGCCGGGCGCCCTCGATCTCGACAATCCGCCCGTCGACCAGGCGCGCATCGAGGGCACGTGTCGCGGCTCGGAAGACCTCGCGGCTGTCCGACCCGAGCAGCTGGACCACCGGCTGGCGCACGGCGCCCAGGCGTTCGAGCGACGCCGAGGGATCGACCTCCGCGTCCAGCTCGCGCGGGATCGTGCCCGCCGCCGAGACCCGAACCGGCCAGATCGGATCGGCGCGGTAGGCGGCCAGCTCGGCACTGCCCATGCCGACGACCCGGGTCATGAATTCGACGAGCAGGCCGTCCAGGTCGCCGTTCGCCAGTCGCTCGCGGAGATCGCGCCGGAGGTCGGGTGGCTGGTAGCCGTTGCCGGGTGCCGCCGGCGCCCCCTCGTAGCAGATGACTCGCCCGACGTGATCCGTCAGCAGCGCGGCCCCGAGTGCGCACCGGCCGCCATAGGAGTGACCGAAGACGGGTACCGCCCGGCCCGTCTCGACGGCGAGCGCGCCGGCCACCGCCCCGACGTCCTCGAACTCGCGCTCGATCGCGTACGGCGGGTGGTCGCCCGAGCCGCCGCGTCCGCGCCGGTCGACGGCATGGACGGTGTACCGGGCCGCGAGCCGCGGTCCGATCACCCGGAAGGTCGTGTGATCGGCCGACGCGCCGTGGACGAGGACCAGCGGCGGGCCCGTACCGCTCGTGAACACCGCGATGGGCGTCCCGTCGGCGGAGGCGATGGTCCGCGATGGCGGCGCGGCGCCGTTCAGCGGGGGAGACTCGCCGCGGCCGCGGCGTCCAGGATCCAGGTCGCTCCGGATCGTCGGGCGAGCTGGGCCGGCCAGCGGGATGGGTCGCGTGTCTCGCTGAACACGTCGGCCAGGACGGCGGCCTTCATGGCACCCGTCGCCACGACGAGGACCGACCGCGCCGCCCCGATCAGCGCGGGATTGAGCGTGACCCGCTCGACGTGGGGCTCGATCTGGGTGGGAGCGGGGACGGGCAGCGCCAGCTCGCTCGCCCCGAGGGCAGCCGAGCCCGGGAAGACCGACAGGACGTGCCCGTCGGCGCCGATCCCGAGCTGGATGAGGTCCATGATCGGCCATGGCCCGGCGGCCGGAAGGCCCGCTTCGGCCAGCTCCTCGGCGAGCGCCGCCGCGCACCACGCCGGACCGCGACCGTTGCCGATCGCCTCGGTCGTTCGAAACGGGTGGAGGTTGGAGACCGGCAGTGCCACGCCCGGCCGTGGTCCGCCGGCCTCGCCCTCCTCGGTCAGGCCGATCCCGAGCAGGATGTCGTCGAGTGGCTTGACGTTGGACAGCGGATGGTCGCGCGGGACGTAGCGATCGTCGCCCCACCATACGTGGACCGATGCCCACGGCACGGCCTCCCGCAGTGGCGCGCTGACGAGGTGCCGGTAGACGCCGATGACCGACGACCCTCCCGTTGCCGCCCAGTCGGCGCGGCCGCGACGGGCGACGGCATCGGTTAGGCTCGCCGCGATCCGCTCGGCGGCCGCGGCGGCGGCCCCGTCCGGGTCGGCGGCAACGACGATCTCAGGCTCGCCGCCCACGTCGCGCCCGCCCACGTCAGGACCGGTCCCCATCGCCGATGAGCGCGGCCGCCGACCGCAACGCACCGACGGCCACCGGATCCCGCCGGCCCGCTTCGATCGCCTCGGCGAGCAGGTCGACCTCGGTCCGGCGCGGCGCCCGGAAGTGTCGGTCCCAGGCCTCGACGCCGTCCTGCCAGACCCTGACGTGGACGGTTTCCGCCTCGGCCGTCACGTCGGCCCGGAGCTCGGACCCGCGTCGGTCGGCGAGGAGTTCGACGCGGAGCGTGGTCCCGGACGGCATGGACGAGACGACTGGGCGGGCCAGCACGGCCACCTCGGCCCGGCCGTCGGTCAGGGTCGCGGCGAGCCCGAGGCCCATGACCGGCTTGCCGCTGATCGGGCGCACGGGGCCGGTGCGCACGGGCAGGCCCCTGGCGCTCCCCGAATGGCCGTGCCCGGTGACCGGTTCGAGCGGCTTGACCACCGATAGCCCGAGCCGCGAGGCCAGCCAGCCCACGTGGTAAAGCGGCTTGACCAGGTTGGCCGAGCCGGGTGCGCAGGTCTCGTCGTGCGTCCCGTACGTCACCGCGATCCGGCGCAGAGAACGCAGGTACGGCAGGAAGTCCGGGTCGTCGAAGATCGAGGCGATGGCCTCGCGCCAGCGCGACTGGCGAACCAGCGCGAAGTCGCTGATGGCCAGGCGCGATGACTCCTGGAGCGCCGCCAGGTCGCGGAGGCGGGCCAGGCCGTCGCCCGACCAGGTCGATCCGTCGACGACCAGTCGGTCGGCGGTCGCGAGCAGGTCCCGGGCCGGCCGCGACGTGAGCGGCGGCTCGCCCGGCCACCAGACCGTGACCGGCAGGTCGTGGATGACCAGCGGCGTGGCGATCGCGTCGAGATGGTGCCCAGACTCGCCCCCACAGGTCACGTGGATCGTCTCCGCACAGGTCTCCGGCGCATCCTCGCGCGGCAGCACGCAGTGGGCCTCGACGCGGGCGTCCAGCCAGGACGGGCCGTCGGGATCGGCCGACTGGATCACGATCGTCCGGGACGGGTGCCGGACGGTCAACGCCTGGATCGTGGCGGCGCATCGTTCGGCGATCTCCGGCCGGCGAGCGACGACCACCAGGTTCATCACGCTCGTCCGGGCCGACACGTGGCGACCGGGCACGCCGTCCATCTCGGCGGTCAGGTCCTGGCTGGCCCAGATCCTGGCCAGCTCGCTCTCGATCTCGGCGATGCTGCGCGCGCGCGCCGACCAGCGCAGCGCGGGCTCGCCGAGCTTGACCGGCGCGTCGCTGATCATCGGTCGGTGCTCAGATCCGCCGCCAGCGGCGTCCGTCGCGCGCGAGGAGCTCGTCCGCGGCTGTCGGACCCCATGAGCCGGCCTCGTAGTTGGGGAAGTCGGGGGCCGGCGAATCCGCCCAACCGTCGATGATCGGGTCGACGATGCTCCACGCTTCTTCGACCTCGTCGGCCCGCGTGAACAGCGAGGCATCGCCCTGGAGCGCGTCGAGAATGAGTGTCTCGTAGGCGTCCGGCGAGTCCACGCTGAATGCCGAGCCGTAGGCGAAATCCATCGTCACCGAGCGGACGTCGAGCCCCAGACCGGGGACCTTGGCGCCGAACCTGAGCATGATCCCTTCGTCGGGCTGGATCCGGATCGCCAGCAGGTTGGCATCGGGCTCGACGCCCTCGTCCTTGAACAGGCGATGGGGTACCTCGCGGTACTGGATCGCGATCTCGGTCGCGCGCTTGGGCAGCCGCTTGCCGGTGCGGACGTAGAACGGGACGCCGGACCAGCGCCAGTCATCGATCGCCAGCCTGGCAGCCACGAACGTCTCCGTCTCCGACGCCGCGTCGACGTCCTGCTCCTGGCGGTAGCCCGGGACCTGTGTGGCGGCGACCCAGCCGGGGCCGTACTGCCCGCGGACGACGTCGCCTCCGGCGTCGGCGGCCGAGGTCGAGATCGCCCGGAGGACCTTGATCTTCTCGTCGCGCAGCGCGTCCGCCTCGAAGCGGGCTGGTGGCTCCATGGCGACCAGGCTGACCAGCTGGAGCAGGTGGTTCTGGAGGACGTCGCGCGAGGCGCCGGTCTCCTCGTAGAACGCGCCGCGGCTCTCGATCCCGATCGATTCGGCGACCGTGATCTGGACGTGGTCGACGTAACGCCGATTCCAGAGTGGCTCGAAGATCCCGTTCCCGAACCGGAAGACCAGCAGGTTCCGGACGGTCTCCTTGCCCAGGTAATGGTCGATGCGGTAGACCTGCGACTCGCGGAAGACCTTGCCGACCTCGCGGTTGAGCCGCCGCGCTGAATCGGAGTCGTGCCCGAACGGCTTCTCGATGACGATCCGGCGCCACCCACCCTCGTGGAGCTCGTGGTCGAGCCCGGCGCGCCCGAGCTGGGCCGCGATCTCGGCGAACTGCGAGGGCTGCGTGGCCAGGTAGTACAACCGGTTGCCGCGCGTCCCGCGCTCGCGGTCCAGTCCGTCGAGGCGGGTCGTCAGCGCGTCGAACCCGGCCGGATCCGCGAAGTCGAGATGTTGGTAGCAGACTCGCTCGGCGAACGATCGCCAGGCGTCGTCCTCGACCGGCAGCACCCGGCTGAACTGGTCGAGCGAGGCACGGATGTCCGTTCGGAACGACTCGTCGTCGTACGGTCGCCGGCCGATCGCCAGGAGGACGAATTCGTGCGGCAACAGGTTCGTCCGCCACAGCTGGAAGAGCGCCGGGATCACCTTTCGGTGGGCGAGGTCACCGGTGGCGCCGAACAGGACGAGGACCGACGGGTCCGGGACGCGCTCGAGACGGAGGCCCTCGCGGAGCACGTTCGCCACCGGCCTGGCCTTCGCCGTCCTGCGACCCTCGTGCGCGAGCCGCAGGTCGCGCATCGTGCGCGGGGCGTCCTTCGGGCGTGGTGCCGGCCGGGCGGGGATGGGCTGGTCGGGGGGCGCCTCGACCGGGGCCGGGTCGACGACCGCTGGCTGGCGGGCGGCGCGCGTCTTGGTCCGGGACGAGACCACGGCGGCTACTCCGTCTTGACCGCGTGGCCGCCGAACTCGTTGCGCAGCGCCGCGAGCACCCTGGCCCCGTACAAATCGTCCTGTCGCGACCGGAAACGCGTCTGCAACGAGAGCGTGATGACCGGCGCCGGGACGTCGTTGTCGATGGCTTCCTGGACCGTCCAGCGACCAACATGGTCCGCCAACTGGTCCACGGCGCCCAGCCGGCCGAGGCCGATGAACCCGATGCGCATCTGGGTCAGGCCTCCGCGGGGGTGTCGAGGGCGGTGGCCAACGCCCGTTGCAGGGCCGCCAGGCCGGCGTCCGGGTCGGGCCCGAGGTGGACGCGAAGGATCGGCAGGTCGTGCGATTCGATCGCGGCGAAGTCACCGGCCGCCTGGGCATCGATGAGCTGACCGAACGTGTACGGCCAGCCGGGGATCGGGCGATCCGCCGGGTGGTCGGCCGTCAGCTGGAGGAACCAGCCGATCGGTGCGCCGCCCTTGTGGAGCTGCCCCGTGGAATGGAGGAAGCGCGGGCCGTACCCCGCGGTCGTGGCCCGTCCCGTCCGATCCCTGAGCAGCGCGCGAACGGCGGCGATGGCCTCGTCGCGAGCCGGGGTCGGGGCGACGAACGCCTGGAGGCAGAGGTAGCTCTGCGGTCGCCGTCGCGCCAGGTGCCGGGCCAGCTCGGCCACGACCCCACCGTCGCCGGCCGTCAGCCGGAGCGCGGCGTCACCACAGAGCACCAGCCCGTCAGCCGCCGCCACCGGCGGATGGAGCGGGGCGGCCTCGGCGTCGCCGTGCTCGCGGCGGCCGAGCAGGTCGCGGGTCAGCTGCTTGGCTTCCTCGACGTTCGGCTGGTCGAACGGATCGATCCCGAGCACGGCCCCGGCGATGGCGGTCGCCACCTCCCAGCGCACGAACTCGGCCCCGAGGTCGATCGGATCGGTGATGGCGATCCGGATCACGGGGTGACCGACGGCCTCGAGCGCCCCGGCGAGGCGGTCGCGCGCTTCGTCGGCTTCCGATCCAGCCGGCCCGCCGAGGCTGATCCGGACAAAGGCCCGGTCCGGCCCGTACGCCTCGGCCGTCCCGAGCGGCTCGAGGTCCACCGGGACGATCCCCACCCCGTGCTTGCCGGTGCTTTCGGCGATGAGCTGCTCGACCCAGGCTCCGAACGAGGCGATCGCGTCGTCGGTCAGGAACGTCAGCTTGTCGCGACCCGCCCTCGCCAGGGTGCCGATCGCGAGCCCGAGCGACACGCCCGGGTTGTCGGCCGGGTTCGGCTCTCGACACGCGCCCAGCATCGCCGACGCCGAGGCCAGGAGGGCGTCGAGGTCGAGCCCGATCAGTGACGCTGGCACGAGGCCCACGTAGGTCAGCGCCGAGTACCGGCCGCCGATGTCGGGCGGATTGAGGAAGACTTCACGGAAGGCGTCGTGGTGGGGGATTGCCTCGATGCTCCGGCCCGGATCGCTGATCGCGGCAATGAACCCGCCGGGCTGGTCGTAGACATGGTGGCGACGGACCTCGAGGGCCGCGTGCGCGCGGGCCCATGCCTCGGCCAGGAACGCATTCGGCTCGGTCGTCGTGCCCGACTTGGAGGCAACCAGGACGAGCGTCTGGAGCGGATCCAGGTCGTCGAACGTCGACGCGACGTAGGCCGGATCCGTCGAATCGAGGATCCGCAGGGCGAGGTAGCCGTCCTGCGACCCGAAGGTCCGGTGCAGGACGTCAGGCGCCAGGCTGCTGCCGCCCATGCCGGCCACGATCGCTGTCGTGTAGCCCTGGTCGACGACGGCGTCGCCGAACCCCTCGAGCGCGGCGATCTGGTTCGCGAAGTGCGCCGGCGCATCGAGCCAGCCCAACCGCTCGGCAATGGCCGCGCCAACCCGCTGGTCGCTCGACCAGAGCGTCACGTCGCGGTCGAACAGGCGATTGGCCCATTCCTCGGAGCGCGCTCGCTGGACGGCTGCCTCGAACGCCGCGGTGCCCTCGCCGAGGGCGAGTTGCGGGACGCTGATCAGGGTCGCGGCGGGATCGGGCATGTTGGCTACTCCGACAGGATAGCCGCGGGTCTGTGAACGGACGGTGACGCCTGTCTGCCGGTGCGTTGCAGATCGATCGTCCGCGGCACGGCCATGGTACGCCGCCGGCCGGTCAGCGCCCGGCGGCCTCGATCGCCACGACCTTGCCGAGCCGGCGTCGGTGCCGCGGCTCCCCACTGAACGTGGCCCCGAGGAACGCCAGCGCGCACTCGAACGCCGGCTCGGGGCCGATGACGCGGCTGCCCAGCGTGAGCACGTTCATGTCGTCGTGCTCCACGCCCTGGTGTGCGGAGTAGGTGTCGTGGCACACGGCCGACCGGACGCCGCGAATCTTGTTGGCCGCAACGGACGCGCCCACGCCGGAACCACAGATCAGGATCCCGCGATCCGCCGCGCCGCCGGCGACGGCGTCACCCAGCCGCTGGGCGAAGTCCGGATAGTCGTCCTGCGGATCCGAGCCGTCACCGCCCAGATCGATCCATTGGTGCTCGAGGTCGCTGGCACGCAGGCGTCGGATCAGCTCGTCCTTGAGCGCCGCGCCGGCGTGGTCCGCGGCGAAGGCGATCCGCAATCGGGACATGCCGAAACGATACCGCCGACGGTTCAGGTCGTGCGGAGCGCCTGCGTCGGTGACACCCTGGCCGCACGAGCGGCGGGATACAGGCCGGCCAGCGCCCCGATGACCATCGCCGCCGCGAGGCCGCCGCCGATCGCCGCGGGTGGGACGACGATCGACCAGCCCTGGCTCGTCGCGTAGGCGGCCGCAGCGGCCGTGCCGGCCAGGACGCCCAGCACCCCGCCGGCCGCCGCAAGCACGAGCGCCTCGGACAGGAACTGCAGCGCGATGTGGCCGCGGGTGGCACCCAGCGCCCGCCGCAGCCCGATCTCGGACCGTCGTTCGAGCACCGACATGAGCATGACGTTGGCGATCCCGACGCCCGCCACGAGCAGGGCCACGGCGGCGAGCCCGAGGAAGAGCGAGGTGAAGGCCCCGGCTGCGGCCGCCCGCGCGGCGATGGCGTCGGACGGACGGTTGACCTGGACCTCGTTCGGGTTCTCGGGGTTGGCCGTGCCGGCCAGGACCTGCGACACGTCGTCGACCTGGGTCGGGTCGGTCCGCACGTAGATCGTGCCGGCCGAGCCGTCGATCCCGAACATCGATTCGGCGATCGGGAACCCGATCAGCGACGAGCGATCGAGCTCGGGCGCCAGGGTCATCGGCTCCAGGATGCCGACGACCGCGAACCACCGACCGCCGAGGTAGATCTGGACCGGCGGGTCGACCGTCGCGATGCCGAGGTACTGCGCCGTGTCGGATCCGAGCACGACCGCCGGATACCGCGCCGTGGCGTCGTTCAGGAAGACCCCGTCGGCCATCATGCCGCGCAGTGTCTCGAGCAGGTCGGTCTGCGCGGCGACGACGCCCAGGCCGCCCGTCTGGACCGCGGGAATGCGATCGGTCTTGAACACGTTGGCGCTGACCGGCGCCGTGGCCGCGGTCGCCTGGACCGGGCCGATCCGGCGGATCATGGCCGGCGCCTCGAGGGGCAGGGTCGCGTTGCCGCCGAACAGCTTCTGCCCGGGGCCCACGGTGAGCAGGTTGGTGCCGAGCCGGTCGAGCTGCGACAGCAGGCCCGCCCGGCTCGACTCGGAGATCCCCAGGACCGCCACCATGGCCGCGATGCCGATGCCGATCCCGATCGCCGTCAGCAGCGTCCGCGTCCGCCGCGAGCGGAGTCCCAAGGTGCCGACGCGGACGAGGTCGGCTGCGGCGATCTGACTCGGCTGCGGCAGGCCCACCCTTCCGGCGACCGGGTTCTCGACCGTTGCCGGCAGCGCGGCGCTCATGCCGCGGCCGCCGCGCTGTCGCGTTCGATGCGCCCGTCGCGGATCCAGATCTGGCGGGGCAGCGCGGCGGCCAACTCGCGGTCATGGGTGATGACCGCGATGGTCGCGCCGTCTGCCTGGTTGAGGTCGAGCAGGAGCTCGAGGATCGCCGCGCCGGCCACGCTGTCGAGGTTGCCCGTGGGCTCGTCGGCGAGGACGACGGCCGGCCGCCCCACGATCGCCCGGGCGATCGCGACCCGCTGCTGCTCGCCGCCCGACAGCTGCGTCGGACGGTGCTGGAGGCGATGGCCGAGCCCCACCCGCTCGAGCGCGGCCGCCGCCGCCGCGCGCCTTCGGACCACCGAAGTGCCCGTGTAGAGCAACCCGTTCGCCACGTTGTCGAGCGCCGTCTGGGCATCGAGCAGGAAGAACTGCTGGAAGACGAATCCGATCGACCGGGCGCGCAGTCCCGACACCTGCCGGTCCGACAGCTGGGTGGTGTCGTGACCGGCGACCCAGACGCTTCCGGCCGTTGGCTGGTCGAGCGTGCCCATCACGTGGAGCAGCGTCGACTTGCCCGAGCCCGACGGTCCGGCGAGGGCCACCAGCGTGCCCGCCGCGATCGCCAGCGACACGCCGCGGAGCGCCTCGACCGGCGGGTCGCCAGGGTAGGTCTTGACCACGCCGCGCAGCTCCAGGACGGGCGTGTCGCTCGGACGATCGGCCACCTCGGGGGCCGTGGTGCCCTCGTCGGCTGGTCCGTCGATCGAGCCGGCATTGGGCCGGGCGGAGCGCCGCCATGGCCGACCGATCCGGCTCATTGGGCGACCACGATGTGCTGGCCCTCGGCCAGCCCCTGGCCGCTGACCTCGACCATGCCGTTGGCGAACAGCCCGAGCTGGACCGCGACGTAGTGGAGCTGGCCACCGTCCTCGACCTGGACCGCGTAGCCACCGCCGAGGAGCTCGACGAGCGCGCTGACGGGGACCGCCAGCACGTCGGTCGCCGTGGCGGTCGTGATGTTGACCGTGACGGGCGCCTGGTCGAGACCGCCGGTCGCCGACGGATCGTCGAGCGTGACGGTCACCTCGATCGTCGGCGAGGCCGTCGAGTTGGGGTCGCCGCCGGATGGCGTCGTGGCGACGGTACCGACGTCGGACACCTTGCCCGGGGCGGTGGAGCCATCCGGCATCGTGACCGAGACCGGATCGCCCACCTTGACCTTGGTCTGCAGGCCCGGGTCGAGGGCGATGGTGACCGCCACCGTGGTCGAGGTGGCCCTGAGGACGGCCCCACCTGGCTGGATGGTCGAGCCGAGCGTCGCCGATGCGGCGGTGATCCGCATGGGTCCCGGCTCGAAGACGACTTCACCGAGCGGGATGGTGCCGGTCTCCGTCAGTCCAAGGGCGTGCTGCCAGGCCCTGACCGCGCTCGTCGTCCCCGCGTCCCAGTGGCGATCGACCGTGAGCGCCGCGGCGCCGTACCCGAGGGCCTTGAGGTTCGATTCGAGCTGCTGGACGTCGGGTCCGTCGGACACGCCGGGCCCGAGAGCTCGCCAGGCGGGCACCTCGCCGGCCAGGAGCACGACCGGGTGCGTGCCATCCAGCGCGTACAGCACCTCGCCCGGTTGCACGATGGAGCCCACCGCCGCGAGGTCGGTCACGACGCCCCTGGGCGCCGCCAGCGAGCCCTTCGCGGCAGCCAGCTGGGCGGCAGCGCTCGCGACGGCGTCCTGCGCGGCGGTGCGCTGGGCCGTCGTCGGATGCCGGAGGGCGTACAGGGACGCCCGTGCGGCGCTCACCTGTGCCCGGGCCGCGGTCAGCTGTGCCTTCGCCTGGGCCGGATTCCCGTGGAGGACCGCGTCGAGCGCCGACTGCGCGGCGGTCGCCGCCGCCTGCGCCGAGGCCAGGTTCTGCTGGGACAGCGCCCGGCTGCCGGTCGAGGTCAGCGCATCCAGGGCGGCCTGCGCCGCGTTGACACCCGCCTGGGCGGAGGCCAGGTTTGCCTGCGCTTCCGCCTGGGCGTCCGCCGAGGTGAGGTCGGACAGCGCCGCCTGGGCCGAGGTCAGCTGCGCCTGGTCCGTGGTGACGCGGGCCTGCGCCTGCTGGACGGCGAGCTGGAGAGCGCTGAGATCACAGGTCGTGCCGGCGGGGGTGGGCGTGGGTTCGGGTGTGGCGTCCGGGTCCGGCGTCGGGCCTGCCGGGCAGCCGGCGGCCAGCGCCGCCTGTGCCGCGTTGAGGGCGGCCTGGTCGGTCGCGAGGGCCCCGCTCGCCTCGGTGACCGCCGCCTGGGCGGCGGCCAGTCGAGCGGGAGCGGGCCCGGCGGCGGCCTGCTGGGCGCTCAGCAGCTGGGCCTGAGCCTGGGCGAGTTGTGCCTGGGCCGAGGCCAGCTGGGCCGGTGTCGCGCCGGCGGCGGCCTGTTGCGCCGCGGCCAGCTGCGACTGCGCCGAGGCCAGCTGGGCCTTCGCCTGGTCGATGTCGCGAGGCGTCGCCCCGGCAGCCGCCTGCTCCGCAGCCTGGAGCGACGCGGCGACCTGGGCCAGGCTTGCCTCGGCATTCGCGACATCGGTCGCCTTCGGGTGGTCCAGCGCGTCGCGTACGGCAAGCGCAGCGTCGTATTGCGCCTGGGCCGCGGCGTAAGCCTGGGTGAGCGCCGCCGGATCCGAGCCACCAGCGGTGGCCATCGCGTTCGCGATCGAGTACGTCTCCGGGTAGCCGAGCGTGCCGTCGACCTGGGTCGTCGCATTGAGCGTCTGGCGCGCAACGGTCCCGTTGGCGCTTGGCGGTGCCGATCCCTGGGCCTGCGTCGGGGTCGACAGCGGCCCGCCGACGAGGATGACGCCGGCTCCGATCGCGACGACGGTGATCGCGGCCACGGCGCCGATCGTGCGGCGCCTCATGGCTGGCTGCTCGAGGTCGGCGCGCCGCTCGAATCGCGCGTGCTGCCGCCGGACAGCCCGGGCATCAATGATTCGCAGGCCTGTTGTGCGGCCTGGAAGGTGGCCGAGTTGGGATCGAGACCTGCGCCCTTCTGCCCGGGGCCGCCGATCGAGACCCCGCCGTTGGAGAACTGTGGGTCGGGGAAGTCCGGGAGGCCATGATCGCGCATGCACTGCGAGAACTGGAGAGCCTGTTCCCGTGCCTTCTCGGGGATCTGGCCGCCGGTGCCCGCCTTCGGAGCCGGAATCAGCGACTGGCACGCCTGCTGCGCGGCCTTGAACGTCGCAGAGTCTGGATCGAGGCCGGTGCCCGGTCCGCCCGAGATCCGCAGGCCGATGTTGCCGCCCTGGTTGACGGGATCCGGGAAGCTCGCCACCCCGTGGCTGCGCATGCACTGCGAGTAGGCGAGCATCGCCTGGTAGACGTCGTCCGGGCTGAGCGAGGCGCCCGCGCTGGCAACGGCGCCGGCGTCAGCGCTCGAGGACGCGTCCGGGCTGGGGCTGTCGAGCCTGGCCACGCCGTTCGATGGCTGGTTCGAACCGCCGCACGCGGCGAGGAGCATGGCCAGCATGACGCCAGCGACGAGCCCCGGACGCCACCAGCCGGACATCGTGGACTGGGGCGGCGTCTCGGTCGGCAGGCCGAGCGGCTCGGGGCGCTGCGCGTTCGGGTTCATCGTGATCACCTCTGGGAAGCGCTGGCGGCGCGGGGCCGGCAGACCCTCGGCCCTCGACTGTCGAAGCGCGTTCGTCGCGCCACCGTCGTTGTAGGGTCGGAACGTGAAAGCGCTCTGAAGGACGTCCGCGCCGGCCACGCGCCGACCGATCGCGTCAAGGCCGCCCGGTGCCGCCCGGCGTCGCGCCGGCGCTGCTGGTCGGCCCGGCGGGCCCGCCCGACAGCAGCGACTGACAACCCGCATCCGCCGACTGGAAGGCAGGCGAGCTCGTGTCGATCTGGCCGTCGAGGGTGACATGCTCGCCCCCGTTCGAGAAGACGGGGTCGGGGAAGTCCGGCACTCCATGCGAGCGCATGCATGCCGAGTACTGCAGTGCCTCGGTCCGCCGCTGTTGATCCACCTGCTGTGCCTGCCCAGGCGACGTGGTCGGCAGGAACGACCGGCAGGTGTCGTACGCCGCCTGGAACCGCGACGAATTGGGGTCGAGGTCACTGCCCTGCTGGACCTCGATCCTGCGGGCCACGCTCCCGTCGGCCTGGACCTGCGGGTCGGGGAAGTCGGTGATCCCCTGCTCGCGCATGCACTGCGAGTACGCGATCGCCTGCTCGTACTGGCTTCCGGTGACTGGACCTGACGTGCCCGCCACGCGCTCGAGGCCCGCGGCAGGGCTGTGCAGCGAGGCGACGCCCTCGACGGATGGCCCAGCGGCCCCACAGGCCCCGAGGAGTGAGACCAGGCCCACGCACGCGGCCAGGCGGTGCCAGCCAGCTCGATGCGATCCAGAGCCGCGTGGGACGTGGCCCGACGACGCGTCTCGCCTGTCGTGGCGCCCGCTGCCGGCCGGCGCGCGAGCGTTCCCGGAATGGCCAGATCGTTCGCCCGATAGCCGCATTGCCGTCTCCTCTTCAGGCAGTGGCCGCCACTCAATCCGTTGCCGATGGATCGCCCGCGGTCGCCGCGTTCGAGAGGAGGTATGGGCCATCCGACGTTGCGACCCGGTAACGGTGCTGGGCCCCGCCTCGTGGAGCCCGCTGTAACCCCCACGCAACGAGACGAGTCCATCATGGTTGGAGCGAGCCTTGGTCAGCCGTCGTGCTGTCGAGGACGGAAAGGCCGGTTGGCCGGGCGCGGGAGTGGCACATGCGAGTGCTCGTGATCGAGGACGACGAAGAACTGGCGGAGACCGTCGGTGCGACGCTGCGCCGAGCGCAGATGGCGGTCGACGTGGCCTTCGACGGGACCGCAGGGCTCGACCGCGCGCTCCTGCACGACTACGACGTGATCGTGCTCGACCGCGACCTGCCGGGCGTCCACGGCGACGACATCTGCGCCGAGCTCGTCTCGCGAGGCCGCCGCAGCCGCGTGCTGATGCTGACGGCGGCGGCAACGACCGATGCCCTGGTCGACGGGCTCGCCCGGGGCGCCGACGACTACGTCCCCAAACCGTTCGACCTGCCGGAGCTGGTCGCGCGCGTGGGTGCACTGATGCGACGATCGCAGCCCGCCTTTCCTCCGGTCCTCCGGCGCGGCGACCTCGAGCTCGACACCGCGCGCCGGCGCGCCTGGCGCGCGGGCCGGCCCCTGGACCTCAGTCCCAAGGAGCTGAGCGTCCTCGAGCTCCTGCTCGCCGCGCAGGGTCGCGTCGTGTCATCGGAGGAACTCCTCGAGCGCGTCTGGGACGAGAACGCCGATCCGTTCTCGCAGGCCGTCAAGACGACCGTGAGCCGCCTGAGGGCCAAGCTCGGCGACCCGCCCCTGATCGAGACGATCGTTCAGGCAGGCTACCGGCTCTGATGGCGGCAGCGGGACAGGACCACGTGCGCCGCACGCTGCCGCACCTCCCGCGGCCCACGATCCGGCTGCGCCTGACACTTCTGTACGGCACGCTGCTCCTGCTGACCAGCGCGGCCTTGTTCGGGTTGACGTACCTCGCCCTCACAACCACCAACCTCGTCGTGAGCGTTGGCTCGGGCGGTCAGGTGCGAGTCGCCTTCGGCGGCCCATTTGGCGGCGGCGGCGCGAACACCCTCGTTGCTCCGTTCGGCGGATCCGCGTCGGACTTGCCGAAGCTGCTCAAGTCGGTCGTCGAAGGCCAGCATGCCGCGGAGCAGCAGTACTACCTCGTCCTGTCGGTGGTCGTGGTCGTGATCCTGGGCTTCGCCTCCGTGCTGATCGGCTGGTTCGTCGCCGGGCGCGTCCTGGCGCGGTTGCGCACGATGACCGCGGCCGCTCGTTCGATCTCGAGCACCAACCTGGAGCTCCGACTCGCGCCGGCCGGCCCCGACGACGAGCTGAAGGACCTCGGCGAAACGTTCGACGATCTCCTGGCAAGGCTCGAACGGTCGTTCGAGGCGCAACGGCAGTTCGTCGCCAACGCCTCCCACGAGCTCCGGACGCCGCTCGCGCGACAGCGCGCCCTGGTCCAGTACGCGCTCAGTGATCCCGAGCCGACCCTCGGCGCCTGGCGTGCCACCT
Organism: uncultured Chloroflexia bacterium; assembly: GCA_963766675.1. Lineage (GTDB taxonomy): Bacteria > Chloroflexota > Limnocylindria > Limnocylindrales > CSP1-4 > SPCO01. Next base: position 287,725 of record CAVYBA010000005.1, on the reverse strand, counting down.
TCGAGCGAGTCCTCGTCGCGGAAGAGCAGCAGGAGCGACTGCTCGAGGCGCTGTTCACGCTGGCACGTGGTGAGCGAGGGTTGGAGCGCCGGCTGCCGGTCGACCTCGCCGAGGTCGCTGACGCCGCCCTGCGTGCCCGAGGCGCTGACATCGGTGACCGCGGCCTGCACGTGGACGCCCGTCTTGAGCATGCGTCCGTAGCGGGCGACGAGCGCCTGCTCGAGCGCCTCGCCGCCAACCTGGTCGACAACGCCGTCCAGTACAACATCCCCAACGGCCGCATCGAGGTCACGACCAACGTGGCTCGTGGGCAGGCCATCCTGCGGGTCGCCAACAGCGGCCCGTCGATTCCCCAGGCGGGCGTTGATCGGCTGTTCGAGCCGTTTCGTCGACGGGAGCCCGATCGAACCGCGCACACCGAGGGATGGGGACTCGGCCTCTCGATCGTGCGGGCCATTGCTACTGCCCATGACGGCGTCGTGGACGCCCGAGCGAGGCAGGCCGGCGGACTCGATGTCGAGGTCCACTTCACCGCGATGGCGCCGCCGCCGACCAGCGGTGGCGGATAGGCGCGTGATCATGGGGCGTGTGGGCTGCCCCCTTGCGGTCCTTGCATGCGGTCATGCGCGGGTAGGCCCCACCGACAGGCGCTCCGCCTGCGACTCGTGTCAGGCGGGCAGCCGCACCGTGAACCGAGCGCCGCGTGTCGGAAGATTCTCGGCACGGATCGAACCGCCGTGCCGGACGACGATCCACTCGGCGATGGCCAGGCCCAGACCGGTGCCGCCGGGCGGCGCGTCGCCGGCCCGGTAGAAGCGCTCGAAGATGTGCGGCAGGTCGACCGGATCGATGCCCGGGCCCTGGTCGTCCACCTCGAGCGTGGCGCCGCCCTTCGCGCGGCCGCGCAGCCGGACCTGGATGGTCTGCCCGTCCGGCCCGTGTCGGAGCGCGTTGTCGATCAGCAGGCTCACGAGCTGCCGGAGGCGGGCGGGATCGCCCAGGACCTCGATCGGCTCGACGTCGAGCTGGATGTCCGCCCCCCGAGCGGATGCCACGCTGGACAGACCGGCGACGGCCTCGAGGGCGGCCTCGGACAAATCGACCGGCAGGTGCTCGATGTCCATACCGCCCGAGTCGGTCCGAGCGAGGAGCAACAGCTGGTCAACGAGGTCGGTCAGGCGCGACGCCCCGGCATCGATGTCGTCAATCGTCGCGTTGAGCGTCGAGACCGTGGCGTCCGGATGCCGTCGCAGGTGCTCCAGGCTCGTCCGCACGATCGTGATCGGCGTCCGCAGCTCGTGGCTGGCGTCTGCCGCGAACTGCCGCTGGCGGCGCATGGATTCGCGGATCGGGACGAGCGCACGACCCGAGAGCACATAGCCGACCGCGAGGGCCACGCCCAGGACGAGGAGCGAGCCGCCGGCAAGCACCGCCAGGAGCACGCCGAGGGTTCGTTGCTCCGCGGTCCGGTCGCCGACGACCTGCACCACGTAGCTGGCATCGGCCGTCCTGAAGGGCTGGCTAAGGACACGCACGGGCGTCCCGTCGATCTCGCCGTCATGGACGACGGTCTGCCCGGACTGCGCAGCCGCCAGGCCGTCGGGGTCGATCGGCGACAGGGCGATACCGGCGCCTCCGGGCGTCTTCACGAAGTTCGTGACCAGGTCCTGCCCCGAGGTGAATCCTTGCGCGTGGGCGGTCGCCGAGTTGCCGATTCCATCCGGGAACGAACTGATGACCATGCCCAGCGTCCCGGAAGTCTGCCCACCGAGGACCACCCCGGCCCGCGCCGGATCAGAGGTCACCCCGGCCGGGATGCCGACCTCGATGGGTCGTGGAATCAGGCTGCCGTTGGTGCCCATCTCGGCGGCGCGCACCCGGAGCTGCTCCGTGGAGGCGTCCGACAGCGACTTCGCCACGGCCACGTAGATGGCGCCACCCACGACCAGCAGGGCCAGGAGCGTGACGCCGGCGCTCCAGCCCAGGAACCGCAGCCGGGTCTTGCGCAGGACCGACTGGTCCGGCGAGCGGCGCTCGGCCTCGTGCGCATCCATGTCAGGCCTCCGCGATGTCGGCGAACAGCCGGTACCCGACGCCCCGGACGGTCTCGATCATGCGGCTGCCGTCCGGACCGAGCTTGCGGCGAAGGAAGGCGACGTACGCATCGACGCTGTTGAGGGTGACCGCGCTGCCGAACGGCCACGCGTGATCGAGCAGCTGATCGCGCGACAGCACCTGGTCCGGGTGACGCATCAGGCATTCGAGGAGGGCGAACTCGCGCAGCGTGAGGTCCACCCGACGTCCGCTGACCGACACCCGACGCGGTCCCTCGTCGAGCTGGATCGGGCCCCGGCTGATGACCGTGCCGGGCGTCCCTTCATGTGCACCTCGGCGAACGATCGCGCGGAGGCGGGCCAGGAGCTCGGCGTACGAGAAAGGCTTGACCAGGTAGTCGTCGGCGCCTGCGTCGAGGCCCGCCACGCGCTGCTCGACGGCGTCACGGGCGGTCAGCATCAGGATCGGGATCCTCGAGCGCTGCCCCCGCAGCTGGCGGGCGAGGTCGAGACCGGACATCTTCGGCAGCCCGACGTCGAGGATGATCGCATCGAGCCCGCAATCGCCCGCGATCACGTCGAGCGCTTGCTCACCGGACTCGGCGACCTCGACCACGTGTCGGTCTTCGAGGAGCAGCCGCTCGAGCATGCTGCGTAGCCGCGTATCGTCCTCGACGACGAGCAGATGCATGGATCCTCCCGCTCCGGGCGCGCAGCCCGTGCGGCTGCCGGACCACGATCGTTGTAGGCCCGGTCTCTGAAGAGCGTCTGAAAGCTCGTTGCCGGCGGGCACCGGTGTCAGGCGTTCACGCTGATTCGCCCGCTGGCCGTGTCCACATGGATCGGGATGGGCGACAGCGGCGTGTTCGTCGGGCCGGCCACGGCCTGGGCGCCGTGCGCCGGGTCGAAGGCGGCGCCGTGGCACGGGCAGACGAGCAGGTCGTAGGTCGGATCCCACTCGACCGTGCAGCCGGCGTGCGTGCACAGCGCGTCGAAGGCCACGATCTTCCCGTCCGCGAGCTTGACCAGGACGCCCGGGTCGCCCGAGATCGGATCGTCGAACGCGATCGGCCGGCCGGCCGTGAGCTGGCTCACCCTGGCCACGACGGGACCCGCGGCCGGCGCCTGGCTCGCCCCCGCTGCCGCTGTCTCGCCCGATCCGGCGGACGCGGCCGCCGGGTTGTTGGCGGGGGCGGCCGATCCGGTCCCGCTGGCGTCGCCGGCGGGCGCCGGCGACGAGGTACCCGACGCCAGCTCCGCCCTGGCCCTGCCGAGGACGGACGCCCCGAACGTGCCCGCCACCGCCGCCACCGCGAGCGATGCGAGTCCGAGGAACCCGGCCCGGAGCACCGCCCGGCGCTCCGGGGAGACGGGTTCGTCGTCGTCGAACGTGCCCTCGGCGTTGTCCCGGAACCAGCCTTCGATGGTGAACCGGTCACCGCTGCCGGCCAGTGTCAGGGTCAACCAGCCAAAGGCGTACGGCAGGTCCGGCCCGTAGTAGTAGGGCCTGGTTGCCCACGAGGCGGTCAGCCAGAACGTGACCGACAGGGCCAGGCCGCCGGCGGCGGACAGGCGGAACAGCAACCCGGTCAAGGCCCCCAGCCCGACCGCGATCTCCGCGACCGCGATCAGGAAGCCGACCTCGACCGGGAATGACAGGCCGAAGACCTGGACGAGCGGGGCGATCGGCGAGACCTTCACGAACTCGGTCATCTGCGCTCCGATCGAGCCTGGACCGGTGGCCCGTAGGAAGGTCGGATCGATCAGCTTGTCGATGCCCGCGTAGAGGAAGGTGATGCCGAGGAACAGGCGGAGCGGCAGGAGGGCGAGGATCAGCCGATGAAGGAGGGTGGCGGCGTCGGGCGGCTCGTCCCAGCCATACGGGACGGGCGGACCGCCGCGCGGACGCCGTGTGTCGCGGATCGAGCCGTCACGGCGCGTTCGTACTCGGTTTCGGCGGGACATCGTGCTCCTCGGGGCAGGACCGGACGCAATGGCACCCTCCCGCGCCGATTCGTACTCGGTGATCCTGAGAGCGACCTGAGAGGCGCGGAGTGGCCGGTCGACCCCCGGTGTGACCGGGATCTAGGACTCGCCTCCGTCCACTGGTCGGATCCGGCCGTGGAGGCCCTCGCGCACGACGCGACGCGCGACGTCGGTCACCCGGTCGGTGGTGAACCCGAGGTGTTCGAAGATCGCGGCTGCCGGGGCCGAGGCGCCGAAGTGGTCGAGCCCGATGATGGCGCCCTCGTCGCCGACCCAGCGCTCCCAGCCGAGGGGGACGCCGATCTCGACGCTCACCCGCTTGCGGACCGCGGGCGGCAGCACCGAGTCGCGATAGGCCTGGTCCTGCGCCTCGAACTGCTCCCAGCACGGGAGTGACACGACCCGGGTGGGGATGCCCTCGCCCTCGAGCGTCTCGGCCGCGGCGAACGCGAGCTGGAGCTCGGACCCGGTGCCGATCATGATCAGCTGGGGCGAGACGCCGGCCGCCTCGCGCAGGACGTAGCCACCTCGCGCGACGCCCTCGCGGGCCTTTTCGGCCGTACCGGTCAGGACGGGCAGCTTCTGGCGGGTCAACGCGAGTGCGACCGGGCCGCTGCTGTACTCGACCGCGAACGCCCAGGCGGCCGAGGTCTCGTTCGCGTCGCCGGGTCGGACGAAGCACAGGTTCGGCATCGCCCGCAGCGCGGCGTAGTGCTCGACCGGCTGGTGGGTCGGCCCATCCTCGCCCAGGCCCACCGAATCGTGCGTCCAGACGTAGATCACGTGGAGGTGGGACAGGGCCGCGAGACGCACGGATCCCCGCATGTAGTCGCTGAAGTTGAGGAACGTGCCGACGTACGGGATGAACCCGCCGTGGTAGGCGAGGCCGTTGGCGATCCCGCCCATGGCGTGCTCGCGGACGCCGAAGCGGAGATTTCGCCCAGGCTGCTCCGGCTCGAAGTTGGCCTCGCCCTTGACGTCGGTGAGGTTCGATTCGGACAGGTCCGCGGCCCCGCCGAACAGCTCCGGAACCGGCAGTGCGAGGAGCTGGATCGCGTCCTGGCCGGCATTGCGGGTGGCTACCTCACCGCCGACCTCGTACGTGCGGAGCCGGGCATCCCAGCCGTCGGCCAGGCGGCGCTGGATCGCTCGACGCTCGAACGCCTCGGCCAGGTCGGGGTTCGACGTGCGGTAGGCGTCGAACCGACGCTGCCACTCCGCGACCAGCGCGTCGCCCTCGGCGATCGCCGCGCGGAAGTGGTCGCGGGCCGCGTCCGGAACGTAGAACGACTTGTCCGGATCCCAGCCATAGGCCTCCTTGGTCAGCCTGACCTCCTCAACACCGAGAGCGGCGCCGTGGGCCTTCTGGCTGTCCTGCTTGTTCGGACTGCCGTAGCCGATGTGGGTCCGGACGGCGATCAGGCTCGGGCGGCCGTCACTCCGGGCGGCTTCGATGGCCCTCTCGATCGCCGCCAGGTCGTTGCCGTCCTCGACCCGCTGGGTGTGCCAGCCATAGGCCTCGAAGCGAGACGGTACGTCCTCGGACCAGGCCATCGACGTTGGCCCGTCGAGCTGGATGTGGTTGTCGTCGTAGAGCACGACGAGCTTCTCGAGCCGGAGGTGGCCGGCCAGGCTGGCCGCCTCGGATGCGACGCCTTCCTGGAGGTCGCCATCCGACGCGATCACGTACGTCCAGTGGTCGACGATCGGCTGGTTCGGCCGGTTGAACTCCGCGGCCAGCCGGCGCTCGGCGATGGCCATCCCGACCGCATTGGTGAGCCCCTGCCCGAGCGGCCCGGTCGTGGCCTCGACACCGGGCGTCAGGCCGTATTCGGGATGGCCCGGGGTGATGCTGCCCCACTGCCGGAACGATTCGAGATCCTCGAGCGACACCGCATAGCCGGTCAGGTGCAGCAGCGAGTACAGCAGCATGGACGCGTGCCCGGCCGACAGCACGAACCGGTCACGATCGGGCCAGTCCGGGTGCGTCGGCGCGTGGCGAAGGAATCGCGTCCACAGCACGTAGGCCATCGGCGCGGCACCCATCGGCGCTCCCGGATGACCGGAGTTCGCCTTTTGGACCGCGTCGATCGCGAGGGTCCGAATGGTGTCGATGGCGAGCTGGTCGATATCGGTGGCAAGGGTCATGCGAGCGACTCCGAACGTTGTGCCGAACCGGGCAGAATCTGGGGATGACATTGTAGGCGCGGGCCCGGCTATCCTCCCCGGATGCCGACGATCCGTCCGTCGCGACGAGCCCGGCACCCGACCGTCGTGGTGCTCGGCGACCTGGTGCTGGACGTCGTGATCGCCCCGGTCCGACCGCTCCAGGCCAGCAGCGATGTGCCCGGCCGGGTCGTGCTCGTCCAGGGCGGCTCCGCGGCGAACACCGCGCGCTGGGTGGCGAGGCTCGGTGCCCGGGGCGTCCTGATCGCCGCGGTTGGTCGCGACGCCACCGGGCGGTCCCTCGTCGAGGCCGTCCGGTCGGACGGCGTCCTGGCCCACGTCTCCCGGCTGGCGGGAGCACGGACGGGACGCATCGGCGTCCACGTTGCGCCCGGCGGCGAGCGGAGCTTCGTCCAGGATCGAGGCGCGGCGGAGCGGCTCAAACCGGACGACCTGCGGGCGGCCTGGTTCGTCGGCGCGGACGCGGTTCACCTGCCGATCTACTCGTTGCTCGGTCCGCTCGGCGACGCCGGGCGCCGGGCGATCCAGCTCGGCCGGGCCGAGCGGGCGCTGATCAGCATCGACCTGGCGTCGATCGGGCCCCTCCTGTCGGGTGGCCGAAGGGCGGCCAGGGCGCTCATCGAGGAGGTGGCGCCCGACGTCCTGTTTGCCACCGCCGCGGAGGCGGAGGCACTGCTCGGGCTCGGGCGGCTGGAAGACCTCCTCGAACTCACGCCTGTCGCCGCGGTGAAGCGCGGCCCGAAGGGGGCGACGGTGCTGTCCCACGACGGCGGCAGGACCCTGAGGTTCGAAGCGGCCACCCGGGCGCTCGGCGCGACCGACACGACGGGCGCCGGCGATGCGTTCGACGCCGGCTTCCTGGTCGGCTGGCTCAACGGGCGTGCGGCGGGCGGCTCGTCCTCGGCGGCCCTCCATCGCGGGGCCCTGACCGGCCATCGGACCGCGGCGCGGCACCTGGCCAGCACGCGACCCGAGCTGCTGATCGGCTAGCCCCGCAGGTAGCGGTCGAACCAGTCGAGCATCCGGGTCATCCGGTCGATCCGCCGGTCCGGCCGCCCGGACGACGCGTAGACGTGCGGCTCGTCCGGGTACAGGACGTACTCGACGGTGCGCCCGAGGTGCCGCAGGGCGATGAACAGCTGTTCGTTGTCCTGGGGCGGGCAGCGGAGGTCGGCCTCCGCCTGGAGCATGAGGAGCGGAGTCCGGATGTTCGCCACGTTCCGGAGCGGCGACTGGCGCCACAGCCGCTCGATCCCGGCCGGGCTGAGCGGGTCGCCCATCAGGCTGGCCCGGTCGTACTCCGGCCCGGAGTCGGAGTTCGCCCAGTCGGATACTTGGTTGGTGACGCCGTTCTCGGAGACGGCGGCGCGGAACCGGTCCGTCGTCCCTACCAGCCAGTTGACCATGAACCCGCCATAGCTCAGGCCGAGCGCGCCGAGACGGTCCGGATCGGCGAGACCCAGAGCGACGACGTGGTCCAGCGCGGCATGCACGTCTGCCGCATCGACCCCGCCCCAGTCGCCGAGCTGCGGGCGGATCCATGCGCCGCCGTACGATGTCGAGCCTCGGATGTTCGGGAGGACCACCCGGTAGCCGGCCGCCACGAGCAACGCCACCTCGACATGCGGCGCCGGCGCCCAGGCGCCGAGCGGGCCACCGTGGACGTCGACGACGGTCGGGAGCGGCGCGTCTCCGGCGCCGGGCGGTGAGGCAACCCAGGTCTCGATCGCGCCGCCGGGGCCGGGGGCATCGAACCGTCGCATCTCCGGCCGGCTGAACGGTCGCTGCCACGCCGATCCGAGGGTCGATCGGGTCGTCCAGCGCGGACGGCCCCGCGCGTCCTGGTCGAGGGTCATGAGCTCCATGGCTCGCGTCCCGAGAGTCCCGAGGACCGCGATCGTTCCCGTCCGGGCGACCGCGAGGGTGTGGCTCGTCGCATCGGACCACGGCCCGGTCGCGTCGCGGGGCGTGGCGGTCGGTGGGTCGATCGAGGCCCCGGTGACCGGATCGAGCCGGAACCGGACAGGATGCGACCGACCGCGATCGCTGACCGTGGCGACGATCGTGCCGGTGTCCAGCCAGAACGGCCCGGGCCGTCCGGTGACCATCCAGCCGTTGAGATCGGTGTCCGTCCAGTTGCCGATCGGCCGATCGAGCGCCGGCGCGAGTGCCCACGGCGCTCGCGAACCGTCCGCCGGGCCGACGAGGATCGTGGGGCTCAGGTCGTCCAGCGGATCCGGTTCGACGACCCCGACCGCCGCGAGCCAGCGACCGTCGGGCGAGAACGCGGGGCGGCCGGCATACCCGGCCACGGCCAGCACGGGGCGCGGCGCCCCGGCGTCGTCGACGTCGACGGCCCAGATCGTCGGCTGCGGGCGCAGGTCGGCCGTGTGGGTGAGGTCGGCGGCGAACGCGACGGTGCGGCCGTCCGGGCCCCAGCACGGGTCGGCGGCGCCCCAATCGCCGCTCGTAACCTGGCGTGCCCGCGCGCCGGGGCGGGCCTCCACGACGAACACGTGCGACCAGCGATCGACATGCCCGGAGCCGTCCCAGCGCCAGTCAGCGCGGGTGATCCGCCGAGCCAGCGGCGAGGGGTCGGCGGCGGTGACCGCACGACCGGGCTTCCGGCGCCGGCTGCCGATCGGCGGAACCGGTCCGACGAGGAACCGGGGCGGGTCCACCTCGGCCGTGAACGCCATTCGTTCGCCGCCCGGCGACCAGGCGATCTCGCCGACCGAACCATGCCCACGAGCGGGGAGCGTGCGCTGGCGACCGGTCCGCAGGTCGAGCATGACGATCGATGCGATCGCGTCGTCGTCGGTCGCGTCGCGTCGGATGAACGCCACCTGCCGGGCGTCCGGGGAAAGCCGCGGGGATCCGTCGCGAACGACGCCCGTCGTCAGGCGACGCGGGGTCGCGACCCGACCGCGATCGAGCGGGATCGCATACAGATGACTCAGGTAGCGGTTGCCACGGATGATCCGCCGGACGACGATCGCGAGGCCGCCGTCCGCCGACAGGTCCAGCTCCTCGACCACGACCTGCCGCCGGATGTCCGCGGGAGTCATCGGGCGGCGCGTCGGCATGGGCGTCAGGGTAGTCGCGCCGCTAGGCTTAGTGCATGCCCGACCCGCGCGGCGTGCAGTCCCTGCTCGACATCGACGCCGAGGTTCGCGACGCTATTGCGGCCGGCCGGCCCGTCGTCGCCCTCGAGTCGACCCTGATCTCGCACGGCCTGCCCTATCCGGAGAACCTGGCCGTCGCCCGGGCCTCCGAGTCGGCGGTTCGCGATGCGGGTGCGATCCCGGCGACGGTGGCCATCCGGGACGGACGGATCCTGGTCGGCCTGGGTCCGGCCGATCTCGAGGCGCTGGCCACCGCCCCGACGGGATCCGTCAGGAAAGCGGCGCGGCCGAGCCTCGCGGTGGCACTGGCGAGCGGAGGCTGGGCAGCCACGACCGTGTCCGCGACGATGATCGCCGCGCACGCGGCAGGCATCCGCGTATTCGCCACCGGCGGGATCGGCGGCGTCCATCGCGGCGCTGTCGGTCGGCCGGGCGGCAGCGGCCTGGGCGTGCTCGACATCTCGTCCGACCTCGAGGAGCTTGCGCGAACGCCGATGGCGGTCGTGTGTGCCGGGCCGAAGGCGATTCTCGATGTGCCGGCGACCCTCGAGGTCCTCGAGACACGAGGAGTCCCCGTGATCGCCGTCGGACAGGCGGACCTGCCCGGGTTCTTCGCGCGCTCCTCCGGGGTCCGGGCACCGGGCTCCGTACCGGATGTCCGGGGCGCCGCCACGATGGTGGCCGCGCAGCTCGGCCTCGGCCTCGGCGCCGGGATCGTCATCTGCGTGCCCGTCCCCGCGGACGCGGCGCTGCCGGACGACGTGTCACGGACGGCCGTCGATCGGGCGATCCACGAGGCGGACGAGGCGGGGATCGGCGGGCCGGCGCTGACTCCGTGGCTGCTGGCCCGCATCGCGGCGCTGACCGAAGGCGGGTCGCTCCGGGCGAACACCGCGCTGATCGTGAACGACGCGCGGGTCGCCGGCGAACTGGCGATCTTGCTGGGGGATTGACCGGCCGGTACACTCGTGCGGCCTGGCGTCTCCGGGCTCGTCGAAGCCGTCCCGCCGCGGCCCGCCCAGTTCAAGCTGACGGCCGGCGCTCATCCCGAGGAGGGCGCAATCGCATGCGAATCTACGAGGGCAGCCCGCGCCAGGACTTCGAGGAAGTCTTCCGGTCGATGGGCGCGTTCATCGACCAGCACGGGATGAAGGACGTCCTGCTGGTCGAGGCGCCTGACGGCTTCATCGTGCAGGGGCTGGTGGTGTCGGGGGCCAGTGGCGGCACCTGGTCGGAAGCCGTCGGCTCGGTCACGAAGGAGACGCTGACCTTCCTCGACGATGACATTGCACGGTTCATGGAGGAGGCGAGCGCGCGGCGCGGCCGGATTCCGCCACCCCCGCCGCACGTGGCGGGAGCGTACGAGACGGCGTTCCGCGTCATCGGCCGGTACCTTGACGAGCAGAAGCCGCGCGACGTCTTCTTCTTCGAGCAAGGCGGCGCGTTCGTCGTTCGCGTCCTGATGGGTGGCCAGGCCGGCAGCCACCACGAGCTCATCGAATTCACCAGGGAGGACGTCAGCCAGCTGGTCGCCCGCGGCCCCAGCCTTCGGCACGTCGACACCAAGGCGGAAACCAAGACCGAAGCCTGATCCCCTTTCCGCCCCACAGCAGGAGGTTCGCCATGAAGGCACTCAAGACCGTCGCCGTCGCCCTGGGCGTCACGCTCGCGGCGCTGATTGTCATCCCGCTCGCCGTGCTGGCCGGGCTGTTCGTCTGGCTCAAGCTCACCGAGGAAGCCGACGAGGAGATCCTCGAGCTCGACCAGGAAGGCGCCTGATCGCCACGGAGCCTGTCTCCGATCCAGCAGGGACGCCCGCCGATCCGGCGGGCGTCGCGCTATCCGGCGCCTCCGCCCGCGCCGGGTCGTCGGGCGTGGTTGCGGCCGGCTCGTCGGACGCGACCGACCGCCACGTGGCTGAGCTCGGCGTCCTGGTCATCATGGTCTTCTGGGCAGGCAACTTCATCGTCGTCAAGAGCGCCATCGGGATCCTCCCGCCGGTCGGCTTCACGTTCCTCCGGTACGTCCTCGCGTCGGTGACCCTGCTCGTGCTCCTTCGCGCGCGGACGGGCTCGATCCGGCCGCCCCGCGGCGACCTCCTGGCCCTCGGCCTGCTCGGGGTCGTCGGCTTCGGCTGCTACCAGATCCTGTGGCCCGTGGCCCTGCAGTCCATCCCGGCCGGCGACTCCGCGCTCCTGATCGCGACGACCCCCGTCATCACCGCGCTGCTGGCGGCGGCGACGCGGGCGGACCAGCCGAACGCGGCCAAGCTGACCGGAGCGCTGATCTCGTTCGCCGGCGTCGCGATGGTCATCGCCGCCGGCCAGCGGCTCGACCTCGGGGCATCGCTGCAGGGCGACGGCCTGACCCTCGTGGCCGCGACCTGCTGGGCGATCTATACGCTTTTCGGTGCGCGGATCCTGAGACGTCACTCGCCGTTGGTGGCGACGACCTGGGCGATCGTCGCCGGCACCCTGTTCATCGCCCCGGTGGGCATCGCCCAGCTTCTGTCGTCCGGCGTCCAGGGCGCCGGCCTGCCCGTCGTCCTGGCGATCGCCTATTCCGGGATGCTGGCCGCCGGCGTCGCCAACGTGGTCGTCTTCCACGGACTCAAGCTGCTCGGACCGACGCGGGTCACCGCGCTCCAGTCGCTGGTGCCGGCGCTTGCCGTGATCCTGGCCGCGGTCTTCCTCGGCGAGGCGATCCGGCCGGCGCAGGTCGTCGGCGGGATCGTGATCCTCGCCGGCGTCGCGCTGTTGCGGCGGGGCGCGTGGCCCGGCCGGGGCGCGGCCCGCGCGCTCGGGGCGGCGTGACGACCGGCGCACGCGACGGCGACGATCTCGTCACCGTCGCCGGCGTCGCCCCGCCGGTCCAGCCGCTGCGGCCGGGCGAGCCACCGCTCGTGATCCTCGTCGACTACGACGGCACGATCGCCTTGACCGACGTCTCGGACTCGGTCATGGCCGAGCACGTCCCGGGCATCTGGGAGGCAGAGGCCGCGGCCTACGACTCGGGACGGATCGGCTCACGGCGGCTGATGGAGATCGAGATGGGCCTGGTCGACGCACCCGGCGAGGCGCTGCTGGCGACCGCCGCCGCGCAGCCACACGACGCCGGGTTCGTCCCATTCGTCCGGCGCGCCCGGGCGGCCGGCGTCACCGTCGAGGTCGTCTCCGATGGCTTCGGGTTCTTCATCGGCCCCGCCCTCGAAGCCCTGGGCGTGGCGGACCTGCCGGTCGTCACGGCGGTGACGAGCTTCGCCGGCCGGCAGGCGTCGATCGCCTTCCCGAACGGCCATCCAACCTGCTTCGTGTGCGGGACATGCAAGCGCAACCGCGTGCTCGCCCACCAAGCGGCCGGTCGCGCGGTCGTGTTCATCGGCGACGGCGAGAGCGACCGATACGCCGCGGGCTATGCGGACATCGTCTGGGCCAAGCGCGCGTTGGTCAGGATCTGCCTGGAAGCCGGCTGGCCCTTCCATCGCTGGACCGAGTTCGTCGAGATCGACGCCTGGCTCGAGTCGACGCTCGACGCCTGGCGGCGGGACCCGAAGACGCTGCCCCGGCCGGCGCCGCACCCGTTCTTCTGCGGCCCGGAGCTGTGGGGCGAGGGCCTGCTCGATCCGCCGGCGGGATCGTGGCCGCCGCCTCGGACGGCTGGTCGCGGGTAGCCCGTCGAAGCGGCTTGGCATCCTTTCGTGCGGGTCGGGAGGCCATTCGGCCTTGCCCGGGCCGGGCCCTTCCGGTACCATTCGAAAAACCCCCGGAGGCCCAGACCCATGGCTAAGTATGTCTTTGTGACCGGAGGCGTGACCTCCTCGCTCGGCAAAGGCATCACCGCCGCCAGCATCGGCCGGCTCCTCAAGGCCCGCGGCCTGCACGTCTCCATCCTCAAGCTCGATCCGTACATCAACGTGGATCCGGGGACGATGTCGCCGTATCAGCACGGCGAGGTCTTCGTCACCGACGACGGGGCGGAGACTGACCTCGACCTGGGCCACTACGAGCGGTTCATCGACGAGAACCTGACCCAGCTCAGCAACGTCACGACCGGGCGCATCTACCAGGCGGTCATCGCCAAGGAGCGCCGCGGCGATTACCTCGGCGGCACGGTCCAGGTCATCCCGCACATCACCAACGAGATCAAGGAGCGGATCGTCCGCGTCGCCCGCCAGGGCGATCCGGATGCCGTGATCGTCGAGGTCGGCGGGACCGTCGGCGACATCGAGAGCCTCCCGTTCCTCGAGGCCATCCGCCAGATGCGCAAGGACGTCGGCCGGGCGAACGTGCTGTACGTCCACGTGACCCTGCTGCCGGCACTGGCCGCGACCGGGGAGCTCAAGACCAAGCCGACCCAGCATTCGGTCCGCGAGCTGCGCGCCATCGGCATCCAGCCCGACGTCATCGTCCTGCGCAGCGACCATCCGGTCAGCGACGAGATCCGCGAGAAGATCGCGCTGTTCACCGACGTCGCCACGGACGCCGTGATCCCCGCCGAGACGGCCGACACGATCTACGAGGTGCCGCTCCTGTTCGAGGCGTCGGGCCTCGGCCGGCTGGTCGTCCGGGAGCTTGGCCTCGGCGATCCCGACGCCGTCCCGGATCTCGACTCGTGGCGCGAGCTGGTGGCCCGGATCAAGGCGCCCAAGCCGATCCTCGAGATCGCCCTCGTCGGCAAGTACATCGAGCTGCCGGACGCGTACCTGTCGGTTACCGAGGCGCTCCGCCACGCGTCATGGGCGCATGGCGTGGACGCCAAGGTCCGCTGGGTGGATTCCGAGGCGCTGACGCACGACAACCTCCACGAGCGGCTCGACGGTGCGGCCGGCATCCTCGTGCCCGGCGGCTTCGGGCATCGCGGCATCGAGGGCAAGGTGCTGGCGGCCCATTACGCCCGTGACCACAAGATCCCGTACCTGGGCCTGTGCCTTGGCCTCCAGTGCGCGGTGATCGAGTTTGCCCGGGACGTGATCGGCAACCGCGACGCCAACTCGACCGAGTTCGACATGTTTACCGACAACCCGGTGATCGACTTCATGCCCGATCAACGGGAGATGGAGGACAAGGGCGGCACGATGCGCCTCGGCCTCTATCCGGCCAAGCTGACGGCGGGCTCGAAGGCCGCCGCCGTCTACGGCCAGGAGGTCATCTACGAACGGCATCGCCACCGCTTCGAGGTGAACAACCGGTACCGCCAGACGCTGGAGGCGGCCGGCATGCTCCTGTCCGGCCAGTCCCCGGACGGCCGGCTCGTCGAGATCGTCGAGCTCAAGGACCACCCGTGGTTCGTGGCCAGCCAGTTCCACCCCGAGTTCCGGTCGCGCCCGGAGCGTCCGCATCCCCTGTTCGACGGCTTCATTGCGGCCGCGCTGGCGGTCCGCGACGGACGGACGCCGGAGCTGCGGCCGGTCATGGCGCCCCGCGCCGACGAGCCGATCGAGGCAGCGACGTAGACTGAGCATCTTCAGTCAAGACACGGAGCTGCCCCCATGAAGATCTTCCTCGACACCGCCGAGATCGACGAGATCCGGACCGCCGCCCGCTGGGGCGTGCTCGACGGCGTGACCACCAACCCGACTCTGTACGCCAAGGTCGGCGGCTCGTACGACGAGATCCTCCAGCAGGTCTGCAAGATCACCCCCGGGCCGGTCTCGGCCGAATGCGTCAGCGACGACGTCGACGGCATGCTGGAGGAAGGCCGCCACTTCGCCAAGCTCGCGCCGAACATCGTGGTCAAGGTGGCGATGAGCGAGAACGGGCTGGAGGCGATCAGCCGCTTCGCCGAGGAAGGCATCAAGACCAACTGCACGCTGATCTTCACGGCAAACCAGGGCCTGCTCGCCGCGAAGGCCGGCGCCAGCCTGATCAGCCCGTTCGTCGGCCGTCTGGACGACATCAACCAGGACGGCATGATCGTCATCCGCGAGCTGGCCGAGATGTTCGCCATCCACGAGATCGAGGCCGAGGTCCTGTGCGCCTCGGTCCGCACGCCGCTTCACGTGACCCAGGCGGCCCTCGCCGGGGCGAACATCGCCACGATCCCGTTCAAGGTGCTCCAGCAGATGGTCCACCACCCGCTCACGGACAAGGGCATCCTCCAGTTCAAGGCAGACTGGCAGAAGGCCCGCGAGGCGGCGGCCGCCAAGGCGTAGCACCCCAGCCGTCCTCCGCGCGGTTCGCGAGGGGCGGCGAAGCTTCTCCTCGCCGATGCAACTCGGATGCATCAAGCCCGTCTTTCGGCCGCTGATGCATCCGACGTGCATCGCCAGTTGAGGGTCATGTCGGTCACCGACTTAGCGGCGAGGCCCTTCGCCGGGCCGCCACGTCCGGCGATCCAAGGAACGGTGTCGTCGGCGAGCAGGCCCCCTCCAACCGCCGAGTCAACCGACGACGCTCCCCGACGACGGGCTCGCGGCTGGTCCGTCCGCCCGAACGTGAAGTCGCGCGTGGTCAGTACCCGACGGAGGCCAGATACGCCCCCCGCGGTTCCTGGTAGATCCCCACGGCCATCAGGTTCATCACGAAGAAGACGCGCAGGCCCTGCTCGAGGCACCAGCGGAACAGGTCACCATTGCCAAGCGGGACGACCATCCCGGGCGCATCGATCCGGGTTGCCGAGCCGATCAGCGCCTTGAGGTCGTCGGTCGTCTCGGCCACCGAATGGTTGAAGTAGCCGATGCCGGTCGTGTACCCGGTCACCCGGCCGAGCCGCACGACGACGCGCGCCTTCTTTCGGTCCACCGCGTGGGCGACCTCGACCGAGCGATCGTAGCCATGCACGCCGACGCACAGGACGTTGCAGGCGTCTACGTCGTGGACCGTGGCCGGCCGCACCTCGTAGCCGGGCATGGGCTCATGTACCGGGCTGCCGTGCATCGCGGCGAACGTCTCGCGGACGTCGAAGCCGAGCTTGGCGTACAGGCTGATCGACCGGTTGTGATAGCTGATCTGCACGAGCCGGATGCCGATGGCATGCCGCTCGGCCGCCCGAGCGAGCATCGCGCCCATGAGCGCCCGGCCGACCCGTCCGTCCTGGGCAACGGGATCGACACTGACCGGCCCGATGGCGGCGATCATGCCTCGTTCGTCGAGGAACGTGCTGCCGACGATCCGGCCGTCACGCTCGGCCACGACGCCGTGGAACCCGGGGTTGGTCACCAGGCCGCGCATGCATCCGGTGGCCACCGCAACCGTCGGGAAGTCGGGCGGGAAGCCGTGCTCCTCGGCGAGCGTCGCGAACGCGTCGTAGAGGATCCTGCCGCATTCGGGGACGTCGGCCGCGACGGCCTCGCGGAGCGTGAGACCGACGTCGGAGACGTCGGGCGCCAGCCCTGGCTCGACCGGTTCGGCGAGGGCGGACGTCGTCATGCGAGCACCGTCTCCTTCCCTGTCGAGCCGTTGACTGCATCCATGAGCTCGCGCAGCCGCTCCGCCGTGTAGCCGGGCGCCTCGTCGCGGGTCAGCTGGGCCAGGACATCGATCGGCAGCTCGTTGAGGATCGCGTGGTTCGGGTTGAACAGGAGGTGCTCGTCGACGGCGAGACCGAACGCCGAGCCTTCCTTGACCGCCCAGTACAGGTTCCGCGGCCGTACCGAGTCACCCACGTTGACGACCTGCACGCCCGCCGCTCGCAGCTCGCCGAAGAGGCCACTGTCGGGTCGGACATGGCAGGTGACGACGTCGTCCACCTCGAGGATCGTTCGGTTGAAGTCCCTGTCCTGGAGCACCACCTCGCCCGGACGGACCTCGTGGACGGTCGTGCCGGCGAGGATCGTGACCGGGTGTCTGTTCGGCCGGCTGTGGAGCACCTCGGCGTCCGTCTGCGCGAATTGCTTGCGCTGGACGTACATGTGGATGACCTCGAGCTCGGCGCCGAACTCGCGCTGCTCGGTGACGATCGTCACCTGCTTGCCGATGCCGGCCAGGAAGGCGGCCGTGTCGGCCGCGGCGTAGCCGTCGCCCCAGAGCAGCACGCGCGCGCCGAGCTTGCGCATCTTCCGACCGCCCGGATGGCACTCGCAGGCGATCTTGGGGCAGGCCATCGACTCCTCGAACGGGACGACGCCGCTCGCGTCGCCGACGACGTCGGGCACGTAGGACGTGGCACCGGTGGCGTTGAGGACGACGTCGAACGCGCGGAGCTCGTCAACCGTCGGCGCGTGGTTGAGCTGCAGCTCGACATGGAGGTCGAGCAGCTGGTCGCGGATCCAGTCCAGGTACCAGCGCATCTTCTCCTTGCCGGGGACCAGGCAGACGTACTTCATCGCGCCGCCGAGCTCGCCGGCCTTCTCGAACAGGGTCACCTGGTGGCCGCGCTCGGTGGCGATCCGCGCGGCCTCCATGCCGGCGGGCCCGCCGCCGACGACGGCGACGCGGACCGGCTTCGCCGTCCGGCGCATGTCGCTGTACGCCGGGTTGCCGCATGCCGCGTTGATCGAGCAGGCGATCTCCTTCTTGGCCATCAGCGATTCCTGCCAGCAGCCACCGAGGCAGGAGATGCACCGGCGGATCTGCTTGACCCGCCCGAACCGCGCCTTGACCGGCCAGTAGGGGTCGGCGAGCAGCTGACGGGCGAGCCCGACAAGATCGGTCTTGCCCTCCGCCAGGATCTGCTCGCAATAGTCGGGGTCGCGCAGCGAGTGGCTGGTGATCACCGGGATCCGGACGACCTGCCTGGTCGCCTCGGCGGCGTAGGTCGCCCAGCCCTGCGGGTACTGCATCGGGTCGAAGCCTGCGCCCGGGCTCTCCTGCATGCCCTGCGACAGGTCGAGCGCCGCGCATCCCGCCCGTTCGAGAACGCGAGCCGTCTCGAGGCCCTCGTCCATCCCGCGACCGCCCTCGCACCACTCCTCGAACGAGTACCGGACGAGGATCGGGAAGGCCTTGCCGCACTTCTTCCTGATCGAGTCGATCACCGCCAGCGGGAAGCGCATCCGGTTCTCGAAGCTGCCGCCGAACCGGTCGGTCCGCATGTTGAGGTAGGGGCTCATGAACTCCGACAGCAGGTAGCCGTGCGCCGCGTGGAGCTCGACCGCATCGAAGCCCGCCTGCTTGACTCGCCAGGCCGCCTCGCTGAACAGGTCGACGAGCTCGAGGATCTCGGCGATCGAGGCTTCGCGGATCTCCTTGCCCTTCTCCTCGGCGTTCTCGTAGACGATCTCGTGACCGGCCGACCAGGGCAGCTTCAGGACGCGGTCGGTCGCTCCGAGCGTGTTGTAGCGCGGGATCGCGCACTGCCGGCCCGGATGCTGGAGCTGGACGGCACACTTCGCGCCGTAGCGGTGCATGCCCTCGGCCAGCCGGGCCAGGCCCGGGATGTAGTTGTCGCCGTCGGCCACGAGGCAGGTGACCGTGGGCCGGCCCGTCTTCGCGTCCGGCGTCGTGGCCCCGACGATGACGAACCCGGTCCCGCCGCGTGCGATGTCGGTGTGGTGATGGATGTCGCGCTCGCTGACTTCGCCGTCGGCGTGCGACGAGCTGATATCGGTCGGCACGTGGACGATCCGGTTGGCCAACTCGAGATTGCCGAGCTGGATCGGGCTGAACAGGTTGGGATAGGGCGCCATGACGGAATCTCCTGGGGAGCGGAGGCCGACTTCGATGCCTGACTCTCGCTCTCCCGGAGCGCGCGGCGCAATGCCAATCGGGGCCGACGGAGTGGCAGAAGCGGCTGCGGATGCCGGTCGGCCGGGCCGTTTCGGGTCATCTGGCCCTGTGTCGGCTGGAGCGATTCCACGACAGTCGGGGCGTGGCCGTGTTCAATTGGGCCCAGGCGCTCGACCCGGACTTCCCGCTGGCCGTCCTCGACTTCCGGACCGACGGCGACAGCGACCGGATGCACTGGCACGAATACCTCGAGATCGCGCTCTGCCTCGAGGGGACCGGGCGGTTCCTGTTCGGGCGGCGGGCTCACCCCGCGGAGCCCGGGGACGTCTTCCTCGTCGACAATTCGCACCCGCACGTCGCGCTGCCGAACCCGGGCGGCTCGCTGCGGTTGTTGCTGGTCCTGTTCCGTCCCGAACTGGTTGCCGGTCCGGGCTGCCGGGCATTCGATTCCGGCTACCTAGCTCCGTTCCGCGCGGCGGACGAGCACGCGCTCCAGCGGATCCCCGGGACGAGCTCGCTGGCGGCCGAGCTGGCGCCGGTCCTCCGTGAGCTGGCCGGCGTGGCCGGCCGCCACGATCCCGACGACCGGCACCTGCTGGACGCCCTCCTCCGCCTCGCGTTGGGGGTGCTGGTTCGAGCCTCTGCGCCGACGGGCGAGAACCCGCCATGCGCCGACGCCGCGAGGCGGGAGCAGATCCGGCCCGTCCTGTCCTACGTCGAGGAGCATTGCCGCGAACGTGTCACGCTCGGCGAGGTGGCCCAGGTCGTCCACCTCAGTCCATCGCGGATTCGGCACATGTTTCGTGACGTCAGCGGCGTCGGGTTCAAGGAATACGCTACTCGCGTCCGATTGACGGAGGCCAGGCGGCTGCTGCTGGCCACGGACCTCAGCGTGGCCGAGGTCGCACACGCCGTGGGCTACACCAACGTGCACCAGTTCTACACGGTCTTCCATCGGTACAGCTCGCTGCTGCCAGCCGAGTACCGGCGCTATTACACGCCTGCGGGAGTCGGGGAAGCCGTCGCGCCGTAGCGCGTCACCACGGCGACGACCACGACGCGCCGGGTGATGCCCGGCCGCGCGGCGATGCCCGGCCCGGGCCATGCGACCGCGACCGGGTATGCTCATCGATCATCGATACAACGACCCTTCGGGAGGGCCTGATTCGTGGCAGCCGGCGAGGAGATCCTCGGCCAGTTCCTGGGAGATGCGTCCTTTCCCATCCACTGGGGCGCCGACGCCGAGCGCGATTTCTTCTGGGTCTACGACGACCTCCACATCCCGCACCCGGTCAGCCCGATGTTCTTCGACATCGGCGGCTGGTGGCTGAGCTGCGACCACATGTTCCGCCGGTTCGGGACGCCGTTCGCGGTCGACTGGCTGGCCAAGAACGTCAACGGCTATGTCTACACGACGGCCGTCCCTGCCGACCCGGACCTCCGGATCGACGGCACCGAGTACAGCGCGCGATACGGCGCGCGTGTCCCCCGTGACGCGACCTTCGCCACGACCATGGGCGGCTACCTCGACACGGTGCTGCCGGTCTACGGCCGGGACTTCGCCGACTGGTGGCGGGACCGGCTGCGGCCGGAGATGGAGCGCAACCTCGCCTTTCTCGAGGCTCGACTTCATGCCGCCGACGGCATGGACCTGGCCGACGCGGCCTGCCTGCTCGAGGACGCGATCGACATCCACGATCGCCACTGGAAGATCCACTGGATGCTCAACTTCGCCCAGCTATCGGCGACACTGAACCTGCGGGCGGTCATGGAACGGACCCGCGGCAGGGTCGACGAGGCGCTCCTGGGCCGGTTGCAGAATTCCGCGTCAGACCGTAACTGGGACTCGATCGAGGCGCTCTGGCGGATGAAGAACGAGGTTCGTGACGACCCGACCCTGCGGGCGGCCTTCCAGCCGGAGGCCGTCGCCGAGATCGCGCGCCGCCTCGCCGCGACCGAACGAGGCCGCAGGTTCGTGACCGAGCGGATCGAGCCATACCAGCGCGAGTTCGGCTGGCACGCCGTGTGGAGCCACGAGTTCATCTTCCCGACCGTGCGCGAGCAGATGGAGCCGGTTCTCGAGCTCGTTCGCGGCTACCTGACGACCGACTACGACTACCCCAGCGCGATCGACCAGATGCGCCGCGACATCGCCGCGGCGGCCGAGGAGATCCTCGACGGCCTCGAGGGCGAGGCGCTCGAGGAGATGCGAGCCGCCAATGCGGTCAACCTCCGGTTGGCGCCGCTGACCCCCGACCATCATTTCTACATCGACCAGGGCGCCAACGCCCATGTTCGCCTCGTGCTGATCGAGGTGGGGCGGAAACTGGTGGCGGCGGGGCGGCTGGACCAGCCCGACGACGTCATGTTCCTGCGCTACAACGAGCTTCGCGGCCTGATCGGCAGCGCCGATGCGATCGACGCCCGGGCGATCGTCGCGACCCGCCGGCTCGAGCGCGAGGCGGCCGAGCGGCTCCATCCGCGCGACTGGATCGGCACGGCCACGCCGTCCCAGCTGGCGTTCCCGTACCTCGTCAACTGGGGCTACCCGGCCCGCTTCCATCAGACGCAGTCCGACGACCGGCGGCTGATCAGCGGCCTCGGGGCATCCACCGGCGTCGTCGAGGGGATCGCCCGAGTCGTTCGCACGGTGGACGAGTTCGACGACGTCCGCGACGGCGACATCCTCGTCTGCCAGATGACCAATCCGGCCTGGGTCGTGCTGTTCACGAAGATCGCCGGACTGGTGACCGACACGGGCGGGACGACGTCACACCCGGCGGTCCTCGCCCGCGAGTTCGGGATTCCCGCCGTGATCGGGACATCGGTCGCCACGCAGCGGATCGTCACAGGCGATCGGCTGCGGGTGGACGGGTCCGCGGGCAAGGTCGAGATCCTGCGCGACGGGCCTCCGGCGTCAGCCGGCCCGGACACGCCGGCCCCAGCCATCGGGCGCTGAGGGAACCGGCGTGGCGATCGCCAAGCTCATCTCCCGCGGCGTCCTGGCCGACCAGGTCAAGGAGCGGATCCTCGAAGGCATCCTGGCCGGGGACTTCCCGCCTGATTCGCGCATCGTCGAGACGCAGGTCGCGCGGACCCTCGGCACCAGCCAGGCGCCGGTCCGCGAGGCGCTCCGGGGGCTCGAGGCACTCGGGCTCATCGAGATCACCCCTTTCCGCGGTGCGCGCGTGCGCCGGCCGTCGAAGCGCGAGGTCATCGAGGCATACGCGGTCCGTTCCACCCTCGAGTCGCTTGCCGCCCGGCTCGCGGCTCCACGGCTGACCGACGCCGACCTGGCCGCTCTCGCCCGCCATCTCGACGCGATGCGTGCCGCCGCCCGGGAGGGCGACGGCCATCGCCTCGCCGAGGCCGACGCCCGCTTCCACAGCCGGATCGTCGAACTGGCCGACAACGGCACCCTGGAGAAGGTCTGGCGATCCCTCGAGCCGTTCTCCCGGACCTACATGACGCTCGCCATCCCAGGGGCCGAACCCATCTGGTCCGCCAACCTTCACGCGCCGATCCTCGAGGCCCTCGAGTCGCGCGATGTCGAAGCCATCGTCGCGGCGCTGCAGCGGCATTTCGACGAGGTCAGCAACAACTTGGCCCGGCGCTGGCCCGACGACGAGCCGTCCGCAGCGGCCGTCGATCGACGACCGGAGCCGACCCCTTGACCGTCTGCCACGCGAGGATCGCATGATCTCCACGACGCTCCAGCTGTCCGAGGAACTGTCGGCCGGGGCCGCCCGGCTCCGGATCGACGTGTTCGGCGACCAGCCGCGCGAGCATGTCCTCGATGACATGAGCTTCCTGAACTACCGGCTCGCCGACGTCCGGCTGGAGCCTGCCGTGAGCCTGCCCGAGCCGGACATCCTCTGGGACCAGGCGGGGTCGAAGGCGATCTCGTACGACGGCCGAGTCATGACCCTCCTCGGCCCGTGGCCGCCCGGCCCGATCCAGAAGGTCGTCGTGGCCATGCTCGCCCTGCGCATGGAAGCCGCCGGACTTCACCCATTCCACGCTTCTGCCGTCCGCTACTCGGACCGCACGATCCTGTTCCTCGGCGGCGAATCGAACCACGGCAAGTCGATGGGCCAGATCGAGGCATGCCGACGTGGAGCCCGGCTCGTGTCGACCGAGACCACCGTGATCGACGACCGCGGCATCGTGGTGATGGGCTCCAAGGCGCCGTTCCTCAAGAAGCGCACCGAAGGCACCGAGCGCGCCGACAAGGCCGCGCCGGAAGCGGGCGTCGCCAAGTTCTTCGGGGACATGCCCGGCCTGGGAGCTGTACACGGAGCCCTCACCCGTCGACCTGGTGGTCGTTCCGGCGATCGACGGGAACTACGCGCCGTCGTGCGCGCCGATGATCCCCTTCGAGCGCGGCTTCCAGACGTTCCACTCGCTCCAGAACTACTTCCTGCTCAACGAGCTGCTGGCGCCGGGCCTGCCTATGCCGCTCGTGGACCGGGACGACCTGCGCGGAGCCCGGGCGAAGTTCGTCGAGCGCTTCGCCGAGCGCCCGTTCTACTTCGTCCGGGCAGCCACCCCGCAGGTCCTGCTCGACGAAGTCGATCGGGTTCTGTAGGCGCCGCGGGATCGGCCGGACGATGCACCCCTTCCAGTACGAACGACCGACCACCCTCGCCGAGGCGGTAGCGCTGCTCGCCGAGCACGGTCCCGATGCGCGCCTCCTGGCCGGCGGCACGGACCTGCTGATCCGGCTGCGCGACGGGAGTCTCCGACCGCGGGTCGTCGTCGACGTCAAGCGCGTCGCCGAGCTCTGTCCGGCCATCCGCGAGGCGAACGGCATCCTGACGATCGGCGCGACCACCGTGATGACCGACATCGCCGCCGACGATGGCGTCCGGCGCCACTTCCCGGCGCTGGCGGAGGCGGCGGCGGTCGTCGGGTCGGTCCAGATCCGCAACCGCGCGACGCTGGCCGGCAACATCGCCAACGCCTCGCCGGCGGCGGACACGGCGCCCTCGCTCCTGGTCTACGACGCCACGGTCGTCGCCGCCGGGCCGGCCGGTCGGCGACGGATCCCGATCGACGAGTTCTTCGTCCGCTCGGGAGTCACGACGCTCGAGCGCGGCGAGCTGATCGAGGCGATCGAGCTGCCGCACCCCGCCCGACACGGTTCGGTCCACCTGCGACGCACCCGCCGGCGCGGCCACGATCTGGCCTCGGTCACGCTCGCCTGCGCGGTGTTCGACGACGGGCTCACCCGGCTGGCCTACGGCAGTCTCGGACCGCGGCCGATCCGCTCCGCCGACGACCGGGACATCCTGGCCGATCCCGACCGCGATCGACCGGGTCAGGATGGAGCGGCTCGACGTGCTGTTCGGCGATGCCAGCCCGTCGCCGCGTTCGATGCGGGCCAGCCCCGAGTACCGTCTCGCCATGCTCCATGTGCTCGGCCTCCGGGCTGTCGGGCTCGCGATCGAGCGGCTCGGCGCAGCGGCAGTCCGGCGATGACCTCGACCCTTCCGGTCGCGCTCACGGTCAACGGCCGCGAGCGCTCGCTCGAGGTGCTGCCGCACCACACCCTGCTGGAGGTGCTCCGCGACGACCTCCGGCTGACCGGCACCAAGGAGTGCTGCCTGGTCGGGGAGTGCGGCGCGTGCACCGTGCTCGTCGACGGACAGAGCGTCGACTCGTGCCTCATGCTCGCGGTCGAGGCCGACGGATCGGCCGTCACGACCGTGGAGGGCCTGGCCGCCGGGGGGCGCCTCGATCCGCTCCAGCAGGCGTTCCTCGACCACGGCGCCGCGCAGTGCGGCTTCTGCATCCCGGGCCAGCTGCTGGCCGCGCGAGCGCTGCTCGACGCCAACCCGCATCCCACCCGGCTCGACGTCGAGGAGGGCCTGGCCGGGAACCTGTGTCGGTGCGCCGGCTACGAGCAGATCATCGAGGCCGTGTTGTCTGCGGCGGAGCGACCGGAGACGGGCGCTGCCGTGCCGACCTCGACCCCGTCGGTCGACCGCCCCGATCCGGCCTCGACGCCCGATGCCGGACTGGCACCCCAGTGACCGGGCCCGGGAACCACGCGGGCGCCGTGGGATCCGCCCTCGCCCGGGTCGGCGGCCTCGAGCGGGTCATCGGTCGGCAGGCCTACGTCGCCGACATTCCTCTCGCCGACGTCCTGCAGGTCAAGCTCGTCACGGTCCCGGTGGCCCGGGCGCGCATCCTGCGGATCGATGCGGCCGAGGCCCTGGCGGTCCCGGGCGTCCGGCTGGTGATGACGGCGGCGGACCTGCCCGACCCGATGCCGCGCTTCGGGCCGCAGCTTCGTGACCGGCCGGTCATCGCGACCGGCGAGACCAAGTACCACGGCGACCCGGTGGCGGCCGTGGCCGCCGAGACGACGGACCAGGCCGAAGCCGCGGCAGCGCTCGTCCGGGTGGAATTCGAGGAGCTCCCGGCGGTCTTCTCGATCGCGGGTTGCCTCGACCCGGCCGCCCCGCTCGTCCAGGACCCGTCGCTCCGGCCGGGCGATCCGCATGCGGCAACGAACGTCCTGCGGGAGCATCGCTACGGCTGGGGCGAAGTCGAAACGGCGGCCGCCGTGGCGGACGTCGTCGTGGAAGGCTCCTACACGTTTCCGATGGTGACCCAGTTCGCGATCGAGCCGCACGCCTTCATGGCCGCACCGGACGGCGAGGGGATCGCCGTCTGGAGCTCGATCCAGCATCCCAACTGGCTGCAGCGGGTCATCGCCTCCCTCCTGGACCTGCCCCTGGCGAAGGTCCGGATCCTCGCCCCCGACCCGGGTGGCGGGTTCGGTGGCAAGCAGCACGCCAAGTACGAGCCCCTGCTCGCGTTCATGGCCCGTCGGTTGGGACGGCCGGTCCGGCTCGTCCTGACGCTCGAGGAGACGTTCCAGGCCGTCCGCCGGGGCGCGGCGGAGGTCCACGTCCGGTCGGGGTTCCGGCGGGACGGGACCCTCCTGTTCCGGGACATCGTGGCGGACTACCTGATCGGTGCGTACGCGGACATCGCGGATCGGACCGTGGCCAAGGGCAGCTACACGTCGAACGGACCGTACATGACGCCGGCCGTCCGGATCGTCGCCCGGAGCGTGCTGTCGCACACGGTCCCGTCCACGGCGTTCCGTGGCTTTGGCAATCCCCAGCAGATCTGGGCCGTCGAATTGAACTTGGACGAGGCCGCCAGGGTGCTCGGGATCGATCCGCTGGAGCTCCGGCTGCGCAATCTCGCGCGCCGGGGAGACGCGTTCATCCCCGGTGACACCCCGGCCGACGGCGAGTGGGCCGAGAGCGTGCGTCGAGCGGCCGAGCTGATCGGCTGGGGCACGCCGGCCCCGAGCGGCCACGGGCGCGGGATCGCCGTCGGCCTCAAGGAGGGCCCGACGACCGGCCTGTCCTATGCGACCGTGCGCCTGCTGGCCGACGGCAGCGTGGTGGTCTACGCCGGCACGTCGGACATGGGCCAGGGAGCGCGGACGATCCTCGCCCAGATCGCGGCGGACGAGCTCGGTGCGCCGATCGACTGGGTGACGGTCGTGATGGGCGACACCGCGGTCGTGCCGTACGACCAGCAGACGTCGGCCAGCCGCTCATCGGTCCTGATGGGCAACGCGGTGCTGCTCGCCTGTCGCGACGTCCAGGCGAAGCTACGGGCGATGGCCGCCCGCCTCGAGGGCGTGGACGAGTCGTCGATCGTGGTCGATCGCGGCGAGGTCCGGATCGACGGCCGTGTGCTCCCCGTCCGGGACGTGCTGATTCGTGGGCTGGGCCGGCTGGGCGGTGAGGTGGTCGGCCTCGGCGAGATGCGCAAGGAAGCCGAGCCGGACCATCCGCTCGGCGGGACCGCGGCGTTCTACGAGTTCAACTGCACCGCAGTCGAGGTCGAGGTCGACCGCGAGACCGGCGACGTGTCGGTTGCCCGCCACGTGACCGTGTCGGACGTGGGCCGGGCGCTCAACCCGATGCAGGTCCGCGGGCAGGACGAGGGTGCCGCGGTGATGGGCCTCGGCCATACGCTCATGGAGCACTACATCCTCGACGAGACAGGGCGGATCCGGAACCTCGGGGCGATCGACTACCGGATCCCCACGAGCATGGACCTGCCGCTCCGGATGGAGAGCGCAGCGATCGAGAACGGCGACGGACCGGGGCCGTACGGTGCCAAGGGCATGAGCGAAGGCGCCCTGCTGTGCGTCGCGCCGGCGGTCGCGGCGGCGGTCCGCGACGCTACTGGGGTCGTCATCCGCGACCTGCCGCTCACCCCGGAACGGGTCTGGCGGGCGCTCCGCGACGCCGAGGCGGAGGCCCGGGCAGCCGAGGAGTCGGCGCCATGACGCGGGTCTACCCGCTCGACGCCGCCCACCCCGGCACGCCCGCCGAGGCCAGGGCGCTGCTCGGCGGCAAGGCGGCCAACCTCGGGGTGATGGCCCGGGACCTCGGCCTGCCCGTCCCGCCCGGCTTCGTGATCACCACGGAGACCTGCCGCGCCTACCTGGCGGCGGGTTGGCCGGACGGGCTCGACGACGAGGTGCGCCGGGCGATGGCGACGGTCGAAGGCGTCCTGGGTCGCCGGTTCGGGGATCCGGCGGACCCGCTGCTGGTCAGCGTCCGGTCCGGTGCGGCCGTGTCGATGCCGGGGATGATGGACACCCTGCTCGACCTTGGCCTGAACGGCGAGATCTGCGCCGGACTCGCGGCCGTCTCAGGCAGCGAGGCGTTCGCCCACGGCTGTCACGAGCGCCTGGACGCCGGGTTTCGGGCCATCGTCGGCACCGACACGCCGTCCGACCCGTGGATGCAGCTCCGCCTCGCGATCAAGGCGGTGTTCCGGTCCTGGCGCAGTAGCCGGGCGACAGCCTATCGGGCGAGGGAGGGGATCGCCGACGATCTCGGGACGGCGGTGACGGTCCAGGCCATGGTCTTCGGGAACCGCGGTCCGACATCTGCGACGGGCGTCGCGTTCACGCGCAACCCGGCCACCGGCGAGGCCACGCTCTACGGCGACGTGCTGTTCGGGGCGCAGGGCGAAGAGGTCGTCGCGGGCACGCATCGGACCGAGCCGATCGCCGTCCTCGACGAGCGCCTGCCCGAGGTCGCGGCGCAGCTCCGCGTATTCGCCGCACGTCTCGAGCGGCACTTCGCCGACCTGTGCGACATCGAGTTCACGATCGAGGACGGGCGGCTGTGGATGCTCCAGGTCCGGGTCGGCAAGCGCAGCCCGCAGGCCGCCCTCCGGATCGCCGCCGACATGGCCGATGACCCGGGGTTCCCACTGACTCGCGAGGAGGCCGTTCGGCGGGTCCTCCCGCTGCTCGGCGACCCGCCCCGCGCGGCGGCCGTTCGCAGCGGCTTCGCCCAGCCGCTGGTCACCGGATTGCCAGCCTCGCCCGGAATGGCGAGCGGCCCGATCGTCACGTCGCCGGAGGCTGCCGCCGCGCTCGCCGACCAGGGCGGCGCCGCGATCCTCGTGCGTGCCGAGACGTCGCCCGACGACGTCCACGGCATGGCCCGGGCGGCCGGCATCCTGACCTCGAGGGGCGGGCTCGCCAGCCATGCCGCCGTCGTCGCGCGCGGCTGGGGGATCCCGGCGGTCGTCGGGGCCGACGGGGTCGTGGTCCACGACGGTGTGGTGCTGCTGGCCGGCGGGCGTGCACTCAAGGCGGGCGACGTGATCACCATCGACGGCAGCTCGGGCGAGGTGTTCGAGGGCGCGATCGGCGGCACGAGCGAGGTCGTGCCGCAGGCGCGCACGCTCCTCGACTGGGCGACCGAGCTCGGGATCCCGGTCGGGCAGGGGACCGAACCCGACGCCGCCTCCGTGCCGACAACCACGCGGAAGGTCACCGCCGAAGGCTGCCTCCGGGCCGTCGCGATTAAGGGATTCGCCCAGCTGACCGGCCTCGCCGAGGCAATGCTGGCCACGCCCGAGGAGGTCCGGCCGATCGTGGATCAACTGGCAATCGACGGTCTCGTCCGCTCGGCCGCCGGCGCATTCCGCCTGACCGAAGCCGGGACGGCCCATGCCGCCGCGCTGCTGGAAGCCGACCGGGCGGCCTGGGGTCACGTAGACGCCGAAGCGGCATTGAACGCCTTCCTCGAGCTCGACCGTCGAGTCAAGGACGCGGTGACGGCCTGGCAAGTCCGCGATCCGGCGGCCCAGGTCCTTAACGACCACACCGACGCCGAATACGACCGCGACGTCCTCGAGCGGCTCGCGGCGCTCCACGCCGACGCGATGACCTGGCTCCGACCATGCGCGGCGGCCCTCCCCCGACTCGCCGATTACGGCATCCGGCTCGGCCGCTCCCTCCAGGCGGCGCGTTTCGGCGACTCGCGCTTCATCGCCTCACCCCGCGTGGACAGCTACCACGGCACCTGGTTCGAGCTCCACGAGGACCTCATCGGGCTCGCCGGCCGGACGCGCGCCGATGAGGCCGCGGCCGGGCGCGCCTAGCCGGCAGTCGGAACGGCGCGCCGCGGGCGGCGCGCGGCGGGCGCCCGAGGGCTACCGGCCCTTCGCGTACTCC
Source organism: uncultured Chloroflexia bacterium (assembly GCA_963766675.1). Lineage (GTDB taxonomy): Bacteria > Chloroflexota > Limnocylindria > Limnocylindrales > CSP1-4 > SPCO01. The sequence goes on along the minus strand of CAVYBA010000005.1, from coordinate 258,249 downwards.
AGCGCCGAGAGCTTGTCCCAGAGCGTGCCGGCGTTGTTGTTCTGGATGTGATCCATCATGTAGCCCTGCCCGACGTCGACCGGGCCGAACTCGTCGTCGAAGCGCACCCGCGCGATCGTCTCCTCGCGCGACCAGCCCTTCGCCACCGCGTCCGCGACGGCCGCCTTCCAGCGCAGCAGCACGGCGCGCTGGGTTTGGACGTAGTCGAGCGTCACGACGGGGCCATGCCCGGGGACGACGTGGTCGACATCCGGCAGCGCCCGGATCCGCTCGAGCGCCTCGAGCCACTGGTCGACATTCGAGGTCATCAGCCAGGTCTGGCAGCCCGAGAAGATCGTGTCCCCCGTGAACACGACCCGCTCCTCGGGCACGTGGATCGCCAACTGGCCCGGCGTGTGCCCGGGCGTCCACAGGCAATGGAACGTGTGGTCGCCGACGCGAAGGGTCAGGTCCCCCGTGAACACGACGGTGCCGCGTGGCAGGTTCGCATAGTAGTCATCCCGGTCCGGGATCAAGGGTGCGGCGTCGGGATCGTCGGTCGGGATCGCCTCGAGCGCATAGGCGAACGGGTCGAGCGCCGCGGTCGGGTCCATGAAGATGTTCCAGAGCGCCTGGTGGTTGACGATCTCGCCCGCGCCGCGGAACCACCAGTTGCCGAAGATGTGGTCGACGTGGCTCTCGGTGTTGATCAGGTAGCGGATCGGGCCGTGGGTCTCGGCCTCGGCGCGCATCGCGACGGCGCGCGTCGGCAGCTGTGGCGTATCGATGACCACGACGCCGTCGGAGGTCGTGACGAAGCTCGGGTTGCAGCCGCGCAGCCGGGTCGTCGTGAAGATGTGGGGCGTGACGCGTTCGAGGTCGAGCGTGGCGGATGGCATGGCGAAGGGCTCTCCAGGTTGCTACTGCGTGGCGGTGAGGCCGCCGTCGATCCCGAGGATCTGGCCGGTCACGAACGAGGCGGCGTCGGAGCAGAGGAAGATCGCCGCGCCGACGAGGTCGCTCGTCTCACCAACGCGGCCGAGCGGGATCCGGCTCACCACGCCGGCCTTGAACGCCGGATCGGCGAGCAGGGATGCGACCTGCGGAGTATCGACGAAGGTGGGCATGATGGCATTGACCCGGATCCCGTGCTTCGCCCACTCGGTCGCCCACTGCCGGGTCAGCGAGCTGATCGCGCCCTTGGCCGCCACGTACGCGGAATACCCGGCGTTGATTCCCAGGTTGGCCCGTACCGACGAGATGTTGAGGACGCTGCCGCCGCGCCCCGCCTCGATCATCGCCCGCGCGGCCGACTGCGTGGCGAGCAGCGTGCTCCGGAGGTTGAGCTCCATGATCCAGTCCCAGTCCGCCCGGGGATAGGCCTCCGCCGGGTGAAGCACCTTGCCGGCTCCGCCCCCGACTGCGTTGACCAGGATGTCGATCCGGCCGAACTGCTCGATCGTCTCAGCCACCATCCGGTCGCAGTCGGCCTCCTTCGTGACGTCGGCAGCGATGCCGATCCCGACCGATCCCACCCGCTGGACCCGGGCAACCACGTCGTCGCACATCCGACAGGTCCGGTCGCCGACCGCCACGCGAGCCCCGGCCCCAGCCAGCGCCTCGGCCATGGCCGAGCCGATCGCCCCGGCTCCCCCTGGAACGAGGGCAACCTTCCCGTCGAGGCTGAACGCGTCGAGCTGACCCATGGCACTCCCTTTGCGAGACGGCGATTCGTGAGGCAAGCCTAGCGGGTCTGCTCCCCGGCAAGGGCGCGCCGCATCATCGCCAGCGACGCGTCCGGTCCCTTGTACCCGACCAGATACTCGAGCCGGATCGGCGAGAAGCACTCGTAGAAGACCACGTCTTCGTCGCTCAGCTGGCGAAAGGCGTGGACCCAGTCCGACGGGATGACCAGGATCGATCCTGGGCCGACCTCCGATTCCTCGTCGCCCACCTTCGCCCACAGCCGACCCTGTTCGACGAGCATCAGCTGCTCGGCCGGGTGGTGATGGTCGGGCACGACGACACCGCCCCGATAGACGATCCGGGTGAGCATCGTCTTCTCGCCCGAGATCGTCTGGCGGAAGACGCCCGGCACGTATTCGACGGTCGGGAACTCGTCCCAGCCGGTGATCTGTCCCATTCAGGATCTCCTCGCGTCGAGTCCCCGGAGGATCTTCTCGGGGGTCACCGGAAGCTCGTCGATCCGGACCCCGGTCGCATGGTAGATGGCGTTGACGATTGCCGGGATCGGCGAGTTGGCGGTCATCTCCCCGATCCCCTTGACGCCGTACGGGCCGTTCGAGGACGGCATCTCGAGCACGACGCAGTCGATCTCGGGCAGCTCCAGCGGCCCGGGCATGAGGTACTCACTGAAGTCGCGGGGGCTGTGGTCGGGTGCCGGGTAGTACGGCGCGGTGGTCTCGTACAGGGCATGCGACATGCCCATCCAGGCGCCGCCGGTGATCTGGCCCTGGACGAGGGCGGGGTTGACCTGCTGCCCGACCTCGTAGGCGCTCTTGATACTGAGGACCGTGACCTCGCCGGTGTCGGTGTCGACCTCGACCTCGGCGACCGTGCAGGCATGGGCCTCGGTCGAGTCGGGATCCATGGCGCCCGTCTCGGGGTCGACCTCGCTCTTGGGCTTCATGAAGCTGCCGCGGCCGGCGATGGTCTTGCCGTACTTGAACTGGGCGAGCGAGGCGATCTCGGCGATCCTCATCGACCGGGCGGGGACCCCGCGGACCATCAGGTTGCCGTGCCCGTCGAACTCCAGCTCGTCGACCGACGCCTCGAACTCCTCGGCCGCGACGTCGAGCAGCGCCTTGCGCGCCTCGACCGCGGCGGCGATGACCGCGTTGCCGACACGGTGAGTGGCACGGCTGGCAAAGGTGCCCATGTCGTGCGGGCCGGTGTCCGTGTCGGCGGTGTCGATGACCACCTCGTCGAACGCGACGCCGAGCGTCTCGGCGGCGATCTGTCCGATGACGGTCCGCAGTCCCTGGCCGAGGTCCGTGGCCGACAGGGTGACCACGAACGACCCGCTGGTCGTGGCGTGGATGAGGGCCTGCGACGGGTCGCCACCAAGGTTCATCCCGGTCGGGTAGTTGACGGCCGCGATCCCGGTGCCGTGCAGCTTGGCCATGGCTAGCGGCCTCCGTGCTCGCCGCCGGCGCGCGGCGCCGACGTCATCGCCTGTTGCTCGGGCGTCAGCTCGTGCCCGACGAGGGCGGCCGCGGCCTGCATGGTCTCGATCAGGGTCGCGTCCTCGGCGAGCTTCCGGTGCGGCTTGAGGTCCCCGTTGTGGTAGGCGTTGAGGAACCGGATGGTCCACGGGTCGACGCCCACCGCCTCGGCGATCTTGTCCATCTGGACCTCCAGGGCGAACGACGCCATCGTCACGCCGAACCCTCGCATGGCGCTCGTCGGCTGGCGGTTGGTGTAGACGCAGTAGGCGTCGATCGAGACGTTGGGGATGGCGTATGGGCCGGCGGCGTTGGCCGCGTGCTTGGTCAGGGCGTACGGCGTCTGCCGGCTGTACGCACCGGAATCGGCGTAGCTCGTCACCTTGCGCGCGATGATGTGGCCGTCGCTCGTCACCCCGTCCTTGAGGTAGATCCGCCACGCGCTGCGGGTCGACGAGACCTGCATCTCCTCGGAGCGCGTGTAGACGAAGCGAACCGGGCGCCCGGTCTTCATCGCCGCCAGGGTCGCGATCGGCTCGACGATGACGTCGACCTTGCCGCCGAACCCGCCACCGACCGTCCCGCCGACGAAGTGGAGCCGGTTGCCGGGGACCTGCAGGATGATCGAGGTGTTGTCGAGGCTGAAATACAGCGCCTGGGTGTTGGTGTAGACCGTGAACCGCCCGGCCTCGGGGACGGCGATGCAGCCGGTCGTCTCGAGCGGGGCCTGCTCGATCGGGCTGGTGTTGTAGACCCCCTCGACGATGTGGTCGGCATGGGCGAATGCTGCCTCCACGTCCCCAAGCCGCACGCGGCGACACGGGTTCCCTTCGTACATGAAGGTGTTGGTGCCCCAGTGGGTCACGATCGGGGCGCCCGGCTTGAGCGCCTCCTCCACGTCGAAGACGGCGGGCAGCTCCTCGAGGTCGAGGCGAACCGCCGAGACGGCCTCCATGGCCGCCTCCTCGGTCTCGGCCACGATGGCGACGATCGCCTCGCCCTTGAACCGGACGCGATCCTCGGCCAGGACGAACTCCTCTTCTGGCTCCACGCCGATGAGCGAAAGGATGGTGTAGCGGTTGTGCGGGACGTCCGCGCCGGTCAGGGCTCGGACGAAGCCCGGGACTCGCTCGGCCTCGGACAGGTCGACGCCCCTGATCCGCGCATGGTGGACGGGGCTGCGGACCATCTTGAGGTGGAGCATCCCGGGAAAGACGCGATCGGACGTGTACCGCGTCCGGCCCGTCACGTGCGCGACGGCATCGCTCCGACCGACCGACTGGCCGACGACCTCGAGCCGGGCGCTCATCGGGCCGGCTCCGCGTCCGTCGCGGCGCTCGCTGCGGCCGCCCGACGGATGGCCGTGATGATCGGCTGATAGCCGGTGCAGCGGCACAGGTTGCCGGTCAGCGCCCGGTCGATGTCGGCATCGCTCGGCGAGTCGTCGTGATCGAGGAGCGCCTTCGTCAGCATGACCATCCCCGGTGTGCAGTACCCGCACTGGAAGGCGTAGGCGTCCACGAACGACTGCTGGATCGGATGCAGCCCCTGGGTGGGTGTCAGCGTCTCGAGCGTCGTGACGCGCCGGCCGGCGATGTCCTCGACCGGCAGGAGGCACGACGCCAGCGGCTCTCCGTCGACGAGGACCGTGCAGCTCCCGCAGCCTCCCTGCCGGCAGCCCTCCTTGGTCGCGGTCTGGCCGAGCTGGTTGCGCAGGACGGACTGCAGGGTGGTCATCGGCCGGACGAGGACCTCGACCTCGCGGTCGCCGAGCACGAAGGTGACGATCGTCGAGGCCATGGCTATCGCTCCCCCGTGGCGGCGCCGGCCGCCAGCTGCTCGAGGGCCCGGACGACGAACAGGTCGACCATCCGGCGCCGGTACCAGTCCGTGGCCACCCCGTCGGTGAATGGGTCGCATTCGGCGGCGGCCTCCGCGCCCGCCGCGGCGATCACCTCGGCCCCCAGGCCAGTCCCGACCACGATCCGCTCCGCGGCATGGGCCCGGATCGGATGCGGGCCGACGGCTCCCAGGGCGATGCGGGCGTCCGCGATCCGGTCGCCCTCCCAGTCGAGGCGCGCAGCCACCGTGACCACGGCCGGTGTGTTGGCGTGCTTGCGGCCGAACTTGAGATAGGCCATCGGCTGGCTCGGGATCGGCACCCAGATGTCGGCGAGCAGCTCGTCGGGCGCCAGCTCGTTGGTCATGAAGCCCGTGTAGAAGTCGGCGAGCGAGACGACCCGGGCGCTGAGGGAGCTGGCAAGCGTCACGCTCGCGCCCAGTGCGAGCAAGGCGACCGCCACATCGCCACCGGGCGGCGGCGTGAACAGGTTCCCCCCGACCGTGCCCATGTTCCGGATCGTCCAGCTGGCCGTGTTCCGCGCCGCCTCGCGGAGGACCGGCACCACGTCCTGGTCGAGCAACTGGGTCAGGGTCGTCGTGGCGCCGATCCGGACGCGGCCGTTGGCACGCTCGATCCCGTCGAGACCGGCCAGCCGAAGCCCCATCACGGTGGACGGCATCGAGATCCCGTCATTGATGAGCGGCATCGCGACGGTCCCGCCGGCGATCACCAGGAGGTCGGCGCCGTGTTGCTCGAGCAATCCCAGCGCCTCCGGCATCGATCTCGGCAGCAGGTAGGCCTGGACCGTCACCTCGAACCCTCCTTGATCGCGTGCCGGGGATCGCCGACGGCCTCGCCTGCGGGCTCGCCCTGGAGACGGCTCTCCAGGTTGGCCAGCCCCTGCTTGATCAGCGACGCCGCCAGGCCTTCGGCGAAGCGCGTGTCGAGACGGGCCAGCGGCCCGCTGATCGCGGCGTCCCCCTCGTACTCGACGGTGGTCCGGCCGCCGCTGTCCGTGAGGCGGAACGTGGCCGACCCCCTGATGACGCCGAGCGAGCCGGCGACCTCGCCGGCGAGCCGGCCGAAGGCCGGTCGCTCCGTCTCGACGATCCGGACGACCGTCCGGTACGCGCCGACCATCCCGGGCAGCCGGAGCGTGATCCGGCCCCGATACTCGACGTCATCGACTCGCTCGATCTCACTGCACCCGGGAATGATCCCGAGCAGGGTGGTCGGATCGAAAATCGCGTCGAACACCGCGTCGCGCCTGACGTCGAGCGTCTTCCGACCCCGGACGTTCATCGGGCGACGTCCGCGAGCGCCGTGGTGGGCGGCGCGTCATCGGGTCCGATCACCGACTTGAGACCGGCATCTACGTGGTCGAGGTGGTCGCGCATCGCCGCTTCGGCGGCATCGGGGTCGTGCCGGCGAAGGGCGTCGACGATCCGGCGGTGATCGTGCAGGGCGGCGTCGCGGACCGCGCGCAGGCCGCCGGTTCGCTCGCGGCTCAAGCGGCCCAGGGTGCTGATGATGTTCATGAACTGGAGCAGCAGGAAGTTGTTGGCGGCCGCGCAGACCGCCGTGTGCATGGCGATATCGAGCTCGCTGAACCGCTCCGGATCGTCGATGCAGGCGGCCATCGCCCCGAGCCGACCCTCGAGTGCGGTCAGCTCGTCGTCGGTCACCCGGACCGCGGCGAGCCGGACGTTGCCGGTCTCGATCACGCGGCGTGCCTCGAGCAGCTGGACGAGGGCGATGCTGTCCCTGGAGAACACGAAGTCGAGATGCGAGATCAGCTGCTTCGGCTCAAGCGAGGTGATGTACGTGCCGTCGCCCTGGCGGATGTCGACGACCCGCATCAGCGCCAACGCGCGAAGCGCCTCGCGCAGCACGGGCCGGCTCACCTCCATCATCCGGGCGAGATTGCGTTCGGCCGGAAGCTTGTCCCCGGGTCGCAGCTGCTGCGCGCGGATCTGGTCGAGCAGGCGGTTGGCGATCTCTTCGGGCAGGGTGCTCCGCGAGACGACCTCGAACCGGGCTTCGGGCGCGGCCGCCGTGGGCTTGCCCGTCTGGCCGGTCTGCAACACGCGATTTACGTCCGTCGCGGCTCCTCTCGGGATGGAGTCCTTGCCGTATCGTAGACGTCGGCTGGTATAGTGGTCAACTGGTAAGGCCAATCAGCGGCAACCACGGGACTCCAGCGAGGACGATGCGATGATCGAGCGGCACATCACCTTCAACGTCCATCCCGGTCGCATCGAGGCGTTCGAGCGGTTCTTCGGCGAGCGGTATGGGCCGACGATGGCGAAGGCCCCCGGCTTCGTCCGGGTCGAGCTCCTGCGCGAGGTCGACAGCGCGACGCGCTACCAGATGTCGTTCCGGTTCGAGGATGGGGAGTCCGCCGCGGGCTGGCGGACGTCGGAGGTCCACCAGGCGCTCCAGCCGGATCTCGCGGCGCTCCACGGCGGCACGGAGATCCAGGGCTACGAGGTCGTTGCCTGAGCGGCCCGGTCCCGGACTCGGCGCAAGGCCCGGCGGCGGCAAGCGAGGAGCCATGGTTGGCGAGAGATTCCTGGTCACCTGCGGCACCGGCTGCATCGGTTCGTGGGTCGTCCGGAACCTCCGCGAGGCTCGACCGGATGCGCCGTCTCGCGACGTAAGATGGCAGCCGGTCGGCGAACCGGCGTCGACCCATCGGAGGAGCCATGACCCTCGACCTGAACGGCCTCATCCCGGCGACCGTCCTGCCGATATTCGCCGACGGGAGCATCGACGAGCCCGGCCTCCGCGCCTACATCCGGTGGATCGCCGGGCAAGGGCCGGTCGCGCTCGCGATCAATGTCGACACCGGTGAGGGGCCGCACCTGACGCACGACGAGAAGGTCCGGGTGCTTCGCATCGTCCGCGAGGAGACGGACCTCCCGATCGTCGCCGGCCTCGCCGGCCCCTCCACCGACGCGGCCGTTCGCCAGGCACGGGAATTCAGGTCGGCTGGCGCGGACGCCCTGCTGGTCTTCCCGATCCCCGCCTACCTGAGCGATCCGCTGGACGTGCGGGTGCCGGTCGGCTACCACCAGGCCATCGCCCAGGTCGGGCTGCCCCTGATCCTGTTCCAGCTCCAGCCGGCCCTGGCCGGCGTGAACTTCGAGCTCGACACGCTGCGGGCCATGGCCTCGATCGACGGGGTCGTTGCGATCAAGGAGGCGTCGTTCGATGCCCGTCGGTTCGTGGATACGGCCCGCCTGGTGGCCGAGCTCCCACGGCCGATCACGCTCCTGACGGGCAACGACAACTTCATCCTCGAGTCGTTCATGCTCGGGGCAACCGGGGCGCTGATCGGGTTCGGCGCGGTGATGACCCGTGAACAGGCCGACATGATCGACGCCTGGCGGGGCGGCCGGATCGACGACGCGATGGCGCTCGGCCGCCGCGTCCAGCGCCTCGCCGACGTGGTGTTCGCGAAACCGGTCGGCGACTACCGGGTCCGGCTCAAGGAGTGCCTGCGCATCCTCGGCGTGCTCGAGGCCGCCCACGTGCGCCGGCCGCTCCTGCCGCTCGGCGACGACGAGCGTGCGCGGCTGGCGGCCGTGCTGGCCGAGGTCGGGCTGCTGTCGGACTCGCCGACGAGGGTCCTGGCGCGTTCCTGATCGCCGGACGGTTACGCGGCCAGCCAGCCCGGATCGGGCGCATGTCCGCGTCGCCGGACCGTTACGCGGCTGAACCGCGCCGCTTTCGCTCGGCGGTGATCGTGCGGACTGCGTAACGGTCCGTGCGCTCGGTCATGCGAGGAGTGCACCCTTGCGCTGGACGATTCCGGCGCACGCTCTCGATAGAGAAGCTTTACTATGGCCCGCGCTGGTCGCTGGGACAGCCGCGATCGTCGTCTCTGGAGGGACCCTTGGCCGCCGAGCCCGCAGACGTCCTGATCATCGGTGCCGGCGCGTCCGGCGGGGTCGTGGCGCTTCGACTGGCGGAGGCCGGGTTCGGCGTCGTCTGCCTCGAACAGGGCGACTGGCACGACAAGGCCGAGTACCGCGGTGCCGAGCTCGACTGGGAGCTGACCATGCGCAAGCAGTGGTCGACGAGTCCCAACGTCCGCGGGCTGCCCGAGGACTACCCGATCGACGAGCGCGACGCCGAGGTGTCGCCGCTGATGTTTTCCGCGGTCGGCGGCTCGATGCTCATCTTCGCCGGAGCCTGGCCCCGGATGCTGCCGTCTGACTTCCGCGTCCGGTCGCTGGACGGTGTCGCGGACGACTGGCCATTGACCTACGACGAGCTGCGTCCGTACTACGAGCGGACCGACCGCCAGTTCGGCGTGTCGGGGATGGGTGGGGACCCGGCCTATCCGGCCGGTGGCGAGGACCCGCCGCTGCCGCCGCTGCCGATCGGCGCCGGCGGCTTGAAGGTCGCTCGGGCGCACACCAGGCTGGGCTGGCACTGGTGGCCTGAGCCGAATTCGATCCTGTCCGTCGCCTACGACGGGCGACGTCCCTGCGTGCAGCGCGGGACCTGCCAGCAGGGCTGCGGCGAGGGTGCCAAGGCGTCGACCGACCTGACCCATTGGCCAAAGGCCGTCGAGCACGGGGCGCGGCTGGTGACCGGCGCACGAGTCCGCCGCCTCGACACGAACGCGGCCGGTCTGGTCACGGGGGCGACCTGGCTCGACCGCGACGGCGGCGAGCACTTCCAGCCGGCCCGTGTCGTGGTCCTGGCTGCCAACGCGATCGGAACGCCGCGGCTGCTGCTGCTGTCGACGTCGCCGACGCACCCGGACGGGCTCGCGAATTCGTCCGGGCTGGTGGGCCGCCGTCTGATGATGCACCCATTCGCCAACGTGGCCGGGCTGTTCGACGAGGACCTCGAGAGCTGGCAGGGCCAGTTCGGCTGCTCGATCGAATCGTTCGAGTTCTACGAGACCGACGAACGGCGTGGCTTCGTCCGCGGCGCCAAGTGGGGCCTCGCGCCGACCTTTGGCCCGATCAACGCGGCGCTGCCAAGCCGCGCGGGGTCGCAGGCCTGGGGCCCGGACCACCATATCCACGTACGCTCGCACCTGGGCCGCGGCGCGAATTGGGGGCTGTTCGGCGAAGACCTGCCGGACGAGGCCAATCACCTGACCCTGTCGTCAACCCTGACCGATTCGTCCGGCGTCCCCGCACCGGAGATCCATTACGCGGTCTCCGAGAACTCGCGCCGGCTGCTCGACTTCCACATCGAGCGGGCGTCGGAATCGCTCCGCGAGGCGGGCGCCCACACCGTGGAAGTGGATCGCCTCATGCGCTACTCGGGGTGGCACCTGCTCGGCACCGCGCGGATGGGCGACGACCCGACGACCTCGGTCATCGACCGCTGGAATCGGTCGCACGACGTGCCGAACCTGTACATCGTCGACGGCAGCAGCTTCGTGACCTCGGCCGGGGTCAACCCGACGTCGTCGATCTGCGCGCTGGCGCTTCGCGCCGCCGACCACATGGTCGAGATCCCGGTTCAACCAGCGGGTGCCTGCGTGAGCCGGACGACTCCTCCAGCCACGCCGGCGGATCCGCTCACCCTGTTGGGGGTTGACGCGCGCGCCGCCTTCACGGCAGTCGCCGACCAGCTCATCCCGGCGGCCCACGGCATGCCCTCCGCCGCCGCGATCATCGGCGACGCGCGCCTGCGGTTCGTGCTCAACGCGCGGCCCGACCTGGTCGAGCCACTCCGACGGGCGCTCCGGCCCGAGCTCGGCGACGACCCGGCGGCCCGTCTCGCGGCGCTCGAGCGCGACGAACCCGAACAGCACTCGGCGCTGCTCCTGGTCGTCGTCGGCGGCTACTACACCGACAAGGGCGTCCGCGAGCGCCTGGGTTACCCAGGACAGGTCGCCAAGACGTTGTATTCGTGGCAATACCCGGCCTACCTCGAGGAAGGCCTCACCGACCAGGTCCTCGCGCGTGGGCCGATCTGGCGCGACCCGGCGACCGGTCGCCGGGCCGAGCCGCATTGACCGCCGCGCCTGGCGTGGCAGCAGGGAGAACGACATGGTTGCGAGCGCACCGATGGCCTGGCTTGACTCGTTCCTGGCGACCTGGACGCCGGGCACCGGCAGGCCCCGGGAGATCCGCGAGCCGGCGACCGGGCGACCGCTGATCGCCGTCCCGGAGGCCACCACGGACGACGTCGCCAGGGCGGCCGCAGCGGCCGCCGTTGCGCAGCCGGCGTGGGCCGACACGAGCTACATCGAGCGCGCCCGCATCCTGCGTCGCGCGGCCGACATCTACGAATCCCACCGCGAGGAGTTCGGGTCATGGACGCAGCGCGAGACCGGAGCCGTCCACGGGAAGATGCACCATGAGCAGAACTTCACGGTCCAGGAGCTGCTGAACGCATCCACCATGCCGTCGCAGGCGTACGGCTCGCTGATGCCGTCGGCGATGGCGGGGCGGCTGTCGATGGTCCGCCGGGTCCCGATCGGGGTGATCGGCGCGATCACCCCGTGGAATTCGCCGAGCGTCCTGGGGATGCGGGTCGTCGCCCCGGCGCTGGCGCTCGGCAACGCGGTCGTGCTCAAGCCGGACCCTCAGACGCCGGTCGCGGGCGGCGCGATGTTCGCCGCGGTGTTCGCCGAAGCCGGCCTGCCCGAGGGCCTGCTCCAGATCGTCGTCGGTGGGGCCGAGGTCGGCGAGGCGATCGTGACCGACCCAAACGTGCACGCCGTGTCGTTCACGGGATCGACCGCCGCGGGTCGCCGTGTCGGCGGGCTGGCCGGGCAGCTCCTCAAGAAGGTCTCGCTCGAGCTCGGCGGCAACAACGCGTTCGTCGTCCTCGACGACGCCGACCTCGACGCGGCCGCCTCGGCCGGCGCGTACGCCTCGTTCCAGTTCCAGGGCCAGGTCTGCTTCGCGGCCGGCCGGCATATCGTCCACCGGAGCGTGGCCGGCGACTACGTCGATGCGCTCGTCGAGAAGGCGAAGCGGCTGCGGCTCGGCGATCCGTACCGCGAGGACGTCGACCTCGGGCCGATCGTCAACGAGCGGCAACTGGCCCGCGTCGACGGGATCGTCCGGCGATCGATCGACGGCGGCGCCCGGCTCGCGGTCGGCGGGACCCACGAGGGCCTGTTCTATCGCCCCACCGTGCTCGCCGACGTGTCGACCGACCTGCCCGCCTGGACCGACGAGATCTTCGGGCCGGTCGCGCCGGTGGTCACCTTCGAGACCGACGATGAGGCGCTCGCCCTGGCGAACCAGACCGACTACGGCCTGGCCGGGGCGGTCTACTCGCGCTCGATCTCGCGGGGGTTGAATCTCGCCCAGCGCATCAAGAGCGGGATGGTCCACGTCAACGACCAGACCGTGAACGACGAGGCGATCATCCCGTTCGGCGGGATGGGCGCCTCGGGCAACGGGTCGCGCTTCGGCGGGGCGGCGAACTGGGACGAGTTCACGCAGTGGCAGTGGGTCACGGTCCGGGACGTGCCCCGGTCGTTCCCGCATCCGTACTGAGCCTCTAGGTGGCGTCCATCACGGAGGTTGCCCGGCTGGCGGGCGTGTCGACCGCGACGGCGTCGCGCGTCGTCTCGTCGTCCGACTACCCCGTCAGCGCCGCGACTCGCGAACGCGTCCTCGAGGCGGCGCGAACGCTCGACTACGTCCCCAACGCGCTCGCCCGGGGCCTCCTCAAGAGCCGGGTCCCGGTGGTCGCGGTCATCGTCCACGACATCACCGACCCGTACTTCTCGGAGGTCGTCCGCGGCGTCGAGGACGGTGCCTCGAGCGCCGGCTACCTGGTGATCACCTGCAGCTCCGAGCGAAATGCCGAGCGTGAGCGGTCGTACGTCCGACTGCTGCGCTCGATGCGCGCCGCGGCGGTGGTCTTCGCGGGCAGCGGGCTGGACGATCCCACGGAGAATGCCGAGATCGAGCGACACCTGGCCGCGATGCAGGCCGACGGGGCGGCGGTCGTGCACCTGTCGCCGCACGCGCTCGGTGCGCCCGACGTGGGCGTCGACAATGCCGCCGGCATCGCCGACATGGTGGTCGCGCTCGTCGGTCTCGGCCATCGGCGGATCGGCTTCCTGGCCGGGCCGCGTGCGCTCTACGTGGCCCGGGAACGGCTGGCCGGCTACCGGCAGGGTCTTGAACGGGCGGGAATCGCCTTCGACGAGCAGCTCGTGGTCCACACCACCTTCGACCGCGAGGGCGGGGAGCTCGGCGTCGACCTGCTGCGGGCGAGCGACGCTCGGTTCACGGCGATCTGCTGCGCCAACGACCTGCTCGCGCTGGGAGCCTTGCAGCGGCTGGCGGCGGCCGGGATCGACGTACCCGGGCAGGTGTCCGTGGCCGGCTTCGACGACATCTCCACGGCGGCCTTGATCGCGCCGAGCCTGTCGACCGTCCGGTTGCCGCTTCGCGAGATGGGACGCCGGGGCTTCGAACACGCTGACCGGCTCCTGGCCGGAGAGCGGCCGGCTCGCCAGCGGCTGCCGACCGAGGTCCTCCTGCGTGACTCGACCGCGGCACCGGCCGGCGGCGTGGCGGGTTCGTGATGGGTGGCGCCCTGGCCGAGCGAGTGATCCTGGTGACGGGCGGCAGCCGCGGAATCGGCGCGGCCGTGGCGGTCAAGGCCGCCGCCGAAGGCGCGCGGGTGGCGGTGCACTACCACCACTCGTCCGACGGCGCGGCCCGGACCGCGGCGCGAGCCATGGACCTCGGCGCCGAAGCGGAGACGTTCGAGGCCGACCTGGCCGACGGCGACCAGGCCGAGACCCTGGTCGCCCGCGTCATCGAGCGCTTCGGGCAGGTGGATGGGCTCGTCAACAATGCCGGGACCACGCTCGTCGGGCCGTTCCTCGAGATCGACCCGGGCGACTGGGACGTCGTGATCCGAACCGACCTGACGGCCGCGTTTCGCACCTGCCGCGCCGTCCTGCCGTCGATGCTCGAGCGCGGCAGCGGCACGATCGTCAACATCGCGTCGCGGCTCGGCCAGATCGGGGTGACCGAGACCGCCGCCTACAGCACGGCGAAGGCCGGTTTGATCGGACTGACCCGGGCGCTGGCCACCGAGTTCGGGCCGCGCGGCGTCCGCGTGAACGCCGTCGCGCCGGGCGTGACGGTGACCGAGATGACGACGGAGCTGGTCGACAGCGAGGAGGGTCGCCGCCGGCTGCGGAGCATGCCGCTCGGCCGGTTCGGCAGGGCCGACGAGGTCGCCGACGCGGTGGTCTTCCTCCTCTCGGACGCCTCCAGCCTGTTCCTGGGCCAGACGCTCAATCCGAATGCCGGGGGGTACATGCCGTGACCAAGGTGATCGGCGTGCGCGAGGCAGTCGGCCTGGTGGGCGACGGGAGCACGCTGCTGATCGCCGGCTCCGGCGCGGGGCACGCGCTGCCGCAGCGGTTCATCGACGAGCTGGCCGCGCTCTACACGGAAGGCGGCCGACCACGCGACCTGACCACCGTCCGGGTGGTGGGGATCGGCGACTTCGCGGAGCGCGGCTTCTCGCAGTTGGGGCTGCCCGGGCTGATGCGGCGGACGATCGGCAGCAACATCGGCAACGAACCGCGACTCGGGGCGCTCGTCGAGGCGAACGAGCTCGAGTCGTACTCGTTCCCGCAGGGCGTCCTGTCGCAGCTGATGCGCGAGATCGCGGCCGGCCGGCCCGGGCTGGTCACGCCCGTCGGGCTGGGCACCTATGTCGATCCGCGGCAAACCGGTGGCAAGCAGAACGCGAGGACGACCGAGGACCTGGTCGAGGTCGTCACGCTGCGCGGTCGCGAGTGGCTCCTGTATCACGCCTTCCCGATCGACGTGGCGGTCATCCGGGGCACGACCGCCGATGAGGACGGCAACCTGACGATGGAGGGCGAGGCGGTCCAGGGCGAGATGCTGCCGATGGCCATGGCCGCCCGGAACAGTGGCGGCATCGTCATCGCCCAGGTCCGCCAGCTGGCGACGCGGGGCAGCCTCCGGATGCGCGACGTGAAGGTGCCGGGCGCCCTGATCGATCACGTCTACGTCGATCCCGACCAGTGGCAGACCTACATCACCCGCGATTCGCCGTACTACGCCGGTGCGCAACGCCGGCCGGTCACTCCCGAGCCGCCCCTGCCGCTGGACGTCAGGAAGGTCCTCGCCCGCCGGTCGCTGCTCGAGTTCCCGCGCGGCGCCATCTGCAACCTGGGGTTCGGGGTCAGCCAGCTGATCGGACGGGTGGCCTGGGAGGAGGGGATCACCGACCAGCTCGTCCTGACCGTCGAGCAGGGCATCTTCGGCGGCGTGCCCGTGGCCGGCAACGAGGGCGGGGCCGGCTTCAACTACCAGGCGATGATCGACCAGCCGTACATGTTCGACTTCTACGACGGCGGTGGGCTCGACGTCGCCAGCCTGTCCTTCGCCGAGGTCGACGCCGACGGCAACGTGAACGTCCACGCCTTCGAGGGTCGCGTACGCGGACCGGGCGGTTTCCCGAACATCAGCGCCCGGACGCGGAAGATCTGCTTCGTCGGCACGCTGACCGCCCGCGGGCTGGCGGTCGAGATCCGCGACGGGATCACGATCACCCACGAGGGCAGCCTGGGCAAGTTCGTGCCCCGCGTCCGCGAGATCTCGTTCAACGGTCACCTGGCACGGGAGCGCGGACAGCAGGTCCGCTACATCACGGAGCGAGCCGTGTTCGCGCTCGAGGACGACGGGCTCGTCCTGATCGAGGTCGCCCCGGGCGTGGACGTGGAGCGCGATGTCCTCCGCCGGATGGGCTTCCGGCCGCGCGTGGCCGGCGACCTGCAGCGCATGGATCGACGCCTGTACGCCACCGGACCGATGGGCCTGGCAGCCGACTTCGGAGTCGCCGGGTGACCACGCTCGTTGCGCTCGAGCTGGGCGCCGTCGCCCACCTCGAGCTCGCCAACCCGCCGCTCAACCTCGTCACCGAGGCGCTCCTGCGGGAGCTCGCCGATGCCCTTCGTGTCCTCGCGGCTGCCGCCCCGGGCGACGTCCGGGTGGTCGTCGTCAGTGGGAGCGGCGAGCGGGCGTTCTCTGCGGGCTCCGACGTCGGTGAGTTCGAGCGCCAGCGCGGACCGGACGGCCGGGGGCGGCTCGAGCTCGAGGGGGGCGTCTCTCGCGCCCTTGCCGACCTGCCCATGCCGACCATCGCCGCGATCGAGGGCAATGCGCTCGGGGGCGGCCTGGAGCTCGCCCTCGCCTGCGACCTTCGAATTGGATCGTCACGGGCGCGTTTCGGCTTACCCGAGGTTCGTCTCGCCGTCACCCCCGGAGCCGGCGGAACGCAGCGCCTGCCGCGGGTCGTCGGCCAGGCGCGAGCCAGGGAGCTGATCCTGACCGGCCGGGTGATCGACGCCCCGGAGGCTCACCGGATCGGCCTGATCAACGAGATCGTGCCGGCCGGCCGGGCTCGGGCACGCGCCGACGAGATCGCCCGGGAGATCGCCGCGCGTGGTCCGCTGGCCGTCCGGGCAGCCAAGCGCCTGATCGACGCGTCGACCGAGCTCGACCTCGAGGCCGGCCTCGCCGCCGAGCTCGACGCATCGCTGCGGATCTTCGCGACCGACGATCTGCTCGAGGGCGCGGCCGCGTTCCTCGAAAAGCGCGAGCCGGACTACCGCGGCCGTTGAGGCGGACCACCTGGATGAGGATGCTGGCAGATGAGTGACGTCGGACGGTTCGGGGTCTTCCTCCCCTCCTACGTGTGGCCGGGCGACGGCCCGGAGCGGGCGCGCGGGATCAAGGCATTCGCGCGAACCGTCGAGGACCTCGGCTTCGACTCGCTGTTCATCACCGATCACCTGCTGGCGGCGAAGCGGTTCTACTCCGCGTCCTTCCTCGAGCCGCTCGCCGCGCTGGCGGTCGCCGCCGGCGTCACGGAACGTGTTCGGCTCGGGACCTCGATCCTGATCATGCCGCTCCGGAACCCGGTGCTCCTGGCCAAGGAGCTGGCGACGCTCCAGTTCCTCTCTGAGAACCGGGTCATCCTGGGAGCCGGGGTCGGGTGGAACGACGCCGAGTACGACGCCGTCGGGGTAAGGAAGGCCGAGCGCGGGAAGCGCACCGACGAAATGCTCGACATCATGCTGCCGCTGCTCGAGGGCGAGACGGTCAGCTACCACGGCCGGTTCTATGCCATCGACGACGTGTCGATCGAGCCGAAGGCCTCCGTCCGGCCCGAGGTCTGGATCGGCGGCGGGTCGCAGCTCGCCGACCCGAAGTCGCCCGACCTGCCGCGCTTCGTCGAGGCGGTGAAGGCGCGCGTCCTTCGCTCCGACGGCTGGATCCCGCGCCCGACCTGTCCGCCCGACGACATCGCCCGTGATTGGCGGGAGCTGCAGGCGTACTACCGGGAGCACGGTCGCGACCCGGCCGAGTGCGTGGTCGCCCACGAGAACTTCCTGCACCTCGTGCTGACCAGCGATCCGGCCAGGGCACGCGAGGAGCAGCACCGGGCGTTCCTCAAGGTGATGAGCGCCGAGCGTGGACCGAGGTACCTCGAATCGGTCTACCTGTTCGGGACCCCGGACGAGGTGATCGCCTCGCTCCAGGCCCGGGTCGACGCCGGGGTCGAGTATTTCGTCCTCCATACGATGACGCCGGATCCGGCCCAGCTCGAGGGCTGGGTCGACGAGATCATCCCGTCCGTTCGGTTCCCCGCGTCGGCCGCGCCCGTGCGGCGCAGGGCATTGGTCGCGTCGTGACCCTCCGGGTCGCGCTCGTCGGCCAGCCGCTCCGGCGACGGCATTCGCAGGTGATGCACGACGCCGCGTTCGCCGCCGCCGGGATCGACGGGCACTACGAGTTGCTCGAGCTCGAGCCCGACGCGCTGGCCGGTGCGGTCGCGGCCGCGCGGGGGCCCGACTGGCTCGGCCTCGGCGTCACGGCTCCGTACAAGCGCGCCGTTGCCGGGCTCGTCGACCTGGTCGAGCCGGACGCCGAAAGGATCGGAGCCGTCAACAACGTCACCAAGACCCGGGACGGGCGGCTCGTGGGCTTCAACAGCGACGCCCCCGGCTTCCGCGCCGGCGTCGAGCTGGCGACGGGTCGCCCGCTCCGGGGCATGCGGATCGTGGTCGCGGGCGCCGGCGGGGCGGCACACGCCGTGGTCTACGCCTGCGTCACCGCGGGCGCGACACGGATCACGGTCGGCAACCGCACCGCCGCCTCGGCCGCCGCGCTTGCCGGCCGGTTCCCCGAGCACCGATCGAGCGCCGGGATCGTGGCCACCGCCCTCGACGATCCGGCGTTCCGGGCGGCCCTGGCGTCGGCCGACCTGGCGGTCAATGCGACGACCGTCGGGATGGTCGATCCGGGCATGACCCTCGACGTCGACCGGCTGCCCGCGGATGCGACCGTCTTCGACCTGGTGTACGTGCCCGCCGAGACGCCGCTCCTCCGCGCGGCGCGGGCACGCGGCCTCCGCGCCGCGAACGGCTCGGAGATGCTGGTCCAGCAGGCCGCGATCGCCTTCGACCGATGGACCGGGGTGGGCGGCATGGCCGACGTGATGCGGGCAGCCGTCGAGCCGCTGCTCGCCGACCTCGCTTCGCTCGCCTGACCGATGCGCTTCGCCACGATCGTCGAGGATGGGCATCGGTCGCTGGCGATCGTCCGTGGCGCGCGGATCCTCCCGTTCGGCGCCGTCGACGGCCTGCCCGGAACGATGGGCGCCCTGGCGGCCGGCGGAGACGCCGGGCTTCGCCGGGTCCGCGACTGGCTGCGACGCCAGCCTGATCGGGCGTTCCGCGCGCTCGACGGCGTCGAGCTGGCGCCTGCGGTTCCCGACCCGGGCGCGATCTACACCGTCGGGCTCAACTTCGGCGAGCCGGGTGAGGGGAGCGCGGCGCGGCCGGACCGGCCGCTCGTCTATGGCAAGCTGCCGAGCTCGGTCGCCGGGCACGAGGCCACCTTGACCTGGGATCGGACACTGACGGCGAACGTCGATCCCGAGGTCGAGCTGGGCGTCGTCATCGGCCCGCCGGCCGTGATGGTCGATCCAGGCGAGGCGATGGATCACGTCTTCGGCTACACCTGCGTGAACGACATCTCGTCCCGCGACCCGTGGCTCGACGGCGACCAGTGGCTGCTCGGCAAGTCGATGGCCGGGTTCTGCCCGGTCGGTCCGTGCGTAGTCACGCCGGATGAGGTTGCCCCGTCCGAGCTCCGCCTGGGTTGCACGATCAACGGGATCCCGATCCAGGACGGCCGAATCGGCCAGATGCGCTTCGGCGTCGGCGAGGTGATCTCATTCCTCAGCCGGCACACGACGCTCCGACCGGGCGACCTCATCGCGATGGGCACGCCCGCCCGCCTGGCGGGATCGTTCGGCCCGGAGCGGCACCTCCAGTCCGGCGACCGTGTCACGGTCTGGATCGAGCAGATCGGCGCGCTCACGACCAGCATTGCCTGACCCGGGCGGCCGGGACCTGGAGGACGTTGCGATGAAGCCAGCCACGGTGTTCCTCGGCGAGATGACCGACCCGGAGGTCGAATCGTTCCTTCGGACCAGCCGGACCGTGCTCGTCCCGGTCGGGTCCACCGAGCAGCACGGCCCGCACGCTCCGTTGGCGACCGACGTGCTGATCCCGGTCGAGGTCGCGCGCCGTGTCGCCGGGGCGACCGGGGCAGTGGTGGCGCCCTCGGTCAACTACGCGCTGTCCTACCCCCACGCCGGGTTCACCGGGGTCGTCCACATCCGGATCGCGACGTTCATGTCGCTGATCGAGGACCTATGCGTCTCGCTGGCGACGGTCGGCTTTCGCCGGATCGTCTTCCTCAACGGTCATTACGACAACACCTACGCGATCGCCTACGCCTGCGCCGCCGCGGCGGAACGGATGCCGGCCGGGACACGCGCCTACCCCGTCAACTACTGGGACGGGATGACGACCGAGGAAGCCGCCGAGTTCTTCGACCCGTCGACCGGACTCCACGCCAACCGCGGCGAGACGTCCGCGGTCCTGGCGATCGACGCGTCGCTCGTTGACATGGACCGCGCGAACGCCGAGTTCCCGCCGTTTCCCGAGGTCACCAACCCGGCCCCGGTCCACACGGCGTTCTTCTTCTCGGCGCCGGGCTCCGTCCACCGGGCCACGCGGTCGGGGACGTGGGGCGACGCGACCCAGGCGACGGCCGAGTTCGGCGAGCGATACCTGGCCGTCGTCGCGGCGTCGACGATCCGCCTGCTTGCCGAGATCGCGCGAACCGACGAGGCGATGCCGCCGCGCTGAGGCGCCGCGGCGCTCAGACGGCCGGGAGCTCGATCCAGCGACCGGCCCGCATCACCCGGCGGACCCGCAGTTCCGCGTCGAGCTCGACCAGGTCGGCGCGTTGTCCGGCGGCGAGCCGGCCACGATCAGCCACTCCGAGCAACGCCAGCGGGTTCCGGCTCGCGGCGGCGACTGCGTCGGGGAGGGTCGATCCAGACGCGACCAGGTTGCGCACCGCCACGTCCAGCGTCAGCACGGAACCGGCGAGCGTGGCCGTCCCCTCCAGGGTCACCCGCCCGCCGATCACCTCGATCGCCAGGCCGCCGACCGTGCCGCGCCCGTCGCCCAGCCCGGCGAGGGCGATCGCGTCACTGACGAGGAGCAACCGGTCGGCCGGCTTGAGCCGGGTGATGAGCGGCCAGAGTGCACGGTCGACGTGGATTCCGTCGGCGATCAACTCGACGTAGGCCGAGTCGTCGAGCAGCGCCGCGACGGCGACACCGGGCGCCCGGTGGTCGACGCCGGTCATCGCGTTGAACAGGTGCGTCGTGGTCGCCGCGCCGGCGCGATAGCCGCTCGCCGCTTCGTTGACGGTCGCGGCGGAGTGGCCGACGGAAGTAGCCACTCCGCGCTCGCGAAGCCAGGCGATCAGCTCGAGCGCGCCGGGCAGCTCCGGGGCGATCGTGATCACCCGGAGGCCCTCCACCAGCGGCTCGATCGCGCCGCGCGGCACGTCGGCCGGCGCCCGCAGGTGCGCCGGGTCGTGCGCGCCGCGCCGCGCCCCGGCCAGGAATGGGCCCTCGAGATTGAAGCCGAGCGGATCGGCGCCGTCGGCAGGCGAAACCGGCAGCCAGTTCCGGACGCGATCCGCTAAGACGGCCAGGTCGCCGATTGGCGCCGTGACCGCGGTCGGCAGGAACGAGGTGATGCCATGCCGCAGCAGGTGGCGGGCCATGCCATCCAGCGCCGCGCGGTCGCCCATCGCGTCGTGGCCGCCGCCGCCGTGGACGTGGATGTCGACGAAGCCCGGGGCGATATATGGCCCGCCCGGCGGGGAGGTGCCGGCGTCCGGCTCCGGGTCGGGACGCACCTCCACGATCAGCCCGTCCACGATCCCGATTCGGCCGCTGACGACCTCGTCGTCGAGAATCAGCCGTCCGGTGACGGCGGTCATCCCGGTCACGACGCGCCGGCGGGCGCCGGCGTCGCGTCACCCGCCTCGACCTCGAAGTGCACCTCGAGGGCGTACCGGTCGGCCGGGTAGACCGATTCGGTGGCCTCGATCCGCCGACCGTGCCCGTCCCGAATGACCCGTCGTTCCACCAGGAGCGGGTCGCCCGTGCGGATCCCGAGGTAGCGCGCCTCCTCGGCGGTGGCGGCGGCGGCAGCGATCGTGCCGGTCCCCCGGAACAGGGCGAAGCCCGCCCGCCCGAGGGTCTCGTGAAGCGATCCATGGGCCAGGTCGGCGGTCATGACCGCGTCGGCACAGGCCCCGATCAGCACGGTCGACTCGAGCGCGATCGGTTGGTCATCGGCCTGCCGCAGGCGGCGCAGGTGGACGACCGGTTGACGGATCGGGATGCCGAGGTCGGAGGCCTCGGTCTCGGTCGACGGACGGATGACGCGAGTCAGCACTCGCGAGGTCGGGACGCGTCCTGCGCGGCGCATCTCCTCGGTGAAGGTCATCAGCCGATTGGCGCGCCGATGGGCAGGCGGCTCGGCGACGAAGCTGCCGCGACCGGGCTCACGCCGGATCAGCCCGTCCACGGCCAGCCGCTCCATGGCGTTCCGGGCCGTCATCCGGCTCACTCCGAACTGGGCGCACAGCTCGGCGTCCGACGGCAGCCGCTCGCCCGCCCGCAGGGTCGCGATCCGCTCGCGCAGGGCCTGCTCGATCTGGCGGTATTGGGGCTGGTATCTCGCCCCGATCATTGGGCACCCGTCGGCTCGCCGGCCGTCTCGGCACCATGGATGGCCGCCCCGATCGCCCCCGCCCACGTTCCCAGCTCCGCGGCCACGAGTTCCACGTGCTCGAGCGACGTCGTCCGGACCCGCCGTCGGAGTTCGTCGCGGATGGGCGCCATCAGGAGGTCCGCCGCCGCCGAGATGCCGCCACCGATCACCACTCGATCGGGCGAGATGACCGCGACCATGTTGGCGATCCCGATCCCAAGGTAGCGGCCGACCTGGACGAGGCCGTCGACGGCCCTGGGGTCGCCCGCGCGAGCTCGGACGAACGCTTCCTCCGCGGTGCCCGTGCCGCATGCCGCCGCGATCTGGTCGGCCCGGGCGAACGCCTCCAGGCAGCCTCGGTTCCCGCAGTTGCACCACGGGCCATCAGGGTCGATCGTCTGGTGGCCGATCTCGCCGGCGGTGCCATCGTGTCCCTGCACGACGCGGCCGTCGACGGCGATCACGCCACCGACTCCGGTCCCGAGCGTCAGCCCGATCATCGATGACGCGCCGCGCGCCGCGCCCAGGCGGAGCTCGGCGAGACCGAACGCTCGCGCGTCGTTGATGAGTGCGGTGGGTAAGCCAAGTGCGCCGCCGACCGGTCCGCTGACCGGAACACCGGCCCATCCCGTGGGAAAGTTGACGAGGAAGCGGGTCGTTCCGGTGGCCGGGTCGTACAGCCCGGGCACCCCGATCCCGAGCGTCGAAACGCCGGGACAGTGCCCGACCGCTTCGGCGCCGACCGAGACGAGGCGGGCGATGACAGCCTCGGGACCATCCGCGGTGGGAGTCGGGACGTGGTCCCGCTCCAGCACCCGCCAGGCGTCGGCGTCGCGCTCGACGACGACCCACTTGATATTGGTCCCGCCCAGATCGAGCCCGAGGTGCCGGGTCGCCCCCTTCGCTTGCATCGGCTGGCTGCCCTGCTGGACCGCTCAGCCCGCGGCCGTCACTCGTGTGTAGGCCGCCGCGACCAGCACAACGATCGAGCCGAAGACGATCTGGCGCCACGGCTCGGGCAGGATGATGCTCAGGAAGCCGGCCAGCACGGTCAGGATCAGGGCGCCGACGATCGTGCCCGAGTAACCGCCGCGGCCGCCCAGGATGGACGTCCCGCCGATGACCGCGGCGGCGACCGATGGCAGCAGGTACGGCGTGACGAGCGAGACGCTGGCCGTGTTCGACAGTCCCGACTGGAGCAGCCCGGCGATGGCGGCCAACAGCCCCGAGATCACGTACAGCACGACGAGGACCTGCCACGATCGGACTCCCGACAGGCGGGCGGCCACCGGGTTGTCGCCGATGGCGTACAGCATCCGGCCGTATCCGGTTCGCTTCAGGAGCAGGATGATCACCACGGCCACCGGCACCAGCACGGCCAGGTTATTGGGGATCACGTCGGCGGTCAGGCCCGTGCCGAGCGTGCGCAGCTCTGGCGGTACGCCCGAGCCGGTCTGCACGCTCTGGAGCTGCCAGACGTTGGAGAAGCCCAGGACGATGAGGCCCATGCCCAGTGTCATGATCAGCGGGTGGACGCGGAAGATGCCGATGCCGATGCCGTTGATCAGGCCAGCCAGGGCCGAGGCACCGAGGGCCACGGCGACCCCCAGGGCCCAGCCGCCCGGCTGGTGGACGAAGGTCGCGGTGACGAACCCGGCCATCGACGCCACGTAGCCGACTGACAGGTCGATTCCGCCGGTCAGCATCGTCAGCGTCTGGCAGGCGGCCAGGATCGCCAGGACGGCCGCCTGCCGTACGGTGAACGCCGCCCAGTTCGCGCTGACCGTGCCGGGACGGGCCAGCTCGACGGTGATGACCAGCAGGACCAGCAGGACGGTCAGCGGGACGAGCGGGTAGTCGCGAAGCATGTTGCGCCAGGCTGCCGCCCGCAGCCAGGCCCGGTCGTTGACGGTTTCGGTGGCCGCAGTCACGCCCGGCTCCTCCGCATCTGGATGAGGCTACCGGCCATCAGCACCCCGATCAGGATGAAGCCCTGGGCGACCAGGCCGTAGTTGGGATCCACCCGCATGAATGTCATGTCGTCGCGGATCAGCTGGAGTACGACCACGGCGACGACCGGGCCGAACACGCCGCCCACGCCGCCCGCCAGGCTGACCCCGCCGAGCACGACCGCGCCGATGCTGATCAGCACGTACGTTGGCTCGGGCACGGGGGTCCCGATGCCGGTGCTGGCGGTCAGCGACAGTCCTGCCAACGCGGCGATGAGCCCAGTGATGACGTACGACATCAACTTCGTCCGGTTGACCGGCACGCCGCTCCGGAACGCGGCCAGCGGATTGCTGCCGATCGCGTAGAGCGACAGCCCGAGGCGCGACCGGGAGAGCGGGATCCAGATCACGGCAACCAGGACGACGAGGACGACGGCCGCCTTGGGCAACAGGTCCAGGCCGAGCGGACCGACGACCAGGTCCTTGAGCCAGCCCGCGGCGCTGCCGCCCGGCGCCGGCCGAACGAGCAGCGCGAAGCCGGCCCAGATGAAGTAGGTCGCCAGCGTGACGACGATGTCGGGCACCTTCGTCAGGACGACGAGCGCGCCGTTGATCGCTCCCAGGAGCAGCCCGAGCAGGAGCACGCCGAGGACGATCAGGACGGCCGTCCCATCGCCCGGGTAGTCCTTCATCATCGTCGCCGCGACGCAGCTGGTGAGCGCCATCTGCGAGCTGATGGACAGGTCGATGCCGCCGGAGATGACGACCACGGCCTGCGCCGTGGCGGCCAGCGCCAGCGGCAGCACCGAGGTCGCGGTGCTCGCCAGGCTCCCGAGGCCGTAATAAGGGTTCACGAACTTGGTGAAGACGAGGAGGACGGCGAGGAAACCGAGCAGGCCCAGCGTCCACGCGTTGTTGCGCGCAAAGGTGCTGATCGAATCCTTCACGCTGGAACGCGATCGATCCATGCTCGCGGTGGTCGCGCTCATGGCCGGCCGGCGTTCGTCGAGCGTGGATCGTTGACGGCGGTCTTGACCGCGGCCGCTTCGACGGTCGATCCCGCGATCACTTCCTCCGGCAACGCCGCCCCCGCCTTGAGGTTGTGCGCGGCGCGCAGCAGGGCCGCTTCGTCGGCTCCGGCGGCCGGCATCTCGGCAACCACCCGACCGCCGAAGATGACGATGACCCGGTCGCAGGCGAGCTGGATCTCTTTCAGCTCCGAGGTGTACAGGAGAATCGATGCCCCTGCGGCGGCAAGGTCGCGCAGCAGGACGTAGATCTGGGTCTTGGTCCGGATGTCGATCCCGCGCGTCGGGTCGAAGCACAGCATCGTGTTGACGCCACTGGCCACCCAGCGAGCAATCGTGACCTTCTGCTGGTTACCGCCCGACAGGCGTCGAACCTCGGCGCCGGCTCGGGCGTCGATCTGGAGCGTGGCGACCGCCTCGTCGACCTTCCGTCCCTCCCGGCCGGTGTTGATCCAGCCCCAACTCGTGAACCGCGCGGAGAACGGGAGCGAGATGTTCTCGCGCACCGAGCGCTGCATCAGCAGCGCCTCAGCCCGGTCGGCGGCGATATAGACCACGCCCATCCGGATCGCGTCTGCCGGGTGGCGGAACGAAACCGGCTTGCCATCGACGAGCAGGGTCCCTCTCGCCGGCCGCTGCGCGCCCGACAGGATGTTGAACAGCTCGTCCTGGCCCTGGCCTTCGAGCGCGACGACGCCGAGGACCTCACCCCGATAGAGGTCGAAGGTGGCGTCCCGCAGCCGTCGATCGTCGCTCAGCGTCCGAGCCTCGATGCGGGGTGCCTGCCGGCTGCGGTTGGCCAGCGTCGCGGGCGTCTCCTCGCGCTGGCCGAGCTCCGCCACGCCCTCGCCGAGCATGAGCTCGACGATCTTGTCCTCCGAGCCGGCGGTGACGTCGACCATGCCGACGGTCTCGCCGTTGCGCAGGACCGTGGCCCGATCGCAGATGGCCGCGATCTCGATGAGGCGATGCGAGATGAAGATGACCGAGCGATCCGCGCCCTGCTGCTGGACGACCTGGAGCACGCGCTCGGTCAGGTTCGCCGGCAGCGCCGCGGTGATCTCGTCGAGCAGGAGCACGTCGGGCTCGATCGCCAGTGCCCGCGCCAGGTCGACGATCCGGAGGGACGCCAGCGGCAGCCGCCGCGCCAGGGTCGACAGGTTCAGGTTCTCGAGTCCGAGCTCCTCGACCCAGCGGCGGAACGGCTCGATCGGCGTCTGCGTCAACCGCAGGTTGTCGCGGATGTCGAGATCGGGAATGACCGCGGGCTCCTGGTAGACCGACACGAGCCCGTTGCGGCGTGCCTCGGCCGGCGAGTGCGATTCGCGCTCACGGCCGCGGACGACGATGCGGCCGGCGTCGGGGGTGACTGCGCCCGTCAGGATCTTGACGAACGTGCTCTTGCCCGCGCCGTTGGCGCCCATCAGCGCGTGGACTTCGCCCGGCCGGATCGACAGGGACGCATGGTCGAGCGCGATCACGGCGCCATACGTCTTGGAGACGTCGGTCGCCTCGAGCAACAGGTCTGTCGTGGTGGTGGCGGTCATTCGTCCCTGGTGAAGATGATGGGATCGGGGGACGCCGGCGCTGCCGGCGTCCCCCGACTGGATGGGTACGGAGCTATGCGCCCTTGCAGGACGACGGGACCGTGTTGGGATCGTAGTCGGTCCAGTTCGGGATCGACAGGCTGAGCGGCCAGAGCGGGTCCATGCCCGGGACCGAGACCCACTTCTGGAGGTCGGCCTTGCCCTGGTCCGTGGTGTTGTCGAGGATCTGCGGGTCGAGCAGAACGGTGTTCGGCCGCCCGGCTCCCGCCGATGGCTCGACCTTCTGGCCGGACAGGAGCTTGTAGGCCATGTTCACGCCGGCGCCGCCGACGGAAGCGGTATTGGTCACCGCGGCGCCCACGAGGCCCGGGTAGCCGGTCGGATCGAGGAGCTGCGCGACGAACGCACCGATGTCGGCGTCGGCGATCGGCACGAACTTCTTGTTGGCGGCCTTGATCGCATCGACGATCTGCGCGCCCATGCCGGACGCCCAGATGCCCTGGATCTTGTCGTAGCCGCCGCTGGCGATCTCGTCATTGGTGATCTGGGTGGCCGTCGCCGGATCCCATCCGGTGAACGTTCCGCCCGGGTTCTGGACCTTGATGTTCGGATAGTCCTTGAGCGCGTTGTTGAACCCGATATCGCGGTCGGAATTGGCCGGGTGGCCGGCGAGCCCGCGGGTGTACCAGACCGTTCCGGTGCCGCCCATCTGCTTGAACAGCCACTCGGCGCCGAGCTGGGCGTACTTGACCTGGTTGTTGTAGAGGTTCCACGTGTTCGGGTCGGTGACGTAGGCGTCAACCGAGACGGTCACGATGCCGGCCGCGTGCGCCTCGGCGAGGGCCGGGTTGAGCGCGTCGGGATCGTTCGGGTTGAACACGATCGCGTTGACCTTCTGCGAGATCAACGTTCGGATGTCGGACAGCTGCCCGGCGGCATCCGTGTTGCGATGGATGACGGTGATCGGGCTGTTGATCTTGTCCTTGCCGAGGGCCGTTGCTTCGGCCTTGGCCGTGCAGACCTGCTCCTCGCGGAAGCCGTTGCCGACGCCGCCGCCGTTGGAGTACCCGATCGAGAACGGGCCGGTGGTATTCGGGGCGGTCGTCGCCCCTGTGCTCGAACAGGCGGTCGCGACCAGCGCGATCGCCGCCAGGCCGACGAGCAGCCTCGCGTGACTGGAACCCTTGATCATTCGCTTTCCTCCTCTTGCCTGCAACGCGACCGAGTGGTCGTGTCGACGAGCCTGACGTTGTCCCCCGTGTGCGGACCGATGCGATCGATGGGTCACACCTCCTGCGTGGTGCGCGCGGTCGTCACCCCTCCCGGGTGATGACACGCGCGATCCGTCGCGCGTGCTCTCGATAGGCGTCGTCGAACAGTTCCCGCGAACGATCGGCGCCTACGACCGATCCTCGGGTGAGGACAGATGGCATCGCCCCGCGCTGGACGAGAAGCTGGGCGGTGCGCACCTTGATGGAATTCACGATGGCCACAGCCGCGATCGTCGAACCAGGGCCAACTGGCATGTCGAGACCGTCGATTGGCACCAGGGCGTCGGCATGCGGCGTGCACAGGTCGATGACGAGGTCGGCCTCGCCAAGCAGCCGACCGCCGACCAGTGGATCCGGTTCGTCGGACATCGACTGTGCGACCGAGGTCACGGCGATCACGCGGAGACCGCGCCGTCGCGCGCCGCGGGCGATCTCGACGGGGACCGCCGACAGGCCGCTCGCCGAGAACACGACCATCACGTCGTGCTGGCCGAAGCTGAAGTTGCTCAGGATCACCTCGGCGAGGCCCGGGACACGCTCGATGAACATCGCCTGCCGCTGGCCGTTGGAGCCGACCACCTGCGTGTGGAAGGTCATCGACAGCTCGACCATCGGGTTGAAGCCCGGATACGACCCGTAGCGCGGAAACATCTCCTCGACCGGGATCCGTGAGTGCCCGGTGCCGAACAGGTGCACCAGCCCGTCGGCCGCGATCGCGTCGGCGCACCAGGCGCTCGCCTGCTCGATCGCGTCCGCTTGCGTCTCGGCGATCCGCCCGAGCAGGTCGGCCGCCTCGCGGAACCAGGGCGCCGGCGCCAGCATCGTCGTCATGCCGGAGCACCTGCGAGCATGGCGCCGGCACGCTCGAGCAGCGGCTGGTCGACCGTCACGGGCTCCCAGCGTCCGCTGCGCATCGACCGGTAGGCGCCGTCGAGGATCGCGTTGACCACGTAGCCGTCGGCGAACGTCTCGGTGGGCCGGCCGCCGTCGCGAAACGCGCCGACGACGTCGGCCATCATCAGGTCGTGGCCGTGGACCCGGACCTCGTCGGGGACCGGGAATACCCAGCCGGTGTCGGCGTCGGCCTTCTCGACGAGGTAGCCGGACGGGCGTTCGATGAACGCCTTCATCGAGCCGACACTGATGTCCACAACGGCGCGTCCCGCATCGCCCCACGCCTCGAAGCGCCCTTCGAGGCCGCCCTTCGACGACCACGACACGTCGCAGCTCGCCGCCCGGCCGTCCGCGAAGCGGATGATCATCAGGGCGTTGTCCTCGCCGGTCGTGCGTTCCCCATGGACCAGTGTGTCGCCCCAGGCGAAGACCTCCGCGGCGGCAAGGTCCTTGCCGAACAGGAACCGGGCGACCTCGGTGCCGTGCGACGCCATGTCGAGCAGCGCGCCGCCGCCGGCCACCGAGGCATCCCAGAAGTGCGCCGCGTGGGGCCCGCTGTGGCCTTCGCGCGCGCGGACCGTGATCAGCCGCCCGAGCGAGCCGCCCGCCACCATCTCGCGCAGCCGGAGGAGATCGGGGTTGAAGATGACGTTCTCGAGATAGGCGTGGAACACGCCGGCGTCGGTGACCGCTCGTAGCATGTCGGCCGCCTCGGCCGCGCTCCGGCCCAGAGGCTTCGTGCAGGCTACGCCCTTGCCGGCCGCGGCGGCCGCCAGCACGGCCGCGAGGTGGTACTGATTGGGCAGCGACACGACGACGAGGTCGACCTCAGGGTCGGCGCACAGCGTCTCGATCGACTCGTGGGATCGGCTCCCGAACCGTGCGGCGAACGCGGCTCGCCGTTCGGGGTTGGTGTCGGCGTGCGCAACGACGCGGGCGTCCGCAACGTATCGGAGGGCGAGGGCATGGAACTCGCCGATGAAGCCCGTGCCGAGCATGCCGATCCCGATGGGGCTCATGTCAGTAGCCCGCTTCGACGCTGGTCGCGACCGGTGATGCCGGTCGGCCGGCCTTGCGCGCGCGGAACTCGTCGATGATCGCCTTGGTGGCGGTCGCGCCGATCCGGGTCGTGCCGAGGGCCATCACGTCGAGCAGGGCGTCGAGCGTGCGGACCCCACCGGCCGCCTTGACCTGGATGTGCGGCGAGACATTCGCGCGCATGAGGCGCAGGTCGTCGTGGGTCGCGCCCCCCGGCGCGAACCCGGTCGAGGTCTTGACGAAGTCGGCGCCGGCCGCCTCGGACAGGTGGCACGCCCGGACCTTCTCATCGTCGGTCAGGTAGGCGTTCTCGAAGATGACCTTGACGATCGCGCCGGCCGCGTGCGCGACCTCGACGACGGCGCCGATGTCGGCCTGGACGTCGGCATCGCGACCCGATTTGAGCGCCCCGATCTGGAGCACCATGTCGAGCTCGGTCGCACCATCGGCCAGCGCCTGGCGAGCCTCGAATACCTTGGTCGCGGTCAGGTGGTTGCCGTGGGGGAAGCCGATGACCGTGCCGACGGCCACATCCGTCCCCTCGAGAATGGCCTTGGCCCGCCGGACGTCGGCCGGGCGGACGCAGACCGACGCCACGTCGTACTCGGCGGCCAGCCGGCAGCCAGCCTCCACGAAGCGATCGTCGAGCTCCGGCCGCAGGAGGCTATGGTCGATCGCCTTCGCGACGTCCCGCTCGGTCAGTGTCTCAATCGTGATCATCAGCACTCCGAATGGCGTTGTCGCCGGTCAGGCGCGTCCAGGGCGAGGCGGTCGTGAGCAGCGCAGCGAGCGGGCTCGAAGCCCGTGAGCAAGCAGCGCAGCGGCCAGCGAAGCCATGGGCGTGCATCACCGGCGACCGTCGTCTTCTGGTCACTTACAAAACGGTCTGAGGACGTCACGAGCGATCAGGAACCCCTGCTTGACCCTGGCATCCGTCCCTTCGAAGCGGCGGTCTTCGTGCTCGATGATGCAATCTCCCTCGTAGCCGGCCCGGTAGAGCTCGGAGAAGACCACCGTCCAGTCGACGTCGCCGAGGCCCGGGATGCGCGGGATCTGCCAGCCCATGCCCATCGAGAAGATGCCGCGCTCGTACAGCCCGTCGCGATCGATCATCAGGTCCTTGGCCTGGAAATGGAGGACGTTCGGCCCGAACTCCTTGAGGAACCGGCCCATGTCGATCATCTGGAGGACCAGGTGGGACGGATCGAAGTTGAGCCCGATGGTGTCCCCCCACTGCTCAAGGATCCGGCGCCACATGCGTGGCGTCGTCGCGATGTTGTGGCCGCCCGGCCACTCGTCGTACGAGAACAGCATCGGGCAGTTCTCGAGGGTGAGCCTGCGGCCGTGGTCATCGGCGAAGGCCACGATATCGGGCCAGACCCGGAGGGCTTCCTCCCAGTTCTGGTCCTGGTTCTTCGAGGCATCGCCGCCCATGAACGTGTTCACCAGCGGGACGTTCATCTTCTCGGCGGCGGTGATGACGTGCTTCAGGTGACCGATGACCTGCTCCCGGTGCGCCGGATCCGGGTGGAGCGGGTTCGGGTAGAACCCGAGACCCGAGATCGCCAGCCCCTTGGCCGCGATCTCGTCCACGATCTCGGTCGCCTGGGAGGGGGACAGGTTGGCGACATCGATGTGGCTCGTTCCTGCGTAGCGCCTCGTCGGCCCCGCGGACCGGGGCCAGCAGGCGATCTCCAGGACCTCGAACCCGGCGCCGGCCGCCCAATCGGCGACGTCCGTCAGCGGCGTCTCGGGGAATGGGGCCGTGAGGAAACCGAGTTTCATCGGGTTGCCTCCAGGGCAGGCGTGGCGCCGGCGTGTGCCGGCAGGCGGTCGACATCGATCCAGCGACCCTGCCGGGCGCTCGCGGCGATGGCGTCGCCGACGAGCATCTCGTCATGGCCGTCGGCGAACGTGGCGTATGGCGGTCGAGCCGATGGGTGGCCGCCCACCACGTCGGCATAGATCGCGCGGAAGAGCGCGCCGAACGTGTCTGCGAAGCCCTCGACGTGGCCGGCCGGCAGCGCCGCGGCGGCCCGCCCGGCAACGCCCATGAGCGACGGGTTGCGGAGCAGGATCTCGTTCGCGCGGTCGCGGTGCCCGATCCACAGGTGGTCGGGGGTCTCCGAATCCCAGGCGGCCGCACTGCTCGCCCCGTCGATCTCCCACTGCAGCGAGTTCTTGCGGCCGGGACTGATCTGCGAGACCGCCAGCACGCCGCGGGCGCCGTTCGCGAAGCGAAGCAGGATCGACGCGACGTCCTCGGTTGCCATCTCGCGTGGTCTCGTCTCAGTGGCGCGTTCAGTCGAGAAGGTCTCGACCGTGCCTCGCGGCTCGGCACGGACCGGGATGAACGTCGCGAGGTCGGCCAACACCGCCACGATCGGCTGACCCGTGAGGAAGGTGACCAGGTCGAGCCAATGTGACCCGATGTCGCCGACTGCCCGGAGCGATCCGCCCTTGTCCGGCTCGAGCCGCCAATTCCAGTCGGTGTCGAGGAGGAGCCAGTCCTGGAAGTAGCGGCCGGTCACAAACCGCACGTCGCCGAGGCCGCCTGCGGCAACCAGCTCCCGGACGTGCTGGTGGAGCGGATAGAACCGGATGTTGAAGTTGACCGCGTTGACGACCCCACTCGCCTCGGCCAGCGCCACCAGCGCGGCCGACTCCGCCGCGGTCATCGCCAGCGGCTTCTCGCACACGACGTGGCGTCCGCTGGACAGGATCCGTTCGGTCTGCGGGACGTGGAGATGGTTCGGCGACGTGACGTGGACGACGTCCACCAGCGGGTCGTCGAGGAGCTCGTCCAGCGAGGCGTAGGCGCGCGCGACGCCGAGGGCGTCCGCCCGGACCCGCCCGCGGTCCGGGCTGCTGCCGAGCACGCCGCGAACCTGCACGCCGATTCGGCGCAACGCCTCGACGTGCACCGTGCCGATGAACCCCGTGCCGATGACGGCCGCGCCGACGCCGGCGATCCTCCTCATGCCCTGCTCACCCACCTGCCCGTTAGCGTGTGAACGTCTAGACAGTCTAGCTGGATATTGGCGGTACGACGGTCGAAAACCGTGCAGGGGACGCTGGCACGTGTTCGACGGGTGGTCGAACTTTCTTCGCCACCCATCCTACTTTCCACTGTCAAGTGCAAAAGTCGTCACGAAAAGTGTATCATCGGCAGGTGACCCAGCGCACGACTCCGGTCTCGATCGGATCGGCTGGCTCGCGGGACGACCGCCAACCTCCCGCCCCGCCGGCGCGCTTCGCGCCGCTCCCCGACGAATCGCTCGATGCGCTGGTCGCGGTCCTCGACGAAGTCCGACTCGGCCGGTCGACCGCGCGAGCCGATCTGGTGGCCCGCACGGGACTGGGTCGGGCCATCGTCTCCCAGCGGATCGGCGAGCTGATCGAGCGCGGATTGGTGGCCGAGGGCGACGTGGGACCGAGCACGGGTGGTCGCCCGCCGCGTCGGCTGGCCTTCCGCGGCGACGCCGGTCACGTCCTGGTCGCGGATCTCGGCGCCACCAGCATCGACGTCGCGCTGACCACCCTCGACGGCCGCATCCTCGGGCACCGCGACGAAGCCGTGCGGGTCGAGGCCGGACCGGAGGCCTGCCTCGATCGCGTCGACGCGCTGTTCGGTCAGTTGGTCGAGGCGACAGACGACCTGCCCGGCCGGCTCTGGGGGATCGGCATCGGCGTCCCCGGCCCGGTCGAGTTCCGATCCGGCCGGCCGATCTCGCCGCCGATCATGCCCGGCTGGGACGGCTACCCGATCCGCGAGCGGTTCACCCGTCGCTACGGGGCGCCGGTCTGGGTCGACAACGACGTCAACCTCCTGGCGCTGGGCGAATGGCGCTCCGGCGTCGCGGTCGGCCACGACAACGTCGTCGTGGTCAAGATCGGGACCGGGATCGGGGCCGGCATCATCTCCGACGGCCGGATGCATCGGGGTGCCCAGGGCAGCGCCGGGGACGTCGGCCATATCCAGGTCGTCGATGATCCGGCGGTCATCTGCCGCTGCGGCAACATCGGCTGCCTCGAGGCCCTGGCGGGAGGCGCGGCGCTCGGGCAGGCCGGCACGGCAGCCGCGCGTGACGGGCGGAGCGCCCGGCTGAAGGTGGCGCTCGACCAGCACGGCGCGGTGACCGCCGAGGACGTGGCCCGGGCCGCTTCGTTCGGCGATCCAGTGGCCGTGGCGATGCTCCAGTCCGCCGGCCGGCGCGTCGGTTCGATGTTGTCGAGCG
This sequence comes from uncultured Chloroflexia bacterium, assembly GCA_963766675.1. GTDB lineage: Bacteria > Chloroflexota > Limnocylindria > Limnocylindrales > CSP1-4 > SPCO01. Next base: position 224,125 of record CAVYBA010000005.1, on the reverse strand, counting down.
TCGTGAACTTCTTCAACCCGTCGCTGATCGTCATCGGCGGCGGGGTGGCCAAGAGCCCCGATCAGCTGCTGGCGGCGATCCGCGAGACCATCTACCGGCGCTCGTTGCCGCTCGCGACCCGCGACCTCCTCGTCCAGCGCTCGTCACTCGGCTCGTTGGCCGGGGTGATGGGTGCGTCGGCGATGGTCGTCGACCAGCTCTTCGCCCGCGAGTCGATCGGCCGCTGGATCGAGGCCGGGGAGCCGTGGGGGATGCCCGAGGTGGCGATGGCTGCGCCCGGATGACGCGCCGCATCGACGCCGTGGTCTTCGACCTGGGTGGCGTCCTGATCGACTGGAACCCACGACACCTCTACCGGAAGATGTTCGACGGCGACGAACTTGCCATGGAACGGTTCCTGGCCGAGATCTGCACGCCGGCCTGGAACGCTCGACAGGACGCCGGGCGGTCGTGGCACGAAGCGGTGCAGCAGCTCGTCGAGGAGCATCCCGGGCAGCGCGACCTCATCGTCGCCTACGACGAGAGGTGGCCCGAGACGCTCGGCGGCCAGATCGACGGCACGGTCGAGATCCTCGGCGAGCTTCGCGCGGCGGGGACGCCTCTCGCGGCGCTCAGCAACTGGTCGGCCGAGAAGTTCCCGGTCGCCCGCCAGCGCTACGACTTCCTGGGCTGGTTCGATCCCCTGGTCATCTCGGGCGAGGTCGGCTTGTCCAAGCCCGATCCGCGGATCTACCGACACCTGCTCGATCGCTCGGCGTTTGACCCGTCGACCACGCTCTTCGTCGACGACGTGCCGGCCAATCTCGTGGTCGCGGCCGAGCATGGCCTCCGTACCCACCGGTTCGTCGATCCGCCGACGCTCCGGACGGAGCTCGAGGCGCTCGGCCTGCCCGTGCGCGGCGCCGTCCGGGGACGCCGGGCTCCCGGTTCGTGACAAATCGCACTCAGGCGGGGACTCGTCACCGGGCTACCAAGGCGCAGCCGCGTCGCTGAGCGTTGCCTGAACTCTCGCAGGCGCCGATTCCTGACACATCCGGCCTGAGGCGGCCAACCGTCAGCGCCTCCCTGACCAGCGACCGGGTGGGGGCAATTTGCCGGAAAACCCCGTCGGACGCGACGGTCGACCATGCCCGCGACTTGTCGGATAACCGCGTCGGACCCGGGAACAGGCGGCCGGACGCGAAGGGTTGGAAGTCAGCCGGCGGCCACCACGCGATCCGTGAAGTCGCCCGAAGCCGGGTCCTTGAGGATCAGCTTCTGTCGGCCGTCCGGCAGGATCTCGCGCTTGATCACGACCTGGCCCTCGAACGTCTCGGGCGCCGACGCGATCCGCTCGGTTGTGCCGCCACGCCAGTCCAGCTCGACCGGCGCCCAGGCGTGCGCCTTGGCCGACCGGTACGCGGCGTCCATGACCGCGTTCACCACGTACCCGTCGTAGAACGTCTCCTGCGGCGTGCCGCCCGAATCGAGTGCCCGGAACATGTCGCTGAACATGTCGACGTAGCCAAGCTCGTTGACCTCGTCGCCGACCGGAAAGAGCCATCCGGCCGACGTCTCGGCCTTCTCGGCGACATAGCCGGCGCCACCGCCGGCCGTGAACATCTCGAACCCGGTCCGCAGGAAGTGATTCAGCCAGATCGTCCCGTTCGTGCCCGCAACTTCGTCGCGCAGGTCCATCCCGCCGCGGAACGTCCAGCTCACCTCGAACTGGCCGATTGCACCGGATTCGAACCTGATGAGCGCGACCGCGTTGTCCTCGTCGGCGATCGGATGGACCAGGGTGTCGGTGTGGCACAGGACCTCGACCGGCCGGTTCCCCTTGCCGACGAAGTTGCGGATGATCTCGACGCAGTGGCAGCCGAGGTCGACGATCGCACCTCCACCGGTCAGCCGGCCGTCCCAGAACCAGGCCGAGTGCGGTCCCGGATGCGCCTCGCGCGAACGGACCCAGGTCACGTCGCCGATGGCGCCGGCACCGACGGAGGCGATGGCCTTGAGCGTCTTTGGCGTGTAGCACAGGTCTTCGAGGTAGCCGGCGAAGACCCCGCCGCGCTCGACCGCCTCGACCATCCGCTTCGCCTCGGCGGCGGTCCGACCGAGCGGCTTCGTGCACAGCACCGCCTTGCCTGCCTTTGCCACCAGCTCGATCACGTCCTCGTGGAGGAAGTTCGGCAGCCCGACCACCACGACGTCGGTGTCCGGGTGCTCGATCGCGGCAGCCAGGTCGTTCGTGTGCTCCGGGATCGACCAGCGCCGGCTGAATTCGACGGCTCGGGATTCGCTCCTCGAATAGACGACCCGGACGCGATCCCGCCCGCGTTGGCCGTGCAAGGTGTTCGTGTAGAAGTCGGCGATCAGTCCGGTGCCCAGCATCGTGATCGAGTGGCCGTCCATGATCGTTCCTCTCCTCTGGCTCTAGGGGCGAGCGAAGGTGTAGGCACGCGCCGGGTTGTCGACGAACAAGGTGTGCCGGATGGCCGCGTCGAGGCCGGCCTCGGCCATCTGCGGCACGAACGTGCCGAGCAGCCAGCCCAGCCCTGGCGCGCCGCCATACACCAGGTAATACCGCCGGCGGGCGGCGTCCATGCCGAGGACGATCCGGTCGGTGAGGCCGTCCTCGGCCATCCAGCTGAGCAGCTCGAGCGTGCCGTTCGGGCGGTCGCTGCCCCAACGGAACCCCTGGTCGTATTCGGCCAGGGCGCCGGTCGCCAGGATCGCCCGGTGGTAGCCGCGGTCGACGAGCTTGTCCACGTGGCTGACGACGAGGTGGCCGAGGTCGACGCCGGCGTCCGCCAGCAGCCGGATCTGCTCGAGGGCGCCGGTGCCGCCCTCGCAGTGGGTGAGGATCGGAACCCCGGTCCGGCGGTGCGCCTCGGCCGCCGCCTCGAACACCCGTCGGTCGCGATCGGACGGCCCGCCCTCGCTGCCGGCGATCTTGATCACGCCGGCCCGGTGCGGTGTCCGGTGGACGATCGGCCCCGAGTAGTCGTTCGCGTCGATCCCGTCGGTCACGTCGAGGACGAACAGGTCGGCGAGCTCGTCGACCGTGACCCTCGCGCTCCAGTGGGCCGGACCGTAGTAGCGGTCGTGATGCAGCCCGGTCGGCGCGATCACGTGGACGCCGGTGCGTTGCGAGAGCTCGGCGAGCTTCGCGGCGTTCCGACCCGCGTCACACGGCATCGCGTCCACGACGGACCGGAGCCCGAGCCGGGCGGCCGTCTCGACCTCGACGACCATCGTGTCGACGTCGCCCAGATCGAAGTCGGGGACCATCTGGACCGGCCGGCCGCCGTCGATGATCAGGTGCTCGTGGGCGTAGGTGACCCCGAGCTCGGCCGGATCGATGTCGCCCAGGACCGTTCGGACGAAGCTCATCGGGCGATAGCTCGGGGCGCAGCCGCCAGCTCGAGGATGGCGCCGTCGGTGCGCAGCCGATCGCGCAGGGCGGCGACGTCGATGTCCCGCGGGTCCCGTCGGCTGGCCACCGCCTGGGCCGCAGCGGTGCCGGCCGCCTGGCCCATGGCCATGCACTGGGCCATGCTCCGAACCGACGCATGCGCATCGTGGGTCGCGCTGAAACAGCGACCGGCGACGAGGGCATTCGCCGCGTCCCTGACGACCAGAGTCCGGTACGGGATGCCCACTGCCTCGCCATCGGGCAGGTACTGCCACACGGTGTCTGCCCCGGCGTGGTGGTCCTCGATCGGTGCGCCGCACAACCCGATCGCGTCGTCGAACTGGCGTGCGGCCAGGACATCGTCGCGGGTCAGCCGAATGTCGCCGTAGACGCGGCGGGTCTCGCGGACCCCGATCTGCGTGCCGAGCGCAACCAGCGATGCCCGCTCGTAACCGGGCACCCGGTCGACCAGGAAGCGGACGTACTCGAGCGCCTGGCGCCGCCCCGCGATCTCGGCCTCGGTCAGGAACCACGGGTCCGTGGTGTTGACGATCCGGCCGTCGGCGTCACGCCGGTACGAGTCGAGCCTGGTCATGACCGTGGCGATCATCCCGTCGACGGGCGTGATGTGGTCGCTGCCCTCGATCCTCGGCAGGTCGTAGTCGCCCGATGCGGCCGCCTCCGCCATCAGGGCGTGGAATGCCGCCTTGGAGATCGACCGGCGGCGGCCAAGGTCCACGTTGGCCATCCGGAACGTCGTCGTCAGCGTCTGCGCCGGGTCCAGCTCGCCGGCAGTCTCGGAGCCGAAGCCGGCGAAGGCCGACAGGTCCGCATCGCCACTCGCGTCGACGAAGACCGTCGCTGCCACGCGTGCGAGCCCTGCCCGCGTCGCCAGGACGACGCTCGAGATCCGGCCATCGCGGACGTCGACCGCCTGGAGGACGGCGTGGAGCAGAACCCGGGCGCCGGCGGCGGTGACCAGCGCTTCCCAGGCGACCTTGAGGTGCTCGGCCAGGTAGGTGACACCGGTGCCGGCGCCGTAGGTGTTGGGCCGCTCGATCACCGGCCCAAGGGTGCGCAGCGCAGCGACCACGTCGTCGCCGATCCCGCCGACGACCTTGCTCGACGCGGATCCCGGCGTATAGAAGCCATAGAACGTGTCGAGCACCGCTGTGCTCGTTCCCCCGAGGAACGGCAGGCGGTCGACCAGGAGCACGCTGGCGCCGTGGCGGGCCGCTGCGATCGCGGCCGACGAACCGGCAGACCCCGCGCCGACGATGCAGACGTCGACCGTCGCGACCGTCGGCGGATCGGCGGGCGGGCGGGCGGTCACCGAGGTGATTCCGGTTCCCCGGCGGGCGACGCCGACACCACCGACCAACCGCCGTCGATCTTGAGCAGCTGGCCGGTCACCGCGCGCGACTCGTCCGATAGGAAGTAGACGGCCGCGTGCGCCACTTCGTCCGGGTCCATCAGTTCCCCGGCGAGCGGCTGCTTGCGCGCGGCGAAAGCCCGGATCGCGGTGTCGCCCGCCGCCCTGGCGGCCATCGGCGTGTGGGTCAGCCCTGGCGCCACGGCGTTCACGCGGATCCGATCGCGCGCATAGGTCGCGGCCATCGTGGTCATCAACGCGTTCGTCGCGCCCTTGGCCGCCGCGTACGCGTGGGTCGCAAAGAACTCGGGCGACGGGTCGGTCGCCGTCACGCTACCCATCAGGAGGATCGACCCGCGGGTCCCCGAGCTGTTCGGCGCCTGGGCAAGCATCTGGCGGACGACCGCCCGGCAGGTGAGCGCCTGGGTTCGAAGATTGAGGGCCAGCGTGCGCTCCCAGCCGTCGGCGGTGAGTTCGTGGATCGGTCCGTCGCCAAACCGGCGGCCGCTTCCGCCAGCCACGGCGAAGGCGCCGTCGATCCGTCCGAATTGCCCGACTGCAGCCGCCATCGCCCGATCGACGTCCGACTCAACCGTCAGGTCGGCGGCCGCCGAGCCGGCACTCGCCCCGTCGGCCGTCAACTCCCCGGCAAGCGCCGTGGCCTCCTCGGCGACGAGCGATACCACGAACACCGAGGCGCCCTCACGGGCCAGCCGCCGAGCGGCCGCGGCGGCCATCCCGGTTGCGCCCGTGACCAGGCAGACGCGCTCGCGAAGTCGATTCACCCCAACAGGATCGCACGGCATCGACAGCCGTGGAGACCCATTGACGGCCCGGCGATGCGCGTCTATTCTCCATTCATCCCGACCGGCACCCGCGCTGCGGCAGCGATTCCGCGCGCACCATTTCGCCCGGCCCCCTCACCTGAAGGTGACCTTTCCCATATGCCCGCACCCGGCCCCGACCAGCGCGATCGTTCCCGAAACCGACGTCCACGTCGACGTCCGCCCATCAGTGGCGGCCGCGCCCCGGTCACCGAATACGAAGAGCAGCTCGAGATCGAAGCCGCCCGCGAACGGAACGACCTGGAGGTCGCCGACCTCCGCGAGATGAGCGTCGCCGAGCTCCGCCAGGTCTCGCGTGAGCTCGAACTGGAGACCGCTCCGTCCGAGCGCAAGGACGAGCTGGTCGACCAGATCCTGCGCGGCCAGACCGAGCGTGCCGGCCACGACTACGCCAGCGGCATCCTCGACATCGTGGACGAGGGCTTCGGTTTCATGCGCCGGCACGGGCTGCTGCCGAGCCCGGACGATGTCTACGTCAGCTCGAGCCAGGTCCGCCGCTTCGGCCTGCGGATCGGCGATCGCGTGGCGGGTGCCGTGCGCGCTCCCCGCGATGCGGAGAAGTATTGGGGCATGCTTCGGGTCGACTCGGTCAACGGGGTCGACACCGAGACCGCGCGTCGCCGGCCGGTCTTTGCGGATCTCACGCCGGTCCACCCGGACGTCCTGATCAACCTGGAGACCGACGCCAAGAACCTGAGCCAGCGGCTGGTCAACCTGGTCAACCCGATCGGCAAGGGTCAGCGCGCCTTGATCGTGAGCCCGCCCAAGGCCGGTAAGACGATGCTCCTCAAGCAGATCGCCAACGGCGTGACCGCCAACTACCCGGAGATGCTCCTCATGGTCGCCCTGATCGGCGAGCGACCCGAGGAAGTCACGGACATGCGGCGCAGCGTGAAGGGCGAGGTCATCAGCTCGACCTTCGACGAGCCGACCGAGAACCACACGCATGTCGCCGAGATGGCGCTCGAGATCGCCAAGCGCCAGGTGGAGACCGGTCGGGACGTCGTCATCCTGCTCGACTCGATTACCCGACTCGCGCGCGCCTACAACCTGGCGCTGCCGCCGTCCGGACGGACGCTGTCGGGCGGTCTCGACCCGATCGCCCTGTATCCGCCAAAGCGCTTCTTCGGCGCGGCCCGGAACATCGAGGAAGGTGGGTCGCTGACGATCATCGGCACCTGTCTCGTCGATACCGGCTCGCGCATGGACGACGTGATCTACGAGGAGTTCAAGGGCACCGGCAACTCCGAGCTGATCCTCGACCGAAAGCTCGCCGAGAAGCGGATCTTCCCGTCGATCGATGTCCAGCGGTCGGGCACCCGTCGCGAGGAGCTCCTGCTCGAAGAGGGCACCCTCAAGATGGTCTGGACGATGCGCCGCATGCTGTCGGCGGTCGGGGCCAACGAGGGAATCGAGATCCTTCTCAACAGGCTGGCCAAGACCCAGTCAAACGCCGAGTTCCTGGCGTCGCTGACCAAGAACCTCGACGCTTGAAACCCGGGCCGTTTGGCCCTTGGCGCCATTGACACGCGTTGTGGTACGGTTCCCGGCGATGTCGTAAGCCCGCTGTCACACGGGCGGCGTCCGCGTAGAAGAGACCCCAGCTCTATACCGCGACCCCGGATGGTCTCCCGAGACCCTTCGCCCCAGGTGAGCCCCGCGCGCCCTGAGACCATCCAAACGCCAGGAGACCATATTGCTGAACGCATCGGTCGGCGTGCAGCGCGTCCTTGGACGGCTGCGCCGCCCCCCGATCACGCGAGCCTCGAGCGCCTCGACCTTCAAGGTCCGGAGCCTGGCCGCGGCACGGCGCACCCAGCGCGACGTCCGGTCGGCGTCGTCCAGGATCGCGGCACCTCGCGATCGACGGATCGGCAGCCGCGCCCTCGCTGCCCTGCGCGGTGATCGCGCCTCCCTGATCTCCAGGCTTGGCCCGGACCGGACCGTCGCGGTCGTGGTTGCGGGAATCCTCCTCGCCGCGTCGGCAATCAGCGCGTCGGCCGGAGGCCCGGCTCCGGCCACGGGCGGGACCAACGGGCCGGGCACGGACGTCCGGATCGCCGTCGGCGGCGATGTCGGCTATGGACACGGCGGCACCATCACCGAGGATTCGCAACCGACCTACGACACCTTCGGGATCCAGTCGGTCGGCGGCGTCGAGGGCAACGTGGATCCCGGTGCCGTCGGCGTCGACCAGGGCGCGGCGGCCGGCACGGCTGCGGATTCGGTCGAAGGGCCCTTCCTCGAGGACGGCACGCTGCTCAAACCGGTCGCCGTAAATACCACCGTCGCCGATGGCCGAGACCTGGTGCGGACCTACAAGGTGAAGTCCGGCGACACGCTCACGGGGATCGCCTCCAGGTTCGGCATCTCGATGATGACCATCTGGTGGGCCAACGACCTCCAGTCCAAGGACGCGCTTCACATCGGTCAGCAACTGTCGATCCCGCCCGTCACGGGCCTGGTCGTCACGGTCACGGCATCGGACACCCTGGATAGCCTGGCCAAGCGCTACGACGTCGATCCCACCGACATCCTGGTCGAGAACAAGCTCGACGACCCCAACCTCGTGGTCGGCCAGGTCCTCGTCATCCCGGGCGCCGCCGGCAAGGGCATCCCGACCCCACCCACGCCCACGCCGGTCTCGAGGCCGGCAAACGGCTCAGGTGGCGGCATCATCAGCCACACCATCACCCACGGGACCACGACGTACACGGGCGGGCGCCTCATGTGGCCCGTAGTCGGTGGCGGCAACTACATCAGCCAGTACTTCCACTACGGCCACTACGCCATCGACATCGCCGCAGACTACGGATCCGAGGTCCGCGCGGCGGCCGGCGGCACGGTCGTGTTCGCCGGCTGGAAGGGCAACGGGGGCGGCTACCAGGTCTGGATCTCGCACGGCTCGAACCTGTACACCACCTACAACCACATGTCGGCTATCTCGGTCGGCTACGGCCAGACGGTTGGCGCCGGTCAGCAGGTCGGCCGGATCGGACAGTCCGGCGATGCGACCGGTCCGCACCTCCATTTCGAGGTTTGGCGCGGTCCGGTTTGGAACGGCGGGACCCGAGTCAATCCGCTCGGCTACCTGTAACCGCCGTCGGGGGCGCCCGATGCGGGCGTTGCCCGGCGCGCTCGGTCGCTCACGCACCCCAGCGTGCGCTCGCTCCCTCGCTTCCCGTGCGCCATCGCCTCGGACGCCCGCGACGGCGGTTGGCCCAGTGACACATCGGGCGCCCCGATGCGGGCGTTGCCGGCGCCCATTCGGTCGCTCCACCCCGGGGAGCTGAAACGCCCGTGCGAGAATGGGGCTGATGTTCCTCGACCGCGTGAAGATCTGGGTCCACGCCGGCGACGGTGGCGATGGAGCGGCGACCTTCCGGCAGGAGGCCCACGTGCCACGTGGCGGTCCGGACGGTGGCGACGGCGGGCGCGGCGGCTCGATCTATCTGCGGGTCGACGCCGGCCAGACGACGTTGCGCGATTTCACGCATCGGCATCACTACACGGCAGGCTCGGGGGGGCGCGGCACCCGGGCCCGGTGTCACGGCAGCGCCGGTGACGACAGGGTGCTCGAGGTCCCGCCGGGGACGGCGGTCTATGACGACCAAACGGGCGAGCTGCTGGCCGATCTCGTGGCCGTCGGCCAGTCGGCGCTCGTCGCCCGCGGTGGACGCGGCGGGCTCGGCAACACCCACTTCAAGTCGTCGACGCACCAAGCGCCCAAGCATGCCCAGAGGGGCGAGCCCGGCGCCGAGCGATGGCTCCGGCTCGAGCTCCGCTTGATCGCCGACATCGGGCTCGTCGGGTTGCCGAATGCCGGGAAGTCGACCTTGCTTGCCGCGGTCACCGCGGCCACCCCGAAGATCGCGGACTACCCGTTCACCACGCTGGAACCCAATCTCGGGGTGATGGACGTGGGCGACGAGGATGAGCGCCGGCCGACGATCGCCGATGTTCCCGGCCTGATCGAGGGTGCCAGCAGCGGGGCCGGGCTCGGCCACGCGTTCCTCCGCCACGTGGAGCGGACACGGGTCCTCGTCCACGTCATCGACGGCTCGTCGCGCGATCCCGAATGGGACCACGAGGTCATCCGCGGCGAGCTGGAGGCGCACGATCCGGAGCTGCTCCGGAAGCCGATGGTCGTGGCGTTCAACAAGATCGACCTGCCGGCAGCCGTGGCCGCGTGGCCCGCGTTCCGCCGCGCTCGTGAAGTCGAAGGTCGCGACGTGATCGCGATCTCGGCCGCGAGCGGCGAGGGTCTGCCGGCCTTCCGCAAGCGGATGGCCGCGATGCTCCCGTCCCAAGCCGAGTTGAGCGGTCCACCGGAGCCGTCGGGCGTCGTCGTTCACCGCATCGAGACGATGGATGACGGGTTCAGCATCGATCACGACGCCGACGGCGCGTTCCGAGTCCGCGGGCGGCGGATCGAACGGATCGCCGTCCAGACCAACTTCGACGTCGAGGAATCCGCGGAACGCTTCCAGCGCGACCTCGCCCGGCTGGGCATCGACGACGAGCTCCGGCGTGCCGGGATCGTGGCCGGCGACACCGTCCGGATCGGCTCGACGGAGCTGGAATGGGAAGCCAATCCCTGGGAGCGCGTGTGACCCACAGGCCGCTGCCGATCGTGGCCGGGTCGCTCGGGGTCTTTGGCGGGACGTTCGATCCCATTCACGTCGCCCACCTTGCGCTCGCCGAGGAGGCCGCCGAATCGCTCGGGCTGGAGCAGGTCTTGTTCGTCCCGGTTGGCAGCCCGCCCCACAAACCCGGTGTCGTGTTGACGCCTGGGGAGGACCGGCTGGCGATGGTCCGCCTCGCGATCGCGGGCAACGAGCGCTTCGCGGTCAGCCGGATCGAGCTCGACCGCGAGGGTCCGTCGTACACCGTCGACACCTTGGCTGCCATCGTCGATCAGCGTGCCCAAGATGGCGCGGCCGGCCTGACGCTGATCTTGTCGGCAGACGCCTACCTCGGCCTGCCGACGTGGCGGGAGCCGCGCCGGGTGCTGGAGCTTGCGAGGCTCGCGGTCGCACCGCGCGAGGGCTACCCGGAGGCCGGCCTGGACGCTCTCGCGGCCGAGTTCCCGGATCTGGCGGATCGCGTGGTGTTCCTGGACGGGCCGCGGATCCGCCTCTCCGCGTCAGTGCTGCGCGACCGCGCGGCGGCCGGTCGCTCGCTGCGCTACCTCGTCCCGGATGCAGTCGGGGCCTACATCGGCGACCATGACCTCTACCGGAGCCTCGAGGAGGAACGACCAAACGTGACCGAGCCCGCCCTGCCCGCCGACGGCGCGACGATGCCGCGCTCGGACGGGCTGCCCCATCGCGAGGGACCTGCCCCGTCATCGGAGCGCCCGCCGCTCGACCTGGCGCGTCGGATCGTGGAGCTCGCCGAGGACAAGAAGGCCGCCGACATCGTGCTGCTCGACCTGGCCGACCTGACCACCATGGCGGACTACTTCGTGATCTGCTCGGGGGGCTCCGAACGCCAGCTCGAGGCAATCGCGACCGGGATCATCGGCAGCCTTCGTGACGAGCGGATCAAGCCGATCGGTCGGGAAGGCACGGCGGCCTCGCACTGGATCCTGGTCGACTTCGGCTCGATCATCATCCACATCTTCACGCCGCCCGAACGCGACTACTACGGGCTAGAGAAGCACTGGTCGGAGGCGCGCACGATCCTGCGCGTGCAGTAGCCGACCGGCCCCTGCCGCGGCTCAAGGTCCGTTCGGCTACGAGCCGGCCCGAATCAGGTACGGGGTCCCGGAGTACCGTCGGGTCATGCCGACGGACATGTCGAGCCTCGTACTGTCGCGCCATGAGCTCCGTCCGAGATCGATGCCCGGCCTGCAGTCGCCGACTCATCACGACCCGGTTTGACACGACGTTCCGGCTGCCCGACCGCACGGAGCGGCTGTGTTTCGGGATCCCCGGCGGCCTGTGCGAGGATTGCTCGCAGCTGTACATCGATCCGGACCTCATCGAGCTGCTCGACCTGGGCGAAGGCCGCTGCGTCTTTGCGATCGAGAGCGATCTGGTGGTCCAGGAACAGGCCTGGTCCGCCGCCGACTAGCGAGCGGCGCCCATGGACGCCCAATGCGGGCGTTGCCGGCTGCGGTCCTCGCTCACGCACTCGCGAGTGCGCTCGCTCCGGTCCTCCCCGGCGCCTTCGCCTTGGACGCCCACGGGCGCCGGTGATTCGGCTGGGCTGCTCGGAGACTCACTGCGTCGCGACGTGATCCATCACCCAGAGGCTGAACGAGAGGCGGCGTTGAGCCTCATCCTGGCCGGCGCCTGGGGCTCCCTTGACCATGGCATCGAGCTCGACGAGGCCATCGAGCGCAGCAGTCAGTTCGTCCGTCGACCAGGCTCGTGCCTGGGTGGCCAGGGTCTGGGCGCGGTAGTCGCTGCGGATCCCCATCGCCTTCGCAGCGGCAGCAAGGCGTTCGCCCGCGGCCAGGCGATCGCCCAGCTCCAGCAGTTCGCGCACGCGCCGGTGGAGGACCGCGAGCAGCACCGGCTCGGGTGTGTCCTCGAGCAGCCGGTCGAGCAGCTCAACGGCCTGGCGGGCACGTCGCTCGCCGACGGCGTCGGTGAACGCCCAGACTGACGCCGGGACGGCTTCGGCCACGAGGGCGCTGACGTCGTCGACGGTGATCGGCGCGGATCCGCGATAGAGGGCCAACTTGTCCAGCTCCATCGATGCGATCCGTGTCTGGTGGCGGCGTTCGACATCGTTGAGATCGACGAACCCGCCGATCCGCTCCGCGAGCGATTTCGCAGCGCCGGGCGCCAGCGCCAGGTCGCGATCTCGAGCCTCGGCTTCGATCCAGCCCGACAACGCCCCGCGACGCGGCGATTCGAGCCTCCGGACGGTTCCGCCGGCCTCCGTGACGGCATCCGCGAGTCGCCGATGCGTCGGTGCCTTGGCGCCCGATGGACTGGCGTCGAGCAGCACGAGCGCATTGCCGGGCGCGACCGAGGTGATCGCTCCGAACAGGCCGGATCGATGATCCGAGGTCGTGGCCAGCGACCCCGGGTTGGCCACCACGGCCAGCGCCCCGCCGCCGAACATCACCGGCGTCGCAACCCGCTCGAGGAGCTGGGCGATCAGCTCGCCGGCCCGGTTCCGGTCGCCGCGCAGATCCCAGCGCTCCATGGGCAAGCCGGACTCGGTCTCCAGCCCGGCCCGCAGCTGGTCGACGGCCCGCGCCGCGGCGAGGTCGTCGTCGCCCCAGAAATAGGCCAGCGTCGGGGTCGTCATGCCGAATCCGCGACGCTTCTCGTACGACGTGCCGCGCGAGCCGCCCGGAGGGCGTCACCCGTCCAGGCCAGTCGCCCGACCTCCCACGGTTCCACCCCGGCAGCGCGACAGACGTCGGCCTCGAGCCGATCGGCGCGCGCCCGGACCGATCGCCAGGCCGCGTCATCGCGAGCGGCGGTCCGTCCGTCCGCGGCCGCCGACGCGTAGCGCCGTCGCCAGGATTCGAACCGGGCGTCCATCGACTCCAACCGCTGGCCGGCGCGCTTGTCGGCATACGCAACCACGCGCTCCTCGCGCGAGGCGAATGCCGCCCAGCGTCGGAACCGCTCGCCGTCCAGCAGCCGGGTCACCGGGTGGCTCGCAACCGCGCGAGCGAGCTCGGCATGACCGATGCCCGTCAGCCAGGCCGCCGAGCCCTCGCCGTGGGGGAGGCCTCGCGCCGGATCGGCGGCGGGCAGCGCCTTGTCCGCATCGTGCAACAGGGCGGCAGCCTCCACGAGTCGCCGATCGATCGCGACGCCGCCGGCCTCGATCCGTGCGGCGAGCCAGCCGGCGACCTCGGCCACGGCCCGCGCGTGCCGCACGAACCAGGCGGGCGGGTCGAGGGAGAGCAGGAGGGAGGCGGCCTCCACCCGCCCGGGAACCGTCATCGCCTCGATGGTACCCGACGGTGCGCTCCGGGCCAGGCTCGTCGGCCGCCACGGCATGGACCGGCGACACCGGTGCAGGCTCCAGCTCGGGAACGAGGGCGGTCACCGGGATGGCACACCGGAAGGCCACCGCCAGTCGCGCGGCGGCCGGCGTGATCCGCGGTTGCGTCTCCGCCGATCGGCCACCCTCCGCCCTCACGGTCATACCGGAAGGTTCGAACCCGACGACAACGGTGCCGTCCCGATCAGTGCGGAGCACGCGGGCCCCGGCGGCGGCGAGCCGGTCCAGTGTCTCCTTCGCCGGGTGGCCGTATGGATTGCCGGCGCCCGCGGAGGCCACCGCCACCTTCGGTCGGACGGCGTCGACGAACGGTTGCGTGGTGGCCGTCTTGCTTCCGTGATGGGCGACCTTGAGCAGGTCGACGTGCGGCAGACCTTCGGCCAGGAGGTGCGGATCGATGTCCTGTTCGACATCGCCCATCAGCAGGAACCGGCGCGACCCAACCTGCCCGAGCAGGACCACCGACACGTTGTTGATTCCGGTGCCCCCATCCGGCGGCTCCCGGGGCACCGCTCCGCGGACCGGCCACAGGACGCGCAACGCGATGTCGTCGACCTGGAGGCGATCTCCGGCGCCGATCCCGCCCCGGACCGGGGCGCCGGGCCGCGACAGCCGGGCGACCCAGGCCGCGTAGCCCGGCCCCGGACCGATCATCCCCGGCTCGAGGACACGACCCACGTGATAGCGGTCGAGCAGCACGGCCAGCCCGGCGACGTGGTCCTCGTGCGGGTGAGTCAGGATCAAGGTGTCGATGCGTCGGTCCCACGGCGGGATGTGCCCGTCGAGTGTTACCAGCAGCCGGTCCGGATCCGGGCCGCCGTCGACCAGCAGCCGACCGCCGCGCGACCCCTCGACGAGGATCCCGTCTCCCTGGCCGACGTCGAGGATGGTCACCCGGGGAGAGCTCGGCGGTCGGGCGACCACGACGCCACCGACAACGGCGACCGCGATGACCAGGGCCAGGCTCGCGGCGCGCTGCGCGGCGCGGCCGGTCGACGCCGGCGTCCGACGAGCCGGCTTCGTGGCTGACGGTGCGGGCGGTGCGGGCTCCATCGGTCGATGTCGAGCGGTTCGACCACGACGCCACCACGTCAGGGCGAGCAGCCCGCCGGTGGAGGTCGTCGCCGCGGCCACGTCAAGCGGTGGGTCGAGATTCAGGCTGGCGAACGGCACCGACGCTGCGCCGGTCACGATGGCGTCGAGGATCCGCAGCACCACCCAGCCTGGCGCCGCGAGCAGCGCGCCGACGACCGCGGGTCCGCCCGCCAGGACGACTCCGCCACCGGCCATCGCGATGAGGCCGACGGCCATCGCCGGCGCGACGAGGGGCACGACCGCAAGGTTGACCGCAGGCGCGAGGACGGCCAGACGCCCGAACGAGACAAGGACGACGGGAAGGGTCGCGGCCTGGGCGGCCAGCGAGACGCCCAGACTCTCGGCAAGCCAATGTGGCACCCGGCCGCGGCCGATTGACCCGATCCACGCGGTCAACGGCGTGGCCCAGGCAATCAGGCCTGCGGTGGCCAGCGACGACAGCTGGAACCCGGCATCGTCGACGAGGCGAGGGTCGACGACGAGGAGCAGGACGGCCGCCCAGCCGAGCGCCGCTGCGGCCCGTCCGGCGCGGCCCGTCTCTCGCGCCAACAGCACCACTCCGGCCATCAGCGCGGCTCGGACGACGGACGCGGAGGCACCCGCGAAACAGACGTACCCGGCGATCGCGAGCAGCGTCACCACCGAACGCCGGCGGCGCCCCAGCCTCCCGGCGAGCGCCGCCACTGCCGCGGCGACGATCGCGATGTTCCAGCCGGAGATCGCGACGACGTGGCTCACGCCGGCCGTGGTGAAGGCCGCCGCAAGGTCCCGATCGACTCGATCGCGCAGCCCGATGAGGATCCCCGCGGCAAGCCCGGCCTCGGGTTCCGGCAGGACGCGCGCAAGGGCCTTGGCCGCCGTCCGGCGGACGACCTCTAGGTCACGGCCAGGGTCGGTCGGTGGCGATCCGACCCGAAGGGTGGCCGATGTCAGGGTGCCGACCGCGCCGATCTGCGCGAGATAGTCGCCGTACGCCGACTCGGGCCGCGGCCGGATCTGCCCCTCGACGGTAACCCGATCACCGGCAATCACTTCCGGATACCGGGGCAGCGTTGCCGCCACGATGAATGGGATGGACGAACCCGGAGCCGTGGTCAGCGTGACGGACTGGTGGCCCTCGCGCGGCGTTCCCGTCGCCTGGACGATGAGCTCCCACGGACCCTCGCCCGGCGGCGGTTCGGTCAGCGTCGGTGCGCCCGTTTGGGCGAGCGCGAACCGGAGTGCGATCAGGCCCGCGCCGAGGACCACTGGCCAGGCTGACCGGGATCGTCGCTTGGCGCCCATCTCACCCAGCAGGAGCAACGCCGCCACCAGCAGCGCGACCGTGGCCGCGAGGTACTGGCCACCAATGTGCTCGGCGGCCATCGCTGCCGCAACGGCCCCGACGGCGATCCGCGCGCTTCGACCCATCTCATCGCACCGTGACGAGGTCTTTGAGGTTCGCGAACGTCTTCTCGCCGACCAGCTTTCTCGTTCGCAGGTCATCGACGCTGACGAACGGCTGGGCGTCGCGTGCCGCGAGGATCTTCGCGGCGGTGACCGGACCGATCCCGGGAAGGCCGTCGAGCTCGGTCGCCGTGGCGTGGTTCAGGTCGACGAGCGCCGATCCGCCGCCGGGTGGTCCGGAAGTCGTTGCGCGCGGATCGGCGGCGGGCGCCGGGTCGTCGCGGGACGGGACGCGAACCTGATCGCCGTCATGCAACGGGGCGGCGAGGTTCAGCTCTCGGCCGGCACGTTGCGTGTCGACGCGCGGTCCGTAGCCGCCGGCCGCGTCGATCAGATCCCCGATCCGAGACCCGGGCGGCAGCTTGTACACCCCGGGTCTGACGACCGCGCCCACGACCTCGACGACCAGGTTGGGCGCGCCCGCCGCGAGATCGCCAGCCCCGTCTGGCGAGATGCCCGCAGCGGCGTCGAGCCCCGCACCGGCCGAGCCCAACACGGGGGAATTGACCGTGACCCCGCCGCCACCGGTACTGACGGCCAGGAAGAAGGCGGCCAGGGCCAACAGGATGGCGCCGCCACCCGCGAGCAGCGCGGATCGCGGGATGAGCGGCGGATTGTCGTCTGCACTCGGCCCCGGGGCCGCATCGCCCCGAGGGTCTTCAAGGGCGCGCCAGGGCCGCGAATCAGGGTCCACACGACCTCCACGCTGGTCGGGCGGACGACGGCAGGGAAACACGCGACGTCTCGCCACGTTGGGGGCACTTCCGACGCGGCGAGACGTCGACGCGCACTGTAGCGCGGAGGGATTAGCTGCGACTTATCGGCCGAGCGAGACGCTGGGATTCGCGAGGTGTCGCGGGGTCGCGACGCGGCGATATGCTGCCCGAGATGAGGCTCTGGCCGTTCCGGCGAGACGCAAAGCGGGAGCATTACCTCGGCGAGTACACCGAGCCGTCATTCCGAGGCGCCCTGGTCATGCTGCTCGTGAGCGTCCTGATCGTGACGCTCTTGTGGATCGCCTACAGCTGGGCCCTCAACCAGCCGCACGGCCCCAATCCCGACGGGTTCCTCGATGGTGTGCGCAGCGCGCTCGTCGTTCTGCCTCGCGCCTGACGGCCCACCCCACCCCCAGCCGACGAGCCCGCCCGGGCCGTTGTGGCTCCAACTCCCTAACCGGCGGATCCGTCCGTCATCGACGTCCGCCACCAAGGCGGACCCTCGGGCAGTGGGGAACGACGGCCCGTCGACGGAGCGGCGGATGGCCGGAGGTCGCGGATCGGGCCTACGCGGACGGGCGTGACGGCGGGGCGCCGCCGATGCGGGTGGCGCCCCGGGATGCGACGGGAGATCGGGCGACTACGGCGTCCTGATCCGCGACGTCTTCTTGATGAGCGGTTCGGCGACTCCGCCGTAGACGATCGCGACGTCCACCTCGACCGGCCCGGCCCCCTGCCCTCCCGGGACGCGGATCTTGCCGATCGCGACGAAGGACCTGCCGGCACGCCGGAGCGTGATGGTTACGGGGCCGCTCGTGAAGTTCACCGTGGCGGTCGCGCTGAATGTCGTGCCCCGGACGGGATGCGCCACCCGGGCCTGGACGACGATCCAGCCGCACGGATGACCGGGGGTCGCCTTGGCACCGAAGGTCGCGACCTTCACCTTTGCCGGGGTAGGTGTCGGCGTTGGAGTCGGCGTCGGCGTTGCGAGCGGAATCGGGGTCGGGGTTGGCGTCGGCGTGGGTGTCGGCGTCGGCGTGGGCGTGCCGACCGGCGTGGGGGTCGGCGTCGGGACGACGCACGCGCCGGCGCCGTGCGACCGGGCCGCAGATCCGTGGCTCTCGGTCGGCGCCGACGCGATCGCGAGACCGGTCCCGAGCAGCGTCACGGTGAGGAGCGCTGTGCTCCCAAGCAACAGGCTGCGCTTCTTCATCGAGTTCTCCTGGTTCGGGTAGGCGTCCGAGCGGCTGGTCGGTCCCGCAGGGAGCACCGCAGTGGGGCGCTCTGTCCATCCGGGACTACCATGAGAAACGGTCGAACGCGCCTCACGTTAGGTCCGTCGAAGATGATGTCCCGGACCCGATGGTCGTGGTCGCGCGTGGGGTATTCGTATCGAGCCGTGCTCGTCAGCGAAGGCGTTCCCAGTCGACCCAGCGGGTGCCGTCCCAGTACCGGTGCCAGTGCCCACCGTCGCGACCCGGCGCCCAGACGTCGATCCGGTCTGCGCCCCACGACGAGGCCGCCGGCCCGCCCGTCAGGTCGCCGCCGAGCGACTCCCAGTCGTGCCAGCGCTCGCCGTCCCAGAACCGGTTCCACAGCTCGCCGTCCGGGAAGATCGCGAAGACCTGGAGTTGATCCACCGCCCAGGCCGTTGCGGCAGGTGGCGAGGTCAACGTGCCGCCGAGCGGCTCCGGCTCCGCCCACCGACCATCCTGGAAGGCTCGATGGGCGAGCGAGCCGTCGTCATCGACCCAGAAGAGGTCGATTCGACCCGGACCCCAGGAGACGGCTGCGTATCCCTTGTTCACCTGTGACCTCCCTCGAGGCGACAGGCTACTCGGTTGGGGCGAGCGAGCGCCGAAGGTCGTCGGCGATGCAGCTGTCGAGGCGGCGAACGATACCCGCCGAACCGCGGCTGATGGCGGCAACCGCCCGCGCCAGCGAACGGCGAATGAGCGACGGCGACGAAGGATTCAGGGCCTTGGCGGTCGCCAAGCGGCGATCACGATCAGCCTCCGCGGCTCGCTCGTTGGCGAGCGACAGGGCGAGGAAGGAATAGAGCTGGTGGTTCACGGCAGGCACTCCTGTTGAAGCGTTCGGCTGTCCGCGGGAAGCTGCGGCTCAGCGCTGGTGGTCGTCCGGGTACGAGTCGGTGGAGTCGACTCCCCAGTGGATCGAGGTCCCACCGAGGACGGCGAGACCGGTGACGACGGCGAGGATGGTCACGATGAGTTCCATGTCACGGTCTCCTGTGCTGCTAACCGGTGTCTCCGTTGATACGGGTTACTCTACTGGCTTGCGCGTAACCTGTCAATGGGTATAAAGTGGTTACCAAGATGTTGACATTCCAGACGGGTGACGCGGATCCGGGCCATGCCCATGGCGTGGATCTCGATGCCACCTTCGACTTCCTGAACACCCTGGATCACGACGATGGTTTCGTCCGCGAGCACCTGGCGAGCCTCGACGACGCGCTCAACTGGTTCGTGGACCGCGGGGTGATCCACCGCGAGGGCGCCGATCGGGCGCGCGCGCAGGTGACCACCCAACCGGCCGCTGCGGATCGGGACCTGACCCGCGTCCGTGCCGTGCGACAGGCCCTCCGCGAGGTCGCCGAGGCCATCGCCGAGCATCGCGTCCCGAGCAGTTCGGCGCTCGACGTGGTCAATCGCGCACTGCGCGCGCGGCAGATCATCGAGCTCGTCGCGTCGCCCGACGGCTGCAGCGTCGACCATCGCCACGTCGGCGATCCGGTCGACGACGCGCTGGCGCGCCTAGCCGAGCCGCTCGTCACGGAGCTGACGGCTGGGCACCCGGAGCGGATCCGGATCTGCGCGAGCGAAACCTGCGAGTGGGTGTTCTACGACACGTCGCGGACGGGTCGACGGCGCTGGTGCGACATGGCGACGTGCGGCAACCGGGCCAAGGCGGCCCGCCACCGGGCTCGCACCAAGGGAGCGGCTCAGGCCGCCAGCGGTGCGCCGGTCGCGGCACCGCTCGAACTCCTGGACTGACCCCTCAGACGCGCTCGAGCAGCCGCCGGACCTCGGTCGCGAAGCGAGTCATCGTCTCCTCGTCGTACGGCGCCGCGTAGTCCACGAGGATGTGGCGGTAGCCGATCTCGAGCAGGGGCGAGATGGCCTCGGCCACGTCCTCGGGTGTCCCGACGAGCTCGTCTGTGGACGCGACGGCCGCGCCGTTTCGTTCGAACATCCGCTTGCGGACCCGCGACGCCTCGGCGCGCGAGTCGCGAATGATGATCGTGCCCATCCCGGTCGTGCGTTCGATCTCGGACGGATCGCGACCCACCGTCTCGCAATGCTGGAGGAGGATGGCCTCCTTGCGCTTGACCTGCTCGAACCCGCCGCCCACGTTGTTGGCGTCCGCATAGCGGGCGACCAGCTTGAGCGTCACCTTCTCGCCGGAACCCCCGATCAGCAGTGGCAGGCGTTCCTGGACGGGGAGCGGGTCGTTGCGGATCGCCTTCGCCGTGTAGTGCGGCCCGGCCGCCGTCGGGTGCTCGCCGTGGAGCATGCCGCGCATGATCGGGAGCGCCTCGGCGAGCCAACGCAGCCGCTCCGGTGGCCCATCGCCGAAACGCAGCCCGTAGGCCTCGTGCTCGGTCCGGAACCACGCCGCGCCGATGCCGAGGATCGCTCGACCGTTCGAGATGTGGTCGAGGGTTGTCGCCATCTTGGCCGTAAGCGTCGGCTCACGGAACGTATTGGCGCCGACCATCAGCCCGATCCGGATGCGCTGCGTCGCCTGCGCCCAGGCCGCCAGTGTCAGCCAGCCCTCGTAGATCGGCCCTTCGGGGCTGCCGACGATGGGGTACAGGTGATCCCAGGTCCAGAGCGTGTCATAGCCAAGTCGATCCGCGCGGACGCCGGCCTCGAGAAGCGCGGGCCAGTCCGTGTACTGGTTCCAGCACAGCGCGCCGATCTTGACGTCGCTCATGGATGGCCTCCACCTTCGGTGGCCGCGGCCCGAGCGGAGACCTCGGCGCGGATCAGGGAACGCACGGCGGCCGATTCGGCCGCGACGGCAGATCGAATCTTGACGTGGCGGATGCGTCTACCCGTGCCCTCGACGATGCCGGTCGGGTCGGGCAGCTGGGCGCCGTCGGCCAGCTGGAGGTTCACGTGGTCTCGGTGAGCGATGATCGCGAACATCAGGTCGCGCATGCGCATCGACGCTCCATAGGCGATCAGCCTGTTGCCGAAGTCGACGCGTTCCACGATCGTCGGGCACTCCGCCCGGATGACCGCCCGCAGTGCCGCCTCCACGGCCTGGATTGCGACGGGATGATCCGCCGTCAGGCGGGCGATGTCCGCCTGGACGTCGAGGCCGGGTTTGGTCAACGCACGACCAGGTTCATGAGCTTGCCGCCGCCGGCGAGCACGATGCGGTCGGGCGTCCTGCCGTCGAGGATCGAGATGATCCGCTCGCGCGCCAGCACCGCCGCTTGGATGTCCGCCTCGGTGGCGTCCGATGCCACAACCACCCTGTCCCGGAGCTTGCCGTTGACCTGGACGGGGATCTCGCGGGTGGTCTCGACGATCGCCGCGGCGTCGACCTCCGGCCAGGGCTGCTGGTGGATGGATGCCCAGGCCTCACCGGCAACATCCAGCTGGCGGCTCCAGAGCTCCTCACTGATGTGCGGGGCCGCCGGCGCCAGCATCAGCAGCAGCAGGCGGATCGTCTCGGTCCACGATGCGTTGCCGGCGACCTCGGTTCCGCGATACCGGAACAGGGTGTTGGCCAGCTCCATCAGCTTGGCGATCATCGTGTTGAACCGGAACGCCTCGTAATCGGACGAGACGTCGCGCAGCGTTCGGTGGGCGGCGGCGCGCAGGGCGGCCCCGGCTTCGTCCACGGATTGGCCCGCCGGCAGTGAGCCCGCCTCGGGATCCCCGGGCTCCCGGCCATGCGGATCGAGGACCAGCGTCCAGACCCGGTTGAGGAAGCGGTGGACGCCGCCGATCCCGGTCGGGCTCCACGGCCCGCCCTGGTCCCACGGTCCCATGAACATCAGGAACAGCCGGACCGTGTCGGCGCCGTACCGGCTGACCAGCTCGTCCGGGTCCTGGACGTTGCCGCGCGACTTCGACATCCGCTCGCCGTCGGCGCCCAGGATCTGGCCCTGGTTGAACAGTCGCTTGAACGGCTCGCGCTCGGCGATCAGCCCGCAGTCCGCCATCGCCTTGGTGAAGAAGCGGCTATAGAGCAGGTGCATCACGGCGTGCTCGGCGCCGCCCGTGTACTGGTCGACCGGTGTCCAGCGGTCGGTCATCGAACGGTCGACCGGGCCGTCCGCCTTGTCGGGCGAGAGGTACCGATACCAGTACCAGGACGAGTCGATGAACGTGTCCATCGTGTCGGTCTCGCGCCGCGCGGCCCCGCCACAGCGCGGGCAGTCGACGCGCAGGAAATCTTCGTCGTGGTTGAGCGGGTTGTCGCCGCTGCCGGCGTAATCGACGGTCTCGGGCAGGAGGACCGGCAGCTGGTCGTCGGGGACCGGGACGATCCCGTCGCGCTCGCAGTAGATGACCGGGATCGGCGTGCCCCAGTAGCGCTGCCGTGAGATCAACCAGTCGCGGACGCGGTACGTGACCTTGGGTTCGGCCCTTCCGGTCTCGGCCAGCCAGGCGACGATCGCCGCACCGCCCTCGTCGGCCGTCATCCCGTCGAACCGGCCACTGTTGACCAGGTGCTCGTCGGACGCGTGGGCGATGTACGCGTCGTCCATCGGCGCCGCGGCGTCGACACCGGGCGCGGCCACGACGCGCCGGATCGTCAGCCCGAACTTCGTCGCAAACGCGAAGTCGCGTTCGTCGTGCGCCGGCACGGCCATGATCGCGCCCGTACCGTAGCCGGCCAGGACGTAATCGGCGATGAAGATCGGGATCCGCTCGCCGTTGACCGGGTTGATCGCCTCGGCACCGATCGCCACGCCCGTCTTCGCGCGCTCGGTCGACAGGCGCTCGATCTCGGTCTCGCGACGGGCCCGCTCGACGTAGGCCGTCACCTCGCTCCGTCGCCCGGGATGGGTCAGCTTGGCGACGAGCGGGTGCTCGGGCGCGAGGACCATGAACGTCGCCCCGAACAGCGTGTCGGGTCGCGTGGTGAACACGCGCAGCTTGTCGCCGCCGGGCTGCTGAGCATCGGGCGCGACCTCGAAATCGATCTCGGCACCCTCCGACCGACCGATCCAGTTGGTCTGCTGCGTCTTGACGGGATCGGGCCAGTCGATCCCGGTGAAGTCGAGCAGCTCGTCGGCATAGGTCGTGGTCCGCAGGAACCACTGGGCCAGGTCGCGCTTCTCGACCGGGGCGCCACACCGCCAGCAGTGCCGGTCCGCACCCTCGACCTGCTCGCGCGCGAGCGTTCCGTCGTTGGGGCACCAGTCAACCGCCGACACCGCCCGGTAGGCCAGT
This sequence comes from uncultured Chloroflexia bacterium, assembly GCA_963766675.1. GTDB lineage: Bacteria > Chloroflexota > Limnocylindria > Limnocylindrales > CSP1-4 > SPCO01. Next base: position 200,837 of record CAVYBA010000005.1, on the reverse strand, counting down.
CCTGCGTCCAGGAACCGCAGGAAGAGCCACTGGTTCCAGCGGTAGTAGTCCGGGTCGGCCGTGACGACCTCGTTGTCCCAGGCGAACGTGGCGCCCATCGTCCGGAACTGGCGGCGCATGTTCTCGATGTTGGCCATGGTCCAGGTGAACGGGTGGCCGCCGTTCTTGATCGCGGCGTTCTCGGCCGGCAGCCCGAATGCGTCGAAGCCGATCGGGAAGAAGACGTTGTAGCCGTGCATCCGGCGGAATCGCGCCAGCGCGTCGCTGGGCGTCACGATGTACCAGTGGCCGATGTGCAGATCGCCCGACGGGTACGGATACATCGTCAGCAGGTAGTACTTGGGCCGCGGATCGTTGACCAGGTCCGTGTCGTGGAGCCCGAGCTCCGCCCAGCGAGCCTGCCAGCGCGGCTCGATGGCCGTCGGGTCGTAACGCTCGATCCTGGCTCGGGTCTCGGCGGTATCGCCGGTCGCGGTGGTCTGGGCGGTATCGGTCACGGTCGTCCTCGGAGACGATTCACCCCCCGCCGCGCCGGCGAGGGGTGTGGTTTCGCGGTCTCGTCGCGGTTGGTGGAGCTACGGGGACTCGAACCCCGGACCCCCTGCATGCCATGCAGGTGCTCTTCCAGCTGAGCTATAGCCCCACGGAACGGGGAGTATATCAGCGGCCCGGGCTGGATCGGCCGGCGTCAATCGATCACAACCGGTACGTCGTAGTACGCGCCGAACGATTCGCCGCCTTTCGACCCGATGAGCGAGACTCGGACGGAGCAACCACGCCCGGAGCGCCCGTTCCTCGCGAATCTCGCCGCCGCGATCGAACGCGGTCAGTAACGTCTCGATCACCACGTCATCGGCCTCGGATCGGTCGCGGAGGATGAGGCAGGCGACGGCCTGGAGCTCACGGCCATAGGCCTCCAAGAGATCGGCGAGCGTCGACGGGCGGCGCCTTCTCAATGCCTCGACGGTCATCCGTCCACCCTTCCCGGGCGATCGTGGCCGCCGTCGCAGGATAGATGTCCGGGATGGCCGGCTCGGGCAAGTCGATGTGTCACCATCGCGTCGTGGCTTCCCTCGACATCGCCGCGGACCCTGGCTGGGCCGCCATCTCGATCGCCTGGGCGGCCAGCCATCCCGATTGGGCGGGCCGATCGATCGGCGAGCTGGCCCGCGACCTGGGCCGCGAGCCCGCCGACGTCGCCTTCGACGCCCTCGTCGATGATCGCCTCGACGTCTCGATCGTCATCCATTGTATGGACCTCGACGACGTCGCAACGATCCTGGCCGTCCCGTGGATCGCGGTCTGCACGGACGCGGAGGGCCGTCGCCCCGGTCACCCGATCCTGGACGCGGGGCGGCCGCATCCGCGGACGTACGGCAGCACGGCCCGCGTCCTCGGCAGCTACGTCCGCGAGATCGGCACGAACCCGCTCGAGACCGCCGTATCCAAGCTCACGTCGATCCCGGCGGCGCGCATCGGCCTGCTCGATCGCGGTGTGCTCCGCGAGGGCGCCTTCGCCGATCTCGTCGTGTTCGACCCGACGACCCTTCGCGACGAGGCGACCTACGTCGACCAGGCTCGACATCCGAGCGGGATCGAGCACGTCATCGTCAACGGCCGCCCGGCCGTCCTGTCGGGATCCGAGACCGGCGAACGACCCGGTCGCCTGCTCAGGCGATCGTGACCCACTCCAGGATGAGGGTCGCTGGCCGTCCTCCGGTGCCGACCTCCGAGACGGCGGCGGTGGCGCAACTGCCCGGTGGCCCGCTGCCCTTCACCCTCCGACGCTCGCCCCGATCCGGCGGGCTTCGGGTGGTCATCCACCCCGACCGTGGCGTTGTGGTCACGGTGCCGGCCGCCGGGCGCCGCGGCTGGACGGACCCGTTGCCGCACGTCCGCTCGTTCCTCGCCGAACGCGAGCCGTGGCTCCGTCGGCATCTCGATCGCCAGGCTCGGGAGCGCGCTCGGCTGATTGCGCAGGGCGGTTTGCGCGACGGCGCCCAGCTCAGGTTCCGCGGCACGATGCATCGGCTGCGGTTCGAACCGACCCATGCCGGCGGCCGCCGCTCGACCGTCGAGCGCGTCGGTGGTGCCGAGGAGGACGAGCTCGTCGTCCGCTTGTCGCGCGCCGATCGGCGTTCGGCGGCCGTCGTGCTCGAGGCCTGGCTGCGAACCTGCGCACGGACGGCGATCGAGCGCGAGCTCCGGCGGCACGCGGCAGCCCTCGAGGTCATGCCAGCGGCGGTCACGATCCGCGACCAGCGCACCCGCTGGGGGAGCGCCTCGCGCAACGGCCGGCTGGCCTTCTCGTGGCGGCTGATCCTGGCACCGCCGGAGGCGCTCGAGACCGTGGTGATCCACGAGCTGTCGCACCTGCGCGTGTTCGGTCATGGGCCGCGCTTCTGGGCGGTCGTGGCCTCCAGGCGCCCGGACCACGCGACGTGGCGACGCTGGCTCCGCGACCACGCCACTGAGCTTCACGGAGCCCTCGTCGAGTCGGCGACCGGCCTCGCCCCCGCGGTGTAGCGACCGCCGACCGCGTCGCGCGGGAGGCCGTCCTGCGCCGCGATCAGGGCCATTGGGCCGTGGACGCATCCCCCGAGTGGTGCCAAGATGCCCCGGCGCGACGAGCACGGAGCGTGCGACTGACCAACCAGCGGGGGCGTTTCGGAGCAGCAGGTTCGTGCCGACACCCCAGCAGCTCGAGATCGCGGCCCACAGCCTGATCGCCGTGCCCGGGCTGTGGCTCGGCCTGACCGTGCTCACGCGATCGCGCGCCCTGGCCTCGCGGGTGTTCACGGTCCTGTCCCTGGCGCTGGTCGTGTGGAGCTGCGCGATCATCCTGCAGCGCCTGTCGATCTCCGCGAGCGCCGTCCACACCGGGCGATCGATCGAGGAGCTCGCGGCGGCGGTGATCGTGCCGGCCACGGCCCACCTGTCGCTGGCGATCGCGACCGAAGGGCACCCGACCCTCGGGCGCCGACGGACCATCGCGGTCCTCTACGCGCTGAGCCTGCTGTTCGCGCTGCCCGGGATCCTGACGACCCATGCCATCCAGATCGCCGAGCCGAACTTCAGCCTGGGCGCGATCCCGGGCGGCGTCCTCGGCTGGGCCTGGACCGTCTACCGCCTCGCGACGCTTTCGATCGGCGCAATCTGGCTGCTCCAGGCGCACCGCTACACGCACGCGCCCGATCCTCGACGGCGGCAGCTCGAGGTCACCGTCGCGACCGTTATTGTCGCGGCGGTGGGCGGCTCCATCCGATTCCTGCCGGTCCTGGGCGACACCGACCCGTGGATCGGCATCTCGCTGGTCGCCGTGGCCATGATCCTGGCCGCCGCCGCGGTGCTCCCGGCAGGCGTCTTCTTCGCCCCCGAAGTGGCCGGCAAGGCGTTCTGGGCATCGCTGGGACTCGGGCTCGGCCTGTTCCTGCTGGTCGGCGCCCTCGTGGCGGTCGACACGGCCAGCCGGAAGGTGCTCGGCCTCGATCTGCCCCTCCTGACCGCATTGGCGCTCGTGATCACGATCGCGCTCTATGAACCCGTGGCGACCTGGCTCCGAATGCGTTTCCGGGATCGATCGCCGGGCGCGACGGCCCGTGAACGAATGCTGCGTGCCCTCGGTCAGCCGGCGCTGATGGCCCAGGCTGCGGATGCCGGCGTCCAGCCGGCACTGGCCAGGCTCACCCGCGCCCTCGATCTCGCCGGCGCAATCATCGTCCGGCCGGATGGCTCAATCGCTGCGTCGAGCGGCGTCGTACCGGGGGACGAGGTTCTGCTGCCGACCGCCCTCGTCTCGGACGACGAGCGGCTCGGCGAGCTGCGGCTCGGGCCGACACGGTCGGGCCGGCCGCTGACGCAACGGGACGAGGAGCTGGTCCGGCTGTCGGCCGAGTACCTCGCGGCGGCCCTCCGCACCGGGCAACGGGAGGACCGCCAGGCGGAAGCGCTGAGCGACCTCTCGGAGGATCGTGCGCAGCTCGAATTCGACGGCGTCGACCTTGCACGTCGCGCTCCTGGAGCGCGCCGCGACGGCGGCCGGTCTCCACGTCTTCGCGCTCGGCGCACTGCGGGTCGAGCGGGGTGACGAGCGGATCCATCGCTGGGGCGGCGAGAAGGCGGGGAGCCGGCAGGCCCAGGCGTTATTCGCCTTCCTGTTCGATCGCGGCGAGCGGGGTGTGGCCAAGGACGAGGCGCTCGAGCTGATCTGGCCGGACACCGATCTCGAACGGGCCGATCTCGCCTTCCATCGGACGATGGGAGGGCTCCGCCACACCCTCGAACCCACCGGCCGCGGCGGCCGCCAGCTGATCCGCTTCTCCAACGACCGGTATCGGCTCGACCCGGGCGTCATCGACTGGTCGGACGTGTCGACGTTCCTGGCTCGGCTCGAGCAGGCCCGCTCGACGAGCGACCGTGCCGAGGCGTGCCGACTGTTGGAGTCGGCGCGTTCGCTGTATCGCGGCGACTACCTCGACGACTGCCCGTTCTACGGTGACAGCGCGCACGTCGAGGACCGCCGGCAGGCGCTCCGCGGACGGTGCGTCGACCTGCTGCTGACCCTGGGCGAGAGCTACGAGGGCTCCGGCGATCGCGTCTCGGCGGCTGCGGCCTACCGGGACGCCCTCGGCATGACCGACGATTGCCCGCCGGCGCAGGCCGGCCTTCGACGTCTGGCGCACCAGGCCTGAGCGGTCAATCCCGGCGCGACTCGGCCCATTTGACCGGGCGCAGTCCTACCGCAGTCTGACCGCAGGCCGCATGGCGCATGGTGTGTCTGCATCGATGGCCGTCGCACCATAGCGGTTCTGATCTGGGGATCGGAACCTCGACCCCATCGGTGCCCGTCTCACGAGTTCGCGCGAGTGCCCGTTCTGCGAACTCTCGGGGCGCCGGTGCGGGTCGCGCGACATGAGGGGAGTCGCGCGGCCGGCCGGACCTGCTCGATCCCTGTCGCGCCACCTGAGGGGAGTGGCGCGCCGCCCGCCTCCGCCGATTTCGGGACGGGAACGATGGTGGAGATGAGGGGACTCGAACCCCTGACCCCCGCGATGCGAACGCGGTGCTCTTCCAGCTGAGCTACATCCCCAGGGTCGCACGGTCGCGCGAGGCGGCCGACCGGTCGCAGAGTGTAGCACGCACCCTGTTCGGGTCCGCCGGCCCAGCCGCCGCGACGTCCTTCCGGTCGGCAGGTCATGGCCGCTAGGCTGCCGCGATGCCCTTCGGACTCCTCACCGGACTGGGCGCCGCGCTGTCGTGGGGCACGATGGACATCGCCAGCGCCCTCGCGAGCCGGCGGATCGGGAGCCTCCGCGTGACCGCCGGCGTGCAGCTGGCAAGCTCGGCATTGCTCGTGGTCGTCGTGCTCGTCACGGCGAGCGCCGTCCCATCGGATCCCGGCGTTCTCGCCACGTGCGGTCTCCTCGGCCTCATCGGCGCCGGCGCGTATTTCTCCTATTTCACCGGCCTTCGGATCGGGCCGATCTCGGTCGTCAGTGGGACGGTCGCGGCGTACGGTGGCCTGACCGTCGTCCTGGCGGTGCTCGTCCGCGGTGAGTCACTGACCCTCACCCAGGCCGCGGGTGCCGCGATCGCGACCGCCGGCGTCATCCTCACCGGCGTCGCGTTCGACGGTGGGTTGCGGGCGACGAGGCTGGCCGGTCCGGGTGTTGGCTTCGCGGTCGTGGCGCTCGTGCTCTTCGCGCTCATGACGATCACGATGGACGTCGCCCTCGAATCCGGGGGCTGGCTGCAGGTGCTGCTCGTGTCCCGACTCGTGACCGCGGCGATCTCCGTCGTCGCCGTCGCCGGCGTTTCGCTGGCCGGGCGCGACTCCGCCATCGACAGTTCGCAAGCGTCGTCGATCGCGGGTCGCCGTCCGGTCGCAGCAATGCTTCTGGCCGCCGGGGTCCTCGACCTGACCGGGCTCGTGTCGTTCTCGATCGGCCTGTCGAGCGCCCCGACCTGGCTGGTGGGGCTCGCCTCGTCGTTCGGGCCGGCGGTCACGATCCTCGTCGCGGTGGCTGTTCTCGGCGAGCGTCTCCGGCCGATCCAGTGGCTCGGCCTGGTTGGCGTCGGGTTCGGGCTGGTCGCGATCGGCCTGCCGTGAGGCTCAGACCGGCAGGCTGAACCAGAACCGCGTCTGGCCGTTGGCCGACTCGGCACCGACCTGGCCGCCGCCGGCCTCGACCAGCTGCTTGACGATGGCCAGGCCGATTCCCGCGCCGCCGCGGGCCCGATCGCGCGACTTCTCCACCCGATAGAAGCGCTCGAAGACGCGCTCGATGTCGTCGGGTGGGATGCCCTCGCCGGTGTTCGCCACCGAGACCAGGAGGTCGGCCGGCCGTCGCTCGGCCCGCACCGTCACGATGCCGCCGGCCGGCGTGTAACGCGCCGCATTCGACAGCAGGTTGCCGAGCACCTGGGCGAGATCGTCCGGGTTGGCGCGCGCCGGCAGCCGGTCCGGCACGTCGACCACGACCTCGAGTCCGGCACGATCGAGGGTTGGCTGGACGAGATCGAGTGCCGTCCGGACGGCCATCGCGAGGTCCAGCTCGACCGCGGTCGCGCGGGCCCGGTCGGCGTCACCCTCGGCCAGGGCATCGAGCGAGCGCGACAGCCGGACCAGGCGCTCGGCCTCCTCCCAGAGCGATTCATAGGTGGCGCGGTCGGCCACGATCACGCCATCCCGGAGCGCCTCGAGGTAGCCCTGCAGGTTGGTCAGCGGGGTCCGTAGCTCGTGGGCCGCATTGACGATGAAGTCACGGCGCATCTGCTCCTGGCGCTGCAGCGCTGCGGCCATCTGGTTGAACGAGTCGGCGAGCGAGGCGAGCTCTTCCGGCCCATGGCGCGGCACGCGGGCCGCGTAATCCCCGGCGGCGATCCGCCGGGCCGCCGCGCCGACATCGGCCAGGGGCCGGGCGAGCATCCGTGCCATCACCACGGCGAGGCCGATGCTCGCGAGCGCCGCGACCACGACGGCCGCCACCACGACCGTGCTGACCGACTGGTCGTACATCTGCTGGGCATGGTCGGCCGAGATCCCGGCTTCGGCCATCAGGGCCTTGAAGCTGTTCGCCCCGACCACGGTGACGCCGACCGCGAGGATCAGCAGGCCCACGCCGGCCGCGATCAATGCGGCCAGCGCGATCCGGGCGGCGATGCCGCGACCGATCACGCCGGGTCGACCTCGCGACGGGCGTCGCCGGCGGGGGTCGGTGCCGCCCGATAGCCGACGCCACGGACAGTGGCGACGTAGCGCGGTCGCTCCGCGTCATCGCCGAGCTTGTCGCGCAGCCGCCCGATGTGGACGTCGACGGTCCGGTCGAGCACGTCGGCCTGATCCTGGCCGTAGATCGCATCGAGGAGCTGGTCGCGGCTGAGCACCCGGCCGTCGGCCTCGAGGATCGTGTGCAGGAGCCGGAACTCGACGCGGGTCAGTGGGATCGGCCGCCCCTCGCGACGGACCTCGTGGCGTTCCGGGTCGACGAGCAGGTCGGCGTGACGGATCGGTGGCCGATCGCCCGGGCTCGGCGTGGGCGCGCCCGGCCCCTGGCCATCCGCGCCGCTCGGGGACGTCGCCGTCCGGCGCAGGATCGACTTGACGCGCAGGACGAGCTCGGCCGGCGAGAACGGCTTGGGCAGATAGTCGTCGGCTCCGTCCTCGAGGCCGGCGATCCGATCGAGCGTCGAGCCGCGCGCCGAGATGATCAGGATCGGGGTGGCGCCGGCCTCGTCGTCGCGGCGCACCGCCCGGACGACGGCTCGTCCGTCGAGCTCGGGGAGCATCAGGTCGAGGACGACGAGCGCCGGGCGCTGCCGTTCGATCGCGTCGAGGGCGGCCGGTCCGTCGGCCGCGGTGACGACCGAGAAGCCGTCACGTTCAAGGTATGTCCGCACCAGTCGCACGATCTTGGCGTCGTCGTCGACGACGAGGATCGGGTGATCGGGGAGTGACGTGGCGGATGACGGGGGCATCGACAGCATGGTACCGATCGATGCTAGGTGGCCTGCATGACGGCGTCGTGACAGGGCGGTGGCGCGCGAGGGCCCGCCCAGGGGTTGATAAGATAGAACAGATGTTCTATCTTGGACGTCCGATGACGACCCTCTCCGCGGACGTGACGGCAGCCGTGGCGAGCCTCCAGGCTCGCTGGGGAGCGGCAGCTCCGCGGATCACCGATGGCGCCCTGGCCCTGGCGCCCGCCCCGGCCGTGATGCCGGCCCGTTCGCCGCTCGAACCGGCGCCGAGGCCGGAGTCGAGACCGGATCCCGACGAGCGGATCGTCCGAACCGGCTTCGCGGCGCTCGACGCCATCCTCGGGCTCGGCGGCCTGCCGCGCTCGGCAAGCGTCGCCGTCCGGGGCGATGGCTCGAGTGGTCGGACCACCCTCGTCCACCGGCTTGCCGCGGAGGCCCAGGCGACGGGCGCCATCGTGGCCTGGGTCGACTTCGCCCGGAGCTTCGACCCGATCGAGGCAGTCGCCCGCGGCGTCCGGCTCGAGTGGCTGGTGGTCATCACCCCGGAGACGCTCGACGAAGGCCTGGCCATCGGTGGCGCGCTGCTGGCCGGTCGTTCGGTCGACCTGCTCGTGCTTGACCTGCCCGGCGGTCGGCTGCCGGCCAGGGACCGTCCGGCCCGTCTGGCCGGCCGGCTCAACCGTCTCGCGGCCCTGGCCAGGCGTTCGGAGACGCTGTTCGTGGTGCTCGAACCGCCGGGTCTCGGCGGCGACCTGGCGAGCGCGGTGGCCGGTTCGACGGGACTCCGTATCGAGCTCGCCCGGCGTTCGTGGATCCGCCTCGGGCGGGACATCGTCGGCCAGCGGACCGAGGCGCTGGTCGCCCGCAATCGCTACGGCCCGCCGGGGCGCCGGGCGACGCTCCGGATCCTCTACGCGGAGGGCGGTGAGCGTGACGCCTGCCTCCGATGGGATGACCTCCTCGCCCCCGATCCAGCCCCCGCGATCCCCTTCGAACGGACCCAGCACGATGCGACTCCTCCATCTCTACCGACCGCACCTCCCGCTCGCTCTCGCCCGGGACCGAGCCTCCGAGCCGTTCCCGCCCGGCCCGCTCGTCCTGGGCGGACGGCCGTGGGATCCGGCTCCGGTCGTGGACGCGGATCCGGCGGCACGGATCCTGGGCGTCCGGCGCGGGATGCCGCTCGGGAGCGCCCATCGACTCGCCCCTGAGGCGTCCTTCATCGACCTCGATCCCACAGCGGACCGAGCGATCGTCGAGGCCGCGTTCGAGGCGCTCGCCACGTTCAGTCCGGGGATCGCCGGGAGCGCCGAGGTCATGGATCCGGCGTTCGGGCTGTTCGAGGTCCAGGTCGACGGCCTCGAGCCGCTCTGGGGCCCGGAGCCGATCCTGGTCGGCCGGCTGGTGGCGGCGCTCGGACGGGTGCTGGCGAGCGGGGGAGGGTCGGCCCGGGACGTCGATGGCGAGATCCGGGTCGGGATCGCCGGCACCCGCTTCGCGGCGACGATTGCCGCCGTCCGTGCCCGTCCGGCCGAGTCGATCGTCGTCCCCGTCGGCGGCGAGGCCGGCTTCCTTGCCCCGCTGCCATCGGGCTTGCTCACCCAGGATGCCGACGTCCGGGCCAGGCTGGGTCGCTTCGGCCTGCGCCGGATCGGGGCGATCGCCGAGCTTGACCGGTCCGCCCTGGTCGCGCGCTTCGGGGAGGAGGGTGGGCGGATCCACGCGCGAGCTCGGGGCGAGGAGCTGGAGCCGTTCCGGCCGCGGCGGACACCCGAGCATCTGACTCTCGCGTTACCCATCGAGCCATCCGCCGAAGACCTCGAGCCGCTCCGCTTCGTGCTCCACCGCCTGGCCGCTGCCCTGACCGACCAGCTCGTGGCGCGCGGGCTGGCGGCCGCTCGGGCGCATCTGCACCTCGACCTCGATCTCGCGTTCGCCCGGGCCGGGACGTCATCCGAGGTCGACGTGGAGCAGCGCTTCCCCGAGCCGACCGCCGACGCCGAGGCGATCGAGCGCCTGCTGTTCGCAAGACTCGAGCGGACGCCGCCGCCGGCCGCCGTCGCGCGGTTGGGCCTGGAACTGGACGGCACGACCCCGGCGACCGGTCAGCAGCTCCCGTTATTCAGCCCACAGGCCGCCCGTGGGGCCAGGCTCGAGTGGCAGCTGGCCCGGCTCGCCCTGACGTTCGGGGAGGATCGGGTCCGGCGGGTCGATCTCATGGATGTCGAGGCGCCACTGCCGGAAACCCGCTGGCGGTGGCGGTCGGTCGCGCCGTCATGACCCGGCTGCTGCGCGAGCACCCGCCGATCGAGGTGGAGCTGGATCCCGCCGGTGACCTCGTGGCCATCCGCTGGAACGGCCGGCGCGAGGCGGTCGAGGTCTGCAACCAGTGGCGGGTGGAGGAGGCCTGGTGGCGCAGCCCGATCGCCCGCGACTACTTCAAGGTCGCCGGGAGCCGCTGGCTGGCGCTCGTCTACCTCGATCGGGTGGACAACTCATGGCACCTGGAACGCCTCTACGACTGACGCAACGTCCGCCGGCCCCCAGGGCGTTCCTGCCCGGCCTCAGCGCGGCGGCGAGCCGAGCATCACCGCGACGATGAAGAGGACGAGGAAGACGCCCACGACAAGCGCGAGCGCAGCCACATCTCGCGGATGTGCCGTCTGCACGATGCGCACCCCCTGCACCTCGACGAAACCGGGATTCCCCGCCGGTTCGCCGCCAGCATAGGCGGCTTCCCTTGAGGCTGCGTTGCCGAGAGGCAACACGTTGTGTCAACCGTGCGGAATGTTGCCCAGCACGAGGATGGCGACCAGCGCGAACAGGACCGCGGCCAGCACCGCTGCCCCGAGGAAATCGCTCGCTCGTGGATTCATCGTCTCGTCAGGCTCCCGCTGTCGTTCATGGCTTGGGGCACCCCGCACCGTACAGGACCGTTGCGGTAACGAGTCCGCCGAGTGGTGCGATCGAGACCTGCACCCGGCAGCCGGCCGCTGGTCCGTTCGAATCCAGCACGAAGCTCCCATCCTCGAGCGGTCCAGAGAGCGCCTCCGTACTGTACGACGCCAGTTCGAGCTTCGACTGCATCCAGTCGGCGACGGTCCTGGCCTCGGCGCCCTGGACGGCGAGGATCGCCGATGCGGGGCCGGTCGCCGCTTCCTCGGCGGGCGTCGAGCCTGGATATGCGGGGAATCCGCGCGGCAGCGAGTCCCAGATCCGGCCCCAGGCCGTGTCCGTCTGGCCGGCTTGGATCACGGGAGATGCGGCCGCGGCTGCGCTCGCGGTGGGTTCCGGAGCGGTGGCCGGCGCGCCCGCGGACGACGTGGCGACGACCGGCGGGGCCGAGCCGGTCGTCGGCTGGCACCCGGCCAGCGCGAGCAGGAGGCCGGTCGCGATCGTGACGGCTCGGACGGAGGCGACCATCGGGTCCATCGTAGCCCTCTTCGCCAGGAGTACCTTCGGGCCCGGGAATGTGCAGGACCCCGTCGCCCCCAATTGCGACGGGGTCCTGCGGCCGGATGAGTCGCTCACCAACTCATCGGCTGGTCAGCACATCGACCCTTTGAGATCGCGTGCCGCCGGGTCGTCCGGCGCCCCCAGGCACCTGACGGTCTTGATTCGATTACGGGCCGCCGGCGTCGGCGGCAAGGACCGCCGGAAGGAGGCCCAGGATCAGCAGCATCGCCAGCGCGACGAGGAGTCCGGTCCGAAGAATGGACACCGCGACCTGCCGAATCGGTGCGTGCACGCCACTGAGACGCCCTTCCGCCTGCGGTTGTTTCGTGGTCAAGACTAGAACATTTGTTCTATGATGTGAAACCCCCAGTCGACCGGTCGGACCAGGGTGACTCGTGGCTCAAGTCCGTTACGCCGAGCTCCATTGCCATACCAACTTCTCGTTCCTCGACGGCGCGTCGGCCCCCGACCAGCTCGTCGATCGAGCGGTCGAGCTGGGTCTCGCCGGGCTGGCGGTCACCGACCATGCCGGGCTGTACGGCGCGGTCCGCTTCGTCAACGCAGCCCAGGAGGCCGGGCTCCACCCGGTGGTCGGCCTCGAGATCGAGTTGCTGGATCCAGCCGTCCCCGACCCCGACCAGGTCGTGATCGGGGCACGCCGGGTGCGCCGGCGGGGTGTCGGTCACGGGCCGGAGGCGGGGAGTCCCTGGCCCGCCCAGGTCGACGAGGGGCGTCCCGCTCGGCCACGTCCGGTGCGGGCTCGGCTACCCGGTCATCGCGCCCCGGTGAAGGAGGACCTGCGGGGGATCGGCGACCGGGCCCGCGGTCCACACCTCGTCCTGCTGGCCCGTTCGCAGGTTGGCTGGCGAAGCCTGTGCCGGCTCGTGTCGCGGGCGAACCTGGCCGGCACGAAGGGCGTGCCCCGGTTCAGCCAGGCCCTCCTGGCCGAGCACACCGAAGGCCTGCTGGCGCTGTCCGGCTGCAGGGACGGCGAGCTGGTCCGCCGACTGCGGGTCGGTGATCGGGCGGGGGCGCAGGCCGTGGCGATGCGCTACGCGACGCTGTTCGGACGGGGGGATTCGCCGGCGACCAGCGGCTTCTTCGTGGAGCTGTCGCATCACCGGCTGCCTGATGACGACTGGCTCGTGCTGGAGTCGGCAGCCCTTGCCGGGGAACTGGGGCTGCCGGTCGTGGTCGGCAACGACGTCCATTACGCGCGTCCCGAGGATCGCGAGCTGGCCGACGTCCTGGCCGCGATCCGGCACGGCCGGACACTCGACACGCTCGGCGATCTGCGCCGGCCCGATGGCGAGTCGTACCTGAAGTCGGGTGCCGAGCTGGCGGCGCTGCCGCCCGGCACGCGTGGGTTCGCGGCGGCCGATCCGCGCGCGGGTCGGGCGTGGCTGGAGGGGATCGAGACGGCGGCCGACGTGGCGGCGTCGTGCTCGGTCGATCTCGGGTTCGAGCAGTACCGGTTCCCGGGCTTCCCGGTGCCGGACGGGGAGACGCCGTTCAGCTACCTGGTCGAGCTGTGCCAGGCGGGTGCCCGGCGCCGCTACCACCCGCTCACGCCGGCGGTCGTCAAGCGGCTCGCCCACGAGCTCGACGTCATCGAACGGGCCGGCCTCGCCGAGTTCTTCCTCATCTGCTGGGATCTGATGCGTTACGCCAGGGAGAAGGGGATCCCGGCCCAGGGCCGGGGCAGCGCGACCAGCTCGATCGTGTCGTACACGCTCGGCATCAGCCGGGTCGAGCCGATCGGCCACAACCTCCTGTTCGAGCGGTTCATCAACCCGGGCCGGACGACCTATCCGGACGTCGACATCGACTTCAGCTCGGAGCGGCGTGAGGAGGTCATCCAGTACATCTACCGGCGCTACGGCGCGGAGCACACCGGGATGGTCTGCAACCTGGTCACCTACCGGGCGCGGTCGGCGGTCCGCGAGGTGGGCTCCGCGCTGGGGTTCCCACGACCGTTGGTCGACCGGGTCGCCAAGGCGCTCGAGACCTACGACTCGGTCATGGTCCGGCGCGACCTCGAGGCCGACGGCGGGTTCGCCGAGTTCTTCCGGCGACCCGGCGAGGGTCTGCCGGCCGAGGCGGGCGCGGCCGGGGAGGTCGAGGCACTCGGCTTCGTCGACGGGATGGGCCAGCTCAACACCCGGATGCCTCTCGTCGGGAAGGTGCCGCCCTGGCGCCAGCCGCCGAAGCCGGAGGACCCGGACGCGCCACACCCGTTCGCCTGGCTCCGCGAGGCGGATCCGGAGTCGCTTCCCACCGGACCATCGCAATTACCAACGGGGGTGGTGGGTCATGCGGGATTCGATGCCGGAACAGCTTGGGAAGGTTCCGCTCCGCCGACCTCGAGCGTGGATTCGTCCGCCCCGTCCGGACCCGCCGCGTCCGCCGGTGCCGTTCCTGCGCGAGGCACCACCCAAGCTGGTGTTCGCGAGGAACGGGCGGGTGCGCGGCATCATCCGCTGCCCGACGCCCTGGCGCCCGTGGCGCCGCTCCGGCCGGGTGGGCGCCACGACGACGAGGGCGGCCCGGGCGACACGCCGGCCAGCGTCGCCTGGCTCCGCGACGGCCGCGGGACCGGCTACGAGGTCGATCGAGAGCGCCTGCTCCCGCCGGGGATGGTGGGTGGGCGCGAGCTCGATCCGGAGAGCGGCATGCCACTGCCGCCACCACGCCAGACGGAGGGCCGGGCGGCGGATCGCCTCGGTCGCCCGGCTCGCTGGGATCCACCGGCGCCGAGCCCGGCGACGATGGGCCGGGGCGGAGGCCATTCGTCGGTCGCCCGGGTGGAACCTGAGCCGCCGCCCCAGCCCCGTGGCGGTTCGACGGTCGGCCTGTCCGACTGGGAGCGCTGGCTCGAGTTCTGCGCCCGGATCGACGGGTTCCCGCGACACCTGTCGATCCATAGCGGCGGGATGCTGGTGACCGCCGCGCCGCTCATCGACATCGCTCCGCTGGAGCGGGCGACGATGCCCGACCGGGTCGTGGTCCAGTTCGACAAGCGCGACGTCGAGTCGCTCAAGTTGATCAAGCTCGACCTGCTCGGCCTGGGGATGCTGGCCGCCATCGACGAGACGCTCCAGCTCATCCAGCACGACTGCGCGGTCTGCCTCGACCTCGATCGCCTGCCCGAGGAGATCCCCGAGGTCTTCGCGATGCTCCAGACGGCCGACACCGTGGGCGTCTTCCAGGTCGAGAGCCGGGCCCAGATGCAGACGCTCCCCAAATCCCGGCCGACGAGCCTGGACGACCTCGTGGTGGAGGTGGCGATCATCCGGCCTGGCCCGATCCAGGGCAACGCGGTCCACCCGTACCTGCGCCGCAAGCAGGGCCTCGAACCGATCGAGTACCTCCATCCGAGCCTCGAGCCGATCCTGCGGGACTCGATGGGCGTGATCCTCTACCAGGAGCAGGTGATGCGGATCGCCATCGAGGTCGGTGGCTTCACGCCCGCGGAATCCGACGGTTTCCGGCGGGCGATGGGAACGTGGCGGTCGACGCGTGAGATGGAGAAGCTCCATCGCCAGTTCTTCGATGGTTGCATGCGCCAGCCCGGGATGACCGAGGAGATCGCCGAGGAGCTGTTCCGCCAGGTCGCCGCGTTCGCCAGCTTCGGGTTCGCCAAGTCGCATGCGGCCGCGTTCGCCCGGACCGCCTACGAGTCGTCATTCCTCAAGCTCTTCTATCCGGCCCAGTTCCTGGTCGGGCTGATCAACGCCCAGCCGATGGGCTTCTACCCGGTCGAGGTGCTGGTCAACGACGCCAAGCGCCACGGGGTGGCCGTGCTCCCGGTCGACATCAACGCCTCGTCGTACCGCACCACGACCGAATGGGCCGGCCAGCCCGGCTGGGTGCTGGCCGGTGCCGCCGGCGATGACGGATCCCATGACGACGATCCGGGCGAGCCACTGCCCGAGGGATCGGGGATCGCCGTCCGGCCGCGGCCCGTTCGCTCGCCGGCCTGCGTCATCCCGTCGGCGGCGGCCCGCGAGCGCTGGGTCCCCGACAGCACGACCGGCTGGGGCGTTCGACTGGGACTCGGGCTGGTCAAGGGGATCGGGGAGCAGCACGCGGCGTTGCTCGATCGGGAGCTCGCTCGCGGACCGTATCGGACCCTGGCCGAGGTCGTCGAGCGAACCGGGCTGCCCGAGGAGGTCCTGGAGCGGCTCATCCGGACCGGGGCGCTGGATTCGCTCGGCCGGCCGAGGCGCGAGTTGCTGTGGCAGCTCCGCGAGGTGGCCGGGGCGTCGCGCGGCCGGGTCGACGGCCGCGCAGTGCGGGGCTCGGCGCGGACCGGCGGCCGGCGCTCGGCGGCGGCGGGGCGGCCGATGGACCTGCGGCTGCCCGCGACGGACGCGCCGGCACTCCCCGAATTGACCGAATCGGAGCGGATCGGCGATGCGTATGCGGTCATCGGGCTCGACGCCCGGCGCCAGGTCGTGACGCTCTTCCGACCGGCCCTGGACCGCCTGGGCGCCGTGACCAACGCGTCGCTCGCCGAACGACGTTCCGGCCCGGTCCGGATCGGCGGTCTGGTCGTGACCCGCCAGCACCCGATGACGGCCAAGGGAACGGTCTTCCTGGCCCTCGAGGACGAGACCGGGATGGTCAACGTCACGCTCTGGCCGGACGCCTGGGCCAGGCTGCGTGGCGTGGTCCGTCGTCACGCCCTGCTGCTGGTCGACGGCCGGCTCCAGCGGGAAGGAGAGGTGGTCAACGTGATCGCGGAGACGGTCCGGGCACTCCCCGAGGTGGCCGCCCCGGCCGGCGGGCCGGACCAGCCTGCCGGCGTGCGCCAGCTCGGGCACGCCGGGATGCGGCGGCTGGGGTAGCCGCCCGTTGGCCCGTCAGCGGCGGGCGCCGGCCTTCTGGGAGCTGCCCGTCGTCCTCGATCGACCGTCGCCGCGCTTCGGGCTCGATCCCTGGTTGGGCCGATTCGGAGCCGACAGCCGGAGAAACCGTCGATACCAGGCCGCGGCGGCGGCGAAGAACCCGCCCATGACCGGCGACAGGATGAACGCATAGAGGGCCACGCCCTGGACCGTGGACGCGCCCGGTGGCGTGGGCCCGAGTGCGCCGGGGACGACCAGCAGGATCGTGACGTACCCGAACGCGGCGACCAGGCCGACGATCGCACCCAGCAGCCAGCTTGCCCGCGGTGCCAGGAAGCCGGCGAGGAACACTCCGCCGAGGGCCGGGGTCTGCACGAAGTACGTGAACAGGAACGGTGTGATGGCGTCCGTGCCACTCGTCGCGACCACCGCGATGGTGCTGACCACGGTGAGCAGGATCGGCAGCAGCAGGGCACGGTTGGTGGCCAGGGGCGGGAAGGCGGCCAGATCCTCGCGGAGACGGACTGGATGGATCGATACCCGCAGCGCGTCGAAGATCCCGACCCGCTTCTTGCCGTCGTCCGGCCTCGCCGCCGGTGTCTGGCGCGACACGCGGGCCGGTGGCGGCGCCTCATTCGCGTCGTCGACGTCGAAAGCGGGCTCGGTGGCGGCTCGGTAGCGGCGCCGGGCCTCGGCGCGTGCGGTCCTCTTGGCGCGGGCCACGGTCTCTCCAGTGGATGTCGGTTGGGGGTCGGGGCTCGGGTGTGAAGCGCATCGTAGTCCAAGACCGGTCGATCGCGGGATACGTCGCGGATGAGTGTCACGTAAGCGGCCGTGCAGGGCCGGCCTCTATAACCGGATCCATCGCCCGTCCCGTCCCAACCCCGCCGGGAGGTCATCGATGGATCGTGCCCGGCGCGCGGGTCTGACCGCGCTCATCGTCGTCGCCATGATCGCCACGGCCGGTGGCTCTGACGGGCCGGGAGGGATCGCCTCGCTGGTCGCTACGGTCGGCTGGCCGACCTCGTCGCTGGTCGTTTCCGAGGTGCAGACGGGCGGTGCATCGGCTTCGGACGAGTTCATCGAGATCGCCAACCAGGGCAGCACGCCCACCGACCTGCTTGGTCTCGAGGTGGTGTACGCGACGTCATCGGGGACCACGATCACCCGCAAGGCGATGTGGGACAGCTCCCGCATCCTCGAGCCCGGCCAGCGGCTGCTTCTGGCGAATGCCTCAGGGAGCTACGCCGGGCTCGCCGATGCCACCTACAGCGGTGGAACCGCAGCGACGGGTGGTGCGGTTGCCCTGCGAGTCGTCGGCGGCGCCGTCCTGGACGCCGTAGGCTGGGGCGACGCCGTGAACGGGTTCGTCGAGGGCGCTGCCGCGCTCGCCCCGCCGGCCGGGTCGAGCATCGAACGCGCGCCTGGTGGCGGGGCCGGAAACGGCGCCGACACGAACGACAATGCCTCGGACTGGTTCGTCCAGCCCGACCCGTCGCCGCAGAACCTCGGCGCCCCGCCGGTGCTAGCCACCGGACCGACGCCCACGCCCGCACCCACGCCGGACGCCTCGCCGACACCGGCTCCGACGCCGTCTCCGACCCCGTCCCCCTCGCCCGCACCGACCCCGTCGCCTCTGCCAACGGCAACGCCCTCCCCGACGCCGTCGCCCTCCCCGACGCCGACCCCGTCGCCGCTGCCGATGACCATCGCCGATGCTCGCGCCGCGGCGGACGGCGTCACGGTGACGGTCGAGGGTGTCCTGACCACGGCGCTCGGCGCGCTCGAATCCGGCCGGACCGGGTTCGTCCAGGACGCCACGGGTGGCATCGCCGTCTACCTCGACGCGGCCGTCGTCGGATCGTGGCCGGCCGGAACGGCGGTGACCGTCCGCGGAACGATCGGGAGCCGATTTGCCCAGCGAACCCTTCGCGCGCCCGAGAGCGCCGTCGAACGCGGCGCCGGCGTCGGAGTGCCGGCTCCGCTCGGCATCGACACCGGCGACGCCACCGAATCAAACGAAGGCCGCCGAGTGTCGGTCACCGGCACCGTGTCGGGATCACTCGACAACCTTGCCGACGGACTGGCTGTCAACGTCGACGACGGATCGGGAACCGTCCGCGTCGTGATCGGCCAGGACGCGCTCTCCGGCCAGACGGTCAGCGCGGGAATGAGCGCGATCGTCGTCGGTCCATTGGGCCAGCGCGACAGCACCGGGACGGGCAGCAGCGGCTACCGCATCTACGCCACGCTGGCAGGTGAACTGATCCTGACCGAGCCGACCCCCAGCCCCACCCCGACGCCCACGCCGACACCGACCCCGACGCCCACACCCAGCCCGACCCCGACACCCACCCCCAAACCAACCCCATCTCCGACCCCGACGGCCAGCCCGACCCCGACGCCTGTCGGATCCACCACGATCGCGGCGGCGCGAAGCCTCGCCCTCGGGGCGCGCGTCGCGGTCACCGGCGTCGTCACCGCCGAGGCCGGCCGCCTCGGGACCCCGGCACTCGTGGCGATCGGCGATGCGACCGGAGGCATCGCCGTCCGGGTCCCGAGCGATGCGATCCCGCCGACCAGGGGCACCCTGCTCCAGGTCGTAGGGACGCTCGGTGCCCCGTACGGGCAGCTCGAGATCAGGCCGGTGGCCGGCGGCATCGTGATCATGGGCGCCGGCGCCCTGCCGGCCACCATACCGGTCGGGTCGGACGGCCTCGACGAACCGTTGGAGGGTCGCCTGGTCCATGCGACCGGCCTCCTTGTCGCGAAGCCCAAGCGAGCGTCGGGTGGCGACCTCACCATCACCCTGGAACGCGACGGCGCGAGCCCGATCAAGGTGATCGCCGATTCGTCGAGTCAGCTGACCTCCGCGTCGTTCGTCGTCGGGACCAGGTACGAGGTCACCGGCGTCGTGGGTCAGCGGGCCAGCCGCAAGGATGCGCCAGACGGTTACCGGATCTGCCTGCGCGACGCAGCCGACCTCCTCGCCGCGGGTGCGCCTGGAACGACCGCAAGCCCTGGCGGCGGGATCGGGACGGGTAGCTCGCCCGCGCCTTCGGAACCGGCCGTGACCGTCGTCGCGGCGCTCGGGCTAACCGACCGGGACGTCACGATCGAAGCCGTCGTCACCGCACCGGCGTCGTTGCTCGACACGTCCAACCGCCGGATCGTCGTCCAGGACTCGACTGCCGCCATCGAGGTGTTGGTCCCCGTCGGGGAGACCGCTCCGCCGGTAGGCGCCAGGATCCGGGCGACCGGCCAGGTTGGCGTTGCCTACGGCGCACCCCGCCTCCGGGCCGATGAGATCGCACAACTGGCCATCGGGCGGGCGCCCGCGCCTACGGTGCTCCACGCGCCACCCGACGTCGCACTCGAATGGCGCCTGGTCACGATCACCGGCCGGATCGACCATCTCACCAAGCTGGGCGACCGGTGGCGCGCGGAGCTCACGATCGGAAGCCGGCAGCTTCCCCTGGTCGGCCAGCCAGGTTCCGGGATCGCCAGCGATGCCCTGATCGAAGGACGAACCGCGACCGTGACGGGGATCGTCCGACGTCCCTTCCCGACGGCCAGCGATCGGCGGTTCGCGATCCTGCCGCGCACGACGGCCGACGTCCACGTCGCTGGCGGCGTCGTCGCCCATGCGACGAGCGGCAGCGTCGGGGCGAGCAGTGGCGGCGCGACCGGTGTCGCCACGACCGCCGATGGGCCGCCCGCGAGCGCCGCGACACTGGATGCCGATCTCGTGGACCTGGCGTTGGAGCTGGGTCGGGTGGTCCGCGTCGGCGGTCTGGTCTCGGAACTCCGTCCGGATGGCGTCATCCTCGACGACGGTACGTCGACCGGTCGCGTCGTCCTCCGTGGCGATGCGCTCGACCTCCTGCCCTTGCTCGAGCCGGATGACGCGATCAACGCGACCGGGCAAGTCACCACGCTCGACGACGAGATGGTGGTGATCGTCGACGATCCGGCCGGGATCAGCCAGGCCGGTGACCTGAACGCGCAGGATGCCGCCGGCCCAGCGCCGGCCTCGGAGGATCCCGTCGGACCACCCACGGAGGCGAGCCTGGCGACGGGTCCGTCGTTCGGGGCCGGTGCGCTCGGCGTGGTCACGCTCGGCCTGCTGTCGGCGGTCTCGTTCGTCGTGACGCTGGCACGGCGGTGGTACCTGCGGCGACGGCTGGCCGGGCGGATCGCCATTCGGCTGGCCGAGCTGGAAGCGCGGCCAGGCCGATCCGCGCCACCGCGCTCGTCCGAGCACGGCGGCGGCACGATCCACTCGGCTTGACGCTCGTGAGAAGCCCGGGCTATCCTCGCCCGAGTTTCGCGCCAGCGAAGCAGCCACCTGAGCGAGGGATGGGTCTTGCCGAACGCGGATCCCCGCGTCGAAACCCTCTCGGATCGCCGAATTGCGATCCCAGCCGGCGAACGGCAGTACCACATCGGACTCGGTCCAGGGGAACTGGCCGAGTACATCCTCCTTCCCGGTGATCCCGATCGGACCCCACGGATCGCCTCGGGCTTCGAATCCATCGAGCTCGAGCATCGTCATCGTGAGTTCGCCTCGGTCACCGGGCGCTTTCGGGGCCGTCGGGTGTCGATCGTCTCGACCGGCATCGGTACGGACAACGTCGAGATCGTGGTGGCGGAAATCCTGGCGATCACCGAGCGACCGACCTTCATCCGGGTCGGATCCTGCGGGTCGCTTCAGCCGGAGATGCGCCTGGGTGACCTGGCCATCACCAGCGGGGCGGTTCGCCTCGAATCGACGACGAGCTTCTTCGTCCACGATGGGTACCCGGCGGTCGCCGACTACGAGGCGGTCGTGGCGCTCATCGAGGCCGCGGAGCGGCTTGGACATCGATACCACGTTGGGGTCACGGCGACAGCTCCGGGGTTCTTTGGGGCGCAGGGGCGTCCGATCCCGCAGTTGCCCATCCGCTACCCTGACCTCGCGGAGGAGATGGCGCGCCAGCGCGTGATCAACTTCGAGATGGAGGCGTCCGCGCTCCTCGTCCTCGCATCCCTCGCTCGATGCCGTGCCGGAGTCGTCTGTGCGGTCTACGCTGACCGCACGACCGGCGACTTCGTGACCGGGGAACGCCAGGACGCGGCCGAGGCGGCGTGTGTCGAGACCGGACTCGAAGGCCTCCTCGTCCTCGCAGACATGGATGAACAGAAACGCGCAGCCGGGACGGACCGCTGGCGGCCGTCGCTCTGGAAGAATTGGGACTGATCACCACAGCTGAGCGGACGCGGGACGTGGGTTCCCGTGACGCATCGAGAGGACGAGGAGGAGCTCCGTGGCCGAAGCCTATTGCGTCAAGGACAAGAAGAAGGTCGAAGTCCAGAACGCCCAGAAGATCACGATGAAGAATGGCAAGCCGGCGCTCCAGGGGACCTGCCCGCTGTGTGGCGGCAAGGTCTTCCGCATCGGCGGCTGAAAACCGCTCGTTCAACGCGCAATCTGGGCCCCCGCCGAGCGGCGGGGGTCCTTTCATGTCCGCATGCGGCCGGGGCCGGAGGCGACCGGGCCGGATGGCCCGCGCGCTTTGGGTCTTCCCGCCCGCGGTTGGCCGAAAGGCCTTTGCTAGAATGACCGCGCACCCCCGAGTCGTGCCCCCGAGGTCCGTGCAGTCGCCCCTGACTGCGCCCTTGGGCTCCCGTCGGGATGCGCGTGAACAGGTCGCTTACCGCGCTCGCGCCGAGGGCCGGGCGCCCAGCCGCTCCAGGAGGTCTCGCACCATGGCCACCCGCGTTGGCATCAACGGCTTCGGCCGCATCGGGCGCCAGTCGCTCAAGGCGCTGATCGAGCGCGCCCCGGACATCGAGGTCGTCGCGGTCAACGACCTGGTCGACGCCGAGATGAACGCGCTGCTGTTCAAGCACGACTCGACCTATGGCACGTACCCGGGTGACGTCCGGGCGGGTGCCGGCTCGATCATCATCGACGGCCGAGAGATCAAGTGCCTCGCCGAGACGGATCCCGCGGCGCTGCCCTGGAAGGACCTTGGCGTCGACATCGTCCTCGAGAGTACCGGTCGGTTCACCACGGCCGACAAGGCCAGGGCCCATCTCGATGCGGGCGCCCGCAAGGTGATCATCAGCGCCCCGGCGAAGGGGGAGGACATCACCATCGTCCTCGGCGTCAACGAGGACAAGTACGACCCGGCCGCCCATCACATCATCAGCAACGCCAGCTGCACGACCAACTGCCTGGCGCCCGCGGCCAAGGTGGTCCACGACCTCGTGACCATCGAGCGCGGCCTGATGAACACCATCCACAGCTACACCAATGACCAGCGCATCCTGGACGTCGCCCACAAGGATCCGCGCCGCGCCCGGTCGGCCGGCCAGAACATCATTCCCACGACGACCGGCGCCGCCAAGGCGCTGGCGCTCGTGATCCCGGACCTCAAGGGCAAGTTCGACGGCTTCAGCCTCCGCGTCCCGACCCCGACCGTGTCGGTCGTCGACTTCACGGCGATCACCACGAGGTCGACCTCGGTCGAGGAGCTCAACGACGCGTTCCGCGCCGCCGCCGCCGGTCCCATGAAGGGCATTCTCGGCGTGTCGGACGAGCCGCTCGTGTCGATGGACTTCAAGGGCGACGCACGCAGCTCGATCATCGACGGCGCGTCGACGATGGTCATGGGTGGCAACCTGGTCAAGGTCATCGCGTGGTACGACAACGAGTGGGGCTACAGCTGCCGGGTTGCCGACCTGATCGCGTACGTCGCGGCGCGCCTGCCCGTCGCCGTCTGATCCGACCATGAACAAGCTCACCATCCGCGACGTCGACGTCGCGGACAAGCGAGTCTTCGTGCGCGTCGACTTCAACGTCCCGCTCGCCGACGGCAAGGTCACGGACGACTCTCGGATCCGCGGCGCGCTTCCGACCATCAACACCCTCCTTCAGTCCGGCGCCCGGGTCATCCTGGCCAGCCACCTGGGTCGCCCGGACGGCAAGGTCAGCGACGGACTCCGGCTGCGGCCGGTCGGCGAGCGGCTGACCCAGCTCCTCCGCCGCAACGTGCCGGTCACCGGCGACGCCCTCGGCGTGGGGACGGAGGACGCCATCAAGCGTCTCCGCCCCGGCGAGGCGCTCCTGCTCGAGAACCTCCGGTTCCACGCGGAAGAGGAGAAGAACGATCCGGGGTTCGCGGCAGCACTCGCCTCGTACGCGGACATCTACGTCAACGACGCATTCGGGACCGCCCATCGGGCGCACGCCTCGACCGTCGGCATCGCCAAGCTCCTGCCGGCCTATGCCGGTCTGCTGATGGAGCGCGAGATCGAGATGCTGTCAAAGCTGCTGGAGGCGCCCGAGCGGCCCTTCGCGGCGATCCTCGGCGGCGCCAAGGTCTCCGACAAGATCAAGGTCATCGACCACCTGTTGACCAAGGTAGACCTGCTCGTGCTCGGTGGCGGTATGGCCAACACCTTCCTGCTCGCGCAGGGCAAGGCCATCGGCAAGAGCCTGGCCGAACCCGATCGGGTCGACGACGCCCGCCGGATCCTCGCCACGGCCGAGGCCAACGGCGTCAGGATCGTCCTCCCGGTCGACGTCATCGTCGCCAAGGAGGTCACCCGCGGCACCGAGTACAAGACCCTACCGGCCGAGAAGATCCCGGCCTCCTGGCACATCGTCGACATCGGCAAGGCCAGCCAGGACCTCGTGCTCGACGCGCTGTCCGACGCGAACACCGTCTTCTGGAACGGGCCGCTCGGGGTCTTCGAGATCCCGTCGTTCGCACACGGCACGAACGCCGTCGCACGGATGCTGGCCGATCGGGCGGACGCCGGGACGACCGTCGTGGTCGGCGGCGGCGACTCGGTTGCCGCGGTCACCCAGCAGGGCCTGGCCGCCCGGATGACCCATATCTCGACCGGCGGCGGCGCCTCCCTCGAGTTCCTCGAGGGTCGCGAGCTCCCCGGCGTCACCGTCCTGCTGGACCGTCCCGCCGGCGTAGGAGCTCACCCATGAACACGACCATCGAAGTCGTCGACGCACGGGAGATCCTCGACTCGCGAGGCAACCCGACGATCGAGGTCGACGTGGTCCTGGCCGATGGATCCGTCGGCCGTGCCGGCGTCCCGTCCGGGGCGTCGACGGGCATCCACGAAGCCGTCGAATTGCGCGACGGCGACAAGAGCCGGTTCGGTGGCAAGGGCACCCGCAAGGCGGTCGCGAACGTCGTCGACACGATCGCGCCGGCCCTGCTCGGGCTCGACGCGTCGGATCAGCCCGGCATCGATTCGATCCTGATCGAGCTCGACGGCACCCCGAACAAGGCCAAGCTCGGTGCCAACGCGATCCTCGGGGTTTCGCTGGCCTGCGCCCATGCCACCGCCGCGTCGGTCGACCTGCCGCTCTATCGATACCTCGGCGGTGTCGGTGCGCGGACCCTGCCGGTCCCGTTCTTCAACATTCTCAACGGTGGCAAGCACGCCTCGAACTCGACCGACTTCCAGGAGTTCATGGTCGCCCCCGTGGGTGCAGCCACGTTCGCCGAGGCGGTCCGCGCCGGCTCAGAGGTGTTCCACTCGCTGAAGTCGATCCTGCACGACCAGGGCTTCTCGGTCGGCCAGGGCGACGAGGGAGGCTTCGCGCCGTCCCTGCCGTCCAACGAGGCCGCAGTCGAGGTCATCCTCCGCGCAATCGAAGGCGCCGGCTACCGGCCGGGCGAGGATGTCGCGCTCGCGCTCGATCCGGCGACCAGTTCGATCCTCGAGGAGGGCACCGGCGTCGAAGGCGTCACCGGGCGGTATCGGCTGGCGCGCGAGGGTCGGACGCTCGACTCGGGCGAGCTCATCGACCTCTGGGAGAGCTGGGTCGACAAGTACCCGATCGTGTCGCTCGAGGACGGTCTCGCCGAGGACGATTGGGACGCCTGGCCGGAACTCACGCGGCGCCTCGGTTCCCGTATCCAGATCATGGGCGACGACATCGTCGTCACCAACCCGAAGATCATCGCCCGCGCCATCAAGGAGAGAGCGATGAACTGCGTCCTGATCAAGCTCAACCAGATCGGGACGCTGTCCGAGACGATCGACGCGATCAACCTCGCTCGCAGCGCCGGCTGGACGGCCCAGGTCAGTCATCGCTCGGGCGAGACCGAGGACACGACCATCGCCGACTTCGTGGTCGCGATGGGCACGGGCCAGATCAAGAGCGGCGCCCCGTCGCGCTCGGAGCGGGTCGCCAAGTACAACCGGTTGATGCGGATCGAGGGAGAGCTCGGCGACGCCGCCCGCTATCCCGGACGAGCGGCGCTCTCGGGTTCGTGAGGCGGATCGCCGATCGGGGCGCGATCGCGGCCGCCTATGTCGGGATCGGCATGGCGGTCACGATCGTGGCCAGCTTCACCCTGATCATCCCGATCGAGGGCCTCATCTGGCTCTTCGCGCTGCCGTCCGGACTGTTGATCGGCTACTACGCCAATCAACGGTCCAATCGGCGGCTCGGGCCGTGGCGCCGGATCCTCGCCAACGGCCTGGTCGCAGGCGCAGCGACTGGACTTGCGACGGTGGCCCTGCTGCTCGTCCTCAAGGTGCTGTTCTTCTACGGCGACGACGGTTACCGTGACCCTGGGCTGGGCGGCTCCGTCACCTGTTCGACGGGCGCCGACTGTGTCTATCAGCGCTACCTGGACGCCGACCGCGGCCCGGACCTCGTCGCCGCCGGCGTGACCGACGCGAGTTCGTTCACCTCGTTCTACTGGGGTCAGCAGCTCAGCAACGGTGCGATCGTCCTCGGGCTCGTCGTGCTCGGCGGGCTGGGTGGCGCCGCGCTCTACGGCCTCGCCCGTCCGAAAGCCGCGCCGCCGTCCACGACCGCCGCGGCGCGATAGCCGGGGTCCGGACGCGGCGGGGTCCACCGGGGGCCAATCTCGGCTGTTGACCGCAGTCGTGACCAAGGCCGGCACCTCGGGCGTGCCGGTCGCCAGGAAAGGGAGAACCGCCGTGCGTTCGCAGGGCGGTTCCGGGATGTTGTGAACGCGAGATGGGTCAGCCCTTCGAGGCGGGCCTCTTCGCGGACGACGTCCTGGGTGCGGGCTTTGCGGTCGCCTTGGCGGCAGGCTTCGCGGTCGCCTTGGCGGCAGGCTTCGCGGTCGCCTTGGCGGCAGGCTTCGCGGTCGCCTTGACGGGCGCCTTCTTCGCCGCGACGGGCTTCTTGTCCGCGGCGGCCATCGTGGTCGCCGTCCTGGTGGTCCGCGCCGCGGTCGTCTTGACCGGCGCCGCGGAGGCTTCCGCCGCGGCCTTCGCCGCCGCCGCCTCGGCTCGCGCGGTCTTGCTGAGCGCAGCGCGGGCCTTGCCGGCCGCAGTCTGGGCACCCTTGGCCTTGCCGGCCTTGCCGGCGGCGATACGGACCTTGGCCGCCTTTGCCGCAGCGGCCTTTCCGGTGGCCTTGACCACGCGGCCGGTCTGCACCGTGGTACCGCCGAGCGCCGCGTTGACCTTGAGGGTCAGTCGCGACTTGCGACGGGCTGCCGCATTCGGGTGGATGGCGCCGACCTTGGCTGCTCGGTCCAGGGCGCTCAGTGCTTCGGCGAGAGCGGCCACCGGGTCGATCGACGAGCCGGCCGGGTGCGCCACTGCGGCGAGGGCGTTGGCGACATGGGTCTTGGCGGCGCTTCGGCGGGGCTGGAGCACCTCGTGGCGGCTCTGCGCCTGGCGGACTCGCTTGAGTCCGGACGGCGTGCGAGCCCCAGTCCAGGTGCGGGGCGTCTTGGCCACGTGGGCAAACCTCGGCTTGGTTGGGGGGCGTCAGATGCGTGCGACGCGAGACGGCGCCGGGCGCGGAGACGGATGGTAGCACAGGTCCACGCGACCACCCGTGCCGCGGCGAGCCCACCGACGACCCACACTGGAGGCATGACCGCGATCCTCGCGGGCCTCGGCGCCGCCGCGCTGTGGGCCGCCGCCACGCTCTGCTCGTCGCGTTCGAGCCGAATGCTCGGGTCGCGCGTGGTGCTGGCCTGGATCATGATCGTCGGGGTGGCGGTCGGCCTGCCGATCGCGGTCGCGAGCCCGCCACCGGCTACGGTGGCGCCGTCCACGTTCGGCCTCCTGTTCGTGTCGGGGAGCTGCTACGTGGTCGGGTTGCAGCTCACGTATGCCGCATTGCGCGTCGGGAAGGTCTCCATCGTCGCCCCGATCGTGTCCACGGAAGGGGCCGTGGCGGCGATCGTCTCCGTTGCCCTGGGCGATCCGATCGGTGCGATCTCGGGGCTGATGCTCGTCGCGATCGCCGTTGGCGTGGTCCTGTCCTCGATCGAGCGTGCGCGTCCGGAGGTGGCCGCGGGCGACTTCGACGTGCTGGCCGACGCCCTCGACGAGCCTCCGATACGACCGGTCGAGTCGCCTGCCGCCGCGCCTCCCCCGGTCGACCCACCCGTCGACGCGCGACGAACGGCCGCGCTGGCCATCGTGGCGGCGGTCATCTTCGGCATCGGGATCGTGGCCGCCGGCCGGTCGGCGCTGCTCGTCCCGGTGTCGTGGGTCGCCCTCGGGGCCAGGCTCATCGGCGTCGTCGCCGTCGCCGTCCCGCTCTCGCTCCAGGGACGGCTGCGGGTGACCAGGGCCGCCCTGCCGCTGGTCATCGTCGCGGGGGTCGGCGAAGTCGTCGGTTCCATGCTCTCCGCCTGGGGCTCCCGCGACAGCATCGCCATCACGGCGGTCATGGGCAGCCAGTTCGCGGCACTTGCCGCCGTCGCCGCGTACCTCCTGTTCGGCGAGCGGCTGGCCCGCGTGCAGCTGGTCGGGGTCGCGCTGATCGTGGCCGGCGTCACGGTCCTCGCCACGGCGTCGGCGTGACCTTCGGCCGGCGCGGGATGGGCGACGTGACCGGATACACTGCCGCCTCGTGACCATTCCCCAGGATCGCCTGCGCAACTTCTCGATCATCGCCCACATCGATCACGGCAAGTCGACGCTGGCCGACCGGCTGCTCGAGCTGACTCACACGATCGAGGGCCGGCAGATGATGAGCCAGGTCCTCGACTCGATGGATCTCGAGCGCGAGAAGGGGATCACGATCAAGGCGCGCGCGGTCCGGCTCGAGTACACCGCCCGCGACGGCCTGATCTACGGCCTGAACCTGATCGACACGCCGGGCCACGTCGACTTCGCCTACGAGGTCAGTCACAGCCTGCATGCGTGCGAGGGCGCGATCCTCGTGGTCGACGCGACGCAGGGGATCGAGGCGCAGACCCTGGCCAACGTCCACCTCGCCCTGCGCGAGGGCCTCACGCTCATCCCGGTGCTCAACAAGATCGACCTGCCGTCGGCCGACCCCGACACGATCATGGACGACCTCGAGAGCGTCCTGGCCATCCCGCGCGAGGAGGTCATCCTCGCGTCGGCCAAGGACGGGACCGGCGTGGCGGAGATCCTGGAGGCGATCGTCGCCCGGATCCCGGCGCCCAGGGGCGACCCGACGAAGCCACTGAAGGGCCTGATCTTCGACAGCCACTACGACGCCTACAAGGGCGTGGTCGTCTACGTCCGGCTGGCGCAGGGCACGCTGCGCCATGGCGAGTCGATCCGGCTGATGGCCAGCGGCGCCGAGGCCGACCCCCTCGAGCTCGGGCTGTTCCGTCCGCAGCTCGTGCCCGTGGGGCAGCTCATGGCGGGTGAGGTCGGCTACGTCGCGACGGGGCTCAAGAGCGTCCGGGACGCCCAGGTCGGCGACACGGTGACCACGGTGGCGCGCCCTGCGGCCGACCCGCTGCCCGGCTATCAGCCGGCCAAGAGCCTCGTTTTCGCCGGGATCTACCCGGTCAGCGGCGAGGACTACCCGCTCCTAAGGGAGGCCCTCGAGAAGCTCCACCTCAACGACGCTTCGTTCACCTACGAGCCCGAGTCGTCGGTCGCGCTCGGGTTCGGCTTCCGCTGTGGGTTCCTGGGTCTCCTCCACATGGAGATCGTCCAGGAGCGACTCGAGCGCGAGTTCACCCTCGACCTGATCGCCTCGGCGCCGTCGGTCGAATACCACGTGATCCTGACTCTGGGCCGTGGCAGCGTCGCCGTCGACAACCCGGCGCTCCTGCCAAGCCCCATCGACATCGAGACGATCGAGGAGCCATGGGTCAATCTCAGCGTCGTGTCGCCCAGCCAGTACATCGGGCCGCTCATGGAGCTGTCGACCAACCGGCGGGGCGAGTTCAAGACGATGGAGTACCTCGACCCGACGCGGGTCCTGCTCCATTTCGAGATGCCGCTCGCCGAGCTGATCGTGGACTACTTCGACCAGCTCAAGAGCCGGAGCCAGGGTTACGCATCGATGGACTACGAGGAGCTCGGCTACCGGTCGGCTAACCTCGCCAAGGTCGATATCCTGGTCAACGGCGAGCCGGTCGACGCACTGTCGCTGATCGTCCATCGCGATCGCGCCCAGTCGACCGGTCGAGTCCTGGCCGAGCGGCTGAAGCAGCTGATCCCCCGGCAGATGTTCGAGATCCCGATCCAGGCGGCGATCGGCTCGAACGTCATCGCCCGCGAGACGGTTCGGGCGATGCGCAAGAACGTGCTCGCCAAGTGCTACGGTGGCGACATCACGCGGAAGCGCAAGCTCCTCGAGAAGCAGAAGGAGGGCAAGCAGCGCATGAAGCGAGTCGGGTCGGTGGAGATCCCGCAGGAGGCCTTCCTGGCGATGCTCCGGATGAACGAGAGCTAGCGGTGCCATGACGGCCGCCGGCCTTGTTGCCTGTGCTTGCTCGCTCACGCGCAACGGGTGTGCTTGCTCCCGTGCTCGGCGCCGTCTTGGCCCGAGCACGCCCGGGCGCCGCTAGGTTCGGCGCACCGTGGACGACTTCGTCCTCGTGTCCCGTTCCCTGATCGTGGTCGGCCTGACCTTGCTGATGGCCATGCTCCGGCTCGATTCGGAGCGGTTCGGGACGGCCGAGTACTACGAAGCGACAGGCGCGGGCGAGCGGCCCCGCGTCCGGCGTCGGCTGGCCTGGTACGGGATCGGGCTGTTCCTTGCCATCGGGATCCTGACGATCCACCCGAACCCGCAGTCGGAGCTCTTCCTGGGCATCGGCGATCGGCTCGGGGCGGTGCTCGGCGGGATCGTCTTCGGCGCCGCCGGTATCGCGGTGGCCGTCGCGTTCGCCAGCTACCGGTACCGCCGGATCCGCCTGCCCGACGAGCGCTCCTACCCGGGAGCGCTGCTCAACTCGACCGCGACCGCGTTCATCGACGAGGTCGCGTTCCGCGGCGCGCTCTTCGGGCTGCTGCTGACGACGGGCCTCGACCCGACGGCCGCGAACCTCATCCAGGCCATCGTGTACGCCCTGACGACGCGTCTCGGGGCGCCCGGCCGCGATCGCTATCTCCTCCTCGTCGCCCTGGGGATGGGGGTGGTCGGCGGCTGGCTGACGGCGCTCACCGGTGGGATCGCGGCGGCCTTCCTCGGGCATGCCGTGACGAGGTTCGCGGTCTTCCTGTGTACCGGCCACACCGGCCAGACCATGCCGCGCGGTCGCGAGGTCGAGGAGATCGAGAGCCGGCGACGTCCGCCCGAAGGCTGGCGGGTCATCGGCTCGCGGGAATCGATCTCGCACGACCGGTGAGCCGCACCACGACCGACGTCGCGCCGCCGGTCGTCGCGCCGCCCGTTGCTCTCTACGTCCACGTTCCGTTCTGCCTCTCGCTCTGCCCGTACTGCGACTTCGTGGTGTACGCGGGAGCAGCCGCGACGGGCCCGAAGGCCCGGATCGACACGTTCCTCGAAGCCCTCCACGCCGAGCTCGAGCTGCGGGCGGGGGCCCTCGACGATCGGTTCGGGACGGATCGGCCGCCACTTGACTCGGTCTACCTCGGCGGTGGGACGCCGTCGCTGCTGCCGTCCGAAGACGTGGCGAGGCTGCTCGTCCTCGTCCGCGAGCGCTTCGGCGTGGCGGACGACGCCGAGGTGACGTTGGAGGCCAACCCGGGGCCGGACGAACGAGGCGATGCGCGACAGTGGCGGGCCGCCGGCGTGACTCGCCTGTCGATCGGCGCCCAGTCCCTGGCCGACCCGGAGCTCCGCCGGCTCGGGCGGCGCCATCGCGCAGCGGACGTGGCAGCGGCGGTCAGCGAAGCCCGCGACACCGGCATCGCCTCGATCGGCCTGGATCTCCTCTACGACGCGCCCGGCTCGACCGAATCGAGCTGGGCCGCCACGCTCGACGCCGCGCTCGCCCTCGAGCCCGATCACTTGTCCCTGTACGCCCTGACCCTCGACGACCCGGATGCGGAGGGTCTGACCGGGCCGGGCGGCGATCACCTCCCGACGACCGCAGGCGCCCGACGCTGGCGAGAGCGAGCCAGGCCTGCCCAGGACGAGGATCGCGCCGCCGCGCAGTACCTCCACGCCGCGGACCTGCTCGCAGCTGCCGGTTGGCGCGGCTACGAGATCAGCAACTGGGCACGACCCGGTCACGAGAGCCGGCACAACCTCGTGTACTGGGAGCGACGGCCATACGAGGCTGTCGGGCCCGGCGCGCACGCGTTCGACGGAGCGACCCGTCGTTGGAACGCCGCCCGCCTCGACGGCTACCTTGCGTCGCTGGCGCCGGCCGGCGGCGCTCCGGAGCGCCTCCCGCCCGGTGGCTCGGAAACGCTCGACGCCGACGGCGCGCGAGCCGAGGCCCTCGTGCTCGGTCTGCGGACCGACCGTGGCGTGCTCGACTCGGCCTTCGCCGGCCCCGCACGCCGAGCCGTCGTCGACTGGGCGATCGGTTCCGGACTGGCCGCGACCGCGGGCGATCGAGTCGTTCTGACCGTCCGCGGCCGGCTGCTGTCCAACGAGGTCTTTGCCAGGCTCATCTGACCGGGACTCGGGCGCGGGCGAGGTGGCCCGGCTGTCCTCAGGCCGTGGCCAGCAACTCGCCGACAAGTCGTGTAGTCGCCTCGATTCCCGGTTCCGGGAGCGAGAGCCCGAACCGATCCGCGGTTTCGGCCGAGACCCATCGAAACAGCTCCATGGTGGCCAGGAGCGTGGCCGCAATGTCCTGCCGGTCGTAGTGGGCATAGATGGACGGGAAGGCCGCCCGCGCCCGCGGGTCGGCCCACTCCTCGAGGAAGCGGCTGCCGGTCCACGTGTCGCGGGTCGTGGCGCTGTCGGCCATCGCGTGCCAGCGCAGCATGGTAAGCAGGCGGTCCTTGAGCAGCCCGTCGGAGCCCGCCTTGGCCCACCACAGCTCGCCGCGGAGGAGGTGCTTGGCGCTCCAAACGGTGTGATACCAGAACTCCTCGACCACGCGGTCGAAGTCTGCGGGATCCGGGCGGCCCGGGGCCGGCGCGGCCTGCCGTGGGCTCGACGCTACGTCGCGCAGCCGTCCGCCCGGGTCGTACAGGACGGTCACGCCACGGCGGAGGACGGCCTCGGCACCCGGGTTCACCGACGCCGGGCCGAATCCGTCGAGCGCGGACGCCGGCAGGATGGCCATGTCGACATCGAGCCCGCCGGCGAACAGGGTCCGGCGCTCCCAGGCCGCGCCGTCAGGGGTTCGCGTCACGAAGGTCAACCATACGGTCGCCAGGTCGTCGACCCAACGCCGGTCCGCAGCGAGTCCGTCGGCGTCCTCTGCGAAGAGCATGAGGTCGAGGTCGGCCCATGCGTCGGCCGGGTGGTCGGTCCGGGCCCGGGAGCCGATGACGATGACGGCGCGCACCCGTGGCTGCCCGGATGCCCAGCTCCCGACCCGTTCGAGGATCCGCCGGTACCCGGTTTCGAAGCTATCCACCGCAACCTCCATCGCCGCCATCGTCGTTGACACTCGGCCGCGCCGACTGCTACGATGCCGTTCGACCCGTTAGCACTCTCATCATCAGAGTGCTAACCATCGCAATCGGGAGATCGGCCTTGGCGCGTCGACGCCGCACCATCGGCCCCCTGGACCTTCGCGCACAGGCGATCCTTCGGGCCGTCATCGAGGAATATGTCACCACGGCGACGCCGGTCGGCAGCCAGGCACTCGTCGATCGCTATAGCCTCCGCGTGTCCAGCGCGACCGTCCGGAACATCTTGGCCGAACTCGAGATGAACGGGCTGCTGACGCACCCGCACACGTCGGCCGGGCGGATCCCGACCGACGCCGGCTACCGGCTGTACGTCGAATCGATCACGGACATCGTGCCGCTTCCGGCCGTTGAGCAACTGATGATCCGACACCAGTTCGGCCAGGTCGAGTACGCCAGCGAGCACTGGTTCCGCCTCGCGGCCACGACCCTCGCGTCGGTCACCCGGGCGGCCGGGATCGCGACGCCGGCCAAGTCCCACGATGCGCGCATCCGACGGATCGACCTGGTCGCGATCAACGACCACATGGCCAGTCTGATCCTGGTCCTGCGTGAGGGCTCGATCAAGCAGGCCATCGTCAACTTCGACGGCAACGACGCGATCGACCAGTCGACCCTCAACCGGGTCGCCGCCTTCCTCAACGAGCGCCTCGCGGACCTTACGGCCAGGCGGGCCACCGCTCGCCTCGCGACGCTGAACGGCGAGGACCGGATCGAAGGGCTCGCCCGGCGGGTCGGCGACCGCGTCGTGAAGATCGTCAGCGACTACGACGCGGCCGCGATCGAGGAAGTCTTCAGCGACGGGCTGCTCAACGTCATGGAGGCCCCCGAGTTCGCCCAGAGCGACAAGCTGCGGCGGGTGTTCAGCGCGTTGGAGAACCGTGTCTACCTCGGCGAGCTGGTCGACGCCGTGTCTGGCGCCGGCCGGATCCAGATCTACATCGGTCACGAGAATGCGCCGCTCGAGATGCAGGACGTGTCGCTGGTGCTGGCGCCGTACGGGCGACCGGGCCGCGCGATCGGCGTGGTCGGCGTCCTCGGGCCCACCCGGATGCTCTACTCGCAGGCGATCGGGACCGTTCGCTTCGTGTCCGGACTGATGAACGAGCTGGTGGATCACCTGTATGCCTGAACGACGACGGACGCGAGCCCAGGAGCGGATCGACGAGATCGACATCTCGCCGTCCGCCCTGCTCAAGCAGATCGAGGCGCTGACTTCGGAACGCGACGTGGCTCGGCAGACGAGCGACGAGTACCTGACCGCCCTCCAGCGGGAGCGCGCCGAGTTCCAGAACTTCAAGCGCCGGACGTCCGAGGAGCGGATGCGCGACCTCGGGCTCGCCGCCGAGGACCTCATCCGCAAGGTCCTGGTCCTCGCCGACGACTTCGATCGGGCGATCGACGCGCGACCAGCGGAGGTCGCGGATGACCCATGGTTCGAGGGGATCGCCGCGATCGACCGGAAGCTGCGCCTGCTCCTCGAGAGCGAAGGCGTGACCACCATCGACGCCAGCGCAGGGCGACCGTTCGATCCGCGCGAGCATGAGGCGATCGCCAACGTGCCCGATCCCGATCGGGCCGAGGGCGAGATCGTGGAAGAGGTCCGGCGCGGCTACCGCCTGCGCGACCGGGTCATTCGCCCCGCCCTGGTGGCCGTCGCCACGTCCACAGACAACACCCCCGACGCACCCATCCACTAAGGAGCATCACGCGACATGGGTAAGATCATCGGCATCGATCTCGGGACGACGAACTCCGTCGTTGCCGTCATGGAGGGCGGCGAGCCGACGGTCATCGCCTCGGCCGAAGGCGGCCGGACGGTGCCGTCGGTCGTCGCCTTCACCAAGACCGGCGAGCGCCTGGTCGGCCAGCTGGCCAAGCGCCAGGCGGTCACCAACCCGGCCAACACCGTCTACTCGATCAAGCGCTTCATGGGCCGCCGCTGGGATGACCCGGAGGTCAAGCGCAGCAAGAGCCTGGTCCCGTACGACGTCCAGAAGGATCCCAAGAGCGACGGCGTCGCCGTCCAGCTGGCCGACGGCAAGGCCTACACCCCGCCCGAGATCAGCGCGATGATCCTCCAGAAGCTGCGCACGGACGCCGAGGCCTACCTCGGCGAGAAGGTGACCGAGGCGGTCATCACGGTGCCGGCCTACTTCGACGACACGCAGCGCCAGGCGACCAAGGACGCCGGTCGGATCGCCGGTCTCGACGTCAAGCGGATCATCAATGAGCCCACGGCGTCGGCGCTGGCGTACGGCCTCGACAAGAAGGGCGACGAGAAGATCGCCGTCTACGACCTCGGCGGCGGGACGTTCGACATCTCGATCCTCGAGCTCGGCGAGGGTGTCTTCGAGGTCAAGGCGACCAACGGCGACACGCACCTGGGCGGCGACGACTTCGACCAGCGCGTCATCGACTGGCTGCTGGCCGAGTACAAGAAGGACCAGGGGATCGACCTGGCCAAGGACCAGCAGGCCCTCCAGCGTCTCAAGGAGGCCGCCGAGAAGGCGAAGATCGAGCTGTCGACGACCTCGTCGACGGAGATCAACCTGCCGTACATCACCGCGGACGCGACGGGGCCGAAGCACCTCGTCGTGACCCTCACCCGGGCCAAGCTCGAGGACCTCGTCGCGGACCTGGTGACCAAGACCGAAGGTCCGGTCAAGGCCGCCCTCAAGGATTCCGGGCTGAAGCCGGGCGACATCGACGAGGTGATCCTCGTCGGTGGCATGACCCGGATGCCCGCGGTCATCGAGGCGGTCAAGAAGATGTTCGGCGGCAAGGAGCCGCACAAGGGCGTCAACCCCGACGAGGTCGTGGCCATCGGCGCGGCGATCCAGGCCGGTGTCCTGGCCGGTGACGTCAAGGACGTCCTGCTGCTCGACGTCACGCCGCTGTCGCTCGGGATCGAGACGCTCGGCGGGGTCATGACCAAGCTGATCGAGCGCAATACGACCATCCCGACCAGCAAGTCGCAGGTCTTCTCGACCGCGTCGGACTCGCAGTCGCAGGTCGAGATCCACGTCCTGCAGGGCGAGCGCGACTTCGCGGCCGACAACAAGACGCTCGGCCGGTTCATCCTCGACGGCATCCCGCCGGCACCGCGCGGCATCCCGCAGATCGAGGTCACCTTCGACATCGACGCCAACGGCATCCTCGACGTGAAGGCCAAGGACCGGGCGACCGGCAAGGAGCAGCAGGTCCGGATCACGGCCTCGTCCATGCTCGACAAGAACGCCGTCGACCAGATGGTCCGCGACGCCCAGGAGCACGCTGACGAGGACAAGCGGCGGCGCGAGGAGGTCGAGACCCGCAACCAGGCCGAGGCCCTCTCGTTCCAGGCCGAGCGGACGCTCAAGGACCTCGGCGACAAGGTCGCGTCGGAGGACAAGCTCGAGGTGGAGAACAAGATCGCTTCGCTGCGCGAGGCGCTCAAGGGCTCCGACATCGAGGCCGTCAAGACCGGCATGTCGTCGCTCGCCGAGAGCCTCCAGAAGGTGGCCACGGCTGCCTATCAGGCCGCGGCATCGTCGGCCAGCGAGTCCGGCGACGGGTCGGCCGGAGGCGCGGGCGGCGACAGCAACGACGGCGGCGCGCCTGGCGAGGACGGCGGCGCCGCGGGTGAGGAGACCGTCGAAGGCGAGTTCAAGGAAGTCTGACCGGATCCGGGCATCCGTCGGTGAGGGTGCCAGGGTGAGCACCTTCGACGAGCGCGCCCGCGACTGGGACACGCCGGAGCGGCGGCAGCGCGCCGAAGAGGTCGCCGCCGCCATCCGGGCAGCGGTGCCGCTCACGCCGGCCATGCGGGTCATCGACATCGGTGCCGGCACGGGGCTGCTCGGGCTGGCGCTGGCGGCTGACGTCGGCGAGGTCGTGCTGGCCGAACCGTCGGCGGGGATGCTCGAGGTCACCCGCGAGAAGCTGGCCGCGGATGGGCCGGCGCATGCGACCGCGGTCAGGTTCGACCTGACGTCCGATCCACCGCCCGGCGGGCCGTTCGACCTGGCCGTGTCGCTGCTCGTCCTCCATCACGTCGAGGACACGGCCGAGGCGCTCGGCGCGGTCTCACGGTTGCTCCGCCCGGGCGGGCGCATCGCCTTGGCCGACCTCGACAAAGAGGACGGCACGTTCCACCACGCCGACGCCGAGGGGATCCACCATCACGGCTTCTCGCGCGAGTCGCTGGCCGACACGGCCCGGGCCGCCGGGTTCGTCGATGTGGAGTTCCTGACCGCGACCGAGATCGCCCACGAGGATGGGTGCTATCCCGTGTTCCTCCTGCTGGCGCGGAGGGCCTGACCCGGGCGACCGGATTGCGGCAGCGGCCCGGTGGCCGGGCAGCGCCGGGTGGCCGGTCGCAGCCGCCTCAGACGATCGTGGCCGCGCCTGGCGGAGCCGATTTCCGGCGAATCGCCCTCAGGCGAGGCTTCGCCAATCCCATTTCAGCGTTTGGTCTCCTGAGGTCCGGTTTGTCATGTACGCGTGCCGGCCGAATGCGAGTTCACGCTCGGCGCTGCCGCTTGCGACGAGGGTCGACCGGAGATCCGGTGACGAGTCGCCGCCTGAGTACGATCTGGCAGAAACAGCACCCCGTGTCTCGGCCCTGCGGGCGCCTTCAGCCACCGCCGGATCTCAACAGTCCGAGCCGGCAGGGCGGCGTCGAAGGTGCGCTCATGGTGACCCACGCGGCGCCTCGAGGTTCGGTCGTCAGGGAGAACGAGCAACCGGGTCACGCTCCGCGCCAGCCAGCCGCGTTCGCGTGCGATCTCGGGAGCGAGTCGACCCTTTCGATCCAGTGTGACCAGCATGGCCTGGAGGTCCGGAACCACGGACTTGACTTCCACGACGAGCAGGGAACCCGACGGCGGATGGACCGCGAGGATGTCGATCGAACCACGCTCGCCACGAATCGAGAACGAAACCTCGACGGCGGTATTCCAGCCGGCATCTGCCAAGGTCACGAGGGTCGAGTCGACCAGAGCGGCGTGCCGCCGGTCAAGCAGTCGGTCGAGGGCTTCGCCGTTCCACAGGAGTCGAACATCCACCCGTCCGCCGAGTTCTGCAGCCACCCGGTCGAGGGTCCGAACGGTTACCCGCTCGGATCGTCCTCGCTCCATGCGGCCGATGGCTGATGGCGACAGCCCAGTCCTCGCGCCGAGCTCGGCCTGCGTCCAGTGGCGACGTCGCCGGAGGGCGCGAATGCCGAGGCCGAACCGGATGGCGTCCATGGCGAAACGATGACACCCGGCACTTGGCGTGGGCTCAATCGGCCGCGATCTC
This sequence comes from uncultured Chloroflexia bacterium, assembly GCA_963766675.1. GTDB lineage: Bacteria > Chloroflexota > Limnocylindria > Limnocylindrales > CSP1-4 > SPCO01. The sequence goes on along the minus strand of CAVYBA010000005.1, from coordinate 162,474 downwards.
CCCCGTGGGCTGGACCAGGAAGATCCAGACATCCCACGTCACGTGGCTGACGACGAGCGCGCCGAGCGGCACGCCGGCGGCGTACAGCGCGCACCAGTGCGCGCCGGCGATCCCGGCCGCGCCGAACAGCGTGAAGTTGCCGGTCACGATATGCACGCCGCCGTACGCCATCGCGGCCAAGGCTGCCCCGCGCCACCGACCGTGGCGGGCCATCAGCGCTTCCTGGACCAGGCCGCGCCAGAAGAGCTCCTCGGCCGGACCGATGATCGTGGCGAGACGTGCCGCGATCTCCGGCCGGGGCCGGATCGTCCGGAGCGTGTAGATGTCCCGGATCTGCGCCTCGCCACCCGGGACGAACCGGCGGGCGAAGGTGTCACCGACCTTGAACGTTGCGTACAGCGCGGCCGCCGACCCGAACCCGAGCGCCACATCGGGGGGCCCGATCCGCGTCCGGCGAGCCGGTCGGCTGGTCAGCAACGCAAGGGTTCCGAGCGCCAGGCCGGTCGCGGTCATCCGCTGCCAGAACCGCTCACGCGGGCCCCGGAAGGTTGCTGCGAACGCGGCCTGGGCGGCGATCAGTCCGACGACCAGCGCGCCGGGGGCGACCCCGCCATGGCCCGGGCGAGCGCCGCGACCGTGGCCTTCGGGGCGAGCCGAGCGCCGGTCAGCCACCGACCAGCCGCGACAGCACCAGCCCCGCGACGAGCAGCGATCCGAACGCCAGGTGGAGGCGGGCCGTCTGGAGGTCGATCATGGCGATCGCCCGGGCCTGTCCCGTGGCGCCGAGCTCGGCCGACCGGATGACCTGGGCGAGGAACGGCAGCGACAGGATCGCGAGCATCGTCCATGGGGGGAGGACCCCGGCGATCACCGACACGGCAAGCACCATGTACGCCCCGAGAACGAGCCCGACGTAGCTGTAATGCGCCCAGCGACGCCCGATCCGTGCGGACAGCGTGGAGATGCCGGCCCGGCTGTCTTCCCGGATGTCGCGCCACTCGTTCCCGTGCAGGATCGCCGCCACCAGGAGGCCGACCGGGACCGACAGGACGAGGGCCGTCAGCGACCAGGTGCCGCTGACCGCGAAGTACGAGCCCTCGACCATCAGCGGCCCCATCAGCAGGAAGACGAGCGGCACCCCGAGCGCCCGGTTCTTGTATTCGAGTGGCGGCGCCGTGTAGCCCCAGCCACCGAGCAGCCCGAGCGCCCCCAGCCCGACGATGGCCGGCCCGCGCAGCCACGTGAGAGACACGCCGACGATCACAGCGAGCGCAAACGCGACACCGGCGAAGAGCAATGCGGCGTGCTCGCTGATGCGACCCTTGACGATCGCGTGGCTCGCCCGCGGGCTGGTGATGGTGTCGATACCCTTCCGGACGTCGTAGACCTCGTTGACGACATTCGTACCGGCGTGGAGGAATACCCCCCCGAGGAGGCAGGCGACAAACGCCGGCCAGTCCCACAGCTGGTGCACCCAGGCGAGCGACGCCCCGGCGAGGACCGGGATCACCGACGCCGTGAACGCGAATGGGCGGAGGATCTCGTACAGGGCGCCGCCCCGGCGCGCGAGCCGGTCGCCGGCCCCGAGTCGGCGATCGTTTGCGAGGCTGACCGTGGCCGAAACCAACGGCGCAGGCGCGGCGACGGTGCCCGGTCTCCCGGCCGGGGCCGGCGCCTCCGCCCGGTCGGGGATCGACGCAAAGATCGACGCCGCGGCGATCAGCTCATCGATCTGGCGGTCCTCCTGGAGCACGGGTTGGAGCAGCGGCAACTGGAGACCGGCCTGGGTGTGGAACGCCATCGCCCCGGCCGCGACGTCCTCGCGGGTTCCGCACAGCATGAACGCGTCGAGCAGCTCGTCGGGGATGAGGTTGCCGGCAGTGGTGAAGTCCTCGGCCCGCCAGGCGGCCGCGATCCGATCGCGCAGGTCCGGCTCGAACCCGGCACGGTGCAGCGACACATCCGACAGCACCGACATCATGTAGATGACGAACGGTTCGCGCTTGGCCCGGTTGAGCGCCTCACGACGGGTCTTGTCGACCAGCGACAGGAGGTAACCGGCCGACTCGATCGCCTGTGGGTCGCGCCCGGCGGCCTCGGCGGACGCACGCAGGCGCTCCAGAATGCCCCGCAGCGACGGGATGGACTCGGCCGGGCGAGCGAGGTAGCCATCGGCTTTCTGGCCGGCCAGCTCCACGAACGCCTTGCGGTAGGCGGCGATCACGATGGGGATCCGGTGCGTCGGCGGGAACATCGGCTGGATCGGTGGCAGCCCCGGGGTCGCCGACGGCAACCGCTCGCCGGCCCACAGCGCGCGGACCTGGTCGATCGCGGTCGACACCCGCTCGACGGCCGTTTCGGGATCGTAGGGGATGCCCATCTGCTTGAGTCGGAGCGGCAGGCCGGTACCGATCCCGAGCACGAACCGGCCCCGCAGGACCTGGTCGAGCGCGGCACCCGTCATGGCGAGGACGACCGGGTGCCGGGTGAACGGGTTGACCGCCCCGAGGGCGACCCGGAAGCCGGCCTCGTCGGCTCCACCGTCGAGCGCGATCGCCTGCGCGATCGCCGTCGCGAAGCTCACGCCGTCGCGCTCGAAGTAGCTGTCGTGGACCCAGATCGATTCCAGGCCCTGATCGCGCGCCTGCCGCGCCCAGCCGACGACTTCGTCGACGTCGCCGCGGGCGGCGAGGCCGAGGCCGATTGGGCGGGCAAGGGTGCGCATGTCGGGACGCTCCGATTTCTGCCGTGGAAGGTAGCGGAGGCCGATCGTAGCACCGGACGCGGAGCTACGTGTTACTTGTGATTAGCACGTTACGAGCCCGGCCGCGCTACGCTGTCCGGATGCGTCCAGCCGACCGTGACACCCCATCGGGCCGCTCGACCGATCGCGGAAATGCGGCAGGCACGGCCGAGGTCCGTGCCATGTTCGACCGGATCGCGGCGGTCTACGACCCGATGAACCTGCTGATCTCCGTCTTCCAGGAGCCGCGCTGGCGACGCCGTGCCGTGGCGCTGGCGGGAGTGCGTCCTGGCAACCGGGTGCTGGATGTCGCGACCGGGACCGGCAAGGTAGCCGCCGACCTGCTTGATGGCGCACAACCTGGCGGCACGGTCCTGGGCGTCGACATCTCGCCACGGATGATCGACATCGCGAGACGGCGGTTCGCCCGGCGCCCGGGGCTCGAGTTCGTCGTCGGCGACGCGCTGGCGCTGCCGACCGAGGACGGAAGCTTCGACGCGGCGACCATCGCCTTCGGGATGCGCAATCTGTCCGACTACGGCCGCGGGTTCGGGGAGCTGGCCCGCTCGGTGCGCCCAGGCGGCCGGGTCGTTTGCCTCGAGATCGCCCGACCGCGGAGCCGGCTCGCGGGGATTCTGCAGGTCTGGTTCGACCGGCTCGTCCCGCTCATGGGCCGTCTCGTCGGCGAGGGATCGGCCTACGGCTACCTGGTCCGGAGCGTCCACGGGTATCCCTCCCCGGAGCGGATCGCCGAGATCATGCGCAACGCGGGCCTCGCCAACGTCACGTGGCACGGCCTGTCGGGCGGCATCGTGACCATCCACGTCGGGACCGTCCCGCCCGCCGATCGATCCGTCAGGTCACCCGATGCCCCGAGGCCGCCCGGCTCCTGACTGGCCTCGTCCGGCCCGCGACGGAGGACCGAGGGGTACGCCAAATCGCGGGTCCGCGGTACCATGCCGGCCCATGCCCGAGACCTCGCTCGCTCCGCTCATCCATGCCCGCCGTCTGACCAAGCGCTTCGGCTCCTTCACCGCGGTCGACTCGGTCGACTTCGACGTCGAACGCGGCGAATTGTTCGGGTTCCTCGGGCCCAACGGCGCCGGCAAGACCTCGACGATGCGGATGATCGGCTCGGTCTCGCCGATCAGCGAGGGCACGCTCCGGGTCATGGGCATGGATCCCGCCACACAGGGACCGCAGATCCGCGCTCGGGTCGGTGTCGTGCCGCAGCAGGACACCCTCGACAACGAGTTGACCGTCCGCGAGAACCTGGTCATCTACGGTCGGTACTTCGGGCTGGCCCGGGCGGAGATTGGACGGCGCGCCGACGAGCTGCTCGACTTCGCCCAGCTCAGCGAACGGGCCGGCGACCAGGTCGAGCCGCTGTCGGGCGGCATGAAGCGCCGCCTGACGATCGCCCGGTCGCTCATCAACGAGCCCGAATTGCTCCTCCTCGACGAGCCGACGACCGGTCTGGACCCGCAGGCCCGACACCTGCTCTGGGATCGCCTCTATCGACTCAAGCAACGGGGCGTGACCCTCGTCCTGACCACGCACTACATGGACGAGGCCGAGCAGCTGTGCGACCGCCTCGTGGTCATGGACAAGGCGAAGATCGTGGCCGAGGGTAGCCCGCGCGAGCTGATCGAGCGCTACTCGACCCGCGAGGTGGCCGAGCTCCGCTTCGCGCCGGGCATCGCCGAGGGTCTCGACGGCAGACTCGACGGCATCGCGCAGCGTGTCGAGCATCTGCCCGACCGGGTACTCCTCTACGCCGACGACGGCGAGGCGGCGGCCAGCGCGGTCCACGAGCGGGGCCTCAAGCCGGAGACCGTGCTCGTGCGGCGGTCGTCGCTGGAGGACGTCTTCCTGCGCCTGACCGGCCGGTCGCTGATCGAGTAGCCGATGATGACCGTGCTGCCGCGACCGTACTCCACCGTCGGCCGGGTCTTCGAGCATCGCTTCCTGCAGTACCGGCGGACGTTCCGGTCCTCGATCTTCTCGTCGTTCCTGTCGCCCGCGCTGTTCCTGACGGCGATGGGCCTCGGGCTCGGGTCGTACGTCTCGAGCTCGTCGGCGACGACCCTCGGCGGGGTGTCCTATCTCGCCTTCCTGGCGCCCGGGCTGCTCGCCGCCACGGCGATGCAGTCGGCATCGTTCGAGGCCACGTTCCCGATCATCGGCGGGCTGGTCTGGAACAAGATCTTCCATGCGATGTACGCCACGCCGATCTCGTCGCGCGACATCGCCCTCGGCAATCTCGCCTGGATCGCCGCTCGCCTGACGTTCATCACCGCGGTCTTCACCGCGGTGATCGTCCTGTTCGGAGCCGCCGCATCGCCGCTCGTCGTGTTCGCCATCCCCGCGGCGGTCCTGACCGGGCTGGCCTTTGCCGCGCCGATCGCCGCCTTCTCGGCAACACAGCGGACGCCGGACCGGTTCAGCAACATCTTCCGGTTCGGGATCACGCCGCTGTTCCTCTTCTCCGGAACGTTCTTCCCGCTCAACTCGCTGCCGGCATTCCTCCAGCCACTTGCCTGGCTGACGCCGCTCTATCACGGAGTGGCGCTGACCCGCGGCCTGTCACTCGGAACGATCGTCACCGAACCGGGCTTTGCGGTGGTCCATCTGCTGGCGCTGCTGGCGTTCATCGCCGTCGGGACGTGGGCACTCCTCCAGACGATGGAACGTCGCCTGGTGCGCGGATGACGGCGCCGACGCTGCGGGTCGTCCCGGTCGGGCTCGCCTTCGGCAGCCGACGCTCCGCGCGGCTGATCGAGCGCAACCTGTACGTCTACAAGCACGGCTGGTTGGTGATCCTGTCCGGGTTCTTCGAGCCGCTGTTCTACCTGCTCGGGATCGGCTTCGGGCTCGGGTCGCTGATCGGGACGATCAGCGGACCGGCCGGCCAGCCGATCAGCTACCAGTTGTTCGTCGCGCCCGCGTTGCTGACCACCGCCGCCATGAACGGCGCGATCAACGAGAGCACCTTCAACTTCTTCTTCAAGCTCAACTACAACAAGACCTTCGCATCCATCCTCGCCACGCCGCTGTCCCCCGGCGACATCGCGCTCGGCGAACTTGGCTGGGCGCTGATCCGCGGCGGGCTGTACGCCCTCGGGTTCATGGCCGTGATGACCCTGTTCGGGCTGGTCGTGACCCCCTGGGTGCTGCTCGCCGTCCCGGCCGCGCTGCTCGTCGGCTTCGCCTTCGGGGCGGTCGGCATGGCCGCGACCTCGTTCATGAAGACGTGGCAGGACTTCGACCTCATCCAGCTGGTCGTGCTGCCGCTGTTCCTCTTCTCGGGCACGTTCTACCCCGTCGACGCGTACCCGGACGTCATTCGGGTGCTCGTCCAGCTGACGCCGCTCTACCAGGGCGTCGACCTGATCCGCTCGCTCGCCGTCGGAGCCATCTCGCCGATTCTGCTGGTCCACGTGGCGTACCTGTCGCTGATGGGCATCGGCGGACTCGTGATCACCGCGCGGCGGATCGACCTGCTGCTTCTCAAGTAGCGACTGTCGCGGCGGCGCTGACATGACCGACCGGGCGGCGCTCGCCGCGTTGAACGCCGAGGTCGTCGAGTGCCGTCGCTGTCCGCGACTGGTCGAATGGCGGGAGCGGGTGGCCCGCGACAAGGTCCGGCGGTTCCGCGACGACATCTACTGGGGCCGGCCACTGCCCGGCTTCGGCGATCCCGAGGCGCGCATCCTCCTGCTCGGGCTGGCGCCCGCGGCCCATGGCGGCAACCGGACCGGCCGGGTCTTCACCGGCGACGCGTCGGGCGACTTCCTGTGGACCGCGCTCCACGCTGCGGGTCTTGCCGACCGATCAGCCTCGCGGCGAGCCGACGACGGCCTCACGCTGACCGACACGTACGTGGCCGCGGCCGTGCGGTGCGCGCCTCCGGCCAACAAGCCGACGCCCCTCGAGCGCGACACCTGCACCCCGTTCCTCGTCCGCGAGGTCCGCCTGCTCGAGCGGCTGCTCGTCGTCGTGGCGCTCGGCCAGTTCGGCTGGGACGCGGCGCTCAGGACATTCCAGGCACTCGGCCTCGAGGCGCACCCGAAGCCTCGATTCGGGCACGGGCGGGAGGCGACGATCGGGCCGCTTCACCTGCTCGGGTCCTACCACCCGAGTCAGCAGAACACGTTCACGGGGCGATTGACGGCCGCGATGTTTCGAGACGTCCTCGATCGGGCCCGGATGCTTGCCGACGCGCCCGGCCCCACCGGCTGAGGTCGAGCGGCCCCGGGCGCGCCTCCTCCCGTATCCTTCTCGTCCAGCAATGGCCACCACCGAGCGCGACTACTACTTCGTCCTCGGCGTCGAGCGGACCGCGACCGACGCCGAGATCAAGCGCGCCTACCGCAAGCTCGCCCAGCAGTGGCACCCGGACGTCAATAAGGACCCGGTGGCCCACGACCGCTTCACCGAGATCAACGAGGCCTACCAGGTCCTGTCCGATCCCGACCGACGCGGTCGCTATGACATGTTCGGGCGGGCGGGCGTCGGCGCTGGAGGAGCGGCCGGCTTCGAGGGGTTCGGCGGCTTCAGCGACATCTTCGATGCGTTCTTCGGCGGAGGCGGGGCAGCCGCGGGCGGCGCGCGGCGCGGGCGGCCGCTCCCCGGCGCGGACCTTCGATACGACCTGCGGATCACCTTCGAGGAAGCGGTCAAGGGGACCGAGAAGGAGATCGAGTTCCCCGTCCTCGTCCGGTGCGACACCTGCCAGGGCAGCGGCGCCAAGCCGGGCAGCGAGCCGACGACGTGCCCGCAGTGCAACGGCCGCGGGGAGGTCCGGTCCATCCGCCAGACGATGCTCGGCCAGATGGTCAACGTGAGTGCCTGCCCGCGCTGCGGAGGCGAAGGACGGATCGTCGAGACGCCGTGCGAGACGTGTCGAGGCGAGGGCCGGACGGAACGGCGTCGGACCTTGCGCGTCGCCATCCCGCCGGGCATCGACGAGGGACACCAGATCCGGCTGTCCAACGAAGGCGAGGTGGGTCCGCGCGGCGGCGCCGCGGGCAGCCTCTACGTCGCCGTCCACGTCCAGCCGCACGCCGCCCTGAAGCGTGACGGAACCGAGCTGTACTACGAGGCGCAGGTCTCGATCGCGCAGGCGGCGCTCGGGACGAGGATCATCGTCCCGACGGTCGATGGCGACGAGGAGGTGGAGATCAAGCCGGGGACCCAGCCGGCGACCGAGATCCGGCTGCGCGGCAAGGGTGTGCCTCATCTGCGGCGCGGCGTTCGGGGCGATCTCCACGTGCTCGTCGACGTCATGGTGCCGACGAAGCTGTCGAAGCGCGCGCGCGAGCTGCTCGCCGCGTATGCAGACGAGGCCGGCGAATTGGTCGAGGCCGGGCACGGCGGCATCCGCGAGAAGCTCGGGCTCGGTTGAGCGCCACTCGCTCGCGCGGGGCCGGTCGTGACGGGGAGTCGGCGGCCGAAGGGGCGGCGCCGGGGTTCGGCGCCCCCGAGAGCCCGGGCGCATGGCTCGAACTGGCCGTCGAGGCCGACGTCGAGGCCGTCGAGGCGGTCAGCGAGATCCTCGGGCGGGCGGCTCCGGGGGGCACGTCGGTGGAGCCGGCCTTCGAGCTGGTCGACGAGGGGCTTGCCGCGCGGGTTGACCCGAGCCGCCCGGCGACGGTCCGCGCCTACCTGCCGGCCCGCGATCGGGCGGCGGCGGACCACGCCGCTGCGGTCGTGGCGGAGGCGTTGGGGCACCTCCAGGCCTTCGGCCTCCGGCCGATCGGCGAGCTGCGGACGCGGGTCGTCCATGAAGCCGACTGGGCCGAGGCCTGGAAGGCCTACTTCCCGGTACTCCGCGTCGGTCGCCGGCTGGTCATCCGACCGACCTGGCGACGGCATCGTCACGAGTCGGGCGATGTCGTCCTCGCGCTCGATCCCGGGATGGCCTTCGGGACGGGCCTGCACCCGACGACGCGACTCTGCCTGGCCTCGCTCGAATCGCTGTCGGACCGCGGACTGGTCGCGGACCGGCGAGTGCTCGACGTGGGCTGCGGCTCGGGCATCCTCGCGATTGCCGCGCTCAAGCTCGGCGCCGAATCGGCACTCGGCGTCGACACCGACCCGATCGCCGTCGAGGCGACGCTCGCCAACGCGCGGCGGAACGACGTCGGGCGCCAGTCGCGAGCCCGGCTCGGTAGCGTGCCGAGCGGGGAGACGGCGTTCGACGTGGTCCTCGCCAACCTCATCGCCGGGCTGCTGGTGCCGCTCGCGCCTGCGCTCCGCGAGGAGCTCCAACCGGACGGCATCCTGCTGGCGTCGGGGATCTTCATGGATCGCGAGGCCGAGGTCCGGGCCGCGTTCGAGGGTGCCGGCCTCGAGGTGGTCGATCGCCGCGTCGAAGGAGACTGGGTCGCGCTCGAGGCGGCACGACGGGCCTGACCGCGGCCGTCAGGCAATGGCCGCCTCGCCTCATCGCCCTACAATCGCCGCCATGCCTTGGTTCCTTCCGCTCGTGCTGGTCGCGCACGTGACCCTGGCGCTCAGCCTGGTGTTGCCGTCGATCCTGCTGCCATTCGCACTCCGGGCTCGCCGGGCGACCGTCGAGTCGGAGAGCGGCGTCGTGCAGACCCTGCTGTGGGCGCAGTCGAACGGGAGCGTCGTGATCGGTGCGGGCCTTGCAGTCACCGGCGCGGGGCTCGTGCTGAGCCTTGGATCGAGCGCGCTCCAGCATGGCTGGCTGCTGCTGGCGCTCGCCGTCTATGTCGCCACGCTCCTGATCGCATGGTTCATCCAGCGCCCGAACCTGCGGGCCTTGATCGGGATCCGCGCCGCGGCCGACGATGCTCGGTGGCGAGCCCGGGCGCAGCGCCAGCGATACGTTTCGTACGTGATGGCCGGCCTGGTCGGGACGATCGGGTTCCTGATGAGTTCCAAGCCGGTGCTCTGGTGACCGCGGACGCGGGGCGCGCCGGCGACTCGACCGACGTCGCCGATTGCCTGTTCTGTCGGATCGTGGCCGGCGAGATCCCGTCCACCCGGGTCCATGACGACGACCTGGTCATCGCCATCCGCGATATCGCACCGCGCGCCCCGACGCACATCCTGCTGATGCCCCGCCGGCACATCCCCTCGGCTGCCGACCTGACCGAGGCCGACGGCCCGCTGCTCGGCCGGCTGTTCGCAGTGGCCGCGGACCTCGCCCGGACCGAGGGGATCGCCGACGGCGGGTACCGGCTGATCTCGAACGTCGGGCGCTGGGGCGGGCAGACGGTCGACCACCTGCACATCCATCTGATGGGTGGTCGCTCGTTCACCTGGCCACCCGGTTGAGAGTGGTCCACCTCGCCGCCTGCTGCCTGGCCCTGGTGCTGGGGGCGGCCGGCTGCGCCACCACTGAGCCGCAGGGGCAGACATTCCCGGCGGCCACGATCGGGCCGGCCATGACGGTCAGCCCGGCGGTCAACCAGACGCGGGCGGCGCTCGTCGCGGCACTCGCGCAGTACCAGCTGGTGCTGACCGATACCCAGGCGCCCATCCGGCCGGCCGAGTCGCCGCTGCTGGCGAATGCGCCCCGCGCGGTCTACCAGGTGATCCTGCCGAAGGATCCGACCCGCGGGTACATCGTGGTCTACGAGTTCCCGGATTCATCGTCGGCCGCAAATGCCGCCGCCGAGGAGCAGCACTACCTCGAAACGGGTCCGGGGCGGATCCAGGCGCCGCAGGGATCGGTCCAGGTCCTGCGCCAGGTCGGAGTCACGGTCGTCCTCTACGACTGGTTACCGGGCGCGGCACAGGATCCATCGGCGCCCGAGATCCAGCAGGCGCTCGAGACCGTGGGGGTCGGTTTCCCGGTCGGCAGCTAGACGGCCCGACGGAGTCGCCCGGCGGTTGGCGGGCGTCCACGCGGTTTCGGAGGCGCGGGCTGGGGCCCCACCGGGTGAACCGCGGCCGACCTACCGATCCGACCGGGCGGTATCCGCAATCGCCCAGGCGCGGATGGGCGCCCGCTTGATCTTGAGCGTATGCGTTCGCGGGAAGTCGTCCTCGGGCCACAGGCGCCAGGCGGCAATCCGCTGGTTTGGCCCGAGTCGGGCGTTGGCCGTCTTGACGATCGCGTCGACCCTGCCGCGAAGGGCGACGGCATCGCCGCCGGCGTCGCCGTCGGTGGCTCGCTCCAAGACGATTGCCTCGATCCGGCCCGGCTGGGTCTCGACCACCACCGAGTCGCGCAGCCCGCACATCCGAAGCATGTTCTCGATGTCCTCCGGGTAGACGTTGAAGCCGTTGGGCAGGACGATCATGTCCTTGCTCCGACCCGACAGGATCAGCCGGCCGACAGGATCCTGGTGGCCGATGTCGCCAGTCCGGTACCAGCCGTCGTCCGTGTACGCGGCCGCCGTGGCGGCCGGGTCGCGCCAGTACCCCTTGAACAGGGTCGGGCCGCGGAACTGGACTTCTCCGTCGTCGGCGAGCCGCATCTGGATGCCGGCCGGCGGGCAACCGACGGTCCCGAGCCCATGATCCTCGAGCGTCGTGCAGCTGCCCGTGCCCGTCTCGGTGGTCCCGTAGCCCTGGAGCACGGTGACGCCGAGGTCCTCCCAGCCCTGCTGGACCGCGGGCGGGAGGAACGCTCCGGCCGACACGAACAGGCGGAACCGGCCCCCGAGCTGCTCGTGGACGCTTCGGAACAGCCATCGTCGGACGCGCCCCGGCAGCGGCCGGCCGACCGTCCGAAGCCGGTCGAACGCGGCGGTCCGACCATGCCGGGCGACTTCACGCTCGATCTGGCCCCAGAACACGTCGAGCACCTGCGGGACGACGATCATCGAGGTCACCCGGTGGCTGCGCACGGCATCGAAGATGACCCGCGGACTCAGGCTCCGCACGTACAGGATGTCCGCGCCGACCGACAGGGCGTAGTACAGCCCGACCGACTGCTCGAGCAGATGCGACAGCGGGAGGAGGGACACGATCCGGTGCTCCATGACCGGCACGATCCGATGGAACGATTCCACCGACGCCAGCACGTTGTCGTGGGCGAGCATCACGCCCTTTGGCGTGCCGGTGGTGCCGGACGTGAACACGAGCTCGAACAGGTCGGCGGGCGCCGGTCTCGGCCACGCGGCCAGCTGGTCCTGCCAGTCCGCCGGGAAGGTCTCGTCGGGCTCGGCCGACAGGGCGTCGACGCCGGTGCTCGGGAACTGGTCGAGGCCCGCCTCGCGCGGGTCGGGGGCCTCGCGGCCCGTTCCCAGGATCAGGTGTCGTGGCTCGGCGGCACCCACCACGGTCTCCACCGCGGTGGCCGACATCCGCAGGTCGAGCGGCACGAAGATCAGGCCGGCGCGCATCGCCCCGAAGTAGGCGGCCGGGAGCTCGGGGCCCGATGCCGACCACGTCAGCAGCCGGTCGCCCCGCTGGAGACCGAGCGCCCGCAGCCGCCAGGCGGCCAGGCGGGTTCGCCGGTCGAGCTCGCGGAAGCTCCACGTGGTCGTGGCCCCGTCGTCGCGGCGCAGGCGGACAGCCGGCCGATCGCCGTAGCGGGCGACGGCATCATCGAGCAGGTCGACCAGGGTCCCCGTCATCGCATGAGGGTAGCCGGCCCGGCCCCTCCTCGATACGTGGCCGGTAGGCCCCGTCCATGATGATCGGCCGATGAACCCCGTCCGGCTGGGCCACGCGTTTGGCCCGAAACAGGCCGATTGGCCGTTTGACCGTACCTGGACCCTCGGCTATGCTCCGCCAGCCCCGGACGGGATCCGCCCGGGACGCGGCAGGCCGGTTGGCCGCGAGCCTGACGATGCGTGCACGACCCAGGGCCTGGGGAGGTGAACCGGGATTGGCAGAAGTCCGAGTGGGTGAGAACGAGACGTTCGAGAGCGCGCTGCGACGCTTCAACAAGAAGATCCAGCAGAGCGGCATCCTCGCCGAAGCTCGTCGACGAGAGCACTACGAGAAGCCGTCGGTGAAGCGAAAGCGCAAGGAAGCCAAGCGCAAGAAGAACGCCCGAACGCAGGTCGGCTGAGCGGGCCACCGCCCGCCTCCCGGATCCCTGCCCCCGCGGGTTCAGCGGACGGCACGCCGTCGACGACGGTGACCAGCCCAGCCCGAGGTGCCAGACCGGTGTCGCTTCAGCAACGCATCCAGACCGACATCGCCACCGCCATGCGCGGCGGTGACACGCTGCGTCGTGACGTCCTGCGCATGGCCGCGAGCGCGGCCCACTACGCGGAGAAGCGGACCGGCCGGCCGCTGACCGAGGACGAGTTCCTGGCGGTGCTCGCGCGCGAGGTCAAGACGCGCCGCGAATCGGTGGAGGCGTTCCGGGGCGGTGGGCGCGAGGATCTCGCCACCAAGGAAGAGCGCGAGATCGAGATCCTGAGCGACTACCTCCCCCAGCCGCTCACCGAGTCGGAGATCGGCGAGCTCGTGCGCCAGGCGATCGAGGCGACGGGCGCTGCGTCCGCGCGGGACATGGGCAAGGTCATGGGCTGGCTGTCGCCACGGACTCGCGGCCGGGCGGACGGCAAGCACGTCAGCGAGCTCGTCGCCCAGGCGCTCGCCAAGGCGAACCTCGCGGCGCACGAGTCCGGTCGAGGCTGAGCCGCTCGATGCACGACCGATGCTGACTCGATCCGTCGCCACCAGGGCCGGCTTCTCGCGGAGCGACGCGACCCGCCTCGCGATCGCCGCCGCCATCCTGATTGCCGGGCTGGCCGCGATCCTCGGCGCGGACATCCTGCCGCAGCAGCCGCTCAAGGTCGCCGTCGGCGACCTGGCCACGCACGACATCGTCGCGCCGCGGGCGATCGACTTCGAGAGCGAGGTCCAGACGTCCGCCGCCCAGGCTGCGGCCAGCCAGGCAGTCGAGCCGCAGTACGACTACACGACCGAGAACGCGATCACGATCGCCGCCCAGCAGCAGCTCGCGTTCGAGCGGCGAGTCCTGCAGATCGATACCACCTTCTCCGCCAAGCTGACCGATACGAGCCGGACGACGCTGCTCGAGGCGGCGATCCCGGACCTGTCGAGTGGGGCACGGAAGACCCTGGTGGGGCTCGACGCCTCGCGCTGGGCGGTGGTCCGGACCGAGGCGGCCCGGGTCCTCGACGCGACCGAGCGCACCGAGCTCCGCGACACCGAGGTCGCCGACACGCGGAGCCGGCTCTCCGGCCGGATGGCGGGCGGCCTCGACGAGGCCGAACGAATGCTCGCCGCTGAGCTGATCAGCCCGCTCGTCGTGCCCAATTCGTCGTTCAGTGCCGAGCTCACCGCGCAGGCGCGCGACCGAGCCGCCGAGGCGGTCACCCCGGTCCGCGTCACGATCCTGCCGACCCAGGTGATCGTCCGCAACGGCGAGCAGATCAGCCCCATCCAGTTCGAGGAGATCCAGAAGCTGGGCCTCGACCAGGCGGCGCCGGACGTGACGAGCTTCGCCGGCTGGCTCCTCCTCGCGGTCCTGGTCGTCGGCATGCTGCTGGGCTGGATCTGGCGCTTCCGCCCCGGGCTGTGGCACCGCAACAACGTGCTGGTCCTCGTCGGGCTGCTCCTGCTGGGGGCGACGATCGCGCTGAAGATCACCGCCGGTCGCCCGACCCTGCCGTTCTTCCTTCCGACCGCTGCGATCGCGATGCTCGTCGCGGTTCTCCTCGACGCCTCGATCGCGACGGTCCTGATGGCTTTCGTGGCGGTCATCGGCGGGGCCGTCAACGGCTCGTCGCTCGAGATCACGACCTACATCTTCCTGGGCGGCCTCGCCGGCATCGTGGCGATCCGCCGCGGCGACCGGCTCCAGGTGTTCATCCAGGCGGCGCTCGCGGCGTTCATCGTGAATGCACTCGTGGTCTCGGTCTTCTCGCTGCTCGGCGCCCGCGACCTGCGCGGCGTCCTCGAGCTGTGGTTCGCGTCGGCTGCGTCGGCCGCCGGATCGGGCGTGGCGGCCGTCGGGTCGTTCGCGGTGCTCGGGTCGGTGTTCGGGATCCTGACCGTCTTCCAGCTGCTCGAGCTCGCCAATCCGTCGCAGCCGCTGCTGCGCCGGCTGCTGGTCGAGACGCCCGGCACGTACCACCACTCGCTGATGGTCGGCAACCTGGCCGAGCGCGCGGCCGAGGCGATCGGCGCGGATCCCCTGGTCACCCGCGTCGCCGCCTACTACCACGACATCGGCAAGCTGGCGAACCCGCTCGCCTTCATCGAGAACCAGGCCGGCGGCGAGAACATCCACGACCAGCTCGACCCCGAGGTGAGCGCCGGGATCCTCAAGCAGCACGTCGTCGACGGCATCGACCTGGCCTACAAGGCGCACCTGCCCAAGGCGCTGATCGCCTACATCCCGCAGCACCACGGGACGGCGATCATGAGCTACTTCTACGCCCGGGCAAAGGACCTGGCCGGGCCCGGTGCGACGGTCGACGAGCGCAAGTTCCGCCACTCCGGCCCGAAGCCCCAGACCCGCGAGGCAGCCCTGATCATGCTCGCCGACGGCGTTGAGGCGTCCGTCCGGTCGCTGTCCGCACGCGACGAGGCGGCGATCCGGGCCATGGTCAGCCGGATCATCGACGAGCGCATCGGCGACGGCCAATTCGATGAATGCGATCTCACGCTGCGCGACCTGGAGCGGATCCGGGAGGCCTTCGTCGGCCAGCTGCTGGGCATGTACCACACCCGGATCGCCTACCCGCAGAACACGGTTGTCGAGCTCGAATCCCGGCGCACGGCCGCCGGCCGGTCTGGCGGAGGCGGCGGCTCGGTTTCGTGAGTCGGTCGATCTACCTGCGACCGTGGCGGGTCGACATCACGATCCGCGACGGCGTGGCCGCACCCGTCTCGGCGGCGGCCCTCGGGCGCGCGATGGTCCGCGCGGCCGAGGCGGCCGGCGCCCCGTCGCCGGCCTCGATCGGGCTCATCCTGTCGGGCGATGCCGAGCTCACGACCCTGAACGCCGCCCACCTCGGCAATCCCCGGGCGACCGACGTCCTCTCGTTCCCCTGCTGCCGCGCGAGGCCTTTCCCCGGCACGACGGCGCGCCGCCGCGGGAGACCCGGCGGCTGCCGCGCTTCCCGCTGCCGCCCGGTCGGCGTCCTCACCTCGGCGACGTCGTGATCTCGGTGGAGCGGGCGATCGAACAGGCGCTCGACGGCCGTGGCGGGCAGACGGGCAATGTCAGGTGGGCGCCGGGCGACGAACTTCGGCTGCTGGCGACCCATGGCACGCTCCACCTGTGCGGCTGGGACCACGCCGAACCGGCCGAGGAGGCCGCGATGCGCGCGCTGGAGGCGAGGCTGCTCGCCGCGGGATAGCCGCTCGAGAACCGTCTCGCGACGCCATCGGCGCGGTCCGGGGCTCGCGGGGTACCATCCCGCCAGGCCCTCCCAGAGCGGGATCGGGCCCTGTTCGGCTGTCCGGAGGATCGCGTGAAGGTCGTCGTCGGCCTGGGAAACCCCGGGTCGCAATACGCCAGGACCCGCCACAACATCGGGTGGCAGGTCGTCGACCGGCTGGCCGACCGTGCCGGCTGGGCGGGCCGCGGCCGGCAGCGTGACGCGTCCAGCATCGTCGCCGGCCGCTACCAGGGCGTGGACCTGACCCTCGTCAAGCCGCTGACGTATATGAACGACTCCGGGATTGCGGTGCGCAAGGTGCTCGCCCGGGGGAACGTGCCCCAGTCCGAGCTGCTGGTCGTGGCCGACGACTTCGCGCTGCCCTTCGGCAAGCTGCGCTTCCGAGAAGGTGGCAGCCACGGCGGGCACAACGGCCTCCGGTCGGTGGTGGACGAGCTCGGGACCGAGAAGTTCAGTCGGCTCCGGATCGGGATCGGCGACCCGGACCGGGGGGCCATCGACCACGTCCTGTCGACCTTTGCGCCCGACGAGGTGGCGCGCCTCGACGAGCTGATCGGGGCGGCTGCCGACGCCGTCGAGGCCTGGGCCCGCGAGGGCACCAGCAAGGCGGCCAACCGCTTCAACATGTTCGAGCTGCGGCCAGCCGACACGAACCTGCTCGCCGCACCGGGCGAGGTGGGCGGGCCGGCCGGCGAGGACGGGATCCGTCGGACGCGAACCGGCTGGCGGCGGATCCGGCCCACCTCGCCGGACGGCTGATCGATGTCGACGCCCACGCCGCCGTTGCGCGGCCGTCGCGGTCGCGACCGGCGCATCGCCGAGCGGGTCGCCACGGAGTTCGCGACACGCCACGCCCCGCCGACACGCGAGGCGCTCGACTTCGACGTCGCCGAGGTCGACCGCGAGGTCGAGGACGCGGAGCGGCTGCCGGCCGAGGCGACTGGCGTCTCGCGGCGTCCGTCGCGATCCCGGCCGCGATCCGCCACGGCGGCGAAGGTCAGCGCCCACCGGCTGCCGGACCTGTCAGCATTGCCGCCGCTCCTGGCGACGACCGGGACCTTCGCCGCCCTCCGCGAGCGCCTCGGCCGCGCGACAGACGATCCCCGCCGGGTCGGACGCCATGTCGGGTTGGTGGCCGTCCCGCACGGCGCCAAAAGCTACCTGGCGGCCGCTCTCGCCCTCGGGTCGACCGGCGAACGGCTCGTCTGGATCGCCCGCGACGCCGAGATCGGCGACCGGGTCGCCGAGGAGCTCGGCGCATGGCTCGGCGATCCGACGGTCGTGTCGACGCTCGAGCCCCGCACGTCGCTGGCCTACGAGCGGAGCGAGCTGATCGCCGACGAGACCGCGGCGCGGGTCGCCGCGCTGGCAGCCTGGCGATCGGGTCAATCGAAGGTCCTCGTCGCGAGCGTGCAGGCCCTCCTCCAGCACACCCTCGTGCCGGGCGACCTGCCGGCCAGCCCCAGGGAGCTCCGCCCGGGCAGCCGGATCCACCTCGACGGGCTGCTGCGCGACCTGTTCGAGCTCGGTTACGTGCCGGTCACCGAGGTCGCCGGACGTGGCGAGTTCGCCAGGCGCGGCGGGATCGTCGACGTCTTCCCGCCGTCGCAGGCACGGCCGATCCGGATCGAGTTCTTCGGCGACGAGATCGATTCGCTGCGCACCTTCGACCCGACCGACCAGCGGACGGTCGGCCGTGTCCAGACTGCCGTCCTGCTGCCGGCCACGGAGTTCCTGCTGCCAGCCGGCGGCGCAGCCGCGATCCGCGAACGCCTCGGGCGCACGGCCGGGCGGCTCCCCGAGCGGCTCGCGTCCGACCTCGACCGGTTCGACAGCCCCGCGCTCGACGATCGTGCGTCCGGCGACCAGACCCGCGCCCTGGCCGTCGGGGACGCGGCCGAGGTCTGGGCGGCCCATCTCGCGCCAGCAACGGGTCTCGACCACATCGACCCGGGCACTCTCCTCGTGCTCGACGAGCCCGGCGACCTCGCCGAGTCGGCCAACTTCCTGTGGCGCCAGGCGGACGAGCGTCGGGCCGAGCTGATCGAGGCGGGCGAGCTGCCGCCCGACTGGCCGACCGGCTACCTGGCGGCGCGCCACTGGAAGCGCCGGCTGGTCGCCTCGCGGACGCTCGAGCTGACCTGGGAATCGGTCCCGCCCGAGGACGCCTCGCTGGCCAAGGGGGCGCTGTCCTCGGGCGATCCATTCGGCTGGCGTGAGCCGGCCCTCCCGCCCGGCCGGGCGGGCCGCCTCCTCGAGGCGGTCGACGCCTGGCGCGACGACGGCGCACGGATCGTCCTCGCCTCGGACCAGGCGCCACGGCTTGCCGAGCTCCTCGCCGATTCCGGGCGCCCGACGGCGGTCGTCAACCGCATCGGCGAGGCGCCGCCCGCGGGTGCCGTCGTGCTCGTCGAGCGGAGCCTCAACGGCGGGTTCAGCGGCGGACCCGACGGCCTGACCTTCGTGACCGACCGCGAGCTGTTCGGGACCGTCCGGATCCGGCGTCCGAAGGCGCTCCGGCGGATCGTGCCCCGCGACATCCTCGAGCGGCTGACGCCCGGCGACCTCGTCGTCCACATCGATCACGGCGTCGCGCGCTACGAGCAGATGCTCCGACGCGGTGGGGCGGGCGAGGACCGCGACTACCTCGAGCTGTCGTTCGCCGGCGGCGACCGGATCTTCGTCCCGGTCGAGCAGATCGCGCGGATCAGCCGCTACTCCGGCGGCGAGCGGCCGGCCCTGTCCAAGCTCGGCGGCACCGACTGGCTGCGCGCAAAGCAACGCGTCCGCAAGGCGGTCGACGACCTGGCCGAGGACCTGCTCCAGCTCTACGCGACCCGTGCCCAGGCGCGCGGCCATGCGTTCGCCGACGACACGCCCTGGCAGGCCGAGATGGAGGCCTCCTTTCCGTACGAGGAGACGAATGACCAGCTCCGGGCCGCGCTCGAGGTCAAGGCCGACATGGAGCAGGTCCGCCCGATGGACCGGCTCGTCGTCGGCGACGTCGGCTACGGCAAGACCGAGGTCGCGCTGCGCGCGGCGTTCAAGGCGATCCAGGACGGCAAGCAGGTCGCCGTGCTGGTGCCGACCACGGTCCTCGCCGCCCAGCACCACGCGACCTTTTCACAGCGGTTCGCCGCCTTCCCGCTCGAGGTCCGGCTGCTGTCACGGTTCGTCGCTCCGGCCGCCCAGGCGGCGACGGTGGCCGGGCTGACGGATGGCACCGTCGACCTCGTCATCGGCACGCACCGGCTGCTGTCGAAGGACATCCGGTTCAAGGACCTCGGCCTGGTGGTCGTCGACGAGGAGCAGCGCTTCGGCGTCGCCGCCAAGGAACGCCTCAAGCAGCTGCGTCGGGAGGTCGACGTCCTGACCCTGTCGGCGACGCCGATCCCGCGGACGCTCAACCTGGCGCTCGCCGGGATCCGCGACCTGAGCGTGATCGAGACACCGCCCGAGGACCGGCTGCCGATCCAGACGCGGGTCGCCGAGGCATCGGCGGGGCTCGTCCGCGACGCGATCGTCCGCGAGCTCGATCGAGGCGGGCAGGTGTTCTACGTCCACAACCGGGTCGAGACGATCGAGGCCCAGGCGGAACAACTCCGGCGGATGCTGCCAGACGTCCGGATCGTGGTCGGCCACGGGCAGATGGCCGAGGGCGCGCTCGAGAAGGTCATGATCGCGTTCGCCGACGGCGCCGCGGACGTCCTGGTCTGCACCACGATCATCGAGTCCGGGCTCGACATCCCCAACGCCAACACGATCATCATCGACCGCGCCGACGCGCTCGGGCTGGCGCAGCTCTACCAGCTCCGCGGCCGGGTCGGGCGGAGCAGTCGACGCGCCTATGCCTACCTCCTCTACCGTCGCCGGGAGCGGCTGAGCGATGAGGCCCGGAAGCGCCTGCAGGCGATCTTCAACGCGTCCGAGCTCGGTGCCGGCTTCCAGATCGCGCTGTCCGACCTCGAGATTCGCGGCGCCGGCAACATCCTCGGGGCCGAGCAGTCGGGGCACATGGCGGCGGTCGGGTTCGACCTCTACTCGCGACTCCTGGCGGAGGCGGTTGAGGCGCGCAAGGCCGCGCTCGAAGGCCGCGCGCCGGTCGTCGAGACGCCGCAGGCCGTCGTCGACCTGCCGGTCGAGGCCCACCTGCCGACCGACTACGTTCCCGACGAGGCGCAGAAGCTCGAGCTCTACCGGCGATTGGCGCGGGCCCGGTCCGCGGCGGACCTGGCCGCCTTCCAGGGAGAGGTCCAGGACCGCTTCGGCCCGATGCCGGCCCCGGTGCTGCGGCTCGTCGAGGTCGTCGAGCTCCGTCTCGCGGCCGAAGCCGCCGGCGTGGCCTCGATCTCGCGCGAGGAGGGCTGGCTCGTGTTCCGGTTCGGCGCCGGGCTGACCCGAGCGACCGCCATGCGCCTCCTGGCCGGGCCGATCCTGCCGGGCGTCAGGCCGAGCGACGTGACCTTCGCGAGCAACCAGGTGCGGATCCGGCTGCCACGCGATCCGGCCAGGGGCTGGGCCCTGACGAAGGCCGTGGTTGGCCGGTTCTCCGGCGAGGCCGCGTGATGGAGCCGCCGCCCGTTGTCTGACCGCCGTCTCGAGCTGCTCTCGCTCGACCGAAACGGTGACCTCGCCCGCGACGTCCTGGCGCTCCAGCGCGAGGCCTACGCGGTCGAGGCCGGCCTCATCGGTTCCGACGGGATCCCCGCCCTGACCGAGACGCTCGAGCAGCTGCTCGCTGCCGATGAGTCCTGGCTTGGCTGCTTCGACGCCGT
Source organism: uncultured Chloroflexia bacterium (assembly GCA_963766675.1). GTDB lineage: Bacteria > Chloroflexota > Limnocylindria > Limnocylindrales > CSP1-4 > SPCO01. Next base: position 141,640 of record CAVYBA010000005.1, on the reverse strand, counting down.
TGGCCTCAACGGAGCCGTGGCCTGGCTCGAGCTGTCCGACGGGACCGTCGACATCTGCCGGCTGGTCGTCGCGCCCCGGGCGTTCCGCGGCGGCGTGGCGACTGCGCTCCTCGACGAGCTCGACCGGCGGTTCGCCGATCGTGCCATGGTCGTCTCGACCGGCAGCGCTAACGAACCGGCGATCGCCCTCTATCGACGGCGGGGGTTCCGCCCCGTCCGTCAGCGAGAGGCCGCTCCCGGCCTACTGGTCACCGAGCTCGCCCGACCGGCGACGAGGTCCTGACACGGCGAACGGGCCGACCCGCGAGGCCGACCCGTTGTCGATCGCGTCGGACGCGCGGGTCAGTGCACCGTGATCGTCCCGAACGCGCCGTGCGATTCGTCGTCGGGTCCCGCGGCGAAGTACGCGCGCCGCGGCGGACCGTCTCAGATCCGCTGGCGGAAGAACCGCGGCAACTGGTTCCGGTTCGCATCGAGCAGTGCGGCGAGGAGTGGCTCGGCGATCGCCCACTGGCCGACCAGCGGGTTGGCGATGAGCGCCCGGAGCGCGGTGCGCCGGTCGCCGCTGCAGGCGGCCTCCACGGTCAGCTGCTCGTACGCCTTGGCCGCCTGGACGAGGCCGCGCATCTCGGGCGCGAGCGGCGCGAGCGGCGCGGCGTGCGCACCGTCGCGATCGATCCGGGCCGGGATCTCGACGACCGCGTCGTCGGGCAGGTCGGGCAGCGCCCCGTCGTTGCGCATGTCCACGACCTGGATGTCGCCCTTGCCGTCGTACAGCGACGCGATCAGCTGGGCGGCGGCTTCGCTGTAGTAGGCGCCGCCACGGTCCGCCAGGAGGGCGGGCTTCTCGGCCAGGCCCTGGTCGCGGTAGAGCTCAAGCAGGCGCGCCTCGATGTCGATGACCTCCTGGGCCCGGGTGTGGCCGCTGCGCTGCTCGGCCACGACCTGCGCGGTCTCGTAGTAGTAGTGCAGGTAGTACGACGGGATCGAACCGAGGGTCCGGATCAGCTCGACCGGCATCCCAACGTGGTCGGCCAGCCAGTCGGCGTCGTTCGCCAGCAGCTCCGGCAACCGGTCGACGCCGCCGACCCGGGCCGCCCGTTCCCAGCTCAGGTGATTCAGCCCGACGTGCTCGAGGGCGACCTCGTCGATTCCGACGCCCAGTCGCTCGGCCAGCGTGCGCTGGATGTTGATCGCGACATTGCACAGCCCGAGGGCACGATGCCCGTGGTCGAGGAGCGCCTGGGTGACGATGCCGACCGGGTTGGTGAAGTCGACGATCCAGGCGCCGGGTGCCGCCCGACGACGGACGACATCGGCCAGATCGAGCACGACGGGCACGGTCCGCAACGCCTTGGCGAAGCCGCCCGCCCCGGTCGTCTCCTGCCCGATGACCCCGAAGCGAGGCGGCAGGGTTTCGTCGACGAGCCGCGTCGCGGAGCCGCCGACGCGCAGCTGGATGAGCACGAAGTCGGCGCCATCGATCGCGCTGTCGCGATCTCCGGTCAGGATCAGCCGCCCGGTCCAGTCGAGGTAGGCGAGCATCCGCTGGGCGAGCCCGCCGACCACGTGCAGCCGCTCGAGATCGATGTCGAGCAGGACGAGCTCGTCGATGGGCAGCCGGTCCGCGCGGCGGACGAAGCCCTCGATGAGCTCCGGCGTGTACGTGCTCCCGCCGCCGACGACGGCGATCTTGAGGCCCACGGTCCGCTCCCGAGTGGGGCTTGACAGGATTGCTTATAACGTTATCAGCAATCGCCGCTCGCGCAAGCCCCGGAGTCGTCGACCCTCACCCGAGGTCCGTGCCCCGCCGATGGCCCGTTTCCGACTCGAGCTCGGCCCCATCCCGCTCCACCACCAGGTCTACCTGGACCTGAAGGCCGCCCTCGACGCGGGCGAGTGGCAGCCCGGCGACCGGCTCCCGACCGAGCGCGACCTTGCCGTTCGCTACGGATGCAGCCTCATCACCGTCCGGCGCGCGCTCGGCGAGCTGGTCCACGAGGGGCGGATGCAACGGACGCGCGGCCGGGGCACGTTCGTCCTCCATCCCCGGATTGATCGCGACTTCGCGGGCCACCTGTCGTTCACCGAGGAGATGCAGACGCGCGGCCTCGACCCGGAGACCCGGCTCGTCGCGGCGCGCCCCGAGTCGGCCGGCGAGGCCGTCGCCACGGCGCTCGACATCGAGCTCGGCTCGCCGACGCTATACCTCGAGCGGCTCCGGCTGGCCGACGGCCAGCCGCTCCTGCTCGAGCAGGTTCACCTGCCGGCGGAGCGGTTCCCGGGCCTGCTGGCGTCGGATCTCGAGCGAGGTTCGCTCTACGACCTGCTGACGGAGGGCTACGGCGTCCGTGTCGCGAGGGCGCGCGAAGTGCTCGAGCCGGTGCTGCTGCGCACCCGGGAAGCGCGGCTCCTCGGGCGACGGCGGGGAAGTCCGGCCCTCCTGATCGAGGGCATCGCCAGCAGCGCCGACGGCCGCCCGGTGGAGTTCGGGCGCACCTACGTCCGAGGCGATCGGACTCGCTACTACGTTGAGCGGGTGGTCATCCGCCCGCATTGGATGCGTTCGAACGAGGTCGCGACGCAAGAGGAGGAGAGCAACCGTGCAATCGCTGGCGGACAGCTCACCCGGTAGACGGAATTGGAGGCAAGGGATGGAACGAACCGTCGGGCGCCTCGGCGTCCTCATCGCCGCAGCGGCCCTGATCTTCGGTGCCTGCGGCGCATCGACCACGAGCACTGCGCCGAGCGCCGAACCGTCGGCCGCCGCCCCGAGCAGCGAGGCTTCGGCGGCCGCGAGCGGCGAGGCGTCGGCCGCTCCGAGCGCGATCGCGGCCGGTTCCACCGGCAAGCCCGGCGACGTCAACATCGTCTGGTTCTGCTGCCTGGGCACCGGCGACGCACCGGAACAGGTGACCGTCGAGCAGCAGGTGGCCGACTCGTTCAACGCCGCCAACCCCGGCATCCACCTCAGCTTCCAGGCCTACCCGTATCAAGGGGCTCGCGACGCGTTGTCGGTCCAGATTGGTTCCGGCAATGGGCCCGACCTCGTCGGCCCGATCGGCATCGGCGGCGCCAACGCCTTCCACGGCCAGTGGCTGGACCTGCAGCCGCTCATCGACAAGAACTCGTTCGACATGAGCCAGTTCCCGGCGTCCACGGTCAGCCTGTACAACGTCGGCGGCGAGGGCCAGGTCGGCATCCCGTATGCGATCTACCCATCCGTTCTGTTCTACAAGGCCAGCCTGTTCAAGGAGGCGGGCCTGGCCGAGCCGCCGCACGACTGGAACAGCACGTACACCATGCCCGACGGCACGAAGGTGCCGTGGGACTACGACACCGTCCGCAAGCTCGCGTTGCTCCTGACCGTCGACAAGAACGGCAAGGACGCGACCGAGGCCGGCTTCGATCCGGAGAACATCGTCCAGTGGGGCTTCGAGCCACAGCGCGACGACATGCGCCAGACCGGCGCGTACTGGAAGGCCGGCTCGTTCGTCGCATCCGACGGCAAGACCGTCCAGATGCCCGATGCCTGGGTGGCCGCCTGGCATTACTTCTACGATTCGATCTGGAAGGACCACACGGCCGTGACCGGGCCGCAGTTCCTGAACACCGACTTCAACCCGAACGGCTACCCGTTCTTCACGGGCAAGGTCGCCATGAGCGAGAACTATCTCTGGTCGCTGTACGGCGTCTCCGACGCCGGTGACGACTGGAACATGGCGGCCACGCCGTCCTACCAGGGCCAGACCACGGCCGCGTTCAACGCGGACACGTTCCGCATCCTCAAGGGGAGCAAGCACCCCGACGAGGCGTTCAAGGTCCTCACCTACCTCCTGGCCAACCAGGACCTGCTCAAGCTGTACGGCGGGATGCCGGCGGTCGAGTCCCAGCAGGACGCCTTCCTGCAGGGCCTGCAGGGCGACTACACCCAGACGATCGACTGGAAGGTCGCCAAGGACGGCGTCCAGTTCGCGGACGTGCCCAACTTCGAGTCGTACACGCCGGCCTACAACCAGACCCTCAACCTGATCAACACCTTTTTCACCAAGTGGCAGGCGACGCCCGGCCTGGACATCGACGCCGAGGTCGCCGACATGAAGACCCAGATGCAGGCCATCTGGGACCAGGGCGGCAACTGACCTGAATGACCGCCTCCAGCGTGGCACGCCCGCGCGGCCGGCCCCGGTTCTCCGGCCTGGCCTGGCGGCGTGCCCGTTGGGGGTACGTCTTCATCGCGCCGTGGATCGTCGGGTTCCTGGCGTTCACCGCGCTGCCGATGATCGCGACGCTCGCGTTCACCTTCACCAACATCAACCTGAACCAGGCCGAGCCGCTCCAGTTCGTCGGCCTGCGCAACTACCAGACCCTGGTGGCCGACCAGCGGACGTGGGATTCACTGGCGGTCACCCTCAAGTTCGCGCTCCTCGCCCTGCCGGTGGGCGTCTGCCTGCCGTTCGTCGTGGCACTGCTGCTCCACTCGCGGCATCTGCGCGGGTCGGGGGCGTTCCGGGTCCTGTTCTTCCTGCCCTACGTCGTGCCCTTCGTGGCCGGCGTCTTCGTGTGGCAGGGGATGCTCAGTGCGGATACCGGCTGGGTGAACGGGCTGCTCAAGTTCATCGGGATCAGCCACCCGCCAGACTGGCTGCAGGACCCAGCCTGGATCTACCCGGGCCTCGTGATCATGGGGCTGTGGGGGATCGGCGGCGGGATGATCATCTACCTCGCCGGGCTCAAGGGGATCCCCTCCGACCTGTACGAGGCGGCCAAGATCGACGGCGCCGGCGCGTTCGCCACGTTGCGCCACATCACGATCCCGATGATGTCGCCGGTCATCTTCTTCACGATCGTCCTCGGCGTGGTGGACGTCCTGCAGTACTTCCTCGTCCCGCTGGTCCTCAAGAACGGCACCGGCGAACCCGGCGGCTCCACGAACTTCTTCAACCTGTACCTGTACCAGAACTTCTTCACGTTCCAGAACATGTCGTACGGCGCCACGCTCGCCTGGCTCCTGTTCGCAATCTCGCTCGCCCTCACCCTGCTCCTCTTCCGCAGCGCCCGGCACTGGGTCTACTACGCCGGCGAGGCGCGTTGACGGATGGCCGGTGTCAGCGCGGCGGACCTCCAGGACCTGACGGCGCGTCCGCGCCTTTTCGGGCGGCGCCGAGTCGCGACCGGCGGGAGCCGGCCGCCACGCGAGCGGGGCGACCGCACGCGATCGTTCGTGCTGACGCTGATCGCCGTCGTCGGCCTGGCGCTGTTCCTGTCGCCGATGCTTCGATCCATCGTCTACGCGGTCAAGAGCACGGACCAGATCACCCAGGCCGGGACGCCGCTCTGGCCGGCCGACCCGGTGACGTTCGGGTACCAGGGCAAGGAGCTGCCGCTGCTGCTCGTCCCGCTGCCGGACGGCACGACTCGGCAGCTGGCCCTGCTCGAGCCCGGCCGCAAGTCGAGCACGTTCATCGATCCGGCGGCGCCGGACGCCGCCCCGGTCGCCTGGCAGGGCTCGTGGCGGACGCTCGAGCAGATCTGGCAGTTCGCTCCGCACTGGGAGAACTTCGCCAAGGTCTGGGACCTGATCGACTACCCGCGGCTGCTGTTCAACACGCTGGCCATCGCGGTCATCTCGACGATCGGGACATTGTTGTCGTGCACCCTGGTCGCCTACGGGTTCGCCCGGTTCAAGTTTCCCGGGCGCAGCTTCCTGTTCACCCTGCTCATCGCGACGATCTTCCTGCCGACCGCCGTCACGATCATCCCGACGTACACGATCTTCCAGAAGCTCGGCTGGGTGGGGACGTGGTTGCCGCTCCTGGTGCCGACCTTCTTCGCCAACGCCTACGACGTGTTCCTGATGCGCCAGTACTTCATGACCATCCCGACCGAGATGGACGAGGCGGCCGCGATCGACGGGGCGGGCCCGTTCCGGACGCTCATCTCGGTCATCCTGCCGCAGGCCTGGCCGGTCGTCATCGCCGTGGCGATCTTCCACCTCGTGTACGCCTGGAACGACTTCTTCGGGCCGTTGATCTACCTCTCAAGCAACCCGGACATCCAGACCATCGCCCTGGGGCTGCAGCGCTTCAACGGCGTCCATTACCGGGATCCGGGCCTCATCCAGGCCGGCACGCTGATGACCCTGATCATCCCGGTCATCGCGTTCCTGTTCACCCAGCGCTTCTTCACCCGCGGCATCGTCATCACCGGCGTCGACAAGTGAGGGGCACATGACCATCCAGGTGGCGTTGACGTTCGATGCCGAGCATCCCGACCGCCCGGCCCGGGCCGCCACGACCGAGGCGCTCCTGGCCGTGCTCGCGCGCCGCAGCGTCCGGGCGACCTTCTTCGTGCAGGGTCGCTGGGCTGAGGCCTTCCCGGATGCCGCCCGGGCGATCGCCGCGGCCGGGCACTTGGTCGGTCATCACTCGCACTATCACGCGAGGCTGCCGCTGCTGACCGACGCCGGGATCGCCGAGGACATCCGCGACGGCGCGACGGAGATCGTGGCCGCCACCGGGTTCGACCCGGCACCCTGGTTCCGCTGCCCGTTCGGGGCCGGGGCCGACGACCCGCGGGTCCTCGCGGCGATCCGCTCCGCCGGCTACCGCCACGCCGGCTGGCACGTCGCCGTCGACGATTGGGACCCCGCGCATTCCGGAGCGTTCGTCGCCGAAGGCGTGCTGCGCGGCGTGGAGGCGCACGGCGACGGTGCCGTGGTCCTGCTCCATACCTGGCCGACCGCCACGCTCAACGCCCTCGACGCCATCCTTGACGGGCTGGCGACCGCAGGCGCGCAGCCATGCCGCCTCGACGAGCTGTCGGACGTTCCGGCGGACGTGCCATGACCGCGGGCCCGGCACGCGCGGCCATCCTCGCCGTCGACGGAGGCAACTCCAAGACGGACGTCGCGCTGGTCGCCGCCGATGGCAGCCTGCTTGCGGCGTTGCGTGGCCCGACGACGTCGCACCAGCAGGTCGGGCTCCAGACCGGCGTCGACCGCCTCGCATCGCTCGTCGCCGAGGCGCGCATCCGGGCCGGACTGTCGGGCGACGCGCCGAAGCCCGAGTTGGGCGTCTACGCGCTCGCGGGGGCCGACACGCCGGCCGACACGCGACGGCTGCTCGTCTCGCTCGCCCATCGAGGCCTGGCTGGACGGGGCCTGGTGATCAACGATGCATTCGCCCCCATCCGGGCCGGCTCATCGCGCCGCTGGGGTATCGCCCTGATCTGCGGCTCCGGCGTGAACGCAGCAGGAATCGCACCAGGCGGCCGGATCGCCCGGCTCGCCGCGCTCGGCGAGATCTCGGGCGACTGGGGTGGCGGCGGTGATATCGGCGTCGCCGCCCTCGGCGCCGCGGTGCGCGCGCGCGACGGTCGCGGTCCGCGGACCGCCCTGGAGCGCGTGGTCCCGCAGCATTTCGGGTTCAGCCGACCGATCGGCCTGACCCGCGCGATCGAGCTCGGGGCGATGCCCCAAAGCCGGCTGCGCGAGCTGTCGCCGCTGGTGTTCCAGGTCGCCGGGTCGGGTGACGCCGTTGCCCGCTCGATCGTCGATCGGCTGGCCGACGAGCTCGTGGCCATGGCCGGCGCGATCATCCGTCGCCTGAACCTCACGCGGCGCGACCCTGACGTGGTATTGGCCGGCGGCGTGTTCAATGCCCGCGACGAGGCGTTCGAGGCACGGATCGCGGCCGGGGTCGCGACCGTTGCCCCCGGGGCCGTGCTTCGCCGATCGGATGCACCGCCGGTCCTTGGGGCCGCGCTGCTGGCGCTCGACCAGCTCCACGGATCGGTGCCCGGCGATCGCGACGCTGCCGAATTGCGGCTTCGCACCGCGTTGCGCGGGTGGCAACCGCCCGTCGGGTAGACACAGGGCCGGACCGGCCCGGACCGGTCAACCGGGGGCCGGTGCCGGAGCGCACGACCCGGCGACCCGGCATCCTTGGGCCATGCATCCCACGTCGCACCGCGCGGACGGCCTGTGGTCGCCACAGCGGCGCTCGCTGACGATCGGACTGGTCCTGACCATCACCCTGGTCGCCTTCGAGGCGCTGGCGATCTCGACGATCATGCCGAGGGTCGCCCGCGAGCTCGATGGCCTGCAGCTGTACGGCTGGGTGTTCACCTCGTTCCTGCTCGGCTCGCTCATCGGGATCGTCGTCGTCGGCGGCGCGATCGATCGCCGCGGGCTGGCGCTGCCGTTCGCGATCGGGCTGGGGCTGTTCGCCGCCGGCCTCCTCGTCGGCGGGCTGGCCCCGTCGATGCCCGTGCTGGTCGCGGCGCGCTTCGTCCAGGGCCTCGGCGGCGGCACTGTCCCGCCGATCGCGTACGTGGCGATCGGGCGGAGCCTGCCCGAGACCCTGCGCGCCCGGATGTTCGCCACGATGTCCACGGCCTGGGTCCTGCCAGGGGTGATCGGCCCGGCGATCGCCGGGGCAGTCGGCGAGCTGGTCGGCTGGCGGGCCGTGTTCCTCGGCCTGCTGCCGCTGATCGCGCTCGTCGGGGCGATGACCCTCAACGCGCTCCACGTGGTGGCCGCCGCACCGCAGGACGAGGCCGGCGCCGCGGCGGCCGCCGATCAGAACCGGCGTCGACTGCCGCTGGCCCTGCTGGTCTCCCTCGGCGTGGGGCTGGTGACCGTCGGGTTGACCATCCCGGAGCTGGCGGTCGCCGCGAGCCTCGCCGGGGCGGGTGCCGTCGTCGGCCTGTTCGCCTTGCGCCGGCTCACCCCGGCCGGGACGCTCCTCGCTCGCCCGGTGTTGCCGGCGGCGGTGCTGCTGCGTGGGGTCCTGACCTTCATGTTCTTCGGCTTCGACGTGTTCGCGGCGCTGGTCCTGGTCGACTGGCGTGGCCGGTCGCTGACCGAGGCGGGCATCGCCCTCACGGCGACCACCGTCCTGTGGACCGCCGGATCGTGGATCCAGGCGCGGAACACGAACCGGTGGCCGACGTATCGGTTCGTCCAGGCCGGGTTCGCCACGGCGCTGGTCGGGCTCGCCGGGTTCATGGTCGTGCTCCGCCAGGACGTCGACTGGCTGGTCGGGATCCCGACCTTTGCGTTGGCCGGGTTCGGGATGGGGCTCGGTTACTCTCCGCTGGCACTGATCGTCCTGCGCGAGGCGACGCCCGAGGCGCAGGGCTCGGCGTCGAGCGCCCTTTCGCTGACCGACACGGTGGGCACGGCCCTCGGGACGGGTGTCGCCGGGGCGATCGTCGCCGCCAGCGTGCGGACCAACGGTGAGCCCATGCCCGGGCTGGCCATCGCGTTCGGCCTGTCGCTGGGGATCGGGGTCTGTGGCCTCATCCTGTCCGGACGGCTGAAGCCGCAGACCGTGTCGGCCCTGGCGCCGGCCGGCGAGGTCGCCTAGCGAGCGGCACGGTGCGGCGAACGGCAACGCGCGGCGAGCCGTCGCGGCGCCTGCGGTAGACTTCGGAGCGCTCAAGCCGCCGCTCACGGCGCGCGCCCCAGGATCATGGAGGCCTCGATACCGTGTCTGCCGAGGAGCTGCGCGCGAAGATCCGCGAGGTTCCCGACTTCCCCAAGCCAGGCATCCTGTTCTACGACATCACAACGCTGCTCAAGGACGCCGTGGCCTACCGTGAGGCGATCGACCTGATGCTCGAGCCGTACGCCGGCGAGCCGATCGACGTCGTCGTCGGGATGGAGTCGCGCGGGTTCATCTTCAGCGCGCCGATGGCCTACCAGCTCAACGCCGGCCTGGTGCCGGTTCGCAAGCTCGGCAAGCTGCCGGCCGAGACGATCACCGTCGAGTACGCGCTCGAGTACGGGTCCAACACGCTCGAGATCCACCGCGACGCCATCCAGCCCGGACAGAAGGTCCTCGTCGTGGACGATCTCCTGGCAACCGGCGGCACCGTGCACGGCACGATCGAGCTCGTCGAGCGACTCAAGGGGGAGGTCGTCGGGCTGGCGTTCCTCGTCGAACTGGAGTTCCTCAAGGGCCGCGATCGCCTCAACGGCCGGCGCGTCACGAGCGTCATCAAGTACTGACCACCGGATCGACCGAGGCCACGCCGATGACCGAGCCATCCGGCGACCCGACTCGCGAACCCACGCCGCCGCCCGAGGGAGCGACGGAGTCGGCCGCCAGCCAGGCAGGGGACACCGGACGACCAGCGACTGAAGTCGACCTCGGCCGGCGAGGCTTCTTCCGTGCCTTCGCCGGCGAGCTGTTCCAGACGGCAGCGACGGTGGCCGGCGCCGCGCAGGCGCTCCAGCGGGCCTCGGCGGAGGCGGCGAGCGCGATCCTCGATCCGGCGGCGTCGGCCGGACTCCTGGGCTTGCCCGCCGACGCCGTCGCCGAAGACCCTGGGCCGCCGCGCGGGTTCCGGACGCCGTTTCGCGAGGACGGCGGCGTCCTCTACCTGATCGACCAGCGGCGCCTGCCGGACGCACTCGTCGAGTACCCGTGCCGGACGGCCGGCGAGGTCGCGTTCGCGATCCGCGAGATGGTCGTCCGGGGCGCACCGGCGATCGGCCAGGTTGCCGCGATCGGCCTGGCCCTGACCGCCGACAAGATGCGCAACTCCCAACCGTTCGCCCGACGGGCCACGCTCCGTGGCTCGGCGAACGGCCTCACCAGCTCGCGTCCCACGGCGGTCAACCTGCGCTGGGCGGTCGATCGGATGATGGCCCGCTACGCCGAGATCGGCGACCTGTCGAATGACGGCGACGCAATCGCCGATGCCCTGCGCGCCGAAGCCAACGCCATCGTCTTCGAAGCGACGACCGATCATGGCCGGATGGCCGAGTTCGGGCTCGACGTCCTCCCGGCGCCCACGGACCGGCCGGTCCTCATCCTGACCCATTGCAACACCGGCCCCCTGGCGGCCGGGCAGTTCGGCACGGCGCTCGGCGTGGTCCAGGCCGCCCACAACGCCGAACGTCCGCTCCACGTCTGGGTGGACGAGACCCGGCCGTACCTGCAAGGCGCCCGGCTGACGGCCTGGGAGCTGGCCCAGGCGGGCGTGGCGCACACGCTGATCCCGGACGTCGCTGCCGGTTACCTGATGTCGCGCGGCGAGGTGGATGTCGTCCTGGTCGGTGCCGACCGGATCGCGGCCAACGGCGACACGGCGAACAAGATCGGCACGTATCCGTTGGCGGTGCTGGCCGCGCGACACGCGATTCCCTTCTACGTCGTCGCGCCGACCAGCTCGGTAGACCTCGAGACTGCGGACGGGTCGACGATCCCCATCGAGGAACGCAAGGTCGAGGAGGTCCTGGAGATCCGAGGGGTCCGGATCGCACCGCCCGGGACCGAGGTCCGCAATCCGGCGTTCGACATCACCCCGGCCGAGCTGATTACGGGGATCGTGACCGAGGAAGGCGTGGTCCGGGCGCCATTCGAAGCTGGCTTGTCCAACGCCGTCTCGCGCGGCCGGGCACGGTGGGGAAGGACCGCACCCGCGACTGCCACGAGCGCTCCGCCGCAACCCGCCCCGCGTCCCGCTGCCGAGGGCGACTGATGGCGACCGTAGCCGTCGATCGGCGGGACGCGTTGACTGCGCGGATGACGACCGATCGACCACTCCTCCGCTCGTTCCTCGAGCAGGACCGGCTGTACGCTGCCTATGCGATCTGCGACCTCGAGGAGCGCGAGTTCTCGAGGACGCGCTGGGGTCTGGCCTGGGATCGCGATGCCCCGGTCGCGCTCGTCCTCGAGTACAGCGGTCCAACCCCGCAGCCCATGTTCGTGATGGGCCGGGTCGACGGGATCGAGGTCGTGCTGCGCGACCTGATCAAGCCGCGCGTCGCCTTCGTCGCCACGCCCGCGGCGGTCATCCCGGCCGTGGCGACGGCGTATCGCATCGACCCCGGGCCGTCGATGGTCCGGATGTGGGTCGACCGCGAGCGGTTCCGGCCGTACCCGGCGACGGTCCAGCGCCTGCTGCCGGTGGAGATCGGCGACCTCAACCGGCTCTACCAGCTGGGCTTTGCGTCCTGGCTGCCGGCGTCGACGATCGCGGAGGGCGTGTACTACGGGTTCCGGGTCAACGGCCAGCTGGTCGCCGCGGCGGGGACGCACGTGATCAGCCGCACCGCACGCCTGGCGGTCGTCGGCAACGTCCTGACTCACGCCGACTTCCGCGGTCGCGGGTTTGCCACCGCCGTCACCGGGGCGGTCACCGCCGAGCTCCTTCGAACGTGCGACCACGTCGTCCTCAACGTCCGCGCCGACAACCCGCCGGCATTGGCCGCCTATCGCCGGCTCGGCTACGCCGAGCATGTCCGCTTCGAGGAGCGGCTCGCCCACCGGATCGGCTCGCCGTGGCCGGACTTCACCACCTCGTTCCGCCGCTGGTTGAACCGCAGGGAGACCGATCGCTGATGACGACTGCCCAGAGCACGCCCGCGCACGACGTGACCGACCTCGGCCTCGCCGCCGAGGGGATCCGGCGGATCGAGTGGGCGGAGCGCGAGATGCCGGTCCTCCGCCTGATCCGCGATCGGTTCGAGCGCGACCGGCCCCTGGCTGGCCTGCGGATCGGCGCCTGCCTCCACGTCACGACCGAGACCGCGAACCTGATGCGGACGCTCAAGGCGGGTGGTGCGGACGTCGTCCTGGCCGCCAGCAACCCCCTGTCCACCAAGGATGACGTCGCCGCAGCCCTCGTCACCGCCTACGGGATCTCCGTGTATGCCCGGCGCGGCGAGGATCGCGACACGTACTACGCCCACCTCGACGCGGTCGCCGACACGCAGCCGCAGCTGACCATGGATGACGGCTGCGATCTCGTCTCGCTCCTCCACAGCAGCCGCCCCGCACAGGTGGCAGAGGTGCTCGCCGGCACCGAGGAGACAACCACCGGCGTGATCCGGCTTCGGGCCATGGCCGCCGACGGGGCCCTCGGCTTCCCGGTCATCGCCGTGAACGAGGCGCAGACCAAGCACCTCTTCGACAACCGCTACGGAACCGGCCAGAGCACCCTCGACGGGATCCTGCGGGCGACCAACATCCTGATCGCCGGTCGGAAGGTCGTGGTTGCCGGCTATGGCTGGGTGGGCAAGGGGATCGCATCCCGGATGGCCGGCCACGGCGCCCATGTCACCGTCGTGGAGGTCGATCCGGTCCGGGCGCTCGAGGCCCTCATGGACGGCTACCAGGTCAAGACCCACGCCGAGGCGGCGGCCTGGGGCGAGCTGTTCGTCACCGCAACCGGCAACATCAACGTCTTCCGGCGCGAGCACTTCGAAGCTATGGGCGACGGCGCGATCATGGCCAACTCCGGTCACTTCGACGCCGAGCTGGACCTGGCCGCGCTCCGGGCGATGGCCGAGGGCCACGTCCGCGACGTCCGCGAGAACGTCCAGGAATTCGACATCGGCGGCAAGCGGCTCAACCTCGTCGCGGAGGGGCGACTGGTGAACCTGGGTGCGGCCGAGGGGCATCCCGCGGCGGTGATGGACATGAGCTTCGCCAACCAGGCGCTGTCGGCCGAGTACGTCGCGCGCCACCACGCGGAACTCGAGCCGCGGGTCTACGTCGTCCCGGAGGCGATCGACGCCGAGGTTGCCCGGCTCAAGCTCGCGGCGCTCGGCATCACCCTCGAGACGATGACCCCGGAGCAGGCCGAGTACGTCGCATCCTGGCGACACGGGACCTGACCGGATGCCGGACCCCGCGGTCGCGCCATACGGTGCCTGGGCGTCCCCGATCCGGGTCGACGACGTCGTCGGCGACCTCATCGGGCTGGCCGAGCCGTGGCTTGACGGCGACGATACGTACTGGCTCGAGGCCCGCCCGTCCGAGGGCGGCCGGCGCGTGCTCGTCCGGCTCGCCCTCGACGGGGCCATCGCCGATCTGACCGCGCCACCGTTCAACGTCCGGACCCGCGTCCATGAGTATGGCGGCGGCTCGTACACGGTGTCGGGCGGCGTCGTGGTCTTCTCCAACTTCGTGGACGGGCGGCTCTACCGGCTCGACCCCGGCGAGGCCGAGCCGCTGGCGATCACGCCCGCGGGCCCGTGGCGGTTCGCCGACCTGCGGATCGATCCGCGCCGGCTGCGCGTGCTGGCCGTCCGCGAGGACCACACCGGGCCGGGCGAGGCCCGGGCGTCGATCGTGTCGATCCCGCTCAACGGGGCGACCCCACCCGACGTCCTCGTCAGCGGCCCGGACTTCCTTGCCGCGCCCCGGCTGTCACCGGACGGCAGCCGCCTCGCCTGGCTGGAGTGGGACCACCCGGACATGCCCTGGCACGGCTCGCGGCTTCGGACGGCGGCCGTTGGCCCGGATGGCACGCTCGACGACCCAGCCCTCGCGGCCGGCGGCCTTGAGGAGTCGATCGCCCAGCCGGAGTGGTCGCCCGATGGCGTCCTGCACTTCGTCTCAGATCGAACGGGCTGGTGGAACCTGTACCGGCTGCTGGCCGGCCCGGCCCTCGATCCGCTCGGTCCGCTCGAGGTCGAATTTGCCGATCCCGCCTGGATCTTCGGGCGCTCGTCGTACGCGTTCCTGGCGGACGGCTCGCTGGCGGCCGCAGGACGGGCAGGGGGTCGCGACCGGCTATTCCACGTTCGGCCCGACGATCTCGTGGGCGAGGTCCAGTCGCCCTACACCGAGTTCGAGGGGTTGCACGCCGGCGCGAGCGGCGTCGTCGCGGTCGTCGGCTCGCCGTCGGAACCGACCGTCCTGGCGCGGTTCCATCCGTCGACCCTCGCCGTTGCCGGGGTCATCCGCCGGGCGAGCGGCATCTCGCTCGACCCGGCCATGGTCTCGATCCCGGAGCCGATCCACTTCCCGATGCCGAACGGGCGCGTGGCGCACGCGCTCTACTACCCGCCCCGGAACCCCGCGTTCGTCGCGCCCGACGACGAGCGCCCGCCCCTCGTCGTCGAGTCGCACGGCGGGCCCACGTCGAACGCCTCCACCGCGCTCGACCTCGACAAGCAGTTCCTCACCAGCCGCGGGATCGCCGTCGTCGACGTCGACTACGGCGGCAGCTCCGGATATGGACGCGCCTACCGATCGGCGCTCGACGGCGCCTGGGGCGTGGTGGACGTCGACGACTGCGTGGCGGCCGCCCGCTTCCTGGTCGATCGGGGCGACGTCGACCCGCACCGGCTCGCGATCAAGGGGGGCAGCGCGGGCGGCTATTCCACGCTCGCCGCCCTGGCCTTCCGCGACGTGTTCTCGGCCGGGATCAGCCTGTTCGGCGTCGGCGATCTCGAGACGATGGCGCGCGACACGCACAAGTTCGAGTCGCGCTACCTGGACCGCCTCATCGGCCCGTACCCGGAGGCCGCGGAGATTTACCGCCAGCGGTCCCCGGTCCATTTCCTCGACCAGATCCGCTGCCCGGTGCTGATCATGCAGGGACTCGACGATCGGGTCGTTCCCCCGTCGCAGGCCGAGGCGATCGTCGCCGCGCTCGCCTCGAACGCCATCCCCTACGCCTATCTCCCCTTCGCTGGCGAGGGTCACGGCTTCCGCGGGGCTGCGGCGATCCGGCGCTCCATGGAGGCCGAGCTGGCCTTCCTCGGCCAGGTGTTCGGGTTCGACCCGGCCGACGCCGTCGACCCGCTCGACATGCCCGGCCTGGATGGCTGGCGGGCATCGTCCTCCCGCCGAGCCCACGACGAGTTGGAGCCCTCGCGCACGGCACGCTGACGATCGCGTGCTAGGCTTCGCGGCCATGAGCATCGTCGACGCCGCCGAGTACCTGTTCACGTCCGAGTCGGTCACCGAAGGCCACCCGGACAAGATGTGCGACCAGATCTCCGACGCCATCCTCGACGAGATCATCCGCGAGGATCCCGACGCGAGGGTGGCCTGCGAGACGGCCACCACGACGGGCCTGGTGATGGTCCTCGGCGAGATCTCGACGAGCACCTACGTCGACTTCCAGGCGATCGTCCGCGACACGGTCTGCGACATCGGCTACACGCACGCCGACTACGGCTTCGACTACCTGACCTGCGGCACGCTCGTCTCGGTCAAGGAGCAGTCGCCGGATATCGCCCAGGGTGTCGACGCGGCCCTCGAGGTCCGTGACGATGCGGCACCCGCCTTCGAGCTCGGCGCCGGGGACCAGGGCATGATGTTCGGGTTCGCCTGCCACGAGACGCCCGAGCTGATGCCGCTGCCGATCGCGCTTGCGCACCGGATGGCCCGCCGCCTGGCCGAGGCGCGCAAGTCCGGCGAGCTCGAGTACCTGCGGCCGGACGGCAAGACGCAGGTCACCGTCGAGTACGAATCCGGCGTCCCTAAGCGGGTGCGGACGGTCGTCGTCGCGGCGCAGCACAACCCCGACGTCCGCTCCGAGCGGCTGCGCTCGGACATCGTGGAGTCGGTGATCCTGCCCGTCATCCCGCACCACCTCCGCCAGACCGATCCCGTCATGCACGTCAATCCGACGGGGCGCTTCGTCGTCGGTGGCCCGATGGGAGACGCCGGGCTGACCGGCCGCAAGATCATCGTCGACAGCTACGGTGGGATGGCCCGCCATGGTGGCGGCGCGTTCTCGGGCAAGGACCCGACGAAGGTCGACCGGTCCGGGGCGTACGCCGCGCGGTGGGTGGCCAAGAACGTCGTCGCGGCCGGGCTCGCGGACCGCTTCGAGGTGGAGGTGGCCTACGGGATCGGCATCGCCCGACCGATCAGCTTCTCGGTCGATTCGTTCGGGACCGGGCGCATCGACGACGCGAGGATCCAGGCCCTGATCGAGCGCCACTTCGATCTGCGCCCGGCCTCGATCATCTCGGCGCTCGAGCTGCGCCGGCCGATCTACCGGCAGACCGCGGCCTACGGCCATTTCGGCCGGCCCGACCTCGACCTGCCCTGGGAACGCACGGACAAGGCCGCGATCCTGGCCGCCGAGGCCGGGCTCCCGGCCCCGGAGCCGGCGGTCCCGGCCTGACGCTCCCCGGCACCCACGACGAGCCCGCCGTTGTCGAGAGCAACGTCAGGCCCGGCGGCGGGATCCGCGGCTCACGGGCGCAGGATCACGCTCCCTGCTCGGAGATGACCGCCGCCACGGACGTGTTCCCGCCGGCCCCGCGCCGCCGCGTCAGCAGCTGGCCGACCAGCAGGACCGAAAGGGTGATGAGCAGCATGATCGCGGCCACGGCGTTGGTCGCCGGGGTGACACCGCGCCGGATCTGTCCGAACACGAACAGCGGGATCGTCGAAGCCCTGTCCGTTGACGAAGGTCGTGATCAGGTAGTCGTCGAACGCGAACGTGAACGACAGCAGGAAGCCGGCGACGATGGCCGGCAGCAGCTGCGCTGGGTGTCGGACGAGCACTACGTCCTGCGCCAAGGCGATGCGATCAGCTTCCCTCCCGGTTGCCGCACTGGAACATGAATCGGAGTGACGGCCCGGTGTCGGTCCTGTTCTGCGTCACGCCGCCCAGCTTCTGACCTCGATCGGCGCCCGTAGAATGGGCGCACATGTATGCGGTCATCCTGGCCGGGGGCGGCGGCACGCGACTCCATCCCCTGAGCCGTCCGGAACAGCCCAAACCGTTCCTCCCCCTCGTGACCGAGGAGACCCTACTCCAGGGCGCGGTCGCCCGCCTGGCCGGCGTGACCGACGACGTCACCGTCGTCACGGATCGGCGGTACGAGCGGCTCGTGCGTGACCAGCTGCCGGGCGTGTCGATGCTCCTCGAACCGCTCGGCCGCAACACCGCGGCGGCCATCGCCCTGGCCGCCTTGGCCATCGACCGCCCAGAGCAAGAGGTGATGGTCGTCCTGCCGGCGGACCAGACGGTCCGCAGGACCGATGTCTTCGCCACGATCCTGCGCGCCGCCGGGGAGGGCCTCGCGACCGGGGCCTTCGATATCGAGGATCCGCTGGTCACGCTCGGGATCCGGGCCGACCGCCCGGCGACCGACTACGGTTACCTGGTCCCGGATGTCGGGCGAGGGGCATCGATCTGCGGACTGCAGGCGTATCCGCTCCACCGCTTCGAGGAGAAGCCCAAGATCGCCCAGGCCGAGGACCTGGTCCGCCAACCCGGGGTCGCCTGGAATGCCGGGATCTTCGTGTGGCGGCGCCGCGCGATCCTGACGGCCCTGCGCCGATACACCGGCCTGGTCCAATCGCTTGGTCCCATGGTGTCGTCGCCGCAGATGCTCGATCGTGCGTACGAGTCGATCCAGCGGGCGGTCTCGATCGACTACGCGGTGATGGAGAGCGCTGCCCGCAACGGGTCGGTCGTGATGGCCTCGATGGACGTGGGTTGGTCGGACCTGGGCTCGTGGTCGTCCCTCCTCGACGCCATCGGTGCGCGTGGCAGCGGCTCGGTCGTCCAGGCCGGGGAGACGGTCACCGTCGAAGCCGATGATCTCGTGGTGCGGCGGGTCGGCGGACGGCTCGGCGTCATCGCCCCGCCGGATCGGGGTAGCATCACCGCCACGCAGCCGCTGGCCGTGTTGCGTGGGTCGGGGCCCGACCTGGCCCTCGTCGAAGCGCTTATCGAGCGCTGCTCCACCCCGGAGGTCTGAGGTGACGCTGGTCCGCCGCGCGCCCGAGCCCACGACCATCGTCTTCGGTACGGACGGCTGGCGCGCCCGGATCGCCGACGAGTTCACATTCGACGCTGTCCGGCGCTGCGCGGACGGCGTGGCGAGCTACGTCGTCGAGCGCGGCGAGTCGGCCAAGGGCGTCGTGATCGCCTACGACCGACGGTTCGCATCGGAGCATTTTGCCGCCGCGGCGGCCGAGGTCCTCCTGGCGCAGGACATCCCGGTCGCGTACGCCGCGCACGCCGTGCCCACCCAGATGAGCTCGTTCGAGGTCATCCAGCGCGGAGCGGCCGCCGGGATCGTCATCACCGCCAGCCACAATCCGTGGGTCGACAACGGGTTCAAGGTCAAGGCCCCGACGGGCGCCGCCGCCGGCGCCGACATCCTCGGCGTCATCGAGGCGCGGCTTGCGGCCAACGGAACCGCGGCGATCGCCCGGCGCCCGTTCGCCGACGCCGAGGCGGCGGGACTCGTCGAGCGGTTCGACCCGTACGAGGGCTACGAGCGGTTCGTCCGGCGCACGGTCGACCTCGAGGAGCTGCGGGCCGCGGATGTCGGCGTCCTCGTGGACCCGATGTGGGGCGCGGGGAGCGGCTGGCTTTCGCGGCTCCTGGCGGGCGGCCGGATCCGGGTCACGGAGATCCACCAGGAGCGGAACCCGTACTTCGGCGGGGTCAACCCGGAACCCATCCGACCGAACATCGACGAAGCCCTGGCGATGATGGCCGGCGGCGGATTCGACCTCGGGTTGCTGCTGGACGGCGATGCCGACCGGGCCGGCGCGATGGACGAGCGTGGCACCTTCATCCACCAGCTCCAGGTCACCGGTTTGCTGATGTACTACCTGGCCGAGCACCGCGGCTGGCGCGACCCCGTGGTCGTCAGCGTCAACAACACTTCGATGGCGGCCCGGCTCGGTGAGCATTACGGGATTCCGACCTACGAGACCCCTGTGGGCTTCAAGTTCATCGGTCCGAAGATGATCGAGAGCGGGGCCATGATGGGCGCCGAGGAATCGGGCGGGTTCGGCTTCGGGATGCATCTGCCCGAGCGCGACGGCGTCTATGCCGACCTCCTCCTCCTCGACCTGTTCCTGCGCGAACGCGCCGCCGGCCGCTGGCCCGCATCCGAGGCGATCGCCCGGTTCCATGAGCTCGCCGGACCGTCGTTCTACCGGCGCGTCGACGTGCATATCGAGCGGGGCGTCTACGCCGAGACGAAACGCCGCCTGCTGGTCGACCTCCGCGACCAGCCGCCCGCCGAGCTCGACGGCCTGACGGTCGTTCGGTCCGTGCCGCTCGACACCGCCGACGGCTTCAAGTTCTGGGTCGACGACGGGTCGTGGCTCCTGATCCGCGCATCGGGTACGGAGCCCCTCGTCCGCGTCTACACCGAGGCGACCTCCGAGGACACGCGAGAAGCCCTGCTCGTCGCCGGGGAACGTCTGGTGCGGGGCACGTGAACACGGGACCGACGGGCAGTGCGCGGCGCGTCGACAAGCCATGGGGCCACGAGCTCATCTGGGCGCACACCGACCGCTATGTCGGCAAGATCCTGGTCATCGAGGCCGGCAGGCGGCTGTCGCTCCAGAAGCACCTGGTCAAGGACGAGTCTATCCTCGTGACGGCGGGCCGGCTGCGGCTCTCCCTCGAGGACGACGAGGGCACGATCTGTGTCGAGGAACTGGGGCCCGGTGACCACCGGCGGGTCGCCACCGGCCGGATCCATCGCTACGAGGCGATCGAGCGCTGCGAGCTGATCGAGGTATCGACGCCCGAGCTCGACGACGTCGTCCGCCTCGAGGACGACTTCGGCCGCCAGGGCACCAGCGCACCCTGACGTACTCGGATCGTGGGGTCCCGCGCCGCGCCTCCCTCGTTCTCCCGGAATTGTCGGGGTCCAGGGCGTGGCCAGCGCAAGGCGCCGGCGTCGGGAGGGAGCGAGCGCACTCCGATGTGCGTGAGCGACCGAGTGACGTCGGCAACGCGGAAATGGCCACGTCCTGGGCCCCGACAGGACGATTTCGGGGGTGACCGTTGGGGGTGTCGGGTGTAAGGTTCGGACACGCGACCGCCATCACCGGTCGAGGTGCATGACCGGACGGCGGACCCGCGAGCGCCCAGACGGGCGACGGAGGTAGCACCGCGATGCACAGCTCCCTGATCGGCAAGGTCGAGAAGGCAAATCGCTACGCTCGCGAGCTCGATCGCATCACCATCGATCGACTCTCGCTCACGTTCCGCGGCGACAACGACACGCACCACGTCGACCTCGATGCCGGCCAGTGGCGATGCACCTGCCACTATTTCCAGAGCTGGGGTTCCTGCGTCCACCTTCTCGCCCTCCAGAAGGTGCTCGGCGTGATGCTCCCCGAAGAGGCCCAGGTCTCGATCTTCTCCGTCGAGTCCGTCGCGACGGCCTGATCATCGGCGCCGCCAGGGGCGGCGATTCACGAACGGCGGCGCGGACGATCGAATTGCCCGCGCCGCTTGGTCTCGTGGCGGGATGGCGGTTCAGTCGACGGTGACGGCCCAGTAGTAGACCGCGCCGCCCTGGTTGTCGGCGAACACGACGTCCACCGAAACCGACCACCGACCCCCGGGTGGAGCCTTGAACGTGATCGGCTGATCCGTGCCCGTTGCCATCCCGACCGCGCCGTCGCCGCCCGGAATTGCCGTCGGGAGGACGCGGCTGACCTGCCAGTTCACGATCGTGACCGGCTCGACCATCGTGAACGTGAGCTGCTCGCCGGCGCCGATGTGGATCGGGTTGCCGGGGAGCCACGGGGCATCAGATCCCGAGTTCCGCCAGCTCCACGAGCCGAGCTCGCCGATGACCGGATCGCCGCCTTCGACCCCGAGCGATCCGTCGGGTGGTGGCGTCAGGCTGGGATCGGGCCCCGACGGTGAGCCGGAGGGCTCGCCGGCGGCCTGGGGATCCGTCGCCGACGACTCAGGCGTGGCGGCGTCGGCGGGCGAGGCCGGCGCCGCCACGGTCGCGGTCGGGCGCGATACGGCGACGCCCGGTGTGGCCGGCAGCTCGCTCGATCCCGGCACGGCGCTGCAGCCACCGGCGATCAGCAGGACACCCGTCACTGCTGCACGGATCCGGGACGATCGTTTCGCGTTCATGACGATCGTCGCTGCCTAGGAGCCGACCGACACGGTCACGGTCGGAGAGGTCGAGCCGATCAGGCCTTCGTCGCCCGGGGTGGTGAAGACCGCCCGGAAGTCCGTTCGAGCGGTGAGGCTGACCGAGTAGGTGTAGGTCCCCGACGTCGGACCGCTGGCCATCGTGCCGACCGTGGTCCAGCTCGTCGTACCCGACGGCCGGCGCTGGAGCGTGACCACCCGGGAGGCGATCGGGTTGAGTGCCAGCCGCGCGTAGCTCGACACGTCGGCCACCTTGAGCGTCGCGGTGATCTTCGTCGTCCCGCCCTTGACCACGGCGGTCGGACTCGCCGCCAGGGCCAGCGTCGTGTTCAAGCTGAGGCAGGTCGAGTACTTCGCGGACCAGGACGACATGTCGTATTCGACCTGGAGTGAAGCGATGTCGCAGCGCGCGAGTCGGTGGGCGTTGTAGCCGGACTTCGGCTTTGCCCGCGACACGGTCTGGACGATCGCGTCGAGATAGTCGGGCTCGTTCGTCAGGTTGACGTGGTGCCACAGGATCTCCACGTGTCCGAACTCGTCGAGGATGATGTTCTCCACGTCGAAGCATCCGTCCGGCCACGATGCATAGGCTTGGCACCAGCGGAGCGTGCCCCAGTCGAAGACGTGACCCTGCTCGCGCATCCACACCGTGAAGCTCGTCGGCGGCGTCCGGGTGAAGCAGGCCAGGCCCATGGTGCTGCACGTCGCACCGACCCCGTAGCCGACGAGGTTCCCCGCGCCGGCCGTGTAGGCCAGGGTGGCCGCCTGCGAGCTCCGGCTCGCATTGATGTCCGCGGCTGCGGCGTTGATCGGGCCCTGGTAGGCGGTTGGTGGCACGGCTCCCGATCGCCACGCATAGCGCAGGTCCTGGTTCTGGTTCCAGTGTCCGCTCAGGACCGGATCGGGGCCGTGGGCCCCGGCGCTGCTCGCGAGCGTGAGCAGGATCACCATCGCGGCGACGACGCCGCGGAGCCATCGGATGGGTCGAATGAGCGTCATGGCACGACCTCGCTGAGCTGGACCGACGCCCCGTCGGGAACGTGGCGGAGCTGGCTGCCGTCGGCGGGTCCGTCGACGGCGATCCGGCCGTCGGTGGCGAGCAACGCCCAGCCGGCCGGGAGACGCGTTGCGGCGTCGGCACGATTGGGCGACGGCTGCAGGCGCAGGCCTCCGGTCAGGCTTCCGAGGTCGGTCCGTGCCGACCCGTCGGTCGCGATCGATCGCAGCGAGAGGCCCGCGTCCGAGTAGACCTCGTGGATGACGCGGGCTCCGTCCGGGGTCGTTGCCAGGGTCGCGATCCCGGCAAGGTCGGCCAGTGTCCGTCGGGCGTGGGACATCAGGTCGATGGCGACGATCGGGCAGGGGAATCCGGAGCAGGAAAGGTAGCTCACGAGGCGGTCACCGTCGGTACCGATCATGGTCCCCAGGTCCGGCTCCGAGACGTCGCGGGCCGGGTGACCGTGTGGAGCGATGAACCGCGTGCGGCACGCCTGCTCGCCACAGGACTGCACCGCCAGGGCACTGCCGTCGACGCTCCAAGAGAACTCGGTCGTGAACGTTCGACCGAACCGGTCGTCCGAGGCGAGCGGCTCGAGGACCTGGTGTGCCGTCGACCCGTCGAGGTCGCGGGCCCAGACGCCCAGATCGGCTCGCGTCGACCGGTCGACACGGTACTCGAACAGTGTCCGCCCGACGGGGTCGATCGTCGCCCGGCGGATGACCGCATCCTCCGTTGCCAGTCGCCAGGAGCATCCGGCGGCAACGTCGACGGCCTGGACGGTCGACGTAACCCCGTCATCGGAGCCGACCAGGAGGAGGCCTCCGAACGGCCCCGCGGCAAAGGACTCGGGGGGCAGCAGGAGCCTCCTGACCGACCGCTCGCGATCGATGCCGAGCGACAGGCGCTGACCTTGCAGCGAACCGGCCTGGTCGAGCTGCGGGTCCATCCGGAACCAAACCTGTGTGCCGAGATCGGCGAGCGCCGTCGGCGCCGGCGCCGCGGCGACGCTGCCGGGACTGTCCGGCCCGGAACATGGCGGTGCCGTCCACGACCGGGGTCCGGCCCCCGCCGTCGACGTCGCGAATCCGCCGAGGACGAGGGCTCCGATCACCCCGGGTCCCAGCCAACGTACCCATCGTGACTCCAACACGATCGAACTCCTCCGGCGGGACGTGGTGGCGGGAGGAGGGCGAGGCGGCGATGGTCGCAGGCGGCACGTATCGGGGACTTATCCGGGAGCGAAGGCGAGCCGGGCGGGGGACGTGCTAGGCTCAACGTGACAACCTCTGTCACGCCGCGTGGTCGCGAAGCCGGTGAGATTCCGGCACAGTCCCGCTACGGTGAACGCCCCTCCGGGGGCGCAAGTCCGGTCGCCGACCCCACGGTGCATGCTCGAACCTTCGAGAGAAAGGTAGGCAGGACCGTGCGACCCACCAGCTGAAGCCCCTCGTTCGGCTCGCTCGAATTGAGGGGTTTCGCGATTCTCGCAGCCCCTCCGATCACGCTCGGAGGTCACCCGTGTTCCATCCACTCCGGTCGTCCGGGCCGGCATGGCCGACCAGACGGCCGGCCAGTCTGGTCGCGGCGATCGTGTTCGTCGTCACCGCCTGCTCGATAGGCGCTGTTGCGTCGCCGTTGCCGTCGCCGTCGTTCGCACCTGCCTCGGCGACGGCCGGAGCGGCGGCCTCGATCGCGGCCGCGGAGTCGCCCGGCCCGACCGCGCAGCCGGCCTTTCCGACCACCCTGACCGACGACGAAGGCACGTCGGTCACCCTGCCGGCCGAGCCGCAGACGATCGTGTCGCTGGCGCCCGCGACGACCGAGACCCTGTTCGCCCTCGGAGTCGGAGACCGGATCAAGGGCAAGAGCCAGGACGTGTTCCTGTACCCACCCCAGGCGACGGACATCCCGGAGGTCGCCACGTTCGACGGCGTCGACCTCGAGAAGATCGTGGCCATGTCGCCCGACGTCGTCTTCGCCGGCGGGAACTCGTTCACCGCCCCGGAGGCGATCGCGAAGCTGCGCAGCCTGGGGATCACGGTCATCGTGCTGTACGCCCCGACGGTCGACGCCGTGTTCAAGGACATCGAGCTGACCGGTCGGGCCGCCGGCCGGACGGCCGCGGCCGCGGCGATCGTGGCGCGGATGCGCGCCGGCTTCGATGCGGTCAAGGCCTCCGTTTCGGGCCTCCCGACCCCGCGCGTCTTCTACGAGCTCGATGCGACCGGCGCGATCTACGGGCCGGCCGACCAGTCGTTCGTGGCCGACATGCTCGAACGCGCCGGGGCGATCCCGATCACGACCGGGTCGACCGAGAAGTACGACATCTCGGTGGAGCGGCTCATCGAACAGGACCCGCAGGTGATCCTCCTGGCTGATGCCGCCTACGGGGTCACGCCCGACCAGGTCGCCGCGCGTCCCGGCTGGAAGGTGATGACGGCCGTGAAGACCGGTGCCATCCGCCCGATCGACGACCAGACGATCTCGCGGCCCGGGCCGCGGCTGTTCCTCGGTCTCGACCTTCTTGCCCGGACGATCCACCCTGACGCCGCGATCCCCTCGTCCGAGCCGATCCCGCCGGTGCCCTGACGATGGCCACGGAGGGCGGCGCGCTCATTTCGACCAGGCGGGGCACACGCGGGATCGGCGTCGCGCGACGGCGGCCGGTGCTCCTCGCCGCCACTGGTGGCGCCGCCCTCGTCGTGGTTCTCTGTCTCGGCGTGGTGTCGGGCAGCGTGGCGATCGCGCCACTCGATACGCTCGCGATCGTGACCCACCGCCTGTTCGGGCTCGACCTCGGGCGCAGCTGGCCGGCATCGGCCGAGACCATCGTCTGGGACCTGCGGATCCCGCGGGTCCTCATGTCGCTCGTGGTAGGGACCGCCCTCGCGGTCGCCGGGGCGACCTTCCAGGGACTCCTGCGCAACCCGCTGGCCGACCCCTACGTGCTGGGCACGGCATCGGGCGCGGCGCTCGGGGCGGCCATCGCGGTGCTGCTGCCGATCCGGGTCGTCGTCCTCGGGTTCGGGCTGCTCCAGGGTCTGGCGTTCGTCGGTGCCCTGGTCTCGATCTGGACCGTCTACCGACTGTCGAGGATCGGCGGGCTGTCGCCGCTGACCAGCCTGCTCCTGACCGGGTATGCCGTCGGATCGCTGCTGGCCGCAGGTCTGGCCATGGCGATGTACCTGTCGGGTGCGGCGCTGCGGCAGATCTTCTCCTACCTGCTGGGCGGGTTCGCCAGCGCGTCATGGCCGCAGCTCGCCGCGACACTGCCCCTGGTCGCGATCGGGTGCGTCCTGATCATCCTGCGCGCGAGGTCGCTCAACGGGCTCCTGCTCGGCGAGGAGGCCGCGGTGCACCTCGGCATCGACGTCGGCCGTGAGCGAGCGTTCCTCCTCGCACTGGCCTCGCTCGTCACGGCTGCCGCGGTCTCGGTCAGCGGACTCATCGGCTTCGTGGGGCTGGTCGTGCCGCACGTCGTCCGGCTGATCGTCGGTCCGAGCGCCCGGCTGGTCCTGCCCCTGTCTGCGCTCGGCGGCGCCGTCCTGCTCGCCCTTGCCGACGTCGTGGCACGATCGGCCGGCGACATCCCGGTCGGGATCGTGACGGCGCTCGTCGGGGCACCGTTCTTCATCCTGCTGTTGCGCCGGACGCGGACCGGCTACGAGCTGTGATCGAGCTCCGTGGCGTGTCCATGCTGGCCGGCGGGCGGCTCATTCTCTCGGAGATCGACCTGGAGGTCGCGGCCGGCGAGCGGGTGGCCCTGATCGGCCCCAACGGCGCGGGCAAGTCGACGCTCCTCCGGGCGGTCACCGGCCTGATGCCCCCGAGTCGCGGGGAGGTCCGGGTGGCCGGCGACCCCATCCGGACGCTCGACCGAGCCACGATCGCGCGGCGCATCGCCGTGGTCCCGCAGCAGGCTAGCGTCCCCTTCGCGACGACGGTCGAGGCGCTGGTCGGTCTCGGCCGCCTGCCGCACGAGGACCCGTTGCGTGGCGCCCGGGCGGCCGACCGTGCCGCCGTCTGGTCGGCCATCGAGCGGGTCGGGATCGGGCATCTCGTCGGGCGCGACGTGCGCGAGCTGTCACTCGGGGAGCGACAGCTCGTCCTCGTCGCCCTCGCGGTGGCCCAGGCCTCGCCGGTCCTGATCCTCGACGAGCCCACCGTTCACCTGGACCTGCGTCATCAGGTCGCGACCATGGAGTTGCTGGCAGACCTCAATCGCCGGGAAGCCACGACCATCCTGGCCGTCCTCCACGACCTCAGCCTAGCCGCGGCGTTCTTCCCGCGCCTCGTGCTGCTCGACCGGGGCCGGCTCGTCGCCGACGGTCCGGCGAGGACGGTCCTCTCCCCGGACCGGATCCGCGACGTGTTCGGGGTCCACCCGTCGATGGTGCACTTCGCGGAGCCCGCCGCCAGCTGAGGCCTGCGGGATCCGCATGCTACGATTCCGAGCGTGACGCGCCGACCTGCGAGCGCTCGACGATGGCTCCACCTCGATCCGCACCGGTGCCTCCCGGTGATCCTCGTCCTGTTCGCCCTGACGGTCGCGGCGTGTGGCAATCCGTCTCCGACCGGCCCCCCGACGTCCACAGGGCCGGGCCTCGAACCGTCCGGCACCCCGACGGAACCCGGCGGTCCGAGCGAGGCGTCGATCCCGCCGTCGAGCCCAGCGTCCAGCGCGGCACCGAGCGCTACGAGTACGGCGGGAGCCTCCGGATCGCCCGGCGCGGCGAGCGGGACAGCCGGTGGCAGCGCCAGCGCCGAGGCCTGCACCGGCAGCGACGAGAACCGGGGCTTCTTCGCGTCGATGGCCGCGGCCGTTGACTGGCCGGTCTACTGCCCGGTCCTGCCCGACGGTTGGTTCGTCGAGAGCGGCCAATACCGGCTCGCCGACGGGGGCCGCCTCGAGATCGTGTATCGGGGTCCCGATCGAGCCACGGTCAGTCTCGACGAGGGCGCCTTCTGCACGATCCAGGGCGGCTGCGTCCCGTCGGGCCAGGACGTCGGGGCGACCCCGTTCGATGGCCAGGACGGGCTGCTGGTCGCCCTCGACGACGGCAGCTGGGCCGTCGCGCTCGATCGCGAGGCAACCCTGAGCTGGCTGCTGGTCGTGACCGGGCTGGATGAGGCGACGGCGAAGTCGATCGCCGCCGGCCTGGTCGTCGTCGGGGGCTGACCCAGACCACGGCCGCCTCGGCCGATCACGGCCCTTGTCGACCATCGCGGTCGCGTCAAACCGCTGACCGCGCGGCCGTGCGAGCGGCGTGACCTCGGCCCCTGGGTGTCGCATCATGACCCGATGCGCATCGCCGAGTTCGCCCTCGAACGCTACTTCGCCCGCTGGGAATTCGCGGCCCGTCACCTGCTGTGCGCCTCGGACGTGCAGGCCCTCCCGATGGCCGACCTCGTCGCGCTCGCCGACGACGAGACGCGGGCGTTGTGGGGCGCGCTCCAGCTCGGCTACACGGAGTCGACCGGCCACCCCCTCCTCCGGCGTGAGATCGCCTCGCTGTACGACACGATCGAGCCCGACGAGGTCCTCACCTTTGCCGGCGCCGAAGAGGCCGTCTTCTGCCTGATGAACGTGTCGCTCGAACCGGGCGATCAGGCAATCGTCACGTGGCCCGCCTATCAGAGCCTGTACGAGGTCGGCCGGGCGACGGGGGCGGACGTGACGCTCCACGAGCTCCACGAAACGGAGGGCTGGGCCCTCGATCTCGACCGTCTGCGCCGCCAGCTGACGCCCGCCACGCGGCTGATCGTCGTGAACGTGCCCCACAACCCGACCGGGATGCTGCCCGATCGCGCGACCTACGACGCGCTCGTGGCAATCGCCGACGAGGCCGGCGCGAAGCTGGTCGTCGACGAGGTCTACCGCGGCCTCGAGTTCGACGAAGCCGACCGGCTGCCGACCGGTGCCGATGTCGCGACCGGTGGGGTGTCGCTCGGCGTCATGTCGAAGGCCTACGCGCTGGCGGGACTTCGGATCGGTTGGCTCGCCAGCCACGACCGCGACCTGCTGGCTCGTGTGGCCGCCTTCAAGGAC
Source organism: uncultured Chloroflexia bacterium (assembly GCA_963766675.1). Lineage (GTDB taxonomy): Bacteria > Chloroflexota > Limnocylindria > Limnocylindrales > CSP1-4 > SPCO01. The sequence goes on along the minus strand of CAVYBA010000005.1, from coordinate 112,940 downwards.
TACACAACGATCTGTTCGTCGGCGCCGTCGGAGATCCTGGCGATCATCGGGTTGCGGGCCCGCGAGGCGGTACTCCGACGATCCCGCGACATCGTCGCCGCGAATCTCGATCGGCTCGACGGCTTCTTCGAGGACTGGGCCGATCGGTTCACCTGGGTCCGCCCGCGAGCCGGCTCGATCGGCTTCCCGCGGCTGACCGTGCCAGGTGTCCGGATCGACGACTGGGCGGCCGGGCTGGTCGAGGCCGAAGGCGTACTGCTCCTGCCCGGCTCGCAATTCGACCACCCGGGCAATCACTTCCGGCTCGGCTTCGGCCGGACCGACCTGCCCGAGGCGCTGGCCCGGCTCGAGGCCTATGCGACGCGGACGCTGCGCTGATGGGCGTCGAGGTCAGCGGTCACGGGCGAGCACCCAGCCGATCGCCGCGCCGAGACCGGCGAACGCGAGGGCGACGAGCGACCCGGTCGTTCCGGAGCCCGTGATCTCGATGATGGGCGTGGGCAGCCCGACGAGACCCGCCCACAACCATGGCCGGCCGCCGCCGAGGTAGGCCGTCGTCCCTCCCGCGAGCACGAGCGAGCCTGCCGTGATTCCGGTCGAATCCCAGCCGGAGCTGCTGTCGGCGAGCGCGATGCCGAGCCCGAGCAGCAGCGCCACAGCCGTCACCACCGGCATCCGGAACGTCTTCCACGGCCCGATCGCCACGATCGCCTCTCCTCCGTAACCCAATTGCGATGCCGCTCCGACGGGCACCATCGCATCTGATGTTGCGCGGGCGGCAGATTCGACCGAACGGACGGCACCCGTACCGGAGGTCACGCATGGCTCCCAGGACCGCACTGCCTCACCGCCGCAATGGCGTCGCCCCTCGCAAGCGGTCGCCCGAACCCCGTCTCAGCATCCGCGCCCCGGAGATCCAGGCATTCGGGACGCTCCGAGACCTCCCGATCGCCCTCCCGGCGAGGGCCAGAGCGGAGAGCTGCCGGCTGCTCAACGACATTCTCTCGGACTCGATGGTGCTGTACGCCATGTACAAGAAGCACCACTGGCTGGTTGCGGGACCCACCTTCTACCAGCTTCACCTGCTCTTCGACAAGCATGCCGAGGAGCAGATCGAGCTCATCGACCTGCTGGCCGAGCGCGTCCAGAGCCTCGGCGGGATCGCGGTCGGCGACCCGCGACAGGCGGCCGAGCTGACCTCGATCGAGCGTCCGCCGGACGGGGCCGAGGAGGTCTCGGTCATGCTCGATCGGACGCTCCGTGCCCACGAGACGATCCTGCGCAAGGTGCGTGCCTCGATCAAGGCGACCGAGGCATCCGAGGACTGGGGCACCAACGACCTGCTCATGAGCGACGTGCTCCGGCGGCACGAGCTACAGGTCTGGTTCCTGGCCGAGCACGTGGTCGACCTGCCGCTCGTCGGCGCCTGACGCCAAGCGTCGGCCGGCGCTCCGGTCGGCCGGTGCCCACCTCCGTTCAGCCCCGCTTGCGCTCGAGGTCGAGGAAGGGCAGCGGGACGACCGTTGCGCCGACCCGTCCGCGGCGGCCCTCAACCGTCCACTCGACGGCGAGCGTGGAACCGGCCGCCTCGTACTGGGGTGGTACCGACGCAAGCGCGATCGCCTGCTTGAGGATCGGGCTCCAGCCGTGGCTCGTCGCCCGGCCGACCTGGCGCCCGCCTGCGAAGACCGGGACGGGGGAGCGGTCGACGCTCGGGCTGATCGACGGCGGGAGACCCTGCAGGTCGTACCGCCCCTCGATGTCGTACCAGTCGAGCTGGAGCCCGACCAGGCGCCGCGCCGGGCCGCCGGCCCGGGCCTCTCGTTCCAGTGCGAGCCGTCCCACGAAGTCGCCCTTGTCGAAGCTGACCAGGCGCCCCAGCCCGATCTCGAACGGTGAGTAGTGCTGCTCGGGGTTCATGGCGTGACGCGCCGAGGTGTAATCGACCTCGAGGAGGATCAGCCCGGCCTCGAGCCGGACGACGTCCAGCGCCACCATCCCGGCCGGCCGGATCCCGTACGCCTGGCCGGCGGCCATCACGGCGTCCCAGACCGCCACGGCTCCCTTGATCGGGATCCACAGCTCGTAGCCGAGATCGCCCGTGTAGCCGGTCCGCGACACGTCGACCGCGACCCGGCCGACCTTGGACGCACGGCGACGGAAGTAGCGCAGGTCGGCGAATGACTCGCCGGTCGCGGCCTCCAGCACGTCGCGGGACAGCGGTCCCTGGAGGGCGAGCGCGGCCGTCGCCTCGGTCTCCTCGGTGATCGTCACGTCGAGGCCGGCGCTGTTCTGGTGCAGCCAGCGGAGCTGCGGGTCGGCGGCGGTCCAGCGGTACAGCCGGTCATCCAGGCGGTGCACCGTCCCGTCGTCGACCACCTTGCCGTTCTCGTCGCACCAGGGCGTGTAGTACACGCCGCCGACCGGCAGCCGGGTCGCGTCGCGGGTGATGACGCGATCGACGAGACGCTGGGCATCGGGACCCGACACGAGGTACTTGTAGAGCGGCGAGACGTCGATCAGGGCCGCGGCCTCGCGGATCGCGTTGTACTCGATGTCGTGGAAATCGGCGTACACGCTCGAGGCGAAGTAGCCAGACCACTCCCGCCATTGCATCTTCCGGTTGAGAGGGGCGGTCCTGGGGTGGAACGCGGTGCCGACGCTCACCTGGCTGTCTCCTGTGGGTCGATCCAGTATGCAGGAATTGTATGCAGGCTGGATGACCGGTCCGGCGACCCCGACCGCGTCCGCCCGCGCAGGCTCGGCCCCGTGGCGGTGCACCGGTCGCCGCCTCGCGGTCACGGCGACCGGCGCCGAGTGGACCACGGAGCGGGTCGCGGCTCGGCTAGACTGCATGAACGCTATGCAGGCTGGATAGTCGACGTGCCCCTCGGGCGCATCGACCGAGGAGGCACGGTGGCCCGGTCGTACGACGCGATCATCATCGGCGGTGGCCACAACGGCCTGGTCAGCGCGGCCTACCTGGCTCGCGCCGGGCTGACCACCCTGGTGCTCGAGAAGCGCCACGTCCTCGGTGGGGCGGCCGTGACCGAGGAGATCTTCCCGGGCTTCCGCTTCTCGGTCTTCAGCTACGTCGTGTCGCTGTTGCGGCCGGAGATCATCCGCGAGCTGGAGCTGCCCCGCCATGGGCTCGACATCCTCCCGCTCGACGGCACGTTCACGCCGCTCCGGCCCGGCGAGGGACCGGCGAAGGGTGGCGGGGACTACCTGTGGCGGGTCAACGACCACGGCCGGACGATCCGCGAGCTCCGGCGCTGGTCGGCGACCGACGCCGAGGCCTATGAGGAATACGGCCAGCTGATGGTCGAGATGGCCCGCTTCATCAAGCCGATCCTGGCCATCACGCCACCCGACCCGACTAGCAACGACCCCCGGCCGCTGCTCCCGCTCGGCGGCCTCGCGCGGCGGTTCCAGCAGCTCCGCCAACGGCAGCAGGCGGTCTTCGTCCAGCTGATGACGATGAGCGCATCTGACTTCCTCGACCAGTGGTTCGAGACGGAGCCACTCAAGGCCACGATGTCTGCATCGGGCATCATCGGCACCTACCAGGGCGTCAAGAGCCCAGGGACCGCATACGTCCTGCTCCATCACTACATGGGCGAGATCGACGGCGCGTTCCGGGCGTGGGGCATCCCCAAGGGCGGGACCGGGGGGATCAGCAGCGCCATCGGGAACGCCGCCCGTGCACTGGGCGCCGAGATCCGCCTGGAGGCGCCCGTCGCCCGCGTCGTGGTCAAGGGCGGGCGCGCTGCCGGCGTCGTCCTGGAGAGCGGCGAGGAGATCGAGGCGACGACGGTCCTCAGCTCGCTGGATTCGCGGCTGACCTTCCTCGGGCTCCTCGAGCCGGGCACGCTCGATCCGACCTTCGAGGAAGAGATCCGCCGGTTCAAATTCCGCGGCTCGTCGGGCAAGGTCAACCTCGCAGTCGACCGTCTGCCCGATTTCACCTGCCTGCCCGGCGAGGGCGAGCATCTCCGCGGGGCGATCAGCTTCAGCCCGTCCGTCGAGGAGATGGAGCAGGCCTACGACGACGCCAAGTACGGCCGGTTCAGCCGCCGGCCGTACGTCGACATGATCATCCCGACGCTCGTCGACCCGTCGATGGCACCGCCCGGCAAGCACGTCATCAGCTGCTTCGTCCAGTACGCGCCGTACAAGCTGGCGCCGGAGCTCGGGACCTGGGACGACCAGCGCGAGGCCTTCGGCGACGCGGTCATCGACCGGATCGCCGAGTTCGCCCCCAACATCCGCGACGTCATCCTCCACCGCAACGTCCAGACGCCGCTCGACATCGAGCGCACGACCGGCCTGTCGGAGGGCAATATCTTCCAGGGCGAGCTGTCGCTGGAGCAGCTCTTCTTCAATCGGCCGGTGCCCGGTTACGCCCGGTTCCGGACGCCGGTCCGCGACCTGTGGCTGTGCGGCTCGGCCACCCATCCGGGCGGCGGGATCATGGGCGCCAACGGACGCATCGCGGCCCTCGAGGTCCTCAAGGCGCGCGGACGAAGGGCGGCCTGAGCGATGGCCACGAACACCTACGACGCGATCGTCATCGGCGGCGGACACAACGGCCTGGTCACCGCGGCATACCTCGGGCGAGCCGGGTTGCGGACCGTCGTGCTGGAGCGGCGCGACACCCTCGGTGGCGCGGCGACCACGTCCGAGCTGGCGCCCGGGGCGCGTTTGCCGACGCTCGCCCACACCGTCGGTCGGCTCCGGCCATCGGTCGTTCGCGACCTCGACCTCAAGCGCCACGGGCTGTCGCTGGTCGGTCCCGACGTGCGTGCGTTCGCGCCCGGGCTCGACGGACAGGCGATCGTGCTCCGAGCCGATGCCGGCCGAACGGCCGAGGGCCTGCGCGCGCGATCTGCGCACGACGCCGACGCCTACCTCGGGTTCGATCGGCTGGTCCGGTCTATCGCCGGGTTCCTCGGCGAGCTTGCCGCCCGAACGCCGCCCGACATCGAATCACCGGGCGTCGGCGACGCGATCGCCGGTCTCCAGCTCGGGCGGACGTTCCGCGGTCTCGGTCGCCGCGACGCCCGGACGATCACCCGGGTCCTGCCGATGGCCGTCGCCGACTTCGTCGCCGAATCGTTCGAGACGGACGCCCTCCAGGCGGCGATCGCCTGGCGCGGCGTCCAGTACACCGCGATGGGACCCTGGTCGGCCGGGACGACGGCCGTGCTGCTGACGGATTCGGCCGGCAACGACGGTGGCGCAGCGGGTCAGACCGTGTTCGCTCGCGGCGGCCCGGGTGCGCTGACGGCCGCGCTGGAGTCGGCCGGTCGGGAGTGGGGCGTCGCGTACCGCACCGGTACGGACGTCGCGACGATCACGTCCCGCGACGGGCGCGCGACGGGCGTCGCCCTCACCGGCGGCGAGGAGCTGAGGGCGCGCGTGATCGTGGCCGGGATCGATCCGAAGCAGGCGCTGACCCGTCTAGCCGATCCGGTCGCCGTCGGTCCGAGCCTGCTCTGGCGGGCCGGCAATATCCGGACGCCGGGCACGGTCACCAAAGTCAACCTGGTGCTCGGCGCAACGCCCCGGTTCACCGCGGCCGGCTCCGACGAGTCGCTGGTCCATGGCCGGATCCTGGTGGCACCCGGGATCGACCAGCTCGAGCGCGCCCACGACGCGGCGAAGTACGGCCGCTGGTCCGAGCCGCCGGTCATGGAGGCGACAATCCCTTCACTCGTCGACCCCTTGCTGGTCGATGGGGCGGCCGCCGGGACGCAGGTGATGAGCGTGATCGCCCAGGCCACGCCGTACGCGCTCCGTGACGGCACGTGGGACCAGCGTCGGGAGGCCTTCGGCGACCTCGTGGTGTCGACCCTCGACGCGTATGCGCCGGGCCTGGCCGCGATGGTGACCGCCAGGCAGGTCCTGACGCCACCCGACCTGGAACGTGACTACGGGTTGTCCGGGGGCCACCCGCTCCACGGGGAGCCCGGTCTGGACCAGTGGTTCCTGTGGCGGCCGCTGCTCGGCCACGCTCGGTACCGGCTTGCGCTCGAAGGGCTCTACCTCGCGGGCGCCGGCGCGCACCCGGGTGGCGGCGTGACCGGCCAGAACGGCCAGAACGCTGCCCGCGAGATCGTCGCGGACTGGAAGCGGCGCCGCCGCTGAACCAGACACGGGCGCGGGACCCCGGGCACGGCACCCGGCACGGCCCCATCGGCGCCGGTCGTCACCGGGCATGGATCCGTCGCAGGTGGAGCGGCGAATCGACTGGTCGCGGCGACTCCGCGTCCGCCACAATCGACGCGATGGCCGCGACGACGCCGGATCCGGAGGCCGACAAGCTCGAACAGGAGCACCGCCTGTTCGCGTTCACCCTCGAGCGGATCGTCTTCTTCTCGGATGCGGTCTTCGCGATCGCGATCACGCTGCTGGCGATCGACCTTCGCTTCCCGGCCGTCCCCAGCGGCCAGTCCGACGACGCCTTTCTCCGGACGCTGGCGACCCTCGGACCATCGATCTTCGCGTTCTGCATCAGCTTCGTGACGATCGCCGCCTTCTGGGTCGGCCATTACCGGACGTTCCGCTACATCGTCGACGCGGATGGTCGGCTGATCGCGCTGAACCTCGCGTTCCTCTTCTCCGTCGCGATCCTCCCGTTCCCGACCTCGATCATCGCCGGCCAGGGCAACCTGCCGAGCGCCGCGGTGGTGTACGCCCTGTTCGTGGTCGTCACCGGCGCTCTGTCCACGCTGCTGTGGGTTTATCCGGCGCAGATCGCCCACCTCGTGTCGCCGAACGTCACGCCGGCGATCGCGCGCTACGTCACGGCGCGCGCCGTGGTGATCCCGATCGTGTTCGGCCTGTCGATTCCGGCGGCCCTGGTTTCGCCGCAGGGCGCCTGGGTCATCTGGGCGCTCGCCGCGCCGATCCAGTCGATCGTGACCCACCGCCACCCACCGGGCGGTTCGATGGGGCTGGGCCACCCACCGCGCTAGACGTCGGTGCCGTCGTCGGATGCGCCAGTAGGGCGGTCCGGCGGGTCCGGCTCGGGCAGCGTCCAGTCCCAGGTCCGAAGTCGCTTGAGGAGTCGCCGGCCGGTCAGGTCGAGATGGATCGGGGTGACCGCGATCCGCCGGTTGACCATGGCGTGGAAGTCGGTGCCCGGCACGGCCAGCCCCGATGGGGGCGGGCCGCCGATCCAGTAGTACGGGATGCCGCGCGGATCCGTCCGCTGGATCAGCTCGTCCTGGTAGACCCGCTTGCCGAGCCGGGTGACCTCGACGCCGCCGAACTCCTCGAGCGGCAGGGCCGGAACGTTCACGTTGATCAGCTCGCCCGGCGACAGGCCATGCTCCATGATGTTCCGCGCGACCGTCGTCGCGGCCCGTGCCGCCAGGGCGAAGTCCGGATGCTCGTAGTACTCCTGCGAGATCGCGAACGCCGGGCAGTTGTTGATGACCGCCTCCATCGCGGCGCTGACCGTCCCCGAATAGGTGATGTCGTCGCCGAGGTTCGCGCCGTAGTTGATCCCCGATGCGACGAGGTCGAACTCCTCGCCGAAGTAGCCGAGGAAGGCAAGGCTGACCGCGTCGGTCGGCGAGCCGTCCACGGAGTAGGCGAGCGACCCGTCGGCGAGGGTGCGCTCGCGGACGCGGAGCGGTCGCATCAGGGTCTTCTGGTGGCCGACGGCGCTCTGGTTCGTGTCGGGCGCCACGACGGTCACCTCGCCGACCGCCTCGAGCGCCTGCTTGAGCGCGAGCAGTCCGCGCAATTCGACGCCGTCGTCGTTGGTGACGAGGATCCGGGGACGGCTCGACCACTCGGCGAGCGGCCGGGCGTTGACACGCAGCGCCCGCGGACCGCCCCGCGCCGCTCCGCCGGCGAGCGGCTCCCCTCGTTCCTTGTCGACGTCGCGGCGTTCGGTCCTCGCCCGCTCCCGGGTGAGGTCGGGCTGCTCGGTCACGTCGGCTTGGTGGCGGGATGCGGGTCGTCGATGTCAAGGGCGGTCCCGGGCGTGGGCTCGCGCGGGACGTGGACCTGACGACCCTCCCGATCCGCAAGCCGGCGCGCGGCTCGCCCGGCGACCGTCCGATCACCGCTGGTCCGATGGAGGAACTGGAAGAAGAAGGCCGACACCACCGCGGCGATCGGGATCCCGAAGATGGCCCCGGGGATGCCCGCGATCCGCGACCCGATCAGGACCGAGCCGAGGACCACGATCGGGTGGATGCCCACGGCGTCCTGCATGATCCGCGGCTGGAGGACGTTCATGACCACGATCCAGCCGACGCCCATCAGCAGCACCGCGGGGAGCAATGCATCGGGCTGGAGGACGAGGGCCACGATGACCGGCGGCGCCCACGACACGAACGGCCCGAAGAAGGGGACCGCCTGGAGGATGCCGGCGCTGACCGACGAGAGGGCGGCCAATGGCAGCCCGAGCAGCAGGTTGGTCGCGAGCGCGATCAGGAAGTAGACGACGCCCATCAACGCCTGGCCGCGCAGGAACCCACCGAACGAGCGCGATACCGAGGTCTGGAGCAGGCGCGCGTCGTCGGCGTAGGCCGGAGGGACGAGGCGGAACAGGAAGGCCACGATCTGGTCGCGGTCGACGACCATGTAGATCGACAGGAAGAAGACGATGAGCATCGTGCCCACCGCGCCGAGACTGGCCACCGCGAACTGCTGGAGCGGTGCGACCAGCTGGCCGGCGAACTGGTCGAGGTTGTCGAGCGCCGCGCCGGCCTGGCTGGCCAGGTCGATCTGGCTGAGCCCGATCGAGGTCAGCCATTGCTGCCACGGCGCGACGATGGTCGGCAGGTTCGCGCGGATGCTCGGGATCGATTCCACGAACTGGGCGATCGAGGTCGCCAGCGCACCGGCCGCGATGACCACGGTCAATGCCATGACGACCACGACCAGGGTATAGACGAGCACGGCGGCGACGGCTCGCGGCAGCCTCGGGACCGCATCGACGATGCGCGTCACGACCGGGCTGATGATGAACGCCAGGAGCCAGGCCAGGAAGAACGTCAGGAAGATGTCGCCGAAGTAGAAGAAGACCGCCGCGAGCTGTCCGACGACGATGAAGAACAGCGCGGTCACGCCCAGCACGAGGAGCGCGCCGACGAGTCGGCGGTCGCGTCCCTCTGGGCGGACGTTCAGCATGGCGGTCAGCGAAGGCCCATCTTGCGGCGGACCTCGTCCATGGTCGCCTCGGCCATCGGCCGCAGCCGATCTGCGCCGGCCTCCAGGACACCATCGACCTCGTCCGGATGCGCCAGCAGCTCGAGGTAGCGCTCGCGGGCGCCGGCGTAGTGCGCGACGACCCGGTCCGCGAGCAGCTTCTTCGTGTCGACGCAGCCGGTCCGGGCCGTCCGCTCACCGTCCTGGATGTCCTCCCAGTCGGGCCCGAAGAAGCGGTGCAGCTGGCAGACGTTGCAGACCTCGGGCCTGCCCGGGTCGGTCCGCAGGATCCGCTTGGTGTCGGTGACCATCGACATGATCTGTTTCCGGATGAGGGCCGGGTCGGCGAGGACGTCGATCGTGTTGCCGACCGACTTGCTCATCTTCCGGACGCCGTCGGTGCCGAGCACCGTCGGCGCCTCGGTGAAGACCGCCTGGGGCTCCGGAAACGTGTCGCCGTACCGGCTGTTGAACGTCCGGACGATCTCGCGGCTCAGCTCCACGTGGGCTGCCTGGTCCTTGCCGACCGGGACCTGGGCAGCCTTGTAGATCGCGATGTCCGCTGCCTGGAGCACGGGGTAGGTGAGCAGCCCATGGTTGACGTCGTCGGGCTGTGTCTGGCGCTTCTCCTTGTACGTCGGCGTCCGCTCGAGCCAGCTCACCGGCGTGACCGTCGCGAACAGCCAGGCGAGCTCGGTGTGTTCCGGGCGATGGCTCTGGACGAACAGCGTGCAGCGATCGGGATCCAGGCCGAGGGCGAGCAGCGAGGCCGCCATCTCGCGGGTGCGTGAGCGCAGCACGTCCGGGTCGTGGGTGCTCGTCAGCGCGTGGTAGTCCACGATGCAGTAGATCGCCTCGAACTCCCACTGGAGCTTGACGTAATTCCGGACGGCGCCCAACTCGTTGCCCAGGTGGACCACGCCTGACGGCTGGATCCCGGAGAAGATCCGCGGTCGATCGATCAATTCGAGGACGGGCGCGGGGGCCGGAGCGAGCTCGGTCATCATGACTCGCGAGTGTAGCCGACCCCACTTACCCGGAAACCATTCGGCGGCGACCAGGCATGCCGCGACCGTCCAAAGCGGTCGGCTACCATTCCCGCGATGTCCTTCCAGCCCACCGGGTCCACGTGGCCCGAGCCCCGATGAGTCGCGCCCCGCTGCGCGTCGCCGTGCTCGGCGCCGGGACGGTCGGGCGCGAAGTCGTGCGCGCGCTGCTCGACCACCCCGAGCGACTGTGCGCCGCCGACGGTGCCCCGCTCGTCCTGGCCGGCGTCGCGTGCCGGGACCTTGTCAGGGCACAGCGTTCGGGTATTCCGTCCCGGTTGCTCACCGACGCGCCGGCGCACCTGGTGGCCGACCCGGAAACCGACGTGATCGTCGAATTGATGGGCGGCGATGAGCCGGCGAAGACGCTCATCGCCGTGGCGCTGTCGACCGGGAAGCCGGTCGTGACCGCCAACAAGCACGCGATCGCGCACCATGGGCCTGAGCTCGAGGCCATCGCCCGCCGGTCCGCGGTCGCGCTCCGGTTCGAGGCCGCCGTGGCCGGCGGGATCCCGATCCTCGGAACGCTCGCCGGCGATCTGGCGGCGAACGAGGTGCGTCGCGTCCGGGGCATCGTCAACGGCACGACCAACTACATCCTGACCGCCATGGCAGCCGAGGGCCGCGCCTACGCCGGGGTCGTGGCCGACGCCCAGGCGCTCGGGTACGCGGAGGCCGACCCGGCCGGCGACGTCGAGGGCGACGACGCGGTCAACAAGCTGGTCATCCTCGCCCGCCTGGCGTTCGGTCGCTGGCTTGATCCCTCGGCCGTCGCCCGGCGCCCACCCACGGTACGGGGCAGCGGCCAGCCCGGGATCAGCGGCGTGACGGACCGGGAACTCGCGGCGGCAGCAGGGCTGGGCCTGACGATCAAGCTCCTCGCGACGGCGCGACCGGCCGGTGACGAGCTGCTGGCGGGAGTCCTGCCGACGGCCGTGCCGGCGGGGAGCCCCTTCGGCCTGACCCAGGGAGTGCTCAACCGAATCGAGATCGAAGCCGACCCGCTGGGCACCGTCAGCTTCTCCGGCCCCGGCGCGGGTGGCCCGGCAACCAGCAGCGCCGTGCTCGGCGACCTCGTTGCCGTGGCCCGCGGGCAGTCGTCGACATGGGCCGGCCGCCTGCCACCGTCCGATCCCGTGGCCCGCGATGCGGCGACAGACCCGACGACCGAGTCGCGCGACTGGTTCGCCTTCGTTCCCGCATCCTCCGCCGCACCCCGACCGGGCGCGTCGCCGGCCCGCGTCGAGGTCGCATCGGTAGCCGGCGGGCTCGCGCTCCGGGTTCGCGGTGCAGTGTTGGACGACGCACGCGCGGAGGTTCGTCAGTGGCTCGCGCCGACCGCCGACACGACGCTCTACCCGGTCGACGACTGATGCCCGAGCCGCCGGTCCGCGCCGACCGCCGCCCCCGCCTGATGGAGCGGTACGGTCGCTTCCTGCCGATCACCGCCGCCACCCCGTCGTTGACGCTTGGCGAGGGCGCGACGCCGCTGGTCCATGCCACCCGGTTGGGCGCTTCGATCGGCCTGTCGAACCTCCACCTCAAGATCGAGGGCCAGAACCCGACGGGATCGTTCAAGGATCGGGGCATGGTCGTCGCCGTCGCCAAGGCCGCCGAGGCCGGCGCCCGGGCGATCGTGTGTGCCTCGACCGGGAACACCTCGGCGTCGGCCGCCGCGTACGGAGCGGCCGCCGGGATGGAGGTCATCGTCGTCCTGCCCAAGGGCCAGATCGCGGTCGGCAAGCTGCTGCAGGCTCTTATCGCCGGCGCTCGCGTGGTGGCCATCGACGGCAACTTCGACGAGGCGCTCGGGATCGTCCGCGCCCTCGCAGAGCAGGACGACCACCCCGTCACCCTGGTCAACTCGGTCAATCCGTTCCGCCTCGAGGGCCAGAAGACGGCCGCCTTCGAGGTCTGCGACGATCTCGGCCGAGCCCCGGACGTCCTGGCGATCCCGGTCGGCAACGCCGGCAACATCAGCGCCTACTGGATGGGCTTCCGCGAGTACGCCGCGGCGGGCATCATCGGAGACACGCCGCGGATGTGGGGCTTCCAGGCCGCCGGTGCGGCGCCGATCGTGGTCGGTCACCGAATCGACAGCCCCGAGACCGTCGCGACCGCGATCCGGATCGGCGACCCGGCGTCCTGGACCAAGGCCGTCGACGCACGCGACGCCTCGGGTGGCCGGATCGATGCGGTCACCGACGACGAGATCCTGGCGGCCTATCGTGCGCTCGCGCGCGAGCAGGGGATTTTCTGCGAGCCTGCCTCGGCGGCGAGCGTGGCCGGCGTGGCCCGCGCGGCGGCGGCCGGCGAGCTCGACCGCGACGCGCTGGTCGTCTGTGTCCTGACCGGACACGGCCTCAAGGACCCGACCACCGCGGAGCGCCAGGCCGCCTCGGTGATCGAGGCCAGCGCCAGCGTCGGCGCCGTCGCCGTCGCCCTGGGCTGGTAGGGGACCGTGGCGGGACACTGGCTCGCCGAGCTTGACGGGAGCACCTCCGTCGTCGAGGTCCCGGCCTCGTCGGCCAATCTCGGCGCGGGCTACGACGTCCTTGGCGTCGCCCTGGCGATGGTCAACCGGATCGAGATCGAGGTCCGCGTCTGGAGCCGCGGTGCGATCGAGCTGACGGTCGACGGCGAGGGGCGTAACGAGCTCAGCGAGGATCGCCAGAACTGCTTCGTTCGCGGCCTCGAGGCGACCCTGCGCAGGGCCCGCGGCGAGCTGCCAGAAGGGTTGGGCTGGCGGATCGCCATGCACAACGAGATCCCGCTGTCGCGCGGGCTTGGGTCGTCCGCCGCCGCCACCGTCGCCGGCGTCCTGGCCGGCAACGCACTGGCCGGCGAGCCGCTGTCGACGCCCGAGCTGCTGTCGCTGGCGACCGAGATCGAGGGCCACCCGGACAATGCCGCCGCGGCGCTGCTCGGGGGATTCGTCGTCTCGGCCGCGAGTCCCGACGGGTCGGTCGACGCCATTCGGTTCGATGCGCCGCGGGAGCTGCAGGCGGTTCTCTTCATCCCGGAACTGCGCCTCGGCACCGGCGCCATGCGTTCGGCGCTGCCGGCCAGCGTCCCGCTCGCCGACGCCGTGTCGAACCTGGGCGCGGTGGCGGTCGGCGTCGCGGGGCTGGCGACGGGTCGCTACGACCTCCTCCGGCGGCTGACCGTCGATCGGCTGCATGAGCCATACCGGGCCGCGGTGTACCCGCAGCTCCCCGCCATGGTCGAGGCGGCCCGAGCCGCTGGAGCGCTTGGCGCGTGCCTGTCCGGTGCCGGCTCGACCATCCTTGCCTTCAGCGACTCGCCGGCGGCCATCGCCAGGATCGGAGCGGCCCTGAGCGCCGAGTCGGCAGGACGCGACCTGCCGGGCCGCACCGCGATCGTCGAGCTGCGCAACGAGGGCGGCCGGGTCGTCGGCCGGGCCTGATCAGGCCGTCCGGGCGGTGCGCTCGCGGATGAACGCAAGAGTCTCGTTCCAGGCCGCCGCGCTCGCGTCCGCGTACTCCGCGGCCTTGCGGTCGAAGAAGCTGTGGGGCGCGCCCGGGTAGGTGATCACCCGGTGATCGACGTTCGCGGCGGCCAGGGCGCCCTCGAACGCGGTCACGGTCTCGGCGGGGATCCCCTGGTCCGCCCCGCCGTACAACCCGAGCACGCCCCCACGCATCAGGCCGGCCACGTCCGTCGGAGCCGGCGAGCCGGTGTAGTTGACGCCGGTCGGCCAACCGTAGAAGCCGATCACCCCGGCGAATCCGAGGTCGAGCGTCGCGGTCAGGTAGGCCAGCCGGCCGCCGAAGCAGAAGCCGATGCTGAACAGCGTTTGCGGCGCTGAGCCAGTGGCGGATCGGAGGGCCTCGACACCGGCCCGGATGTCGGCCTCAAGCCCCGGCCAGCGGGTCTGGTCGACATGCGGCCGGTACTCGAACGCGTCGGACCGCGCCTCCGTTCCGGCGGTCCGGCCGAAGTAATCGATGGCCAGCGCGTGCACGCCACGCTCGGCGAACCGGAGCGCGAGCTCCTCGTAGTACGGGTGCAGGCCGCGCACGTCCGGGAGGATCAGGATGGCGGCGCCCGAGGGATCGCCGGCCCGCGCCTCGAAGGCGCCGAGACGATTGCCGTCCGCGGCCATGAGGACGAGGTGGCGCGAATCGAGGGCGCCGCCGGCGATCGGGGCGATCGGCGGTCGGCTGTCGAGATCGAAGCACATGGCTGTCTCCGAGGGGGCGATGGACGACGGACGACGCGCGCATCGTAGCGCCGGCGTCGTCCCACGCTCGATGCACGTCGGATGCATCAATCCCGGCATGGGTCAGGGCGCGGGTCACCGGCATGGGTCACGTCACGGGCCCCGCGATGCATCCGACAGTCATCACCCGAGGCGGTGATCGCCCACCCACACGGTAGAATGCCCCGCGATGTCCCTCCCCCTCGTTGTCCAGAAGTTCGGCGGCTCGTCGCTCGCAGGTGCCGATCGCATCAAGCGGGTCGCCCGGCGGATCGCGCGCGAACGCGCGGCGGGCAACGACTTGGTCGTCATCGTCTCGGCGATGGGCGACGCCACCGACGAGCTGCTCGGGCTGGCCGCCGCGATCACCGACGAGCCCGACGCGCGTGAGCTCGACGTGCTCCTCGCGACCGGCGAGCACCAGAGCGCCACACTGGTGTCGATGGCGCTCCACGCGCTCGGCGTCCCCGCGATCAGCCTGACCGGCCCGCAGGCGGGGATCACCACGGATGGTCGCTACGGACGCGCGCGAATCGCCGGAGTCGAGCCACGCCGTGTCCGCGCCGAGCTCGAAGCCGGCAAGGTCGTGATCGTGGCCGGGTTCCAGGGCCAGAGCGCATCCGCCGTCGGCGACAGCGAGATCACGACGCTCGGTCGCGGCGGCAGCGACACGACGGCCGTGGCCCTGGCCGCCAGCCTCCGCGCAGCCCGTTGCCAGATCTTCACCGACGTCCGGGGCATCTTCACCGCGGACCCGCGCCTGGTCTCGCGTGCCCGCCAGCTGCCCGTGATCAGCTACGAGGAGATGCTCGAGCTCGCCCACCAGGGCGCCCAAGTGATGCAGGTCCGGGCCGTCGAGCTCGGTTGGGTCAACGGCGTCGTCATCGAGGTCCTCAGCTCGTTCGAGGACGCCTCCGGTACGCTCATCAAGGAGGACCCGTTCGTGGAGCAGCGCAACAAGGTCCGCGGGCTCGCCCACGACCGGAACGTGGCCAAGGTGACCGTGGTCGCCGTGCCGGACCGGCCGGGCGTGGCGCGGTCGATCTTCGACCCGCTGGCCGAGGCCGGGATCAACGTCGACATGATCGTCCAGAACGTCGGCCACGGCGGCGAGACCGACCTGTCGTTCACCGTGCCGCGGGTGGAGCTCGCCGCAGCCAGGAAGGCGCTCGACCCGCTCGTCCGCGAGCTCGGTGCTCGCGAGCTCACGACCGATGCCTCCGTCGCCAAGGTGTCGATCGTGGGCGCCGGGCTGCACAACGCGCCGGGCTACGCGGCGCGCATGTTCGGGACGCTGGCCGACACCGGCGTCAACATCGAGATGATCTCGACGTCCGAGGTGCGGATCACCTGCATGATCGCCGAGGCCGACCTCGAAACCGCGCTCCGCGCACTGCACGATGCCTTCGAGCTCGAGCGCCCCGAACCGATCGACGCGACCGTCACGACAGCCGCGGGTTGAACCGCCCGTGCTGAGCGGCTTCATCTCGCGCCAGGAACGCTTCGCGACCGTCGGATCCACCAACGACGTCGTCCGTGCCTGGCTGGGCGAGGGCACCCCGGAGGTCTGTCTCGCCGTGGCGGACGAGCAGACCGCGGGTCGTGGCCGGGCGGGTCGCACCTGGGTCGCGCCGGCCGGCCGGGCGCTCCTCCTGTCGCTCGGGTTCCGGCCGGCCTGGCTCGCCCCGGAGCGGACCTGGCGCCTGGCCGCGATCACGGCGCTGGCCATGGCCGACGCCGCCGAGGAGGTGGCCGGCCTGGCCGACGGGGCCGTCCGCCTGAAATGGCCGAACGACCTGGTCGTCGAGGACGAGACGGGCGGCCCGGCCGCGACCACGGCGAGTGGCATTCGCAAGCTGGGCGGTCTCCTCGGCGAGACCGATGGCCTTGGGTCCGACGATCCGCGGGCGGTCATCGGGCTCGGGATCAACGCCGACTGGCCGGCCGCCCAGTTCCCGGCCCGCCTGGCCGACTCGATGACCTCGCTGCGCGAGGCGTCCCGCGGCCGCCCGGTCGACCTCGCCCTCCTGCTCGACGCGTTCCTCGGCCGGATCGAGGCTCGTGTCGAGGCGCTCCGCGCCGGCCGGTTCGACGTTGCCGACTGGCAGGCCCGCCAGGTGACCACCGGCCGGGACGTCCGTCTGGAGCGGCCGGACGGGCAGGAGACGGTCTGGGCGCTCGGCGTCGACGTGTCGAGCGGTGCCCTACTCGTCGAGGACGGCAGCGTGCCGGGCGGGGAGCGAGAGGTGATCGTCGGCGAGGTCACCCACGTGCGCCTTGCCGCTCCGGTCGGGACGGCGGTGTAACACGATGGCCCGTCCGGCATTCAGGAGAGTGGACCGTTCGGAGGAGGCCGGCCCCCGCCGCGCCCCGCTCGACCGCGACCGCGCGCTCGTCGAGGCGGCAACGGCGGATCCGGCGCGGTTTGACGCCCTGTATCGGAAGTACGTCGCCCAGGTGTACAGCTTCGCGTACTACGAGCTCCGCGACCATCACGAGGCCGAGGACGCCACGGAACGCACGTTCATGGCTGCCCTCGCCAGCCTCGGACGGTTCGAGGAGCGCGCGACGCCGACGGACGGCAGTGGCGCCTCGACGTTCCGGATCTGGCTCTTCCGGATCGCGCGGAATGCCGTCGCGGAGCGCCGGCGCCGGCTGCGTCGCCGGCCCGAGGCGCCGCTCGAGGCCGCCCAGGCGATGCGCGCGACGACCGACGTCGAGGACGAGGCGGCAAGGCGCGACGAGGTGGCGGCCGCCCTGCGTGCCATCGACCGCCTGCCGGGCGATCGGCGGCGAGCGGTCATCCTCCGGTTCGTCGACGAGATGTCGACCGGCGAGATCGCGGCCATCCTCGGCCGCTCCGATGGCGCCGTAAGGGTGCTCCTCCATCGCGCGTTGCGGAGCGTCGCGCACGACCTGGGCGACGACCGCCGGTGACCTGGGCGCCGACCGGCCGGGACAGCCACGACGTCGAGGCGCTCGTCACCGACCACTATCTCGAGACGTTGCTCGACGCCCACGCCCGCGGCGCCGACGCGGCTCCCACCGGGGTCGAAGCCGACCCCGCGCTGCGCCAGGTGATGGCCAGGCTCGCCCGCGACCTGCCGAGATTCCACCCCTCGTTCCGGTTCGAGGACGCGCTGGCCGACCGCTTGGCGGCGGCCGCCGAGCGAATGCGGGCGACGACCAGCCAGCTGCCGACGCTGGCGATCCTGCCCGACGGCGCGGTCCGGGTGCTGCCGTCCGCCGACCTCCGCACGGCCGTGGGCCGACCGCTCTGGATCGGCGGAGCGCTGACCTCCGCCGCCCTGTCCCTGGCCGGTGCCGCGTATCTCGCCTGGCGGTTCCGGCGACCAGCGGACGGCGCGATGGCCCGGGCCGTGCGGGCCGTGGCGCGGGCGAGGCTGTCCTGATGCCGCTCAAGCTGCCGTCGTTCCGTGCCCGGCGCAACGCCTATCCGCCGGACCTCTGGACGAAGTGCCCGGACTGCGAGGAGATGCTGTTCAACAAGCAGCTCGACAAGGCCCTCCGGGTCTGTCCCAACTGCGGTCACCACTTCCGCCTGTCCGCCGCCGATCGACTCGACCATCTCCTCGACCCGGGGTCGTGGGTCGAGCACGACGGCGGGCTGCTGTCGGTCGACCGGCTCGGGTTCGTCGACAGCAAGACCTACGTCGACCGGCTGGCCGCCGCCCAGCTCTCGACGGGGATGCGCGACGCCGCGGTGTGGGGGACGGCGACCCTCGGTGGCACGCCGATCGCGATCTGCGTCATGGATTTCGGGTTCATGGGCGGGTCGATGGGGGCAGTCGTCGGCGAGAAGGTCACCCGGGCCGCCGAGCACGCCCTCGAGTCGGGGGTGCCCCTGATCGTGGTCAGCGCCTCTGGCGGCGCCCGCATGCAGGAGGGCACGTTCGCGCTGATGCAGCTGGCCAAGACCCTCGGCGCCATCGAGCGGCTGCGCGGTGCGGGGATCCCGTTCCTGAGCGTCCTGTCCGACCCGACGACTGGCGGCGTATTCGCCTCGTTCGCCGCCGTCGGCGACGTGAACATCGCCGAGCCGGACGCCCTCATCGGGTTCGCCGGGTCGCGCGTGTCGGCCGGGACCATCGCCCAGGAGCTGCCGGTCGGGTTCCAGCGCTCGGAGTTCCTGTTCTCGCACGGCTTCATCGATCGGATCGTGGCCCGCCCGGGGTTGCGCGACGAGCTCACCCGCCTGCTCCGGCTGCTGCCGGTCCGTTCCGAAGTCGACCGGGACGGCACCGGGCAGGAGGTCGACCTCGCGGGGTTCCGGCCGTTCTCGTTCCTGAGCTCGCTGGCGGACCGGGTGGGCGAGATCGGCACGTTCGACGTGGGACGGAGCCCGTCCACCACGACTGCCGCAGACGCCACGGACCCGCGCGACGCGGTCTGGGCGCGCGTGCTGCTGGCTCGCAACCTCCATCGCCCGCGCACCCTGGACTTCGTGGCCGCGATGGCCGACGACTTCGTCGAGCTCCATGGGGACCGCCTGTTCGGCGATGACGAGGCCATCGTCACGGGCCTCGCCCGGCTGGACGGCCGGCGGGTCGTGGTCGTCGGCCAGCAGAAGGGCGCCGACACCGAAGAGAACATCCGTCGCAACTTCGGGATGCCGCACCCCGAGGGCTACCGGAAGTCGATGCGGGTGATGGAGCTGGCCGAGCGCTTCGGGCTGCCGATCGTCACCTTCGTCGACGTGCCCGGCGCCTATCCCGGCGCCGAATCCGAGGAGCGCGGGATCGCCGAATCCATCGCTCGATCGATTGCCCTCATGACCCGGCTCCGAACGCCGATCGTGACCGTGATCACCGGCGAGGGCGGCTCAGGCGGAGCGCTGGCGATCGCCGTCGGCGACGTGGTGATCGCGCTCGAGAACGCGGTCTACTCGGTCATCTCGCCGGAGGGCTGCGCGTCCATCCTGTGGCGGACCTCCGACGCGGCGCCGACGGCCGCCCTGGCGATGAAGATGACCGCCGCCGACCAGCAGGAGCTCGGAGTGATCGACATCGTCGTGCCCGAGCCGTCTGCCGGCGCCCATGCCGAGCCGGCCGAGACCGCACGTCGGCTCAAGCCGATCATCGTCGACCGGCTTGCCGCCCTGGCCGAGCTGCCCATCGACGAGCTGATCGAGGCCCGCTATCGGCGCTATCGGGCGATGGGGTCCTACACTGAAGCCGAGATGCCCGAACCCACGCTCCCGGTGACGGGCCGCGGGCTGGGCGATCGGCTCCGTGATCTGCTCGGCCCCGGTCGCCGGGCGGTCAGTGGCGCGGTGCCCACCTGGACACGAGACGAGCCGCCAGCTCGGGAGGAGGTGTAGCCCGTGCCTGAGACCATCTCGTCGGAGACCCACGAGGCGCCGGGCGCGGATCTCGCCGGCACCCGCGAGGCCGATCGCGCCGCGATCGCCGGATCGATCGGCGAGTTGCTCCCGGCGCTCATCGCCAAGCTCGGCGCGACGGGCCTGGCCGAGCTCGAGGTTCGCCAGGACGGGCTGCGGGTGAGACTTCGCCGGCCGACCGACACGGGTGCCGCGCGCGACCGGAGAAGCACGGATCGAGTGGACCGGGCGGAGCGGGGGGATCGCCCGGGCCGCGGCACGTCGACCGCAACCGGTGCAGCCCACCCGCTCGGCCTCTCGGCGGTCGGCCCCGGCCGCGACCCACGCGAGGGCCGCGACGGGCGCGACGGCCGCGATGCCGGGACGCGCGACGACGGCCGCGCGGTGGCCACGTCGCCCGCCGTCGGGATCTTCCAGCCGCGCTCGAGCACGCGAGCGGGAACCCGGGTGCGGGCCGGCGATCGGATCGGCACCGTCGACATGCTCGGCGTCCCGCAGGATGTCGTGGCCCCGAGCGACGGCGTGGTCGGGGCCAACCTGGTCGAGCCGGGCGACGCGGTCGAGTACGGCCAGGGCCTCGTGGTCATCGAGTTTGCGTCCGCGCCGCCGGCCGCCTCCGCCGCCCCCGCCGCCGCGGCGGAACGTTGATCGTGTTCCGCAAGGTCCTCATCGCCAACCGCGGGGAGATCGCGCTCCGGATCCTGCGGGCCTGCCGCGTCCTGGGCGTCGAATCGGTCGTCGCCTACAGCGAGGCCGACCGCGAGTCATTGCCGGTCCAGCTCGCCGACGAGGCGATCTGCATCGGCCCGGCCGACGCCAAGCGGTCGTACCTGTCGGCCTCGGCGGTGATCTCGGCCGCGCTCGTGACGGGCTGCGACGCGATCCACCCGGGCTACGGCTTCCTGTCCGAGGACGAGGGCTTTGCCGACGTCGTGGCGGCGCACGACCTCACCTTCATCGGGCCATCGGCCGCCGTCCTCGAGAAGTTCGGCAGCAAGGCGGGCACGCGCGAGCTGTTCTCCGCGCACGGCCTGCCCACGATCCCGGGTTCACAGGGCATGCTCCGCGACGAGCTCCACGCGCTCGGCGAGGCCGAGCGGATCGGCTACCCGGTCCTGATCAAGCCGTCGGCCGGCGGCGGCGGCAAGGGCATGCGCATGGTCCGGACCGCGCGCGAGCTCGAATCGTCGCTCCGGGTCTGCCGTTCGGAAGCCAAGGCGGCGTTCGGCGACGACTCGCTCTACCTCGAGAAATGGCTCGACGAGAACCGGCACGTCGAAATCCAGGTCGCGATCGATCGCTATGGCCATGGCGTCCATCTCGGGGAGCGCGACTGTTCGGTCCAGCGCCGCCACCAGAAGATTATCGAAGAGGCACCCACGCCGGCCCTGTCCGACGCCGCCCGGGTGGAGCTGGCCGAGCTGGCCGCCCAGGCCTCGGTAGCGGCCGGCTACGAGAACGTCGGCACGCTCGAGTTCCTCGTCGACGCGGCCGGGGCGTTTTACTTCATCGAGATCAACTGCCGGATCCAGGTCGAACACCCGGTCACCGAGATGCTGACCGGGATCGACATGGTCGCGCTCCAGATCCGGCTGGCGGCCGGCGAGCCGTTGGGCTTCAGCCAGTCGGACGTCCAGCTGCGCGGCCACGCGATCGAGTTCCGGATCAACGCCGAGGACCCGGCCCACGAGTTCCGGCCCGGGGCCGGCCTCGTCGAGCGCTACCACGCTCCGGGTGGCCCCGGCGTCCGGATGGACTCGCACCTGTACAGCGGCTACGACGTGCCGCCCTTCTACGACTCGTTGCTCGGCAAGCTGATCGTCTGGGGCCCGGACCGGCCGGCCGCCATCGCCCGGAGCCGCGTCGCCCTCGACGAGCTCGTGGTGGACGGGGTCGCGACCAACGTGACCATCCACCAGGCGATGCTCCTCAACGAGACCTTCCTCGAAGGCCGCATGACGACCAACCTGCTCGATCGGGTCGGGAGCGCCGCCTTCCTGGCCGCCGCGGCGCGCGGATGACCCTGCCGATCGGCCGTCCCGCAATGCACACCTGCACGCACTTCCTCGCTGACGGCGGTCCGGAGCCGCGACACTGGCCGCCTAGGAATCGTGGCCCGCGACCCACCCGGAGCTGCCCGTGACCCAGACCGTCCACACGACCGCCGAGATCCAGGCCCTGATCCCGCACCGCTGGCCATTCCTGCTCGTCGACCGCATCGTCGAGTACGACCAGGAAGCGAAGCGCATCGTCGGGCTCAAGGGCGTGACCGCGACCGAGTGGTTCTTCCAGGGCCACTTCCCGAACCTCCCGGTCATGCCCGGCGTCCTCCAGGTCGAGGCGCTCGCCCAGACGATGGCGGTGTACGTCGCCAAGCAGCCCGGGTTCGGCGACCGGATCGGCCTGTTCGCCGGGATCGACGATTGCCGGTTCAAGCGCGTGGTCAGCCCCGGCGACACGCTCCGACTCGAGGTCACGATGGACAAGCTCGGCGGCCGCTTCGGCCGAGGGCGAGGCGTCGCCAGCGTGGACGGCGAGACGGCCTGCGAGGCCACCCTCTCTTTCATCATCCCGGGCGAGGGCGTACTCCGGTGACGCGCTTCATCGTGCTCTCCGACGTTCACGGCAACGCGGTCGCGCTCGAGGCCGTGCGCAAGGCACTCCGCGCCGAGAAACCGGACTTCGTGGCGATCGCCGGCGACCTCGTGTTCAACGGCCCGGATCCGGCCGGCACCGTCGACCTCCTCCGCGAGATGGAATCCGACGGCGCGACCATCGTCAGCGGCAACACCGACATCGCGGTGGCCGACTTCGACTACGCGGCCGCCTTCCCGTGGTTCACCGACGGCGTGCCCGACACGTTCCGGGCGGCGGCCGAATGGGCCAACGACGCGCTCGGCGACGATCGGGTGGCCTGGTTGCGGCGCCTGCCGGCCGAACGGCGGCTGCGGGCCGACGACGGGACGATGGTCGTCATCTGCCACGCCTCGCCGGGCTCGCAGACGAGCGGCTTCGACCAGGCGCTCGACCCCAGCGTGACGATCGAGCGGGTGTCCCGCACGGACGCCCGGGTCATCGCCTGCGGACACACCCATCTGCCCGAGATCCGTGACCTCGGCTGGAAGCTCATCGTCAACGACGGATCGGCGGGCTATGTCTTCGACGGGGAGCCGACCGCCTCGTGGGCCCGGATCGACATCGCCGACGGTGAGGTCCAAGCCGAGATCCGCCGGACCGAGTTCGACGTCCTCGCCGTGGCGAACGCCATCTCGTCGCGCGGCCTGCCCGGCGACGTCTACCGGGCCGCGACGGTCCGCACCGGAAAACTGGTGCGATGACCGGTCCAGGGGCCGCGGAGCGCCGCCGCGTCGTCGTCACGGGGATGGGCATGGTCTCCGCCCTGGGCAACGACGTGGCCACCAGCTGGGCCGGACTGGTGGCGGGTCGGTCCGGCGTCCGGACGATCGACGCCTTCGATCCATCGCGGCTCACCTCGCGGGTCGCCGCAGCGGTCATCGGCTTCGATGCCAGCGGCGTCCTCGGTCGCAAGGAGATCCGCCGGACCGACCGCTACATCCAGCTCGGCCTCGTCGCCGCCCGGGAGGCGATCGAATCGTCCGGGCTGCCCGAGCGGTTCGAGGGCGAGCTCGCCGAGCGGACGGGGGTCATCCTGGGGACCGGTCTGGGTGGCGTCGGCACGCTGATCGAGGGGATCTCGGCCAACGCGCTTCGCGGTCCGGACCGGATCAGCCCGTTCGTCATCCCGATGGGCATCCCCAACATCGGCTCGGGCCAGATCGCCATCCAGTTCGGCATGACCGGGCCGAACTTCACCACCGTCTCCGCCTGCGCGACCGGCGGACATGCCCTGGGCGAGTCGAGCGAGATCATCCGCCGCGGGGACGCCGACGTGATGATCGCCGGCGGGACCGAGGCGAGCATCTACGAAGCGATCGTCGGCGCCTTCGCGGCGATGCGCGCGCTCTCGACCCGGAACGACGACCCGGCCGCGGCTTCGCGCCCGTTCGATCGCACCCGCGACGGGTTCGTCATCGGCGAGGGCTCCGGCGTCGTCGTGCTCGAGGCGCTCGACCATGCCGAGGCGCGCGGGGCGGTGATCCTCGCCGAGCTGGCCGGCTACGGCGCCACGGCGGATGCGTCGCACATCACGCTGCCGGCGCCCGGTGGCATCGGCGCGGTCCGCGCCGCGCGACGGGCACTCGTCAAGGCCGGCATGGACGCGACCGAGATCGACCACGTCAACGCCCACGCGACCTCGACCCCCGAGGGTGATCCGGCCGAACTCCAGGCGATCCGGACGATCTTCGGCGAGCACGCCGGCCGGATCCCGATCACGGCCAACAAGTCGATGCTCGGCCACACGCTCGGGGCGGCCGGCGCGATCGAGGCGATCGCCTCGGTCCTGGCCATCCGCGACGGTTGCATCCCGCCGACCATCAACCTATCAGATCCGGATCCGCTGGCCGCGGGCCTCGACCTGACCCCGAACCGCGCCGCTCGGCACGAGGTCCACGCGGTCCTGAGCAATTCGTTCGGCTTCGGCGGGCAGAACACGGCTCTCATCTTCCGGCGGTGGGACCGATGAGCGACGTGAGCACCGGCGAGGGCGCCAGCGACGTGGCAGCCGCGCCGGCCGTCCCGGTCGAGCCCGCCGCTGCGTCCGGCGCCGATGCCGAGCTCCTCGGGCTGATCGATCGGCTCGCCGAGCTCCTCCATCGATCGGACCTGGTCGAGCTCGAGGTCGAATCGGGCGGCACCGGCCTCGTCCTTCGCAAGGCGGTCGCCCAACCGGCCTACGCCGCCCCGGCACCCGCGGCGGCTGCCCCTGCCGGACCTGCCGCCCACCTGGATGGCGAACCCGCCACGGGCCGCGACCCGGTCGTCCCGGCGAAGCCGTCGGTAAAGGCGCCGCTCACGGGCATCTTCTACGCCTCACCGGCCCCGGGCAGCGCCCCGTACGTCCAGGCCGGCGGGGAGGTGGCCGTCGGCCAGGTGATCGGCCTGATCGAGGCCATGAAGCTGTTCAACGAGATCAAGTCCGACCTCGCCGGGCGTGTCGTCCGCGTCCTCCCGGAGAGTGGGGCGCTGGTCAAAGCCAAGCAGCCGCTGATTGAGGTGGAGCCGCTGTGAGCACGACCGTCCGTCACGCCCACGTGACCGGCTGGGGCCGGTACGCGCCGTCGCAGATCCTGACCAACCACGACCTCGAGCGAATGGTCGACACGTCCGACGAGTGGATCCGTACGCGGACCGGAATCCGCGAACGGCGCGTGGCCGCCGCCCATGAGACCACCGCGTCGATGGCCGCCGTGGCCGGCATGCGGGCGATCCGGACCGCGGGCATCGACCCGGCCGAGATCGACCTGATCCTGCTCGCCACCCTGACCCCCGACTACTGGATGCCGTCGACCGCGGCGCTGGTCAAGGAGGCGATCGGCAACACGAGGGCCGCGGCGATGGACGTGTCGGCCGCCTGCTCCGGGTTCGTCTACGCCTTCGCGACGGCCCAGGCGTACGTGACGAGCGGGATGGCGAAGCATGTGCTGGTCATCGGTGCCGAACTGCTGACCCGGTTCCTCGACTACACCGATCGGAACACCTGCATCCTGTTCGGCGATGGGGCGGGTGCGGTCGTGCTGTCCGCCTCGGACGAACCGGGCGGAGGGCTCGGCATCGAGATGACGACCGAGCCCCAGGGCGCCTACATGATCTGGCTCCCGGCCGGCGGTTCCAAGAGCCCGCCGTCGGCCGAGACGATCGCCCGCGGCGAGCATTTCATCCGGATGGAGGGCAAGGAGACCTACCGGTTTGCCACCAGGACGCTGGCATCGACGGCGCTCGCAGCGATCCAACATGCCGGCCTGCAGCCGCAGGACATCGACCTGTTCATCCCGCACCAGGCCAACGTCCGGATCATCGAGGCCGTGGCCAAGGGTCTCGGCCTCCCGATGGAACGGATGTTCGTCAACCTCGACCGCTACGGGAATACCTCCGCCGCGTCCGTGCCGATCGCCCTGGCCGAGGCGGTCAACGAGGGTCGGGTCAAGGTCGGCGACAAGATCGTCCTGGTCGCGTTCGGGGCCGGCTTCACGTCGGGCGCGGTCGCCATCGAATGGACCGCCGACCCCGCTCGCGGGATCGCCGGCGATGCGGCCGTCCAGGCTTCGGATATCAGCGTCCGGCTGCCGGTCGACTGGGATTCGGTCGACCCGATCCCCGAGGCGCTCGCGGCCATCATGCGGCGACCCGGTCCCGTCGACGTCCCGCTCGACGACGTCGTGCCCGGCGAGCCTGAATCGGCGAGCCCGGCCCCCGCGGAGGTCCACGCATGATCGATCTCGGTGGCAAGACCGCACTGGTCACCGGTGGCGCACGCGGGATCGGGCGGGCGATCGCGATCCGCCTCGCGACGCAGGGCGCGGACGTCGGCTTCAGCTATCGCGGCAACGCGGCGGCCGCCGCCGAAACCGTGGCTGCCATCGAGGCCCTCGGCCGCCGGGCCCTGGCGGTCCAGGCCGACGTCAAGGACCCCGCCGCCGCCGACGCGCTCGTGAAGGCCGTCCTCGAGGCGTTCGGCAAGGTCGACATTCTCGTCAACAACGCCGGGATCACCCGGGACGACCTGATCATGCGGATGAGCGAGGAGAACTGGCGGGATGTCCTCGAGACCAACCTGTTCGGCGCCTTCTACATGACCAAGGCCGTGACCCGCCCGATGCTCAAGGCCCGAAGCGGGCGGATCGTCAACATCACATCGGTGTCCGGGCAGGCCGGCCAGACCGGTCAGGCCAACTACTCCTCGGCCAAGGCCGGGCTCATCGGCCTGACCAAGGCGACCGCGCGCGAGCTGGCCAGCCGGTCGATCACGGTGAACGCCGTCGCGCCGGGGTTCGTGCTGACCGAGCTGACCCAGGACCTGCCGCAGGCGTTGCAGGCCGAGATCACGGCCCGCACCCCGCTCGGCCGCTTCGGCACGACCGAGGAGGTCGCCAACGCCGTGGCGTTCCTGGCCAGCGACGACGCGGCCTACATCACCGGACAGGTCCTCGCCGTCGACGGCGGCCTGGTCATGATGTAACGGGTCGGCGCGGCCCGAGCGGCGCCCGCGCAGCTGGCGCCCGCGCAGCCCGCGCGCGCTGCGCCCTACCCACGCGCAAATCCGCGCACACAGACCGGTAAATGGCCGCCGCATCAGATTCCTTACGCAAAACCGTACGCACGGACTGGTACGGACGCGCCAACCCTCGCGCAGGCGCAGAAACCGCGCCGAGTGACCGAATGCGCCAGGGTCACCCGCTGCCTGAGCGTGGCGACCTGACACGGACCCGCTTGATCGCCGTCAGGCGCCGCGTACTGGTCTGTACGTGCGGATATGCGACAAACACCAGCCCGTGGATCGGCACCGACGGGTCCGCCAGCCAGTGCCTGAATGCCACGCCGTCACCGGGCAACGCCCCGCGCAGCAACACGGAATGCGCACGCAACCGGCGCCGATTGGTGTCGGTGTCCGCCACGATCGCCCAGCACGAGACGGTCTGCACGTCCCAGCCTCGCCCACGGGCAACCTCCGGCCCAAGTCGTCGATAGCGATCGAGCTGGCCGACCAGCCCGGGTGGATCGGCCAAATCGGGCTTGATCTCGAAGATCGTCAAGACTCGTCGCCCCGAGTGATAAGCGAGCCGATCGATGGCGCCCCGTTCGCCCCAGATCGAATACGACACCTCGGCCGCGGACTCCCAGTCGGCGGCCTTGGCCAGCCGCTTCGCCAACTGTTCGTGGAGCGCCGTGTGGCGGGCGTTGACGATTCGCTCGAGATCGCCGCCGCGCCAGGTCGGCAGCACGTCGATTCGGATCTCGAGGACGGCAGCCACCTTTCGAACCAGCCGGAGTGGAATCGTGTCGAGATGCCCTCGCTCGATCCTCGACACGGTCGAGGCCGAGACCCGAGCCTTTGCCGCGACGTCTTCCTGTCGCAAGCGGAGATGGATCCGCACGGCCCGGAACAAGGCGCCAAGCTGAACGTCGTTCATGCGGCCCCACCCGAAGGGTCGACGGTGGAACAAACCCAGACCTCGGCCCGTCCCGTTTCAGAAGGTTCTCATCGAGCCGTCTCGATGATGGGCTGCTCCGCTCATCCGCCGATCATTCGTGGCTCACCAATCCATCAACGGGACGATCGTGCGGGTGGCCACCACACCATCCGTGTGTCAGACTGCCCGCAAGTGCGTGACTCTCGGCTGAGAGCCGTTCGGAGGACTGGTGAGAGAAGGCAGGGACGAGCGCGAACTCGTTCGACGGTGCAGGGAGGGGTCCGAGGCGGCGTACGCCGAACTCGTGCGAAGTCACCGCCCTCGCCTCTACCTCCTTGCCTACCGCCTGGTGGGCGACCGTGAGACCGCCGAGGACGTCGTCCAGGAGACCTTCCTGGCCGCGTTCCGCCAGATCGAGAAGGTCGAGCCCCGACCGTCGCTGAGTCCCTGGCTCAACACGATCGTGCTGCGGACGGCCGGTCGCGCCGCATCAGCGCCGCCGCTCGCGACCGGGTCCGTCGCTCGACCAGATCGTCCGTCGCCACCCTGGGCTCCGACGCCGTCGCTGCGCCGAGCCTCGGCGAGGGCATGATCGACCTCGACCCGTCCGGTGACCCCCACGCCGCAGCCGAGGCCGCCGAGCTCCGGCGCGACCTCGCGACAGCCCTGATCGAACTGCCATTCAAGTATCGGGCCGCGGTCGTCCTCCGCCACGTCATGGGCCTCGACTATGCGGAGGCTGCCCGGCAGATGGGCGTTCCACTCAACACCTTCAAGAGCCACCTGCTTCGTGGGACGCGACTCCTCCGAGAGGCGCTCGCGGAACGGCTCGAAGCGCGACCGACCGCGCCGCTCCCGATCGCGGCACCTGCACCGCTCAACGGGCACGGGCTTGGCTCGGGGAACGGCCGTCGCTCGGGCGATCTGGTCGTGGGATCGGAGCAGCCAGCCCGCCGCTAGCTCCGATTCACGCCCGTGGTGAGTGCGAAACTGGCGATTCGCGACGTTCCTGCAACCTTTTCCATGGCTGCGTGTCATGTAGAGGATGTGACGAACCCGCACGGCGACCATGCCCTGGACTGCGCGCACGCCCGCGACCTGATCGACGCGTTCCTGCTCGATGAGCTGGAGCCGACGGACGCCGCGCGGCTGGCAGCCCACGTCAAGGGCTGCCCCGCCTGCGCCGCCGAGATCGGCGGGAGCACCCGGGTGCTCGGCCTGCTCGGCTCGCTCGGCGCGCCGCGACCGATGCCGGACCTCGACGAGCGGATCCTGGTCGCCGCGTTCGAGGATCGTCGACGGCGCCACGAACATCGCTCCTGGCTATCCGATCTCCGCACCCAGGTCATCCGCGGCGCGATGCGGACGACGGGCACCCTGGTCGTCACGATCATGACCGTCGCGCTGCTGGGCGGGGCCTTCGTGTTCGCCGCCTCACAATTCGTCACGCAACTTCCACCCTTCCAGCCGGTCGCACGTGCTACCCTGACGCCAGTGGCGACGCCAACGCTCACGCCGGTTACGGCCGTCCCAACGGCCCCGCCGGGATCGGCCACCGCGACACCACGCCCGAGCTCGGGTGCTTCGGCGACTCCAACGCCTGAGCCGACACCCGCTCCGACGCCCACGCCGGAGCCCTCGGCGACGCCGGAGCTCAGCGCGAGCCCCAGCCCGTCGGAGGAGCCGTCCGCCTCGCCCTCGCCGTCGGTCGAGCCGACCCCGACTCCGACGGTCGAACCCACTCCATCGCCCACACCCTCACCATCGCCGACGGACAAGCGGCGCACGCCGCCACCGTCCGACTCGCCATCGCCGTAACAGCAGGGCGCGCAGGGCGCGTCTTGCCGTTCCGGGCCTTCCGGAAGGCAACAACACAGGAATCATCAGCCGGATCGGGGCAGGGGAAGGAGCAGACGGGCCGATCCGAACACCGAGGGTGCGCCCTCGGCGCAACACACACCTAGCCCATACATGAGGTACACGACTTGAACAAATTGAAGAAGGCGATGAGCGTCGGCATGAGTGCCGCGCTGCTTGCTTCGCTCTTCACCGTCATCGCGGCTGGCACGGCCAGCGCCGCGATCACGGTCTCCTCGGCGTCGGCACGTTCGCGCCGGGCGCGACGTCCAGCGAACACCGTCACCCTCACCTTCACCGAGCACGCGGCGGCCGCCCTCACGACGCGCGGGTTCGATCACCGTCACGATCACGCCGCGCGACTCCTGGCGGCACGGTGACCTTCGTCGGGACTCCCGAGCATCGCCGGCTCGACCGGGCTCGCTTGGCGCCACCGCGCCAGCACGCCGGGCAACGTCCTGACCGATCAACATCGCCGGCCACGACGACCTCAACGTCGAGACGATCATCGTCAGCGGTCTGAAGATCAAGGCGACAGCAGCGCGCACCCCGGGCGCCATCATCGGCGACGCTGGGCGGGACCGGCCCCCGTGTCATCGCGCCGTCCGCGACCTCGCCACGACCGCGACCGGCGTCATCCGGACACCAACTCGCGCCGGCGTGCGGCATCGGCGCCACGGCTCAGCTCGGTCGCCCTCGATCACGCGACTCCGCGTGTCAACTTCGCCGGCCTCGCATTCACCGACGGCGGCTGAGGCCCGCGCCGTGACCGCGGCTCCGGCCGCCAGTCGATGAGCCGGCCAGCAGCGTCACCTTCGAGCGCCGGCCCTGAGCCATCCTCGCCAGGGACGTCCGTCACGCAGACCGTGCCGCTTAGCGCGCCCGTGGCGCAGCTGCCCTCCCGACCGTCGGTCCCGGGCACCGTCGCGACGCGCTCACCTACACCTCGCCGCCGGCAACGCGACCGTCTTCCCGGGCGAGAACAACCAGCTCGCCGCGTCAACCTCCATCGTCGAGCCATCCATCGGCGTTCCTGGCCGCCGGCACGACCATCACCCTGCACATCACCACCGCCGGTGTCACGTTCTCGTCGGCCCGTCGCCTCGGACAACAACTTCCGGCATCCGTGTTCGGCGCGGCCCGTCCCTCGTCGGCGGACCGCACCTCTGCCACAGTGACGACGTCACCGTGGCACGCTCGATACGGCGCCATCCGGGTCGCGACCATCACCATCAGCGGCATCCTCTACGACGTCGCCTGCGCGGTCCCGGCGCGGCACAGTCATCAGCGTCGGCCATCGCCGACTAGCTGGTGGCAACCCGTCGCAGCCGACTCGCACGCAATGCCGTCGTCGGCCGGGTGTTCACCGCCTCTGCGCCGACCCCGACCGTCTACATCGGCGAGAACGGTCAGACCGCCGGCCTGATCACGATCACCGAGAGTCGGCGGCGGGCTTCTTCACTGACGGCACCGGCACGAACAACATCTTCGAGATCTGCCCGGACATCACTGCCTCGTTCACCTCACCTGGCCCGTCGGCCGTCGTGACCGGTGGCGTGGCCGCCGGGAACCTGCATCCTCCGCGACGGCGCGGCGGCCTCGCACGCACCAACATCGTGGCCGGCACCCCGATCACGGCGCAATTCGGCTGCTACTACTGGACCGTCTGGACCGCGAGCACGACCGCATCGACCATCACGATCGGCACGCTCGGCGACCGTCCGGCCCGCTCGTCAACGTCAGTCCGGGCTTCACCGCCTGGCGCGGTCAACGCGCTCCTGTACGTCGGCGCTCCTTGGCGACGTTCCCAGGCAACCAGGTGTCACTCTGGCCATCGCCAACCGGCGTCTTCCCCGGAACCAGGTCTCGGTGACGCCGCTCCCAGCCAGTCGATCGGCCCGGCCGGATCCAGCAACGCAGCCGGCCGGCGACATCCAGATCGAGGAGACCGGCAACGGCCAGCTGAAGGCTGGCGAGGACATCTGCGTCGAGATCGTTCCGAACCAGGACATCGGGCATCCTGTAGGACGCCTTCTTCAATGGCCTGAACACGGCCGACCTCCCGATCGCGACGGCCTCGAACGGCCTCGTCGTCGATGCGGTCCCGGGTCGACCCCAGCGACAGAGCTGCGACGGCGTCGATGCACGGCCAGTCCGACAGCGCTGCACCGTCTCGTTCAGCTTCATGATCTCGCAGCAGTCGACCGACCGGCAATGGCACGGTCGTCATCTGCAACATCCACTACATTACCGCTGAACGACGCTGTCGACTGGCCCCGTCCAGGTCAACGTCTTCGGCTTCGGTCGGTGTGCCGACCTCAGGTCGACTTCCAGTCGATCGTCTCGAACGCCAAGATCGGCAACGTCCTCGCGGGAACGGCCGCAACTCGGCTTGGCGTGACCCAGGTCGGTGCCTTCACGACGTCGACCAAGGTCCAGAAGGTCGGCAAGTACGTCACGTATCGCTTCGACTTCGGTGTCGCCGCTGCGGGCGCACACGTCGACATCTGGGGCGCGACCAAGACCGGCAACGACTGGTCCGCCTTCTCGCAAGATCACTACCCGCGTCGCCAATGCCTCGGGCGTGGTGTACTACTACATCCGCCAGAGCTCGGCGACCTGGAAGTCCTATCGGGCCATGTGGGCCGGTGGTGGCGCCTGGACCCCAGCGCGCCAGGCTCGCTGGATCCAGTAACCCTGATCCACTGAACCCGGGCCCGGTCCCCGGGCTCGACGCAATCACGCAAGGCCGGGGCGGTTCGCCGCCCCGGCCTTGCTCGTACGCAAGGTATCCTCCTCGACGGCCATGACAATCCACCCGCCTCGGATTCCGTTCAGCGGTAGTCCCCATGGTCCTGGCCTTCGCATTTGCCACGGCCGGTCAGTCGTTGGATCTCGTACCTCCCCAGCAGGCCAGTGCAGCGGACGCGAGCTCGGACATCCCGGGCATCGCGTTGCCAGGACCTATTGTCGCTGGCCGCCTCGGCGGTGCGATATACGACGTTGTGTACAACTTCTCGGTGGCTCCTGGATACGTGATCGTCGCGAGCCTGAGCGGCGCTTCGGGAACCGACTTCGACCTGTACCTGTTCAATTCGAGCGCGACGACGGTCCTGTCGAAGGCCGGCCTGCTGACAAAGTCGATCGGGCCAACCAGCACCGAGTCGATCTCGTGGGCGTCGCGCTTCGGCGGGACGTACTACATCGACCTCAACGGCGCAAGCGACATCGAGGGAGACTATCGGCTCACGGTCCAGACCATCCCGGACCCGACACCGCCGGTGGCATCCCTGATCCTTGCTGGGGGGCGGACGGCGACGAACCAGACCACGGTCCCTGTGATCGTGAACGCCAGTGACGACCTCTCGGGAGTCGCGGAGATGGCCTTCAGCGCGGACGGCGTCACCTACGAGGCCTGGCAACCGTTCGCGCGGACGTCGACCTGGACCTTCCCTTCCGGTGACGGTCTGCGAACCCTTTGGGTGAAGGTCAGGAACGGCGTCGGCCTGGACTCGGCGCCTGCCTCGGCGACTGTCACCATCGATACGGTCGCCCCGATGGCGGTTGGCTTCGACCCAGCCCCTGGTTCCAACGTCATTGGCCTTCGCCCTCGGTTCACGGTCGCCTTCAGCGAGCCGATGGACCCGGCGACCTGGAACGACCTGGGCCTGATTGTTCAGTCCGCCACCGGCGCCCTGTGTCCAGGGCCTCTGCCTATGACCTCCTCGACGACGGGCACCTTTGTGCCCACGAGTGAACTGCAGCGAGGGACCGCCACTTATCGTCACCCTGGGCGATGTCAGAGACGTCGCGGGCAACCGCGTCGTCCCCGTCGGGTCCTGGACGATCACGCCGATCGCGCCGACGGCACTTGTTCGTGAAAGCGACTCCTGCGGTCGTCGCACTCGGGGGATCAGCTCGATTGGCTCTTGCGTCTGACCGGAGCCCCATTGCCCGCCACCATCGCTGTATTTGCCAAGACTAGCCGGTCGGCCGAATTCGTCCCGCTTGGGTCGATTCCAACCGATGACGGCCATGGCTCTCTCGCGGTCGCGCCAGACATGAACACGACCTATCGTTTCTCCTATCCGGGATCGCTTGGTGTTCAACCTGCTCAACTCGACATCACCGTGCTTGTCCGGCGGTCGGTTCTGCTGGTCGGCCGGAACAGCGCCGTCGTTTCGGCGGGCGAGGTCGGCTCGTCCGTGAAGCTTACTGCAGCGATCGGGCCCGTCATGCGTGAATTTCCGTCTCGTTCCGCCTGTATCGGTTTGATGCCCTTCACAGAAAGTGGATCTACGCAGGGAGTCATGGCCGCAGCACCGACGCGTCCGGGCACGTAGCGTTCACGTGGACACCGACGAAGACCGGCACCTATTACTGGAGGGCATCGGTCGCCTCCACGCCCGAGTTCGCCAACAACGCCAGCTCGGTGTACCGTTGGACCGTCAGTCGCTGAGCCCGCCTGCGTGCCGCGCGATCGACGACTGAACGGCCAATCCGGGAAACATTAACGCCGGTGTAGCCGTCTTTGGGCGAAGCTGCCGCATAAGTGCGCGTGCAGCGTTCCGGTCGACAATGCCAACCCTTGGGCGTACTGTGACCGTTGCCCAATCGCACCATCTTTGGAGGTACGTCATGGCATCACGGCCGCCGGTTTCCATTCGGTCAAGGCGCCTGTTGGTCGCATTGCTGGGCCTTGGCATGATGGGGGGGTTGTTCGCACCTGCTGCGGTTCTCGCCGCGCAGCCGACCGTGACGATCAATCAGGCCGCCGGTCAGGCGGATCCGAGTAATAGCCCAACGATCAACTTCACTGTCGTCTTCAGCGAGGCTGTCACAGGCTTCGCCGATGGGGATGTAAATCTCTCGGGCACTGCCGGCGCGACGACCTCGGTCATCACGGGGACCGGGACCACATACAACGTGGCCGTTTCGGGCATGACCTCCGCTGGCACGGTCATCGCGAATGTGCCCGCGGGCGTAGCCGTCAACGCTGGGCTGGAGGCCAACCTTGCGTCAACAACATCAGACAACACCGTCGTCTGGGACAACGTCGCCCCGACGGTGACCATCGATCAGGCGGTCGCGCAGGTCGACCCGACCAGTGTCAGTCCCATCAACTTCACTGTGGTCTTTAGCGAGGCCGTTACTGGCTTCGCAACGGGCGACGTCAGCATTACGGGGACCGCCGGGGGTACGAAAACGGCGACTGTCAGCGGTGCGGGTACGACCTACAACGTCGCCGTCAGTGGCATGGTGTCATCCGGCACGGTCATCGCGAACGTCGGAGCGGCCGTCGCCACCGACGCAGCTGGAAACGGCAACGCGGCGTCGACCTCCACGGATAACACCGTGAACTGGGTCGACAATACGCCTCCGACCGTGACAATCAATCAAGCCGCTGGCCAAGCCGATCCGACCAGCCTCAGCCCGATCAATTTCACGGTGGTCTTCAGTGAGCCAGTCAGCAACTTCGCAACCGGAGATGTTGCCCTGTCCGGCACCGCAGGTGCGACAACCGGAACCGTCAGCGGGACTGGCACCACCTACAACGTCGCTGTGTCCGGGATGACGTCGAGTGGGACCGTAATCGCCTCGGTCAACGCGGGCGTAGCGACGGATGCGGCAGGCAACCCAAATGATGCCTCGACCTCGACGGACCATACGGTCACGTACTCGACCGCCGGCCCGACGGTCACGGTCAACCAGGCCTCAACGCAGGCGGATCCTACGTTCACCTCGCCGATCAACTTCACGGTGGTCTTCAGCTCGAGCGTGTCCGGGTTCGCCACGGGGGACGTGGCCCTGTCAGGCACAGCCGGTGCAACGATTGCCGTGGTCACCGGGAGCGGCACAACTTACAACGTGGCGGTCTCCGGGATGACGACGACAGGCACCGTCATCGCGACCGTGCCTGCAGACGTGGCGATCGACGGCCTCAGCCGACCGAATCACGCATCCACCTCGACTGATAACACCGTGACCTGGGCCCCCGGGCCGTCGGTGACGATCAATCAAGCTGTCGGCCAGGCAGATCCAACTGGTACCAGTCCGATCAATTTCACCGTGGTCTTCAGCTCGAGCGTGTCCGGGTTCGCAACCGGCGACGTGGCCTTGTCAGGCACGGCCGGTGCAACTACTGCCGTGGTTTCCGGGAGCGGCACGACCTACAACGTGGCTGTCTCTGGGATGACGACGACGGGCACCGTCGTCGCGACGGTGCCGGCCAGTGTTGCCATCGACGCCAGCGCCCGCCCGAACCTGGCATCCACCAGCACCGATAACACGGTGACCTGTGTCCTGCCTGCAAAGTGGATCGTGACTCCAAGTCAACCAGACGCTCGGTCCGGCCGGCTCCACGATCACGGTCGCCGCACAATTTCCTGTCAGCATCAGGGCAGCCGTACCGCTGACCGGGGTGGTCGTCGACTGGACGAGCACGAATAGTGGGGCGTTCCGGCGGCACGAAGACGAACCGTAACGCGAGCGGCCTTACGACCGTCAACTTCACCGTCAGCAATACGATAGGCACGGTCCATAGCCGTGATCCGCGGCTGGCAATGGCGCCAGCTCGGAACGGGCCTCCCCAGCGCCGACATCACGGTCACTGCGCCCGTTCGGCGCCGATCACGCTAACGACGTCGGCCCCCACGCCGCCCGGCGCACACAACCCGGTGATCCTGTGGGGCCAGGGCTTCACCCTTACCGTGCAGTTCTCGGCTAACGGTGCCGGGAAGCAGGTCCGTCCAGCTCCAGGCGCAGCGTGACGGCGTGAACTGGAACACGATCGCGACGGTGACCACGGACGCCAATGGACATGCGACGTTCTTCTACACTCCCGTGACCAACCTGTACTACCGCGCGGTGTTCGCCGGCACAGCCGACCTGTCGGCAGCCACGAGCAACCAGGTTCGAACGGTCGTCCGCGAGCTCTCGCTCCTGCGCCCCACAAACAAGGGGGCGACGAAGACGATCAATCGCAATACCTCGATCACCTTCACCACCACGGTTCGACCGGCTCGTCCCGAGCTCGCGCCGGCCAAGGTCAGCTTCTACCTCTATCGATACAGCTCGGGCAAGTACCGGATCGTCACTGTGCGTGATGTCATCATCAACAGTGCCGGCCTCGCGAGCACAACGTTCAAGTTCACGTCGTCTGGCCGGTGGTACGTCCGATCCCAGGCGAACCCGACGCCCTACAACGCGAACAGTGTCATGACCCTCGAGAAGTACTCGGTGCGCTGACGGATCTACGCAGCCCCATCACGGGACCTCCATCCGAACGGGTGGAGGTCCCGCTCTTGATTTCTCGTCTCCTCGAGTGCGCGAGTAGGCTTATTTGGTGCACCTTCAGCAGCACGTCGTCGATGGCCAGGGCCGTCTCAGCACGCTGATCGCCGACGAGATCGCCGGCGTCCCGGCTGTGGTCGATCGTCGCGACGTTGACGTCCACGCGGTCTACCCGACTCATGGCGGCGGATCGTCATGCTCCTCTGACATCTCGTCGATGGAAGACCCGCAACGCGCTGGGTGCTCTGGCGGGCGCCCGCGCGTCACGACCTGATGAGCGAACGGACGTTCCGAGCCGTCGTCGCCGCGGTTCTTGTGGGCGGGTTGGCGCTGGCGTTCGTCGTGGTGATCGCCCTCTTGCCACGCCCGCAAACACCCGAGCCCTCGCCAGAGCCCTCGACCGGGCGCGCTACCACGCCGGCCCCGACCGCCTCGCCCGTCCCAACCGCGCCGGTGCCATGGGCCGATGCGAAACTGACCGGCGTCGGCGAGATTCAACAGGGCCAGGTGTCGAAGTTGGCGTTCGTGCTCAAGCTCACCGAGCTCGGCATCGACGTGATCCCCGACGGGCCGGGCTCGTTCCGGCTGACCTTGGTCGATGCGGCCGGCAACTCGTCCCTCGCCTACGCGGGCACGCCCACCACCGACGCCCCGGGCTCGCTCGGGTTGACCACGCGGCTGGTGGCGCCCAACGTGCTGATGGTCAGCATCGTGGCCTCTGACGCGTACAACGTGGAACCGATCACGATCGGCGGGATCACGATCCGTGCGGCGCCGACCTCCGCGCCCGGCCCGGCGCGCCTCGAGCTC
This sequence comes from uncultured Chloroflexia bacterium, assembly GCA_963766675.1. GTDB lineage: Bacteria > Chloroflexota > Limnocylindria > Limnocylindrales > CSP1-4 > SPCO01. Next base: position 75,128 of record CAVYBA010000005.1, on the reverse strand, counting down.
GGCGCGTTCGACGGATCGCTTGCCGGGGGCACCACTGGTGGCGACCTGCCCCCGGTTGGAACGGTCGTCACCCCGCCGTAGCCACGAGAACCTTCAGGCCAAGCGAATCCCGACCACTCCCAGTGCCGAGACCCCCAGCAGCACGACGTCGAGCACCACGACCAGGCCGACGGCTGCCCAGGCCAGCACGTTGGCGACTCGCCCGTTGCGATGCCGCCCCATGAGCCGCTTGTCGTTGACGAGGACGACCATGAACACCAGCACGATCGGCAGGAGCAGGCCCTGCAGGTTCTGCGACGCCACGATCACGGGCAGGAGGTCAAGCCCGGGTAGCAGCACGATCAGCGCACCGGCGACGAGCACGAACGTGTAGATCGAGAAGAACGCCCGGGCGTCGCCAAAGCGCTTGTCCACGCCGGATTCCCAGCCGAACGCCTCACAGATCACGAACGCGGTCGAGATCGGCATGATCGTGGCGGCCAGCACACTGGCGCCGAAGAGCCCGACCGCGAACAGGCCCTCGGCGAGCTTCCCGGCGACCGGCTCGAGCGCCTGGGCGGCGTCCGACGCGGACGTGATCGCGCCGCCCGCGACGCCGATCGTCGTGGCGGTGGCCACGACGATGAACACGGCGATCAGGTTGGTCCAGATCGACCCGCCGATGGCGTCGGCCTGCTCGAGGCCGAGCTCGTCCTCGGCAATGCCCTTCTCGGCGACCGCGCTCGTCAGGTAGAACTGCATGTACGGCGTGACCGTGGTCCCGACCACGGCGACCATCAGGAGCAGCGTCGCCGGTGCGAAATCGAGCGTCGGCGTCACCAGCGACCGGCCGACGAGGCCCCAATCGGGATGGGCCAGGATCGCCGAGGCGATGTAGGCCAGGAAGACCACGATCACCGACAGGAAGACCCGCTCGACGGTCCGGTAGCTGGCCTTGATCACCAGTGCCCAGATCGCCACCGCCACGACCGGCACGACGACGTAGCGCGAGATCCCGAACAGCTCGAGGGCCGCCGCCGCCCCCGAGAACTCGGCGACGGTGTTGGCGACGTTGGCCAGCAGCAGGATCGCCATCGCGAAGGCCGTCGGCCGCACGCCGAACCGGTCGCGGATCAGGTCGGACAGCCCCTGGCCGGTGACCACGCCGAGCCGCGCCGCCATCTCCTGGACGATGGCCAGGATCGCGATCGTGATCGGGAACAGCCACAGCAGCGACAACCCGCTCTGCGCGCCCATCACGCTGTAGGTGGTGATGCCGCCGGCGTCGTTGCCGGCGATCCCCGCGATGAGCCCCGGGCCCATGACCGCCAGGAACGCCACGAGGCCGCGTCGTCCCCGGAACCGCCCGCGGAGACGCAGGAGCTCGTCCGCGCTGAACCGCCCGAACAGGCGGGCCAGGCCGTGCCGCACGGGTCGGGCTAGTTCCGCGAAGCGGCGGGTCGGACCCGGCGCCGCCAGCTCGCCGGCAGGATGGTGTCGATGGCGTCGTCGACCGTCACGATGCCCACCAGCCGCTGCTCGGCATCGACGACGGGAACGGCCAGCAGGTTGTAGCGGGCGACGATCCCGGCGACCTCGTCGCGATCGGCCAGGACGTCGACCGACACGGGCTCGTCGATCATCACTTCGCCGATCGGCGTCGCTGGCTGGGCGACGATCAGGTCGCGGAGCGAGAGCACCCCGACCAGCCGGCCGGCTTCGTCGACGACGTAGACGTAGTAGATCGTCTCGGCGTCCGGCTCGAGCTCGCGTAGTCGTTCGATGGTCTGGGCGGCGGTCAGGTGCGCTTCGACCGCGACGAACTCGGTCGTCATCGTGCCGCCCGCCGTGTCCTCCGGATACGCCAGCAGGCCACCGAGCTCCTCGGCCTCGTCGCGCTCCATGAGGGCCAGCAGTTCCTGGCGCGTCTCGTCGGACAGGTCGGCCACGAGGTCGGCCGCGTCGTCGGGTGACATCTCCTCCAGGATGTCGGCCGCGCGTTCCGGCGAGAGGCCCTCGAGGACCTCGACCTGGGTGTCGGGCTCCATTTCCTCGATAGCGTCGGCGGCGGCCTCGTCGTCGAGGGCGGCCAGCACGCCCGCCCGGTCGCGCGGCGCCAGCTGGTCGATGATCGTCGCCAGGTCGGCGGGGTGCAGCTCGGTCAGGCCGGCGTGCGGGACGCGCAGCTTGATCGAGGCGACGCTGGTCTCGACCGGGTCGACGTCCTCCCAGTCGATGTAGCGCTCGGGTACGGGCAGGTTCAGGTTCCGGGCGACGATCCGGTACGCGCCCTCCATCCCGAGTCGGCGGAGCAGCCCGGACGCGCCGACGTCGACGGCCACCAGGTGGAGCTTGCCGTCCACGTCGTCGAGACGCAGGTCGTTCACCCGGACGACCTTCCGACCGTCGATGTCGACGATCTGCTTGTCGAGGAGGTCCTCGCGCAGCAGGAACTCGTCGTCTCGCTGGTGGAACTTGGTGATGTCGATCGTGGCGGTCGACAGGCGGGCGCCCGACGCGTCGAAGCGGTCGACGTGCGACCAAGGCAGGAAGATGCGCCGCCGGTCGGTTTCCACGACGAGTCCCGTGACCGCTGGGTAGCGCGGTCCGAGCGCCACGATGAGGTCGTCAACCTTGCCGATCGGCTCGCCGGCGGCGTCGAGCACCGGTCGGCCGATGGCCTGGCTCAGATACAGCATGGTTGCCACCTCACGAGCGGGCCGTCCCGCCGCGGTGGCGCAACCCCTTCGGGGGTCGCGGTCAGCCGTCAGGAGGCGGGGCGGACGGGGAGCCTGGGATTCGCGGCGCGCCGGGCGCCGCAACGACTGGGACCGTCGTCCACGGGGGGTGTTGACCTCGCGATGCGAAGCTGAACGGACGCGATCCGGATCGGGATCGCGACGCGGCTGGAGTGTAGCCCCGGGCTCGATCCGGGGTCAACGCTGGGACTTTCTTCCTACCCGGCACCAGGACCGATGGCGCCCACCCAGCGTCGCCCCCGGATGCGAGGATCGCATCGTGCGCGCAGTGGAGATCGGCAGTGACGACCCGGGGGCGGTCGGCGTTCGATCGGCTTTTCTGAGCCTGCGCCCAGGGGGCGGGCCGGATTCCGAACCGGATCCCGAATTCGACCTTGCCGACCGGCTTGATGCCGTCCTCGGCGTGGCGGCCCGGTTGGTCGCCTCGCACGACCGCGAGGAGCTCTTCCGCATGATCGTGGACGAGACGCGGCGGACGCTGCGCGCCGACACGGCGACGATCCGGATCGTGCACGACGACCGGCTCGAGCTCACGGCCTGGGCGGGCATTGCCGACGACGTGGCCCGGCGGCTGCCCTCGTTCCGCCAGGACGAGGGCTGGCCCGGGGAGGTGATCCGGACCGGCAAGGCGATCGCCTGGTCCGACGTGCGTTCCATCGGAGGTCGAGGCTTCGAGCGCTACGCCGGCGTCTACGACTTCGCCGGATTGCTCGTGGCGCCACTCATCCATCACGGGCGAGTCATCGGTGCGCTGTCAGCGGCCACGCATCTCGAACGTGCGTGGACCGGCCTCGACGTCGCGTTCATCAGCACGCTCGCCACCCATGCCGCGGTCGCGCTCTCGAACGCCGAGCTGATGGAGCAGACGCAGACGCGCGCCGCCCAGCTGGAGATGCTCCAGGCCGCGTCGGCGCGGATGAGCCGGGCCGGCACGGTCGAGCAGATCGGCCGGACCGTGGTCGAAGAGACACGCCGGATCATCGACTACCACAACGCCCGGGTGTACCTGATCGAGCCGCCGGACCTCGTGGTCCCGATCGCGTTCGAGGGCTCGGTCGGCGCGTACGAACGGGTCGACATGGCGCTCCTGCACACCCGTCTCGGCGAGGGTTTCACGGGCTGGGTCGCCCAGCGCGGCGAGCCGCTCCTCGTCAACGACGCCAATGCCGACTCTCGCGGACGCTCGATCCCCGGGACCGACGAGGTCGACGAATCCATGCTCGTCGTCCCGATGCGCTACGACGCGGTCACGATCGGCGTGATCACGCTCTCGAAGCTCGGCCTCAACGGGTTTGGCCCCGAGCATCTGCGACTGCTGACGATCCTGGCCGACCAGGCCGCGACCGCGATCGAGTCGGCCAGGCTGCTCAATCGGACCCAGGATCTCGCCCAGGAGCTGCGTCGGCTGCTCGACATGAGCGCGGACCTGTCGACGAGCCTGGACCCGCGCCAGGTCGCCGACCTGATCGCCGGGCACATGGCCCGGGCGATGGGCGTCGACGAGTGCGCCATCAGCTACTGGGACCGGTCGACCGGCCGCGTGGAATCGCTCGGCTACTTTCCGGCGACTCCGCCGGACGGGCTGGAGCCCTATTTCGAGCTGGCGCGCTACCCGACAACGCAGCGAGTCCTCGAACGCCAGGAGATGGTCCTGATCGACGCCGACGACCCGACGGCCGACCAGGCGGAGGTCGCGCTGCTGCGAGCCGAGGGGCATCGGGCGCTGGCGATGCTGCCGCTCGTGGCCAAGGGCCAGTCGATCGCCGTCGCGGAGCTCTTCTCGAAGACGCCGATCCCCTGGAATGCCGAGGTCCTCGAGCTGGTCCACAGCATGGCCAACGAAGCGGCGATGGCCCTCGAGAATGCCCGGCTGTACGAGGACGCCCGCAAGCTCGCCGACCGCGACCCGTTGACCGGGTTCTTCAACCACCGCTTCTTCCACGAACGGCTGGGCGAAGAGGTCGTGCGAACGCAGCGCGCCCGCCACCCGCTGAGCGTGCTGATGCTCGACCTCGACGATTTCAAGCTGGTCAACGACACGTTCGGCCACCTGTTCGGCGACCGCGTCCTGACCTGGACGGCGGAGCTCATCCGATCGACCCTGCGCGGCTCGGACATCCCGGCACGCTACGGTGGCGACGAGTTCGCGATCATCCTGCCGGAGACCGACGCACCCGATGCGCGCAGTGCGGCCGAGCGGATCCTCGGAGCGTTCCGGGACCAGACCTTCGTCGGCGAGCAGCGCGGCCCGGTACCGATCGGGCTGTCGATCGGCGTGGCGACCTATCCGACCGACGGCCGCTACGCGACCGACCTGATCGCGGCCGCCGACCGCGCGCTTTACCGGGTCAAGCGCGACGGCGGCCACGACGCGGCGAGTGCCGACGGGTCGCCCACCTGAACGCGGCGCAGCTGCGACTGAGCTGAATCGGGCCACGATCCGAACAGCGGTACGAAAGTACCAGTGGACGTCCGGACCTCGGACCGCCATCCTCATATCCCGAAGTGATCGATCCCCCGAGCCCGGTGGCCGCCACGCCCGAGGCGCCCGACCGCCGGATTCGCCGGTCCTGGGGTCTGTTCGCCGGGTCGCTCCTCCTCCTCGGCGGAATTCTGGCCGTGCGGATGGCCACGTCACGGCCGGGCCTGCTCGACTGGGCCATCGTGGGGCTGCTGGTGGTCGCCGGGACCGCCGCCATCCTCCACCGCCAGGCGGTCTCGGCGCTCGAGGCGGCACGCCGCGCCGAGACCGAGTCGTTCACGCGGATCCTGTCCGGGCTGTCCCGATCGATCTCGCCCGACGCGATCCTGAGCGCCATCGTCGACGAGCTGGCCCGGGCGACCGATGCGGACCACATCGCGGTGGTCCGCCGGCGGCCGGACGCCCGGGTGCTCGATGCGACGTTGATCAGCGCCCGTCCAGGCGTGCCCGACTCGTCGACGCTGCTGCCGATCGCCGATCTCGAGGATCCCGTGTTCGAGATCGGGACGGTGGTCCAGCGCGAGGCGCTCCGTGTCCCGGTGATGGCCGAGGTGAGTGAGCGGGTCCCTGCCGGGCCGGACTCGCGGACTCGCCTCGAAGGCCTGATCGGCCGCGGTGGCCGGGCGCGGGCCGACCTGGCGGACCGCCTGACCGGCGGGCCCGTCCGTGCCGGTGCTCGGCCGGGTGGATCGCCCGCCGGCGAGCGCGAGCGCCAGTTCGTGGCCGACCGGATCGCCGCCCGCGTCCGCCGCGTCTACGGGCTCCATCGCACGCTCGCGGCCCCGTTGAGCTCCGACGAGGGGGTGGTCGGTGCCATCGTCCTGTCGCACCGGACCGGCGACACCTGGTCGGCGACGACCCGCCGCCTGCTGGTCGGGGCCGCCGACGAGGCCTCGGCGGCGCTGGCCCGGGCCTACTCGCACCGCGACGCCGAGGCCCGCGCCTCGACGGACGCGCTGACCGGGCTGCCCAATCGCCGCTACTTCGACGAGTTCTGCGGGCTCCTGGCCAGGCGCCGCCGGTCGGGCGACGCGGTCGGCGTGCTGATGATCGACATCGACCACTTCAAGCTGCTCAACGACCAGCACGGGCATGCGATCGGCGACGAGGTGCTGCGTGATGTCGGCGGGGCGATCGTGGCCGCCGTCCGCGAGGACGACGTCCCGGCGCGCTACGGCGGCGAGGAATTCGTGGTCCTGCTCCGGAACCCCGGTCCCAAGGTTGCCCTCGACGTGGGCGAGCGCGTGCGCTCGGCCGTGGCCGCGCTCGACCTGGGACGGTTCGGGGTCGCCTCGGTGACCGTGTCGGTCGGTGTCGCCGTGTCCAGCCGGGCCGACCAGCCGATCGAGGACCTGATCGTCTTGGCCGATCGGGCCCTGTATCGCGCCAAGAAGGCCGGACGCGACCGGGTGGTCGCCGCCTGACGCCCGGCCCGGCCGGGCAACCGTCTACCATCCGGCGGTGACCACCGACCAGGCCGTCCTGACCAACGGCGAGCTCGCCCGGATCTTCCACGAGATCGGGGACATGCTCGAGCTCAAGGGTGAGCTCGGCTTCAAGGTCATCGCCTATCACCGAGCCGCCGACGAGATCGGGCGCAGTCCGGTCGACCTCGTGTCGGCGTATCGCTCGGGCGATCCGCCGCGGATCGCGGGGGTCGGCAAGGCCATCTCGGACAAGCTCGCCGAGCTGGCCACGACCGGCCGGCTCGCCTTCCACGAGCGGCTGCGTACCGAGGTGCCGCCGCGGCTGGTCGAGCTCCTGCAGATCTCCGGCCTCGGACCGAAGTCGGTCCGCCAGCTCCACCTGGAGCTGGGGATCGAATCGCTCGACGACCTGCGTGCGGCCGCCGAAGGCGGACGGCTCCGAACGGTCCGCGGGATGTCGGCCCGGACGGAGGGGCTGGTGCTGGAGGGCCTCGCCCGCCTCGCCGACCGGCCCCCGGAACGGATGCGCCTCGATCGGGCCGAGGAGCTGGTGACGGCCGTGATGGCGGCCCTCTCGTCGGTCCCTGGCGTGCGTTCGCTCGAACCGGCTGGATCGTTTCGCCGCAGGAAGGAGACCATCGGCGACCTCGACATCCTCGCCGAGACGGCCGATCCGGCCGCCCTGATGGCAGCGTTCACGTCGCTGCCGATGGCCGAGTTGGTCGTGAACAAGGGCCTGGCCAAGTCGGCGATCCGGCTCGTCCGCGGCCCCCAGGTCGACCTGATGGCGATGTCGGCCGAGGCGGCCGGCACGTACCGGATCCATTTCACCGGCTCGAAGGAGCACAACGTCCGGCTGCGGGCGATGGCCCGCGACCGGGGCTGGAGCCTGTCCGAGAAGGGCTTCCTGCGGATCGGGGAGGATGGCGAGCCGGTGGCGGGTCCCGGCGCCGAGCTACGGATGTTCGCCTCGGAATCCGACGCCTACGCGTTCCTCGGTCTCCCGTTCATCGAGCCCGAGCTGCGCGAGAACCAGGGCGAGATCGAGGCGGCACTGGCCGGGACGCTGCCGCGGCTGGTCTCGCTGGCGGACCTGCGGGGCGATCTCCATAGCCATTCGGACTGGTCGGACGGTCATCAGCCGATCGAGGCGATGATCGCCGCGGCCCGGGCGCGCGGTCGCGCCTACCAGGTCCTGACCGACCACTCGCAGTCGCTCGGGATCGCCCGCGGTCTCACGCCGGAGCGGGTCGCCCAGCAGGCGCGGGTCATCGCTGCGATGAACGAGCGGTTCGCTGCCGAGGAGGCGGCGGGAACGGCACCGCCCGCGACGCCCGCGGAGGGGTTCCGGCTCCTCCATGGCTGCGAGCTCGAGATCCGTGCCGACGGGCAGCTCGATTTCGAGGACGACCTGCTGGCGCGCTTCGACGTCGTCGTGGCCTCCGTCCACGTGGGCCGCCGCCAGTCGCGCGCGGACCTGACCCGGCGGACGCTCAACGGGATCCGCAGCCCGCACGTCGACGTCATCGCGCATCCGTCGGGGCGCAAGATCGACCAGCGCGACGACCTCGACCTCGACTGGGACCGCGTCTACGCCGAGGCGGCCCGGACCGGCACGGCGCTCGAGATGAACGGATCGCCGCCGCGGCTCGATCTCGCGGTCGAGCGTGCCCGCCGGGCCGTCGGGATGGGCTGCCTGATCGCGATCGACTCGGACGCTCACGACCTCGACGAGCTCGACTACCTGCGCTGGGGGGTCAGCCAGGCCCGCCGGGCCTGGATCGGTCCTGATGCCGTGGTCAACACGCGATCGCGTGCAGACCTGCTGGCCTGGGTCGCCGGCAAGCCGGGTCGGATATGATGGCGGCGCGCCATGGGGCGACCGCGGACGAGGGTGCCGGCCTGCGCGACCTCGCCCTGGTGGCCGTCACGGTCGTCGGGTTGTCGCGGCTGGTCGAGCCGCCGCTGGTCTGGCTGGTCGCCGCCCTGCTGCTCGGGGCGGTCGTCCTGGGCGCACTCCAGGTCCTTGCCGACGAGTTCGCGTCGACCGAGACCGGCGGTGGCGTGGCGATCGAAGCCCTGATTCTCCCGGCAGCGGCCTCGGTCGCCTGTCTCGGGGCCATCCGGCTGGTCCCGTTCGGGTTGTGGCTGGTCCCGGCGCTGGCCGTGACCTGGCTGCTGGTCCGTCGCACGCTCGCCCTCGAGGCGCGGATCCATCGGACGGTCAGCGGCCTGAGCGCCGACGACCAGGCAGCCGTTCTGGTCACGATCCTGCTGGTCAGCTTCATCGGATTCAGCGGTGTCGCGGCCCTGGTTCCCGGCGCCCTCATCGGTCCACCCGACACGCACCGGACGCTGCCCGAGACCAACCTGCTGATCCTGGCGACCGGCGACGGGATCCTGGCCGGGCTGCTCGGCTATCGGGCCGTCGCGCTGCGGGTCTCGAGGTGGTCGGACGCGCTGTGGGCTGCCGTGACCTACGCGGCCGCCATCGCGATCGGCGCGGCCGCGTTGCGGGCCATGGAGATCCCGCGGCTCGTCGGGCCTGCGCTGCTGACCCTCGCCATGTACCTCTGGGACGCGCTGACCGGCACGACCCCGGCCCGCCGGCGTGAACTGCGCTGGCTGTGGCAGATCGGCCTGCTGGCGGGGCTGGGCGTGCTCGTCGCCGGCTGGAACCTGATGCTGCGCTCCTGACGGACGGGGTGGGCGGCCGCCTCCGGGCGAGGTGGTCCCCGGTCCCGGGGGCCCGCTTCTCGGCGTCGGCGGCGCCGCCGACACGCTCGCGCCCGTTTGACGGGTCGGCTCGCGCGTGCTACAAGCGATACTCGCGCAATGGCCCGCGTCGCCGCGCGCCCTGCTCCGGACCCGCTCCGATGTTCGCCACGCCCGAAAGGACGACCGCCTCGTGACCTTTCCCGATACCGAAACCACCGCCCAGAGTCCCGTCAACCTGACCCGGCAGAAGCGCCAGCTGGCGGACCAGGCGATCGCCCAGGCGTCGGCCGCCAGGTGGGCGGAGGCGGCGGCCACCAACCGGAAGCTCCTCGAGCTCGGGCCGGACGCCGAGTCGGAGAATCGCCTCGCCAAGTCGCTCTGGGAGCTCGGTGAGCTGCGCGCCGCGCGTGAGCATTACCAGACCGCCCTGGCCCTCGATCCAACCAACCGCATCGCCGAGCGGAACATCGATCGGCTGAAGGTGCTCCTCGTCGCCGCCGGCGAGCAGACCGTGCCCGCGCAGGAAGGCAGCAAGGCGCCGGTCAGCATCTTCGTCGAGGAGACCGGCAAGACCGGCTTCGCGTTCCTGACGGACCTCGCCGACCCGCGCCAGCTGGCCCAGGTCAACCCGGGCGACTCGGTCGAGCTCACCCCGGAGGGCAATCGGCTGATCGCCCACAGCAACGGCGTCCGGATTGGCGTCGTGGAGCCGCGTGTCGCGGCCCGGCTGCTCAAGCTGATGGCGGACGGCAACAAGTACGCGGCCGGCGTGACGTCGCTCGGCGACAAGGACGTCCGGATCATCCTTCGCGAGATCTTCCAGGACCCGACCAACTACGGCAAGGTCAGCTTCCCGACCGCGGCCAAGTCGACCGACCTGCGTCCGTACACCAAGGGCACCCTCGTCCGCGAGGAGATGGATCTCGAGGAGGACCTCGAGGACGACGAGGAGGACGACGAGATCGAGGACCTCGACCGCGTCCTGCCGCCCGAATCGACCAGCGACGAGGCCTTCGAGGACGAGCCGGACGAGCTCGACGAGCCGTAACGGTTCGCCGGCGGGCCGCGACGCCCGCCGGATCGCGCACGCCGGTCGACTAGCATGCGCTCGATGACCGGCCGGACCACGTTCACCAGCGCTGAACCGGCACATTCGCTGCCGGTGTTCGAGCGGCTCGCCCCAGCGCCGTCGACCGCACTCGTGGCCGCCCGAATCGAGTTGCACAGCGGGCCGGGCGACGTCGTCGCGGACCTGTTCGGTCGGGGAGGCTGGGTGGCTCGATCCGCCGTCGACCTCCAGCGCCGCGGGATCTCGCTCGAATCGAGCCCCCTCAGCCGCATGCTCGCCGAGGTCGTCCTCCGCCCGCCGGACGTGCGCCATCTCGACGCGGCGTTCCAGGGGATGGCCGCTTCGCCACGCGGCGATTCGAGCCTCAAGGTGTCGATCGGGGACCTCTTCGCGACCCGCTGCGCAACGTGCGCGCGGGCACTCGTCGTCGACGATGTCCTCTGGTCGTTCGAGGCCCCCGACGGGAACCCGGTCGAGACGCCACGTGCGGTCGCCCGGCACTACCGGTGCACGGTCTGCCGCGACCAGCGCGGCGGGTCCGAGCAGCGACAGGGGCCACTCGACGACGACGACCTCGCTCGGGCGACCTCGAACGTGGGCGTGGAGGCGATGCGGACCATGCTGCGCGGCCGCTTCCCGGACGTCGCCGGGGCGGCGACCCTGCCGGACGAGCTGCTCGACCTGCACACGCCGAGGCAGCTCGTCGGTCTCGGCGCGATCCTCGAACGGATCGAGGGCGACCTCCGGGCGGCGCCGGTGCTCGCGGCACTCCGGCTGACCCTGCTCCACGCGATCCTGCCTGCCAGCCGACTGGCCACGCATCCGGGCCGGGCGGCCGCGCTCCGCGTCGCCGGCGGGCACGTCCGACTTCCGACCGCCACCCAGTGGCGCGAGCGGAACCCGTGGCTCGCCTTCGAGGACGCGTTCCGGAGCGTGCGCGGGTTCATCCAGCGGCTCGACTCCGGGTCCATGGGCGCCGTTCAGGCGCGCCTCGGCGAGGATCTGCGAAGCCTCGGGGAGGGGACCGCGACGGCCGTCCTCGGTCTGTCGGGGCCATCCGGACTCGTGTCGCTCCGCGACGATGCCTCGGGCTATGGGCGAACCGCCGCAACGCCGCGGGTCCGCCTCGTCCTCGGGCAGCCGCCCATGCGCCCGAGCCTCGAACGTCTGGTTACTGCCTACCACGGAACGGCCTGGGCGCTCGGACGCGACGCCGCCGCCATGCTGCCGATCGATGCGCTGGCGAGCTCATCGCTGCGAGCGCCGTGGAGCTGGCAGGCGGCCTCGATCGGCCGGGCGCTCGAAGCGGTCGAGCCGGTCATGGCCCGCGACGGCCGCGTCGTCCAATTGGTCGACGGCGGTGCCGAAGCCGTCGTCGCCGCGGTCATGGGCGGCGCCACGGCCGGCTACCGGGTCCTGAGCGCCCGGCTTGCCGACCCGGAGGACGACGCTGCCGGGATCGTGGAGCTGCTGCCACCGGGCGGCCTCATGCCCCCGGGGCCGCGGACCCGTGGCAATGTCGGGCTCGACCCGATGCCCGGCGGCGCCGGCGACCCGGACGTGATCCCGGGACGCGGATTGTTCGCGCCTCCCGAACGCTTCGACCAGCGGCCCTTCTCGGCCGCGGACACCGCCAGGACCGTCACCGAGACCACCGTCGAGATCCTGCGTGCGCGGGGCGAGCCCGCCCGCTATGAGCGCGTCCTCGGCGAGGTCCTCGTCGGGCTCGACCGGGCCGGCCAGCTCCGCCGGCTGGCGGCGGCCACCCTGCCGGCCGAGTCGTTCCCGGCGGGTGGCACCTTGGCGCCGGGCGAACCGATGGATCGCGCGCCGTCGGGCGGTACCGACGAGGGCCGCGGGCCGCAGGCAAACCATCGTGATGCCGATCCGCGACCGTCCACCGCGGAGGCACAGGCCGTCGCCCGATTCCGCCGTCCCGTGTCGGCGCGCGACCTCAGCCCCGATCCCGTCGAGGGCCTGCTGGCGCTGATCCGCGACGAGCTCACCCGCCCGACCCAGCGCCGGATCGTCGAGATCGAGCCCGGACGCTGGTGGCTGACCGAGCGCGAGGACCGAGAGGCGGCAGCCGTGCCGCTCGCCGACCGCGTCGAGTGGGCCGTGTTCAGCCTGCTGTCGACGGCCGGGCCGATCTCCGAGGCCGCGTTCTACGAACGGATCGCCTCGCTGTTCACGGGCCACGACCTGCCCGACGAGGGACTCGTCCGGGCCTGTCTCGACAGCTATCGCAGCCTTGCCAGCACGCCGGACGGCCTGATCACCGCTGACGACCTGCTGCGTCGAAGCCAGGAGCACACCGAGCTGCTCGGCCTCCTGGCCGATGCCGGGCATCGGCTCGGGATGCGGGTCTGGATCGGCCGGGCGGAGCAGTCGAGACGGACGGCGCAGGGGCCGCTCGCCGATCGCCTCGATGATCGCGAGCAGCGGGTCTACCTGGGTGGCATCAGCCGGGCCGGCGAGGCGCTTGGCGACGTCGATGCCATCTGGTACGTGCGAAACCGGGTCGCCCTGTTGTTCGAGGTGGAATGGACGGCGATGCTCGGCGAGCCGATCCTTCGCCGCCACGGGCGGATCCCGCCCGACGAGTCGCTCATCCGGTTCCTGGTGATCGCGCCGGAGCGCGCCGAGCTCGTGCGCTACAAGCTGGAGCGGTCGCCGCTGCTCCGGGCCGCCCTGGACGAAGGGACCTGGCACATCGTCAAGGCCGATCACCTGCGCGCCTTCCTGGCGCACGACCCGCTCGACTTGGCCGACCTCGAGCCGTTCCTCGGCCTGGACCCGCTGGTCGAACGGACCGGCGAGCAGCTGCCGCTGTTCGGGGGCTGAACGGCGCGCCGGGTCGCCCCGCGTTAGCCTAGGAGTCATTCATGTCGTCGCGTGCCGGGACCCCGGCGCGCCGCACGGGAGACACCTTCGTGACCGGACCAGAACGGGCCGATTCGCCCGTCAACCAGCTTGCCGACCGGTTCTGGGAATTGATCCTTGAGCTCAACCCGACGACCGCCACCGTGTACGGCGACGAGCGCTATGCCGATCGGCTCGAGGACCCGGGACCCGAGGGGCGCGCTCGCTGGCGAGCGCTCATGGTCCGAACGGCGGCCGAGGCGGCCGCCATCGCGACCGACGGGCTGCCGACCGAGGAACGGATCACGCGGGACATGCTGTCGGTGGTCGCCGAGCTGCAGATCGAGGAAGACGACCAGGCGCTCCACCAGCTCCGCGTAGTCGACCAGATGGGCGGCCCGCAGCAGCTCCTGCCGCAGATGACCCAGTTCCAGCCGGTCGACACCCCGGCCCGGCTCGACGCGTTCATCGCGCGCCTGCACGCCTATCCCGTGTTCATGGCGGCCAATGCGCAGATCCTCCGCGACGGGCTGGCATCGGGGCTCACGGCGCCACGCATCGTCGCCGAACGGGTGATCGCCCAGATCGAGCGGATGCTCGAGGTGCCGATCGAGTCGGCGATCATCCCCTCGATGGCGAAGGTCGCCAACGAGGCGGATCGCGAGCGGATCCGCGACGTCGTCCGCGACACGGTCTACCCGGCCGACGCCGCGTTCCTCGAGGTCCTTCGCGGCGACTACCTGGCGGCGACCCGCGTGGAGCCCGGCGTCTGGTCCGCGCCCAACGGCGAGCAGTTGTATCGGACCGCAATCCGAAGCTGGACGACGCTCGAGCTCGATCCCGCCGAGGTGCACCGGATCGGACTCGAAGAGCTCGAGTCGATCGAGGCCGAGCGCCGGCTGATCGCCCGTGGCGAGGGGTTCGGCGACGACACGTCCGCCTATCGTGCGGACCTCGATGCCGCCCCCGCGAACCAGCCGCCGACCGGGGAGGCCCTCCTCGAGCGGGCTGCCGACGACATCGAGCGGGCCATGCGCGCCGCCCCCCGCTATTTTGGCGAGCTCCCGGTGGCTCACTGCGACGTCCGCCTCGTCGAGGCGTACAAGGAGAAGGACGCGCCGTTCGCCTACTACTATCCGCCGGCGCCGGACGGCTCGCGGGCCGGGATCTACTACGCCAACGGCTATGACCTGCCCAGCCGGAAGTTCAGCAAGCTGGCGACGACGACGTTCCACGAGGCCGTGCCCGGCCACCATTTCCAGATCGCGCTGGAGATGGAGAACGACGGGCTGATCACCTTCCGACGGCTCGGATCGCGGATGGTCGGCGGCGCCTACGCCGAGGGCTGGGGCCTGTACAGCGAGCGGCTGGCCGACGAGATGGGCCTCTTCCGCAACGAGGCCGAACGGTTCGGGATGCTGGACGCCCAGGCCTGGCGGGCGGCCCGCCTCGTCGTCGATACGGGGCTGCACGCACTGCGCTGGCCGCGCCAGCGCTCGATCGACTTCCTGAAGGGCGCCGGTCTGTCGGAGACCGATGCGGTCATCGAGACCGATCGGTACATCTGCTGGCCGGGCCAGGCGCTCACCTACAAGGTCGGCCAGCGCGAGATCCAGCGGCTCCGCTCCGAGCTCTCGGCCCGCGACGGATCGGCCTTCGACCTGCGCGCCTTCCACGATGCCGTACTCGGTCACGGGTCCCTGCCGCTGGCCACCCTGGCTCGCGAACTGCCCAACTGGCTGGCCACGCCGGTCTGACCGTGGCGCGGTCCCGATTCAGGCGGTACCGTCGGTTTGGGACTTTCGGCTGATGGTGCATGGAGTCGACCCGGCGCACGCTTCCCGGGAGTGGGCGACCGCGCCCATCACCGGGGAGAGCCTCGAAGGATGCCCAACCTCGCCGCGCTGGCGCCGGAGCTGGTGCAGAACTACCTGGCCGTCGGATTCCTGTTCGCAGCGGCCATTCTCGGCGCCACCGGCTTCGCGTTCACCGTCGTCCGTCGCCAGACGCGGCGGATGACCCGGCTGCTGGACCAGCTCGCCTCCGCGACGGACGCCCGCCACCTCGCCAGGGCCAACGGCATCCACGACCCGCACCTTCGGGCCAGCTTCGCCCAGCTGGCGGACCGGCTGACGGAGGTCTGGACGCTCGCCACGGTCGACCATTTGACCGGCGTGCTCAATCGTCAGGCGGTCCTGGCGACGCTCGAGACCGAGATCGATCGCGCGTCGCGCTTCGGCCACCAGCTGTCGGTCGTCATGGTCGACCTGGATCATTTCAAGCGACTCAACGATTCGCACGGCCATGCCGCTGGCGACCTGATGCTCCGCCGCGTGGCCGACACGCTGCGTGAGAACCTGCGCTCGATCGACGTCGTCGGTCGCTACGGCGGTGAGGAATTTCTGCTCGTCCTGCCCGAGACCGACGTCGACGCCGCGGCCTCGCTGGCCGAGAAGCTGCGCCGGCTGGTCGGCCGGCTGGCGGTCTCGCTGGAGGACGGCTACCTGGCTTCGACGAGCCTGTCGGCCGGGGTCGCCGGAGGCTTCGGCGGCCATCTCGACCTCGAAGCCCTGGTCCGGGACGCGGACAACGCGATGTACAGCGCCAAGGCGCTCGGTCGCGACCAGGTGTACGTCTTCCATGAGCTCGAGGACAACGGCCTGGTTCGACGCGCGGCCATCGCCCCGGGCGCTCGCAACCAGGCGATCGAGGTCGGTCGGGCGGCCTTCGGGGCGGCAACCGACTCGCTGACCGCGGCGCTCGGCTCGCGAGCCGGTTTCGCGGGCAAGCCGTCGACCATGATCGCCGGAGCGGCCGTCGAGCTGGCTCTCGGCCTCGGCCTGCCGGAAAGCGAGATCGAGCGGATCCGGGTGGCCAGCATGCTCCACGACCTGGGCAAGCTGGCGATCCCCGACGAGATCCTGACCAAGCCGGGCGAGCTGAACGATCCGGAGTGGCGGATCGTGTCCGAGCATCCGAAGATCGGCCAGGTCATCCTCGAACAGGCCGGCGCGCTCCGCGACGCGGCGACGATCGTGCTCCATCACCACGAGTGGTACGACGGCCGCGGCTATCCGTACGGGCTGGCCGGCGAGGAGATCCCGGTCGGGGCTCGGATCGTGGCCATCGCCGATGCCTACGAGGCGATGGTGGCCGGTCGCCCGTATCGCGACGCGATCACCCACGAGGCAGCGCTCCGCGAGCTGCGCCGGCACAGCGGAATGCAGTTCGACCCCGAGCTGGTCCAGCGTTTCACCGAACTGTTCGCGCGGGGCATGCCGTTCGAGATCGACGACGGCCACGCGCACGGACATCCCCATCCGCACGCGGCCGCGGCCGGACGCGACCGCCGCACGAATGCCGAGATCCACGACGCCCTGCACGACCGGCGGCGGCGGGTCGTGCCGACCGTCAAGGCCGTCGAGGCCGCATCGACCGGCACCGAAGGGTAGCCTTCCGCGCAGGCACAGCCACCCGCCAAAACGACGCATCTCACGGCCTGCGGCGGACAAGTCGACGAGATTCGTGGCCGAAGTCTGGGACGCCCGCGGTATTCGCGCGTCGCGCGTTGACGCCCAATCGGGCGCTGTGGCACCATGCCCGGGCGCGCGTCCCGCTCCGCGCAACCCGCGTCCCACGGACCGGGTGTCCAAATCCGCACGCCGAGATCGCTCATGGCCACCGAGCCCGCCGCCCGCACGGTTCCGACGCTCCGCCGCGAACGCCAGTCAGCCCTCTACCAGCGCGCCCTGCGCACGCTGCCGGGAGGCACGAATTCGAACTTCCGCGCCTGGGGCGACGACACGATCTATGTCGATCGCGGCAAGGGTGGCCGGGTCTGGGATCTCGATGGCAACGAGTTCGTCGACCTGCGGATGGGCTACGGTCCGGTGATCCTCGGTCACAACGACGAGCGCGTCGACGACTACGTCAACGAGCAGATGCGCAAGGGCGTGAGCTTCTCGCTGACCAGCGAGGACGAGGTCCGCTCGATGGAGCTGGTCAAGGAGCTCACCGGCTGGGTCGACCAGGCGCGGATGACCGTGTCGGGCACCGAGGCCACGATGCACGCGATGCGCGTCGCCCGCGGGTACACCGGTCGCGAGAAGATCGTCAAGTTCGAGGGCCAGTACCACGGCGTCCACGACTACGCCCTGATCAGCGTCTCGCCCAACGACATGGCCGAGCTGGGCGACGCCGACAACCCGGTGCGCCTGGCCTGGGGTCGCGGCATCCCCAGTGCGGTCGCCGACACGATCATCCCGGCTCGCTACAACAACATCGACTTCCTCAGACGCCTGTTCGAGCGGGAGGGCGACCAGATCGCGGCGATCATCGTCGAGCCCGTGCTCGGCAACGCCCAGGCGATCATGCCCAAGCCCGGCTTCCACCAGGCGATGCGCAAGCTGACCGAGGAGTTCGGCATCCTGTTGATCTTCGACGAGGTCAAGACCGGGTTCCGGCTCGCCCGCGGCGGGGCGGCGGAGTACTTCGGGATCAAGCCGGACCTCGCGACGTACGCCAAGGCGATGGGCAACGGCTATCCCGCGGCGGCCTTCGGTGGGCGCGAGGAGGTCATGAGCGTCCTGCCGGACAAGGTCAGTCACGGCGGCACCTACGCCGGCAACCGGGTGGCCGCCGCTGCGGCCGTCAAGACGCTCGAGATCCTTCGCGACACACCCGCACTCGAGACGATCCACGCGGTCGGCCGACGGCTGCAGGACGGCCTGCGCGAGATTCTCAACCCGACCGGCCTACCGTATGTCTTCACCGGCCACCCGTCGATGTTCGGGATCATGTTCACGGAGACCGAGCCATCGGAGTACCGTGATTGGGCGAACACCGACCACGAGCTGTACGACGCGATTGCGATCGGGATGCATCTCCGCGGCGCCATGCCCGAACCGGACTCGCGCGAACCCTGGTTCATCTGTGAAGCGCACGCGCAGGGGGACACGGTCGACGAGGTGTTGACGATCTTCAGCGATTCGCTCGATGCGGCGCTCGAGGCCCGTGCCCACGGTCGGCTCGGCGAGCCGGCAGCCACCGGCGCCATGACCCATCCATCAGCGGGATGAACGGACCCGGCGGGATGGTCCTCGACGGCAACGCCGTCCGGTCGGTGGACCGGGCGGCCGCGCTGCTGCTGGCCCTCGGTGACAGTCAGGGCGAGGCCGGCGTGACGGAGCTGGCCCGCAAGCTCGGGCTGCACAAGTCGACGGCCTCGCGGCTGCTGGCGACGCTCCAGAAGCGCGGGCTGGTCGAGCAGGACGACGAGACCGGCAAGTACCGCCTCGGCCTGGTGGTCATCCGGCTGGCCGAGCGGGCCGAGCGGACGCTCGACCTGCGCGGCATCGCCCTGCCCGAGTTGGAGCGGCTGGCGCGGCTGACCCATGAGACGACGGGCCTCGGGATCCTCGACGGCCAGTCGATGCTGTCGGTCGCCCAGGCCGACGGTCCCAACCTGATCGCGGTCGGCGACTGGACCGGCCGGGCCACACCGCTCCATTGCGTGGCGTCCGGCAAGGTCCTGCTCTCGTCGCTCGCCGAGCGCGAGGTGCTCCGAATCGTTCGGGGTGGCCTCGTCAGGTACACGGAGCGGACCATCGTCGAGCTGGAGCCGCTGCTCGAGGAGCTGGCCCGGATCCGGCGACGCGGGTTTGCCACCGCGATCGGCGAGTACGAGCTGGGGCTCAACGCGGTCGCGGCGCCCGTTCACGATGCGCGCGGCAACGTGATCGCCGCCGTCGATATCTGGGGCCCCGCGTTCCGGGTCACGCCCCGGCGGATCCCCGAGCTCGCCGTCCAGGCGCGCGAGGCGGCGGCCGCAGTCTCGATCCGGTTGGGCGGCGTGGTCCCCGAGCGCGAGCCGGCCCGGGTCCACGCTCCGTCGAGCGCCACGGCATAGCCTCGGGTCGACCGGCCGTCCCCGCGGCTCCGCGATTGTCTTCCACGCCTCGTGGAGCGGGCGCCGCCAGTCCGCCGGGCGGCCGGGCGTCGCGTTCGTCCCGCGGCGCTGTCCAGTGCCGCGGCCGCGTTGGCCAAACGGCCCGCCGCCCTGCCCGAGCGGCCGCGGCCCTGCCCGAACGGCTCGCCGCTCTGCCCGAGCGGCCGCGGCGCTGCCGCCATGTTGCGTCTGGCGCAAACCACCGGCAGCCGCTTGCGTCGGATGCAACCAACGTCGCCGCCCGGCGAGGCGAGGTCCGAATCCTTGCACTCGACGCAACTGCTTGGCGGGTGAACCACCGATCACGGCGCAGGCGTGCATTGAACGCAACGGCGCGACAATTCGGCAGGCCGGCCGCCACGCCCGGCGACGGTGCTCGCATTCCGCGCAATCGCCGACGCGCTCAGCGGATCTCGACGGCCTCCTGTGGCGGCTCCGCGTGCCCTGCCCGGGACGCCGTTGGCGCACGGTGCCGCGGACGGTGTCGCGCGCTAGGCTTGGTGCATGCCTGATTTCGACAAGAAGCCGTGGAGCACGATCGTCGACGTGCTGCGCGACGAAATCCTCCCGATCCTGCTGATCCTGATCGTCACGATCGTCGCCATTCGGCTGGCCCGGCTGTCCGTCCGCGGGCTCGTCAAGGCGCTGCTCGACCGCGAAGCCAGTGAGGGGACCGCCCAGGAGCTCAGCGCGGTCGAGCTCAAGAAGCGGATGGACACGCTTGACTCACTCGGGGGCCGGACCCTCCAGGCGTTCATCGTGGTCATCGCCGCCTTGATGGTCCTCGACCAGCTCGGGCTCGACGTCGGCCCGGCGATCGCCGGCCTCGGCGTCGTGGGCATCGCCGTCGGGTTCGGTGCGCAGAGCCTGGTCAAGGACTACCTCAACGGCGCGCTCATCCTGATCGAGAACCAGTTCGGCAAGGGCGACGTCGTCCGGGCCGCCGGCGTCGCCGGCGTCGTCGAGGACTTCACGCTGCGCCGGACGACCCTGCGCGACCTCGACGGCGTCGTCCACACGATCCCCAACGGCGAGATCCGGGTGGCCTCCAACCTGACCCGGGTCTGGGCGCGGATCAACCAGGACGTCACCGTCGCCTACGGCACCGACATCGACAAGGCGATCGAGGTGGTCGACAACGTCGGTCGCGAGATGGCCGGCGACCCGGCCTGGAAGCGGCGCGTCCTCGAGGCGCCCAGGGTCGAGCGCGTCGCGGCCCTGGCGGAGTACGGCGTGACGCTCAAGATCCTCGGCACCGTCCGCGCCGCCGACCAGTGGGCGGCGGGCGGGGACTTCCGAAAGCGGTTGCTCGCCGCGTTCAAGACACACGGCATCGAGATCCCGCGTCCGCAGCGGGTCGTCCTCGCGCGCGACCCACATGACGGCGTCGAGGTCGGCCTGGCGCCCGACCAGGACGAGCTGGCCGAGGGTACGGAGTAGGCAGGGCACGGGAACCGTCGCGCGCGCCGGGCCTGCGCGGTAGGATGGCCCGGCCAGCCGACATCGCCAGTGCGAGGGTGCCGTGAGCGTCGAGCCGTCCTCCCCGTCGCCCGAGATCGAGAACCTCCTCGCGGAGTCGCGGACCTACCCGCCCGACCCCGCGTTCAGCGCCCAGGCCAACGCGGGTCCCGACCTGTACGAGGAGGCCGAGCGCGACTTCGAGGCCTTCTGGGCGAAACGTGCCCGCGAGCGGCTCGACTGGTCCAAGCCGTTCGACACGACCCTCGAATGGGACCTCCCGTTCGCCAAATGGTTCGTCGGTGGCGAGCTCAACGTCAGCTACAACTGCATCGACCGGCACGTGGAGCGCGGCCTCGGCGACAAGGTCGCCTACCACTGGATCGGCGAGCCGGGTGATACCCGGACGCTGACCTTCCGCGACCTCCAGCGCGAGGTGAGCAAGGCGGCCAATGCGCTCAGGGAGCTCGGGGTCGAGACCGGCGACCGGGTGGCCATCTACATGCCGATGATCCCCGAGCTGCCGATCGCGATGCTCGCCTGCGCCCGGATCGGCGCCCCGCACACGGTCATCTTCGGCGGCTTCTCGGCCGAGGCCCTGTCGGGCCGGATCAACGACTGCGGGGCCAAGGTCCTGATCACCGCCGACGGTGGCTGGCGGCGCGGCAGGAAGGTCGGCCTCAAGCACCACGCCGACGAGGCGCTGGCCGACACTCCGACGATCGAGGCGGTGCTCGTCGTCGATCGCTTCGGCGACGGCGTCCACATGGTCCCGCGGCGCGACCACTGGTGGCACGACATCGTCGACCGCCAGTCCGGGGACTGCCCGCCGGTGGCGGTCGACTCGGAGCACATGCTCTACCTGCTCTACACCTCGGGCACCACCGCCAAGCCGAAGGGCATCCTCCACACGACCGCCGGCTACCTGCTCGGCACGTCGTTCACCCACGAGGCGATCTTCGACGTCAAGCCCGACGACGTGTACTGGTGCGCCGCCGACATCGGCTGGGTGACCGGCCACTCGTACATCGTCTACGGGCCGCTGGCTAACGCGACCACCGGGATCCTGTACGAGGGCGCGCCGGACACCCCGACCTGGGACCGCTGGTGGCAGATCATCGAGGACTACAAGGTCTCGATCCTGTACTGCGCCCCGACCGCGATCCGGGCCTTCATGAAGCAGGGCGAGGCCATCCCCCACGGACATGACCTGTCATCGCTGCGCGTCCTCGGTTCGGTCGGGGAGCCGATCAACCCCGAGGCCTGGATGTGGTACCGCGAGCACATCGGCGGCGACCGGACGCCGGTCGTCGACACCTGGTGGCAGACCGAGACGGGCCAGATCCTGATCACGCCGCTCCCTGGGGTGACCACCACCAAGCCGGGTTCGGCCACGTTCCCGTTCCCGGGGATCGATGCCGACGTCGTCGACGCCGACGGCAACTCGGTGCCCAGGGGTGGGGGAGGCTACCTCGTCCTCAAGCGGCCGTGGCCGGCCATGCTGCGCGGCATCTACGGCGACCCCGAACGCTACATGGAGACGTACTGGAGTCGGTTCCCCGGGATGTACTTCGCCGGCGACGGCGCCAAGCGCGACGCGGACGGCTACCTTTGGCTGCTCGGCCGGGTGGACGACGTCATGAACGTCGCCGGCCACCGGATCTCCACGACCGAGGTCGAGTCGGCGCTGGTCGACCACCGCTCCGTGGCCGAGGCCGCCGTGGTCGGCAAGAAGGACGAGATCAGCGGCCAGGCGATCTTCGCCTTCGTGATCCTCAAGGCCGACCAGGAGCCGTCCGACGCACTCGCGCTCCAGCTGCGCGAGCACGTCGCCTACGTGATCGGCCCGATCGCGCGGCCCAAGTTCCTGATGTTCGTCCCGGACCTGCCCAAGACCCGGTCGGGCAAGATCATGCGCCGCCTGCTGCGCGACATCGCGGAGGGTCGGGTCCTCGGCGACACCACGACGCTCGCCGATGCCACCGTGGTCGATATCATCCGCGACAACACGGGTGCTGCGGAGGAGTGACGTGCCGTTCGATTTCCTGAGACGGCGAAAGGAGTCGGCGGCGGCGCCGGCCATCGGGGTGGCCGCCCCGGCCGCGGCGGCCGGCGGCATCACCTTCGACGGGATGACCGACGAGTGGCGGATCGTCGGTCGGATGCTCGTCGAAGGCCGGCTCTCGGACACGCTCAACAAGCGCGAGCCGATCGCGATCCAGGACGTCCAGTGGGCGCCGATGGACGGGAGCGAGCCGCTCGCGCCGGCGCCAGGCCTCAAGACCGTGGACCCATACGATCTGGTCCTGGTGATCGCGGGAGAGGACACGCTCCCGGCGATGTCCGAGCAGGAGCGGTCAGCGCATCGCGTCCACAAGGTGAGCTACGAAGTTGCGCTTGAGGTCCCACCGTACCGCGTGACCGGAACCGTCCAGCTCTATCCCGGGTACGAGCCGGTGCGCCTGCTCGATCGGTCGAACGACATGTTCGTTCCGGTCATCGATGCGACGGCGACGCTGGGCGGCAAGCCGGTCAGCCCGCCCGGTACCGATGTCATCCTCGTCAATCGGGCGTACATGCGCGGTGTCGACCAGGTGGACGCCCGAACGGGCGAACGCCACGAGAAACTGCCGGGCGGCTCCATGGGTGGCGCCCAATGGAGCGACAAGACGCGATAGCCGTTGCCCGGCGGGATCAGGCCTGTGCGGTCGCTCGCGCCCGGCCGGGGAGACGGAAGCCGCTCCTGACGGCCGGCTCGGGTTTGGACGTCACGCCCAGGACGCGGTCGGCGAGGGTATCGAATTCGGCGGTGATCTTCTCGCGCGGGAACATCTCGATCACCGTTCTGCCCTCGTTGGCCGCGCGCACGAACAGGAGCCCGCCTGACCGAATCTGGGCAAACGCGGGCATCCCGACGGTGCGCTCCATCGCCTCCACCGACACGCCGGAATTGGCCCGATTGACCACCATCGAAAGGCGCTCTCGACAACCGAGGGACCCGGCCACGTCGCGCAGTTGGACCGCGGCTCGAATCGCGGGGACGTCCGGCGTGACCGGGACGAGGATCCTGTCTGCCTCCTCGAAGATGGCCCGGTTCAGGTTGCTATAGGACGGGTGCAAGTCGATGACGATCACGTCGTAGCCGCTTCTCGCGGCGGTGATGGCCGCCGCGACGCGAGCCGGCTCGAGCACCTCGGTGTGGACCGGGCTGTCTGTCAAGGCAACGACACACAGGCCGGAGCCATGCTGCGTGGCGAGCTCGGTGAGGCTTTCGGCGTGACCGCCTTCAGCCTCGTCACGCCAGCTGTCTGCCACGGTCCGGGTCGCCTCGATGCCGAAGGACGTGGTGACGTGGCCCGTGACCGTGTCGGCATCGATGAGCAGGACCGACTTGTGCTTGTGCTCCTGGAGCGAGGCGGCAAGATTCGTTGCCACGGTCGTCTTGCCGACGCCGCCCTTGGGATTGAACACGGCAATCACGGTCGCGCGGCGTTTCCATCCGTCATTGCCGTCGGCGCCCATGGTCAGGATCGGCCCGCTGCCATCATCGACTGTCTCGCGACGGACACACATCGCCTCGACCCGCCAGCGGATCGATTCGGCCGAGTACGGTCGTGTGAAGTACTCGTTGTCGCTCCCGTCGTCGGGCATCTCGATCATCCGCTGATATGCATCGCCCGGGATCACGATGAGGGCGGGGATGGGACGACTGGCATGCTGGATCGCGTACCAGTACTCGCCCACCAGTTCCTCGTCGGATTCGCCGTCGAGGACGGCGACGGCGACGTCGCGCCGCGTCGCCAGCGCGCCGGTCAACTCCGACGGCTCTTCGACCAGGATCACATCGAAGCCGGCTGCTTGCAGCTCGGCGCTCACCGGGACCGATTCATCCGGCGGAAGAACCACGACGACGGCTGGTCGGGCCACGGGTTGACTCCTCGATCTCGCTGGTTGCTTGGGGTCAGGCGGCGTCCCGGTCCGCGGCCGAGACCTGGATCTCGCCCTCGGACTCGCCGGTGATCTTCGAATCGAAGTTGGGCATCGCGGTGATTTCGCTCTTGAGCGCGAATCCGGCGTCATGCCCGACGGTGAACACGAATTCGCCGTCGGGTCCCGATGACACCGCGATCGACCAGACGCCGCTGACCCGCGCCAGGCTTCGCTTGAAGTTGGCGATGCTCGCGACGCTCACGAGACCGGTCACCACGACACGGGTCGACGTTTGGTCATCGGTCGACGGCGCGGCACCCGCGAGGTTCGCGGCAGGTTCGGAGGATCCGTCATCCGGTAGATCGACCGCTGGTTCGGCACCAGGCTCGGGCTCGTCGCCGCCTTCGAAGGCGCCAAGGTCGCCCTCGAATGAAAGGGCCTCGGCCTCGGCCGCGGCGAAGTCGATCTCCGTCTCGGGCAACGGCGCGGCGAGGGCCTGCTCCGGTGCCGGCTCAGGCCAGTTCGCGGGTGTCGGGAGGGCCGGGATCGGGTCGGCCACGATCGAGGCGGCGACTGCCTCCAGACTTGGCGGTTCGGGCATCGTCTCGGCCATGGTGGCGATCCGGGTCGGGTCCTGTTCGGCGTTGAGCCGGTCGAAGAAGGCGCCCATCTCGGCCTCGAAGGCGGCGACGACCGCGGTGACGCGCTCGGCTCGGGCCTCGACCGCGGCGGCGTGGGCCTCCATCTCGGAATCGAGGCCGGTCTTGCGCGCCGCGACGCGCGCCTCCGTCTCTTCTCGGATCCTGGCGATCTCGGCCTTCGACCAGTCGCGGATCGCGGCGACGTCGTCGTCGGCTCGGCGACGCAGGTCGGCCACGTCGGTCGTCGCGCTCGCGCGGATCTCCTCGACGACGGTCTTGGCTTCCGCCTGGAAGCGCTCCATCGTCTCGTTCCGGGCGTGCTCCGCCGCCGCCTGCATGGCGTGGCTCAGCTCGGCCATGAACTTGGTTGCGCGGCGCGCGGGTGCCGTTCCGGTCGGCTCCGGCTGGGACGAGGCGGGAGCGGGAGCAGCTGTCTCGATCATGACTGGTGCGTTGTTCTCCTCGATGTCGTGCATCTCGCCCTCCACCGATCCCTCGACCGCGACGTCCGACGGCTCGGCCAGCATCTCGTCGCGCTCGCTGGACTCAGCGGGCCCGGCGCTCCACGGGAGGCGGAATGAAGGTCGTGTCTCGGTACTGGCCATCTGGCGGGTCCTCGTTGACGGAGGCGTCGGACAGGTTCGCCCGATTTCCGGTGCGTGCACGCATCGTTGCAGCGGCGGGGAGTGCGGTGTAGTTGGCTAGTGGTACCAGCGGTCTGGGCCGGTGGTACCGGCCGCCCCGTCGGCGATCGGATCGCGGCGCGCGGGCTACCATGGCCCGATGCTCGACGTGAACGAGTTCGACGGTCGTCCGGGCGTGACCGACACGCTCGGTCGGGCGCTGCGCGATCTGCGGATCTCGGTGACCGACCGCTGCAACTTCCGGTGCACCTACTGCATGCCCCGGGAGGTCTTCGGGCGCGACTACGAGTTCCTTCCGAAGGACCAGGTGCTGAGCTTCGAGGAGATCACCCGGCTGGCCCGCGCGTTCGTCGGGCTCGGTGTCGAGAAGCTGCGGATCACCGGTGGCGAACCGCTCGTCCGGCGGGACCTGCCGGACCTGATCGCGATGTTGGCTGCACTGCGCCGGGCCGGTGGGTCCGAGCTCGATCTGACGCTCACGACCAACGGATCGGCGCTTCGGCCGCTCGCCCGGCCGCTCGCGGACGCCGGCCTGCGGCGGGTCACGGTCAGCCTGGATTCGCTCGACGACGCGGTGTTCGGACGGATGAACGGGATCGATTTCCCGGTGGCGAAGGTGCTGGACGGGATCGACGCGGCACGGGAGGCGGGCCTCGCACCGATCAAGGTCAACATGGTCGTCCGTCGCGGGATCAACGAGACCAGCGTGCTGCCGATGGCTGCCTGGGCCCGCAACAGCGGCGTGATCCTGCGGTTCATCGAGTACATGGACGTCGGCCACTCGAACGGCTGGCGTCTCGACGAAGTCGTGCCGGCGCGCGAGCTCATCGACCTCGTCTCGACGGCCTGGCCGGTCGAACCGGCCGATCCGTCCTATCGCGGCGAGGTTGCCGACCGCTGGCGGTACTCGGACGGCGGTGGGGAGTTCGGGGTCATCTCGTCGGTCACCCAGCCGTTCTGTCGCGACTGCACGCGAGCCCGGGTCTCGGCCGACGGGAAGGTCTACACGTGCCTGTTCGCAGTTGACGGCCGTGACGCGCGGGCCGTGTTGCGGTCGGGGGCGAGCGACGCCGAGCTCGCGGCGTTCGTCGAGGCGATCTGGGCCCGCCGGGGCGACCGATACTCCGAGTTGCGCTCGGCGGCGACGTCCCGCTTGCCGAAGGTCGAGATGTTCGCGATGGGTGGCTAGCCGGGTCGCCTCGCCCGCGTCCCGGGACGCTTGTCCACAGGCTGTGCACACGCGTCGACAAGTCGTGGAAGGGGTCGGGCCGCGGCTCCACGAGTTGGTGGATAACCGCGTTGACCGTCCACAATGCCGGTCGCTACCGTACGTCTCAGCCCGAAGGGGCCGACAGGATCGAAGGACCCGAGATCACATCAAGGACCTCCGCTCCGCCGCCGGTCGCTTCGGGCGCTTCGTTACCCGCCTGCGGCGGTCGTCTGACCGCGATCGTCCGGCGCGGATCGCCCGGCGGGACGTGATCGGCATCCCGGTGTCGATACTCCCGCCGGGCCGACGAAGCCATGCGGCCCCGACCGTCAGGCGCTGGTTGTGCTGTGGAGGTCGCGATGTCTGAGGTCCTCGATCGGTCGTGGCCGATCCGGCCCGCCGACCAGCCGGCTCGCTTGGCCGCCCTCGTCGGCGCCGTTCGGGCCCGGACGGACCTCGTGCCCGAGGTCGGGATCGTGCTCGGCTCCGGTCTCGGCGGTCTGGCCGACCAGCTCGACGATCCGGTGGCGATCGCCTTCGCCGACCTGCCAGGCTGGCCGGCGGCAACGGCGCCGGGTCATGCGGGACGTCTCCTTCTTGGCCGGCTGGGCGGTCGGCCGGTCGTCATGCTCCAGGGCCGCTTCCACCTCTACGAGGGCAACGATCCGGGGCTGGTGGTCCAGCCGGTCCTGCTGTTCAAGGCGCTGGGAGCGCGCGTCGTCGTCCTGACCAACGCCGCCGGTGGTCTCGACCCGACATTTGGGCCGGGGACGCTGATGGTCATGCGCGACCACATCAACCTGACTGGCCGGAACCCGTTGGTCGGCCCGAACGACGACGGCCTGGGCGAGCGGTTCCCGGACCTGACCGAGGCGTGGAGCCCCCGGCTTCGCGAGGGGCTTCAGGCAGCCGGCTCGGCCGAGGGCGTGTCGCTGGCTGAAGGCGTCTACGTCGGCCTCGTCGGACCCAACTACGAGACCCCGGCCGAGGTGCGGATGTTGGCCGGCCTCGGCGGGCACGCGGTGGGGATGTCGACCGTGCTCGAGTGCATCGCCGCGCGCTGGGTGGGCCTCGAGGTGTGCGGCGTCTCGCTGATCACCAATGCCGGCGCCGGCTACTCCGGCGCGCCGCTGACCCACGAGGAGGTGCTCGCCGCGGGAGCCGAGGCGGGCCCGCGGCTCGCTCGGGTCATCCGCCGGTTCGTGGCCGATCTTGGTGTCGGCGCCGACGCCAAATCGCGATAGTTCGAACCAAGCCGAACCATCGGGCGGTCATTCGGCTGGTTCGAACGACCGCACGTTCGGGTCCAGCGCGACACCGCGACCCTGGACGGCTACGGCGCGACCGGCGACCCGTGAGGCCTCAGGTGACCGGCAGCTCCCGGCCGGCTGCCCTGGCCGCGGCACTCTTCTCGGCCCAGGCCTCGAGGACCCGGTCCTTGTGCGGCCGGATGGGGCAGTGGCCGTCGCGGTTGTTGAACTCGTCGCAGTACCCGAGCGGCACGCACTTCGGGGCCAGGAACGAACCCAGGAACGGCGACACGCCGAAGACCTCGTGGCGGATCAGCTGGAAGAGCCGCCGGATCTCCCATTGCGCCATCGTGCACAGGCGCAGCCCGGACATGTGGATCAATGCCCGCAGGTTCGTGGTCATGACGAGGTTCGTGCGCGTAGCGTTCGGGAAGACGAACCGGGCGTCCTCGCCGGGAACCCCGGCCTTGAGCATCTCGCCGTACAGCCCGAGCGCCCCGTCGACCTGCTCCTCGAACCGCTCGCGGAGCTCCGGGGCGCCCTCGGCGATCGAGTGGGGGAGCATCGTCGCTGCGCCCTTGAACTTGACGTAGCGCTGGCTCTGCTGGTCGAAGGCCACGCCCGCGCGATGGCGGACGAGCTGGTGCGACAGCGTCCGCGAGACGCCGCTGATGGCGAACGTGAACGCGACGTGCTCGATCGTCGAGCCGTGCCCGGACTCGATCACGGAGCCGATCAGCTTCTGCATCTTGAGCGGATCGAAGTCGCCGGCCAGCGCGCGCCGGAAGATCTCGTCGGGATCCTGCTCCGAGTAGCACGTCCGGCAGGCCGTATAGATCAACGGGACGTAGTAGCGCTCGACGATCTCGCGGTCCGGGAACAGCAGCGTCGCGCGCATCCCGAGATCGCGTCGGCCCGGGTTCCTGGGGATCGCGGTCTTTTCGCGGGCGGGCTCGGGGGTCGTGGACGGGACGGTCATCGGATGGCCAGTCTAGTCGAGCTTGCGGCTGGGCGGCAGCCGGCCGGCGGGCGGCACTCCCTCGGGGGTCACGTCGGATCTCAGCCGGGATCCTCGAGCACGGCGGCGAGATCCTCCAGGTAGCCGGTCCAGTAGCCCTCGTGATCGGCCCGCGCCGTGGCGTCCAGCCCGGCCGCCGACCACCCGTCGTGCACCAGGGTGATCCTCGAACCACCGTCCGACAGTGGCTCGACCGTCCAGCTGACGACGGTCTCCTCGCCGGGCGCCGCCTCCGCCCAGGCCCAGGTGTGCGCAAATCGTCGCCCGGGCTCGAGCTCCGTCACGACGCCATCGACGACGCTCCCGTCGCCGAAGTCCAGGCGGTAGGCGGTCCGAACGGCGCCGACCGGCGAGGCCTCGGTGAACCACTCGGCGACCCGTTCGGGTTCGGTCAGTGCGGCCCAGACCGTTGCCGGAGGCGCCGCCGTTTCGAGCTCGAGGACGATCGGCGGCAGGCTCGCGTCCGTCCCAGTCATGGCGGCCCCGCCTCGTCGCCGTGCGGGTCGGGCGACTCGCTGCTCTCGAGGGCGTAGGCGACGGCTTCGTCGAGGGTCATCGCGGCCCCCTCGGCGCCGAGTCGTTCGAGCTCGTCGGCCGCCATGTGCGAGCGGACTCCCGGGCGTACGCCCTGCTCGAACTGGTCCTCGACGTAACTGGCGAGCCCGGCTCCGGTCTCCGTCGTCAGGTTTCGGGCGGCCCC
Source organism: uncultured Chloroflexia bacterium (assembly GCA_963766675.1). Taxonomy (GTDB): domain Bacteria; phylum Chloroflexota; class Limnocylindria; order Limnocylindrales; family CSP1-4; genus SPCO01. The sequence goes on along the minus strand of CAVYBA010000005.1, from coordinate 45,034 downwards.
GCGAAGGCGGGCGGCGCGGTCGAGCTGCCCGCTAGCCACGGCGATCGCGGACATGTCGTCGAGGGTCATGGTCAGGCCGGCAGCGTCGCCCGCGGCATGGAAATGGCGGATGGCATGCTCGACGTGACCACGGGCCTCCTCGATCGCCTCGTTTCGGAGCAGCGCGCTGCCAAGCATGTGCAGCGCCCAGGCCTCCATCGTCAGGTCCTGCGCTCGGCGGAACATGTCGAGCGATTGGCGGAACTCCTCGACGCCGTTGCCGGGCTGGTTCCGGAAGTAGCGATAGTTCCCGAGCGCCCACAACGCGTTGGCCTCGCCGCGCAGATCGTTGAGCGCATGGAACCGTCGGCGGGCCTCCTCGATGTAACCGAGTCCCACGCCGTCGGGATCCACGTTCGGCCCGTCCGCGGTGGGCGGCATGGCATACACGAACGAGACGTTGTAGTAGGCGTTGGCGATCTCCGGCTCGTCGCCGAGCGACAGCCAGATCTCGAGTGCCTCGCGGTAGCGCGCCGTCATCTCGGCGATCTCGCCCTGCCACCAGAGGATCCCGCCGAGCGCCTCCACGAGCCTCGCCCGGAGGCGAGGATCGACGTTCGACCAGGGCGCCGCCTCCATCGCCATCAGCCGCCGCCTGGCCTCTGCGAGATGGCCGTGCTTCTGCCAGAAGCGCCACATCGCGAAGCCCAGCGGGATGGCGGTATCCGGATCGGGCAGCTCCACCGATCGGTCGAGCACGGCCCGGATGTCGTCGTGCTCCAGCTCGAGGCGATCTAGCCAGGTCCGCTGGTCGGCGCCGGAGAGCTCGGTGGCGGCGCGCTCGGCCAGGGCGAGGTACCAGTCACGGTGCCGGTCCTGGACGGCGGCCGTCTCGGCGCGTTCGGCCAACCGCTCCGCGGCGTATTCGCGGATCGTGTCGAACAGGCGGAAGCGCGGCTCGCCGCCGGCCGCCTCCTCGACCTTGAGCAGGCTCTGGTCGGCGAGGGCCATGAGGCCGTCGATCAGCTCGCCGCCGATCTCCGAGGCCGGGCCGCAGACCGCCTCGGCGGCCTCGAGGTCGCAGCTCCCCGCGAAGACCGACAGGCGGTCGAGCAGACGGCGGGCATCCTCCTCGAGCAGGTCGTAGCTCCAGGCGATCGCGCCACGCAACGTCTGCTGGCGGGCCGGCAGGTCGCGGGCACCGGCGGCCAGCACGTCGAGCTGGTGCTCGAGGCGGGCCAGGATCGCCTCTGGCGAGAGGAGCTTGATCCGGGCGGCGGCGAGCTCGATTGCCAGCGGCATGCCATGGAGCCGGGCGCTGATCGCGGCCACGGCGGGGGCGTTCGCGTTGGTCACCGTGAAGCCGGGACGGACGGCGACGGCCCGCTCGATGAACAGCCGGACCGCCGCGTACTGGCCGAGGGCCACGGGATCCAGGGTGCGCGACCCGGGCGACAGCTGGACCCGATCCAGGCCGCTGAGCTGGCTCAGGTCGGGCGGCGTCGGCAGGCCGGGTACGGGATATTCCTGTTCACCGGAGATCCGCAGCGCGGCGCGACTGGTGACCAGCACCTTGATGTGGGGCGCCATGCGCAACAGCTCGCCGACGAGCGGTGCGGCTGCGGCGACCTGCTCGAAGTTGTCCAGGACGAGCAGCAGGCGCCGATCCCGGAGCCAGTCGGCGAGCGTGTCCGCGATCGGGCGGGTCCCGGTCTCGGCGACGCCAACCGCGTTGGCAATCCGCGACGGCACGAGCATCGGATCGCGGATCGGCTCGAGCGGGACGAAGAAGACCCCGTCCGGGAACGCGTCGGCGACGGTCGAGGCGAGCTGGAGCGACAGCCGCGTCTTGCCGGTGCCCCCGGGGCCCGTCAGCGTGAGCAGGCGGGTGGCGGTCAGGAGTCGGGCGGCTTCCTCGAGCTCTGCCGCTCGCCCCACGAACGTCGTCAGTTGGGTCGGCAGGTTGTTGGGCCGGACGTCCGGCGTCCGGAGCGGCGGGAAGTCGTGGACCAGGCCGTCCGCATCGACCTGGACCACGTGCTCCGGGCCGAGCAGGTCCTTTAGCCGGAACGCGCCGAGATCCCGCAGCGTCACCTCGGGCGGGAGGTGCGTCTGGACGAGGGCCCTTGTCGCGTCCGAGATGAGGATCTGGCCACCGTGGCCGACCGCCGCGATCCGGGCGGCCCGGTTGATGTCCAGCCCGACGAGGCTCTCCCCGGCGCGCTCGGCTTCGCCCGAGTGGATGCCGATCCGGACCCGAACGACCTCGCCGTCGCTCCATGGCTCGGAAGCCAGTCGGCGCTGGGCGTCCACAGCGGCCGCGACGGCCGCTCGAGCGCTCGCGAAGACCACGAAGAACGAGTCGCCCTCGGTGCCCTGCTCGATCCCGCCGTGCACGCCGAATGCCTCGCGCAGGAGCGACCGGTGGCGCTCGCGAAGCTCGCCGTACCGGGCGGTGCCGACCTGCTGCTCGAGGCGCGTCGAGCCCTCGATGTCGCTGAACAGGAAGGCGAACGTCCCGCTCGTGACCTGGTCGGTGGGGCTCATGGCCGGCGGTCCCGGATCGCCTCAGTGATGCTGGGTATCGGACAGCTCGGCGGTCAGCTCGCGGAGCCGGCTGGTCAGTTCGCGTAGGATGGCCATCGCGACGCTTGGCTGCTCGGCGACGACGGCTTCGAAGTCCCAGCTCGCGAGCGCGAGACAGGTGGTAGGCCCCGAGGTGACGACCTGGGCGACACGCGGCTGGCGGTCGATGACCGACAGCTCCCCGAAGAACTGCCCCGGCCCGAGCTCGGCGATCGTATCGCCGTCGCGCACGACGCGGACGGCGCCGCTGACCACGATGAAGAACCCGGTCCCGATCTCGCCCTGACGGGCGATCACGCGGTCGGTCGGCAGATCGACCTCGGTCATGCGCTCGGCGATTCTCCGCCGTCCATCGTCGTCCACCCCCGCGAACAGGCGCGTCCGGGCGAGCAGGTCGGCGATCCGATCGTGGGTCAGGGTCATGCGGCCTCCAGGTCGAGTCGGAGGTGATGCTGCCTGTGCCGCACCACGGCGTCAACCGGAACGGGATCGCGTCCCGTACACCACTGTGGCACCATGGCACCGTGGTAGCGCGCGAGGAGATGGTCGATGCGATCGCCGGCTTTGCGCTGTTCGCCGACCTGACCGATCCGCAGCTGACGGCGATCGTCCACATCTTCGAGGAGGCGTTCTACGCGGAGGGCGAGCGAGTCCTTCGCCAGGGCCTGACCGGGTCGGGCTTCCACATCATCCTCGATGGCGAGGCGGCGGTCGTCGTCGACGGGCATGAGCGCGCGAAGCTGGCTCGCGGGGATTACTTCGGCGAGGTGTCGGTGATCCTCGGCGAGTCGCCGATCGCCGATGTCGTGGCCACGCGTCCGCTGCGCTGCCTGATCCTGCCGGGGCCGCGCGTCGAGGCATTCCTCATCGCCCACCCGCGGGTGATGTACCGGATGCTCCAGGTCCAGTCCCGGCGCCTGCGGGCAGCCAACCGATGGCGGAGCTGACTCGTCCGTTCCCGCCCGGTGAGTACCCGGTGGTCGTGGTCGGCAGCGGGCCGGGTGCCCTCCAGGTCTCGTATTCGCTCGGCCGGCTGGGCGTCCGCCACGCGGTGATCTCGTCGGATCCCGCGCCCGGAGGCATGTTCCGGCGCTGGCCGTTCTTCCAGCGACTGCTGTCGTGGACCAAGCCCTACGCCCCGGTCGAACGCGGCACGCGCGCCTACGAGCGGTACGACTGGAACAGCCTCCTCGGCGAGACCCCGGAGACCCGCGCGATCCAGGCCGGGCTGATGGACGGGACGTCCTACTTCCCGTCGCGGCCGGAGATGGAGGCGAACCTCGTCGCCTTCGCCGAGCGCGCGAGGGTCGCCATCCGGTACGGCTGCACGTGGACGGCGACCAGGCTCGTGGAGCACGCGACCGGACGCCGGTTCGTGCTCGAGACGACCGACGGGACCTACTCGTGCACCGCGCTGGTCGTGGCGGTCGGGGTGGCCGAGCCAAGGACGCCGCCCGGTCTGGGCATGGAGCTCACCGCGCACTACGCCGACGTCCGGCCGGCGGAAACGTACGCCGGCAAGCGCGTGTTCATCATCGGCAAGCAGAACTCCGGGTTCGAGCTGGCCACCGGCCTGCTGCCGTGGGCGCGACAGCTGATCCTGTCGTCGCCGTCGCCGGCACGGCTGTCGGTCGACACCCGCTCGCTCGTCGGCGTTCGGGCGCGCTACGTCCAGCCGTTCGAGGATCACATCCTGGGTGGCGGCGTGAGCGTGCTTGACGCGGCGATCGATCGGATCGAGCGCGACGCGGACGGGACCTTCGTGGTCCGGTTGAGGCGGACCGACGGTGGGGCGGACATGGCGGTCGAGGCGGACGAGGTGATCGCCGCGACCGGGTTCGTGACTCCGCTCGTGGATCTGCCGGCGCTCGGCGTCGCCACGTTCGGAGCGAGCGGACTCCCGGCCCAGACGCCGTGGTGGGAGAGCGCCAGCCTGCCGGGCGTCTTCTTCGCCGGGACGATCGGCCAGGGTGCCAAGGGCCTGCAGAAGCACGGCATCCCGGCCAACTCCGGCGCCGTCCACGGGGCCCGGTACAACGCCAGGGTGCTCGCGGGATATCTGGCTCGGACCCGGTTCGGGATCGAGCCGGAGCGGCCGGGCGTCGCGCCCGCGGACGCGTCCGCGTTCCTGGCCCGGGAGCTGGCCGAAGGCCCGGAAGTGTTCCACCAGCGCGGCTACCTGGCCCGTGTGCTGGCCGCCGATCCCGGCGGTGGCCTGCGCGACGACGGCATCCAGCCGCTGGCCGACGTGCTCGACGGCGGCGGGTCCGACGCCCTGATCGCGACGCTCGAGGCCGACGGCTCCGGGGCGATCTTCCCCGTCATCTACAGCCGCGTCGGCGGGCAGGTCGTGGAGCGCGCGATCGACCCCGATCCACTCCTGCGCTTCGACACGGCCGACACGCGACTAGCCATCGATGACCTGGCCCGGCGGATCGGGAAGGACTGAGCCGGGTCCGGCTCGCGGGTGTCCCGCTCGGGCTCCCTCCAGCGGGCTCGGGGACCTCCGGCCATCACGTTTGCGATGGTTCGAAGCAAGCTGAAGCATCCTGGGACCCGGTTCTCTATCCGGGCGCCGTCCAGCTCCGCAACCGGACCGATCGCTTCGCTTCGAGCAGAACGCCCGAAGGGAGCCACCGTCCGCTCGGCATCGGAGGGGCCTGCCGCCCTGCGCGCCCCGGGGTTCCACACCCCGCTCGAGAGCGACCGACGGAGGGGCCCGGGATCGTCAAGGTCGTTCGGCATGGTTCGAACGACATCGAGATGTTGTCGGCGGAGTCGGCCACCTCGAAGGCGGAGCGCCATCGGGAGCGACGCCCCCGGCCCGGCGGCCGCGGCCACCGGGGAACGGGTTAGACCAATCGCCGCGGGATCTTCTCCCGCCACTCACGCCGGAAGAAGGGCTCGCCGTCGAGGTCGACGTCGAGCTCCACGCGCAGGTCGAAGCTCGACGCATCGCTCGTCTGGAGCGAGCGGGCCCGGATCTCCGTGTCGAACGACCGCTCGTGCCATCGGTAGACCACGTCTGCCTCGAGGCGGGCGTGCGCCGGGTTGCCGTCGCCGGCGGTCAGGCGGAGCGTCTCGGCCGAGTACAGGCGCCGGCCGTCGTCCAGCTCGTCCTCGCCGCCGTCGTGGATCGTCACCGTCACCGTGCCGCCGATGACATCCTCCTCGATCTGCCAGATCGGCGGATCCCCGGCACCCTCGGCACCGACCTCGAGGAGCTCCGGCGGGCTCGACTTCCAGGCCGGAGGCGGCACGTCGCCGGGCCCGCCGGCGGGTGGCACGACCGGCAGGATCAGTCGCGACGGCGTTGCCGGCCCGTGCCACAGCTCGAAGTCGGCGGGCTCAGGCGACGGCCAGATCACGGGCCATGCCGAGGACGCGACCGACACCCGGATCCGATGGCCGGGAAGGAAGCGGTAGCCGGCCGGCCGGAGCGAGATCCCGATGGGCTCGACCCGCCCGGGCTCGAGCGGCTGCGGATGCTCGTGCGACGAGCGATGCGTGAGATTCAGGATGCCCGCGCTGACCTGCGCCGATGTGCCGTTCGGGGCGACGTCCGCCAGCCGAACGACCACGCTGGCCACAGGCGCCGAGGCAGCGAGGTGAAGCACGACCTCCGGAACGCCCAGGATCGCCAGCGCCGCGTCGAGTGGCCGGCTCGTGAACGTGGGCCCGAGGCTCTCGTCTGGCCGGAGATCCCGTGCCAGCCCGTTCGGCGGTCCGCCGGCACCCCACGACAGCGCCGCGCGCGTGCCGACCGTCGGCCTGTGGCGATAGTGGTCGGTCCCGGACGTCCCATCGGAGGTGTCGGCCAGTCTGCCGACGAGCGGCAGTTCGCCGCCCGCGAAGATCCAGGCTCGCGTCATGACCGCTGGGTGCGGGTATGACGCGGCAGCCCGCCAGCGGCCTGGCCAGGCGACGGGGAACGGTTCGGGCTCCGCGTACTCGCGCTCGAACCACGTCATCGCCGGTTCCTCGTCCGCGCCGTTCGCCTCCCCCTTCAACCAGCGGTCGAAGAAGCGGACGATCTCATGGAGTTCGTCGACGTTCGGTCCCGGGGTCGCCGACGATGGGAGCCCGTGGACCCAGTTCCCCACGATCGTCCGCGACGGTGCGTGGCATTGGGCCTGCATCCGCAGCGCGGCGTCGACGTACGAGTCCATCCAGCCACCGACGTTGAGGACGGCCGCGTCGATCGCCTCGTAGTCCGGTGCCAGCGAGCCCGGTCGCCAGTACGGTCCATCGTGCTGCTGGCGGAGCCACTCGAACAGCCACGGCGGGGTGGCGTCGAGCCGGGCGGCCCAGGCGGCCTTCCAGTCGTCCCCGACGATCGCCGGGTCGGGCGGCATCGCGTTCATCGCGACCTGGCTCACGGCGTACTGGCTCAGCTCGCTGGCGGTGACGCAGCCGCCGATGTAGTGGACGTCGGTCAGGTACCGGTCGTCCGTTGCCTGGATCGGGACGATCGCCCGGAGATGCGGCGGCCGCAGCTTCGCGACCTGGATCGACGTGAACCCGCCGTAGCTAATCCCCCACATCCCCACGGCGCCGGTGCACCACGGCTGCGCGGCGAGCCACTCCACCGCGTCGTAGCCGTCGCGCGTCTCGGCCTCGGTGTACTCGTCGAGCGCGACGCCGCCCGACGACCCCGTGCCTCGCACGTCGACGCGGCACAGGGCGTAGCCACGTTGCGCTAGGTACGTGCCGCGGGCGACGTCTGCGTTGCGCCGCCAGTTGTCCTTGCCATACGGGATCATCTCGAGGACGGCCGGGAACCGCGCGGTCAGTTCGTCCGCCGCGTGGACGGGCAGCCAGAGATTCGCCGACAGCTGCACGCCGTCACGCGACGCGATCCAGGCTCCGAGGCGGGTCTCGACCTCGAAACGGGGCGCGCTCGCTGGACGCAGCGCCGCCACTTCATCGCGGGACTTCACCGCGGCAGTCTAGGCGTCCGCCTGCGATGGCCACGCGCGTTCCCGCCGCGTGCGACGATGGGGATGCATGGAGGATCAGCAGGTCGTCGCCGGACCGTGGACGCGCCGGACGCGCCGGGTGGCCTACGAGAACGCGTGGATCACGATCTGGCACGACGAGGTCGTCCGCCCGGACGGTGCGCCCGGGATCTACGGCGTCGTCCACTTCGCAAACCTCGCGGTCGGCGTCCTCGCCCTCGACGAGGCCGGGCGGGTACCGCTCGTCGGGCAGTTCCGCTACGCGCTCGATCGATATTCCTGGGAGATCCCGGAGGGCGGTGTCCCGGCCGGTGAATCGGCCCTCGACGGCGCACGACGCGAGCTTCGCGAGGAGACCGGCCTCGAGGCCGACGACTGGATCGAGCTGTGCCGCAGCCACCTGTCCAACTCGGTCTCGGACGAGGAGGCCGTGCTCTACCTGGCCACCGGGCTCCGCCATGGCGTGGCGGCCCCGGAAGGCACGGAGTCGCTCGACGTACGGTGGGTCCCGTTCGACGACGTGCTGGCCATGACCCTCGATGGCCGGATCACCGACGCGATGACGATCCTGGCGGTGCAGCGGGCGGCGATCGCCCGGCTCGCCGGAACGGACGCTGATGACGCCGGGCCGGAGGAATGACGCCGCCCGAGCGCCGCGACTGGGAGGCGATCGTCGTCGGGCTTGGCGCGATCGGCTCCGGGGCGGCGTACTGGCTGAGCCGCCGCCTCGGCGAGGGCGTTCTCGGGCTCGAGCAGTTCGAGTTCGACCACCCGAACGGCTCGTCGGCCGACCACAGTCGGATCATTCGGCTGTCGTACCACCGACCCGACTACGTCCGGCTCGCCCGGCGCGCGTACGAGACCTGGACGGCCGTCGAGGGTGAAGCCGGCGAGCGCATCGTGACCGTCACCGGTGGCCTGGACCTGTGGCCTGCCGAGCCGGCGATCCCGCCAGCCGACTACGTCGAGAGCCTGACGACCGAGGGCGTGCCGTTCGAGCGGCTCGACGCGGCCGAGGTCATGGACCGCTGGCCGCAATGGCGCCTCCCGCCGGACGTGACCGCGCTGTGGCAAGAGCAGGGTGGACTCGCCGACCCGTTCAAGGGCAACGGCGCCCATCGACGGCTGTCCCGCGCCCACGGCGCCACGCTGCTGGATCGGACACGCGTCACGGGGCTCCGCGATGCCGGCGGCGGCGATATCGAGGTGGAGACGTCCGTCGGGACGTTCCGCACCGCCCGCCTGGTCCTCGCCGCCGATGCCTGGACCAACCAGCTGCTCGCGTGGTTCGATCGCCGGCTGCCGCTCGAGGTGACCCGCGAACAGGTGACCTACTTCGCCTGCCCGGACCCGGCGGCCTTCGTGCCCGACCGGTTCCCGGTCTGGATCTGGATGGACGACCCGTCGTTCTATGGCTTCCCGACGTATGGCGAGGCCGGGCCGAAGGTCGCCCAGGACTGCGGCGGACAACCGGTCGACCCGGACCATCGGACGTTCGAACGGGACGAGGCCGCCTTCGGGCGCGTTGCCGGCTTTCTGGAGCGTCATCTCCCCGGCGCCCTCGGACCGCCGATCTACACCAAGACGTGCCTGTACACCCTGACGCCGGAACGCGACTTCGTCGTCGACCGGTTGCCCGGGCAACCCGGCGTCATCGTCGCGCTGGGCGCCGGCCATGGCTTCAAGTTCGCCTCGGTCCTCGGCCGAATCACCGCCGAGCTCGCCGTGGATGGGTCGACCCCATCCGCGCCGGAGCTGGACGCCTTCCGGATCGACCGGCCGATCCTGCTCGAGGCGCATCCGGCGACGTCCTGGCTGGTCTGAGCGCCCACCGACGCGCCGTGCGGTCCCTGCCTTGCAACCCATCACCGCGTGTGCCACCGTACCGCCACTCAATGGGTACCAGGCCGGTGGTCCGGGGAGGATGCGGACCCCGCCAGAGGAGGATTCGATGCGACCGACGGTGCGCACACGGCTGATCCGGATCGCTGGAAGTGGCGCCCTCGCCGGCTCGCTGCTCCTCCCCGCGGCCGCGCACGTATCGGCGGCCGACCCGGTGGTCCTCCGCGTGGGGACCACCCAGGATTTTGACGCCTCCAACCCGTACCAGACCGCGCTCGTGTCAGGATACGAGGCGTTCGAGCTGACCTACAACCTGCTCGTCGATTTCGGCCCGAACGTCGAGCCGATCCAAGGATTCGCGGAATCCTGGGATCGCGCCCCCGACCGGGTTACCTTCCACATCCGGCCTGGGATGAAGTGGTCCGACGGCGAGCCGGCGACGTCGGCCGACGCCTGCTTCAGTTGGCAGCTCGCCGTCGACGCCATCAACGACGATTCGAACATCGGCCTCGGCTACCTGGACCCGAACCTCAAGGACGCGGGCGTCACCAAGGTCGAGTGCCCCGACGACCAGACGATGATCGCGTACACGACCGACCAGTCCGACCGGATCTTCCAAGTCTACCTGCCGATCATCCCCAAGCACATCTGGGGCAAGTACGACTACAAGACAATCGCCGACCAGAAGTTTGACGCTCCGCTGGTGGGGACCGGGCCGTACACGCTCGCCGAGTGGAAGACCGGCCAGTTCATGCGCTTCGTGCGCAACCCCAATTACTGGGGCAAGCAGGGCTACGCCGACGAGGTCGTGATCCAGATATTCAGCAGCTCCGACTCCATGGTGCAGGCACTCAAGTCCGGCGACATCGACTACGCGCACGACGTGAACGCCGATCAGTTCAAGGCGCTCCAGGGCACGGCAGACATCCAAACAGTCGCCGGGGCGTCCAACGGCTGGACGCAGCTCGCATTCAATACCTACGGAACGGGGACCGGTAAGACCATCAAGGGCGGAGGCCCGTCCACCAAGGCGTTGCTCGACCCGGCGTTCCGCGATGCGCTCGGGTACGCCGTCGACAAGGCGACGCTGCTCGACCGTGTCCTGGGAGGGTACGGCGACCAGGGCAGCACGATCGTGCCGCCGCTGCTCAGCGAGTGGCACGTCGACCCGGATCATCCCCGGACCTTCGACATCGAGCTGGCCAAGCAGAAGCTCGACGCCGCCGGCTACAAGCTCGACGCGAGCGGCAACCGGCTGGACAAGGAGGGGAAGCCGATCACGCTCAGGCTGTATATGCCGGATTCGAGCGAGGTGTACCCGAAGGCTGCCCAGTTCATCAAGGATTGGTACGGACAGCTCGGCGTCAACGTCCAGACCAAGGTCTTCGACAGCGCAACCCTCACGGACCTGCTGCTCCCGCCGGAGGCGGGCGGCAGCGGCAACCTGGCTAAGTACGACATCGAGCTGTGGGGCTGGACCGGCAACCCGGACCCGAACGCGCTGCTCCAGATCTTCCGCTGCGACGAGATTGGGAACACGTCCGACAGCAACTACTGCAATCCGCAGTACGACAAGCTGTACGACGAGGAGTCGAAGTTGGCGGGCGACGCCCGCAAGGCGGTTCTGGCCCAGATGCAGAACCTGATCTACGATCAGGCGGTCTACGACATCCTGTTCTACGACGCGAGCCTGGATGCGTATCGGACGGACCGCTTCGCCGGCTGGCAGAACATGCCGAGCAACGGGACGCCGCTGATGACCTACGGCACCTACGACTACACGCTGCTGACCGACGCCAAGGCCGTCGCCAGCACGCCGCCGAGCAGCGAACCTGCCGCCGCGAGCGGCTCGGCAGGTCCCGCGGCTTCGTCCGCGGCCCCTGCCCCGGCGCCCAGCCCGACCTCGAGCGGCGGCGACAACACGGCGTTGATCGTGGTCGTCGTCCTGGTCGTCATCGTCGTGGTCGGCGGCTGGTTCGTGATGAGTCGGCGGCGAGCGGGAGCGTCCGCGGAGGACGAGTGATCGAGCGCCCCCGACCGACTGGCCAATTGAGGGAGGGCCGCCGTCCGGCGGCCCTCCGCGCCCGCTGATCTCCCCGGCATCGCATGGGGGGACGCTACCTCGGCCGCAAGCTCGCTCAGGCGTTCATGACGATCATCGCGATCGTCGTGCTCAACTTCCTGCTCTTCCGGCTCATGCCAGGCTCCCCGGAGCGGGTCCTCTTCCGCAACCCCAACCTGTCGCCTGATGTCGTCGCCGCAGCGCGGGCACGCTGGGGCCTCGACAAGCCGTTGATCCCGGACCAGCTCGTGGCCTACGTCGAGTCGACGATGACCGGCGATCTCGGCTACTCGTTCAAGTTCCGCGGGCAGGCGGTGACCGACGTGATCGCCGACCGGGTCGGCCCGACGCTGCTGCTCGTCGGGCTGGGCGAGCTCGTGTCGATCGTCGTCGGCCTCGGCCTCGGCTCGTACGCCGGGTGGCGACGCGGTGGCCGGGTCGATCGGGTCGGCAACGGGGTCAGCCTGATCCTGTATTCGATGCCGTACTTCGTGATCGGGATGCCGCTGATCATCATCTTTGCAGCGGGGCTTCACTGGTTCCCGACGTCGGGCATGCAATCGGTCGGCGGCGGCGCGAAACCGCTCCTCGAGTCGATGGTCGACCTCGGTAGCCACCTCGTCCTGCCGTTGGCCACGGTGTCGCTCGGGCTCATCGGTGGCTACTCCATCCTGATGCGCTCCGCGATCATCGAGACGCGCTCGGAGGACTACATCACGACGGCGCGCGCCAAGGGCCTGACCGACGGCCGCATCCTGCGCACCCATGCGTTCCCGAACGCCCTGCTGCCGATGGTCACGCTGATCGCGATCAACCTCGGCTATGTCATCGCCGGCGCGATCACCGCCGAGGTCGTGTTCAGCTGGCCGGGCCTCGGCACGCTGACCGTCTCGGCGCTCCAGTCGCGCGACTACCCGATCCTCCAGGGAATCTTCCTGCTGCTGGCCGTATCGGTCGTGCTGGCGAACCTCGCTGCCGATCTGGTCTACGGCTTCCTCGACCCACGAGTACGGACATGACAACCCCCAGCGTCGCGACCTCGGCCGTCGCCAGGGCGCGCGCGGAACGCTGGCGCCTCTTCCTGGCCCGCGCGCGCTCGTTCGGCCGGCGCTACCTGGGACGGACCGACGGCGTGATCGGGCTGGCGATCCTGGTGTTGTTCGCGGCCCTCGCCCTGGCGCCCGAGCTGTTCGTCGGCCCGCTCCAGACGGCCACGACCGCGACCGGCGATCCGCTCGGGGCGCCGACGGGCGCCCACATCCTGGGGACCGACGAGCTCGGCCGCGACATGCTCAACCTGACCGTTCACGGCGCTCGGATCTCGATGACGATCGGCCTCCTGGCGACGGTGATCACGATCGTCGTGGGCGTCCTGGTCGGGATCGTCGCGGGCTACGTCGGCGGATTGGTCGACTCGATCCTCATGAGGGTCTCGGATTTCTTCCTCGTCCTGCCGACGTTCGTGCTCGCCCTGATCCTGGCGCCGGTCATCCTCGAGATCGTCGGCGACGACGCCGAGCTGCTGGGCATCCGGGCGACGCTGCTGGTGATCATCGTGGTCATCGGTCTCACCAGCTGGGCCACCACTGCCCGGATCATCCGGTCGCAGGTGCTGTCGCTCAAGGAGCGGATGTTCGTCGACCGGGCTCGCGCGATCGGGGCCGGACCGGCCCGGATCATGCGCCGGCACATCCTGCCGAACGTTGTGAACCTGATCGTTGCCCAGGCGGTCCTGACGTTCGCGGCCGCGGTCTTCACAGAGACGACCCTGTCGTTCGTCGGCCTGGGCGACCCATTCGCGCCGTCCTGGGGCGAGATCCTCGACTCCGCCCAGGTATCCGGCGCCCCGGGTCTCGGCGCCTGGTGGTACATCGCGCCGCCGGCCGTGTGCGTGGTGCTCGTCGTCCTGTCGTTCACCCTCGTCGGCAACGCCCTGGACGACATCCTCAATCCGAAGCTGAGTGGTCGGCGATGACGGTGGGCAAGGTCCCGAACCCCGACGGCGGGTCGGGCGTCGACCAGCCGCCGGTCGAGGTCCGCGGCCGCCGCCAGTGGCCGCTGCCCAGGCAGGCCGTGCCCGGCGCGCCGCTCCTCGAGGTCGAGGACCTGCGGACCTACTTCCAGCTGTCGTCCGGTGTCGTCCACGCGGTTGATGGCGTGACGTTCAAGCTCGATTACGGGGAGGCGCTCGGGATCGCCGGCGAGTCGGGCTGCGGCAAGACCACGACCGCCCTGTCGCTCGTCCGGCTGCTGCCGTCCAACGCGAAGATCGAGGGCGGGACGATCAAGCTGTTCGGGATCGACCTCGTCCCGAAGACCGAACGCCAGTTGCGGCGCTACCGCTGGCGCGAGATCAGCATCGTCTTCCAGGGCGCCATGAACGCGCTCAACCCGGTGCAGCGGGTTCGCGACCAGATCGCCGAGCCGATCGAACGGCGTCTGTCGCTGTCGCGGGCCGAATCGCTCCGCCGGGCCGGTGAGCTGCTCGATCTGGTCGGCATCCCCAAGAAGCGGGGCGCGGCCTACCCGCACGAGCTGTCGGGCGGCATGCGGCAGCGGGCGATGATCGCCATGGCGCTCGCCTGCGATCCGGCGATCATCATCGGCGACGAGCCGACGACCGCGCTCGACGTCATGGTCCAGGCGCAGATCCTGGCCCTGCTCGAGCGGCTGCGCGACGAGCTCAAGCTGTCGTTGATCCTGATCACCCACGACCTGTCGGTCATCGCCGAGACGTGCGACCGGGTGCTGATCATGTACGCCGGCCGGGTTGCCGAGGAGGGCAGCGTCCGCGAGGTCTTCGCCCGCCCGCGCCACCCGTACACCCAGAAGCTGCTGTCCGCATTCCCGAACATCCAGGCCGACCGACGCACCCTGGACGTCATCCCGGGCTCGCCGCCGGACCTGCGCATGCCGCCGCCCGGCTGCCGGTTCCACCCGCGCTGCGCCTTCGCGATGCCGGTCTGCTCGGAGGTCGTCCCGCCGGAGGCGACGCTTGCCGACGGCGTCCGTGTCGCCTGCCATCTGTATCCGGCGGGCAGCGACGGGGTCCCCGTGACCGTGCCGCCGCCGAACGCCGTGGGACCGTCGGTGCCGCTCGTCGGATCACCGGCAGAGACCCCGCCCCAGCGGCTCGAGGCCGCCGGCTGATGGCCGACGACCTGCTCCGCCTCGAGAACCTCGAGGTCCATTTCCCGATCCGCGGCGGGTTGATCGACACGATCATGCGCCGGCCCGGCGGGGTCGTCCGGGCGGTCGACGGGATCAACCTGACGATCCGGCGGGGCGAGGTGCTCGGGCTCGTGGGTGAGTCGGGGAGCGGCAAGACCACGACCGGCCGGGTCGTCGTCAAGCTGACGCGTCAGACCGCCGGCACCATCACCTTCGATGGCCAGGACGTCGGCAACCTGTGGGGAGTCGGCGCGCTGCGCGACTACCGCCGTCGAGTCCAGATCATCTTCCAGGACCCGTACGAGACGCTAAACCCCAAGCAGACGATCCACGATTTCGTGGCGGAGCCGATCGAGGTCAACCACCTGGCGTCGTCGGCCGCCGATCGCGAGGAGCGGGTGATCCGCGCGCTCGAAGCGGCCGGACTGCGACCCGCGGCCGACTTCGCGTTCCGCTACCCGCACGAGCTGTCGGGCGGGCAGCGCCAGCGCGTGGTCATCGCCGGGGCCCTGGTCATGGATCCGCAGCTGATCGTGGCCGACGAGCCGGTGTCGATGCTCGACGTGTCGATCCGGACCGAGCTGCTCCGGTTGATGCTCGACCTGCGCGCCGCCCGCGGGCTGACCTACCTGTTCATCACCCACGACCTGTCGCTGGCCTGGGTCCTGGCGGATCGGATCGCGGTCATGTACCTCGGCAAGATCATGGAGATCGGGCCAGCCGAGCAGATCATCCGCGACCCGCACAACCCGTACACGAAGGCGCTCGTCAGCGTCGCACCGACGCCCAACCCGCCGTCCGCTGGCGTCCGGGCGCAGCGGACGATCCTCGTCGGCGAGACACCGGACGCCGTCCATGTCCCGCAGGGCTGCCGGTTCCACCCGCGGTGCCCGCTGGCGTTCGATCGCTGTCGAGTCGAGGAGCCGCCGCTGTTCGACGTGGGTCCGGGTCAGCACGCGGCCTGCTGGCTCGTGGAGGGCGGACGTGCGCTGCCGGTCATGCCGGCGGCCGTCCCGGGACCGGCTGCCCTGCCGAGCGAGGGCGTGGCGTGAACGGCCCGGCGCCGAGCGGCGGGATGGACAGCGGTCCGGTCCTGCCCATCCCTGCGGTGCGGATCGCCGACCTCCTGACGGCGTCGGCGACGATCGTTCTCGCGGAGCTTGCCGCGCTCGGGTCGGAAGGAGGCTGGCGCCCGGAACCCGGCGAATGGAGCGCCAACGAGTGCGTCGGCCATCTCATCGAGGCCGAGCGGCGCGGCTTCGCGGGTCGGATTCGGCGGATCCTGGCCACCGACCGCCCGGACATCCCGGCGGACCTCGAAGACTGGGATCCTCCAGCCGTCGCTGCCGCGCGGGCCGACCAGCTTCGGTCCGGAGCGGAGCTCGCCGCCGAGTTCGCGGCTTTGCGGGAGGACGGCGTGGCGCTCGTCCGGAACCTGCGAACGGCCGACCTGGATCGGGTCGGGATCCACCCGGAGGTCGGCCCGCTGCGGGTGGATGAGCTGCTCGGCGAGTGGGTCCACCACGATCGCAACCACGTCCGGCAGCTCCTGGCCGCGACCCAGGCGAGAGTCTGGGGCCAGATGGGCAACGCCCGCCGGTTCAGCCAGGAAGGCGTCTAGGCGGGCGGCCTGGGACGATCGCCGTCGCCGGCGACGATCCGCCGGCGACCGGTTCAGAACGTCGTCGACGGGGTGTTCGTCGCGACCACACTCGGCGCGGTCCACGGGAAGGGCCCGTGGCCGTTCGCCCAGTACGTTCCGTTCCCGACGAGCCAGGCCCGGCCGTGGCCGGCCGCGTCGAGCTGCATCGAGTGGCTCTCGATCCGGGTCACGATCGCCCGGCCGCCGATCAGGAAATGACCGGTCGAGTCGCCGAATCGGTAGATCAGCGAGCCGTCCGCCAGTCGCGTCTTCGAGATCCAGCCGGTGACCGTGATGCTCGAGATGGCCCCGGCATGGTCGATCCGGAGCGTGCCGCCGTCGAGTGAGCCGGTCAGGACGTAGCTGCCCCCGAGTCGAACGTGACCGTCGCCCCTGGCGACCAGGATGCCGGGACCGGCGACCGAGGGTGTGGTCGCGGACGTGGTCGTGGCCTCGGCGGCCGAGACCGGACCGGCGCCGACCAGCCCCACGAGGAGGATCGCCGTGGCGATCGTGGCCCGCCATCGGGCCGACAGTGGCTGCATCGCGCAGACCTCCCTGTGCTGCCGCCGACCCGGACGATCGGGTGATCGCCACGGTCGACGATCCCAGCGTCGGGCTGCGACGTCAACGCAGGCCGACCGGCATGCAAGCCGCCCGAAAGATGCGCCGCGCGCCGGATCGGCGCCGTTCGGGCTGCCGGGTGGAGGCCTCCGGCAATCGCTACGCTGGCCGCGTGGCACGCATCGAGCCGAACCCCTGGTGAGGTCCGCGGGCGCGCCCGGCTTCACGACGCTCCACGAAGGTTCGCTGCACGCGGCCCTCAAGGCGAGGTACGCGGCGAGCGTTGAGGGCGCCCGGGTGGAGGCCGCCGTCGACGGTTTCGTCGTGGACGTGGCCGGTCGCGACGAGCTCGTCGAGATCCAGACCGCGAGCTTCTCGTCCGCCCGTCGCAAGCTCGAGCAGCTCGTGGCGTCGCACCGTGTCGCGCTGGTGTATCCGATCCCGATCGAGAAGTGGGTGGTCCTGGTCGACGGCGACGGCGTGATCCTGCACCGCCGACGCTCCCCGAAGCGCGGGATCGCGCTCGACCTGTTCGATGAGCTCGTGCGCATCCCGGAGCTCATCGCCCATCCCAACTTCCGGATCGAGCTTGCCCTGATCCGCGAGGAAGAGATCCGGGGCCCGGTCCCCGAGGGTGCCCGGTACCGCTATCCACGCCAGTGGTGGCGCCTCGACCGGCGGCTGCTCGATGTCGTCGAGACGCGGCGGATCGATTCGCCCGGCGACCTGGCGGACCTCCTCCCGGCCGGCCTGCCCGAGCCGTTCACCACCGCCGATATCGTCTCTGCGACGCGCCGGTCCAGGCGCCTCGCGATGCGCGCGGTGTACTGCCTCGAGCGGTCCGGCGGCATCGTGCGCGACGCTCGGCGAGGTCGGCTGATGACGTATGGCCGAACGCCGCCGGCCACCCGACTGCCGGGTGGATCCGAGGCGGAGCAGGGCCGCGGTCAGCTGGCCGCGGGCGCGGGCATCCGGTCGATCGCGCGATAGACGAGCGCCCCGATCACCCCGCCCACGACGGGGCCGACGAGGTAGATCCACAGCTTGGACAGGTCGCCGCCGAGCAACGCCGGGGCGATGCTGCGCGCCGGGTTGACCGAGGCTCCGGTGAACGGAACGGCCGCCAGGTGGATCGACACGAGCGCCAGCGCGATTGCCAGCGGGGCGAGCGCGGCGAACTGCTTCGTCGAGGTCAGGATCACCAGGACGAAGAACGAGGTCAGGATCGTCTCGAGGACGAGCGCCTGCAGGTCGCCAAAGCCCGAGCCGGGAGCGGTGATCGTCGCCGCGACGGCGCCCTGGTTCCACAGAATGAGGATGAGTGCCGATGCCCCGATCGCGCCGATGATCTGGCTGACCACGTAACCGACCGTGTCCATCGGCGACAGGCGATTGTCGATTGCCATGGCGATCGAGACCGCGGGGTTGAAGTGGCCACCGGAGACGTGGCCGAAGGTCATGATCGCCGCCAGCAGCCCGAGCCCGAACCCGAACGGCACGACGACCAGCAACGGCGCCGCACCCGGGCCGAGAACACCGACCGCCTGGACGCTGGACATGCCGATGCCGAAGAACAGGAACGTGCCGAGCAGCTCGGCAAGATAGGCGCGCGCGTTCATCCTTCCTCCTCAGTCGGTCCGGGACGGAGCTCGGTCACGATACCGTCGCGACCTCGCGCTGCGCGAATCAGGAGCGCATCGCGCCAGGTTCGGCACAGCACTTCGACGAGCTCCAGGTGGTTGACGGCCGCCTCCGGATCGGCGCCGACCGCGAGCGCCCCGTGTCGCTCGAGGAGGACCGCGCTGGCGGGCGGTTCAGGAGGCGGCGACAGGGCGGCCGCCACGCGTCGAGCAAGTTCGTCGCTGCCCATCTCGCCGAATGCCAGGTACGGCAGCCGCGGGATGAAATACGCCGTCTCGGGCAGGGCGCGAGGGTCCGGGACCTCGCCCGCCAGCGTGAGCGCCATCGACGCCGGGAGGTGGGCGTGAACGACGGCACCGAGCTCCGTTCGGGCGGCATGGACTGCCACGTGGATGGCCAGGTCCGAGCTCGGCCGCAGCCCGCTCCGCGACGTCGCGTCGCTGCTCGCGTGACCGAGCCAGATCAGGACGAGATCGTCGCGGCCGAGCTCGTCCTTCCGCCGTCCCGACGGCGTGATCAGGAGCCGGTCTGCATCGATCCGGACGGACAGGTTGCCTTCGCCGGCAGAGATGAGCCCGCGTGCGCCGAGCCGGCGGCCGGCTTCGATCAGCGCATCAGCCGCACGTTGGAGGTCCACGCGGCAATGCTACGTCCTGCGAGGCGTCACGGACCCTCGATTGGGCGCGTCCCTCAGGCGGCCCGGGCGATCGGATCGACGACCGGGTCGGGCGCCAGCTCCGCGTGGACACCGCACGCCTCGCATGTCAGCTCCTCGGACGCTGCGGTCTCGGCCATCGCCGGTTCGGCGCACCATGGACAATCGAAGGTGACCATGTTGTTGACTCCGTCGTTCGTGGACTTGAGCTCGTCGATCCAGACCTTGGCCGTTACCTGTGACAGCTAGCCTGTCAACGCCGGCGATCGAATTCGACGGCATCACCAAGACGTACGGCCGGACGAAGGCGCTCGACGACGTCAGCCTGCGTGTCGGACGTGGCGAGCTGGTCGGGCTCCTGGGACCGAACGGGGCCGGCAAGACCACCGCGATCAAGCTCGTCCTGGGGCTCGTCCGACCGACGAGCGGCACCGGGCGCGTGCTCGGCGCCCCGATCGGGGATCGGCAGGCGCGCGCCCGGATCGGCTACTTGCCGGAGTTGTTCCGGTACCAGCCGTGGCTTCGGGCTCGGGAAGTCCTCACCCTTCACGCCGAGCTGGCCGGCGTCGTGCCTGCCCGGCGGAAGGCGGCGGCCGACGAGGCGCTCGCGCTGGTCGGGTTGACGGAGCGTGCCGGCGACGCCGTGAGCGGCTTCTCAAAGGGGATGCAGCAGCGGCTCGGGCTTGGCGTGGCCCTGCTCGGCGAACCGGAGCTGATCCTCCTCGACGAGCCCACGTCGGCGCTCGATCCGGTCGGTCGCAACGACGTCCGGGCGATCGTCCGCGCGGCGCGCGATCGGGGAGCGACGGTGATCCTGAATTCGCACCTGCTCACCGAGGTCGAGCGGGTGTGCGATCGGGTCGTGATCCTGAATCGCGGCCGGGCGATCGCTTCCGGGCCGCTCGACGAGGTCGTGGCGGCGGACGGCGTCCGGTTGCGCGTCAGCGACCTCGACGACGCCGGCCGCGCGACGCTGGAGCGGTTCGGGCCGGTCACGACGGACGGGGAGTGGCTGTCGATCCGCCCGGTGCCGGCCGCACGAATCCCGGATGTCGTCGCGGCGATCGTCGCTGCCGGTGGCCGGGTCCACGCCGTGGAGCCGGGGCGCGGCTCGCTGGAGGCGCGCTTCCTCGAGCTGGTCGCGGCGCCGGGAGGCGGGTCATGATCGTCATCGCCCGGTTGACGGTCCGCGAGCTGGTCCGGCGGCGGGTCGTGTGGGTCCTCGCGGCCCTGACGATCCTGTCGGTGGCCCTGGTCGCCTGGGGGCTCGACCGACTTGTCACGCTGGCCCGCGCCAATGACTCGGACGAGATCCAGATCCGGGTCGGCGTGTCGCAGGTCCTGATCCTCATCGCGTTCATGTTCAGCTTCGTGCTGGCGATGACCGCGGCCTTCGTCGGTGCGCCGGCGATCGGGGGCGAGCTCGAATCCGGCGTCGCCCAGGCGATGCTGGCTCGTCCGCTGCGTCGGGCGGACGTGCTGCTCGGTCGGTGGCTCGGATCGGCCGTCATCGTGGTCGGCTACACCGCCGCCTCAGGCCTCCTGGCGATCGCCGTCGCGACCCAGGTGTCCGGGTCCGGGCCGCCGGAGCCGTTTCTCGCCGTGGCGTTCCTGTCGGGCCAGGCGCTCGTCCTCCTGACCCTGACCCTCGCGCTGGGCTCGGTCCTGCCGTCGATCGCGGCGGGTGCGATCGCGGTCGTCGGGTTCGGGCTCGGCTGGATGGCCGGCGTGCTCGCCGGCGTGGCGGCCGTGTTCGGCGTGGAGCTGCTCGGCCAGGTGGCCGAGGTCAGTCGCTGGGTCTTCCCCAGCGACGGCCTGTGGCGGGGCGTCATCTACGGCCTCGAGCCGCCGCTGGTGGTGATGCTGGCGACCGGCAACCTGCCGCGCTTCGCCGACGCGAACCCGTTCTACGCGGCCGCCCCGCCGCCGCTCCCGTTCGTTATCTGGTCGATCACCTGGATCGCGCTCGTGCTCGGCGTGTCCAGCTGGTGGTTCGAGCGACGCGACCTCTGACCTGCGTGGTCAGGATTCGGAGACCGCATAGCGGAAGCAACCCGGCAGGTGATCGTCGACGAGCCCGACGCTCTGCATGAAGGCGTACACGATCGTCGAGCCGACGAACCGGAAGCCCCGCGCCCTGAGGTCCGCCGACAGCGCATCCGAGACGGCCGTCGTGGACGGGATCCCGCCGCTCCGGGCATCGGCTGGCAGCCGGGTCGGCGGGCCCGGGACCCACACGGCGAGGTAGCGATCGAACGAGCCGAACTCGCCGGCAACGCGAAGCACCGCGGCCGCGTTCCCGATGATCGCGTCGATCTTGGCGCGGTTGCGGACGATCCCGGCGTCCGCCATCAGCCGATCCCGATCGGCGTCGTCGAAGCTCGAGACGAGCGCCGGGTTGAAGCCACGGAAAGCCGACCGGAAGGCGTCGCGCTTGCGCAGGATCGTCGACCATGACAGGCCGGCCTGGAACGATTCGAGGGCGAGCCGTTCGAACAGCTCGACGTCGTCATGCGTCGGGACGCCCCACTCCGCGTCGTGGTACGCGACCATCAGCGGGTCCGGCGAGGGACCTTCGGCCGAGGCCCAGGCGCAGCGCGGTCGGGGCTGGATCACCCGGCCACGATAGCCGGGTCAGGGGATCGGCGCGAGATCGAGCAGGGTGCTCCGCAGGCTCGGATCGCCGGCTGGTCTGGCGTGGTTGAAGACCGCCTGGAACACCTCGCCGGAGACCCGCCGCGTGCCCGTCGTCCCGATGAGGGTCACGCTGATCAGCCGGCCGGAGACGCCGCGGTCGTGCAGGTCCAGCGCGACGAGGTCACCGACGTTCGTCCGCCTGTCGGCGGCGAACCAGGCCGACAGCTGGCTTCGCGGATAGGTCCGGGTCGACCACGTCGCGTACGGGGAGCTCGCATCGTAGGCCGTGCCGTCGGGTGCTCGATCGCTCGAGCCACGCAGGTAGCTCACCGGCCGGGCGACCACACGGCCGGTCGCCGTCGTGTACACGTTCTCGTTGGACTCCGTGGCGCCGCCGCCGGTCGAATCGAACAGCGCGTTGATGATCGTCGAGCCGCTCAGGAGGACCTGGCCGGCCGTCGCGGCGATCGCCGCGTTGGTCTGCGGCTTCTCCGCCGCGGCGCCGCGATAGAGCTGCGAGACCGAGGTGTCCGGGACGTCGTAGAACGACGTGGCCGGGTGCAACCGGCGGGCGGCAAACGACCGCGCAGCGACCGCCTGCGCCTGGAGCGCGGCGGCGGGCCACGTCGGCGGCATCTCGACCGGCACGACCCCGCCCAGGTAGGCGTCGAGGCCGATGTCGTCGACGACCGAGATCTGCGCCGACGCGGGCGTCAGGACGATTCGGAGGGCGCCTCGATAGACGTTGAAGCGGGTCGCCTTGGAGACCAGCTGGAGGCGGCCGTCGTCGGTCACCGGGCGGATCGCGAGCTCGGTCGGCGCCGCGCCGTCATACAGGACGCTCCCGTCGGCGGCGGTGACCATCAGGTGGAAGCTGCCGACCGACCCGGCGGCTCCGGTTCCCAGGAGCAGCCGCGCGTCCGGCGGGAACACGACAGCCAGCCCATCGATCCCCCAGGGTGCGACCCGGCCGACGATCTGGAGCGGATGCGCGTCGGTCGCAACCCAGCGGCTCAACACGAGCACGCGGATCGGCGTCGCCGGATCGACGTCGCCGAGGGTCGTTCCCTGGTAGTAGTGGGCGAGGATCGTCGGTGCGTCCTGGCCGGCCTGGGCTCGTCCACGCGCGCCGTACTGGGACATTCCCACGCCGTGGCCGTAGCCGCGGCCGTAGAAGGTGACGAGGTCCGGAAGCGGGGTGGCGCTCGTCGCCGCCGGTGTCGGGGTGATGGGGGCCGTCTCAGCCGACACCTTGGCTGGCAGCCCGGCCACGCCGCACAGCGAGAGGCCGGCCAGGGCGGCGACGAGCCCGACCCGGATGCTGCGCCGGGGCCGGGGAGCCTGGTGCTGGCCGACGGTGCCTGCTGACATGCGAGCCCTCGATGCGGTGGCCACCCAGCATGGTGGTGCATCCGGTCCACGGCCATGACCCGACCGACCCATGACCGACGCACCCAAAGGGCCCATCCGCCGGGTACCCTGCCTCGGTGAGCCTACGATGTTTCCTCGGTCACGGTGCGAGCGGATCGGCCGCCAGCATGGCGCCGTTCGTTACCGGCCTCCGGCGCCGGGGGATCGAGGCGACCGCGATCGACCTGCCGCGCCGGAAGGCCGAGGAGGCGCTGCCGGCCTTCCATCGGGTCGTGCCGTCCGGCCTGGACGTGGCGGTCGGCGGTCACTCGTTCGGCGGTCGGGTCGCCAGCCTCGCCGCGGCCGAGCCCGAGTCGCCCTTCCGGGCCCTGGTCCTGTTCAGCTACCCGCTCCACCCGCCCGGGTCGCCGGATCGGACGGCGGCCAGGATCGCCCAATGGCCGGCGATCCGCTGCCCCGTCCTCCTGCTGTCGGGCGAATCGGACCCGTTCGCCCGGATCGAGTTGCTGCGAACGTCGGTCGGCCTGCTGGCGGACGCGGAGCTGGTGACCTATCCGCGGCTCGGGCACACGCTCAAGCCGGTCCTCGACGATGCGCTGGATCGTGCGGCCGCGTTCCTACGGCACGTGGCAGGGGCCTGACCCGGAACGGCCGACGGAGGGCCAGGACCATCGCCCCCTTGTCTCGGGGTTGACGCGCGGCGTACCCTGACCGACCTCAGACACCGGGCGTCACGAACCGCCCGGCCGTGCAGCCCCGTCGCCGCCGGTGCGCCCAGGCCGCGGCCCCGTGCCGTTCTCCTGTCCGGCTTCGACCGAGCCTTCGCTCGACGCGCCACCGCGTCGTCCAGGCAGGAAGGAGCTCCATTGCGAGTCCTGTCCGGCCGCCATACGGCGGTCCTCGTCGTCGCCCTCTCGGGGGTCCTCGTCGGCAGCATCGCCGTGCCCGCTCGGACGCTTGCCTCCGACCCGCCGTTGCTCAGCCGGTTCATGCAGGCCGTCGCCCAGGTCGAGTCGCACGGCAACCACGCGGCACTCAACAAGAAGAGCGGGGCGTACGGTCGGTACCAGATCCTGCCGGACAACTGGCGGGCCTGGGCGCGCCGCTATCTCGGCAACGCCGACGCCAAGCCCACTCCGCCGAACCAGGAGCGCGTCGCGCGGGCGAAGATGGGCGAGCTCTATCGCTGGCTCGGCAGCTGGGAGCGGGTGTCCTACTGGTGGCTGACCGGGTCGTCGCGGACGTCGGCTTGGTCGAACGCGGCGCGGAACTACGTTGCGCGGGTCATGGCCATCTTCGGTGGCGCCGAGGCGGACAAGCCGTCGGTGCTGGCGGGCCGCCACTACTCGGAGCGCAGTTCCACCATCGACTACTCGGGCACGTGGCAGGTCGCTCGTGCGGCGGGCTATGCCGGCGGGCGCGTGAGCTACGCGTCGAGCGCGGGCGCCAGCGCGGCCATCACGTTCACCGGAGTCGGGATCGCCTGGTACGGGCCGGTCGGGCCCACCCGTGGCAAGGCCCGCGTCGTCGTCGATGGCGTCGTCCGAAAGACCGTGGACCTGAACCGTCCGTCGTTCCGCCCGCGAGCGGTGCTGTACAGCCAGAGTTGGCCGGCGGCCGGCCGCCACACCCTCGCCATCGAGGTTCTGCCAACCCGCGGACACAAGCTGGTCGCGATCGACGAGCTGGTCGTCACGCCCTGATCGTCGGCTCACGGCCGGTCAACGCGCGGCGATGACCTCGATCTCGACCCGGTAGTCCTCGGCCAGGGCGGTCACGCCCACGGTGGCCCGTGGCGGCGGCTCGGTCGGGAAATACTCCCGATAGATCGCGTTCATGGCCGAGAACTCCGCGAAGTCGCGCAGGTAGACCGTGGCCTTGACCACGTCGCCGTAGTCGAGCCCGACCGACCGCAGGAGTCGCCCGACGTTGTCGAGCATCTGGCGAGTCTCCGCCTCGATGCCGCCCGGAACGGTACTCCCGGTGCGCGGGTCGTTGCCGACCTGGCCGGCGAGGAACACGAACCCGTTGGCTTCGACGACCGGGCTGAAAGGGAGGGAGCTGGCCACGCTGCCCGGGAGCGCCGGAACGTGCTTGGGCATGGACGTTGCCTCCTTGTACAAATCGCGCTCAGGGTACTTGTCCGGCCGCCGGGACCGCCGCGCAACAGCGCGGCCGTGAGCCGGGCCGCACGACTGACCGCCATGTGCGTTGGACGGGGCCGGACCCGGCGGCAACCGAAGATGGCGGAACAGCCATCCTGGGACTGCAATGGCTGTTCGCATGCCCGTTCGAGGCTCGCGGGCTCGACGGGTGCGGACTGGCCAAGCGTGATAGATGCGGGACAACCGCCCTGGATCGGGTCACGGACGCCCGGCCTCGTTGCCATCGGACATTGCAGTCCTTGCCTGCATGTTCCGCCGCCTCGCCTCCGCGCGCGGTGCCCTGGAGCCGACCCCACCGCTCCACCCACCGGATTGGCGACCCGCCTCGGCTACGGCGATCCCGCCAGGGCGCCCCAACCCTGGAGCCAGCCAGCGCGACTGTCGGGTGGGACCAGGTTCCGACCGCCCGGCACAGGCTCACCGTCAACGGTCGAGGCCCAATGCCCCGGCCACGCAACGCAGGGGCCCGGGCACGTGCCCGGGCCCCTGAGGGGTGACCGACGGGGATGACTTACTTGGCGACGATCGTCCCGGTCATGTTCTGGTGCACGTCGCAGCGGAAGAAGTAGGTGCCCGCGGCGAGTGCCGGCACCGACTGGGTCCGCTGGCCGGGGCCGCTGAAGATGTCGCCAACGGCGACCCTCGTCGAGGCGCTCGAGTCCGTGTAGATCGCCACGTTGTGGGGGGCACCGTCCTGGTTGTCGAAGGCCAGCTCGAACGGCCGGCCCGCCGGAACGGTGACCTCCGGCGTGGTGAACGAGAGATCCTTGGCGACGACGACCACCGCGCCGGCGCTCGGGCCGGCCGACGATGCCGGGGACGACGTCGCGTCCGCGGCGGTCGCGCCGGAGCATGCGGCAAGCAGGGCGGCCAGGCTCAGCAGGCCGAGGGCGAAGGTCAGGCGCTTCATGTGGACGGGCTCCTTGAGCTCGACGGTCGGGGGAGGCTTCGGTCAGGCGGCCACGCCGGCCGAGGCGCCGCGGCGGGTGACGAGGGCCGTTAAGGCAGCCAGCTCACGCCGGACGACGCCGACCGGGTTGCCGTCGTGCCGGGCGAAGTCGATGGTCAGGGTGACGATCAGCGCGACCTCGATGGCCTTGGCGACATAGGCGGTCGTGTAGTAGGGGCCCATGAGGGCCCAGGCGACGATCGCGGTCGCGGAGAAGCCGATCAGGCCGGCGCGGACGATCCAGCGGAAACGGACGGCAACGGCTAGCGGCACGACCACCGCGACGGCGGCGACCAGGTAGCCGACGGCATTGAGCGTAAACAGCAGGCCGCCGAGGGTCGAATGGATGTAGGCCGTCCCCAGGGTGAGGGCGACGATGATGGCGCGGACCACGACGTCCGAGGTACGGAGGGCGCTTCGCTGGGCGAGCATTGGGCGGTAACCTCATGGCGTATCGGGGCCGGTCACGGGTGCCGGCGTCGAGACGCATCCTCGGCTCACCGACCGGACCCCACCGTGGGCAATGGACGCCGATCCGGTGGCGACGCTGGCCGGTCTCGCGGCTGGACCGAGGCCCAGCACGTGACCGGCGGGATGGCGGTCGGGGCATCGTCATCTGACGATGCCGGGCCTCGTGGGTCGGGCGTATCCTCGATCCGTGGCCACCTCCACGCGAGACGAGCGCGCCCGCGCCGCTGCCGTTCCGAAGCAACCGTCCTCCTCGCCCGGCGACCCGGATGGCGGCGCGGGCGACATCCATGACCTGCTGACCGCCGCGGTCGCCGAGGCAGCCGGGCTGCTGAAGGCGGACGGCGCGATGGTCTACCTGCTCGACCCGGCGACCGGGTTCCTGCGGTTCGCCCACGATGCCGGCATCCGCAGCCCACGCGGCCGGGAGTTGATCCGCGCCATCCGGTTGCCGGTCGGCGTCGGGCTGTTCGGCCGCGCGGTGGCGGAGCGGACCGTCGTCGTGTCCGCGGACTACCTGGCCGACACCGCGTTCGAGCATGCCGCGGAGCCCGACGAGGTGGTGCGCGAGGTCGGGATCTGCTCGATGGTCGTGGCGCCGATGGTCGCGGGCGACGAGGTGTTCGGGGCGCTCGGCACGTTCTCGGCCCATCCCGACGCGTTCGACCCGGCGCAGATCCGGCTCGTCCGTGCGCTGGCCGATCACGCCGCCGGGGCGATGCGCAACGCGCGCCTGATCGAGGCGCTCGACGCGTCACGCGGGGAGCTCGCCCGGCGTGCCCAGGCCGAGCAGGTCCTGCGCGAGATCGGGACCCGGATCACCGTGATGCGGGACCCCGATGCCATCCTCCAGGACGTGGTCGAGCAGGCCGGCTGGCTGGTCAACGCGGATGGCGTGATCCTCGACCTGCTCGACCCGCGGACCGGCAACCTCCACTGGGCGCTGGACAACGGCCTGTCGGCCATGTTCGACGCCGACGAACGCGCCAAGCTGTGGATCTCGGTCGGCGTCGGGGCGACGGGGATCGCCGTGGCCGAAGACCGGGTGATCGTCGCCGACGACGACCTTGCCGACCAGTTCCCGCCGTCGCCCGAGTCGACCGAGTTCTACGAACGCACCGGGTTCCACTCGATGATCGCTGCACCGATCACCGGGGACGGCGATGCGCTGGGCGTGCTGGAGGTGTACAGCCGCCGGCGAGCGGCGTTCGATGACGACGATGCGAGGCTGGTCGGGACATTGGCGGGCCAGGCCGCCATCGCCATCACCAACGCCCGGCTGATCGACCAGCTGGCCCGCTCGCGCGAGGAGCTGGCCCGGACGGCCGAGGCGGAGCGTACCCTCCGCGAGATCGCCGGTCGCGTCAGCGCCATGCGTGACCAGGACGAGATCCTCCAATCGGTGATCGACGCCTCGGTCCGGTTGCTGGGAGCGACCGGCGCGATGATCGACCTGCTCGGCCGGACCGGCATGGCCGAGGCCTGGGCGAGCCACGAGGCCGGCCGCCGAGCGATCTCGAACATCGGCCTGCTCGACGAGATCGCGCTCGACGCCGACGCCGGCGTGTCGGGTCGCGCGGTCCGCACCCGCCAGGTGGAATGGACCGGCGAGTACCTGGCCGACGAGCGCTTCGTGCACACGCCCGAGCGCGACGCGTTCGTCCGCGAGAGCGACATCCACTCGGTCATCGCCGCCCCGCTCATCCACCGGTCGGTCGTCGTCGGGGCGATCACGGTCTACGGCAATCGGGTCGACGCCTTCGACGAATCCGACGCGGGGCTGCTCGCCGCACTCGCCGACCAGGCGGCGGTGGCCATCGCCAACGCCAGGCTGATCGACGAGCTGGAGCAGTCGAGGTCCGAGATTGCCCGCCGGGCGGACAGCGAGCGAACGCTTCGCGAGATCGCTGCCCGCGTATCCGCGATCCTCGAACCGGCAGAGGTCCTCCAGCAGATCGTCGACGAGGCGACCCGGCTGCTCGCATCCGACGGTGCCCGGATCGACCTGTACGACCCCGAGATCGACGCCCTGCGCTGGTCGTACGCGGCCGGCGAGGCGATGGCGGTCGGGCCGGACTGGGCGACGACCGGCGGGCTACGACCGGGCCAGGCCGTGGCCGGGACCGCGTTCGCCGAGCAGCGCCCGGCTCGCACCGACGATTACCTCACCGATGAGCGCTTCACGCGGGACGACCAGGCGCGGACCTTCGTCGAGCGGGCCGGGATCCGGTCCATCATCGCCGTGCCGCTGGCCGGTGATCGGGGTCCCCTCGGGACCCTGTCAGTCGTGTCGCGCCAGCCGGCGGCCTACGACGATGCCGATGCCGACGTGCTGGCCGCGATGGCCACCCAGGCGTCGATCGCGATCCGAAACGCGCACCTGATCGACGAGCTGGCCAGCTCGCGCGATGTCATCCAGCGGCGTGCCGAGGCCGAGAAGGCGCTCCGCGAGATCGCGGCCCGGATCACCGCCATCCGGACACCGGGCGACCTGCTCCAGCACGTCGTCGACGAGGCCCGGCGGCTGTTGCGCGCGGACGGGGCCGTGATCGACGAGTTCAACGCCGAAGCCCAGCGACTGGAGTGGGCCTACGACGCCGGCCTGCCGGAATCCCAGCGTGACGCCGTCCGCTCGACCGGCATCCACCTGGGCGAGGGACTGTCCGGTACGGCGGTGGCGCTCGGCCGGGTGATGACCGCCGGGGACTACCTGTCGGGCGCCTTCCCACATGATCGGCTGGCCGACGCGATGGCTGCCGACGCCGGGATCGGCGACCTGATCGTGGCTCCGATCATCGGCGAGGCGGGGCCGCTCGGGGCGATCGAGGTGTTCAGCCACCGCCCGCACGCCTTCGACGCGATCGACGAGGCGGTCCTCGGCGGCCTGGCCGACCAGGCGGCGATCGCCTTCACCAACGCCCGCCTGATCGAGGAGCTCGAACGGTCGCGGTTGGCCGTCGCGCGGCGGGCGGACACGGAGCGAGCCCTGCGCGAGATCACGGCCCGGATCGCGGCGCTCCGCGAACCAGACGTCATCCTCGACCGGGTCGTGAACGAAGCCCGGCGCCTGCTGGGCACCGATGGCGCACACCTGACCCGGATGAGCGACGACCGGACGTACCTCGTGCCGGTCGTCGTCGCCGGCTCGAGCGATGCCGGCGATCGCGCCTGGCTGCTGTCGATGCGGCTGCCGCTCGGCGGTGGGATCAACGGTCTCGCCGCCCGGTTCGGCGAAACCGTCTGGACGACCGACTACGGGACCGACCCGCGGATCCCGCATGAACCGGACGACATGGCCACGGCCGAACGGCTCGGGCTGGTCGGCATGGCCGCCGCGCCGCTGCGTGCCCCTGGTGGCGAGGTGATCGGGACGTTGGCCGTGTCGACATCGGCCCCGCGCGCCTTCGGCGCCGACGAGCTCGATCTCCTCCAGGGCCTGGCCGACCAGGCGGCCATCGCCATCACCAACTCGAGCCTGCTGACCCGCCTGACCGAATCCGAGACGCGCTACCGATACCTCGTCGAACGCGCTCCGGACCTCGTCTGGTCGATCGACGCCGACGCGATGCTGACGTTCGTGTCCGATGCCGTCGTCCGGCTCACCGGCCGCAACCCTGAGGACCTGCTCGGACGACATTTCGGAGCGCTGCTCCACGAGTCGTCGCGTGACGTCGCCGAGTTCGACTGGACGTCGGGCATGAGCGTCGGCTCGCAGGAGGTCCGCGGCCGGATCAACCTGCTCGGGCGGGACGGTGAGCCGATCCCGGCCGAGTTCATCGCCACGGCCCGGCTCGACGACGCCGGGACGTTCATCGGGGCCAACGGGTCTGTCCGCGACATGCGCGAGCGAGACAGGCTCGAGCGCGACCTCCGCGCCTCGGAGAGCCGCTACCGGTTCCTCGTCGAGAACTCGCCCGACATCGTGTTCTCGACCGACGCCGAGGGTCGCTTCACGTTCATGGCCGACACGATCGAACGCGTGGCGGGCTGGCGTCCGGAGCAGGTGGCCGGCCAGCACTTCTCGATGGTCGTCGACGTGGACAGCTACCAGACCGCGGCGACCGCATGGCAGGCGCTGGCCAGCCAGCCGACGGTCGAGCAGGTCGCCCACATCAACATGATCAGCCCGGACGGGCGGAAGATCCCGGTCGAGGTCAGCTCGATCGGGATGGTCGACGACGAAGGGCGGTTCGCCGGCATCCACGGCTCGACGCGCGACATCAGCGAGCGGGCGCGCCTCGAGCGCGAGCTGCGGCGCCAGGCCGGCGAGCTCGCGGCCGGCGAGGAGCGCGCCCACCTGGCCCGCGAGCTGCACGACTCGGTGACCCAGGCCCTCTTCTCGATGACGCTCGTGACCCGCGCCATCGAGCTCCAGCTCGATCGGGACCCGGTGGCGGCCCGCGGCCAGCTCGACCAGCTCCGGGAGCTGCAGCGGGAGGCCCTCGCCGAGATGCGCGCCCTGATCTTCGAGCTCCGGCCGGGCAATCTCGAGCAGGACGGGCTGACGCGCGCGCTCCGGACGCACACCGCCGCGATCCAGGGCCGGGTCGGCCTTCCCGTCGTGGTCGAGGACACGCTCCAGGAACGGCTTCCGCTGGCGATCGAGGAGGCCCTCTACCGGATCGCCCAGGAGGCGCTCCACAACGTCATCAAGCATGCCGCCGCCCACCAGGTCCGGCTCGAGGTCGGCCGCACGCCGGAGGGGGTCAAGCTCCGGATCCAGGATGACGGCAAGGGGTTCGACCCGTCCGGGGTGCCCGACGGCCACCTTGGGCTGGCCGGGATGCGCGCCCGGGCCGACAAGATCGGCGCTCGATTCACGTGCCGGAGCGAGCCCGGGCAGGGGACGTTCATCGAAGTCGACGTCCCGGACCATTCGATCGCGGCCGCCGGGCCGGCGTCGGCACCGCCGGTGGATCCGATCCGGGCAGATTGACCGACATTCGTCGGAGAGACCATCGTCATTCGTCGATTTCGCGCGAAGCGGCCGGGCGCGACCATCGGCGGACATGGACAGCCCGCCCGTCGATCCGGTCCAGCCACTCAGGATCGTCCTGGTGGATTCGGATGACCTCGTTCGCGAGAGCCTGACCGGCCTGCTCGGCATCGGGCGGCGGCTGCGGGTCGTTGGAGCCGCGGGCGACCGAGCCGAAGCCCTGCGCCTGGTGCGAGCCATGCAGCCCGACGTGCTCGTCGTCGACCCCCGCCTGCCGGAGCTGGCGAGCGGGCTCGAGTTCATCGCTGAAGCCCGACGGCTCGCCCCGACGGTGGCGGTGCTCGTGATCGGCTCGGCGGAGGTCGTCGAGCGAGCCGCCGCGTCCCTTGGCGTAGACGCCTGTGCCCGCAAGACGTTCAAGCCGGACGACCTGACGGCCGCCATCCTCGCCTGCCGGCGCGACGCCGCCTGACCGTCCCGTGGTTCGTCCTTTGCTAGACTCCGTGGCGTTCGCGCCGGGGCCACGACCCGTCCATGGCGTCCCGGCGCCGGGAGCCGATGTGAACGATTCCGCCAGGATCCGCGTGCTCATCGTGGACGACCACGCCGTCGTTCGGACCGGGCTGCGCGTGTTCTTCGAACTGCAGCCCGACATCGAGGTCGTCGGTGAGGCCGCCGATGGTTCCGAGGGCGTTGCGATGGCCCGCCGACTGGAACCCGACGTGATCCTGATGGACCTGCTGATGCCCAACATGGACGGCATCACGGCGATCGCCCGGGTCAAGGCCGAATGCCCCGAAACCGAGATCGTGACGATGACCTCGTTCATCGAGGAGGACAAGGTCACCGCCGCGCTCGAGGCCGGCGCGTCCGGCTACGTCCTCAAGGACGCGGAAGCCGAAGAGGTCGCGGCCGCCGTCCGTGCCGCGTTCGCCGGCGAGGTCCATCTCGATCCGGCCGTGGCCAGGCTGCTCGCCCAGCGGATGCGCCAGCGCAAGACGCCCCAGGAGGAGATGGCCGAGCCGCTGACCGACCGCGAGAAGGACGTCGTCAACCTGCTCGGCCAGGGGATGAGCAACAAGGAGATCGCCGCCCGCCTGTTCATCACCGAGCGGACGGCGCGTACCTACGTCTCGAACATCCTCGGCAAGCTCGGCCTGGCCTCCCGGACGCAGGCCGCGCTGTACGCGGTCGAGCACAAGCTCGTGGAGCCACCGGCCAGGTAGCCCGTCAGTCGGCCCCCACCAGCGTGTTCCGCAGCAGGGCCCGCTGGAGGATGATGAAGATCACCACGACCGGTACGGTCATCAGGAGGGCGTGGGCGGCCGTCCCGCTCCAGTTCGAGGTGAAGAAGCCAGTCTGCGCCGCCGTCAGCACCATCGCGAGGGTCACGTTCCGCTCGGAGTCGATGAACAGCCACGCGAGCGCGAACTCGGTGTAGCCGAGCAGGAAGGCGACGAGGGCGGCGACCAGGATCGACGGCATCGCCAGCGGCAGCGTGATCCGGCGGAACACGGTGAACCGGCTCGCCCCATCGACGAAGGCCGCCTCCTCGAGCTCGAGCGGGACGGCCCGGAAGGCCGCCCGCATGAGCCACACACAGAGCGGCAGCGCGAACGAGGCATAGACGATCGCCAGCGCCAGCGTGGAGTCGCGCAGCCCGAACGCGGCGATGGCGGGCACGGCCCGCTCCAGCGTGATGAACAGCACGAACAGCGGCACCGCCAGCGCGATCGGCGGCAGGAATGCGCCGAGCAGGATGGCCACCAGTCCGCCGTTGCTCCCGGGGAACCGCAGGCGCGCGAAGGCGTAGGCCATGGTCGCCCCGAAGACCAGCGACACGATGGCCGACGACCCGGCGACGAACAGGCTGTTCCGCAACAGGCCGAGGAAGTCGAGGTCGTGGCGTGGGCGGGCGAGCGCCTCGGCGAACCGGTCGAGCGTCGGCTGGACCGGGATGGGATGGAAGCCGTCTGGGTAGCCGGTGACCGATCCGTCGATCGCCATGAGAACGAGGACCCAGATCGGCAGCAGGACGAACGCGCCGACCAGCAGCAGGAACGCCTGCCGAGCGAGCTGGCCACGGAGCGTGATCTTCACCGTCAGCGACCTCAGACGAACGCCACGCGCTCGGCGCGTGAGCGCCAGCGGAGGAACCAGATGACGACGACCGCGAGCGCGAGCAGGGTCATGATGTTGACCGCCGCGCTGACCGCGTACAGCCCGGGGCCGTTCGTCGAATTGAAGACGTAGAACGAGAACGTCGACAGCGTCGTCGTGGCGTCGGGCGGCCCGAACACGTAGAACAGGTAGAACTGGTTGAACGCGGCGATCCCGCGGATCACGAACGCGGCGCCGAGCAGCGGCAGGAGCAGCGGCAAGGTCACGTCGCGGAATAGCCGGAAGCGCCCGGCGCCGTCGAGCGCCGCCGCCTCGCTGACGCTCCGCGGGATTGTCCGCAGACCCGCGGTGGCCACGAGCATCCAGAGCGGCCATCCGATCCAGGTCGCCGCTACGAGGAGGACCACCAGCGCGACGTCAGGACTGTCCGGCCAGGCGACCGGGCCGCCCAGCAGTTGCGCCAGGAGCCCCTGGTTGGGCTCGAGGACGTCACGCCAGGCGATCGCCCCGACGACCTCGGGGACAGCCCACGGAAGGATGAACAGGATTCGCCAGAGCCACGTGAAGCGGACGCCGGGTCGCTCGAGCACGAGCGCCACCGCGATCCCGAGCGCGGCCTGGAGACCGACCGAGAGCAGCATCCACAGCAGCGAGAACGCCGCGAACGCGGCGCTCGTCTGGCCGCCCAGCCAGATCCCGTTCTGGAAGGCGCCGAGCAGGTCGCCGCCGACGTACTGGACCGTCTTCGAGCCGGCGTTGAGGTTGAATGGCACCGCCTGGATCTGGCCCGTCAGCCCTCCGATCGCCTCGCGCATCACGCCCCCGTTGATCCCGTCACGAAGCGAGTTGAGCCGGAGGTTCGTGAGCGACATCGCCAGCTCGAAGGCGAGCGGGAGCAACGCCAGCAGGGCGAACCCCACGAGCCCAGGTGCGAGCCACGGCAACGCGATCCGGACGTCGCGCAACCCGCGGCGAGGACCATGCCCGCCAGCTGTCGCGGGCGCCTCGTGGCGACGAGCCAGGCGTCCAACGGCCTGCCAGAATGCGCGGCCCGTTCGCGCGACCGGCGCCAGGGCCAGTCGTGCCCCGTACCCCGCCGACAGCGACAGCGGCGCCGACAGGATGAGCACGTACTGCGGCCATTTGGTCGGCCAGACGACCAGGAAGGCGAGGGCGACGAAGAGCCACAGGGCGAACACCCGCTGCCGATCCCACAGCTGCCGGAGCCCGACCGTGGCAAGGATCGCGATCGGCAGGTCGACCGCCAACAGGAACGTGCCGGGTGCGTGGAACGGCACGGATCCCATCAGCCAGACGATCGGCTGCCACGACGGCCAGCCCGTGGACGTGACCGCATCGCTCGTGGCGTAGCCGCCGTGATAGGCGATCGACGCCCAGAGACGTCCGACCGGATCGGGCCACAGGTACGGATCCGCGACGAAGAAGACCACGAACGCCAGGACGAGCCAGCCAGCCGGCCCGGCCAGCCAGCGCGCCATCGCGGACGGCACGCGCCAGGGGTCCGGGCGCGATCGCCACAGCCAGTCGATTACGACTGCCACGCCGGCGACGCCGTACAGGTACTTGCCGTCGCAGGCCAGCCCGAAGGCGAGTGCGGCCGCCACCAGCCCGATGCGGCGGCCTCTCGGGCCCGCTCGCGACGCGGCCACGTAGGCCATGACTGTCACCAGCGCAAAGAACGCCGGCACGGACTCGAGCATGACCTGGCTGGTGTACTTGATCGACCAGGTGTGGATGGCGAGCCAGAAGGCGCCGAGTGGTGAGAGCACCGCGAGCAGGGTCGCCGTGGCGGCTCCGAACACCGCCTGAACCGTGCGGGCGACGGTGAACTGCGGCTCCGGGAGGCTGGCAGCCGGCCCCGCCGTCGTGGGCCGGTCGGGGATCTCCTCGCTCGCGGGCAGCGGCTCGATCGCGATCCCGGTGATGATCTTCGACAGCGGTGGATGCTCGGTCCGGTAGTTGTCCTGGAGGAAGACATCGAGGTTGCCGGCCTGGAGACCGGCCGCGTACTGCTGGCCGGCGCGCAGGTAGTCGTCCTCGTCGAAGTCGATCGGCAGGACGTTGACGGCCAGCAGGCGCGTCGCGAGCGCGATGACCGCCACCGTCCCGATTCCGGCGACGCGGACCGCGGTCCGCAAGAGCACGATCCGCCCCTCCATCCCGAGAGGGTAGTCGACCGATTGGGCCTCCGCGAGCCTTCGGCGCGTTGGTGATCAGTCGATCGCGACGATCACGTAGGACCGCTCGCCCGCTGGGGTCCGGACCAGCACCTCGTCACCCACGTCGCGCCCGACGAGGGCGCGCCCGACCGGAGAGGATGACGAGATCCGGCCCGCCGCCGGGTCGGATTCGGAGGCACCGACGATGGTGTAGGTCGCCGTCTCGCCCTCGTGCTCGACGGTGACCCTGGAGCCGAGGCCGACCCTCGATCCCGCGGTCGGCGCGTCCACGATCACGGCGGTCCGCAACCGTGCCTCGAGCGCCTGGACGCGACCCTCGAGGAACGATTGCTCCTCGCGAGCCGCGTGGTATTCGGCGTTCTCCTTGAGGTCGCCATGCTCCTTGGCGGTGCGAATCCGGGCGATCACCTGTGGGCGGCGGACCTGGGTCAGCTCCTCGAGCTCGGCGCGAAGACGCGCTGCGCCATCGACGGTCAACGCCTGGACGCCCTGTGCGGCCGAGGCCGCGGCTTCCGCGGCCAGCCGGTCGCGCGTCATCGCGGCGACCGACCGACGGGGCGTTGCCGTGGTCGGCCGTCGCGGCCCCGCGCTCGTCCGGCGGGGTGGTGCCGGCTCGCCGCGGGCGCCTTCCGCGTCGCCGTCGGGGACCACGACCACGCGCGTCGGAGGCGGGGGCGGCTGCGCGGCATCGGCCAGCAGGGCGCCCGTGACCCCGGTCGACTTCCGACCGCCGGATCCATGCCGGAGGTTCGCGAACGGCAGGACGACGCCCGGGTCGTGGAGAGCCGCTCGATCGGCGTTCGTCACCCCGGCGGCGAACGCCTCCAGCAGGGCATCCTCGTATTCCTCGGTGGCCGTCGTGGTCGCCCACCAGATCCTGGCGAGGTCCAGCCCGCGCAGGACCTTGAGCCAGTGGCCGGCCGCGGCCGGTCGGCGGTCACCCAGCTCGGTCGCGGCCATCGCGGCAAGCCGACGGCGTACCGACGTCTCGGACGCACCGACGTACAGGACCGTCTGGGACGGCAACCAGAACGCGGCCAGACGCGCCGCCAGGGCCTTCGAGGACGGGCGCTCGCCGTCGAGCCGGAGACTGTCGACGCGCTCGATCCACTTGCCGACGCGGGTCAGCTCGATCGGGGCCGCCGGCACCGGGGCCGCCAGCTCGATGACGAACACGCCCGGTCCGGCGGCCGGGACGGCTCGTCCCCACTGACCGGGACCGTCGGCCATCAGGCCGACCGAGCGGAGGAGCGCCGGGGCGGTCGTGTCGGCTGTCATCGGCCGATGGTACCCGCGGTCGCCCGGGGGTATCGTGCGGCCACCATGCAAGGTTGCCGCCCGTGAGACGGGCCGCCCGCCGGTCGATCCTCGCCATCGCGGTGGTGGCCCTTGCGGGCGCCGTCGGCGTCGCCCTGGGCTCGGGCGTCGGGCTGCTCGTCGGACACACTTCGGCGGCCGCGCCGGGGCCATCGGGCCCGGTCGTCGCGGCGGAGCTCAGCCCGTCCTCCCCGGCGCCCACGCCCTGGCCTTCCCCGTCGCCAGGCGGCCAGTCCGCGAGCCCGACGACGACGCCGAGTCCGACCCCGACGCCCACGCCTCTGCCCGTCACGATCGAGGAGCGTCGGGCGGCGCTGTCGGCAACGCTCATCCGGCTTCGAGCCCAGTACGGCATCCCCGGAATCTCGGCCGCCGTGACCTTCCCGGACGGGACGTCGTGGGTCGCCAGGACGGGCTTCGCCGACGTCGCGCGGCTTCGGACCGTGACGCCGACGACCGCCTTCGCGGCGGGCAGCATCTCCAAGACCTTCACGTCGGCGCTGGTCCTGCGGCTTGCCGAGGCCGGCAAGCTGTCGCTGGACGCCCCGGTCAGGACCTACCTGCCCGGGCTCGCGATCGATCGCGCGATCACGGTTCGGCAGCTGCTCGACCACACGAGCGGCCTGGACGACTTCTTCAGCCACGCGGCGATCGACAGCGCGCTGCTCGCCCACCCGACGCGAGTCTGGTCGGCGAAGGATTCCCTGGCGTTCGTGGCCAAGCCGTACTTCAAGCCGGGGACGGGCTGGCATTACTCGAACACCAACTACCTGGTCCTTGGGATGGTGGCCGAAGCCGTCGGCAAGGCGCCGCTGGCCGCGCAGATCCGGACGCAGTTCCTCGTCCCGCTCGGCCTCGACCACACGGTCTACCAATGGGTCGAGAAGCCGCGCGGCCCGATCGCTCACGGCTATCGCTTCAGCGGCCCCGGCCCGAAGCTGAAGGGCATCGACGTCTCGGACGGCACGTCGGTCATGCCGTTCACCTCGGTCGTGACCGCATCGGGCGGCGCCGGCTCCATCGCGACGACCCCCACCGACCTCGTTCGCTGGGCGCGGGCCCTGTACGGTGGAACGGTGCTCCAACCCGGGACGCTCGCGTCGATGATCGACGATGCGACCGTGACGACGGCGCTCAAGTCGAGCGTCCCGTACGGCCTCGGTGTCCAGGTCGTCACCGTCGACGGCCGGGAGACGATGGGCCATTCCGGCCGGTTGCTCGGCTTCCGTGCGGTGATGCGCTGGTTGCCCGTCGAGGGTATCGCCATCGCCGTGATGACCAACCAGAGCCGGACCAACCCCGACGTCCTCGTGCGCGACCTCCTCCGATCGGTGATCGGCGTCCCGCCGCCGCCGTGCGCCACCTGCCCGCCGATGCCGTAGGCGGTGCGTTCCGGCACCTTCCACCCGTACCAGTGGCCGTGGCGAACGGTACCGCCGGGTGCTTCTCAGGCGCGTTCGGCCCGGCCAGACTGCAGCCTCACCCGTGAGGGTCAGATGTCGATTCGCGTCGAGGTCTACACGGTAGGAGGCATGGCCAGCGGAGTCCTCGCTGTGCCGGGGACGCTTCGTGAGGCCCTGGCCTCCGGCGCCGAGCTCCGCCTGGACCACGCCGCCTGGCAGGCGCTCGGCGATGCCGCCCCGCAGGCGGCCGGAACGCTGACCATCGCCACCGACGACATCCTGTTCGCCGTCGCCGACGAGGCACCGAGCAGCCCGATGCATGCCGCATGGCACCACGTCTGGCTCGATGCCGGGCCCTATGTCCTCGAGGGCGAGCTGGCCACGATGCCCGGGTTCGATCCGGGACGGTCGCTCACCCGGCCGTCGGGGGACTGGGTCCTGCTGCGTGACTTCCGGCTGGCGATCCCGAATCACCCGGAGGCCGGGACCTCGGCAAGCGACCACGCCCTGGTCAATCGCTATGGCGTCGAGCGGATCCGGGCAGACCTCATGCTCGGGTTCTTCTTTCCCGGCGCCGCGATCGACCCCATGACGAGCGCCGGCTACGCCTGATCCGTCTGCCTCGTTCGATGGCCTGCCCCGATCCTAGGCGCGCCGGACACTCCCTGTTCCGGCCCGCCGCCGGACCGGCTTGCGCTGGGCGTGGTGTTCCGCACCAACCCGGGCGTGTCCGGCCCGCGCGCCGAGCGGACGCGGTTCGGCCTCCCGATCCGGGATGAACCCCTCCTCGACAGTCCACGGGATCGCCTGGCGGAGCATCCGCTGGATCCCCCGCAGCAGGTCGGTCTCATCGATGCACACGAGCGAGATGGCCTCGCCGGTCGCGCCCGCCCGTCCCGTCCGCCCGATCCGATGGATGTAGTCCTGCGGGTTCCACGGCAGCTCGAAGTTGACCACGACCGGCAGGTCCTCGATGTCGAGGCCGCGAGCGGCCACGTCGGTCGCCACCAGCACGCGGATGTCGCCCGACTTGAAGCCTTCGAGCGCTCGCGTCCGCTCGGGCTGCGAGCGATCCGAATGGATGGCGACCGCGTCGATGCCCTCGTGATCGAGCCGGGCGGCCAGCCGGCTGGCGGCGAGCTTGGTGCGGGTGAAGACCAGGACCTGGCGGAGGTCGTCCCTGCGGATCAGGTGGGCGAGCAGCGCCTCCTTGCGGTCGCGATCGACCGGGTAGACCAGCTGATGAACGGCCTCGACCGGCCGGTTGCGGGCGGCCACCTCGACCGTCGCCGGATCGCGCAACAGCGATCCCGACAGGTCGCGGATGTCTTGCGAGAAGGTGGCCGAGAAGAGGAGGCTCTGGCGGCGGGCTGGCAGGAGCTCGAGGATCCGCCGGATGTCGGGCAGGAACCCCATGTCGAGCATCCGGTCCGCCTCGTCGAGCACGAGGATCTCGACCTGGCCAAGGTTGACCGTGCGCTGGCCGACGTGGTCGAGCAGCCGCCCCGGCGTCGCCACCAGGATCTCGACGCCGGCGCGGAGCGCCTTGATCTGCGGCTCGATCGGGATGCCGCCGTAGACAACCGTCGAGCGAAGCGGGACGGTCCGGCCATACGTCCGAACACTCTCGTCCACCTGCATGGCCAGCTCGCGGGTCGGGACCACGATGAGGACCCGCACTGGGTGGCGCGCCGGCGAGAAGCTCGTGTTGGCCTTGTCGCGCAGGCGGTCGAGGATGGGCAGGACGAAGGCCGCCGTCTTGCCGGTGCCCGTCTGGGCGGCCGCGAGGAGGTCGCGCCCGGCCAGGACGAGGGGGATGGCTTCAGCCTGGACCGGGGTCGGTGCGAGGTAGCCTTCTTCGGCGACCGTCTGAACGA
This sequence comes from uncultured Chloroflexia bacterium, assembly GCA_963766675.1. Lineage (GTDB taxonomy): Bacteria > Chloroflexota > Limnocylindria > Limnocylindrales > CSP1-4 > SPCO01. The sequence goes on along the minus strand of CAVYBA010000005.1, from coordinate 4,489 downwards.
GGTCCGCCGAGAGACCGAGTGAGTCGAACGTCAAGCATCGCTCCTGCGTGGTCCCGTCGCGGGCAACCAGCCGGGGTGCGCGACGGTGGCCCGTTTGCGGAGCCGTCGGGAGCATAGCCGAAATGGCTACGATCGCCCGATGACGGCCGTCGGAACGCGCGCAACCGAGCTGATCACGGCAGCCGGCGTTCCCCATTCCGTGCACGCCTACGAATCGCCGGCGGGCCACGGTCGAGCGCGCGTTGCCCGGCCGCCCTACGGCTCCGATGCCGCGGCGGCGCTCGGCGTCGATCCTGCGCGGATGTTCAAGACCCTGGTGGCGACGGTCGATGGCCGGCTGGTCCTGGGGCTCGTGCCAGTCGACCGCGAGCTCGATCTCAAGGCGCTCGCCGGCGCGGTCGGCGGGCGTCGGGCAGCGCTTGCTGAGCCGGCGGTCGCGGAACGTGCGACCGGGTATGTCGTGGGCGGGATCAGTCCGCTCGGGACGCGACGCCGGCTGCCCGTCGTCCTGGACGCGACAGCCGCGACGCTGGCAACCGTGTACGTCTCGGCGGGACGGCGAGGTCTCCAGCTCGAGCTTGCACCGGCCGACCTGGTGTCGCTGACGGGCTCGATCGTCGCGCCCATCGCCCGTGACCATTGATGGGGTCGACACCGGCCCGCATCGCCTGCCATACTCCCGATGCTCCCAGGCAAACCCGTCACGCAGACAGGCCCCAATCGAAGAACGCCGCCCCCACGGCAGGTCCTGTCTCGTTCCCGGGATCCGCGCATCTCCGTCGGGCACGGACCGGCATGTCCTTCGCCCTGCTCAGGCCATCGATCCCCGGGTCGACCACCTGATCGCCCATACGCCCTGCGTCGTCTGCCGTCGGCGGCACCACCCACCGTCACCTCGCCCCAGCGCGGTGTTCCGGCGGAGAGGAGGCAAGAGCATTGCGGCTGCCCAAGCGCGGCGCCCAGCGGGCGTCAACAGGTCGGTCCGTCCGCCTGGTCGTGCTGGTCGTCACCCTGTCGTTCGCAGCGCTCGGTGGCCTCGCGACGCATCCGAGCCCGGTGCTCGGGGCAACGGGCATGAAGGTCGTCGTGGTCGTCGGTCCGGCCCGGTCGAGCACCGCAAAATACATCGCCAACGGCCGGCGTTATGCCGCGCAGGCCCGTTCGTATGGCGCCAGGGTGATCGAGCTCTACAGCCCGAACGCCACGTGGACCAGGGTGAAGACCGCAGCCCAGGGCGCGAACATCCTGATCTACCTGGGGCATGGCAACGGATCGCCCAGCCCCTACGGTCCATTCTCGGCGCTCACCAAGGATGGTCTCGGCCTCAACGCGTCGGCGGGCCACGGCAACTACAACGTCAAGTACTGGGGCGAGTACTACGTCCGGACGTACATCCATCTCGCGCCCAACGCCGTGGTCATCCTCAACCATTTGTGCTACGCCTCGGGCAACTCCGAATGGGGCGCAGCCAACCCGACGCGAACGGTCGCCATGAAGCGGGCCGACAACTTCGGTGCCGGCTTCCTGCGCGCCAACGCCAAGGCGGTCTTCGCCGAGGGTCTCGACAGCGCCTCGTACATCCTGGCCAGCCTGTTCCACACGAACCGGACGATGGGCCAGATCTTCATGAGCGCGCCAAGTGCCAGCGGCGCCCGCGACTTCACGTTCAATTCCGCCCGAACGCCGGGCGAGCGTGTCTGGATGGACCCGATCGCACCCGGCCGGTACTACCGCTCGGTCGTCGGCAGCCTGTCGACCTCGGCCTCCAGCGTCCGCGCCTCCTGACCGAGGGGCGGGAAGCCGCCCTCCACCCAACCGGCCGTCGGTCACCGGCCACAGGACGGCACGAGCGGCCGATTCGCGCGATCACCCGGACATCGGGCGGAGCTGGTGCGAGCGCGCCCGGGGCCGAACGGCAGCGCGTCGCGGGTATCGAGGCCGGCGAGCGGAGCACTCCGCACGGGCCACAGCGCGTCGGCTAGAGGACAGCGGCGTGCGCGGCGACGCCGAGGATGACCAGGATCGTCAGCAGGACCACGAGGGCCGAGGTGACGCCGGCGAACGGGTTCGGCCGGAGGATCACGGTCTGGGCAGGCATGGCATCGGCTCCTGTCGAGATGGCATCGGCGAGCAACGTTCGCCGACCGGTTGCCTCCCAGTTTCGGCCGACCGCAGTCCGACCTCCGCGGACGTTCGTGGCATTCCCCGCTGGACGATCCACCCCTCGGGCCCTGGACGGATGACGATCCTTGTCGAGGACCCATCGCGGAGTTGAAGCTCGAACTTGCGGAAAGCAAATCTTGATATTGACAAAGGGAAAGTCATGATGCTATATAGTGTTAGCACACTCCACATTGATGATTCCAGAGGTGACCGAATGCTCCAACTGTCCCTCGGCTACGTGATCCAGGCGGACCGCGAACGGGAGGTCGTCGAGGACCTCCGCAGCCGCCAGTCTCTCGGGCAGGCGCGCGAGCCCCGCTCCGTATCGCCGGGAACTTCCGACCGCTCGATCGGCCTGCAACGGGGTCCGGCGCAGACCCGGGTCCGCAGGACCGGGATCTAGCGACCGCGATGCCACACGACGTCATCTCCACCTGCCCGGTCTGCGCCGGTGAGCTTGCGGTCACCCGGCTGCACTGTGCGACCTGCGGGACGACCCTCGAGGGCGACTTCAGCGTCGGGCGGTTTGGCCGCCTGAACCGGGACCAGCTCGCGCTGCTCGAGAGCTTCCTTCGATCCCGCGGGAATCTCCGCGAGATGGAGCGCGAGCTCGGGATCAGCTATCCAACCGTCCGCGGCCGGGTCGAGGCGCTCGTTCGAGCGCTTGGCTTCGGGCCGCGCGCCGAGGCGGAGGAGGCAGACGAGCCGGACTCCCAGGCCGAGCCGGTAGCCGCGCGGAGCCGGACCGACATTCTCGAGGCCCTGGCCCGCCATGAGATCAGCGCCGAGGACGCCGCCGTCGCGATCCGCGCACTGGGGAGGGCCGACCGATGACCGCCGCAACCGGGTTCATGCTCGAGCAGCCCATCGGGCTCGAGGGCCAGTTGTCGATCCGGATCCGAAGCGGCGAGGTACGTCTCCGGGCCGTCGAGGGCGAATTCGCCCGGGTTCGGGAGGTCAACGGGCACGAGCTGGCTGACCTGTTCGAGATCGCAGCCGCCGACGGCAGCCTGTCCCTGCGCACCCGCCGCGGGCTCGACGTGGGTTGGCTGGGCTTCGGTCCGCGCGACCTGCTGGCCTGGATGGAACCGGGCGCCAAGGGCGGCAGCCTGTATGCCCCTGAGCTGGTCATCGAGGTCCCGCATCGGGCCGCGGTCGTCGTCGAGGCGTCCAGCGGCGAGATCGTGGCCGAGGGTCTGCTCGGCGACCAGCGCTACCGGACCGCGTCGGGTGACGTGACCCTGCGTGCGGTCAGCGGCCGGCTCGCGATCGAAGCCGTCTCCGGTGACGTGGACGTGGTCGCCACGGGCACGAGCGACCTGACCGTCCGGACCGTCTCGGGCGACATCGAGGTGCGCGCGGCTACGCTGGCCGGCGTCCGGGCTGCCTCCACCAGCGGCGACCTGCGGCTGGCCGGCCGGTTTGCCGGTCCGGGGCCGTTCACCATCGATACCGTCAGTGGGGACGGCCTCCTTGCGCCCGCCGGCGACGTCCAGATCCAGATGAACAGCGTCACCGGCGACCTCAACTGCGAGTTCGACGGTCCGACCGTCACCCGCGGCCGGAGGTCGCTGTCCATCGGACGGACCGGTCCGATCGTGGCCTTCCGCTCGATGTCCGGCGACCTGCACGTCGTCCGGCCGGTCCCCACCCGGCATGAGCCGGCCGCCACGCCGGCACCGGCGCCGGCCGTACCCGCGAGCCTGCCGGCAGCGGACCCGGGCACGCCGGCGAACGGCGCGATCCGTGCGGCGTACGACGATGCCCGCCTGCGGATCCTGCGTTCGCTCGAGCGCGGCGAGATCGACGTCGACGAAGCGGGCCGCCGGCTCGAGCAGCTCGACCACGGCGAGCCCACCGTCGAGGCGGAGCGCGAAGACCAGAGCGGTGAGAGAACCGATGCCTGAGGATGCCGTCGAGCGCGTCCTGCGGCTGGTCAGCGAAGGACGGCTGACGGCCGAGGAGGCCGGCCCGATCCTTAATTCACTTGCCTCGACCGGCGACGGTCCAGCGCGTCCGGCTGAGCGAGCCCAGGACGGCTCGGGCGGCAACATGCCCGCCCGGGCGCTGCGGGTGGAGATCACCGACCGAGGCCGGACGGTCATCAACCTGCGCGTGCCGCTGTCCCTCGGCCGCGCGGCACTCAATCGAGTGCCGGGCATCTCGGAGCTGACGTCCGATCGGATCCGGGAGGCGATCGCCGCGGGAATCAAGGGCCCGATCATCGACATCGATGACGAGGGCGACCGCGTGCAGATCTCGATCGAATGAGCGGATCCGCTGCCGCGACGGTACGCGGGGGTCGCCTCGCGCGGCTCGCCGGCCT
>CAVYBA010000004.1:0-175910 GCA_963766675.1 uncultured Chloroflexia bacterium | reverse complement strand
AACAGCTGCTCTACCGCTGAGCTATGTCGGCGCCGGCACAGGATAGCCGATGCTCGCCGAAGGGAGCCATTACCGCGCCGGATCTCGATCGTAGAGCCGCCTCGACAGGAGATAGCCAGCGAGCGTGATCGCGACGCACCAGCCGACGGCGAGCAACGCCCCGCCGCCGATCTCGCCGCCAAGGAGGAGCCGGCGGACAGTCTCGATGATCGGCGTGAACGGCTGGTTGTCGGCGAACCAGCGGAGCGGATCCGGCATCGATGCGGTAGGCACGAACCCGCTGCCGAAGAAGGGCAGGAGCATGAGCGGCATCGGCAGGTTGCTCGCGCTCTCCACGCTGCCGCTCACCAGGGCCAGGGCGACCGAAATCCAGGTGATGCCCAGGGCGGCCAGGGTGAGGAGCCCGGTGGCCGCGATCCACTCGACGGGGCCGGTCGTGGCTCGGAACCCGATCACGATGGCAACGGCGACCACGATCGCCACCGCCAGCATGGTCTGGAGGACGTTGGCCACGACGTGGCCGGTCAGCACCGACGCTCGGGAGATCGGCATCGTCCGGAAGCGGTCGACGATCCCTTCCTTCATGTCCATGGCGACGGCGATCGCCGTTCCCTGGGCGCCGCCAGCGACCGTGAAGAGCAGGAGGCCCGGGATCAGGTACGCGAGGTACTCCGTTCGCCCACCGCGCAGGCCGCCGAGCCCCGCACCGAGCGTGCCGCCGAACACGTAGACGAACAGCAGCAGCAACACGATCGGGATGCCCGCGATGAAGAACAGCATCGGGTAGCGACGCATCCGGCGGAGGTTGCGTCGAAGCATCGTCCGCGTGTCGCTGAGGTAGATGGGGAATGTCGTCATCGTGTGGCTGCCTTTCGGGCGTCGTCATGGCTGGTCAGGGACAGGAAGACGTCGTCGAGGTCGGGCGTCTGGACCGACAGCCCATCGACGCCGATCGATGCGGCGTCGAGTTGGTCGAGCAGGCTTCGAAGCGAGCCGACGCCGCCGTCGCTCGGGACCTGGAGGGTCAGCGCCTCGTCGTCGCGGGATGCGCCGCCGAACGTCCGGGTGGCCTTGTCGAGCTCCGCGGCATCGCCGAACTCCAGCCGAACGTGCCCGCCCGGGACGAGTCGTTTGAGCTCGTCCGGCGTCCCCTCGGCGACGATCCTGCCGCCGTCGAGGACCGCGATCCGGTTGGCCAGCCGGTCGGCCTCTTCGAGGTACTGCGTCGTCAGGAAGATGGTGACGCCACTCGCGACGAGGTCGCGGATGATCTGCCACATCACGCGTCGGCTGCGTGGGTCGAGCCCTGCCGTAGGCTCGTCGAGGAAGATGATTCTCGGCGCGCTGACGAGGGTCATGGCCAGGTCGAGACGGCGACGCATGCCCCCGGAATAGGTCTGGACGGGCTTCCTGGCCGCCTCGACGAGGTCGAACTGCTCGAGCAGCTCGGCGACCCGGCGCCTGCCCGCCTTCCGGCCAAGATGCCGCAGGTCGGCCATCAGCTGCAGGTTCTCTTCGCCGCTGAGGAGGTTGTCCACGGCCGAGAACTGGCCCGTCACGCCGATCGCGGCACGCACGGCATCGGGTTCTCGCGCAACGTCGTGGCCGGCGACCTGCACCTCACCGCCGTCCGCCGAGATCAGCGTCGTAAGGACGTTGACGGTCGTCGTCTTCCCGGCCCCGTTCGGTCCGAGCAGGGCGAAGACCGTTCCGGCGGCGACGTCGAGGTCGACGCCATCGAGGACGAGGTTCTTGCCGTAGGAGCGTCGCAGCCCAACGACGTGGATCGCCAGCTGGCCTCCGAGCCCGGTCATCGCCCGGGCTCCCGCTGGCCGGATGGATCAGATGTCGAGATCCTGGACCACGGGCTGTTGTGCGGCGGAAGCGACCATGTCGAAGAGCTCCGGCGACAGCTTGGCACGGAGCTCGTCCACGCTGTCGACGACCTCGAGAGTCGAATCGCCGGTCGAGCCAAGCCAGCTGTAATCGCCCAGCCCGAGCCAGGCGCGCCAGCCACCCGGCTTGCCATCCCCCGAACGGCTCGACCACTCAGGCATTCGCTGGGTGTAGATGACGAACTTGCCGGAGCGGCTGCGGTAGACGTTGACAACGGTGGTGTTGTTGCCCCACGTCCCCAGGAGGACACCGGTGAACCGAACCTTGCGACGCGCCGTGGGCCCGACCCGAACGGTGATCTCGTCGAACCCCTCGCGGCGCCCGTCCTCGACGTCGACGTATCGGCGAAGCGCCTTGGCGATCGCCGCGGAAAGGTTGCCCCCGGCGAGCTCCTGGGCTCGCTCGTAGAGCTTGAGGTCGCCCTCGGAGACGTAGATGGTCTTGTTTGGCACCCGGACATCGTAACTCCACGCTGGCTGGTCTAACTATATGTGGAAGTATACGTATATCGCCCGAGACTGCAAGGGACCGTTTTCGCGGGCTTGCGCGCGCTTCGGAATGTGACGGCCGATGCGGCGAACCGGAGCCGAACGGCACTTTCGTCGCTGGATCCCGTCCCCGAAACTGTCCGGCGGACGTCCCCGAGCTGCATCACCGAGGGTGGGACCATGCGATATCTGCGCAATCTGGGCCGGCGGAAGGCCCGGACGACGTTGACCGTGCTCGGCATCACGATCGGGATCTGGGCATTGGTGGTCTTCGGCTCGATGGCCAACAAGATCAACGCCCTCGTCGACGGCGGCAGCACCTACTACGCAGACAAGCTGACGTTGAGCGACGGGGCGGGTTCGATCGGTGGGTTCTCGTCCGCACCGATGTCGCTGCAGGTCGCGGACCAGGTCCGCAGGATCGACGGCGTCAAGGTCGTCGTCCCGGCCGTGATGATGCTGATGGACGACGCGAGCGCCGTGAACATGGGCGTACCGCCGATGATCACCGGCGCCGTGGCCGGCTCGGATCAGGGCCTCGAGACGTTCAAGACCTCCTACGCGGAGGGCAGGGCACTGACGCCCGCCGACGAGGGGAGTCGCGTGGCCACGCTCGGCTCCGACATCGCCCACAAGTACAACAAGCATGTCGGCGACACGATCGAGCTGAAGGGCGTGTCGTTCGAGGTCGTCGGCATCCTCGAGCCGACCCTGACCGCCCCCGACCAGGCAGCCGGCGTGCCGCTCCAGGCGGCCCAGAAGCTGTTCTGGGCATCGCTGCCGCCCGTGGTTCGGAGCTCCTTGCTGCCTGGGGAGCTGGTCACGTCGATGACCGTCTACCCCGATCCCGGCGTGGATCCGGAGGTCCTCGCCGATCGCATCGAGACGCAGATCCCGAGCGTCTCGGCGATGACCGTGAAGGACTTCGACAAGGAGATCGGCGGGGCCACCGCGATCCTGAACTCCATCCTGGTCGGGATCGCCCTCATCAGCCTCGTCGTCGGCGGCCTGTCGGTGATCAACACGATGGCGATGTCGATCGCCGAGCGCACCCGCGAGATCGGCATCAAGCGCGCCATCGGCGGAAGTCGCTTCCGGATCGTCCGCGAGCTGGTGACCGAGTCCGCGTTGATCGGGTTCATCGGCGGGATGATCGGCTTGATCCTCGGTGGACTGGTCGTCGTCCTTGCGAACGAGGCGGGTCGATCGTCCGGAACGGTGCTCTTCCAGCTGACCGTGGGGACCGCAGTCACCGCCGTCCTCTTCTCGACGATCCTGGGCGCGCTCGCCGGCTTTGTGCCCGCCCTGCACGCCGCGCGACTCGACCCGGTCAAGGCGCTTCGCTATGAATGAGCCGACGATGACGAGGGGAGACCGACCGATGCCACTGCTCGAAGGCCGCAACCTTCGCAAGACCTATCGACTGAGCAAGCGAAACATCGTGGCCGCGCTCCGCGGGGTCGACATTGCGATCGAGCCCGGCGAGATGATCGCGATCATGGGTCCGTCCGGGTCGGGCAAGAGCACGCTGATGCACATCCTGGGCCTGCTCCACGCCGCCGACCTCAATGACGGCCCGCGACCCGATCTCAGGTTCGACGGCCGCGACATGGTCGACGTCGGGGAGGGCGAGCGGACGAAGATCCGGGCCCGTCAGATGGGCTTCGTCTTCCAGGACTTCAACCTGGTCCCGACCCTGACCGCGATCGAGAACGTCATGCTCGCGTCCGATTACGCCGGGATCCCCGGCTCGAAGGCGAGAACGATGGCGATCGAGGCGCTCGAGCTGGTCGGGCTCGCCGATCGCGCCGACCACCGGCCGGCCGAGTTGTCCGGTGGCGAGCAGCAGCGCGTGGCGATCGCCCGGGCGCTGGTCAACAAGCCGGCCCTCATCCTCGCCGACGAGCCGACCGGCAACCTCGATTCCGAGCGGACGGACGAGGTGCTCGCGCTCCTCCGGCGGTTCAACCGGGAGCACGGCCAGACGTTCATCCTGGTCACCCACGACCCCGACGTTGCGGCGGCCTGCGATCGAATCGTCCGGATGCGGGACGGCAAGATCCGCGAGGAAATCCGGAACGGCGTCGGCGGGAGTTCGGTGCCGATGACGCCGGCCGAAGTGCCGCTCGACGATCGATTGGCGGCCGTCGTTCGATAGTCGCCCGTCGTTCGATTGCTGGGCCCCTCGAGGTGCCGTCCATCGTGACGCGCGGTGCGTTCCTGCACCGCGATGAAGGGCGGGCCAGATGCGCCGATGTCCTCGCCTTGGTACCATCCTGGGACTGCCGGCCTCGGATTCCATCCCCAACGACGTTCGGCGCCCTCCTGGTTCCTCGGTTCTGATTTCCTGAGGGAGCCGGCGAATCCGCGATCTGGCCGGTCGCCTGCGCGAGGGATTCGCGCTCGATCGAACCCGGGGGCGGCCGGCCGATCGCCGGCACTACGTGGAGGATCGTCCATGAACCCACGCTCCAAGCTTGTCGCCATCGCCTCGGCGATGACCCTGCTCATCGCCTCGGGAGCCGTGCCGGCGGCATCAGCCGTCGGCCCGATGCTCGTTCCCCTGGCGGTCGAGGCACCGGACGTGCCCGCCGCCCCGTCCGATCTGCCGGCCGCCTGCACGACACCCGCGCCGGTCCACGTCTACGCGGTCTACCACTGCTATACCCCGGCGGACATCCTGGCCGCCTACGACGTCCAGGCCCTGCACGACGCCGGGACGATGGGCGCCGGCCAGACGATCGTGCTCGTCGACGCGTACGGCAGCCCGACCGCGGCCGCCGACCTGCAGTTCTTCCACGACACGTTCTACCCGGACCTGCCGGATCCGAACTTCACCGCCGACTTCCCGTTCGGCGCACCCGACTACAAGAACGTCGCCAAGGGCAACGGCCAGTCGGGCCCGAGCGCCGCCGCCGGCTGGGCCGGTGAGGCGACCCTCGACATCGAGTGGTCGTATGCGCTCGCTCCGCTCGCGCACATCGTCCTGCTGGCGGTCCCGCCGGCCGAGACCGAGGGCGTCCAGGGGTTCCCGAACCTCCTCAAGGCCATCTCGCGCGCGATCGACCGATATCCGGCCGGCACCATCTTCTCGCAGAGCTTCGGCGTGACCGAGCAGACATTCGGTGGCGCAGCGGCTGTGCAGACCGCCCGCTTCGACGCCGTCTACCGGGCCGCCGCCGCCAAGGGCGACACCGTCCTGGCATCGTCCGGTGACGACGGGCGAACCGGTGCGGCGAAGCAGCATAAGGACTCGCGGACCTATCCGTTCCCGACCACGGGTTGGCCGGCCTCGAGCCCGTACGTGACGGCCGTCGGTGGCACCCAGCTGCAGTACGGCTGGACCTGGGATCCGACGAGTGACACGCCCTTCCTCGCCGACGGCAGCCCGAACCCCGATTACTTCAACTGGACGGCCGGCGGCAACACCGAGGTCGTCTGGAACGAGACCTGGTTGCCGGCCGCCACCGGCGGTGGCCAGAGCGCCATCTACTCGCGGCCGGATTGGCAGTCCAGCGTCGCCTCGGTCATCGGTTCCGACGCCCGGGGTGTCCCCGACCTCTCGTGGAATGCCGCGGTCAACGGCGGCGCGCTGGTCTACACCTCGTTCTTCCCCAACGCCAGCCGGGTTGGCTGGCACGTCTACGGCGGGACGAGCGCGGCCTCGCCGCAGATCGCCGGGCTCGTGGCCCTGGCCAACGAGCAGCAGGCCGACGCGAACCAGCCGCCGCTGGGCCACCTCGCTCCGCTGCTCTACGAGGTCGGTAGCGGGGCCGCCTTCCGCGACATCGTCCCGACCACCCAGGGCACGGCCGCCAGCGGCGTCCTCGCGGACAACACGCTGTGGGGCTACAACGCGGACGGCTCCGTGTCCGCCGGCTCGGTTGCCGGGTCCCCGACCCTGACCGGCTGGGACCTCACGACCGGGTTTGGCTCGCCCGACGGCGTGGCCTTCGTGGCCGCGATCCGGGCGGCACGGAACGCCCCGTAGCGACAGACGGGCTGCCCGTGCCGAGCGGCCCAGGCAGTGATCGGAGACGGACGGTGGCGCCGCGGCGCCACCGTCCGTCGCTATTCGGCGTGCATCGGGCAGAGCGCCACGCTCCGCGGGCCTCCGCCCGCATGCGCGCCTCCAGGCCGTCGGCTTACTCGCTGAGGCCCACCACGTGCCCGTCCGCGTCGGCGACGAGACCCAGGTAAGCCGATCCGTCCGGCGAGAAGCGCGGCATGATCACCTTCCCGCCGAGCTCGACCGCGCGGGCCAGCGTGGCGTCGATGCTCGCGACGCGGACGTAGCCCGTCACGAAGCCGTTGGAACCGTCCGGCGTCCCGCCGAGTCCGACGACGATGCCCGTCTGCGCCGGGTCGGTCATCCCGTAGCCGCCCGGGCTGCTGGTGTCGAGCTTCCAGCCGAACAGGCTGCTCCAGAAGCCCTGGACGGCCTTCTGGTCCTTGCCCGTGATCTCGAAGTGGATGACGCGGGGCTCTGTTGCCATGGCGGTGCTCTCCTTGCCTGCGGACCGAGGTCGTCGTTGCCTCACTGGCCCTTCGACACGACGACGAACGGGACCCGCCCGAAATCGACACGTCCGTCCGCGAAGGTCGAAGGGGCCCCGCGGGCGGCCGAACGCCGCGCAGCCACCCCCGACTTCAGTCGGTTTGCACCTTTCGAAGCCGGGCGATCCGGTCTACGATCCGCCCACCACGGCGCGGGACGCGGCGGCCACGCAGTCCCGCGATCCCGCGACCGTGGCGATCCGGTGCGTTTCCGCTTCGTGGGGAACCGACTTCGCGGGCGTATCGTCCGGGCGATGATGTCGATCCGCCTGATCCGGAACCTGGTCGCTAGCCTCGCACTTGGCGCCTGGATCGTCGCTTGCTCGGGGCCGGTCGCGACGGCCACTGGGTCGCCCGACACGGGGATCCGGGGAACGGCGACGGCCGGCCCGGTCTGTCCCGTCGAGCGAAACCCGCCGGACCCGAGCTGCGCCCCTCGTCCGGTCGCCGGAGCCACGATCGTGATCCGCGATGGTTCCGGGTCGCAGGTCGCGGTCGCGATCAGCGGCCAGGACGGGGGCTACTTCGTGGCACTGCCCGCCGGGCAGTACGTGGTGGACCCCCAACCGGTCCAGGGCCTGCTGGGCACCCCCGCGAAGCAGCCGGTGTCGGTGGCAGCCGGAACGATCACGGACGTCCCGCTCGACTACGACACCGGGATTCGCTAGCAATGATCTGGGCGGATCGAAAACGGCCGGAATGACCACTTGAATCGTCACGCCGGAACCCGGCGATCCGGATTCCGGCGTGGGAGCGGTCTCGGGGACTGCGTGTGGTTCGCGTGCGCTACCGCTGGCGACGATGCGAGGACGGTTCGGCCGGCATCAGCACGAGGGTCGCCGCAAGGAGACCCGCCATGGCCAGCAGGATCAGCCGCCAGCCGTCGTTGGACGGGGCCTGGGTTCCGCTCGATACGGTGTCGGTCGCCGGCAGCACAGCGCCGGTCGGCGTCCCGGTGGCGCCCTCGACCGCACCGGTCGGGGTCGGGGCCGGCGTCGGCGTCGGCGTCGGCGTCGGGGTCGGGGTCGGGGTCGGCGTCGGGGTCGGGGCCGGCGTCGGCGTCGGCGTCGGGCACAGGCTCGGCGTCGTGGAGCAGTTCTCAGGCGTCGGCGTCGGCGTCGGCGTCGGCGTCGGCGTCGGCGTCGGCGTCGGCGTCGGTGTTGGCTCAGGCGTCGGCGTTGGTGTTGGCTCAGGCGTCGGCGTTGGCGTTGGCTGGCGTCGGGTCGGCGTAACGCAGGCCGCAAGTGTCAGGTGATAGCTCACGCTCCAACCGTGGGAACCCGTTGGATCGTCCCATGCGGAGATGACGACATCGGCAACATGCGAGCTCGTGTTCGGTGCAACCACCCAGGTGTTGCTGTAGCTCGTACCGAATGTGAACGGCGATCCGGACACACCGGTGCCATCGATCGACACGGCGACCGAGTTGGTATGCCCACCCGAGTTGTTGTATGAGACCAGGCTCACCATCAGGCCGTTGTCGCACGTTAGAGACACGCTCGGCGTGTGGCCAAGTGCGACACCAGGCGTCGCGAAGAGCGCCGTGGCGGTCATCGTCGCTACGACGAGCCAGCCGAATCGGCGGAAGACGGATCCGCGCGCACGCGCGCTCGTCAGAGGTCTTGTCATGGATCCATCCTTGTGATGTTTACGGCGGCAACGAGGCCGTGATGATGAAAGCGCCTCTCCGGAACTCCCGTTACTGGGCGGGATCACCGCGTCCTTTCCGGTCGGGCACTGCTGATTCTCTTGCTCGTGGTCCTGCCCTGTCCAGTACCTTCGGAGTCCAGTCAGGTGGTGTTCGGGCAGGTTGCGGGCGGAGCGCCAACCGAATTCGGTGCGGACCCGCAACGAGATGGAAGGCGCCGCCAGGACCAATGGGCTAGTCGCGACGGGCGCCGGTTCGGCTGGCGCCAGGTCCCTTCATGAGCAAGGTGCGTCAGCTGCAGTCGACGTGGCGGTGCGGGAAGCCTACGGCCTACCTGTCTGCTCGCCAGGTCGCCGCGCCGAGGTGCCGCCCTTCGGCCTACTCTGCGCCATGCGCCTGCCCGTGGCCCTCGTTCAGCTGGACGCGACCTCTGACGTCGACGCCAACCTCGCAACTGCCGTCGCGCTTGCGGGTGAGGCGGCGGAAGGCGGCGCAAGGTTGATCGCGCTGCCGGAGTACCTACAGTACCGTGGCCCGGACGACGGCTTCCGTGCGTCCGCCCGCCTCATCCCAGGCCCGTACACCGATCGATTCGCCGAGGTCGCGCGACGCTATGCCGTCTGGATCCTGGTTGGGAGCACAGCCGAGACCTCGACCGACCCGACCCGACCATTCAACAGCTCGGCATTGATCGCGCCCGACGGTGCGGTTGCAGCCGTCTACCGCAAGCTTCATTTGTTCGACGTGGCCGTCGACGATGGCCCGACCGAAACGGAATCGACCCGCGTCACAGCGGGTAATCGGCTGGTGACCGCCGTTGTCGACGATATCCACCTCGGCTTGACGGTCTGCTACGACCTGCGCTTCCCGGAGCTCTACCGGTCGCTTGCCCTGGCCGGCGCCGAGATCTTCACGGTGCCGTCCAACTTCACGGAACGGACCGGTCGGGACCACTGGCACGTGCTATTGCGCGCGCGGGCGATCGAGAATGGTGCCTATGTCCTGGCCCCTGCACAGATCGGTGGCCCGCCGGGCCAACGCGCGTACGGGCATTCGCTGGTCGTGGATCCGTGGGGCACCGTGATCGCCGAGGCGTCGAGCGCGGTGGGGATCATCCGGGCGGACATCGAGACCGACCGCGTTGCAGCGGTCCGTCGGCAGATCCCGGTGCTGGCCAACCGACGTCCGGCGGTGTATCGATCTGACTGATCGGCTTGGCGGGTAGCTCGACTACTCGTGCCATCCGGCCATCAGATGCGGAGACGCCGGAAGGACTAGCGAACCAGCTGAACGGCAAGCGGTGCCCCGGCAAAGCCGGGCGTCGTCGTCGTGGGGCCGAGGAAGAACGGAACTCGCCAGACACCCTCGATGTCCTTGCCGCCGTTACAGGCCGTGATCTGGAAGCCGGTGAACCCGACGATGTGGTAGTAGCCGTTCGATCCGTTTCCCCCGGCGGAGTCCCAGACGGGCACGGTGACGACGATGTTGTTGTCGATGTAGTACGAGCAGTCGGCACTGGCCTTGTTCCCCGGCAGGCTGCCGATCAGGTCCTGGCTACCGGGCTGGTCGACCGCCGTGCAGCAGCCGAAGCTGTTCGCGGGTGGCCCGATCTCGGTCTGCAGGAAGGGCTTGGAGTTGGCACAGCCACCGGCATTGGTAGGTGGATCCTGGCCGAGCCCGAACCCGTCGCAGCCGAACTTCAGCCATCCGAATCCGCCGGGGACGTTCAGGTTGCCGGGTGTCATGTGCTGCGGATAGCACGGGTCACCGACCACGTTGCTGACCGGCCCCGCGCACGGCTGTCGATTATTGAAGAAGGCCTCCGCAATGCCGGCCGGGAAGACACCGCCACCGGGCCCGCCCGCCTGATATCCGCCCTTGGCCGTCGCGGAGGCGCTGGCCGTCCAGTTGGTGACCCCGATGACACCGAGGAAGTACGGGCGCCAGCTCCGGCTCGCGCTCAGGACGACACCCTCGGTGCCTGTCGGAATGGTCCCGCCCGGTGCATAGCCGACGAAGACGCCGGTCGGCTTGGCCTGGCCGTCCACGTATTGCGGACCGTTCGGTGACCCGAACGTGAGCGCGGTGCCGTTGTTCAGCGCGATCGACTGCTGGATCGCCAGCTTGACGTTTGCGTCGGTTCCGTTCGAGGCATCGCCCGCGATCTTCTCCGCAACGATGCGGGCGCCGGCGAGAGCCGCGAAGTCCGCCGCGTTCTGTGTTCCACGCCGTTGCGAGAGGGCGTTGCCACCGTCAACAACGAGGCCGACGACCAGGATGATGACGGTCAGGGTGATCGTGAAGATGACGATCATCTGGCCCCGACTCGATTCTGCGGATGGACGTGCTCGTGTGAACATCGGGGCCTCGCTAGTTGATGGTCATCGTCGCCGAGCCCGTGGTCGTGATGATCCCCACGAGCGAGCTGGCGACGGGTGTCATTGGCGTGAATGTCAACAGGACGCGCACCGACACGAGGTCGCCCACGGCGTGGTTCGCGCACGTGTAGGTCGTCCATGCACCGGTGGGCGGCGTCGTGTGGTCGCAGCTGATGTAGACGTTGGAGCTGGCGATCGATCCGAACGGCGCGACCATGCGGTTGGCTGCCGTGACCACGTCCGCCTGGAGAGCGGCGGCATCGGCCGGGCAGACGACCCTGCCGCCCTGCTGCGTGCACTCGGTCCGGACGCCGCCCTGGGCGATCCAGCTTGCCTCCACCGCTGCAAGGCGGGCGCCTTCTCGTGCCGCCTGTGACACGGTGCTGTTCATCCAGACCAGGCGTCCTACATCGAGCACGCCGAAGAACATCAGGATGAAGACCGGGAAGACCAGCGCGAACTCGACGAGACCCTGGGCGCGACTGGTCTCCCTTGCCCGCGTGTGCGCCCTCATGGGCTGACCGTCTTCGTCACGCCCGCGGAGCACGAGCCATTGGTGATCGTCATCGTCACCGTCCGGTCGCTCCCGCTCGAGTAGTGGACCTGCGGCGGGTTCTGGACGTTCGAGGTCGTGCCATCGCCGAAGTCCCAGGCCCACGTCAGCGGCACGGGCGACCCGCTATAGGAGCCCGTGAACGTGACCTTGTGGCCACTCTGCGCCGAGTAGGCGAAGTCCGCGACCATGGCGCAGATGGGCGTCGGCGTGGGCGTCGGCGTCGCGACGGGCGTCGGGGTCGGCGTGGGCGTGGGCGTCGGCGTGGGCGTCGGGGCAAGGCCGATCGAGACTGTCTGCGGCGGGGCATTGAGGTCCCCACCCGGGTTGCTCACGGTCAGATTGATCGTGTAGTTGCCGGCGAGGCTGTAGGTGTACGAGGTCGACTTTCCGACGATCGGTGGCCACGGATCCGGGTTCAGGCCATCGCCCATATCCCAGTCGTAGCTGGCGATCGCGCACTGACCCGTATCCGGGCGCGAGGCGGAGGCATCCACCGTCACCGTGTTGCCCGAGATCGTGTAGGTGAACGAGGCGATCGTGGGTGGCGAGCATGGCGACGGCGGGCTTCCCGCGCCGTTCGCGGCCAGACCCAGGACCGCGGCTGTCGTGGACGCATTCATCTGCGCCGAGCCGCCGAAGAATCCACCGATCAGCGGCGTCAGGAAGGTGAAGGGTTCGCGAACGTTGACCGTGACGGTGTTTCCGGTGCCGCTACCGCCCTGGGCAGTCGAACAGGCAATGGTCATCCCGGTCTGGTCGGCACAGGTGGCGGTGACGACGATGGCGTTCTGCCCGCCCTGCGCCTGGGTGTTCGTCTCCCGCAGCGCGGCAGCCGTGATGGCCGCCGTGTTGCTGGGCGCCACGATCCCGGCGGCCGCGCCTTCACGCGAGGCGTTGTTCACCTCGATGTACGTGAAGAACAGCCGGCCGAAGTCGATCGCTACGACCAACAGGAACAGCATCACCGGGACGATCAACGCGAACTCGACGAGCGCTTGACCGGTACGGTGGCCTGGGCGAGATCGATGGCTCACTGAGAGACGAGACATGACTGTCCTGATCAATGGCGAATGATGAGCATCGCCATGCTTTCCCCGGCGCCTTACACGGTCCCTTGAATTGGTGCGCCTGTGCATAGCCCGGATGGGGCAGTCGGGGTAGCCGATCGTCCGCCCTGCAAGGCCGAACGTAAGGTGCCGCGGGCACACTGGCGCCGCTATCCGAAGACACGCGGTCCGAACTTGCAGTCAAGCGCGGCCGTCCGCCCTAGGAGCGTCCAATGGACGAGTCATCGCAGGCAGGTACGACGAGCACCCGGCATCGCACTCGGACGAACGGCCAGGCGGCGGTCGAGTTCGCCTTGATCGCCCCCGTCTTCCTGCTGCTCCTGCTGATCGCCGTCGATTTCGGGCGCCTGTTCTTCACCTACATCCAGCTGAGCAACACGGCGCGCGAGGCGGCGGCGTACGCGGCGATCAACCCGACGACCGACAACGCGACGCTGACGACCGTGGCCATGCGGGAGTCGAACGTGCAGGCCCAACGAGGTCAGGGGGCGATCTCGGCCGCCGCGACCTGCACCGACAGCGCCGGCACGACGATCGCCTGCACGGACGCCGGCGGCGGCACGGGTGCCGGCAATCGAGTCGTCGCGACCGTCCATGAGACCTTCACCTTCTTCACGCCGCTGATCGGCAACTTCTGGCCGGGCGGGCTCCAGGTCGGTACGTCGGCCACGGCGCCTGTCTACGCTGTTTGCGCCGGGTGGCGGAACCCCTCCAGCTCCGTGCACCACGCCGCCTCCCACGCCGACCTTCACCTGGCAGAGCCCGGATCCCGTCAACCATCCGAACCTGATCTCGGTCGACGCGACGGCGTCGCCGAACCTGCCGGCGCCCTGCCAGATCGTGGGATACGACTGGGACTTCGGGGGGGCCAGCACTGGCAACCGGGCGACAGACGACCTGCGCGAGGGCATCACCCAGGACTACGAGTACGCTGAACGGCGGAACGTACACGGTGCAGTTGACCGTGACGAACGCTGCGGGCGAAGCAAGCTCGACGCAGACGATCACGGTCGGCACGACCCCGTGCATGGCGCCGACCGCGGCGTTCACCGTGACGCCAGCCAATCCGGACGAGCGGCACCACTAACGGCGTTACCACAATAACGGCCACGGTGGCTTCACCTTCGATGGCAACCCACAGCGCCTTCATGACCGACCCGGCCTGCCACCCACAGTGGGCATGGGACCTTGGAGACAACACGACCCGGCGTCCGACGAACCCCGTCAATCACAGTCTACGCACACGCCTACGCCGGCCAGACCGTTCATGTGACGCTGACCGTCACGAACGACGCTGGAACGAACACATCGGCTCCGGTCGACATCCCACTGGTGAGCTGATGGCAAGTCGAGCGACCGCAGAACACGGCCAAACCCTCGTCGAGTTCGCGCTCGTCGTGCCCGTGTTCCTCTTGATGCTGTTCGGCCTGCTCGACGTGGGCCGATATGTCTACATGAACAGCGTCCTCTCGCAGGCCGCCCGGGAGGGCGCCCGTGTCGCGGCCGTCGAGGCGTACTGGATCGGCAGCGCAGACCCAAGCTGCGGAACCAGCTGGAGGTCCGGCCTGCCCTGCGACGGTGACCGGGGCATCGAACAGCCTGCAGGCCGACATCACGGCGGCAGCCAATCGGATGATTGCGCCGTTCGGAGCCGTGAAGGACGTCTACTTCACGCTGCCAGCCAACCGGCTGCCGTCCCGTCGGCCAACTGGACGAACACGGACTGCCCGGCCGCTAATCGGGAACCCAACAAGAACGTCGTGTGGGTCCGCGTGGACCTGACCTTCAACCCCCTCACGCCGGTCATCGGGCAAGCCTGGACGTTGACCACGTCCGGGTCGGGCACGATGGTCATCAACTAGGAGGCCGAGATGGCTCGCCATGCGCCCAGGCTTCAAGGCGAGCGCGGTCAGATGATCGCGCTGTTCGTGCTCGGATCGACCGCGATCGTCCTCGCGGCCGGCCTCGTCATCGACGGCGGGTATGCCCTCGCGCAGCGCCGTGATTCCCAGAACGCATCGGACTTCGCGGCCCTGGCGGGTGCCCGCATCATCGCGGAGTGGATCGCCAACGACACCACGAACGGCACCGACCTCAACGTCCAGACGGCGATCTCGACCGCCGTCCAGGCGAACGGCGGAGTGCCGGTCACGTTCGGATCGCCCAATGGACCGATGTACGTCACGAGTGCGGGTGCGGACAACGGTTTCGTTGGCACCGGGACGATCCCGGCCGGTACCGCGGGGGTCAGGGTGGGCTCGAGCCGCAGCTGGACGCCGTTCTTCCTCGGACTGATCGGCGTCAACAACTGGACGGCCAGCTCGACGGCGACCGCCAAGGGGGGCTGGTCGCTGGCCGGACCTCCAGGTCCCGTCTTCCCGGCCGGCGTCTCCCAGGCCACCTACGAGACGTTCCCGCTGTGCGGTGGCGCGGTGGGCAGCTCGCCGGAATGTCAGCCCGTTCACCTGACACCGGGAGTCTCAACGTTCCCGGTGGCTTCGGATGGCTGAAGTTCGGGGCCACCGGCAAGTGCACCGGGTTCGGCCTGGGGATGGATCCCAACAACGGCTGCGACAATTCGAAGCCGTTCCTGCAGAGTGAGATCGGGCCTCCTGCCGAACAGCTATGGGTGCTGCACCGCGGTGTCCCATGGCGCGCCGCCGCTCGACCGGATCGGCAGCCTTCCCGGCAACAAGGCCAGCGCGGACTGCACGCTACTACATCGCCAACAAGGTCACGATCGTGGTCCCCATCTGGGACGTGGCCGGCGGTCAGGGCGCGAACGCCTGGTACCACATCATCGGCTTCGCCGGGATGCAGCTCACCGCCTGCGATGGCGGCAAGGACATCGAGGGTGTCCTGCGCCAGCTGATCACCCCGGGGCCGGTCACGACGACGCCAGGGCCAACGGGATCATCGCTCGGAGTGCAGCTCGTTCGCTGAGCTGGGCGCCTTCCGTGGCGTTGGCGAGGCGGCCATCTGAGGGACCCCGGCAGTACTTTCCGGCCCTAGGCGCCGTTGCGGGTTACCGGCAGGCTGTCCCTCATGAAGCGCCTCATCGCGGTCGTCCTGTGGACGTTCTCCTGCTGGTATCTTGGTTCGATGCTCGCCTTCTACCTCGGCGGTCCCAGCATCCTCGGGCCGGCCCTCGGGATCGTGGCCGGCACGATCGTCGGTGCCGACCCGGCCCGCTGGATCTGGCACGGAACCGCCGACCACCTGTTGCCGGATCCGCAAGAGATCTGACCGGCCGTACATCCATCACGGATGACAACGAGCCGAGTCCCATCGGGACTCGGCTCAGTCGTTCTCGGACCAGGTCGCCGCAACAGCACGCTTAACGACTCGCGCTACTTCGGCGCTAGTTGACCAGCCTCAGCTCCGGTGTCCCCAACTCCGGGCAGGACGTCCCGCTGCAGTTCGTGATCTTGAGGTTGGGGTATTCGACGCCCGTCGGCAGGAACCAGCCAACCCACTTGCTCTGGTTGCCGTGCTTCGAGAAGTCCGTGACGTGGAACATCGCCCAACCCTTGAAGCACCCGTCGGTCTCCGATGAGTTGGTGCAGGTCGTCGCCGGCGGTGTCGGCGGTCCGACGATGGGCACGGGGACGTCCAGACCGACGATGCAGTCGGCCGAGTTGAACGCGCCGTTGTGCATGCCGTTGTTGCCCTGGCCCCAGTACGGCGCCTCGCCATCGTTGATGGTCACGTCTGGCACAGCCGTGCCGCCGCAGTCACCGAACGCCTCGAGGTAACTACGAACGGAGCTCGTGTTGACGTTCGGGCCATAGAGGGTCCAGGCCCAGTCATCCGCGTTGGCCGGGACGTCCCCATTCGAGTTGCCCCACTCGCAGCCGGCGGGAGCGCAGTTCGCCTCCGAGTACGCGGCCATCGGCGTGCCGTCCGGGTTGAAATCGGAAACCGGCATGATCACCGGTGCGGCGCCGACCGCCGTATCCGGGATGCCGGCGACCGCGGTCGCCGTGGTGGCGACCTGCCAGTTGGGCTGGCCAACCACTCCGACGAAGTAGTTCCTGTGCGGAGCCGCGATGTCGACCTGCACCTGCGAGTTCGGGAACGTGACGTTCACGACGATTCCGTTCACCGCGTCCGGATACGAGTTCGTGGCTGCGAGGTTCTTGGCGACCGTGATCGCCTGTGCCTGGGTTTGGCCGTTGTAGAGAGCGCCTGCGGCCGCCAGGGCCGCGAGGTCGGCAGCGTTCTGTTGACCGCGACGCTGTGCGTAAGCGGCCCCGCCGTCGACCACGAGTCCGACCATGGCGATCATGGCGATGAGCGCGAGCGTGAAGATAACGAGCATCTGGCCGCGTTGGTCGCGGCGGTGACGGGCCATCACGACCTCCCCTTGCTACTGCTGGATCTGGGCACTGCTCGAGCCGCTCATGGTCCAGGTACCCACCAGCGAGAGCAGCGGCGTCACCGGCCGGTACGGCGCGGTCACGGTGACGCTGACGAATGCGGTGCTCGGGCACTTGCCGCTCTGGAGGGTGACCGCCGCCCCGTTGACGTCCGTGCATGCGAAGGACGGTGAGGTCAGGCCAGGGATCAGCGACTTTTGCGTTGCCACGACACCGGTGATCTGGCTGCTGTTCCCGAACGTCAGGCTTCCCTGGTGGACGCTCGCGACGCGCGCGATCTCGCGCGCCGCCTCGGACACGCCGTTGTACTTGTAGATCGCCATCCCGAAGTCGATGACGCCCATCAACAGGACCAGGAACACGATGATGGCCAGGGAGAACTCGACCATAGCCTGTCCCGCGGCGCCGGCAACACGCTGCTTCCCTTCGATCATCGCGGACCGTCCGCAGCGATGCTGCCCGCAGGGCAGGTCATGGCAGCGTACGGACTGGCAAGGTCACGGCCGCCGAACCGCCAGGCCCGGCCACGGTCAGCGTCACCTGGTAGGTCGTGCTCTTGGCGGCATAGCTATGGCTGACACCCGAGCCCGAGCCAGAGCCCGTATCCCCGAACGACCACGTCCAGCTGGTCAGTGCGCATCCGGCCGGTGACGTCGGCGTGGACGTGCTCGTGAAGTCCACCGGCTTGTTCTTGTTCTGCTGGCTGTAGGTGAAATCCGCGATCGCCGCGGGACAGGAGGGTGTTGGCGTGGGCGTTGGCGTTGGCGTTGGCGTGGGGTCGGCGTAGGCGTGGGCGTGGGGGTCGGTGTCGGCCCGGGTGTCGGCGTCGGGCCCGGCGTCGGTGTCGGCGTCGGGCCTGGCGTCGGCGTGGGCGCCGGGGTCGGCGTGGGGCCCAGGGCGACCGGGAGGATCGCGCAGTTCGCCGTCGCGATCCCGCGCAACGTGGTGGTCTGGCCGCCGAGGACGGCGCCGATGAACGGCGTGATCGACTGGAATTGCGCCGTGACGTTCGCCGTCACGCTGGCCCCGAAGCCAGCCGACTGGGAGCACTGATGGGTCGTGTCCGAGTAGGCGATGGTCACGTTGGCCGCCGATATGGTGACGAACCCGCCTCGCGCCTCGGCCACCGCGGCGGCCGCCCCGTCAGCCGCCCCCGTGGACGCTCGAAGAGCGGCCTCCTTGGCCGAGCTCGCGACGGCCATGTTCGCGTAGAAGACCCGTCCGAGGTCGAGGGCGCCAAGCAGCAGCACCAGCATGACCGGGACGATGATGGCCAGCTCCACGAGCGCCTGGCCATGGCGGCCGGCTCGACTCGGCGGACGGGCGGACCACGATCCGGCACGGCCATGGTCTCGCCTTCGTAGGCGCGAACTCTCGCGCATACGAGAAGATGAGTGCATCGTATGGATCCCCGGCGGTTGTTGAGACGACGAGCGTCTCGTCCACGGCGGAGTCTACTCGACCCCACCTTGCTGCCCACCTTACAGCGCTGCCCCGCTGCACCGCCGCTTGCCCGAAGGTCCCAGGGTCCGGAGCCAATGGTCCGGGGCTGGACGGGCCCCTACGGCACGACCAGGTGGACCGGGTTGCCCCGGATGCCGACCTGCCAGGTCGTGGTGTCGTTGCCCTTGTTGACGGTGTACTTGATCTTCCACCAACCGGCGGCGGCGGCTCGCCCGGCGGGGTCAGGCCAGCCGACCGTAGTTCGCCGGCAGCGGGATCGTGATCTCCACCCACGAGTTCCGGTAGAACTGCCCGCCGCTCGTGTAGTTCGTCGTGCAGGTCGGGCTGCCGCCTGTCGGCGGGGCGATCGCCGAGTTGTTCGCCGTATGTCTGGATGCACGTGACATTCGTCCCGCTCTGGTGCCGGCCGAGGTCGCGTTGGCTGTCGGCCGTGTAGTTGAAATCGACCGGCGTGTAGACGTTGCCGTCAGGGCTGAGGATCTGGAGCCACGCCTTGTCGCCCACGTCGCCCGGGTCGAACAGGTCGATCACGATCGTCTTGCCGGCCCCGGTTCGCGCGCTGATCTGGGCGAGGTAGAAGATCTGCGAGCCCGGACTCGATGTTGGCGTATGACACCATTCGGCCGGCGCCGGCGATCGTTGGGTTGCTGCCGCCGACCACCTCGAGCGACCACATGTTCTCGAATGCCTGGTTGGCATTGAGCGTCGGGTTGGCCGGATCCGTGGTCGTCACGTTGAGCCGGTAGGTTCCCGGCCGGCAACGTTGGTGGCGATCGGCCACCACTTGTTGTGCCAGTAGCCGCCGAGCGCCTGGTTGGCGATCGCGCCGGTCGCGCAGTCTGCGTGCACTGCCGCCGCCGCTGAGGCTCGGCTCGGTGCCGTCGCTGAAGTTGTTGTCGGCGCCGCCCGCCGGTGAGGCCGTTGCGTAGGCGGCGCTCTTGTCGACCTGGAATTCGTTCTTGAACAGGTTGCCCGATGTCGGCGACGACCGTGTCGTCGACGGTCGTGAATAGCGTTCCGGCCGTGTTGATCAGCTGGTAGTAGGTCGACACCGGGACGGCCGTGCCGTGGTTCGCCGTGCTCAGCCAGTGGTCGCCGGCGCCGAGGTGGCCGCCGCCCGGTCCGGATGTCGTCGCGCAGAACGTCGGGTCGAAGATGTAGACGGTCGACCCGGTCGGCCGGCGACGTTGACGATGTAGTCGTAGCCCTTTGCGTCGTACTGGCCGTTGGCGGTTGGGTCGGCGTTGTAGCCGGTCGCGTACGCGTCGCCGGTCGCCCGGTTCGCGCCCTGTCCTTCGATCGCTCCGAAGAACCCCTGGCTCGCCAGCGTCCCGGCTCCGGTGGCATTCGGGATCGCGGTACAGGCGATGGACGACCCGCTGACCTTGCAGTTCTGGTAGACCCCGTAGTAGTTGAGCGGGCTGCCCATCGGAACCGGCTGGATGTATTCCGCCTTGGATGCGCGCGTTGCCGTGATCGTGGTGAATCCGAACACTCGCGCGAAGAACGTGTTGACCGGCGCGCTGACCGTCACGTCGAGCTGGTTGGGGTTCGTTCCCCCGGGAGTCAACGAGTCCTGGATCGGAGTGACGGTTACGCCGCCCCCGGTCGTGTACCCGTTCTTGGACGCCTCCTGCCGGGCCGTGCTGTAGGCGTTGGCGGTGTTGCCCGGCAGCCAGACCGCGCCGGCCAACGCGGCAGCGTCGGCCGCGCGTTGTACCTTGAGCGTGTTCGACCAATACCACGACACATCGATGACGATCGCCATCATCCCCATGAGCACGAAGATGCCCAGGGCGAAGAGGGGGATCAGCTGCCCGGCCTGTCCGAAGCGCCTTGAATGGTTATTGACGCCGCTAGCCAAGTTGGCCTCCGAGTGGGGGTGACGGTCGTTCGGAAGTGCCGCGCGTCTGTTCACGAGGTCGGCTCCAGCGCCATGACAGTGGAATCGGTCATTGGGATCACTCCCGCCGAGTTGCCGAACAGCATGCGGATGATGCCCGCGAGGGGAGTCTGGAACGCGTAGTTGTAAGAGATGCTCACGCCGATCGAGTCGGGCGATGCTCCGGTCACGCGCGAACTAGCGTCCCAGCCGTGCGAGAACTCGTAGAAGTCCAGCGTCTGCGCCGGCGACTGGCAAGGGACCGCGGGATTGGAGGGGTCGCCCGGTCGGTACTTCCAGACGTTCTTGGGTCCGGAGGGTGTGGTCCCCGAGAACGGCATCTTGTAGATCGTGACCTGCTGAATGTTGGAGCGATTGACCAGCGACCCGGGCGATTCGAGGACGCGCTGGACGGCCGCGATGATCAACGGATCGACCTTTGCGGCCGTGAGCGGGCCTGCTCCGCAGTTGGCGTCCTTGACGGTGCCATCGGCCATGGCCGCGCCGGCACGCACTCCTTCACGCGTCGCGTACTCGAGGGTGAGGTGATGGTTGAAGACGAACCCGAACTCCAGGATCCCCAGAAGGATGAACAGAAAGACGGGGACGACGTAGGCGACCTCGACCATGCTCTGGCCGCGCTGCCAGGCAGTCGATCGGCGGCGCCGGGCATGGGCCGCGGTGCTCCGGGCAGCTTCCCTGTTCACAGGATCGGTTCCATGCGCATGACGTTTGACCAGGTGACGTCGAACGCGCCGCCGGAGCAGTTCGGCAAGGCGCCGCAACTGCCGAACATGTTCCGAAGCAGCCCGCCGATCGGCGTGTGGTACTGGTAGCTGTAGAGGATCTTCACGCCGATTGAATCGAGTGGGACGTATGACGCGGGGCTGCCGATCAAGCAGCCAGCCAGCTGGTCACAACGGGTCGCCGAGCCCGCCGGATAGGTGTTGTTGGGGGTTGTCGCGCTCAGGGAATACGGCACCGTGATCGTGGTGCCGTCCGGGCCCACGCACCCGGTGGAGCCAGTGCGGTCGTAGGCCATCTGGACCTTCGGCGACAGCTCGCTGCCGGATCGATCGGTCTTGAAGATCCATACCGTCTTGATTCTCGATCGATCCAGCGGCGGGCCCATGTCCTTCTCGACCTGTTGCAGGATGACGCAGTCCGCCCACGCGTTGCTCCCGGCCTCTGCTGCCAGGAGCGAAGCGTTCCTTGTTGCGAAGTTCACGGCGAGCGTCGCGTTGAACAGAAGTCCGAATTCAACGACGAACAGGAAGATCAGGAGAAACAACGGAAAGACGAGGGCGAACTCCACCAGCGCCTGGCCGCCGGTCCGGCCATTCGCCCTGGAGGTCAGAGCGTTCGCACCATGCCCGAACGTTGATCTGGTCATCAGGTACGTGTTCCCAAAGAGGTCTCGTGTCGCACGACCGTCTCGGAGCAACCGGACGCTGGTCGAACGGTCGCTACAGCCTGGTCGGCGCAGCTATCAATCTCCCTTGATTCGGTGCGTTGACGCATAGCCCGAAAGTCATGCGCACGCAAACGATCGTCCCGCGGCGCGCCGGCCACCGTTCCGAGGCAGGGCGAATGGGAGCGTGCGAGGCGGGCTCGCCCACGAAATCGTCAAACGTTTGGTCCCCGGCGGCTGTGAGACGCTCGGCGTCTCTGGAGCGGGCACTTTGCGTCCCGAACCTTGCGGTGAACCTTACAGCGAGGCCGGCGCTCGTCGGAGAAGCCGAATGTCCCACGCGGGAATCACCGATAGTCCCCGGCCGTCACCCCTCCTCGGCGGACTCGGCGGGCAGGTGGATGCTGAACGCGGCGCCGCGGCCGGCCAGCGGCGGTTCGAGTTGGAGGTCGCCGCCCATCGCCCAGCACAGCTCGCGCGACACGTATAGGCCAAGTCCGCTGCCCTCGTCCGGAGTTCGTTCCGAGCCTCGGACGAACCGCCCGAACAGCTGGCCGCGGTCCTCTTCGCTGATCCCCGGGCCGTCGTCGGTGATGGTGACCCGTAAGCGCGAGGCGGGCTCGTCGACGGCAATCTCGACCGACGACGGGCGTTCCGCGGCCGTACTTGACGGCGTTGTCCAGGAGCGCCCAGAGCACCTGGTCGAGCTGATCGGGGTCCGCCACGGCGAGCCATCCCCTTGAACGGTCGTCGAGGCGTAGTGGCACGTCGGTGGCACCGAGTGCCTCCCACGCCTTCCGTAGTCGAGTTCCGAGGGCGACCACCTCCGACCGCGGGTGGAGGGCCCCAGACTCGAGCCGCGTGACCGTCAGGAGCTGGCGGACCATCCGGGACAGTCGCTGGGACTGCTCGGCGATGATGCCGAGGCGCTGGTCGGGGTGGTCGACCTGGAGCTGCTCCGCATAGGCGCGGATGCTCGTCAGCGGCGTCTGCAGGTTGTGACTCACCCCGCGCAGGAAATCGTCCTTCGCGGCGTCGAGCTCGAGCAGCTGGGCGTTCTGCGCCCCGACCTGGCCGAAGAGCTGCGCGTTGCGGATCGCCACCGCGACCTCGCTGGCAAACAGTTCGAACAGGTCCTGGTCCGCGCGCTCCCACGTGCGCGTCGCGGGCACTCGGCCGACGAGCACGCCCATCACGTCGTCGCCGACGCGCAGGACCGCGCGCAACGGCCGAGCTTCACCGGGCACGACCTCTTCGGTCGGGATCTCGGCCGGGTCGACGAGGATGATCTCGGCGTCGAGCATGCCGAAGGCGGCCTGGGCGTCGTGCGCCGCCTTGCCCGCCAGAAACTCAACGCCGTCACGCGGCGAGGCGCCCTCAATGGCTGCGAGGATGCGGCCAAGCTCCCGATTCCGTCGCTCGAGGTCGGCCGACAGCCGGTTGTGGCTATCGGCCAGGCGCGCGAGCTCGTCGTCGCCGGCCACCCGGATCGGCGTGGACAGGTCACCGGCCGAGACCCGGTCGACGGCTGCCGCGATTGCCCGCAACGGCCGGGTCAGGTCCGAGGCCAGCAGGTACGACACGAAGATGGCGAGCAGCACCGCGATCGCGAGGCCGAACAGGAGGAGCCGAGCAAGGTTTGAATCGGCGCCGGATCCGCTGGCGAAGGTGTCGACCGCGAGCACCAGCAGGCCGAACACGGTCATCGGCAGCACCGCGGACAGGATGAGTGCGAGCGTCAGCCGGGTCCGGAAGCTGAGTCCTCGGCTCAGGTCCGTTTCGTCAGCCATCGGACGGCGGCGGTCCCGCGGCCGGTGAGGCTTCGAGAGCGGCGCTCGAGACCAACCGGTAGCCGACGCCCCGGACGGTTTGGAGGTGGTCCGGGTGGTTCGGGTCGCGCTCGACCTTCTGGCGGAGCCGGCGCATCGTCACCCACACGTACGAGGGGTCGGCGTCCTCGGTCTCCGCCCAGCCGCGGGCGAGCAACGTCTCGGTCATCACGGTCTGGCCGAGGTTGGCGGCGAGGGCGTAGAGGAGCCGGGATTCGGTCGGGGTCAGCGCGACCGTCGTTCCCCCGACGGTGGCCTCGCGACGATGGAGGTCGAGGGTCAGGTCCGGCCCCAGGACGAGGCTCTGGCGGGGGACCTTGTCGCCGAGCCGGCGCAACACGCGATTGATCCGGGCGCGGAGCTCGGGGTAGTGATAGGGCTTGGTGACGTAGTCCTCGGCGACCTCCTCGAGCAGGTCGGCCTTCGAGTCGCCGGCGTCGATCGCCGACAGGACGATGATCGGGAGGTCGGCCCGGGACTTGATCTCGCGGGCGAGCGACAGGCCGTCCATCCGCGGCATCATCATGTCGATGATCAGCAGGTCCGGCCAGGAGCTCTGGAGGCGCCGGAGGGCTTCGGTCCCGTCCCGCGCCGTCTGGGTCTCGTAGCCGTCGGCGCGAAGCTGCTCGGCCAGCAGGACCAGCAGGTTTGGATCGTCGTCGACGATCAGGATGCGCGGCGACTGCGCTCCAAATCCGCCTCCGGGACCACCGCTCAGCATTCGCGGAGGATAGCAGCGAGCCGGGGCGCTTCCCGGTCGTTCGCTTCGGTTGGCGGGTCCCCGAAAGTACCGGTCCATTCGGTGCGGAGCGGCACCACTTCCTGCCCGGCTGTGCGGTTCTGTGAAGTCCGGCGCCCCGGTTGGCTGTTGAAACGCGCGAAACGATCATTACTGTTGGTGCCCCTCAGGCATCGACCCGAGGAGCAACTGAATAGCTCACCCGTCTCGTGCCCAGGCGACGGGAACCTGATCGAAGCGCCGCCGCACTCATCCTCTTCCTAGTCATTCGTCTCCACCTCGATCGGGCCTCCTGAACCCTCGACGCCCGCGCCGCTCGCTGATTCGAGCGTCGCGCGGGTGTCGATACGTGTCGCTCCTGGGCCGGGTCCGCGGGTCCATGCGTGTCTGCGGGGGAGGTCCAGGAAATGTTCAGCCCGTCAGCCCATCGGCTTGTAGCGCGCCGCTTGCTCGTCGCACTCCAGATCACGTTGATGGTGGCGACCTTGTTCGGGCCTATACCGGCCCTGGCGGCCGATCCAGGCGCCGACCCGGGCGGGAGCGGGGCGCCTTCCGCTGACCCGAGTCCGACCCCTGACGCAAGCCCGACCCCGGACGCGAGCCCGACCCCAGACGCGAGCCCGACCCCGGACGGAACGCCGGCCCCGACCCCGGATGGGACGGCGACGCCTGACGCAAGTCCGACCCCGGAGGGAACGCCGGCCCCGACCCCGGACGGGACGCCGACGCCTGACGCAAGTCCGACCCCGGACGGGAGCCCGACCCCTGATGCAAGCCCGAGCCCGGACGCCAGCCCGACACCAACACCGACGCCGACACCAACACCGACGCCGACCCCGGAGCTCGCCACTGACCCCTACATCGTTTCGTTCTTCTCGACCGCGAGCGACGACGACCAGGCCGCGCTCCTCGCGTCCGTCGGTGCCGTCGAGACCGGCTCGATCCCGCAGCTCCACATGCGCACGATCCTCCTTCCCCCGTCGACGGCGGCAGACGCCGTGGCCACCCTCGAGGCCGACCCGAGCGTGGCTCGGGTGGACGCCGATCGGACGCGGATCGTCGAAGCGGCTCCGTCGGACACCGACTACGGATTCCAGTGGTCGCTGCCACAGATCGGGTGGGACCAGGCCTTCGGCACTGTCACCCCGGCGGGCTCGGCCACCGTCGCCGTGCTCGATACCGGCATTGATGCATCCCACCCGGATCTCGCCGGGAACGTCGTTCCGGGCACGTCCATCCTCGACGGCTCGGACGGCCTGACCGACTCGAACGGTCACGGCACGTGGATGGCCGGCATCATCGCCGCCCAGACCGACAACGGGCAGGGCATTGCCGGGGTCGGCTACGCGGGCGTGAAGGTCATGCCTGTGACCGTCCTCGGGTCCGATGGCACCGGCCAGGACAGTGACGTCATCGCCGGCGTCGTCTGGGCGGTCGACCATGGCGCGAGCGTCATCCTCATGGCCTTCTCGGCCAACTCGTACTCCGTCTCGCTCCAGGTCGCCATCGACTATGCGTGGTCGAGCGGCGCCGTCCTCGTGGCCGCGACCGGCAACGACGGTTCAGCCGCGCCGGCATACCCGGCGGGCGACCGAGGCGTCATCGGCGTCTCGAATACCGACCAGAGCGACACCCTGAACCCGTCGAGCAACTACGGCCAGGACACGTTCCTGGGGGCGCCCGGCACGGCGATCCAGACGACCGACGCCGGGGGCGGGTACTCGTCCGTGACGGGGACCTCGGCCTCTGCTGCCGAGGTCGCTGCGGCCGCGGCGCTGCTGCGGGCAGCGGATCCGATCGCTACGAACGGCGTCATCGTCGGGCGGTTGGCGCGAAATGCCGACCCGGCCGGGACCGTAGATCAGACGGGGAACGGGCGGCTGAACCTGGGACGGGCGCTTGGGGACACGGCCACCGACGCTGTCCAGCCTGTGGGCGCGGCGCCGTTCGGGGATGGTGGGCCGTTCGTGGGGCCGTATGTGACGGCTGCCAATCACGTCGACACCGTCGTGGTCGGAGCGCAATCCCCAAATCCTGTAGAGCGGGGCGGCTCTGCCGCGTTCCAGATCTCGTTCACATCGCATGGTTCGGGGGCAGACCCGGTGAACTTGAGCGTTTCTGCAGGTCTGCCAGCCGGAGCAACCGTCAGCTTCTCCACGAATCCTGTCGACGTCACACTGACCAGTACGCTTACCATCGCCACCACTTGGCCCGCGACGCCGGCGGGCACCTACATGTTCACCGTCAAGGCAGTCGCTGACGCGACGAAGACGGCGGTTGGCACGCTCGTCGTGGCTGCGGACAACACCGCGCCGGTTGTGACGTTCAGCATCCCGTCGACCGGCAATACGACCCAGAGCTCGACGAGCATCAACGTGACCTGGACCGAGTCCGACACGGGCTCGGGGGTCAACGCCGCGACACGTTCGGCCCAGCGCCAGAAGGCGACCCCGGTGTCGAACACCTGTCCTGCGAGCGGTTGGGGCAACGACGGATCGGCTACTTCGGCCGCCTCGCCGCGCCTCGACAGCGGCCTCCTCAACAACACCTGCTACCGCTGGCAGGTCACCCTCGCCGACAACGCCGGCAACAGCGCCACCACGACTTCGGGCGCGGTCCTGATCGACACGAGCGCCCCGGTCATCAGCTTCACTGCGCCCACCGGCGCGACGGCCCAGGGCTCGACGAGCGTCAACGTGACCTGGACCGAGTCCGACACGGGCTCGGGGGTCAATGCCGCAACCCGCTCGATCCAGCGCCAGAAGGCGACCCCAGTGTCGAACGCTTGCTCGGCGGTCAGCTGGAGCAACGACGGGTCGGCCACAACCACCGCCAGCCCTCGCAACGACACCGGGCTCACAACCAACACCTGCTACCGCTGGCTGGCGAACATCTCCGACAACGCCGGCAACGCCGCCACCCAGGCGACCTCGGGCACGGTCCTCGTCGACAACACCGCGCCGGTTGTGACGTTCAGCATCCCGTCGACCGGCAATACGACCCAGAGCTCGACGAGCATCAACGTGACCTGGACCGAGTCCGACACGGGCTCGGGGGTCAACGCCGCGACACGTTCGGCCCAGCGCCAGAAGGCGACCCCGGTGTCGAACACCTGTCCTGCGAGCGGTTGGGGCAACGACGGATCGGCTACTTCGGCCGCCTCGCCGCGCCTCGACAGCGGCCTCCTCAACAACACCTGCTACCGCTGGCAGGTCACCCTCGCCGACAACGCCGGCAACAGCGCCACCACGACTTCGGGCGCGGTCCTGATCGACACGAGCGCCCCGGTCATCAGCTTCACTGCGCCCACCGGCGCGACGGCCCAGGGCTCGACGAGCGTCAACGTGACCTGGACCGAGTCCGACACGGGCTCGGGGGTCAATGCCGCAACCCGCTCGATCCAGCGCCAGAAGGCGACCCCAGTGTCGAACGCTTGCTCGGCGGTCAGCTGGAGCAACGACGGGTCGGCCACAACCACCGCCAGCCCTCGCAACGACACCGGGCTCACAACCAACACCTGCTACCGCTGGCTGGCGAACATCTCCGACAACGCCGGCAACGCCGCCACCCAGGCGACCTCGGGCACGGTCCTCGTCGACAACACCGCGCCGGTTGTGACGTTCAGCATCCCGTCGACCGGCAATACGACCCAGAGCTCGACGAGCATCAACGTGACCTGGACCGAGTCCGACACGGGCTCGGGGGTCAACGCCGCGACACGTTCGGCCCAGCGCCAGAAGGCGACCCCGGTGTCGAACACCTGTCCTGCGAGCGGTTGGGGCAACGACGGATCGGCTACTTCGGCCGCCTCGCCGCGCCTCGACAGCGGCCTCCTCAACAACACCTGCTACCGCTGGCAGGTCACCCTCGCCGACAACGCCGGCAACAGCGCCACCACGACTTCGGGCGCGGTCCTGATCGACACGAGCGCCCCGGTCATCAGCTTCACTGCGCCCACCGGCGCGACGGCCCAGGGCTCGACGAGCGTCAACGTGACCTGGACCGAGTCCGACACGGGCTCGGGGGTCAATGCCGCAACCCGCTCGATCCAGCGCCAGAAGGCGACCCCAGTGTCGAACGCTTGCTCGGCGGTCAGCTGGAGCAACGACGGGTCGGCCACAACCACCGCCAGCCCTCGCAACGACACCGGGCTCACAACCAACACCTGCTACCGCTGGCTGGCGAACATCTCCGACAACGCCGGCAACGCCGCCACCCAGGCGACCTCGGGCACGGTCCTCGTCGACAACACCGCGCCGGTTGTGACGAATGTCACCTCGTCAACCTCCGACGGGGCCTATAGAGCAGGCCAGACAGTTTCTATACAGGTCACATTCGATGAGCCGGTATTCGTTGCCGGTGGTAACGACAAGACCACGTTTGAGCTAAACAGCGGCGCAACCGTGCAGTACAGCGGATCCGGCAGCGGTACGACCACGCTCACGTTCCTATACGTCATCGCGGCCGGTCAGAACTCGGCCGATCTGGACTACACCTCGGTCGGAGCACTCACGGTCCACGGCAATGGGAAGCTCACTGACGCGGTCGGGAACGAAGTCGTTTATGCATCTGCCCTCCCGGCACCCGCAGGGGCAGGGTCACTGGGCTTCAACAAGAGCATCGTGGTCGACACGACCGCCCCGGGCGTCAGCCTGACCAGCGCCGCGCCCAACCCGACCAATGGCACGATCAGCGTGACGGCCACGTTCAGCGAGCCGGTCTACGGCTTCGCGGTCGGTGACATCACGGTCACCAACGGCACGGCCGGCAGCTTCACCGGCATCGACGGCGACACCGTGTTCACGTACATCGTCACGCCGAACGCCGACGGCCTGGTCACGACCACTGTGCCGGCCGCGTCGGCCGCCGACCTGGCGACCAACCCTAACTCCGTGTCCAACACGATCAGCCGAACCTACGACACGACCGCCCCGGGCGTCAGCCTGACCAGCGCCGCGCCCAACCCGACCAATGGCACGATCAGCGTGACGGCCACGTTCAGCGAGCCGGTCTACGGCTTCGCGGTCGGTGACATCACGGTCACCAACGGCACGGCCGGCAGCTTCACCGGCATCGACGGCGACACCGTGTTCACGTACATCGTCACGCCGAACGCCGACGGCCTGGTCACGACCACTGTGCCGGCCGCGTCGGCCGCCGACCTGGCGACCAACCCTAACTCCGTGTCCAACACGATCAGCCGAACCTACGATGCGACCCGGCCGACGGTCACGATCGACCGGGCCTCGAGCCAGGCCGACCCGACCAACGCGAGCCCGATCCACTTCACGGTGGTGTTCAGCGAGCCTGTCAGCGGGTTCACCGCGGCCGATGTGCTGCTCTCGGGGAGTTCTGGCGCGACGAGCGCTCTCGTGGCGGAGATCGCGCCCAACGATGGCACGACGTACGACGTCGCCGTGAGTGGCATGACCGTGAGCGGAACCGTAACCGCGAGCGTGCCCGCCGACGGCGCGACCGATACGGCGAACAACGGCAACAGCGCCTCGACCAGCACTGACAATACGGTCGACTTTGATCAATCAACCTCGTCGGTCATCATCCAGACCGACGGGGCCAACCCGTCCGATTATGGGGATGCCCTCGAGTTCACGGTAACGGTTTCGAATGTTGCCGCCACCCCGACCGGCACGATCCAGTGGCAGGTCGACGGCGTCGACGTCGGCAGCCCGGTCAACCTCGATGGCTCCGGCCAGGCGACCCTCGACCCGGGCCTGCTGACCGCCGGCAGCCACACGATCGACGCCGCCTACAGCGGCGATAGCAACTTCAACACGAGCTCGGCGACGACCTGGAACCAGACCATCGACCCGGCCGCCTCGACGACCGTCCTGAGCTGCCCGGCCAACGTGACCTACGACGGCACGGCCCAGGAGCCGTGCACCTACACCGTGACCGGCGCCGGCGGCCTGAGCCTCGGCCCGACGGCGGTGCCCTCGGCCGGCTACGGCGACAACACCGACGCCGGCACGGCCAGCGTCAGCTACACCTACCCCGGCGACGCCAACCACCTCACCAGCAGCGACAGCACGACCTTCACCATCGACCCGGCCGCCTCGACGACCGTCCTGAGCTGCCCGGCCAACGTGACCTACGACGGCACGGCCCAGGAGCCGTGCACCTACACCGTGACCGGCGCCGGCGGCCTGAGCCTCGGCCCGACGGCGGTGCCCTCGGCCGGCTACGGCGACAACACCGACGCCGGCACGGCCAGCGTCAGCTACACCTACCCCGGCGACGCCAACCACCTCACCAGCAGCGACAGCACGACCTTCACCATCGACCCGGCCGCCTCGACGACCGTCCTGAGCTGCCCGGCCAACGTGACCTACGACGGCACGGCCCAGGAGCCGTGCACCTACACCGTGACCGGCGCCGCGCCTGAGCCTCGGCCCGACGGCGGTGCCCTCGGCCGGCTACGGCGACAACACCGACGCCGGCACGGCCAGCGTCAGCTACACCTACCCCGGCGACGCCAACCACCTCACCAGCAGCGACAGCACGACCTTCACCATCGACCCGGCCGCCTCGACGACCGTCCTGAGCTGCCCGGCCAACGTGACCTACGACGGCACGGCCCAGGAGCCGTGCACCTACACCGTGACCGGCGCCGGCGGCCTGAGCCTCGGCCCGACGGCGGTGCCCTCGGCCGGCTACGGCGACAACACCGACGCCGGCACGGCCAGCGTCAGCTACACCTACCCCGGCGACGCCAACCACCTCACCAGCAGCGACAGCACGACCTTCACCATCGACCAGCGGGCCCTAACGATCACTGCCGACGACCGCTCCAAGACGTACGGCGATGGCCTCGTCTTAGGCACGACCGGCTTCACCACCGACGGCAACGAGGCCATCGGCGAGCAGGTCGACAATGTCGACCTGACCAGCATCAGCGGTAACGACGCGAGCCCGACCGCCGCGGCCGGCAGCTACCCGGGCGACATCGTGCCCGGCAACGCAACCGGCTCGGCCGGCTTCCTGGCCGGCAACTACGACATCACCTACGTCGCGGGCGACCTGACCATCGGCCAAGCCAGCTCGAGCCTCGCTCTAGCGTCTTCCGTCAACCCCTCCGTGTACAGCCAGAGCGTCACCTTCACGGCGACCGTCTCCGGATTCGGTGGCGGCCAGAGCTCCGGCTCGATCGTCTTCACGATCGACGGCTCGCCCGTCGCCACCCAGACGATCGTCGCGAACCAGGCGACGTTCACGACCTCGCTCCTGGCAGTCGGCTCGCACACCGTGCACGCCGACTACGCCGGCGACTCGAACCTCACCGGCAGCTCGGCGGACCTCGCTCCGAACCAGGCCGTCAACGCACGGTCGACGTCGACGTCGGTCAGCTGCACGCCGAATCCAGTCGATGCCGGTGCCTCCACATCCTGCACAGTGACCGTGACCGACACCAAATCGCTCGGCACCAAGACGGCGCCGCTCGGGGACGTCACACTCGACAACGCCGGCGCGAACGGCTCGTTCACCGGCACGTGCCTCCTGGCTGCTGCAACTGCAGACTCGGCCACCTGTTCCATGACATACACGCCCAGTGCCAGCGCGGTTGCGGGAACCCACAACATCTCGGCGACCTACGCCTCGACCGACAACGTCCACTCCAACAGCAACAACACCACGACCCCGTTCGCGCTCGGGGTCACGCTGAATGCCGACCTCGAGGTGACGATCACGGCCGCTCCAACTCCGGCCATCGTCGGGGAAACTGTCGACTACGCGATCAAGGTCAAGAACACCGGGCCGTCCGACAGCGGAGCATTCACCCTGACTGACGCGTTGCCGGTCGAGGTCTGGTTCCAGACCACGAGCCCGGGCTGTGCCGAGACACCAATCGGCTCGGGTACGGTCGTGTGCACCAGCAGCGGGCTGTCCGCCGGTGCGTCAGTCCAGTGGACCATCACCGCCGTTGCCGACCTGGCCGGCTCGCCGCTGAACACGGCGTCCATCAGCTCGGCCACGACCCCTGACGCCAATGGCACCAACAACACGGGCTCGGCGATGGTGGACATCGGGTCGGGCGAGCTCCTCTCCGACGTCGCCGCCGGCGACTCCGATTGGCAGAACAGGATCGACGGCGTTGATGCCCTGTTCACCAAGAGCGGCAGCGGGAGCTCCACGAGCTACACGCTGAAGCTGACGAACCCAGGTACGTTTAGGTACCGGCTGTCGCTCGAGAACGAGACGGGCATCGACATCCACCTGCGTGGCAAGCCGCTGCCCGACATCACCCGTCGCGGGATGGTCATCAAGGATTCCAACGGCGGCTCGACCACGGTCTTCCTGATGGTTCCGACGATGTCGAGCAGCACCGGGACGCCAGTGCCATCCAACGCTGCCGCGCTCGGCATGTTCACCCAGCCTGCGTTCATGCTCAGCGGCAGGAACGCGGTCAAGGCCGGGCCGGACGACAGGTCCGACGGCCTGCCTGTCCAGGTCACGTTCATCGCCGCGGGTGCGGCCGGTGACGGCGGCCCTGGCATGGACTGCTCCGCGCCGTCCGTCCAAGGCTCCTACGTTGCCCTTTCCAACACCGACAACGTGGTCGTGCGGTGCATCCGGATCGACGGTGTCGAGATCCGCAAGCACGGCAGCGCGAACATCAACGTCAACTACGAGTTCCGATGGAAGAACACCGCCAGCTGGGGCAACTCGAGCAGCGACCCGTCGATCCTGTTCCACTCCGGCTTCAACTTCAAGTCGACGACGAAGGTCACGCTCGACGGCGCGCCGAGTGACCTCGTGAACCGCTTCGCGCAGCAGCTCAACAGGCTGCCGGCCAGCGTGCGCCCGACCTACCAGGCCCACTTCGATGCGTTCTGGAACAAGACGTACACGGGGTTCACGGCCCTGGGCCTGACGTTCGCGGGCGAGAAGATGACGGCCATCGGTGGCTTCGTCTTCAAGCCCTCAGGCGACGGCCTGGCCGGCGTCACCGTCCGCGTCTTCTCGGCGCCGCCGAGCGCAGATAGGTGCGGAACCTACGGGTTTGGCACGAACAACCTCGTGGCCTCGTTTACGACGGGCTCCGACGGGTTCTACTTCATCTGGCAGAAGAACGTCGACAACACGACTTACGTCAGCGGCACGAACGATCTGCCCAGCGGCTTCAAGTACTACATCGCCCTGTGTGATCTGACCGGGCCGGTTGGCAGCGGGTTGGCGATGCCGTTCGACGAGCTGTACTGGCCGGCGCGGTCACTCTCGAACAACCTCGGCAACAAGGAGTTCACCGAGGAGGACTTCTACGTCAGCGGTCCGACGCGGCTCGACGTCCAGTCCCAGCCGACGTCCGGCAAGGTGAACAAGACCCTCGCCCAAGTCAGGGTCGCCCTGCTGGACGGTTACGGGCAGGTCATGACCGTCGACAGCTCGTCGACCGTCACGCTCTCGAAGGATGCATCGTCGCCGAGCGGGACCGTCTCGACGGTGACCCCGACGCGAACGCTGTACAAGGGCGTCGCGACGTGGACGGACCTGAAGATCTCCGCGCCCACGGGCGCGTACAAGTTGCGGGCTGAAAGTTCGGTGGCTGGTGTCCCCGACGAGGTGAGCCTGCCGATCAACATCACGAACTGACGGACGCCGTCCGCCGACAGAAACGAGGCTCCGCCTTCGGGCGGGGCCTCGTTGGTTTCCTCGCTATCGACCTCGGCCGCGCACGTACCAGGCGAACCACCCGACGGCGACGAGCGCGATCAGCGCCGCGCCTGCGAGCAGAAGCGGGTCAGTGCTCGAGCCTTCCTGGCTCGATGGAGCAGGGGTTGCGGCCGGGCTCGGGGACACGGCGGCCGGCAACCCCGACGCCGCGGGACTCGCGGGCGCGTTCGGGCTGAAGTTCGGCGGCAGCGTTCCCGCGACCGGCGTGGGCGTCTGCTGGCCGCCGGAGACCACCGGCGCGGCCTCGACGATGATGACGCCCGACATTGCCGCCCCGTGGATCTCGCAGTGGTACGCATACGTGCCGGGCTGGTCGAAGACGTGACCGTAGGCCTCGCCGGGGGCGAGATTG
Organism: uncultured Chloroflexia bacterium; assembly: GCA_963766675.1. GTDB lineage: Bacteria > Chloroflexota > Limnocylindria > Limnocylindrales > CSP1-4 > SPCO01. The sequence continues at coordinate 141,574 of CAVYBA010000004.1, read as the reverse complement.
CCGCTGTCGAGCTCGCTGCCGCCGTCCGAGGTGACCGTGTGGGTCCGGTTCCCGGTGTTCGTCCAGGTGACTGGCTCGCCGGTGAGTACGGTCAGCGTGGCCGGCTCGTACCCGTTGTCGACGATCCTGATGTCGTGGCTCGCAGCGATGACCGGAAGACCTGCCATAGCCACCAGGGCGACCGCGAGTGTGACGGCTCGGCGGAGCCGGTGACGCGGGGAGGCAGAAATGCAATCGCTCGCGCAGGTCAGGGTGTCGGTCGGCGACTGCTTCATTGGCGTTGTCGATTGTCTCAGGGTGCCTTCGGATCGACGAAGCGGCAGCGTTCGCGGAGCGGACAGAGCTCGTGAGCCGGCCGCTGGGCATGGCAGACCTTGCGGCCGTGCTGGATGAGGTTGACGTGCGCCTCGTGCATCCGATCCGGCGGCAGCACCGCCAGGAACCAGTCGTGGGCATTCTCGACGGTGACCTTCGGCGGAATCAGGCCGACCCGTCGAACGACCCGTTCGACGTGACGGTCGATCGGGAAGAGCGGCATGCCGAATGAGAAGAGCAGCAGGATCGAGGCGGTCTTCTTGCCGATCCCGTCGATGCTCGTGAGCCAATCGCGCGCGGCCAGCGGATCGAGACCGGCCAGGAAGTCGAGCTCGTAGTCGCCCCGCTCCTCGCGGATCCGGCGCAGGGTCGCCTGGATCCGCGGCGCCTTCTGGTTGGCGAGGCCGCCTGGGCGGATGACGTCGACCAGTTCGGGGAGTGGAGCACCTTCGACCGTCGCCCAATCCGGCGCAGCTCCGTCGGGAAGTCCCTCGCCTCCCCAGCCGGCGCCCGGGTGATGCGGGAGGATCGGCCCGGCCGACGGATACCGCAACCGCAGGGCCGCGAATGCGACCTCAGCGTTCGTATCGGCGGAGTTCTGGGTCAGGATCGTGAGGATGAGCTCGCTTGTAGGGTCGAGGCGCGGCTCCCAGGCTGGGCGACCGTAGCGCTCCGCGAGCCGCTCGAGCACCCACGGAACGAGGCCGGGCCGGTAGCGCTCGAGCTGCTTGGCCCACGTTCGTCCCGGGTTCGAGAAGCGGCGCTTTCGCGCGCGTTTCGCGGCGGGGCCCGCCCTGGAGCGCGGAGACTGTCGTCACCAGATCGTTTCGACGTCGTAGCGCGAGATCGCCGGGTCGGCGGTGAGGATCGGCAGGCCCTCGACCTGCGCCTGCGCGACGAGCATCCGATCGAAGGGATCACCGTGGATCCGCGGAAGCGCTCCAGCACGAAACGTGTGGACGAGGTCGATCGCGAGCAGGTCGAATCCATGATGTCGCAAGCGATCCGGCACGTACCGATCGACGGCGTCCGGCAGGACGATCCTCCCCGAACCGGCCTTGATGGCCAGCTCCCACACGGAAGCCATCGAAATCGAAGCGTCGGTCGTGCCGTCGCTGAGCAGCTCCCGGGCGCGGTCCGACAACCTGGATCCTCTCTCCGACATCCACCACAGAAACGCATGCGTGTCGAGAAGAACCCTCAACGGAGAAGCTCGCGCATCGGGTCTTCTGGATGCATGTAGTCGGGATCCCACTCCGGGAACGGATCGTCGAAGTTCGGGTGGATGATGATCTTGTCGTTGCCGGGCACGCGTCGCTTCGGCCGTTCCCGGATCGCAGACAACCGGGCAATCGGCCTGCCCGCTTTGGCGATCGTGATCTCCTCGCCGGCCTGCACCCGCTCGAGGAGCTTCGATAGATGCGTCTTCGCTTCGTGGATGTTGAACTGGGTGGCCATCCACAAGAAGAGTGGACTAAGACGCGGACTAAGTCAACCAGATGGAAGCGAGTCGGGCGATCCGCTCGCCGCAGCGCTCGACCGGCGCCGTGCCGGCCGCCATCGCCTCGTCGACCGACTGCGGCCGTTCCGAGACCGGCGCGACGACGGCGCCGACGGCCGCGAGAGCTTCGATCCCGTCTGACTCAACGCCGCCACCGACCGCGATGCACGGCACGCCGGCCGCGGCCGCCCGCCTGGCGACGCCGAGCGCGGTCTTGCCGAATGCGGTCTGCGCGTCGATCCGGCCCTCGCCGGTGACGACGAGGTCGCTCTGCGCCAGCCGGGCGTCGAACGCCGTCGCTTCCATCAGCAGCTCGACGCCCGGTCGCAACGCGAACGAGTGGAACCGTCCGGCGATCGCCAGCAGGCAGAACCCGACGCCGCCTGCCGCACCGGCGCCAGGGGTATCGCGGACCCGGCCGCCGCCGCTTGCTTCCAGGCGGTCGGCGTAGAGCGCCAGGCGGCGATCGAGCTCGACGACGTCGGACGCCGACGCGCCCTTCTGCGGGCCGTAGACCGCCGCCGCCCCGCTCGGTCCGAGCAACGGGTTGGCCACGTCGCACGCCACGGCGAGGTCGACCCGGCCGAGCCGCGGATCGAGCCCGGCCAGGTCGGCGCGCGGCTCGTCGCGGTCGGCAGCGGCGCCGAGACCGGAGAGCAGGCCGGCGCCGCCGTCGGTCGTGGCGCTGCCGCCGATCCCCAGGACGATGGACGTGGCGCCGGACTCGATCGCCGCCAGGATCGTCTCGCCGGTCCCGATCGACGTCGCTGCGACGGAGTCACGCTCGCCGGGAGCGACCCGCGACAGGCCCGACGCCTCCGCCATCTCGACCACCGCCCGATCGCCGACCGTCGAGCGCAGCCAGCGAGCCACGATCGGTCGCCCGAGGGGGTCGTGAACCTCGGTGGTCTGCCACGCCCAGCCACCGGCCGCCGCGAGTGCCTCGAGCGTACCCTCGCCGCCGTCCGCCAGCGGGCAGAGGAGGGTCGTATCTGTGGGACGAGCACGGAGCCAGCCATCGGCCAGCGCGCGCGCGACCCGGACCGACGTCAGCGAGCCCTTGAACGAATCCGGAGCAAACAGGACGGTCCGTGGCGAGCTCGCTGGGCCGGGCAGGGCAGAGCTCACCGCAAGTTCTTCCAGAAGAAGGTGGCCGGCCACGGTTGCCCGTCGGGAAGAAGCGCGTAGTCCGGGACGACTCCCGTCTCGTGCCAACCCAGCGAGCGGTACAGCGAATCGGCCGGCGAACCGGTCACGGTATCGAGGACGAGGAGCCATCGCCCGTCGGCCAGCGCCCGATCCTCGGCGGCCTGCATGAGCGCGCGGGCGATGCCGCGCCGGCGGACGCTCGGGTCCACGATCACCTTGCCGATCTCGGCGCGGTGTGGCGAATTCTGGTTGAGCGATCGGACGAGGAGGGTGCTGCCAACGATCCGCCCGCCGTCGACGGCCACGAACGCGGTCGTCCGGCCGCTCTCGATCGACTCGATCCGCGCCTGCCACCACGCTGCGGCCAGCTCCGGCGTCACGTCGGCCGTGAAGTTGATGCTCGCGCCATGGGCGACCGCCCGGACGATGAGCTCCGCGAGCTGCGGGATGGCCCGTCGGTAGCCGTCGACGTCCAGCTCACGAATGTCGACGGCCGAGGTCGTCTCCGTCAACGCGACCGGCGGCGTCGGGGGACAACCGGAGCGTTGGATCCGCTGCCGCCGTTCGTGCTGGACAGCCCGGCGATCGCCGCGTCGCCGAGGAGTGCTCGCCGTCGCTCGATGTACTCCGGGATGCGGATCATCGGGGGGCGTTCCTGGTCGGCGAGCTCGATGACCTCGAGCGACAGGCGGCCCTTGCCGGACCGGGGCAGCTTCATGGTCGAGCCCATCTCGGCGAACAGGCGGGCCTTGCGCCGTTCCTCCAGCCGCCGCATGACGGCCTGGATGATCACGAACGACATGCGCGACAGGCCCTCGAGCTCCTGGTTGCGGTGAACCCGGCGCTCGAGGTCGACCTGGCCGAGCGCCTCGATGCCGAGTCGCTCGGTGACGTCGATCAGGTGGCCGATCTCGACCGCGTAGCCGGTGAAGAACGGCAGGGACTCCAGGAGCGACCGCCGCCCGGCGTACTCGCCCGACAGCGGCTGGATCATCCCGGACAGTTCGGGATAGAAGAGGTTGATCAGGGGCCGGGCCACGAGCTCGGTGACCCGGCCGCCGCCGCCCTCCTTGAGAACCCCGGCCTCCACGATCGGGCGCTGGTAGTAGCCCTTGACGTACTGCAGGCGCGGCTCGTGGAGCAACGGGCCGAGCGTGCCGTAGACCATCCGCTGATGCCAGTTCCGGACGTCCGTGTCGGCCCATACCACGATGTCGCCGGACGTCTCGAAGAGCGACTTCCAGAGGGCTTCGCCCTTACCGCGGAACGAGCCGTAGCGCGTCAGGACGTCCGGGTGCTGGACGACGCGGGCGCCTTCGGCCTCGGCGATCTCGCGCGTCCGGTCGGTGGACGCCGAGTCGATCACCAGGACCTCGTCGAGCAGCGGCACCCGCCCGACGAGCTCGCGCATCGCGCGGCGGACGATCGGGCCGACGGTCTCTTCCTCGTTGAGCGTCGGCAGGACCAGGCTGACCGTCAGGTGCTGCGACTCCTTGAGGCTCACCAGCCGGCGCAGGTCGCTGAACTCGGCATGGTGGAAGTTGGCCTCGCCGAACCAGCGCTCGACCCGGATCGGGATCGCCCGGCCCTCCTCGGCCGCCCGGTCGGCCGCCGCCAGCGTCTCGGCGCGGGCCGCGAGTTGCTCGAAGGTTGCATGCTCGATCCGCTCGCGCGTCTTGACCACGATGACCGACGGCTTCGCGCGGGCGGCGATCGCCTCTGGCAGCGCGCCGAACAGGTAGCTCTCGCCGGTCGAGCCGCCGGGCTGGGCCGAGGCGCCCATGACCACGAGGTCGGCCTTCTCGGCCTCGCGCAGGATCGCGTTCCGGACGTTCGGCGCCTCGCGCAGGATCGCCTCGCTCCGCCCTTCCAGGTGCTGCTTGACGAACGTGGCGAGCGCCCGTTCCGCCTGGGCGCGAACGGTCAGGGTGATCCCGGGCGGCACCAGGTGGAGGACCACGACCGTCGCGTCGTGGTGGCGGGCGATTGCGTCGGCGTAGTGGAGGGCGAGCTCGGCGTGGGGGCCGCCGCGCACCGGCACGAGGACGCGCTTGATGTCCATCGAGCCGCGCTGCTTGACCACCGCGATGTCGCACGGCGAGTCGCGGACCACATCGTCGATGGTCGGCGAGAACTTCGTCGGCGCGCTGGCGTCGCGGGCGTTCGGGATCTTGCCGCCCCAGCCGAAGATGATCAGGTCGGCTTCCTGCTCGCCCGACGCCTCGATGATGCCTTCGGCGGCATGCCGTCCGATCCGCACGATGGGGTGGATCGTCGTCCCGTCGGGGGTGTAGTCGAGAACCCGCTGGAGCAGCCGTCGGGCATGTCGGGCGCGCGTTGCGCCTTCGGACAGCGGCATCCCCTCGGGTACCTCCACGATGCCCAGCGCCGACAGCTCTCCGGTCCGCTGGTCGAGCATCGCGGCGCCGAGCCGGATGAGTTCCTCGGCGGTCATCGGGTTGGCGACCGGGATGAGGATCCTGGCGGGGAGCGGCGCACGCGTGGTCACGCTCCGGCCTCGTTCCAGCGCTGCACGAGATAGGGCTTGAGCAGCTCGAATTCGCGCGCCTGGCGCTCCACCCGCTCCTCGGCATGCTCGGTGGTCACGTGCCGGTTCTCGATGATGAAGCTGGCCACCCGTCCGAAGTAGATCGGCACCAGCGCGGCAACCATCGCCTCGAGCGATGGCTGGGGATCGCGTGCGGCCACCACGAGGTCGTACACGACGTGGGCCCACAGGTCGTCCGAGAAGTTGAAGGCGGCGACGGCATCGGCCATCTCCAGGGTCGTCGCTGTGGTCGAGGCGACGTCGCCGCCCAGGCCCAGCCGCGTCCGGGCGACGTCACCCAGCTCACCGGCCTCGGCCGCAAGCTCGATGACCGGCTCGGCCGTGCCGGGTCCGAGCATCGCTCGCCACCGGTCGGCGAGGGTCAGCGATCCGGCGTGGAACTCGGACAGCAGCCGGAGCGTGTTCACCTCGAGCGGCGGCGGGTCGATGATCCGCTCGAAGCCGTAGGCCGGCACGTTATGGCTGCCCCGGATCGGGAGCCACTGCTTCGAATGCTTCACGGCCAGCCGCAGGATCGTCCCGACCACCTGCCGGAACATCGGCCCCAGGTCCGCACCCGGGTCCTTTGGATCGTGGACCTTCGCCCCGAGCCGGGTCTGGCAGACGGCAAAGCCACCGGCCAGCGCGGAGGTCGTCATCCAGATGTCGATCCCGAACTTGCTGACGTCCCCGGTCCAGTCGTCGAGCTCGAGATAGTGCTTGACGAGGTCGCCCGACACGCCGAAGTCGCCGCCGATCGGCTGGCGGATCCGATGTCCGTACAGCGCCCGGGTGAGGGGGTAGGTGACGGTGTTGGTGATCGTGCCGTCGTACTTGTACCGGGCATACAGCGGCGCAACGAAGTCGTAGCCGCCCTTGAGGATCGGTCCGGCGAGCAGCTCGATCCACTCCGGGACGATCGAGCGCAGGTCCGAGTCGACGACGACCAGGGCCTGGACCTCGAGCGAGGCGGCGATCTCGAAGATGGTCCGCAGCGCCGCCCCCTTGCCGCCGACGCCGTCGATCTCGGGATAGGTCAGGCTGACCCGCGCGAGCCTGTTGGTCGGCCGGACGAGCAGGATCTGCTCGATATAGCCGGGTGGCTCGGTCTCGACCACGACCAGGCCGGTGCCGTCGGGCGAGGCCGCGTCGGCGTTGACCACCACCGGATGGAGATCGGGAAAGTACTGGACAAGACCGGCCTGCGCCGCGCGCACCACGTAGCCGATCGTCGCCGCGTTCTTGAAGCTCGGGATGCCGACCATGATGTCGGCCTTGCCGAGGCGCGCGACCTGTTCGCGGATCGCCGGCGTCAGCGCGGTCTGGGGCACGCCCCCACCGTACCATCCCGCCTCGCCTCTGTCAGCCGAGGCGTCGACCGCCCGTTCAGCGCGGCATCGGGGCAGTGGCCCACTCCGCGTTCGTGGCGCCGGGTTTGTAGCGGCTGTTCGCCGCACGGAACGTCAGGCCGACGAAGCCCTGGGCGCGCCAGGAACGGATCCAGCCCCCGATCGGCGGACGGACGAACGTGCCGCGCCGGACCAGGTCCGATTCGGCGAGGACGGTTTCGAGGAGCCGGCGTCGCTCCAGCAGCGGGACGTCGAGGAGGCTCTCCCCGTCGAGCCAGAGGAGATCGAACGCGACGTAGGTCACGGTGTCTTCGGGCCCGAACGTCGCCGCTCGACGAAGCGCCGCTCGCTCCTCCGCTGCGTCCGCCGCCCGGTTGCGCCGCGAGCCGAGGAAGAAATGGCCGACGGCGTTCTGGACGTTGGCGCCGGCGTCCACCTCGAGGAAGACTCCCGTGCTGTCCTGGACGGCTTGCTTCGACAGGAAGCCATCGAGGACGACGCCCTCGGCGAGGGCCGCCCGGGCGAGCGCGTCGAGGATCTCCGGGTAGCCCTCGACCTCGTCGCCGTCCTCGTCGGTCAGGGTGACGCCGCCGGCCTTCAACTGGTCGGGGCTGCCGACGTCGATGGCCGCCAGCGCGCGGATGCCGGCCCATTGGGGTTCCACGATCGGATCGGCGACACGATCCGGGCGACCGTCGCCAAAGCCTTGCGGCCGGAGCGACGCGAGCACGCTGCGGGCGACTGTCATGGGCCAATCCTACCCGGCCGAGATTGCTGGCTGGGCGCCGGCGGGCCGGCGCGCGGTGGATATGCCGGCGCCGCGACGCCTCAGTCGGCGAACCCGTCCGGGTGCGCCTGTCGCCAGGTCCACGCCGAGCCGATCATCTGCTCGAGCGTGGATTGACCGGGCTCCCAATCGAGCACCTCGGTCGCCCGGGTCGATCGGGCGACCAGCACCGGCGGGTCGCCGGTCCGGCGCGCTCCGACGGTGAACGGGATCCGGTGGCCGACCACCTTCGACGCGGCGGCGATGACGTCGCGGATCGAGAACCCGCCGCCGCTGCCCAGGTTGCACACGAGCGGCGCGTCCGTACGACGATCGTCCGGCGCCGTGGCTTCGATCGCCCGCCGGTGCGCGTCGGCCAGGTCCGCAACGTGGATGTAGTCGCGGATGCAGGTCCCGTCCGGGGTCGGGTAGTCGTCGCCGAAGACGGTCAGACCGGTCTTGCCGAGCGCGGCCCGGAGGACGTTCGGGATCAGGTGCGTCTCCGGGTCGTGGTCCTCGCCCAGCGTGGCGGTTGCCCCGGCGACGTTGAAGTAGCGAAGGCTCACGCTCCGCAGCCCATACGCGCGCCCGTACCAGCCGAGCGCGGCCTCGAACGATCGCTTGCTCTCGCCATACGGGTTGATCGGGTTGAGCGGCGCATCCTCGGGGATCGGCGTCGACGCCGGGATGCCGTACACCGCGGCCGTCGACGAGAACACGATCCGGTTGACGCCGCACGCCCGCGCGGCGTCGAGCAGCGCAATCCCCCCGGCCACGTTTTCCCGGAAGTAGCGCGCCGGGTCCGCGATCGATTCGCCGACGAGCGACCGGGCCGCGCAGTGCAGGATCGCATCGATCCCCTCCGCCCGGAGGAGCGCCGCCAGCGCGTCGGCATCGACGTAGGTGCCGCCCCGGAACGCCGCTCCGGCGGGCACGGCGGCACGATGGCCGGTCGTCAGGTCGTCGAGGACGACCACCTCGTAGCCCGCGGCCAGGAGCGCCTCGGCCGACACCGAGCCGACATATCCGGCACCGCCGGTGATGAGGATTCTGGTCATGCCCGAACGATACGTGTTGGTGCCGTCCGGGGTCACCTCATCCGGCGTCGCAGGAACCTGGCGAGCCCCGCTCGACGGCCGGGCTCGGTCCCTGCGGGGCCTTTGGTGGCAGGCTGGGGACCGATCGGGCTCGCGGTGCTCGCCGTGTCCGGCGCGACTTCGGGCTCCGGCCCGGGGACCGCCTGGCCCGTGGACACGCCGCGGTTGCGCAGCACCTCCTCGAGCCGCTGGACCATCCGCTGCGCGGCGTTGTTCTCCGGGTCGATCGCCAGCGCGCGACGAGCGAACGTCAGCGCCTCCACTTCGTCCGACCGTTCGAGGGCCACACGGGCCAGCCCGACGACGGCGATCGAGTTGCGCGGATCGGCCCCGATGACCTGCTGGTAGAGCGCCTCGGCCCGGTCGAGCAAGCCCACCGACAGGTCGCCCTCGGCCTGGAGCAGCAGCTCGATCACGAGGCGTCGGGGATCATCGAGCGGGCCAGGAGCAGCAACGTCGGGCGGTCGTTGACGGCCGGGTCGGCGATCACTCGCTCGACGAGGCCGGCGAGGATCCGTCCCAGGATCGGGCCTTCGGGGAGTCCAAGCTCGAGCATGAGGTCCGTGCCGTCGACCGCCAATCCCCGCCGGTCGAGGACGACGTCGGCCGCGAGCTCGGCGGCGATCCGGGCCCGGAGCTCCGAGAGCCGCCCCGCTTCCGGCGGCAACCCGGAGCCGACGTTGTCCGCCTCACGGAGCGCGAGCAGCTCGGCCAGCGTCCCCTCGCCGAGCGCCCCAATCTTGGCGATGAACCGCCGCACCGCCGCATCAGACCAGCCGGGTTCGTAGCTGAACATGTGATTGCGGACGAGCTCGACGACCCGGTCACGGACGGCGCGTGGGGCGTGCAGCCGATCCAGGAACGCCCCGGCCAGCTCCGCTCCGGCCGCCTCGTGGCCCAGGAAGTGGCCGTCGGCGAACGTCGCCGGTTTGCCGACGTCGTGGAGGAGCGCGGCCAGGCGCACGATCGGGCGCGCCGGTGACGCCGCGTCCACCGACCTCAGGGTGTGGTCCCAGAGGTCCTCGTCGGGCACCTTGTTCTGGGGGATGCCGCGCTGCGCGTCGAGATCGGTCGAGATCGCGGCGAGGACGCCGGTGTCGCTCATCAGTCGGAGGCCCACGGACGGCAGCGGGGCGGCCAGGAGGCGGTCGAGCTCGGCGGCGATCCGCTCGCCCGACAGGTGGGTGACGAGGGTCGAGCAGGTCCGGATTGCCGCGAGCGTCGCGGGCTCGATCCCGAAGTCGAGGGTCGCGGCCAGGCGGACGGCGCGGACCATCCGCAGGGCGTCCTCCTCGAACCGGGCTCGCGGATCGCCTACCGCGCGAAGCAGGCGCGCGGCCACGTCGATCCGGCCGTCGTACGGATCGACGAGGTCCGGCTCGTCACCCGCGCGGGCACCCCAGGCCATCGCGTTGACGGTGAAGTCTCGGCGCGCGAGATCGAATTCGATCGAATCGGTGAACTCGACCCGGTGCGGTCGCCGGAAGTCGGCGTAGTCGTGGTCGCTCCGGAACGTCGTGATCTCGTACAGCTCACCGGCCCGTGGCACGGCCACGGTCCCGAAGCGGTTCTCATAGGCGGCCTCGGGAAACAGCTCGAGGACCCGTTCCGGCGTCGCGTCCGTGGCCAGATCCCAGTCGGCGGGCGGGCGCCCGAGCAGGACATCGCGCAGCGAACCACCGACGACGTAGCCGGCCTGGCCCGCCGCCCAGAGCGCCTCGAGGAGCTCGCTGACCGGGCCCGGGATGGCGTCCTGGATCGGCGTCAGTTGTGCCCCAGGAAGAGGTAGGTCCGCCACGCCTCGTTGCGGTCGTCGCCGAGGTACGGCGTGAACAGCGAGTAGATGTCGCTGCGCGGCTCGAATGGGGCGCGGGCGAGATGGAGCCGGGCCTCCTCGAGGGTCTTGCCGCCCTTGCGGTGGTTGCATGGCTTGCACGCCGCGACGAGGTTCTCCCAGGTGTGGCTTCCGCCACGGTGGCGCGGCATGACGTGGTCGAGCGTGAGGTCGTGCGACTGGCGACCGCAGTACTGGCACGTGTGCCGATCCCGGGCGAAGACCTCCCGCCGCGACAGCTTGACCCGCGGACGCGGACGGCGGATGAGGTGCTGCAGGCGGATCACTGAGGGCGCACGGTACTCGGTCCGCACCGTCCGGATCACCTGGTGGTCGTATTCGATCACTTCGGCCTTCTCGCCAAAGACCAGTCGGAAGGCACGAGGCAGGTTACAGACGTTGAGCGGCTCGTAGTTCTGGTTCAGAACGAGTACGACACCGTCCATCGCACGGGACGATAGCAGAAGCGCTCGAACGTGCAGGACGCCTACGCCCGTCCCGTGGCCCCGCCGCCGATCGGATCCCAGCCGCCGGCCCGGCCGACCTTGCTGGCAAGCGGCCGGCCGAGGGCGCCGGCGATGAATCGAGCCGCCTCCAGCACGCCCGGCAGGCTGGCTCCATGCTCCCAGCTCGAGGCGTCCAGGAAGTACACCAGGTCCTCGGTGGCGAGGTTGCCCGCGGCGCCGGGAGCATACGGGCAGCCACCGGTGCCGCCGGTCGAAGCGTCGAAGCACCGGACGCCGGCATCCAGACCTGCTGCGACGTTGGCCAGCGCCGTGCCGCGGGTGTCGTGGAAATGGAAGGCGACACGCGCAAGTGGGATCGCGGCGTCGACCGCCAGCGCCGCGAGGGGCCCGACCTGCGACGGTACGGCGACGCCGATCGTGTCGCCGAAGCAGACCTCGTCCACGCCCAGCTCGAGGAGCCGCCGGGCGACCTCCACCGCGTCTGCGGGGTCGACCCGACCCGTGTACGGGCAACCGAACGCCGTCGACACGTACCCGCGCCGCCACCATCCGAGGTCACCCGCCCGGTCGAGGACGGGTGCCGCCGCCGCCAGCAATTCGTCGACCGTCATCCCGACGTTCGCCTTCGTGAACGCGTCGGTCGCCGCCGTGAAGACGGCAATCGCCCGCGCGCCGGCGGATTCGGCGCGGGCCAGCCCGCGGAGGTTCGGGACGAGGACCGGGTAGCGGACGCCGGGTCGCTCCGGCAACGCCGCGAGCAGCATGTCGGCGTCCGCCAACTGGGGGATCGCCCTCGGCGCGACGAAGCTCGTCGCCTCGATCTCGCGGAGCCCGGCGGCTGCCAGCAACTCGATGAACCGGGCCTTGATCGGCGTTGGGATCGAGGCGGGCTCGTTCTGCAGTCCGTCGCGTGGGCCGACCTCGTAGATCCGGACGCGCTCGCTCACCTCGGCTCGTTCGTGCAGCGCGTCAGCCGCGGGGTGGGTCCATCGCCCGCTCGAGGCGGGCGATCTCGACCTCGATCCGGCCGATCAGGTCGATCGCGGCGACGTGCTCCACGCTCCCATGCGGCGCAGCATTGCGTCGACGGCGCGTCTCGCGGTGGAGTACCAGGAGTTCGTCTCGTGTTCCGGGGAGCTTCTTGGCGTCTGCCTGGCGTTGGGCCATGGAAACCTCCGTGTCGACCGACGCTGAGCGTACCCGAAGCGGGCCGATCAGGGCTCGATGACGGCGAGCACCTGGCCCCGGACGACCTGGTCGGCCGGGCGAGCCCGGAGCTCCGACAGGCGGCCTGCGACCGGCGCGACGACCACGTGCTCCATCTTCATCGCCTCGAGCGTGACGATCGGATCACCTGCCTCCACGGCGTCGCCCGCCGCCCGGAAGACGTTGACCACCGCGCCCGGCATCGGCGCGACCACGTCGGCCGGGCCCTCGTCGCCCGCGCGATGTTGGGCCAGCGCCGAGCGAGCCGCGCCGGCCTCGTCCGGCGGCGGTGCCGGCCGGAAGGCCACGCTCCGTCCCTCGACGTCGACGTGGACCGCGTCGGCCACCCGGACGAGTTGCACGGCCGGGGCGGTCCCCGGGGCGGCAGTGACGGAGCGCCTCGCGCCGTCCGCCTCGAGGCTGATGGACCGGTCGGCGTTCAGCCGCCAGCCGCCGGCCCATGGGTCCCGGTCGCTCGTCCGGTCCAGCAGCGCGCCGGCCGCTGCCGCCCAGGCCTCGGGCGGGATGGCGGCACGTTCCGACCAGTCGTCGGGCGGCCAGATCCGGTCCAGCGTGTCGGTCCGGACGTCCCCGGCGAGGACGGCGGGTTGACGGACGAGCCAGCGCAGGAACCGCAGGTTCGTCACCACGCCAAGGACGACGGTCGCGTCGAGCGCGGCGGCGAGCCGCTCCAGCGACGTCCGGCGATCCGGTCCCCAGGCGATGACCTTGGCGAGCATCGGGTCGAAGCGGTCGCCAATCTCGCTGCCCACAGCGATCCCGGCGTCGACCCGGATCCCCTCGCCCGTCGGCCAGCGCAGAGCCTCGATCCGGCCGGTCGCAGGGAGGAAGCCTCGCTCGGCATCCTCCGCGTAGAGCCGGACCTCGACGGCATGCCCGCGGACGTCCGCGCGCGCCGCACCCAGCGGCTGGCCGGCGGCGATGGCCAGCTGGTCGGCGACCAGGTCCCGCCCGGTCACCAGCTCCGTGACCGGATGCTCGACCTGGAGCCGCGTGTTCATCTCGAGGAAGCTGTACGCACCGCGATCGTCGACGAGGAACTCACACGTACCGGCGCCCACGTATCCGACCGCGCGACCGAGCGCCAGCGCGGCGTCCCCGAGGCGGCGTCGCAAGGCATCGCCGACGGCCGGCGACGGTGCCTCCTCGAGGATCTTCTGGTGCCGCCGCTGGACCGAGCAGTCGCGCTCGCCGATCTGGACGCCGCGACCAGCCACGTCGAACAACACCTGGATCTCGACATGTCGACCCCCTTCGACGAGCCGCTCGAGGATGAGCCGATCGTCGCCAAAGGCCGTGATCGCCTCGCGCCTCGCGGCGGCCAGGGCGTCGGGCAGCCGGACCGGCTCGCGAACCGGGCGCATGCCCTTGCCGCCACCGCCGGCCGCCGGCTTGACCAGGATCGGGAAGCCGATCCGTGCCGCAGCGGCCTCGAGGGTCGGGTCCGCCTGGTCGGCGTCGTCGTAGCCGGCGAGCACGGGGACGCCGAGCGAGACCGCCAGCCGTCGAGCGGCCGCCTTGTCGCCCATGGTCCGAATGGCATCCGGCGGCGGCCCGATCCACGTCAGGCCCGCCTCGCCTACCGCCTCGGCAAAGCGCGCGTTCTCGGCCAGGAAGCCGAAGCCGGGGTGGACCGCATCCGCTCCCGCTGCGAGTGCGGCCGCTGCGACCGCATCGATGTCGAGGAGGTCGAGTCCACCTGGGCCGTCCGTCGACGGGGCGACGCTGGTCATGCCCAGTCGGCGGCACGTCCGCGCGATCCGCCCAACGATCTCGCCGCGATTGGCGATGAACACCGACCGAATCGGGCGAGGGCCGGGATCCGTCGCGCCGCGTTCGCCCGGGTTCCTTGGCGCGAACGCGTCAATCGCGTCACTCGCGACGCGCCATCGGCCGCCGACACGCCGCGCCGGCAAGCGCCCACTGGCAATCCAGCGCTGGACGGTCCGTGTCGTGGCTCCGATCCGTGCCGCTGCCTGGCTCGGGCTCAGCTCCTGGCTCATGGCTGTCGCGATCGTCGCATATCGCGCCAGTCCGCGACGGACCGTCAATCCTCGTGGGGTGCCCAGGACGGCCGGCGCTTCTCGTCGAAGGCACGGAAGCCTTCGTGGGCCTCGGCCGTCGTTCGCTGCCGGGCGATCACCCTCGCGGTGTGCCACTTCGACGACCCGTGGCCGAGCCCCCGGATCTCGCGGACGATCGACTTGGCTGCGCGGGCCGCCGTCGGCCCGGCCGATAGCACGTCGGCGATTGCGGCCTCGACCGCCGCGTCGAGCGCGGCTTCACCTTCCACCACCTCATGGACGAGCCCGATCCGCATCGCCCGGATCGCGTCGAACCGCCGGCCGGTCGGGAACAGCGCGCGCGCCTCCGACTCGCCGATCTTGGCAACCACGAAGGGGCTGATGACGGCCGGCAGGATGCCCAGCCGCGTCTCGGTGAACCCGAACCGCGTCCCGCTCTCGGCGATGACGATGTCCGCCACGGCGCACAGGCCCATGCCTCCGCCGAGCGCAGCTCCGTGGACCCGGGCCACGACCGGCGCCGGGCAGGTGTCGATCGCTTCGTACATCTCGGCCATGGCCATGGCGTCCTGCTCGTTGCCTTCGACGTCGAGAGTGAGGGCGGCGCGCATCCAGTTGACGTCGGCGCCGGCGCAGAACGACGGCCCGGCACCAGCCAGCACGACGGCCCGAAGCTGACCGGGCTCCTCTCGCGCCAGCGCGGCGAAGGTTGCCCGGAGCTCCGCGATCAGCGCCCCGTCGACGGCGTTGTGGACCTCCGGTCGCGTCAACGTCACGCGGGCAACGCTGTCTCCGGGACCGGTCCGCTCGACGGTCAGGGCTGGACTCACCCGGCCATCCTAGCGGTCCGCATCGACTGCTAGGCTGCGGCCGTGGACCCGCGAAGCCCATCCTGGCGTCCCGACCCGACTCGTCGCCGGCTGGCAACGATCCGCCTGGCCCGTCGCGGCGCATTGCTGGCGGCGGTCCTGTTCGCCCCGGTCGGCGCCGTCGGAATGGCGATCCTGCCGCCAATCGAGCCGCTAATCAGCCCGATGGCCTCGGTGGTGGCCGGGCTGGCGGGCGTGGCCGGAGTCGCGCTGCTGGGAGCCGGCCTCGCGCCCGCCGCGCAGGGCTCCAGGCTCGACGGCCTGGTCGTCGGCGTGGCGCTCGCCATCGGCGTCCCGGTCGCCGCCGTGACCTCGGCGCTGATCGGCACGTTCATCGCCGGGTCGGCGCTCCACGGATTCGATGAGGGAGGGTTGCTGGCGGGCGAGGTGCTGCGCAGCGGCGTCGGCGGCGCCGTCCGGCTGTCGCCTCTCGTCGCCCTGGCCTCGACCGCCTGGGTGCTGCTCATCCGCCGCTGGAGTCGCGGCACGATGGCTTGAGCACCCGACCCTACATCCGGAACACGCCGAAGCGTGTCTCCGGGATCGGAGCGTGGAGCGCGGCCTCGATGCCCATGGTCAGCACGCGGCGGGTGTCCAGCGGGTCGATCACCCCGTCGTCCCACAGCCTGGCCGTCGCGAAATAGGGCGATCCCTCGCGTTCGTAGGTGTCGAGGATCGGCGCCTCGAAGGCATCGCGCGCCTCGTCGTCCGCGAATCCGCCACGAACCGTCGACAGGACGCGGGCGGCCTGCGGTCCGCCCATGACCGAGATCCGGCTGTTCGGCCAGGTCCACAGGAACCGCGGCTGGTAGGCCCGGCCGGCCATCGCGTAGTTGCCCGCTCCGAAGCTGCCGCCGATCACGACGGTGAACTTGGGCACCTCGGCGCTGGCCACCGCGGTCACGAGCTTCGCCCCGTCCTTGGCGATCCCGGCCTCCTCGTACTCGCGGCCAACCATGAACCCGCTGACGTTCTGGAGGAAGACCAGCGGGATCCGGCGCTGGCAGGCGAGCTCGATGAAGTGCGCCCCCTTGAGCGCCGACTGGCTGAACAGGATCCCGTCGTTCGCCAGGATCCCGACCGGATAGCCGCCGAGGTGCGCGAAGCCGCACACCAGCGTCTCGCCGTAGAGCGGCTTGAAATCGTGGAACCGTGAACCATCGACGAGTCGGGCGATGATCTCGCGAACCGCCACGGGGCGGCGCGGATCGAGCGACACGGCCGCGTACAGCGATGCGGTCCGGTCGTCACCGTCGGGGGCGACTGATGGCGGCGCCGGCTCGCGACGCTCCCAGGGTGGCTCGGGTGTTCGCCGGTTCAGGTTGTGGATGATCGATCGACCGATCGCCAGGGCATGCTCGTCGTCGAGCGCCTCATGGTCAGCGACGCCGGACCGTCGGGTGTGGACCTCGGACCCGCCGAGGTCCTCGGGGGTCACGTCCTCGCCGGTGGCCGCCTTCACCAGCGGCGGCCCGCCGAGGAAGATCGTGCCGGTCCCGCGGACGATGACGGTCTCGTCGCTCATCGCCGGGACATAGGCGCCGCCGGCGGTGCACGAGCCCATGACCAGGGCGACCTGCGGGATCCCGGCCGCCGACATCCTCGCCTGGTGGTAGAAGATCCGCCCAAAATGATCGCGATCGGGGAAGACGTCGGCCTGGAGCGGCAGGTACGCGCCACCGGAGTCGACCAGGTAGACGCACGGCAGGCGGTTCTCCAGCGCGATCTCCTGGGCGCGGAGGTGCTTCTTGACGGTCATCGGGTAGTAGGTGCCGCCCTTGACCGTGGCGTCGTTGGCGACTACGACGCAGGTCGTGCCCTCGATCTGGCCGAGACCGGTCACGATCCCGGCACCTGGTGCCTCGTCGTCATACAGCCCGTTGGCGGCCAGTGCGCTCAGCTCGAGGAACGCCGATCCCGGGTCGAGCAGGCGGTCGATCCGTTCGCGGACCGGCAGCTTGCCGCGCTCGCGATGACGGGTGATCGAGGACTCATCGCCCCCGGCGCCGCCCGTCGCGAGCGTTGCCTGGCGAGCCCGGAGGTCCGCGACCAGCGCGGCCATCGCGTCGTGGTTGGCACGCGTCTCGGCCGCGCCAGGATCGAGCCGGCTGCGCAGGACGGGCATGTCGGGATGATAGGTCGCGACGGGCGACGAGCGAGGCTGACCCAGCGGCAGCTCGCTGCGAAGTCGGGTATTCCGCAGGAGACGATCGCCAGGATCGAACGTGGCCGGGTGGATCCGCGCGTGAAGACGCTGGACCGACTCCTGGAGGCATCCGAGTTCGGGCTCGAAGTCATGCCCAGGCTCGGCATCGGCATCGATCGAACGCAGATCCGTGAGCGGATCGCGTTCCCCGTGAGCGAGCGGCTGGCCGCAGCCATCGACGATGACGCGCATTTCGTGGATGGGAGTCGCTCGCTACCTCGGGTCGCCGAATGAGCGAGATCCTTCGCTTCCACCCCGATGTCATCCTGCGTTCGCTCATGGCGCATGACGTCCGCTTCGTCGTGGTCGGCGGCCTGGCCGCACAGGCTCACGGCTCACCTTCGCTCACGAATTCTCTTGACGTTTGCTATGCGCGCGACCCCTCGAACCTGCAGCGGCTCGCGGCTGCGCTCGAAGAGCTTCGTGCCGTCCGTCGAGGGCTGCCGGCCGACGCCCCCCGGATGCCACCCCTCGATGCTCGGACATTGCGCGCGGGAGGCCCGTTCACCCTCACGACGGTCGCCGGCGATCTTGACCTCCTCCCCGACCCAGATCCGGGCTTCGACTACGAACAGCTGCTGACGACCGCCGTATCGACCACCCTCGCCGGCCACCCGGTCCTCATCGCATCGATCGACGCGTTGATCGCCATGAAGCGCGCTGCGGGTCGCCCGAAGGACCGGGTCGAGCTGGAGATCCTCGGCGCCTTGCGCGAGGAGCTCGATCGGCGCAGGTGACGCGGCTTCATGACGGTTCGCGACGACCGGTTCGATCGTTGATCGGACCCGCGGCCGCCAGCACCAGGCCCAGGGCCACGAGCGCACCACTGACCACGAAGATCGGCGTCAGATCCGGGCCCGAACAACTCTGGTACGGCGCAGCATCGAATGCCTCGCATTCAAGCTGCGCCCGGGTGAGGAGCACGATGATCGTCGCACCGATGCCGATGAGCAGGCCGGATCCGCCGGCCCGGCGTCGTCGCGCGCGCAGGACCACGACCGCGCCGAGGCCGACGAGCACCAGGCCGACGGTCGGGAAGATGAGGACGAGGACTCCGCCGCACACACCAATCACCAGCCCGGCAAGCCAGCTCGAGAACCCAGGGTGTCCGCTCTCAGGTCGCATCGCGCGCCTCGCAAAGGTCGGCGCGCTACCGCTGCCGGAGGACGTCGTCGAGCGCCAATTCAACCGTTGGATGGCGGAACCGGTATCCGCTGTCGATCGCTTTCGCAGGGACCGCGGTCCGGCCGTGAAGCACGATGTCGGCCTGGCCCCAGAGCACGAGGCGCAACGCGAAGGCCGGGACCGGGAACCTGGAAGGCCGGTGCATGGCGCGGCCGATCGCGCGAGCCAGCTCGCGCTGGGTGGGCACCTCGGGGGCGACCATGTTCAGTGGGCCGATGATGGACTCGTCCCGAAGCGCCAGGTCGTAGAGCCCGACGGCGTCATCGGCGTGGACCCAGGTGAAACGCTGCCGGCCGGACCCGAGCGGTCCACCGACGAAGAGCCGGAATGGCAGCAGGACCAGTCGCCATGCCAGGGCCTCGGGCGCGACGATAAGCGCCGTCCTCGCTGTGACCACCCGGACGCCAAGTGGCTCGGCAGCCCGGGCCGCCGCCTCCCAGGCAACGACCACGCCCGCGAGGAACGAGGTGCCGGGCGGCGAATCCTCGGTCAGCTCGCCGTCGGGGCGATCGCCGTAGACGTCGATGCCGGACGCGTTGACGAGCACGCGCGGTCGGTCCGCCGCCGGGAGACGACCGATCGCCTCGACGATGGCGCCGGTCGCCTCGAGCCGGCTGGCCAGGATCGCTCGCTTGTGGCCCGGCGTCCACGGCCGGCCGCCGATCGGCGCGCCCGCCAGGTTGACCACGGCATCCGCGCCGCGAAGCGCGGCCTCCAGGGCGTAGTCGACGGCAGGCGGGTTCCATGGCGCGATCGCCGGCCCGGCGTCGATCTTCCGGGACGCGCGAGCCGGGTCGCGCGTCAGCACCGTGACGTCGTCCCCGGCGGCGCGCCAGGCAGCGGTCAGACGATGGCCGAGAAAGCCGGATCCGCCGGCAATGACAATCCGCATCAGGCGGCGCCTCGTGTTTCTGGTCGGTCCAGCGTGCTACCCTGTCATAGCAAGTTATGACCGATAAACCGGCTACTGTCAAGGCGCACGTAATGACCGACTCGACCCTGGTCGTCACCACGAGAGATCAGCCCAAAACGGCCGAGCAGATCCGGATCGACCTGGCCGAGGCCTGGGGCGAGATGGGTGCCGCCTGGGGCGTCACTCCTGCAATCGCCAGGGTGCAGGCGTACCTGATGGCCCGCCAGGAGCCGCTCACCGAGCGCGAGGTCCGCGAGGCGCTAGGCCTCAGCCACCGGGCGGCCAGCCTTGCCCTGGCGGAGGCCGAATCCTGGGGGATCGTCGAACGCGTCCGCGAGCCGCGACGGGTGGGCCGGCGCGGGCCGGCCGGCGCGGCGTATCTCGCGGTCGGCGACCACTGGCAATGGTTTGGGCGGGTCATCGCCGAACGCAAGATCCGCGAAGGCGACCCGATCGTGGCCGTACTCGAGCAGAAGGAACGGGAGGCCGCGGCCGCGCTCGAAACGCGCCCCGACGATACGGAGCTCGCGGCGCTCCGAGATTGGCTGTCGGCCTTCCTCGTGTTCGTCCGCTTGTTCGATCGCGCGATCGGTCTCGTCCCGCAGCTCGAACCACGGGAGCTGGAGCGTTCGCTCAGCCTGCTCGGACGGATCCCGGACTCGACGATCCTCCGCCTGTTCGACCTGCTGAGCTCGCTACCCGATCAGGACGTGATCGACCTGGTCGACGCGCTCTCGCGGCTGTCGCCGACGGCCGCGCGCCGAGCAACGAGCCTCATGTCGGGGGTGATCCGCACCGTCGCCCGCTGAACACGAGCGCCCATGCCGTCGGTCGACGCTCCCGCCGGAACCCTCCAACGGCCCTCGTGGGCGCTCGTGCGATAATCGGCCCGCGCGCGGGGCTCGGCCGACTCGAACGGGCGACGACCCCGGGGCCAGACCCGGCCGGCGAACCGAGCGCGACCACCAGAGGAACCGTTCCCACATGACCGTCGAAACGTCCACCTGGGCCACCAAGAAGGGCCTGGCCCAGATGCTCAAGGGCGGCGTCATCATGGATGTCGTCACGCCCGATCAAGCCAAGGTCGCCGAGGATGCCGGCGCCGTCGCCGTCATGGCGCTCGAACGCGTGCCCGCGGACATCCGGGCGGCGGGTGGCGTCGCGCGCATGAGCGACCCGTCGATGATCGAAGGGATCATGGATGCGGTGAGCATCCCGGTGATGGCCAAGGCGCGCATCGGCCACTTCGTCGAGGCCCAGGTCCTCGAGGCGCTCGGCGTCGACTACATCGACGAGTCCGAGGTCTTGACCCCCGCCGACGAGTCGAACCACATCGACAAGCACGCCTTCAAGGTGCCGTTCGTATGTGGCTGCCGGAATCTCGGCGAGGCGCTTCGCCGGATCAACGAGGGCGCCGCGATGATGCGGACCAAGGGCGAGGCCGGCACGGGCAACATCGTCGAGGCCGTCCGCCAGCTGCGCGACGTCCTGGCCGAGATCCGCCGCTTGCAGGCGATGCGCGAGGACGAGCTGTTCGCGGCCGCAAAGGAGCTCGGCGCACCGTACGACCTGGTCAGGGGGGTCGCGGCCGAGGGCCGGCTGCCGGTGGTCAACTTCGTGGCCGGCGGGATCAGCACCCCGTCCGACGCGGCGCTGGTGATGCAGCTGGGGGCCGAAGGCGTGTTCGTCGGTTCGGGCATCTTCAAGAGCGAGGATCCCGCCCGGATGGCCAACGCGATCGTCCAGGCGACGACGTTCTTCGACGATCCCAAGAAGATCGCCGAGGTCTCCAAGGGCCTGGGGGCTCCGATGCGGGGCATTGCGCTCGAAGAGATCCCGGACCAGGAGCGACTCGCCGTCCGCGGCTGGTAGGCGGCCACGACCCCGGCCGCAAGTCGCCCAACGATGAGGATCGGCGTTCTCGCCCTGCAGGGGGCGTTTCGCGAGCACCTCGAGACCCTTCGCGTCATCGGCGTGGAGGGCGTCAGGGTGCGCGAGCCGGCCGATCTCGATGGAGTGAGCGGGTTGATCCTGCCGGGCGGCGAGAGCACCACCATGCGCCAGCTGATCGAGCGCTGGGGGCTCCACGATCCGATCCTGGCACTGGCGGACCGCGGTGCTCCCGTCTTCGGGACGTGCGCCGGGATGATCGTCCTGGCGCGCGAGATCGCCGGCGGTGAGCCGCCCATCCTGCCGCTCCTGGACATCACGGTCGAGCGCAACGCCTTTGGGCGACAGCTCGATTCGTTCGAGGGCGAGCTGGAGGTCCCGGTGCTCGGCGCGACTCCGGTGCACGGAGTGTTCATCCGCGCCCCGATCGTCGACCGGGTCGGCCCCGACGTCGATGTCCTGGCGCGACTCGACGACGGCCGGGTGGTCGCCGTCCGCGAGCGCAACGTGATCGCCACGGCGTTCCATCCGGAGCTGGCCGGCGAGACGCGCTTCCATCGGCTCGTCGCCACGATGGCCGCCGAGCACGACGACCCGGGCGAAGGCTCCGGCCGCCGGCCGCACCCGACTCGCCGTGCGAGGCCCGGCGCATGACTGCTCTCCGCGCCCCGCGCAGCTCCGGCAAGGTCCGTCCCGCGCGGCTGACCGACCTGGCCGCCCTTGGCGAGCTGTCCCGCCTGTGCCAGTCCGACTCGGCCGATACCCGATCGCTCGGCTTGCCGGTCAACGGCCCGCCGATCGGGGTATTCAGCCTGTTCCGGCTGCCGCTCGGGGCATTCCGTCCGAACGACCTGATGTACGTCTACGACGAGGGCGGCCACATCGGCGGGCTCGTCCGGGTCGAGCGCGAATCCGTCCGCGACGAGTGGACGATCGTGGAGCTCGACGCCGTCGGCATGGGGGACGCGGGCGACATCCGCTATCGACTGGTCCAGCAGCTCCTGCGTGAGGGCGCCAAGCGAGGCGCCGCCCGGTTTCACGTGGCCTGCGCCGACGCCGACGGCAACGTCGAGCTGCTGATGCAGGCCGGCTTCATGCGCTACGGCGAGGAGCGGATCCTGTTCCGCGCGGCCGAGGGCAGCCTGCCCGCGCCATGGACCGAAGACCGCGCGGTCGGCCACGGGATCCGCCCGACCACCGGTCTGGATGCGATCGCGCTGGCCCGTCTGTATAGCCAGGCGACGCCCGCGCCCGTGGCTCGCCTTGAGGCGATCCGGCTGGCCGACTGGGAGCGGCAGGGTCCGCACTGGCGGGTGCCTCGGTCCAGCTTGACGCCGATCCTGCGCTTCGCCGACGTCGAGGGGTTCGTCCAGGCGGCACCGGACGGCGGTCGCGACGGCACGCTGCTTGATGCGTTCCTGCAGATCGGCGTGGCCAAGGAAGACCAGCCGCACTACCTCAAGGTGATCGCCCGCCCGGAGGCGGACGCCACGAACCTGATCGACTTCGGGCTCGGCGTCATCGCCGCCCGGATGGGCCGCGGCGACCATGGTCGGGACCGCGGCGTGATCGCGCCGGTTCGGACCTACGAGGCGCCGATCGATCGCCGCCTCGAGGACGCCGGGTTCACCTCGATCGCCGAGGTGACCCTGCTGATGAAGGAAACCCTCGTCCGTGTCGCCGAACCGGCCCTGGTGCCGGCCGGCGTTCGCTGAATCGACGTCCAGTCTGTCGAAGGAGGTCAGCTTGGGATCCGACGGCCGCCAGCGTGAATCGATCGACGATCTCGACGCGCTGCTCGCGTCGCTGCCCCCGGAGATCGTCGCCGCGGTCCACGCCCTGCCGGATCGCGTGTCGCTGATCGAGGTCGTGATGGACCTCGGGCGTCGTCCGGAGGCGCGCTTCCCGGATTCGGAGGTGACGCTCCTCGATCGGGAGATCGTGGAGGCGGACCTCGCGTTCGTCGTCGAGCACATCGGGACGTTCGGCGACGACAACCGCGCCGGAATCGAACGCACCCTCCATCGGATCAGCGCGATCCGGAACCGCAACGGCAAGATCGTCGGGCTGACCTGCCGGATCGGGCGAGCCGTGTACGGGACGATCGAGATCATCGACGATTTCGTCGAAACCGGGAAGTCGATCCTGATCATGGGCCGGCCGGGGATCGGCAAGACGACGATGCTACGAGAGGCGGCCCGGGTCCTGGCCGACAACCTCGGCAAGCGCGTGGTCGTGGTCGATACCAGCAACGAGATCGCCGGCGACGGCGACATCCCGCACCCGGCGATCGGCAAGGCCCGGCGAATGCAGGTCCGGACGCCGTCGCTCCAGCACGAGGTGATGATCGAGGCGGTCGAGAACCACATGCCCCAGGTCATCGTCATCGACGAGATCGGCACCGAGCTGGAGGCCCAGGCGGCGCGCACGATCGCCGAGCGCGGCGTCCAGCTGATCGGCACGGCCCACGGCAACAACCTCGACAACCTGATGCTCAACCCGACGCTGTCCGACCTCATCGGCGGGATCCAGAGCGTGACCCTCGGCGACGAGGAGGCCCGCCGCCGGCGGACCCAGAAGAGCGTCCTGGAGCGCAAGGCGCCGCCGACATTCGACGTCATCGTCGAGATCCAGGACCGCGAGCGGGTGGCCGTCCACGCCGACGTGGCGGACACGATCGACGCGATGCTCCGCGGCGACCCCGTCGCCCCCGAGCTTCGCTGGCGCGACGAGGAGGGGGTCCATCGCAGCCAGGGCCGGCCGCGGCCGTCGCCGCGCGAGCAGCTCGGTGCCGAGCGGTTCGCCGGGTTGGTGGGCGCCGGGTCGTCGTGGCGGATGGAGCCGGGCTGGCGGGGCGAGGGATCGTACCGCGGCGGCTACCGGGAGACCGAGCGTGGGGCCGGGTTCCGACCGGGCTATCGGCCGGGCGCCTCGGGCGGCTGGCGGCAGTCCCGGGGCGGGTCGGTTCGGGAGTCATCGACTCGTGGCCCCGTGTCGGAGGGTGGCTTGGCCAGCACCCTGCCCGGTGAACGATTTGCCTCGCCGCCGACGGCCGGCTGGCCCGGCCAGCATCCGGTCGAGACGCCGTTCGTGGCCGGCGAGATCGCGGACCGCGGACCGCTCGAGCGCGGCGCGGCTCCGACCGTGGCTGAGACGCGAGCCCGTGAAGCCCGGGAGCTCGAGCGCCAGAAGGCCTGGCGCGACCAGGCCAGTCGAGCCCTGACCGCACTCAAGGCGGAGGAGGGAACCGGTCCGGTCAACGCCGAGGCGCTCGAGGACGACGATCCCGACTCGCTGCCGCTCGGCGCCGAGGAAGGGCCGGACGGCGGGACGCTCCTCGTCCCGGGCGGCTCGCCGCTGCCGACGCTGCGCGTGCTGCCACAGGGGATCAGCCGCAAGCGGCTCGAGCAGGCGGTGCGCGACCTGCAGCTGCCGGTCGTCATCGCCCGCGACGTCGACGAGGCCGATGTCGTAATGACGCTGCGCAACGAGTACAAGCAGAAGACGCCGATGCTCCGCGAGGCCGAGGACCGCTCGATGCCGATCTACGTTCTGAAGAGCAACACGATCCCGCAGATGCAGTCGAGCCTGACCTCGATCTTCTCGCTCGAGATCGACCCGCGCGAGGCGGCCATGCGCGAGACCGAGGACGCCATCGAGGTCGTCCTCGCCTCGTCCGAAGCCGTGGAGCTGTCACCGCAGAACGCCTATATCCGGCGGCTCCAGCACCAGCTGGCAGAGCGGGCGAATCTCCTGTCGCGATCACGCGGCCGCGAGCCGTACCGACGGGTGCGGCTCTACCCGGACGCGGCGAGGAGCACCTGGCGCTGAGCCTCAGGCCGGCCTCCGCGTGAGGAGCGTGGCTCCCACGCCGAGCCAGGCCGGAGCGAAGGCGGTCGCGGCGACGGTGAGCAGCACGCCGCCGGCCATCCGATCGACGACCGTGGACATCCCGTACCCGACCAGCACGACCACGACGACACAGGCCGCGCCGACGGACGCGCTCGACCAGGCCGGCCAGGCACGAGCGCGGTAGCCGCCGACCGCGAGGAACGCCAGCCCGCCGATCATCAGGACGCCGGCCCACAGCAGCCACGGCTGGGTCGCCCACAGCAGGGTGAACGCGAGCGCCAGGCCGGCACCGAAGCGCGCCAGGCGGGCGCCCCTCGGGAGCATGACGAACTGACCGGCCAGTCCGCCCGCAATCAGGGCTGCCGCCCCGAGCAGGAAGGGGAATGCGGCCGCACCGTCACGATAGGCGCCATCGTCGTCATAGCGAACCGGTCCGAGCAGCGCCACGATCCAGGCCACCACCCACAGCGCGGCGCCCGCCAGGGTGCCGAACCCGAGGCGTCGCGCGACCCGGCGGTCGTTCTCGGCGAGGTCCGGCGGGCGGAACTCGCCAGGATGGTGAACCTGGGGGTGCAGGTGGGCGTCCAGGGCACTGCGGACGACGTCGATCCGATCGGCCACGCTCGGCCGCCGCGCCGCCAGGAGCTCGATGAACTCCGCCTCGTACCGCTCGCGCCAGGCTGCCGGATACAGCCGAACGAGGCGGCTCACAACGGTTTCCGATCAAGTCGGCCTAATCCTGTCCGGACGAAGCTGTTGAGCTGCATCAACTGCGCCTGCAACGTCGTCTCGCCCAGCGCGGTGAGGCGATACGGGCGCCGCCGGTCCTCCGGTTCCAGCGCCTCGATCAGGCCTCGGCGTTCGAGCCTCGCGAGCGCTCCGTAGAGCGTCCCCGGTCCCATCGGTGCGCCTGAGAACGACTCGACGTCGGTCATGATCGCGTAGCCGTGCTTCGGGCCGTCCGAGAGCGAGACCAGAATGTACAGGGCAGGCTCGGCGAATCGGCCAAGCTCTCCGAGCGCGTTGGTCATGTCGTGGGAACCTCTATCACGCGTGGGCTTGTTGGAGCGTCGTGGATCGTCGCCGATCCGCAGAGCGTCATCCGCAGGCCGAGGAGCGTCCAGGCGGTGCCGTACGGCAGGACGGCGACCAGCATCGCCGGCGCGCCGCCCGGGTCACCAGGCCCGAAGCCTCCCATGGCGGGAATCGCGATCGTGACCGGTACGAGCAGGCCTCCCGCGATCAGCAGCCAGCGGCCGCCCGCACCGATCCCTGCGCGAAGCGCGGCGAGGGTCAACATCCCGCCACTGAGGAGCAACGCGGCCGCGGCTCCAAGGGCGAAGTTCAGCATGCCGTCACCAATGACGCTCAAGGGCTGGACTCCGGCAAGGACGGCTGCTGAAATGAGGGCGGAGACGGTGAGACCGATTCGCCGCGCGTGCGGTGCCATGTAGTCGCCCATTACGGCCAAGAGCATCAAGAGCATTGCGATCAAGACGCCGTACCCCCATTCCTCTGGCGCGGCCACGACGATTCGGAGGTAGAACCACGACCAGACCAGCCCGGCGGCCGTAGCCATCAATCCGGGAAGCCGATGCGTCCAGATGTGCGGAGCGCCGCCGATGAGCTCCGGGTGGAGGTGCGCGTCGATGGCGCCGCGCACGATGTCCACCGAGCCGGCCAGGCCGACTGGCCGTTCCTCGAGCGTGCCGATGAACTCCGCCTCATAACGTTCGCGCCAGGACGCCGGGTAGAGACGCATGAGCCGGCTCATCGCCAGGGATCCTCCGTGTTTGAGACCTGATCCGCGCGCCACGGTAGCGCGAGACGATACGCCGGCCGGCCGCCGCCGGTCGCGACCGCGTCGATGAGGCCGCGTCGCTCGAGCCGGGCGACGGCCGCGAAGAGCGCTCCGGGGCCGATCGGGCCGTCGAGTTCGCGAACGCGATCGATCAGCCGGACGGCCTCGCCGGGTCCGGTCGCTAGCGCAACGAGGATCCACATCACCGTCTCGCCGAATCGGCCGAAGCGCACGTTGCCCCTTCACTCGGCATGGACATTCCTGTTGCGATATATCGTGATACGTAATAGCGAGTGGGATCAAACCATGAATCAAGCCAGGGTGTCAAGCTGTTCCGATCGCGTGCGACTCATGGACTTGACGGCGGCTGTCCGACCTCATATATATCGTAGAACGGTATACCGTATGGCGAGTCGACCGAATGCAGTCGTCAGTGGCGCAGTCCCAGCTGCGAGTTCCGACAGGTGGCACCTCGCGAGGGCGGTTCGCGAAACCGATGCGAGACATCGCGCGAGGCGGTCTCGCCGGGCTGTTGACGGGCCTCCTGGTGGTCGGGATCGGCGGTCGGATCGTAATGCGCGCGGCCGCCCTGCTGGTTCCCGAAGCCGCAGGCCGGCTAACCGACAACGGGAACCAGATCGGGGAGATCACGCTGTCAGGAACCCTGAATCTCCTCCTGGCCGGCGGCTTGTTCTTCGGGCTCCTCGGTGCAACGATCTGGGTGGTGATATCGCCCTGGATCCCGGGCGGCTTTCGCACGCGCGCCGTCCTGGCCATGCCGACCGCCGTGTCGCTGACCGGCGTCGCCCTGGTCCAGGCACGGAACCCCGACTTTCAGCTCCTGCGTCACGATGCAACCACGGTCGTGCTGCTTCTGGCTCTCGTCGCCGTGGCCGGCCTTGCGATCGCCGGCTTTGACGCGTGGCTGGATCGGCGGCTGCCGAGCGCCGGTGCATCAGGCCCGGTCGACGCGATCTATCTCGCTGTTGCCCTGGCCGGAGGGATCCTCATCTTCCCCCTCGTCGTGCTGACGTATCTCGCCGGAGAGACCGCGCTCGGCCTCGCGCTCCTCGCCGTCGGGTTCGCCACCTTGCTCCACTGGACCTTCCGGTATCAGGGGGACCCGTCGCCTCCGGCCTGGCTGGTCACGGCGGGGCGGGGCGGCCTCCTGCTGGCCGTCGGGCTCGGTGCGCTGGCGCTTGCGCCCGACGTCGCGACGGCACTGGGTCGACCGTGATGGCCTCGCATCCCTCGAGCGGCGTGGGCTGAACGCCGACGATGTCCATGCTCGAGCGCCTCGACGCCGCGATCCGCCGGAGCGCCATGTGGCGGTCGCTGTTCCGCCAGCCGTACCCGCGCGACGAGCGCTCGCGCGCGTACGCGGTCATGAACAACGTGTTCCTGCACATCCACCCGGTCCGCGTCCGCCAGCACGCGGTCAAGTTCGCCTACACGTTCTGCCTGGGTGGGCTGTCGTTCTTCCTGTTCCTGGTGCTGACCGTGACCGGCGTGTACCTCATGTTCTTCTACGTGCCGTCGGCCACCCAGGCCTACACGAACATCCTCGAGATCCAGAGCCAGGTGACGTTCGGGTTGCTGACCCGGAACATCCACCGGTGGGCCGCCCACCTGATGGTCTTCTTCGTCTTCCTGCACATGATGCGAGTCTTCTACCACGGCGCCTACAAGCCGCCGCGCGAGTTCAACTGGGTGGTCGGCGTGGTCCTCCTGTTCCTGACGATCATGCTGAGCTTCACCGGCTACCTGCTGCCGTGGGACCAGATCGCCTACTGGGCGATCACGATCGGATCCAACTTCGGGTCGTACTTTCCCATCGTGAATTCACCGTCGAAGGCGATCCTGCTGGGTGGGCTCGAGGTCGGCCAGAACACGCTGTTGCGCTTCTACGTGGCCCATGTGATCTTCCTGCCGGCCATCGCCGCCACGTTCCTGGCCGTGCACTTCTGGCGGATCCGGAAGGACGGCGGGATCTCGGCTCCGCTCTAGGCGCTAGCGAAGTTCGTGACGGAGCGCCGATCGGGCGGCCTGGACCCCGCACATCCCGTGAACGCCGCCGCCCGGCGGCGTCGACGATGAGCACAGATACAGCCCGCGCCCCACGCGATACGGGTCGAGTGCCGGCCACGGCCGGAACACCAGCTGGCGGACGTCCTGGATGCCGCCGTTGATGTCGCCCCCAACGTAGTTCTCGTCATAGGCCTGCATCTGTGCCGGGCCATGGGTTGCCCGAGCCAGGATCCGGTCGCGGAAGCCCGGGGCGAAGCGCTCGACCTGGGCCTCGATCCGGTCGGTCATGTCCACGGTCGATCCGGCCGGGACGTGGCAGTAGGCCCAGGCCGTCGTCTTGCCCGCGGGCGCCCGGGACGTGTCCCACGGCGCGTACTGGACGAACAGCACATAGGGCCGGTCAGGGTGGCGGCCTGCGGCCACGTCCGCCTCCGCGGCGGAGATTTCGTCGAGCGTCCCGCCGAGGTGGACCGTCGCCGCGCGGCGCGGACCGTCGGCGATCCACGGGACCGGCCCGTCCAGCGCCCAATCGACCTTGAACACGCCTGAGCCGTAGCGAAACCTGTTCGCCAGCCGCCGGACCCGAGACGGCAACCGGTCGCCCGCGATCGACACGAGCTGGCGGGGCGTCACGTCGAGGAGAACCGCGCGTGCCGCCGTGATGTCGTCCAGCGAGGCGACCCGCCAGCCGGTCACGAGCTCGCCGCCGGCGGCCTCGAGCTCGCCGACGAGAGCTGACGCCACCGCGCTCGAACCGCCACGAACCATCGGCCAACCGACCGCCTGGGCGTACGTCGCGAGGACGAGCCCGAACGACGCACTCAACGGGCGATCGAGGCGAAGCATCGAATGGGCGGACGACGCCCGCGAACAACGCACGGGCCGATGCGCCGCGGAACCGGGCCCTGGCCAGCCCGCGTGCCGACCGCAGCGCCGGCAGCCCGAACCGGGCGAGCGCGAGCGGATGTCGCGGCAGGTGGATGACCGGCTGGAGCATCTCCCGACCGAGCGACTCGACGTCTCGCACGAGCGGTCCGAACAGCCGTTGCCAGGCTCGCCCATCGGCGGCCTCCAGCCGATCCGCGGTGGCCGACACGGATCGTTCGAGCGTGGCCGCACTGCCCGCCGTCCAGCGGGTGGGCGACCGGTGCGTCGGGTTGGATCAGGTCGACGTCGCGGGCGCGGAGATCGACCGAGGCGAAGAACGGCGAGGCGAGCGTGAGCGGGAGGATCGTCGAGCACACGTCGTGGCGGAACCCGGGGAGCGTCAGCTCGGCGGTCCGGGTCCCACCGCCTGCCGTGGCCGCGGCCTCGTAGACGCGGACCGACCGACCGGCCCTGGCCAGGGTGATCGCCGCGGCCAGGCCGTTCGGTCCGGACCCGATCACGATGGCGTCGACGGGTCCGTCGCCACCTGGGCGGCTCACGAGGTGCGGGACCTCACCCCCGGCCGGTCAGCTTGCGCACCGGGGCGGTGAGCGTCCGGCGGGCCGACCGGAGCGACGCGCTGTGGCGCAGATTGCGCCAGTAGCGCCACTGGCGGCTGCGGTCGATGCACACGGTCTGCAGCTCGACCGTCGGCTCGGCGACCCCGAGGTGCGTCGCCAGGTTTCGCAGGGTCGCCAGCCAGAAGGCGTTGTTCTGCCGGTTGCCGCCGAGCAGGTAGGCGAGCTCGTCGAGCGGGTCGGCCGGCCGCTCGAGCGCCTGGGCCTGGGCGATCGTAGCGTCGCCGTCGCGCCGGGCCGAGAAGGTGATCCACGCCGACAGGGTATGGCCTTCGGGGGTCATGAACGTGAACGATTCGTCATCCGCATATAGGACCAGGACGCCGGTCGACAGCCTGACCGGCGCGCCCGGAACCGGCGCGATCTCGAGCAGGGCGACCTCGCCGGGGGCGATCCCGGACAGCGGGGCGTAGAACCGTTGCCCCTTCGGCCAGAACTCCGGGAAGTGCTCCTTCCAGGTCGCGATCACGGCCTCCGGACTGACATCGACGCCGTCGAGCCGGACGGTGAACGTCTTCTGCCACAGCTGGCCGAAGCCTTGCAGGGGTCCGGAGACACGCTTGCCGGTCACGGCGTCGTCCTTTGCGCCGGCCACGCCGGCGGCCGACAGGCGGTCGACCGGGCGCGCCCAGTTCGCGGCGTCGCGATTGGTCCTCGTTCCGCCGGTCGGCGGGTCCTTGATCTCGGTCATGGCGGGTTCCCTCGATTCAGGTGGTGCCTCGATCACGCGGTCGCGGCCGACACGGCGGCGGCCTCGTCGTCGACGATCTCGATCGCTTCGTCGAGGCGGGTCAGGGAGAAGATCTGGCGGTAGTGCTCGGATAGCCCGGTGGCGACCAGCCGCCCCCCGCCGCGCTGCGCGCGGACCAGGAGCGTTACCAGGAGCCCGATCCCCCCGCTGTTCATGTACTCGAGCTGGCCGAAATCGAGCACGACCGCCCGTGCGCCCAAGCCCGCGGCCGACGCGTAGGCGGCCATCAGGTCCGCCTCGCTGCCCGAGGTGATGTCGCCCTCGATTCGGAGGATGGGTGCCGGGCCGCGCTGGTCGAGCTCGATCACGGTGGCGGTCATGCGGCGTCTCCTTCGACGATCTCCATGAAGTCCGACAGGCGGGTGATCCGGAAGATCTCCCGGTAGTGCGCCGTTAGCCCGGTCGCGCGAACGGTCCGACCGTCCCGCCGCGCGTCGGCCAGCAAGCGAACCACGAGCGCGATCCCGGTGCTGTTGATGTAGCCGACCCGGCCGAAGTCGAGGCTGACCCGGCGTGAGCCGAGGGCTACGACGTGCTGGTAGGCGTCGGCCAGGGTTTCGTCCGCCCGGGCGTTGAGGTCCCCGGACAGGCGGAGCCTGACTTCGTCGGGCACCTCGGTGATCTCGGCCACGAACAGTCGGTCATCCATCGCTTGGCTCCTCGCGCGCCATCGTCAGGGTCACCGTCTGGGTCGACCCGTCGGTGGTCACGTCCATCGAATCCACCATGTTCCTGATCAGGAAGAGGCCCCAGCCGCGCGGCTTCTGATCGCCGGCGAGCTTTCGCTCGATGTCCGGCGCTTCGGCGTCGGTCGGGAGCGAGCCGGACAGCGCCCGGTCGGTGATCCGGACGACGATCGCCTCGGCGGTGGTCTCGACCACGACGTCCACCGGGACGTCCGCGCGGCCCTGGCTGCCGTACTCGATGGCGTTCATCGCCGCCTCGCTGACGGCGGTCTTGAGACGCTCGAGCCGGGCCGGGGCGAGGCCCAGGTCGTCGATGGATGCCGCGACGCGGTCCATGGCCAGGCGCTCGTTGCCCTCCTCGCCCGGGATGGAGAAGGACGTGACGACGTGCGTCGCGGCGGGATCGTCGTCGGCGTGCTCCGCCACCCCGGCCGACCGGCGGAGCGTGACGAGCGTGATGTCGTCCTCCTGCTCCCAGGCCGGGCCGGTGAAGCGGTGCAGCCCGTCGAGCAGTCGATCGAGCAGGTCGCTCCCGGCGTGGTCGCTCGTCATCGCCTCCCGGAGGCGCGGGAACCCGTACATCTCGTTGCCGGGGTCGTGCGCCTCGACCAGCCCGTCTGAGTACAGCAGGACGTTGCTGCCGGGTGCGATGACGCCCTCGGTCTCCTCGTACTCGATGCCCGGCAGCAGCCCGAGGGGCATCCCCGTCGCGCGCAGCTCGACGACGCCCTCGTCGGTGCGGATGTAGGGCAGGTTGTGGCCGGCGTTGGCCATCACGATCCGTCCCGTCTCGGGCTCCAGGATCGCGAACAGGCAGGTGACGAACATCCGGGCCGGCATCTCCGGCACCAGCAGCTCGTTCGCGCGGGCGAGGATCGTGCCGGGCGAGTCGCTGCGGGTGGCCTCGGCCCGGAGGACGGAGTGGGTGCGGGCCATTACCAGGGCTGCCGGCACGCCCTTGTCGGTCACGTCGCCGACGGCGATCCCGATCCGGCCCCGGGGCATCTCGATGAAGTCGTAGAAGTCGCCACCGACGGCGCGCGCCGGGCCGTAGTAGGCCGCGACCTGCCACTCGCGGAGCTTCGGCAGCTCGCGAGGGAGGAACTGCTGCTGGATGAGCGTCGCGACGCGCATCTCCTGTTCCAGCCGTTCGCGTTCGGCGGCCTCGGCCGCCTGCTCGCGCACCAGCTGGGCGACCCGGATCGCGGGCGCAGCCTGGGCCGCCAGCGTCGTCAGCAGGCGGCGATCGTCGGTGGAGTACTCCTGCTCGGACAGGCGAGGCCCCAGGTTGAGCGTCCCGATGAGCTCACCCTGTGACACGAGCGGCACCACCAGCGCGACACCGGCCGCCCGGAGCGCCGCTACGCCCGGCGAGTCGAGCTCAAGCTTGGCCACGTCGACCGGGCCGGTGGCCGCCGCGAGGTACGCCAGGAGCGGGTCCGACTCGGGGATGTCGACCGCGATCGAGTCGGTCGGGACGGGCGTCGCCGGCGCGGTCGCGGTCTTCGGCGCAACGGCGACCGCAGGCTCGGAGCGAGCGAGTCGGCGCCAGAACGGCCGCGCGAGGTTCGTCATGTCGTCCTCACCGTAGGAAAAGGCTGTCCGGGAATCGTTACGAACTAGGACGGCCTGGCGGCACCGTGACCCGCAGCCAGACGCCGGCCTTGGTCGGTCGAACCGCCGAGGCGGCGGTGGCGACGATCTCGGACCGGACCGTGCCGAGGTCGACGTCCCGGCGCAGCCGGGTGGCGAAGGACCGGACCGTCAGGTCCGCGTCGTAGCGGGCGCGGTCGAACCGTCGGTCGACGACCTGTCTGACTCGCCGGAGCAGCGGCTGGAAGAGCGCGAACACCGCCACGGTCGAGACCGCCACGGCGATGGTCTGTCCGCCGGTGATCGCCGTCAGGAGCGTCTGCAAGACGACGATGACCACACCGAAGACGACGACGAGGATCCCGGTCACCGCGGCGTTGGAGAGCGAACGGCTGATGAGCCGGTCAATCTCATAGAGGCGATAGCGAAGGATCGCGATGCCCATGGCGATCGGTACGAGCGCGAAGGCGAAAGCGGACGCGATGGCGAGGGGACTGTTGGGCGTCTCGGCTCGGAAGGTGGCCACATTGGCGACCTCGGCGACCAGCGTGACCACCGCGGCGGCGGCAATCCACTTGATCTGGCCGCGGGCGACCGGGTCGCCGCGGCGCCAGCGGACGACCAGCGACGCGGCGGCGGCGACCAGCAGGGCGAACATGCCGGCATACCCGGCGTAGACCAGCCCATCGCCGGGGAAGCCGGCGATCGCGAAGGGACTGTGGTAGCGTGGGTAGAGGACATACGGCCCGTCGCGGAAGGCCGTCCCCGCGAATGCCACTCCGTAGACGGCGGCGACGAGCAGGTCCACCCATCGCCAGCGAGGCGACGGCAGCGAACCGTTCGGGAACCGGATGAGGGCGAGCGCCAGGATCGCCAGGAGCGGGGCATCCACGAAGCTCACCAGGAGCCCAGCGAGATCGGCGCCGATGTACGACCCCGGGACGCGGGGATACACGTCGATGGGCAGCGACAGCGCGAAGAGCAACGCGACCACGACCATGAGCGGCCCGACCAGGTTCGCGGGTTGGCGCTCAGAGACCAGCCAGCCGACGACGGCGAAAGCGATGATCACGACCGAGTAGATCGCCGCAGAGGGGTCGACCGGCCAGCCGGCCGCGGTTTCCACCGCAAGCGGAATCGGGATGGCGATCGAGACGACCGCCGCCAGGCGCACGAGCCATGATCGAACCGTCATCCGAGTGCCTTTCTGATCCATAGACCCTGCCGGGTCGGCCGGAGTACGCCCTGGACCGTGGTGCCGAGATCCCGCGTCACCGATTCGATGTCGACGTCGGCGCGGAGGCGTTCGGCAAAGGCAGCCGTCGTCTGCTCGGCGTCAAAGCGCGCCCGATCGAAGCGCCGATCGACGACAGCCTGGACCCTCCGGCGAAGCGGTTGGAAGAGGGCGGCCACGACCAGCGTCGAGACGGCGACCGGGATCGTGTCGCCGCCGGCGATCGACCCGACGGGACCCTGCAGGACGA
This sequence comes from uncultured Chloroflexia bacterium, assembly GCA_963766675.1. Taxonomy (GTDB): domain Bacteria; phylum Chloroflexota; class Limnocylindria; order Limnocylindrales; family CSP1-4; genus SPCO01. The sequence continues at coordinate 106,534 of CAVYBA010000004.1, read as the reverse complement.
GGATCGCGGCGGCGTACGCGGCGGCGAGGACCGCCGTGATCACGAGGTACGCGATCGTCCGGCTGACCAGCCGGTCGATTTCGAAGAGCCGATACCGGAGGATGGCGATGCCGATCGCGATCGGAAAGAACCCGAACGAGAGCCCCAGGAGCAGGTCGGCGATGTCGTTGAACTTGCCGGGTCCGACCAGGGCCGCGTAGCCACCCATCGCCGCCGCGACGAAGGCCGCGGCCACGGCCACCCACTTCAGCTGGGCCCGCTCCAGTGACCCACCACGGCGCCAGCGCGCGATCAGTGACAGCGCCGACAGGACGACCGATCCGATCAGCGCCAGGTACGCGGGCTCCCAGAGCGCGATGGCCGGGAAGCCCGGGATGGCGAACGGGTTCGAGATCTGGCCGTAGTAGGCGAAGGGCCCCGGCTTGAAGGCGGATCCGATGACGACGCCCACCGCCGCAAGCACGTCGAACCACATCACGATCCGCCAGCGCCTCGACGGGGTACGACCAGTCGGGAAGACCAGGAAGAGCATCGCGATGAGCAGGAACAGCGGCCCGTCCATCAGGCTGATGACCCAGGCGACGACCGCCACCGACGGGTCGCCCATGGTGAGCGAGATGACCACGTCCCAGAAGATGTAGAACCCCATCAGGCCACCGAAGGCCAGCAGCACGTGGCCGACGCGATGGCCCGGCAGCCGCTCGATGATCGTGAGGGCTACGGCCAGCCAGATGGCAGCGACACCGGCGTACATCAGCCTGGTTGCCGACCCGGGGCCGTGCCCGAGGCCGACCACGCAAGCGACGAGCGTTGCGGCAGAGAGGCCACCCACCAGGACACGGAGCGGCCACCGCGCGTTCATCGGCCGGCGCGACGTAGCCAGAGGCCGACGGCCGCCGGCGCGATTGCCCGTCGGACGGTCGTGTCGAGGTCGGCCGCGAGCATCGGCAGGTCGACCTGGTCACGCAGGCGTTCGGAGAAGGCCGTAGCCGTCTGCTCGGCATCGATTCGCGCCCGATCGAAGCGTCGGTCGACCGTCGCCTGGACCCGCCGCCGGAGCGGCTGGAAGAGGGCTGCCGCGACCAGCGTCGAGATCGCCACTGGAACGGTATCGCCGCCGGTGACCGATCGCAGCGGACCCTGGAGGAGGAGGACGGCGCCGACGTACACGACGACGAGGGTCGCCGTCAGTACGCCATAGGAGATCGTCCGGCTCACGATCCGGTCGATGTCGTACAAGCGATAGCGGAGGATCGCCATCCCCGCCGATGCCGGGAGACTGAGCAGGGCCAGGACGACGAGGGCCTGGAGGAGCTTCGTCGCCTCGGACGAGCCGGTGATCACCGACGCCGTCAGGTAGACGGCGAGGATGCTGCCCCCGACGAGCGCCGCCAGGGCGAACCACTTGATCTGGCGCCGAGCATCGTCGGGCGATCGACGGAACCGCAGGACCAGCGAGCCGAGGCTGAGGACGATCGCGATCAGGAACGGGATCCAGGCGGGCCCCAACACGGTCTGCCCGTAGGTCGCGACGTCCATCCGGACGCCGATCGGGTTGTCGAGGAAGGGTGCCTGCTGAATCGGGCCAGGGATGAACGCCAGGCCCGCGCTGAACACGACGATGGCGACGATGCCGAGGGCCACCGCGGCCCGCCACCGCGGCGTGACCAGGTGGCCGGTGGGGAAGAACAGCGGCAGGAACACGAGGGCGAGGCCGACCGGGACCACCCAGATCCAGGTCAGCGTCCAACCGACCGCGATCATGAACGGGAGGCCGCCCGGCACGGCGAAGAAGCCGGCGACGACATACTCGTTGATGAGCCCTTCGATCGCGAAGAACGCCCCGATGCCACAGAACAGCCAGCCGTTGAGGTTTTCGGGGCGCCGGATCGCGACGATCGCCCCGACCGTGCCCGAGGCCAAGGCGAACGCCTCGGAGGCACCCGGAAATCCCCACGAGTCGGGAACGGGCAGGTCGCGCATGACGACGATCAGGCCGAGTGCCACGCCGCAGACCGCGACCGTGGCAAGCCACCACGCGAGGGCCAGCCGTCGTCGCCTGGACGGAACGCGGACGTCGTTCATGCGCGTAGACTGACCGACCATCGTCCCGACAACGTTACGAGATCGGCAAGCCCTCGGGTACCGTTACGTCGTGCGCCCGATCGATCGCCTGTCCGTGCGGCTGCTGGGTCCGCTGGAAGTCCTGGCGGCCGGCCGGCCGATCGTCGTCGACACGCGCAAGGCGCTGGCGATCGTCGCGCTGGTCGCCACCGAGCGGCGGCCGTTCGCGCGCGACGAGCTGGCGGCGATGTTCTGGCCCGAGGCCGATGACGAGGCGGCCCGGGGATCGCTGCGCCGGACGCTGTCGGCGCTCCGGTCGGCCATCGGCGGGACCGGGCTCACGATCGGCCGGAGCCAGGTCGCGGTCGACCCGACGACGACCATCGACCTCGCCGACTTCGAGCGGCTGGCCGCCTCCGGGTCCGTGGACGATCTCGAGGCCGCCGCCGCCCTCGCCCGGGGCCCGTTCCTGGCCGGCTTCGCGCTCCGGGACAGTCCGGCCTTCGACGAGTGGCAGGGGCTCCGGGCGATCCGGTTCGATCGGACGATCGCGGACCTCCTGGATCGTCTCGCCGCCGCGCGGTTCGCGGCCGGGGATCTGGCCGGTGCGCTGGATGTCGCGCGGCGGCGGGTCGCGCTCGACGCCCTCGACGAGCTCGGCCAGCGCCGGCTGATCGAGCTGCTCGCCGCGACCGGCGACCGTGCCGGCGCCATCCGCCAGTACCGCGAGCTCGTCGCGCTCTTCGATCGGGAGCTGGGCGTCGCCCCGCTGCGCGAGACCACGAGCGTGTACGACGCCGTTCGCGAGGATCGGGTCGAGGACCGCGGGCGGCCGGCGGTGACGGCCGTGCCGGCCCTGGCAACCGGACACGGTCCCAGCCGCGCGGTGGCCCGGACGCCGGGCCAGCGGCCCATCGTCGGCCGGGAACGGGAGCTGGCGTCGATCGATGCCGCGTGGCGGGGCGCAAGGCGGAACGGGCGGGTCGTCCTCATCGAGGGCGAGGCGGGGATCGGCAAGACGCGGCTCGGAGAGGCGGCGGTCGCCGCCGTCGAGGCGGCCGGCGGATGCGTCCTCGCCGCCCGCGGGTATCCGGGCGAGGCGGCGATCGCGTACGGGCCGATCGCGGGATGGCTTCGCACCGGAACGGCCCGCCGGGATGCTCCTGCCCGGCTCGGCCGTCTCGACGAGACCGCCAGGCTCGAAGTCGGGCGGCTGGTCGACCTGCCGGCAGCCCTGCGGGTCCGCGGCCCCGCCGCCCCACCCGGTGCGAGCGCCAGGGTGCGGCTGCTCGACGCCCTGGTCGACGCGCTCGGCTCGCTCGTCGCGGGCGCCCAACCCGGCCTGTTGTGGGTCGATGACCTGCACCTCGCGGACGACCCGTCGCTGGAGGCGATCGCCTATCTCGCCCGCCGCCTCGAACGACGGCCGCTGCTCCTGCTGCTGGCGTGGCGCCGGGAGGACTTCGCCCCGTCCGGCCTGGCCGCGGCGGACGACCTGGCCCGACTGCCCTGGGCGACCCGGCTCGAGCTTCCTCGGCTCGAGCGCGACGCCATCGCCGAGATCGTCCGGGCGGCGCGGCCGGACGCCGTGGCGGCCGAGTCGCTGATCGACGCGATCGCTGCCGACTCGGAAGGGCTGCCCCTCCACGTCGTCGCGGCGCTCGCGAGCGACGATCCGCCCGGGACACGATTGCCTCGCGGGGTCGAGACCCTGATGCTCGAGCGGCTGGCATCCGTCGGTGAGACGGCCGGCCAGGTCCTGTCGGCGGCCGCGGCGATCGGCCGGTCGTTCGATCTCGCCGTCGTCCGCCATGCCAGCGGGCGTTCCGATGAGGAGACCGTCGATGCCATCGAGGAGCTGATGCGGCGTGGCATCGTCCGTGAGGTTCCCGACGCGACGGGTCCGTCGATCACCTATGACTTCGTCCACGGGCGGATGCGCGACGTAGCCTACGACTCCGCGAGCCTGGGTCGACGCCGGCTCCTCCACCGGCGGATCGCGGACGCGCTTCGCGTCGATCCGGCCGCCAGCGGCGGCGACGATCGAGCCAGGCACGCCCTGGTCGCCCTCCATGAACGGCGGGCGGGGCGGCCCGCCGAGGCCGCCGAGGCATATCGGCGGGCGGCGGACCAGGCCGAGGCGGTGTTCGCCAATCGCGAGGCGATCGAGCACCTCGAATCGGCGATCGCCCTCCGGCCGGAGGGCGCCGCGGAGGCCTACGCCCGGATCGGCGAGCTCCGATCGCGGCTGGGCGAGTATCCGGCGGCGATCGCGGCGCTCGAGACGTCCGCCGCGCTCGCGGATCCAGCCACCCTGCCGGCGATCGAGATCGCCCTGGCCCGGGTCCACCGCCGGCGCGGCGATCTCGAAGCGGCTGCCAGCCACGTCTCCGCGGCGCTCGGCGCCCCCGGGCTCGCGGACCCCGTGCGGGCTCGCGGCCTTGTCGAGGCCAGCCTGGTGGCGCTTCGCGCCGGCGATCTCGATGCCGCCCGCGCGGCGGCGATCGATGCCCGCGACGTGGCCGCCAAGGTCGGCGATCCGCACCTGTCCGGCGTCGCGGAACGCCTCGTCGGGCTGGTCGCGCGTTCGCGCGGCGAGCTCGGCGAGGCAACCGGGGCGCTCGAGCGCAGTGTCGCGCTGGCCCGGGACGATCCCGACCCGACCGCGGCCATCGCGGCGACCACGGCCCTCGCCTTGACGCTGGCGGCGACCGGCGCGATCGAGACCGCGCTCGAGGCGTCAGCGGCCGCGATCCAGGCGTGCCGCCGGATCGGCGATCGCCATCTCGAGGCGGCGGTCGAGAACCACGTCGCCGACATGCTGCACGACGCCGGCCGGGCCGACGAATCGATGGACCATCTCAAGCGGGCCGTCGCCCTGTTCGCGGAGATCGGGGAGCGCGGACTCGAGCCCGAGCCGGGGATCTGGGCCCTCGCCGCCTGGTGAGGGCCCAGGGATGACGGCCGAGGTCGCCGGCCTCAGCTCGGCTTGTCGACGTGGTTCGACGAATCGTTGACGTTCGTGACCTGGATCGAGAAGTCCGCACCGCTCTCGAAGCCGGTCATCTCCCAGGCCACGAGGTACCCGGCGTCGGCTACCCACACGTCGATCGACGCGCCGGCCGGTATCCCCCCGGCGGCGCCGAGGACGGACGATGAGTCGATCCGGACGTGGTGCGCCTGGACGCCGTTCTTCTGTTCCATGCCCTGGTCGGTTGCGGCCTGCGCCCACGGAATGTTGGCGAACGCGCCGAGGAACATGGCCGGATCGTAGGCGAGCAGCAGACCTCCGGCGGCATCGGTGCCACCCGGAATTGCCGTGAACGCACCGTCGGGTCCGTCGGCCGACCAGGCATCCTTCCCGATGATCACGTAGCGGCTGGCGACGTTTCCGGAATCGTCGTAGGTCGTAATCGCCTTGGACAGCTCCGGCTTCGTCACCACCACGCTCTCGTACTGCAGCGTGCCGCCGGAACTGGTTGAGGTGCGATACGAATCGAGGCCGGGAATGGCCCCGCCCAGCGCCGCCAGGTCGAACGTCGGCAGTGCGCCGACCGACGGCTCCGCCGACGCGGCGGGTGCCTCGCTGGCGGGGGCCTCGGACGGCGCAGCCGACGGTGCCTCGACGCCGGGCGCGGCGGATGCGGCGGAGCTCGCCGGGGCAGAGGTGGCGGATCCGCCGCTGCAGGCGGCTGCGAGCAGTCCGGTCGCGACGGCCAGCGCGGTCAGGCGCATGAGGTGACGGAGATCGAGCATGAGGGCAACCCCCTGTTGGCCGGACGGGCGCCGGCGCCAGCCGATGATGGAGCGGCCCGAGGCTCAGTGCAAGTCGGCGAGGGCATTCAGCGTCCGGTCCACCTCGGCCGCCGTGTTGTAGTGGACGAGCCCCAGCCGCAGGACGCCGCCCGAGTTCGCCTTGCCGAGCCGCTCGATCAGGCCGGTCGCGTAGAAGTCGCCATCCCAGGTGAAGATGCCCTGCCGCCCGAGGGTCTCGGCGGCGGCTCGCGGATGGATCCCGTCGATCGAGATCGAGACGGTCGGAACCCGCGAATCGAACCTTCCCGGATCGGCGATCCCGTGGATGGTGACGCCGCTGATCGCCTCGAGCCCCGCGATCAGCCGGGTCACCAGTTCGCGCTCGTAGGCCCGGATGGCGACCATCCCCGCGACCAGCTCGCGCCGCCGTTCGCTCGACGCCCGCGCGCCCGGTGCGCCGCTCACGTCGCCGAGGTCCCGGCCGACGTCGCGCAGGTAGTCCGTGGCGGCCAGGGTCCCGGCAATCGATTCGAAGGCGGCGGTCCCGGTCTCGAACCGATCGTGTGCCGGCCGGACCTTGAAGACCGGCAGGCGATCGAGAACCTCGGCCTTGCCGTACAGCGCGCCGAGATGGGGGCCGAACCACTTGTAGGCCGAGCAGACCAGGAAATCGGTGTCGAGGTCCTGGACGTCGATCGGACCGTGCGGCGCGTAGGCGACCGCGTCGACGTAGCTCAGGGCACCGACCTCATGGGCGCGGGCCACGATCTCGCGGACCGGGTTGACCGTGCCGACCGCGTTGCTGGCATAGCCGACTGCCACGAGCTTCGTCCTCGGGCTCAATTTCGCCTCGAGGTCCTCGAGATCGAGAGTCACGTCGTCGGGGTGGATGTCGACCGTTCGGACCGTGACCCCGCGATCGGCCGCCATCGCTCGCCAGGTCGAGACGTTGGCTTCATGGTCGAGGGTCGTGACGAGGACCTCGTCACCCGGTCCGAGCGTCGCGCCGATCGAGCGGCCGATGTGCAGGGTGAGCGTCGACATATTCGCGCCGAACTTGATCTCGTCGGGGCTCGCGGCCCCCAGGAAGTCGGCGACCGCGGCGTGTCCCTCGAAGGCCATGGCGTCGCTCAGCCGGCTCGTGGCAAAGGCACCATCGGCGTTGGCGTTCGTGTCGCGGTAGTAGCCCGAGACCGCGTCGATGACACGCTGCGGCACCTGCGTGCCGCCTGGACCGTCGAGGAAGACGACCGGCCGGCCATCCTGCTCCCGCGCGAGCGCCGGGAACTCGCCCCGCAGGGCATCGACGTCGAACGCGGGCATGGGTCCTCCAGGCAGTGCGACCAGGTTCGGAGCGTACCCGAAATGCCTCCCTGCGCACGGACCGGGCCCACGCCGGGGGAGGGGATGGGCAGCGAGGTCAGTGCTCGGTGCCGCCGGTGAACGTCCAGCCGTCGATCCGGACGGCCGGCACGACGACCCCGCCGAGGAAGCCGCGCAGCGTCCGTCGATCGCGCGCGACGGCCACGGTCCCCGCCAGGGCGTCGAGGTAGCTCTGCGTGTAGCGGAGGTTCTTGACCGGGCCGGCGATGCGGCCTCCCTCGACCAGGAACGTTCCATCGCGGGTCATCCCGGTGACGATCGCGAGCTTCGGGTGGACCGGGTTCGTGTAGTGGAACCGGGTCACGAGCAGGCCCCGGTCCAGCCCGCCGATGAGATCCTCGCGACTGGCCGTGCCGGGCGCCATCACCATGTTGATCGGGAACGGGCCGTAGGGGTTGGGTGCCGGCAAACCGTGACCGGTGGAGGCCACGCCGTCGCGTGCCGCAGTCTGCGCGTCGTAGACGACTCCGCGGCAGATGCCCCGGTCGACCAGTTCCACCCGCCGCTTGGCGACCCCCTCGTAGTCGAACCACATCGGCAGCCCGGCCGGATCGCGGCCGTCGTCGGTGAGGGTCACGAGGTCGCTCCCGATCCGTCTGCCCGGCTCGAAGAAGCTCCGCTCCTCCTGGACGGCGAGCGCCGAGAAGCCGAGATAGCCGAGCATGTCGAGCAGGTCGACGACGGCGTATTCCTCGAGCACGACGGGGTAGTCGCCGGGCTCGATCGAGATTGCACTGGCCGTGGCGCGGGCCTTGCCCGAGGCCTCCCGCCCGAGTGCGGCGGCATCGATGGTCGTGGCGTCCACGGCGGCAGCCTCGGCGTATCCGGTTCCACCGTCCGGTCCCATGGAGACGGTGATCAGCTGCGACGTGGTCCGCGTGCCGGCGACGCGGATGCCCTGTGAGTTGGCCACGGCGGTCGTCTCGGTCCCGGTCGAGAACGAGCCGTAGCCGATGACGTCCGCCGCGTCCGCTGCGGCAATGACCGCACGCACCGCGTCGGCCCGAAATTCCGGGGTCGCCCGTTCGGTCGCCTGGCTGAAGCCCTCGGGCAGGGCCTGCGTCTCGGTCAGCCCGGGGAGGCCGCTCCAGTCGTCGAGCTCCTGGACGACCCGAGCGATCGCCGCGGCGTTCTCGGCCAGGTTCCGGATGCCCTCGGCGTCCGTCCGGCCCGACGAGGCGACGCCCACCCTCCGGCCGACCACGCAGCGCAGGTTGACGATCACGTTCGTCTCGGCCACGTTCTGGTGGATCTCGCTGTTGGCGAAGCGGGTCAGCGCCGAGTCCTCGGCCATCACCAGGACCTCGGCCTCGCTGACGTCCTGCCGGAGCGCCTGGGCGAGGACGGCCTCGGCGAGCGTCAGGGCGTCGCGTGCGCGGTCGTCGTTCACGGGCGTAGGTCCCGGGGCTTCACCATTTGCCGACGCCGACCTGGACGTCGCGGAACCGGGCGCCCGGGACGGCGTGTCCGACATGGCCGGTCTGGCCGGGTTCGCCCTTGCCGCAGTTCGGCGTCCCGAGCATGACGTAGCTACGCTCGTCGCCGACGGCGTCGCACGACCGCCAGAACTCGTAGGTGATCCCGGTATAGGTCGGGTTCTTGAACAACCGGCCCTTCTTCCCGCCCTTGATCTCGTAGGCGACCTCGGTGGCGAACTGGAAGTTGAGTCGCCGGTCGTCGATCGACCAGCTCCGGTTGGAGGCGAGGTAGAGCCCGTCGTCGGTGTCCTCGACGATCTCGTCGAGGCTCATCCCGGGCTTTGGCAGCAGGTTGATGTTCGTCATTCGGATGAGCGGGATCCGGTTCCAGCCGTCGGCCCGCATGGCGCCGCCGCTCTGCCGTCCGATCCGCGGGGCGGTCTCGCGACTGCTGAGATAGCCGACGAAGATCCCGTTCTTGATCAGCGGCACGGCCTGGGCGGCGACCCCTTCGTCATCCCACCCGAAGCTGCCCATCCCGCCCGGGGCCGTGGCGTCGGCGACGATGTCGATCAGGTCCGAGCCGTATCGGAACCCCTCGGCGAGCTTGTCGGTGGTCAGGAAGCTCGTTCCGGCGTACGACGCCTCGGTGCCGAAGACCCGATCGAGCTCCGTCGCGTGACCACAGCTCTCGTGGACCTGGAGGTAGAGCTGCGACGGGTCGAGGACGATCGTGTACTGGCCCGAAGGGCACTGCGGAGCGCTCAGCAGCGCCACGGCCTCGTCGGCCAGCGGCTCGGCTCGCTCGCCGAGGTGAAGGCCGCGGATATACTCGTACCCGGCGGCCTGCCAGCCACCGCCCGAATCCGGGTAGCTCCGGCGCTGGTGCTCGTCGCCATCGACCGCATTCGCCTCGACAGCCGCCCCGACGTGGGTGATGACCTGCTGGGTCTGGCTCCCGTCGGTCGCGGCGTACGTCTTCCACTCGCGCTGCGCGGCGTAGATGGATTCCGTGAAGGCGATGCCCTTGACGGCCGCCGCCGCCTGATCCGCGGCCAGCAAGTCGCCGATCTTGGTTTCGAGCGGGATCGCGAACGGGTCCTCGACCAGCGGCGTCTCGTACTGGCCGTGGGCCGGTGGCCGGTCGTCGAGGACCGTCGGATGCCGCAGCGCAGTGCCACTGGCTCGGGCGATCCGGACGGCTTCGCCAGCGACACGGTCCGCCTCGGCGACCGTCATCACGTGCGAGGAGGCGAACCCCCACGCGCCGTCGACGAGGACGCGGACGCCAAAGCCCTCGCTCTCCCCGGAAGCGACCCCTTCGACCCTGCCCGTCTTGATCGCGATGCTCTCGTCACGCCGCCGGACGACGCGGACGTCCGCATACCCCGCACCCAGCACCGTGGCCGTGTCCAGGGCGCGATCCGTCAGTTCCTTCATGCGCGGCGCAGCCTAGCAGAGGGCCCACCCGCGCCGCGATAGTCAGAACGTCGTATTGCCCGAGACGGCCTGGGCGGTCAGGTACAGCCCGAGACCGAGGACCACGACCGACGCCACCAGCGGCAGGGAGGCGCTCAGCCGGCTCAGCGGCGATGCGGCCTGGACGCGGTCCAGCCGGCCCCGAGCGACCACCAGCGCCAACCCGATCCCGCCCATGACGACGGCCATGCCCAGCCCGAAGGCCACCACCAACACGAAGCCGAAGGCCGGGCGCCCGGCCGCGATCGATCCGAGCAGGATCAGCAGGGCGCTGGCCGACGGGATGAGGCCGCCGGCCAGGCCCAGGACGAACAGGCTTCGCCAAGAGATCGTCGTTCCGGTCGGCGGCAGGTGGCGGTGCCGGAGGCCGCCGTGGCTGTGCTCGCCGCCTTCGTGCCGATGATGGTCGCCCGTCGCATCGCCGTCGTGGTCGTGGTCGTGGTGGGGCGCGTGGTCGGGGGCATGGTCGTGCGGCCCATGGTCGGGCGCATCGTCCTGCCCGTGGTCGAGCGACAGCGCGCTCCGCCGGCGGCGTCGGGCCTCGCCGACCAGCATCCAGCCACCGATCGCGACGACGGAGACCGCGGCCACGATCGGCGTCGTCCGGAGGACGACCTCGGGCGGCAGGACGCCCTGGGCGCCGACGACCAAGCCGGCCAGGGCCAGGATCCCGAGCGTGTGCGAGAAGGCCACCGACAACCCAAGTCCGACCGCGTGGAGCGCTCGGCCCTGGCTGCCCACGAGGTAGGCTGCCATCAACGTCTTGCCGTGGCCCGGTGTGACCGCGTGCCAGGCGCCGAGTCCCGCGGCGGTCAGGACCGAGAGCAGCAGGACGAGCGGAGTCAGGTCTGCCGTCCGGAAGATCGACGGCAGCTCCCCGGCGGTGACCCCGCCGGGCACGACGCCGGCGCTGACCGCCTGGACGTTGGTCGGCGCCGCGGGGCTGATGCCTGGCTCATCCGAGCCCGAGCCCGAGCCCGAGCCCGAGCCCGAGCCCGCGGCGAGCGGGGACGCATCGGGGATGTCGGGCGGCGGCAGCGTCGGGCCGCCTGGCGACGCCGTCACGCTGACCTCGCCATCCGCCGGTGCCTGCGCGAGGAGCGTCGTCGGGTAGTGGGTCAACCGCCAGGAGATGCTGGACGTCCGGAGCTCGCCGGCGGCGGGCGTCAGCGTGACCGCCGAGCCATCGAACACGACTTCGCGCCACCCAAGTCGCTCGACGAACGACCGATCCGCGAACGTCACCCGCGTGTCGTCGGCTAGCGAGCTTGCCGGGTGCGCCACGTACTCGCAGACCTCGCGCATCGTCGACAGGCCGCCGACACCGGGGGGAAACGCCAGCCCGGCTTCGCTGAGGTCGAGCGGCTGGCGGACACCGGCGATCTCGAGGTCCAGCGACGGGCCGAGCTGCAGGCAGGCCGCGACCCGGCCGCCGTCGATCTCGGCCGCGGACAGCTCGCCGTCGCCATCGGTGTCGAAGTCGAGTCGGGCCTGAAAGGCCGGGATCTCCGCCTGGTCGATGACCACGTCGAGCAGGACCCGATCGGGCTCGATCCGGACCCCCGCGTAGTGGTTGATCGTGAAGTTCCCGAGCGGATGGGCGGATGCGACCGCCGGAAGGACCAGGACCGCCAGTAGCGCGGCACTCGCCGCGAGCACGCGTCGTCGTCGCCGAAACGGGGTGATCACGTGGCATGCGTCCCCATGCGCTGACCGGCGCTCCATCCGCCGGGCTCGCCGAGTGTTCGCGGCGGCGGCCCGCCTGGATCACTCCCAGCCCGACCCGCCGTACGGTACCGGTCACGTTCCCGGTCCGCTAGACTCGCGGCGTGATTCGTCCCGTGGCGCCCAACCCACGCGGCTGGTTCATCACCATCGAGGGACCCGACGGGGCCGGCAAGACGACACAGGTCGAGCGGCTTGCGGACCATCTCGGAAGGTCCGGCCTCGACATCCTGCTGACCCGCGAGCCGGGAGGCACCTGGCTCGGCGAGCAGCTTCGCGACGTCCTCCTGGCACGGACCGGATCCTCGGCACCGACGGACGCCCTGACGGACGCCTTCCTGTTCAACGCCGCGCGTCGCCAGCTCGTCTCGGAACGCATCGAGCCTGCCCTGATCGCCGGGCGGACCGTGCTGTGCGCCAGGTTCGCCGATTCGACGCTCGCCTACCAGGGCTACGGGGCCGGCGTGCCGCTCGAGCAGCTTCGGGCGCTCGAGGCCGTGTCGACCGGTGGCCTGCGGCCGGACCTGACCATCCTGCTCGACCTGCCGGTCGAAGCGGGGCTGGTGCGCAAGGCGCCCGGCGATGTCAACCGCTTCGAGGCGGAGTTCGATCTCGCGTTCCATCAACGTGTCCGCGACGGGTTCATTGCGCTGGCCGTCGCCGAACCGACCCGGTTCGTGGTCGTCGATGCCGCACGATCGCCCGACGAAGTGTCGACGGCCGTCAACGCGGCCGTCGACCGCATGGTCGGTCGCGGTGAACCGAAACCAACCGCGATGCGCACCCATCGATGACATCGGCGGACCAGGCGCTGCCGGTTCGTTCCGTCGTCTGCCGCGGATGCGGCGGATCGGGCCGCGCTGCTCCGCATCGTCGACGGAGAGCTCGCTGCCCTCGAGGACCTGTACGACCGATACAAGACCATGGCCTACTCGATCGCCTACCGGATCACCAATGACACGACGCTCGCCGAGGATGTCGTCCAGGACGCCTTCCTCGGGGCGTGGCGCAACGCCGCCCGCTACGTGGAGGGGCGGGGCAGCGTCAAGACCTGGTTGCTGTCGATCGTCCACCACCGCGCGATCGATGCCATCCGCCGCCGGCGCCCGACGACGGACCTGCCGGATGTCGAGACGGCCGTGCCCTCGGCGCTGACCCTGCCCGACGTCTGGGCCGAGGTGTCCGCCGGGCTCGACGCCGCGATGGTCCGATCCGCCCTCGACTCGTTGTCCGACGTCCAGCGCGAGGCGCTCGAGCTCGCGTACTTCAGCGGCCTGACCCAGACGGAGATTGCCGAACGGACCGGCACGCCGCTCGGGACCGTCAAGAGCCGGATGCGGCTGGGCCTGCTGGCGATGCGCCGGTCGCTCGAGGCGGGTACGACATGAGCGATCCGACGATGCCGCCCGAGCTGTCCTGCGACGAGGTCCGCGACCTGGCCGCCGCCTTCGTGCTCGGCGCCCTGGACGCCACCGAGGAGGCGGCCGTTCGGGAGCACCTGGCCGCGGGAGCGCACGCCGACGCGCACCCCGAGATCTCCGAGCTCGGCGGCGTGCTCCCCGCCCTCGCCGACACCGTCCCGATCGTCGAGCCGCCGGCCGGCCTCAGGGACCGGATCCTGGCCGCTGCCGCCGCCGACCTGGAGGAGCGGAGCGGGGTGGTCCCGGTTGCCACCGCCGCGGCGGCGGCCGCCGGCGCCGCAGCGGCCACCGCGCCCGTCGCCGGGCCGGTCGCCACGCCCGCCCCGCCGGCCCCGATCGCATTCCCGTCCGCCGCCGAACGAGTGACCCGCCGCGCGCGAGCGAGCGCGGGCACGTGGTTGCTCCGGATCGCCGCGGTTCTCGTCGTCGGGGTCCTGGGCGGCTGGAACCTGCTGCTCCAGGGCGACCTGTCGGCCGCGAGGGCCTACGAACAGAGCGTCGCGACCGTGCTCGACACGGCCGCCCAGCCCGGCTCGCTGACGGCGGTCCTGGCGGGCGATCGGGGCGTGGGGGCCGGTCTCGCCGCCGTGGACTCGGCAGGGAACGTCGCCCTGGCGATCCGGAACCTCGCGCCCGACGTCCGGGACGTCGGTCTACGAGGCCTGGGTGATCGCGGCCGACGGCGTACCGGTGCCGCTCGGCGGCTTCCAGGTTGGCAGCGACGGGACGGGGACGTTCCGGGCGAGCGGCCTGCCGACGACGAGCGGGATCGTCCTGGCGCTGACACGGGAACCCGGCCCAGGGGCGAAGACACCGACCCTGCCGATCGTCTCGAAGGGCGTCGCCGGCCCGGCCGCCGGATAGCCGCGCGTCTCGGCCAAGTCCTCGATCCGCCGGTCCGACCGATCAGGCCTCCGGCGTCGCTCCGGCGACGACCGTGCCGCGCCCCTCGTCCCGGGCGCGCGCCAGGGCGTTCGACGCCGCGGCGATGAGCGCCTCGCTGCTGGCACCGTCGGCTGGGAAGCGAGCCACGCCGGCCGAGACCGTGATCGGCCGGCCGGCGACCGCGGGCAGTGCGAGGATCCCGTCGAGCACGCGCCGGGCGACGGTCATCCCCGCCGAACCGGGCGCCACGAGCACGAACTCGTCGCCGCCGACCCGCCCGACGGTGTCCACCAGCCGGACGGATTCGGCGAGGACCTCGGCGACCCGGCGCAAGACATCGTCGCCGGCCTCGTGCCCACCGGTGCGGTTCGTCGCCTGGAAGTCGTCGACGTCGAACATCGCCAGTGAGACCTCGCTGCCCTGCCGGGCGGCGCGTGCCAGCTCGAGCTCCAGGATCCTCGCGACCGTCCGCTCGTTCGCGAGGCCCGTGAGCGGATCGGTGTGGGCCATCCGCTCGTACCAGTCGGATCGTTCCACGGCGGTCGATGCGAGGCGGCCTCGATCCGCGGCCACGGCCGCCAGCGAGGCAAAGGCTCGCAGGAGCCCGCGCGACGCGTCGTCGAGCGAGTGCGGCGACGGCCAGCCGAGGCCCATCGAGCCGACCACGGTCTCGACGCCGGCGGTCGAGACGATGAGCGGCAGGTAGGCCCCGACGAAGGGCGCGCCGTCGGCCGTCGTCGCTTCGCGATCGAAGGTGGCGCCACGACCGAGCGCGGCCTGGGCGAATGGATGCGACGCGTCGGCCACGTCCTCGGCGAGGCGCGCCGCCGCGACGTCGTCGAAGCCGAAGGTGGCGACGGGCTGGAGTCCCGGCCGGTCCGGGTCCTGTACGAGGATCGCGCCCATGCTCCCGTCGAGCGCGGCTGCGGTGGCCTTCAGAACCGCACCGAGCGCCTCCTCGAGATCGGCGGCGCCGGCGATTCCATCGATGGCGGCGATCAGCGCACCGCTGCGATCCCTGGATGGTCCGTCTGTCGACACGGATGGCTCCTGCACGTTCCTGGATTCCTCGGGGCGGGCATCGTACACCTCGGGATTTGGCGCGGAACGGTCGCCACATTGACCCGGGTCACTCGGGGCGCGGATACTCCGCGCGTGAAGCTCATCGTGGCCATCGTGCACAACGAGGATGCCGGCGCCCTCGTCAACGCCCTGCTCGACAAGGAGTTCCGGGCAACGCGGCTCAACAGCTCCGGCGGCTTCCTCAAGCAGTCGAACGCGACCATCTTCCTGGGCGTCGAGGATGCCGACGTCGACGAGGTGCTGACGATCGTCCGTGCCAACTGCACGTCGCGGACGCAGGTCGTCAATCCGATGCCGCCGATCATGGAGCCGGGCGAGTTCTTCATGCCCTACCCGCTCGAGGTCGAGGTGGGCGGCGCGACCGTCTTCGTGCTGCCCGTCGAGCGGTTCGAGCGGCTGTAACAGCCGGCTCGACTCCACTCCCGATGGCCTTCCGGCCCGACATCGTCGCCGTCTGGATCTACCGCGTCGCGGAACCAGCCCGGGCTGACGCCCTCGAGATCCTCCTCGTCCGGCGGTCCGTTGGTCGTGAGCTCGCGGGGCTCTGGCAGTGCGTGACCGGCTCGATCGAACCAGGCGAACGAATCGCGCTCGCGGCGCTCCGCGAGCTGGCCGAGGAGACCGGGATCGCCGGCGACGCGATCGAGGCGTTCTACGACCTCGACCTCGTCATCTCGTTCCACTGGCCCGACGCGGATGCCGTCCTGAGCGAGGTGGTCTTCGCGGTACGCGTGCGGCCCGACACCGAGCCGGTCCTGTCCACGGAGCACGACGCGTTTCGCTGGGTCGCTCCGGACGAGGCCGTCAGGCTGTCGATCTGGCCGTCGTATCGCGAATCGATCGAGCGGATCGTGGCGGTCCTGGCCGATCCCGAGCGAGCGGCCTGGCTCGAGACGACCCTCGACGGCCGACGGGTGCTCGCCTGACGCGCACGGCCGGGAACCGCGGAACCGCTCAGTACACCTCGGGCACGAACGTCTGGTCGGTGATCGGCGGACGGATGTAGCCGCTGTCCCGCTGCCGCGGCGGCAGGACGATCGGGTCGGGCGTGAGGTCCCGGTACGGGATGAGGCTGAGCAGGTGGTGGATCACGTTGAGCCGCGCGCGCTTCTTGTCATCGCCGTTGACGACGTACCAGGGCGACTGCTTGATGTCGGTGTGGGCGAACATCTCGTCCTTGGCCATCGAGTACTCGACCCACCGGGCGCGTGACTGGAGGTCCATCGGGCTGAGCTTCCAGCGCTTGGTCGGGTCGTCGATCCGAGCCTGGAACCGGCGCTCCTGTTCGTCGTCGCTGACCGAGAACCAGTACTTGATGACCTTCAGCCCGGAGCGGATGAGCATCCGCTCGAACTCTGGACACGACCGAAGGAACTCCTGGTACTCGTCCTCGGTGCAGAAGCCCATCACCCGCTCCACGCCGGCCCGGTTGTACCAGCTGCGATCGAACAGGACCATCTCGCCGGCCGCCGGCAGGTGCTCGACGTAGCGCTGGAAATACCACTGCGACCGCTGCCTCTCGGTCGGTGCCGGGAGCGCGACCACCCGCGCATATCGGGGATTGAGCGACAGCGTGATCGTCTTGATCGCGCCGCCCTTGCCGGCGGCGTCCCGGCCCTCGAACAGGATGACGACCTTCAGCCCGCCGGCCTTGATCCATTCCTGGCACTTGACGAGCTCGACCTGGAGCTTTGCCAGCTCCTGCCGGTAGATCTTTGCGGAGATGGTCCGAGCGTTCGGGCCGGGCGTTTCGACCGGCGGGTCCGGCCATACCGAGGCAAGATCGACTTCCTGGTGATGCTGCGTCGACTTCGATTTCGCCATGGGCGGCCTCCTCAGGGGGGCAGTATCCGTCGCCGACGGCGGGCGGGCTACGGCCGGGGCCCTTCCGCTAGACTGCGGTCGAACCCCCGACGGCGGAGCGGGGCAGGGAGGGCCACGTGATCGATCGAACGACGACCCCGGTTCCCGAAGCGTCAGCCGCCGCGCAGCGGCGGGTCTTCCATTCCAAAGTCGACACGATCCGGCCGACGTACGGCTTCGAGGACGTCTCGCTGGCGCCCGGGACCGACACGATCGAGCCCGCCGACGTCGACCTGGCGCAGGTCTTCTGCGGGCTCGACCTGGCGATCCCGGTCCTCGCCTCGGCGATGGACGCGGTCGTCGACGGCCCGTTCGCCGGGGCGCTCGGCCGGCTCGGCGGGTTGGCCGTCCTCAATCTCGAAGGTGTGCAGGCCCGGTACAACCATCCCGATGCGGTCCTCGAACGGATCGCGACGGCATCCGACGGCGACGTGCAGGCGCTCCTCGCCGAGGCCTACCAGCAGCCGATCCGGGAGGAGCTGATCGCGCGCCGTCTCGACGAGATTCATGCGGCTGGCTCGCGAGCGGCGGTTGCCGCCACGCCGTCCGCGGCCCGCCGGTTCGGCCCGTTCTGTGCCCAGCACGGGGCAGACCTGTTCCTCGTCCAGAGCCAGGTCTCGAGCGCCCGCCACCTGGCCACGGACTACGACCCACTGTCGCTCGCGGACTTCACCCGCTACATGCCGATCCCGGTCGCGGTCGGGAACACGACCAACGCGGAGGCGGCCTTCGCGCTGATGGAGCAGGGCGCCGCCGCCGTCTTCGTCGGAGTGGGGCCCGGAGCCGCCTGCACGACGCGCGAAGTGCTCGGCATCGGCGTCCCCCAGGTGACGGCCATCAGCGACGTCGCGGCCGCTCGCGACGCCTACCTGGCCGAGACGGGCCGGTACGTCCCGGTCGTCGCCGACGGCGGCATGCGTCGCGGTGGCGAGCTGGCCAAGGCGATCGCCGCGGGCGCGGACGCGCTGATGCTCGGGTCGCCGCTCGCGCGCGCCGAGGAGGCCCCCGGCCGCGGGACCAACTGGGGGATGGCGGCCCCATCGCCGACGCTGCCCCGGGGGACCCGGATCCGGGTCGGGACGCTCGGGACGCTCGAGCGGATCCTGTTCGGGCCGGCACGCGCGACCGACGGCTCGGAGAACCTGATCGGTGCGCTGCGCCAATCCATGGCCGCCCTCGGCGCGCGGACGATCCGCGACATGCAGCGGGTCGAGATGGTCTTCGCCCCGTCGAGCCAGACCGAGGGCAAGTCCTGGCAGCGAAGTCGCTGATCGCCATCGGGCGAGGTCCGGGCGCCATGGAGGACGACCTCGTCGCCAGCGGACGGTTCGTGCGGATCACGACCCGGGGCGGACTGACCGGTCTGCCCCGGTCGGTCACCATCGGCTTCGTCGAGGACGAGTTCGGCCCAGCCGGCTCGATCCTCGTGTCGGCGGGTGCCACGGATGCGGCCTGGGCGCGGAACCTGCTGGCCGAGCCGACCTGCCGCGTGGAGACCGCTGAGCGGTCCTGGGATGCGGTCGCCGAGCCGCTCTCCCCGCCCGAACACGCCCGGGTCATCCGGGACCTGATCCTTCGCTACGGGACGCCGGCCGAAGGCCTGGGGCGGGGCGACTCGTTCAGGCTGCGCCCAGCCCAAGACCCACCGGAGAACGGGCCTGACACGGCCGGGGGACCGGCAAGGTGACCATCTCGGTCCAGGTCGAAACCACGATCGGGCGGCCACCCGCGGACGTGTTCGCCGAGCTGACAGCCGTCGAGCGCTTCCCGGAGTGGTTGATCGCCTCGGGCATCACTCGGGTGGAGCGGCTCGACGAGGGGCCACTGGCTCCGGGGGCTCGCCTGCAGATCGGCCAGTCGGTCGGCGGTCGTTCGACGGTGCTCGAGGGTGCCGTGACGGTCGTGGAGCCCGATGCCGCGTTCGGGCTGCGGGGTCGCGACCCGGACGGGGTCACGATCGAGCTGGACGCCCAGCTGTCGGCGGCCGACGACCTGACAACCCGGTTGCGCTGGTCGGTGCGGATGACGCTGCCGCTCCGCTACCGGATGTTCGAATCGATGGTCGCGCCGCAAGCGAAACGGGCCGCGACCCTCGACCTGGAGGCCTTCAAGCGACGGATGGAGTCCGTGGCGGGCACCTGAGCTCCGGCCCCCGCCCCGCGGCGAGCCGCAGGCCGGACCCTCCCGGTCGGCGGTGGAGCGGGAGCCTGACCGGCTACCTCGCCGCGATCGGGATCGACGTGGCGGTCTACGGGCTGCTCGCGACCCTGACCGGGCTCGATCCGTTCGCGGCGACGAGTGCCCTGCCGCTAGACCGGGCTCGAGCCGACGGCCTCGGGCTGCTGGTCTGGATGATCGGTATGTGGCTGGTGGCCGCTCGCTCAGCGTGGCGAGCATTCCGGCCACTTTCGACGCGCGAGTCGCGCTGACGGCTATGCTCGGCCGCGTGACGGCCGAGACCAGATCGTTGTACGAGCGGGCCGGCGGGACGCCGTTCTTCGAGGCGCTCGTCGGCACGTTCTATAACGAAGTCGCGACAGATCCGATCCTGCGACCGATCTACCCGGAGACGGACCTGGCGCCCGCCCGCCGGCGCCTGACGCTGTTCCTGGTCCAGTACTGGGGCGGCCCCACCACCTATGACGACGAGCGCGGCCACCCGCGTCTGCGGATGCGCCACGTCCCGTTCGCCATCGGACTGGAGGCGCGCGATCGGTGGCTCGCCCTGATGCGGGCTGCGCTGGCCGACGTCGCGCCGCCCGCGGACATCGCCGACGAGCTCGATCGCTACTTCGCGATGGCCGCCGAGGCGATGCGCAACCGGGAGTAGGCCTCGCCCGGCCGGTGGTCCAGGCCCGTACACTGGATCCGGCGGGACGAGCGGCGAGCGGAGGGGCACATCGACGATGGCGGAGGCGACCGAGGCGGAAGCGAACGAGCAACCCGAGCCGGCGGCCAAGCCCGGCGAGCGCGGGAAGACGGTCCACGGCGCGGCGGCCAACGCCGGTCACCGGGTCCTGGCCCCGGACGACGTCGAGGTCGAGGCCTACCTGGAGACTGCGCTCAACGCGCCGGGCTCCGATCGCCTGCCGAGCGATCGACCGTCTGGAGCCGGCGTCGCCGCCCGCGAGACGGTGGTGGTCCTCGACTTCGGGAGCCAGTTCGCCCAGCTCATCGCGCGTCGCGTGCGCGAGCTCGACGTCTACTCGGAGCTCCTCCCGCACGACACCCCCTACGAGGAGCTGGAACGCCGTGGCGCTCGCGCGATCATCCTGTCGGGCGGCCCGAACTCCGTCTACGACGAGGGTGCGCCGCGACCGGATCCCGCCGTCTGGTCGGGCCGGATCCCCGTCCTCGGGATCTGCTACGGCGCACACCTGATGGCTCACGAGCTCGGTGGCGACGTGCTCCCGGCGGATCGGCAGCGGGAGTATGGGCCGGCCAGCGTGACGATCACCAGGGATGACGAGCTGTTCGCGGGGATCGATCGGGAGCAACCGGTGTGGATGAGCCATGGCGACTCCATCGCCCGGCTGCCGGAGGGGTTCCGGGCGACCGCCCAGACCGACTCCACGCCGTTCGCCGGGCTCGCCGACCCGAGTCGCAACCTGTACGGGATCCAGTTCCATCCGGAGGTCGTCCACACGCCGCGTGGGCGCGACCTGCTGCGCAATTTCGTGGTCGGGATCGCGGGCGTGTCGCCGACCTGGACCGCCGCCAACTTCGTCGACACGACGGTGGCCGGGATCCGCGAGCGCGTCGACGCCCATGCCCGCGCGACCGGCTCGGACGGGCTGGTGATCTGCGCGCTCTCGGGCGGGGTCGACTCGGCCGTGGCCGCAGCGCTCGTGCATCGCGCCGTGGGCGATCGGCTGACCTGCATCTACGTCGACCACGGCCTCATGCGCAAGAAGGAATCCGAGCTGCTGCGAGTGACCTTCGAGCGCGACCTCGGGATGCAGCTGGTCATGGTCGATGCGCGGCAGCGCTTTCTCGCCCGGCTGGCCGGCATCGAGGACCCCGAGCAGAAGCGGAAGATCATCGGCGACGAGTTCATCCGCGTGTTCGAGGAAGAGGCCGGCAAGCTCGGCCGGATCGATTTCCTGACCCAGGGCACGCTCTATCCGGACGTCATCGAGTCGGCCACCTCGGAGACCAAGGCGGCCCAGAAGATCAAGACCCACCACAACGTCGGCGGGCTGCCCGCCGACCTCCGGTTCAAGCTGATCGAGCCACTGCGCTACCTGTTCAAGGACGAGGTCCGCAAGGTGGGCCTGGAGCTCGGTCTGCCCGAGGCGATGGTCCAGCGCCAGCCGTTCCCCGGACCCGGCCTGGCGATCCGGATCATCGGCGAGGTTACGGCGGAACGGCTCGACACGCTCCGCGAGGCCGACTGGATCGTCATCGACGAGATCAAGGCCGCCAACCTGTATCGCTCGCTGTGGCAGTCGTTCGCGATCCTCACGCCGGTTCGCTCGGTGGGCGTGATGGGCGACGGCCGGACTTACGCCAACGTGGTCGCGATCCGGGCCGTGACGTCCGAGGACGGGATGACGGCCGACTGGGCCAAGCTCCCGTACGACGTCCTGGGCAGGATCTCGTCGCGGATCGTCAACGAGGTCCCCGGTGTCAACCGGGTGGTCTACGACATCAGCTCCAAGCCACCCGCCACGATCGAATGGGAATGACCCGGTCCTGACCGGGGCCCCGGACGGATGGGCTATCGCCCGCCCAGTTTGGCGCGGTAGCATGCGCCCATGGCCGACGCATCGAGTACGGGGGAACGTCCGGTGAGCGGAGTCTGTCCATGGTGTTCGGGCGCCCTGACGGCTGACGCGACGGTGTGCCCGTCATGCGGCGCGAACCTGGTCGCCGACGGTGATCCGAACGTTCCGGGGGTGACCGCGATCGATGCGGCCTCGCTGGTTCGCTCCAAGACCGCCCCACAGCCACGCAACCGCTTGCTGTCGTGGATCAGCGGGGAGTACGAGGCGGACCTGCCCTCCAAGGCGGAGGCTCAGGCCATCGCTCCCCCAGACGACGACGTCCGCCGCGAGATCCTCCGCCTCGAGCTCGAGGCGGAGGTGGCCAACCTGCAAGCCGAAGCCGATGCGATCCGCGCCGAAGCGGTCGCCGAGGGTCGGGTGATCGACGTACCCGAGGTCTCGGGCCTCGACGCCGGCGAGACGGCGCCCGGCGATGTTGAGGCCGCCCCGGCAGCGGCGGGCCCGGCTGTGGCGGCGGCCCCGGCGGCCCCGGCTGCGGCCAGTCCGGCCGGTCCGGACGCGGCCGAGGAACCGCCGCAGACCTGATTCGGGCCGGGGGAAGCGCTTCAAGGCATCCTTCATCAGGTCTGTCGCAACGCGCAAGGTCCGGGACCACGTGCGGGTACGTCCGCTCGCGACTGCGCGCCCCGCACCCGGCCGGCGGCGCCCGGGACCGACCGGCCGTGCCCCGGATCGGGCCGTCACGCTCCAACCCACCACGGCGACCCCGGCTATCCTGCCGAGGTGCCCGACCGCCTGCCGCCGCCCGGCCCGTCATTCCTCCGGGAGGCGGCCGTCCGGATCGGCGAGCGCGTGATTCGGGCCGGGATGAGCCGGCCGTCCGAGGCGCCCGACGGCTGGTGGCTGGCGATCCTGTGGGTCGCCGACGAGACTGGGGTCGTGAGCTTCGGCGACGTGGCGCCGGTCGCCGGACCGCCGCCGGACCCGCCGCTCGCCCGGCTGGGCCCAGCCGTGAGCGGCGCGTTGTCCGGATTGATCCTGGAAGACGGCGGCCGCCTCCAGATGCGGCTCGGCCTGGTCCAGCCGCCCGACGACCCGGACCGTCCGTGGCGCGTCCCGCTGGCGATCCGCGCCGCGTTCCGGTTCGAGCCCGCGCGTGCCGCCAGCATGCGACCGAACGAGCTCGCCGAGACGGTCCTGACCGCGTTCCGCCGATCGATCCAGGGCCTCCACAAACCCTGACGGTGCCGGGCGCGTAGACTCGCGGGACATGCGCGACCTCTTCGACGACTTCATGGACGAATTGCGGAAGCGCGAAGCGACCGCGCGGGGCGGGACCCGTGGCCCGGACGACGATCCTGGGACCGGCGACTCCGCCGACCGTGATGACGACGACGTCGATGAGGCCACGCCTTCCACGTCCGACCCCATCGACGACGCTGCCGACGGACCGGGTTCGGATGAGCCCGAGGCCGATGAGCCCGAGGCCGACGAGCCACGCCCGATCTTCGAGGCTCCGAGGCGCGGCGGTGGACCGCCTCGCCGGCGAGGACCCGGGGGTCCGAACGACGGCGGCACGTTCGGTGGCCGTGCCGCCAGGGCCGGTCGCCGCCTGGGCATGTCCGCGATCATCGTCGTCGTCCTCGCCGTGGTCATCCTGTTCGGGGTCGGCATCGACCTCTGGACGGACGCGCTGTGGTACAAGAGCGTCGGGTTCGATTCGGTCTTCTGGACGCGGCTGACCGCCAGCTTCGGGCTGTTTGCCGGGGCCGGCATCCTCGCCGCGATCGTCCTCCTCGGCAACCTGTGGCTCGCTCGGCGGCTCTCGCCTCCGCCAGCCGAGGGTGGACGGGGGACGCTCCGCGGGTTCGTCGATCGCCTCAACGAGGCCGCCGCCCAGGCCGGCGAGCCACGTCGTGGACGCCCCGGGTCGCCATTCGGGGACGGTCGGGGCGGGTTCGGCCGGCCACCGGCGGTCGTGCTCGATACCGGCGACCTCCCGGACCTGTCGCCACTCGCGGGCGTCGCCTTGGTGGCCCTGGCGATCCTGATCGCGCTCGGTGTCGGCGCGTCGGTCGGTGGGGCATGGCAGACCGTGCTGTTGTGGATCAACCGGGTCCCGTTCTCACCCGATGCGGCAACGCCGGTGACCGACCCGATCTTCGGCAAGGACGTCAGCTTCTTCCTGTTCGAGCTGCCGTTCCTGCGTCTCGTCCAGGGCCTGTTCAACGGCCTCGTCGTCGCCGCCCTGATCATCGCGCTGGCGCAGTACCTGATCGCTGCATCGCGTGGCGGGCTCGTCTTCTCGACGCAGGTCCGGGTCCACCTCGGTATCCTGGCCGGGCTGTTCCTGCTGTCGGTTGCGTTCGGCTACCAGCTCGACAAGTTCGACCTCGTGTACAGCACCCGTGGCGTCGCGACGGGGGTCAGCTTCACCGACCAGAACGCGCAGTTCTTCGCCTACGACGCGCTGACCGTCATCTCCGGGATCGCGGCGGCCCTCCTCGTCGGCGGCGCCTTCACCCGGATGCTCTGGCCGCTCGGGCTGACGATCCTGGTCTGGTTCCTCGCCTCGATCGTCATCGGCCGGCTCTATCCCGAGGCGATCCAGCGGTTCACCGTCGAGCCGAACCAGTACGCCCAGGAAGAGCGCTACATCGGCAACAACATCGCGATGACGAGGCTGGCCTTCGACCTCAACGGCTGGAAGGACCAACCATTCAAGGGGGACCAGGTCCTGACCGCCCAGGACATCACCAACCAGGCCGACACGTTTGCCAGCGCGCGCCTGTGGGATCCGCGCCCGCTGCGGACGACCCTCGACCAGCTCCAGACCGTGCGCAAGTACTACGACTTCACCGATGTCGACACCGATCGCTACCAGATCGGCGGCACGGAACGCCAGGTCATGCTGTCCGCACGCGAGCTCGCCCTCGAGCAGAACCCCAATGCGACCGGCTGGGTCAACCAGCGGATCATCTATACCCACGGGATCGGCGCGGCGATGGTCCCGGTCAACCAGGTCACCAGCGAAGGCCAGCCGGACCCGATCATCAGCAACCTGCCGCCGGTGTCGACCAACGGTGCGCCCCAGATCACCCAGCCCAGGATCTACTTCGGTGAGCGGCCGAGCTCGTACATCGTGGTCGGGGCACGCCAGGCGGAGTTCGACTATCCGACCGGCGAGAGCGACACGGGCGGGTCCGTGGGGACCCAGACCAACTGGACCGGGACGACCGGGATCCACCTGGACAACACGTTGATGCGGCTGCTCTTCGGGTTGCGCTTCCGCGACCTCGACCTGGTCATCAGCGACCAGGTGACGCGCGACAGCCAGCTGCTCTTCCATCGGTCCCTGTCGGACCGGCTGTCGATGGTCGCCCCGTTCCTGAAGTTCGACAAGGACCCGTACGTGGTGATCGACGGATCCGGGAGGCTGGTCTACATCCAGGATGCGTTCACGACGTCGGATCGCTTCCCGAATGCCCAGGCGTTCGATCCGAGCACGCTGGGGCAGAGCGGCCTGGCCGGCGATCCGTTCGACTACATTCGCAACAGCGTC
Organism: uncultured Chloroflexia bacterium; assembly: GCA_963766675.1. Taxonomy (GTDB): domain Bacteria; phylum Chloroflexota; class Limnocylindria; order Limnocylindrales; family CSP1-4; genus SPCO01. Next base: position 81,168 of record CAVYBA010000004.1, on the reverse strand, counting down.
AAGATCACCGTCGACGCCTATGACGGCACGATGCATTTCTACATCAGCGACCCGAACGACCCGATCATCCGCGACTACGCCGCCATCTTCCCCAACCTGTTCGAGCCGCTGTCCGCGATGCCCGCCGATCTGCGCGCCCACCTCCGCGTGCCCGAGGAGCTCTTCAACGTCCAGACCCGGATGTTCGGCCGCTACCACGTGACCGACACCCAGCAGTTCTTCCGCACCGACGACCTGTGGACCGTGCCGGAACAGACGAGCGAGGCGACGCTCCCGTCGGAGGCCTACTACGTCGTGATGCAGCTGCCCGGCGAGCAGGGCGTCGAGTTCCTGCTGCTCCAGCCGATGGTCCCCACCAGCCGGCCCAACATGATCGCCTGGATCGCGGCGAGGATGGATGGGACGAACTACGGCCAGACGCTCGTCTATCGATTCCCGGCCGACACGACCGTGTTCGGTCCGAGCCAGATCGAGGCGAGGATCGACCAGGATCCGACGATCAGCGCGCAGAAGACGTTGTGGGATCAGTCGGGGAGCAAGGTCGTCCGCGGCAGCCTGATCGTCGTGCCCATCAACAACTCGCTGATCTACCTGCAGCCGTTCTACCTGCAGTCGACGGGGTCGGCGTTCCCGGAATTCAAGCGAATCGTGGTTGCATCCCCGAGACAAGTCGTCTGGAGCGACACGCTGGCGGGCGCATTGAACCTGCTCCTGGCGGCGGAGGGCGGTGCGCCGTCGAGTCCATCGCCGACCCCGACGCCGAGCCCCGGGCCGTCCGCCTCGGCCGGCCCGGGACCGACCGTCACGCCGTCGCCGCCGGCGACCGGGCTGCCGGAGGACGTCCCCGGGCTGATCGCCTACGCCAACGCGCATTTCGAGCAGGCCCAGATCGCCCTGAAGAACGGCGATTTCGCCCGCTACGGCTCCGAGATCGCCCTCGTCCAGGCTGCGCTCCAGCGCCTGCAGGTCCTCGCCCCGGGTCTCGCGTCCCCGGCCGCCGGGGCATCGGCCAGCCCGGCGCCGTGAATCGGGGAGCGGCGCTCAGCGGTGCGCTGCTCGTGACCCTGGCCTCCCCGGCGACCTGGCCGCTGGCCCTCGCCGCCTTCCTGCTGCGCGGCGGGCTGGTCGTCGTCGCGCTGCCGATCATCGTCCTGCCGACTCCGGTCGGCCTCGGCAACGTGCTCGCACCGAGCCTGACGGCGCTGGTCTTCGGGGGCGTTTCCGTCGAGCTCGTGGCGATCGTCGTCGGCTTCGTGCTGGCGACGATCGCCCTGGCGATCGCCGGCGGCATCCTGGCGGCGATCCTCGAGGCGGAGGCGGTCCGTATCGTGGCCGCCCATGAGGAGATCGCGCAGGCCGGCGTCGGGAACCACCAGCTGGCAGTCGACGAGGTGCCCGACGTCCAGACCGCGCGGGTCGCGCGCCACCGCCGGAGCGAGGCAGCCCGAGTCCTCTTGGTACGGCTCCTGGCCCACGCGCCGCTCGCCGTGGCGCTCGTCTGGGGGGCTGCCCAGCTCGTGGCGGTGACGTATCGCGAGCTGACCAATCCGGTGGATGTCTCCACACCATTGGTCTGGCGGGTCCTCCTCGAATCGCCCCAGGTCGTGGCGGCCATCGTGGTGACGTGGACGCTCGGGGAGGCGCTCGGGGCGCTCGCAGCGCGGCGGCTGGTGCTGGCCAGGGGCGGCATCGGACGCGCGCTGCTCGACGCCGTCGTCGTTGCCGTTCGACATCCGCTGGTCGTGCTCGCTGACTTCTGGCTGCCGACGGCCGTCCTGGGCATCGCCCTCGCGCCGTCCGCCCTCGCCGCCGCATCGGCCGGCGACGTGGTCCGCGAGGCGATGAACACGCCGGACGACCCGGTGCAGCTCTTCCTGGCCGTCGTCCTGTTCGTCTCACTGTGGGTGGTGGGACTCGCCCTCACCGGCGTGATCTGTGCATGGCGGGCGGCGGTCTGGACGGTCGGCTTCGGCGAGGCTCCGCGATAGCCCCTGCTACACTGCGGCCGTCGCGAGCGGCGACCGCGCGGACGGCCATCGGCCGGTCGAGCCGAAGCGCACGGAGGCCTTCCAGGGCGCATGGACCAGATCCTCGCTGACCTCGGCGACACCCTCGCCAGCGTGTTCTCCAGCCCGGTGCTCCAGTTCGGCCTCCGGGCGATCGGGATCTACCTGGTCATCCTCTGGCTCGCGTCGGCCTACTGGGCCTTCCGCGACATGCAGCAGCGCTCGGACAACGCGATCCTGCCCTACCTGGTAGCTGCCGGGATCATCCTGTTCACGCCCGTGTTCTTCGTCCTCGCGGTGTGGGTCTACAAGATCGTCCGGCCCCACGAGAAGATCGGCGAGGTCTGGGAGCGGAACCTCGCCGAGGAGGCGTTGCTCGCGGAGGTCGAGTCCATCCACCACTGCCCGTCCTGCGACCGCCGGATCGACGACGAATGGATCATCTGCCCGACGTGCCGGACGCGCCTGAACCGGGTCTGCCCCAATTGCAGCCGCCTGGTCGGGTTGGACTGGTCGCTGTGCGCCTGGTGCGGCAAGGACTTCGAGCGACGCCCGATTGCGGCCGCCGGCCTCGAGCCACTGCCGGGCGCGCGTGAGCCTGCCGGCCGGATCGCCGCGGCCGCCGCCGACCCCGCGCCACGGCCCGCCCCTTCGGCCCCGGCCACGTCGTCCGTCGTCCGGACGGCCGTCCGCCCGTCGACGGCCTCGCGATCCACCGGCACCACGCGAGCGCCGGGATCCGCCCGCGTCTCGGGCGGCGTGTCGCCCGCCCAGGATCCACTGCCCGAGCGCTGACCGTGCCCGTCTCGGGTCCCGAGCCGGACGTGTCGACGGCGTCGCCCGCGGGCCCCCCTCCGATCGGGCGGCCGGGAGCGTCGTACCTCTCGATCGAGGGTCGCCAGGCGCCGGGCCTGTTCGTCGTCGGCTGGCTGGCATCGCTGCTCGGCGCCGGCGCTGCCGCGCTCGCCGTGATGGCCGACCGGGGAGCCGCGTCGACCGTCGTGGCACTCGGTGGCCTGGCGCTGCTGTCCATCGGGCTCGTGGCAGCCGCGGGCTCGCAGGGCATCGAGCGGCGGGCGCGCGGAATGGCCGGTTACGCCGGGCCGTCGCCACTCCTCGTCTTCGCCGCATCCATCCCGGTGTCGATCCTCGCGATCGTGGTCCTCGCGGTGCCGCTCGTCGCGCTGGGGGTCGCCCTCGACGGCCCGTTGGGGGCGCTCCTGTCCGTCACGGTCCAGGCGGCCGTCTACATCGGCCTGGTCCGCCTGCTGGTTGTCGATACGGGCGCTCTCGACTGGCGGGCGATGGGGATCCGGCCACTCGGCCTCCCTGCGCTGGGCGAGGTGGCCGGCGGGGCGATGTGGGCCATCCCGGTCATCGTCCTCACGATTCCGATCTCGGCGATCCTGCTGGGGATCTTCCCGGTCACCCCGGAAAGCCCGCTTCCGCCGACGGGCACGGCGTCGGGATTTGCCCTGTCGCTCGTCGCGGGCGTCCTGGTCGCCCCGTTCGGCGAGGAGATCCTGTTCCGGGCCTACGCCACGACCGCCTGGGTGCGCGGGATCGGCGTCCGTGGCGGCCTGATCCGGGCGGCGCTCCTGTTCGCGTTCGCCCACGTGCTGACGATCTCGAGCTCGTCCCTGCCGGACGCGCTCGGGCTGGCGATCGTCGGGTTCGCCACGCGCGTGCCGATCGCCCTGGCACTCGGCTGGCTGTTCACCCGCCGGGGCACGGTCTGGGCGTCGTTCGGGCTGCACGCCTCGTTCAACCTGGTCCTGCTCGTGATCGCCGAGGTCGCGAGCCGCTCGATCTGAGCGGCCCGCCATGGCGGCGCATCGCCGCGTTGTCGCCTCCGCGCGCTCGCCGGCCCGCGTTCCACTACCGACGATGAGCCCCGGTGCACGGCCGGATGAGCCCTCGATGAGGGCTCGTCCGTAGGCTCCGCATCGTCCTCGGGGTCCGGATGGCGGGAGGAATCGGCGGGCTTCCGTCGTCCGGGCCCGGGGGCGCCCATCGTCATCCCACGACCAAAGGAGGTCGCATGGCCGGCCACGCCATCCGCGAGATCCCGCTCGCGGAGCGTCCCCGCGAGCGGCTCGCGCTGCGTGGCGTGGGTGGGCTCACATCGGCCGAGCTGATCGGCCTCGTCTGGGGATCCGGGACGCGCGGGCGCTCGGCGGTGGATCTGGCCGCGGACGCCCTCGCCACCCACGAGGGCCTGGCCGGGCTCGCAAGGGCATCCGAGCAGGAGCTGGCGACCGTCCCGGGGATCGGGATCGCGCGGGCGGCCCAGCTGGTGGCCGCGTTCGAGCTCGGTCGACGCCTGCTCGCCGACTGGCCGGCCGCCCGCTTGACGATCCGGGGACCGTCGGACGTTGCGGAGCGGTTGATCCTCCAGATGGGCCGGCTCGAACGCGAGGAGCTGCGCGTCGTTCTGCTCGACACGAAGAACCACGTCCTGCGGGTGGCCACGATTTACCAGGGGAACGTCAACTCATCCCTGGTGCGGGTCGGCGAGCTCTTCCGCGACGCGGTCCGGCTCAATGCCGCGGGCCTGATCCTGGTCCACAACCACCCGTCCGGCGATCCGACGCCGTCGCCGGACGACCTCCACCTCACGGCAGAGGCACTCGCCGCCGGTCGGCTCCTCGACATCGCCCTGCTCGACCACCTGGTCATCGGCCACGATGCCTACGTCTCGCTGCGCGATCGGGGCGTGGCCTTCGACCGGACCGGGTCCGTCGCCCGGGCAGCGGGCTGACCCGGACCCGACGGTCGGCGCGGTCGGCGCCGGGCGAGCGGGTATACTGCGCGGGCTTTCCTGCCTGACCCGGATGTCATCGCGTGACTCGCCCCAACCCCGGCGACATCTCACCGCGATGCGCACGCCACCAACGAAGGACCCGCCCCGAATCATGCTCGACCGTCTGCTCGGCCTCTTCTCTCGGGACATCGGGATCGACCTCGGGACCGCCAACACGCTGGTCCACGTCCGCGACCGGGGTATCGTCATCAGCGAGCCGTCGGTCGTCGCCATCGACGCGAAGACGCGCCGCGTCCTGGCGGTCGGCGCGGAGGCCAAGCGGATGGTCGGCCGGACGCCGGCCAACATCATCGCCATCCGGCCGCTCCGCGACGGCGTCATCAGCGATTTCGACGTGACCGAGCAGATGATCAAGTACTTCGTGGCGCAGGTCCACGACCGGGTGGGGATGATCGCCCGGCCGCGGATGCTGCTGGGGATTCCGTCGGGCGTGACCGAGGTCGAGAAGCGCGCGGTCCGTGACGCGGCGCTCAACGCCGGCGCGCGGTGGGCCCGACTCATCGAGGAGCCGATGGCGGCGGCGATCGGCGCGGGCCTGCCGGTCAGCGAGCCGTCCGGCAGCCTGATCGTCGACATCGGCGGCGGCACGACCGAGGTCGCCGTCATCAGCCTCGGCGGCATCGTGGTCAGCCGCTCGATCCGGATCGGCGGTGACGAGATGGACCAGGACATCGTCGCGTTCGCCCGCCGCGAGTACAACCTGTTCCTCGGCGAGCGCACCGCCGAGGACATCAAGATCGCGATCGGGTCTGCCTACCCCGGTGACTGGGACGCCCAGCGGGTGGCGCTCCGCGGGCGCGACCTGCTGACCGGCCTGCCCCGCAGCGTCGAGGTCGGCGCCGACCAGATCCGCGAGGCAATCGAGCCGTCAGTCCAGCAGATCGTCGACACGGTCAAGGATACGATCGAGGAGACGCCGCCCGAGCTCGTCGCAGACATCATGGACCAGGGGATCGTGCTGGCCGGTGGCGGCGCGCTCCTCGCCGGGCTCGACCGGCGTGTCGCCGAGGCGACCCAGATGCCGGTCCACGTCGCCGACGATCCGCTCACCTGCGTCGCTCGCGGCACCGGCGTCGTGCTCCAGTCGATGGATGCCATGGACCGCGTGCTCGTGTCCGAGACCTACTCCCGCCCGCCACGCTGAACGCCGGCGCCGCCGAGGGGATCCGATGACCTCGCTGCTCGCCAACCGGACCACACGCCGACGCGGGATGGCCTTCGCCATCCTCCTTGTGGTCAGCAGCCTGCTGATGGCGTTCTCGTCGAACCCCACCGTCCGCGAGGTGCAGAACGGGGTCAGCTTTGCCTTCCGGCCGATCCAGGGAGCCATCCACGATGTGGCCGTCGGCGTGTCATCGGTCGTCTCGGCGATCTCGGAGATCGACCGGCTGCGAGTGGAGAACGAGGCGCTCCAGCGGGAGAACGAGCGGCTGACCAACGAGAACGCCGGCCTCGAGGCGATCCGCCAGGAGAACGACTCCCTGACCGGGCTGCTCCAGATGAAGGCCGGGTTCGAATTCCAGACGACCCCCGCGACCGTGATCGCCCGCGAATCCTCGGAGTTCCGCCGGCTGGTCGTGCTCGATCGAGGCAGCAACGACGGGATCTCGGTCGGCGACGTCGCGGTCGCGGTCGGGAACGCGCTGGCCGGGCGGGTGGTCGAAGTCGGCCCGGACAGCGCCAAGGTGGTGCTCGTCAGCGACTCGAGCTCGACCGTGATCGGCCAGCTAGCGAGCAGCGCCGCGACCGGCCAGGTCGTGGGGGGACTCGACGATGGCGTGCTGGTGATGAGCCAGATCGACGCGAGCGAGAAGGTCACCGTCGGCGACGAGGTCGTGACCGCCGGGATCGAGCTGGGCGGCGGGATCCGGTCCCCGTACCCGAAGGGGCTGCTGCTCGGGCAGGTGATCGACGTCCGGCGAGACGCGAACGACGTCGTCCAGACCGCCTATCTCCAGCCGGCGGCCAACCTCGACAAGCTGGAGTACGTCCTGGTGATCCTCGACTACCAGGGCGGGCTGCCGCCGATCGAGGAGCAGCCGATCCCGTGTCCCGACCAGAACGGGACGCTGCCACAGGGCGAGCAACCGTGCTTCAGCCCCAACCCGAGCGCGCCACCGAGTGCGAAGCCGACTGCCAAGCCCAGCATCGCGCCAAGCCCGTCGCGCTGACGGGCCGGAGGCGATCGCCGTGCCGCCCGTTGCCGGGACCGTGGCGGCGATCGTCTCGTGCGACCGTTCACCGACAGGTACGCTCTTGAGCGGACCGGCGGACCTTCCGTCGTCCGACCGTCCACCCTACCGAGCCGCCACATGACCCGACCGAAGCTCGGGTGTCTCTTCGAGATCGTCGAGACGCTCGTGCTCACCGTGATCATCTTCCTGGTCATCCAGAACTTCGTCGCCCAGCCCTACAAGGTCGAGCAGGGCTCGATGGAGCACACCCTCGAGCCCGATCAGTACGTCCTGGTCGACAAGCTGACGCCCAGGCTGGGCCCCTATGGCCGCGGGGACGTCGTCGTGTTCACGCCCCCGCAGGGGTTCGAACGAGCCGGTGGCGCGCCGTTCATCAAGCGGGTCATCGGCGTCGGTGGGGACACGGTCGAGGTCAAGGACGGCGAGGTCTTCGTGAACGGGACGGCGCTCCGCGAGCCGTACCTGTTCGCCGACATCCCCGGCGATCCACCCGAGCCAACGGTCGCCGGAGGCTCGGGCCGGTCGTCCTGGACGGTGCCTGACGGGCAGCTCTTCGTCCTCGGTGACCATCGCGCCGTGTCCGAGGACTCGCGGACGTTCGGCACCGTCCCGATCACGAGCGTGATCGGCCGGGCATGGCTGCGCTACTGGCCGCTCGGCGTCTTCGGGGTGCTGCAGACGCCGACCTACCGATAGGCGCCTGCCGGCGATCCGCGGCGCGTCGCGGCACCGTCACCGGCCGTTGGCCGTGCCCCGGCTGCTACCCTTCGCGACGATGAAGGGCATCGTTCTCGCCGGTGGCACGGCAACGCGCCTCTATCCGCTGACGATCGTCACGAACAAGCACCTCCTGCCGATCTACGACCGGCCGATGATCTACTACCCGATCGAGACGCTGGCTGCAATGGGCGTTCGCGAGGTGATGGTCGTGGTCGGCGGCAAGAGCGTGGGCGACGTCGTCGAGTTGCTGGCCGACGGCTCGGCGTTCGGGCTGGACCTGACCTACCGCTACCAGCCGGGTCCACTCGGGATCGCCCACGCCATCGGCCTTGCCCGCGACTTCGTCGCCGGCGATGCGTTTTGCTGCGTCCTCGGTGACAACATCCTGCGCGGGCCGGCGCTCGCCGGGGTGGCGCACGACTTCGAGACCGGGCCGTACGACGCGGGCACCCTGCTCTACCGGGTGCCCGACCCCGAGCGGTTCGGGGTGGCCGAGCTCGATGCCGAGGGCCGGGTGGTCGGGTTCGAAGAGAAGCCCGAGCATCCCAAGAGCGACCTGATCCCGATCGGCGTCTACTTCCTCCGGCGTGACGCCTTCGAGGTGATCGACGGGCTGGCCCCGAGCGGACGCGGCGAGCTGGAGATCACGGACGTGCTCAACCACTACATCGCGGGCGGCCGGCTGTTCAGCCGGGTCTACGAGGGTCACTGGACCGATGCGGGAACCGTGCCGTCGCTGCTGCGCGCGGCCGCCCTGGCCGCCGAGGACGACGCCGCCGGCCGGCTGGCGCCTCCGGCCACCCGCCCGCCGAGCTGACGTGACGGCCGAGCGTCGCTTCGAACGTCTGGTGGTGACCGGCGGTGCCGGGTTCATCGGCTCGTGCTATGTCCGGGACGTGCTCGGCCGGCGCGACGGCACCCGGATCACCGTCCTCGACAAGCTGACCTACGCGGGCAACGAGGCCAACCTCGCGGCCGTCCGCGCCGATCCGGAGATGGCCGCGCGGCTGGACTTCGTTCGGGGAGACATCGCCGATCGAGACGTCGTGCGCCCGCTGGTGGACGGCGCCGACGCGGTCATCAACTTCGCCGCGGAGTCGCACGTGGACCGCTCGATCCTCGACCCCGAGGCATTCCTGGCGACCGGCGTGATCGGCGTCCACGTCCTGCTGGAAGCGTGTCGCGCGTCGGCCGCGCGGCCGCGGTTCCTCCAGGTCTCCACCGATGAGGTCTACGGCTCGGTGTCCGAGGGTCATGCCCGCGAGGACGCGCCGCTCGCGCCTCGGTCGCCGTATGCGGCTGCCAAGGCCGCCGGCGAGCTGCTCGTCCGGAGCTACGTGATCACCCATGGGCTCGACGCCGTCGTGACGCGCGGCGCCAACACGTACGGCCCGTACCACCATCCCGAGAAGCTGATCCCGCTGTTCATCACCAACGCCATCGACGACCTGCCGCTGCCGCTGTATGGCGACGGGCTGCAACGGCGTGACTGGTTGTTCGTCTCCGACCACGCCGCGGCCGTCGACCACGTCCTGCGCCACGGCGCCACGGGCGAGACCTACAACGTCGTCGGCGGGGAGGAGCGACCAAACCGCGAGGTCGTCGAGCTGCTCCTCGATCGGCTTGGCAAGCCGTGGTCGCTGGTCCGCCTGGTCGAGGATCGGCCGGGCCACGATCGCCGCTACGCGATGGACGGCGCGAAGTTGGCCCACCTTGGCTGGCGGGCCGCAGCCACGTTCGAGGACGGGCTGGCGGCGACCGTCGACTGGTTCCTCGCCAATGAAGGCTGGTGGCGCACCACGCGGTCCGGCGAATGGGACGGCTGGTACGAGCGCCAGTACGGCCGGCGGCTGGCGAGCGGCCAGGCGGCGGCCGCCAACACAACCGGGAGCGATCTCCCGGGCAGTCGCGCCGCCGGCCGCGGCGGCTGATGCGCATCGCCGTCACCGGGTCGTCCGGACGACTCGGCCGGGCGCTCGTCGCCGCCCTCGACGATGCGCCGTTCACCGGTCCGGCCGGGTCTCTGGCCTGGGACCGTACGGCGTTCGACCTCGACGCACCGGCCGCGATCGGGGCACTGCTCGATCGCGGCCGACCGGAGGTCGTCGTCCATGCCGCGGCGTGGAGCGACGTCGATGGCTGCGCGCGAGAGCCGGATCTCGCGCTCCGCCGGAACGGTGAGGCGACCGGCGTCCTGGCCGAGGCCTGCGCCGCGCGCGACATCGACCTGCTCGCGATCTCGACGAATGAGGTGTTCGACGGGCGCCGCCTCGACGGACGCGGCTACGCGCCGTCCGACGCGCCGACACCCGGCAATCCGTACGGGGCGTCGAAGCTCGACGCCGAGCGGCGCGCGCAGGCGGCGTACGAGCGAACGGGTCGGGCGACCCTCGGCATCGCCCGGACAGCCTGGCTGTTCGGGACCCCTGGGCGTGACTTCCCCAGCCGGATCCTCGAGGCGGCAGGTCGCGCGGCCGCGACCGGGGAACCGTTGCGGGTCGTCGCCGACGAATGGGGAACCCCGACCTACACCCGCGACTGTGCCGACGCCATCGTGGAGCTCCTGGCGGCGAACGCGATCGGCGGGATCCACCACGTGGTGAACGGATTGTTCGGGACCCGGGCCGACTGGGCCCGCTACGTCGTGGCCCGGGCCGGCCTCGAGGTCGACGTGGTCGACATTCCGATGACCAGCTGGGTGCGCCCATCCACGCCGCCACGCTGGGGCGTCCTGGCGCCGACGGCCCTGCCGTCGGGTGAGCCGCTCCGGGTGTGGCCGGACGCCATGGCCGACTACGCTCCGACCCTGCTGCGGGCCATCCGGACGGGGCCGGCAGCCGCCTCATGACCGTCGATCCCGTGCCCGGATCCGCATCGCCGTCGGCCCTGGCGGGCGTCACCTACGGACGCCTCGCCAGCCACGGCGACGTCCGCGGATCGTTCACCGAGCTGTGGCGGGCCAGCGACGGCAACGCCGGACCCGCGCCGTTCGTGCAGGCAAACCTGTCGACCTCGGCGCAGGGGGTCCTGCGCGGGCTCCACTTCCACCGCCGACAGCTCGACTACTGGGTCGTGCTCGAGGGTCGGGCGTTCGTCGCCCTGGTGGACGCGCGTGGACCGGTGAGCGGCACGACGCCGGCACCCGCCGTCGAGACGCGAGAGCTGGACCCGTACGAGTGGGTCGTCATCCCGGCCGGCGTGGCACATGGCTTCCTGGCGCTCGAGCCGGTGCGCCTCCTCTACCTCGTGACCAACGAGTACGACGGCAGCGACGAGCTCGGATTCGCCTGGGATGACCCGGCCGTCGGCGTGCCCTGGCCACCGGTGCCCGGGAGGTCGGATGGACGTCCGATCGTGTCGCCGCGCGATGCGTCCAATCCGACCTTCAGCGAGCTGGTGGACCGGTTGCGCGGCTGAACCCGGGCCGATGGTCCTAGCCCCCTCGGGACCATCCCGCGATTGAGCACGGCGCCTGGCGGGGCGAGGCTTGCCGCGTTCCGCCCGACCCCTGGAGCTCCATTGCGCAAGTCCGCCGTCGCCCTCGCCCTGATTCTCGTCGCCACGCTCCTCGCCATCGTCCCGGGCGTCGCCGCGGCCGACGAACCCAAGGTCGTGGTCATCGTCGGGGCCACCGAGGGAACCACCGATTCGTATCGCCGGGATGCTGACCAGATCGCGGCGGCAGCGCTGCAGTACACGTCGAACGTCGTCAAGGTCTACAGCCCCAACGCCACCTGGGCGCGGGTCAAGGCGGTCGTCGCCGGGGCGGCGGTGGTGATCTACCTGGGCCATGGCAATGGCTGGCCGAGCCCGTACTCGTACGATCCCAAGTACACGACCAAGGATGGCTTCGGGCTCAACAAGGTCGACGGCGGGGGCGACAGCAACCGGGCCTACTACGGCGAGCCGTACATCGAGACGCTGCCGTTGAGCGGCGCGGTCGTGATCCTCAACCACCTGTGCTACGCGTCGGGCAACTCGGAGTCGGGGGCGCCGGAGCCGTCGGTCAGCGTCGCCCGGCAGCGGGTGGACAACTATGCCTCCGCGTTCCTGCGTGCCGGGGCGGCCGCCGTCATCGCCGACGCGCACGACGGGCTCGATGGCTATCTGCGCGACCTGTTCACGACCAGCCTGCCGATCGACCAGCTGTGGGCCAACCAGGCCGATGCGCGCGGCAACATCGTCTCGTTCCCATCGGAGCGAACGCCCGGTGCGACCGCGTACCAGGATCCGAATACGCCGACGTCGGGCTTCTACCGGTCGATCGTGGTCCGATCGGCCGGGACCGCCGTGTCGATCGGCAGCGGTGGCGTCCCCGCAGCACCGCCGCCGCCGGCGCCGGTTCCACCCCAGCTGACCCAGCTCAGCCTCGGACCCGCGGAGACGGCGACCATCTCGCCAAACGGTGACGGGGTCGCCGACAGCCTGACCCTCACCGCAATGACCGCCGCACCGGGCTCGATCGGGGTCAGCGTTCGCGATGCGTTCGGCTCGACGATCAGGTCGTGGGCGGTCCCCGTCGCCGACCGCCCGGTTCCGATCACCTGGGACGGTCAGGACGCCAACGGCGCGGCCGCGCCCGATGGTCGGTACCTGCTGTCGATCGTGCCCATCGATTCCGCCGGCAACGTCGGCGCGGGCCAGGATCGGCAGGTCGACGTCCTGGGCGCACTCGGCTGGGTCACCGCCTCGAAGGCGCCGGCGTTCTTCCCGTGGTCCGGCTCCGCCCGGCGTCCGGCGGCGCTCTCCTTCACCCTGTCCCGGCCGATGCTGGTGACCTGGAGCGTGATGGACGCCACGAACCAGGTCGTGGCCAGGCACCTCACCGGGGCATCGGTCCCGGCAGGGACACAGACCTGGTCGTTCAATGGACGGGCCGACGACGGGACGGTCCTGCCGCCGGGTCGGTACACCTCGGTCGTCGAGGCGGCCGATGGCAGCCTGACCATGACCCAGTCCGTATCGTTCGTCGCTGACGCGTTCGTCCTCCGCTCGAGCACGTCGAGCCCGAGACGCGGTCGGACCTTCACGCTGACCCTGACCGCGGCGATGCCGCTGGCTGCCAATCCCCGGGTGAGCATCTACCAGCCGGGGCTCGCCGCCTGGAGCGTCGGGACGGTTCGCCTGTCGGCCACGACTTACCGCGCCTCGATCCGGCCGAGGTCCGGTCACACCGGGACCATCACCTTCAAGGCCAAGGGCCTCGACTCGGACGGCGTTCTCCGGCAGACCAGCCAGTCCTACCGCCTGTACTGAACCTCGGCGGTCCGGACCGGCAGCCAGCGGCGAGGGGCGGGCGACCGCACCGGACCGCACCGGCCCCCACCAGACCCCTCCGTACCATGCCCGACCGGGACCTTCGGCCGGTAGACCCGAGCGAGACCGCTTCCTAGAGTCTGGCGTCCTGGCTCCGCCGCCGAGGTACGCCGTGCCGCTCGTTTCACGCCACCCGACCAACCGCCCGGATCGCGTCGCTGGGGCGCGCGCCCTCGGCACGTTGGTCGGCCTGCTGCTGCTCGCGGCCGCGGTGCCGCCGGCCGGCGCGGGTGCGGCGCCGGTGGCGGGCACGGGTGATACCAGCCCGGCTGGCGGCCTCCGGCCCTCGATCCAGTACGAGCAGGCGATCGCCCACGCCGGAGACCGGGCGACGTTCGCCCCGGGCGACCGCGTGAGCGTTCCCTTCACGCCGCGCCCGGCCGATCGCTGGACGATCGACGGGCGGCGTGCCCTTCCGCTCCCCGCCGGCCGCCTGAGCGGATCGACCATCCGCAGCGCACGGCCCGACGCATCCGGCAGCGCCGCACCCGGCGCGCTCCGCCCGGCTCCGCGGCCCACGGGTCCTGTCGACGCCCCGTTCGTGGATCCGGCGGCGGCGATCTCGACGCACGTCGCCGCGGTCGTCGACCCGGGCGGCCTGCGGCGCGAGGTCTTCGGGTTCCTGCCGTACTGGGAGATCGCGGATCCGTCCACGACGCTGGACTGGGAGACGCTGTCGACCATCGCCTACTTCGGGGTCGGCGCCGCGGCGAATGGCGACCTCCAGCGCACCAACGACGACGGCTCCACGACCGTCGGCTGGAGTGGCTGGACGAGCTCGAACCTGACGTCCGTCATCGACGCCGCGCATGCCAATGGGGCACGCGTGGTCCTGACCGTGCAGAGCTTCGCCTGGACATCGAGCGAGCTCGGGCGCCAGAAGTCACTGCTCGGCAGCGCCACGGCCCGCGACAATCTCGCCCGCCAGATCGCCGCCGCCGTCCGCGATCGTGGCGCCGACGGCGTCAACCTCGACTTCGAGCCCATCGCGGCGACCTATGCCGACGAGTTCACCGCCCTGGTCCAGTCGATCCGAACCCAGCTCGATGCGATCGCGCCCGGCTATCAGCTGACGTTCGACACGATGGGCTGGATCGGAAACTATCCGATCGAGTCCGCGACCGCCCCGGGTGCGGCCGATGCCGTCGTCGTCATGGGCTACGACTACAAGACCGGCACGTCGGGCAACGCCGGATCCGTCTCGCCGATCGGCGGACCCACCTACGACCTGACCGAGACGCTGGCGAGCTACGTGAGCCGGATCCCCGCATCCAGGGTCATCCTCGGCGTGCCGTACTACGGTCGCGCGTGGTCGACCTCGTCGTCGGCCCTCGACGCCACGACGGTGTCCGCCGCCAAGTACGGCGCCTCGGTCGCGGTGCTGTACGGCGACGCCCTCGGGTTCTCGGCGCAATACGGCCGGCTGTACGACCCGATCGAGGGCGTGGCCTGGACGACCTACCCGAAGGAGAACTGCACGACGACGTACGGCTGCGTGACCGCCACCCGTGAGCTGTACTACGACGACGCCCAGACGCTCGCCCAGAAATACGACCTCGTCAACAGCTATGGAATCCGCGGCGTCGGGATCTGGGCGCTCGGCTATGACGGGTCGCGTCCCGAGCTCTACCAGGCGCTCAAGGACAAGTTCATCACCGACACCATCCCTCCGGCCATCAGCGGCTCGACGATCAGTGGTCCGGTCTTCTCGCCCAACGGCGACGGCCGCCAGGACACGACGACCATGACCGTCAGCGTGACCGGCTTGATCCGCTACGGCTGGACCGTGGAACCGTTCGTCGACGGCACGGCCGGTCCGCCGATCGTCCAGGGGACGGCCGACGGCGAGACCGTGGCCTACACCTGGGATGGGCGCGCGCCGGACGGCACGCCCGCGCCGGACGGCACGTACCGGATCACCATCTGGGCCGCCGATGCGTCCGACAACCGCTCGTCCGTCCAGCAGCTGGTGGCCATCGACACCACGGCACCGATCCTGACCGCCGCGACCACCCCGGCCTCGATCTCGCCCGACGGCGACCGACGGTTCGACGTCACCGTCCTGGGCATGACCGCGAGCGAGCCGGTGGCCGGGCGGGCCAGGGTCATGGACGGCAAGGGGGTCGCCGTGCGCACCTGGAAGTTCGCGCCGACGGCGACGGGCAGCTGGACGTGGGACGGCACGGACGCGACCGGCAAGACGGTGCGCGACGGCACGTACACGTTCCGCCTCGACGGCGTCGATCCGGCCGGCAACGGCACGGTCCAGCAGTTGCCGATCGTGGTCGATCGGACGATCGGGTCCATCACCTGGGCGACCCGCTCGTTCAAGCCCGGGGCGCGCCAGACCGACCGCCTCTCGTTCAGCGTCACCCGGCCGGCCACGGTGGCGGTGTCGATCTACCAGGGCAAGACCCTCATCCGGCGGGCCTGGGTCGACAAGTCGGTCGCCGCCGGATCGTTCACATGGTCATGGAACGGCCGGAACGGACATCGCGAGCTGGTCGAGCCCGGCGTGT
This sequence comes from uncultured Chloroflexia bacterium, assembly GCA_963766675.1. Taxonomy (GTDB): domain Bacteria; phylum Chloroflexota; class Limnocylindria; order Limnocylindrales; family CSP1-4; genus SPCO01. Next base: position 65,588 of record CAVYBA010000004.1, on the reverse strand, counting down.
ACACCGCCTCGATCACGACGACCAGCGTGATCGGCGTCTCGCATCTGACCCGGACGGTAACCGTCAAGGCACCGTAGCTGTCGCGGCACCGTAGCCCGGCAAGCGCCCCTACACTGGGCGCGATGACTTCGTCGATGCCCGCCGCCGCAGCCGGATCGCCGAGCCCCGGCGTCTGGGTCATCGTCCCGACCTACGACGAGGCCGACAACGTCGGCCCGATCACCGCGGCGATCCTCGAGGCGTTGCCCACCGCCACGGTGCTGGTCGTCGACGACAACTCGCCGGACGGCACCGGCCAGCTGGCCGACGATCTGGCCGATGCCGACCCGCGCGTCCAGGTCCTACATCGCGTGGCGAAGCAGGGGCTCGGCCGGGCGTACCTCGACGGCTTCGCCACCGCGCTCGCTGCGGGGGCCCGGATCATCGTCCAGATGGATGCCGACTTCAGTCACGATCCGGCGGCGCTGCCCGGCATCGTGGCGCCCATCGAGGAAGGGTCGGCCGACCTCGTCATCGGCTCGCGCTACACGCCCGGCGGCGGGGTCGTGGACTGGGGCATCGGCCGCCAGGTGATCTCGCGTGGCGGCAGTCTGTTCGCCCGGACGGTCCTCGGGCTCGCACCCCGCGACTTGACGGGCGGGTTCAAGGCCTGGCGCGCGAGGACGCTGGCCACCGTCCCGTTCGCCGGCGTCCACGCCGGCGGCTATGTGTTCCAGATCGAGATGACGTTCCGGGCCGCCCGGGCCGGCGCGCGGATCCGCGAGCTGCCCATCACCTTCCGCGATCGTCGGATCGGCCAGTCCAAGATGAGCCGACGGATCGTCGCCGAGGCCCTGGTGGTCGTCGTCCAGCTCCGGGCCGAGGAGCTCCGTGGCCGCCTGCCCGGGCGGCGCAGGCCGTGACCAGCGCCCCGGTTCGGCGCCTGGGCACAACGGTCGCCCCGCCGCCGCCCGGGGTCCGGGTCGTGCTCGACGCGCGACCGCTCCAGACACCTGATCGTGCGCCGCTGACCGCGACCTACCTCGATGCCCTGCTGCGCGCCTACGACGCGGGGCCGATCGACGGCGAGTCGTTCGCGATCCTTCTCCGGTCCGACCTCGACGACCCGACCGGCCGGTACGGGCACCTGGCGGTCGTCGGGCGGCGTCTGCTCCCACCGACGCGGTTGCTCCGATCGGCGGCGATGACGATCGACCCGTTCCTGCTCCGCGGTGCGACGCTCGGGGCGGCCTGGCGGGCCGACCGCAGCGGGGCGGCCGGCGCGGTCTACCACGCGATCGGTGGCGGCCCGCTGCCGATCGCCTCCGGGCTGCCCGTCGTCGTGACCCTGCTCGACCTCGCGCCCTGGGAGATGCCCGGGTCGTTTCAGGGATCGCTCGCCGGGCGCTTCGGCCAGCGACTCAGGGCGCAGCAGCTGCGCGAGGCCTCGGCCGTGATCGTCGGCAGCCACGCGGCGGCGCGCGCGGCCCGGCGGCTGCTGCACGTCCATGAGGACCGGATCCGGATCGTCCCCCTGGCGCCCCGCGCGGCATTCGCCGAGGCGCTTGGCCAGCGCCGAACGCGACCCGAGACGATCGCGCTCCGGGAGCGACTGGGCCTCGCGGAGCGCTACCTGGTCTTCTCGGGGAGGTTCGACGCGCGGCAGGACCTGGTCACGCTGCTCAAGGCGCTGGCGACCCTGGCCGAGTCGGGCCGTCCCGCGGATCTCGCCGACGCCGTGCCCTGGCCGCCGCGCGTGCTGCTCGTCGGCGCCAGCCCGGGCGACCGGGCATCGCTCGCCCGGGCGGCCGCGAGAGAAGGGATCGGCGAGGCGCTCGCCTACGCGCCGGCGATCACGGCCGACGCCCTCGCCGGGCTGGTACGTGCGGCGCGGGCGGTCATCTTCCCGGTCCTGTCCGAGGCCGCCGGCCTGCCGGTCATCGAGGCGATCGCCTGCGGGACGCCCGTTGTCGCTACCAACGTCGGACCGGTGCCCGAGCTGGTCGGTCCGGCCGGGCTGCTGGTGGGGCCCGGCGAGCCGGATCGGCTGGCCGTCGCGCTGGCCACGATCTGGGCAGACGACGCGGTCCACCAGCGGCTCGTCGTCGCCGCCCGAGCGCGCGCCAAGTCCGGCAAGCGGACCTGGGCGGAGGTCGCCCGTGATACGCGAGGGGTCTACGCGGAGGTCGGCATCCGGCGCGAGTCGGACACTCCCTCCTGAACGCCGCCGTCAGGAGGGCGACGGCGACGCGCTTCCACTGGGTGACGCCGACGGGAGAGGCGGGCTGTCGGTGCCGTCGTTGACCGTGACCGTCGACCCGAGCGGCATGACCTGGATGAACGTCTGGCCCACCGTCAGCGTGACCGGCATGCCGGCGGCATCGAAGAACAGGGTCGGGGCGGTCAACGACGCCTTCTTCCAGGTCCCGATGATCGTCCGGCCGTTGGTCGAGATCCAGGCCTTCCCGCTGCCGACGACCTTGGCCTCGAGGCGGTGCTTGTCGGGGTGGCCGTCGTTGAGCGGCGCGAACGACATGAGCATCACCACGACATTGCTCGGCGCGACGCGCTGGCCCGTCGCGGCGTCGGCTTGCGCCGGCTCGCCGGTGACCGAGCGTGGGTAGGTGTTGGTCGCCCGGTCGTAGCGGTACGTGATCGTGTTGGCCGGATAGACCACCCGGATGAGCCCGCCGTACGGACGCGATTCGAGGGGCGCATCCGGGGCGAACCGCCAGGCCGCCGGCTGGAGCTCGTCCCCGGCCCCGATCCTGGCGGCCATCTTGCGCAGGAGGTCACCGTCGGTGTAGGCGTTGTGGGGCGCCGCGCGGTCCTTGATCCGGTGGAAGAAGATCCCGCCCCAGCGGAACTCATCGGCGTTGTAGACGAGCTGGCCGGAACCCTGCGCGGCGAGCGTCGACATCGCCTGCGGGGAACCGCCCACGTGCGCGTAGACGGCATGCCATTCGGCCGCCCAGGCGATGTAGTAGTAGCGCGCGCTCCGCACCGGGCCGACCGGTCCCGGCTGCTGATCCTGGAAGATCAGCATGTAGCGCGGGATCCCGCCTTCCGCCGGTGCCTGCCAGACGACCGAAGCCGCGCTGAACCCCGATTGCGGCCGCGCGGCCCGCAGGTCGTCGATCATCACCGCGATGGGCCGGCGAGCCGCCACGTCGGGGGGCACGAGTCGACCGGTCAGCGGCGCCGGGACGAGGACGGGCGTGGGGCTGGGGGCAGGCGTCGGCGCCAGAGAGGGGGATGAGCCCTCGCTGGTCGACGGGGTCGCGGCGCCCGAAGCTCCGGGTTCGCTGGATCGAGCGGCCGCCTGCTCGCTGGCGGCGGGACCGGATGATCCGGGCGTCAAGCCGGCGGCGAGGGCGGCAAGCGCCACGGCCGCGACCATGGCCAGCACCGCGATCCCGGCCAGGACGGGGCGTCTCATCGATCGAACACTGGTCGCTGCGCCTCCGTGACCCGGGATCCGCTTGGACCACGGATCGCCGCGGTGCCGCGCGGAGGATACAGGACGACGCAACGCTGAGCGGGTAGGCTGGAGCCAGACACGCGGCCCGAGCCTCCATCCACTCGCGCGACCGCCCCGACCGAGGAAGGTCTGATGACCGATCCGACAGCCACCGATCCGACCCCGAACGAACCCACCAAGATCACCCGGGCGCGGGCCACGACCTCGGACGCCCCGAAGCGGACGGCGCGCCCGAAGCCGCCCGTCGCGGCGACCGCGCCCGCGGACCGGAAGAAGCCCGCGAGCCCACCGGCCGACGGCGCCGCGCCGGCTGCGATCCCGTTGATCGAGCCGTCCGTCCGCGCCGAACAGGTCGAGTTCAGGCAGGGCGGCGCCGACCACGTGGAGGCCGATCGCGTCACCGTGACGCAGGGTGGGATCACCTCGGTCGATGCTCGCGAGGTCGATGTCCGGTTGGGCGGCATTGCCTATGCGCACGCCGACGACATCTCGGTCACGGCCGGCGCCGTCGCCGCCGCGCGGGCCGGCCACCTGACGGTCGAGCGCGGGTCCGTCGGGGCCGTACTGGCTCGCGAGACGAGTCTCAAGCAGGCCTACGCGCGATCGGTCCTCGCCCAGGACGTCCGGATCGACCAGGGCCTGGTCGGCACGATGGTCGCCGGACGGGCGACGTTCGACCGCCCCAGCGGGGTGCTGATGCTGATCGCCGGCCGAGTGGACGGACCCGTCAAGGCCATCTTCGACTGGCGTGGGGCGCTCGTCTTCGGGGCGGCGTTCGGTCTTCTGTGGGGCATCGTCCGCCGCCGCTGACGGCAGCTCAGGGACCACGTCGGGGCGGCTCGGCCGGTGGGACGATATACTCGGTCGGCTCGTCCGCCCGACCGCATCGTCCCAGGAGATGCCACCCGTGATCGACCCTTCCGCGCGCGTCCATGCCAGCGCGGACCTCGAGGCAGACGTGACGGTGGGATCCGGGACCAGCATCTGGCATCGCGCCCAGATCAGGACCGGGGCCCGGATCGGACGCGATTGCGTGATCGGCCGCGATGTCTTCATCGATGAAGGCGTCTCGCTCGGTGACCGCTGCAAGGTCCAGAACGGCGCGCTCGTCTACCACGGCGTGACCGTCGAGGACTCGGTGTTCATCGGTCCGGGCGCGATCCTGACCAACGATCGACATCCCCGCGCGATCACTGCCACCGGCAGCCTGGCCCGTGACGCCGACTGGACCGTCAGCCCGATCATGATTCGGCACGGCGCCTCGATCGGTGCCGGTGCGGTGGTGGTGGCGGGCTCCGACGTCGGGCGGTACGCGATGGTCGGCGCCGGCGCGGTCGTCACCCGCGCGGTCCCGGATCATGCCGTGGTCGCCGGGAGCCCGGCGCGCGGCATCGGCTGGGCCTGTGCCTGTGGCCAGCGACTGGTCGACTCGACGGGCCATCCCGCCCCGGCCACTCGCGAGCGCTACGCCCGCGACCCCGAACTGAGTTGTCCCGTGTGCGGGCGTCGATACGCCTTCACGCTCGAAGAAGGAATCCTGCACGAGCGACAGGGACCCGCCGTCGCACAAGGAGCGCATTCATGATCCCCATCGCACGCCCGGATCTCGGCCAGGAAGAGATCGACGCCGTCACCGAGGTCCTGGGCAGCGGCATGATCGCGCAGGGTCGTAAGGTGGCCGAGCTCGAGGGCCTGTGGGCCGAGTTCATCGGCGTCAAGCACGCGATCGCGATGTCGAACGGCACCGCCGCGCTGATGTCGATCTTCGCCGGCATCGACCTCGAGCCCGGCGACGAGGTGATCACGGTCGCGCACACGTTCGCGGCGACCGCGAACGCGATCCTGTACACCGGCGCCACCCCAGTCTTCGTCGACATCGAGCCGGACACGTACCTGATCGATGCCAAGCGGATCGAGGCGGCGATCACGCCGCGGACCAAGGCCATCTGCCCGGTCCACCTGTTCGGCCTGACCGCCGACATGGACATGATCCAGGCGATCGCCGATCGATACGGGCTGGCCGTCGTCGAGGACGCCTGCCAGGCGCACGGCGCGACCTTCCGCGGCCGGCGGGCGGGCAGCTTCGGCCACGGGGCGTGGAGCCTGTACGCGACCAAGAACATGACCACCGCCGAAGGTGGCTTCGTCACGACCGACGACGACAGGCTCGCCGACTGGCTGCGCCGCTATCGCAACCAGGGGATGCGCACGCGCTACCAGTTCGAGATGCTCGGCTTCAACTTCCGGATGACCGACGTCGGTGCGGCGATCGGCATCGCCCAGTTCCACAAGCTCGAGCGCAACACCGCGCGCCGGCAACAGATCGCGGCCCGCTACGACGAGGCCTTCGGCGAGCTGCCGATCGGCCTGCCGATCACGCCGGACGGCCGGACCCACGTCTTCCACCAGTACACGCTCGACGTCGGCGGCGCGCGTGACGCGATCGTGGCCGACCTGCGCGAGGCGGGCGTCGGGGCGGACATCTACTACCCCGTGCCCGTCCACAAGCAGGAATACATCATGGAGCGCGGGCTCCACGCCGAGTTGCCGGTCACCGAGGCGGCCGCGGCACGGACGCTCGCGCTGCCCATGTTCCCGGGGCTGACCGACGCGGAGCAGGCACAGGTCATCGACGCGGTCCGCGCCGCCGTCGATCGGCACCTCGGCACGGCCGCCCCCGAACAGGCGACGGCGGAGGTCGCTGCCACCGCAGGCGGCGCCGGCGCATGACCAGCGCCTGGCACCCGGCCGGGGCCCGGGAGCTCCGGCTCGGCCTTGCTGGGCTCGGCTCGATGGGCCGCAACCACCTCCGGGTCATCTCGAGCCGGCCCGGCGTCGAGCTCGCCGCCGTGGCGGATCCGCTGCCGGATGTGCTGGCCGCTGCGATCGCCGGCTCGCCGGCCCGAGGGTTCGTCGACCCGCTGGCGATGATCGCCGAAGCCGACCTGGACGGCGTCGTGATCGCGGCGCCGACCAACGCCCACCTCGAGCTGGCCCTGGCCGCGATCGAGTGCGGGATCGCCGTCCTCATCGAGAAGCCGCTGGCCGGAACCGTGGACGACGCCCTGCAGATCGTCCGCGCGGCTCGGGCGCGGGGCGTTCCCGTCCAGGTCGGACACGTCGAGCGGTTCAATCCAGCCGTGCTCGAGCTCGGTCGACTCCTCCACGCAGGCTGGCTGAGCACGGTCTACGCGATCGTCAGCCGCCGAGCCGGCCCATTCCCGGCGCGCATCCGCGACGTCGGCGTGACCATCGACCTGGCCACCCATGACGTGGACATCCTGTCGTGGATCGCCGGGGAGCGTCCGACGCGGGTTTACGCCGAGCTGGCCCAGCGGATCCACGCCGATCACGAGGACCTCCTGTTCGGGTTGCTCCATTTCCCGTCCGGCGCGACCGGCATGCTCGACGTCAACTGGCTCACCCCGGCCAAGCGGCGCCAGCTTGTGGTCATCGGCGAGGAAGGCATGTTCGAGCTGGACTACCTGACGCAGCGCCTGACCTTCACCCGGGCGGACGTCCGTCATCCGATGATGATCGGCGGGTATGCGCCGACGTTCACCGGCGAGGTGGCCGAGCTCCCGGTCGCCAACGCCGAGCCGCTCGGGGCCGAGCTCGACGCCTTCGCCGCGATCATCCGCGACGGCGGGACGCCCGCGATCAGCGCCGTCGACGGCGCCTGGGCGGTGGCGATCGCCAGCGGGCTGCTCCAGGCCGGCATGGATGGCCGGCCGGTCGACCTCACCACGCTTGCGACAAGGCTGGATCCGGAATGACGATCACGACACGACCCACCCACACCGGGCCGAGCCTGCTCGGCGGCTCGATCGACGTTCCGGTGAACCCGTGTCTCCACGAGCTGCCTCGAGCGGTATCGCCGTGGACGGGCGAACCCGGCACCGTCGGTTCGGTGGCCCTCGTCGGCGCCGGGAAGATGGGGCTGCCCCTGGCGGCCCAATTCGCGAGCCACGGCTGGCAGGTCAATGCCGTCGACGTTAATCCCGACGTGGTCGCTGCCATCAACGAGGGTCGGTCGCACGTCGGCGAGGAGCCGGGACTGGTCGAGTCGGTTGCCGCCGCGCATGCCGCGGGACGCCTCCGGGCCACGACCGACGGGACGGCCGCGGCTCGTGCCGCCGACGTGGTCGTGATCATCGTCCCGGTCATGCTCGATGAGGATCACCAGCCCGACTACCGGTACATGGACGCAGCCGCCGCGGCCGTCTGCCCGGGCCTTCACGCGGGCTCGCTCGTGATCTTCGAGACGACGCTCCCGGTCGGCGACACCCGGGCTCGCTATGCGCCCAGGCTCGAGGCGGCGAGCGGGCTGACCGTCGAGCGCGACCTGTTCGTGGCCTTCTCGCCCGAACGCCTCCTGTCGGGGCACGTCTTCCAGAACCTGGCCACCTACCCGAAGCTGGTCGGCGGGCTCGGCCCGGCCTCCACGGCACGCGCGGCCGCCTTCTACGCCTCCACCCTCGACGCCGAGGTCGTGGCCATGAGCAGCGCCGAGGCGGCGGAGTTCTCGAAGCTTGCCGAGACCACATATCGGGACGTCAACATCGCCTTGGCGAACGAGTACGCGAACTACGCCGAACGGGCCGGCGTCGACATCCTCGAGGTGATCGCAGCGTCCAACAGCCAGCCGTACAGCCACATCCATCAGCCGGGGATCGGCGTCGGTGGGCACTGCATCCCGGTCTACCCCCACTTCCTGCTCAGTCGTGCGCCGGAACTGACGCTCGTCGACGCGTCGCGCAAGGCCAACGACGGCCAGGTCGATCGGGCGGTCGCCTCGGTCGAGCAGGTGCTCGGCGGCCTCGACGGCAGCGAGGTGCTCGTGCTCGGACTGACCTATCGCCACGGAGTGAAGGAGCTGGCATACACGCGCGCCATCCCGCTGATCGAGGCGCTCCGGGCCCGCGGTGCGACGGTACTTGCTCACGACCCCCTCCTGTCGGATGACGAAGTCGCGAATACTGGCGCGGAGCCCTGGTCATGGGCGAGCACGGCGCCGGGTGTGCGGGCGGTCGTCACCCAGACGGCGGATCCGTTGTTCGCTTCGCTGGAGCCGGCCTGGTTCCCCGATCTGGCGGTCGTGTTCGACGGCCGGAACTCGCTCCGTGACCTGGCGCTGCCGGCCGGCGTCGCCTATCGCGGCGTGGGCGTTCCAACCAGCGACGTCGCGAAGTAGTCGCCGGCAGCGCGTCCGAGTCCCGCGCGACGCCAACCGGCCGGGAGCCCCGTGCGACGTGAACCCGCACTCGTTCGAAACAAGCCGAACCACCTACCGGCGGTCGGCCTGGAGGTGACGCCCGGGCGACGGACCGTTGTGCCGAATGGATCGCAGCGGCGTACCCGCCCGGGTTGCCCGGGACCCGCCGGGCGGGCCGGCCCGCTACCCTGAGCCGGTGCGCATCCTCAGCGTCGTCGGCACGCGGCCGCAACTGATCAAGGCCGCCGCCCTCTCGCCGGCCCTCCGGGCGCTGCATGACGAGATCCTCGTCGATACCGGCCAGCACTACGACGACCAGCTGGCCGGGGCGTTCTACCGCGAGCTGGGGCTGCCGGCACCGGATTACGGCCTCGGTGTCGGCGGCGGGTCGCACGCCGAGCAGACGGCGGCAATGCTCACCGGTCTCGAATCGATCCTCCAGATCCGCCGCCCTGACGCGATCCTGATCTTCGGCGACACCAACTCGACGCTGGCCGGGGCCCTCGTGGCAGCCAAGAGCGGCGTGCCGCTCGCCCACGTCGAGGCCGGCCTGCGCAGCTTCGATCGACGAATGCCCGAGGAGGTCAACCGCGTCGTCGCGGATCACCTGTCGCAGTGGCGCTTCGCTCCGACGCCCACGGCGGTCGAGAACCTGCGCGCCGAAGGGATCACCGACGGCGTCGTGCTGGTGGGCGACCTGATGCAGGACCTCGCGGCTCGAGTCGGACGCGAGGTCGCGACCGGGGAAGCGCTCGCGGCCGTGAGCCGCCGGCTAGCGGGTCTCGAGCTCCGGCGGGGCGGCTACCTGTTCGCGACCGTCCATCGAGCCGAGAACCGCCAGCCGGCCGCCATGCGATCGTGGGCCTCGCTGTTGGGCCGCGTGGCGCGGCCGGATCGGTCGGTCGTCCTGGCAATCCACCCGGGGACCCGTCTCGCGCTCGAGCGGGAGGGAATCGAGCTGCCGCCGAGCGTGCGGCCGGTCGAGCCGCAGGGGTACCGGACGTCGTTGACGCTCCAACTGCATGCCGCGGCCGTGATCACCGACTCGGGCGGCATCCAGCGGGAGGCCGCCTGGCTCGGCGTCCCGTGTCTCGTCCTGCGCGGGACGACGGAATGGGTCGAGGCCGTGGCCGCGTCGGGCGGGAAGATGCTGGTGGTCGGGCTCGACGCCGACCTGGCCGAACGGGCGTTGGCCGAGCTGGCACCGCCGGATGGCGCCCCGGGCCTTGCGCGGGCGCGAGCCGCGGCCTTCGACCTTGAACCGGCAGGCGCCGCCGAAGCCATCGTCGCCGCCCTGGGCGCGGTCACGTGAGCCTGGCCCGGAAAGGCCCCGGCCTCCGCGTGGTGATGTTCGTCTACAACGACGTCACCCGCGATTCGCGCGTCCTGCGCGAGGCCAGGAGCCTGGTCGACGCCGGACACGCCGTGACGATCATCGGCCGCCCGCATCCGGACCAGCGCCAGATCACGCGGGACGCCCGGGACGGCTTCGACATCGTCCTCGTGCCGATCCCGCACGAGTGGCGGACCTGGTGGTATCGCTTCCGAAAGCCATGGCGGATGCGCGGGCTGATCCAGCGTCGCATCCTCTACCACGCGCACAGCGGCCCGGCCGGTTGGATCAGGGCGGTGGCCTATGTCGGCGTGGCGATCCTCGTGGCGATCGCGTCGCTGCTCCGGCTCCCGTTCATCGCGATATCTGGCGGGCTGAGCCAGACGAGGCACGACTCCACGTTCGACTGGCTGATCCGTTGGCGCTGGGGCGTCCTGGGTTGGGCGCGCGCTGCGGCCGCCGCCTCCCAGGTCGCCGACGTCTACCACGGCCACGACCTGACCGGGTTGCCGGCAGCGGTGCGCGCCCAGGCCGCCAAGGGTGGCGCGGTGGTCTACGACAGCCACGAGTCGTTCCTGGACTCGGGCTCGAACGTCCATCGGCCCGCCTGGGCGAAATGGCTCATGCGCCGCTTCGAGCGGCGACAGGCCGGCCACGCGGTCGCGCTGGTGACGGTCAATCGCTCGCTCGGCGAACTGCTGGGCTCGCGCTTCCGGCTCGGGCGGGTGGTCGTCGTCTACAACACGCCGGCCCGGTGGGAGCCACCGGCCACGGCCCCGGACCTGCTCCGCGCGGCAGCCCAGTTGCCGCCGGGGACGCCGATCGCGCTGTACCACGGGGCGTTCTCGCCGCATCGGGGCCTGGAGGAGCTTGCCGAGGCCATCCTGCTACCCGGGATGGAGCGGGTTCACGCGGTCTTCCTCGGGTATGGGTCGCTCGAGGTCGAGCTCCGGGCGATGGCGACCGACCCTCGGTTCGGTGGCCGGCTGCACGTGCTCAAGGCGGTCCCACCCGATGCCCTGCCGGCGTGGGTCGCGTCCGCCGACGTCGGGGTCATGGCCATCCAGGCCAGCACGCTCAATCATCGGCTGTCGAGCCCGAACAAGCTATTCGAGTCGATCGCGACCGGCCTGCCCGTGGTCGTGAGCGACTTCCTCGAGATGCGGCGGATCGTGCTCGACGACCCGGACGGCCCGCTCGGCGCGGTCTGCGACCCGGCCGACCCGGCGTCGATCGCGGCCGCGATCCGGTCGATCCTCGACCTCAGCCCGGCCGCGCTGGCGGAGTTGCGCGCGCGCTGCCTGCGTGCCGCGCATGACCGCTGGAACTGGGAGACCGAGTCCGCGAAGCTGGTCGCGCTTTACGCGTCGCTCGCTCCGGATGCGGCGGCGGCCGGAACACCCACGGCCGGGACGGGGACACCCGCCGCGGACTGATCCGGAACCGGCCGGCCCAGGCGCTCGACCCGCAGCCCCGCCCGCCGCGCCGCGTCGAGGTCGACGATGCCGCGCGTGTCGTAGACCAGTGTCGCCGGCATCGCCGCCGCGGCGGCGGCCCAGTCGATCATGGCGTATTCGGCCCACTCGGTGACGACCACGACCGCCTCCGCCCCACGCAGGGCGTGGATCGCCGACGGGGCGACCTGAAGCGTCGGATCGACGAGATGGGCCCGTCGCTCCGCGCGCGGGTCGTGGGTGATGACCTCGGCGCCCGCGGCGCGCAGGTTCGCGGCGAGCGCCATGGCCGGCGATTCGCGCACGTCGTCGGTGTCGGCCTTGAACGCCAGGCCGAGCTGGGCGATCCGCCGCCCGACCAGCGACCCGGGGCCGCCGAGCAGCGTCTCCAGGCGGCGCACGATCTCGCGTTGGTGCACCGCGTTTGAGCGATGGACCGACGACAGGAGTGGGGCCTCGACGTCGAGCGCCGCGGTCTGGAGGGCGATCGCGATCGCCTGCTCGGGCAGGCACGAGCCGCCGATCCCGGGTCCGGGCTTGAGGAAGGCCGTCCCGATCCGCGGATCGAGCCCGATCCCGGCGATGACCGCCTCGATGTCGGCGCCGGTCGCATCGGCGACCCGGGCCATCTCGTTGGCGAAGGAGATCTTGGCCCCGAGGAAGACGTTGGATCCGAGCTTGATCAGGGCCACGGACCGCGCGTCGGCGACCATCGACGGCGCGCCGAGCGGCGCATACAGGTCGATGACCGCCTCGGCGGCCGGCTGGTCGCGTGGCTCGAGCCAGCCGGTCACAACCCGGTTCGGGCGGTCGAAATCCTCGAGCGCCTGACCCTCGCGCATGAACTCCGGGTTGGTGACGATCGCCGGGCGGTCGTCACGATCGACCGCTTCGGCAGCCGCGGCGAGACGCGCGGGGCCGTCCAACGGCAGCGTCGAGCGGACCACGATCGTGTGGCCGGACGGCGCGCGGGCCAGCAGGCGAGCGACCGCCGCTTCGACGTTGGTGGTCGACAGCGGGCCGTCGGCGTCGGTCGGCGTGCTCACGCAGACGAACGTGTACCGGGCATCGTCCGGCGGATCGAGCTCGGTCGTGAACGCCAGCGAGCCCATCGCCAGGCCTTCGGCCAGGGCCTCGGTCAGGCCGGGCTCGAAGACCGGTGGACGGCCGTGTCCGAGATCGTCGATCCGGGCCCCGTCGAGGTCGGCAACGGTGACGTGATGACCGAGGCGAGCGAAGCCGACCGCGGTGACCAGGCCGACGTGGCCGGCACCGAGCAGGAACAGGTGCACGTGCGGGATCTCCGGTGGATGGGCTGGCGGACGAGTGCCCGAACCTTAGCATTCGACGCCGCCAAAGGCCGTTCGCGTACACTCGGGCCGACCGTGCCTGACGAGATCGTGCCCCAGCGCTGCGTGATCGTCCTGCCGTCCACGGGCGAATTCGACTCCCGGACCTATCGGATCGCGCGGACCCTCCACGAGCGTGGCCACCAGGTGACCCTGCTGGCCCGCTGGAAGCCCGGACTGGCCCGCGAGGAGGTCCATCCCGTCGGCTACCCGATCATCCGGGTCGAGGCCACCGCCGTGGACGGTCTCCCGTTTCCCGGGGTCAGCCTGCCGGTGCTTCGCGTTTTGCGGCTGGCGGCGCGGCCCATCCTCGGACCCGCCGACGCGGCCCCGACGTCGGGCCGGTCGGCGGGCGCCGGACCGTCGACCGGCGATCCAGCCGACACCGGGACCGGTCCCGACGATACCGACCCGGGCTGGGCTCACCCCGCGGCGCGCGATCCGGGGCGGCTGCGTGGCTATGTCCGACGCGCCCGGATCTTCCTCATGATCCGGAGCCACCGCCGCCGCGGCCTGGCTTCATCGCCACCCGCGGACGTCTACCACGGGATGGCGTACATGGGGATCTCCGTGGCGCTGGCGCTCGGCCGCCGGCATCGGGCCAAGGTGGTCTACGACTCGCGCGACATCTACATGGTTGCCGCCAACCTGGCGCGACTGGGTGGCCCGATCAAATTGGTCCTCGCGCGACTGGAGCGTGGCTGGGCACGCGCCGCGGACCGCGTTTTCACGGTGAACCAGCCGTATGCCGACGAACTGACCCGGCGGTTTGGCGTGGCGGAACCGGCGATCGTCATGAATTGCTCCTACCGGTACGACCCGCCGACGCCCGCGCCGAGGAAGTTCCACGACGCGCTCGGTCTGGATCCGGAGACCCGGGTCGTCCTGTACCAGGGTGGCTTCTCGCGCGGTCGCGGGGTGGAGCAGTTGATGGCCGCCATCCGCCAGGTCCCGAACGCGGTCCTCGCGGTCATGGGCTACGGTGCGCTCGAGGCCGACTTTCGGGCGACGGCCGCAACCGACGAGAACCGTGGCCGGGTCCACGTCCTGCCGGCCGTGCCACCCACGGAGCTCCTCGACTGGGTGGCTTCCGCCGACGTCGTCGGGGTCCTGTTCCAGCACGACACGCTCAACAACTACCTGTCGACCCCGAACAAGTTCCTCGAGGCGATGGCCGCCGGGGTCCCCACGGTCTGCTCCGACCATCCGGGGATGGGTCCGATCGCCCGCGCGACCGGCTGCGGCGTCCCGGTCGATCCGTCGGACGTCGACGCGGTCGCTGCCGCCATCCGCTCGATCGTCGACGTGACCCCGGACCAGCGCAGCGCAAGCCGGGCTCGTGCCCTGGCCGCAGCCCACGACATCTACAACTGGGAATCCCAGGTGCGGACCCTGCTCGACGAGTACAGCCGGCTGACCGGGCGTCGCTGGTGATCCGCGGCGACCCGACCGAATCGGCCCCGGCCGCCGCGCGCCAGGCCGGATCGCCGGGTGTGCGTCCGAGGGCGGTGCTGCTGGTTGCCAATTCCGCGGCTCCGTATTCTCGCGGTCTCCGGGTGGCGCGCAGCCTTGCCGCCGCCGGCTGGCAGGTCGAGATCGCGGCCGTCACGGGCGACGAACAGCCGGAGACAGAACGTGACGGCGAGATCCTCATCCGCCGCTACCGCCCGAGTGGGCCGTTCCGTCGCTGGATCGGCCAGCCACCACCCGCGCAGCCGCCGACCAGGGTGCTTCGGGTGCTCGCCCTGAACGCCGACAAGGCGCTCAAGGTCCTGTTCTGGCCGATCCACGTCCGGGCCTGGTGGCGCACGCTCCGGCGCGAGCTCCCGGCCGCCGACCTGTATCACGCGTTCGGGATCCTGACCCTGCCGGTGGCGCTCGAGCTGGCCGCCGTCGCACGGCGCCGCGGCCGCCGGGGTGCGGTCGTCTACGACGTCATCGACGCGATCCTCGACTCGAACAACTACCAGAAGGTGCCGGGACCGGTCCTGGCGCGGTACCGACGCGCTGAAGCGGACTGGGTCCGGCGGGTCGACGCCGTGGTGACCGTCAACGACGCGCTGGCCGACCACTGCCACCGCCTGTGGCCGTTCCGGGAACGGCCCACGGTCCTGCTCAACTGCCAGCCGCGTTGGACGCCACCGGACCGGCGGCCCGATCTCATTCGCGAAGCCGCTGGCTTGCCGGCCCCGCGGCGGGTCGTCCTGTTCCTGGGCAAGCTCGGGCGCCAGCGAGGGCTCGAGATGTCGGCCGAGGCCGTCGCCCGCCTCCCGGATGCCGCGCTGGTCATGCTCGGCTCGGTCATCAACACCGAGTGGTCGGCGGCGCTGCGCGCGAGATCGGCGGACCCACGCTTCGCGGGTCGCCATGTCGTCCTGCCGCCGGTCCATCCCGACGACGTGCGGCTGTGGGCGGCCTCCGCCGACGTGTCGATCATCGCGGTGCCGGCCAACTCGCTCAACCAGCGCCTGTCGACGCCCAACAAGTTCTGGGAGAGCCTGGCCGCCGGAACGCCCGTCGTCATCGGTCGCGATCTCGAGGTCATGCGCGGGATCGTGGAGAAGGAGGCCGTCGGGGCGGTCGCCGACCCGCTCGACCCGGCGGACCTCGAACGGGCGCTCGGCGAGATCCTCGACCTGCCATCCGAGGCCTACCTGGCGATGCGCGAGCGGTGCCTGGCGATCACCCGCGACAGGTTCAACTGGGAGACCGCGGTGGTGCCGTACCTCGACCTGGCGGCGCGCCTGGCCTAGCCTTGGCGGCCGCTCGCCCGCTCGGCGTCCCAGCGGTCGGCCAGCCAGCGCAGGCTCCCGGGCGCCAGCCGGATTTGCCGGGCGTCCATCCCGGAGACGATCACCGCGGCCGGCGCATCGAGCGCGATGACCTCGGGCGGCCGGGCGCCGCGGTGCTCCGAGATGACCCGGCTGACGGCAGCCGCCAGCTCCTCATCGGCGGTCAGCGGGGGCTTCCAGGTCGCCCGTCTGAACCTGGCGATCGGGCTGCGGCCCCGCGGCCGACGGTCGTGCCGGACCGGTGTCGCCGCGACGATCCGGACCCGGACGGCGGTGGCCGCGTCGGACTCGGCGATCGTGTCGTCGGCCGCGGGCGGCACCACGAGCGTCACGAACGCACGGAGGTCGTCGGGCAGCGCGGCCACCCGCGGGATCGACTGGTCGCGCTCCGTGGCGAGCAGGACCGACGGCAGGGACGATGACGACGTCGGCGGTCCGGCCTCGCCTGGGCTGCCGCCCCCGGCCCCGGCCTCGGGCTCGGTGCCGCCCTCGGCCTCGGTGCCGCCCCGGACCGCGGCCTCGTTCACGCCTGCGAGCTCGCGATAGAGCTCGATCGTCCGCTTGCTGACCGCTGCCGTCCCGATCGCCGACACGAGGCGGGCCCGCGCGTCAGGGGCGGTCACCGGCAGGCGCCCGCCGAGGACCTGCTCGATCGCATCGGCGAACGCCGTCTCGTCGTCGCCCCGCGCCACCGCACCGAACCCGCCGGACAGCTCAACCACCCACGGCACGCCGCCCGATCGGCGGGTGGCGACGGGCAGGCCGGACAGGATCGCCTCGGCGGCGACCACGCCGAAGGTCTCGGACGGGCTCGGGTGGGCGAACGCCGCGGACCGCGCCATGGCTGCCGCCACGGCCGGCCGCCCGAGCCAGCCCTCGAAAGTCACGGCGCTCGCGATCCCGAGCTCGGCCGCGAGGGCGTGCCAGCGCGCCAGGTCGCCGGCAAGCCGCTCGCCACCGATCAGGGTGAGGTGCAGGCCCGGACGCCCGGATCGGAGAGCGGCAACCGTCCGAAGGAGGATGTCGATGCCCTTGTGCTCCCCGAGCGCGCCGACCCACAGCAGCTCGTCGGGGTCGCGGACGGCCTGGTCGGACGGGGCGAAGGCGTCGTCGTCGACCGGGTTCGGGAGCACGCCGATCGAATCCGGGGCAACGCCGAGCAGCCGGGCCAGCCGCGCGGCGACCGACGGACTGACGGCGAGCAGCCGCGCGCCGGGCTCGAGCAGGGTCCGGTAACGCTCGAGCGCAGCCGGGTCAGCCAGCTCGGCTTCGATCGTGCTGGCGTGCTCGGTCACGGCGACCGGGATACCGAGCTCGCGGCCGATCGTCGCGGCGGCGATCCCGTCCGGGAGGCCCGTGTGGGCGTGGATGACGTCGGGTCGCCACACCCCCGCCAGCCGGGCGACGAACGGTCGCAGCGCGGCCACGTAGTCGTCGACCAGCGCCGCCACATCCGTCGAACCGGGACGTCGAACGACCGGCAGGCGGGCGACCGGCACCCCGGGCGCGCCGCGGGTCCCGGGCACCACGAACAGGGCCTCGGGCGTGGCGGCCCGTTCGTAGGCCGCCCGCGCGCCCGCCAGCGTGGCGTCGCGCGTGTCGAGCCGCCCGCGGACGAGCACTCGATCGAACGACACCACCCGTCCGGCGACGCCGGCGCCGGACGTGGCGCGCACCAGGTCGGCTACGAACGTGCCCCGCCCGGGTCCGTCATGCGACGGGTACCAGCGCGCGACGGTCAGGACCCGGACGGCGGCGCTCACGCCGCGGATGCTAGCCGCCCGTGGAGGCGAGCGCGGCCCCGCTCAGCGCAGGAGCTTGCTCGACACGGCGTCGGGAGGCAGGACGCCGCCGCCGCTGGCCGCCAGGGCGGCGGCCAGAGCCGCCTCTCGTTCCGCCTTGGCCCGGCGAGAGTGGTCCTTGTGGATCTCGACCACCTCGGCGGGGTCGCCCTCGGCGACGATCCGGCCGTTCTGGAGCAGGATCGCCCGATTGCAGAACTCGGTGACCCAGTTCATGTCGTGGGTGACGAAGACCACGCCCTTCGCCTGGCGGACCAGCTCCACGACCCGTGCCTTCGACTTCGCCCGGAACGTCTCGTCACCGGTCGCCAGTACTTCGTCGAGGAGCAGGATGTCCGGGTCGACCGAAGTGGCGATGGAGAAGCCGAGTCGAGCGCGCATGCCCGACGAGTAGGTCCGCAGCGGCGCGTCGATGAACGGCCCGAGGTCGGCGAACTCGATGATCCCCGGCGTTCGCTGGGCCATGTCGCGGCCCTGCAGCCCCAGGAACGCGCCAGCCAGCCGGATGTTCTCCCGGCCGGTCAGGTCCTGGTCGAAGCCGGCGCCGAGCGTCAGCAGGCTGGAGATCCGGCCGTTGACCTCGACGCTGCCCTCGGACGGCGCGATGATCCCCGCCAGGACCTGGAGCAGCGTGCTCTTGCCCGCCCCATTGGGCCCGATGACCCCGAGCGATTCACCGTGCACCAGCTTGAAGGTGATGTCGCGGAGCGCCCAGAACGCGTCCGGGCCCTCGTGCCGGAAGAGGTTGACGAACGACCGTTGGAGCGTGGTCTTCTTGGTGAACCGGAGGTTGTACCGGATCCCGATCCCGTTCGCCTGGATGGCCGCCGGCAGGTTCGCCGAGGGGGCCGACGGGACGTGCCCGTTGCCATCGCCGTCCGCCACCCTAGAGCACCTTGGCGAAGGCCGGCTCGGCCCGCTTGAACACGAGGACCCCGAAGGCGAGCAGGACCAACGAGGCGAGGAGCAAGGCGCCGAGCGCACCCCAATCCGGCATGATCCCGCCGAACGGCGGCTGCTCCTGTCCGTAGATGACATTTCGGTACGCGGTAAACAGGATCGCGAACGGGTTCCACAGGATCATGTGCCGGATCAACGGGATGGGCAGCTTCTCGGTGGCCGCCTGGAGGTCCGAGAAGGCGTACAGCCCGGGCGACAGGTAGAACCACAGGCGCATCGCGTGGCGGGCGACGTTGCCGATGTCCCGGAAGAACACGTTCAGTGCGCCGAGCGTGACCGCCATGGCCAGGTTGAAGGCCAGCTGCACCAGCGCGATCGCCGGGATGAACAGCAGCATGGGACTCAGCCGATGGGGGAACAGGATCACGATCAGGGCGGTAAGCGGGATCAGGCCGAAGGCGAAGTTCCAGACGGCGGCCAGGCTGGACGCCACCGGCAGGACGAGCTTCGGGAACTGCACCTGCCGGATCAGCCCGCCGGCCCCGGTCACGGAGGTGATCCCGTCGTAGATCGTGGTCTGGAACCATTTCCACGGGAGGATCGCAGCGAAGATGAACACCGGATAGTCCGGCCGATCGCGCTTGAAGATCACCGAGACCAGCACGACGTAGACGGCCATCTGGAGGAGCGGGTCGATGATCCACCAGAGATTGCCGAGGAGCGTGTCCGAGCCCTTCTTGCGGACGTCGGCCTGGACGAGATAGCCGATCAGGCGGCGGCGCGTCCAGATCTCGACGGCGGCCTCGCGGATCAGTCCCAACGGTCCCGGCCGAGCAGCGGCCGCGCGGTATCGGACAGGCGCTTCCGCCGTGGCACTCATTGGGCCAGCAGGGTACCACGGGCGATCCGACCATTCCCTCGGAGCCGTTGGGGTACGCTGCGGGGCGCTCATGACACCCACACACGGGCGCGCGGCCGCGATCGCGCCACTGCCGGTCGCGATGGTCACCCACTCCTATTACGAGGAGGACCCGCGAGTCCGGCGGGAGGCGGAAGCCGTCGCGGCGGTGGGCCGCGAGGTCGACGTCTTTGCCCTCCGGCGACCCGACGACCCCGCCGACGAGGTGATCGCCGGCGTGCGCGTCCACCGCCTCGGCGTCCAGCGCCACCAGGGGGCGGGCCTTCGAACGTATCTCGTCGAATACGTGGCGTTCCTCGCCAGGGCCATGGTCGCGCTCACCCGCGCCCACCGCCGGCGCCGCTACGGGCTCGTCCAGGTCCACACCCTGCCGGACTTCCTGGTCTTCGCGACCGTGCCGCTCCGCGTCACCGGCGTGCCGGTCATCCTCGACCTCCACGAGGCGATGCCGGAATTCTTCCGGAGCCGGTTCCACGGGCGGGCCGGACGGATCGGCTACGCCTTGCTGCGGGTCCAGGAATGGGCCTCGATCCGGTTCGCAACTGCCGTCATCACCGTCAACGAGGCGCTCGGCGATCGCTTGCGGGCCCAGGGCGTGCCGGACTCGAAGTTGACGATCATCCCGAATGCGCCCTCGCTCGCCCGGTTCGACGCGAACGGGTATCCGCCGCGGCCGTTCATGGCCGATGGGACCTTGCGCCTCGTCTATGCCGGGGCGCTCAGTCCGATCTACGAGCTGGACGTGGTCCTGGTCGCGGTCGCCCGGCTCGCCGAGAGCCGCCCGGACCTCCCGGTCAGCCTCGAGCTATATGGCCGCGACTTCGCCGAGGTCCCGCTCCGTGATCTCGCGGCCGCCCTCGGGCTGGGCCAGCGGATCACCTTCCACGGCCGGGTCCCGATCGAGGAGGTGCCGGCCGCGATCGCGGCCGCCGACATCGGGCTCGCCCCCACGCGTCGCTCGGCGTTCACCGACTTCTCGCTGTCGACCAAGGCGTTCGAATACGCGGCGATGCGCCGTCCGGTCGTCGCTTCGCGCCTGCCGATGGTCGAGCGGACGTTCGGCGACGACGTCTCCACGTACACCCCGGGCGACGCCGACGACCTCGTGCGGGTCGTGATCGGCCTGCTCGACGATCCCGTGGCGCGCGAGGCGCAGGTGACCCGCGCCCTCGACCGGGTTCGCCGCCTGGGCTGGGAGCACGAGGCGCCGCGGTACCTGGGGCTCGTCGACGCAGTGGCGTCACGGCGAGGATGACGACGCGGGCTCCGGCCCAGGCGCACGCGCCACGCGAAGGGTTCCGCCCGGATCTCGAGGGGCTCCGCGCCATCGCGGTGGTGCTGGTCCTGCTGTATCACGCGAGCGTCCCCGGCGTGACCGGTGGCTACATCGGCGTCGACGTGTTCTTCGTCCTGTCCGGCTTCCTGATCACCGGCCTCCTGATCCGGGAGCTCGACGCCACCGGGACGATCTCGCTGGCCGGGTTCTACGCACGCCGGGTGCGACGGCTCCTTCCGGCGGCGATGGTCCTGATCCTGGCGACGGTCGTTGGTTCCGTCCTCGTCCTCTCGCCGCTGCGGGCGGGCGACGTCGCCCAGGACGGGATCGCTGCCGCGCTGTATGCCTCCAACCTCCGATTCGCGTTCCAGGCGACCGACTACCTCCAGTCGGAGCTGCCGCCGTCGCCGCTGCTCCACCTCTGGTCGCTCGGCGTCGAGGAGCAGTTCTACCTGTTCTGGCCGGCGCTGCTCCTGCTGGCCACGGGCGGCGTGACGAGGGTGGGGTCGGCGCGGATGCGTCGGATCGCCCTGCTGGCGGGTGTCGTGGCGGTGGCCTCGTTCGGCCTGTCGCTGTGGCTCACGACGGCCAGCGAGCCATGGGCGTTCTTCTCGCTGCCGACGCGCGCCTGGGAGCTCGGGATCGGGGCGATCCTCGCGGTCGGCGCCGGCAGGCTGGCACGACTGCCCGGCTCGGCGGCCACGGCCGCCGGCTGGCTGGGCCTCGGCATGATCGTGGCCGGCGCGCTGGTCATCGATACGGCGACGCCGTTCCCGGGGCCGGCGGCGCTCCTTCCGACCGTCGGCTGCGCGCTGGCGATGCTGCCCGGGATGGCCAGCCAGGCGAGCCTGCCGGCTCGGCTCCTCGGCTGGGCGCCGGCGCGGTTCATGGGCCGCATCTCGTACTCGTTGTACCTCTGGCACTGGCCGTTGCTGGTGCTCCCGCTCGCCGTCGCCGGCGGGACCCTGCCGCTCGTCGCGCGCGTCGGGCTCATGGTCTTGGCCGTCCCGATCGCATACGCCAGCCAGCATTGGCTGGAGGACCCCATCCGCCGGGGTCGGTTCGTGGGCCTCGTCCCGCGCCGCAACCTGGCAATGGCCGGAGCGGTTTCGCTCGCCGTCGCGACAACGTCGCTCGGCCTCGGGTTCGCCACGACAAACCGCCTGGCGGCCGCAACGGCGGCGGTGGTCGACCCGGCCGCGGCGTCCGGCGATGCCCCCATCCCGACCCTGGTCGCCGGGACGCCGGCGCCCGATCAGACGCTCCCACCGCCGCCGGGAGGGCCCGTGCCGGCCGGATTGACGCCGTCGCTCGCGGCCGCCCGCGACGACCAACCGGCGACCTACGCGGACGGCTGCCACGTCGATCAGTCCTCCGACGCCGTTCCCGATTGCGTGTACGGGGATCCGGCCTCGGGGACGACTGTCGTGCTGTTCGGCGACTCGCACGCGGCCGAATGGTTCCCGGCCCTCGCCCGGCTCGCGATGGAACGCGACTGGCGGCTCGTGTCGTTGACCAAGAGTGCCTGCACGCCCGCCGAGATGACCATCTGGAACTCGGACTTCAAGCGACCCTACGCCGAGTGCGACCGCTGGCGATCGGCGGCGATCGCCCGGATCCAGTCAGAGCGGCCCGATCTCGTGATTGTTGGCAGCAGCCACCCCTACACGGTCGCGGGCACCAACGGGCCGGGCCCGTCCGACGGCGGCAAGGCGCTCGTGGCCGGGCTGACCCAGACGCTCGACCAGCTCCGGCCCCTGGCGGGCGGGGTCGTCCTCATCGGCGACACGCCGAAGTTCGACGTCGATCCGCCCGACTGCCTGTCGCGGCACCTCGATAACGTCCTGGCCTGCGCCGAGCCTCGCGCCGGGACGATCGACGCGGCGTGGCTGGCCGCCGAAGCCGGGCTCGCGGCGCGGGCCGGCGCGAGCTTCGTGGATCCGACCGACTGGGCCTGCCCAACGGACCCATGCCCGGTGGTCATCGGCCGCTACCTGGTGTTCCGCGACCAGCACCACCTGGCGACGCCGTTCGTGACCGCGCTCCGTTCCAGGCTGCTCGCGGAGCTGCCGCTGCCCGGGGGCTGACACCGCCACCGACTCCGACCCGGGGCGTGCGATCGCCATTGGGTGATTGCCATGAGCCGAATTGATCGCCGATCCGGGGGGGGTCGTCCGGCCACACGCACGGACGCGCCACGCCCGAACTCGAAGTACCATACCTTGCCCGCCACAACCCGGCGCTCGCCGGCCATGCCATAGGGATCCACCCAGCTCATGACCTTCAAAGCCAAGCCCGTCGTCAAGCGCGCCCAGCGCCCGTCACTGGACAGCCACGAACGGCGGAACCTCTACCTGAACATCGGCTTCGGGCTCGTGACGGTGGCCGCCGTCCTGATCCTGCTCGTTGCCGCCGGCCTGTCGTGGTACAACGACCACCTCGCGTCGGTTGGCAGCGTCGATGGCCAGCAGATCACCAAGGACGACTACGCCGACCGGTACAAGATCGAGAGCTGGCGGCTCGACCAGATCGAGCAGGCGATCCGGACCGCGGTGGCCGCCGGCCAGCTGACCGACACGGAGGGCCAGAGCCAGCTGAGCTCGGTCGACCAGGCTCGCCAGTCGCTGACCAGCGACACCCTCGAGCGGATCATCGACAACCGGCTCCAGGCCAGCCTCGCAACGGACGAGGGCATCACCGTGACGTCCGCCGACATCGACGCGAAGTTGCTCAAGGAAGCCACCACGCCGGAGACGCGCCACGCCTGGGTCATCGAGGTCAAGCCCGAAACGGACGCTGACGCGACCGAACCGACGCCCGCCCAGAAGGCGGCTGCCAAGGCCAAGGCCGATGCCGCACTCAAGGACCTCCAGAGCGGCAAGGCCTGGGAGGGCATTGCCCAATCCGTGTCGACCGACACCACCACATCGGCCCAGTCGGGCGACCTGGGCTGGGTCAGCGCCGGCAGCACCAGCCTGGACGACGCGTTCCACACGGCGTTATTCGCGGCCAAGGTGAACACGCCGACCGACGTCATCGAGGGTGCCGACGGCGTCTACCGGATCGGCCGGGTCACCGAGATCACTGCCGAGTCCGTCGACGGCGAATACCAGTCGAAGCTGACGACGGCCGGGATCGACATCGCCAAGTACCGCCTCGTCGTCCAGGGCGACGTCATCCGCCAGAAGCTCGAGGACAAGCTCGTGGCCGACCTGACCGGGCCGGGGCCCCAGCGACACGTCCAGGAGATCTACATCAAGCAGCCGGCGACGCTGCCGGGCGCCGACGCGATCAAGGTCCGCCACATCCTCTATTCGCCCAAGAACGACCCGAGCGGCGCCAGTACCCTCGACGCCAACGATCCGGCCTGGAAGGCCGCCGAGGATGAGGCCGACGCGACGTACAAGAAGCTGCAGGCGGATCCCAGCCTGTTCGACTCGATCGCCCGCACCGAGAGCGATGAGACCGGCGACCTCGGGGACACCGGCACCGGTGGCAAGCTGCCGTACTTCGACTCGAGCAGCCAGGTCGACGCGGCGTTCAAGGCGGCCATCCTGGCGCCCGGGCTTCAGCCCGGCCAGATCCTCCCGCCGGTGAAGTCCGCGTTCGGCTGGCACGTGATCCAGGTCATGTACCGGCCGCCGGATCTCGAATGGCTGAATTCGCTCAAGACCAAGATCGATGGTGGTGCCGACTTCGCGACGCTGGCCCGGAACAACTCCGAGGACCCATCGGCCGGCAGCGGCGGCGACCTCGGCTGGATCGCCAAGGGCCAGCTCGGCGCGACGCAGGAGGCGGCCATCTTCGGGACCAAGATCGGGTCGACCTCGGGCGTCATCGTCGTGCCGGAGGACGGGATCTACCTGTTCAAGGTCCTCGCGGAGGAGACCAGGACGCCGGAGGGCAACCAGCTCGACCAGATCAAGTCGTCCGCCTTCTCCAACTGGTACACGGCGAAGAAGGACGCCGCGACGATCACCCGGGACCCTAGCCTCGCGGGCTCGAGCGCGACCGGCGGCTAGGCGAGGCCGATGCTCGACGCCCTCGTCGCCGAGGCGCGCCTCCGCTGGGGCCTCGAGCCCGCCATGGGGCTCCAGGTCGTCGCCGCCGAGCAGCTGACGGCCAGCCCGATCGAGGCCTCGCGGCCGCTCGTGGTCGTCCCGCTGTCGGTCCTCCGGACGACGGCGGGCGACGAGGCGCCCGCCGTCCCGCTGCCGGGCCGCGCGGGACCTGGCGGGCGCGACCCGATCGCGGTCCTGCGACGGCTCTACCCGGCCGATCACCCCGTCGGTCGGTTCGGTGCACCGGATGGCGCGAGCGTCGGCCTCGCTCGAGGCGGCCGGACTGGCCGCGCCCGTCTACCTCGGCCCGGTCGATCCGGAGCTCGCCGCGGCCGGCCCCTGGGCGATGCCCTGGATCTCGGCTCGCCTGCGCCAGCCCGACGGCTGCCCGTGGGATCGTGAGCAGACGCATGCGTCGCTCCGCAAGCACCTGCTCGAGGAGGCGTACGAGGTGTACGACGCGCTCGATGCCGGCGCAACGCCCGAGCTGGCCGGCGAGCTCGGCGACCTGTGGCTGCAGATCGTCCTCCACGCGCAGCTGGCCGCGGAAGCGGGCGTGTTCGACCTCGCCGACGTCCAGGCGGCGATCGCGACGAAGATCGTCCGGCGGCACCCCCACGTCTTCGGTGACGCCGTCGCCCAGACCGCGGCCGACGTCAACCGGCAATGGGAACGGATCAAGGCCGACGAGCGGGCCGCCGCCGCCGACGAGGCCGGGACCGAGCTTCCGCCGAGGAGCGCCCTCGACGGGATCAGCCCGTCGATGCCGGCGCTGGCGGCCAGCCAGGAGATGCAGGAGCGGGCGGCCAACCTCGGCTACGACTGGCCGTCGATCGACGGCGTCCTCGACAAGGTCGTCGAGGAGACCGACGAGCTCCGCCGCGCGGCCGACGAGGTCGAATGGGCCGAGGAGTTCGGCGACCTGCTGTTCGTGCTGGTCAACGTCGCCCGCCGGCGCGGGATCGAGGCCGAGGCGGCGGTCCGCGCCGCGAATGCCAAGTTCCGGCGGCGCTTCGGCAGCGTCGAACGGCAGGCCGCGGCTCGTGGCGTCGCGCTGCGCGAGCTGGATTTCGAGGCGCTCGACGCGTTGTGGGACGCCGCCAAGGCTGAGGAGAAGACGTCATGACGATCGGTAACCGGCCACCCACCGTGCGATCCGACGGTCGAGGACCAAGCGAGCTGCGGCCCGTGTCGTTCACGCTCGGCGTCCAGAAATGGGCCGAAGGCTCGTGCCGGATCAAGGTCGGCGACACCGAGGTCCTGTGCGCGGCCACGATCGTCGATCGGGTGCCGCCGCACCTCCGCGGCAAGGGGACCGGCTGGGTGACCGCCGAATACTCGATGCTCCCACGGGCGACCTCCGAGCGGACGGATCGCGAGTCGGTCAAGGGCCGGATCGGCGGACGGACCCATGAGATCCAGCGATTGATCGGACGATCGCTCCGCGGGGTCGTCGACCTGTCGCGGCTCGGCGAGCGGACGATCACGATCGACTGCGACGTCCTCCAGGCGGACGGCGGGACGCGGACCGCGTCGATCACCGGCGGATACGTCGCGCTTGCCGCGGCGCTGATCACGTACGGCATGGAGCGCCACCTGGTCGCCAAGGTCGCCGCGGTGTCGGTCGGGATCGTCAACGGGCTGCCGTACCTCGACCTCGACTACTCGGAGGACTCCCACGCGGACGTCGACTTCAACGTCGTCGGCACGGACGCCGGCGCCTACGTCGAGCTGCAGGGCACGGCCGAGGGCAAGCCGTTCGACCGGGCAGCGGCGGAGCGGTTGCTCGATCTCGCGGACGGCGGGCTGGCCCGGCTGTTCGAGGCCCAGGCGGCCGTGCTGGCGACCGTTCGGCGTTGAGCTCGGCTCCGTCGGGCGGCCGCCGGCAGCTGCTGGTGGCGACCCGGTCGATCCACAAGCTGCGCGAGCTCCGCGAGCTGCTGGACCTGCGACACACCGACCTCCTCTCGCTCGACGACCTGGGCGTGCCCGGCGATCCGGAAGAGAGCGGGGAGACCTTCGAGACGAACGCCGCCATCAAGGCCCGCGCCGGGGCCCGGGCGACGGGTCTCCCGACACTCGCCGACGACTCGGGGATCGAGGTCGACGCCCTCGGCGGGCGACCGGGCGTCCGCACCCGCCGGTTCGCTGGCGAGCACGCGACCGACGCCGAAAACAACGGCCACCTGCTCGAGGCGCTGCGCGGGCTGCCGCCTGACCGGCGTGCCGCGCGCTACGTGTGCGTGCTGACCGTCGCGCTGCCCGGCCGGACCGGGCCGCGCGGCGGGTTGGAGCTCGTGCGGGCGCGTGGGACGTGTCGCGGCCGGATCGCCGTCGAGCCGCGCGGGACGGGCGGCTTCGGCTACGACCCGATCTTCGAGCCCGCCTCCGAACCGCCGGGCGGCCGGACGCTGGGGCTCTGGACGCCGGCCGAGAAGCACGCCATCTCGCATCGCGCCCGGGCGGCCCGTCGCCTCGCCCCGCGGCTGCGCCAGCTCGGGTTCTGATGGTGCGCCGGATCTGCGTCTTCTGCGGCGCGAGCTCCGGCCGGAGCCCGGGGTATCGCGAGCTGGCGGAAACCGTCGGGCGAGGACTCGCCCAACGCGGGATCGGGATCGTCTACGGCGGCGGCCGCGTCGGGCTGATGGGCGCCCTCGCCGACGCCGCGCTGGCGGCAGACGGCGAAGTGACCGGGGTGATCCCGCGCCGGCTGGTCGACCGCGAGCTGGCCCATCCTGGACTCACGGAGCTGCACGTCGTGGGGTCGCTCCACGAGCGCAAGGCCAAGATGGCCGAGCTGGCCGACGGGTTCATAGCCCTCCCGGGAGGCCTGGGGACGCTGGAGGAGCTGTCCGAGGTCGCGTCATGGGCGCAGCTGGACCTCCACGCCAAGCCGATCGGGCTTCTCGGACCCGACGGTTATTGGGGGCCGCTGATGGCCTGGCTCGACCACGCAGTCGCGGAGGGGTTCATCTCCGATCGGCATCGCCGCCTCGTCCAGGTCGACCTCGAGCTGGACGCGCTGCTCGAGCGGTTCGATCGATGGGAGGCGCCGGCCGACCGCTGGCCGACGCCGCCCGCCGGCTGACTCCGCCGGCTTGGCTACTTCGGCGGCGTCCAGGCCTTGGGCAGCGTTCCGGGCGCCGGGAACAGGTCCGCCGCCGCGGCCCGGATGGCCGGGAGATCCGGCTCCTGCGAGTCGCCGTAGCGGGTCGACTTCGGGTGGACCAGCGGATAGCGGATCACCGCGCTGACGACGTTGCGGTGCGAGATCTCGTCCATGATCGCCGCAAGCGCCGGGAGCCTGTCGACGGGGACGTCGGACCGGATCGTCCGGCTCACCGCGTCGAGCAGATCGGGGAGCTGGAAGAGCAGGTTTCCGCCGCTGGTCACCTTGTCACGGAGGGCGACGAGGATCTGCTGCTGACGGGCCGCCCGAGTGAAGTCGCTCTCGCCCGCCGCCTTTCGTGATCGCGCGAACGCCAGTGCGTTCGGGCCGTCGAGATGGTGCGGCCCGGCGGTGATCGACCAGCCGCGCTTCCCGAAGCCGAAACCGTCGTAGCCTGGATCCTCGAAGCCCTTGGCGACGGTCACGTCGACCCCGCCGACCGCATCGACCATGTCGATGAATCCGACGAAGTCGATCCTGGCGTAGTAGTGGATCGGGATGCCGAGCAGTGCGCCGACTGCGTCCTCGAGCGTCCGGATACCGCCCTTCGGGAACTCGTCCTTGTGCGCGTCGGCATAGCCGAGCAGCGAGTTCAGCTTCGGCCCAAAGGCGTTGCCGTCGCCGAGCGGCGTATCGATCAGGTCCCGTGGCACCGACACGAGCGAGACGGTCCTGCCGATCGGATCGAGCGAGGCCACCATCATCGTGTCGGTCAGCGTTGCCGATCGGTTCGGCAGCTTGTCCACGCCGACGAGGAGCACGTTGATCCGTTCGCCGTCCGCCGGCACCGGGCCCGGCGGGACACCCGGATCGTCGGCGAATCCTGGGCCATGGAAGATCGTGGCAAACGTGTCGCCCAGGATCGTCCCGTAGCGGTAGACCACGAGGTGCGGAAGCGCGACGAGCAATGCGATGACGACGATCCCGCCGATACCCAGTCGCCCGGTCGGCCCCGCCGGGCCCAGGTCGAGGAACGCCTGGCCGACCGAGACCAGCCGCCAGGCAAGGACCAGGAGGTTGAGCGCAAGGAGCGCGGCGAGGACCTGCGGAACGACGATCCACGCCAGGAGCCGGGCGGGCGACTGGAGTTGGACGACGAGCAGCACCGCGGCCACGAGCACCAGCGACGGGACGAGGAACAGCCAGGCGAGCTGCGGCCGGCGATTGAACGCCTGGCCCAGCCCGGGCAGCACCGCCGAGAGGCCAGCGGCGGCGAGGCGGCGACGGTCCAGCGGCCCCGTGTCGGGGCGGATCCGGCGAGCGTGCACGATCGGCGCAGGTCCTCAGCGTTCGGGGATGCGACCGAGTCTACGTGACGAGCGCGAAGCGAGCCGTTGCCACGTCCCGGCACGGCACCCGCGGACGCGGTGGGGTCCCGACGGCTTTCGCCGAGATTGGGAACCCCGACCCCGGGCTGACCGGCTGATCGCCGGACAGCATCCGTCGAACCAGGAGGCCCGCCGGCTCTCCGCCGGCCGCCGATCAGCCTTCGACGCGGAGCGTCCGCTCGACTCCGTCGCTGGCCAGGTCGATCAGGTACCCGCGGAGCACCCCGTGGTTCGCCTCGGATCCGGCGTTGACGCACAGCGTCCCGCCAATCCGTCGCTCCCCACCGGATTCATGGATGTGGCCGTGCACGCCCAGGACGGGCCGGAACGATTCGATCGCCCGGCGCACGCCGATCGAGCCGACCGGCCCGCGAAGCACGTCGCCGGCGGAGGCGGTCGGCTGGAGGGTCGGGGACAGGAGCGGCGCCGTGTCCAGGCCGGAGTCGTAGGGCGGGACGTGGGTCATTATCACGGTCTTGCGGGCGTCACGCACGCCGGTCATCAGGTCGGACAGGCGATCCAGGAACGCTTCCTCGGGCAGCTCGCGGGGTGTCGACCACGGTGTGGGCGACGACCAGCCCATGCTCACCAGCTGATGCCACGGCGTGAGCTCGACGACCCGTTCGTTGACGTTCTGCGCGTAGGTGCTGTCGGCGAGCACCGGGTCGATCGCGAAGTCGTCGTCGTTGCCCGGCATCAGGTAGAGCGGGATGCCCGAACCCTCGAGGCGCTCTGCGGCGAGTGCCATCCAGTCGCGCACCCGGCGCGTGATCTGTTCGTGGAAGTGCCGGCTGACGAGTGCCGGATCGGTCTCCATCGCTGCCGCCTCGGCGGGCGTCACCCGCACGGCGTAGTAGCCGACATCGGCGATCGATCGCTCGAGCTCGGCCAGTTCGGCCTCGGTTCGCGCGACGCGCCGCGTGCCGAGCAGCGTCGCCCGGAACGTCCCGGCCGGCTCCTCGACGACCGGGACGAGCGCCTTGCCGGTCAGGTCGCCGGCGATGAGCACGGCGTCGACCTTGTAGGTATTCGCCTTCGTCGCGTTGAGCAGCTTGCGCCAGGCACGCTCCGACGCATGGATGTCGGAGCAGACGTAGAGACGGAACGGTTTGGCCACGGCCTCCCCAGTGTCGCGCGTTCGGCCGAGGGCGTCAGTCGGGCGGCAACTCGCGGTACATCAGCCCGGTATCGATGCCGCGGGCGCGGTTGCGGATCCAGGCGATCAGGAACACGACCAGCCCGGCGGCGAAGATCAGGAGGGTGAAGCTGACGCCGGTCCGGTTCAGGTAGTCCAGCTGGCTCTCGGCCTCGAGCTTGCCGACGAAGTTGATGATCGGGCTCAGGCCGGCGAACCAGTAGAGCACGACCATGATCACCACCCAGACCGCGCCGAGCAGCGGCAGCCAGGCTCCGAACGGGGCGTCCTTGGCCAGGTCCGGACGCGTCCAGCGGACGAGCAGCGCGTTGACGCCGGGCATGATCCAGGTCAGCCCGGCGGCAAGGATGCTGAACCACAGTGTCGCCACCAGGTTGAGCTTGCCGTCGGTTGGGGCGAGGAAGCCCAGGCCGATGTCCTTGAGGATCGGGAAGTTCTGGAGGAGCGCGAAGATCCCGGCGACGACGAGCGCGGTCAGGATCGCGTTGGCCGGCGCGCGCAGTCGTTCCGAGACGGCGCCGAACCACTCCGGGACCTGGCGGTCCAGGCTCCAGGCGAGCTGCATGCGCGACAGGAAGGCAACGTAGACGGGGCAGAGCAGGAACGGGAAGAGCGTCACGGCGAGGCTGACGAATGTCCAGATCGGCCACAGCCCGGGCTGCGAGATCGCGGCCGTCAGCGGCAGCGAGTTGGGCTGGCCGAGTGGCAGGCTCGGGTCGCCGAGCCAGTACAGGACGCCCCAGCCGATCTGGCCGTTGACGCCCAGTCGAGCGGCCAGGAAATCGGTGTAGACCGAGTTCATGAACACGGCGACGACCAGGG
This sequence comes from uncultured Chloroflexia bacterium, assembly GCA_963766675.1. Taxonomy (GTDB): domain Bacteria; phylum Chloroflexota; class Limnocylindria; order Limnocylindrales; family CSP1-4; genus SPCO01. The sequence continues at coordinate 34,552 of CAVYBA010000004.1, read as the reverse complement.
CGCCCAGGACCGCGATCAGGATTCCGCGCCGGACGTTGCCCCGGATCTCGCCGCTGATGTACGCGGAGTACTGGAACCCGATGTAGTTGAGCAGGACGATCCCGGCCACGAACGAGAAGACCGACGGATCGAGGTTGACGTCGCCGATGACGGCGTTGTCCTGGCCGGCCTTGACCAGCGCGTCGACGGTCGTGCCGTTGGCATAGGTCGGCAGGTTGGCGGCGAAGCTCTCCGGAGTGATCGTCGCCATGCCGACCACGAACATCACGATCATGCCGATAAGGCCGATCCCGGCCAGGACGGTCACGATCCGGTGGAACCTCCGGGTCGGCTGGAAGGTCACGACCCCGATAAGGATCAGGACGACCACGGCGGCCAGGAAACCCGGCACATCGGTGACTGCCCCCGAGGAATTGGTGAACCAGCTGTTGGCGCCGGTGAAGAAGTCGCTGCCGGTCCCGATCCCGATGATCCGCCCGGTGATCTGCAGGTTGCGGACGAAGACCGGGACCTCGAAGGCGATGATCGCGACCGACGCGAAGGCGAGGCTCCAGCTCTCCATCCAGCCCAGGAACGGACCGATCCTCGGCACGATCCGGCTGGTGAAGACATAGTCACCGCCCGACCGTGGCATGACGCTGGTCAGGCTCGCGAAGATGAGCGACAGGATGATGCAGGCCAGCCCGATCAGGATCGCCGCGATCCCGTAGGTCGTGAAGCCGCCGGCCGTCCCGATGGCGACGAACGCCAGCGAGTAGAAGACCGGGTACCAGCCGACGCCCACCCCGATGAACGCCGCGGTATTGAAGAACAGCGCGTTGAGGACGCTGACTTCACGAACGAGTCCCGACGACTGCCTCGTGAAGAGCGCCCGACCCTCGGTCGTCGCGGCCATCGACGCACGCCTCCAATCGTGGCTCGCGACCGCGCCTCGGGGATACCGCCGCCGCGGTCGCCGGGCTTCGCTCCGCCGGCTCCTCCCACGGCGGGCGTGTCTTCGAAGTTCGAAGACCGCGCCAGTATACTGACCGCCCCGCCCATGAAAAGGGCGGATCATGTGCCGAATTCGCACCGTCCACCCGAATGCGGAGTCCCGTGCCACGATGACGTCGGCCGACGCCACGCCCGCCCCGAGAACCCTGGGTGACCCGCTCGCGGAGGCGCTCCGCCTCATTTCGATCGCCGACGATCGCGGCCTCCAGGTCCGGCTGATGGGCGGCCTCGCCTTCCACGCCCAGGCCCCGACGTGGACGGCCCGGATCGACCGCGACGGGCGCGACCTGGACCTGGCGACGCGCGGCCGGGACCGCAAGGCCGTCGTGGAGCTCCTGATCGCCGAGGGCTACACGCCGGACAAGCAATACAACGCGCTGTACGGCCACAAGCAGCTGTACTTCGTGGACGTGGCTCGACGCCGGCCCGTCGACATCCTCGTCGACAAGCTCGAGATGTGCCACCAGTTCGAGTTCGCCGGGCGGCTCGGCGCCACCCACCCGACCCTGCCGCTGGCCGAGCTCCTGATGTCGAAGTTGCAGGTCGTCAAGATCAACCGAAAGGACGTGCTGGATGCGCTGATCCTGCTGGCCGAGCACCCGCTGGGCGAGGCGGATGGGACCGGCGAGGCCGACGACAAGCGCGCCACGATCAACGTCCGCAGGATCCTCGAGCTCACGTCGGCGGACTGGGGATGGTGGCGGACCACGACCGGCAATCTCGACAAGCTCGAGGCGTTCCTCGCCGGCGACGTCCAATCCTCCGAGCTCGACGTCGGGCGACCGCTGCGATTCGACCCGGGCGCGCAGATCGTCGCCCTCCGGGAGCGAATCAACGCCGCTCCCAAGTCGACCAGGTGGAAGATGCGGGCGCGGGTCGGCGACCGGATGAGCTGGTACGAGCTGCCCGAAGAGATCGGCCACGGCTGAACCGGCAGCGGCCCGCGATCCTGGCGGCGCCCGGGCGTCGCTCGACGGCTTGCGGGTCGGGGTAGCCCAGGTCGGCGCGACGGTCGGCGACGTCGGCGCGAACCTGCGGCTGGCAACCCGCTACGTTCGCCGTGCAGCGTCGCGCGGCTGCGACCTGATCGTCTTCCCGGAATGCTTCGTCCAGGGCTACTCGATCCGCCCGGACGTCCTGGCGCTGGCCGAGGTCGTCGACGGCGTGGCGGCGAGCGAGCTGCGGGCATTGGCGGCGTCGACGGGTACAGCCGTCGTCTGCGGCTTCCTCGAGCGCAACCCGGCCGATCCGGTCCACCCGTTCAACGCGGCGCTCGTCATCGGCGCCGATGGAGCGCTGGTCGGGATCTACCGCAAGACACACCTGTTCGAGCGCGAACACGAAGCGTTCAGCCGCGGCGACGATTACCCGGTCTTCGACGTCGTTCTCGGCACCGACGCCCGGCGGCGCATCGCGCGCCTCGGCGTGTCGATCTGCGCGGACATCGAGTACCCCGAGGTAGCGCGGCTGCTCGCGCTGGGCGGTGCCCAGCTGCTGGCCGTCCCATCGGCCGACATGGACCCGTATCGCGCGCAGCAGGCGGCCAACCTGGCGTCTCGCGCCATCGAGAACAACATCTACGTGGCCCTCGCCAACACCGTCGATCGGCGCCGCGGCATCACGTTCTTCGGCGGCAGCGGCATTGCCGGCCCTGATGGGAGCCTCGTGTCGGCCGGGTACCTTCGGCCGCGGCTGGCGATCGCGGCGCTGAGCGACGCGGCGGTCGTCGCTTCGGGCGGCGCGGGAGCCTACCTGCGATCGCGTCGCCCCGGCACGTACCGAGGGCTCCTTCAGTCGGGGCCGTACCAGGATGGCCATCAGGCCCATCACCCGAAGAGCCGGAGGGCTTGACGTCCTCCGGCTCTGGTTGGCCGTCCTCAGCTGGGCCAGTCGATCACTTGACGTGGAGGCTGAAGGTCGTCGATGTGGCGCTCCCCAGGTAGCGATTCGCGTCGGGCCCGTTGGGCGTCCACGTCGCCGTGAGCGGGTACTTCCCGTTCTTCTGCGCAAGCTCCAGCCGCCTCGACGTACGAGGTGTACCGGACGACGGTTCTGAAGCCCAGGCGCTCGTAGATCGGGCGCCCCATCTCGCTGGCCTGGAGCGCCGCGACGTCGCAGCCGGCGGCCAACCCGTCGGCGACGACGCGAGCGGTCATCGTCGCGCCGTACCCGCGCCGGCGCGCCGACGCGATCGTGGCGATGCTGTAGACGCCGATCGTCCGGCCGGTGCGCCAGCCCAGCCCGGAGACGACCGGGCTACCGAGTGCATAGCCCACGTAGAGGACGCATTCGGGCCGGTCAAGGAGGCCTATGCACGCGGTTCCGTCGGCGACCGCCGGATGCGAGCCGAACCCGGCCGTCACGGCTTCACGATGGGCGTCGATTCCCGCCGCGTCGGTCACCCGGCGGATCTCGAGCTCCGGCGCCGCGGGCACCGCGATGGCGTCGGAGTCGAGCGGGTACGCGACCATGCCGGGAACCCAGGTCTCGGACCCCTCGGGCGCGAGTCCAGCTCCGCTCAACGTGGGGATGAACCGATCATCGATGCCGTCACGCAGCCGAACGACGAACGGGCCGCCATGCTCGCGCGCCTGGGCCACGCCGGCGCGAACGTCGGCTTCCTTGGCCTCCTCGCGTTCGATCAGGACCTGGTTGAACCAATCGAACGGCAGGCCGGTCAGGATCGTGACGACACCGCCGACCCGAGTCACGGTCGTCCGATTCGTACAGCTCACGACGCTCGTCAGGTAGTCGATCCAGTTCTCGTGCTCGAGGGCAACCGGCTCATCGCGCATCATCGGGGCCAACCTACCTGTCCGGGGAGCCGTCGTCTACGACTTGGCGGCGACAGGCTGACCGGACAGGCGACGGGGGCAGACCGAACCGGCCTGCTCCTCGGGTCGGCTGAGCGCTCGGGCGCTGTAGGCTACTCTTCGGCGCAGCGCTCGCGACGTATCGCGTTTCCTGAGCCTGAGTCGGCGGGGAGTAGCGTAGCCTGGTAACGCACGTGCTTTGGGAGCACGAGATCGCGGGTTCGAGTCCCGCCTCCCCGACCAATCACGGACGACGCCGACGACGTCGCCGGCGCGGCGATGTGGTGGCCGGCGGCTGGCCCGGCGGCGGCTGGCCCGGCGGCGGCGGAGTCGGCGATGGGTTGGGCGGCCATGATGCCCGTGGTCCTTGGCCGGATGACCGTGTCCGCCGTTGCCATGAGCCTGGTCAGTCGCCAGGCAGGGCCCCGCCAGCGGCCCACCCCACCAGGACTTGCCCCAGAACACCGCCGTTCGCGTGTCGTACGGACCCCTCACGTCGATGCCTCGTCCGGCGCGCGCCATCCAGTTGGCGACGTCGGCGTCCCAGCTCGTGGGCCAAGCTCGGCGCCGACCAGGTTGACGGCGTGATCGCAAGGGCGATCCGGGCAGTCGATGAAGGCGCCGATTCCCGGTGGTCCCGGGCCGAGCATGCGCGTTTCCATGGCACGACCCCCCGCCGGCTGCCATCGCCAGACGCCCGGATCGGTGCGTGTTTCGCGACGACAGGACCGGCCGGAGGCCGCAGTCCGGAGCGTATCGGTTCGTGCCGAACGCGGGACCCGGCGGCGAGACCGCATTCATACCGATCACGTGACAGACGCCCCTAGATGCCGAGCTCGTCGATCGACTCGAGCAGCTCGTCGGCGCCTCGGTAGACGCGGAACGCTCCGGCCCCGAGCAGCTCGTCCTCGCCGTAGCCGCCGGTCAGCAGGCCGATGCTGAGCATCCCGGCGCGACGGGCAGCCAGCAGGTCCCAGACCGCGTCGCCGACGACGTAGCACGCCCCGACCGGGACGCCCAGCCGTTCCTGGCAGGCGAGGAACAAGTCCGGCTCGGGCTTCGCCCGGAGCACGTCGCCGCGGTCGACCACGACGGTGCCGGGCGGGACGCCGAGCGCGTCGAGCGAGGCGTCGATCTCGGGGCGCCGGCCCGAGGTCGCAATCCCGTGCGGGACGCCCTGGTCGCGCAGGAACGCCAGCAGCTCTTTCGCGCCCGGCAGCGGCCGGCGATTGGGCAGGAGCTCGCGGAAGAGCGCACCGTGGCGGCGCTGGACCTGTTCGGCTTCCTCGTCGCTCAGCGGCCGGCCGGCTTCTCGCGCGACGGCCCGCGCGAACAGCCCGCCGCTCATCCCGATCCGTCGATGGATCCGCCATCCGTCGATCGGCAGACCGGCCTCCGACAGCGCCCGCTGCCAGGCGAACACGTGGGCGTAGACGGTGTCGACGAGGGTCCCGTCGAGGTCGAAGATCAGGGCATTCATGGCGAGCCTCGGGTGGGTTGAGCGCCGGCGCGCCTCGGAATGATGCCCGACGGGCGATCGCCGATGGCGGTGCGTCTCCTACACGACCACCGAGGCAATCAAGCCGAGGACGACCGCGCCCGCCCACAACGTCCCGGCGATGATCGCCAGGACGCGCCAGCGGGCGATGAGCAGCGCGCCCGAGATGGCGCCGATGCTCGTTCCGGCGCCGGTGACGAGGAACGCCATTGCCGGGCCTGTCCCCATGCCGCCGTGCATCAGGCCGGCGACCAGCGGCAGACTCGCCTCGCTGCTGATGTAGAACGGGATGCCGACGGTCGCCGCGATGACGACCGACAGCGGGCTGGACCCGCCAAGCAGCGCCGTCAGCCAGGCCGTCGGGATGATCGCGATGGCGAGGTAGCCGATGCCGGCGAAGCCGACGAACAGCACCATCATCCGGCGCCCCAGCGTCCACGCCTCGTGAGCCAGCTCCCCCAGCCGCCATGGCGCACGCCGCAGTTCGAACTCGGCCACCGACGCCGCGCCCGGCCCGATTCCGAAGGTCGCAAACGTGGGCTCCGGCGCCACGGCGCACGACGAGCAGGCGTCAGGCTCCACGAACCGCGCCTGGTTCTCGAGCAGCCCGGCCCGCTCGGCCAGCAATGCCACGGCTCCGCCGGCGAGCCCGAGGACGATCGATGCGGCGAAGAAGAAGGTCGCGAACGGCCACCCGAACAGCCCCGCCGACACGAACAACTCGTCCGGTGAGGTCAGCGGCGAGGCGACCATGAAGGCGACGATCGGCGCCCACGGCGCGGTGGTCGCGATCATCGACAGCACCACCGCGGTCGTGCCGCACGAGCAGAACGGCGTGACGACGCCGGCAGCCACGGAACCCACCACGGCCACGCCGGTCCGCCGCTGGAAGATGCCGGCGATGCGCTCGGTTCCGACATAGACCTTGAGCGCCGCCGCGCTGACGATGCCAAGCGTCAGAAAGGGCCAGTTGTGAAGCATGCTCGTGGCCACCTGGCTTGAGACCCACGGGATGACGTCTGACAGCGGCACGCATGTTCTCCATTCCGCTTGTACCCGGTGCGCACGCTACGATATATATCGACTCCTGTCAATATACGAGCCAACCCATCGGACGGGAAGAGCGCCGACCGCAAGCAACCTGCAACCTCCGGCCGGCCTGCCGCTTGCGCGCTCCGATGTCGCAATTCCGGTCTCTGTGCTACGGTGGCCGCTCGTCGCATTGTGTGGCGAAGCGTCGCGTGGTCGCCCCTCTTCTCGAACGGACCGTGCGCTGTGCAACTCCGAGTTCGGGGAACGCTGGAGGTCGTCATGACGACCGGAACCATCAAGAAGGTCATCTCGGACCGAGGCTTCGGCTTCATCGCCGCCGAGGATGCGAAGGAATACTTCTTCCATCGAGACGGATTGGACTCGTCACTCAACTTCGATCGCTTGATCGGCGGCGAGCGTGTCGAGTTCGAAGTCGAGGCAAGCCCCAAGGGCCCGCGCGCCACCAAGGTTCGCGCCGCCTGACGAACGCCCGAAACGCGGCCCGCCCCTCACGGGACAGGCCGCGTTTCCGTGTCCGCCGACCGGCGACAGCGCGCAGGCCGAGTTCATCGATCGGGTGGAGGTCGGGCGGCGACTGGCGGTCACCTCCGGGTGGCGTTCGAGGTGGCGGACTCTGCGGCGGTACGCGTGTTGGCGCAGGGCGGTGCCGAGGACCTCGCCGAGCCGACCCGAACGCCCTGGAACAAGCTGAACGCGCGGCTCAACGGCCCGGCAGGCCTGCAGCTGACGCTGTTCCCTGACGCGCCATCGGAACTGGGACTGAGTCGCGTCTGAGGGGCTGCGTCGGTGGCGGCCGACCCGGCTCGGCCCGCCGGACCGCCCGGCCCGCGCGCCAAAACGGCTGATCATTCGTCCAGGGACTGCAATGGCCAGTCCGGTCGGGTCTTGCGACGTTTCCGACGGCTGAGCTGGCGGTCCATGCCCGTTCCACGCTCAGAGGACCTGCCCCGCGAGGTCGTGGCCACCACGATCGGGTTACGGGTGGCCATTGCAGTCCCCGGGTGAATGTTGCGCCAGGACCTATCCGGAGGCAGGTACCGCGGGGTTGCGACACGTCCCATCGCCGCCCGTGATCAGGCCACGGCCGTCCAGATCGCGAACAATGCCAATGCCCCGATCGCGATCCCGGAGGCGATGTTGATCCGCCGGATCCAGGCTGTCGTCACGCGCCCTCGGACCACCGACACGACCGTGGTCAGCAGGACCCACCAGGCGCCCGAGCCGAGCAGCACGCCGAGGGTGACCAGCGCGGCGTCCCCGGGTGCCCCGCTAGCCACGCCGAGGCCGACGAACAGCGCTCCGAAGGACAGGATCGTCATCGGGTTGGTCAGGGTCAGCCCCAGGATCGACAGGTAGGCACCGGCCAGCCCACCGCGGCGGGGCCCGACCACGGCCGGGTCGTGCGGCTCGGCACGCGCCGTTCGCCAGGCCAGCCACAGCAGGAAGATCCCGCCGACGAGGCCAAGGACATGTCGCGCATCGACGAGCGCCCGCGTGATGGCGCCGAGTCCGAAGGCCGCGATCGCACCATAGGTCCCATCCGCCGTCGCCACGCCGAGCCCTGACGCCAGCCCGACGACGCGGCCCTCCGACAGGGTTCGACGGATGACCAGCAGGCTGATCGGGCCGACGGCGGCGGCGATGGTGAAGCCGAGGATGAAGCCGCGGATTGTGAGCGCGAGGTCCACGTTGGGTGCCTCCATGACCCAAGAAAATGCGCCCTCGGCGCAGGTGCCGGGGCGCTGCCCGCTCGGTGCCGGGCGCCGGGTGGCGCGCGGCCTCAGGTCGAGGTGGCCCGGTGGGGCCCGCCTTGCGAGCGGCGAGTGAGGTGACGGTTCGCGAACACCGCGGGCAGGGTGCGTGATCCGCATCGGACCTGTCAACGCGCGTGGTCGCCGCTACGCTTCGCGGATGGACAACATGACCGCCGGTCGGCCGCTCAAGGTCGGGATCCAGCTTCCGGAAGTCGAGTACGAGGTCCGCTGGTCGGAGCAGCTGGACATGATCCGGGCGATCGAGGATCTCGGCTTCGATTCGATCTGGCTCGGCGAGCATCTCCTCTATCGCTGGGAGGACCGGCCACCGCGCGGGCCGTGGGAGGCGTGGACCATGCTCGGCGCGGTCGCGGCGGTCACGACCCGCGTCGAGTTCGGTCCGCTGGTCGCCTGCACCAACTTCCACAACCCGGCCCTGCTCGCCAAGCAGGCCGCCACGATCGAGGAGATCAGCGGCGGTCGCCTCGTCCTCGGCCTGGGAGCCGGCTGGAACGAGACCGAGTTCCGTGCCTACGGCTTTCCCTACGACCACCGCGTCGAGCGGTTCGAGGAGGCGTTCACCATCATCCGCAGCCTGCTGCGCGACGGCGCGGTCGACTTCGACGGCCGCTGGTACCAGGTCCGCGATTGCGAGCTGCTGCCGCGCGGACCCAGGTCGGCCGGGCCGCCGCTGATGATCGGCTCGAACGGACCGCGGATGCTGCGGGCCACGCTCCCGTACGTCGATTCGTGGAACAGCTGGTTTGCGCAGATCAGGAACCGGCCCGACGGCGTTCGGCCGCTCCGCGAGCTGATCGACGCGACGTGCCGTGAGGTCGGCCGCGACCCCGCCGAGGTCGAGCGCACCGTCGCGGTCATGGTTCGGCTGCCGAGCGGATCCGGACGCCTCCAGGGGGACTATGCCGACGATCCGACGCCACCGCTCGAGGGCAGCCCGGCCGAGATCGCAGAGGCGCTCCGCGGGTTCGCCGCCGAAGGGATCGCCCATGTCCAGCTCGTCGTCGACCCGATCACCCCGTCCGCGATCCGAGCCCTTGGTCCGGTCCTGACGGAGCTCGATCGGCCGTGAAACCCGAGACGGGCATCGCCAGATCGCGTGCTAGCATGCCGTCGCCGATGTCGACGCCGCCTCGATGAGCCTGCCCGCCCGTCCTCCGCGGTCACGCCCAGCCTCCGGGCGCGCCTCGGAGGAGGTGTCGGATCTCGACAAGCGGATCATCGAGCACCTCCAGGCGGACGGCCGCCGTCCGTTCACCCAGATCGCCGCGGATCTCGGCGTCTCCGAGGCCGCCGTCCGGGCGCGGACGAATCGGCTGATCGAGCGGGGGATCCTCCAGGTCGTCGGCGTGACCGACCCGCTGCGGCTCGGCTTCCACCAGATGGCGATGATCGGCATCCGCTGTCAGAGCGACAAGCTGATCGAGGTCGCCGAACGGCTGGCCGCCATGCCCGAGGTCGATTACGTGGTGATCACCGCGGGTACCTACGATCTCCTGATCGAGACCGTCTGCGAGGACAACGAGGCCCTGCTGGCGTTCCTGGCGGAGCGCCTCCGGGCGATCGACGGCGTCCGCGAGACCGAGACCTTCGTCTACCTTCGCCTCGTCAAGCAGACCTATCAGTATGGGACTCGCTGATCCGTTGCCGATCGGCACCGGGCCGTGCCCCGGACGGCCGGTCAAGGCCCTTCGGGTCGGTAAGATGCTCACATTCATGCAGCAGCTAGCCCGCGCGCAGGCAGGGGGCGAGAACAAGCGTGCCGGTTGAGCCGGTCCTGGTCCTGATCGTCGCGGCGGTCGCGGCAAACCTGGTTCTGATGGCGATGATCATCGTCCCGCCGATGCTCGGCCGGCCGAGTCGTCTCGGCAGCTCGGCGGAGTCGGCCGACCTGGCCGAGCGCCAGGCGGCCGAGGCCGCGGTCGTCGGCGGGATGGCGGGCGCCACGGACGAAGACGGGATCCCCGCCAACGCTTACGACCGGATCGTCCGGATCGTGGCCTGGTTCTTCCTGCTCAGCACGACGGCCATCGTCGCCGCCACCGGCCTGTGGCCGGCCAACCAGCCGGCGATCCTGGTGCTGCTGGCGCTCGGCGGGGTGTTCGTGGTCGTCGTCCACGACCTGCTCCCGTCCGACGTCCTGGGCCCGGCCAAGTTCGTGGTCGAAGGCTCGGTCGCGATCACGCGTCGCGACCCTGCTGGTGGCGCTGACCGGCGGCGTCGCGAGCCCGTTCTTCTTCGCCTTCCCGCTGATCGTCGCCGGCGGAGCGCTCGTCGTCTCGCCGCCGATCACGGTCGCGCTCGCCGGGGCCGCGGCGCTCGGCTACGTCGCTGGCCGTCGTCGCCGGCTCGGCCGCCGACACGAAGCTCGACTGCCGCCGCCGCGACCGTCGGGGTCAACCTGACCGCGCTCGTCCTGCTGGCCTATGCGGCGATGGTCATCGCCCGCGAGCAGCGTCGGACCCGCGACGCGGCGATCCGTCTGTCGACCGTCGATCCGCTGACCGGGCTGTTCAACCGAACGTTCTTCTTCGCGGCGATCGGCCGCGAGATCGCCCGCTGTGCCCGGTCCGGGCGCGGCTTCTGCCTGTTGATGATGGACCTCGACGACCTCAAGGCGATCAACGACCGGCTCGGCCATCACCATGGCGACCGCGTCCTGCGCGGCGTCGGCGAGGTGATCGCCGACGGCGTTCGGAAGATCGACACCGCGGCCCGCTATGGCGGCGACGAGTTCGTCGTGCTCCTGCCCGAGACCGACCCGACCGGCGCGTTCGTGCTGGCCGAGAAGATCCGCCGCGGCGTCAATGCGATGGCCATCGACCTGGCCACGCCCGGATCGCACCCGTCCCTCTCGATCGGGGTCGGTCAGCTACCCGGCCGACGGGCGGACGGCGGACGAGCTGATGATCAGCGCCGACGAGGCGATGTACGCCAGCAAGCGGGCCGGCAAGGACCGGGTGACGGGTGTGTCCATCCCGATCCGCCGCAACAAGCGAGACTCGGAGACGGGTGGCGGCCAGGCCGCCGGGGCGATCGGCGACTCCGGTGTAGCATCGGCGCCGTGAGCGACGCCGAGCCACGCCCCGAGCCGCGCTACCGTGGGTTCTCGACGCGAGCCATCCGGGCCGCCTCGCGAGCGCCCCGGGTCGACCAGACAGCCGACGAGCGTGCCGATCTACCAGACGGCCACGTTCTCCTCGGGGGATGCCGACGAGCTCGGCCGGGTCGCCGCCGATCCGCGCGCCGGGTACGCCTACAGCCGGATCTCCAACCCGACCACGACCGCGCTCGGCGATGCCTATGCGGAACTGGCTGGCGGCGAGGCGGGCCTCGCCCTGGCCTCGGGCATGGGCGCGATCCATGCCGCGCTGGCATCGCTGCTGCAGGCCGGCGACCGGGTCGTCGCGCCGGTCGCGATGTACGGCTCGACACGAACCCAGCTGCTGCGCCGGTTCGGCGGCTTCGGCGTGCGGATCGACATCGTGGACACCACCGACCTTGACGCGGTCGAGGCGGCCCTCGCGCAGGGTCCGACCCGGGTCCTCTACGCCGAGACGATCGCCAACCCGACGACCTTCCTCGCCGACCATGCCGCGCTGGCCGAGCTGGCCCATCGTCACGGCGCCGCGTACGTCGTCGACAACACGTTCGCGTCGCCGTACGTCTGCCGGCCGCTCGAGCTCGGGGCCGATCTCGTCGTCGAATCCGCGACCAAGTTCCTGGGCGGCCACAGCGACGTGATCGCCGGGGTAGTGGCCGGTTCGACGCGAACGGATCGCCGAGGTCGGCCGCGTGCAGATCGACACCGGCGCGACGCTGGGGCCGCTGGAAGCGTTCCTGGTCCTGCGCGGCATCCTGACGCTCGCCGTCCGGGCCGATCGACACGCCCGCACGGCGAGCAGCCTCGCGTCCTGGCTGGAGACCCAACCCGGGCGTCCGGTCGGTCCTGTATCCGGGCCTGGCGAGCCATCCCCAGCATGAGGTCGCCATCCGCCAGTTCCGGCCGGGCGTCTTCGGCGGCATGCTCGCGTTCGAGGTCGAGGGCGGCCGGACGGCCGGCCGCGCGGTCATCGACGCCCTCCGTCTGCCCGAGCTGACGGCATCGCTCGGGAGCGTCCATACGATGGTCGTCCACCCGCCCTCGACCTCGCACCGCCAGCTCAGCGAGGCGGAGCTGCTGAGCGGACCGGGATCACGCCCGGGCTGCTGCGCGTCTCGGTCGGCCTCGAGGACCTCGAGGACCTGCAGGCCGACTTCGGCGACGCGCTGGTGGCCGCGCTGCCGTTTGCCGACGCCGACCGCGAGCCCGTCCCGGCCGTCGGCGCGATCTAGGCCGGACCAGGAGGTCGGGCCATCGCGACCCCGGCAGCGGTCTCGGCCGCGTCCCTCCGGCCCGGCGGCCTCAACGTCCCGGCCCGGCTTGGTCGCGGCCTGTGGCGGCTGCTGACCAAGGTCGATTTCGCCGTCGCCCAGATCATCGTGCTGGCGCTGCTGGCGGTCGTCGGGATGACGATCAAGCAGCTGCCGGACTTCGCCTTCCGATCCGCGACCGACTACGCCTCGGCACTCGACGACCTGCACGCGCGCTACGACCCGCTGCTCGGGTCAGGCATGGTCGACGTCCTCGACCGGCTGAGCGTGTTCTCGATCTTCCGCTCGCCGTGGTTCAGCGCCGGGCTGGTCGTGCTGGTGACCTCGATCGTCGTGTGCACGCTGGACCGGACGCCGAAGTTGTGGCGCGGCGTGCGCGACGTCCGGGTCGACCAGCCTGAGCCGTTCTTCGACCCGCGGCTGCCCGGATCGCGCTGCGATGGACGGCGTCTCGGCCGATGGCATCCGGTCCGTGCTCCGGCGCACTGGCCTCCACGTCCGCGAGACGACCGCCGCCGACGGCACCCGCTTCCTGTACGGCGATCGACACCAGTACACCAAGCTGGCGACGCTGCTCACGCACGCCGGGCTGGTCACCTTCCTGATCGCGGCCGCGGTCACCTCCCGGCTCGGCGACGAGCAGGGCCTCGTCGTGCCCGAGGGCAGCTCGCTGACGGTCCAGCCGATCGGGACGCCCGGCCTGCTGCTGGTCAAGAACATCGATTTCGAGGCCCCCGGGTTCGACACCGGACAGGCCACCGATTTCACCACCGACCTGGCCGTCTACCAGGACGGTCGCGAGATCGCGCGCAAGACGATCCGGGTCAACGACCCGCTGTCGGTGGCCGGCTACACGTTCCACCAGAACGGGTTCGGGCCGGCGCCCGTATCTCCTCGTCCGCGACTGCTGCCGGCCGGCCGCTGTGGGACGGCGCCGTCCCGTTGACCGATGCCGCCGCCGGCTCGCCATACGGCATCCAGGGCGTGCCCGGGCACGGATATCGGGCTGCAACTGCTGCTCCGCGACGGAGCCCGACGGCACCGGCGTGGTCCTGATCCTGCCGTACCGGGTGATCGGCACGAACCCGGACGGGACGCCGATCGCCCAGGACTTCACCCCGCTGGCGCTGGCCAAGGGCGAGACGGGCGTGGCATCCGACGCCGGCCTCAGCATCGAGCTCCGCGACGTCGGCGAATACACCCTGCTCATCGCCAAGCAGCGATCCGGGCCAGGGCCTGATCTGGCTCGCCTTCGGGCTGCTCATCGCCGGCATCACGATCACGTTCTACCGGCCACGCCGCCGGGTCTGGACCCGGCTGACCCCCGACGGCCGGCTCGGGATCGTGTGGCGATCGGACCGCTACGTCGACGTCGAACGTGAGTTCGGACGCCTGCTCGACCAGCTCGTGGCCGCCCGCGGCAGCGCCTGATCCGGGCCGTCGTGCGGTCGTCCGTCAGGCGCAACGTTGCGGGTCTCGGGTCGGTGCTGAACCGCAACCTGGGCCGCTGCTATCGTCAGCCGAGGCGGTTCCGCAATCGAACCGTGGTGCCGTCTGCCCCGTCCACGAGCCGGACGGGGTCGATGACGTCGGACCCGAGGCCGGCATCCGGACCGGACGCCGGAGCCGACCGCACAGACAGGAGACCCATGACCGCCCGAACGACTGCCATCTCGGAGATCGCCGCGCACCGGGTCGCGAAGACCCAGGATTACCTCGAAAGCGCGGGCGCCGACATCTACGGCCAGTACGTGTTCGACGACGTCGCCCAGCGCAAGTACCTGGCCAAGCCGATCTACACGAAACTGCGGCAGACGATCGACGGTCACGAGCCGTTCGACCCGGCGATCGTGGACGCGGTCGCCCACGGCGTGAAGGAGTGGGCGCTGGCCCAGGGCGCGACCCACTACACCCACTGGTTCGTGCCGATGACCGGCTCGACCGCCGAGAAGCACGACTCGTTCCTGACCCCGACCGGCGACGGCACGGACGATCGCCGAGTTCTCCGGCAAGAACCTCGTCCAGGGCGAGCCGGACGCGAGCTCGTTCCCGTCTGGCGGCATCCGGGCGACGTTCGAGGCCCGCGGCTATACCGCCTGGGACGTCACCTCGCCGATCTTCCTCCAGGTCGAGCCGAACGGCGTCACGCTCACGATCCCGACCGCCTACGTCTCGTTCACCGGGGAGGCGCTCGACCACAAGATCCCGCTCCTGCGCTCGCAGGAGGCGCTGGGCAAGCAGGCGCTCCGTGTGCTGCGCTGGTTCGGCAACGCGTCGGCCGGTCGGGTCTTTACCAACATCGGCCCCGAGCAGGAGTACTTCCTCGTCGACCGCCGGCTGGCGGAGCAGCGGCCCGACCTGTTGCTCACCGGCCGGACGCTGTTCGGTGCGCCGCCACCCAAGGGCCAGGAGCTCGAGGACCAGTACTTCGGTCCGATCCGCGAGCGGATCCTGGCCTTCATGATGGATCTCGACCGCGAGCTGTGGCGGCTGGGCATCCCCGCCAAGACGCGCCACAACGAGGTGGCGCCGGCCCAGTTCGAAATGGCGCCGGTGTTCGAGCCGACGTCGGTCGGGTCCGACCACAACATGATCGTGATGAGCCTGATGCGCCGGCTGGCGCCGCAGCACGGGCTGATGTTCCTCATCCACGAGAAGCCGTTTGCCGGGATCAACGGCTCGGGCAAGCACAACAACTGGTCGATGGCCACCGACGACGGGGAGAACCTGCTCGACCCGGGCAACGACCCGCACGCCAACGCCCAGTTCCTGGCCTTCCTGATGGCCGTCATCCGCGCGGTCAACGAGCACGCCGACCTGATCCGCGCAAGCATCGCCGACGCGGGCCAGGACCACCGCCTGGGCGCCAACGAGGCGCCGCCCGCGATCATGTCGATCTTCCTCGGCTCGCAGCTCGAGGACGTCGTCCAGCAGCTCGGCAAGGGCGCCGCCACCGGTTCCAAGCAGGGTGGCTCGGTCGAGCTCGGCGTGACCTCGCTGCCGGTCCTGTCCAAGGACGCGACCGATCGGAACCGGACGTCGCCGTTCGCGTTCACCGGCAACAAGTTCGAGTTCCGCGCGGTCGGCTCGTCGGCCCCGATCTACTGGCCGCAGACCGTGCTCAACACGGCCGTCGCCGACTCGCTCCAGCACCTCGCCGACGATCTCGATGGGCTCAAGCCCGGCGACATGACCGGCCTGACCGGGATCCTGTCGGGCATCGCCAACGCGAACAAGCAGGTCCTGTTCGAGGGCAACGGCTACTCCGAGGAATGGCACGCCGAGGCCGCTCGCCGCGGGTTGCCAAACAACCGCTCGACGGTCGACGCCCTGCCGTCGCTGACCACGGACAAGGCCAAGGCGCTCTTCTCGGGCTTTGGGGTCCTGTCCGAGCGCGAGCTGGCCGCCCGGGTCGAGATCGGCTGGGAGCGCTACGTCAAGGTCCAGGACATCGAGGCGAACTGCGCGCGGGACATCGCTTCCACGATGATCCTGCCGGCCACCGCCCGGTACCTCGGCCAGCTCGGCGCGGCACCGTCGTCGCGCGGGATCAACGAGGTCTGCGAACGGGTGTCCGGTCTTGCCGATTTGCTCGTCGACGCGCTCGGCGCCCTGGAGCACGCCCAGCACGAGGCCCACGCCGCCGGATCGGTCCAGGACGAGGCCCGGGCCTTCTCGGTCTCGGTGATCCCGGCCCAGCAGGCGTTGCGCGGCGTCGTGGACGAGCTGGAGACGGTCGTCGCGGACGACCTCTGGCCGCTCCCGAAGTATCGCGAGCTGCTCTTCCAGTACTGACCCTGAGGCTCACGCGGACGCTCGATACGCCCGGCCCGGCAACGGGTCGGGCGTATTCTTGTCCCCGCTCTCCCCACCCGACTCCACCCACCCAGGAGGATCCCCGTCGTGACCCAGAGCGCCGAGTCCACCGCCAAGATCGCGGCTGCCAAGGAGCGCGGGATTCGCTTCGTCCAGCTCCAGTTCACCGACGTCATCGGCCACGTCAAGGCGGTCACGATCCCGATCCACCAGCTGGCGGGATCGGTCGAGCACGGCACCTGGTTCGATGGCTCGTCCATCGAGGGGTTCACGCGGATCGCCGAATCCGACCAGTACCTGATGCCCGACATGGACACCTTCTCCGAGATCCCATGGCAGCCGGGCTCGGGGCCGCGCGGCACGGCGCGGGTGATCTGCGACGTCTACACGCCGCGCGGCGAGGCGTTCGCGGGCGATCCACGCCTGGTCCTGCGCCGTCAGGTCGAGCACGCCAAGTCGCTCGGCTACATCGTCAACACCGGTCCCGAGCTCGAGTTCTTCCTCCTCCGGCGCGGCCCGGACGGCGAGATCGAGCCGCTGCCGCACGACCAGGGCGGCTACTTCGACTTCTCGACGGATCTCGCCCAGGAGATTCGCCAGGACATGGTCGACGCGCTCGAGGCGTTCGGGATCCGGGTGGAGGCCGCCCACCACGAGGTGGCCGAGGGCCAGCACGAGATCGACTTCGAGTACTCCGACGCGCTGCGGACCGCCGACAACGCGATCACCTTCAAGTTCGCGCTCAAGGCGATCGCCCAGCTCCACGGGCTGTACGCGACGTTCATGCCAAAGCCGATCCACGGGATCAACGGCTCGGGGATGCACACCCACCAGAGCCTGTGGTCGATCGCGGAGGGACGCAACGCGTTCGCCGACGCCGCCAACCCGTACGGGCTGTCCGACGTGGCCCGCTCGTACATGGCCGGGATCCTGGCCCACGCCCGCGGGATGATCGCGGTCCTGGCGCCACTCGTGAATTCCTACAAGCGGCTGGTCCCGGGCTACGAGGCACCGACCTACCTGACCTGGGGACGAACCAACCGGTCGGCGCTGATCCGGGTCCCGATGGTCTCGCCGGGGAAGTCGATCGAAGGGACGCGCTGCGAAGTCCGCTGCCCGGATCCGTCGTCCAACACGTACCTGGCGTTCGCGGCGATGATCGCGGCCGGGCTGGACGGGGTGGAGCGCGGTCTGCAACTGGCGGATCCGGTCGAGGAATCGCTCTTCGAGATGGACGCCGCCACGATCGCCGCCAAGGGGATCCGCGAGCTGCCGGGCACCCTCGGCGAGGCGCTCGACGAGCTCGAGGCCGACTCGGTCATCCGGGACGCCCTGGGGGATCACGTCTTCCAGCATTACCTGGACGCCAAGCGCGCTGAGTGGGACGAATACCGGACCCAGGTGTCGGACTGGGAAGTCGAGCGCTATCTCGACCAGTTCTAGGTCGCGGGAGCGGCCCTTCTCCGCCCCGGCGAGCGCCTTCTCCCCGCGGTGCACAGCGCCTTCTCCCCCGCGGTTTACGAGGCGCGATCGTTTGAACCAAGCCGAACGACCTGGTTGGCCATGGCGCGCTACCCGGCCGATGCATGCAAAATCGTTCGATATGGTTCGAACGAGCGGGAATCGCAGCCGCCGCGCGGCACCAGGCCCAGTCGCACCGCACCGCGCGGCGGAGCGGTTCACCCTTCCATCTCGCGGAGCGGCCGACGGCGCGTTTGGACGACGGCGATGCTCGTCCTGTTCGATCCCCTGCGGTTCGGCGCGCTGGGCGCACTGACCGCTATCGTGGTCGTCGTGAGCACCATCCTGACCGCAGGCCTGCCGACGATCGGCGTCTCGTTCGTGGCGTCGGTCGGCCGTCGCTCCGTCTACCCGGTCGCGGACAGGCTCAAGCCGCAACGCACGAGGCCCACGGATTGACCCTCCCGATCCAGGTCGGGCCGGCGACGATCACCGTCAACCGCGACGACCGGTTCGTCGTGTGCCGGTCCGACGGCTGCATCGAGCGCCAGGCCGAGGAGGGATTCTTCGCCCGCGATACCCGCTTCATCTCGGGCTACAACGTCTGGCTCAACGGGAAGCGGCCCCTGCTCCTCAACTCGTCGCCGGTCCAGTTCTACTCGGCCCGGTTCGAGTACACGAACCCCGAGTTGCTGGACCGCGACGGCATCGTCCCGCCGCACAGCCTGTCGATCCGTCTCGACCGGACGGTGTCTGGTGGGGTCCACGAGGATTACGACGTCATCAACTACGGGCCGCGCACGGTCCGCCTGACGATCGAGATCGAGATCGAGTCCGACTTCGCCGACATCTTCGACGTAAAGGCCGGCCAGCTGGTCCGTCGCGGGGAGATCAACACCCGCTGGTCGCGCGCCGCCGGTGAACTGCGGACGACCTACACGCATCGCGACTTCGTCCGCTCGCTCGTCCTGGCCACGGACAGGGCCGACAGCCGGCCGCAATTCGCCAACGGCCGGTTCGTGTTCGTCGCCGAGATCAAGCCGAAGGGCGTCTGGCACACCTGCCTGAAGTGGCTGCCGATGACCCAGTCGAAGCGGCGACCGTCGACGCTGCCGTGCAACTCGGTGGCAGGGCCGCGCCCGGACCAGAGCGCTCCGCGGCTCCGCCGGGTTCGGCTCGAGACGCCGAACCACGTCGTCCGGCGGGCCTGGGACCAGGCGCAGGTCGACATGGATTCGCTCCAACTCGAGGATCCCGCGTTCGAGCGTGGCGTGTTCATCCCGGCGGCCGGCGTGCCGTGGTTCGTGACCCTGTTCGGGCGCGACTCGCTCGTCGTGTCGATGCAGGGGATCAGCGGCTACCCGGAGTTCGCCGCCGGCGCGCTGCGCCGCCTGTCGGAGCTGCAGGCGACCGACGACGACCCCGAACGCGACATGGAGCCGGGCAAGATCCCGCACGAGATCCGGCACGGCGAGCTGGCCCAGCTGCGGATCCTGCCGTTCCAGCCGTACTACGGCACCCACGACGCGACGAGCCTGTTCGTAATCGTCATGTCGTACCTCTACCAGTGGGTCGGCGACATCGGCCTGCTCCAGCGCTACCTGCCCAATGCCGAGGCCGCAATCCGCTGGATCGACGAGTACGGCGATCGCGACCGCGACGGGTTCCAGGAATACGCGACGCGATCCCGTCACGGGTACTACAACCAGGGCTGGAAGGACGCCGGTGACGCCATCCCCAATGCCGACGGATCGCTGGCCAGGCTGCCGATCGCCCTGTGCGAGCTCCAGGGCTACGTCTATGACGCCAAGCTCCGGATGGCCGACGTCTACGAGATCCTGGGTCGTCCCGAGGACGGAGCGCGACTGCGGGCCGAGGCGATCGCCCTGTACGAGCGCTTCAACGACGTCTTCTGGTGGGAATCGGAAGGCACCTACTATCTCGGCCTGGACGGCGACAAGCGCCCGATCGAAAGCGTGGCGTCAAACGCCGGCCATTGCCTGGCGAACGGGATCGTGCCGCCCGACCGCGCAGCCCGGGTCGTCGACCGGTTGATGGCCGGCGACATGTGGTCCGGCTGGGGGGTTCGGACGCTGTCGTCAGACCACCCGGCCTACAACCCGTTCAGCTACCACACCGGCACCGTCTGGCCGCACGACAACGCGATGATCGCGGGTGGCTTCCGGCGGTACGGCCACGACGCGGCGGCCGCCCAGATCGCCCGCGGGCTGTTCGACGCCAGCGAGCGGTTCCAGGCCAACCGGCTGCCCGAGCTGTTCGCCGGGTTGCCGCGCGACGATGGGTCGTTCCCCGTCCAGTACCTGGGCGCCAACGTCCCGCAGGCCTGGGCCGCGGGCTCGATCTTCCGGCTGATCGCCGTGCTGTGCGGCATCCACGCGACGACCGATCGCCGCGGCTCCAGGCTCTACACCTACCCGGCTCTGCCCGATTGGCTGCCCGAACTGATCATCCGCAACCTGCGCGCGGGGCGCGGCGTGGCCGAGCTGCGCTTCCACGACGGCCAGGTCGAGGTGCTCTCGAACTCGACCGGGTTCGAGGTCATCCACGAGGTGCCGCCACGGCCGATGCCCTGGGCGTCGAGTGGCCGCGACGCCGAAGCCGGTGCGGTTCTCCCGGAGCGCAAACCGCGCTAGCTCGAACCACGCCGAACCATCGCCTGGCCGCACCTGCGTCAAGCCCGAGCCACCATCGGGAGGCGACTCGGAGCGCGAACCGGGATCGTTCGAGGCCACGTGAACCATCAGCCCGATCGTTCGAAGTGGCATCGTCGCGCCAGCGTGTCGCCGGAGGTCGTACCAGCAGGCACGAACCGGACCTCGTCCCGCCAGGGCACCCTCCTCCGATCGGCAGGGTCGTTCGGCTTGGTTCGAACAATGGGGAGATCTCGTGGCCGGAGGGTGGGCCGCAGCCGGTCTTGCTGGCGACCGGGACGCGAGCGCCTCCTAGGACGCGGTGACGTCGACGGCCTCCGGCCCGACCGCCCCCGGCCCGACGGCCCCCAACGGCAGCGTGAAGGAAAAGACGGACCCGCGGCCCACCTCGGACTCGAGCCACAGGCGGCCGCCGTGGTGCTCGACGATCTCGCGGCAGATCGGGAGTCCCAGGCCGGTACCGCGTGGCTTGTCGGTCAGGGTGTCACCGGCCTGGCCGAACTGCTCGAAGACCTTGGCCTGGTCCTCGGGCGCGATGCCCACCCCCGTGTCGGCGACGCTTACGACGAGTGAGCTGCTCGCCGGATCGAGCCTGGCCGTGCACGTGATCGTCCCGGAGGCCGTGAACTTGACTGCGTTCGAGATCAGGTTGATGACCACCTGGATGAGCCGGTCGCGATCGCCGATGATCGTCGGGAGGTCCGGCTCCAGGTCGAGGACCATCTGCGGCCCCGAGCCGGTCAGCAGCGGAGCGGTCGCGGCTGTCGCCCGGGTGATCACCTCCGCCAGGTCGACGACGTCGCGCCGCCACTCCATCCTCCCGGCCTCGATCTTGGCCAGGTCCAGGGTGTCGTTGATGAGCGCCGTCAGGCGTTCGCCCTCCTCGACGATGATCCCGAGGTTGTCGGAGACCTGGCGCATCTGCCGGTCAAGCTTCGGGTCGCCGGCTGGGACCGCCGGAAAGACCGCCTCGTCGAGGCGACGACGGATGAGCTTCGAGAAGCCGACGACCGAGGTCAACGGCGTCCGCAGCTCGTGGCTGACGTTCGAGAGGAACGCAGTCTTGCTGGCCGAGGCGGCCTCCGCGGCGACCCGCGCCGCCTGCGCCTCCTCGATGGCCGCAGCCAGGGCAGCCGTTCGCTCGACGACCCGTCTCTCGAGGGCGTCCTTCTGCGCTTCGACTTCCTCGTACAAGCGGGCATTCTCGATGGCGGCGGCGACGAGGCTGCCGACCGTGTAGAGCAGGGGACCGTCGCCGGGGCGGACGTCGCGCCCCGACGCGCGATTGTCGACGGCGAGGATGCCGACGGTTCGGCCCTTCGAGACCAGCGGCGTCCCGAGGAACGAGGTCACCTCCATCATCTCGGCGAAGGCGCGATTACGTTCGTCGGGATCCTGGTCCACGTCGCGGAAGAGCAGGGGGCCGTCCGCGTGGTACAGCTGGACGAGCTGCGATTCCGTCCGGGCGAGGGGAAGCTCCAGCGCCGCGACCGAGGCGGTCATCTCCGGGCTGACGCCGATGGACCGTCCGCCGGTCAGGACCCCCCGCGCGTCGTCGGCGAGCAGGATCAGGGCTCGATCGAAGCGCAGGTGACGGACCACCGCCTGGAGCGAGCCATCGAGGAGGGCGTCGCGATCGAGCGTCGAACCGGCCGCGGCGGCCAGCTCGTTGAGTGTCATGAGCTCGGCCACCCGTTCCTGGAGATCCCGGTTGGCGTTCTCGGAGCGTCGATAGGCGGTCTCGGTCCGTTGGTTGGCGGCGCGAAGCGCGGTGGACCGGCCACGTGCCGCACCGCCGTACAGGACCAGCCCGGCGGGGAGCAGCGCGGCGAGCACCACCGCGACCGAATCCCATCCCGGGGCGCGGGCGACCAGGTAGACGAGGACCACGGCCGACCCGATGATCCCGAGCGCCACCGCGCGTCGATCCATCGCCTTGATGCCGCCTGGGTTCAGTCGCGGGCGCGCGACGTGCGGAGGACCGTCTCGTGGACCGCCGCCTGTTCGAACGTCGGCGCGGCGAGCGAGGCGATCGCGGTCAGCAGCCGCAGGTCCGAGGCGTGGTAGTCGATCGGTGCCCGCGAGATCGTGCCGATCACCCCGATCCGCTCCCCCCGGACCCGCAGCGGTGCGGCCACCAGCGACGCGAACTCGCGCTCCGAATCGGTCGCCCGGGGATCGGCCGCGATGTCGTTCACGATCTCCGGATCCCCCGCCAGGATCGCCCCGATGATCCCGGCCCCGGGACGGTGATCCGCGATCGGGTGGACCGCGTCCTCGCCCGCCGGACGTGCCGAGATCCGCTCGCCGTCCGGTTCGCGGAGCAGGACGAACCCGATCCCGCCCGACGGCAGCCGGCTCGCTTCGGCGACGGCGACGCGGGCAACCGCGTCGACCTCGAGCGTGGCGCCGATCTCGTCGGCCAGGTCGTAGATCAGGTTGAGCTCGCGATACCGATCGAGCGCCTCGCGCGCCAGCGCACGTTTGTCCGTCTCGCGCGCACCCGCGTAGCTGAGTACCGCGGCGATCGCGCCGGCCGGGCGCGGACCATCGACCCAGCCAACGGTCTGCGCCTCGATGACGATCGGGTGCCGCTCGGTGGCGGCGGCTGCCGGCGCGGCACCCGCCTGCCGATCGAGGATGACCTCGCCGTCGAGCGCCGAGATCGTCAGCCGGGCGTCCGTGCCGGCAAGCAGCACCGACAGCATCGGTGCCACGTGGCGGTGGCGGACGATCAGCCGCCGCAGCTCGGTCGAGTCCATCAGTTCGTCCCAGCCCGGAGGCCCAGGACCTCGCGGGCGCGCCGGAGCAGCTCGTCGGGATCGAATGGCTTGGTCATGTACAGGTCGGCGCCGGCAGCGAGGCCCTGCTCGCGATCGTAGGCCTGGCCCTTGGCCGTCAGTAGCACGACGTACGTGCCGGCCAGGCCGAGCTCCTGCTTGATGGCCCGGCAGACATCGAAGCCGCTTCGCTTGGGCATCATCACGTCGAGGAAGATGAGGTCGGGGTGCTGGTTTGCCACGACGGTCAGGGCTTCCTCGCCGTCGGCGGCGGTCAGGAAGTCGACGCCCTCGTCTTCGAGCTCCTCGAGCGTCTGCTCGATGAGCAGCCGGATGTGCTGCTCGTCGTCGACGATGAGGACGGTCGGCATCGGATGGGGTCCCTCGTGCGACGGGTCTGACGGTCGCACCACGATGCCGGAAACGGCTGGTCCGCGCAACCGACGCGTTGGCCCAACGAGGTAGGCCAACGATGCCGCACCATAGCGCGATGCAACTGCCCGGGGTCAGCCTGCCGAGGATCGACCCGATGCGATCGCTTGGATTGCTGTCGGTCGCCCACGCGGTCAACCATGCGCAGGCGGTCATCCTGCCGCTGATCTACCTCAAGGTGATCGACGAGTTCGGGGTCAGCGTCCAGACGATCGCCTTCCTGGCGGCGATCGGCAGTTTCTCGTCCGGCATGGTCCAGCTGACCTACGCGGCCCTGACCCGGTTCATCTCCCGGCGCCGGCTGCTCGGCATGGGCGGGATCCTGTTCGGTGGCGGGTTCGCGGCCCAGGCGTTGTCCGGCGGCTTCCTGAGCTTCGCCGTTCCCAACATCCTGTCGCGGATCGGCGGATCGCCGCAGCACCCGGTCGGCAATGGCCTGCTTGCCGAGCAGTTCCCGCCCGAGCGACGCGGCTTCGCGATCAGCGCCCACATCGCCGGTGGCAACGTCGGGACGGTGATCATCGCGCTCATCGGCGTGCCACTCATCGCCGCTGCCGGCTGGCGTGGCGCCTCGGTAGTGGTCGGGCTGCCGGCGATCGTCATCGCGATCGCCATCCTGCTGCTCGTCCGCGAGCGCGGCACGGACCGGGCGGCAGCGGTCGCCGGGGGGAGCGTCCGCTCGGCATTCAAGCGGATCCTGCGCGATCGCGACCTTCTCTGGCTGTACCTGACCTCGGTGCTCGGTGGCGGCGGGCGCGGGCTGGGTGTCGTCAACCTGTTCGCGCTGATCTACATGACCCGCGTCCTCGGTCTTGGCGAGGCGACGTCCGGGCTGATGTACGGCGCGCTGATCGTCTTTTCCGTTCCGATGCCGCTGATCGCGGGCTGGCTGTCCGACCGGTGGGGGCGCAAGCCGCTGATCGTCGGGGTGTACGTCGGCGGCGCCGTCGGGTTCGTCGTCTTCCTGCTGGCCGGCTCGTCGATCCCGCTGCTCTGGGTGGGGATCGTGCTGATGGGGTTGTTCAGCTTCGCCGAGAGCCCGCAGCTCCAGGCGCTGCTGGCCGACATCGCGCCGCCCTCGACGCGCGACGCGTCCTATGCCCTGTATTTCACGATGGCGTTTGGCGTCGGCTCGCTGTGGACCGCGGTCTACGGCGAGATCATCGACGCCGCGGGGGAACCGACCGGCCTGCCGATCGTCTTCGTGCTGATGGCCGTCACCTTCGTCCTGGCCGCGGTCTTCACGCTCCCGATCCGCGCCGAGGAGCGCGCCCGGGCAAATGCGCTGCACGAGGCCACGCTCGGCGGCGAGTAAGGCTGGCGATCATGAACGGACGCGTGCTGGCATCGATCGTCCCGATCATCCTTTTGCTGGTCAGCGGCTGCGGAGCCGTGAGCGGGCCGGAATCGAGGCCCCCCGCGGTGACGGCGAATGCGGCACCGGCCGAGAGCGCCGGCCCGTCGACAGGGGTCGATGACCCGGCGGCGAGCTTCGTGGCTCCGCCATCGACGGTTCGCGCCTACTTCTACCTCGGTGGTGCGCCGGGCAGCGACGGGCTCGTGCCGGTCGAGCGTGCGGTCCCCAGCGACGATCCTCGGGCGGGCGCACTGGCCGCCCTGCTGGCCGGGCCGACCGCGACCGAGTCCGGCGACCGGACGATCACGACGGCCATTCCGGCGGGGACTCGCCTTCTCGGGCTGGACGTGGCCGACGGCATCGCCACCGTCGACCTGTCACATGAGTTCGAGACGGGCGGCGGCAGCCTGTCGATGTTCGTCCGGCTCGGCCAGGTGGTCTTCACGCTCACCCAGTTCGACGACATCGGAGCCGTCGCCTTCAGCATCGAGGGGCAGCGGGTGTCGGTGTTCGGCGACGAGGGCATCGTGCTCGACCACTCGCAGACCCGCGCCGACAGCGAGGGCGTCCTGCCCGCGATCTTCGTCGACGTCCCGGCGTACGGGGCGGTGCTCGGCAACCCGGGTTGCGTGGCCGGGACAGCGAATGTCTTCGAGGCCCGGTTCAGGATCACGCTCCTGGACGCGGCCGGCACGACGATCGCGGACGTCCCGGCGACGGCGACCTGCGGGACCGGTTGTCGCGGCGGGTTCGAGGTGACCGTCCCGTACGTCGTCGACCGGGCCCAGACCGGCACGCTTCGCGCCTGGGACGGATCGATGAAGGACGGCCGACCCGTCAACGTCCGCGAATACCCGATCGGGCTGGTGCCGGGCGGCTGACCGGGCCGGGCGGCTGACCGGGCCGTGCCGCTGACCGGGCTGATCCGCTCGGAGCTCGCCGGATCTGGCACCGTGGAGTATCATCCGGCAGTCCTGAGCAGCGGACACCCTCGGTCGGGGCGTGGCGCAGCTTGGTAGCGCGTATCGTTCGGGACGATAAGGTCGGAGGTTCAAATCCTCTCGCCCCGACCAGACTCCTTCAGACTGCACCAGACCGCACCTTCGTCCGGACGCCATGCGTCGTTGGTTTACGGCTCGTCGCCCTCGTGCGACTGGGCGTCGTTCCGGATCATGCTGCGCAACTCGCCGGCGCGTGACCGCAGGTCGCGGAAGAAGTCGGTGTCGGTGATCTCGGCGACTCGCTGCGCCTGACGGGCGTGATCGATCTCGATGCGCAGCTCCTGGACCTCTCGGCGAAGGCGTTCCTCACGTGCTCGGACCTCATCGGCCATCGTGCCGAAACGTCTCGCGAGAACCCCCAGGGCATCCGTTCGCGCGGCGACCTCCGTCAGCAGCGCTGCGTCGAACGCCCCGGCCTCCAGGGCGGCGGCCGCGCTCGTCACGCGCGAGACCTGCTCGAGGTATTCGAGTTCGAGGTCGCGGAGCCGCTTCGCGGCAAGCGACGATTCGAGGCGTGCCCGGAGGATCGCGACCTGAAAGGGTTTCGTCAGGTAGTCGGTTGCGCCCATCTCGATGCACCGGACGACGCTCGCCGTCTGGTCGACCCCCGAGACGACGATCACCGGGATATGGCGTAGGGCAGGGTCCGCCTTGATCCGAGCGAGCGTCTCGTAGCCATCGAGCTCGGGCATGACGAGGTCGAGCAAGACGACGTCGATGGGACCCGCCCGCAGGTGCTCGAGGGCCTGGAGCCCGTTCTCGGCCTCGACGACTTCATGGCCCTCCGCCTCGATCGGGCGTCGCGCGAGCATCCGGTTCATGCGCTCGTCGTCGACGACGAGCACCCGACCGATACCGCTCACGAGCCGGCTCCGAGCTCGACCAGTTCGCCCTTCGCCACGACGAAGGCCGCCTCGGCCGCGACGACGCGGTCGATCGCGTCGGGCACCGCGCCCGCCCGGGCATCGGCCTCGAGCGCGCGGCACAGGTCGGCCAGGTGGAGTGCACCGACATTCGCGCTGTTCGACTTCAGTGAATGGCTGGCCATCATGAGGGCCGGCTGGTCGCCGGCCTCTGCTGCCGCCCGCATGCGAGCTAGCTGGCCGACGGCGTCCTCAAGGAACGTGGTCAGGAGTTCGCGAACGAAGTCCTCGTCGCCGCCGGCGAGCTCGCGCAGTCGATCGAGAGCGGCGGGATCGAGCGCACGGTCAGCGGTCATGGAGCCTCCCCGACGGGCAACTCGCGTGACGGCGCGGCGAGCAACGCGGTGGACAGCTCCTCGGGGCGGATCGGCTTGGCGAGGTAGTCGTTCATCCCGGCCGCGAGGCACGCCTCGCGGTCGCCCTCCATCGCGTTCGCGGTCATGGCGATGATGTGCACTTGCCGGTCGGGCCATCGAGCGCGGATCTCGCGGCTGGCCTCGAGGCCGTCCATGTCCGGCATCTGGACGTCCATGAGCACGACGTCGTAGTCGGTCTGCTCGACGGCGTCGAGCGCCTGCTGGCCGTTCTCGGCGAGGTCTGTCGCATACCCCATCCGCTCGAGGAGGCGAACGGCGAGCTTCACGTTGAAGGCATTGTCCTCGGCAAGGAGGATCCTGAGCGGGTGTCGGGCGGCGAGCTCGCGATCGGTCGCGAAGCCCCGCGGGACCGTCGGCGCCGCCTTGGCAACGGTCCCATGCACCGCGGCCTCGACCGCCTCGCGCAGCGCCCGGGGCTTGACCGGCTTGGTGAGGAACGCGGCCACGAAGGTCGCGTCGCGTTCACGCTGGCCGAGCGACGACAGGACGATGACCGGAGGTGCCCCCGGGTTCGATGCCTGGATCGCCTCGGCAACCTGGAGCCCGTCAAGCTCGGGCATCCGCATGTCGGTGAGGACGACGTCGAACGCGGCGCCCGTCGACGCCAGGTCGCGGCCCTCCGTCGCGGAGGTCGTAGCGACGACGCGCATCCCGAGTCGCTCGAGCTGGGCGACGAGGATCCGTAGATTCGTGTCGTTGTCGTCGATCACCAGGGCGCGCTTCCCATCGAGGTCGAGCGGTTGGCCCGGCTCGCCAGGCGACGCTGCGGCACCCTCGTCCGCGATCGCGGGCTCGGCAGCCGTGACGAAGATCCGCAGGTGGAATGTCGATCCAAGGCCCGGGATCCCCTGGCTCTCGGCGGTCAGCGAGCCCTCCATCAGCTCGGCGAGGCGCCGGCTGATCGCCAGGCCGAGTCCCGTGCCGCCGTACCTCCGGGCGATCGATGAATCTGCCTGGGTGAACGACTGGAACAGCTTGCCGATCCGGTCCGCGGGTATCCCGAGGCCCGTGTCGTGGATCTGGACGTCCACCTGCCAGCGCCCCGATTCGCGCGTGGCGCCGTCGAGTGGCGTGCCCGCGGCGGTGACCACGACCTCGCCCGCGTCGGTGAACTTGATCGCGTTCGACAGGAGGTTGAGGACGATCTGCCGAAGCCGCCCGCCGTCGCCGATGACCGCCGCCGGCAGGCGCGGGTCCGGCGCGTACGCAAGTTCGAGGCCTTTCTTGGCGGCAACGGCGCCCATGACATCGAGCGCGCCTTCGAGGCGTCGCTGACAGGTCGAACGCGTGCATGTCCAGCTCGAATCGGCCGGCTTCGATCTTTGAGAAGTCGAGGATGTCGTTGATGATCGTGAGGAGTGCCTCGCCGGAGGTGTGGACGGTCTCGGCGTAGTCGCGCTGCTCGTCGTCGAGGGGCGTGTCGAGCATGAGTCCGCTCATCCCGATGACCGCGTTCATCGGTGTCCGGATCTCGTGACTCATCGCCGCCAGGAAGGCGCTCTTCGCCTGGTTCGCCGCGTCCGCTTCACGACGCGCCGCCTGGAGCTCGCTGATGTCGTGGTAAATCGCGTAGAACCCGAGGTGCTCGTCGTCGATGACGAGCGGCACCATCAGGATCTCAACGTCGAGCAGGAGGCCGTCCTTGCGCATCCGCTGGCCGATCGCATGTGCTCGTCCCTGGTCCAGGGCGGTGGCGACGAGGTCGTGGCTCTCCTCCCGCAACGCGTCCGTCCGGACGACGAGGTCCTCGATGTTCCGGCCGATCACCTCCTCCTCCTCGTAGCCGAACAGCGTCGTCGCGGCAGGGTTCCAGCCGGAGACGCGCTCGTCCCTGTCCATCGTCACGATCGCGACGGGGCTGACCTCGACGAGCGCTTCGAAGTACTGCTTCTGGCGCCGGATCTCGGCCGTCCGATCCTCGACCCGTCGCTCGAGGGTGGCGACGTTCTCGCGGAGCTCGGCGGTCATTTCGTCGAATGCCGTGGCGAGCGTGCCCACCTCGTCCTCGGCCTGCACCCCGGAGGTTGCCTCGAGGTCGCCGCCCCGGACGCGGCTCGCCGTAGCCGCGAGCGCGAGGATCGGGCGGGTCACCCGGCGAGCGACGAAGGAGATTCCGAGTGCCAGGAGGAGCGCGGAGAGAAGCCCGACGATGCCGATCGTCAGGGCCAGCGCGCGAGCGGACCCAAAGGCCTCGTCCTGGGTCATTTCGGCGACCAGGCCGGCGTCGCGGTTGGCCAGCCATTGGTAGACACCGATGACCGCCGCGCCGCTCGCGTTCGCGTAGAGGGCCTGCCCGCTCTGGTGAGCAACGAGTTGATCGACAGCGAAGGAGGCGACGCGCCCGGAGTCCGCCCCGCTGGCCGTGATGCCCTGCACGAGCGTACCGTCCGACTGGACCAGGAATGCCTGGCCGCTGGCGCCCAAGCCAGCACGGTCGAGGATGATCCGGTCGACTCGCTGGAGGGACAGGTTGGCGGCCACCACAGCCACGCGCTTGCCCCCGCCATTCGCGTCGAACAGCGGGGTCGCCACCGTGATGGTCGATCGCCCCGAGAGCGGCGACGTGTACGGGTTCTGGACGGTCGTGTGGGACGAGCCGGTCGTGAAGAAGGCCTGGTCGCCTACCGACTTGCCCTCGTCGGAGGCGAGGGTCGAGAGCCGGACAATCCCGTTGAGGTCGGTGATGTAGATCTCGTCGGCGTCGGAGGTCTGGGCGACGACCGTCGCAAGGACATTCCGCAAGCGGCCCTCGGCCGCCGAGCGCGTCGGGGCGTCGATCGACGGATCGAGGAATGTCCTCGCATCGTCGCCGACGCCGGGGATGACGGCGACGAAGACGACATTGCGCGTCTGCTCGTCGATCCAGCTGTTGAGCTGGCTGGCCTTGAGCGCCGAGACGGCACCGAGACGGTCATAGACGGAGCTCGTCAGGTCGCCCGTCGCCCGAACGTAGACGATCGAACCGACAACGAGGACCGTCACGGTCGACAGGAGGAGGAAGTAGGCGACGAGCCTCGCCCGAAGGCTTCGGCGCAGGGGACGCAGGAGTCGGTGAATCATGCCTCGACTCCGTCCACGCCCCTGCGCCGCGTGATACCTATGGAACCGTCTGGATGAGGGCGGCCAGATCGAAGCTGACCGCGGGTGTCGCGTAGTCCGTCTTGAAGAACTGCTGCGACAAGTCCTTCAGCTTCCCGGAGGCCTGCAGCGACTTGATGGTCGAGTTGATCTTGTCCAGGAATGGTCCCGGGGCCAGGGTGAGGCTCCGATCGACGTAGCCGGTCTTTTGGGTGAAGAACGCCGGAGTTGCCAGCTCCTTCAGGGCCACGCCGGCGGCGATCTGCCCCTGGCCGACCGGCTCGCTGCAGAGGAACGCATCGATCTTTCCGGCAGCCACGTCGGCGAGCCCGGGGGGCTCGTTGTTGTACGTCTGGATGATTGGATTGTCGACCAGCCACGTCAGCGTCTCGCCGGGCAGCGTGAGCGTCCTCCGAAGGTAGAGCTCGTGGGTGCAGCCCGAGCACGTCCCGATGGTCTTGCCCGACAGCTGCTTCGGATCGGTCACGCTCGACGTGGCCGCGACGAAGAAGTTCGCCGGTGTCGAATAGTAGGGCTGGGTCATATAGAGGACCTTCATCCGCGAATCCGTGATCGCGCCCGATGCCCACGCGACGTCCCAGTGGTCGCCCCATCCGCCGGCGATGACCGAGTCGAAGGGGGCGGTGACGAAGCACGGCTCGAGGCCCATGGCGGCCGCGACGAGCTTCCCGGTCTCGGCGTCGTAGCCGGAGACCTCGGGGGCGGTCTTCTGATTTGCCTCGCATTTCGTGGTCGCAGCCCGCGTCGCGCCCTTGACTGCGAAGGACTGGGGGGCGTAGTCGAAGTCCGTCCACAGGACCAGGGTCCCGCGCGCCATGACCTGGGCGAGCTTGTCACGCGACGGATCGGCCGACGGGGCGGTCGATGGACCTGAAGCGGTGGCGCAGGCTGAGAGGACGAGCGCGGCGATTGCCGCGATCGCTGCCAGCCGCGATCGACGCCAACCAGGACGGATGGTCGGCCGACGAAACATGTGCGAGCCCTCCTTGATGCGACTGCCCCTCATGAGGCGGCTATCCCGGGTGTCGGCGAGATGATGAGCGTTGCCGGAGCGGCTGCGGAGACGACCATCCGGACAACACCCGCTCCGGTGTCCTGTCGATGAGTCGGCTCGTCTGCCCCCTCGATCAGGAGCGTCACCGGCGTCGGGCTGGTGGCGCCATCGGGTGCGACGGCATGGACCCACACCTCGAGCTCTCCGGACGCCCCGGTTGGAAGGGAGACGCGCACGCTCGTGAGCCGCGTCGGGCTCGCGACGACCGCCTGTTGTGCGGCGACAGTTCGTGACGCGCCGCCTTCGCTGAGCTCGAATTTGGCCGGGATCGCCCGGCCGTCTGCCACCACCGTGACGATGCCGAACACGGGCGGGCCGGGCTCCACGCGGTACTCGACGACGGTTCGTGGCCGGAACGAGCCTCGCCGCCACGACACGATGGCGATCGCGACGATTGCCCCTGACACACCGAAGGCGGCGAGTCGCTCGAGCCACCCGGTCCAGATCCAGAGACCGAATACGAGCACACCGGCCAGATAGATCGAGGCGATGAACAGCGCCACCAGCGGGTGCCCCATCCACGGAACCGGTCTGGCCGGGACCCGCTCCCCCCGGCGCCGCGCGGCGAGGAAGACGAGGATCGGGAACACGCCCCCGAGAAGCGGCAATGTCAGGGTCCCGATGAAGGACAACGGTCCCGTGAAGGAAATCGATCCTGTGTCGAGGAGCACGACGACCAGGCCGAAGATGGCCAGCAGCGGACTCGCGCGCAGGGCGAACCAGGCGATTTCGCCCTGCCCTCGATCGCCGAGTCTACGTTTGGTGACGGCCTCGATCAGCTCGGTCATCTGGTTGAAGATTCCCAGCCCGAGGTACAGCGAGGACAGCCCGACGCCGAGGGTCAGGTAGAGCGTGCCGATCACCGTCACGATCGGCCCGATGCGGTCGGCGAGGAGGGTGATTGCCGTCCCGTCATAGCCGCTGAGCGCATCGCTCCCGACGGCGGCGGTCACCGCGAGGACGAACAGGATGTAGATGCCCATCGCGGTCGCCATCGCGGCCACGTTCCCGGCGAGGAGCTGGCGGCCGCCGGGATCCTTGGCGAGGACGACCTTCGCCGCGTGGCCGGCCGACGTGTGACCGAAGTAGGACACGAGCGCGACGCCGAAGATCAGCTCCAAGTCGCGTGCGTCGAGCGGTATGCCGGGACCGGATCCACCCGCACCGGGCTGCGCATTCGCAAGCGCCAGGATCGACAGCACGACGACGAGGGACAGGTTGACCAGCCCGACCGCGACGGCAACCGCGACCGTGGCGTCGAGGCTCCCGCGGCGCAGGATCATCAGCGTCACGCCAAAGAGGACCGCCGCACCGACGGCGGGCGAGACCCCGGTGACGCCTGCGATCGTCACCCCGAACGCGACGAGCCCGACGAGGAAGCCGACCGCGTCGAGGGCGAACAGGGCGGGCATCGCGACGGCATTGGCCGGGCGGCCGAGGTAGTCGCCGATCAGCCGTCCAAAGAAGGCATTGCCGTAGCGCATGTGCCCGTCGCGGGTGATCGCCTCCACGAGGACGGCGACCGTCAGCATGTTGATCAAGCCGAAGAAGGCCAGGACAACCGTCGCGCCGAGCGGTCCGAACGTTGCGAGGGCGATCGGCAGGGCGAGGATCCCGCCGCCAACAGTCTCCGTGAGCGTCAGCGCGTAGGCCAGCCAGAACGGCGGCAGCGACTCGAGCTTCGCAGACACCCCCGCCCGGCTCCACCGAAGCCACTCCCGCAGCGGCAACCGCGCGTCGGCGCCGTCGTCCGGGGTCGCCCCCGCGTTCTGCCTCGCGTAGGCCTCCCGTACGGCCGGATCCCCGGCTCCGAGGACACGACGAATGCCTCGTGCCACGCGCGGGAGCCCGTATTTCGCGACGATCCGCTGGAGGACCGCCGCGCGCAGCCCGGGATCGTCGGGGACGAGGTCCGCCCAGCCGCTCGCATGACGGTCGATGTCCTGGATCGTCGGCTTCAGTGGCGGCGTCCGGCCCTCAGAGAGTGCGCCGAGGAAGGCACGTTCGCGGTCAGCCATGGAATGCTCGGTTTCGAAGCGGGCCATCGCGAGCCGCGCGCGGCTCGTCAGCAACGCGCTCCGGTTCTCGATCGCATACAGGAGCGTCGTGGCTCGCCGCGCGTGGTTCCCGGCCAGCACCGCGTCGCGGGAGAACGTCGGCGCGGCGTCGTTCTCGGGCATCGGATCAGGCCACGCTCGCCGCGATCTGGCGGTAGAGACCGGTGAGCTCGTGGTCCGGGAAGCGCCCAACGAAGATTCCTTCGCTGGCAAGCCGCATCAGGTCCTCGGAATGCGGTAGCACGGCGGCGACCGGGCAACCGTAGGCCTCCTCGACGCGTGCGGCGACCGCGGCCCGATCCAGCGAATCGGGCGTCTTGTTGACGACGATGCGGATCTTCGGAACCTGGAGTTCCTGCGCGACGCGGGCCGTGATCCCTGTGCCCTCATAGTCCTGGCGGTCGGGCCGCATCACGATCAGCAGCGCGTCGGAGAGAACGAGCGAGAGGAGCGTCTCTTCGTTCAGTCCCGGGTGCGTGTCGATCAGGAGGACGTCGAGGTTCATCTCCTCGACGAGCTGACGGATTCCCTCCGTGAGCCGCTGGGCGTCGTAGCCCTCGCGAAGGATCCGGGCGATCTCCCCCGGCTTCATGCTCGACGGGATCAGGTGGATTCGGCCGCTGACCGGCACTCCGATGCCCGCCGTCACATCCTGGGCGACGTCCCGGATCGCGCGACCGTGCCACAGGAAGTCGTTCAGCGAGGCCGTGACCTCGTCGCCGATAAGCCCGAACAGGACGTGGATCCCGGGCGATTGGATGTCGGTGTCGATGACGCCGACCCGACGTCCTTCTTGCGCGTAGATGACCGCGAGGTTGGCCGTCGTGTTCGACTTCCCGGTCCCGCCGCGGAAGGAGTGCACGCTCACGACAGTGGCCAAGAACCCCTCCCAGGATCCCGAAACGCTCCACCTCAGGTCGCCCCCACGCGACCTCGTCCGGCGACTGCATGGTGGGGCCCACCCCTTCCCGGGTCAAGGTGTGAGACCGGGATCCGGTTTGTCGGGGCAAGTCCTCTCGC
>CAVYBA010000003.1:0-73756 GCA_963766675.1 uncultured Chloroflexia bacterium | reverse complement strand
AAACATCACCTAACCGCACCGAACCGCACCCCGCCCGGACGGCGCTCGGTCGACTGTCGAGTCGATGTGGAGGCAGGTGGTGATCAGGGCGACCTGTCCGCTCATCGGCCATCTCGCCCGGCTGCGAGCGCTCGGTCGGGCCAGCCCCGGATTGCCGTCCTTGCCTACCGCCTGGAGGGCGAGTCGATGATCGTCGCAGGATCCAAGGGCGGCGCTCCGACACATCCAGCCTGGTTTCACAACCGCCGGGCCCATCCGGTCGCCACCGCCGACGTCAACGACGAACTGGTTCAGGTCGCAGCAAGGATCGAAGCACAAGGGACGGAGCGCGACCGCCTCTGGGCGGAGCACGTCGCCGAGATGCCCGGCTTCGGCGCCTATCCAGCGAAGACCGATCGAATCATCCCCAGACTCGGGCGATGACTTCGGCCAACATCAGAACCTCGGCCCGGCACCTCGCCGGAACGCCATTGACCGCCGTGTGCCCCAGCCGGCATCCTGCCGAGATGGGCGAATTCACGGCAGAAGAGACCGCTATCCGCGCGGAAGTGGACCGCGCCGATCTCGACCGGTACGTGTCGGCCGGTGTGATCGAGCCGGACGCGGACGGGCGCTATTCCACGGGCCACGTGCGACGGATCCGGATCGCCAGGTCTTTGGAGCGCTCCGGCCTGCCGATCGATGGCTTGGCCGTGGCGATGCGCCAGGGTCTGCTCGGGCTCGATTTCGCCGATACGCCAACGTACGAGCGCTTTGACCCGCTCGGCCACGAGACCTTCGAGCAGGCAGCAGAGCGGTGCGCCGTACCCGTCGAGCTGTTGCTGACCGTCCGGGAGTCGATGGGCTATGCGCTGCCGAGGCCAACGGACAGGATCGGCCAGGACGAGCTCGATGTCGTGCCGCTGGTGCGGTTCATGGTCGACCACGGCTGCCGCCAGCCGGTGATCGAGCGCTCCCTCCGGACGTACGGCGAGAGTCTCCGCCGCGTCGCAGAGACGGAGGCTGACTGGTGGAACTCAGAGCTCCTGCAGCCGCTGTTCCGTCGCAGCGTGACCTACCAGGAGCTCTTCGAGTTGACCAGCCGGCTGTCCGGCGAGCTGGTTGGCTACGGCGATCAGGCGATCCGTGCTCTCTATCACGGCCAACAGGCCAACCAGTGGATGCGCAACATCCTCGAGGGGTTCGAGGCGGTCCTTGTGCGGGCCGGACTCCACGAGCGGCTCCAGCGCCCGCCGGCCATCGCCTTTCTCGACCTGACCGGCTACACGCGTCTGACCGACGAACGCGGCGACGAGGCAGCCGCCGACCTCGCGGCGCAGCTCAGCCGCCTCGTGCAGCGGACGTCGACGCAGCATGGCGGGAAGCCGGTGAAGTGGCTGGGCGACGGGGTCATGTTCCATTTCCCGGATCCGGCGAACGCGGTGATCGCGTCGATCGAGATGGTGGAAGGAGCCGCGCGCTCGGGGCTGCCGCCCGCGCACGTCGGCGTGCACTCGGGTCCGGTGCTGTTCCAGGCTGGGGACTATTTCGGGCGGACGGTGAATGTCGCGTCGCGCATCGCGGACTACGCGCGCCAGGGCGAGGTGCTGGTGAGCCGGGACGTGGTGGACGCGGCGACGGATGGGAACCGGGCCGACGGCTCGGCCGACAGGCCGGCCGGCGTGTCCTTCACGCCCATCGGCCCAGTGGAGCTCAAGGGCGTGTCGGAGCCGATCGTTCTCTACGCTGCACGTCGGGAGGCAGCGCACCAGGTTTGACCGCGGGCGTCGCGCCCCCGGCCCCATGCGGTATGTCCGTCTAGGTCGCCAGATAGTAGGAGTGTGTCAGGGCCTCCGCCAGTCCGTTCAGTCAGTGTGATCTCGCCTGACCGCGGCGCACGATGCCTGGCGTTGGGGCGGTCCGGCGCTGATCCAGGGCATCTGGGGTCACCGCGGGCCGGGCGAACTGACGTAGTTCCCTGCGGCGTCTGGCCTCGGCGTCGTCGTCTTCGTCGAGATCACTGTGCCCGTCATGAGCTTCTTGTTCGCTCCTTGAAGACACGGAGCGCTGGGCGCACGATGAGCGCCCTGGCAATTCGGCACCGGGAGATGTAGACCGATGAGCCTGTTCGGCGCCGCACGCCTGTACGTGGCGAGCGCCAACCGGTACGAGCGCGATCCCGCCCCGTTGGACGTCGGCTCCGTGCCGATGCACCGTGACGGCGCCTGGGCGCTCTGGGCGCAGATGGGCGCTTCCGCGGTCGAAGTAGACACACGGCCTCCGATCTGGCGCGTCCAGCCAGGGCCGGTCCGGCTCGCTAATCGTCGGTCGGCTCGGGACTGACGAACACGATCAGGTCATCGTGTGAGGCCGGACGCCTAGCCCTGCGCTAGATGGCAACCGCGTACAAGTGGGTCCGCCGATACCGGACCGAGGGCGAGCCGGGCCTGTTGGACCGGAGCTCGCGACCACACCGCTCCCCGCGTCGGCTACCGGACACCGTCGAAGCCCAGATCGTGGCCGCCCGGGTCGAGTGGCGTCATGGACCAGATCGCCTCGGACCGCTGCTCGGGTTGCCGCCCTCGACCGTCCACCGAGTCCTCCGGCGACGTGGCTGCGACCGGACGGCCTGTTCTTGCCGCAATGGGTTCATCGTGCTCGCGAGGTCGAACCTCTCGCCGTAGTCCCTTGAGCCAGCGCGCGCCTTGGAGGGGAGCTTGCCTTGGCGGTGCCAATTCTGTATTGCCTCTGCCGGGCTCGAATGGACAGCCCGGATCAGGCTCCGTCGAGCGCTGCCTCGAGCGCGGGGATAATGGTCGACCCGTAGGCTTCCAGCTGCGCCTCCTCGTTCCCGTTCATTAGGTACAGGTTGAACTGGTCGACACCGGCCTCGTTGAGCTCTACGAGCCGTCGGACGTGTTCCTCGGGCGGGCCGACGATCGCGAAGCGGTCCACGACGTCGTCGCTCACGAACGCCGCACCCGAGGCGCCGAACTCGTCGCGTCGGCCACCGCTCGCCGCCCCTCCTTCGCGCGCGAAGCTGGTGAGCGAATTCGGGCAGCTGGTCGCTCGGATAGCGGTTCACCAGGTCGACGACGTGGCCGCTCACGGCTGCGGGGAACCAGCGCACGTGGTCACGGCACTGCTCGATTGCGCCGACGTGCGCCGGCGCCGCGGCCTGGACCCTGACCGACGTGGGATCCCGTCCGCCTGCCACTGCGGCAGCCCGCATGATGCCGGCCATCCAGCGGACCAGGTCAGGGTCCGCCACCTGAAGGATCAGCCCGTCGCCGATGCGGCCGGCCAGCGCCAGCGCCATCGGGCCGTAACCGGCGATCCACGTGGGCAGCTTCCACGCCCCCGTCCAAGGCAGCGTCAGGTCGACTCCCTCGTGCGCGGTCGTGCGACCCTCGACGAGGTCGCGGATGACCATGACCGCCTGCTCCAGCGTCTTCATGGTCGTCGGAGGCTTGCCGAGCGACCGAACCGAGCTGTCGCCCCGGCCGATACCGAGGTCCATTCGGCCACCCGAGATCTCGTCGAGCGTCGCGATCGCGCTGGCCGTCACGCTCGGGTCTCGCGTGGCCGGGTTCGTCACGCACGTGCCGAGGCGTATGCGCGTGGTGTTGAGGGCCATCAGCGTGAGGAGGGGATAGACCTCCCTGAACGGCACGTGGTTGTCGAACAGCCAGCCGTAGCTGAACCCGGCAGCCTCCGCCTGCCTCGTTAGCGTGACGAGGCGATCGACGTCGTGATCAGGCTTGAGCGTGAACCCGAAGTCCATCCTCGCAGCGTACACCGGGCCTTCCCGCGATCTGCCCGGTCGGGCTGACTGTCGCGAATGCGGCCAGCATGGCGCGTCGCGTTACAGGTCCGCCGGGCGTTACGGCCCATACGATCGGATCATCGTGTCGAGGATGTCCGTGCGATTGATCGCCTAACGCCGCTCGAGTCGTCGATCCGTCAGGAGCCGACGCTCCATGATCGCCACAGCTCGCGGTCGATCACCCATGATCTCGTAGGCACGCACCCGGGCGTCGTCGGCTAGCCATGTGACCCGCTCGGCGACGCGCTCGGCCAGCGATCCGCCGGGGTCAGTCAGATCGGACCGTCGCCGCGGCTTCGGCGCTGCCGTGGTCGCGAGCAGGTCCGCCAGGTTCACCAGCCGCTCGACTTGATCGACGCCTCGACCGGCAGGTCGACGATCGGACGAGCGTGGTCCTCCAGGCTCGAGAACCGCTGGGCCTTAGCGAACCAGCTGGCGGACGCGCCGCCCGCTAGGTCCACCGCACGTCTCACCCGTGTGGCGAGTCGAATCACCCGTATGCGCTGACGAGGCGATCGACTACCGGACGACGGGCGGCGGATCCCGCCTGACAGATAGTTGCCATAGGGCTATCATTAACTCGCACACGTGGACGAGGCGACGGAGCCCGTGCCGAACGCGACCACATCTCGGTTGCGCGGCCTCCCGAACGGCCTCAGGTGCCGCCCTTGTCGTCCGCCCGCGACCTGATCCATGCGCGACCGTGCGTCGCGTCCCGCCATGGAGGTTGCGATGGCCACGACCGATTTCGACCGCACCATTCTCGGCAGGGTTGCCGCAGACACCCGAGCGATTCCGATGGCGGTGCCGATCCTTGCGGCCGTTTCGTTGGTGGCCGCGGGGGCGCTGTTCGTCGCCTACCCGGCCTTGCGACCGTTCTCCTCGGAGACAGGGATCGAGGGCGCTCAGGCGTTCGCCTCGACCAACTGGATCGTGGCCCACTCGCTGGCGATGGCCGGGTTCATCCTGCTCGGCCTCGCGCTGGTCGGCGTCTACGAGACGCTCCGCGAAACGGCGGGGCGGCGCTTCGCCGGCTGGGGGATCGTGCTCAGCTGGTTGGGCATCGGCCTGACGCTGCCCTACTACGGCGCGGAGGTCTTCGGTCTCCACGCGGTCGGCCAGGCGGTCGTTGACCGCAACAACCCGGACCTCATGTCGATCGTGAACAACATCCGCTGGGAAGTCGGGATCTTCTGGATCCTCGCGGGCCTGGCCGCGCTCGGCATCGGCGTCATCCTGTTCGCGATCGCGATCTGGCGCTCAGACCGTCTTGCGCGCTGGTCGGGGATCGTCCTGGCGATCGCGTTCGCCCTGTACATCCCACAGTTCGCCGCGGGGCAGCCGCTCCGGGTTGCCCACGGCGTGCTCATACTGGTCGGCGCCCTGATCCTCGCGTGGGCGGTCTGGCCCCGGGGCGAAGGGGCTCGAGCGTGAAGGTCGCGGACCGCATCCACCGCATCGGCGACGACCCGCAGGTCAACGCCTACCTCGTCGAGGATGCCGGCGAGGTCACCATCATCGACGCCGCGATGCCCGGCTTCTACGACGACATCCCGAAGGAACTCGCCGCGATGGGTCGCGCGATCGAGGATGTTCGCGCGGTCGTCCTGACCCACGGCCACTCGGACCACCTGGGGTTCGCGGAGCGGGTTCGGACCGAACGCAACGTCCCCGTCTGGATCCACGAGCTGGACCAGGCTCTGGCACGGGCCGAGGAAGACCCGAACAACCCGATGGGCAGGATCCGCCTCGCGCCGCTCCTCGGCTTCCTTTGGCTGGGCCTGCGGAACGGCGGGCTCAAGCGGCCGGTCGTCAAGGTCGTCTCGACGTACGGCGACGGGGCGACGATCAACGTCCCGGGCAGCCCGCAGGTGACGCTCGTGCCGGGCCACACCCCCGGCAGCGCGGCCCTATGGCTGGCCGGCCATGACGCCCTGATCGTGGGCGACGCGTTCGCTACCTACTCGGTCACCGACGGCAGGCACGGCCCGCGGATCGCGCCGTTCACCGAGGATCGCCCACGGGCCGTCGAGTCCCTCACGAGGATCGCCGACAGCCCGGCCGGAGTCGTGCTGCCCGGTCACGGCCAGCCCTGGACGCTCGGCATGGCCGAGGCGGTGCGGCAGGTGCGGGCGTCGGAGCCTGGCCCCACCCCGAGACCGTCGGTCGACGAACCGACGACCACCAGGTCGACGAAGGGAGCGAGGCGGGCGGGATGACGCGGCACAAGCGGATCTCGATCGTCATCACGGCGGTGTTTGGGTTCATTTACGTGATGGCGAACGCGCAACCGCTCCCCGGTGCAGCGGCTACCGTCGTCAGGGTCATTGGCATCGTCGCCGCAGCCGGCCTGCTGATCTCCCTCCCGCGGCCCGATCGACCGGATCCGCCAAGTGTCGGATTCAGCCGGTCGTACTGGCTCATCGTCGCGGCCGAAGTTGCCGCCGCGGTCGGTGGGCTCGTCGTCCTCAATGATCTGCTCGGCATCCACGACGCCTCGATTGCGTGGATCTCGCTTGTGGTCGGCGTCCACTTCTTCGGCTTCTACGTGATCTGGCGGCTGTCGGTCATGGTTTGGATCGGGGCGGCGATCAGCGTGTGCGGTGCGATCGGTCTGGTCGCAGCGGGGCTCGATCGCTCGGCAGCCGTGATCGCGGTCGTCGCCGGCATCGTGCCCG
Source organism: uncultured Chloroflexia bacterium (assembly GCA_963766675.1). GTDB lineage: Bacteria > Chloroflexota > Limnocylindria > Limnocylindrales > CSP1-4 > SPCO01. The sequence goes on along the minus strand of CAVYBA010000003.1, from coordinate 67,273 downwards.
GCACGGTGCTCCTCGCAGGCGGTTGGTGGAGCCGCCTCCACCCGACGGGCGATCGGGCGCCGAGCCATGGCTGAGCGCACGGAGGTGGAGAGCCGCGGTCCTGACCGGAACCTCCACCAATCCGCCGACGAGCGACCGCGAGCTGGATCGATGTCGCGAACTCAGCTGCTCATCCTCGCGATGCGAGCGGTGATGGAGACCGGGATCGTCGTCGGTCTTGCGTACTGGGGGTGGCAGACAGGTTCCGGGGCCCTCACCAAGATCGGGCTTGCCCTCGGAGCACCGCTCGTCGGGTTCGGATTCTGGGGTCTTGTCGACTTCCACTCCGCGGGCCGGGCCGCGGAGGCGCTGCGCCTCGTTCAGGAGCTCTTGGTCTCTGGTCTTGCCGCCGTCGCGCTGTGGAGCGTCGGGCAGCCGGCGCCGGGGTTCCTCCTGGGCCTGCTCTCGATCTTCTATCACCTTTTCGTCTACGCGACGGGCGACCGACTACTGAAGGCAAGCTGAGTCACCATCTCGTTCCTTTGTCGTCGCCTTGGTCGGGTTCAAGGCCCGCCACCGCAAGCCAGCCCTCAGCCCGTCCCCGGTAGATCAGCTGCTCGCTGGTGAGGCCCCGATCGGGCACGCAGGTCGGCGAGGTGGCGCTTCACGGTGCTCGGCCGGATGCCTACGTCAACCAACGGGGCAGCCGAGAGTCACGCGAGCAACAGCAGGACCGTTCGGGCGATGCCAAACGGCGGGCCGAACGGGAGGGCGAATCCGATCCAGTACGCGAACTCGAAGGGCAGGAGCAGGTAGCTGACGGTCGCGACGCGCGGGATGCCCAGCAGCAGCGCCACCCCGACGGCCCCCTCAGCCAGGCAGACGCAGACGAACCCGAGCAGCAGCGGGACCGAGGTCGGGAGGCCGATCTGCTCGAACGGGCCCCCGCCGTAGGTCGGGAAGCCCATGAACGTCCAGACCTCGCCGGTCCGCGCGAAGTGCAGCGTGCCGAAGACGGCCGGCAGCCCGAAGGCCAGCCCGAGGAAGATCGAGCAGAGCGCTGCGGCCGTCACCACCCTCAGGCCACCGGCTTCTGGTCCCGGTGCTCCTCGAGGGCGCGCCGGGAGTTCGCCATGACACCCTTCTCGGCGCGGCGCATGATCCGGGCGAAGACCGGGAAGCCGAGCCGCATCCAGCCGTGCGGGGTCCACTCGCCGCGCGACGTCAGCCGCGTCCCGCCCGCCGCCGTGGGCTCCAGACTCACCGTCAGGACGACGCTGATCGGCCCGCCGTTCTCGTAGGCCCACGTCCGCGGCCGTTCGTACCGGATGCACTCGGTGATCACCTCCGGACCCTGCTTCCACTTCGCCCGGAACCTGGTGCCCACGCCCACCGGGCCGTCCGTCAGCTTGTCCATCCGCAGGCAGTCGGGGTTCCAGTCGACCTCGTGGCCCTGGTCAGACAGGTAGTCGAACACGTCCTCCGGCGAGCGCGCGATGTCCACGGTGTTCTCGATGACCGCCGTCATGTAGCTCTCACTCCATCCCCGGGCTGCGGGTCCGCGCTGATCATTTGTCTAGAGTGCGTCACTAGTGACGTAGTGCAGTATGATGGCCACGTGACCGACGATGTCAAGCCCCGATCGCGACGAGATCGCGCCAGGGCAACCCGCAGGCGCATCGCCGAGGCGGCACTGCGACGCTTCTCCGGGCAGGGCTACGCGGCGACCACCATGGAGGCCGTCGCCCGCGACGCCGGCGTGGCGGTGCAGACCGTCTACTTCACCTTTCACACAAAGGCGGAGCTGCTGATCGCCTCACTCGAGATCGCCGGTGGCGAGCCCGGCTCCCCCGAGGTCGTCATGGAGCGGGCCTGGATCGGCCGGGTCATCGAGGCCCCGACGGGGTCGCGGCGCCTCGCGCTCATCGTCGAGCACAGCAACGAAATCTACGCGCGCGTCGGCCCGCTGCTGGGGGCGGTGAACGCAGCGGCGTCCGTGGACCCCGAGGTCGACCAGGCGTGGCGCGGCGTGGTGGCGCGGCGGCGGGCGGGGATGAGCCAGATCATCGGGGTGTTCGCGGCCCGGGGCGAGCTGCGCGACGGCCTCGACCCATCGCTGGCGCTCGACCTGCTGTTCGGGATCAACCGCGCCGAGACCTATCTCGCGTTCACGGTTGAGTGCGGCTGGACGATGGAACGGTACAAGGCGTGGCAGTTCGCGACGCTCGCGCGTCAGATGCTTCCCGCGGCGATCGCGGAGGATGCGCTGGGGCGCGGCTCGGCAGATGTTGCCGACATGTCATTCCGGGACGAGCTCGCGTTCTTCGTCTGATGCGGCGGCGCGAACGCGGAGTCGCAGCAGGCAGGGGAGCCCGGGAGCCGGTGTGGATCGGACCAGCGCGCCGTCATGGCCCGTAGCGTCGGGCCGGTAGGCGGCGATTCCTATTCGCCCCAGTGCTACGCCTGCGGGACGAGATCACGCCCTGGACGCGGGCCGCCGTCGGGTTCGGATACGCGAGGCCAGGATCGACACCGGGTAGGCTCCGCCCGTGCTGACCTACGCCCAGGCGATACTGCTCGGCCTCCTCCAGGGCGTCACCGAGCTGTTCCCGGTTTCCAGTCTCGGGCACTCGGTGCTCCTGCCGGCGCTGCTCGGCTGGAACGACGTGGTCGCGGCGCAATCGGCCGCCGAGTCGTACTGGCTGGCGTTCCTCGTCGGCCTGCACGTCGCCACAGCGCTCGCCCTGCTCTTCTACTACCGCACCACCTGGGCGCGGCTGCTGGCCGCCGGCGTCCGCACGCTGCGCACGCGTCGCATCGAGACCCCCGACGAGCGACTGATCTGGCTGCTCGCGATCGCGACAGTGCCAGCCGGCCTCGTGGGCCTTCTCGCGGAGCACGCCCTGCGGGTCCTCTTCGCCCGGCCCCTCGCCGCCTCGTTGTTCCTCGTCGCCAACGGCGTGCTGCTCCTGGTGGGCGAATTGGTCCGGCGTCGCGGCGTCGCCCGGCGGGCGATCGCGAGCCACGCGCGCACCGCCGCCGGCGACCGTCGGCTCGACACGCTGGAGGCCCGCGAGGCGCTCGGAATCGGGGCTGCCCAGGCGCTCGCGCTCCTGCCAGGCATCAGCCGCTCGGGGGTCACGATGGTCGCGGGGCTCGTGCGCGGCCTCGACCACGAGGACGCCGCGCGCTTCTCGTTCCTGCTCGCGACGCCGATCATCCTGGCCGCCGGGCTCTACAAGATCCCCGACCTGCTCGGGCCGAACGGCGACGGCGTCCAGCTCCAGGTCCTCGCCGGCAGCATGGCGGCGGCCGTCGCCGCCTACCTGTCGGTGCGCTTCCTGGAGCGATACTTCCGGACGAACACCCTGCTGCCGTTCGCGGCCTACTCGCTAGTCGCCGGGCTCATGCTGTCAGTCCGGTTCGGCCTCGGCGGGTAGTCGGTCGTCGTACCTCGCCGTGCGGGACAGCCGGCCGACGACCGCGCCGGCGGTGCCGAGTCCGGTGATCAGGCTGCTCGACACGACGGGGCCGAACTCATTGCCGCCCAGCGCCGCCGCGACGGTCGTCACGACGAGCGGCCCGAATGCGATGAGCCACGCGATGCCCGCGAGGCTGGACCAGCGGACCACGCTAGGGCCCGGGCGGGACAGCAGCAGGCCGCCGATGAGGAAGGCCACCAGCGCGCCACCGAGCACTCGCGCGGGCAACGCGAGATTCGCCAACAAGGCTCCGAGATCGTTGATGTGTTCGCCGATGAGGACGAACGACAGAAGGCCGGCACACACCACGCCGGCCATGGCCCAGAGCGTTCCAGCCAGTCGAAGACCGCCCATCCGGCCGCTCGCCCTTGGGTACGCCGGTGAGCTCGCTGACTTCGGCCTCCATGACCGCCTGGCGAGCACCCGCGAGTGCCTGGAGCGCGCGGGCGCGCAGGAACCCGCAGGATCCGCCCGCCAACCTCACCGCGGTGCCATCGCAGAACCCGAACAGCCTGATCGTGGTCATGCCCGCCCAGGAGCACGTGGTCGGGCACCTCGGGTGCGGTCCGGCAGTGATCGCGAGCTTCGTCGACGCCGGAACGACGACGGGTCTCGATACGTCCTGCGTGTCGCAGGGTGCCGCCCCGAGTCCGACCTTTCGGCTCCCGTGAGGTCGCCCGAATCGGAGGATCCACGTTCCAATCGACGGGAACCCGCGTCCGCCAGCGAACGGAATGGAACCGGCCGAATCGGCTGCAACGACAGTGGAGATTATCGTGATGCACGGTGTTAGGGCGCGCCGGTCAGCAGGTCGGCCGGGGACCGGACTGAGTGCCAGCACCCGAGTCCGCGCGGCTGCCGGGCTCGTCGTGCGGCATGGCTCGATTCGTTCATTCGATGCCCGCGGTGCGGCCCCTGGGAGAGGAACCAAGCAGTGTTGCGGGTCACACCAACTGCTGCGGCCGCACCCCGGTTAAGCCACGTAGGCAGGTAGCTCGGCGGCAGGTCGCGGCGCAACTCGGACCGTGCCAACTATGTCGTTCGTCTGGGGGCTAAGCCTCTCGCCCCGACCAAACTCCCTCGGACCATACCGCACCGCACCTCGATTCTGGCCCGTCGATGGGACACTCGGCGAGCGAAAACGGTGCTGACTCTGACCTGTCACAGCGTCGAACCCGCCGCCATCCCGATCTCCGGGCGCCTTGAGCCGTAAGGGCCGATTGCGCGAAGAACCGAAAACCGAATCTCGTCGCCATAGGCTATGAGGCACGACCGCTGTGGCCGTGTCCGACATGCGAGGCGACCGTGGACCAGCGATGGCTCGTGGAGCGAGCAAGGGGAGGCGATCATGACGCCTTCGCCGACCTCGCTCGCGCCGCCGTCGTGCGGCTGGACCAGGCGGCTCGCCTCATCCTCCGGGATCCGGAGCTCGCACGCGACGCCGTCCAGGAGGGGCTGATCCGCGCCTGGCGGGATCTCCGGAAGCTTCGAGATCCCGACCGGTTCGATGCCTGGCTCTATCGCCTCACCGTCAATGCCTGCCTCGACCTGGTCCGCCACAGGCGCCGCCGGGTCATCGAGGTCGAGCTCACGCCGCTTCACCAGCCGGCTCTGCCGGACAGCTCGATCGCTCACGCCGATCGGCAGCTCGTGGACGAAGTCCTCCGCGGGCTCGACGCGCAAGGCCGGGCGATCGTCGTCCTGCACTACTACATGGGGCTGCCGTTGACCGACGTCGCGGCGACCCTCTCGATCCCGCTCGGAACGGTCAAGTCCCGGCTGCATCGCGCGTTGGTCGCGATGCGAGTCGCGATCGAGACCGAACCGACGTCGACCCCGTCAATCGCGGGAGGGCAGATCGCATGACGACCGAACGTCGGCTCACCCGCGACCTGCCCGAAATCCTCGGCGATCTCGCGATGGGGCCGTATCCCGCCTACATCGACGACGTCCTGGCCACCACCGCCACGATCCGGCAACGACCGGCCTGGACGTTCCTGGAAAGGTGGCTCCCGATGGTTGACGCCGTTCGTCAGCCCGTCTTCGTGCCACGCCTGCCATTGCGGTCCTTCGTCCTGGCGATCGTGGTTCTTCTCGCCCTCCTCGCAGCCGCCATCGTCTACGTCGGCAGCCAGCAGCGCGTTCCGGCCCCGTTCGGCCTGGCACGGAATGGCGTGATTGCCTACGACGCCGGCGACGACATCTACACCGCCGATCCCGTGACGGGCACGGCGACGGCGATCATCACCGGCCCGGAGACGGACCGCGGCCCGCGCTTCTCGCTCGACGGGACGCACATCGCGTTCGCGCGGCTCGCGGCTGACGGCACCAGCCAAATCTACGTGGCCCGCTCCGATGGGACCGGGCTCACCCTGGTCACTCCAACCCCGGTGAGTCTCGCGACCGCTACCGGCGGCCGAGCTTGGGAACGCTACAAGTTCTCGCCCGACGGACGAGAGCTCCTGATCGCCACCACCTCGGGCATGACGATCGCCCGGACCGATGGCAGTGGCGCCAGCCAGCTCGACGTCGGGATGCTGGCCGAGGAACCAACCTACCGGCCGCCCGACAGCAACGAAATCCTGTTCATCGGCCGAGGCGCCAGGACTGGCCTGTTCGTCCTCGATCGATCGACCAACCAGACACGCCAGATCGTCAACATGGAGCCCGGCTTCGACCTCGCGGGGCCGAGCTGGTCGCCCGACGGATCGAAGGTCGCCTACTGGACGTGGGGCAACACGACGGACGGACTGTCGGCGAAGACGCACGTCGTCAACGCCGACGGGACCGGCGACCGCGAGATTCCGTCACCGGTCGGCGCCGTCTGGAATGCCCATGCGACCTGGTCGAACGACGGCACGCGGCTGTTCCTCGCCCAAGGCTTCACGCGCGGCGAGGACGACGTCCGGGGTTGGGTGGTCCCGGCGGACGGCAGCGGTGTCGGCATGCAGATCGCCCCGGCCGGATCGGTCGAGACGGCTTGCTGCGCGGCCTGGCTCTGGTCACCTGACGATTCCGAACTCCTCGGCCGGCCCGCGGCAGCCACGCTTGGCACGCCAATGTTGATCCTGGACGCGGCCGGCGGGCCGGTCCGCACGGCGCCCTGGAATGCGATCAGCGACCCGACCTGGCAACGACGCGCGCCCTGAACCCAGCCCAGCCGAATCCCACCAACAGCAATTCCATCCAGGCGACCCGGCATTGGCCGACGACGCCCTCAAGGAGGCAAACCATGGACACGCAGATCAACTCGAACCCCGCCGTCCACCGTCCCATCCGCCGCCGAGGTCGGTTCCTCGCGGCTATCGCAACAAAGGGCAGGAGGCTGATGATGTCAGCAGGGATCGCAACAACGCAGCGGCGTGGAACCCCGGCGCGACTCGCTCGCCGGCTCAGTGGACCCGTCGGCACCCTGGTGTTGGCGGTTCTCGTCACCGGCAACGTCGCGGCGTATCAGCTGAACCGGGACGATAGGGGCAGCGCCCAGCTGGTCACGCCACGAGTCAACGTGACAACCGTGTCGGGCCAGTGGATGAGCCTCAAGCTGGTCACGAAGGCGGGTTACAAGGTCCTCGTCTACGGCTAGACATGCCAGCAGGGGCCGAGGACGGCCTCCAGCCGGGCCCGGATCGCGCTGGCGGATCATCCGTCAGCGCGATCGCACGTTTCGGGACGTATCCGCCCAAGCAGCAGCACATGCCAGAACGTTCGCCCAACGACGGCAGCCCGCTCGAGGAGACGGCGCTCGACATCCGGCAGGCGATCGAGACGCGCCGCGAGGAGTGCGCCGATCGTCGGCGGGATGACGAGATCGGGCGGTGTCCGGTCGCCAAGACGGCTTCCGTCAGGGACGGCCTGGTCCGGAGATGTACGCAACGAACTGCTCGACGAAGAGCGGGTTGCCCTCGGCCGCCCCGGTTTGTCGGGGCAAGTCCTCTCGCCCGACCATTCCCAACTGTCACATCGAGCCGGTCAGGGATCGCCGCCGCGAACCCGTACGCCACCGCTGCGTCGCTGAGGTGGATCGTGGCCTGCCTTGCGCCCAACACCTCGATCCGGCTGCACAGGGCCCTCCGCCAGCATCCGCCGACCCGAGCCGCCGTCTGCCTTCTTCTAGGTCGTCGTCAGCTCCCGGAGGTAGCGGACCGCCACATCGGCGGGGACCCCATCGATGTCGCGAGGGCGACGAGCCTCCCGCTCTTCGGCGTCCAGCCGGGCCATCGCCTGATCGAGCGACGCGCTGTCACGGTCCCGCCGGTATCGCGCCACGGCAGCGTCACGCTCCCGCTCGGTGCGGACGAGCGCCTGCTCATCAGGCGATGACGCAGAAACGGCGACCATTCCGACGACCTGGGTGAGCGAGCCGGCTCCGAGCGCAACTCGATCCAGGACCTTGCCAATGGCGTCCTCGTAGACCTTCCGGCCGCACCCCTTACCCGTCGCGGCGACCGCGCCATCCCTTTGGTCTGGTCGGGGTCGCGGACGGGAGTGCCCAGGGCAGAGCGTCGAGGTGCCCAGACGCTGCCCAAGTGACGCGTGTATGTGCCCAGAGCCTGCCCGCCGCTGCCCACAAGGTGCCCAGACGTCTGATCCGGACGTGGGAGGATGGTGGCTCGACAAGTTGGATCCGCCATTGCATGGGAGATGTGCGACATGGACCGCCGGGCGTGGCTCCTTGAACGACGGGCGGCGGTCGAGGCTGCGTACAACGCAGAGGCTCGAACGTACGACGAGCACCCATACCGGGTCGACACGCAGCACCGGTTCGTCGAGCGGCTCGTGGCGACGTGCCCGCCTGACGGGCTTGTGCTCGACGCCCCGTGCGGGACGGGTCAGTACTTCCCGCAGGTCGCGGCTGCCGGTCGCCGTGTCGTCGGCATCGACCAGTCGGTGGGGATGCTCGAACAGGCCCGGGCGAGAGGGATCGCCGACGCCCTCCACCAGGTCGGTCTCCAGGAGCTGCGCTTCGAGGCCGAATTCGACGCCGTCATGACCATCGACGCGATGGAGAACGTCTTCCCTGAGGACTGGCCGCTTGTCATCGCAAATCTCCATCGTGCCGTACGCCCGGGCGGCCATCTGTATCTGACCGTCGAGGAGGTCGCTGAAGCCGTGGTCGACGAGGCGTTCAGTGACCTCGTCGGGCAGGGCTTGCCGGTTGTCAGGGGCGAGGTCATCGAAGGCGATGTTGCGGGCTACCACTACTACCCCGGCCGTGACCAGGTCATGCGCTGGGTCGAGGCCGAACGTCTCGCCGTTGTCGAGCAGGACACGGAGGCGCACGAGGACTGGGCGTACTGGCATCTTCTCCTGCAATCACCCTGAAGGACTCAGCCCTCGCCCGGATGGCCGCCACTCATCCGAGTTCGAGGTGGAGTCCAGCACAATGCCTTGCCATTGGGGGGTTCGAGTCCGTCGGGGGCACGCCGCTAACGCCAGTCCCTATCTCTGCGGATGCTGCCTACGCGATGTCCGACGCACGGTTCGGGACGCGTCCGCCATCGATCCTGATGGACAGTTGGAACGTGTTGGCGCTATCTCTCGCCCCGACCAGAAGTACCAAACGATCTACCCGCGTTTAGTACACTCCGGGATCTGCTTCGGCCTCGCCGCGGCTCGCTCAGGGAGGGTGGAACATGGACCGGCCGACCCTGGTCACGAAGGACCAGCTCCTGGGCGTCGAGACCGCTACGCCGGGCGTCACGCGCTTCGAGGCGTTCGCTGATGGGCACGTCTGGGTCGGTCGTATCGAGAACACCCCGCACCAGGAATTGGACTGGCACGTCCACCCCGGCCACGACACGTACGGGCACGTCACCCGCGGCCGGTTCTTCGTGGAGTTTGGCCCCGGCGGGTCCGAGCGGATCGAAGTCGCGCCCGGGGACTTCGTGCTGATCCCGAAGGGCGTCGTGCACCGCGAGGGCAACGCCGGTGCCGACCCTAACGACGGCGTCGTCGTCCGCGTCGGCCAGGGCCCGGTGACGGTCAACCTGGACGGTCCCGAGGCAACCTGACCCAGCCGAGCCTGCAGGCGCGCGCCCCTTGCCGGTACCCGCTTATCGTCGCAGACCTAGGCGATCTCCGAGGCTCGGTCGACGTAGCTCGGAACGTTCGTCACCGGGATGATCCGAACTGGCGACGCCGTGTCGGCTCTAATCCTCTCGCCCCGACCAGACTCGACCCAACGCCACCGGGCCGCACCTCGGTCCCCGCACGTGCCTCGGATTGACTGGCATTGCCGGGACGCGTCCATGGCACTATGCTTGACTCATGAAGGAACGAGTCAAGCAACGCCGACGCGGGTATACGCGTGTCAGTGCGAAGCACCAGGTGACGCTGCCCGTCGAGACCCTTCGCGGCGCGGGACTGCGGACGGGTGATGCCCTTCGCGCGGAGGTACGTGGTCCGGGCGAGGTCCTCCTGATTCTCGACGCCGACCCGGTGACCCAATTCGCCGGCGCGCTCACCGGGGTCTTCGAGCCGGGCGACCTTGACGCCCTGCGCGACGAATGGGACTGACTGTCCTCGACGCCGGGCTCGTGATCGCCATCCTCGACTCCGGCGACCCGCACCATGCCCAGGCACGGGAGGCCCTGACGGCGGCCCGGCGGCGCGGCGACGAGCTCGTGCTTCCAGCCTCGACATACGCCGAATGCCTCGTCTCCCCATCCCGGCGGGGTGCGGAGGCGGTCGCGACGACCGACCGGTTCGTCGATGCACTGCCGGCTCGGGTCGAACCAGCCTCGCGGGCGATCGCTGCCGCTGCCGCCGCCTTGCGAGCCATGCACGGGCGGGCGTTGCGCCTTCCCGACGCCCTCGTCGTCGCCACCGCGCAGGTGCTGGGAGCCGACAGGATCGTCACGACAGACGCCAGGTGGCCAGCGCTCGGGATCGTCGTCGACGTGATCTCGCCTGGGCAAGACCCGGGATAAGCGACGCCCCGGTTCGTCTGGGGGCTAAGCCTCTCGCCCCGACCAAACGACCTCTTCGGCGGTCGGCTTGGAGCGCCAGCACTCCATCGCTCGTCCGTCACCCAATTCACTATCAGCTCGCCCTCTTGGCAGTCCAACCCAGATGTACCCCTGGAAAGCCGGCCGGGGGGCTCGGGACATTCGCAGGACCACTCGGTGGGCCAGTACCCTTTGCGCCGACGGCGAAACAGAACCAGCACGGCGTTCGACGCCATCCAAAGTTGGACTGGCCACTCCGGCTGACCTTGATGCCAATCGGCGCGCTTATCGCTCAGATGGTCACGCTCAATGCCGCACCTCCTCGGTGTCTTGCGAGCCGCGGCTCGACCCGCGACGCGCGCTCCCTCTCCATCACCCGGGCCAGATATCCGACCATCGCGATCAGGAAGACGATCGTCGGATTCTCCGGAGACATGAGCGCGAGGCGGCCGAAGGCGCCCGCTGACGTGCGGCCTGCGTGAGCGGTGGCGGTGGGGCGCGAGATGGGCTATCTCACGACGCCGCCGAGCCGAGCACTCGAGCCCGTCGCATCAGGGCGACGCCATCCTGGCGCATCATCGACGCGCGTCGAGAAGGAGGGTGCGATGGCGAGGCCGAAGCGAGTTGGCATAAGCAGCTTGGCGGTCGTCGCGGTCATGGTGGCACTTGCAACCGGTTGCGCAGCCCCAGGGCCTACGTCCACCCCGGCACGCTCGCGGGCCACCGGCGCTCCTGCAGGTTCGGCTGAGCCTCCGGTCACCACATTGGGGTCGGGCAGGCCGGCTTCAATCGTTCCGTCGGTGGTGGCGGCGACGCCCGCGATATCTGCGCCGTCAACCGCCCCGACGCCCGGCGCGACGCCCGTCGACCTATCGGCGCGGCCGCTCGCCTGGTTCGCGCCCCTGCCGCCGATGCCCGGCCGGACGGGATCGACCGACTTCATGGCCCAGTTCCAAGCTGGAGCGCCCTGGTCCACCGCCGCCCGGTATATCGGCGTATACAAGCTCTACGGGGAGTGGGTGGCCTACCACGCCACGCCCAATCAACTGCGCGAGGCCGTCGCGGGCATCGCCAGCCGAGGCATGGCCCTGGCCGTGGAGGCGGGGCCACTGGACGCCACTTCGGGGTGCGGGACCGGCGTGGAGAGCTTTGCCGGCCTGGACGAGGGCCGGCTCATCGCGGCCAGGATCCTGGCCGCGGGCGGGCGCATCGACATCATCGCCTTCGATGAGCCCTACTTCTTCGCCCACGTTTACGACGGGCCGAATGCCTGTCATTGGCCGCTGGATCGGATCGCCGCCGGCGTGGTGGCCTATCGCGACCAGATGCGTGCGGTCTTCCCGGCTGTCGTCATCGGTGACACCGAGCCGCTCCCGGCGCCTGTGTCAGCCGCCGGGTTGGGGGAGTGGCTGGACGCGTATCGTGCGGCGGGCGGCGAGCCGTTCGCGTTCCTCCACCTTGACGCCGACTGGTCGCGTAGCGGCTGGCCCGCGCTCGCCCAGGAAGCGGCTTCGTCTGCCAGGTCACGCGGCGTTCCGATCGGCATGATCTACAACGGTGGCAGCGAGACTGATCGGGCGGCCTGGATCGCCCTTGCCGGCGCGCGCGTCAAGGCCTTCGAGGCCGCCGGATCAGCCCCTGACCACGTGCTATTCCAGTCGTGGATGCTCCAGCCCGACCGGGTGCTGCCAGACACCGACCCCGCCACCTTCAGCGGGCTCGTCGTCACCTACTTCCGAAATCACGCGGCGCTCGGGTCGGTGCCGGGCGCCGCCGCGAATCTCGCCTTGGGCCACAAGGCTACGGGGTCTCGATCGATTGCCGGGTCGCCCGCCAAGGGCGCGCTGGACGGCGACCCCGACACGCTGTGGAGCAGCGGCACCGGGCCGCCCGGCTGGATCGAGGTCGACCTCGGCGGTGTCCACACAATCGCTGACGTCCGACTGATCGTTTCTCAGTATCCGGCGGGTCCCACCGACCACCGGCTGTACGCACGCCTCGGCAACGGCTCGCTCGTGCTGCTCCATCGGTTTCACGGGATGACCGAGGACGAGCAGGTGCTGAGGTACGTGCTGCCGACACCCATGCGGGGTGTGAAGGCGATCCGGGTGGAAACCGTGGCCAGCCCGTCGTGGGTGGCCTGGCGCGAGGTCGAGGTATTTGGTCCGTAGGTCGGCCGGCCGGCCACTTTGGCTGGGTGAGAGTCTCCCTGCGTTCTTGGAGCGCCTCGGGCGACGCGAGGAGCTACGTTCCGCGGGGTCAAATCCTCTCGCCCCGACCAAACCGACCTAACCGCACCGGACTGATCCTCGTTTCCGGCGTGGTGACGACTTGACGATCGTATCACCGGTGATACACTCGGACTGTGGACACCGTGACGATCCGTGAGCTGCGCAACCGCGGGGGCGAGGTCGTCGACCGAGTCGAGGCCGGCGGACACGTGACGGTCACCCGCGACGGTCGCGCGGTCGCCGAGTTGCGACCCCTGCGGCCGCGAGGCCTGTCCGCAGCAGCCCTTCTCGAGCGGTGGCGGCGACTACCGGCAGTCGAACCGACGAGGCTGCGGCGCGACCTCGACTCGGTGATCGAACCCGATCTGTGAGCGATCCCGAGGGCCTGCTTGACACGAGCACGCTGCTCCTGTTGCCGCGGATCGGAGATCCGTCGGCGCTGCCCGATGTCCCGCTGATCTCTGCCATCACCCTCGCCGAGCTCTCTGTCGGCCCGCTGGTGACGGACGACGCGGCCGAGCGCGCCCGCCGCCTCGCGCACGTTCAGCAAGCCGAAGCCGACTTCGACCCCCTCCCGTTCGACGCCGCTGCCGCTCGGACGTTCGGGCATGTCGCGTCGTCGCTCCGCCGATCCGGGCGTAAGCCGGCGGCCCGGGCGCTCGATGCATTGATCGCGGCTATCGCCTTGGCCAACGGTTTGCCGCTCTACACGTGCAATCCCGCTGACTTCGCAGGGATCGACGACCTCGTGGTCCGGCAGGTGCCGGTTCCCGGCGCGCGACGGTAGTCAACCCAGCTGTGGATCCTCGTCGGGCTCACCGCGCTCGCCGGCGGCAGCCGCGCGGGCCACGCCGCCCTGACCGCCTACGCCGCAGCCCAGGTCGCCTTCTATTTCCACGGGCAGGTCTTGCTCGCGCGTCACGCCGCTAGGGGTCGCGTTCGCTCGGAATACCACCGACCTGTGACGAATACTCGAAGCCCAACGAATCGACGAGCTCCCCAAGCACGGACGCCGGGGGCCTGCGCTTGGAATCGTCGTCGACGTGATGTCGGGGCCCTCAGCGACGGACGGCGAATGCTTCCATGACGGCGTCGGCGACCTGGACCACCAGGGCGTCGTCGAGCGCGCCACCAAAGACCAGGCGGAAGTAGACGGGTCCGACGAGGAGCTCCGTGGCGATCTCGAGGTCGGCATCCGGGCGCAGGTCGCCGCGGGCGATCCCCCGCTGCACCACGCGCGTGATCTCGGCGCGGCTGGCCTGCACGACCGTCGCCCGGAACCGGTCGCCGAGACGAGGATTGGCCGCGATCTGGGAGAGGAGAGCCCGCACCACCGGCCCGAACGTCGTGTCGCGGATCGCGCGAAGCGCGTTGTCCGTGCAGCTCGCCAGCTCCGCCCGCGTGTCACCCGAGTCGACGACGGCGATGTGGGGCGCCGCGAGTTCGGCGAGCAGCTCTCCTGCCAGGGCCTCCTTGGACCGCCAGCGCCGGTAGATCGTGGCCTTTCCGACCCCCGCCCGTGCCGCGACGTGCTCGAGACGGAAACGCGTGAAGCCCTCCTCGATGAGCTCGGCACGCGCCGCGTCCAGGATCGCCCGGTGCGCCTTCTCGCTGCGCGGACGACCGCCGGGCCGGCGCGCAGCGGCGGCTGCGGCAGCCGGTGCGACGGCCGAGTGTGCTGGTTTCGATTCGGTGTCGGTGACGTTTCGATACGGAACGTCTTGATTCTCGCCAGTCATTGCTGTTATGATACGAGCCGGAACGTATCTATAGCAAGGGAGCTTGCGCCTCATGTCTGACCGAAATGCACTTGTCGAGCTCGTTGAGACCGCCGAGAACGCCCACCGCCTGTGCTCCTGTGGTGCCCCCATGGTCCCGGTTGATGAAGCGGGCGCGCTGTGGCTCCTCTGCGCCAATCGCCCGGCGCCACGAAGCCTGAAGGGGAGGCTGACCTCGTTCGACTGGGTGAAGCCGCACGATCGCATCCTGCTGCTCGACGCTGAGGAACTCGCCGCCGCCTGATCAGCGGGATCCCGGGTCCCGGGGGCGCGAGCCACTGTATCGTCTGCGTGTCGGCTTTCGTCGCCCGCCGGGCGATGGTCGCGCGTCAAGTTCAGGATGGTCCGTCGTGATCGTTCACACCCGGCTCGAAAGCGCCCACCTTGCCGGCAACCTGCTGGGCGATCCAAGCGAACGGGATCTGTTCGTGTATCTGCCGCCAGGCTACGAGGATTCGGACCGCCACTATCCAACGGCCTACCTGCTGCAGGCGTACGGCGAGACCGTCGCCGAGATGGTCGACCCGCCGACGGACGGACTGCGCTGGAGGCCGCCGATCGAAGACGTCCTCGAGCCGGTCTTCCGCCGAATGGGCGTACCGCCGATGATCGTCGCCATCCCGGACGGCTGGTCGAAGTGGGGCTGCGGCCAGTGGGTCGATTCACCCGTCACCGGCAACTTCGAGCAGTACGTACTGCACGACGTCGTCCCCGCTGTCGACGCCGCCTACCGGACCATTCCGGCCGCCGGTTCTCGCGGCTTGTTCGGATTCTCGTCGGGCGGGTTCGGAGCCTGGAACCTCGGGTCTCGAAACCCGGAGGTGTTCGGCGCCCTGGCGATGCTGTCGGGCAATTCGTTCCTCGACATGACCCACAAGTTCATGCTCTACAAGTTCCTCGACGACATCTGGCCCGAGGCGCCGAACGGCCCGGTCGAGAGCAGCATCTGGTCGCAGCTCGTGTACGACTACTCGGCGACCTACTCGCCCAATCCGGAGAACCCGCCGTTCTTCGTCGACCTGCCGGTGGCCTGGCCCAGCGGCGAGCTGCGCCAGGACGTCTGGGACCGCTGGTTGAGCTTCGACCCGGTCGTGAATGTGCTCGAGCGGTTCGACAACCTGCGCCGGCTGCGCGGCATCCTGCTCGACGCCGGATCGCATGACGACTACAACCTCCACTGGGGACATCGGGTCCTGAGCCACCGCCTCACCGAGGCCGGGATCGTCCACACCTTCACGGAGAACGCGGGCAATCACGGGGGCCGAGCCAATGAGCGCTACCAGGTCGCGCTCGAATGGATGGCGGGGATCCTCGATCACGCCGCAGGCGCATAAACCCATCAGGCCCGGCTACCGGGTCCCACCGCGGAGGCGCAATGCGAAGACTCGAGATCGGTCTCGTGCTTCCGATGGAAGAATCCTGGACCGACGGCTCGACGGCCCGCTGGCCCGAGATCCGCGAGCTCGCGGTCCGGGCCGAGGAGATCGGGTTCGACACGGTCTGGGTACCCGATGAGCTGTTGTGGCGGCCGGTGGACGGGCCGGTGCGAGGCTGGTGGGAGTGCATCGCGATGACCGGCGCCGTGGCGGCCGCGACGTCGCGCGTGAAGGTCGGCACCTGGATCATGTCGGCGCTCCACCGCAATCCCGGTCTCACCGCAAAGGCCGTCGAGACGCTCGACGAGATCAGCGGAGGACGCTTCGTCTTCGGGCTCGGGTCCGGGCACGCCGGTCGCCAGGCGCATGCCTTCGGGCTCCCCGAGGACCATGTCTACGGTCGTTTCGAGGAAGCCATCGAGATCATCGTTCCGCTCCTCCGCCAGGGTCGCGCCAACTTCGAGGGGACGTTCCATGCCGCCCGGGAGCTGGAGCAACGTCCGATCGGACCGAGACCAGGCCGGATCCCGATGATGATCGGCGCCAAGGGTCCGAAGATGCTCCGCCTGGCAGCCAGGCACGCCGACATCTGGAGCTGGTACGTCGAGGAGAGGAGCGATCTCGGCGAGTTCGGCCCACGGCTCGCGGGCCTGGAGGCGGCCTGCCTCGAGGTCGGCCGCGATCCCGCGACGATTGGCAGGTCGGCCGGCATCGTGGTCGAGCCCACGGCGATGACGGGTGCGGCCGAGGCGCTCGCAGTGCCGTTGCGCGGCTCCGCCGAGGAGATCGCCGATGGTTTGCGGAGCTTCCAGAGGGGCGGCTTCACGCAGGTCGAGGTCCTTCTGTGGCCGCGCACGCTCGCGGCAGTCGAGGCGATGGCGCCCGCGCTCGAGCTCCTTGAGACCGACTGATCCCTGCCCCGGCTGACTTCTCGGGGATCGAGGTTTCGCAGTCCGGCCGGTGCCGGTTCCCGGCGGGTTGCCGTAGCTGTCGCGCACGGCGAAGCTCATCCCGGGTGTGTCGGAGCGAGCCCTCTCCGCCTCAGGGACCGATGAATTGGCCGACCAGCGCGCTGGCAACCACCACCAGGATGGGCGGCACCCGGCCGGTCATCAGCGCGCCGAGCCCGGCGCCGGCGACGGCCACGTCGATCGGATCCCGAATGGCACTGGTCCAGATCGGCGTGTAGAGCGCGGATAGCAGGATGCCGACCACCACGGCATTCGTTCCGGCGACCGCTCGCCGGAACGGGACCGACGTCCGAAGCCGGTGCCAGAAGGGCAGTACGCCCCAGATGAGCAGGAAGGACGGGAGGTAGATCGCGCACAACGCGAGCGCGGCCCCGACGATGCCCGACGGCGCCAGGGACGAGACGCCACCGAGGTAGGCCGAGAAGCTGAAGAGCGGCCCGGGGATGGCCTGGGCGGCCCCGTACCCGGCGAGGAATCGGTCGTTGCTGACCCAGCCGGGATCGACCACGCTGCTATGCAGGAGGGGGAGGACCACGTGCCCGCCGCCGAAGACGAGCGCACCCACGCGGTAGAACGTATCCACGAGCGCGGCAAGCTGTCCGTCGAGCGCACGCAGTCCGGGTAGCAATGCCAGGAGGGCGAAGAAGAGCGCGAGGAAAACAAAGCCGAGTCGAGCCGACACCGGGCTCGTGTCGGCCGAGTCGGAGGTCTCGGCCGGCACAGGGTACGAGCATCCAGCCCGCGAGGCCGCCGACTCCGATGACCGCGACCTGCAACAACGGACTTGCCCAGGCCAGCGACACAGCCGCCGCGAGCGCCGCCAGGGCACGCCGGCGCCAGTCGGGCGTCAGGCGGCGCGCCATGAGGTAGACCGCCTGGGCCACCACCGCGACGGCCGCCAGCTTCAGCCCGTGCACCCATCCCGCACTCGCCAGGTCGGTTGATGCCGTCAACAGCCCGAACGTGACGAGCGCGCAAGCCGACGGGAGGGTAAAGCCGACCCAGGCGGCCAGGCCGCCGAGCAGCCCGGCGCGCCGAGTCCCGATGGCGATCCCAAGCTGGCTGCTGGCCGGGCCCGGCAGGACCTGGCAGAGTGCGACGAGCTCGCCGTAGCTCGTGTCGTCGAGCCAGCGCCGCCGCTCGACATACTCGCGGCGGAAGTAGCCCAGGTGGGCGATCGGTCCACCGAATGAGGTCAGCCCGAGCCGCGTCGCGGCGCCCAGCACCTCGAGGGCGGACCCGGACGCCGGTTTCCCCGACGTGTCGTCAGCCGGCATCCATGTTTGCGGCAACACGGCGCGCCGCATCCGCGAGCTCCTCGTCGGTCACCTTGGGCAGCACGTCTTCCCAGAGCGGAAGCATCATGCCCGACGCCTCCAGCATGCCGTGCGGACGTGGGATCAGCCAGACGTGGAAGTGTGCACCGCCGTCGCCCCACCGGTAGAGGTGGACACGGCCGATGCCGCCCAGGCCGAGAATCGCACGCTCCGCTCGGGCCACGACCGGGCCGAAGGTCGAGGCTTCCGCCGGCGGCAGGTCGCCGAACGAGTCGACGTGGACGCGGCTCGCGAGCCATACCGTCCCGGGCAGGCTGCCGCTGACCGGGGGATGGAGTGTCCAGTGCTCGTCCGACCAGACCGCAGTGGTCATCGCGCCGGAACAGATCCCGCACGGCTTCCCGCCCGGTTCGCCGCGACGCGGCGGCTCGGGGATGACGCGCGGCCCGGGTTTCCGTGCCACGAGTGGCTGCTCATACGGAAGTTGCATGGCTGGCTCCTTCAGCGTGCATCGTCGGTACATCCTACATGTAGCATAATAGTTGCGTCAAGGATGGAGTCATGCTACCCCGTGTGCTATGCTGGCGACCATGTCCAGTCCGCAGCAACGAACCCGCCAGGTCCAGACGCGTGCGCTCGACGCACGTCTGCTCGATGCCGCCGCGGCCGTTCTGGCCGAGTCGGGTTGGGAGGGACTCACCCAGGAGCGGGTCGCCGAACGCGCGGGCATGTCACGCGTCACCACCTGGCGGCAAGGCGCCACGCGCGAGCGGCTCGCCGGTGGGCTCCTCGACCGCCTGGGCGTCGACTTCCGAGAGACGCTGTGGCCGGTGCTGACGACCGAGGGCAGCGGAGCCGAGCGACTCCGACTGGGCCTCGAGCGGCTGTGCGACGTCGTGGACCGTCACATCCCCCTGCTGGTCGCATCGGATCGCGCCTTCCACCGCGGATTCCGCGAGCAGCACGGCGCAGTCGGCATGAACTTCGTGGACCCGTTTGCGAGATTCCTGTCGGAGGGCTCGGCCGACGGCAGCCTCCGGCCCGTCGAGGGCGACCTGCTCGAAAGCGCAGAGGTGGTCTTCAACATGGTCTGCTGGACCTACCTTCACCTCCGCAGCGCGCACGAGGTGCCAAGCCAGCAGGCGCGGGCGCTGGTCATTGACCTCGTGCTTCGCGGGCTGACAGCCACCGGGCGCTGATCGGAGGCGTCACGCACCCCGGCGGCGGTAGGATATCGGCGATCCTCATGGCCTCGAAACGACCGGGCCCGTCCGGAGGCGACCTGCCATGGAACAGCAGATTCGCTTCGCCAGCGCACGAGACGGGACAAGGCTCGCGTACGCCATCCATGGCAGCGGGCCCCTCCTCGTCCGGGCGCCGACGTGGTTGACCCACCTCGAGTACGACTGGGAAAGCCCGATCTGGCAACCGTGGCTGGAGGCATTCGGCCGCCGATGGACCACCCTCCGCTATGACGAACGCGGCTGCGGCCTGTCGGACTGGGACACGCAAGATTTCTCGCTGGAGGCCTGGGTCGAGGATCTCGAGACCGTCGTCGACGCGACAGGCTTCGGGCGCTTCGCCCTGTTCGGGATGTCCCAGGGCGCCCAGGTGGCGATCGCCTACGCGGCCAGCCACCCGGAGCGGGTGAGCCACCTCGTTACTCTGGGCGGCTACCTGACCGGCTGGGATCGCCCGGACCTGAACCCTGAGGACCGCGCTGAGATGGAGGCGCTCATCACGCTGATGGGCCTCGGCTGGGGTCGCGAGGATCCCAGCTTCCGGCGCGTCTGGACGTCCAGCTTCGTGCCGGACGGTGACGAGCTGCTGATGCGCTCCTATGACGAGCTCATGCGCCGCACGACTTCCTCCGAGAATGCCGTGCGCTTCGAGCGAGCCTTCGGCCATGCCGATGTGGCCGAAATCGCACCACTGGTCCGGGCACCGACCCTCATCATCCACGTGGACGACGATCACGTGGTCGGTCCGCGCTGGGGTCCGAGGATCGCGGCCGCCATTCCCGGAGCTCGCTTCGTCCAGTTCCCTGGGAACAACCACATCATTCGGCCCGACGAGCCGGCATGGCTCCGATTCCTGGACCTGGTGGACGACTTCGTGCGGACCGACTCGCCGGTCGTCGAGACGCGAGCCAGCCTGTCCACGGCGAACGCGGACCTGAGCGCCCGCGAGCTCGACGTCCTGCGACTGGTGGCCGAGGGCTGGAGCAATGCCGAGATCGCGGCGGAGCTCGCGCTTAGCGTTCGAACGATCGAGCGCCACCTGTCGAACATCTACGTCAAGTTCGGGCTCGGCGGCAAGGCCGCCCGCGCGGCGGCCGCCGCTCGCCTCGCGCGGGACACGCGCCTGCCCAGGTTGACTCCCGCCCCACGGGTCTGAGCGGCGCGGACGCCGCATGCCGGAGGACCGCTTCGGTCTGCGTGGTAGCCGCCATTGGGAGCCTAGCGACGGCGAACCGAATTGGGTGATTCCCCCGATGCGCAGCGCGGTCCACCTGCCCTAGGTTGGGTCGGCGTGGCAAGCCGGGTGCCGGTCGGCATCCGGCGGCCACGTGGGCCGCCGCAAGACCGAAGGCGGCGAAGGGAGCGAATTGATGGCAGGCCACGACGTCCAGCAATTGCGGGCTCAGGTGGAGGGTCAGGTGGTCACGCCCGACGACGCCGACTACGACCGGGCTCGCCGCGTCTACAACGCGATGATCGATCGCCGGCCCCTGGCGGTCGTTCGATGCGTCGGCGCTGCCGACGTCGGTGCCGCGGTACGGTATGCCGCGGCGGCTGGGGTGCCGCTCGCGGTCCGAGGTGGCGGTCACAGCGTCCCAGGATTTGGGACGGTCGATGGCGGGGTCGTGGCCGATCTCGGCGGCATGCGCGAGGTCACGGTCGATCCCGGCAGGCGGCTGGCGATCGCCGATGGTGGCGCGACCTGGAACGATGTCAACGCGGCGACCGCGGCTCATGGGCTCGCCACCACCGGCGGGATCGTCTCGACGACCGGCGTCGGTGGGCTGACCCTCGGCGGCGGGATCGGCTACCTGGCGCGGGGTCACGGCCTCTCGTGCGACAACCTCGACTCGGTCGAGATCGTCACCGCCGACGGCCAGCTCCGGACCGCCAGTGAGCGTGAGAACGAGGATCTCTTCTGGGCGATCCGCGGCGGCGGCGGCAACTTCGGCGTGGTCACGTCGTTCCGGTTCCGGCTCCACCCCGTGCCCGAGATCTACGGCGGGCCGATGTTCTATGACCTCAAGGACGCTGCCACCGTCCTCCGCTTCTATCGGGACCACATCGTCACCGCGTCGGAGAAGCTCGGCGCCTTCCCCGGGTTCCAGATCGCGCCACCGCTGCCCTTCATTCCGGCTGAGCGCCACGGCGAGACGATGTTCCTCGTCGTGGCCTGCTGGGCCGGGCCGGTCGCCCAAGGTGAGGCCGCCCTGCGCCCCTTCCACGAGGTCGCCGAGGTCGTCGCTGAGCACGTCGGACCGGCACCCTACTTCGCGCTCAACAGCGCGTTCGACGCGCTGTACCCGGCCGGGCTGCAGCACTATTGGAAGACTGCCTTCGCCTCCGAGCTCACCGACGACGCGATCGAGGCACACCTCGACTTCGGTTCGAGGGTCCCGGTGGTGAGCTCGACGATGCACATCTACCCGATCAACGGCGCCTGCCACCGCGTCGCGCCGGAGGCGACGGCATTTGCCAATCGCTCGGCCAACTTCGCGACGGTCATCGCCGGGATGTGGCCGGATCCCGCCGACAACGACGCAACCATCGCCTGGGTCCGGGACTACTACTCGGCCATCGCGCCGTACTCGGAGGCGGGCGGGTACGTGAACTTCATGTCAGGCGATGATGGCAGCCGCGTCCCCGCGAGCTACGGCCGGAACCTCGCCCGGCTACAGGAGGTCAAGCGTCGTCACGACCCGACCAACCTCTTCCGGGTGAACCAGAACATCCAGCCGTAGCGGTCCGGCCCTTCTGAGCCGCCCTCGGTCTCCCGGACGCCGGTGGCACGTAACCGCGGGAGACGTGCATCTCACGTCGCTCGCGAACCGGGTCCCGGTGCCGACACCGGCGGAGACGGTCCGATCCTGGCGAGCTGTGGACGAGGATCCATGTCGACTCACGGCTCGCGCCGACCCAGCAGGAAGCACGTCTCGACTCGTCCCTTGCCCTTGAGATCGATGGCGCCGCGCGGCTCCAGCCGGAAGCCCTCCTCCAGGTGCGCGGCCAGCGTCCCGGAGACGTGGATCCGGTTCGGCTCCGAGGCGGCCTCGAGTCGGGCGGCCACGTTCACCGTGTCGCCCCAGACGTCGTAGGCGAATTTCGTGGTCCCGATCACCCCGGCCACGGCCGGCCCGCCGTGGAGGCCGATCCGGATCCGCCAGTCGGCCCCGGCGCCGGCCCCGGCGCCGGCCTCGACCTGCTCGACCATCCGCAGCGCCGTCTCCGCGACGGCCACGGCGTGGTCGGCACTTCCGCCGAGGCCGCCGATCACGAGATAGGCGTCGCCGACCGTCTTGATCTTCTCGACCCCCGTTCGCTCGCAGATTGCGTCGAAGCCGCTGTAGAGCTGGTTCAGCTCATCGATCAGCACCGCCGGCGCGAGGCGGGCGGAGATCTCGGTGAAGCCGACGATGTCGCAGAACAGGACGCTCACGGCCTCGTGGCGATCCGCGATGAGCGTCTCCCCGGCGGCCAGCCGGTCGATGATCCGCTGCGGGAGGACGTTGCGCAGCAGCCGCTGGGATTTCGCGCGTTCCTCCTCGAGCTCCGACAGCAATCGCGACTGCAGTGTCGAGTTGGCGTCCTGGAACTGCTCGAGGCGCCGGACGTTGTCCTCGAGCCGCTGGAGGCGGCGCGTGAGCCTGCGGTTCTCCTTCTCCAGCTCCTCGGGGGACGCTGGGCCTACGGGCTCAGTGGTCAAGCGATTCTCTCCCGTCCGCGTCCGCGTCCGCGGACCCGAGCAGGACCGAGACCATCGTCGCGTTGTGGAATCGTGTCTCCCCGGCCAGTGCCATCGGCGCGATCTCGCCCATGCAGTAGAAGCCGGCGATGGGGACGGTATCGCCCAGGAACTCCCGTGCCAGCTCGATCTCGCGCCCGGCGCGGGTTCCGAGCAGGAACTTGCGGGTGGCGCACGAGAACAGGAGGGCACCGGTCGGTCGCGCGCCGCTCGGGAAGCCGGCCAGCGCGTGGGCAAACGAAGCCTGCGCCCCCTCGAAGATCTGGTCGGTTCCGGCCATCGTCAGCTGCACGGTCGCGCCCTGTGGAATGGCGCCGAAGAAGGCGATCGAGCCTTGTTCGCGGTCATATGCGGTCGGTGTTCGGAGGTAGAAGGCGTCCGAATCCGGCGCGTCGAAGACCGCGAGCGGGTTGGCGATCGCCGGCTGGCTCGAACCGACGAACCGCTCGTAGAACTCGAGCGCCGGCCGGCCATCGATCTCCAGCACCTCTGCGGCCGAGGTTCGCGTGATCGTCGCCCGCGGACCTACGCCGCGCCAGCCGGTGTCGACGCCGTACGAGAACGCGACCGGGCCTGCGAACAGCAGGATGGCCAGCGCGTCGCGGGCGAGGAGGTTGCCTGCGAACTCCACGCTCGTCGTTCCGTCGGGTTCGGCGCCGGGGTCGCGCGGAGCCGCGCCGCCGCCGATGATTGGAACTCCGGGGCCGAGCGCGGTCCGGAGGGCGCTCAGGATGGCACCCGCCTCCACCCCGCCGATCGTCGACATGACGATGCACAGCCGCGGAGGGAGGCTCGTCTTGGCTGTGGCTTCGGCGACCGCCTCGTGGGCGGCGGCGATGCAATCCGCGGCGATGTCGTGCCCCAGCCCGGCCACGAGGTCGATCGAATCCGACGCGAACAGGGCAAGCGCGACAGAGTCCTCGCGGAAGCCCAGCGCCGAGGACATCTCGCCGGCGCTGCTCGAGCCGGCGAGCTCGATTCCCGGATATCGGGCTCGCACGTGGTCGATCGTGAAGCGATGGTCGACCCCCCAGGTGCTCATCAGGAGGCCGGCTTTCGGGACTGCTCCGGCGAGACCGAGGTCGCACTGCGCGAAGACCTCCTGCAGCGCGGTCTCGAGGTCCACGTCGTCGCTATGGCCGACGGCCATCCGGAACATTGACGGAGCATACCCTTGACACTCACTTCCGCCGCGACCGGCGCCAGCGCGCCTCTCCGCGGTCCCTCCGCCAAATCGGCCCACCCGCCGGCTTTGCAGACCGTGGCGGACCTATGACATCGTGGGCGGTGACTGCCAGCGACCGTGCGTTTGACGTGGAGGCATCAGCCGGATGGAATCGAGCTCGCAGAGGGGGACCTTGACCGGACCGGATCTCTCGGCCGTCGTCGGGGCGGCGGCCTCACGGAAGGGGCTGCGCCTTCGCGGCGATCTCCACGACGAGGGCTGGACCTTCTGGGAGCTGCGCAACCTCAACATGCACCGGGTGGTCGGTCTGCTGAGCGACACAACAGCCGCCCCAGACGTCCCTGGCCTCGAGACCGAGATCCGGAGCGCGATCTCGCGTGACTTCCACCGCTCGTGGTGGCGCGGGCTGGCGTACGGCGTCGTGGCGCGGATGGCGTCGACCTCCTGGACCCCGGACGACCTGAAGGCCATGGTCGACAGTTACGAGAACCGCAAGGGCGTCCTCCAATGGGTGGTCGTCGTGGACGTTGAGGGTGACAGTGCCGTTGCGGTGCACACCTGGGAGCAGGTGTACCTGAGCGCCGTCTACCGCGAGCTGCTCGGAGCGTTGGCCTCGGCCGGCTATCGGGTGGCCACCGCGGTGAAGGGCAAGGACGGCCTGCTCAAGTTCCTCACCGGCGTCAGCGACCTCGAGGGCGTCTCCTTCCCCGAGTTCCACGATCATCCCGCACCGCCCAACCGCTGACGCCCGATCGCGCGAGATCACCGGCCACGCGGACGAATTGGCGCTCGGCTGGCCGGGTGTCGGAGGGAGGAGGGACGCGGGACGCGGGACGCGGGTGTCGGTCAGGGACCGGGCCCTCCCGCGTGCTTGTCGAGATGCTCCCGGATGCGCGCGGCGATCTCGTCCTCGACGACCGAGTCGGGATCGCGCAGGCCCCCGAGGCTGGCCTTCACGCCGACGAGGCCGGCATACAAAGGCGGGCACGTCGGACAGGTCTCCAGGTGCGTCTCGACCGCCAGGCGCGTGCTCGCACTGAGCTCGCCGTCGAGGTACGCCGAGACGTGGCGTCGCGCTCGCCAGCACCGCAGCGGCTGCGCCAGGCTCGCCAGCCGGCGTTCGTCACCCTCGGCGAGGGCACTGACCAGCATCATCCGGCCCCTTCGCAGACGCTGCTTCGTGGCCGGCAACCGCGAATCCATGGCCCGTCCGATCTCCGCGGCCGTCCAGCCGACCACGTCGTGGAGGACGACCGGCAACCGGTAGATGACCGGCAGGCGGGCGAGTGCGTCCTCGAGCTCGTCGTTGAGCTCGGCACGCTCCACGACGCGGTCGGGTGCGACCGAGTAGCGATCGTCACGCCAGTCGGCCTCGACGGCATCGATGTCGAGCTCGTCCCGGTGGACCCGGGACCGATCGATGACACGGTTGACGAGGCTGCGCCGGAGCCACGCCGAGAGCGCCGCCCGATCACGAAGCTGGTCGCGCCGGCGCCATGCCCCGACGATCGTCTCCTGCGCGCAGTCCTCCGCCTGGTCCGCGTCGCGCACGAGCCGCGTCGCCAGGCGAACGAGTCGCGGCAGCTCGTCGACCAGCGCCTGGGCGAACCCATCGGCGCCGCGACCCTCATCGATCCGCGATTCGGCCTGCCGGTTGCCCTCGGTCATACCGTCTGGTTCCTGGTTCAGCGAATGGCCCGCCTGGTGCTGATGCGAAGCACCGCGTACAGCGGGCAGAACCCAACGATACCCGTGACGAGCAGGATGGCCGCGGCGAGCCAGACGACGTAGAGGAGGGGAGCGACGACGCCCCCGGCGATTGCGACGCCGGTCAGGCCCATCCCCAGCGCGATCCTGACGATCCGATCGATGGCTGACTCGTTGGTCGGGAGCTTCATGACGATGTCCTCGCGATGTCACGGGCGAACTGCCCGTTCCTATCCCGCTGACGAGGCGGCGGCCCGAATGGATACATCCGGTCGCATGTATCCATCGAGCGGCCGTGCCCGTCATCGAGACGAAGGACCGACCCTGGGGCCGGCTAACGGACAAGCAATCGCGAAGGTGGCAGGACTTGCCACGCAGGAAGAGGTTTCGTGCCATGGAGATGACTATCGACTTCCCGGGAGGGGCGCGCGTCGACGCGCATTTCGGAGGCTTCGTCATTCCCACCGATCAACCGGCATCGGGTGGCGGCGAGAGTTCGGCGCCGACTCCCTTTGCCACGTTCCTCTCGACCATCGGCACGTGTGCGGGCATCTATGTGCTCGGCTTCTGCCGGCAGCGAGGGATCCCGACGGACGGGATTCGCCTCGTGCAGCGAATGCAGGTCGACCCCGCGACTCACCTCGTGAGCGACGTGCAGGTCACGATCGAGCTGCCGGAGGGGTTCCCCGCGAAGTATGCGGATGCGACCGTCCGCGCCGCCGAGCAGTGCGCGGTGAAGAAGCATTTCGAGCACCCGCCGGTCATCCGCGTGAACAGCCTCCTCGCCGGCTGACACGGGTTACGGGGCGCGGCTGCCGCGGTGTGCCAGGAGCACCGCGTCGATCGGCGCCCGCACGGCCGACACCGCCCGTCGGACGGCATTCGCGCGTTCGATGGTGAATTCCGGGTGGACGGCCGTGAGGCTTGTCGCCAGCTCGCCGGCGGTGAACAGGAGGTTGGCATCCTGTGGTCCGCCGGCGCCGTCGGTCAAGTTCGTTCGATCGTGGCCGACGACGAGTAGCCGGCCACCCTGCGCGACGGCACCGGCAGCCGCCAGGTAGACGCCGCCTCGCTCGGCGGGGGGCAGGTGCAGGTACAGGATCGTGACGAGGTCGAACGTGTCCCGCGGCGACCAGTCGAGCAGGTTCGCGTCAACCCAGTGGACGGCTACCTTAGCGTCCTCCGCTCTCGCTCGCGCCTTGGCGAGCGCAGCCTTCGACCAGTCGACCGCGGTGACGCGCCAGCCGTGCGACGCCAGCCACACCGCGTTTGCGCCATCGCCGCAGGCGACGTCCAGGGCCGACCCCGCCGCCCATCCGGCGACGACGCCCACCAGGACCGCGTTGGGTTCCCGTGATTCGATGGTGCCGCCCCGGTGACGCTCGTCCCATCGGCTGCGCCGCTCGTCGTGGGTCATCGGAGGTGCGTCTCGTGGGTCGAGCGCCGGGTGAGGGCGGCGAGCTCGGGGCTCGTGCCAGACCGCCTCAGTGCAGCAGTTCCACGTGGTCGACGATCCCGCCGAACGCACACGCGAGCGCCGCCTCATCGATGTCGCTGAGGGCGGTGACGATCGGTCGAAGGCCGGCGGCCGTGATGTGCGTGTACGCGCCCTGGCCCATCCCGCCGGCAATGACGCAGGCGCAGTCTCCGATCGGGCCGATCATCTGGGTGTGCTTGGCAAGGGCGGCGACCCCTGTGTGGCCCTCGGCGGTGCGTCCTGCGTGGTCGTCGGTTCCCGAGTGGGGGGCGATCTTTGGACGGATCTCCCGTGCCACCACGGTGCCGTCCTCGACGGTGATGACGGCATACAGCGCTGCACGTCCGAAATGCCGACTGATCGTCCGCCCATCCTCCGTGACGATTGCGATCTTCACACCGATGTCCCTTTCCAGGCCCAAGAGGCGCCGGCAACGGGCACCCACCAGAGCCTGCCTCTCGCCGCGGTCATCGCGCAGGTGCCGTTCGGCCTCTGGCGCCATCCCAATGGCACGTTCCTGCCTCGGCCATCCGATCGCAGGCTGGCGCGCTTGAAACGTGCCGTTCGGCACTGGGCACCATCGTTCGGCATTGACATGCTGTTGACATATGAATGCCGAAACTCTCCCACACCCTCATCATCATCACGACGATCACCGTGGCTGGGTCCGCCCCGGTGGCCGGCGCGGTCGCTGGCTCGAGCCCTTCCTGCTCGTCCTCGTCGGCGATGGCGAGGCGTACGGCGGCGCCCTCATCGCCCAGTTGAATGCCCTGTGTCTCGCTCCCAACGGGGTCGACGTCGGGATGGCCTACCGCACGTTGCGGGAGTTCGAAGCCGAGGGCCTGGTTGTCTCCCGGTGGGAAGCCGACAACGGGGCGCCCAGGCGTGCCTACAAGCTGACCCCGGTGGGTCGTCAGGCCATCAACGAATGGATCGCCGTCATGCGCGAGCGCGGACGGCTGGTCGAGGCATTTCTCGGTGAGGCCGAGGGCCTCACCCAAGGCAGAGGAGGCAACTGATGAGTTGCGGACATGGTGGCTGGCACGGCTGCGGACCGTGGTACGGCCCACCGCGTGGCGAGGGTTGGTACGCCCCCGATGATTGGTACGACGAATTCGATCGCCCGGTCCGGCGCCGCTATCGACGGTCGGCGCGGTCCGATGCGGAAGGTGTCGCCGATGACCTCGAGGCGAGGCTCTCGGCGCTGCGCGAGGAGATCCGCCGGGCCGAGACCGAGCTCGCCGAACTGCGCGGTACCGAGCACCCGTAGACCCCCGGGCCGCGGCGAGGTGACCGCCGCGAGATGACCGCGGCAGAACAGGAGACGTGAAGGAGATGACGATGACATCGGCGACCCAGGCGGCGGCGACCGACCGGGCCTCGAGCCCCGTGGCCGACGGGCTCGCGCGGCTCCTGGCCGACAGCTACACCCTCTACCTCAAGACACACGGCTACCACTGGAACGTCACCGGACCGCAATTCCGCTCGCTCCACCTGATGTTCGAGGAGCAGTATCTCGAACTGGCCACGGCCGTCGACGAGATCGCCGAGCGGATCCGCGCTCTGGGCCCCCTCGCGCCCGGTTCGTTCCGTGAGATGGCGATCCTCGCCTCCGTCAGCGACGGGGAGGGCGCACCGGACGCCATGGAGACGATCCGGCGCCTCATCGACGCGAACGAGGTCGTCGTTCGAACGGCCCGCGCGGTCGTCGGTCTGGCCGAGAACGCGCAAGACGCGGCATCGTTGGACCTGGCAACCCGTCGGATCGCCATCCACGAGAAGGCACTCTGGATGCTCCGCGCGACGGTGGCCGGCGGGTGACCGTCACCACCCAGATTTCGACCGGGACGAGTCCGTTGCCAGGCGGCTCATCGCCCTCGACCGCTCGCGGCTGCCGTCGCGTCTGACAGCGACGGCAGCCCCGGGAACGGTCAGGTTGACGAGATTCGGTCGATCCACGCGGAGAGGTGCCCGATCACCTCGTCGCGGTTGGTCTCGTTCAGGACCTCGTGTCGAGCGCCCGGGTACACGTGGACGGTCAGGTCGTCGGTCGGCATGTCACGGACCGCCTGGAGGGACCGCTCGTACGGCACGCACGGGTCAGCGGTTCCGTGGAGGAACAGCACGGGCATGGTCAGACGACCGTTGTCCTGATGGAAGCGGTCGAGGGCTGCCACCTCGGCTTCGAGCAGCCTGCGCCTGTACTGGCCGTGGTAGACGAGTGGGTCTGCGGCATAGGACGCGCCCACCCGCGGATCCCGGGAGATCGCCTCCGGGTCGAAGGGAACGTACGGGAGATCGGGCCGTCGCAG
The DNA here is from genome assembly GCA_963766675.1 of uncultured Chloroflexia bacterium. Taxonomy (GTDB): domain Bacteria; phylum Chloroflexota; class Limnocylindria; order Limnocylindrales; family CSP1-4; genus SPCO01. Next base: position 37,564 of record CAVYBA010000003.1, on the reverse strand, counting down.
CACCTCGCGGGCCCATTGCCAGTCGCCGATGACCGCCCCACAGAACGCGACACCTGCCACCTCGTCAGGCCAGCGCTGGGCATAGCGTGCCGCGAGCAGACCTCCCATCGAGTGTCCGACCAGGACCAGTGGCAGGCCCGGATGCTCGCCGCGGGCGATGCCGGCGAGCGTATGCAGGTCGTCGTCGACGTGCTCGAAGTCGCTGATCAGCGCCCGCTCGCCGTCGGAACGACCATGACCCAGATGATCGTCGGCGTACACGACGGCCCCGCGCCGGGTCAACGCCATCGCGACGTGGCCGTACCTGCCCCCATGCTCCGCATAGCCATGGACGAACAGCACGATCCGAGTCGGAGGGCCTTCTGGATCCCAGCGCCGGTAGAAGACCCGGCCCTCTGAGCCGTCGAACGAGGCCTCGAACACCGTGGCGACGACGGTCATCGCACGACCAACTTCTTCACCACGACGGCTGCCACAGCCGCTCCAGGTACGACCACGGAACCTCTCCTCTTGACTGCGTGCGGCGCCGGACGGCCGGGCCACGCCAAGAGACTGCCTCGCGGCGACGGCGTTCCGCAGGTGCCGAACGGCCCGCTGTTCGTGACGACGGTCCGGACCCGGGACCTCCTATAGGCGAGCGGTGGCCACGTGGTCGAGGGCCCGGGCCAGGGCCGACTCGCCCTCGGGGGACATTCGGTCCTCGAGGATCGGCAGGTACAGCTCCTCTTCGTCGAGGTGCGTCCGGAGAAGGACGTGCAGGCGGAGCATCACCCGCCGCAGCGCCAGCACGCTGCCCCGGTCGAGGTGACCGTCGGCGGCATCGACGATCTCACCCAGCTTGGCGACGAGCCTGCGAATCTCCTCGTGCTCATCGCGCATCGGGACGCTCGTTTGGCGATCGTCCATGATCCGTTCAAGGGTCGGGTAGACGGCCGCCTCGACCGCGTCCATGTGCGGGATCAACATCTCCCGGAGGCCGTCCTCGAGATCGCGCAGCGCGGCCAGGCCGGCCAGCGCCCCAACGGTATCGAGGCAGTCCGAGCACAGGCAGTCGGCGAGGGCGTACAGCCGGTTGACGTAGTCGCGCAGGAGCACGTGGTGCTCATGCGAGACGGCGGACAGGGCATGCATCGCTCACCTCCCGATGAGCGCCGGCGAGGGCTCCGGCGTGGTGATGGTCGGGCTCGCGGCCACAGGTCGCGCGCTCGCTTCGACCAGGTAGTCCGAGATGTCGCGGAAGCGCATGCCATCGGCCGACTTGCGCAGGTTGACCAGGCAGATCGGACACATGGTCACGCACTCGGCGGCGACACCACGGAGCTGGGCGACCCGCGAGGCTGCCACTGCAGCGGCCTTGTCCGGGAACAGCGCCTCGGCCGGGCCGCCGCAGCACCATGTCTGCTCGCGCCCGTCCTCGGGCTCGACGGTCTGGATTCCGGCCGCGGCGAGCAGCTTGCGGGGTGGTTCGATCACGTGCTCGTAGCGTGCGTACACGCACGGGTCGTGGACGACGACCCGTCCGGCGTTCGGGGCGAGGGACGGCAGGTCGCGCTCGGCGAGCACCTCGAGGTAGCTGCGCACCCGGATGTCGTAGCCCTCGAGGAGGGTCGGGTACACGCTGCGCAGCATGTTGGTCGTGTGGGGATCGATCGTGATGACCTCGCGCACGCCGCGCGCACGAAGCCGCGCCGCCACCCGCCGAGCGTGGGCAGTCACCGCCTCGATCGCGCCAAGGTCGTAGGCCAGCGCGCCTGCGTACAGGTCGTCCTCGTACAGGTAGCCGAACTCGACCCCCGCTCGCTGGAGGAGGCGCGCGACGTTGGCCGGGATGCGGTCGTACTCGGCTCGCTCCCGGGCCGATGGCCGGGCAACGAACGCGACGCCGTTGACCAGCCGGTTCACCCGCCGGCCGATGCCGGCCAGGCGGGCGAGGGGGGTGTTGCCCAGACGCTGCTCGAGGGCGACGAGGCGTTCGATGTACGGGATGAGCTGATACATGAGTCCCGTGTACAGGACCGTCTCGCCACCGCGCGGCAGGTCGAGCTCCCGGGCCCAGCGCGTTGCCTGTCGGACCGGGATCGGCAGCACCGATCCCCGGATCCGCAGGTTGTCGACGAGAATGCCCACGACCTCACGCGTCGGCAGCGCCATCACGATCCCTCCCGGAGCAGCCAGCCGCGCAGCAGGCGCATGTTGTCGGTGATGTGCACTCCTGCCGGGCAGCTCTGCTCGCAGACCCGGCAGAGGAGGCACATGAACACGGCCTCGCTCTCGGCCCGGATCGCGCCGTCCATGCCGAACAGCACGTGGCGGAACACGCGCCGCGGCAGCACGTCGATGTCCATCGGGCAGGCCGCGCTGCAGAAGCCGCAGTTCATGCACGCCGCCGCGTCGAATGGCCCGAGCGCGCGCAGCTCTCGCTCCAGGCGGTCGCTGATCGCGATGCTCACGGCTGCCTCACCGCGGCGTAGCGGTACTCGGTGGCACGCGCGGTCGCCTTCTCCTCGGCGACAAGACCGAACCGGCGGAGACCCATCATCCAGACCATGACCTCCTCCGCCGGCAGGTCCGCGGCCGTCGCCAGCTCGGACACCGTCAGCGGACCGCCGGCCAGCAGCGCGAGGAGGCGATCGCGCATCAAGGGCTCATCCCGGATCACTTCGCGGATCTCACGACTCATGAGGCCACCTCCGTGAGGAGGCCGACGATCGTCGCGCGCATCTCGGCATCGCTGTAGCCCTGGAGATCGATCGCGCCGGTCGGACAGACGGGTGCACACGCGCCGCAGCCCTTGCAGCCCGCCGCCACGACATTGGCCACGCTGGAACCGTTGTTGCCGCGGATCTCGATCGCGTTGAACGGGCAGGCCGTCACGCACTCGCCGCAGCCGTCGCAGCGCGCGGGGTCGACGATCGCCACCTGGGGGTGCAGCGAGGCCACGCCCCGCTTGAGCACGGCGGCCGCCTGGGCCGCCGCGGCCAGCCCTGAGCCGACGCTCTCGGCGGACGTCTTGGGCGACTGGCAGGCCCCGGCGATCAGGACGCCATCGACCACGGTCTCGACCGGCCGCAGCTTGGTGTGGATCTCGTTGAAGAAGCCGTCGCGACCGACCGGGAGCTTGAGCACGCCCACCAGCTCAACGTTCTCGCGGGGAACCATCCCGGTCACCAGCACGAGCAGGTCGGCCGTGACCGTCATCTCCTCGCCCGCCGTCAGCAGGTCGCGCACGGTCACGTGAACCGCGTCCCCGTCGATCGTCACCTCCGGCGGGTCGTCGTCGGCGAAGCGCAGGTAGGCCGAACCGTGCTTGCGGGACTCGCTGAACATCGCCTCATTGCGACCGTAGGTCCGCAGGTCGCGGTAGAGGTGGTACTGGCGAACCTCCGGGTCCCGGGCGACGATGAGCAGCGAGGCGTGGACTGCGGCGCTGCAGCAGTAGCGCGAACAGTAGGCGCGATCGGCGCCCCGGCTGCCGACGCAGTAGATGTACGCGATCGTCCGAACGGGCTTCCCGTCGTGGACGAGCGGACCTTCGCCTTCGTCCAGCAGCCGCCGGAACTGGGGCAGGGTGATCACGCGCGGGCTGCCGTAGCCGAGCTCGCCTGCCCCCGGCTCGTACGGTTCGAACCCGGTCGAGACCACGATCTGGCCCACGTCCACCTGGCTCGTCTCGTCGCCACGGCGGATCGTGATCGTGTAGTTGCCGTACGTGCCGGCCTTCTCGACGACTCGCGCGCCCGTCAGCACCGAGATGCCGGGCCGGCGGGCGATCTCGGCACGCATCCGCTCCACGAGGGCCCGGCCGCTGACTCGCCGCGGGAACAGCTCGCCCAGCCGGCCGACCTGACCACCCAGCTCGGCCTCGCGTTCGACCAGGCAGACCTCGAAACCGACGTCCGCGAGCCCGATCGCGGCGCGCATGCCCGCCACCCCGCCGCCGATCACGGCGACGCGCGGGGTGGTCGGCACCTCGACCGGTTCCAGCGGCTGTGCCAGGCGCGCTCGCGCGACGCCCGCGCTCACGAGCTTGACCGCCTTCCTCGTTGCCGCGCCGGGCTCGTTGGTGTGCGTCCACGAGCACTGCTCGCGGATGTTGACCTGGGTGACCCGATAGGGGTTCACGCCGGCACGTCCGGCGACTCCGCGGAAGGTGAACTGGTGCAGCTTGGGCGAGCAGCAGGCCATGACGAAGCCGTCGAGCCGTTCGCGCGCGACGTCGTCGATGATCTCCTGCTGGTTGGTATCCGAGCAGCTGAACATGGCATGCCGCGCGACGCACACCCCGGGCAGATCCTTGACGGCGTCGATGACCCGGTCGGTGTCGACGTAGTCGCCGATATTCCCGCCGCACTGGCAAACGTAGACGGCGAGGCGTCCACCGCCGAGCGGTCCCGGGTCGCGGGCGGAGTCGCCGGCGACGCGGTCCGCGGCCCCGTTCGGCTGCTGGCCTGCGGCGGCGGTCATGCGGGCACCTCGGCCTCTGCTGCGGCCTCGCGATGCTCACGAGCCGACGACTCGAGATGGGCCGCGACCTGGACCGCGGCCGCCCCGGCATGGAGGATCGACTCCGGGATGTCACGGGGTCCCGAGACGGCGCCGGCGACGAAGACGCCCGGGATGCTGGTCGCGGCCGGGCTGAAGTCCTCGTCGACCTCGTCGACGTAGGCCCAGTCGTCGAGCGCGATCGCACCGCCCTCGAACAGGCGCGTCACGTCGGGGTTCGGCTGCACGCCGACCGCGAGCACGACGAGGTCGTACTCGGCCTCCGCGACGTGGCCGCCGTTGTCGATGTCCTCGTAGCGCAGGACGAGACCGCCGCCCGAGGTCTCGCGGACGCTCGCCACCCGGCCCTTCACGAAGCGGGCGCCCATGACCTTGGCCTGCTCGTAGAACTCGTCGTAGCCCTTGCCGACGGCCCGGATGTCGATGTAGTGGACGGTCACCTCGGCGAACCGGAGCACGCCCATGATCAGCTGGTTCTGCTTGAGCGAGTACATGCAACAGAACTTCGAGCACAGCGGGTTGCCGACGCTCTCGTCGCGGGAGCCGGTGCACATGACATAGGCGATCCGCTTCGGCATGGTGCCGTCGCTCGGGCGCAGCAGGCTGGTGTACGGACGTGTCGGCGACAGGAGGCGCTCCATCTGCATGCCGGTGATGACGTTCGGGTAGCGGCCATAGCCGTACTGCGGCTTGAGGTCCGCCGCGAACAGCCGGTAACCGGTCGCGACAACGACACCGCCGACGTGGAGCGACAGGTCCTCGCCGCGCTGGTCGAGATCGATCGCGTCGGCGGGGCAGACCGCGACGCACTCGCCGCACTCGGAGCACACGCCGCAGTCGAGGCAGCGTCCCGCAGCCTCTCGTGCCTGCGCCTCGGTGATCGGCGGCTCGACCTCCGAGAACGCGCGTGGGGCAGGGGAAAGCACCGGCGGGGCGAGGCGTGACGGACGGTTGGCGTATGAGCGCTGCCGGGCGATGACGTCGGTCCGGTCCACCACGCGGGCGCTGTCGTCACGGCGGGCCGTTGGGTCTAGCTCCTCGCCGCGTAGCCAGTGATCAATGGCGGACGCCGCGCGCCGTCCGTTACCGACCGCGTGCGCGATGTCGCTCGGGCCGGTGACGACGTCGCCTGCGGCGAACAGCCACGGAACGGGGCTCTGGAGGGTCTGCGAGGCGACCACCGCGCGCCCGTCGGGTGCCGCGCCAAGCGGACCGGCAAGCGCGCCGAGCGCCGGCGCCAGGCCGACCGCGACGACGACGACGTCGCAACCCAGATCGAACCCGCTGTCCGGCACCGGTTCGGGCCGGCGGCGTCCCGACGCGTCGGGCGCACCCGGCACCGTCCGTTCGCAGAGCAGGCCCGTCACCCATCCCTGCCCGTCCCCGACGACCTCGAGCGGCGCGACGTGGAACTCGAACCGGACGCCCTCGGCGAGCGCGTCCTCCACCTCCGCGCGATGCGCCGGCATCTCGTCCCGGCCACGTCGGTAGGCGACCGTCACCTCGAGCGCGCCCAGCCGCAGGGCCGTGCGTGCGGCGTCCATGGCCACGTTCCCGGCGCCGACCACCACGACCCGCCGCCCGGTCAGATCCGGTGACGTTCCCGTCCGAACCTCGCGCAGGAGATCCACCCCGGAGCGGACGCCCCGGAGCGTCTCGCCTGGGACGCCAAGTGGCCGCGATTCGGGTGTGCCGCTCGCCACCAGGACGGCGTCGAATCCATCGGCCCGGAGGGTTTCCAGATCAGTCACAGAGGCACCGGTCATGATCTCGACGCCGATCGCGCGGACCCGCGCGACATCCCGTTCGACCACTTCGGCAGGCAGTCGGTAGCCCGGGATCGCCTGGCGGAGGAAGCCGCCGGGCTGGTCGGCCGCCTCGTGGATTCGAACGGCATAGCCGGCGCGCTGGAGATGCCAGGCGGCGGTCAATCCTGCCGGGCCGGAGCCCACGATCGCGACCCGCCTGCCGTTCGGGGACGCACATTCGATCTGCATCCCGTCGCCGTCGGCGACGTGGCGCTCGGCGACGAAGCGCTTGAGGCGGCGGATCGCGACAGGCTCCTCGAGCTCGCCCCGGGTGCAGGCGGTCTCGCACGGCGCGTAGCACGCGCGGCCGAGGGTCTCGACCAGCGGCGTTGCGTCGAGCACGAGCCGAAACGCCTCCTCGTAGCGACCGCTCCGGACGAGCGAGACGTAGCCGTGGGCCTTGATCCCGGCCGGGCAGGCGTCGGTGCACGGAGACGCGCCCGGGTGCTCGATCAGGGCTTTCTGGGGGATCGCCTGCGGATAGGCGATGTAGGCCGCGCGCCGGGACACCATTCCGCCGTTCCACTCATCGGGGACGGCGACCGTGCACGCCTGCTCGCATTTCCGGCAGCCGGTGCAGGCGGCGAGGTCGACGAAGCGCGGCCGGCGATGGACGTGAAGGTGGAAGCCGCCACCGCCGTCGCGCGTGATGCCGGTCACCTCCGAGTCGGTCATGACGGTCACGTTCGGGTGGTGGGCCGTGGCCGCCATCTTGGGCGTGGCGATGCAGCTTGCGCAGTCGAGCGTCGGGAAGACCTTGCTCAGCAGGACCATTCGCCCGCCGATGCTCGGCTCCTTCTCCACGACGAGGACCCGATAGCCCATGTCGCCGAGCTTGATCGCCAATTCCATGCCGCCGATGCCGCTGCCGATCACGAGGGCGTCGTAGTCCTTCACGCGGCCGCCCGCAGGGACACGAGGGTCTCCGTGAATTCCCGGATCTGCCTCGTGAACGACTCCGCGCAGACCGAGCAGATGGCCGCCATCTTCAGTCGGCGATCGTCGATCCCGTGTTCCGCGAGCAAATCCTGCGCGTGCAGCATCAGCTGGGCCGATCGTCGCGAGCAGTCCGGAAGGTAGGCGCACTCGTCCCCGTCGGAGGCGATGAAGACGCCGTCGAACCCCTGCTGGAGCGCGAACAGGATCCAGTCCGGCCTGATCGCGCTCGTGCAGGGAAGGCTGGTCACGAGGACCTCGGGCGAGTAGTGCATGTGCAGGCTGCCCGCGAGGTCGATCCCGGGATCGGAGATCGAATTCGTCGAGAACACCAGCACCCTTGGCTCGGATGCCGTCGGCATCGAGGTCCTCGCCCGATCCGCTACTTGCCGCGCCGGATGAACAGCCGCTCGTAGCCACGGGCGGGGATGACGCCCACGAACGTGTGGCCGGCCATCTCGGTCCAGTAGCCCATGTCCTCCTTGGTCTGGGAGTCACCGGACCAGAGCTCCATGACCTCGCCCACCGGGATGCCGCCCATGGCCTTCTTGGCCTCGATCATCGGCCCCGGGCAGGCCACCCCGCGAGCGTCCACGACGGTCGTCTTGCCGATCGCCGCGAGCTCCGTTTCGGTCATCGCCGTTGTCACTGCCGCATCTCCTAGTAGAACAGGGTGTTCGTCGCCGACGCGATCTCGGCAACGAACCGTCCGGCGGTCACGACGTGCGCGCCCTCGACGAGGTCGACCTCGCTGATGTCCCGGCTCTTGATGCACGGGGCACCGACCAGGAACGTGCCGCCGAATTCGCGGATGGTCGCGATGAGCTCGACCATCGGCTTGAACCCCGGCGACGTGACGGTTTCCGCGACGCCGCACTGCATCAGCCGCACGCCTTCGCCCTGGAACCCCATGACCACCTGCACGTCGGCGGCAGCGGCCGCACCAGCCATCACGAACGGCAGCGTCGCCATCTCCGGGTCGTCGGGCCCGTGCGTCGCCATGATCACGAACTTCTTGCTCTCGGCCATCAACGGGCCTCCTGTGTGCGCAACCGTGCCCGATCCACCGTGCGGGTCGGGCCATCAGCTCCTACTCTCACCGTAGGTACGGCCGTCCGTGCCGGGCGGAACAAACGCCGACGATGCCAAGCTGCCGGCCGGGCAGGACCAGCGGAGGGCGTGAGACGACGATCGTGGAGTCCGGGGCGCTCCGGGCGAACAAGCTGCTCGCCGCCCTGCCGCGCGGGATCCTTGACGAGGTCGCCCCGCGGGTCCCGACGCACGCCGCGACCCGTGGGCAGATCGTGTACCTGCCGGGCGAGCCGATGGACAGCGTCACCTTCCCGCTCGGGGGACTGTTCTCGCTGGTGGTCACGGATCCGATGGGCAGCTTTACGTCGATCGCGACGGTAGGCCGGGAGGGCGCGATCGAGCTGGCGCCGGCGCTGGGCTCCGTGCCGGCGCCAACCGAGATCACCTGCCTGATCGACGGCGCCGTCGCGCAGGTGGCCACGGACGACCTTCGTGGACTGCTCGACAGCAGCCCGCCGTTCCGGTCGGCGATCTTCCGGTACATGGGCGCCCGCTTCGTGGACTGCGTGACCACGTCCGCCTGCCATCGCCTGCACCCGCTCGAGGCCCGGATGGCGAGGTGCCTCCTGACGAGTCGCGACCGGATCGAGCGCGACGAGTTCCCGTGCACCCACGAGCAGCTGGCCGGCCTGCTCGGCGGAACCCGGCCAAAGGTGTCGCTCGCGCTCCAGGCAATGGAGCAGGCCGGGTTCCTGGTCCACCGCCGCGGCAGCCTTCACATCATCAACCCCGCGGCCCTCGAGGCGATGACCTGCGGCTGCTACACGACCATCCGGAACGCATTCCTGGCGACCGAGCAACCGCCGTTCTGATCGGCGTGGACGGACGGGTTCACGCGTTGGGCTCAGACGCGCGAACGGCTCAAGACAGGTGGAGCGGGCAGCGGTATTGCCAGGGGAACCCTCGGCCAGTAGGCCCCGGCGAGGGCTGGAGCCTCGATGCCTAGCCTGGGCCGACGGCCGACCCGCCGAATCGCACCGTCCTGAAGGTCCACAGCTGCGAGTCCGGGTGGCGCCAGGCGTCTCGACGCAGGCCGGCCTTCTCGCAGACGGCGTCGAACATCTGCGGCCCTCCCCAGGCGAACGTCAGCGCGACTTCGGGCAGCAGCAGGCCCCGTCGCCCATTACGTTCGACGAGCACGCCATCGAGACCCGGCCGGAACGCTTGGGGGTCGGCGACTGGGACCCGTGAGCCGAGGATCGAGATCTCGACATGGATCGCGGGCAGCTCGCTGGCCGCGACCGGCAGGAAGCGCGGATCGTCGAGTGCGGCCGTGATCGTCGAGGTCACGACGGCCTCGCCGAGCTTGCGCACCGGCTCGAACGTGCCCATGCAGCCGCGCAGCGCGCCGTCCTCGGTCAGGGTGACGAACACCACGGCAGGCTCGAGCTCACCGGGGATCAGGTCCAGCGCCGGCTGAAGGTCCGCCGGCTCGGCGCCGCCGGTCGCGACCACGAGCGCGATCCGCGCGAGGTCGAGCAGGGCTCCACGGGCCTCCGAATCGACGGTGGGCGCCGACGCCGCACCTGAGAGCGCGCGCTCGCCGGCGATCGTTGGGAGGTGTCGCATGGGATCCGTCTCCCTTGGGGCGTGACGTCACACCGACCCATCGAAATGCTGGAAGTCCGGATCCGAGTCGAACAGGGCGAGATCACCTGAATTGAGGGGCCGCCCGGCACTGTCCGGCCTTGCGACCCCGGACGAGACTCTGCCTCGAGCGACCGATGCCTACTGGAATCCCCGACGGACCCACGACCGTGCCGACCGTTCTCGCCACGCCGGAAGCCGACGGGAGCGTCCGGTGCGGCGTGTGCGCCCACCGCTGCCTGGTCCGCCCGGGTCGGGTCGGGATCTGCGGCGTCCGCGAGAACCGCGACGGGCAGCTCGTCAGCTTCGCCTACGGCGCCGTCGTCGCCAGCTGTTTCGACCCGATCGAGAAGAAGCCGCTCTTCCATGTCGCGCCGGGCTCGACTGCGTACTCGATCGCGACCGCCGGTTGCCCGTTCCATTGCCGGTTCTGCCAGAACTGGGAGATCGCGATGGGCCCGCGCCTCGGGCTCCAGCTCACCGCGCGGCCGCTACCGCCCGAGCGAGTGGTCGCCGAGGCGACCATGCTCGGCGCCGAATCGATCGCGTACACCTATGTCGAGCCCACGGTTTTCCTCGAATACGCGCTGGACGCCGCCCGGCTCGCTCGCCAGGCAGGGCTGCGCAACCTGTTCATCACCGACGGCTACGCGACGCCCGAGGCCGTGGGCCTGCTGGCGCCCGTCCTCGACGCCGCAAACGTCGACCTGAAAGCCTTCGACGACAGGTTCTACCGTACGGTCTGCGGCGCGCGCCTCGCGCCCGTGCTGGAGACGATCGTCGGGATGCGCCGCGCCGGGATCTGGGTCGAGCTGACGACGCTGGTGATCCCCGGGCAGAACGACGATGACGGGCAGCTCCGGGCGCTCACCGGATGGATCGTGGAGGCACTCGGGCCGGAGACGCCGTGGCACGTCAGCCGCTTCTTCCCGATGCACCGGATGCTCGACGTGCCGCCCACGCCACGGGCGACGCTGCGCCGGGCCGCCGACCTGGGCCGTGAGGCCGGCCTGGTCCACGTCTACGTCGGAAACGCACCGGAGCTCGGCCTGGAGGACACGGCTTGCGCGGGGTGCGGACGGCTCCTCATCGAGCGCCACGGGTACCGCGTGCGGACGCACCTCACACCCGCGGGATCCTGCCCCGACTGCGGCAGGGCCCTGGCCGGGCTCGCCCTCGGGCGTGGGTCGGGCTCGGTGCGGCGCCCGACGCCATGCGGCTGAGGCCGGGCTGATGGTGAGCTGGCTGGCGTCCAGGCGAGTTGGCGACGGTATTCGTCGGCCGTCCGTCGCGGGCTCGTTCTACCCTGCCGAGCCGGGCATCCTTACCGAGTTGGTCCAGACACTCGTGGCCGAGGCCGATCGGACGACCCCGGCCGCGGCCCCGATCGAAGGAACCGTCGTGGGGCTGCTGGTCCCGCACGCCGGGCTCATGTATTCCGGGGTCGTGGCCGCCGCCGGCTGGCGCCTGGTCGCTTGCTCCGCGCCAGGCACGCGAGCGCCGGTCATCGTCATCCTCGGCACGAACCACCGCGCGGACTGGCTGGATGACGTCGCGGTATGGGAGAGCGGGGCGTGGCGAACGCCACTCGGCGACCTCGAGGTCGACGCCGAGCTCGCGGCCGCGATCGTGGATCTCGGGTCGCCGTTCGAGGTGGACCGTGCCGCGCACGTCGGGGAGCACTCGATCGAGGTCCAGCTGCCATTCCTCCAGGTGGGCCGGTCGAGCCCGACGATCGTTCCCCTGTCGGTGGCCGCCGGGACCGGAGAACCAGCCATCGCGGCGGGTACGCGTCTCGGCGAGTTGCTGGCCCGGCGGCTGGCCAATGCGCCGATCGTCCTCGCCATCAGTTCCGATATGGCCCACTACCCGCCGAGTCTCGAATGCGCGCGTGCGACGGCTGAGCTGTCGCCGGCGATCGAGCGCGTGGATCCGCTCGAACTCGCGATCAGGGAGCGCGCCTTGACGGAGGGCGGGACGCGTGGGCTGCTGTGCGGCATGTGCGGGATCCAGCCGGCCGTCCTCGGTCTGGCTGCGCTTCGGGCGATGGGGGCGACCCGCGGCAGCGCGATGGTGGCCGCCACGTCGGCCGATGCCGGCGGGCCGGACAAGCGGACGGTCGGTTACCTGGCGGCGGCATTCACGGTCTGACGCGAGGGCCGTGACAGATCAGCGCAGGGTATCGTCCGGTACTGTCGATCTGCGCGGGCCGCGAACCAGGCTGCTGACGATCCCCGCGGCGGTCACCACGGCCGCGACGACGAACGCATCGTGGATGGCGCCTGCCAGCGCCATGCCCCGAACGCTTGCGCTCGGGTCGCTGCCTGCCCCGGCGAGGTGGGCTGGCAGCCGCGTCGCGACGACCGCCCCGCCGAGTGCGATCCCAAGTGCCTGGCCGTTGACCCGCATCTGGGCGAGGACCCCCGACGCCGTACCGATCCGCGGCCGGGGCACGGCACCCAGCACGGCGCTGCTGTTCGGGCTCATGAACATGCCCTGTCCGATCCCCAGCAGGACCAGCCGCCAGACGAGGTCCGGCAGGGTGAAGTCGGGCTGCAGCTCGGTCAGGCTGAGCAGGCCCACCGTGGTGACCGCCAGCCCGACGCTCGACAGGACGCGCGGCCCGAACCGGTCCGAGGCGGCTCCGCTCAGCGGTGCCGCGAGCGCCATCGCCAGGGGCAATGGCGTCAACAACAGGCCGGCCTCGACCGGCGAGTAGTCGGATCCCTGCTGCAGCAGGAACGGCAGGAGGAACGTGGCCGTGAAGAGGCCGCAGAAGGCCACGACGACGCTCACCAGACCCGCGGAGAACGGACGGATCCGGAACATGGCCAGGTCGATCATCGGCTGTCCGGATCGCCCCTCCACCGCCACGAACGCCGAGCCAAGGGCCGCGGACGCGGCCAGCAGACCCACGATGGCGAGGCTTGTCCAGCCCCAGCGCTGGCCTTCGCTGAGCGCCAGCAGGAGGGCCAGGACGCAGCCGGCCGAGAGGACAGCACCACGCACGTCGAACGACTGGTCCCTGCCCGACCCCTCGGCCGGCAGCACGCGGGCCGCCCAGGCGATGGCGATCAGCCCGATCGGCGCATTGATCAGGAAGATCGCCCGCCAGGTCCCCGCCTCGGTCAGGATCCCGCCCAGCGCGGGTCCTAGGCTGAGCCCGATCGAGACGCTGATCGCGTTCAGGCCGAGCGCCCGGCCGCGCTCCGTTGCCGGGAAGGTCCGGGCCACGATCGCCGGGCCCATGGCCATGATCATCGCCGCACCCGTGGCCTGGACGACGCGGCACGCGACCAGGATCACGACGTTCGGCGCGGCCCCGCAGCACACGCTCGCCAGCGCGAAGATCGTGAAGCCGGCCAGGTAGACCCGCTTGAAGGTCAGGACCTCGCCGAGCCGTCCGAAGGGCAGTAGCAGCGCCCCGATCACGAGCAGGTACGCCACGACGACCCACTCGATCGAGGTCAGGTCCACCCGGAAGTCGTCCTCGATCGCCGGCAGGGCGATGTTGACGATGCTGCCGTCGAGTGTCGCCATCAGCGAACCCAGCGAGACGCTCGTGAGGATCAGCCACCTGCGTTCCATCACGGCAGGAACGCTAGCCGATCGACTGCCGGAACGGCGGCGTCGGGGGCGGATGGCACGGTGCCGGTCTCGGGCGACGATCCCGCGCCACGCACAGCCGGGGACTTCGCCGCGGGCCTCCTGGACCATATACTTCGACACTCCGGACTATGTGACCGATCGAAAGGATCTCCGTCGTGGTGTCGAACGATGTCGAGACGGCGCTACGGGCCTTGCGCGCCTACGTGCGCGCCGTGGCCCTGGCCGAGCCGCTGCAACGGGAGCTCGCCGCCCGCCATGGCGTCTCGGTGGCCGACCTCATCGCGCTGCGCCGTCTTCAGGATCTGGGCGAGGCACCGATCAGCCGATTCGCCCTCGCGGTCGGGTTGAGCGCGTCCGCGACGACCGACCTCGCCGACCGTCTTGAAGGGGCCGGACTGCTCGAGCGCACCGCACATCCCACGGATCGACGGATCACGCTGGTGTCGCTCTCGCCCGCCGGAACGGCCGCGCTGAGCGACACGGCCATCTTCCGCGAGAGCTCGGTGATGCACGCCATCGAGCAGCTCTCGCGAGCCGACCAGGACCGTCTCGCGGCGCTCCTGGAGCAGCTAGTCGGAGCAATGGCCGCCGGCGCCCGCGAGACCGTCGAGGTCGGCGAATGACGGGCTCGAGGCCGGCTGGGGCCGCGCCGCCCCGGCCGGACTCGCCCCGCACGCAGGTGGGTCCCCACTACAAGTGGATCGCGCTGTCGAACACGACCCTGGGCGTCCTGATGGCCGCGCTCAACAGCTCGATCGTCATCATCTCGCTGCCGGCGATCTTCAACGGGATCGGGCTCAACCCGCTCGAGCCGGCGAGCACGAGCTACCTGCTCTGGATCTTCATGGGGTATCTGCTGGCCGTGGCCGTCCTGGTCGTGTCGTTCGGGCGCCTGGGCGACATGTACGGTCGAGTCCGGATGTACAACGCCGGCTTCGCGATCTTCACGATGGGCTCCCTCCTCCTTGCTGCCACGCCGTTCACGGGCGGCGATGGCGCGCTCTGGTTGATCGCGATGCGCATCCTCCAGGCCGTCGGCGGGGCGATGCTGATGGCCAATTCGGCGGCGATCCTGACCGACGCGTTTCCCGTTCACCAGCGGGGCCTGGCGCTCGGTATCAACAGCGTGGCGGCGATTGCCGGCCAATTCGTCGGCCTGATCGCCGGTGGCTTCCTCGCCGGGATCTGGTGGCGTTCCGTGTTCTTCGTCAGTGTCCCGATCGGGGTGATCGGCACGATCTGGGCCTACCTCCGGTTGCGCGACGTTGGCGAGCGGCACCACGCCGATGTCGATTGGTGGGGCAATCTCACCTTCGGCGTCGGACTGACCGCCGTGCTCATCGGGATCACGTACGGCATCCAGCCCTATGGTGGAGGGGCGATGGGCTGGACGAACCCGCTCGTGGTCGTATTGATCGTGCTCGGGCTGAGCCTCCTGGCGGTGTTCCTCTGGGTGGAGGGACGCGTGGCCGACCCGCTGTTCCACCTGGACCTGTTCCGCATCCGGGCCTTTGCCGCCGGCAACTTCGCGGCCCTGCTCAGCTCGGTCGGGCGCGGCGGACTCCAGTTCATGCTCGTGATCTGGCTGCAGGGCATCTGGCTGCCACTGCATGGCTACGACTTCGTCGACACGCCGCTCTGGGCAGGCATCTACCTTTTGCCGCTGACCGTGGGCTTCCTGATCGCCGGCCCGGTGTCTGGCTACCTCTCGGACCATCACGGGGCGCGACCGTTTGCGACCGGCGGCATGCTGCTCGTCGCCGCGTCGTTCCTCGGCCTGACGTTGCTGCCGATCGACTTCGCCTACCCGGTCTTCGCCGCGCTGCTGCTGCTCAACGGCCTGGGCTCGGGACTGTTCAACTCCCCGAACACGGCCGGGATCATGAACAGCGTGCCGGCCGGCCAGCGTGGGTCCGCCGCCGGAATGGCGGCGACGTTCCAGAACACCGGGTTCGTGGTGTCGATCGGGATCTTCTTCTCGCTGATGATCGTCGGTCTGGCGGGCTCCCTGCCCGGGGCGTTGTACGCCGGGCTGACGACGCACGGCGTGCCAGCCGCGCCCGCGCACGCAGTTGCCTCACTGCCGCCCGTCGCGAGCCTGTTCGGCGCGCTCCTCGGCTACAACCCGGTGGCGTCGCTCCTGCCCGCGAGCGTCCTCCAGGCCCTGCCGTCGGCCCAGACCGCCGTCCTGACCGGACACGCCTTCTTTCCACAGCTGCTCACCGGCCCATTCCAGCAAGGCCTGACGATCGTCTTTCTGGCGGCCGCCGCGATGAGCCTGGTCGCCGCCGCCGCTTCGTGGCTCCGCGGCGCGAAGTACGTGCATGCCGAGGTTCCCGCGTCCACGCACATCCAACTCGGGCGCGAGCTTGCCGAGAGCCGAAAGGAGTCGTGATCGAGGCCGCACCGGCCCGTGAAGGAGCGATCCCGAGGCTCCGTTGACGGCCATGGTCGCTACGCTTGCTGAGCCATGCCAACGTCGTCCCTTCCGAGGGTCGCCGTACCAGCACCAGGCGCCGACGATGACGGCGTGGCTCGATTCTGGGCGCTGGACGTCGCCGAGGTGTCCAAGCGCATCGGCAGTGGGCCGGATGGCCTGAGCGGCACGGAGGCCGCGGCCCGGCTCGCGCGCATCGGCCCAAACCAGATCGGAGCGGGCGCCCGGACTGACGACCTCCGGCTGCTCCTGCGCCAGTTCGAGAGCCCGATCGTCTGGATCCTGGTATTTGCGACGGCGATCTCGGGCGTCCTCGGCGATGCGACGGACGCGGTCATCATCCTCTCGATCATCATCCTGAGCGGCCTGCTCGGATTCTGGCAGGAGCGTGGCGCGACCCGGGCGGTCGCGGCCTTGCTCGCCGTGGTCCAGGTCAGGGTCGAGGTCCGCCGGGACGGGGGCGTGGCCGAGGTGCCGTCGACGGAGATCGTGCCGGGCGACGTCGTCCTGCTCAACGCCGGCGACGTGATCCCGGGGGACGGCCTGATCGTCGACGCCAACCAGCTCGCCGTGGACGAGGCCGCCCTGACGGGCGAAACATTCCCGGTCGAGAAGTCGACGGAACCCGTATCGGCCGATGCTCCCATCGCGCGGCGGACCAACAGCGCCTTCATGGGCACCCACGTGACCAGCGGCAGCGGGACGCTGCTGATCGTGCGAACCGGAGCCCGCACGGAGTTCGGCCGGGTCTCGGCGCGGCTCCGGACTCGGCCTCCGGCGACCAGTTTCGAACGCGGCATGACCGAGTTCGGCTTCCTGCTCGTGCGCGTGATGCTCGTCCTCGTCGCGACGATCTTCGCCGTCAACGTCGTCCTCGCCAGACCGCTCATCGACTCGGCCCTGTTCTCGCTGGCGCTCGCCGTGGGCCTCACACCACAGCTCCTCCCGGCCATCGTCACGATCAGCCTCGCCCAGGGTGCGCGCCTGATGGCCCGTGAGCGGGTGATCGTCAAGCGGCTCGACGCGATCGAGGACTTCGGCGCGATGACCGTCCTGTGCACCGACAAGACCGGCACGATGACGTCCGGCGTGGTCACGCTGCAGGGCGCGCTGGATGCCGACGGTGGCGAGAGCGATCGCGTCAAGCAGCTCGCCTGGCTGAACGCCACGCTCCAGACGGGCTTCACGAACCCGATCGACCAGGCCATCATCGACGCGGCACACGGACCTGCCGGTCGACGGGTCGCCGAGCTGCCCTACGACTTCCGGCGCCGGCGGCTCAGCGTGCTGGTCGAGGTCACCGACGTCGGCGGAGCGATACAGCCCGCCAGGTTGATCACCAAGGGCGCGCTCGAGGGCGTCCTCGGGGTCTCGGCGACCATCCGGGATGCGGCAGGTGACGCGGTCGAGATCGCACCGAGGCTGGCCGCCATCCGGGCCCGCTACCGAGACCTCAGCGACCACGGGTACCGGGTGCTCGGCGTGGCGACACGTGAGCTCGCCGGACGGGACGGCCTGACGCCGGCCGACGAGACCGCGATGACATTCGAAGGGTTCATCGCGTTCGTCGACCCGCCCAAGGACGACGCCGCGGCGACGATCGCGGAACTGGCCGCCAGCGGCATCTCGGTCCGCATGATCACCGGTGACAACCGTCTCGTGGCCGCGCACATCGGCAGCCTCGTGGGGCTCGATGCGAGCGGCGTCCTGGCGGGCGACGCGATCGATTCGCTGTCGGACGCGGAGCTTGCCGCTCGAGCCGCAGGGACGGCCATCTTCGCCGAGGTCGAACCGACCCAGAAGGAACGAGTCATCCGGGCGCTGCGGACCGCAGGGTCGACCGTGGGCTACCTCGGAGACGGCATCAACGACGCGCCGGCGCTCCACGCCGCGGACGTCGGCATCTCGGTCGACACGGCGGTCGACGTGGCCAAGGAATCGGCGGCCATCGTCCTGCTGGACAAGGACCTGCGCGTCCTGCTCGATGGCGTCCGGCAGGGCCGTCGGACCTTCGCGAACACCATGAAGTACGTGTTCACCACCACGAGTGCCAACGTCGGGAACATGTTGAGCATGGCCGGCGCGGCGGTCCTCCTCCCGTTCCTGCCGTTGCTCGCCGGGCAGATCCTGCTGATCAACTTCCTGACCGACTTCCCCTCGACCACGATCGCCACCGACCTGGTCGACCCGGAGCAGCTCGATCGGCCGCACAGCTGGGATCTCGGCTTCGTACGGTCGTTCATGATCGTGTTCGGGCTGGTCAGCTCGGCCTTCGACTTCCTGACCTTTGGCGTGCTCCGGCTCGGGTTCGGAGCCGATGCCACGCTCTTCCGGAGCGGCTGGTTCCTGGAATCGGTGGCGACCGAGCTGGCGGTGCTGTTCGTGCTGCGCACGAGGCGCCCCTTCCTGCGTTCCCGGCCCAGCCGCCTCCTCGCCTGGGCCAGCATCGGCCTCCTGGTGGCCACGCTCCTGGTGCTCTACAGCCCCCTGGGTGCGATCCTCAGCCTCGAGCCGTTGCCGGCCGGGGTCCTCGGCGCGCTGGCGACCATCACCGTCGCCTACGTGGTCGCGACGGAGGTCGCCAAGCGGTTCTTCTACCGGGGGCGCGCGTCCTGAGGCAACCGGCCCGGTTCGCCTCGCCGAGCGAGAAGTGGCCCTGGCCCGTTGCGAGGCGGAATGTCGCGCCCGGGATGCGGTCGGCCAGCCACCTCCCCGCGCCAGGACACTGCCGCCGCGTTCGCTCGGCAGGGTCCGCCCGGTTGAGCGGTGGCTCGCGCGTCGTCGACGTCCGATGCGCGGGTTCGACCCCCCGGGTCTCGCTAGACTCGCTCGGCCGACGCGTCCGTCATGGCAAGCGCGACGGCGTCGGCCTGGGAGAGCGCCACCCCCGCGGTCCACGCCCGGTCGAACCCGGTGGGGTCCAGCGCCTGCCGGGCTCGCTCCAGGAAGGCCGCGTGCTCGGGCACCTCGTCGAACGCCATGTCGGATCGGCCCATCTCCCGGATGGCGTGTGCGGCCCCGAGCAGACGCACAGCGCGATCCAGACCACCGCGATCGACCTCGAGATACGCGATGTTCTCGAGCTGGTTCGCGACGGCGCCCTTGTGCCCAAGGTGGATCCAACCGCCGATGGTCTCGCGGTAGACGGCGAGCGCCTCATCGAGCCGGCCACCGCGTCGCAACGCGTGCGCCATGTCGCTCCTCGCGGCGAGCACGAACCGTTCGTCGCCGAGCTCCATGAACCGCTGGATCCCTGTCGTGAACGCCGCGACCGCGGCGTCGGTCTCGCCCTGCCGCCCGAGCACCCTGCCCTGCGCCATGGAGACCGCGCCGATGGCGTATGGGCTCCCGGATCGAGCCGCCGCCTCGACACCTCGTCGCAGGAGGTCGCGACTGGCGTCCTCGTCGAAGGCAACGAGGCCGGCACCGGAGAAGCCCGCGGCAAGGGCAAGCATCCACCACGTCTGCTGCCGTTCGGCCAGGTTGATCGCCTCCTCGAAACGGCGCCGAGCCTCGGTGCCTCCGGGGCCCGCCCGGCCTGCGAACACCGAGGCGATCCCGAGACCGGCGACGGCGTACAGCCGTGCGGTCGGATCGCCGGTCGCTTCTGCCAGGGCAACTGCTTCCTCGGCCCACGGCAGGGCCGTGACGGCTCGCCCGGTCATCGCCCACAGGCGGGCGGTCTCGCCGAGGAGCCGGGCCGCGAGCACCTCGTCGGCGGGGTCGGGCGAGGGGCCATCGGCCAGGCGCCGCCTGACGGTCTCGATCACGCCGACGATCCGCGCATCGTTGTCCTGTGACATCACCCGTACCGCCCAGTAGCCCATCAGCGCGGCGGCCATTCGAGCCGCCGTCCAGGGAGCGGCCTCGACGCCCCACTCGAGCGCGGCACCCAGGTTGTCGAGCTCCGCGTCGAGTCGATCGAGCCAGTCCACCATCGCGGGCCCGCGCAGCGGCTCCTCGGCCGAGGCAGTGAGCGCCGCGTAGACCTCCAGGTGCCGGTCGGCCAGCCGGGCTGCCTCGCCGGCGTCGACGAGCTTCTCGCGGGCGTATTGCCGGATCGTCTCGAGCATCCGATACCGCGTCGTGGCGCCCCGGTCGAGGATCACGAGCGAGCGGTCGACGAGGCGCGTCAGGCCGTCGACCAGGTCCACCGGGTCCATGCCGTCCGGGTCGTCACCGACGATCCGTGCGGCGATGGGGACCGCCCAGCCGCCGGTGAACACGGACAGCCGCCGCAGCAGGCGGCGATCCTCGTCGGTCAGCAGATCCCAGCTCCAATCGATGAGCGCATGGAGCGTCTGCTGCCGGGGAACCGCGGTGCGGCGCCCACCCGCCAGCAGCCGGAACCGATCCCCAAGCCGGCGAGCGATGTCGTCCGGCGACATCGCCGACACGCGCGCGGCGGCGAGCTCGATGGCCAGCGGAATGCCGTCGAGGCGCCGGCAGATCTCCGCGACCGACGCGACGTTGGCGGCGCCGAGCCGGAAGTCGGGATCCACCGCGGAGGCCCGGTCGGTGAACAGCTGGACGGCCTCCGTCGAGGCAACCTCCGCCACGTCGATCGGATCCTCCGGGACCCCGGCGCGAGCGACGCCACCCACCGGGCAGGACAACGACTGGAGCTGGAGCACGGCCTCGCCGGAAACGGCGAGCGCCTCGCGGCTGGTGGTCAGGATCCGGAGCCCGGGGGCGTTCCCGAGCAACCGCTCGGCGAAGCGGGCGACTCCGTCGACGAGGTGCTCGGCGTTGTCGAGCAGGAGCAGCAGCTCCTTCTCGGCGAGGAAGGCGGTCACCGTCGTGAGCGCCGGGACGCCGGGGGTTTCGGGCGCCCCGAGCGCGCGCGCGACCTCGGAGGGGACCTGCGACGGCTCCCCGAGTGCCGCCAGCTCCGCGAGCCAGACCCCGTCCGGGTAGCGCTCGAGCAGGTGACTGGCAGCTTCGAGCATCAGCCGAGTCTTGCCCGTCCCGCCGGTTCCGATGAGCGTCACCAATCGATGACGACCGATCAGGTCCAGGACCTCGCGGAGCTGTCGCTCCCGTCCGACGAAGCTGGTCAACTGGATCGGCAGGTTGGAGCGGCGGGTGCTCAGGGACCGGAGTGGCGGGAAGGTCCGCGGAAGGTCGTCCACGACCACCTGGTACACCTGCTCGGGCCGGTCCATGTCCCGGAGCCGATGCGATCCCAGGTCGAGCAGGTCGACGGATGCGGGCAGCCCGTCGCGGGCGAGGACGGCTGCGACTGCGGAACAGATGACCTGGCCACCATGGCCGATCGCGAGGATCCTGGCGACCCGATTGAGCGCGGGACCGAAATAGTCCCCGTCGCGGGTCTCGGCCGAACCGGCATGGAGCGCCATCCGGACCCGCAGCTGGCCGGTCTCGCCCCAGGTGGCGTCTCGCAGCGCTCGCTGCCCCGCAACGGCGGCGTCCACGGCCGGTACGGGATCGGCGAAGACGGCCAGCATGCCGTCGCCGGTCGTCTTGATCACGGTGCCGCCGTTGTCCTCGATGGCCTGGCGCAGGAGCGTGTCGTGCTGGCCGAGCGCCGCCCCCATCGAGGCGGCATGTTCTTCCCAGAGGCGGGTGCTGCCTTCGATGTCCGTCAGCAGAAACGTCGACAGCGGGGACTCGACACGCGCGCGATTCGAGAACGGCGCGCCGCCCCGTACGGCACCCACGTCTATCGCGGACACGGACCCGGGCGTCGGGACGAACGACATGGTGGCGATCCTACCGTCAAACGATGCGCCGCGGACGCGTCTCCGTCATCCACGGCGCGACGCCCTATGGCTGGCCGTTGAGGAGATACAGGGCGACGGCGACCAGGACGACGACCAGGATGACGAACGTCCGAATCGGGAGGGCCGGGATCGACAGCCGCGTCGGCGGCGCGCTGTTCCCGCCACCGCTGTTCAGGTACTGCCGAGACGCGGGCCCTGCCATGTCGCTGCGAAACGTGTTCGGAATCGATTGGCCCTGGAGGGTGTTCGGGCGGACCTCGGTGGGACCGGCTGGTCGTTCCGCCATCACTTGCCTCTCGTTAGCGAGGCCGGTGTCGGCCCGCGGGGGACAAGCCTACGCCTGCGGCGTCTCGGCTGGATTCGAGCCGTTGCCGGAGCGGTTCTGGCGGGCGAAGAGTGGCTACGCCGGCACGGACCTGACCCGTTGGCTGCTGTAGCCATGTTCCGCGATCTCGGCCGCGCGCGGCCGGTATGCCTCGGCGCTCGGCGGGGTCGGGGCCCGGAACCCGTCGACCATCCGGTTGTACATCGAGAACGCGGCGGCGATCAGGACCGCCAGCTGGACGTCGGCGTCCGAGGCGCCTGCGGCGTGCGCCGCGGCGACATCGGCCGAGGTCAGGTCGAGCGGCTGGCGGCGCACCGTTCGCGAGATGTGGAGCAGCGCGCACATCTTGTCGTCCAGCCCGGCGGAGGATCCCAGCTTGATGGTGTCGACCAGGGGCAGGAGCTCCGCTTGGCCGGACCGCTCGATGAGCGCGCTGGCGAATGCCCCGTGCGAGTCCATGCAATAGAAGCAGTCGTTCGCCGCCGACACCGCGGTCGCCAGCATCTCCCGCTCCGGTCGCTTCAGGGTGGCCCCCGGGAAGTCGTTCACGAGGAGCTCGTCGGCGAGGCCACGCAGGTGGACGCCGAGACCCGGGGTCAGGCGAATGGCCGCGAGGATGCCCGGGGCATCCGGTAGTCCGCCGACGATTGGTGCCTGCTTCGAGCGCGCGAGGCGCTCCTCGTCTCGTGCCATGTCCCGGATCTCCTGTCGTTGGATGGACGGTCCCAGAGAGTATGCCGCAGGTTCCGCCGAAGGCCGCCGTCCACGCGTCAGCTGCCGGTCCCGGGTGGCAGCACCGCGACGTTCAGCCAGCGCCCGCCGGTCGCGCGGCGGACGGCGAACGTCACCGAGAACGGCGACGTGCGGCTCGCCTGAAGCGCGCCCGCAGCGTCATAGGTCTCCTCGGTGAGGGTGCCTTGGGACTGGTAGCCGAGACTGGCGCCGGTCTGGACGCCGAATGGCACGATCAGCACGACGTGCACCGTCTCGAAGCGGTAGTGCGTGACGACGGTCCGGCCAGACGAGGCTGCCTCGGCGAGCCGGGCCTCCATCTCCTTGAGGCGATCGCCGTGGTCCACGGCCGTCAGCAGGCTCGGGTCGGTTCGCAGTAGGGCCTGGTTCTCGATCTCGAGGTTCTGGGCCAGGGTGACCAGGATACCCGGGGCGTCGGCGGCGATCGTGTGGTCGAAGTCCGTGACGTTCTGCGAGACGGAGATGGGTGGCAGCGTGCCCGGATCGAGGACGCGTGGAGCGGCATCGAGCGCCTCCATCGTGTCCGCGACGGCGACACCGCGCGCCGGCGTCCCGGCGGCGACGACCGCGACGCCCAGGACGAGCAGCGCGACGGCAGCCAGGCCGAGACGAAGGGCGGCCCGCGCGGCCCCGGCGCCGCCGATCGCCACGGTCGAGGCGAACCGCCGAACGTCGTCCGCCGTCGACCGCGGTTCGGGCAGGAGCCGGTCGAGCAGCGGCCGGGCGGCGCCGATGACGACGAGGCCGCTGATGAGCCCGACCTTTGCCCCGAACTCGTTGGTCTGTGGCGCCATGAGTAGCGTGCTGGTGGCGGCCACGAGGAGGCCGAACACGATCCGCCCGACCCGTCCCTCCGGGACGGTCTTGGGATCCGTGATCATGAAGAAGAGGAAGATCATGACCTCCGGCGAGGTCACGATGACCCGCCAGAAATCGACTCCGCAGACCGGTGCGAACGCCCAGTTCGCAGTCATGCAGTGGCCCGAAGCCGCCAGCAGACCCGTCCCGGCCGACAGCGCGAGCCAGAACGTCCCGGCCAGCGCCAGGAGGTGCAGGCGCCGGGTGATCAGCAGGCCGCCGCCCAGGATCACCCCGTAGGCCAGCAGCATCCAGCCGTTCAGCGGCGCCCACCAGAAGTCGAGCGGCTCGATGCGCGAGCTGCCGAGCACGACGAACGCCAGCACCAGCCCGATGTTCGACGGGTTGAACACGTGCGAGCCGCGATACTGGATGACGTACTTCGTCAGCAGCGACAGCCCGGCGATGCCCGCGAAGACGTACCAGGACGAGGTGTTCCACGGATCGTCGGGGCTGGTGCCGACGACCCGCAGGATCAGCGCGACGCCGCTGCCGGTCAGCATCGCGCTCGCCGGCCACACCAACGAGCGACTCTGTCGGAAGGTCAGGACGACCTCGATCAGCGCGGTCGTCAGGATCGCCGCCAGGATCTGGGGCACGCTGACCCGGAAGTGGAGCCCGACCTGGCCCAGGACGTGGATCGTGATGATCACTCCAGCGACATGGAGGCGCGGATCGCGCAACTTCGGCAGGATCAGCGGGTAGGTGCTGCCGCCAACGGTGAGCGTGCGGCTGGTCACAGCGGCTCCCGAGACCGGCCTACTCGAATCCACGGGCCAAGCAGATGTCGCAAGGCGCCGAGTCTACCGTCTCGAGCGCCGGGTGCGAGGGTTCACCCGGGTTGTGCCGATTCGCACCGCCGCCGTCTCGGTGCGCTCTTGCCGGCGGGACGGCGGCCTGTACGATGACGTCTCCGGGGTGCCATACCGACGGATCCTCGCCGATCTCGGCGTTGGGGAGAATCGCCCGTGGGCAAGATCTGGAAGGTCGGGGGCCCGTAAGAGGGCGCGTCGGCATGTCTCGGCATCCCCGCCTATCCGCACCCGCGATCGTCACGGCGTACGCGATCGTCGCCGGCCTGTGGATCGCCTTCAGCGACCGTGTCGCGAGCGCACTGGCGCCGAGCCAGGAGGCGCTCACGACGATCTCGACCGTCAAGGGGTGGGGGTTCGTCCTCGTTACGAGTGCGCTCCTGGGCCTGCTGCTGGTCGGCTTCAGCGCCGAACGTGTCCGCCGGACCGAGGAGCTCGAGCGACTCAACCGCGTGCTCAGGACGCTGGGCCTGGCCAGCCAGGAGCTGATTCGCGCGGACAATGAAACCGCGTTGCTCCAGTCGTTCTGTTCGATCGTCGTCGAACAGGGCGCCTTCCTCGGTGCCTGGGTCGGCTACCGCGACGACGATCCGCCCGGCACGATTCGCCCGATCGCCTGGGCCGGGCCGGTCGAGCAGTACCTCAAGGAGATCAGCCTGAGCTGGCTGGACCCTGCACGCGGGAGCGCCGGCCCCGGCGGAACGTCGATCCGGGAGGGACGTACCGTCGTCGGCAAGGACGTGGCGGCCGATGCGACGCTGGCCTGGCGGAGCGAGATGCTGGCCCAAGGGTTCCGGGCCTTGGCGGCCCTGCCGCTGACGATCGACGGGCTGGCGTTTGGCACGCTGGTCATCTATGCCGGCGATGCTCGGTCCTTCGCGCCCGACGAGCTGGCCCTGCTCGAGGAATTGGCATCGGATCTCGCCTTCGGCGTGCGGACGCTCCGGGCGCGCGTGGCGGCATCACAGCTGGAGGCCGAACGGCGCCGCCTGGCGGTCGCCGTCGAGCAGTCGGCCGAGGCCGTCGTGATCACCGATACCGAGGCCCGGATCGAGTACGTCAATTCGGCCTTCGAGCGGGCCAGCGGCTACTCGCGCGACGAGGTGATCGGTCTGAACCCGCGCATCCTCCAGAGCGGCCAGCAATCGCCGGGGTTCTACGCGTCGATGTGGGCGGTCCTGTCCGGCGGCAACACCTTCGTGGGGAACCTGGTCAACCGGCGCAAGGATGGGAGCCTGTATCACGAGGAGGCGGTCATCTCCCCGATCCGCGACGAAGCGGGCGTCATCACCAGCTACGTCGCGGCCCAGCGCGACGTGACTCATGAGCGAGCGCTAGAGGCTGCCCATGAACGGATGACCCGCGAGCGGGCGATGATCGCCGGGACCCTGGCCGACCTGCCGGTCCTGCCCACGGCCCCCGCGACCGCCGAGGCGATCTGCCGCCAGATCATCGGCCTGTCGGGGGTGGCCACGGCATCGCTTGCCTACTTCACCCTCGAAGGCCCGGCGCTGGCCCTTGCCTTCCTGCGGGCGGACGGCGTCCCGGTCCGCCTGCGCCGTCTCCCGTTCCAGCGCAGCCGGACCCTCAAGGAGCGTGCCGAGGAAGGGCCATGGGTCGAGGCCTGGGTCCGCCGGCCGTGGCATCCCTACGACAAGCTGCACCAGGAGCTGGCCACCAAGGCCCTGGCCTACGCGCCGGTCCGCCAGGGAGGCCGGCTGATCGGGATCATCACCGTGACCTCGGCCGAGGACGACGCGGTCGCACGGCTCACCGAGTCCCTGCCGGCCCTGCTCGAATTCGCAGGATTCGCGGGTGCCCTCGTCGGCCCCGCCATCGCGGATCTGACCGAAGTCGGCCGAGGCCGGGAGCGGATCGCGGAGGTGATCAGAAGCGGTGCCTTCTCGTCGGTCTTCCAGCCTGTGGTCGACCTTGGAACGGGCACCTTGGCGGGCTACGAGGCACTGACGCGCTTCTCGAGTGGCACCGCTCCCGACCTGGTCTTCGCGGATGCCAGGGCCGTCGGAATCGAACCCGAGCTCGAGCTGGCAACGCTCGAGCGGGCGATCACATCGGCGGTGATCCTGCCTGCCGAGGCCTGGCTGAGCCTCAACGTTTCGCCGGATCTGCTGACGACGAACCGGCAGCTTGCCCCATTGCTGCGAACAACCGACCGGCCGATCGTCCTCGAGGTCACCGAGCACGTCCCCGTCGGGGACTACGGCGCGCTGCGCGCCGCGATTGGCCGGCTGGGCGAAAGCGTCCGCGTAGCCGTTGACGACGCCGGCGCCGGTGTCGCCAACTTCGCGCACATCGTCGAGCTCCGGCCCGCCTTCGTAAAGCTCGACATGCGGCTGGTCCGGGGTATCGAGGCGGATCGGACTCGACAGGCGCTCATCCTCGGGCTGCTCCAGTTCGCGAGCGAGTCGATGAGCCAGACGATCGCCGAGGGCGTCGAGACGGAGGAGGAGCTGGCCACGCTGCGAGAGCTCGGGGTTCCGTTCGCGCAGGGCTACCTGCTCGCGATGCCGGCACCCGCGGAGACCTGGGCCGCACCCGCTGAAGGCTGAAGAGGCGGATCCATCCAGGCGGCGAGCCGCAGGCGAGCCGATCGCGACCGCCCGGTCGCTATGCCTCGGCGATCACTCCGACGGAGATCCGGAACCCGGCGCGTCGCTGGAGCGGCGGCATGAGCGTGCCCTGGCCGACCGGCGCCTCACCCGGGAACCAGCGCACCCATTCCTCGTTGAACGTGTCGAATTCGGCCGGATCGCGCAGCGACCAGTTGGCCCAGACGACCTTGTCCAGCGAGCTGCCGGCCGCTTCGAGCCGCGTCTTGAGGTTGTTCATGCACTGGCGGGTCTGGTCCTTGATCGACGGGCTGACGACCCGCCCGGTCTCCGGGTCGATCGGGCCGATGGACGAGACGTAGACCATTCCGCCGGCGGTGACCGCCCGGCCGAGACCGACCGGGCTCGTCGGCGTATCGACCGACG
The DNA here is from genome assembly GCA_963766675.1 of uncultured Chloroflexia bacterium. GTDB lineage: Bacteria > Chloroflexota > Limnocylindria > Limnocylindrales > CSP1-4 > SPCO01. The sequence goes on along the minus strand of CAVYBA010000003.1, from coordinate 10,104 downwards.
AGATGCCCTCGCCCGAGATCAGACCGCCCTTGTCCTTGCCGAGCGGGCCGGGCTTGTTCGGATCCTCGGGCGGGATCCCGAACTCGTCGGGCGGCAGCTGGATGCCGCTCACCTTGAAACGGCGCATGAACGTCGGCCGGATCCCGGTCGGCCTGAGCTCGCCCTCGATCTTGCCGTCCCGGAAGGCGGTCTGTTCGAAGGTGAAGATGTCCTGGGTGAGGATCTCGTCGTCCTCCATCCCGTAGACTTCGGTGATCGCGGTGATCTTGCGGGTGCCGTCCTTGAGCCGCGCCGTATGGACGATGAGGTCGACGGCCGAGGCGATCTGCTCGCGGATTGCCCGGAGCGGGAGCTCGTAGCCGGTCATCAGGACCATCGTCTCGAGCCGGCGGAGCATGTCCCGCGGGCTGTTGGCGTGGCCGGTCGACAGGGAGCCCGCCTGGCCGGTGGTCATGGCCTGGATCATGTCGAGCGCCTCGCCCGACCGGCACTCGCCGACGATGATCCGGTCGGGCCGCATATGGAGCGCGTTGCGCAGCAGGTGGCGCATCGTGATCTCGCCCTCGCCCTCGATGTTGGGCGGGCGCGATTCGAGGGTGACGACGTGCTCCTGGCGGAGCTGCAGTTCGGCCGCGTCCTCGATCGTCACGATCCGGTCGTCGTTGGGGATGAACGACGAGAGCACGTTGAGCGTCGTCGTCTTGCCCGAGCCGGTGCCGCCCGAGACGAAGATGTTGAGCCTCGCCTCCACGCACACCCGGATGAACTCGAACATCTCGGCCGTCGACGTCCCGAACCGGATCAGGTCATCGACCGTGTAGGGCTTCGCCGAGAACTTGCGGATGGTGATCACCGGGCCGACCAGCGACAGCGGCGCGATGACGCAGTTCACGCGCGAGCCATCGGGCAGGCGAGCGTCGACGCGCGGGCTCGACTCATCGATCCGCCGGCCGATGGGCGTGATGATCCGGTCGATGATCCGCCGGACGTGCTCGTTGCTCTGGAACGCGGTGTCGACCCGCAGGATCTTGCCGGATCGTTCGATGTAGATGTGGTTCGGCCCGTTGACCATGACCTCGGTGATCGAGTCGTCCGCGAGCAGCGGCTCGAGCGGGCCCAGACCGGTCACCTCGTCGATCATCTCGTCGACCAGTCGGAGCCGTTCGTCCCGGGTGACGGCGAACTCGACCCCGATGACCCGGTCGACGATGCCCTCGATCTTGGCACGTACACCGACGGCATTCTTGGGATCGAGCTTCGGGTCGAATGCGCCGATCGTCTCGGCCACCAGGCGCAGCCGGATGTCGCGGAGCATCTCCTCGCGCGCGGGATTCCGTGGCGTTTCAGGACGTGCCGGAACCAATGCCCGGCCGCGGTCGACCCTGCGGGTCGGCGTGTCGGTCTGGGCAAGCTCGGCCTGCTGTTGCGCCTTCTCGACCCGTTGGCTCAGCGACACGGGCGGTACCCCCGGCATTGACGCGTGGACCCGCGCGCTCCCCGACCGCGCAGGGCGCCTAGCGGCGCAGGTCTGGGTATACCGCGAGCGTCAAGAGACCGCAAGCGCGGTGGGTGGCGGGTTCGCGGCCGCCGGCCGGGGCCCTGACGCGCCGATTCCGGGACGACGCGTTGCCCGCGATGACGTTCGGCGATCGCCGGCGGGACCATCGGGTGCTCGAACGCGAGCCTCGCGCAGGCGAACGTGTGAGCACGGGGGAGCGAACGAAACGGTTGCCAGATGTCACCAATTCAGCGACTCCCCAGACGTTTCCTCCAGGAGCAGCGCCGCCATCGGAAGGCCGCGCCCAGGATGCGGTACGCGATGTGATCGACCTTTACGAGGTCCTCCAGGTCGATCGCAGGGCCGAGCCCGAGGTCATCCGGGGGGCGTATCGCGCGCTCGCTCGCCTGTACCATCCCGACTTCGGCGGCAGCGCCCGAGTCATGGCCACGATCAACGCGGCGTGGGCCGTGCTGGGCGATCCGGCGCGACGCGCCGCCTACGATGCGGAGCCGCGAGCCCTCGACGACCGGCCGCCCGTCGCGCCGATGCCCGCACCGACCGCCGCGCCGGAGCCGCCGACCCACGGCCAGCCGATCCCGCAGCCACGCCAGGGTCTTGCCGGCCGTCGCCCCGCCTCGAGTGCTGAGGGGACGGTCCTCGACTTCGGTCGCTATGCGGGTTGGACGATCGGCGCCCTCGTCGATCACGATCCCGACTATCTCGAATGGCTCGCCAGGACCACGATCGGTCGACACCTCGTCGGTGAGATCGACGCCGCCTTCGCCCGGCGGTCGAACGATTCAGCGGCACGGCAGGCCACCCAGCCGCAGGCTCGACGCCGAGCATTTCTCTGAGCTGATCGGGCCTATCGCGTTGTCGGCGCGGAGGCGTGGGCTCATTCGCGGTGGCGCCGACAGCAGCTGCAGCCCGGGTTCGTCACCGCCGCTGCCCGCGTCCACGTGCCGATCTCGGTCACGTCCGCGTCATCGTGATTCGTGACATATGGCCCATGACTCATACATGCTACGGACATATATGATGACAAAGCTGTTACAGGGTTCAACCAGGCCCAGATCGCACGGAGTGAGTGGTGCTCAACGCGACGAACGAGATCGAGGTGATCCAGGCGACGCTGCTGCGCACCCTCGCCAGCGTGCACCGTCTCCGGATCATCCACCTGCTCGGCCGTGGTCCGCTCGAGGTTCGCGATCTCGAGGCGGAGCTTGGTGTTCCACAGGCAACCGTGTCCCAGCATCTGTCGGCCATGCGCGCCGTCGGCCTTGTCACCGCGACCCGGGACGGGCGGATGGTGCGCTACGAGCTGACCGATCCCCAGATCCTGGCCGCCTGCGACCTGATGCGGAGCGTCCTCGTTCGTCGCCTGTCGGCCCTCGGGAGCCTGGCGGCGGCTGCGCATGACGACGACCGGCAGCGCCAGCTGGAAGCGGCCATCCCTCGCAGCCAGCAACCCAGGTGACCCTCCAATGAACGACAGCCTGTCCCTCGTCCTGTTCTCCGGCACCGCCGACAAGCTCCACTCGGCGGCGACGGTCGCCGCGGGGGCGGCGGCCATGGGCCGCCCGGTCAACGTCCTGCTCCAGTACTGGGCACTCGACGCGTTCCGGGCGGACCGGATCGACGCCGACCACGGCCTGGCCTGCGACGCCAGAGCGGCGGGATCGAGCCAGCCGGTCAACGGCGCCGCCGCCATCCCCTGGCTCGAGACCTTCCGGATGGCCAAGGAGCTCGGCGAGGTCAGCATCCAGGCCTGTTCCGGTTCGCTCGAGACGCTGGGGCTCGATGTCGACGGGCTCGACCCGCTGGTCGACGGTCCGAGCGGGATCGCCGCCTTCCTGCTGGCCGCCGAAGGCGGCCAGATCCTCTTCATCTAGCCGCAGAGGAACCTGTCCGATGGCCAGCGAGAAGCTCGTGTTCATGGTGCTGCACGGTCCCAACGAGCCGGAACACGCCACGATCCCGTTCGTCATGGCCTGCGCGGCGCTCGCATCGGACGTCGAGGTCGTGATCGGCCTCCAGGGCGACGGCGTCGAGCTCGGCCGGGTCGGCGGCGTCGACGGCATCGAGGCATTGGGCTTTCCGCCGCTGCAGAAGCTCGTCGACGACTTCGGGACGCTCGGCGGCCGGCTGCTCGTGTGTGGCCCCTGCCTGAAGCCGCGGGCGATCACGCCCGACCAGCTCATCGGCGGCGCGGAAGTCGTGGCCGCCGGTCGGTTCATCGCCGAGATCACCTCGGCGACCAACAGCCTCGTCTACTGAACAGGAGGAATCCGTCATGACCGCCACGCTCACCGACCTCGAGACCATCGTTGCCGCCAAGATCGTCGACGCCCGCGGCGCGGCCTGCCCGGGACCACTGCTCGAAGCGAAGAAGGGGATGGGCACCGTCCCGGTTGGGTCCGTCATCGAGGTCTGGTCGACCGACCCGGTGACCAAGACCGACATCAGCGCCTGGTCCGGCAAGGTCGGGCACGAGTTCCTCGGGGCAATCGGCGCCGACGGCTACGACCGCGTCCTCATCCGACGCGGCAAGTAGGCCCAACCCGCCGACAGGCACAGGAGCACCACGCGATGACCGCCGCCACCGCCGTGCCGCATGAGGCCGGATCCGGGTTCGTCCCCCGGATCCTGGTCTTCTCGACGCACAACATCTCCGATCCGGGGATCGACCTCGCGGGCAGCTCGCACCTGCACTACTCGCCGGGCGTCCGCGTCATCGGCCTGCCGTGCACCAGCGGCATTCGACCGTCCTGGGTGGTGCGCGCGCTCGAGGGCGGGTTCGACGGCGTGTTCATCGCGTCGGATGGCGACGAGTGCGCCTACCTGTCCGATTGCGCGGAGCGGTCGTCGAAGATCAGCAGCGTCGCCCAGGCACAACTCCGCGAGCGAGGTGTCGATCCGGGGCGGATGCGGATGGCGGCCATCTGCTCGGTCTGCGCCGAGCCGTTCACGCGGCACATGCAGCAGTTCTCGGCGGCGCTCGAGGCGCTCGGCCCGGCGGTCCGTCGATGAACCCGGTGGGCGCCGACCGCTACGACGTCCTCGTCGTCGGCAGCGGCATCGGCGGCATGGAGTCGGCCCTCAAGCTCGGCGACATGGGCTACAAGGTCCTGCTGATCGAGAAGGAGGCAAGCGTCGGCGGGAAGATGATCCTGCTGAGCAAGGTCTTCCCGACCCTCGACTGTGCCAGCTGCATCTCGACGCCCAAGATGGCGGCGACGATCCACCACCCGAACATCACCGCCTTGACCTACAGCCGGGTCGACGGGATCCGACGAACCGCCGACGGCCGGTTCCACGCCTCGGTGACACGCAAGGCGCGGTTCGTCGACGAGGCCGCCTGCACCGGTTGCTCGCTGTGCGAGACGGCCTGCACGGTAGCCGTGCCCGACCAGTTCAACGCCGACCTCGTCGGCCGCCGCGCCGCCTACATCGCCTTTCCCCAGGCCGTGCCGAAGAAGGCGGTCATCGACCGGGCCGGCAGTTCGCCATGCTCGTATGCCTGTCCGGCCGGGATCCAGGCGCACGGGTACATCTCCCTCATCCGAAGCGGCGAATACGAGAAGGCCTACCGATTGGTCCTCGAGGCGACACCGCTCGTCGGCACCCTCGGGCGCGCTTGCTACGCGCCGTGCGAGGTCGAGTGCACCCGTGGCTCGCTCGAGGGCACGCTCCCGATCCGGCGGCTGAAGCGGTTCATCGCCGACGCGCATGACGAACGCCACGGCCGCAGCGACGGGCAGGACGGTCCGGCCGCCGACGAACTTGGGATTGCCGTTGCCCAGCCGAACGGGCGCCGAGTGGCGATCGTCGGCTCCGGACCGACCGGCCTGACCGCGGCATGGCAGCTCGCTCGCAAGGGGTACGCGGTCAAGATCTTCGAGGCGGCACGCGAACCAGGCGGGTTCCTGCGGCTCGCCATTCCGTCCTACCGGCTCCCGATCGACGTGGTCGAGCGCGACATCGACAACGTTCGCGCGATCGGTGTCGAGATCGCGACGAGCAGCCCCGTCCGCGACCTCGCTGCGCTCCATTCCGACGGCTTCGACGCGGTCCTCGTCGCGACCGGGACGCACCGCTCGACCAACCTCGGCGTTCCCGGGGAGGACCGCCTGGGCGTCGTCGGCGGCATCGACTTCCTGCGCCGGGTGAAGCTCGGTCAACCGCCGGACCTGGGCGGCAAGCGGGTCGTGATCGTCGGCGGCGGCAACGTCGCGATGGACGCCGCCCGCACTGCGCGCCGGCTTGGCGCGGCGTCCGTGACCGTTGCCTACCGGCGCGGGCGCGACGAGATGCCGGCCCACCACGTGGAGGCCGATGACGCGGAGCGGGAAGGCGTGGCCTTCAGCTTCCTGGTCGCCCCGGCGGAGGTCGTCGGCGACCAGTCGGGCGCAGTCAGCGGGCTACGCTGTGCGCGAATGGCGCTAGGCGCGCCCGATGCCTCCGGGCGCCGTCGTCCGGAACCGATCCCCGACAGCGAGACGGTCCTGCCGTGCGAGCTCGTCATCAGCGCGATCGGCATGACGCCCGATACGAGCGCGTTCACCGGCCAGCTGCCGACCACGGACCGGGGCGCGTTGCGCTCGGACGTCGCGACCTGCCAGACCGACCTCCCGTTCGTCTTCGCGGCCGGCGACGCCGTCAACGGCGCCACGGACATCACCCGCGCGGTCGGCGAAGGCCGGCGCGCGGCGCACATGATCGACCGCTGGCTGACCGGCGGGACGCTTGACGGCTTCGACGATCGGCTCCCGGTCGTCGACAAGGAGCAGGTCCTGGCGCGCCAGAAGGCATACACGCTGCGGGCCCCGCAGGCGAGCGGCACGACCCTGAGCCCTGCACCGCTCGACTTCGTCGAGGTCGAGGCGCCGATGACCGAAGCCGAGGCCCGGACGGCGACCAGCCGCTGCCTCGACTGCGCGGTGTGCGCGGAGTGCGGCGAATGCGTCGCGGCCTGCCCGGCCGACGCGATAGACCTCCACATGCGCGACCAGTCGTTCGAGGCCGAGGTCGGTGCGGTCGTCGTGTCGACCGGCTTCAAGCTGTTCGCCGCCGACCTCAAGCCGCAGTACGGCTTCGGCACCTACAAGAACGTCATCACCGGCATGCAGATGGACCGCCTGCTGGCGCCGACCCGGCCGTTCAACACCATCCTTCGGCCCGGCGACGGCAAGGTGCCCGAACGGATCGCCTATGTCATGTGCACCGGATCCCGGGACGAGACCGTCGGCAATCCCCTCTGCTCGCGGTTCTGCTGCATGTACTCGATCAAGCAGAACCAGCTGCTCATGGGGGCACTGCCCTTGGCCGACGTGACCGTCCACTACATCGACATCCGCGCCCCCGGCAAGCGCTACGACGAGTTCTACGAAGGCGCAAAGGCCATGGGTGCGACCTACATCAAGGGTCGCGTCGCCGACATCACCGAAAAGCCCGACGGCAACCTGGTCCTCCGCTACGAGGACATCGAACACGGCGGGGCGCTGGTCGATGCCGAGTACGACCTGGTCGTGCTGGCCGTCGGCGTCCAGCCGAACCGCGACGCCGAGCAGCTGTTCGAGGTCGGCGAGCTCGCGACCGACGAATGGGACTACGTGGCCGAGCCCGAGGAGGACCTCAACCCGGGCCGGACAAGCATCCCGGGCGTGTTCGTCGCCGGCGCCGCATCGGGAGCCAAGGACATCGCCGATTCGATCCTCCACGCAGGAGCGGCCGTTGCCCAGGTGGCCGCCCACCTCGAACGCGAGAAGTCAGCGATCGAGATCGAGATGGTGCCGGCATGAGCGCCAACACCAACGGCGCCCGCCGAATTGGCGTCTACGTCTGCCATTGCGGCGGCAACATCTCCGACTACGTCGACGTCGAGGGCGTCATCGCCAACATCCGCGACGCCGGCGACGTCGTCGTCTCGAAGACGGCCATGTTCGCCTGCTCGGACGCCACCCAGCAGGACATGGTCCACGACATCGAGGCCCAGGGGCTCGACGGGCTCGTGGTGGCGTCGTGCTCGCCCAAGCTCCATACGTACACGTTCCGCGGCGTCGCCGCCCGGGCCGGGCTCAACCCGTTCGAGTACACCCAGGTCAACATCCGTGAGCAGTGCTCGTGGGTCCACACCGACGACGAGGCGGCGGCGACCGACAAGGCGACCGCCCTGGTCCTGGCCGGCATCGACCGGACGCGGCTGACGACGCCACTGGTGCCGCTGGTCGTCGAGACGCTGCCACACACGCTGGTCATCGGCGGCGGGATCGCCGGATTGCGGGCGGCGATCGGGCTGGCCGATATCGGCCTGCGCGTCACGCTCGTAGAACGCGAGCTCCAGCTGGGCGGTTGGGTCCGCCGCTTCGGACCGATGTTCCCGCACCAGCAGGACGGCCGCGAGCTGATCGCGACGCTCGTCGCCGAGATCAAGCGACGTCCGTCGATCACCGTCCTGACCGGCGCCGAGGTGGTCGGCAAGTCCGGCAGCTTTGGCAACTACCGGGTGAGCGTCCGGATCGGCGACGAGGGATCGGGGGCCATCGAGGTCGCCGTCGGCTCGATCGTCGTCGCGACGGGGTTCGACGCCTACGAACCTGCCGCGGGCGAATTCGGCTACGGCATCGACGGCGTGGTCACCTTGCCCGAGTTCAAGGAGCTCGTCGACGCGTCGCAGGGATCGCTGGCCTGGCACGGTCGCCCGGTCCGGAGCCTCGCCTACGTCTACTGCGTCGGCAGCCGCCAGTCCGCGGACACGCCCGACGCCAACCAGTACTGCTCGCGCTACTGCTGCACGGCGACCGTCCACACCTCGATCCAGGTGGCTGGGCTCGATCCATCGATCCGCCAGTTCCACCTCTATCGCGACATGCGGACCTACGGCAAGTTCGAGCCGCTCTACACCGAGTCCCGCGAGGCGGGATCCGTGTTCCTCAAGTACGACCAGGACGCGCCGCCGGCCGTGGTTCGTGGGGCCGATGGTCAATTGATGGTCACCGTCCACGACCTGCTCACCGAGAACGCCGAGCTGGCGATCCCGGTCGACCTGGTCGTCCTGGTCACCGGCATGGTGCCGCGCAAGAACGAGGCCCTGGCTGGCGTGCTCAAGCTCCCGGCCGGGTCGGACGGTTTCTTCAACGAGATCCACCCCAAGCTCCGGCCGGTCGAGACCGTGGTCGACGGTGTCCTCATCGCCGGCGCCTGCCAGGGGCCGAAGACCTCGTCGGAAAGCGTCGGGTCCGGTCTCGCGGCGGTCACCCAGAGCGCGGCCGTCCTCAAGAAGGGCTTCACCGAGCTCGACCCGCTCGTCGCCATCGTCCATCCCGACGCGTGCAACGCCTGCGGCGCCTGCCTGACTGCCTGCCCGTACGACGCGATCTCGATGGGCGAGGAAGGCGACCGCCATATCGCCTTGATCAGCCCGACGGGTTGCAAGGGCTGTGGCGGTTGCGTGCCGCTCTGTCCGGAGAACGCCATCGACCTGCTCGGCTATACGGACGACCAGGTCAGCGCCATGATCGACAGCCTGGTGGAGGTACCCGCCTGATGCCCCCGACGATCCGTGACATCCGGGAGGTGGTGCGGGAGGAGCCGGTCGTGCGCCCCGCGATCCTGGCCGCCCTCCACGACGGGCCCCTGACCGTGCCCGAGATCGCCGGGGCGATCGGCGCCCCGACGGGCGAGGTCGTCGTCTGGGTCATGGGCATGCGCCGCTACGGCTGGCTTGCCGAGATCAAAGGCGCGACCGACGACGGCTACTTCAGGTACGAGCCGACCGGGCGGGTGTCCTGATGACCACCGGCGTGACGACCGTCGACCTCGGCCTGTATCCCGAGCTCCAGCGTTACGGCGCGACCGACGTCAGCGCCTGCTTCAGCTGCGGGACGTGCACCGCGACCTGCCCCCTGTCGCAGACGGATTTGACCTTCCCCCGCCGAATCATCCGCTATGCCCAGGTCGGGATGAAGGACGCCCTGCTCACCAGCAAGGAGCTGTGGAGCTGCTACCAGTGCGGCGAGTGCGCCGAGACGTGTCCCACGCAGGCCGACCCAAGCGAGTTCATGGCGGCCGCCCGACGCTACGCGATCGCCAGCTACGACCAAACCCGGATCGCGCGGACGATGTACACCCGGCCGCTGCTCGGGACCGCCTTCGCGGTGCTCGTGGCCCTGTTCTTTGCGCTGTTCATGTACTCGGCCCACGGCCCGCAGAGCGGGGAGTCGCTGGCGATCTTCGCGTTCATCCCCGAGGAGCTGATCCACAACACCGGCATCGCCGTGATGATCCTCGTCGCGCTGGCCGGACTGAGCGGGGTCGCCTCCATGGCGCTGGGAATCGCGCGCCGCGAGGGGGTCGGCTGGCGGAGCCTGATCGGCAGCCGCCCGGCGCTGGCCCGGTCTGCCCGCGCGGCCTGGGCCGCGGTTGCCCGCGAGTCGCTCGCCCAGGACCGCTTCAGGAAGGAGTGCGAGGCGGACGCCGTGCCGGTCGCCTGGTACCGCCGCCGCTGGCTGCTCCATGCCGTAACGGTCTGGGGGTTCCTCGGCCTGTTCGCCGCGACCCTGCTCGACTACGGCCTGGCCCTCGTCGGGATCAAGGCGACCGGC
>CAVYBA010000002.1:0-2243402 GCA_963766675.1 uncultured Chloroflexia bacterium | reverse complement strand
TCATCGCCGTCCAGCCGGTTCAGGCGAAGGCGACGACGAGCACGGGAGCGAGCGCACTTGGAGAGTGCGTGAGCGAGCGCGCGCAAGCGGCAACGCACGCATGGGCCGGGTGGCGGCGATGAGCATTGGATTGATCGGCCGCAAGGTCGGCATGACCCAGGTCTTCCAGGACGACGGCACGATGGTGGCCGTATCCGTGGTCGCCATCCAGCCCAACACCGTCACTCGCCTGCGCACGCCCGAGCGCGACGGCTATACCGCCGTGCAGTTCGGGACCGAGGTCACGACCAAGCTGTCCAGGCCCGAGGCCGGCCAGCTCAAGGACCTTCCCAAGCTCAAGACGATCCGGGAGTTCCGGGTCGACAACGTCGACGACTACCAGGTCGGCCAGAAGCTCGTCCTTGGCGACCTGTTCGCGGCCGGCGACGACGTCGACGTGACGGGCGTCTCCAAGGGCAAGGGCACGGCCGGCGTGGTCAAGCGCCACAACTTCCGTCGCGGACCGAAGACCCACGGCTCCGACCACCACCGCGCACCAGGCTCGATCGGCCCGGGCACCACCCCGGGTCGCGTCTACCGCGGGCTGCGGATGGCCGGCCACATGGGCGACGAGCTGGTCACCGTCAAGAAGGTGCGCGTCGTCCGCACCGATCCCGAGCGCAACCTGCTGCTGGTCAAGGGGACCGTCCCCGGGGCTCGCGGCGCGCTGATCCTCGTGAAGAAGGCCTGACCGATGCCCCAGACCAGCCTCTACGATCGGACGGGCAAGACCGTCGGAAGCGTCGAGCTCAGCGACGAGCTCTTCGCGGCGCCGGTCAATGCCGCCGTCCTCCACCAGGTCGTGACGGCCCAGCTGGCCGGTCGCCGAACCGGTACCCACGACACCAAGACCCGTGGCCAGGTCCGCGGCGGCGGGAAGAAACCGTATCGCCAGAAGGGGACCGGTCGAGCCCGGCAGGGCTCGACGAACGCGCCGCACTACCGCGGCGGCGGCACGGTCTTCGGGCCGCACCCGCGCTCGTACGAGCAGCGCCTGCCGCGCAAGATGAAGCGTCTCGCCTTGCGTGGCGCGCTGACCGCCAAGTTCGGTGACGAGGCGATCAAGGTGATCGACACCTTCGGGCTCGAGGCGATCAAGACGCGCGACCTCGTCGGCGTGCTGGCCGCGCTCGAGGCGACCGGCCGGGTCCTGGTCGTCGCCCCCGGACGCGACGAGACGCTCGAGCTGTCGGCGCGCAACCTACGGGCGGTCGAGATCATCCTGGCCGACTCGCTCAACGTTGTCGACCTGCTCAACGCCGACATCGTCCTGATCGAGCAGCCGTCGCTGGCCCGCATGCAGGAGGTCTACGCATGAGCGCCCTGACGGCTCCCGAGATCATCCTTCGGCCGGTCATCAGCGAGAAGTCGATCGACAAATCCGGCCGCGGCAAGTACACCTTCGCGGTCAGCGAGCGGGCCAACAAGATCCAGATCAAGGCCGCGATCGAGGAGTTGTACAAGAAGGAGAACGTGACCGTCGTGTCGGTCAACGTGCTCACCACCAAGGCCAAGGAGAAGCGCCGCGGGAACCGCCGCGGCCAGACCATCGGCCATACCACGCCGTGGCGCAAGGCGATCGTGACGCTGGCGCCCGGTCAGAAGATCGAATTCTTCGAAGGGGTCTGACCGATGCCGCTTCGCAGTTACAAGGCCACCTCGCCGGGCCTCCGGCAGATGACGCGGTCGACCTTCGAGGAGATCACGACCAAGGAGCCGTACAAGCCCCTGCTCGAGGCGCAAACCCGTGGATCCGGCCGGAACAACGCCGGTCGGATGACCGTTCGCCATCGCGGCGGCGGCGAGAAGCAGCACTACCGCGTGATCGATTTCAAGCGCGACAAGCCGGGCGTCCCGGCCCGGCTCGCGACCATCGAGTACGACCCCAACCGGTCGGCCCGGATCGGCCTGCTCCACTACCGCGATGGCGACAAGCGCTACATGCTGCTGCCGCACGGTCTCAAGGTCGGGGACGTCGTCATCGCCGGACCGGCAGCCGAGGCCCGGGTGGGCAACGCCCTGCCGCTCGCCAACATTCCGCTCGGCACGACCATCCACAACATCGAGCTGATCCCCGGTAAGGGCGGCCAGATCGTCCGCTCGGCCGGCGTGTCAGCCCAGCTGCTGGCGAAGGAAGGCGAGTTCGCCACCGTCCGGCTGCCATCGGGCGAGATGCGGCGGGTGCCGCTCAGGTGCATGGCCACGGTCGGACAGGTCAGCAACCTCGACCACGAGAACCAGAACCTCGGCAAGGCGGGCCGCGCCCGCCACCTCGGCCAGCGGCCGGAGGTCCGGGGCGTCGTGATGAATCCGCGCGACCATCCGCACGGCGGTGGTGAAGGCAAATCCCCGACCGGGATGCCGCCCAAGACTCCGTGGGGCAAGCCCGCCATGGGCTACCGCACGCGGGTCAACAAGACGACCGGACGGCTCATCGTCCGGTCCCGGCATCGCAAGTAGCGGGGAGGCAGGAGTCGATGTCCCGTTCAGTCAAGAAAGGGCCGTTCATCGAGGCCCGTCTCCTCGGTCGGATCGAGGAGATGAACAAGCGCAACGAGAAGAAGGTCGTCAAGTCGTGGTCGCGCGCGTCGGTGATCTTTCCGACGTTCATCGGCCACACGATCGCGGTCTACAACGGCAAGAAGCACATCCCGGTCTACGTGACCGAGAACATGGTCGGCCATCGGCTCGGTGAGTTCAGCCCGACCCGCAACTATCGCGGGCACGGCAAGCACACCGAACGATCGACGGCGCTGAAGTAGAGGTCGATCGTGCGCGTATCCGCCACCGCCAAGTACCTCCGCGGTTCGACCCGCAAGACCCGCCTGGTCACCCAGGCGATCAAGGGCATGAAGGTCGAGGACGCCACGGCCGCCCTGCGGTTCATGCCGCAGAAGGCCGCGGCCGACGTCGCACGCGTGCTCAAGAGCGCGACATCGAACGCAGAGAACAACCACAGCCTGTCGGCCGAGGACCTGGTCATCGTCGACGCCGTCGCCAACGAGGGACCCACGATCAAGCGCTTCCAGCCGCGGGCACAGGGTCGGGCGTTCCCCATCCACAAGCCCATGACCCACATCACGATCGTCGTCGCGGATCAGGAGGCCTGACATGGGACACAAGGTCCATCCGTACGGCTTCCGCCTGGGTGTCTCGCGCACCTGGACCGCGAAGTGGTACGCCGACAACAAGGAATACACCGCCTCCCTCCAGGAGGACATCAAGATCCGCCAGCTGATCGACAAGCGGCTGGCCAACGCGAGCGTCAGCGGTGTCGAGATCGAGCGAGGCATCAACCACGTGACGGTCACGATCCACACGGCCAAGCCGGGGATCGTGATCGGCAAGGGCGGCGCCAACGTCGAGATCCTCCGCCAGCAGATCGGGGCGATGACCAGTCGCAAGGTCAAGCTCGAGATCAAGGAGATCCGCCAGCCGGAGCTCGACGCCCACCTCGTGGCGATGAATATCGCCGGCCAGCTCAGCCGTCGCATCGCCTTCAAGAAGGCGATGAAGCAGTCGATCCAGCGCTCGATGAAGGCCGGTGCCAAGGGCGTCAAGATCGCGGTCGCGGGCCGGCTCGGTGGATCCGAGATGGGTCGCCGTGAATGGGACAAGGAAGGCCGCATTCCGCTCGGCACGCTCCGTGCGGACATCAGCTACGGCCAGATCCATGCGCACACGACCTACGGCAGGATCGGCGTCAAGGTCTGGATCTATCGCGGCGACATCACGCCTGAGCGAGCGCTGCCGCGCGAGGTCGGCCTGCCGACCCAGGCCGGAACGGGGGCCTGACCGATGTTGATGCCCAAGCGAGTCAAGCATCGCAAGGTCATGCGCGGGCGGATGTCCGGCGTGGCCAAGGGCGGCCATTCGGTGGCCTTCGGCGAATACGGGCTGGCAACCGCCGAGCCAGCCTGGATCACCAGCCGCCAGATCGAGGCGGCCCGGCGCGCCATGACCCGTTCGGTCAAGCGCGGCGGCAAGATCTGGATCCGGATCTTCCCGGACAAGCCGGCCACCAAGAAGCCGGCCGAGACCCGAATGGGCTCCGGCAAGGGCGCGCCCGATCACTGGGTCGCCGTCGTCAAGCCCGGCCGGATCCTGTTCGAGATGGCCGGAGTCGGCCACGCCGAGGCGGTCGAGGCGATGCGCCTGGCCAGCCACAAGCTGCCGGTGCTCACCCGGGTCGTCGTCCGTGAGTCGGTCAAGGAGGCGAGCTGATGGACATCGAGAACGTTCGCCAGATGACCGACCCCGAGCTCGAGCAGGCCCTTCGCGAGGCGAAGCAGGATCTCTGGGGGGCGCGCTTCGCGCTGTCGACCCGGCAGCTCAAGGACTACAGCTCGATCCCGGCGACCCGTCGAACGATCGCCCGGATCCTGACCGTCCAGCGCGAGCGCAAGCTCGGGAAGACGGCGTAGCGCGATGACAGGAGCAACCACTCACGTGCAAGGCAAGCGGAAGACCAAGGTGGGCCGCGTCGTCAGCGACCGCATGGACAAGACGATCGTCGTTTCTGTCGAGCGGCTGGCGCGACACCCGCTCTACAAGCGGGTCATCCGCTTGACCACCAAGTTCAAGGCGCATGACGAGGCCAACGACGCCAGGATCGGCGACACGGTGCTGATCGAGGAGTCGCGCCCGCTGTCCGCGACCAAGCGCTGGCGGCTGGTATCGGTCATGGCCCGAGCGGGCGATCACGCCCTGCCGGGCGAGGTCGTGGCCGAAGAAGCCGAGACGACCGAGGCGATCCATGGTGCGGCGCATCCGGGTCGGACCCAGGGCGCCGACGACGGGTCGAAGCCCGGTGAGGAGTCCGCCTCGTGATCCAGTCGCAGACCCGCCTGAAGGTGGCCGACAATACCGGCGCCCGGACGATCCAGTGCATCCGGGTGATGGGCCGCTCGCTCAAGACCGAGGCCGGCGTCGGCGACGTGATCATCGCCAGCGTCAAGCAGGCTATCCCCAACGCCGCCGTCAAGAAGGGCGACGTGGTCCGGGCGGTGATCGTCCGCACGGCCAAGGAATACGGGCGTCCCGACGGCAGCTACATCCGCTTCGACGAGAACGCCGCTGTCCTCATCAACAATCAGGGCAATCCCCGCGGGACCCGCATCTTCGGGCCGGTTGCGCGCGAGCTCCGCGACCGTAACTACATGAAGATCGTCTCGCTCGCCCCGGAGGTGCTGTGATGGCCATCCGGATCGCCGAGCCGCGGCGTCCCAAGGTCCCCGAGATCCGCAAGGGCGACACCATCGTCGTGCTGTCCGGCAAGGATGCCGGCAAGCGCGGCAAGGTCGAGCGGGTGATCCGCCGGACGGCGGCGCCGAGCGCGACCCGAAGTGTCTTCCGGCGCGGCTCCGCTGCCGGCGGCGTTCAGGTCGTCGTCGAGGGCCTCAACATCGCGAAGCGGCACACCAAGCCGCGCCAGACGTCGTCGTCGACGGACCGCACCCCGAAGATCCACCAGGGCGGCATCCTCGAGATCGCCCAGCCGCTGCCGATCGGACGGGTCATGCTGGTCTGCCCGAGCTGCGGCAAGCCCACGCGGATCGCCCACGCGACCCTCGACACCGGCCGGCGCGTCCGCATCTGCCAGCACTGCTCCCAGCAGCTGGAGGTGAAGGCATGACCAGCCGGCTGCAGGAGCGCTACCACAACGAGATCGCTCCGGCCCTCCAGAAGCAGTTCGAGTACTCGAACACGATGGAGGTCCCGCGTCTCTCGAAGATCGTGGTCAACATCGGCCTCGGCGAGGCCCTGACCAACGCCAAGGCGCTCGATGCGGCGATCGGCGACCTGGCGGCCATCACGGGCCAGAAGCCGATCGTGACCAAGGCTCGGAGATCGATCGCCCAGTTCCGCGTGCGGACGGGCAACTCGATCGGGGCCAAGGTCACCCTGCGCGGCGAGCGCATGTGGGACTTCCTGGATCGTCTGACCACCCTCGCCCTGCCGCGCATCCGTGACTTCCGCGGCATCCCAGGCAAGTCATTCGACGGTCGGGGCAATTACTCACTCGGAATGCGCGAGCAGCTCGCCTTCCCGGAGATCGACTACGACAAGGTGGACCGTCTCCGCGGGCTGGAGATCAGCATCGTGACGACGGCGAAGACCGACGAGGAATCGAAGAAGCTTCTCGAGCTCCTCGGCATGCCCTTCGCCTCGTAGGCGCGGGGAGGGAGACACATGGCCAAGAAATCGATGATCGCCAAGGCGAAGCGAACGCCGAAGCACAAGGTGCAGGGCTACCACCGCTGCACCGTGTGCGGACGACCGCGCGCCTTCATCCGCCGTTTCGCGCTCTGCCGCATCTGCTTCCGGGAGCGAGCCCTCCTGGGCGAGCTGCCGGGCGTCACCAAGTCGAGCTGGTAGGGGAGCGATGAACATCTCCGACCCGATCGCGGACATGCTCACTCGAGTTCGGAACGCTTCGCGGGCGCGCCACGCCGAGGTGGTCGTCCCCGCGTCGCGTACCAAGCGAGAGATCGCCCGCATCCTCAAGGACGAGGGCTTCATCGCCGACGTCCGCGAGGAGCAGGACGGCCCCACGGCCGTACTGCGCCTCACCCTCAAGTACGTCGACGGCAAGGTCTCGGTCGTCTCCGGTCTCAAGCGGATCAGCAAACCCGGCCTGCGCGTCTACGCGCGCAAGACGGACATCCCACGAGTCCTCGGCGGCCTGGGCATCGTCATCGTCAGCACGAGCCAGGGGATCATGACCGGCCAGCAGGCGCGTCAGGCGCAGCTGGGTGGCGAAGTCCTCGCGTTCGTCTGGTAGGCGGGACGACATGTCGCGCATCGGACGACTCCCCATCGCGGTCCCGTCGAACGTCGACGTGACGATCGACGGGCGGAACGTCACGGTCAAAGGCCCCAAGGGCAGCCTCAGCCGCGCGCTCCACCCGGACATGACGCTCAGTCGCGAGGAGGGCACGCTCGTCGTGACCCGGCCGACCGAGCAGAAGACGCACAAGCAGCTCCACGGCCTGACCAGGACGCTGGTCAACAACATGGTCGTCGGCGTGACCGACGGGTACCGCAAGGGCCTCGAGATCACCGGCGTCGGCTATCGCGCCGCCCTGAGCGGCCGGAAGCTGATGCTCAACCTTGGCTACAGCCACCAGATCGAGATCGACCCGCCGGAGGGGATCAGCTTCGAGGTCGAGAACCCGACCCGCCTGGCGGTCGTCGGCATCGACAAGGAGCTGGTGGGGCAGATCGCCGCCAAGGTGCGATCGACCCGCAAGCCCGAGCCGTACAAGGGCAAGGGCGTGCGCTACGCCGGCGAATACATCCGCCGCAAGGCCGGCAAGGCCGGCAAGATCGGCGGCAAGAAGTAACCGTGATGGACAGGGAACTGACGCGATGACACAGCTCGCCAGCCGCGGCGCCGCGCGACAGAAGCGCCACGACCGGATCCGCCTGCACCTTGCGGGGACGGAGTCGCGGCCGCGTCTCGCCGTGTTCCGCAGCCTCAACCACATCTACGCGCAGGTCATCGACGACGCGTCCGGCAGGACGCTCGCCGCCGCCTCCACGACCGACAAGGGGCTCAAGGGCTCCAAGGCGACCAAATCGGAGGAAGCGGCCGTCGTTGGCCGTCTCATCGCCGAGCGTGCCAAGGCCGCCGGCGTCGAGCGTGTGGTATTCGATCGAGCCGGGTTCCGGTACCACGGGCGGATCAAGTCGCTCGCCGATGCCGCCCGCGAAGCCGGCCTCGAGTTCTGATCGGAAGGAGCCAACGTGGCACGGATTGACCCAACCAAGCTCGCGCTCGAGGAGCGCGTCGTTCAGATCAACCGGGTCGCCAAGGTCGTCAAGGGCGGCCGGCGGTTCAGCTTCAGCGCGATCGTCGTCGTCGGCGATGGGGCGGGCCACGTCGGCGTCGGCCTGGGCAAGGCCGGCGAGGTGCCCGAATCGATCCGCAAGGGCGTCGAGGACGCCAAGAAGAACCTGATCCGGATCCCGATGGTCGGGACCACCATCCCGCACGAGGTCCGGACGGAGTTCAGCGCCAGCCGGGTGATGCTCAAGCCCGCCTCGCAGGGCACCGGCGTGATCGCCGGCGGTTCCGTTCGTGCCGTCATGGAAGCCGCGGGTGTCCGCGACATCCTGTCGAAGACGCACGGCTCGACCAATCCGGTCAATGTCACCCGCGCCACCATCGAGGCCCTCCGGAGCCTCCACTCGGCCGAGGAGCTGAGTGCCAGGCGAGGCGTCAAGCTCGCCAGCCGGATTGCCGGGCAGCCGGCCGCCATCCCGGTCGCGGAGGTGTCCGGTGGTCGCTAAGCTCAAGGTGACCCAGGTCAAGAGCACGATCAGCCACATCGAGCGCAACCGGGCGACCGTCCGGGCGCTTGGGCTGCACGGGATCGGCAGCACCAGCATCGTGACCGACAACCCCGCCACCCGCGGCATGGTCCGCCAGGTGCACTTCCTGGTCAGCGTCGAGGAGATCGCCGACGACGGCAAGACCGGTACCCGCGCCAGCGTCGAGGGGAAGAAGGCATGAAGCTGCACGACCTGCACCCCGCCGACGGGTCCCGGCAGCCGCGCACCCGCGTCGGTCGGGGGATCGCCGGGGGCAAGGGCAAGACCGCCGGCCGCGGCACCAAGGGCCAGAAGGCCCGGGCCGGCGGCTCCATCCCGCCCTGGTTTGAGGGCGGCCAGACGCCACTCCACCAGCGGCTTCCCAAGCTTCGCGGCTTCAAGAACCCGTTCAGGATCGAGTACGAGATCGTCAATGTCGGCGCCATCGGCAGCCTCGCCGAGCGGGGGGCGTTCGACGCCGACGGGAGCGCCGGGAAGGACGCCAAGCCGTCGCCGATCACCATCAACCAGGACATCCTGCGAGCGGTCGGGCTCGTCCGGACGCTGAACAGGCCGCTCAAGATCCTGGGCGCCGGTGACGTGTCGATGCCGCTGTTCGTGGTGGCCGATGCGTTCACCGCCTCGGCGCGAGCCAAGATCGAGGCGGCCGGCGGCAGCGTCAACGTGCTCGAGATCCCGAGCGACAGCCAGCCGGCGATCGGCGTCGCCGAGATCGCGCGGACGCCGAGGGAGCCTCGAACCGCCGCCGGCCGGGCGGCGGCCGGCCAGCGGGCCGATGCCCGCGATGCCAGGGCAGCCGATGCCGCCGAAGTCGTCGCGGCGGCCGCGGCCGCGCCTGCCAAGGCGACCAAGGTCGCCAGGGCGGCCAAGCCCAAGGCTCAGGCTGCCCCACCCGCCGCGGAAGCATTGGCGGCTGACGGGGCGACCGACGAAGACGTCGCGGAGATCGCGGCGCCCGACGCGTCGACGGACGCGCCCGAAACGCTCGGCGAATCCGACGCGCCCGTTGCACCGGCCGAATCCGACCCACCCGGCGCGGACGCCTGACCGTGTTCGACTCGGTCCTCAACGCGTTCCGGGCGCAGGACATCAGGCGCCGCGTCCTGTACGTGCTGGCGCTGCTCATCGTGTTCCGGTTCCTGGCCGCCGTGCCGGTGCCCGGGATCGACAAGACCCAGCTCGACAACTTCGTCAAGGGCAACGCCCTGGTCGGCCTGCTCGACCTCTTCTCGGGCGGCGGGCTGTCTCACTTCTCCGTCGTGGCGATCGGCATGAACCCGTACATCAACGCCTCGATCATCATGCAGCTGATGGGCGGCGTGGTCCCGTCGCTCCAAGCCCTCAGCCGCGAGGGCGAGTACGGGCGCAACAAGCTCAACCAGTACACCCGCTACCTGACCGTACCGATGGCCATGCTCCAGGCGTACGGCTTCCTGGCCCTGCTCAACTCGCAGCACGTCCTGACCGGCACGTTCGACCTGGCGAGCTTCACGACGCTGACCCAGATCGCGACGCTGACCGCCGGCGCCATCGCGCTGATGTGGATCGGCGAGCTGATCACTGAACGAGGAATCGGCAACGGCATCAGCTTCATCATCTTCGCCGGCATCGTCAGCCGGGCGCCGGGCGCGATCAGCGGCTTCATGGTCAATCCGAACTTCACGATCCTCGTGGGATTCGCGCTGATGGCGGTCGCCGCCGTGGCCGTGATCATCTACATCCAGGAAGGCCAACGCCGGATCCCGATCCAGTACGCCAGTCGCGTCCGGGGTCGCCGGATGTACTCGGGCGGCCAGACGTTCCTGCCGCTGCGGGTCAACCAGGCCGGCGTGATCCCGATCATCTTCGCGGTCAGCATCCTGCTGTTCCCGCAGCAGATCGCCTCGTACTTCACCACTTCGCAGGTCGGCTTCGTGGCCGACATCGCCCGAGGAATCGTCAACTTCTTCGCTCCCCGGACACTCGTCTACATCACGCTGTACTTCGCGTTGACCGTCGGGTTCACGTACTTCTACACCGCGTTCACGTTCAAGCCGGACGAGACCGCTGAGCAGCTCCGCAAGAACGGCGGCTTCATCCCGGGGATTCGCCCTGGGCGGCCGACGCAGGATTACCTCTCGCGGGTGGTCACCCGGATCACCTTCGCCGGTGCCCTGTTCCTGGGCGTCGTCGCCGTGGCGCCGTCGGTCATCGGCCTCGCGATCCCCGATCTCGGCACGCTCGGCCTCGGCGGCACGAGCCTGCTGATCGTCGTCTCGGTCGTGGTCGAGACGATGAAGCAGATCGAGGCGCAGTTGATGATGCGCAACTACGAGGGGTTCATCCGATGACCACGGCAGCGCGCCTGGCGACCGATGCGCGCGTTGCCGTCTGCGCTCCCTCGCTCACGCCCCGACAGGTACGTGAGCTCGGGTGCTCGAGGGCGCCTTCGCCTCGGTGCCCCATCCACGCCGATTCTCGGTCCCAGCCTCCAGGCAGCCTCGTCCCGGGCGGCGCGTCGGCGTTGCCATGAGCGTCGTGGTGCTGCTTGGGGCGCCGGGCGCCGGGAAGGGCACGCAGGCGCCGATCATCGCCCGGCGGCTGGGCGTCCCGGTCCTCGCGTCCGGGGACCTGCTCCGCGCGGCCGTCACCGCGGGCACTCCGCTCGGCCGGGCCGCCGATCGCTACATGAGTCGCGGCCAGCTGGTGCCCGATGACACCATCGTCGACATCTTCCTCGAGCGCCTGGCGGCGTCCGATGCGGGCGGCGGCGCCGTCCTCGACGGCTTCCCGCGGACGCGCGGCCAGGCGCAGGCGCTCGACCGGGCACTCGCGCCGCGCGGCGGCCGGGTCGATCTCGCGCTCTATATCGACGTGCCGACCGAGGATCTCGTGCTCCGAATGGCGAGCCGCCGGATCTGCTCGGCCAACGGCCACGTCTACAATCTCGCCTCGAATCCACCGGTCAGGCCGGGTGTCTGCGACCTCGATGGCTCACCGCTCGTCCAGCGCGAGGACGATCGCGAAGAGACCGTCCGGGCGCGGATGTCCCAGCAGATCCCGCCTCTGCTGGACGTCGTCGCCCACTATCGGGCGACCGGCGTCCTGCGCTCGATCGATGGCCTCCGACCGATCCAGGAGGTGACCGCCCGGCTGCTGGCGGAGCTCGCCCATGGTGAGGTCGGTGCCGCCTGATGGTCACCCGCAAGTCGCGCGCTGAGATCGAGCGCATGCGCCGGGCCGGTCGGGTGGTGGCCGAGGTCCTCGACCTGATCGAGGCCGAACTGCGCCCCGGGGTCTCCACGGCTGCGCTCGATGCCCTGGCCGAGGCCCACATCCGGTCCGTCGGCGCGATCCCGTCCTTCAAGGGCTACCCGGGGATCAATCCGAGCCACCCCTTTCCGGCCAGCGTGTGCATCTCGATCGACGATGAGATCGTCCACGGGATCCCCGGCGACCGGAGGCTTCGGGAGGGGCAGATCGTCTCGGTGGACGCCGGTGCGATCGTCGATGGCTGGCACGGTGACGGCGCCCGGACCTTCTTCATCGGCGAGGCGCCACCGAGGATCCGCCAGTTGATCGACCTGACCCGCGAGGCGATGCTCGCCGGCATCGCAGCCGCCGTGCCTGGCAATCACGTCGAGGATGTCTCGGGGGCGGTCCAGGATGTCGCGGCCAGGGCCGGCTTTGGGGTCATCCGGCAGTTCGTCGGCCACGGCATCGGGACGGCGATGCACGAGGACCCACAGGTCCCCAATTACCGGACCGGCCGCGCCGGGCGCAAGCTCGAGCCGGGGATCTGCATCGCCATCGAGCCGATGTTCACGCTGGGTGGGTACGACACCCGGATCCTGCCCGATGACTGGACGGTGGTGACGGCCGATGGCTCACTGGCGGCACACTTCGAGCATTCGATCGCCGTCACCGAGGACGGCCCGCAGATCCTGACTGTGGCATGACTCGCCGGTTGCCTGGATCGGGCAGGTTTGATACGCTACGCGTTCGTGTGTCGGCCCGCTCGGGCCGACACTGCGCGTGAGAAAGGGAAGCACGAAGACCTGTGGCCAAGCGCGACGCGATCGAGGTAGAGGGAACGGTCGTCGAACCCTTGCCCAATACCATGTTCGCGGTCGAGTTGGAGAATGGCCACCGGGTGCTCGCCCATATCAGCGGCAAGCTCCGGATGAATTTCATCCGCATCCTGCCCGGTGACCGGGTCCGCGTCGAGTTGTCTCCGTATGACTTGACCCGCGGCCGGATCACCTATCGACTCAAGTAACTCGAGGATCCGTTGAAAGTCAGAGCTTCCGTCAAGGCCCGCTGCGACAACTGCAAGGTGATTCGTCGCCACGGCACCGTGATGGTCATCTGCACCAACCCGAAGCACAAGCAGCGGCAGGGATAACCGATGGCCCGTATCGCCGGCGTCGACATTCCTCGCGAGAAGCGAGTCGAGGTCAGTCTCACCTATGTCTTCGGGATCGGTCTGCCGACCAGCCAGAAGATCCTGGCCCAGACGAACATCAACCCCGACACCCGGGTGCGCGACCTCACCGAGGAGCAGGTCAACCGGCTCCGCGAGCTGATCGACCGGCGCTACAAGGTCGAAGGCGACCTGCGCCGCGAGGTTGCGCTCAACGTCAAGCGTCTCATCGAGATCGGCTCGTACCGCGGCCTGCGCCATCGACGCAACCTGCCGGTCCGGGGTCAGCGAACCAAGACCAATGCTCGCCAGCGACGCGGACCGAAGAAGACGGTCGGCGTCAGGCGCAAGAAGTAACGAGGGACTGACCAGGCATGGCGGAACGCAAGCGCGCGGTCAAGGTTCGTCGTCGGGAGAAGAAGAACGTGCCCCAGGGTCACGTTCACATCCAGGCGACGTTCAACAACACGATTATCACGATCACCGATCTCAACGGCGCGGTGATCAGCTGGGGCTCCGCCGGCGTGGCCGGCTTCAAGGGTTCGCGCAAGAGCACGCCGTACGCCGCGGCACTGTCCGCCGAAGGGGCCGCCAAGCGCGCGATGGAGCATGGCATGCGCCAGGTCGAGGTCTACGTCAAGGGCCCGGGTGCTGGTCGCGAGCAGGCCGTGCGGTCGCTCCAGGCCGCCGGTCTCGAGGTCTCCGCCATCACCGACGTCACCCCAATCCCGCATAACGGCTGCCGCCCGCCAAAGCGGCGTCGCGTCTAGAGCCGCGAGGACCCATGGCCCGTTACACCGAATCCGTCTGCCGTCTCTGCCGCCGGGAAGGAGCCAAGCTCTTCCTCAAGGGCACGCGCTGCTACACGAAGAAGTGCGCCTTCGAGCGACGTCCCACTCCGCCCGGCCAGCACGGCGTCCGCCGCCGCAAGGTCGGTGACTTCGGGCTCCAGCTGCGTGAGAAGCAGAAGGTCCGTCGCACCTACGGCGTGCTCGAGCGCCAGTTCCACAACTACTTCGTGGACGCGTCGAGCCGCCCCGGCGTGACCGGCGAGAACCTGCTCCGTTCGCTGGAGCTGCGACTCGATAACGTGGTCTACCGGATGGGCATCGCCACGTCGCGCGCCCAGGCCCGCCACTTTGTCGCCCACGGCCACCTCAGCGTCAACGGCCGGCCGACCAACGTGTCGTCCTACCAGCTCAAGCCCGGCGACCGCGTCGAGGTCCGCGAGACGCACCGGGCGCGTGAGCCGTTCAAGATCGCCAAGGAGATGCTCCGCTCCCACCAGGCGCCGGAGTGGCTGTCGGTCGACGCCGCCAACCTTGCCGGCGCCATCGTCGCACCGCCAACCCGCGACCAGATGCCGCTCGACCTCAACGAGCAGCTCGTGGTCGAGTACTACTCGAGGTAACCCGCCCACATGATCGAACTCGAGACTCCGCAGATCGAGCCCGTCGAGGAGGCTGGCACGTACGCCAAGTACGAGGCCGGACCCCTCCAGGCCGGCTACGGCGTCACCCTCGGAAACGCGCTCCGGCGCGTCCTCCTGTCGTCGCTCGAGGGCGCCGCGGTCACCAGCATCCAGATCCGTGACGTCTACCAGGAGTTCTCGACGATTCCGGGCGTCAAGGAGGACGTCACCCAGATCGTCCTGAACGTCAAGAAGCTTCGGCTCAAGAGCTACGCGGCTCACCCCGTCCAGCTCCGGCTGATCAAGAGCGGGGCCGGTTCGGTCACCGCGGCCGACATCGCCGAATCGGCCGACGTCGAGATCATCAACCCCGATCTCGTGCTGATGACCCTCGACACCGACGACGTGACCATCGAGATGGACCTCACCGTCGAGCGCGGCGTCGGCTACCTCGGTGCCGAGCGCGCCGAGGCCCTGCCGATCGGCGTGATCGCGGTCGACGCGATCTTCACGCCCGTCCGCAAGATCAACTACTCGGTCGAGAGCATGCGAGTGGGGCAGGAGACCAACCACGACAAGCTGACGATCGAGATCGAGACCGACGGCACGATCTCGCCCGAGGAGGCGCTCAGCCGCTCCGCCGAGATCCTCGTCAACCAGTTCCGGCCGTTCGTCACGGTCGGGATGGCCGCGGTTCCGTCCGTTCCGGCGACCGGCACGGCGGCACTGCCATCGAACATGCTCGACATGCCGATCGAGGAGCTCGACCTCCCGATGCGGGCCTACAACTCGCTCAAGCGCAACAACATCGTGAAGGTCGGGCAGCTCCTCCAGCTCAAGGACGACGACCTGCTCCGAATGCGCAACTTCGGCAAGAAGTCGCTCGACGAGATGAAGGAACGGCTGCGCATGCGCGGCTTCATCATCCCGGAGACCGAGGGCGACGGCCTCGACGACGGCGACGTCGACGGCGGCTTCGACGACGACGAGGCGGAGAGCTGATCCGATGGCCCATCGAATCGGCGGCCGCAAGCTCAGTCGCAAACAGGGACCGCGCCTCAGCCTGTTCAAGAACCTGACCGTGTCGGTGATCCGCTACGAGCGGGTCAAGACGACCGAGGCCAAGGCCAAGGAGATCAGCGGCCGCGTCGAGAAGGTCATCAGCCTCGCCAAGCGCGGCGACGTGTCGGCTCGCCGCTCGGTCGTCGCGCAATTCCCCAACGAGCCGCTGGTCGTGGCCAAGCTGTTCGACGAGATCGCGCCAAAGTATGCAGACCGGACGTCCGGGTTCACCCGGATCGTCCGCCTCGGTCAACGTCGCGGTGACGCGGCCGAGATCGTTCAGTTGGAACTTGTTTGATGGTCGCCGCTGATGCGGCTCTCTGCCGCGTTGTCATCTCCGCTCCTTCGCTCACGCACCACAAGTGCGCACGCTCAGGTGCTCGATGGCGCCTTGCATAGAGCTCGCCTGAGCGGCGACTCGCAGACTTGACGAATCGCGGTCGAGAGGCCGCACCGAGGCGATTTCGCGCCACGGTCGAATACGACGGAACGGACTTCGACGGATTCCAGGTCAATCCTGGGAAACGGACAGTCCAGGGGGTCCTGGAGGCCGCGCTGGCCCGCCTCGGCGACGGGGTGGAGCAGCGGGTCGACGGGGCTGGCCGGACCGACGCCGGCGTGCATGCCAGGTCGCAGGTGATTGGCTTCACCTACGACGGGCGACTCACCGAGGCGGGCCTGGGTCGGGCGCTCGATGCGCTCCTCCCGCCGGACCTCTCGGTGCGGAACGTGCGACGGGCGTCGGCCAGGTTCAATCCCCGCTATGCGGCGCAGTACCGGGAGTACCGCTATACCGTCTGGAACGGGCCGCGCAGCCCACTCCACGAGCGCGTCGCGCTCGGGGTGCGGGCCCCGCTCGACATCGCCGCGATGGGGCGAGCCGGGTCGGTCTTCATCGGCCGGCACGACTTCAGCGCCTTCGGGGCGACGGACCGGTCGCCGGTCCGGACCGTGCGAATGGTTCGGGTGCGGCGGGCGGGCCGGCTGGTCACGATCGACGTTGGAGCCGACTCGTTCCTGCGGGGCATGGTCCGCCGGATGGTGGCCGTCCTCCTGGAAGTTGGGGTCGGGAAGTTGGATGAGACAGCGGTCCGGGCGGCACTCGCCGGTTCGGGTCCGGCCCTCGCCGGGGCAGCCGCGCCGGCCAAGGGGCTCTGCCTCAGGCGCGTCGTCCTCGGGCGGCCGCCGGGCGAAGGGAACGGAGAACACGAGGAACGATGAACGCGAAGACCTATTCGGTCCGGGAGAGCGAGATCGAGCGACGCTGGTACGTCGTTGACGCGACGGACGAGACGCTCGGCCGCCTCGCGTCGCGAATCGCGCGCGTCCTCGAGGGCAAGCACAAGCCCACCTACCAGCCCAACCTGGACTCGGGCGACCACGTGGTCGTGCTCAACGCCGCGAAGATCGCGGTCACCAGCGACAAGCTCGAAAGCAAGCTCTACAGCCGCCACAGCGGGTTCCCGCAGGGCTTCAAGCAGGAGACGCTCGGTCATCTGCTGGCGCGACGGCCCGAGGAAGTCATTCGTCGTGCCGTGAAGGGCATGCTGCCGCACAACCGGCTCGGAACCCAGCAGCTGCGCAAGCTCAAGATCTACGCCGGCTCTGACCATCCGCATCAGGCCCAGCGGCCTGAGCCGCTCGCCTGACGAGGAGTTCACCAAGCATGACGATTCCTGCGTTCTACTCCGGGACCGGCCGCCGCAAGACCGCCATCGCCCGAGTCCGGCTGCTGCCCGGTGAAGGCGAGATCGTGGTCAACGGTCGATCGCTCGAGGAGCACTTCGGCAACGCCATCAATGAGGGTGAAGTCCGCCTGCCATTCCGGGTGACCGGCACCGAGGGTCGGTTCAACGTCATGATCAAGGTCGAAGGTGGTGGGGTGACCGGCCAGGCCGGCGCGATCCGCCACGGCATCGCCCGGGCGCTGCTCGAGATCGACCCCGAGGGACACCGCCTGCCGCTTCGTCAGGCCGGGCTCCTGACCCGCGACCCGCGGATGAAGGAGCGCAAGAAGTACGGGCTCAAGCGGGCTCGGAAGGCGCCGCAGTACACCAAGCGATAAGGGGGCGGCCGCCGGGACGGCCCAGGCCGGCGTTGCCGGCTCCGCTCGTTCGCTCACGCACTTCCAGTGCGCTCGCTCGCGTGCTCGCCGGCGCCTTGGCCTGAACCGTCCGGGCGGCCGCGAGGCAGTTCGGCCGGGACGGCCCAGGCCGGCGTTGCCGGCTCCGCTCGTTCGCTCACGCACTTCCAGTGCGCTCGCTCATCGGTGACTTGCGATACCGAGGTTCGCCTTCCGGGGTCGCGCGACTGTAGAGTGGCGGCATGAGCACGCCGTCCTCCTCGCTGATCGGTCGGGACCTCCTGAGCGTTGCCGATTTCTCGGCGGACGAGGTGCGCCGGGTGTACGCGACCGCATCGAGGCTCAAGGCCGAGTTCCGGGCCACGCGCCGCCACGCGCCGCTGCCGCTGCCCGGCCGGACGCTGGCGATGCTGTTCCAGAAGCCGAGCCTCAGGACGCGGGTCACCTTCGAGGCTGGCATGGCGCAGCTGGGGGGCCACGCGGTCTACCTGACAAACGACGCCGTGCTGGGCGCCCGTGAGAGCGTCCGCGACGTTGCCCGCAACCTCGAGCGGGTCGTGGACGCGATCATGGTCCGGACGGGACCCCATGAGGTGGCGCTCGAGCTGGCCGCCCAGGCCAACGTCCCGGTGATCAACGGACTGACGCTGCGCGAGCACCCCTGCCAGGCCCTGGCCGACCTGTTCACCGTGCAGGAGCGGTTCGGACGGCTGGCCGGGCTCGTCCTCGCCTTCGTCGGCGACGGGAACAACGTCTATCACTCGCTGGCCCTGCTCGGCGCGGCCTTCGGGATGGAGGTTCGGCTGGCGCATCCGCAGGGCTACGCACCGAACAAACGGATCGTGTCCCGCGCCCGCGAGCTGGCCGCGGCATCCGGTGGCCGCCTGTCGTTCGGGCAGGATCCGTACGAGGCCGTGCGGGGCGCGTCCGTCGTCTATACCGATGCCTGGACGTCGATGGGGCAGGAGGCCGAGACCGAGGAGCGACGGGACGCGTTCGCCGGCTATCAGGTCGATGACGCGCTGCTCGACGCCGCCGGTCAAGAGGTGGTTGCGATGCATTGCCTGCCGGCCCACCGCGGCGAGGAGATCACGTCGGCGGTCATGGATGGTCCGCGGAGCCTCATCTGGGAACAGTCGGAGAACCGCCTCCACGTGCAGAAGGGCCTGCTCGTGGAGGTCCTCGGAGGGGACCAGGCGGCATGAGTGGATCGCTCTACGAGGGCTACAAGGACGCGCTCCGACGCGGCCATCTCGCGGCCCTGCGCGGCCGGCTCGAGCCTGCCCTGTCGGCGTACCGGGAAGCCTCCCGAATGGCGCCCGATCGAGCCCTGCCCTACGTCGGGCTGGGCGGCGTCCTGGCGCGTCTCGGACGGCCGGACGAGTCCTTGGCGGCGTATGCCGCCGCACTTGCCCGTGCCCCTGGCGACGAGGCCGCCCTTCGCGGCCGGGCCGACGTCCTGGCCGGGATGGGCCGTCGGGCCGAAGCCGCCGCGACGCTCGATCGCCTCGCCGCCGTGTTGGAGGGCGACGGGCGCCTGGCCGACGCGTGCGACGCCGCCCGGTACGCGCTCGAGCTGGCCGAATCACGCGGCCGGCGCAAGGGGTTCGCCGGGCTCGTCGCGCGGCTCCGCCAGACAAGCGGCGACCCGGCCGCGGCCGAGGCGCTGGCGCGGGCCCTGGGCGTCCTCGACATCGATCCGACTGTACGGCCGGCACCGACCGCACCGGACTCCGAGGCGGGCAGCGAACCCGCGGCGACCGCGCCCGGGGAGCCATCCCCGCCGCCATCGGATCCGGGTGCGCTGACCTTTGCGGTCGAGGCTGCCATCGACGTCGGCGATCTCGACGAAACCCGGCGGACCGTGGTCCTGGCGGTCCGTGGGCACCGGTCGCTTGGCCAGCTCCATGCGGCGATCGATGCCTGCTACGAGGCCCTGTCGATCGCTCCCGCGGATCCGGAGATCCACCTCGCGCTGGCCGAGCTGTACCTGGACCGGGGCTGGCGAACGCTCTCGGCCGACAAGCTGGTCCTGCTTGGTCGCCTCGTCGAGCTGACCGGCAACGCGGACGCCCGGGCCCGCCTGTGCGCGCTGGTGGCCGCGCGCTTCGTCGACGAGCCGAGACTGACCGCGATCTGCGCCTGAGCTGTGTGCGCCGCCGCCGGCCCGATCGGGCGGAGGGCGATGCTACACTCGATCGACGATGCCGCAGCTCCTTGGATCGATCCTCGAAGGGGTCAGCCTCTCGTCGATCGTCGATATCGGCATCACGGCTCTCCTGATCTACTGGCTGTTCAGCCTGATCCGCGGGACCCGTGCCGTCAGGCTGGTCATCGGCGTGAGCGTCCTCTTCGTGGTCTACGGCCTGGCCGTCGCGTTCGAGCTTCGGTTGCTCACCCAGATCCTCCAGGACGGCGCCGTCGTCGGTCTGTTCGCCCTGGTCGTGATCTTCCAACCCGAGCTCCGGCGGGCGCTCGAGCGGATCGGGCGAGTGGGCTCGCTCGGCTGGCTGCTCTTGCCCGCCCAGTCCCGCACAGCCGAGCTCGTGGGCACCGAGGTGGCTCGTGCCGCGGCCGAACTGTCGGCCGAGGGGCATGGCGCACTCATCGTGCTCGAGCGCGAGACCGGGCTCGAGGAGGTCGCCGAGACGGGCGTGATGATCCATGCCGACGTCTCGGCCGACCTGCTGAGCACGATCTTCATGCCCCGGTCGGCACTGCATGACGGTGCGGTGATCATCCGCGAGGACCGCATCGTCGCCGCGGGCGCGCTGCTGCCGCTTGCCGAGACGTCGATCTACTCGGAGCGGTTCGGGACGCGTCATCGGGCGGCCCTGGGCATCACCGAGCAGACCGATGCGGTGGTGATCGTCGTCTCCGAGGAGAACGGCCAGGTCAGCCTCGTGGAACGGGCGCGCATCGTGCGCAACCTGACCGAGGTCGGGCTGAGCCGGGCGATCCAGGGCCTGCTCGACCCGGCCGCTGCCAGGCGCGGCGCGCTCGGCCTGCGAGTGGCCAGCGAAGGCCGCGCCGCGGGGATCGGGACCCGCCGGTTGGCCGACGTGGGTCGGATGATGGGTCGCGGGCGCCTGGCGGGGGCGATCAAGCGCCGTCAGGGCACGCGCGGCGGTCCCGGAGCGCCGCCCGCGCCCGTTTCGACAGGCGGCGCTGCCGGTGGCGCGCCCCCGGCCCCCGGTTCCGGCGATGACGAGGACCAGGCGCGGTCCGCGAGCGCCCGGGTGGCGCGGTGAGGCGACTCCTCGCGCGGATCGTGCATAACTGGCCACTCAAGCTGGCGGCGATCGGGTTGGCCACGCTGATGTATGGCGGCCTGGTGCTGTCCGAGAGCACCCAGACGCTCAACACCGACATCCGGGTGGACACGGTCGGCCAGCCCGCCGACACCTTCCTGCTTACGATCCCGCCGCCGGTGACGGTGGTCCGCTACTTTGCGCCGGCCGGCGTGCCGGTCACCAGCAGCTCCTTCACCGCCACGGTCGACCTCTCCTCGGTCGACCCCCAGGCCGGCACGGTCAGCGTGCGGATCGAGTTGAGCTCGCCGGATTCACGGATCCACGTCCTCGGCTACGAGCCGCAGTTCATGAGCGTGCAGCTCGACCCGATCCGCCAGCAGACGGTTCCGGTGCAGGTCGAGCGGGGCGTCGTGCCACCGGGTCTCGACCTGGGCGACACCACCGTGACGCCGCCGACCGTGACCGTATCGGGCCCACAGTCCGTGGTGCGCCAGGTCGTCGCGGTCCGCGCCGACGTGCAGATCCAGCCATCCGGGATCGACGTCGACGAGGACGTCCAACTGGTGCCGATCGACGGGGTCGGCAACGCCGTGCGAACGGTCGACGTCACGCCGTCGACGGCGAGAATCACCATCCCGGTCTTCTCCGACCGGCAGACGCGGTCCCTGCCGATCAATCCGGTCCTCAGCGGCGTGCCCGCGGCCGGCTTCGAGATCGCCGGCGTCACGGTCGATCCCGAGGTCGTGCTGGTGGAAGGCGACGCCGACCAGCTGGCGCACCTCGTCAGCATCGACACCAGCCCGATCCCGATGACCGGCGTGTCCTCGAACACGACCGTCGAGACATCGCTGGCACTGCCGACCGGGATCGAGACCGTCGGGACCCAACCGATCAAGGTCTCGATCAAGGTCCGCCAGGTCACCGAGACGCGCAGCTACAGCGCCGGGCTCCGGCTGGTTGGCACGCGACGCGATCTGTCCTACGACTTCACGACCGACCGGGTCATCGTGACGATCGGCGGGTCCACGGCCGACCTCGACCGCCTGACCGGGTCGGCCCTGGTCGTGGACCTCGACGTGACCGGGTTGGGCCCCGGCATCGTGGACGTGCCGGTCAGCATCGACCTGCCGACCGGCCCCACCCTGGTCTCGGCCAGTCCGGCGACGGTGAGCGTCACGATCACGGCGACCAGCTCGCCGCCGCCGTCGACCGGTCCGTCACCGTCGCCGTCGGGGAGCTGAGCCGCCGTGGTCCGCCTGTTCGGCACGGATGGGATCCGTGGTGTCGCGAACGTCGACCTCAAGCCCACGATGGCGTACGCCCTGGGGCGGGCGGTGGCCCACCGCCTCGTGGGTCGTGACGGCTCGATCGTCGTCGGCCAGGACACGCGCCGATCCGGCGACATGTTCGTCTCGGCGATCGTCGCCGGGGCGACGAGCCTCGGAGCCGACGTCCACGTCGTGGGTGTCGTTCCCACGCCGGCGCTGGCCTACCTCACCGGCGCGGGCGACTTCGCCGCGGGGATCATGGTCTCGGCCTCGCACAACCCGGCCGACGACAACGGCCTGAAAGTCCTCGACCGACAGGGCCTCAAGCTCGACGACGCGATCGAGGACGAGCTCGAGCAGCTGATCTGGCGAACCGAGGAGCTGATCGGTCCGGCCAATGCCGACATCGGCCGGACCATCGACGCCCGGCCGCGCCTCGACGACTACCTCCGCCACCGGATCGGGCTGGCATCGGGCATCGACGCGGCGGGCACCCGGCTCATCCTCGACGGGGCGAACGGCTCCGGCTGTTTCGTTGGACCGCAGATCCTGGCCGCGACCGGGGCGACGGTCAGCGTCATCCACGCCGAGCCTGACGGCGTCAACATCAACGTTCGGGCCGGGGCGACGGCGCCGTCATCGCTGGCGGAAGCGGTCATCGCGGCCGGCGCCGACGTCGGGTTCGCGCTCGACGGCGACGCCGACCGGCTCATCGCGGTGGACGCCGCGGGGCAGGTCGTGGACGGCGACCAGGTGCTCGGCATCCTCGCCCTCGACCGGCTGGAGCGGGGAAGGCTGCCGGGCGGCGCGCTCGTCGTGTCGGTCCTGTCCAACGGCGGGCTCCAGGCCGCGGTCGAGGCCGCCGGCGGCCAGATCGTGCGGACCCCGGTCGGCGACAAGTACATCCTCGAGGGGATGCAGGTCAGCGGCGCCGGCCTCGGCGGTGAGAAGAGCGGCCACGTGATTGTGCTCGAGCACACCACGTCGGGCGACGGGATCGTGACCGCCCTGGAGGTCCTCCGGGTCATGCGCCGCCGGGGAGCGGGTCTCGCCGAGCTGGCCGCCGCCATCCCGATGCTGCCGCAGCAACAGCGGGCCGTGAAGGCTCGTCACAAGGACCAATGGGAGGGCGACCCGACGCTCCAGCGGGCGATCGCCGACGCGGCCGATCGGCTCGGTGCGGGCGGTCGGGTGCTGGTGCGGCCGTCCGGCACGGAGCCCGCGCTGCGGGTGATGGTGGAGGGGCCGGACGAGGGCTTGGTCACCGAGCTCGCCGACCGCCTGGCTGCCCTGGCCGGAGAGCGTCTAAACTGACCACGGTGCCCATCCAGTGGCGTCATCACGCTTCGCCGCGCGCGTCCGGCGGGCATGAGCGGAGGGCCTGACCCGGATGTGCGGCATCGTCGGCTATACCGGTCCGCGGGAAGCGGGCCCGATCCTAATC
The DNA here is from genome assembly GCA_963766675.1 of uncultured Chloroflexia bacterium. GTDB lineage: Bacteria > Chloroflexota > Limnocylindria > Limnocylindrales > CSP1-4 > SPCO01. Next base: position 2,220,102 of record CAVYBA010000002.1, on the reverse strand, counting down.
GAAGGCCTCAGGCGGCTCGAGTACCGCGGCTATGATTCGGCCGGGATTGCGCTGGTCGACGAGGACGGCGTCCTGTTCGTCGAGAAGCGCGCAGGCAAGTTGGCGAACCTGACCACCGCGATCGCCGACCGGACCCCGCGCGCCGCGATCGGCCTGGCGCACACCCGCTGGGCGACCCATGGCCGGCCGAACGACCTGAACGCGCATCCCCACCAGGACTGCACCGGCGACATCACGGTCATCCACAACGGGATCATCGAGAACTTCCGGGAGCTTCGCGACGGCCTCGAGGCACGCGGCCACAGCCTGACGTCCGAGACCGATACCGAGGCGATCGCCCACCTGGTGGAGGAGGCCTACGACGGAGACCTGGCCGATGCCGTTCGGGCCACCCTCCGCCAGCTCGAGGGCGCCTACGCCCTGGTCGTCATGCACAAGGCGGAGATCAGCCGCCTGGTCGGGGCCCGGCAGGACGTCCCGCTCATCGTCGGTCGCAACGGTGACGAGAGCTTCCTGGCCAGCGACGTGGCCGCCATCCTCGCCCACACCAACCGGGTCATCTTCCTCGAGGAAGGTGACGTCGCCGACGTCGTGCCCACCGGAGTCGAGGTGACGGACAAGTTCGGCAACCGACGCGAACGGGCCGAGACGACCATCACCTGGACACCCGAGGCCGCCGAGAAGGGCGGCTACGAGCACTTCATGCTCAAGGAGATCCATGAGCAGCCGGAATTGCTCCGCCAGGCCATCGCCGGACGGGTGACCAGCGCCAATCGGATCTGGCTCGAGGAGTTCGAAGGCTTCGACGAGACGCTGCGCACGATCGACCGGGTCGAGCTGATCGCGTGCGGCACTGCCTACTATGCCTCGCTCGTGGGGGCCGCCGCGATCCAGGACTGGGTCGGGATCCCGGCCCGGGCGAATGTCGGGTCGGAGTTCCGCTACAGCCCACCTCCGCTCGATGCGCGGACGCTGGTGATCGCCGTGACCCAGTCCGGCGAGACCGCCGACACCATCGCGCCGACCCGACTCGCGCGCCAGCGCGGGGCGCCCGTGATCGCCGTCACCAACACCGTCGGCAGCGCCATCACCCGCGAGGCGGACCGGGTCCTCTTCCTGCAGGCCGGTCCGGAGATCGCGGTGGCGGCGTCCAAGACCTTCGTCGCCCAGGTGACCACCCTGGTGATCCTGGCCGCGGCGATCGCCAAGGCTCGCGGGGCGCTGGGTGCCGAGCACGAGCAGGAGCTGGGCGCGGCGCTCCACGCGCTGCCCGCGGCCGCCAGCCGCACCCTCGCGAACGCATCCGGGATCGGCGACCTCGCCCGGCGCTACGTCAACTCGCGCGGCTTCATGTTCGTGGGCCGGGGCTACTCGTTCCCGACCGCCCTCGAGGGCGCCCTCAAGCTCAAGGAAGTCAGCTACGTCCACGCCGAGGGCTATGCGGCCGGCGAGCTCAAGCACGGCCCGATCTCGCTGCTCGACGCCGAGTGCCCGCTGGTCGCCGTGGCGACCCGGTCGGCGGTCTACGACAAGCTGATCAGCAACGTCATGGAGGGTCGAGCGCGCGACGCGCGCGTCATCGCGGTGGCGACCGAAGGCGACGATTCGATCGAGCGCTACGCCGACGACGTCTGCTGGGTCCCCGACACCCACGAGGCCCTCAGCCCGGTCCTGTCCATCATCCCGCTCCAGCTGTTCGCCTATCACGTCGCCGTGGCCCGCGGCACGGACGTCGACCAGCCGCGCAACCTCGCCAAGTCGGTCACGGTGGAGTAGGCCCGATGCCCACCGCAGATCCGGTTGACTCCATCGCGATCCCGCCTGGGTTCGTTCCCGAGGGGACGACCGAGCTCGGGATCGACATCATCAAGGTCGCCCGGATCCGGGCCGCCCTGGAGCGGTTCGGCCCGCGGTTCTCGCGGCGAGTCCTGACCGACGCGGAGCGCCGCTACGTCCGCGACCGGCCGGAGACGATGGCCGGTCGCTGGGCGGCCAAGGAGGCCGTGTCGAAAGTCCTCGGCCTCGGGGTGCGCGGCATCGGCTGGCGGGAGATCGAGGTCGAGCGGTTGCCAACCGGCCAGCCGGCGATCCGGCTGCACGGGCGTGCCGCCTCGCGCGCCGACCAGCTGGGGATGGGTCGGATCGCCGTCTCGATCACGCACGAATTGGATTACGCGGTGGCCATCGCCTTCGGCGTCCGCACCACGGGCGGCCGGTACGTCTTCCCGCTCGACATCGAGGCCCGGCTCGACGAACGCGAGCAGCGGATCCTGGCCCGGCTGGAGCGCCTGAGATCGGCCGATGGTGCGACCCGGCAGCGTGGAGGCTCCGATGACTGATCGGCGGACGGTCGGGCTCGGGTTCGGCCGTCGCGACGAAGCCTCGGGCGGTTCGGTCGCCCCGGGCGAGGACCCGTTTCCCGACGACGCCGTCAGGCTCGACGACGACGGGGTGGCCGCGCTCCTTCCCGAGCGGCCCAAGCGCGGCCACAAGGGCACGTTCGGCAAGGTACTGGTGATCGCCGGGTCACTCGACTATGCCGGTGCCGCGCTCCTCGTCTGCCGGGCTGCGGGCCGTGCCGGCGCGGGCCTGGTGACGCTGGCGGTTCCCGAATCGCTCCAGCCCCTGTTCGCCGCCAAGGTCGTCGAGGCCACCACGATGGGCTTGCCGGAGGACGACGTCGAGGAGGTCGACCCGGAACCGGCGCTGGCCCGGGTCCTCGACCACGAGCACGACGCCATCGTGGTCGGGCCCGGGCTGCAGCCCGGTCTCGCCACCGCCGAGCTGGTGCGGCTGCTGATCGCCGCACCGGGCGATGCCGATGCCGCCCCGATCGTGCTCGACGCCGAGGCACTCCGCTCGCTGGCGACCATGGACGGCTGGTGGGAAGGCGATCGGCGCCCGGCGGTCCTGACACCCCATCCGGGAGAGTTCGCGCGGCTCCGGGCCGGCAGCGGTCGCGACCAGGCCGACGACGGCGACATCTCGGCGAATGACGCGGCGCGGGTGGCGGCAGCGCGCGATGCGGCGGCGGCGTGGCGGTCGGTGGTCGTCCTCAAGGGCGCCCGGACGGTCATCGCGGACGTTGACGGCACGGTGGCCATCGCTCCGTTCGAGAACCCGGCACTTGCCTCGGGTGGGACGGGCGACGTCCTGGCCGGCACGATCGGGTCGCTGCTCGCGCAGGGCCTCACGCCCTTTGCCGCCGCCCGGCTCGGCGTCTACCTGCATGGCGTGTCGGGGGAATCCGTTCGCGAACGCCTCGGCGACGCCGGCTTGCTCGCCTCGGACCTGCCCGACGGTCTGGCGATCGCGCGCAAGCGGCTGGCCGCCCTGGCCGAGCGCAAGTCCAGCGGAAAGCGGCTCGGGTTTGCCGCCCGGGAGGATCCGCCGGACCTGGTCCGGCCGACGGCCGGAGCGGATCGTCCCGCGGACGACCGACGCTGAACTCCGAGCTGACGCCGGCGGTCCCTGGCGCGGCGAGGGTGTCGATCGAGGCCCGGCTCGCCGCCGCCGGGTTGCCGCCGCTGCCGCGAACGGCTTGGCTCGAGATCGACCTCGACGCGCTCGTCGCCAATCTCCGGCTGCTCGGACGGCTGGCCGGTCCGGGCGTCCCGGTCCGTCCCGTGGTCAAGGCCGATGCCTACGGCCATGGCGCCGGGCCCGTGGCTCGAGCGCTCGAATCGGCGGGGGCAGACGGATTCTGCGTCGCCACGATGGATGAGGCGCTGGAGCTTCGGGCGGGAGGCGTGGAGGCGCCCATCCTCGTGCTCTACCCGATCCCGGCGGTCTTTGTCCCCGATGCAGCGCAGCGTCGGATCTCGGTCACGGCCGGCGATCCGGTCCTGCTCGACGAGCTGCTGTCCACCGCGGCGACCCTCGCCCAAGGCCGGACGCTCCAGCTCGAGCTCGAGGTGGAGACCGGGCTGGGTCGCGGCGGCTTCGCGGGTGCCGCCGCGGTCGAGGCCGCGGGCCGGATCGCCATGGCGCCCGGCTGCCGGCTGGGCGGGCTGTGGACCCACCTCCAGGCGGTCGAGGACTCGGCTGGGACGGGGCTCCAGGTCGATCGGTTCGAGGCCGTCGTCGACGCGATCGTCGCCGCCGGCATCGAGCTGCCACCCCGACACGTCGCCGCCAGCGCTGCGCTGCTCGTCGACGGCGTCGCGGCGTATGGCGGTGTCCGGCCCGGGCTCGCCCTCTATGGGCTCGAGCCGGACGAGCTGCGCGAAGCCGGGATCTCGAGCGTGATCCCGGGCAGCCTCCGGCCGGTCATGTCGCTCGTCGCGCGCCCGGTCCGTGTCGCGGATCTGCCGGCGGGCTGGGGAATCAGCTACGGCCCGACCTTCCGGACGAGCCGCCCGAGCCGGATCGCGACCCTGCCCCTCGGTTATGGCGACGGCTGGTCGCGGCAGCTGTCGAACCGGGCGTCGGCCATCGTCCGCGGCCGCCGGGTCCCGCTGGTCGGCAACGTCGCGATGGATGCGGTCATGGCCGACGTGACCGACGTGCCCGGGCCGCCGGTCGGCGTGGCCGACGAATTCGTGCTGGTCGGCGGCAGCGGCGATGAGCGGATCACCGTCGCCGAGCTGGCGCAGGAGCGCAACACCAACAGCTGGGAGGTCGTCAGCGGCATGGCTCGGCGGGTACCTCGGGTGTACCATGCCTCGGCCGGACCGGTCGGTCTGCGGACGCTCACGGAGCGGAGTGGCTAGTGGCGCAAATCGAACTCTGGAACGGCGATATCTGCGACCTCGAAGTCGACGCGATCGTCAACGCCGCCAATACCACCCTGTGGATGGCGACCGGCGTCGGCGGCGCATTGAAGCGCGCCGGCGGCGATGCGATCGAGTTCGCGGCCGTCCGCCAGGGACCGGCGCCGCTGGGCGGTGCGGTCGTGACCCCGGCCGGTACGCTCGCCGCCCGGATGGTGATCCACGCGGTCTCGCTCGACCGCGACCGGCGGACGAGCGCCGCGACGATCGAATCGGCGGTTCGGAGCGCCATGGCGCGGGCCCGTGAAATGAACGTGACGAGCATCGCCTTTCCGGCACTCGGCTCGGGGGTCGGCGGGTTCCCGCTCGAGGAAGGCGCCCGGGTGACCGTGGCGACCGTCCGTGACGAGCTGCCCGCGAGCCCTTCGATCGTCCACGTGGTCTTCGCCCTGCGGGGCGCAGCCGCGTACGCCGCCTTCGCCGAGGCGCTTGCCGACGTCCCGGCGATCGCCGTGCACGGCAGGACTGCGACGTGAACGGCGCGGTCGGCCCGTCGGAGGAGCAGCGCGACGAGCTGGTAGAGCAGGTAGCGCGCGAGATCGAGCTCCTCGGCATGGCCGGTCCGGCGGTCCACTTCCTCGAGGCCAGCCGCCCGTATCGGGCCCTCGGCGCGAACGCCATGCTGTTCTTCGATCCGGTGCTCCGCGGCGTGTTCGGTGGCGAGCTCGCGTCCGCGAGCGAGATCCTCGCCGACGACACCGGGATCGAGCTGTTGATCGCCCGGCTCGAGGAATCCGACGAGGACGAACCCACCTGGGACGCATAGGCGCTCGCCGCGATTTCCCTCTCGGGTGAGCGGGGCCGGTGACGCGTAGCATGGCCACGTGACCACTGAACCGCGGGCGTTTCTGACCCAGGACGCGGGGGCGGCGACGATTGCCGCCGGGCTCGTCGGTCGAGTGGCTGGCCGCTGGCGGTTGATCGGCTCGCTGGCGCTGCCGATCGGAGCCGATCCCGATGCGGTCGCCGCAATCCTGATCGAACGCGTTCGATCGGCGGATCCGGAGCTGGCCGCGGCGCTCGGCCTGGCGGGTGCGGTGCCGGCGGACCTGCCCCGCGTCGACGTCGCCAGCCAGCCGGCCCGCCGCCTGGCGGTCGTGGCAGGCTCGGAACGCGCCCTCGGACCGCTCGTCGCGGCGGCGTCGAGGAGCGGCTGGCGAACGGTCTCGGCGAGCCCCGAGACGACCGATCCGCTGGCCATGTCGACGATGCTGCTCGATGCCTCGGTCGACGGGATCCTCGCCGGGGCCGGCGATCCCCCGGGCGCCGACGAGCGCCGCGCGCTCGGGGAACTGGGTGCGCTGCTCGGCGCAGCGGCCGAACGGCGACCCGAGCTGACCGTGGTCCTCGCCGGCGGCATGGCGGACCAGCTGGCGGCCTTCGGTGACGTCGCGGCCCGTCCCGGGCCGGTGGTGACCGCCGCAGCCGCCGCGACCGGCCAGCCCGGCGCCGAGCTGCGCGAGCTCCTGCTCGACCTGGCCCTGGCGACGGACGATTCGCGTCGTGCCCTCGGATCCGCGGCACTGACCCTCGCCGAGGTCCTCGATCGCCGGATCGACGTCGTCGAGGTCGGGTTCGACGGCGGCACCCGGGTGGCCGCCTGGCCGGCCGTCGGGAACGGCCTGGCTGCCGCCGACCTGGCGGTCGTCCCGGCCGCCGGGCTGGCGCCGTCCGACCCCGACGACGGCGTGGTCGATCGGGTCGCGACCTGGTCGAGCGGCGCGGGCGATCGACACCGCCTCCGCGACCGACTCCGCGAGCTGCGCATCGCCCCGTGGGGCGACGTCGCGGGCGACGGCGTCGACCTGCGGCTGGCGGCCGCCCGGTCGGCGCTCGGCTGCCTTGCCGAGGCCACGCCGGACTGGTACGCCCGGCCGGCGGCCGACCTTGTCGTCGCCAGCGGCGGCGTGTGGTCGATCGCCTCGGGGCCGTCGGTGGTCCTGGCGCTCGCCGACGTGCTCCGCCGGTCGGGAGCGAGCCAATATGCGCTCGATCACGCCCGAATCCTCGCGCCGATCGGCTCGATCGCCGATGCCACCGAGCGCCGGGCGGTCATCACCGACCTCGTCGACGACCTGCTCGCCCCGTTGGGGACCGTGGTGACTCCGGCCGGGCTGCGAGGCGGACGGAGCGTCGGGGCGCTCCACCTGCACGGTCAGCTTGGCACGCGCGACCTCGACCTGCGACCGGGCAGCCTGTCCATGCTGGACCTGCCGGCCGGGGCATCGGCGACCGCCGAGCTCCAGTTCCATGACACCGTCCGCCTCGGCGGTCGGGGACGGCGCTTCGCAGTCGAGGTGACCGGGGGTCTCGGCGGCCTGCTGGTCGACCTGCGCGATGTCCCGCTCCAGTTGCCGGACCGTGCGGACCTGCGAGGCGAGCTCCTCGAGGGCTGGCAGGCCGCCGTGTGGTCGTCAGGCGAGCCATGAGCGGCCCGGGCCTCGACCTGCGCCTGGTTCCGGCGCGGGCGTTGGTCAGCGCACCCGTCGACGTCGTGTTCCGGCTGGCGCCCGGCGATCGACCGGTGGTCGCGACGGGCGATTCGGTCGTCGTCGGGGCGCCGATCGCCCAGCGACTGCGCGATCCGAGGCTCGACGAACTGACCGTGCCGGCGACCGCCACGCCGCGACCCGGGCGTCGCTGGACCGGGGCCTCGGGTGCTCGTGACGGCCAGGCCGCCGGAGGTGAGTACGTCTTCGGCTGGCGTGGGCGATGGCGGGTCGCCACCGGCGAGCTGGCCGACTCGCTGGAGGTGCCGTTCGCGGGGATCGTCCGCGACGTCCGGCCCGGCACCGCGATCACGGTCCGCGCTGCCGGTCGCGGCATCCGAGGCATCGTGGTCCTGGGCGGACCCACCCGCGGACGTCTCCAGGCCACCCCGGACGGCGAACTCCGGGCGGGGTCGCTCGATATCGGCAGCGCCGGGTCGATCCTCGTCGTCGGCTCGCGGGTCGATGCCGAGACCCTGACCCGCGCCCGGGCGATGGGCGTCCGCGGCGTGATCGTGACCGGCCTGTCGAGCAAGGAGCGCCGCGACTACCTCGCCTCGGAGGCCCGTCAGCGGTCCGCGCTGCATCGCCTGCCGCCGTTCGCCGTGCTGGTCCTCGAAGGCGCGGTCCGCCGTCCGCTGGCCGGCGGCATCCTGACGGTCCTGACCAGCCTCGTCGGGCATGAGGTGGCGATCGTGGCGGACCCGCCGATGCTCGTCTTCGACGTGCCGAACCTCCAGGTCCCGGCGCCGCCGGCCGACCTCGTCCGCGTCCGCGGCGGGTCACTGGCCGGCCGGGAGGGCCGCTTTGTCGAAGCGATCGGGCAGCGCCGGTTCGCCGGTGGCGTGCAGCTGGAGGCGGGACTGGTGCGGTTCGCGGACGGATCCGTGGCGGCCGTCCCGCTCGGCGACCTGGAACGGTTCGTCTGAATCCCGGAAGGTCGCCGCGCGCCGCCGGCACGGCCGGCTCTCGGGCAGCGACCGCGAAACGATGCCGGACCGACGAACCGGCTCTCCTTCGGCTACGCTCGGGAGACATGGCCGCCCTGACCCCGCTCGAACGGCACCTCGTCTGCCCGGACCCCGACGCGACATCGGCGTTCGGCCGCCGGCTGGCGACGGCCGCACGGCCCGGTGATCTCGTGTGCCTGTGGGGCGAGCTCGGCGCGGGCAAGACCCACTTGGCCAAGGCGTTCGGCGCCGGCCTCGGCGTGACCGACACGATCGTCTCGCCGAGCTTCGTCCTGATGGCCGAGTACGCCGGACGGCTGCCGCTCTTCCACCTCGACCTCTTCCGGCTGTCGAACGCCGCGGACGCGCTGGGCGGTGGGCTGATCGACGACCGGCAGACGCTCGGCGTCACGCTCGTGGAGTGGCCCGACCGCCTCGCCGACGCCCTCCCGCTGGAACGGCTCGACGTGGCCATCGACGGCGCCGGCGACGAGCCTCGGTCGATCACCGTGCGCGCCGGTTCCCCGGCGCTCAACCGCTACCTGGCGGCGATCGCGTGAGCCACGACGGCCGCCGCCGGGCGATCCTCGCCATCGACACCGCGACGACCCAGGTGGTCATCGCCAGCGGCTCGATCGACGGCGAGATCGACGGGCTCAGCACGTGGGCCGCCGGCTACCGTCACGGCGAGACGCTGCTGCCGTCGATCGCCCGGTTCCTCGGCGAGCAGAACCTGCGCCGGTCGCGGCTGGTCGGGATCGTGGTCGGGACGGGCCCCGGGGCCTTCACTGGCCTGCGGGTGGGGATCGCGACCGCCAAGGGTCTCGCCCACGGGCTCGGGCTGCCGATCGCGGGTGTGTCGACGGCCGAGGCACTCCTCGGAGCGGCGGTCGCACGCGCCGCGGGCGGGGCAGATCGCCCACCGGGGGGGCAGCCGGTCCTCCTCCTCCCGGCCGGTCCCTACGATCGGGTCATGACGCGGCACGGGCAGGGGTCACGGCTGCTGCCGGGTGCCACGGATCCGGAGCTGGCGCCCGGGGAGTGGCTGATCGCGGTCGATCTCGAGGGCCGGGCCCCGGCCGACGCGGTCGCTCGCGGCGATGCCGCCCGCCGCGAGCTCGGACCGGCACTGATCCGGATGGGTGCGGATCGGTTGCGTGGCGAGACCGGCGACGACCTGGCGGGTCTCGTGCCGGAGTACGTCACGCTGCCGCGCGGCGTGGCCGACCAGCGTGGGGAGGTGGCATGGTCGCACGACCGCCGCTGAAGCTGCGCATCGCCCCGATGCGGGTCGACGACCTGCCCGCGGTCCACGATATCGAACGGGCGAGCTTCGATTCGCCCTGGCCGGCCGATGCCTATCGATCGGAGCTCGAGACCAACCGGCTCGCGCAGTACCTGGTGGTCCATGCCGCGGATGCGATCGTGGCCTACGCCGGGATGTGGCTGATGGTCGACGAGGCGCACATCATCACGTTCGCCGTGCACCCGATCTGGCGCCGCCAGCGGATCGGCGAGCGGCTGCTGCTGGCGTTGCTCGACCTCGCGCTCGACGCGGGCGCGCACGAGGCGACACTCGAGGTCCGACTGTCGAACCTCGCCGCCCGCCGGCTGTACGAGAAGTTCGGCTTCCGGCCGGTCGGGCTCCGGCCACACTACTACAGCGACAATGGCGAGGACGCCCTGATCATGACCACGGACCAGCTGCGGGATCCGGCGATGCGCGAACGGATCGCCCGACTGCGCGGTGCCGTGGACGCGTCGCCGGCGCCCGTCGATCCGCGAGTGGACGCGACGTGAGGGCGCCGCAGTGACCGGCGCCGCGCCGAAGCCGCTCGTCCTGTCGATCGAGTCGTCGTGCGACGAGACCGGGATCGCAGTCATCGAGGACGGCCGGCTCATCCGATCCAACGTCGTCGCCTCGCAGGTCGCGCTCCATGCGCCGTCGGGCGGGATCGTGCCCGAGGTTGCCGCGCGCGCCCATCTGCGCTGGATCGTGCCCGTCCTCGACGAGGCCTGGGCCGACGCCGGCGTCACCTGGCCGGACATCGGTGCCGTGGCGGTGACCTACGGACCGGGCCTCGCCGGGTCACTGCTGGTCGGGATCAACTTCGCCAAGGCGATCGCCTGGGTCCACGACCTGCCGCTCATCGGCGTCAACCATCTCGAGGGCCACGTCTACGCGGCCTGGCTCCACGACGCGGCCGACGACGACCGTGAGGATCCGATCTTCCCGCTCGTGGCGCTGGTGGTGTCCGGCGGGCATACCTTCCTCGTCGAGATGCGCGATCACCTGACGTACCGCCTGCTCGGCTCGACCGTCGACGATGCGGCCGGCGAGGCGTTCGACAAGGTCGGGCGGCTGCTGGGGCTCGGCTACCCGGGCGGTCCGGCGATCGGCCGTGCCGCCGAGGCCGCGACCGGCCGCGACCGCACCTTCCCGCGGGCCTGGCTCGGTGACACGTTCGACTTCAGCTTCTCCGGGCTCAAGACCGCCGCACGCAGGATCGTAACCGAGGCTCGCGCCGACGAGGGTCTGCCTGCCGATACGGAGGTGCCGCTGGCCGGCTCGACGGTCGCCGAGCTGGCCTGGGGCTTCCAGGATGCCGTGGTGGACGTCCTGGCAACCAAGACGATCCGCGCGGCCAGGGCAGCCGGTGCACGATCCATCGTCCTCGGCGGAGGCGTGGCGGCGAACGGCGCGCTCCGGGCTCGGTTGGCCGGCGAGGCCGAGGCCATGGGCATCCCGCTGGTGGTTCCGCGTCCGGCCCTGTGCACCGACAACGGGGCGATGATCGGCGCGGCCGGCGCGCGGCGGCATGCCGCCGGGCAGCGGTCCGGGCTCGAGCTGGATGCCCGGCCGTCGCTTCCCCTGGCCGCCCGGTGAGCGCGGCGGCCGCAACACGGGTCGACCCGGCCGTGGTCCGTGCCACCCTGCGAGCGGCGGGCCTGCGGGCGCAGCATCGCTTCTCGCAGAACTTCCTGGCCGATCCGGACGTCCTCGAGGCGATCCTGGCCCAGGCGGAACCGCGGCCCGGCCGCCGGATCCTCGAGATCGGACCGGGCCTTGGGCTCCTGACCGACGGGCTCCTGTCGTCCGGTGCGGTGGTTACCGCCGTCGAGCTCGACCGTGGCCTGGCGGCCTTCCTCGGCGAACGCTTCGAGGCCAGGATCGCCGCCGGCGAGTTGCGGCTGATCGAGGGCGACGCGCTCGACCAGGACCTCGTGCACCTCGTCGAGCCGCCGTTCGACGTCGTCGCGAACCTGCCGTACCACATCACCAGCCCGATCCTGCACGCGCTCCTGGGTCGCGCACCGAGACCCGACCGGCTGGTCCTCATGGTCCAGCACGAGGTCGCCGAACGGGTGGCGGCTCCGGTCGGCAAGATGAGCTACCTGTCGGTCTTTGTGCAGTATCACGCCTGGGTCCGGATCGCCTTCCGCGTGCCGCCGACCGCGTTCGAGCCCGAGCCCGCGGTCGAATCGGCGGTGATCGTGGTCGAGCCGTACGACGCCGACGACCGTCTCGATCCCGAATCCGAGGACGAACTCTGGCGGTTGGTCCAGGCGGGCTTCCGAGAGCGACGCAAGATGATCCACAACGTCCTGTCGCGGCAGCTGCCCATCGCTGCCGACCGCATCGCCGCGGCCCTGGCCGCCGCCCGGATCGAGCCCGATCGACGTCCCCAGACCCTGGCCGTCGGCGAATGGCTGGCGCTGCGCGAGGCGCTCGTTCCAGTCGGGCCGGATCGGCGGGGCGCGCGAGGGGAGCCCGAGCCGTGAACCGGTCAGCCGCCCCGGATCCGATCCCCAGGCTGGCGCCCGTCGTTCGGGTCGCGCCGGCCAAGCTCAACCTCACCCTGGCCGTCATCGGCCGTCGCCCGGACGGCTTCCACATCCTCCACTCCGTGTTCGTGCCGTTGGCCCTCGCCGATCGGCTGAGCCTGAGCCCCGCCGCCGCCGGCCCGGACACGCTGCAGGTCGCCGGCTTCGAGACGGGCCGGATCGAGGACAACCTCGTGCTCCGCGCGATCGGCGCGACGCGCTTCGCGGTCGGTGGCGGCTGGCCGGGCGGCTCGGGGCAGGCTCCGTCGCTGGCGGCGCGGCTCGACAAGCGGATCCCGGTGGCGGCCGGGTTGGCCGGCGGGTCGTCGGACGCCGCCGCGGCGTTGGACGGCTCGCTCGAGGCGTGGGGCACGGAACTCGACCCGGACACCCGGCACGCGATCGCGCTGCGGCTCGGGTCGGATGTCCCGTTCTTTCTGGCCGGATGTCCGGCCCTCGTCGAAGGACGCGGCGAGACCGTCGCTCCGCTCCTCGGGCTCCAGGCAGGTCCGGGCGTCCTCCTCGTGACACCCGCCGTCCCGGTCTCCACGCCCGAGGTCTTCGCCGTGTTCGACGGCTTGGGTGGTCGGGGAAGCGGCTCCACGCGGATGTCGTCCGCGCACCTCGCCGAGGAGCTCCGGTCCGGGCTGAGCGGGCCGGACCTCGTTGCCCGAGCGGGCGTCCTGACCGTCGCCAACGACCTCTTCCAGGCCGCCACCGTGCTGATCCCCGAGCTCGTCCCCTTCCGGCGAGGGCTCGGCCGCCTGCTGGGTCGCCCGATCGGGCTGTCCGGCTCTGGCCCGACCCTGTGGGCGCTCTATCCTTCCGAGGCGGAGGCCGCCGTGGCCGCCGACGCCGTCCGGGTCGCGGTCCGTGACGGGCGCCTGTCGGCGCCCGGCTCCGGCGCGCCGTTCGTGTCCGCGACCACGATCGTGACCGGCAGACAGCAGGAGAGGGAGCCATGACCCGCCGAGCCATCTCGACCACCGGAGCGCCGGCGGCCATCGGGCCGTACAGTCAGGCGATCGTCACCGACCGGCTCCTGTTCACCGCCGGCCAGGCCGCGCTCGATCCGGCCACCGCCCAGCTCGTCGAGGGCGGCATCGAAGCCGAGACCGAACGGGTCATGGCGAACCTGACCTCGGTCCTCGACGCGGCCGGCTGCGCCTGGGGGGACGTGATCAAGACGACCATCTTCCTGGTCGACATGGGCGACTTCGCGTCGGTCAACGCGATCTACGGTCGGTACATGTCCGATCCGCCGCCGGCGCGTTCGACCGTCGGCGTCGCCTCGCTCCCGAAGGGGGCTCGGGTCGAGATCGAGGCCGTCGCCCGGCTCCGCGATTGAGCGCGGAGTTGGTTGACACCCTCTGCGAGGCCCACCTACGATGCGCCGACCCACTCATGACTGCTGACCCCATCTCGCCAGGGCGGGCATCGGCCGCGATCGCGCCACTGGCCCGAGCGCGCCGCGGCAGCCGTTTCGCGTGAACCCCCCAAGTCCCGGGTCGACGTCAGGCCCGGCCGCCCTGGTCATGGCCGCCGGTCTCGGAACCCGGATGCGATCGGCAACCCCGAAGGTGCTCCACCAGCTGTGCGGGCGCCCGATGCTGGCGTATGTCCTCGACGCCTGGGCGAGCAGCGCCGACGCTGCCGCCTCGCCGCCGCCCGTCGTCGTCTACTCGCCGCCGGTCGCGGCCATCGTGGAGGCGTTCGACGGACGGGCGTCGTTCGCGGTCCAGGACGAGCCGCGCGGCACCGGCGACGCGGTCCGCGCCGGGTTGGCCGCCGTTCCCGAAGACGCCACCGAGATCCTTGTCCTGTCGGGCGACGTGCCGCTGGTGACGGGTGCCGACCTCGACGCCATGCTCGAAGCGCGTCGGGCTGACGACGCGGCGGTCGCGCTCGCGAGCGTCGTCGCCGCGGAGCCGTCGACCCTCGGGCGAGTCGTCCGTGGCGAGTTCGGGACCGTAGAGCGGATCACCGAGGCGAAGGACGCGACAGCCGAGGAGCTTGCCGGAAACGAGACGAACGCCGGGCTGTACGCGTTCGACGCCGCGTGGCTGCGCCGTCGGATCGCCGGCCTGACACCGTCGCCCGTGACCGGCGAGGTCTACCTGACCGACCTCGTCCGCCTCGCCCGCGAGGACGGGCGGATCGTCGTGGCCGTCGAGTTCGAGGACGATGGCCGGTTCGAAGGGATCAACGATCGCTCGCAGCTGGCGGCTGCGGAGTGGAGCCTGCGCGTCCGCCTCAACGAGGCGCACATGGCCAACGGCGTGACGATGCGCGATCCGTCGACGGTCTACCTCGACTGGGCGGTCGAGCTGGGTGCCGACGTCACCCTCGAACCCAACGTCATCCTTCGCGGCGCGACGTCGGTCGGCGAGGGGAGCGTGATCGGGGCGGGCAGCCAGCTCTTCGACGCGACGATCGGGCGCGGAGCCAGGGTGTGGGCAAGCGTCGTCGAATCCTCGATCGTCGAGGATGACGCGACCGTCGGCCCGTTCAGCCACCTTCGACCGGGCAGCGTGGTCGGCGCCGGGGCCGAGGTGGGCAACTATGCCGAGCTCAAGAATGCGCATCTCGGAGCCGGCTCGAAGCAGCACCACATGAGCTATCTCGGCGACGCCGAGATCGGCACCCACGCCAACATCGGCGCGGGAGCCGTCACCGCCAATTACGACGGCGTGCACAAGCATCGGACGACGATCGGCGACGGGGCGTTCATCGGCGTCGACACCATGCTGGTGGCACCGGTCGAGGTCGGCGAAGGGGCGCGGACCGGCGCCGGCGCGGTGGTCACTCGTGACGTTCCCGCCGGCAAGCTCGCCGTCGGCGTGCCGGCACGCATCCGGGAGCCCCGCCAGAAACCAGCCGAGGACGCCGCCGGCTAGATGGACACCTTCCTCCAGTTGCTCGTGATCGTGGTCCTGACCCTCTTCGAGGGCCTGTTCGTGGCCGCCGAGATCGCGCTCGTCACGATGCGCCGGACCCGGATCGATCAGCTGGCCGACGAGGGCAACCAGCGGGCCGCGCGCGTCAAGCGCCTGATCGCCCAACCCGGTCGGTTCCTGGCCGTCACCCAGATCGGGCTCACCTTCATCGGGTTCCTGGCGTCCGCGTATGCGGCGGTCAACCTCACGACCGCCCTGGCCGACGCGTTCAAGGGAATCGGGATTTCCCTCCTCGTCTCATCTGCCGAAGGGCTCGCGATCGTCATCGTCACCCTGCTGCTGGCGCTGTTCACGATCGTGTTCGGCGAGCTCGTGCCCAAGAGCCTCGCCCTCGCCCACACGGAACGGTTCGCGCTGGCGCTGAGCGGTTTCGTCGAGTTCCTGCTCCGCATCCTTGGGCCGATCGTGACCGCCCTGGCGGCTGTCACGAACAGCGTCTCCCGCGCCCTTGGTGCCGGCGGCGAGTCGCAAGGCGTGATGAGCACCGAGGAGCTCAGCCTCCTGGTCGAGCGCGGTGGGGAGCAGGGGATCCTGGAGGCCGAGGAGGAGCAGATGATCCAGGCGGTCATCGAGCTCGGCGACCAGCGGATCCACGAGGTCATGGTCCCGCGCATCGCGATGATCAGCCTGGCCGCCAGCGCCTCGATGGACGAGGCGATCGACCGGGTCATCGACGAGGGCCACAGCCGGATCCCGGTCTACGAGGAGACGATCGACGAGATCATCGGCATCCTGTACGCCAAGGACCTGCTGCCGATCCTCAAGCGACCGACGGCCGAGCGCCCCGCGCTCCGGTCGCTGCTCCGCCCGCCGGTGTTCGTGCCCGAGTCGATGAGCGTCGACGACCTGCTCCACGAGTTCCAGCGACGCAAGGTCCACCTTGCCATCGTGCTCGACGAGTACGGCGGCACGGCCGGGCTGGTCACCATCGAGGATCTGCTCGAGGAGATCGTCGGCGAGATCCAGGACGAATACGACGCGGAGGAGCCGCTCGTCGTGCGGCTTTCCGACGACGAGGCCAGGATCGACGGTCGGGCGGCGATCGACGATCTGACCGAGCTGTTCGACATCGAGCTCGGGCTCGAGGATGAGGACGAGTACGACACGGTCGGCGGGCTGATCTACCACCGGATCGGTGGTGTCCCGAAGCCGGGCGACCAGGTGCTCGTCGATGGCCTGACCCTGACCGTCGAGACGACCGACGGGCGCCGGGTCGGCAAGGTCCTGGTCGTGCGCGACCGCGGGTCCGAGGGACCCGCGGACGACGAGGCCGACCGCTAGGTCGACGACCCCAGCCGGGCGGCGACGCTAGGCGTTGATGACCGAGACGATGATCCCCTCGAGATGGTCTCGGGCCGCCGGCTCGAGGACGCCGGTCGCGTCGAGCTCGGACAGCGCCTCGTCGCGATACCGGCGGGCCTGGTCGCGGGTATAGGTCCGGGCGCCGCTGCGCTCGAGGATCGTGACGATCTCGGCGATCTCGGCCGGGGTGGGTTCCGGCACCGAGTACAGCTCCCCGAGGCGACGACGGTCCTCGGCACCCGCGTGCTCATAGGCGTAGATCACGGGCAACGTCTTCTTCTTGTGGGCCACGTCGGACGCGGCCTTGCCGGTCGAACGTTCCGCGCCCCAGATCCCGAGCAGGTCGTCGTTGAGCTGGAATGCCAGGCCGAGTGCCCAGCCGAACGCCCGGTAGCGGGCGATGACGGCGTCGTCGTCGGTCGCCAGCAGGGCGCCCGCCTCGATCGAGGCGGCGATGAGGGCCGCCGTCTTGCGCCCGATCATGTCGAAATAGAGCTCGACCGTCATCAACTCGTCGGAATCGCTCATCGCGATGTCGAGATACTGGCCCTCGCACAGCGCCAGGCAGGTCTCGTCGAACAGGCGCATGAGGCGGAGCACCTTGGCGTCCGGGAAGCCGAGGTCGGTCAGCCGGTGGAGCGCGATCCGGGACAGGCTGAACAGGGCGTCGCCCGCGTTGATCGCCTGCGGCACGCCGTGGATCGACCACAGCGTCGGGCGATGGCGGCGTTCGACGTCGCCGTCTTCGATGTCGTCGTGGACCAGCGAGAAGTTGTGACCGAGCTCGACCGCCGCCGCACCGGGCAGGGCCCGCCGGTGATCGCCGGCGATGCTGGCATAGGCGAGGAGTCCGAGGAGCGGGCGGATCCGCTTGCCCCCCGATGCCCCCGAGCCATCGAGCGCGAGGTGGTAGCGGACCATCTCGTACAGCCCATGGGTGGACGCGTCCCGGTCGCCCACCAGCCGGACGATCTCGGCTTCGGTGTCGGCGATGAGGACGGCGAGGTCGATCTCCTGCGAGGCGGTCGCCATGCGGTCGAGTGTACACGAAACGTGTACCGCGCAGGTAGCCTGTTGAATGCCGTCTGCCAAGGGTGATCACCGGAGCGGGTGCTGCCACCGGCGCCAGCGGCCCGGCGACCCCGGTGCTACCGTCCGTGTCGATGCCCATCCCGCGCCGCTACACGACCGAGGCGATCGTCCTGACGCGCTTCGACCTGGGTGAGGCGGATCGGGTCATGACCCTCATCACCCCGACCGGGGGCAAGCTCAAGGCGATCGCCAAGGGGATCCGCCGGCCAACGTCGCGACTGGGCGGCAGCCTCGAGCCGTTCGCGGAGCTGACCCTGTCGATGGCCCGCGGGCGCACATTCGACGTGGTCACCCAGGTCAGCGTCGGGCACGCCTGGCTGCACCTGCGCGATTCGCTCGAGTCGACCGCGACCGCCTGGTACCTCGCAGAGCTCGCCGATCGTTCGCTCGAGGAGCGTCACGCCGCCGAACCGGTCTACGCGCTCCTGCGCCGAGCCTACGAGTTGCTCGACGCCGAGATGCAACCGGGCCGGGTGGCGCGCTGGTTCGAGATGCATCTCCTCGACGAGCTCGGCCAGCGCCCGGAGGTCGACCGCTGCGTCGAGTGCGACCGGCTGCTCGAGGCCGGCGAGCGCTTCCGCTGGGTCCCGCCGTTGGGCGGCGTCCTGTGCGAGCACTGCCCGGGCCCGGCCTACGAGCGCAGCTCGCTGTCGCTGGACGCGCTCAAGCTGCTCAAGGCCTACCAGCGGCTCGACATCGAGGCGATCGCGACGCTCCGCCTCGCGCCGGCGGTCGAAGGCGAGACCGAGGCCGCCCTGCGCGAGTTCGTCCGCGGGGCGCTCGAGCGCGAGGCGCGCTCGCTCGCGTTCCTCGACGAGGTCCGGGCGGCCGACTGAGCGAAGGAGGGCAACCGATGCAGACGCTCGATCCGGCAACCGAGGCCGGCGCGGAGGCGCTCGACCGCCTCGCCAGGGAGGAGATCGGCTGGCTGACGACGGTCAACCCGGACGGCCAGCCACAGAGCTCGGCGATCTGGTTCCTGTGGCGGGACGGGACGATCGTCGTCTACTCGCACGTCCGGGCACCCCGGAACGCGAACATCGAGGCCAACCCGCACGTTTCGTTCAACCTCAACACGGACGACGGGGGAGACAACGTCGTGACCATGGAGGGCCTGGCGAGGATCGACCTGGCCCTTCCGCCGTGCACGGAAGACCCCGATTTCCAGGCGCGCTACCGCGCCCGGATCGAGGGCTACGGCTGGACACCGGAATGGCACGCTGCGCACTACCCGGTCCCGATCGTGATCACCCCGACGCGCTGGCGGCTGGGCTGACCGGCTCGCTCTGGTAGCATCGGGCGACCCGTCTCGACCACCCGGAGAACCCGTGACCAACGCCCCCGCATCAGATCCGAACGACGTCGCGCCGGCCGTTGCCGAGCTCGACACGATCGTGTCGCTGTCCAAGCGGCGCGGGTTCATCTTCCCGTCGTCGGAGATCTACGGCGGGATCAACGCGGTCTGGGACTACGGGCCGCTCGGTGTCGAGCTGAAGAACAACGTCAAGCGTGCCTGGTGGCGGGCGATGGTCCAGGAGCGCGACGACATCGTCGGGCTCGACGCCGGGATCCTCATGCACCCGCAGGTCTGGGTGACGTCGGGCCACGTCGGCAGCTTCAGCGACCCGCTGGTCGAATGCGCGACCGACCACAAGCGGTTCCGGCTCGACGAGCTGCCTGGCGCGGAACACCTGACCGCGACCGAGCTGCGCGATCCCACGATCGTCGAGCGGCTCGGGCTCACATGCCCCGACGACGGCGGGCCGCTGTCCGCTCCGCGCCGGTTCAACCTGATGTTCAAGACGTTCATGGGGCCGGTCGAGGAGGACGCCTCGGTCATCTATCTGCGCCCCGAGACTGCGCAGGGCTCGTACGTCAACTTCAAGAACGTCCAGCAGTCGGCGCGCAAGAAGCTGCCGTTCGGGATCGCCCAGATCGGCAAGTCATTCCGAAACGAGATCAGCCCCGGGAACTTCGTCTTCCGGATGCGCGAGTTTGAGCAGATGGAGATGCAGTACTTCGTCCGCCCCGGAGCCGAGGCGGCCACGGCCTTCGAGGACTGGCTGCCCCGCCGCCGAGCCTGGTACGAGCGCTTTGGCGTCACGCCGTCGCGGCTCCGTCTCCGTGAGCACGCGCCCGACGAGCTGGCCCACTACGCCAAGAAGGCGATCGACGTCGAATACCGCTTCCCGTTCGGCTGGAAGGAGCTCGAGGGCGTCCACAACCGGGGCGACTTCGACCTGTCGCGGCATTCCGAGGCGAGCGGCGAGACGCTCGAGTACTTCGACCAGGCGACCAACGAGCACGTCATCCCGTGGATCGTGGAGACCGCCGCCGGCGCCGACCGCGCGGCGTTCACGTTCCTGATCGACGCGTACCGGGAGGAAGAGGTTCGCGGCGAGACGCGGGTCTCGCTTGCCCTCCACCCAGACCTCGCGCCGTACAAGGTGGCGGTCCTGCCGCTGCTCAAGAAGCGCCCCGAGATCGTCGAGCTGTGCCATCGCATCAAGGCCGACCTGCAGCGCCACACGATGGCCGTCTATGACGACACGGCCGCGATCGGCAAGCTGTATCGGCGCCAGGACGAGATCGGCACGCCGTGGTGCGTGACCGTCGACGTCGACTCGCTCGAGGACGGCGCGGTCACCGTGCGCGATCGCGACTCGATGGCGCAGGAGCGGATCCCTGTCGAAGGCGTGACCCGGCTGATCCTGGATCGGCTGGACGCGGCGCGTACCGAAGCCGCGTGACCGCGACGCGCGAACCGGCGGCCGAGCGACTTTCGGCGGCGGTCCGCGGCTGGCTCGACACGCTCGACGACGCGGGGCGGTCGCGGGCCACGTTCCGCTTCGACGACGATGAGCGGTTTGCGTGGGCCTATGTGCCCGGCACGCGGCTCGGGCTCGCCGAGGGCGAGATGACGGCCACGCAACGCGCAGCGGCGGGCGCGATCGTCGATGCGGCCTTGAGCGAACGCGGCGCCCGGGAGGTTCGCGGCGTCATCGACCTCGAGCCGATCCTCGGCGCGTTCGAGCGGCGCGCCGGACGTGGCAACTGGCTTCGGCGCGATCCAGGTCTGTACTGGCACGCCGTGTTCGGGTCGCCCGGGACGGACGAGCCGTGGAGCTGGCGGATCGGCGGACACCATGTCGCCATCCACATCACGGTTGCGAAGGGGCGCGTGGTCGGCGCAACCCCGTCGTTCCTTGGCGCCAACCCGGCGACGGTACCGGATGGACCATCGGCCGGCCTTCGGACGCTCGACGGCGAGGAGCGGCTGGCGCGAGCGCTCCTTTCGTCGCTCAGCGCGCCGCAGCGTCGCGTGGCGATCGTCGATCCGGTCGCGCCGGCCGACATCCTGAGCGGCACGGGCCGGCGCGCCGAGCTGCGGGAGGTGCCGGCAGGGATCCGCCACGACGCGCTCGAAACCGGCCAGCAGGCGGCGCTCGAGGCCCTGATCCGGCACTACGTCGAGCGAAGCCGGCCAGACGTCGCCGACGCCGAATGGTCGCGGATCCGTGACGCGGGTCTGGATCAGATCACCTTCGCGTGGGCCGGACCCGGCGAGCCCGGTCACGCCCACTACTACGCCGTCCATGGGCCCACCCTGTTGATCGAATACGACAACACCCAGAACGGCGCGAACCATATCCATACGGTCTGGCGCGATCCGATCAACGACTGGGGCGAGGATCTCCTGGCGGCCCACTACCGCGCCGCGCACGCGCCACGTCCAGGCTGAACGGCCCCGAGGCGGGCGAGGGGTGCAAGTGCAACGGTTCGGCACTGCGCGCGGTTCCGATTGATGATGACCAGGATGGAGCCGTCGATCGTCGCCTTTGCCACACCGCTGGGGACCTGCGCCGTGCGCTGGACCGATGTCGGGATTGCGAGCGTCCGGCTGCCGAGCGAGCGGACCGCCGGTCTGCCGCGCATCGACGACCGTGTGGACGTGCCGGAGCCGATCCGTGCCGCGATCTCGGGGATCGTCGCCGTGCTCGGTGGGGGCACCGTGGACCTCGGCTTCGTGACCCTCGACGAACGGGGCATCGATCCGCTCCGTCGAGCCGTCTATGCGGCCACGCGGACCATCCCGCCCGGAGCGACTGCGACATACGGCGAGCTCGCCCGAGCCATCGGCCGACCGGACGCGGCGCGCGACGTGGGTGCCGCGCTCGCCCGAAACCCGTTTCCGATCGTCGTCCCGTGCCACCGCGTGCTGGGCGCCAACGGCAAGCTCACCGGCTTCTCGGCGCCGGGTGGCCTCGAGACAAAACGGCGGATTCTCGAGCTCGAGGGAGCACCCGGGTTCGGCCAGCAGGTCCTGTTCGGCTGATCGTCGCGGGCCGGGGCGGGGGCCCGGCGAGCGGATGATCGCCGGTGAAGCCTCGAGCGCGATGATCCCGAGGTGGACGACATCCGGATTGGTCGGATCCTCCGGGCGCTCAGGCGCCATCGCCGCTGGACCCAGGCACGCCTCGCGGCGCGTGTCGGGTTGTCCCAGCAGGCGATCTCGCTGATCGAACGCGGCCACGGATCCTCGCTGGCGAGCCGCACGCTGCGCGAGGTCTTCGCGTCCCTGGACGCGCGTTGGGAGCCGGTCGTCTCGTGGCGGGGCGGCGCGCTCGATCGCCTGCTGGACGAGGACCATAGTCGGCTGGTCGGCGCGGCTGCGCATGCCCTGGGGCGGTGGGGTTGGGAGGCGATGGTCGAGGTGACCTACGCGTCGTTCGGAGAACGCGGCTCGGTCGACGTCCTGGCCGCGAGAGCGTCGGTCGGCGTGGTCGTCTCCATCGAAGTCAAGTCCGAACTGGCGTCCATCGAGGCCACGCTCCGCAAGATGGACGAAAAGGATCGACTGGTACGCCGGATGATCTGTCGTGACCGCTTCGGGTTCACGCCGACCCTCATTGGGCGGCTGCTGGTGCTTCCGGCAACGGAGACGACGCGACGACGGATCCGCGCCAGCGCCGCGGTCCTGGACGTTGTGCTGCCGGCACGGGGACGACGGGTTCGCGACT
This sequence comes from uncultured Chloroflexia bacterium, assembly GCA_963766675.1. Classification (GTDB taxonomy): domain Bacteria; phylum Chloroflexota; class Limnocylindria; order Limnocylindrales; family CSP1-4; genus SPCO01. Next base: position 2,197,694 of record CAVYBA010000002.1, on the reverse strand, counting down.
GGCTCGTCCAGCCGGAATCGAACCTGTCTGGGATCTGGCTGATCGCATCCACCAACGGGGGCGGTCGGACAGGGTCCGTCAATCGGCTTCGAAGGCGTGCCCTGGCCGGTGGCGTCCTTCCGCGAGCGTAGACCGCCGCCGATCGGCCCTGAATCCGCCTGACGCCGTCGAGATCCGGCGGCGTTGTGTGACGAACTACAACTCCCCTTGGTGGATGCCCAGAATCAGGGTCCGAGAGGGCGGGCAGCGCCAGGGCCGGGCGCCTGGCCAGGAGCGTCGGAGGTTGGCCCGCCACAACGTGGCGGCGGCCGTCTCGAGCTCGGTCGTGGGTGCCGGGTTCTCGGCGCCGGGCGGCCTCGACACGAAGCGGAGGATGCTCGATCTGGAAGGCGCACCGGGGTTCGGCCAGCAGGTCCTGTTCAGCTGAGCGCGGCCCCTGGCCGCTGCGCCCGGGCCGTGCCCGGTGGCGGGTCCTACAGCGTGGTGGCGGCCGCCTCGAGTTCTGTTGCGTGCGCGGCGCTATCGCTCGCCTGCGCGGCGCCCTCGGCCGCGGGTTCGGCCGGGGGCTCGCCGTTCAGCCAACGCTGGATCGATCCGGCGGCGCGCTTGCCGTCGCCCATAGCGAGGATGACCGTGGCGGCTCCGCGGACGATGTCGCCGCCCGCGAACACGCCGGGGATGCTGGTCATGCCCTGTTCGTCGGTTTCGATGTAGCCCCACTGGTTGACCCTGAGGTCAGGGGCGGACGCGGTGAGCACCGGATTGGACCGAGTGCCGATGGCGACGACGACCATGTCACAGTCGACGACGAACTCGGAGCCTTCGATCGGCACCGGGCGCCGCCGGCCAGAGTCGTCCGGCTCGCCGAGCTCCATCCGCTGGCAGCGCAGCCCGCGGACCCAGCCCTGCTCGTTGCCGAGGACCTCGAGCGGCGCGACCAGGAAGTCGAACAGGACGCCCTCCTGCTCGGCGTGGTGGACCTCCTCGGCCCGCGCCGGGAGCTCGTCGTGCGATCGGCGGTAGACGATCCGGGCCTCGGCCGCACCCATCCGGCGGGCCGTCCGGACCGAGTCCATCGCGACGTTGCCGCCGCCGACCACGACGACGCGCTGGCCATGGAGGACGGGGGTGTCCGAGTCGGGGTTCCAGGCGCCCATCAGGTTGACCCGGGTCAGGTATTCGTTCGCGCTCAGGACGCCCTTGAGGTTCTCGCCGGGAACGCTCATGAACACCGGCAGGCCGGCCCCGACGGCGATGAAGATCGCATCGAACTGCTCGCGCAGCTCAGCGAGCGTATAGGTCTTGCCGATGATCGCGTTCGGTTCGATCTTGACCCCGTCCGCGATCAGCCGGTCCACCTCGGCCTGGACGATTGCCTTGGGCAGGCGGAACTCGGGGATGCCGTAGATCAGGACACCACCCGCGGCATGGAAGGCTTCGTAGACGGTCACGTCGTGCCCAGCGCGGGCCAGCTCGCCGGCCGCGGTCAACCCGGCCGGGCCGGAGCCGACGATCGCGACGCGCTTGCCGGTCTGTGTCGGCCGGGCATGGCCGAGCTGGTCGGTGTGGTGCTGCGCCCAGTCGGCGACGAACCGCTCGAGGTAGCCGATGGCCACCGGTTTGCCGGTCTTGGCCCGCAGGCAGACCTGCTCGCACTGCGTCTCCTGCGGGCAGACGCGGCCCGTGACACACGGTAGCGCGTTGTCGCCAAGGAGCGACTCCGCCGCCGACTGCACGTCGCCGTCGCGCAGGAACGAGATGAAGCGCGGGATGTTGACCGCGACCGGGCAGCCGTCGATGCAGTACTCCTTGGGGCACTGCAGGCAGCGCTCGGCCTCCTGGCGCGCGATGTCGAGGACGTAACCGAGGTTGACCTCGCCGAAGTTCTGCGAGCGGGCGACCGCGTCCTGCTCGGGCATGCCGTGGCGCAGGATCGCCATCCGCTCCTTCTTGCTGAGGGTGGATGCGCCCATCGGGCCGGTTTCGTCGGTCATCGGACCGCCTCCTCGGTGACCGCCGCATCGGCGCGGACGAGCGCCGCGGCCAGCCCTGGAACCCGGCAGGCGTCGCGCCGTTCGAGCGCCGCCTGTTCGAACATCCGGTACGTCGTCAGCCGGTCCGACAACTCACGGAAATCGACCGCGTGGCCGTCGAACTCGGGGCCGTCGACGCAGGCATAGCGCGTCTTGCCGTCGATCGTGACGCGGCATCCGCCGCACATCCCGGTCCCGTCGACCATGATCGCGTTGAGCGAGACCAGGGTCGGGACTTCGAACGGGCGGGTCAGCTCGCTGACGGCTCGCATCATCGGCACGGGGCCGACCGCGTAGACGGCGTCGACGCCGCCGGCCTTGAGCACGTCCTCAAGCGCCTGGGTCACGAAGCCGGGGCGCCCGTAGCTGCCGTCGTCGGTGCAGGTCACGACCTCGCCCGCCGCCGCCAGCTCCCGTTCGAGGATCACCCATTCGCGCGACCGCCCGCCGATCACGCTCGTCACGCGTACGCCGCGGCGGCTGAGCTCCTGAGCGATCGGCAGGATGACCGCGGTGCCCACGCCGCCGCCCACGCAGACGGCGTGGCCCCGCTCGATCAGGTCGGTCGCCCGGCCGAGTGGCCCCGCGACGTCGGTGATCGCGTCGCCCGGCCGGAGGTCGACGAGGTCGGCCGTGCTCTTGCCGACCGACTGGATGATCAGGGTGATCGTGCCGGCGGCCGCGTCGGCGTCGGCGATCGTCAGCGGAATCCGCTCGGCGCCCGGTCCGAGCCGGACGATGACGAACTGCCCGGGCTGGCGGATCTGCGCGATCCGGGGCGCCTCAATGACGAGGCGGGTGACGTTGGGGGAGAGTTGGTCGGACGAGAGGATCGAATGCATCGTAAGTCAATGCTAGTTGGCGGTTCCGATGCACCTATGCGTCGCTCGGCCCGTTCGCCGCAGGCCGAATGTCACGTGCGGCCGGGACCTCCGCGCTCGGCGGTCAGCCCGCGGCGATCGGCGCTTCCTTGCCCTTAGGCCAGTAGAGCTCTTTCTTGACGTGGAACTCCGGGAACCCGTTCTCCATGAGGACCGACTCCGCGTTGAGGATCATGTCCGGGTTGCCGCAGATGTAGACGACCGTCTGGTCCGGCCGCAGGTGGAGGTCGCGGCAGACCTCGCGGACGACGTGCTCGGCGCGTCCCGTGCGGCCCGTCCAGCCCGAATTGCGCGGGTCCCTCGGCCGGCTGATCGTGGGGACGTAGGTCAACGGGTAGGCCCGGTCGCGTTCGAGATCCTCGAGCTCCTCGCGATAGCCCAGCTCGTCCACGTACGAGCAGCCGTGGAGCATGACCGTCTTGCGCGGCCGGCCGGCGGCCATCGTCTCGCGGACCATCGACATGAACGGGGCGATGCCGGTCCCCGTCGAGATGAACAGGTGCGTTCGCCGGTCGTTCGGCTCCAGCAGGAAGCGGCCCTTTGGCCCGATCATCCGCATCCGGTGTCCGACCGGAAGACGCCATAGGAGCGTCGTGAACCGGATGATTGGAACGACCCGCACGTAGAACTCGTAGCCCTCGGTCCCCGCCACGCGCGGCGCCGAGGCCACCGAATACGGCCGCTGCCAGAGCCTGCCGTCGGCGTAGACGCCGGTCGTCATGTACTGGCCGGACTCGAACGGGACGGGCTCGGCGTCGTATTTGACCCAGAAATAGGCGAGCTCGTCGGTGATGTCGACGCGGCGCACGAGCGTCGCGTTGTACTGCTCGGCGGCGGGATCGATGACGCGCTGGTCGTCGGGAAGGATCATGCCGATCGGCCTCCGTCCGGTCCGTGGTGTCCTGTCCCGCGGATGGTACCCGTCCGGCCCGGGGCGGCGCCCGACCGCCACCCTTGAAGGCGACGCTGTCGCGCGTCGAAGCACGCGATCCGAATGCGCCCCGGAGGACAACGCGAACGCGGGGCCGGGAGGACCCCGCGTTCGGTGCGGAAGCGCGGCGAGGCCTGGCGGTTACGGGCAGCTCACCCGTGGGTTCCATGGTGCGAACATGTCCGTGGGGTTCGGATCCCAGATCCAGGCGTGCAGGCTGTAGTACGCCGGCAGGCCGAAGCGATTGCCGGCCGGCGTCTCGTTGAAAGGCTGGCCGAACAGCGACGGCGGCACACCGTTGTGCTGCGCGTCCCAGCTGGCCTTGATGGTCAGGTATTCGAGTGCGACGAGGCGCTTCGGGCCGCCGTCGCGGTCCGGCGCGTAGACGAGCAGCTCCGGGGTGGAGGCGTCCACCGCAGCCGGCGCCGTCGGATCGAACAGCTCGGGGACGAGGCCCGGGTTGAGGTAGTGGATGCCCATCGCTCCGGCGCCGCCCGGATCGGCGATGCAGGTGAGCTGCTGGAGATCGGCGACCTCCACGCTGTAACCGGCCGCGTTCGCCGCCGCGAGGTCGTGGAAACGCGCCGTCGCGTTCCTCGCGCCGGCCAGGTCCGACTGTCCGTCGGACCGTGCGGCCACGGGAATGGCGAACACGGTAAGGGCCAGGACGGCCAGGCCCGCGACCACCGGCCAGCGCCGGACCGGCCGTCGAGTGGTGGTGGTGTCATTCATCGGTACGGTCCCTTCCCTTCGTTGCGACCCGCTAGACCTCGATGGGGAGTTCGTAGACCTCGGCCGTCGGGTGGCCGGCTCGTTCATGGATTCGCATCACCGATTCGCGCGACGGTCCGGTCGCCAGGCAGAACACCTTGCCGGCCTCGGGATCGAGCCAGGCACGTTCGAAATGCACGCCCTCCTGGGCCTCGATGTCCAGGTCCGCCTGGTGGGCGGCCGCCAGCTGTTCGGCGCTGACACCGAAGAAGCCCGAATGGACATCCATGAACTTGGCCATCTCGCCCTCCTCACCGTTGGTCGGTGCCCCGACCTTCGGGGCGTGCGCCCAGACTCGGTGGCCGACCGACGTCGGTCATCGGTCGAACGACGGAGGAACCGCGGAGAGGACGCCCTATGCCCGACGTAGAATCCCGGTCTCCGGCGGGACCAACCCGCTAACCGAGGGTCCGACCATGGCGGCCACCACGTCCTTCATGGGCTTCCGGCCTGAGGCGATCCAGTTCCTCGCGGATCTGGCAGCCAACAACGACCGCGCCTGGTTCCAGCCACGCAAGGCCGACTACGAGCGACTCCTCAAGCAACCGCTGGAAGCGCTGTGCGTCGCCCTGGCGGACCGATTTGCGGCCCGCGGCATCCCGCTGCGCGCCGACCCGGCCCGGTCGCCGTTCCGGATCTACCGCGACGTCCGGTTCTCCAACGACAAGTCGCCGTACAAGTCGAACGTGGGTGCCAGCTTTCCGTGGGCGGGCGACGGCGAGGGAGCCGGCGGCTACTTCCACCTGGCGCCCGGCGAGGTGTTCGTCGGCGGCGGCATGTGGCACCCGGAGCCGGCTCGGCTGAACGCCTTCCGGCGGCTGGTCGATTCCGACCCGGCGCGCGTCCATGCCGTGATCGACGACCCGGCGTTCCTCGCGCTGTTCGGCCAGGTCTCGGGTGAGCGACTGACGCGCGTGCCCAAGGGCCATCGATCGGACCATCCGGACGCAGACCTGCTCAAGCTCAAGGGGGTTGTGTTCATGCGTCGGCTGTCCGATGCCGATGCTGCCGCGCCGGACCTGCCGGACCGGTTGTCCGAGACGCTCGAGCTCGGCCTGCCGCTGCTGCGACTGCTGGCCGCACTGCCAGCCTGACGAGCCGGCGCCGGTCGGCCCATCTGGGCCCCGCCTGGTCGCGCTCCCATCGGGTCTGCGCAGGCCCCTCCGCAACCGACGCGCAACCGAGGCCCAACCGAGTCCGACGGTACAATCCAACCGTTACCCACAGGACCACACGCGGTCTCGCTCCCGCCGCGCCACCCGGAGGACCCGTTCCCATGACCCAGACCGCTGTCCCTGCCGCGGACCGCCCGCACCAGGCCGCCAAGCGCTACATCTACGCCTGGGGCGGCGGGGCGGCCGAAGGCGACGCGACGATGCGCGACCTGCTCGGCGGCAAGGGCGCCGGCCTGGCCGAGATGACCAACGCCGGGCTCCCGGTCCCGCCCGGCTTCACGATCACGACCGAAGCCTGCAACGACTACTTCACGGCGGGCGAGAAGCTCCCCGACGGGCTCTGGCAGGACGTCCTCGTGGCGGTCAGGGAGGTCGAGGCGTTGACGGGCAAGGGCTTCGGCAGTGCCGCCGACCCGCTCCTCGTCTCGGTCCGCTCGGGTGCCAAGTTCTCCATGCCCGGGATGATGGACACCGTCCTCAACCTCGGCCTCAATGAGGAGACGCTCCACGGGCTGATCGCCTTGACCGGCAACGAGCGGTTCGGCTGGGACGCCTACCGCCGGTTCATCCAGATGTTCGGGCGGATCGTCATGGACGTGAAGGCCGAGCGATTCGACCACGCCCTCGACGCAGCCAAGGAGCGCCACGGCGCGAAGCAGGACACCGACCTCGATGCCGCCGCGCTGCGCGAGGTCGTCGAGGAGTCGAAGCGAATCGTCCGCGAGGACACGGGCCGCGACTTCCCGAGCGACCCGTACGAGCAGCTCGACCTCGCCATCAAGGCCGTGTTCGCCAGCTGGTTCGGCAAGCGGGCCGTCGACTATCGCAACAACCAGAAGATCGCCCACGACCTGGGCACGGCCGTGAACGTCGTGACCATGGTCTACGGCAACATGGGCGACGACTCCGGGACCGGCGTGGCGTTCACCCGCGACCCGAACACCGGTGAGAAGGTCCTCTTCGGCGAGTACCTGACCAACGCCCAGGGCGAGGATGTCGTCGCCGGGATCCGGACCGCGCCCAAGATCAGCCAGATGCAGACCGACATGCCGGCGGTCTACGCCGAGTTCCAGAAGATCGGCCAGCAGCTCGAGAAGCACTACCGCGACGTCCAGGACCTCGAGTTCACGATCGAGCGCGGCAAGCTGTACATGCTCCAGACCCGCTCGGCCAAGCGGACCGCCGCGGCCGCGGTGAAGATCGCCGTCGACATGGTCGACGAGGGCATCCTCACCCCGAAGGAGGCGGTCGGCGGATCGAGCCCGGTCACGTCGACCAGCTCCTCCGGGCGACGTTCGACCCGAAGGCGCTCGCCAAGGCGACCAAGATCGTCAATGGCCTGAACGCGTCGCCCGGCGCCGCGGTCGGTCGTGCGGTGTTCGACGCCGACACCGCCGTCGAGTGGGCGGCCCGCGGCGAGCGCGTGATCCTGGTCCGGATCGAGACCTCGCCTGACGATTTCCACGGCATGGCCGTCGCCCAGGGGATCATCACCGCCCGCGGCGGCGCGACCTCCCATGCGGCCGTCGTCGCTCGCCAGATCGGCAAGCCGTGCGTCGCGGGCTCGGCCGACCTGATCGTCGACTACGCCAACGCCCAGGCCCACTGCAACGTGACCGGGACCGAGTTCAAGGAAGGCGACTGGGTCAGCCTCGACGGTTCCAGCGGCGCCCTCTACGTCGGCGCCCTGCCGACCGTCGACGCCCGGTTCGAGGACCAGCCGGCGCTCCAGCGGATCCTCGGCTGGGCCGACGAGATCAGCCGGATGCAGGTCTGGACCAATGCCGACAAGCCCGAGGAGGCCGCCCAGGCCCGTCGCTACGGCGCGCGGGGGATCGGCCTGTGCCGCACCGAGCACATGTTCCGCGAGGGCGAGCGGCTCGAGATCGTCCGCGGGGCCATTCTCGTCGCCGTGGTGGCCACCCGGGCCAAGGCGAAGGCCGCGGCCGGCGGGACGCTGACCCCCGATGAGGCCGACGCGGTCGCCACGTTCGATTCCGCGATGGCCAAGCTCGAGGTCCTCCAGCAGGGCGACTTCGAAGGGATCTTCAAGGCGATGGACGGCCTGCCGGTCGTCGTCCGCCTGATCGACCCGCCGCTCCACGAGTTCCTGCCGAACCTCGAGGACCAGCTCGTCAAGGTGACCCGGGCCGAGGACGCCGGCGGTGCCTCCGACGAGGACAAGGAGCTGCTCGCGACCATCAAGTCGATGCACGAGCAGAACCCGATGCTCGGCCTTCGCGGCTGCCGCCTGGGCCTGATGATCCCGGACTTCGTCAAGGTCCAGACCCGGGCGATCCTGAACGCCCAGATCGCGGTCAAGAAGTCGGGCGGCCATCCAAAGGCCAAGATCATGATCCCGCTCGTCGGGCACGTGAACGAGCTGTCGGCTACCAAGGCCCTGCTCGAGGCCGAGGCCAAGGCCGTCGAGGCGAAGGCCGGCGTCAACGTCGAGTACGTCTTCGGCACGATGATCGAGGTGCCGCGTGGCGCCCTGACCGCCGACGAGATCGCCGGGCACGCCGCGTTCTTCAGCTTCGGCACCAACGACCTGACCCAGATGACGTTCGGCTACAGCCGCGACGACGCCGAGGGCGGGTTCCTGCTCAAGTACGTCGAAGACGGCATCCTGCCGGTCAACCCGTTCCAGACCCTCGACGACGCGGTGGCCGGGCTGATGAAGACGGCCGTCGACAAGGGTCGCTCGACCCGGCCGGACATCGAGCTCGGGATCTGCGGCGAGCACGGCGGCGACCCGGCCTCGATCCACAAGTGCGAACGAATCGGGCTCGACTACGTGTCCTGCTCGCCGTTCCGCGTCCCGGTCGCCCGGTTGGCTGCGGCGCAGGCCGTGTTGTCGTCGTCCGAGGGAGACAAGTAGACGGGCCTGGCCGGGGGCCGCTCGCCGGACAGGAGAAAACCTGTCGTACCATGCAGCCGGAGAGAAGAACCACGCGGACCCTCCGCCAAGGTGACTGAGCGATGGACCTGAGCGCGTTCGTCGATTCGCTGCAGCGCGGGCTCGCCGCGATCCCGCCGGTCGCGATCGCGCTCGTCCTGCTCGCCGGACCGACGGCCGCGCTGATCGGCTATCGCATGGTCGGGGTCGCCCGCAGGACCCAGACCGCCCCGGTGGAGGAGGCCGCCCCGTTCTGGGTTCTGCCACGACTGCCGGTCGGTCAACAAGCTCCGTGCATCGCGCTGCTACCGCTGCGGTTTCGAGCGAGATCGAGCCGAGGAGATCGAGATCGTCGTCGACCAGCCGGCCATTCGACGGGCACCGTCGGAGGTCCCAGCCGGCTCACCCTTCGCCGCCGTCGCCGGTGCCGGGCAGCCCGCTCCGGGCGTCCCGGTGATGGCCGAGCGCAAATCGGCGCAGCCCGTGGCGGTCGGTCCCGGTCGAACGCCGGAGCTGATCACGGCGCCGCCCGAAGCGAAGCCCGACGACGCCGTCGAGGCCCGCCGATAGGCGCGAGACAACCCTGGCCCGCCGGGTGACGGGCGTCCGTCGCTTCTTCCTCGATGTCGCGCCGATTCGTCGTGACCGCGACTTCCGCTGGCTGTGGTCGGGTCAGGTGATCTCGGGGATGGGCAACCAGATCACTCGGGTGGTCCTCCCGTTCCAGGTGTACGTCCTGACCGGGTCGACCCTGGCGATCGGCGCGCTGACGCTGTTCCAGCTCGTCCCGATCCTGCTGTTCGCGCTCGGTGCCGGATCGCTGGCCGATGCCGTCGATCGGCGCCGGCTGCTGATGGTCACGCAGACCGGTCTGGCGGGCTGCAGCATCGCCTTGACGATCCTCGCCCTGGGCAGCCAGCCGGCCCTGCCCGCGCTCTTCGCGGTCGCGTTCGTGGCGGCCGGCCTGGGAGCCGTCGACCAGCCGACGCGCGCCTCGGCCATCCCGCGGCTCGTCCCCAAGGAGCGGTTGCCCGCCGCGATCGCGCTCAACCAGCTCAACTTCCAGACCGCATCGATCGTCGGTCCGGCAGCCGGCGGAGTGTTGATCGCTACGGTCGGCATCGCCGGTGCGTATGCGGTCGACGTGGTGTCGTTCATCGCGTCGCTCACCGCCTTGCTCGCGATCGGGCCGATCCGGCCGCTGCAGGATGCGGCCCGGCCCGGGCTGGCGGCCATCGCCGAGGGCCTCCGCTTCGCGCGCGAGCGGCGGGCGATCCTGGGCAGCTTCGTGATCGACCTCGACGCGATGGTCTTCGGGATGCCGACCTCGCTGTTCCCGGTCCTCGCGCTCGACGTGTTCAAGACCGGACCGGCGGGGTTTGGGCTGCTCGCGGCCGCGCCGGCGGTGGGCGCCTTCTTCGGCGCCCTGCTGTCCGGCTGGGTGTCCGCGGTCACCGGGATCGGGCGAGCCGTCGTGGTCGCCGTGGTCGGCTGGGGGCTGGCGATCACGGCGTTCGGGCTGGTCACCTTCTCGTTCCCGCTGGCCCTCGTCTGCCTGGCCGCGGCCGGTGCGGCGGATGTCTTCTCGGCGGTCTTCCGCTCGACCCTCGTCCAGCTCGAGACGCCTGACGGCCTGCGCGGTCGGATCATGTCGATCCACGGCCTGGTCGTGACCAGCGGTCCGCGGCTCGGCGACATGGAGGCGGCCGGCGTGGCGGCGCTGGTCGGGCCGCAGGCGGCGGTGGTATCCGGCGGCGTGCTCTGCCTGATCGGCGTGATCGCCGTCGTCCGCTGGTTCCCGGGTCTCGCCGCCTACTCGATTCGCCACGCGAGCCCGGCGACCGGCTAGGATTCGGACATGAGCGACGTCCCGCGCCTCCCGCATCGCGTCGCCATCGTGGGGGGCGGGTTTGGCGGGCTGTATGCGGCCCGCAGCCTCGGGATCGATCCCGAGGTCCGGCTGACCCTGGTCGATCGGCGCAACTTCCACCTGTTCCAGCCGCTGCTGTACCAGGTCGCGACCGGGGCGTTGTCACCCGGCGAGATCGCCCAGCCTCTCCGCTCGGTGCTGCGTCGCCAACGGAATACGACGGTGATCCTCGGCGAGGCCGTCGGGCTCGATCCCGAGCGTCGCGAGGTCCTCCTTGCCGACGGCGGACCGATCGCCTACGACAGCCTGATCGTGGCCACCGGGGCTCATCACTCGTATTTCGACCACCCGGAGTGGGCGGCCCTGGCCCCCGGCCTCAAGACCATCGAGGATGCGACCGAGATCCGGCGTCGGATCCTCATCGCGTTCGAAGCGGCGGAGCGGGAAGCCGATGCGGAACGACGGCGAGAGTGGATGACGTTCCTCGTGGTCGGCGGCGGCCCGACCGGGGTCGAGCTCGCTGGTGCCCTTGGGGAGATCGCCCACGACACGCTCAAGCGGGACTTCCGGGCGATCCGCTCGGGCGAGGCGAAGATCGTCCTGGTCGAGGCACTGGACCGGATCCTGCCGCCCTATCCGCCGGACCGGTCTCGATCCGCACAGCGCCAGCTCGAGCGTCTCGGGGTCGAGGTCCGGACGAAGACCAAGGTCGTCGACGTCACCGAGCGGTTCGTGACGGTCGTCGGGGCCGACGGCACCGCCTCGGAGATCCCGTCCAGGACCGTTCTCTGGGCGGCCGGCGTGACCGCCTCGTCGTTTGCGAAGACGGTGGCTTCGGCGATCGGCGCGGCGACGGACCGCGCCGGCCGGGTGATCGTCGAGCCGGACCTGACGATCCCCGGCCACCCGGAGATCTTCGTGGTCGGCGACGCGGCCGTTGAGCCCTGGAAACCGGGCCGGCCGACGCCCGGCGTGGCACAAGGCGCCATCCAGGGTGGCAAGTACGCGGCCGGCGTCATCCGGCGACGGATCCTGCGCCGGCCGGTCAAGCCGTTCCGCTACAGCGACCGCGGCGATGTCGCGGTGATCGGCCGGCTGGCCGGCGTCACCAACATCGGCTGGCTGGGGCCATTCGGGCGGCAGAGCGGCTTCCCGGCCTGGGCCCTCTGGCTGGGGATCCACATCCTGTACCTGATCGGGTTCTCCAACCGCCTGGTCGTGCTCATCCGCTGGGCGTGGAGCTTCCTGACCCATGGCCGCGGGACTCGACTGATCACCGGGAAGGCGCTCCTTCCACCGATCGAGGAGCCGGAACCACCGGTCCTCGCGCCGATCGAGCCCGGGGACCTGCCCGGGTCGTCAACGCCGGCAGACGACGGGCCGGGCGAGAGCTCGGGGTCGGGCGGGGGCTCGGGGTCGGGCGAGAGCTCGGGGTCGCGGCCCTCCTCCGGCGCCGCCCCCCGATAGTTCGGCGCAAACCGAACCGATCTCCTGGATCGCGACGACGGACGTGTCCAACCCGATGCGTGAGCGCGTTTGGGCCCTCCGGCTGTCTCTCGGCACTCGCTCGGGCGTGCCTGGACTGTGCCGATCGAGCGGATCGTTCAGCTTGGTTCGAACGATCTCAGGTCATGTCGCCGCGGGACATCAAGCCGGCCGTGGGCCCGGCCGGCGCTCGCCCCTACGGGAAGACCACGACCTGTCGTAGGCCTTGGCCTGACCGCAGCCGATCGAACGCGGGCTCGAGTTCGTCGAGGCCGATCCGGCGGTCGATGAGCCGATCGATCGGGAGCCGGCCGGCGAGGTGGAGCGCGGCATAGCGGGGGAAGTCGACGGCCGGATCGGCGAAGCCGTAGTTGGACCCGAGGATCCGCCGCGCGCCATCGACCAGCGGATACACCCCGAACGAGGAGCGAGCCTCGAACGCGGTCAGGCCGACCAGGACGGCCGCACCGCCGATCGGCAGGCTCTCGATCGCGAGCTCGACGGTGGACACTCGGCCAATCGCCTCGAACACGAAGTCAGGGCCCCCGTCGGTCAGCTCGCGCAGCCCTGCGATCGTCGCCGCGCGATCGTCGGTCGCGACGAGTCCGTCCGTGGCGCCGAGGTCGCGAGCCACCTCGAGCTTGGCGGGGACGCGGTCGATGGCCACGATCCGGGCGGCGCCGGCAAGCACCGCGCCCATCACGCACGACAGGCCGACACCGCCCAATCCGATGATCGCGACGCTCGAGCCCGCGGGCACCGCAGCCGTCTTGGTCACCGCACCGACGCCGGTCGACACGCAGCAGCCGATCAGGGCGGCGACGGCCGGGTCCACCCCATCCGGGAGCGGGATCGCGGCTGCCTCCGGGACCACCGTCGCCTCGGCCATCGTCCCGATCCCGCAATACGACATGACCGGCCGCCCATCGGACCCGGAAAGCGCCGCCGCGCCGCCCGGCAGTCGATGCGCGAACGAGGGCGAATCCGGGCACGCCCACGGTCGACCGGCCTGGCACGACCGGCACCGACCGCACGGGACGAGCCAGGACAGGGCCACCGGCTGGCCAACCTGCAACGAGGTGCCCGGGCCGACCGCCTCGACGACGCCCGCCCCTTCGTGGCCCATCGCCATCGGGAGCGGCCGGGGCCACTCGCCGTCGCGAACATGGAGATCCGAGTGGCAGACGCCGGATCCTTGCACCCGGACGCGGACCTCCCCGGCGGCTGGCTCGGCGATCGCGACGTCTTCGATCGCCGCGGGCGACCCGCTCGTGCGCAGGATCGCAGCCCGGATGGTGCTCACCCGACGAGGATAGCCGCTCGGTGTCAGCCCTCGCCGGTCCGCGGCAGCTCGAACCGGAACGTGGTCCCGCCACCGGCCGGCGACTGCACGGCGATCGTTCCGCCGTGGGCTTCGACCAACCCCCGGGCGATCGCCAGGCCGAGCCCCGAGCCGCGCGATCCGGCGCCCTTGACAAACCGGTCGAAGACGTGCGGCAGCAGCTCCGGGTCGATGCCCGGTCCCGTATCGCTGACGGATAGGACGACCGTCGTCGGCGTGACCGCGCCCCCGACGGTGATCCGACCGCCGGCGGGTGTGTGCCGCAGGGCATTGGCGACGAGGTTCGACAGCACCTCTCGGATCCGGACCGGGTCGACGTCGAGGATCGGCAGGTCCTCCGTCGAGCCGGACGCGAGGGTCACGCCGGCCGACGTCGCGCCGGGTCCGAACGCATGCAGGACCTCGCCGATCAGGACATCCGGGTCGGTCGGCTCCGGGTGGAGCGCGAGCGTGCCCGCTTCCGACAGGCTGACGGTCCGCAGGTCCTCGATCAGTCGCTCCATGACCCGGGTCTCGTCGAGGATCGAGCCGAGATGGTCCCGGTCCGGCGGATGGACGCCGTCGACGATCGCCTCGAGGTTGCCGGTGATCACCGTGAGCGGCGTCCGGAGCTCGTGGCTGACGTCGGCGAGCAGCGTTCGGCGCTGCTCCTCGTCGGCCTCGAGCCGGGCGGTCATGGTGTCGAAGCCGCGGGCCAGCTCCTGGATCGGGGCGAGATCGGAGCGGGTGGACCCGAGTCGCACGCTGTAATCGCCATCCTGGACCCGGCGGGTAGCGGTCAGCATCGCGTCGAGATCGCGTGCGGCACCGGCCACTCCCCGGAGCAGCGCGGCCGCGATGGCGACGACCGCCAGGACGGCGATCACCACGGGGATCGGGCCGAGCTGCGAGAGGACGGTCGCCGTTGCGGTGACGATCGAGCCGACGACGATCAGGAACAGGATGGCGAAGATGCAGCCGAACCCCTGGCGCCGATGCCACGGCGCGCCCTGGGCCTGGGAGCGGCGATACAGCCGGGCGCGGAGGCGCATCTCGCGATATCTCTGGTCGCGCCGATCCCACGGCCCGTAGCGTCCTCGGTCGGCCCGCCACGACCACGACGGGTCGCGAGGATCGCCGCCGCCACTCCAGAACGGGTTCCGCTGATCCTCGTGTTCGCGCCAGGGCGGGCCCGGCCGCCACGCCGGCTCACGCGCGGAATGACGGTCGCCGTTGTCGCCCGGTCCATGCAGCTCGCCGCGGCCGCCCGGGCTGGCCGGGCCGTTCGGTTCTCTCGGATCGCTCACGGCCGCGCCGATCGATCGTCGGCGAATCGATAGCCGACGCCGTACACGGTCAGGACGTAGCGTGGCTCGCCCGGATCGGGTTCGAGCTTGCGCCGCAGGTTCTTGATGTGCGAATCGATCGCCCGCTCGTACGACTCGAAGGCGACGCCGCGGATCTCGTCGAGGAGCTGCGACCGGGTGAAGATCCGGCCGGGGCTGGCCGCCAGGGTCTTGAGCAGCCCGAACTCCGTCGCGGTCAGCTCGACGGCCCTGCCGGCCACCTCGACCCGCATCCGCGGCACGTCCAGCACCAGGTCGCCGGCGCGGATCAGGTCGCTCGGCGCGGCAGCCGTCTCCGTTCGCCGCAGCACCGCGCGCACGCGGGCGACCAGCTCGCGCGGGCTGAACGGCTTGGTCAGGTAGTCGTCGGCCCCGAGCTCGAGGCCGAGCAGCTTGTCCAGCTCGTCGTCGCGCGCGGTGAGCATCACGATCGGGATGGTCGAGTCCCGTCGCAGTTGGCGCGTCACGTCGAGCCCGTCGAGACCCGGCAGCCCGAGGTCGAGCACCACCAGGTCGGGATGACGCTGGCGAACCGCGGTCAGCGCCGCCGGCCCGTCGCCGGCGATGAGCACCTCGAACCCCGCGTGCTCGAGGTAGTCGCGGGCGAGCTGCGCGATCTTCGGTTCGTCGTCGACGACGAGGATGGTCTTCATCGAGGGCATCGTAGTGCGGCCTTCAGCCCGGGGAGTGCCCGGACAACGGATGCGCCCCCGGACGAGATCGTCCGAGGGCGCGGTTGACGGTGGCGTTCAGGCCGGTGTCGAACCTTGATTCGACGCCGGCGGCTCGGCGGATGATCCGGCGCTCGTCCCACTGCCGTGGGCCTGCCGATGCCACTCCTCGAAGCTCGGGCCGAACCGCTCGATCCACGGATTGCGCTCGTATCGGGCGTCCCAACTGCGGCCGTGGTGGCCGGGTCCACCCCAGCCGCCCGGGCCCCAGCCCCGGCGTCCGCCCCAGAAGACGGCGCGGATCAGGCCGAAGATGATGAACAGGAAGAACAGCCCGGCCAGCAGGCCGAAGATCGAGAAGCCCCAGCCGAACGGGTGCCAGCCGTAGCCGTAGCCAAAGCCGTATGGCGGCACGACGACGGGGGCGACGGTCTGGCCATTGGCCACCGCGGTGGTGACCGCGCTGTGAACGCCTGCGTCGTAGGCGGCGTTCACGAGGAGTCCGCCTCCGATCGCCAGGATGGCGACGAGCAGGATGGCGGGAACGATGCGACGCATGAGATTGCGCTCCTTCAGAGTCCTGGTGGATCCATCGGTGGATCCGATCTGCCTCGAATGCTGGAGTTCGCTTGTGGAGCGCATGTGGAGGCGGGGTGGGGCCGAGGTCGAGATTTCGGTAGCCTCGCGCGACGTGCCATCGGTGCATGACCGTGGCTCCTCGCCGCGGTCGGGATCAGGTTCCGACACCACCGCATCGATGCAAGCACGCCGTAACGCGAACGACGACGGCTGCGATCCGCCGCGCCCGGCGGGCGTCACACGATATCGCTGGCTCCGCGCAAGAACCGTGGCTCCAGTGGCGCGCGGGGATCTGGTCGGCCCGCCCGGGTCTCAGGGAGGGGGGCCCGGCCCAGCGGCGGATCCTCTCGAACCCGACCATCCGCCGCCACCATTCCTCCTCGCGGTGACACCGGCTGCGGTGCCGCCGCGCCCCGGAATTGGGGAGTGGCGACGGAGTCGGGCGGAACGGGCGGGTTCAGCCGGCGCCAGGTGAGCTAGGCCAGGATGGCCGCCACGATCGCGTCGACGTGCTCCTTCTTGGGGACGACGACGAGGGTATTGACCATGCCGAACATCCCGTCCGCGCCTTCGACGTGCGGCAGGATGTGGCAGTGGAACGCCCACACGCCGGGGCGATCCAGGACGACGTTGACGTCGTAGCGTTCGCCCGGGTTGACGCCCAGGGTGTCGCAATGGAACGACGCCCCCTCGAGCGGGTAGCCGTCGCGGGCCACCACCTTCATCCGGTACCCGTGGAGGTGCCACGGGTGCATCATGATTCCCTCGTTCATGAACCGGATCCGGACGGTCTCGCCGATCGCCCCGAGGACCGGCACGATGGCCGGGAACCCGTGGCCGTTGATCGTGAACCCGCCAAGTTCGTCGTTCGAGATCCAGACGTAGTCGCGGTCGATCTTGTCGTCCGAAGTCGGGGTCTTGGGATCGACGACGAACGCGCCGAGTAGTCCGCGGCCGACCTGGTCGGTGGCGTTGTGGTGCGAGTGGTACATCAGCGAGCCGGGCCGGCTGGCGGTGAACTCGTAGGTCCAGCTCTCACCCGGCGCGAATGGCTTCTGGTTCACGAAGGGGACGCCGTCCTGGAAGAAGTCGTCGAACTCGACACCGTGGAAGTGGACGCTCGTCGTTTCCTTGAGGTTGTTCCTGAAGATCGCCCGGACCTTGTCGCCCTCGGTCACGCGGATGGTCGGGCCGGGCCACTGTGCGTTGTAGCCGAGCCCGGCGACCGGCGGCATCAGTTCGTCGATGTGCTGCTCGATCTCGTCGATGGTCAGGTTGAAGACCTTGACCGCCCCGTCGAGCGTCGGGGTGAGCGGCTTGACCGCATCGTTCAGGACGAGTTGCGGAACCTGCGCGAAGGCCGGCTTCTGGCCGAGTTCGGGATAGTTCTCGGCGGCGGCCAGCATGTCGGCGAACTTCGCGAACGCAGCCGGCCCATAGACGTCCTTGAGCGCCGGAACCAGGTTGCCGAGGTAGCGCTGGATCTTGTTCCGTGCGGCGATGTCGTGCTCGGTCCAGCCGGCCGGGAGGTTGTCGGTCGACGCGCCTGGCGAGCTCGACGCGGAGGCTGTCGGTGCCGGCTCCATCGACATGCTCGCTGCGGCCGTCGCCGTCGCGGCCGCCGAGCTCGGCGCGGCGCTCGGCGCGGCGCTTCCGGCGGCCAGCGCCGGCCCGAAGGTCCACGCCTGACCGGCAGCCGGCGCGCACGCGGCCAGTCCTGCAGCGGCGACCAGGCCGCCGCCGGTCAGCGCAGCGTTGCGCAGGAACCGGCGGCGCGAGAGGTCGACGTCATCGAGATCGGCGGTTGGCAGGGTGTCCTGCGAAGTCGTGTCCATCTCCGGATCGTGGCGGCCGGAGCCGTCGACCGGAGGTGACATTCGGCCCCAATTCGAAGTGCCGAACGGCGTCCGGGGCCCTGCCGTGGGCTGCGTCATGCTCATCCTCCCTGCTCGATCAGCGACACGATCACGTCGACGTCGGCGCTGCCGCTCACGCCCTGGTACTTGGCGCGGACGACGCCGTGGCCGTCGACCACGAAGACCCACGGCATCGACCTTGCGCCCCATGGCGATCCGCCGATCCCCCAGGCGGCGGCCGGATCGGTCAGGCTGGGGTTGTCGAGGCTGCCGTCGAGGACGGGCGTGTCGGTCACGACGGCGTAGCGGAACGGCTCGAGGTGGATGAACGCGATATCGCGCCACCGATCGAGCAGGTTGCGGGCCATGATGATCGCCCGACCGCACACCGGCGAGACCCGAAACTTGGTCGAGTCGATCACGAGCACGAACGGCTGGCCCGCCGACAGCGCGTCTGTCGTCGACGTCTGCGACAGCCGGAGGTCGGGCGCCGGGTCGGTGGTCACGGCCCGCGGGTTGCCGCCGACGTCGGCGAGCGTCGGCGTGTGGGCAGTCGGTGCCGGCCCGCCGATCGGCGCGGTCGCGCCCGGGTCGGACGCCGTCAGCGGCGCCCAGCCGGCCAGCGTCACGCCGCCAATCGTCCCGGCCACCGCGATCCGCCACGCGCCCGGCGCCGAGATCGATAGTTCCGCGACGTAAGACACGGTCTCCACGCCCGGCGGCTGGACCCCGACGGCGTCGACCGGGATGCCGACGGGCGCCCCGAACGCGTTCTCGAGCTGGACCGACGGGTGGAGATTGGGGTCGTTCAGGGGCGCGCCCGCGTGCTTGAGGGTGAGGATGACCGGTGTTGACGGACCGGCCCAGACGGCGGACGAGACGACCGTCACGTCGAGCTCTGGCACATCGGCGGCGGGCGTCGCCGATGGCGCCGATGGCGCCGCCGGGGCCGCCGAGGCGGCAGCGGCGCCCGCTGGAGAAACGGCCACCTGCGTCGTGGCCACGACCTCGCGGACGACCGCAGTCATCGCCGGCGCCTCCGTCCCGAACGGGAACCGGGCTCGGAGCATGCCGTTCGCGTCGACCACGAACACGTCGGCCGTGTGTGCCATCGAGTAGTTGGCGGGCGTCGTCCCCTCGACGCGGGCGTAGCGAACGCCCCACGCGTCGGCGGTCGACCGGATCTGGTCCTCCGAGCCGGTGACCGCCATGAACCCGGTCGGCAGGTAGCGGACGTACTCGTTGAGCCAGGTCGTCGTGTCGCGCTGCGGGTCGACGGTCACGAAGACCGCGTGGATTCCGGGTCCGTAAGCCGTCATCGCGAGCCCCATCGTGCCGATCGTCGCGGGACAGACATCGGGGCAGTGGGTGTAGCCGAAGAACACGAGCGAGGGCTCGCCACGCAACGAGGTGAGCGAGAAGGGACGGGCATCCTGGTCGGTCAATTCGATGGCCGGAGCCTCACGCTGGGTGGGAAGGAGGAAGCCGGCCACATCGACCGGGGCCGGCGTCGCGGCCCCGGGCGCCGCGCTCCCGGCGGTCGCTCCCGCGACGGCCGCGGCGGTCCAACCCGGCCCGGCGCCGCCGCCTTCCGGCGACAGAACGCCGCGCGCCACCATCGCCACGACCAGGACCAGCAGCACGCCGGCCATCGCCACGACCAGCCAGAACCCGCCGTCGAGGACCCGGACGGATGTGTCTTCCGGTGGCGAGATGGTGGGACGATCGGACACGTCAGCCCTGTCGGATCTCCGCCTGGACGACGATCGTGCCGGCGTGCTCGAACACCAGGTCGAGCTCGATCGTCCCGCCGACCGCGAGTTCCTGCTTCACGCCCATGACCATCAGGTGATGCCCGCCCGGCTCGAGGGTCACCGTGGCGCCGGCCGGGATGTCGAGCCGGTCGATCGGGTGCATGCCGGTCATCCCCGACGCGTCGGTGGATACGTCGTGAAGCTGGACCATGTCCGCGGCCGGGCTCGACGCCGACAACAGCGCGTCGGCCTGGTTTGGTGCACCGGTGATCGTCAGGTACGCGGCCGTATCGCCCCCGGCCGGGGCGGGCCGCGCCCACGACTGAGCGACGGTGGGATTTGCGGCGGCACCGGAGCAGGCGCCGATCGCCCCGATCGTGGCGAGGACGGTGATGAGCACGCGAACGCGGGGACGCATCGGAAGGACCCTACTGACCCCGCCTGGATCGGAATAGGTCCATTCGGCCCGAGATTCCGGGACCACGCGCAGATGGCAGCTACCCTCGGGAAAGCGGCCGGGATTTCCTGCCATTCGGCCCAATCGCCGAGCGCGCCCATGACCTACCCTGACCGGGGATCCCCGGCACAGAGGAGGCTTCTGGGTGGACGCCCTTGACCTGGCCCGCTGGCAGTTCGGCATCACCACCGTCTACCACTTCCTGTTCGTCCCGCTGACGATCGGCCTGAGCTTCCTGGTCGCGGCGTTCCAGACCGTCTGGGTTCGGACCGGCAACCCGGCCTGGCTTCGGCTGACCCGGTTCTACGGGGAGCTGTTCCTCATCAACTTCGCGCTCGGCATCGTCACCGGGATCGTCCAGGAGTTCCAGTTCGGGATGAACTGGAGCACGTACAGCCGGTTCGTCGGCGACATCTTCGGCGCGCCGCTGGCGATCGAGGGACTCCTCGCGTTCTTCCTCGAGTCGACCTTCCTCGGGCTCTGGATCTTCGGCTGGGATCGGCTGCCGCGACGCCTTCACCTGGCCACGATCTGGATTGCCGCGATCGGGACGATCCTGTCGGCCTACTTCATCCTGGCCGCCAACGCCTGGATGCAGAACCCGGTCGGGTATTCGTACAACGCGACCGTCGGTCGGGCCGAGCTGACCGACTTCATCGCCGTGCTGACCAACCCGCTGGCGGTCATCACCTTTCTGCACACGATCGCCGCGTCGATGCTGACCGCCGGGGCGTTCGTGGCGGCGATCGCCGTCTGGCGCTTGTCCCGCCGTTCAGGGCCGGACGACTCGACATTCCGCTCGGCCGCCCGGGTCGGGGCGGCGACCGTGCTGGTGGCGGGTCTGCTCGTCCTGGTGACGGGTGACCAGCAGGCCCGGGTCATGACCAGCGTCCAGCCGATGAAGATGGCGGCTGCCGAGGCCCTCTACGACACGTCGCAGCCCGCCTCGTTCTCCGTGTTCACGATCGGGAGCCTCGACGGCAGCAAGGAGCTGTTCTCCATCCGCATCCCGAACGTGCTGTCCTTGCTTGCAACCGGGGACCTCAACGGCAAGGTCGAGGGGATCAACGACCTCCAGGCGGCCTACCAGGATCTGTACGGTCCGGGCGACTACCGGCCGATCATCCCGGTCACGTACTGGACGTTCCGGCTGATGATCGGCGCCGGCGGCCTCGCGGCCCTGGCCGCGGCCTGGCTGCTCTGGCTGATGCGGCGCGGCCGGGCGGTCCGGCCGAACCGCTGGGTGGTTGCCACGACCGTGGCCCTGCCACTGTTGCCGCTGGCGGCGAACTCGCTCGGCTGGATCTTCACCGAGCTCGGTCGCCAGCCGTGGATCGTGTTCGGGCTGATGGACACCTCCGCGGGCGTGTCGCCCGGCACGTCGAGCCTCGAGGTCGCGATCACGCTCGTCACGTTCACGCTGCTGTACGGCGGCCTCGCAGTCGTCGAGGTCGGGCTGCTGCTCCGTCGGATCCGGGCGGGCCTGCCCAGCGAGCCAGGCCGCGGCGACGCCGACGACGCCGAGCGCCCGGCCGTCTTCGCGTACTGAGGAGCGTCGAGATGGAGCTCACCACGGTCTGGTTCGGCCTCATCGCGTTCCTGTGGGTCGGCTACCTCGTGCTCGAGGGGTTCGACTTCGGGGTCGGCATCCTGCTGCCGATCCTCGGCCGGAACGAGCGCGAGCGGCGGGCCGTGATCGCCACGATCGGCCCGGTCTGGGACGGCAACGAAGTCTGGGTGCTGGTCGCCGGCGGGGCCACGTTCGCCGCCTTCCCCGAGTGGTACGCGACCCTGTTCAGCGGCTTCTACCTGCCGCTCTTCCTGATCCTGATCGGGCTGATCGTCCGCGGCGTCGCGTTCGAGTTCCGCGGCAAGCGCGTCGACGCCCCGTGGCGGCTCCGCTGGGACGCCGCCATCTTCCTCGGCTCGCTGTTGCCGGCGATCCTGTGGGGCGTCGCCTTCGCGAACATCGTGGCCGGCGTGCCGATCGATGCGAAGCATGAGTTCACGGGCGACCTGTTCACGCTGCTCAACCCGTTCGGGCTGCTCGGCGGCCTGACGACGCTCGGCCTGTTCGTGACCCACGGCGCCGTCTTCCTCGCGCTCAAGACGACCGGCGAGCTGCGCGCCCGGGCGAACCGGACGGCCGGGATCGCCGGCATCGCCACGGCCGTCGTGGCGGTCGTCTTCCTGGCCTGGACCCAGGAGCAACGGGGCGACACCGGGTCGCTGGTGATGTCCGTCCTGGCGGCCCTCGCGCTCGTCGGGGCGCTGGTCGCCAACCGCCTCGGGCGCGAGGGCTGGGCGTTCATCGGCACGGCCCTGACGATCGCCTTCGCGGCCGTGGCCCTGTTCGCGGCGCTCTTCCCGAACGTGATGCCGTCCAGCACGGACGCGGCCTACAGCCTGACGACCAGCAACGCCTCGTCGACGCCGTACACGCTCGGGATCATGACCGTGGTCGCGCTGATCTTCACCCCGTTCGTCCTGCTCTACCAGGGCTGGACCTACTGGGTCTTCCGGCGCCGCGTCGGCCTCGACCAGCTGCCCCGTGACGAGGAGGCGGAAGGCGCCGCCTGACCGGCGTCCTCCAGCGATTCGTCCCTCGTGACGCCGCTCGAACGCCGCCTGCTCGGTCTGAGCCGCGCCGCGGTCGTCCGGCTCGGGGTGTTCGTGGCGCTCGGGGTGATCATGGCCGCGCTGGCGATCGCCCAGGCGGCGCTGCTGGCCGACGCGATCAGCACGACCTTCCTGGCCGGCGCCGATCTCGACGGGTTAACCACCACGCTGCTGGCCCTCGGCGCCGTGCTGGTTGCGCGCGCGGTGGCCGCCTGGGCCGGCGAGGCCAGCGCCCATCGCGCAGCGGCGTCCGTCAAGGCCAGGCTCCGTGCCGCCATCCTGGAACGTGGCGTTCAGCTCAACGCAGGGCGGGCGAGCGGGCACGGCTCGGCGGAGATCGTCGCCTTGGCGACCCGGGGCGTCGACTCGCTCGACGCCTACTACGCCCGGTACCTGCCACAGCTGCCCCTGGCGGTGATCGTGCCGGTCGCCGTCGTGCTCGCGATCGCCGGCGCCGACCTCGTGGCCGCGCTGACCGTCGGGCTGACGGTGCCGCTCATCGTGGTCTTCATGGTCCTCATCGGCCGGGCCGTCGAGGGCCGGCGCCGGCGCCGCTGGCAGGCGCTCACCCGGCTCGCCCATCATTTCCTCGACGTCGTCCAGGGTCTGCCCACGCTCAAGGCGTACGGCCGCGCGAGGGCGCAGGCCGAGGCGCTCGTGCGGGTCACCGATGCCTACCGGGTCGAGACGATGACGTCGCTGCGGACCGCCTTCCTGTCGGCGTTCGCGCTCGAGTTCTTCGCGACGCTGTCGGTGGCGCTGGTCGCGGTCGGGATCGGCATCCGCCTGGTGGAAGGGAGCCTCGATCTGCGGACCGGGCTGTTCGTCCTGATCCTCGCGCCGGAGGCGTACCTGCCCCTCCGCCAGCTGGGCGTCCACTTCCACGCGAGCGAGGAGGGGAAGGCCGCCATGCGATCGGCCTTCGAGCTGCTCGATTCGCCGTTGCCGGACACCGGGTCACGGGCCGATCTCCCCGACCTGCGGACGGCGACACTGCGCATCGAAAGTGTCGCCGTCCGCCAGCCGGGCCGCGACCTGCTGGCGCCGGCCGCCGCCTCATTCGAGGTCCGGCCGGGGGAGATCGTGGCGCTGACCGGGCCGAGCGGCGCCGGCAAGAGCACGCTGCTACTGGCCATCCTCGGGCTCGTCCGGCCCGACGCTGGCACGATCTGCCTGACTGGCGAAGGCGGCGAGACGACCTCGGTCGCCGAGCTCGACCCGATCGCCTGGCGGCGCCACGTCGCATGGGTCCCGCAGGTTCCGTTCCTGGTGACGGGCACTGTCGCCGACAACGTCCGGCTGATCGCGCCGGAGGCGACGGACGCGACCATTCGCGAGTCGCTCGACGCGGTCGGGTTGAGCGGATTCGAGCTGTCGTACCCGCTCGGCGAGGGCGGCCTCGGGCTGTCGAGTGGGGAGAGGCGCCGCGTCGCCGTCGCCCGGGCCTTCGCGCGCGATCCGGCGGTCCTGCTCATCGACGAGCCCACTGCCGGCCTCGACGAAGAGACCGAGCGGGTGGTCCTGGCGGCGATCGCTCATCGTGCGCGCGAGGCCAGGACCATCGTCGTCCTGGTCGCCCACCGGCCGGCCGCCATCGCCGTGGCCGATCGGAACGTCGAGGTGACATCGCGCGCAGCGACGGACAACGACGACGGGTCGGCCGCCGCATGATCCGCGAGGTCCTCCGGCTCGGCTGGACCGTGCGTGGCCGGCTCGCCCTGTCGCTGCTCGCGGGGATCGGCGCGGCGGGTTCCGCGATCGCGCTGACCGGCACCTCGGCCTGGCTGATCTCGCGGGCGGCCCAGCAGCCGCCGATCCTCGACCTGATGGTGGCGATCGTGGCGGTCCGCGCCTTTGGCGTGTCGCGCGGCGCCCTCCGGTACGCCGAGCGGCTGCCCGCGCACGACGCCTCGCTCCGGATCCTCGCCGCCGTCCGCTCTCGCGCGTATCGACGGCTCGAACGACTGGCCCCGGCCGGGCTGGCCGACCAGCGCTCGGGCGACCTGCTGTCGCGTCTCGTGGCCGACGTCGACGGGCTGGTCGACCTGTGGCCGCGGATCGTCATGCCGAGCGCGATCGCGGTCGTGGCCGGTGCCGCGACGGTGCTCGTGGTCGCGGCCCTCGTTCCGCTCGCAGGCGCGGTCCTGGCGGTGACCCTCGTCGTGTCGGCGATCGGTGCGCCACTGGCCGGCTGGGCCCTCGCCCGTCGGGCCGAGGCCCGCATCGCGCCCGCCCGCGGAGCCCTGTCGGCCGCGGCGCTCGAGCTCCTCCAGGCGGCGCCCGAGCTGGTCGCCGCCGGCGTGGACCGTCCCGAGCTGTCCCGGCTGGCCGCCCGCTCGGCCGACCTCGAGCGGGCCGAGGCGCGATCGGCCGGGGGCGCCGGAGTCGGGATCCTGGTCGCGTCGCTGTCGGGCGGCGCCGCCGTCTGGCTGGCGCTCGTGGCAGGCATGGTCGCCGTCCGGGCCGGTGCCGTCGGTGGCGTCGCGCTGGCCGTCGTGGTGCTGCTCCCGATCGCCGCGCACGAGCTGGTCGGCGCCTTGGCGCCGGTCGCGCAGCAACTGACCCGGCTGCGGGCTGGAGCCGGTCGCCTCGCGGGGATCCTCGCCCGGCCGGATCCCGTCGCCGATCCCGCCGACCCGGAGCCCCTGCCCGCAGGCCCCTACGGGATCCGGATCCGGGGCCTTGCGGCGCGTTACGCGGCCACGGCACCGGACGTCCTCGACGGCCTTCATCTCGAGCTCGGGGCAGGGGAGCGCGCCCTGGTGACCGGTCCCAGCGGTTCAGGCAAGACCACGCTCGCCGCCGTCCTGCTGCGGTTCCTCGATCCGTCGGCCGGCACGGTGGAGCTGGTCGCCGCGTCCGGATCTGTCGACC
This sequence comes from uncultured Chloroflexia bacterium, assembly GCA_963766675.1. Classification (GTDB taxonomy): domain Bacteria; phylum Chloroflexota; class Limnocylindria; order Limnocylindrales; family CSP1-4; genus SPCO01. Next base: position 2,172,172 of record CAVYBA010000002.1, on the reverse strand, counting down.
TCCGCCGTCTCGCGGCCGACGACGTCCGGCGTGTCGTCGGCCTGTGCGGGCAGGACGCCCACCTGTTCGACTCGACGATCGCCGAGAACGTCCGGTTGGCGCGACCCGGGGCGTCCGATGACGACGTGCGCGCGGCGCTCGGCCGAGCGCGCCTGCTCGACTGGATCGACACGCTGCTGGACGGCCTGGGTACGTTCGTCGGAGAAGCCGGTGCTCGACTGTCGGGCGGTCAGCGCCAGCGGATCGAGCTGGCTCGCGCGATCCTGGCCGATCGTCCGATCCTCATCTTCGACGAGCCGACCGAGCACCTCGACGAGGCGACCGCGACCGCCCTGACGGCCGACCTGCTCGAAGCTGCGCGCGGCCGGACCGCCATCTTCATCACCCACCGCCCGGAACTGATGGCCGCCGTCTCGCCGCAGGCGACGGTCGATCTCGGCCGCGCGCTTGTCAGGGTCGGCTGACGGTCAACGACGCTCGGCGTGACGGGTCCACCGATCGAGGGCACGGCGCAGGCGCCCCGACCGCTCGGGCTCGGGTTCCCGCGCCGCGTCCTCGGGTTCGGCGGGCTCGTCGTGGTAGTCGTCGCTGAGCGTCCGCATCGGGACGGGGACCAGGAGGTCGGGTCCCAGGAACGCGCCGGCGTTGTGCTCGGGTCGTCGCCTGTCGTGTTCGCCCATCGCCATGCCTCGTGTGTTACGTCAACCCTGCGCCAGGCTCCGGTGCCGGTCAAGAGCCGAGTGTCCGCGCTCTTCGGCCGACCGGCCGGTCCGCCGCGTCACGCCCGGATTGCGCGCGTCAGGCGCTCCACGCCGTAATCGAACGCGGCGTCCACGTCGCCACCCAGCCGGAACGCGCCGGCCAGCTCCATGTTGAGGAAGCCGTTGGCCCAGGCGACCACGGTCCGGGCCGCCTCGAGGGCATGCGCTTCACCGGCGAGCTCGGCCGCGGTCCGCAGGAGCGCGGCTGCCGATCGCGCATTGACATCGGGGTCCACGCGCTCGCCCTCGGGCAGCCGATCGAACAGCAGGTGATAGGCCTCCGGATGGGCGAGTGCCCAGGTCCGGAAGGCGCTGGCGATCGCGCGCAGGTCCAGGCTCGGGTCCCCGCTCAACGCGGCGGCATCGAGCTCGATCGTCAGCTCGTTCGCGACGTCGTTCGCGATGAGGCGAACGAGCGCGCCTCGGTCCTTGACGCGCTTGTAGAGCGACGGCGCACGAACGCCGACGGCGGCGGCGACGCGCGACATCGTCAAGCCGTCGAGCCCGTCGGCGTCGAGGATGGCGCGTGCAGCGGCGATGATCGCGTCGATCGAGGTTCGGGCCGGTGTCGGCATGGTCTCGCTCCATGGCTATTGACAATAGCGATGATGGCTACGTAGTATAGCCGCCATGGTACACACGCAGCTCTCCACCTCGCTCTACCGGCTCGGCTCGAGCCTTGTCAACTCCTACCTCGTCGACGAAGGTGGCCAGGTCACGATCGTCGACGCCGGACTGCCCGGCTACTGGCGCGACCTGCCGGCGGCCCTCGCTGCCATGGGCCGGTCGCTCGACGACGTTCGAGGCATCGTCCTGACCCACGGCGACACCGACCATATCGGGTACGCGGAGCGGCTCCGGCGCGAGCGGGGCGTGCCCGTCTTCGTCCACGAGCTCGACGCCGGTCGGGCGCGCGGCGAGGTCAAGAAGCCGATGTCCGGGTGGGGGCCTGTCAAGATCAGGGCCCTGGCCAGCTTCCTCGTCTACGGGGCGCGGCATGGCGCGCTGCGTATCACCTACCTGACCGAGGTGACGACGTTCACCAACGGGGCCACGCTCGACCTGCCCGGTTCGCCGCGGATCATCCATATTCCGGGGCACACGCCGGGTTCCGTGGCGGTCCACGTCCCGACGGTCGACGCGGTGTTCATGGGCGACGCGTTCACGACTCGGAGCGTGCTGACCGGTGAGGTCGGGCCGCGGCCGGCGCCATTCACGCTGGACCGTGCGCAGGCGAGCGCGTCGCTCGCAAGGCTCGACGACTTCGAGGCGACCTGGGTGCTGCCCGGTCACGGCGAAGCGTGGAGTGGCGGATTGTCCGAAGCGCTGCGCCAGATCCGGGCGAACGGCTAGCTGCCCGCCTGCGCGGACCCGGCGGGCGCCCGAATTCGGCGGAACAGTCACGGGCAGACTCGTATGGCCGGTTTCCGGTCCGACGAGCCGCCAGATCGGCGGAATCACTCGCTGGCACGGGCCGACGGAGATGGATCCACGCTCAGCTCAGGCCCTCGGGCGCGGAGCGCCGACCCTGCGGCGGCGCCTGGCCGGCCATAGCAGCCCCACCACGCATATTCCGCTCTTCTACAGCCCGCCGACGGCCCCGTCGCGCCGCCACGGCGGCGACGCCCCCGCGACGGGCCACCACGCGACGGCGCCGACACCCGCGAGGGCCACGACGCGGCCGCCGCGACGCCCAAGACCCGCCACATGGCACTTGACAAGACGAGACGTCGCGTCTAGCCTCGTCGCATGGCAAGTCCCGCCGGCCCGCACACCCGCCAGGCGATCCTCGCGGCGGCAGGCCCCGTCCTCGCCGAGGATCCGAGCGCGCCGCTCGACGCGGTCGTCAGGGCGTCCCGGGTCTCGCGCGCGACGTTCTACAGGCACTTCCGTTCACGCGCCGACCTGCTGGGCGCCCTGGACCTCGAACCCGACCCGGACTCGCGCGAGCGCGTGCTCGCAGCCGCGGCAGAGCTGATCGGTCGCGACGGGCTGGCGGGCCTGTCGATGGACGAGCTCGCGGTCCGCGCCGGTGTCTCGCGGGCGAGCGTCTATCGGCTGTTCCCGGGCAAGCCGGCGCTCTTCGAGGCGGTCATCGTCGCATTCGCGCCGTTCCGCCAGATCGTCGACTACCTGGGCCAGGTCGGCGAGGAGCCGCCCGAGGTCGTGCTCCCCGCCGTCTATCGGATGGCCGCCCGCACCGCGGCGGCCAGGATCGGGATCATGCGATCGGTCTTCTTCGAGGTCACCTCGGGATCGCCCGAGGCGGTCGAAGGCGCCGGCCGCTCGATCCAGGCGATCGTGGCGGCGCTCGGCGGCTATCTCGACCACCAGATGAACCTCGGACGGCTCCGAGGGATGCATCCGACCCTGGCCGCGCAGCTGTTCATCGGGCCGCTGCTGTTCCACGTCTTCACCCGGCCGCTCGCCGAGCGGCTGACGGGCTTCGATCTGCCGCTCGAGGACGCGGTCGACCAGCTGGCCGTCGCCTCGCTCCAGGCCCTGGGCGCCACGGACGACCCAGCCCATCCAGTTCCGCAGGAGTAGCGTCATGGCTGCCCACGTTGAAACCGCACCGCTCGCCCACGATCGGATCTACCAGCGCCGCTGGCTGACCCTCGGCGCCCTGTCCCTGAGCCTGGTCATCATCGGGCTCGACAACTTCGTGCTCAACGTCGCCCTGCCCACGCTCCAGCGCTCGTTCGACGCGAATGCCTCGCAGCTCCAGTGGATGGTCGACGCCTACATCCTCGTGTTCGCCGGCCTGCTGCTCCTGATGGGCGCACTCGGCGATCGGTTCGGGCGGGCGCGGCTGCTCCAGCTCGGGCTCCTGCTGTTTGGTGGGGCGTCCATCGCGGCCACGTTCACGACGACCGCCGAGCAGCTCATCGCGGCGCGGGCCGTGATGGGGACGGGTGCGGCGATGATCATCCCGTCGACGCTGTCGATCCTCATCAACGTCTTCCCGCGCGAGGAACGCGGCAAGGCGATCGCCGCCTGGGCGGCGACGTCGGGTCTCGGCATCGGGCTCGGCCCGATCACCGGCGGCTTCCTGATCGAGAACTTCGACTGGCAGGCCGTCTTCCTCATCAACGTCCCGGTCGTGCTCGCAGCGCTGCTCCTCGGGCTGTTCCTCGTTCCCGACAGCAAGGATCCGGAGCATGCGTCGCCCGACCTGCCGGGGGCCCTCCTGTCCATCTCGGGGATCACGATCCTGGTCTACGGGATCATCGACGCGCCGCGGACGGGCTGGACCGATCCGACGATCCTGGGTGCATTCGCGGCGGCGGCGGTGCTGCTCGCCGGGTTCGCGTGGTACGAGCTTCGGACCGCACACCCGATGGTGGACTTCTCGCTGTTCCGGAGCGCCCGGATGTCGGCCGGCGTCGCCGGGATGAGCCTCAACTTCTTCGCGATGTTCTCGATGATCTTCGGGCTGACCCAGCTCCTGCAGTTCGTGCTCGGCCAATCGCCCCTGGCGGCCGGCGCGATCATGCTGCCGCTGGCGCTCGGGATCCCGATCGGGGCCGGGCTGAGCGTCCGGCTGGTCCACCGGCTGGGCACCAAGCGAGTCGTGGCGGCCGCGCTGGTCGCGGTGGCCGCGGTCGTCCTGACCATGCAGGCCTGGACGTCATCGACCGAGCCGTGGGTCGTGTCGCTGACGCTGTTCTGCGTCGCGATCCCGATGGCCAACGTGATGGCCCCGTCCGCTGACGCGATCATGGGCGCCGTGCCGGAGCAGCGCGCCGGCGTCGGGTCGGCGATGAACGCGCTGGTCGGCCAGCTCGCGGGCGCCCTCGGGGTGGCCGTCATCGGCTCGATCATGAACACCGTCTACAGCGATCGGATGACCGCCGTCGTCGCGCCGCTGCCGCCCCAGATCGCCAGCCCGGCGAAGGACTCGGTCGGCGCGGCGATGGCGATCGCCGAGCGACTGCCGGGCGACGCCGGGCACCTGCTCAGCACCGCGGCCGGCAACGGGTTCGTCGATGCCCTGCATAGCGGTGGGCTGGCGGCGGCTGCGGTCGTGCTCATCGGTGCGGCGGTCGTGGCGGTCATGATGCCGCCGCGCCCCGAGCCCTCGCGCTAGCGAAACGCCGCGACGGCCCTGACCGAGGGCCTAGTTGGCGCTCCGGACCCGAACTTTCCGCGGGGCCGGCCGGTGGTCGGGCGGCCGCACGTTGAGTCCTCGGCGAAGGACCTCGTCGTACCCGGAGATCTTGCGTTCGACGAGCTCGAGCGCGGTCGACAGCTCGGCCATGTCGGCCTCGATCCGGCGTTTGTGGCCCTCGAGCAGGCGGAGCCGCTCCCCGGCGGTCGAGTCGCCCTGCTGCATCAGCTCGGCGTAGGTCTGGAGGTCCTCGATCGGCATGCCCGTGGCCCGCAGGCATTGGACCAGCTTGATCCAGCCCATGTCGTCGTCGGAGAAACGGCGATGGCCGCTCCGGGATCGGGCGATGCCGGGCAGGATCCCGACTCGTTCGTAGTAGCGCAGCGTGTCACGACTGACGCCGGTCTCGGCCGCGGCGTCCTGGATGGTTCGCGTCATCGTCACGCCCAGACCCTACAACCTGGAGTCCACTCCAAGTCAAGAGGGGCTCGACGCCCGGGTCGGTGGGGTTGGGGAGCCCGATTCATGACAAGATCCGGCATGTATTCCGGCGATGATTCCAAGGCGGCAGGGGGCTTGACTTGGAGCGCGCTCCAAGGGGCAGGCTTGGTCGCGACGTCCACATCGCATCGGAGACCAAATTCGTGACCGACCTCACCGCCCTGTTCCAAATCGCCGGCACCGTCGCCTTCGTGGCGGCGCCGATCATCGTGCTGTCCTGGGCCCTCGCCGGTTCCGACGGCCCGACCCTGTCCGACATCCTTGCCATCCCGGCCGTCCCGCCGCTGCCGCGCGGGATCCAGGAAGACGAACCGGTCCGCTATCGGGTCGAGCGGCTGTCGCGCCGTGGCATGGCGGCCGGTCCGGCCGCGCAGGAGCGGCGCCCGCGGGCCGGCCGGCCCGCGGCCGAGATGGGTCCCTGCGCCTAACCGCGGCAACCCGCGGCTCTCAGGGACGCTGGGTCCGCGTCCGCGCCGGGCCTGGTCCCGCCGAGCCGGCCCGACACGAATGGAGCGATGCACCTGTAACGCTCACGGCCGCGTCGCTCACGCGACCCGGACCGCCGACACCGTAGTGTCTGATGATGACGATCCTTCGCCGCCGGGACCTCGAGTATTCGACCCGACGGCGGCACGTCCTGGCACGTCTCGTGACCGGGGCGCAGGTGCCCCGATCCGAGGCCGACCGATGGCTCGGCCTCTGGGAAGCGCGGGCTGAGCGTGCCGGCATCCGGCGGGTATCCCCGTCCTCCTGGAATGCCGGACTTCGCTGGGTCGCCGGGCAGCGCGAGATGCGCCCGTCGGTCCCGGACGCCGCGTGACGCCGCAGGAGGCCGCGAACGGTCTGATCGAACTGGTCCTCCCGCAGGGCGGTCGTGTCCTCGTCGACCTGCGCGATCGAGCCGTGGACGATCCGTCGATCGAGGCCGGCGTGATCCAGGCCATGCTCGATGCGACGGACTCCCATGACGCCGTGTGTGCGGCGGCGCGATCCCCGCCGCGCTCAGGCTCGTCGACACGAAGGTCTCGACGACGGGCGTCGTGATTGGGACGGACGTGCCCGCCGGTGCGCTCGTCACCGGATCGTTCGGATAGACCAGCTCAGCGCCTACGACGGCTGGTCCGTCGCGCTCGCCGAGGCTGTCGCTGTGCCGCTAAGCCTTCGGGTCGAGCTTGAGCGCCGCCGAGTTGATGCAGTAGCGCAGGCCGGTCGGGTTCGGGCCGTCGTCGAAGACGTGGCCCAGGTGCCCGCCGCACGCCGCGCAGTTCGCCTCGGTTCGGGTCATGAAGAAGGATCGATCGGTCTCGGTGGCGATCGCCGAAGGGTCGGCCGGGGCGAAGAAGCTCGGCCAGCCGGTGCCCGACTCGAACTTGGTCTCGGACCGGAACAGCTCGGCGCCGCACCCGGCGCAGTGGTAGACGCCGGCCCGGTGCTCGTTCCACAGTTCGCCGGTGAAGGCGCGCTCGGTGCCCTTCTGGCGGAGGACGCGATACTGCTCGGGGGTCAGTTCGGCACGCCACTCGGCGTCGGTTTTGGTCGCTGGGGGAGGGGTGGGCTTGGTGTCGGTCATAGCGGCAGAGTATCGGCCGACTGTTGCGCGATTGTGAAGCGCCGATATCGTCTCATGTCGCTCGCGCATGCCTTGGAAGCCTTCGGCCGAGAGCGGAATTCCCGCCTCGTTGGCGCATGTAGGCTGTGACAGTGATTGGGGAAGCCGACCGCGAAATCAGGCTCCGGACGTTCGATTGGCTCAGCCGTCAACGCGACGAGTTCGGCGAGTCTCTCTCCAGGTCGGCGCTCGAGACGTTCAGCCTGGACGGTCGCCAGATCCCGCTCGTGGGTCCATCTGGGATCTGGAAGCCCGCAGCCTGCGAACTCCCACTGTCGATCACGACGACGCTCGACAATCCCTACGACGACCGCCCTGACGGTCTGTCCGGGACGCTGAGCTACGCCTATCGCGGATCCGATCCGCAGCATCGGGACAACCGCGGATTACGGCGCTCGATGGTGGAGCGGGTCCCGATCGTCTACTTCCACGCGATCGAGCCCGGCCGCTACGTCGCTGCCTACCCGGTCTTCGTCGTCGAGGATCACCCCGAGCTACTCCGCTTTTCGGTACAGGTCGACGACCTGTACGCGGCCGAAAGCGATGCCCTTGGGAGGCTGGCGACCAGTGAGGACGCGGCCGAGCCTCGGCGCGCCTACGTGACCGCGACGTTCCGCCGTCGGCTGCACCAAGTTGCCTTTCGCGAGCGGGTGCTCCGAGCGTACGCGGAGCGCTGCGCGCTCTGTCGGTTGCGCCACCAGGAACTCCTGGACGCCGCGCACATCACGCCCGACAGCGAAGCCGAGGGTGAGCCGCGCGTCAGCAACGGCGTCGCGCTATGCAAGCTCCACCACGCCGCGTTCGATCGGTTCTTCTTCGCCATTCGGCCCGACTACGTCATCGAGGTGCGGCCATCCGTCATGCGCGAATCCGATGGGCCGATGCTCGTCGTGGGGCTACAACAGATCAACGGGCAGGTGATCCACCTCCCACGCCGAGCGATCGACCTACCTGACCGGACCCGACTCGAGCGCCGATACGAACAGTTCAGGCAGGCCGCCGGCTGACCGGAGCGCGTGGCACCAACGAGAAATCGTTCACGCCCGCCCGAGCTCCCGGTCTGGTACTCATCCCACCGCCTATCGCAACCGAGCAGTTGCGGCAATCCCTGGACTCCGTGGAGCCACGGTTTGGCCAGTAACCCAGCATGCTGGTATGCTTGGTCCGGTGAAGGTGACCATCGATCTCGACCCGGACCTCTACCGCGCCGTCAAGGTCGAGGCCGCACGCTCCGACCGCAGCGTTCGCGACGTCGTCGACGCCGCGCTGACCGCCTGGCTCGAGGCCGAAGAGACCCGCGAAGACATCGGGTCCGCGCGGGCGGCGCTCGACGAATACCAACGTGACGGCGGCGAGGCGGCGGAGGCGTTCTTCGGCAAGCTCGCGGCTGAGGCGAGGGCGACGTACGACCCGCATCGGTGAGTGAGGCGCGGTATCGGGTCGAGCTGTCGCCGGCAGCCCAACGCCAGCTCAGGCGGCTCCCGCCGGGGGACGCCGCCAAGCTGCGCGGACCCATCCTTGCGCTCGGGATCGAACCTCGTCCACCGGGCACGACGGAGCTCGTCGAACGCGACTTCTGGCGCCTTCGCCTCGGCGCGCTGCGGGTGATCTACTCGATCGACGACGCGAATTCGGTCGTCGTCGTTCTCCGCGTCGCCCGACGCTCCGAGAGCACCTACCGGCGCGGCCGCCTGATTGCAACCTCGAGGCGCCTTGTCGGGTCCGGGCCTCGACGACGCCCGACCGCGTGCCGATGATGCATCCGACGTGCGTCGCCGGAGCAACCCCTCCGCCGCGGCGCTCCCGCAACGACGCCCCGCCGGGTTGTGCCGTTCGGCCCATCCCACGCCGGCCCTGATCGCGCGAGAATGAGCGTTGGGGGAGGCGCCCCAGACCAGCGCCTTTGCGATGAGGATCCCGATGCCAACGGCGACCGCACGCCGACGCCAACTCCTGCCGATTGCCACGGGCGCGGTGCTTGCACTCGCCGTCCTCCTGGCGGTCCTCCCCGCGACCCTCGCCGCCTCGCCGCACCGCCTGGCCGGGCCGATCACCGACGACGTCAACGCCCTCGGCGGGAGCACGACCGCCGTCCAGGCGTCGCTCGACGACCTTCAGCGTGCGACGGGCGCCCAGCTCTGGGTCTGGTACACCGACACCCTCGGGGGCCAGGCGTCGGGCGACTTCGCGCGCACGACGGCCCAGGCCAGCGACCTCGGCACGACCGATCTCCTGCTCGTGATCGCGCTGAACGATCGGGAGTACGGTTACTGGAAGGGCGACAACGTCGGGGTCTCCGACGCTGAGCTCACCCAGGTCCTCTCGCAGGAGATGGAGCCGGGCCTGCGATCGAGCGACTACGTCGGGGCGATCACCGCCACCGCCGAGAGCCTGCAGGTGGAGATGACCGCGACCCCGGTCCCAGCGCCGACGTCGACGCCAGCCGGGAGTTCGTCCGGCGGCAATCCGATCGGTTCGCTGCTCATCGGGCTGATCGCGGTGGGCCTGATCCTCGTCGGCGGCTGGTTCATCCTCCGGGCGGCTGGCCGGGGTAGGGCGGCCGCGTCCGCGCAGGCCGGGCCGGCCGGTGGCCCGCCGGACCCGAACGCCGACCTCGTCGCGATGCAGCCAAAACCGCTGGAGGAACTCGCCAACCGGATCCTGGTCGAGACGGATGACGCGATCCGCGACTCCGACCAGGAGCTCGGGTTCGCCCAGGCGCAGTTCGGTGACGAGGCGGCCGCGCCGTTCGTGGCGGCGATCGCGGCAGCCCGGGACGATCTGAAGGGCGCCTTCACGATCCGCCAGCAACTCGACGATGCGACGCCGGAGGACGCCCCGACCCGCCGCAAGATGCTCGTCGACCTCGTCGTCGCGTGCCGGAAGGCCCAGGGTCGGCTGCACGACGAGACCCACCGCTTCGACGAGCTGCGGGCGCTTGAGCAGGAGGCTCCGGCGATCCTCGCCGGGCTGCCTGGCCAGGCCGATGCGCTGGAGGCTCGGTTGCCCGCGGCGCAAGCCACCCTGGCCGGGCTCGGCGAGTACGCGGACGCGGACTGGCAGGCCGTCGCCGGCAACGTGGACGGCGCCCGGACCAGGATCGCCGCGGTGCGAGCAGCGGTCGGCGAGGGCACCAAGGCCATGGCCGCCGGGACGGCGGGGATCGCGGCGCATGCCGCTCGGCTCGGCGAGGACGGGCTGGCCCAGGGAACGGCCTTCCTCGATGCGATCGACCGCCTGGCCGCCGAGCTGGCCAAGGCGCGCTCGGAGGTGGACGCCGAGCTGGCCTCGGCCACCGCGGAGCTCGCCAGGGCCAAGGCGGCAGCCGCGGCCGACGGACCGCAGGCCGCCGACGTCGCCGCTCGCCTGGCCGAGGCGGAGAAGCTCTTGTCAGACGCCAGGACGGCCCTGGATCCGCCCAAACCCGACGTCACGGGCGCCTACGACAAGGCCAGGCGCGCCGATCAGCTGGTCGACGCGATCGAGACGAGCATCCGCACCGCGCGAGAGCAGCAGGCACGCGAGGCCGCCCGGCTCCAGGCCGGGCTGTCGTCCGCGCAGGCCGCGGTGACCCGCGTGTCCGACTACGTCGCCGGCCAGCGCGGCGGCATCGGCACCGAGGCGCGGACGCGGATCGCCGAGGCGGCCCGCCACCTCGACCAGTCCAAGGCGCTCGCGCCAACCGACCCGGCGGGCGCCGTCTCGGAGGCCGACGCCGCGAACCGCCTGGCCGCCGAGGCGGAAGCCCTCGCCCAGCGCGACTACGGACAGTGGGACGACCCGTTCCGTGGCGGTCGAGGCGGACGGGGCGGCGGCGTCGACGTCGGCTCGCAGGTCGCCGGCGCGGTCATCGGCGGAATCATCGGTGGCCTGCTGTCCGGCGGCGGGCGTCGGGGTGGACCGTTCGGCGGCGGGTTCGGCGGTGGCTTCGGCGGCTTCGGTGGCGGGGGTGGCGGGTTTGGCGGCTTTGGCGGATCGTCAGGCGGCGGTGGCTTTGGCGGCGGCGGCTCGTCCGGGGGTGGCCGCTGGTGATCCGGGCGACCGGGGGTCGCAACCACTTCTGGCAGACAATCGGCAACCAGACAGCACGGAGGACAACGCTCATGCCCCAGTCTTCGATCCTCGGACGCGTCGGACAGCTCGTCCGCGCCAACATCAACGCGCTGCTCGACAGTGCGGAAGACCCCGAGAAGATGCTCAACCAGATGGTCGTCGACTACACGAACAGCATCCGCGAGGCCGAGGAGGCCGTCGCCCAGACCATCGGCAACCTCCGCCTCCAGGAGGACGACGCCAAGGAAGCCGGCGAGGCCGCCACGGAATGGGGCTCCAAGGCCGCAGCCGCATCAAAGCGGGCCGACGAGATGCGCGCCGCCGGCAACACCGCCGACGCCGATCGCTTCGACGGCCTGGCCAAGATCGCGATCAAGCGCCAGATCGGCTACGAGGACCAGGTCAAGTCGTTCGGACCGCAGATCGAGCAGCAGACCGCGCTCGTCAACCAGCTCAAGGATGGGCTCAACGTCATGCGCGCCAAGCGCGAGGAACTCGTCCAGAAGAAGGACCAGCTGATCGCCCGCGCCAAGATGGCCCAGGCGCAGGTCCAGGTCCAGCAGTCGATCAAGAGCGTCAACATCATGGACCCGACCAGCGAGGTCTCCCGCTTCGAGGAGAAGGTCCGCCACTCGGAGGCGATGGCCAAGGGCATGACCGAGGTCGCAGCCAGCTCGCTCGACGCCCAGTTCGCCGGCCTCGACGACGCCGAGACGGATGCGGACGTGGACGCACGCCTGGCGGCCCTCAAGTCAGGCGGCTGATCCCGGCTCGGACCCTCGCCCGCGGCAGCACCGGGGCGTCCGCGCGTTCAGGCGACGCGGATGATCCCCGCGATTCCGGCGCCAACGCGAGTGCCGCGGGCGAGCCCGGATCTCAAACCTCGAGCGGCAACGGGTAGATCTCCGCCGGCGGGATCCCGTTGCGAGTATGGATCTTCTGAACCGCTTCGGCGCTCGGAGCCTCCGACAGGCAGAAGACGTTGCCGCTCGCGGGGTCGGCCCAGGCGTGTTCGAAATTGACACCCTCGTCGGCCTGGATCGCGAGATCTCCCTGGTGCGCCTTGACCAGCGCATCGGCCGTGATCCCGACCATGCCGTGATGGACGTCCATGAACTTCGGCATTGCGTAGCCCTCCCTGGCGCGCGCCTTCGAATGGGGTCGGGTCGGTCTCGCCATTGGCCCTGCGCGACGGTCTGGGCGACCGTTGGGACGCCGCGCTGGTCGAACCCACTGGGTTCTTCGCCTCCCTCCCGCTCGGGCCAGTATCGCGCTCTCGCCGGTCCGCGGGAACCCCCAAAGTGCGCCAGAGGCTGCCCCCTTCTCGCGATGCATCCGACGTGCATCGCAAGAGCATCCGTCTCGCCGGGCGGCGGCAGGCCAGAACCTCTAGCTTGCCAGCTTCCGGTACCGGATCCTGTGCGGCTGATCGGCGGCCACGCCTAGCTCGCGGTGGCGGTACTCCTCGTACTCGGTGAAGTTGCCCTCGAACCAGCGCACGACGCTGTCGCCCTCGAACGCCAGCACGTGGGTGGCGATCCGGTCGAGGAACCAGCGATCGTGGCTGATCACGACGGCGCAGCCGGGGAATGACTCCAGCCCCGCCTCGAGCGCCCGGAGCGTGTCGACGTCGAGGTCATTCGTCGGCTCGTCGAGCAGCAGGACGTTGCCGCCCGACTTGAGCAGCTTGGCCAGGTGGACGCGGTTCCGTTCGCCTCCGGACAGCTTGCCGACCGGTTTCTGCTGGTCGGTGCCGCGGAAGTTGAAGCTGGACACGTAGGCTCGGGCTGGCAGCTCGCGATTCCCGACCTTGATGATCTCGTTGGCGCCGCTGATCTCCTCGTAGACGCTCCTGTCGCCCTGGAGGTCGTCGCGGCTCTGGTCGACGTAGCTGAGCTGGACGGTGTCGCCGATGACGACCTGCCCGCGGTCCGGCGTTTCCTGCCCCACGAGCATCCGGAAGAGCGTCGTCTTGCCCGCGCCGTTCGCGCCGATGACGCCGACGATCCCGGCCTTCGGCAGCGAGAACGACAGCCCGTCGATTAGGACCTTGTCGCCGTAGGCCTTGGCCAGGTCCCTGACCTCGATCACCGTGTCTCCGAGGCGCGGGCCGGGCGGGATGGCGATCTCGAGCTCGCGTGCCTGCTCCTTCGCCTCGCTGGCTTCGGCGAGGAGCCTCTCGTAGGCACCCAGCCGGGCCTTGCCCTTGGCCTGCCGGGCGCGCGGGGAAAGGCGGACCCACGCGAGCTCGCGGGCGAGCGTCCGCTGCTTGGCGTCGATCGTCTTCTGCTCGCGGCTCAGCCGGTCGAGCTTCTGCTCCAGCCAGCTCGAGTAGTTGCCCTGGAAGGGGAGCCCGCGGCCGCGGTCGAGCTCGAGAATCCATTGCGCGACGTTGTCGAGGAAATAGCGGTCGTGGGTGATCGCCACGACGGTGCCCGAGTACTCCTGGAGGAAGCGCTCGAGCCAGTAGACCGACTCGGCGTCGAGGTGGTTGGTCGGCTCGTCAAGCAGCAACAGGTCGGGGTGGCTGAGGAGCAACCGGGCGAGCGCTACGCGCCGCCGTTCGCCGCCGGAGATCGTCGTCACGTCGGCGTCGTCGGGCGGGCAACGGAGGGCGTCCATCGCGATGTCGACGTTGCGCTCGAGGTTCCAGGCGTCGGCCGCGGCGATCCGGTCTTCGAGCGCGGCCTGCTCGGCGCCGATCGCGTCGTAGTCGGCGTCAGGCTCCGACCACTTGGCCATGACCGCGTTGTACTGGTCGATCAGGTCCTGGACCGGGCGAACACCGTCCAGCACGTTGCCCTTGACGTCCTTGGCCGGGTCGAGATCCGGCTCCTGGGCGAGGTAGCCGACGGAGAAGCCGGGCGTCAGCCGCGCCTCGCCGACGAACCCGTCGTCCAGCCCGGCCATGATCCGCAGCAGGCTCGACTTGCCGGCGCCGTTCGGCCCGATGACGCCGATCTTGGCCCCGGGGAAGAACGACAGCGAGATGTTCTCGAGGACCGTCTTGTCCGGCGGGTAGTGCCGGGCGAGCCGGTAGGTGGTGTAGATGAACTCGGCGGGCATGCGGCAAGGGTACCGGCGGCGACCCGCGCCGATCTACCGGCCAGAGCTCCGGAGCGACGATGCCAGCCGGGAGTTCGCCGGGTCGTAGACCGAACACTCGACGGTCTTGTCGCCTTGCGCCCAGCCTTGGCTGACCGGGTTCAGCCAGGTGATCTCGAGCTTGGAGCTCTCGTACGGCGTTCCGACATAGCCGGTGAACGCCGGCAGGCAGTTGTTCGTGACGTAGGTCGTGAACTCGTCCTCGGTCGGGTAGCTCGTCCCGTCCATCGGCCCGACGAAGAAGACCTCGTACTTGTGCCCTTCCGTGCACGGTTTGGCGGTCACGTTGTCGACGGTGTCGGCGCTCGGGTCCTTCAGGTCCCAGCAGTCGCCGACGCGGAGGTCGCTCGACGACATGTCGCCGCCCTTGGTGATGTCACCGCTGGACGAGCGGCTCGCGTTGGTCACGAACCCGGCGACGGCGCCGCCCACGACGAGCACGCCGAAGATCAGCAGCCCGAGCGGGACGCGACGCCAGAGCGGCCGGGTCGGCTTCGGGGCGATCGGGTAGGGTGGCACCCAGCCGGCGTTCGGCTGCCCCTCCTCGGAGCCGATCAGCAGGGGGGCGCCCACGCCCTGGGCGGCCGGCGGGGCCGATGCGGCCGGGTCCGATGCGGCCGGCCGGCTCGCCACCTGGGCCTCCGGCGGTCCGTACGTGCTCGGCACGTAGACGCCCCCGTGGATCAGCCCGCACTTCGAGCAGTTCATCACGCCTTCGCCGTTCTGCGTCGAACAGCGCGGGCACTTCCACCCCCTGGCCATCCCGTACGCTCCCTCGGTTCCCGCGTCGTCACCGGCGTATGGCCGGTCTGGGCGCCGGGAGTATGAGCCGGTCGCGGGGCGTCGCGCTAGGATCCAGGCGTCATGGGACGATTCGAATGACGCCGGCGCTCGAGGTGATCGTCGCCGATATCACGACGCTCGAAGTCGACGCGATCGTCAATGCCGCGAACAGCGGGCTGTCCGGCGGTGGCGGCGTCGACGGCGCGATCCATCGCGCAGCGGGGCCCGAGCTGGCACCCGCCGCTCGCGCCGCGGGGCCATGCCCTACCGGGCACGCGGTCATGACGCCCGGGTTCGGATTGCGGGCACGATGGGTGATCCATGCCATCGGCCCGGTGTGGATGGGCGGATCGCATGACGAGGACACGCTCCTGGCGAGCTGCTATTCGAAGAGCGTGGGGCTGGCCGGCGAGGCCGGGCTCGGCTCGATCGCGTTCCCGTGCATCTCGACCGGGGTGTTCGGGTTCCCGAAGGAGCGCGCCGCCCGTGTTGCGCTCGACACCGTCAGGCGTGAGGCGCCGGGTCACGCCTCGCTGGCCCGGGTCGTGTTCTGTTGCTTCAGCGAGGACGACGCGAATCTCTACCGACAACTGATCATTGGCACCCGTTCGGGGGCAGATCCACCGTCCGGCGCGGATTCGCACTAGTTCGAAGTACGTCGAACAATCCCTGCCTGACGGGCCGAGGCCTACACGGTTGGATCGTCAGCGAATGGGCGAGATCGTTCGGCTTGCCTCGAACCATCGCGGATTGCCTCGCGGGCGACCTTGGCACGTCGTCGCCCGCCACCCGGAGCCCGTCCCACGCCTGAGCCGGAGCCCGCCGCCTTGAGCCGCCCGCCGCGGCCCGCCGACTACAGGATCTTCGACAGGAACGCTTTGGTGCGCTCGTGGGTCGGGTTGGTGAAGAAATGCTCCGGCGCGCCTTCTTCGATGATCTGGCCGTCGTCCATCATCACGATGCGGTCGGCGACCTCGCGGGCGAAGCCCATCTCGTGGCTGACGACGACCATCGTCATCCCCTCGCGTGCGAGCTCCTTCATGACCTCGAGGACTTCGCCGATCATCTCGGGGTCGAGCGCGCTCGTCGGCTCGTCGAAGAGCATGAGCGCCGGCTTCATCGCCAGCGCCCGGGCGATCGCGACGCGCTGCTGTTGCCCGCCGGAGAGCTGCGAGGGGTACGAGTTCGCCTTCATTGCCAGCCCGACCCGCTCGAGGAGGGCGTTGCCCATCGTCGTCGCTTCATCGACCGACGCCCCGCGCACGTGGACCGGCGCCTCGATGATGTTCTCGAGTGCGGTCATGTGCGGGAAGAGGTTGAAGCGCTGGAAGACCATGCCGATCTCCTGGCGCTGCTTGGCGATGTTCCGCTCCTTGTCCTCGACGAGCTTTCCGTTCGCCTCCCGGTAGCCGATCAGGTGGCCGTTCACGAAGATCCGACCCTGCTGGATCTTCTCGAGGTGGTTGATGCAGCGGATGAACGTCGTCTTGCCGGATCCCGACGCGCCGATGACGACGACGACCTCCTGGCGCTTGACCGTCATCGACACGCCCTTGAGGACGTGCAGCCGGCCGAACCACTTCTGGACGTTGGTCGCCTCGACGACCACATCTCCTGCCGGGGCCGGCACGCCCCCGATCGCCGAGAGCAGATCGTGCGAGACGGCCATCATCGACCTCCCGTGATCAGCGGCAGCTCATCGGGCGTCCGAGCCCCGCCACCGAAGAGGCGCTCGCGCAGACTCGGACCCGCACTCGCGCCAGCCACCCCCTTGGCCAGCTTCCGCTCGATCCAGGCCTGGATCACGCTCCAGATCGTCGTCATGAGCAGATACCAGACCGCTGCGGCGAGGTAGAACTCGAACGGGGCGAAGAACTGGCCCTGCTTGCGATTGACGATCGTGTACAGCTCGGGGACGGAGATCAGCACGAGCAGCGAAGTCGTCTTGAGCATGTTGTTGAACTCGTTGCCAAGCGGCGGAACGATGACCCGGGCGGCCTGCGGCAGGACGATCCGTCGCATGATCAGCCCGTACGTCATGCCCAGGGCCTTGCCGGCCTCGCCCTGGCCAGGATCGATCGACAGGATGCCCGCCCGGACGATCTCGGCGAAATAGGCGCCCTCGTTGAGGCCGAGCGCGAACACGCCGGCCTGGATGGCGCCGTCGATCGTGGCGCCGGGGATCACGAGATCCGGCCAGCCGTAGATCTTGGCGACGCTCAGCCCGAAGTAGAACAGCACGATCTGGACGACGAGCGGCGTACCCCGGAACAGCCAGATGTAGAGGTTGGCGATCCACCGGAGCAGGCGCAGCTTCGACATCTTCGCGAGGGCCGCGAACGTTCCCAGGAGGACGCCGATGAGCTGACTGAGCACCGCGATCGACAGCGTCAGCCAGATCCCGAAGCGGATCTTGTCGTCGGGCCGGAGGAGCGTGTCGAAGAAGTAGTCCCAGTTGAGCTTCGGCCCGCCGGCCGCCGACGACGAGCAGCCGGCCGCGAGGAGCGCGACGAGGACGACTGCGGCCGGCCTCGCGACCGGCCGCAGGTCCCTCACCAGACCCGAGCGGTGTTCGGATCGAGTCATGGCGTCGAGCCTTCGAGCGCTACTTCGTCTTGTTGATCTGGCCGGCGACGTCGGCCGTGATCGCGCCGCTGTCGTCGCCGTACGTCTTGAGGATGGTGAGGTAGGTCCCGTCGTTGATCATGGAGACCAGCGCCTGCTGGACCGCGTCGCGGAGCTCCTTGTGGCCCGCGTCGTTCTGGACGCTGATCCCCTCGAGCGCAGGCTGGAGCGGCGCGATCGGTGCCAGCGCGAATTGGTCCGCGTGCTGGACGGTGTAGTAGCCGGCGACCGGCGAGTCGGCGAAGTACGCGTCTACGTGGCCGCCCTGGAGCGCGAGCAGGGCATCGCTGTCCTTCTCGAATTCCTTGACGGTGATGGCCGGACTGTTGGCCTTGGTGCAGTCCTGGGTCAGGCCGGCGCCCTTGTAGTCGCCGGTGCCCTGGAGATAGTCGACCTCGGTCGTCCCCGTTTCGGCCCCGATCGTCTTGCCGCACAGGTCGCTCGTCGCGTTGATGCCCTTGGGATTGCCCGTCTCAACCACGAACGACTGGCCGGCCTGGAAGAACGGGATCATGTCGACCTTCTTGATGCGGTCCGACGTGATGTTCTGGGCCGAGATGATGATGTCGCACTTGCTGCCCTGGAGGGCCGCGATGATCGTGTCGAAGACCGTGTTGTTGACCGCCGCGGTCAGGCCCAGGCGCCTGGCGATCTCCGACCCGATGTCGATATCCGACCCGGTCGGATTACCGTTCGCGTCGAAGAACTCCTGGGGTGGGTAGGGGATATCCGAGCAGATCGTCAGGCGCCCCGCCGTGATCAGCTCCGTATCGGGAACCGTCGCGACCACCGTCGGGGCCGCCGACTCGCTCGCCGACGGCGCCTCGGACGGAGCCATCGAGGGCGCTTCCGACGCGGCGGTCGATGGGGCGGCGGACGCGGCGGCAGACGGCGTCGAAGCAGCGCTGCTGCAGGCGGACAGGGCTAGCGCCGCGACGGCCAGCAGGCCGCCGGTTCGACGGATCGACGTGTGCATGAGCGTTCCTCCAGCGCTGTGTTCGACCGTGCCGAGGGACGGGGCGCTCCCCGGGTATGCCGGGACGGGAGCTCGGTCCGATCGCGCGTAGCCTACCCCCACGCATCCAGGGTCTGCAGTCTAGCCGGCGTGAGGGAGCCGTTCACCGGCCTCGATCCTGACCGGCAGTCGGTTCTCTGCCGGCGTCAGCGGGCAAGAGTAGCGCACGTCGTAGACGCACGACGGGTGGTAGGCGAGGTTGAAGTCGATCGTGTAGGTCCCGTCGTGCTCGGGTTCGAGGTCCAGATAGCGGCCTGCGCCGTACGTTTCGCTCCCGCTCGTTGCGTCGAGGAACGGTACGAAGAGCGCACCGGCGTCGCCGTCGGCGTCGGCATCGAACACGTAGCCCGTCAGGCGCTGTCGCGCGCCGCCGAGCTCGAACGACAGGCGGCCCGCCCGGTGCGCCGGACGGAGCTTGCCGTCCGAGGTGGGGATCTGGAAGCTGGACGGCTCGCTGCCGGCGTACGGCTCGAGCGTCAGGCCCTCGAACCGCAGCGCAGGGTCGACCGCGTAGTAGGGGAGTCCGTCGAACGTTTCTCGCTCCGCCACCGGGATGGGGCTGCCGGCGCCGGCGTTCTTGAAGTAGTCGTCCTTGTCGGCGCGGTAGGCCTCGATGGACTCGGCGTATCCGATGGGCCGGTGGTCGTGATCGTGATGATGCTCATGGGCATGGGATTCATGGGTGTCGTTCATGCATGACTCCGGAGACGGGTAGGTCGGACCATCCTGCAGCATCGGGTCAATTGAGACGAGTGCGCCCCGGTCTCGGTCCAGTTGCCCGCTCGCCGATCCTAGCGAGCGCCGCCCGCGAGGGCCCCCCCGAGCCGCTCGGCCGCCTGGCCGATCCGGTCAGGCAGACGGATCACGGCGACGGGGACCTTCGCATCCGCCGCTCCCGGGCCGCCCACGGCCACGATCAACCCACCACCGAGCTGGAGGACCGCCCGGGCGACGTCCTCGGCCGGCGCGCGGTCAGTCGCGGTCGGAATACCGATCACGACCGCGCGAGCGGTGGTTGCGCCGACCGCCTCGACCCAGCCGTCGCGAGGGACGTCCGCGCCCAGGTAGACCACGCCAATGCCCCGTCGCCGGGTGGCCGTCGCGAACGCCAGCGAGCCGATCTCGTGACGGCTCCCGGATGGAAGCCCGACCAGGACCGGCCGGCCGCGTGCCGAGCTGCCCGCTGCCTCGAACGCGGCCGAAAGACGGCGCAGCACGGCGTAGCTGGCCGCGTGCTCGGCGCCCACCGACACCTTCCCATTCGCCCAGGCGTCGCCGAGCGCACGGAGCGCGGGCATGAGCCGGTCATCGACCATTCGCTCGAAGGAGCTGCTGCCGGCGAACAGGTCGTCCAGGAGTTGCTCGAGCCGTCGCTCGTCCAGCGAGCCGGCCGCGTCGACGAAGGCGGTGGTCGGGTCGGCATCGCCACGAGTACCGGCGAGTCCACTCGTATCGTGCCCTGGCGCCGCGACCTCGTCCGGGACCCTACCGGTCTCGATCTGCCTGGCCGCCTGGCTCGCCGACCAGCCGTTGTCGATCAGGCGGCGCATCGCGCGGAGACGGTCGATGGCCGGTTCGTCGTACAGCCGATAGCCGGACGCGGTCCGGACAGGCCGGACAATCGCGTAGCGCCGTTCCCAGGCCCTGAGCAAGGGAATGCTCACCCCAGTCCGCAGCGCGGCTTCCTTGATGGTGTACATGGTTTGTTTAGGATAGCACAGGCAAAACACTTGACACTCCCCGAGTCAAGCCTGTACAGTCTGGACGAACCCTATACATAGGGTGGACAAGCCGCCCCGGCTCGGGGCACACCACAGGAGGAACTCAATGCGCTACCTACAGGCCCTCGCCCTTCTCCTCGTCATTGTCGGCGGCGTCAACTGGCTGCTGGTCGGCATCGCGAAATTCGACCTGGTCGCCGCCCTGACTGGCGCCTCGTTCGGCGAGACCAACGCCATCTCGACCGCCGTGTACGTCCTCGTTGGCCTGGGTGCGGTGGCCCTCGTCCCGACCCTCGTTCGGTGGGTCATCATGGACTCGTCCCCGACGGTTTCCCGCTGACGAACGCAATCGTTGATCCGCTCCCTCGAGGTTCCACCCGATGCTCGCCGCCGCCGTGCCCGTAACCCGTACCGGCCCGATCGACAGCCGTCGATCGGCCAGCCTGTTCCGCTGGAATCTGGTCCTTGGCGGACTTCATTTCCTGCAGTTCCTGGCCATGCTCGCCGTCTCGCTCGCGCGCAACCCGCTCGTCAGCGCGCCGGTGACCAGCAGCTACCTCGCGTGGGATCCGGCCACCCGCACGCTCGTCGACGCCCGACGACTGATCTTCGATCTGCCGATCGGTCCCACGGTGGCGGCCTTCTTCCTGCTCAGCGTGATCGCGCATCTCTCCGTCGCGCTTCCGGCGCGAAGATGGTATGAGTCGTGCCTCGCCCGTGGCCAGAATCCGGCTCGCTGGATCGAGTACGCGTTCTCCTCGAGCCTGATGATCGTGGTCATCGCGAGCCTGAGCGGGATCCGCGAATTCGGGACGCTGATCGCGGTCTTCGGCACGAACGCCGGGATGATCCTGTTCGGGTGGAGCATGGAGGCCGCAAACGAGGGGCGCGAGCGGCCGCAGTGGCTGCATTACGTCTTCGGATGCCTGATGGGC
The DNA here is from genome assembly GCA_963766675.1 of uncultured Chloroflexia bacterium. GTDB lineage: Bacteria > Chloroflexota > Limnocylindria > Limnocylindrales > CSP1-4 > SPCO01. Next base: position 2,150,953 of record CAVYBA010000002.1, on the reverse strand, counting down.
GCCGTCCCGTGGGTCGTGATCGGCTCCGCATTGCTCACGGCAGCCACCGCGCCTGACGCGACGGCGATCCCTGCCTTCGTCATCGCGATCTACGTGTCGCTGTTCATCAGCTTCAATGTCTTCGCCTTCAACATGGTCGCCCAGTACGCGAAGATCGGACGCTGGCGCGATTACCTGTACGGCGAGCGGGTGTACATGCTGCTCAGCCTCGTCGCGAAAACGCTGCTCGCCTGGCAGGTGTTCGCGGGGACGTTGCGGCCGTAAGCCTCGGCGGCGACCCGCGGCGTGCCGAGCGTGGGCCACGACCTTCGTCGCGGAGCTCGACGCCTCCTCGCCCGGATGATGGGACGCGGGCCGACGCCCGCCTCCCGGTCATGCCGTCAGGAGTGGGGAAACGCCGGCAGGTCGACCTTGGCCGGCCACGGTTCGGCGGTCGTGCCGTCGCGCGGTCGGCCGAGCAGGTAGCCCTGGCCATAGGGCACCGCAAGCGCCTGGAGGGCATCGAGCTCCTTGCGCGTCTCGATCCCCTCGGCGACCAGCCGGAGCTTGCGCTTGACCGCGAAATAGCCCATCCCGGCGATGAGTGCCTGGCGAGCGGGCTCCGCGTCGACGCCGCGGACCAGGTCGATATCGATCTTCACGAAGTCGGGCGCGAGCTCGAGGATGTGGCGAAAGCTGGCGTAGCCCGCGCCCGCGTCGTCGACCGCGACGCGGACGGACGGCCCCAGCCGATCGAGCTCGCGACGCAGGCCCTTGTAGTCGTCGATCTCGACGTGTTCGGTGATCTCGAGGACGACGGGTCGGGGGACGTCGGCGAGGACCCCGCCAAGCCGGCGAGAGAGGACGAGCTCGGGCGACGCGTTGAGGCTCAGGTACGTGTTCGGAGGGAGGTGCACGCTGGCCTCGATCGACGCGCCGAGGCAGGCCAGCTCGAGGTCGGTGCCCAGGCCCGCCCGCGCCGCCACGTCGAAGACGTGCTGGCGGCGCCCGACCGTCGTTGAACCGGGTCAGCGCCTCGTGTCCGACGACCGAGCCGTCCCACAGGTCGACGATCGGCTGGAAGTAGGGCTTGAATGCCGCTGCATCGATGACCGCCTGGAGGGCGGTCCGGTCGGCGGCCTCGCGTCGCCGGGTCCCGAGGCCGGGCCGGATCAGCGTCCCCACGATCGAGCCGAGGGTCACCAGCGACGGCAGGCGCTCGATCATCGAATCGGCGCCCTCGGGGTCGTAGTTGATCAGCGAGATCACGCCGATGGTCCCGCCCGGACCGCTGAACGGCGCGAACGCCCGGCTGTGCTTCTGCGGGGCCTCGATGGCGTCCATGAAGGCGTACTCATCCGGCCGGAGGCGCCAGCCCTCGACCCACGGGCCCCCTGCCGCGCGTTCTCGCAGGTACGCGAGCCGCGAGGAGGGAAGAACGGCGCCGAGCGGCACGTTCTCGCTGCCGGCGCCGACGTGGGCGAGGACCCAGCCGACCTCCGGCTCGAGGACCAGGACCATGGCCGTGTCGACGCCGGTGACCCGCATGATCTCGGTGCAGGCGGTGGAGGCGATGACCTCGGGCGGGGCCGAGGAATCGATCCGAGCCAGGGTCACCTCGATCGACTCGCGCTCGCGCGCCTCACGCTCGAGGGCGCTCTCCAGGGCGCGTTCGCGCGTGACGTCGCGGTCGGTCTGCATGTAGCCCGTCACCCGGCCGGTCGCGTCCCTGAGCCCCGAGATGACGGCCTCGACCTCGAAGGCGCGGCCGTCCTTCCGCCGGTTGACGATCGCGCCGGTCCACGTCCGACCGGCCCGGGCCGCTGCCCAGATCTCGTCGAAGAAGCCGACCGGGTGCGTCCCGCTGTCGACGATGCTGGCGTGCCGGCCGACGATCTCGTCGGGTTCGTAGCCGTAGGCCCGGGTGAAGGCCTGGTTGACGTAGCTGACGTTGTTGTCGAGGTCCTGCATCCAGATCGAGTCGGCGGTCTGCTCGACGGCGGACGCCAGCCCGGCCCGCTCGTGCTCGGCGTCGACGCGCTCGGTGATGTCCAGGCACGTTCCGATCAGGCGGATCGGCGCACCGCCCGCGTCTCGGACGATCTCGGCCGTCTCGTGGACGATGCGGACGGTCCCGTCGGGCCGCACGATCCGATACTCGGATTCGAGCGTCGTCTCGGTGGCCAGCCGGACGGCTGTCGGGGTGGCGAGGTGCCGATCGTCGGGGTGGACGAAGCCGAGGAAGGCGTCGAGGGTTCCGGCGAACGTTCCCGGCGGGATGCCCATGATCCGGCACGACTCGTCGCTCCACCACAGCTCGCCGGTGACGAGGTCCCGCTCCCAGCTGCCGACGTGCGCGATCCGTTGGGCCTCTTCGAGATGGCGCGTGTGGGACGGCGAGACCAGGTGCATCGGCTCGAACGTTGGGGTTGCCGGGGATCGCGACGGTATGACCCAATCGTCCGGGTCCGCTGCCGGGCGGCCGCGGACCGCGTCGTGACCATCGGCAGTTGACAGGCAATGCCGGCGGCGCATGCTGCCACCGATGCCGATCAACCCGAACCTCGTCCGCGTCTTCCAGCTGACCGAGCCGATCGACGGTCGACCGGACGGCGCCTGGGTCTTCCAGTACCGCGGCGAGGACTTCCTGACCGACCCGGGAGGAGGCAACCCGGCGCCCTTCGCGTGGAGCGACCAGGCCCACCAGCCGCTCGAGTTCGCGGTGAAGACGCGCGAGGAGATCGCCGGCCAGCTCAGGCTCAATCCGGCCAAGCTGGCTCTCGTCCAGCGGTCCGATACGGCCTTCCCGCCGCCGCTCGTCACGTTCCGCGACGGCCCGGTCTGGTCGGCGTCGGCGATCGAGGCGTGGGCCCCGACGCTGGCCCCGCCGCCCACCCGCGAGCGAGGCGTGCCGAGACGTTGAGGGGAGGCGGGTCGCGCGTGCCGATGGTCGCGCCGCCGCCCGGGCTCGAATCGCGCGACCGATGAGTTTCCGAGCCCCGGACGTTTCACTCCCGACTCCGGCAGCGGGCCGGTGACGCCAGGAGGCCGATGCAGATGAACTGGACCCTCGAGCTCATTGTCGTTCCCGTCTCGGACATCGACCGCTCAAAGGCGTTCTACGCCGACCAGCTCGGTTTCAGCGTGGACGTCGACCACCGGGCCGGCGAGGACTTCCGGGTCGTCCAGCTGAGCCCCATCGGCTCGGCCTGCTCGATCGCCCTGATGAAGAACCAGCCGACCCCGCCGGGCGGCCTGCACGGGCTGCACCTGTGCGTCGCGGACATCGAGGCCGCGCGTGCCCAGCTCGTCGAGCACGGCGTCGACGCCAGCCAGCCGTTCCATTTCGACGAAACCGGTCAGCACCCGGGCCTGGATCCCGAGCGCCGGAGTTACGCCACCTTCCTCACCTTCCACGACCCCGATGGGAACACCTGGCTGGTGCAGGAGAAGAAGCCCGCCGCCGCATGACCGCCTCCGCGCTCGGTGGGGACGCCGCCTTCGCGGCCCTCGCCGAGCGCCACCGGCGCGAGCTCCACGTCCATTGCTACCGGATGCTCGCCTCGTTCGTGTCAAGGCGGCTGACGTCGATCGGGTCGCTGGCCGAGGTGCCGTGGCTCCAGCCGTACCCCGACCGTCTGCTCGACGAGATCGCCCCGACGGCGGACCACGAGCAGCCCGATGCCCGCGTCGTCGAACGCGAGACGATCGAGCTCGTGTTCCTCGCCGCGCTCCAGCTCCTGCCGCCCGCGCCAACGGGCCGCGCTGATCGCTCGGGACGTGCTCGGCTTTGGCGCCGAGCTGTTCCCGGCGTTTGGGCTGCCACTGTTCCTCGAGGACGCCTGACGCGGGTTCGACCGTTCAGGCTCCGGCGCCCGACCGCCGCAGGACCCAGCGGCACCCGACGAGATCGGCGATCCCCGCCCGAGGATCGGCCGGCGCCGCCGCGGCCAGGTGGATCGTGGCAACGCGCGGCCCGGAGCGGCGCGGGCGAAGTCGCACCGTCTGGCTGCCCACGGTCGCGTCGCGCGCACCGCCACCGGCCAGCGACGGCCGGAACCGAAGCCCGGCCGAGCGTGTGAACCGTTGGATCGCCAGGTTGACGTCATCGACCGCCAGCTCGAGCGCCTCCAGTCGGACCGCTCCGCCGATCGGGTGACGTTGCCCAGCGCGACCGGCGCGATCGCGAGACGTCCATTCGGCGGAGCCGACGTCGTGCTCGATCAGGAACGGCGGTTCCGATGGACCCAGTCGAGGTGGCGCAGACAGCCGCCAGCGGACGACGGCGCCGTCGGGGCGCCGGCGTTCGCCCGGCATCGGGTCGCCCAGGTCTGCGCCCGTCGCGCGAAGGTCGGCGACGTCGCGCTCGAGGGCGTCGCTCGCCAGCGCCCACGTCGCCAGGCCGCCGCCGTCGTCGAGGACGCGGACCGTGGGCTCGCCGATCCACGACCGCTGGGCCAATGATCGTTCGAAGACCCCGATCAGCTCGAGGTAGGTGTCACCGAGCCAGACGAGCCGATTGAACGTGCCGAGCGCATCATGGCGACCGCCGCCCGTGGCCTCCAGGCCGAGCGTCCGCGACAGCTGGGCAGCCGCGCCGTCCGGATCCGCGACCGCCACGACCAGGTGGTCGATGCCGATGAGCATGCGCTGACCCAGGGACGCGTCGGCCGCGCCGGTCAGCCGCCCGGCTGGAGTCGATGGCTCGTGGTGATCTCGACCCGGCCCCGCTCATCGGCGGCCGGATGCTCGACGAGCGCGACCAGCCGGCTCGTCATGAACCGCCCGGTCCGGACGGTCTGGCCGCTCCGCGTGACCTCGCGGACTTCGACCACCCCCCGCGAGGTGGTGACCTCGACCCGGCGCCCGGCCCGCGTGGCGCTGATCTCGAAGGTCTGCACGCCCTGACCGGTGTCGACCAGCGCCTCGATCCGATCGCCCTTCATGTCGCGCACTGTATACCCGGCCGGGACAGCGGGCACCCGGCACCCCGCCCGGCGCCGAACCCTGCGGAGGTGCCCGGTGCCTGAGGAGCCCGCGAGGCCCGCGAGGGACCTTGCACAAGTAGTGCGAGATAGTCGTGGAATGAGCCGATCGCCGGGGAGCGATGCGCGGGGCCTTATGGACTCCAGCTGGCGAACAGGCCGGCGACGAGATCGACGGGGTTGGAGCCGTCGGCGAAGAACGTCGTGATCCGCGATGCCCCCTGGTCGTCGACCGTGGGCAGTGCCAGGGACCGGCTGTCGGGTGACCAGAATCGATGGCTCAGGGCGTACTGGTCGAAGTAGGGCAGCACCTGCCCGACGAACAGGTCCGACGGGCGGACGGCCTGCTGCGAGCGCACCGCGCCGGTCGCCGCGTCGACGAAGAAGAGCGGCAGCGTCAGACCGGCCGCCGCCTGGATTCCACCCGGTTCGGCCTTCGCCAGGACGGCCGCCGTGCCCTTGATCGACGCAGCGTTCGTGCCGCTCAACCCCGGGATCTCCAGCGCGGCGATCGTCCGGCCATCCGGAGACCAGAAGAACGTGACCACGTCACCCTCGATGAGCGTTCGGACGTTGCCGGTCAGCGGGTCCACGATCCGGAGCGGCCCGACCGGGAAGTCGGTCGCCCCGCCGGCCGTCGTCCCCGCCACGAACGCCAGCGAGTCGCCGGCCGGATCGAATTCGAACGCGGCGAGGGTGTAGACCGCGACGTCGTGACGGACCGTCCCGTCCGATGAGGCGACGACCATCGACCGGGCACCGTCGGCGGCGAGCGTCGTGTAGGCGACGTGCGTCCGATCGGCCGACATCGCCGGGGCTCGGAAGGCGCCCGCCTGGACCGCCACCGAGTCGAGCGGTGCGCCATCGAGGCCGACTTCTCCGGCGAAGGCGTCGGGGGCCTCGCCACCGCTGTGGACGAGCAAGCGTGACGGATCGACCCATTGCCAGTACATCGGCGCACCGCGACGGATCATCGTGTCCGGCTGGCCGGCATTCGCGACGACCCGCCGGAGCGCGATGCTGCCGTCGGGCTCGCTGGTCAGGAAGGCCAGCGCCTTCCCGTCCGGGGCCCAGTAGAGGTAGAACGGCGGCTCCTGGCTGCTCGTGTAGACGACGGTCGGCGGGGTGTCGTCGGCCTGGTCCGCAGCAGCGGGAGCCGGCGGGGCGACGACATCCAGGTTCGTTGCGTCCGGCCCGCTTCGGATGACCGCGAGGCGGGTCCGATCGGGCGACCAGGTCGGGAACTGCGCGGCGCCCGGCGCTGCACCGAAACGCACAGTCGAACTGCCATCGAGGATGTTGAGCGTGCCGTCGGGCGCGATGTACGCGAGGCGCGCCGGCGCCGCCGGCTGGATGGGCAGGCCGGTCGGGGCCGGATTCGAACGCAGGATGAACCCGCTGCCCTCGAGACCGGCGACAACGACGAACGCAACGATCAACAGCAGGGTCACGATGGCCAGCAGCCGACGCCGTGCCGGGCTCGGCGGTCGAACCGGTTCGACGGGGAGCAGATCGTCCATCCATCCACCATACGTGCCGATCGCCCGGTCCGATCTCCCGCGTCGATTGACGCCTCGATGTAGCATCGCCGGACGAGCCGCGCAGCCCATGATGCGGCCAACGGAGGACCTCGGCCACTTGGCAACTCGCAAGCGCAAGACCGTCTACCCACCGGCCCGAACCGATAACAAGCCAGCACAGCGCCCCGGCGCAGGCCCCGAACAATACGTGCGACCCACCGTCGCCACGATCGACCTCTCGGCAGGGAGCGGTCGAGCCGGACTCTCGGTCGGGGATCGGGTGAGGATCACGGGGGGCGGCCTGTACGCCGGCGAAGCCGCGGTGATCGAGAAGATGGCGAGCGGGGTCATCCCAGCCGCGCTCGTCCGGACCGAGGCGGGACGCACCCGGCAGGTGCGCACGATCGACCTGGAGCCGATCGCCCGCGAGGGATGACCCCGGCCCGGTTCGGGTTGATCGGCAGCGGTTGGCGAGCCGAGTTCTTCCTGCGGGTCGCCGCGGCCCTGCCGGACCGGCTGGCGGTCGCCGGACTCCTGGCCCGGAACGCGGCCCGGCGCGAGTCGCTGGGACGGGCGTTCGGCGTCCCAACGCCGACATCGTTCGAGGAGCTCCTGGCGGCAAAACCGGACTTCGTCGTGGTGTCGGTACCCTGGGATGTCACGCCGGTGCTGCTCCGCGAGCTGAGCGATCGCGGCGTGCCGGCACTCGCCGAGACGCCGCCGGCGCCCGACCTCGATGGTCTCCGTGCCCTCGCTCCGCTCGCACGGACCGGCCGGATCCAGGTGGCCGAGCAGTACCAGTTCCAGCCGTTCCACGCCTCCCGGCTGGCCATTGCGCGCTCCGGGCGACTCGGGCGGATCTCCGAGGCCTACGTGTCAGCGGCCCACGGCTACCACGGCATCGACCTCATCCGGCGGCTCCTGGGCCTGGACCGCGAACCGCTCCGGATCCGGGCCAATCGGTTCGTCACCTCGGTCGTGGCCGGTCCTGACCGGCACGGTCCGCCGCAGGAGCTGCGCCTGATCGAGTCCGAGGTCGTCATCGCGACGCTCGACGCGGGTGACCGGCTGGGCGTCTACGACTTCACCGACGAGCAGTATTTCTCGCCGATCCGGTCGCGCTCGGTGGTGGTCCGCGGCGATCGCGGCGAGATCCGCGACCGCAGCGTCCGGTACCTGCTCGACCACCGGACCGTGGCGGACCTCGACCTCAAGCGGCACGATGCCGGACAGGGCGGCAACCTCGAAGGCCAGTACCTGCACGGCGTCACGATGGGCGAAGAGTGGGTCTATCGCAACGCGTTCGGGTCGGCGCGGCTGTTCGACGACGAGATCGCGGTGGCGAGCTGCCTGACCGGCATGGCCGACTGGCTCGACGGCGGCCCCGACGTGTGCTCGCTGGCCGATGCCGCGCAGGACCACTACGTGTCACTGCTCATCGCCGATGCCGCGCGAACCGGCGAGGCGATCCGAGCTGCCGGCCACGTGTGGGACACGCTCGACTGAACCAGATCGTGCCGTTGGCACCCACGAGCACCGGGCCAGTCTAGCGGGGTATGACCCCTAGGCGTGCGCCGCCGTCGGCTGGATCACCCGGGACGCGCCGAGCGCGACTAGTCCGCCGAGGAGCCCGATCAGCAGGAAGCCGGCTCGCACCGAGTCGCTGAACGCCAGGCCAATGGCATGGTCGAGCGACACCGAGCCGGCGCCGATGAGCGCGATCGCCACGATGCCGGCCCCGAGCACGAGCGGATACTCGTAGCCGCCGTTCGTGTCCCAGAAGCCCTTGGGCAGGTGGGCCTTGCTGATGATCACGACCACCTGGCCGATCAGGATCGTGGCCGCCAACGGCGTGAACAAGCCGACGGCCAGCAGCGCGCCGCCGACGAGCTCGGCGCCGATGGACAGGGCGACGAACAGCTCGACCGGCTGGAAGCCCATCCGACCGATGGCGGTCCGCCACCCGGCAAGGCCCGGGCGTCGCGATCATCGCCTCGAGCAACCCGGCGTCGCCGATCCTGCCAGCGCCGTGCAGACCGGCGACTTGGGCGACGGCGCCGGGATTCGGATCCGGGTGAACAACAGCGGCTGGACCTTCGGTGTCGTCACGGACGGCGAAACGAGCGGCGCCGGCGACGGCGAGCGTACGGCAGGACTCGATTGGCCGCCCGCGCACCCGAGGACGCTGGCCGCCACGGCCGCCGCCAGCAGGGACCGCGCCACTGTGCCCGGGTTCCGAGGTCGACCGGCCGCATCCACGATGTCGTCACCCCATGACGCGCCCGGCGTCAGGCCGAGGCGGCGTCCATCGGTTCGTCCGGCTCGCCCTCGATCGTCACCCGCGGGATCCAGTCGAGGAGTCGTGGCATCCACCAGTTCCAGTCGCCGAGCACCGTCATCGAGGCGGGCAGGAGGACGCTCCGGATGACCGTGGCGTCGACGAACACGGCCACCGCGAGCCCAAGGCCGAGCTGCTGGATGAACGTGAACTTCAGGGTCACGAACACTGCGAAGACCACGACCATGATCGAGGCCGCACTGGTGATCGTCCCGGACGTGACCGAGATTCCCTTGGCCACGGCGGCGCGCGATTCGAGGCCGCGGTCGCGCGCCTCCTTGATCCGGGTGAGGATGAACAGGTGGTAGTCCATCGACAGCCCGAACAGGATCGTGAAGATGAACAGGGGCACCCAGCTTTCGATGATCCCGCTGGGGGTGATCCCGAGCGGGTCGGCGAGCCAGCCGTCCTGGAACACCAGGACGAGGATCCCGTAGGCGGCCCCCGTCGACAGCAGGTTGAGGATGATCGCCTTGATCGGGATCACGATCGAGTGGAAGGCGACCAGCATCAGCAGGAACGACAGGCCGAGGACGAACGCGAAGATCGTCGGGATCCCGTCGGCGTACACCTTGGTGACGTCGACGGAGAACGCGGCGTTGCCGGTCACGTACGTCCGGACGTTCGGGAGTGCGCCGAACACCGCCGGGTCGAGCTGGCTGCGGACCTGCCGGACGAGATCCCGGTTGGCCTCGTCGTTTTGGCCGCCGGCCATCGTGAACGAGACCATCGCCGCCTTGCCGTCCTTTGACGGCGTCACGACGACCGGTTCGCTCAGCCCGGGAAGCGCCAGTCCCTGCGTCTTGAGTCGTTCGATCGCCGCCTGCGTCGCGGGCTGATCCGCCTGCGTGACCACGACCTGGAGCGTGAGTTCGGTGCCGTTCGGCCATTTCTCGTTGAGGAGCTTGACGCCGGCGACGCCGTCGATCGTGTCGGGGAACGCGTTGAGGTCGCTGATCCCGGTGCGCAGGTGCAGGACCGGCGTCGCCAGCGTCAGCAACAGGGCCGCGGACAGGAGCATCAACCGGATCGGCCGTGCCATGACCGCGGTCACGAGGCCGCCCCAGAACCCGCTGCCCTCTCGGCGGTTCGCCCGCCCGTCGAGCCAGGCCAGCGCCGCGCGGCCCCACGTTCGGACGAGGCCGATCGGCAGGGCGGCCGCCAGCCGCGGCACCCAGGTCGACGGTCGGCCGAGGTTCACCCGGTCGCCGAGGATCGACAGCACGGCGGGCAGGAACGTCAGGCTGCCGACGACCGATACGAGCACGACCGAGATGGTGCCGACCGCCATCGACGTGAACAGCGCCACGCCGAGCGTCACCAGGCCGGCCAGCGAGATCATGACCGCCAGCCCCGAGAAGAAGACCGCGCGACCGGCCGTGCTGCTCGAGACCTCGATCGCCTTCACGCGCTCGCGGCCCGCCCGCCGCTCGACCCGGAAGCGGGTCACCATGAACAGCGAGTAGTCGACCGCGACCGCCAGTCCGATCAGGACGATGAGCTGGCTGGCGTTGGCGCTGACCGGGCCGGTGACCTGGCTGTAGATGCCGAGGATCCCGAAAGCGGCCAGCAGCGAGGTCACCGCCAGGACGAGGGGCACGACCGCGGCGACGATCGCCCCGAAGGCGATGAGCAGGATCAGGAAGGTCAGCGGCAGCGTCAGCCGCAGCGAGCTGTCGAGACCGGACGAGATCAGCTCGTTGATGTCCTGGTTGATGAACGTCCCGTCGATCAGGTGGATCGTCAGGTCGGGGTGCGCCGTTCGCGCCGCATCGACGATCGGCAGCACCGGTTCGAGCAGGGCATGGACCCGGGCGTCGTCGCCCGGGACGCGGGTCACGAGCCGGACGGTCGTCCCGTCGGCGGCGATCAGACCGGCGGTCGGCGGAACCTCGAACGGATTGAGGACCTGGTCGAACGTCGGTGTCGAGGCGCCGTCGATGGACGCGTGGGCGCCACGAAGCGCCGTGACGAGGTCGCCGACGGCCGCCTGGAAGCCTGGGTCAGCGGTCGCCCGGGGACCTCCGCTGATGACGGCAATGAACTGCTCGTACGGGTCGTTCGAACCGCCGGCCTGGAAGACGTCGTACGCCTCGCTGGCCTCGAGCTGCTTGTCATTCGGGTTGCTGTTCGGATCCCCGGCGTTGATCCCGCCGATCGCGAGGCTGCCGATGAACAGGCCGATCGTCGCTGCGAACCACAGGGCAACGACCGGCCAGCGATGACGGGCGCTCCACATCGCGATGCGAACAGTCGCCGGCTGGCCGTTGGCCTGCCTGGGTTGGCCGGTCGGGGGCATGACGGAACACTCCGGTGTGACGATGGGCGCCCGAAGTCTATGGCACGGCCCCCGCGTGCGTCCCGCGGAGGGTCAGCCGTCTCCGCCGACGCCGAGGTCGTGCGTCCCGGTCGGATGGGGCGTCCCGTCCCCGCCACCGGAACCGCCTCCGCGATTCTCGCTGGATGTCGGGTTCGGTTCGGTCGTGGCGCGGCCGGCGCCGTCCGCACCGGTCGGGCGAGGGGTCGCCTCGGGCGCCTGCGGCGACGATCCCCCATGGTCACCGCCTTCCGGTGTCTCGGTCGCGTCCGAGGTCGGCCCGGGCTCGGCAGGCGTCGCCGGCGTGGGGCTCGGGGTCGGGGTCGGGCTCGGCGTCATGCTCGGGCTCGGCGACAGGTCGCTCGGCAACGGGATCGACGGGCTGGGCCTGGTCGGCGGGTTCGCGTTCATCAGGTCGATCGCACCCACCGTCGCTCCGCCGGCCAACGCGAGGGATCCCACGGCCACCACCAGCACCAGGGCCAGGGCCTGGGCGCGCACGGCCAACGGCGCCGGGCCGCCCACGACGACCCGCCACGCATCGCCGATCGACGCCAGTGCCGCCCCAAGGCGACGGGTGGCGATGGCCGACCCGAAAGCCCTGGCGGGCTGGGGCAACGGCTCACCCGCGATGGAGGCCATCACCCGGGCGGCGAAGTCGTCCGGGGGGGTTGTGCGGGACGCGCCGACCAGGACATCGAGCTCGCGCGCCATCTCGTCGGCGATCCGTGACTCGTCGTCGGCGTGGATCGACTGCCGCCCGCTCACGCGGTGCTCCCGTCGATGGCGGCGCGGAGCCGAATCAATCCCCGACGCAGATGTGTCTTGACGGTCCCCAGCGGGCGGCCGGTCTGTGCCGAGATCTCCTCGAGGCTGAGCTCGCCGAAGAAGCGCAGGGCGACCACTTCGCGGTAGGGATCCTCGAGGCGGCCGACCGCCGCGCGGATCCCCGCAGCCCGTTCCATCCGAAGCGACATGACCGCGGGGTCGGGTCCGCCCGGCAGGTCGACGCCCGCGGACGGATCCGAGGGATCGATCCAGGTCACGTCGCGCCGCCGCTGCGCGCGCCGGAGCGCGATCCGGACGGCGATCCGGGTCAGCCAGGCACCGAACGGCCCATCGCCGCGCCATCCCGCGAGACTCCGGAAGGCGATCACGAACGCCTCCTGGGCCGCGTCCTCGGCCTCGTGCGCATCGCCAAGGATGCGATGGCAGGCGCGCACGACGGCCGCTCCTTCGCGCTCGACGAGGAACCGGTACGCGTCCCGATCGCCGGCCAGTACGGCATCGACAGCGGCGCGTTCATCGGTGACCTCGGTGCGTGTGGCGGGAGCGGGGCGTGGAGGCGGTGACAGCGGCGTGACGTGACCCCCGACGGTGGTGCTGGTGGAAGGGCCAGGTGTCCGTCCATCATTCACCCTTCCGGTGTCGTCGTCAGCCCGGCGGGGCCATCCGTTGGACCGGCATGAGCGTCGGCCATCTGCCCCCCTGAGTCCCGGGCCGGCCGGAAGGTTTCACGGATCGGGGCCTGGCCCTTGGAGACCGCGTCGCGTCCGCGTTGAAACCTTTGCCGGCGACCGTGCCTCGGGAGGTGTAGACGTCAGCATCGCCGGAGGTACCCCATGGCCGTCGTCAGCCGCCCGACCGCAGCGCCCCCGAGCTCCGTCCGGCCGTTTCGCCTGTCGATGCGCGGGACCGCGATGCTGGCGTCGATGCTCGGCCTGGTCGTGATCTTCGCCACCGACCAGATCCTGCCGGCATCGACCGACCGGCAAGCCGAGCTCCGATTCTGGCTGGCGGCCCGGGCGACCGGTGTCGTCACCCTGTTGCTGCTGACGCTCCAAGTCGCGATCGGACTCGTCCTCAGCCACCCACACAACAAGACGACGTGGAAGCTGTCCAAGAAGCTCTTCCCGTGGCACGACCACCTGTGGGTCTTCGTGGCCGCGTTTCTCGTCGCCCACATCGTGAGCCTCGTCACCGACCCGAAGTCGGGCGTAAGCGTCGCCGGCGCATTCGTCCCGGGCCTGTCGCAGTACCGCAGCGCTCCCGTCGCCGTCGGGACCCTGGGCCTGTACGCGTTCCTGGTGACGGCGATGACCGCGCGCTACACGAAGCTCCTGCCGCCCGGCGCCTGGCTCTCGCTCCATCGACTGGCGTTGCTGATCTTCGTCCTGTCGTGGCTGCACGGCATGCTCGCGGGAACCGATTCCATGCCACTGGAGGGGCTCTACCTGCTGACCGGCGCCGTGGTGATCGCCGCGGGCGCCTATCGCTATTGGGCCTCGCGCCGCTCCCAGCCAACCTTCTCCACCACACGTCCCGAGGTGATCGATCGATGACTCGCTCGCAGTCCGCACGCCGCGTCGCCACGGTCGTCGGCGTTGTCGCCGCACTCGCCCTCGGGTTCGGCTCGATTCGGGCCGCGGCCGCATGGACCGCGGCGTCCGCTCCGCTCGAAATCACGCCGGATTCGGTCACCGTCTTGCAGACCCAGCTGGCCGGCGAGCGTGATCGATCGGCCGCCCTCCAGCAACAGCTCGTCGCGCTCGAGGCGCAGTCGACCAGCCTGGCCGGCGCGCTCAATGCGGCACGGACCCAGATCGGGGCGGACGCGAGCCATGCCAGGGAGCTCACCACGCAGCTCGACGCGGCCAGGCAGCGGCTGGCCAGGCTGCAGGCGACGATCGCCAGCGCCAGCCGCGCGTCGCTGACGCGGGCGACGACCACGGCCGTCGTCCGGGCGGCAACGGCCCCGCCGGCCGGCGCCGGCGAGGGCCGAGAAGGCGGGGGCGACGGCTGGGGCGGCGATGACTGAGCTGCGACGGACCGTTCATCTCGCGATCCTGGCCGGCCTGTCGACCAGCGCCTATGCGGGATCGCTGGCGCTGGTCGCCCGTCTCCAGTCGTCGGCCGACACGGCCCTGGTAGCCGATCGCGCTCCGATCCGCGCCGCAGCCGAGGCGGTTTCGGCCAGCCACGACCAGCTCGAGGCGGCGATCGAGGTCGCGACGCAGCGCTACGGCCAGCTGACCGACCAATACGGGGCGCTCCTGCCCGGGATCGCGCGCGTGGAGACCTCGCTCGACGCGCTCGCCCGGACGGCTGCGGGCGTGACCGATTCGACGATGACACTGCCGACCCACGTCACGCTGCCGACGGTCCCCGCGGCTCCCCGCGTCGTGCGGGCCGCCGCGCCGGCCACCCAGGCCACGACGGGCGCCTCCGGCCGGTGATCGGCGGTCCCGGCGCGGCCCTCGCCCGGTTCGAGGGCCGGGCCATGGGCTCGCCCGTGCGCCTGACGCTCGCCCCTCGCCAGGCCGTTCGCGATGGGCCGGAGCATGCGACCGCGATCGAGGCCGCCTGGGCCGAGGTCGTGGACGAGTTCGAACGGTCCGAGCAGGCGATGTCGCGCTTTCGCGAGACGAGCGAGCTGACCGCGCTCAACCGCATAGCCGGGACGGGTCTCGACCTCGACGTGGGACCACGGCTCCGGCAAGCCGTCGTGGCCGCCGATCGAGCCCGCCGGATGACCGGTGGGACGTTCGACCCGCGGGTGCTGGCCGAGCTGGACCGACTCGGCTATCGGGGTGCAGCGGTCGCATGGCCCGGAGGACCAGTCCTGCAGACAGGCGTCCGTGGAGGCCGTGTGGCATGCCGAACCGGGTCGGGCGGCCTGCGCGTCGACGCGCCGATCGACCTCGGCGGGATCGGCAAGGGCCTGGCCTTGCGCTGGGCTGCCGATCGCCTGGTCAGGTCCGGCATTGACTCGTTCCTGCTCGAGGCGGGTGGGGATCTCGTGGCCCGGGGCGTCGGACCCGGCGAGGGCGGCTGGCGGATCGGGATCGAGGACCCCGCGGGTCTCGACACGCCGCTGGCGGTGATCGGGGTCGGCGACATGGCCGTCGCGACATCGTCGGTCGGGGTGCATTCCTGGCTGGTCGACGGCCGGCCCGTCCATCACCTCATCGATCCGGCGACAGGCGAGCCCGGCGGCGATGGACTCCTCGCGGTGACCGTGGCAGCGACCGATCCGGCCTGGGCCGAGGTCTGGGCGAAGACGCTCTTCCTTGGGGGCCGTTCGAGGGTCGCCGAACTGGCGCGGGCTCGCGGGCTCGCGGCATGGTGGGTCGGCGCGGACCGGACCCTGGCGATGACGCCGGCCGCGCGGATTCGGACGATCTGGGTCGCCGCCGAGGCGTGATCCCCGCCGGCGGCCGCTCAGGCTAGAGCGGGAGCGACAGCCCGACGCCCGGGTCGGTGTTGAGATCTGTCCAGGGGCCCGTTCCGTTAAACCCGAAGACCACGTTGAGGGCGAGCATCCCGAGGACGACCGCCACAACGATGAGGAGGATCCGGACGACATCCTCGAAAGACGCAGCTCGCTGGCCGAGCTCCATGACGCGCCTCCGATGGGTCGATGAACTCGATGGCCAGTGACGCTGCGTGGATCGGCGACCCGATCGACTCGCGCATCGGGGCGAGTCGCTGGCTCCAACACCCTACCGCTCCGGATCCTCTGCCGGGCCGTCGACCCGGGCAAGTGCCATTCGGCTGCTGAGGAGGGGCACGAGGACAGATCACCGTATGCGCACGTCGCCGAACTCGCACGTGTTCGATACTCCGGGTGGGTATTGACAAGGGTATTGACAAGGCACGCCGGAAAGGGTGATACTCACGTCCACTCGGGCTTGTCAAGACTTGACAGGCCCACAGCCATGTTCAGCACCAGGAGGCGCCATTTGGCGGTCGGCGTCGCAGCTGAAGTGAAGAGCAAGCTGTCCGTCGTCGACGTCGTCGGCGAGACGGTCAGCCTGAGGAAAGCCGGAACCACCTACAAGGGGCTCTGCCCGTTCCACGGCGAGAAGACACCGTCGTTCGTCGTCACCCCGCAACGCGAGAGCTGGCACTGCTTCGGGTGCGGCCTGGGCGGTGACATCTTTAGCTTCGTGATGCAGCGCGACAGCGTGCCGTTCCCGGAGGCGCTCCGGACACTGGCGACCCGCGCCGGCGTCGAGATCGACGAACGGACCAAGCACGAGGACGCCCACCGGGCCCGGCTCCGCCAGGTCCTCGACCACTCGATCGCCTTCTACCACGCGGTCCTGACGGCCTCGAAGGCGGGAACGGCTGCGCTCGACTATCTCCACGGTCGTGGCTTCACCGACGAGACGATCGCGGCGCACCAGCTCGGCTGGGCGCCTGGGGGCTGGGACCAGATGACCCGGGCGCTCGGCACCAAGCGGGATGTCCGTCCCGACGAGCTGCTCGAGGTCGGCCTGGCATCGCCGCGACAGAGCGGGCGGGGCGGCGTCTACGACAAGTTCCGGGCGCGGGTCATCTTCCCGATCCGCGACCAGAACGGCCACGCCGTCGGGCTGGGCGGACGGCTGCTCGAGGGTGACGGCCCGAAGTACCTGAACTCGCCGGCGACGCCACTGTTCGACAAGAGCCGGACGCTCTACCTCATCGACAAGGCCAAGGGCCCGATCCGCAAGGCGGGCCAGGCGGTCATCGTCGAGGGCTACACCGACGCCCTCATGGCGCACCAGGCCGGGTTCGAGAACGTCGTGGCCAGCCTGGGCACGGCCCTCACCCCGGGCCAGGTCGCCCTGCTCACCCGGTACACCAACCGGATCGCGCTGGCCTACGACGTGGATCCGGCAGGCGAGAAGGCGGGGACGCTCGGCGTGACCTCGCTGGCCGGGCTCATCGGCCAGCTCCAGGCGGACACCTCGGGGGTCAAGCTCGAGGACGTCCGGGTAGCCCGCCTGCCGGACGGCAAGGACCCGGACGAGGTCGTCCGCGAGTCACCGGCCGGCTGGGAGGCGGCGATCTCGAAGGCGAAGCCCCTCGTCGAATACCTGATCGACCACCATGCCGGCCGGTTCGATCTCAAGACGAGCTCGGGCCGGATCGGCTTCGTCGAAGCGGTCATGCCGGCGCTGCGCGAGATCGCGGATCCGCTCCGGCTCGACGAGGCCGTCGGGGCGGTCCGCCGGGTGTCCGGGGTCGAGGACCGCGTCCTCCGCCAGGTGCTCGAGCGACCGGCACGGAACCCGATGGGACCCGGCCGATCGTCGGCAGGAATCCGGTGAGGCACGGATCAGCGCCGGCGCCGTCCTGGCATCGCCCGACGCGTTGCCGATCCACGACATCCTGCGGGCGATCACCCCGGTCGAATCGGAGCTGTTGCGGCTCCTCCTGCTGGTACCGGACGTCCAGCTCCGGGTCGTCGACGAACTCGGGTCCGGACCAGCTGCCGAGCACCGTCGCGCGCGAACTGTTCCGGGCAATCGCGCTCCAGCGCGAACCGAGCGACGAGGGCGTCCATCCGCCGTTCAGCTGGGAAGGACTCCTGCTCGGGCTGGACCCGGAGGTTCGCGGCCTGGCCCAGGCGCTCGTCGCGCTCGACCGTCCGCGGCCCGAGGACCGGGAGCTCGAACGGCTGCTCATCGACATCGAACAGATCCGGCTCCGCGATCGTCATGACTACAACGAATCCGCCCTGGCTGAGGCCGAGCGGGAGCACGACAACCCGGCCATCGAGCGGCTGATGCTCGAGAAGATCCAAATCAACGAACAGCGCCTGTCGCTCGACCGGCGCCGCGACCAGACCCGGCTTCTCGCCGTCCACCGGAGGTAGTCCATGTCCGCCGATCCCCTCGACAAGCAACTCGTGGAGGCCGTCCTGTCGCGGCCCCGCCGCGCCAAGGCCGATCTCGAAGAGGCCAAGTTGGCCGGATTGCGTCCGTCGCGTTCGACCGGCCTCGCGGTGGCCGATGACGATGACGACGAGGACGAAGACGAGGATCTCGATCTCGGGGCCGACCTGGGCGACGGCGCCGATGTCGGGATCGTGGTGGTCTCCGACGACCTCGTGGGCGATGCGGCGGCCCGCCTGCCGGCGGATGCCCCGTCGAAGCTCGACTCGAAGGCCGTCGAGGAGCCCACGGCCGAGGAGCTCGAGGCGATCTCCGCCGACATGATCGGGATCGACGACCCGGTCCGGATGTATCTCAAGGAGATCGGCAAGGTGGCCCTCCTGACCGCCGAGGAGGAGGTCGTCCTGGCCAAGGCGATCGAGCTCGGCGAGCAGATGGTCGAAGCGCCCTGGAAGGGCATCTTCTCGCTCCACGAATGGACGCTCCACGACACCGAGCGCAAGACCCGGACGACCAAGCCGCAGCATCGGTTGCCGCTCGGCGAAGAGGCGCACCAGCTCGTCCGGACGGCGCTGTCCGACGACGGCGCACGGGACCTGCTCGTCCCGTCGCCCGACTTCCACCTGGTCAAGGCCGGCCGCGACGCGCAGTCCGAGGGCACCAGCGAACGGCTCAAGGAAGCCAAGCGGCTGCTGCACGCCTACAACGACGGGCTCGACGCCGAGACGTTCCTGCCGCTGATGGACTGGGCCTATCTGGCCGTCCATAACGGTGACCTCGATTCGCGCGACAACGTCGGGCTGCGGGCGATCTGGGACTGGACCCGCGAGGACGTCGCCTACCCGGCCCTCGAGCGCTGGATCACCGCCGGCCACGACGCCGACCTGCTCAAGCAGATGGGCTTCGATCCCGAGGTGCCGCTGTCGACCAAGCTGCGGCATCGGAGCGGGACGATCGTGGTCATCGGACGCGACGCGCGCGAGCAGCTGACCTCGGCCAACCTGCGGCTGGTCGTGTCGATCGCCAAGAAGTACATCGGCCGCGGGATGTCGTTCCTGGACCTGATCCAGGAAGGCAATATCGGCCTGATCCGGGCGGTCGAAAAGTTCGACTACGAGAAGGGCTTCAAGTTCTCGACGTATGCCACGTGGTGGATCCGCCAGGCGATCACCCGTGCCATCGCCGACCAGGCCCGGACGATCCGCATCCCGGTCCACATGGTGGAAACGATCAACCGGCTGATCCGCGTCTCCCGCGGCCTCCTCCAGGAGCTCGGCCGCGAGCCGACGGTCGAGGAGATCGCCGAGGCGATGTCCAAGGGCCAGGAGGTCCAGGTCACGCCGGAAAAGGTTCGTGAGATCATCAAGGTCTCGCAGGAGCCGGTCTCGCTCGAAACCCCGATCGGCGAGGAGGAGGATTCCCATCTCGGCGACTTCATCGAGGACCGTGGCGCCCTCGCCCCGGCCGAGGCCGCGTCGCACCAGCTCCTCAAGGAGCAGGTCGAGGCCGTGCTCGACTCGCTGACCGGTCGCGAGCGGCGCGTCCTGCAGCTCCGGTTCGGCCTGGAGGACGGTCGCGCCCGGACGCTCGAGGAGGTCGGTAAGGAGTTCAACGTCACCCGCGAGCGGATCCGCCAGATCGAGGCCAAGGCGCTGCGCAAGCTCCGCCACCCGTCCCGGAGTCGCAAGCTCAAGGACTACCTGGAGTAAGGCCGGAGAGGTTCGTTGGGGCCGGCGGGCGGCGCCGGCTGGCGGCGCCGGCTGGTTGCGCGCGGCGTGGCGCGAGTGGCCCGCGCCGCGGACCCAACCTGCGCCGCGGACCCACCCGCCCCGCGGACCCACCTGCGCCGCGGACCACCCACGCCGGATCCTCAGTCCTTGCATCGGGCGCAATAACTCCGCAGGGGTTTGCATCAAGCGCAAGCACCATCGCTCGACTCGTGAGATCTGCGGCGTGTTACCCCGGGCGCAACGTCCTGGCACCCAGGAGCAGGCCGGCGCGCGAGCGTTGCTCCTGGCGCAGGGAACGAACAGGATTCGGCCTCGCGCACTGGCCATCCCGACGGTAGTTGCATCCAACGCAATTCGAGTCCAGAGCCCGGCCCGCGACGAAGCAGCCGCCTGGAACTGGACCAACTCCCTGCCAAGGCGTCGGCGGGGCCGCATCAGAGCAGGATCAGCGAGTTGCCTCCGGGATCGGCCCCGGTGGCGAGCAGCTCCAGGGCGCGACGACCCGGAACCGGAAATCGATCGGTCAGGACCGCTCGATTGGCCCTGACGAAGTCCCGGTTGTGGCGGGAATCGAGCAGCAGCAAGGTCATGCTCGTCACGTCCCCGTCGCGCAGCTTGAGCGCCAGCCGCCGCTCCAGGGCTTGCCGGTCACGGGGTCGGGTTTCTGCTTCGACACCGTGTCTCCAGCCACCGCCGATGACGACGGCGTCCCAGGCGCGGCGATCATCGGGCGTCGGAAACGGAACCTCGGTCCTGAATTGGAGGGACCGATGGAGGCGGATCCTGAGGCGATCGAGGAGGGCCACATGCGCGGCGTCGCGGAGCGGTTGCCCGGCAGGATGGGCTCGCGCACTGAGCTCCGGCCCGACCGCCGCCAGCAGCATGGCGGCCTGTTCGAGCGACAACCCTGACGTCAGGCCGCGCTCGATGCGGCTGTATTGGGCCGACGAGATGCCGACGGCACGCGCGATGTCGGATCCACCGAGGCCGCGATCGAGCCTGGCGGTCCTGAGCTCGCTCAGGATCGAGGCGGTCAGCGCACGGCCACGCGCGGCACCCACATCGACCAGTCGCTGACGCCCGCCCACGGACGGATCATGGCGTCGCCCGATCACCTGCGGCGTATCCGGTGCGCAACGCCCAGCGCTCGGGGGTGAGACCGATGACGGCGTTCGCCAGGGGGGCGGTTGCGTTGGTCGGGCGCAGCCGGCCTGTCATCCAGTCGCGGTACCAGGGAGCCCAGGTCCGCGCACCAGGGCGAGCAGCGGTCCCGTCGTGGTAGTCGGCGTACGATCCGCCGAACGGCGGCTCGGTTTCCGGGCGGGTGGAGGTGAAGTCGCCCGCGGCGTGCAGATTCGGTAGCGCGTCCTCGCCGACACCGAGCTCGCGGTAGATGGCCTCGACCTGGTGCAGCCACTCGTGGACATAGCCCTGCTCGGGATCGGGATCGGTCGCGAGGGTCGTCCAGTGATCCGAGGCGATCGAGCTGAACCCGGCGCCGAAAGCCGCCTCCGACGGCCCGATGGTGCAGCCCCAGCCACACAGCGGCACCTCGGGGGCCGACGGCCAGAGGACCAGGACGGAGTCGTAGGCGTGCGGGGCTGCGTGCTCGGCCAGCTCCTCGCGGCAGTCCCGCGGCCCCACCCACCAGTTGCCGCCCCCACTGGACGAGAGCGTCGCGAGCGGCCGACGGACCTCGACGAGATCGAGCGGATCCAGGGTCGCGAGGCCATCGCTCCAGGCCTCGATGGTCGCCGGAAGCCGCTCGAGCACGGCGGTCACGGCCTCGCGCTCGGGGCGGGTCATCACCCGTTGGAGGCGCCGCCTGCCGGGGCCGGAGCCGAACCGGGCGTTGGTCACGAGATAGAGGAGGGCCAGCCCCCGGAAGACCTGTGGGCGTGGGCTCACCGGACCGAACGGGCCTGTGCCAGCGATGCTGGGACGGCCCCCGGCTCCGGACCCAAGGCGACCGGCAGCCCCGCCCGGCTCCAGTCGCTGTACGAGCCCGGGTAGAGGATCGGATCGGGCAGGCCCGCGACACGCATCGCCAGACTGTTGAGGCAGGCCGACACGCCGCTCCCGCACGACGTGACAACCGCGCCGGCCGAGCCGGACGCCCCAAGGGCATAGAAGTAGGTCGCCAGTGCCGTCGCGTCGCGCAGCCGTCCATCGGGTCCCAGGTCGGCGTCGGTCGGGGCACTGATCGCGGTCGGGATGTGGCCCGGCAGCGGGTCGATCGGCTCGACCTCGCCGCGGTAGCGTTGGCCGCCCCGCGCGTCGAGGAGCACGACGTCGCCGAGTCGTTCGATCAGGCCGGCCCGGTCGATGATGTTGCGCCAGTCAGCGCCGAGCTCCAGCTGGGCGGGAGGGTAGGCGGGGACCGCGGCCGTCACCGGATTGCCCTCCGCCACCCACGCCGGGTACCCGCCGTCGAGCACCGCGGCCCGGTTGTGGCCCAGGTCGTCCAGCATCCACCAGAGGCGTGCGGCAACCCAGCCGCCGACGTCGTCATAGGCGACGACCAGGTGCTCGGAGCCGATCCCCGCGGCCTCCAGGCGCTGGCGGAACTCCGTCGGGGAGGGGAGCGGATGACGCCCCGGTCCCTGCGTCGCAGTCAGGTCGCCGTTGACGTCGAGGAAGATCGCCCCGGGAAGGTGATCGGTGTCGTACGCCTCGCGCCCGCGACCGGGCTGCCCGAGCACCCAGCGAACGTCGACGACGCGGACCGAGTCGGGTTCCGCATGGAGCAGTGCGGCGAGCTCGGCCGGCGACAGGATCGGCCGCCGACGATCGAATGCGGGCATCCACGCAGGATAGCCGGAGCCGGCCGTGCAAGGCCCCCGGACCCAAGCCCGGGGGCCTTCGCATCGCGAGTCCGACGGTCAGTGACCGAGGAACTCGTTCATCGGATTGACCTGGAGGCTGTCGGACGCGTTGCCAAGGTAGGCAAGCCCCCAGTTCTCCTCGATCGTGCGGAGCAGCGAGTAGTGGTTGTAGGGGGTGTCGCTGGTGAAGTTGCGAACGCCGTGCCGCGCAACGACGATGGCCGGCACGAGCCCGCCACCGTACGTGCACGACGTCGCGTCGTTCGCGCAGTTGAGGACGTTGCCGTCCGGCGTGCCGTGCGAGCCGAGGAAGGCATACCCGTCCGGAAGGATCGGCGAATTGCAGCAGCCATCCGCCGTCTCCCACGAGTCGATGTCCTTGTTGGCGAACACGAAGTCGTTCTCGTCGGTTAACACGAAGATGGCGCTGTTCCCGGTCCACGCCTTCGACGTGGTGATCGTGTGGACGGCTCCCGCAACCCAGCGATCAGCGGACTTGATCAGGGCGAGGTCCTTCGCATCCTGGGTCGGCGAGGTCGTTCCGAACGGACATGGTGTCCCGTCGGCACCGGACGGGTCGATGGCGTTGTTGACGCCGCCGTGGAGGTCGTGGCACTGGTTAGGGGTGATCCAGACGAAGGACGGTGCGTGGCCCGAATTGAGGTCCTTGGACAGGCTGGTGTACGGCTTAACGTTGGCCAGCCGGGCTGGGTTCGAGCGCACGTCCTCGAACAGCACGAACGGGTTGTGCTTGCTGACGTAGAGCTGGTTCGTCTCGTCGGGCCAGAAGTCGGCCAGCGGGTCGTTTGCCGGCATGGACTCCATGTAGGCGCCCCAGGTGATGTGCTTCGACTCGAGCTGATCAACCAGGTTGAGGTGGTCGAACCGGTTCGCCGGATTGTCGTTGTTGACGAACCAGTTGCTGCCGCTGATCGCGGCGACGTAGTTCGGCAGCGACGGATGGGTCACGCCGTAGTACTGCGTGGCGACGCCGAACTTGTGCGCCAACTGGGTGATGTACGGCGCGGTCAGCTTGCCGTCGGCGTCCTTGTTGTCGATGACGTTCGCGGCGCTGTGGTTCTCCAGCATGATCACGAACACGTGGTCCAGATGGGCAGCACCCGGCGACGCGGCCTGGGCGATGGCCCCCGAACCGAGGAGCGTGGCGGCAACCGCGCCGGCTCCCACGAGCCGAGCCAATCGTCGGCCGGGCAGACGGAATTGGGACATTCGATCCAACCTCCCTTGGTCTGGTGGACGTGCACAAACCGAGAGTTCATCGACCGGGCACCCGCGGGCGATGAGCGGTCATCCTATTCGGTCCCGGATCGCCGCGACACCTTTGTTCGGCACCGTGGTCCGTGCCGCGGTCGGCACCGCCCCTCGGGGTCACGACCTCCGATCGAGGCCGGCCTCGTGCTATCCTTCGCGCGGCGTCGACACCGGCGCCCACGACGCTCGCGGCTCCGGCATCGCTCGGGTCCCTGCGTCCCTCGCTCCGGCGTAGCTCAGTGGTAGAGCGGGCGGCTGTTAACCGCTTGGTCGTAGGTTCGAATCCTACCGCCGGAGCCACTTGCCCCATTGTTACGGATTACGTAACATTAGCGCATGTCATGGGAAGATCTCCTCGCAACCGCGGCGGCGCAGCACGGCTTCTTCACGACCGAGCAGGCCGCTGACCACGGCCTTAGCCGGCGGGCGCTGACCTGGCGTGCCCAGCACGGAAGTGCGCTGCGGATCGCCCACGGCCTCTACCGCCTGCCGCATTGGCCGAGCAGTGCCGACGACGAGCTCTACGCTCTGCAGGCGCTCGCACCCTTCGGGACCTTCAGCCACGACACGGCGCTGACCCTGCTCGGGTTGACGGACATCATCCCGTCGACGATCCACTTCACGATCCCGGAGACGTCCCGACTTCGACGACGGCCCGGCGTCACGCTCCATCGCTCACGTCACCACGCGACGCACGACCGAGCTCTCCGGGACGGTCTATGGGTCAGCACTGCACGTCGAGCTCTCCTGGACGCCGCCCGCGAAGGTGCTGATCCCGACCAGCTGGTCACGGCCGCCCGCGATGCCCGAGAGCGGGCGATGCTGACACCCGCCGACTTGGCAGAGCTGCGGCTCCAGGCGCCGTTCGCCGGCGCCGCCCTATGACTAAGACAAGGGGCACGACGCCGGCTGGTCGCCGGGCCAGCCTCCTCGTCCGAGCCGCCCAGCAGCAACGCAGCGAAGGCCCCGTCGAGACCCATGTGCGACGCATTCGTCCTGCTCCTGTTGACGTACCGGGCAAGGCGGGGTTGAGGGCCTCCTGGCACGGACGAGCGGCGAGGCCCTTCGATCGTGTGGTCCGACCTGCTTGACACTGTGTTGTATAAGTACAATAGAAAGTCGCTTAGACAACACTAAAGAGGTCCGCCATGATGTCCGCGTCCAGAGTCCCGCCCACATCGATCGAGCGCCTCTCGCGACGTTCGCGCCGGCTCATCGCGGCCGCAGCCATGCTCGGGTTGCCGGCGATGTTCGCCTGGTCTGCGCTCTGGCAGCGGACCACGGTCCCGCCCGTGCTCTGGGGGCCGGTCAGCTTCCTGCTCATCGGTGCGACGCTCATGGGAGCGTTTGTCCTCTATCGCTTCGTCCGGGATCGGGCGGACATGCCCGGGAGCGGGCTCGACGAGCGGGAGCGCCAGCTCCGCGACCGGGCGTGGATCCTCGCCTACCAGGTCCTCGCCGCCGCCGTCGTCCTGCTCGCTGTCGCGGTCGTGATCCCCGCGCTCGGCTTCGGCAACCCGGTCACGATCGACGCGTCGAAGGCGACGGCCGTCGCCCTGTGCCTCGGGGTGCTGCTGCCGCTCCTGCCGGCTGCCTGCCTCGCCTGGATCGAGCCCGACCCAGTCGAGGAGCCCTGATGCCCCGCCCCGAGCGGACCGAGCCCGTGCTGTACAACCGCCTCGCGGTGCTGCGGGCCGAGCGCAGCCTCTCGCGCCAGGAGCTGGCAGACGCCATCGGCGTCAACTACCAGACCATCGGCTACCTCGAGCGCGGCGAGTACAACCCGAGCCTCGATCTCGCTCTCCGCACCGCCGAGTTCTTCGGCCTGCCGGTCGAGGCGATCTTCAGCCGCCGGCCCCTCGCGCCGATGTCGTCCCAGCTGTATGCGGCCGTCGGTCCGGCCCAGGATCGATCGTGATCGCGATCATCCGCGAGCACAACCTGCTCAACGGCTACGGCTTCGCCCTGGTCGAGTACGGCATGGTGAGCGTGCCGTTTGGCGCCCTCGCCGGCGACTACGTGTGGGCTGCCCGCTGGCTCGAGGCGGGCCTCTGGCTGGGGATCACCGCGAACTGCCTCGTGATCGCGTGGTTCGCGGGCCGCTCGCTGCGGGCGCCCTGCTCATGTTCTCGCTGCTCGATCGTCGCTCCAATCACGGTGTGGCCTGAGCGCTAGGCGACCACCCGGCGCCCGATTGCAGGCGCGGCTCGATG
Organism: uncultured Chloroflexia bacterium; assembly: GCA_963766675.1. Taxonomy (GTDB): domain Bacteria; phylum Chloroflexota; class Limnocylindria; order Limnocylindrales; family CSP1-4; genus SPCO01. The sequence goes on along the minus strand of CAVYBA010000002.1, from coordinate 2,125,109 downwards.
CGGGATGGGGGAGTTGGATCTCGTGCGCGACCGCTCGGGGCCACGGCGAATCGTGCGGCTGAAGCGGCGATCTTGCGACGGGCGCCTCAGGTCGTGGCGGGCACGTGGCTGCGGCGCACCGCCTCGATGGCCAGGTCGATCCCCTCGGTCCAGGGGTCGCCGTGGCCCGGCAGCACCAGTGACGCGTCGAGCCCGCCCAGGCGGCTGAGCGAGCCGAGCGCCCGCTCGGGATCGCCCGAGAAGGGCGCGATCATCGGGCCGCGGGCGCCGCTGAGCACGCTGTACGTCGCCAGGGCGTCGCCCACGAAGAGGGTGCTCATCGCTTCCATCAACAGCGCCGCCGACCCTGGACTGTGGCCCGGCACGTGGATGACCCGTGGGGCGCCCGGGATGTCGAGTGTGGCGCCGTCACCGAAAGTGACGACCTCCTTGACTGGGATGGTGCGCAGCCCGCCCTTGCGCAGGCCGGGGAGCACAAAGCGGAGCACGGGTCCGAGGCGCCACTTGCCCCACCCACGAGCGGAATTGGCGACCTCACCGCGAGCGAGGGCCGCATCATCCTCTTGGATCCGGATGCCATACCCGCGCTCGCTACGGATCCGCTCCGCGAAGCCGAGATGATCGGAGTGGGCGCGGGTCAGGACCACGACCCGCACGTCATCCAGGGAGCGACCCATCGCCTTCAGCTCGCCCGGCAGATCGCCCCAACAGCCGGCGAGGCCCGCGTCGATGATGGTGACCGAGCCGGCTTCCTCGACCAGGTAGGCATTGATCGTGCCTGCCCCGATGCGGCGGATCCCTGGTGCCACCTCCATGCGATTGTACGGGCCAGCGCCACCGGGACAGTTGCTTCTGTTGCACGCTGGACCGCCGGCTCACCAGTGACTGAACGGGGACCGAGCCTTGCCCGTCCTGCGGTTCCGGATGAGTTAGATGCCCACTTGGCAGCTCCCGGGCTCCCTGCGACGATGCCGGCAGCCGCCACACCCGGCCAGGAGGCGCTGCGGTTCGCCGCGTATGCCTTGGTCCTGTGGGTGGTGGGCTTCTGCCGGGCGTTACAGATGCGCAGTATTCGGCCAAGGCTGAAGGTCGGACCGTGTGAGAGCCGCGGCCGCAGCGGATGCGACGGGCAGGATTAGCCGACACAGCGAGGCGCTTCTTAGGGTCGGGCGCTGCGCTGATGGCGGCCGAGACGCTCGGCTGACGCTGCTACGCGACGGATGCCGACCGAAGTACGTCCAGGTCGCGCTCGAACGCTGGCAGCGCTTCACCAGCCGGACGGCGGAGCGGCTCGATGGGAGGCGCTACCCGGCCCACGTCTTGAAGACCCATGCCCGCTCAGCTTCGACGAACGCCTTAGGATCGTCAGCTGAGCCGAGGCGCCCGAGATCGCGCGCGCAGGCCACGAAGCCAGCGCCGGGATCGGTGGTTCCTTTGTGGACGACGATGACCGACAGGAGGGGACGACCTTCTGCCCGCTCGTGGCGGTTGATCTCATCCAGCAGCGCGCCAACCACAGCACGGCTCTTGCCGGTCTCGCTGTACGCGATGGTCTCCCGGTGGCGCGCCGTCTCGATGAGCAGTCCGTAGAGCTTCACGTCCATCGCATCACCTCTTCACTGGGCCGCCAGTGACTTCAGGTCAGGCTACGGCGGCAGGAAGGCCAGCGGGGATCAGTCCACCCGCGGCAACGGCCTGGTATGCCTGGACCTCGTGTCGGGAGGCGGCCGGCGTCTACTCCCGCGCCGACGACTATTCGACGACGACAACGACGTTCCCCAGCTTCTGGCCAGACTCCGCGTATCGGTGAGCGTCGACCATCCGGTCGAGCGGGAAGGTCCGGTCGATGACCGGACGCAGCCGACCCGCCTCGACCGGGCCTCGCAGGTAGGCCAGGCCCTCGCGCGTGCCGCCCGATGCCGCGAACGACACCCGCTTCCTGCTCCCCCTCGCCGCCCACCTGGCGCGAACGATCTGCAGGAAGCCCGGGTTGGCCATCAGCAGCCATCCGTTCTCGGTCAGGGACCTCACCATACGACCGGAAGGCGTGTTACGGACGACGTCGAAGATGACGTCGTAGGTCTCAGGGCTGTCGGTGAAGTCCTCCCGGGCGTAGTCGATGACGCGATCGGCACCGATCGTGCGCAGCATCTCCAGCTTCGACTCACGGTCGACCGCCGTCACGTGAGCCCCGAGGACCTTGGCGAGTTGGACCGCGAACGTGCCGAAGCTCCCTCCCGCTCCATTGACCAGGACCCTCTGCCCGCTCTGGACGTTCGCCTTCCGCAGGAATTGCCAGGCTTCGCCGCCCCCGTACGGCACGGCCGCAGCCTCCTCGTAGCTCAGGTTCGTGGGCATCGTCGCGATCGCCCCGGTCTTGGGGTTCTCCTTCAGGCAGATGTACTCCGCGTAGGCCCCGAGGCCGATCCCCGTTGCCGCGAAGACTCGGTCGCCCTCCTTGAGCGACGTGACCTCGCTGCCTACCGCCTCGACGTCACCGGCGAGCTCCTGTCCGAGGACGGGTCGTCTCGGTCTCCGGATGCCGAAAGCCAGTCGAAGGGGCACCCAGATCCAGGGGGCGAAGTCGAAACGCCGCAGCTCGCAATCGGCCGCGCTGACCGTCGTGGCACGGATCCGAACCAGTACCTCGTCATCCTTCGGAACGGGCTTCGGCACGTCCTCGAGCCGGAGAACGTCCGGTGGTCCGTACGCGGTGCATACGATCGCTCTCACCACGTACACACTAACTGCCGCGTACCGCGGGTTGAGCTCTAACCAGCTTTGGCCGCTCCCCACGTTCCTGATCGCGCTCGTCGCACGGATTTGCGGCTGCGCTCGACCTTGAACATCTGACGGCAATCTGGGCAGTGGCGCTGCATCGGTGACGTCCTTTCGACGACCTGATGGCACCGCTCGCACTCGATCAGCGCGACACTCAGCCACGTACGCGAGCGTCGAGGGTGGGGGAGCGAGATCTCACTCGTCGCCGGCCCCCGCGGATTCAGTACACGTCCTGGTCCGGCCCGCCGGGAGCCACTCTTTGGTTGAATCCGAGCGGTTGACACCCTCGGAAGTGACCTTCTTGACCCGGAAGAGGATCGCCCGGATCAAGCCTGCTCGCGAGCGGCCGCAGCCGCTCCAGGGGAGCCTCGGGCTTCCTCCGCATTCCGAGGTAGTCGGCCGCGAGGTGCCCAAAGATCTCCTCCGCACGCGTCGTGCCCGTGCGAGGCTCGACCGTCGCACCCTTCTGCATCACGCAGCCTCCGTCGGCGGTGAGGGCCGTCCGAGTCGCGCCAGGACCGCCGCGTTGCCAACCAGCGATACGCCCGCGGCCGCTGCAGCGGCGGGATCGGCGCGGCCGGCGAGCAGCCGCACGATCGCACGGTGCGGTCCCGAGATCCGCAGGTCGGCCTGCTCCGCGCTGCCGACGCGGGCGCTGACCTCACCTTCGGCAGCCGTGAGCGTCACCGGCTGCCCGTCCTCGGCGCGCAACTCGATCGTCAGCGGAGGACCGGCAGTCAGCTGGTCGCCAAGGAGCACCTCGGCGGGTAGGGCCAGCCAGTGCCCCAGGAAGGCGTCGTCATCGCTGGCTTCGGCCAAGAGCGGTCCACCCCAGCGGCCGAGCGCCTTGAGCACCGGCCGCAGGGCCCGTCCGCGTGGCGTCAGGTGGTACAGGGTGGTCGCGACAGGGGGTGGGGCGTCCTCGCGAGAGACGACGCCGGCAAGCTCGAGCTGCCGCAGCCGACCGGCCAGCAGGTTGGTGGCGATGCCCGGCAGGCCGGCCAGGAGATCGGTATAGCGGAGGCCGTCGCGCAGCAGCAGCTCGCGGACGATGAGCAGGGTCCAACGGTCGCCGACGACGTCGAGCGCCTTGGCCATGGCGCAGTACTGGCGGTAGCTTCGCATGCCGGCAGTCTACCACAGGATACTCAAGTGTGACCTTGACAATCTCAAGTTCACCCGGTAGGCTCCAACGGCATGTGAGTCCACACCAGGAGCTGGTCATGTCAAGCACGGTCGTCACCCCAAGCCCCGGTTTCATCTCGATCGCGGTCAGCGACGTCGAGCGCTCGGCCGCCTTCTACGAGACACACCTCGGTGCCGTCCGCGACACCTTTGCGTGGGGTCCCGGGTCGGCAGTCTTCGTCGGCTGGCCCACCTTCGCCCTCAGCGGGATCCGGCAGCCGGGACAGCCAGGTCCCTCCCCGGAGTCGACGACCATTCAGCTGTGGTGGCGGGCCAGCGATGCCCAGGCGCTCCACGAACGCGCCGTCGCGGCGGGCGTCCGGATCCTGGCCGAGCCGTTCGATGGGCCGTTCGGTCGAACGTTCGCCATGGCGGATCCCGACGGCTACCGGATCACCATCTACGAGCGCGACCAACCGCTCTTCTGGCCGCCGCGGGCGAGCTGAGGCATCGTCGAGGGACCAGCCGGGTCAGGGGGTGCTGTCCGGGTTGACGTCCGCCAGTGGCCGTATGACTCACCGACCCGCCGACGCGTCCGGTGCAGGCCCTACTGGCGGGCTCAACCATGAGGAGCGTCGATGAACACCTACCTGCTCGTCTACCGCCATCCCCATGACTACGCCGGCACCCCCGACACCTTCGCCGCCTGGGAGGCCTGGTTCAGCGAACTTGGCGTCGCCCTCGTGGACCTTGGCAACCCGGTGTTGGGCGATCGCAGCACCTGCGGCCCGTCAGGCGATTCGCAGCCGCTCGGAGGCCACAGCATCGTCATCGCCGAGGACCTCGAGGCGGCAACCCGCCTTGCCAACGGCTGCCCGGTCAGCACAGACGGCGGCGCCGTGGAGGTCGGCAGGTTGACGCCCGTCCCCGGTCGTCGACACCCGGCCCGTACGTTCTAAGGGCTGCGGGTCGGAGCGACTTCAGTCCCACGGTGTCGCACCACGAGGCGCCGGCGTCGCGCCGCCTCCCGGAGAGCCGGCCGAGCGCCCCGAAGCCGCCGTGCTCCCTGGACCACCCGAGCGGGCGGCGAGCGTCACCGCCATCAGGACCCCCATCACCAAGCGCATCACCCGCATGCCCTCCGTGATTGGCGCAACCGCGAGGCTATGCGACCTCCGGCGCCAGTTCGCCTACGATCGGCTGCTGGCTCGGGTGTTCAGCCGCGAGCCCGAGGCCTGGGTGCTCAAGGGAGCGACGGCCCTCCTGGCGCGGCTCGAGGGCTCAGCCCGGCACACGCTCGACATTGACCTCTACCGCCTCGGGGCGCGACTCGACGAGGCGGAGGTCGCCCTGCGGGCCGCCGCCTCGGCCCGACCTAGGTGATTACTTCCGGTTCACCCTTGAACCGGGCCGCCGGATCGCCGAGGGACGGGCGACGCTGCGGGTTCCGATTACGGCATACCTCGGCGCCACTGAGTTCGCCCAGTTCCACGTCGACCTGGCGTCTGGCGTCGTGATGACCGGCGAGCCCGATGACGTCTCGCCATTGGTGCCGATCGACCTGCCCGGTATCGCGAACGTCGACTACCGCGCCTACCCGATCGTCGACCACGTCGCCGATAAGGTCTGCGCCCTCGTCGAGTTGCACCCACGCGCCGGTCGTCCTGCCCAGGCCAGCACCCGCTATCGCGATCTGGCCGACCTGGCCGTCATCGCCCACACGCAGTCGGTCGAGGTCGCGGCGCTGCGGAGGGCGCTGACATCGGAGTCAGGTCGCCGCCGCATCGAGCTGCCGACCGTGTTCAGTGCGCCTGACGCCGCAGGCTGGCTAGCGGGTACGCGCGCGTGGCGACGGACGTGCCGGGTCTTGCCGAACGCGATCTCGAGGCGGCGATGGTCACGGTCAAGGGCCTCCTCGACCCCGCCCTCGGCGGGACTGCCAGGCGGAGCTGGCGGCCGGACCGTCAGCGCTGGAGCGTGGCGTAGGGCAGCCCAGCCGGCTCCATGCGTCAACGTATCCGCGATAGTGCGTGTGGCCGCCGCCGGGAAGCGGGCCGTGTCACCAGTCGAAGACGAACCAGCCCAGCTCGTTGCGCAGCGGCTGGTCCCCGAGCACGAGTTCCCGGTTCACGTCGTGCCTCCAGAGGCGCTCTCGCACTTGTCTACGACGGTTGCGGACGCAGCAGCACCAGCGCGAAGCCATCGTCCAGCGCCGCTTGCAGCGCGCTGGCATCCGGTCGACCGACGGCGTCGAGCGGCACGGCGACGAATTCGCCAACCCGCCGGTCGGACCCCTCGATGAGCTCCGGCAGCAGGCGCTCGATCGCTTCGCGATCGCGGACCAGCTCGCCGAGCGCCGGCATGGTCCGGCCGCCGCGGGTGATCGACACCGGCGCGCCGCCGGCCAGGCTCCACTTCCAGCTGCCCCCGCCGGCCACCAGCAGGGTTCCGTCTGCCCGTGCGGCATAGGCGACCGGAACTGTCCGATGGCGACCTGTCCTGCGGCCGGTGTAGGTCAGGAGCAAGAGTCCCCGTTCCCGGCCGGTCGGCAGGCGGAGAAGGAACCGCATGATCGGGTTCAGCAACAGGAAGGCGCGGCTGCGCGATGCACGGGTTCGAACCTTGGTCACGCTCGAAGCCTTCCCGCGTAGCTTCTCCGACCGTCATGGGCGCGAGCGGCGGAAGCCTGTCTTCGCTGCGGGACCGCCGCGCTCATTGGGCGGACCCCGCCGCTGCCACTCATCGGGATGCGCGGCGACGAGGATCCGCCTGAACGGCGACTTCCCGCGCCGCCCACACGGTGGTCCCCGCTGCCACCGGATAGAGTTCCCAGGCCGGTGTCAGGCTGACGACGAACGGCGCGACTCCGACGAGGACGATGAAGGCAACCATGCTGAACTCGGCTCCCGACCGGCCAGCCGACACGCCCAGCACGCCGATGACCAGGCCCAGCGCCGCTGCAATGAGCCAGTAGACGCTGGCCAGCTCGATCGATGGCGTCAACCAGATGAGGACGCCAACGACGGTGAGAACGAGAGCCCCGACTTGCGCCACACCCTCAGTGATCCTGGTCGGGTTCATCTCACGTCTCCGCTCGGTCGAAGCGGCATGCTCCGACTCCGCGGCAGCCCGCCTGATCCAACCGGGGCCTCTTCGTGCGGTCATCAGGACACGAGGAATCGAGCGGGCGTCCGAGCCAGCATCTGCGAGCGAGCCAGGATCCCGTCGAGTCCCCACACCGATCCGGCACCCACGACCGTGACGAAGAGCGACACGACCGCATACATGAATTGCTCGTTGAAGGGGCCCGTCGCGAAGCTCCACGATGCGACGAAGAGCAGCGTCGCAAGCAGGGTGCCCATGGCACCCGCGAAGCGGGTCGCCAAACCGAGGACCAGGCAGATCCCGATGGCGAGCTCGCCGAACTGGACGAGGAAGTTGACGATCGACATCGCGGCCGGATCGCCGGCCAGCCCGACCCAGAAGTCATGCGTGGGATTGATCAGCGCCTTCGGAGCCGATCCCGGGAGGGCACCGAGAGTGGCGTTCTTGAGGTAGCCCGTCGCATCGAACGGCCCGTTCCCGGCGAACTCGAAGATCTTCTCGAGGCCGGCGAAGAGGAACCCGGCGCCGAGGGCGATGCGGAGGATGGCGGTTGCCTTGCCATGGATGCCGTACATCTGGTTCATCTCCGTCGAAGGGATGCGTTGGCGGACGGTGCCACCGGGCAGCGCCCGCCCGCTCAGCCGCGTCGCGTCTTCATCGAGCCGGTGCCAGCGCACGATGGCGAAGCCATTCGAGAGCGCTGCCTCGAGCCGAGGGCGGTCGACGGTGCGGTCCTGCATGAAGGGCATGAACCCGGTGGCGCGCGGATTCAGGGCCAGGATGTGGCCCACCAGCCGCTCAACCTCGTCGATGTCGCGAACGAGCTCCGGTCGGAGCTGGACCCACCTGCCGTCCCGACGCGGCCGAGATCGGCTCGCCATGGTCGAGGTTCAGCTTCCAGCGGCCACCACCCGGCGTGAGGAGATCGCCGTCGTACGCGACATAGCTGACCGGCTGGCGGTAGCGCTTGCCCGTGCGGCGGCCGCGGAATTTGAGCAGCATCAAGGAGCCACTGAGCGGCGTGCGAAACGGCAGGCCCAGCAGCAGGCGCATCGGTACGTTGACCGCGGTCATCATGCGGGCGCGGCTCGCCATGCCCGGAGGACGCCGCGCCGGAGTGGTGTCCGGCTCGCCCGCCGCCACGGCGACATCCCGGTCCCGGCCGCTCATGCCACGACCTCCTTCGTCCGCGCCGGGGTCGGCGCGGCGGCGGTCTGAGCGGGGGCGACGTCGGGCAGCAGCAGCGCAGGCAGGAGCGCGAGGGCCATCACACCGAGCGCCACCCAGAACGCGCCGGCAAAGGCACCGGCCAGCGGCTCGGCGAGCGCCAGCCGCTGCGGCAACGGGAGCTGGGCAAGGCCGCCGAGGCCGCCGGGAACATCAGCGAGTCGGTCCGTGACCCCGCGCTGCAGAACGATCGCCAGGCCGGCCGTGCCGATGGCGCCGGCGATCCGCTGCAGGGCGTTCAAGGCGCTCGTCGCTCGCGGCGTCTCGGCGTGACTGATCGCCTGGAAGGCCGCCGCCATCGACGGCATGAACGTGCTGCCGAGCCCTAGGCCGAGGACGAACAGGGCGGCCATCAGGTACGCGTACGAGGTGTCGGCGCCGACGCCGGTATAGGCGAAGACCCCGAGCAGGGCGAGCGCGAGTCCGCTGACCACGACCCGGCGCGAGCCGATCTTGTCGGTCAGCCAGCCGGCGATCGGCATGGCCAATGCGGCGCCGAGTCCCTGCGGGATGAGCAGCACCCCGACGGTGAACGGGACTTTCGTGACGGACGACCTGGTAATACAGCGGCAGCAGGAAGAGCGCGCCGAACAAGCCGGCCGGGACGAGGACGTTGGTCGCGGCGGCCGCGGCGAAGGCTCGCCGCCGGAACAGCGACAGATCGATGAGCGCGCTCTGGCCGCGGACGATGGCATGGCCGATGAACAGCACGACCAGCAAGGCGCCAGCGACCGTCACGGTCAGGTTCGTCGCGTCGAACCCGCCGGCATTGCCGGCCTCCGCCACGCCGTACAGGAAGAGGGCGATCCCCGGCGAGAGCAGCAGCAGGCCGCGGAGGTCGAGTCGCTGGCCGCGCCGTGGGGGCATCGCCGGCAGCAGCCGCCACGCGGCGATGAGCGCGAGGGCCCCGATCGGCAGGTTGAGGTAGAAGATCCAGCGCCAGTCGATCGAGTCGATGACCGCGCCGCCGAGCGCCGGGCCGAAGACCGGCGCGAGCAGCATCGGGACGCCGATGATGCTCATCACCCGTCCCATTCGCGACGGTCCGGCCGCCTGGGCCAGGATCGTCTGGCCGACCGGCAGGATCATCCCGGCGCCAAGGCCCTGGACGACCCGGAAGGCGATGAGCGACTCGAGCGACCAGGCGGCCCCCGACAGGACGGAGCCGGCTAGGAAGAGGACGAGCGAGGTGACCCACACCCGCTTCGAGCCGAAGCGTTCGCTGGCCCAGCCGGTGAGGGGGATGACGCTGGCCACGGCGAGCATGTATCCCGTGGCCACCCACTGGATCGTCGCAACTGACGCGCCGAACGCCCGCGCGAGGGTGGGGATGGCGACGTTCACGACGGTCAGGTCGAGCACCGTCATGATCGCTCCGAGGACGACCACGCCACCGAGGACGAGGATCTGGCGATCGAGGGTCGTCCCGGACCCCGATCTGGTTGCTTGCTCGTGCATGGCCCTTGTGCCTCACTTCCTCGAACCGGCGACGTCGGCGGCGAGGCCGGACCGGCGGCTCGCGGCTGTCTCGGTGTCCAGTGTGTGGATTACTCCAGTGACTGGAAGATTACAGCACATGGTACACTCTGCGCAAGTGAGTGACCAGCAATGGGGGACTCGGATGGCGGTGAGCACGGCGCGGCCGTCGCGCGGGCTGCGCGAGCGAAAGAAGCAGCAGACCCGCGACCTGATCGCCGACAGCGCGCTGGCGCTGTTCCTCGAGCGCGGCTACGAGGCGGTGACGATCGCCGACGTGGCCGAGCAGCGCCGCCGTCGACGTCAAGACGATCTACAACTACTTCCCGTCCAAGCCGGACCTCGTCTACCACCGCTTCGAGGCGTTCTGGGCGGAGGTCCTCGCCGCCGTCCGTGACCGGAGTGGCGGCGAATCGGTCCTCTCCGCGTTCTCGCGCTTCCTCGTCCCGCTCGACGGGTTGCTCGCCGACACCGGAGCGACGGCAGAGCTGCAGGAACTCACCAGGCTGATCGTCGAGAGCCCCGCGCTGCTGGGGTACGAGGACCAGGTCTACGCGCGCTTCACCCGGGAGCTGGCCGACGAGCTGGCTGCCGAGATCGATGCCGGGCCGGGCGACATCGAGCCGTCGGTCGTGGCCCACGCGCTGATCGGCCTCCATCGATCGCTCGTCGCCTACGCGCGGGCCGGGACGATGGCCGGACTGTCAAACGCGAGCGTCGCGCGTGGCGTGCGGGACCAGGCGAAGCAGGCCATCGCGCTGCTGGAGACCGGCCTCGGAACCTATGGCGTCAGACGTCACGGCAGCAAACGTGGCAGGTGTCGAGGTTCGGTGACGATCGCCTCGCCAACCTGCCAAGGAGTCCCGCGATGGCCCTGACCGCCGACGCAGGACAAGCCGGGCATGCCCGGGATCCGAACGGACGGCCGGCGCACCAGACCGGCAAGGCGACCGGCTTCAGGCGATCAACACGGAGGGACAGCACAGGCTCATGACCGACGTCGTCAACCTCACCCAGAAGTTCTCGCTCTTCGGTGACCGCTGGTCCCCGAAGATCGTCGCCCGGATCAACGATCTCGAGCTCAAGCTCGTCAAGGTCGAGGGCGAGTTCGTCTGGCATGACCACTCGGACACGGACGAGTTCTTCCTGGTGCATCGTGGCCGACTGACGATCGAGCTGCCCGGCGAGGCCTTGGTGCTCGGACCGGGCGAATGTGCGGTCGTCCCGCGTGGCGTCCTGCACCGGCCGGTGGCCCATGAACCGACCGAGCTCCTGCTGCTCGAGCCGGCTGGCACGGTGAACACCGGCGCGGCCGGCGGGGAGCTGACGGCCGCAGGCGACCAGTGGATCTGACCTCGGGTCGACTGCCGTCGGTGGCCGCAAGGGTCAACGGCGCCTGGCGATCGCGACCCGGGCGATCAGCCCTCAGACGGCGACGTCGCGTCGATTGAAGATGAGTCCGCCGGCGGCCACGAGGGCTACGCTGGTGACCATCAGGACTGCGGCGTCCGCGAGCTGGATGCCATTGCGCAGCGGCAGGCCACCTGAGTAGTAGTGGAACGGCGAGATGTCGCGCAGCCATGCCAGGCCCGCCACTGACGGCCCGAGGTTGTTGCCGAGGAAGCCGGCGATGGCGACGATCGCGACGAGGGCATACGCAAGGCTCCGTCGTCCGGTTGCGGCCCCGACCGCGAGCGCGAGGGCGCCGAAGAACGTCGCCAACAACGCGAGCTGGAGGCCGGCGGCCGCGATGTTCGCCGGGCTTACCGCGCCGAGCTCGGCCGGGCCCATGGCCGCGATGAGCGCCACCGAGAGCACGCCGGCCACCGCGACCATCGCGACGACGAGCGCGGCGAAGCGCTGTGCGACGATCCCCAAGCGTGAGACGGGATGGGCGAGGATGAGGTCGAGGCGGCCCGACTCCTCGTCGCCGGCGATCGCCGCAGATCCGAGGGAGGCAGCCATCACGATGACGAGCGCAGGACCGAGGAGCCCGAATGTCGTCGAGCCGAGATAGCCGGCCGGGGAGGCGAGGTCGGTGAAACCCATCGCGTCGAGCACGCCCGCCGGATACGCCTTGAGGGCGTCGAGCATCTCGGGCGTGTTGACGAGCGGGTAGAAGGCGGCGTAGATGACGCCGACGACCGTGATCCCGACGGCCCAGCCGACGAGCGATCGGCGCTGGTCCCAGAGGGTCTTGCCGAAGACGCTACGCAGCATCGCCGACCTCCGCGCCGCCGTAGTAAGCGAGGAATAGCTCCTCCAGGTCGGGCTCCCGCACCGTGAGCGACGCAACGCCGAATCGGGCAGCCGCCTTCACCAGCGGATCGGCGCGCCCGGCCAGCCGGCATCGAAGCACGCGATCGTGGGTTTCGACGTCGAGCAGGCCCGGCACGGTGCCGAACACGTCGGCGCGCACCGGCTCGTCGAACACGATCTCGACCCGGCGCACCGCGCGTTGCCGGAGCGCCTCGACGGCTTCGACAGCGACGATCCTGCCATCGCGGACGATCCCCACCCGGTCGGCGCTCTGCTGCACCTCGCTGAGGATGTGCGATGACATGAACACGGTTTGGCCGGCGGCCCGAGCCTCGGCGACGAGCTCGAGGAACCGCTGGGCGATGATCGGATCGAGGCCGATGGTCGGCTCGTCGAGGATGAGCAGCTCGGGTTGATGCATGAACGCCTGGACCACCCCGACCTTCTGGCGGTTGCCCTTGGACAGCTTGCCGATCCCCGTACCGAGGTCGAGATCGAGCTGGTCCGCGAAGGCCGCGATCCGGCTTGCCGGGACGCCGCCCCGCAGGTTCCCGAGGTAGCTGAGCAGCTCGCGGGTCGACTGGCTCCCCAGGACGGTGAAGTCGCCGGGCAGGTAGCCGAGCCGCCGGCGCAGAGCCGGCCCGCCGTCGCTCGGCGTTCGGCCGAGCACCGTGGCCCGTCCGCTCGTCGGGCGGATGAGGTCGAGCAGGATGCGGATCGTCGTCGTCTTGCCGGCGCCGTTGGGTCCCAGGAACCCGTACACCTCGCCCTGGCGCACCTCTAGGTCGAGGCCGGCCAGACCCCGCCGACGACCATAGGACTTCGTGAGCCCCTCGGTGCGGATGGTCTCGGTCATCGACCGGGGACCTCCCCGGCCGCTCGTCGCTGAGCCCGGTAGCGCTCGATCGCTTCGGGCACGGCCTGCTCGACGAAGGCGTAGAAGTCGCGCGCCTCGCGCAGCCTGGCCGCCCGCGGTTCGGCTTCGCCCCCAGCGACCTCGACCCCGCGATCGAGGACCTGGCGCAGGAGGCCGAACGGGTTCGCCGCGTTGAACTGGCCGGCGAAGAACGCCGGCTCGATCTCGAAGACATAGCTGCGGGAACCAGGCTCGGCGACGCGGCGGATGAGCCCCGAGGCCAGCAGGAGACGGGTCGCGATGCTGATCGACGCCCGGCTGACGCCAAGGGCCCGTCCGAGATCGGCGATGGACTGTCGCGGCGGCTCGCAGATCAGCATCCAGCCTAGGAGGCGGGCCACCATCCTGGGCATCCCGACCTGCTCGCCCACGACCCCGAACTCCTCGGCGAACCGGCGCTCTGGAGACGGCCCATCCTCGGCCGCGGACGGGCTGCTGTTGTGACGTTTACTCATGACTAAACGATTGTCGGACGTGCGGTCAAGCCGCGAGCTCCGGATACGCCCCGCGTTCGCGGGCCTACGGCGGTAACGAAGGCGTCGGGCGGGACGCCGCCCGGTCGATGGCGACGGGTTCAGTCGGACTGAGCTGCTCCACGGCCCATCCGAGCACCACCGCTCCGCAGAGGGCGATGCCGATCGATCGCTCGCCACGGCTGCCCTGAACGGCGCCGCCCGCCGCTTCCACGGTCCGTCCTCCCATCAGGCGTGGATCGCGTCGAGGGTGATCCGACGGGCGTGGATCCGGCAGATGACACGCGTTTCGAGCTCGCGCTGCTCGACCGGGTAGATCGAGCCGTAATACGCGGGGTGTCGGGTGTACGCGCGAGTGAGCGCGTCGAGGTGGTCGACGGCACCTGCGACGACCAGCTCCGCGTCGCCCCGGATCTGGATGAAGCGGCCGGTGTCGTCGGGATCGACGACCAGGAGGCTGACCTTGGCGTTGGCGAGGAGGTTGCGGCCCTTCTGTCGCTCGAGGGTCGTGTTCACCTGGGCGCACTCGCCGTCGTGATCGACCCAGACCAGGCTCGACTGGGGCTGGCCGTCGGCGCCCATCGTGGTCAGCACGCCACAGATCGGCCGGGTCAGGAGGTCGAGATGGGAAGATGGGAGGGGGACGGTCCCGGTCGCGACGAGCGCAGTCATGGCGACCTCGCCGGGGCAGTCGCGTCGAGAGCGACGACATGGGTCGGGCGGATCCGGCACAGGACGGGGATCTCGGTCTCGGCAAACCGTGCTGGGACACAGTCGCCGAAGTAGCGGATCGGGCGCCCGGCGTACTTCGAGGCGAGCTCGTCGAGATGTCGGCCCGCGCCGTCCTCGGTCATCGCGACTACTGCGCCGCGGACCTCGAGATATGACATCGCTGACGCTCCACGATGGTCGAGTCCAGCCACTCACCTGATCGGTGGGGGAGCGGGAGCGAGATCTCGCTGGTCGCGGTGCCTCGCGAACGCCATAGGTGGCCGGCTCCCGCCCGCCGGAGCCACTCGCACAGGCGACGGTAATCCGTCACGGTCGAACCTTTCGCCGACCGTCACCATCTCTACTCTCTGAAGCGCCGATAAACGGCGCGGCCGAGAGGTTGCCCAGTGCGAACGAGGTTGATCGAGCAGGCGAGGGAGGGCGACGAACGTGCCTTCGCGGACCTGGTCGATCTCGACGGTGACCGCTGCTACGCCATCGCCTATCGGATCCTGCGCGATGTCGAGCGGGCCCAGGACGCCGTCCAGCAGGCGTTCCTCCTCGCCTGGCGCGAGCTCCCGCGGCTCCGCGATCCCGAGCGCTTCGAGGTCTGGCTCCATCGCCTCGTGATCAATGCCTGCTACGAGGAGTTCCGGCGATATCGCCGGTGGAGTGCCAACGTCCAGGCGCTGCCCGTCGACGGGCCGGCGGCAGAGGACGAGACCGTGTCCATCGACGAGCGCGATGCCCTGGAGCGGGCCTTCCGGAAGCTGTCTCCCGAGCATCGGGCCGTCGTCGTCCTGCATCACCACGCGGGGTTGCCGCTGGCCTCGATCGCCGAGGTCGCCGGCGTCCCGCTCGGAACCGTCAAGTCGAGGCTCCACTACGCCACCCGGATCCTTCGCGGCACCCTCGCGACCGACCGGGTCGAGGGCCGAAAGGTGCGATCCGCATGACCGGCACGAACGCCGCCCGCGATCCCGATACCGTCCTGGCGGCGTGGCTCGACGAGGGCCCGACCGATCTCCCCGACGTCACTCGCCGGGCGATCCTGACTGCCCTTCCCACGACTCCACAGGCCCGGCGCGGCCATCTCGCGCCATGGAGGTCCACTGCACATGAACATGTTCGCCCGTGGGGCGGCAGTGCTCGTCGTCGCGGTTGTCGCGATCGGCGCGCTGGCGCTCCTCACCGGCCCGAGCGGTGGTATTGGCGGGCCGAGCCCGACAGCCACTCCCACGCCGACTCCAACCCCAACGACCGCCCCGACGCCGCTGGTCTTCACCTCCGCGCGCTACCGGTACTCCATCACCCTGCCGACGGGCTGGGTGGCGACCCCGGCGCGCGCGATGTGGGACGGGGCGACGGCGCCGATCTTCAACGACCCAGTGGTCGACGCCTTCGGGCCCGTTGGCGACGTCGGTGCCTTCGTCTCGGCGGCGCCCACCACCAGCTCACTGGGGGCTTGGGTCGCCGACGGCATCGCCACGAACGCCCGGGTCAACACCGTCGATTCCGGCTGCTCGCAACTTCGCGACGCCGGACTCGGTCAAGTCGATCACCATCGGCGGCCAGCCAGGCACGCTTGTTGGCTTCAAGAATTGCTTCTTCGTCAACATGGCGTTCACGGTCGTCAACGGCTACGGGTATCGATTCGCTTTCCGCGACCCGTTGAGTATGAATTCAAGCACGATCACGACCATGCTGGGGTCCGTCGTCTTCCACTGATGGCGGCGGGTACATCTACGACGTGGAGGTCATCGCCGGCGGACGCGGCTACACCTTCACCCTCGACGGTCATCTCAGCGCGGCCGATGCGCTGGCCTGGCTGGCCGCAATCACGCTCGAACCCGCCAACGTCCCGGCCGACGCTGTTCGGCGGCTTGCTGGGAGCCCGGCTCGTTGACGAGCTGTTCCTGACGGTGGCCCCACAGGTCGCCGGCCGAACCGCGGACATGCCGCGCCTGGCGCTCGTCGATGGCCTGGCCTACCCGGCCGGCGGGGCGCCGTGGGCGCGACTCGACTCGATCCGCCGCTCAGGCAGCCACCTGTTCCTGCGCTATGCGCTGAACGACCCCTCGGACCGGCCCCCATCGCATTGACATCGGGTTGGCCCGTCACCCGCCGAGGACGGACCGCGGTGGCCAGTGGAGGCCCGTCGCCCCGAGGACCCCGCCCGTCGGTTCACCTCCCTGGAGTCCTTCGGCGCGTCCCGTTCAGCCGACCTCGGTGGCGGCCGCCTGCTCGGCGAGGTGGATCGCCCAGTTCGTTGCCCGCTCGACTTCGCCGTCGACCAGCGGGCCGGTGAAGCCCGCCACGAGGAAGCTCTCCGCCGGAGCGATGAGCCGGCAACCGGCCGCTTGCAGGCGGGTGGCGATGGTCTCGGAGGCCGCCGCATTCCGCTCGGTCGGCGTGCCCATCCGCGTGTCGAATGCCGCGGCCGCGACGTCCCCGAAGCCCTGGCGCTTGAGCCCGTCGAGGAACGATCGAACGATCAGTCGGCGACCGAACATCTGCGTCGGGGCGCCCACGATCAGGAGGTCGACCGGGTTGCCCGCCAGCGCCCTGGCGTCCCTCGCTCCGACGACCTGGACGCTGTGACGGGCCTCGAGCGCGGCGCCGATCGTCCTGGCGATTCGTTCGGTGTTGCCGAACTGGCTGCCATACACGACGAGAACGTTCACGCTGCGTCTCCTTCCGGGCACCTCTCCGTCGCCAGCGCTGCCTCGGGGACGCTCGACCGCAGGCGAATGCTCGGACGGGAGCCCGATCCGCACCAGTGCCGCTCGGACCGTTTCCGGGACGCGCTCGCAGATGACCGACGGCCCTACCGACGGCCCGGTATGCGGCGCAGGATCGGTCGCGCCGTGTGGTCGGCAGCGGCGCATCCAGCACGGGAACCAGGCTTGGCGGTCCGCCTCGCGCCCGGCGACCGCCATCGAAAAGGAGCCAGAGATGCGCGTCCTCGTCGCGTATGCCACTCGTCACGGCGCGACCCGAGGCATTGCCGAGCGGATCGCCGCGACCCTCGAAGCCTCCGGGCTCGACGCGGACGCCCGGCCGGCCGGATCGATCAGTTCGATTGACGGGTACGACGCGTTCGTGATCGGGAGCGCGGCCTACCTGAGCCACTGGCTCAAGGACGCGTCCGGTTTCGCCCGTCGTCACCGGGGGCTCCTGCGCGACCGCCCGGTCTGGCTCTTCAGCAGTGGTCCGATTGGCGGCCCGACGGACGCCAAGGGTCGCGACCAGCGCGCCGTCGCGGTGCCGCGCGACGTCATCGAGTTCGGCCCCGCTCTCCACGCGCGCGACCACCACGTGTTCTTCGGGGCGTACGAGGCGGATCGCCAGCCGATCGGTTTGGCAGAGCGATTCGCTGCGCCGTTCCTGTCGCGTCTGCCGGCGGCCGCACGCGAATCCATGCCGACGGGCGACTTCCGCGACTGGCCGGAGATCGAGGGCTGGGCCCGCGGGATCGCGCGCGATCTCGGGCGGATGCCGGTGCGGACGGGGAGCATCCGCGGATGACCGCCCCGACCACGACGCCGGAGGCGGAACTGCCGTACGGACCCCTGATGGTCCGGGCACTGCCGCGGATCCAGCGGGGTTTCCGGTTCGTAAACCGGTACGTCGCGGTGCCGCTCCTCGCGGCAGGCCTCGGGCCGCTGTGCAATACGCCGCTGACCGGCTCGCTGATGGTGCTTCGGACCCGCGGGCGGACGTCCGGACTGTGGCGGGAGGCACCGCTCGGGTACCTGGTGCTGGACGGGCACGTCTATTGCTGCGCCGGGTTCGGGCAGCGCACCCAGTGGCTCCGGAACATCGCGGCCGATCCTCGCGTGGAGCTGCTCCTGCCCACGATCGCCGTGACCGGGATCGCGGAGGAGGTCAGCGACCCGGCTGAGTGGAACCGGGGGATGCGCGCCTTGCTCGCCAGCCTCGGTATCATCAGCCGCGCGGTCATCGGCGACGTCCGTCACGCGTCCGACGAGCAGCTCCAGGCCATGGCGGGGGGGCTCCCGCTGGTTCGGATCCGGATCACCGGGCTGGGCGTGGGTCCGTTCGATCCGGGCGGTCGTGGCTGGCTCGTCCCGACCGTGCTCGCCGCGGCCTGGCTCGCGAGCCGGTTGCGTCGACCGTTGCGCCGGTAGGCGACTGGTACGGCATCGCCACATCGGAACCTCGCGCACCGACGCGACTGGCCCGCACCGAGATGGGATCCCCCTCCCGCCAGGTTTAGCCCGCCCGGCCCCGCAGCTCGGGCAGGCGGCCACAGCCTCGACCGCGAATCCATCTTCGGGAAGTGCCGGATCACCCCGAACGCACGGGCCACTGTTCGTCAGTTCCGTTCAGCCGGGCGCGCGGAACCGCCCGACGGGGCGTCGCCGGTCGTGCACAATGAGCCGACGCCCGGGGGCCGTCACACACCACCCAGGGAGGGGTTCGTCCCGTGACCGCTGCGGCGCTTCCGATCCAGCCATCCCCGTTCGCCGTCCTGCGTCGCAGGGCGTTCGTCTATGTCTGGAGCGCGCAGCTCGTATCGACGATCGGCGACGCCCTCACCAGCCTGGCCGCCGGGATCATCGTCTACCGGCTGACCGGGTCCGCCCTGAGCGTCGGGTTGATGCTGATGGCGACGGCAGTGCCGGCCCTCGTATTCGGCCTGATCGCCGGGGTCGTTGTCGACCGCTATGACCGCAAGCGGATCATGGTCACGGCCGACCTGCTCCGGGCCGCGGTCGTGTTCACGATCCCGTTCCTCGTCCACGTCCACGTCGTCTGGCTGTACGTCGCGGTCATGGTGTCCGCGTCAATCACCCAGTTCTTCGCGCCGGCGAACGACTCGGTCCTGCCCGAGATCGCCCCCGAGGAGGAGCTCGGCGCCGCGAATTCGATCATGGCCATCGCCCAATTCGGCTCGACTGCCGTCGGCTTCGCGCTGGCCGGGTTCCTCGCCTCGTCGCAGTCGATCGACGTCGTGTTCTGGATTGACTCGGGGACCTTCGTCTTCTCGGCGTTGATGATCAGCCTCGTCCGGATCGCCCCGCTCGTCGTGGAGGAGCTGACTACGGTCCGGGAAATGATCCGGAACCTGACCTTCGGCGCGCGGTTCATCGCCCGGACGCCGGTCCTGCGCTCACTCAACCTCGTCAAGTCCCCGATCCTCGTCGCGTTCGGGATGCAGAACGTCCTGCTCCTGCCGTTCGCGATCAGCGCGCTGCATGCCACCGAATTCGAATACGGGCTCCAGGAAGGCCTGACGTCGGTCGGCTTCGTCGTCGGCAGCCTGCTCATGGCGCGGTTCTCCGATCGCCTGCGCGAGGGCCAGTGGCTGGTCGTGAGCTGGACCGGCATGGGTCTGTTCGGCCTGGCGTATTCGCTGTCCTCGTCGGTCTGGTTGGCGATCGCGTTGATCTCGCTGTCCGGCCTGCTCAACGCCCCGTCATTCGTCGCCGGTCGGCTGATCAACCAGCGAAATACACCCCGTGAGATGCGTGGCCGCGTGTTCTCCACGAATGGCGTGATCTCGACGGTCCTGTTCCTGGTCGGCATGGGGCTGGCCGGGCTGGCGGACGCCTTCGACGTGCGTGCCCTGTTCTTCCTTGGCTCGGTTGTCGTCATCGGGGCGGGATTGTTGACCGCGGTCCTGCCCGGCCTTGGCCAGCCGGCCGCCGAATGGCGGCGGGCGATCGGCCTGCTGCGCGGAGCCGGGTCGGCGCCGGGGATGGCCTACGGCCGCCCGGCCAGCCTGGTCGACCTCGAGACGCTGCTGGGCTACGTCCCGGCGCTGGCCGGGCTGCCGCCTCGCGATCGTGAAACCCTGCTTGCCACGGCGCGGGTGCGCGATGCGACCGAGGGGACCGCGATCATGCACGCGGGCGACGCGAGCGACTCGGCGTTCTTCGTCCTCGGCGGGCGGGCCGTGGCCGGGCTGGCCCGAGAAGGGGAGCCGCAGGTCTCGCTGTCGGCGATGACCGCCGGCGACATCTTTGGCGAGATCGCCGCCCTGACCGGCGGCACCCGCACCGCCGATGTCGTGGCCGACGAGGCGACCACGCTGCTCGAAGTCCCCGCCGCCACACTCCGCCGGCTGATGGACGTGCCCGAGTTCAGCCTGCTCGTCCAGGGCAAGATGACCGAACGGCTGGCCCGCACCGCGAGTCTCGCCGATCTGCCGCGGTTCGGCGGGATCGACCAGGCCGCGCTCCGCCGGGCTCGTGCCGAGGTGGCCGCCTCGAGCGCCGGGGCGGCGCAGGCCGGGGGCTGACCGCCGGCCGATCGCCCGATCGACCGACCGCTCCGGTACCCTCGGCGGCGATGTCACGTCGACCGGCGGCCGCAGTGCGGGACGAACCCGTGCTCAGCCGGCGCGCGCTCAACCGCGCGCTCCTGGCTCGCCAGTTCCTGCTCGAGCGGGTGACGATGCCGGTCGAGGCGATGATCGAGCATCTCGTCGGGCTGCAGGCGCAGGTCCCGACCGACCCGTACGTCGCCCTCTGGAGCCGGATCGAGGGGTTCCGCCCCGAGGAGCTGTCGCGGCTCATCGAGACGCGACGCGCGGTCCGGGCGACGGCGATGATGCGGACCACGATCCACCTGCTGACGGTGGACGACTGGCTCGCCCTGCGGCCGGTCCTCCAGGTCGTCGCCGAACGAGGCTTTCGGACCGGCAGCCCGTTCGGCCGTCAGCTCGCCGGGCTCGACGTCGAGGCGGTGCTCGATGCCGGCCGCGCCCTCCTGGCCGAGAAGCCGCGGACGATCGGCGAGCTCGGCAGGCTGCTCAAGGCGCGCTGGCCGGACCGCGACGCGACGTCGCTCGGCTATGCGGTCCGGCTGATCATCCCGCTCGTCCAGGTCCCGCCTCGCGGGCTCTGGGGCAGGGGCGGCCAGCCCGTCCTGGCCACCGCCGAATTGTGGCTCGGTCGGTCGGTCGCCACCGATACAGCACCCGACACGATGATCCTGCGCTACCTCCGCGCATTCGGCCCGGCGACCGTCATGGACATCCAGTCGTGGTGTTGGCTGACGCGCCTCGCGCCGGCCGTGGACCGGCTGCGACCGCAGTTGCTTACGTTCCGTGACGACCAGGGACGGGAGCTGTTCGACCTGCCGGACGCGCCGCGGCCCGATCCTGACACCCCGGCGCCGCCGCGATTCCTGCCCACGTACGACAACGTCGCCCTGGCCCACAAGGACCGAACCCGGATCTACGGCGAACTCGGTAACTGGACCGTGGCGGGCGACGACGCCATCAACCGGGTCTTCACGAAGGGCTCGGTGCTGCTGGACGGGTTCGTGCTCGGCGGCTGGCGGCTGAATCGCGACGGCACCGGGACCACCCTCGTGATCGTCCCGCTCCGGCCGCTGGCCGCGGCGGACGAACCAGCCGTCGTGGCGGAAGGGATGCGCCTGCTCGAGCTGGTGGCCGCCGACGCGAACGCTCGCGACGTGCGGTTCGAGCCGATCGCCTAGCCCGGATCGATCGCCGACGTCGGGCAGCCGACGTCGTTCCAGGTCTGGACGACCGGCGAACCACGTTCCCAACCGAGCACGGAGATCGTGGCCGTGTCGAGGGCGAACCAGCCGCCGGACGCCGGCTCGAGACCAAGCCAACGAGCCGTCAGGACCCGGAGCAGGTGTCCGTGCGCAAAGACAAGGGCATCGCCGTCGACCGTCGCGGCTCGAACCCGGGCCACGACCCGGTCGGCCCGGGCGGCCACCTGGTCGATCGTCTCGCCGCCCGGCCACGGCCCGCGCCAGATCGTCCAGCCCGGGTACCCCTCGCGGATCTCGGCGGTCTCGCGGCCCTCGAGCGAGCCGTAGTCCCATTCCATCAGGTCCGAGTCTGGTATCGCGACGTCGCCGAAACCGGCGAGCTCCGCGGTCTCGCGCGCTCTCGACAGGGGGCTGGTGAGGACGAGCTCGAACCGGTGACCATCGAGCCGTCGGCCGAGCGCCTCGGCCTGCTCGCGGCCGAGCTCAGTCAGGGGGACGTCGGTGCGACCCGTGTGGCGGCCCAGCCTGGCCCACTCGGTCTCTCCATGGCGGACCAGCCACAGGTCGCCAGGTCCGGGCGAGATCGCGTCCGCGGCAGCCGTCACGAGAGCCCGATCGTGGTGTCGGGTCGGACCGCGTCGCCGGTATCGGCCGCGAAGAATGGGCGTGCCTTCCAGCCCAGGACGGTCGCCACCGCGATCCCCGGCACCTGCCCGATGACCGTGTTGTACCGGTAGACCTGGTCGTTGTAGAGCTCGCGCCGGTCGGCGATCATCGCCTCGAGCCGCTCGATCTGGTCCTGGAGGTCGGCGACGTTGGCCTGAGACCTGAGGTCCGGGTAGCGTTCCACGACCGCGAACAGCGAGCGAACGGCGGACGTCGTGACCTCGGAGGTCGCCGCCTGGGCGGGAATCGGGGCGGTCGAGGAGTAGGCTGCCCGCGCCTGCGTCACCTCGGTCAGCACGTCGCGCTCGAAGGTCATGATCCCGCGGACGGCCGCGACCAGGTTGGGCAGTTGGTCGTGCCGCTGCTTGAGCACGACGTCGATGTTCGCCCATGCCTTGTCGATCCGTTGCCGGAGCGCGACGATCGCGTTGTAGCTCGTGACCGTGACGACGCTGGCGATCGCCGCTAGGAGGGCGACGGCGAACAGCACGGCCACCGCGAGCGGGCTCACGCGCTCAGCCGCCGCTGACCGACAGTGCCAGGACGAGCGCTGAGACGATCGCCAGCCCGGCTCCGAGCAGACCCACGGCGAAGCGGGCCTGGTCGCGGCCGACCACCGCGCTGGGCGCGCCGTACGCGATCAGCAGCGGCACCTCGTTGGACGCGCCGATGACCAGCGCGTCGGGCGCGATCGCGAACCGGCGCTCCGCGGCAGCGGCCGCACCGGCCGGCGCGATCGGGAGGGGATTGGCGGACGGGTCGATCGTCGGCGCACTGACCGGATGGCCGATCCCGAACCCCGGGATCGCGGCGTTCCCCCAGGCGGCCGTGGCGTCATCGGCGAGTGTCCCGGCGGCCCGAGCCGCGGCCAGGTCCGCGCTGACCTCCGGATCGGTCCCGAAATCGCCACCGTCGAGCCCGAGATCGGCGCCGGCCGGATCGTCGAGGTCCCGGAACGGCAGTGCCCGTCCGACGACGGTGACCGGGTCCCCCGGTTCGAGCCGCGATTCGCGGTATTCGCGGCGCCCGGTCGGCCGTTCGAACATCCGCGAAGCCGGCAACCCGCCAGCCGACCGTGGTTCGTGCACCGTCAGGAGGTCGGCGATCGCTGCGGCGGTGTCGATCGCGGCGGTCTGGGTGGCCGGGCCGCGGCGGATCGCCAGGCCGGGAGGTTCGTCGCCGGCGAGGCCCGTCTCGTCGTGGAAACGAAGCGGTGCGTCCACCCGGGCGCCACGCGGGAAGATCCGCAGGCTGCCCGTGGCATCGCGGACCCGGAAGCCGACCGAACGCTCCTCGGTGAACGCGCTGTCAGGGATCGAGCTGTCGCCTCCGTTGCCGATCGAGGCGCGGTAGTAGACGCAGACCGCGCTCTGGAGCAGCGAGACGAGGGTCAGCTCGGCCGGCTCGATGTGCCCGCTGATGCGGACCTCGCCGGCGGCTGCCGAGGCGATCGTCGAGGTCGACGTATCCGCGACGCGCAAGCCGGTCCGGTAGCCGGCCAGGCCGCGGATCACGAGCCAGATGCCCGCGAGCACGCCCGCCAGCGACGCGAACACGACCCAGGGGATGGACGACGGCACGCCCGCATCCTACGGGACCGGGGCGGCCTCGGGCCGTGCGTCAGCGCGGTCGGAGGGCCGCCGCGAGCAGGAGCACCCCGAGACCGATCACCCCGATCGGCCACCAGACATGGAAGTCGAACCAGGGGATGGCGTCGCGGGCCAGGAAGAGCGCACCGACCACGATCAGGACGGCACCGAAGATCAGGCCAGCATCCCCGGAGTCGAGGGCTTGGTGGCGCCTCGCCCGGCGCGCCGCCCGCCGCGCCGCGCGCCAGTCCGCACGGCTCTGGCCGGGGGCTTGCGACAGCCGCCAGGTGGGAACCTCCGGTTCCGGTGGCGGGCTGGCGGTGAAGGGAGCGTCACCGGCGGCTGGCACCTGACCGCCTGGGGCAGGGACGCCGGGCGGCCACGGCTCGAGCGGTCCTTCTGGAACCACGATCGCCATGACGAGGTAAACGAGAAAAGCGATCCCACCGGTCAGGATGGCGAGGAGGGCCCAGACGATGCGGACGAGCGACGGGTCGGCGTCGAGCGTCTCGGCCACGCCCGCGGCGACGCCGGCCAGCATTCGATCGTCGCGCGACCGGTGGAGCGGCTCAGCCACCGCACGATCCGCCGCTCCGGTCGAGGCTCACCGACCCGGCATTCGCGCTGGCGTCGAGATCGATCTTCACCGCCGCGCTGTCGTAACCGGGCGTCTGCCAGGTCGACCCATTCCTGGTCAGACCGGGGAAGTCGTAGCTCGCGATGATGCTGTCATTGGTCTGGATGCGCAGCCCGGCGTCCGGCGCGGCGCACAGCTCGACCGAGCCGGCGTTGACGTGGAGTGAGCCGTCGACCGACAGGTTCGGCAGGGCGAGCGAGATCGAGCCCGCGTTCACCTGGACGTCGAGGCTCCCGACCTGGTGGACGCCCCGGAGGTCGATCGTCGTGGAGCCCGCGTTGAGCGTCGTCTCGAACCGGCCGAGGTTGGCACCGGCGAGGTTGACCGTCGACGATCCCGCATTGAAGGTCAGCTGCGTATCGAGCCGGGGAGCGTCCGGCAGGGTCACCCGCCATGTCCCGCGGTCGGACAACGCACCGAAAGGACCCAGGTCGGTGTCCCGTGTCCAGACGTGGAGCGAGGCATTGGCGGCGTCGACGTTCGGGCCCTTGCCGTCGCGGTCCTCGCCTTCGACACGCCAGGTGGTGCCCGGGGCGACCGCCACCGTGAGGTCGCCACAGCTGAGATCGAGGTCGACGGACGCGGAACCCTCGGTGAGCGAGCCCTGCCGTGGCTCGAAGGACGTCGTGCCGCGCGTCGAGCCGCAGCCGATGTCAATCCCGCCGATGCTCCCGGCCAGCACCCCGCCGACGATGACGCCGAACGTGGCCGCGACGACGAACCCACCCAGGAAGCCGTAGCGGGTCCTCGACAGGAGCAGGCCCACGCCGATGCCGACGAGGATCAGCGGCCAGAGATTGCCGACGTTCCGGAGCTGATCGTCGGTCAGGTAGCCGGCCCGGACGGCCAGCGGGATCGCCCCGGCAAGGATCAGGAAGATTCCCCAGCCGAGAAAGCCACGATGAATACGCATGCCGTCACACTACCGCGGGAGTTCGCGCCGGCAACGGCCGAATGGCCCGAACGTCCCGGGCGGAGGTGCCCATGTGCTAGCCTCGAACGGCCGGCAGCCACGCACGGTCAAGGCTGCGGCCGGGGCAGGGAGGAGCCGGGATGGGCCTGGGTGGGCGGCGGTGACCAGTTCGACGACCGGCACCGACAGCCTGCCGGCGTGGCGCCGCCGCCTGCGCTACTGGATCGCCCGGGTCGCTGTCTGGATCGTCGTCCGACTGTACGTCCGCGTGCGGCTCATCGGTCGCCAGCGGCTGCCGGCGGGCCCGGCGATCTACTGCTTCAACCACCTCGGCTGGGTGGATCCGTTCGTGCTGATGGCGGTCCTGCCGATGCGGCCGCGGCTGTTCTTCTTTGGACCCAGGGAGACGGATATGCGGACGGGCGCCAGGAACCGGGTGATGGCCTGGACCGGCTCGCCCATCCCGTTCCGGCCTGAGAAGGACAACCTGCTCGGCGTGACGCGCCGAGTGCAGGCGGTCCTCGCGGGTGGCGCCGTGATGGCCATCGCCGGCGAGGGACGCATCCACGCGTCCGAATCGGAGCTGTGGCCGATCGACGAGGGAACCGCGTTCTTCGCGCTCCGCTCGTCCGTGCCGATCGTGCCCATCGCCATCAACGGCACGAGCTGGCTGCACCTCGGGGCGCGGGTCACGGTCCGGGTCGGGGACCCCATCCCGGCGGTCGGTCGGGCCGACCACGAGAACGTCCAGGCGCTGACCGAACGCACCTGGATGGCGCTCCACGCGATGGTCCGCGATGCGCGGGATCTGCCCGAGCCCGGGCGGTTCGGTCGCTGGCTGACCGAGCGGTTCAACGATTGGCCGGAGGGGTCGCGCGAGGCGACGCGGCTCGCCGGGCTGGCGCATCGCACGAGCGGCGCCTGACCGTCTGGCATACTGCGGTCCATCCCGAGCAAGCAGGAGGGTGTGTGGGCGCGACTGGGTTGTCTGCCGACCCGGACGAGTACAAGGCGCGACTCGCGGACCAGACCGACGAGCAGATCGACGCCTGGGCGGCCGAGCTGATGCGCGACGTGGCCATTCGCCGCGGCGTCATCCGCGTGGTCGAGGGTTTCCGTGCGGCGGGTGGGCTCGACGAACCTGGTTTCGAACGCGTGTTCGCTTCCGGTGGCGGTCCGCCCGCCGTGATCGGGCGCGACGCGTCCGGCCGGCTCATGGTCCCCGCGATCGCCCTTCACGCGCTGGTGCCCGGGATCCGGGCGGAGGTCGGCAATGGCCGGGACCGCCTGATTGCCTACCTGGTCGCGAACTTCGACGAGATCGTCTACGTCTGAGGCGCGAGCGCCATCTCGAGCGGTCTTCGGCGGCCTGATCAGGCTCGTTCACCCGTTCCCGATCCTGCTCGACGGGCTGGCATCTGGTGCGGTCGCGCAGCTGGCCGGTGGCGACGGGGGGGTCACGATCCGGCTCGGCGTCTCCATGATCGCGCTGCAGGCGTCGATCGGCGCCTTGAACGACCTGCTCGACGTTCCGATCGACGCCGGTCGGAAGCCCGGCAAGCCCATCCCCGCCGGGCTCGTCACGCCGTTCGTGGCACGGGTGGTGGTGGTCGCCGCCGCGGGAGGCGGTCTGGTCCTTGCTGCCGCTTCCGGGCCCGGTGTCCTGCTCCTGGGCGCGGCGGGCCTGGCGATCGGGTATGCCTACGACGCGGCCGCGAAGGGGAGTGCCTGGTCCTGGCTGCCATTCGCCCTCGGGCTCCCGCTCGTGCCGGTCTTCGGCTGGTACGGCGCCGCCGGGACCGTGCCCGGGGCGTTCGTCGTCCTCGTCCCGGCGGCGGTCATGGCCGGCGCGGCCCTGGCCATCGCCAATGCATTGGCCGACGCCCGCCGCGATACGTCGGCCGCGGTCGGGTCCGTGGCGATCCGGCTCGGACCCCGGCGTGCATGGACGGTCGGCGCGCTGCTTCAGCTGGCGGTCGGTGCCGTCGCGTTGGGCTCGCTCGGCGCGACCGCCGCGGACCCGCCGGCGATCATCGCGGCTGCCCTGTCGGCCTCCGTCGTGCTCGGCGGCGTCGCTCTGGGACGTGCCTCCGCTCCGGCGATCCTCGAGCGTGCCTGGGAGGTCCAGGCGATCGGCGTGGCCCTGCTGGGGGTCAGCTGGCTTTGGGGGATCCTTGGTCCCGGATAGGGCCGGCACCCGGGGTGCCGGCCTGGTGATTCCTGGCCAGGAGGGCTAGACGTCCGGGTTGTCGGTCCGGACGATCGCGATGGCGTTCTCCAACTTGAGCTTGGCGATCGTCAGGTACTTGGCGAGGTTGGCGCGGTCGGTGGCCGGGATCTGGCCCCGGAGCTCGGGGCTTCGCAATAGGGCCACCAGGGCTTCGACGGCGTCGGCCAGGCCCTGCTTGGCGTCCATCAGCGAGTCGTCGGTGATCGGCACCGATGGCCGGGCTGCGGCCCACGCCTCGGCGCGGACCGTCGACGGAGGAGCATCCTCCGACGCGATCCCGGGCTCGACGCCGGGCTGGACTTCGGTTGGGGCGTCGGCTCTCGCACGGCGACCCTCGATCTTGTCACGGAGCTTGAGGAGCGTCAGTTCGCCCCGGGCGACCTGTGCGGCCAGTCGTCGCCGCTTCTTCGGGTCCTCGATCTTCAGCAACTCATAGGCATGCGACAGGCTGTCCTTGCGCAAAGACACCAGCTCGCGAATCTCGGGCGGGGCATCGGCCAGTCGCAGGCGGTTCTCGAGGTAGCCCTTGTCCTTGCCGAGCTTGTCGGCGAGCTTCCGGATGCTGTAGCCGTGCTCGTGGACCATGCGGTCGAACATCGCCGCTTCGTCGAGGGGCGACAGGTCCTCGCGCTGCAGGTTCTCGATGATGGAGATCTCGAGCGCGGTGTCGTCGTCGATCTCCTCGATCAGGGCGGGGATGGTGTCCAGGCCGGCTTGCCGCGACGCCCGCCAGCGACGCTCGCCGGCCACGATCTGGTACGTGTTCGGGCCGAGCGGCCGGACGAGGATCGGTTGAAGGACGCCGTGTTCCCGGATCGACGCTGCCAGCTCGTCGAGGGCGTCCTGTTCGAAGACCAGCCGCGGCTGTTCCGGGTTCGGCTCGATCCGGTCGACCTGGACGATGCGCACGCCCACTGAACGGGTCGTTCCGCCGGGGGACAGGAGGCTGACGATGGCGGGCGACAGCTCACCGTCCTCGGACAGGCGACGGGCGGCCGCGGCGCGGAAATCAGTTCGGGCCAAGGTCGATCACCTCCCGTGCAAGTTCGCGGTAGGTTCGGGCCGCCTCGCTCGCTCCGGCGTACGACGTGATCGGTCGGCCCACCAGCGGAGCCTCGCCCAGCTTGACGGTGTTGCGGACGATGCTGTTGAACACGTAGTGATCGCCGACGACGCGCAGCTCGTCCAGCATGTCGCGGGCGAGATTCGTGCGGCTGTCGTAGAAGGTCGGCAGCAGTCCGAGGATGCGCAGGTCGCGGTTGAGCTTCAACCGGATGGCGTTGATCACCTTGACGAGGTTGTTGAGGCCCTTCATCGCGTAGTACTGCGTCTGGACCGGGATGATCACGCCAGCCGAGGCCACCAGCCCGTTGACCGTCAGCAGTCCTAGGTTTGGCGGGCAGTCGATGAGGACGTAGTCGTACGCATCGATCTGGCCCTCGAACGCTTCCCGCAGGATCTGCTCCCGTCCGAGCGCGGTGAACAGCTCGCCTTCGGTCGAGGCGAGGTCGATATGTGCGGGTGCGACGTCGATCCCGGCGATCTCGGTCGGCAGGATCACGTCGGTCAGGGTCGAACGTCCATCGGCGAGGACATCGGCCATCGACCGCTCGACCGTGTTGAGGTTGATCCCGAGGCCGGCGGTCAGATTCGCCTGCGGATCCATGTCGACGCAAAGCACCCGATAGCCGTTCTCCGCCAACGCACCGGCCAGGTTGATCGCGGTCGTCGTCTTGCCAACGCCGCCTTTCTGGTTGGCGATCGCGATCACGTTCGGCACAGGGGCATCACCTCGACGAACTGCGCATGGACGATTGGGGTTCCGTTGACGGGGCGCGTTCCGCCATGCTACGCCGTTCCACCCCCATTCGGGCACCCGGGTTATCCACACGTGGCCAGAGTTGTTCACCGAATCTGTGGATATCCGAGCCGCCAGATCGGCTTTCCGCGTACACGCGCACGAACGCCCGGCGTGTCATCGGTCCGAGGTGCACGGCTATGATGACGGCCGTCTTTGCACAAGGACACCTGGAGGTCCCGCCGCGGTGTCGACGAATGAAGAGCGATTGCGCCAGCTGGATCGCATGCGAGCCGAGGCATTGCTCGGCGGGGGAGCGGTCAGGATCGAGCGGCAGCATGCGTGGGGCAAGCTGACCGCGCGGGAGCGCCTCGATCTGCTCCTCGATCCCGGCTCGTTCGTCGAGCTCGACGCGTTCGTTACGCATCGGGCTACCGGATTCGGCCTCGACGAGAACCATGTCCTTGGCGACGGGGTCGTCACCGGCCACGGGATGATCGAGGGCCGACTCGTCTTCGTCTTCAGCCAGGACTTCACCGTGTTTGGCGGTTCGTTGTCCGAGGCCTATGCGGAGAAGATCTGCAAGGTCATGGATCTGGCCACGAAGGTCGGCGCGCCCATCGTCGGACTCAACGACTCGGGCGGTGCAAGGATCCAGGAGGGTGTGGCGTCGCTCGGCGGGTATGCGGACATCTTCCTGCGCAACGTGCTTGCCTCGGGCGTTGTCCCGCAGATCTCCGTGGTCATGGGGCCGTGTGCCGGCGGAGCCGTGTATTCGCCTGCCATCACCGATTTCACGATCATGGTCGAGGGCTCCAGCTACATGTTCGTCACCGGGCCGAACGTGGTCAGGACCGTGACCCACGAGGAGGTCGATTCGGAGTTCCTTGGTGGCGCGACGACCCACACGACGAAGAGCGGTGTGGCGCATCTGTCGGCGACCGATGAGGCGGCGGCGCTCGACGCCGTGCGTGCCATCCTTGCGCACCTTCCCCAGAACAACGTCGCGGAACCATCGCGCACGTCGTCGACCGACCCTGTCGACCGGATGGAGACGCAGCTCGACTCGATCGTGCCCGACGATCCACGTCTGCCCTACGACATGCGCGACGTCATCGATCGCGTCGTCGACGACGGCGACTTCCTCGAGATCCAGCCCGGGTGGGCGCCCAACATCCTGATCGGCTTCGCGCGGCTGGCGGGCCGAAGCGTCGGGATCGTGGCCCAGCAGCCGGCGGTCCTCGCCGGGGCGCTCGACATCGACGCGTCGGTCAAGGCGGCGCGATTTGTTCGAACGTGCGATTGCTTCAACGTCCCGCTCGTCACCTTCGTCGACGTCCCCGGGTTCATGCCCGGCGTCGCGCAGGAGCATGGCGGGATCATCAAGCATGGTGCCAAGCTGCTGTATGCCTACTGCGAAGCCACCGTTCCGAAGCTGACGGTGATCACGCGCAAGGCGTATGGCGGTGCCTACGACGTCATGAGCAGCAAGCACATCCGCGGCGACATGAATTTCGCCTGGCCGACCGCCGAGATCGCCGTGATGGGCGCTGCCGGCGCGGTCAACGTCATCTTCAAGGACGCGATCGCGTCCGCCGACGATCCGGTCGCGGAGCAGGCCCGACTGGTGGCCGCCTATGAGTCCGAGTTCGCGAACCCATACGTGGCCGCCGGGCGAGGCTACGTCGACGATGTCATCAGGCCATCGGAGACGCGGCCCAGGTTGATCCGTGCCCTCGAGATGCTGGCCGACAAGCGCGACAGCAATCCCAGGAAGAAGCATGGCAACATCCCGCTCTGAGGCAGCCCCGGGATCGTCTTTGCGCAAAGACGCGTCGGCTACCGGGCCCGGATCCATGGGCCACCGGGCCGAGGCGCCGTTCCGGCGAGTCCTCATCGCCAACCGCGGAGAGATCGCGGTGCGCATCCTGCGAACCTGCCGCGAGCTCGGGATGGAGGCGGTCGCGGTCTACAGCGACGCGGACGCGTCTGCGCTCCACGTGCGGCTCGCCGACGACGCCGTGCGCATCGGCCCCGCGCCCGCTGCCGACAGCTACCTGCGGATCGATCGGATCGTCGACGCCGCTCGAGCGACCGGCTGCGAAGCGATCCACCCGGGCTACGGCTTCCTGGCCGAGCGAGCGGCGTTCGCCGCCGCGGTCGAGGCCGCCGGTCTGGTCTACGTCGGCCCTCCGCCGGGGGCGATCCAGGCCCTCGGCGACAAGCTCCACGCGCGACGCGTCGCACGCGACGCCGGTGTCGCGGTGGTCCCCGGCACGCTCGAGCCGGCGAGGGTCGGTCGACCCGACGACGTCGCCGCGATCGTGGCCGAGGCCGGGAAGGTCGGTTTTCCGCTGCTGGTCAAGGCGGCCGCCGGTGGGGGAGGGCGGGGCATGCGCCGCGTTGCCAGCGCCGCGGAGCTGCCGGCCGCCCTCGCCGCGGGGTCGCGCGAGGCCGAGGACGCGTTCGGTGACGGCGCCGTGTACCTCGAACGGGAGATCGTTCCGGCCAGGCACATCGAGGTCCAGCTGCTCGGCGACATCGCGGGCCGGGTGGTCGCGATCGGGGAGCGGGATTGCTCCATCCAGCGCCGCCACCAGAAGCTCGTCGAGGAGGCCCCGGCGCCCGGATTGACGACCGACGAGCGACGGGCATTGCATGAACTCGCGGTGCGCGTCGCAGCCCGGGCCGGGTTGGTCAATGCAGCGACCGCCGAATTCCTTCGCGCGAGCGACGGGTCGGTCTACTTCCTCGAGGTCAATACCCGTCTCCAGGTCGAGCACGGCGTGACTGAGCTGGTCAGCGGTCTCGATCTTGTCCGCGAGCAGTTCTGGCTGGCAGCGGGGCGGCCGCTGTCCGCCGAGGCGATCGCCGCCTCGGAGCGGGCCACCGAGCCCGCTGGCCATGCCATCGAGGTCCGCATCGCGGCGGAGGATCCGGCCAGGCATTTCACGCCGACGCCCGGGTTCGTCCGTCGATGGGCGATGCCGGCCGGGCCGGGCGTCCGAGTGGACACGGCTGTCGCGGCGGGCGACCGCGTCCCACCCGAGTACGACAACCTGGTCGCCAAGGTGATGGTCCACGCCGGGGATCGATGGGCCGCGGTCAGCCGCCTGCGGCGGGCACTGGACGAGACGGAGATCGCCGGGATCCAGACCACGCTGCCGTTCCACCGGTTCGTGGCTCGGCACGATGTCTTCCTCGCCGGCGAGTTGTCGACGGGCTGGGTGGACGACTGGTGGGATGGTCCAGTCGAGCTCGACCGGGCAGTACGGATCGCCCAGCTGGCGGCAGGCCTTGACGCCCTGGAGCACGGCCTGGCGACCGGACCGAGGGGCGCAGAGCCGATGACCGGCGCCCCGACTCGATGGGCGGTCGAGGCTCGGCGGGCGGCCACCGTGCGATGGCGCCCGTGAGCGGGCTCGGAGCCCGGGAGGGCATCCCTGACCGGCAGGTCGGCCCCCGGATCGCCGATCCCCGGGCAGTGCGTGCCGGCCTGGCCGCGGGACCGGGACGCGCGTCCGCCGAGGCGATCGTCGTCGAGCCACCCGAGGTGCCGCTCGCCCCGGCCCGGCACGTGGTCGGCTCCGGCATCCTCGGCGGGGTCACGGTGTCCCCGCTCGAGGACGTCTCGAACGGCAGTGGCGGGATCGCGATCGTCGACGGCATTGCGCTCCAGGTCCGGTTGGATCGGCTCGATGAGGTCCATGGCCGCCTGACCGAGGTCACCGAAGCCGGGGCGACGACCACCTCCGTGCTCCTGCTCCCGATCGATCGTCCCGCCGGCCCGTCGTCGGGCGCCATCCGGCGCGAGGTCGTGGTCGACGGCTGGCGGATCGAAGTCGACGTCGAGTCGGAG
Organism: uncultured Chloroflexia bacterium; assembly: GCA_963766675.1. Taxonomy (GTDB): domain Bacteria; phylum Chloroflexota; class Limnocylindria; order Limnocylindrales; family CSP1-4; genus SPCO01. The sequence continues at coordinate 2,091,847 of CAVYBA010000002.1, read as the reverse complement.
CGCCGGGCGGCACTCCGGGAGCGAGCCCGCCGGGGCCGGGACGAGGCCGCCCATGGCGGCCCGGTCCAGGTTCGGGCCATCATTCCGGGCCGGATCGTGTCAATCTCGGCGGTGGCGGGCGATCCCGTCGAGGCCGGCCAACAGCTCCTGGTCGTGGAGGCGATGAAGATGCAGAACGAGCTCCGCGCTCCTCGCGACGGGGTCGTCTCCAGCGTGGCCGTCGGGGTGGGCGGCACCATCGAGGTCGGCGACCTCCTGCTGGTCCTCGAATGAGCGATCGGGTAGCCCCGCCGAGCACGCCCTCGGGGCGGCCGACGGGCGAGGCGGTCGATCCGGCTCGGGCGCGTTGGCGCGAGCTCGTCCGGGCGAAGGCGCTCCGCGGCGCCGCCGAGCGACGGGCCACCTTCGAGACATCGTCGGGGATAGCGATCCAGGACCTGTACACGCCGGCGGACGTGGCCGGACTCGACGAGGATCGCGACCTGGGCCGGCCGGGCGAGTTTCCGTTCACCCGTGGCGTCCAGCCGACGATGTATCGGAGCCGGTTCTGGACGATGCGCCAGTACGCGGGGTTCGCCACCGCCGAGGAGACGAACCGTCGCTTCCGATACCTGCTCGAGCAGGGCCAGACCGGGCTGTCGGTGGCCTTCGACCTGCCGACCCAGATGGGCTACGACTCGGACGCCCGCGAGGCCGAAGGAGAAGTCGGTCGCGTGGGCGTGCCGATCGCCAGCCTGGCCGACATGGCGGTGCTCCTGGACGGCCTGCCGCTCGACAGGGTCAGCACGTCGATGACGATCAACGCCACGGCGCCGGTCCTGCTCGCACTCTACGTGGCCGCGGCCGAGGCCCAGGGCGTGCCGCGCGGCGCGATCTCAGGCACGACACAGAACGACATCCTCAAGGAGTACATCGCTCGCGGGACCTACATCTTCCCGCCCCGACCGTCGATGCGGCTGGTGACCGACGTCTTCGAGTTCTGCGCGGCCGAGCTGCCGAAATGGAACACCATTTCTATTTCGGGGTATCACATGCGCGAGGCCGGGGCCACGGCGGCGCAGGAGCTGGCGTTCACGCTGGCGGACGCGATCGCGTACGTCGAGGCGGCCGTCGCCCGCGGGCTGGACGTCGACGACTTCGCCGGCCGGCTGTCGTTCTTCTTCGCGGCCTGGTCCGAGCTGTTCGAGGAGGTGGCCAAGTTCCGGGTAGCCCGCCGGATGTGGGCGACGATCATGCGCGAGCGGTTCGGGGCGACCAATCCACGGTCGTGGGTCTGCCGCTTCCACGTGCAGACCGCCGGTTCCAGCCTGACCGCCCAGTCGATCGACAACAACGTCGTCCGGACGACGATCCAGGCCCTCGCCGCCGTGCTCGGCGGGGCCCAGAGCCTGCATACGAACTCACGCGACGAGGCGCTCGCGCTGCCGACCGAGGAGGCGGCCCGGCTGGCGCTCAGGACCCAGCAGATCCTGGCCTACGAAGCCGGCGTGACCGAGACCCCGGACCCGCTGGCCGGCTCCTATTACGTCGAGAGCCTGACGAATGCCCTCGAGGCGGCGGCCTGGGGCTATCTCGACGAGATCGAGGCGATGGGTGGGACCCTGGCCGCGATCGAGGGCGGGTTCCAGCAGCGCCAGATCCAGGAATCGGCCTACCGGGTCCAGCAGGCGATCGAGTCCGGCGACGAGGTCGTCGTCGGGGTCAACCGGTTCCGCGACGACGAGCTGACCACGCCACCGCTCCAGCGGATCGACCCGGACGGCGAGCGCCGCCAGATCGAGCGCGTCCGGCGGGTTCGTGCCGAGCGGTCCGGGGCGGCCTGGACGGCGGCGATGGACTCGCTGGAGAGCGTGGCACGGGGCGATGGGAACCTGATGCCGCCGATCCTGGCGGCAGTGCGGGCCTACGCGACGGTCGGCGAGATCAGCGACCGCTTGCGCGTGGCGTGGGGCGAGCATCGCGAACTCATCACGGTCTAAGCTGCTCGCGATGCCGACCAGCCCGCCCGATCCGCACGTTCCCGAGGCCGTCCGCCGACTCGGCAAGGTCCATCACGTCGCGCTCATCGTCCGCTCGATCGAGGCCGCGCTCGGGATGTGGCGCGACATGCTCGGCCTCGAGCTCGAGACGGTCATGGACATCCCCGGCGATCAGGTTCGGATCGCGTTCCTGGCCGTCGGTGAATCGAAGGTCGAGCTGGTGGAGCCGACCGACGACACGACCGGCGTGGCGCGCTTCCTGGCGGCCAAGGGCGAGGGCTTCCATCACGTCTGCTTCGAGGTCGCCAACCTCGCCGAGACCCTGCTCAAGCTCGAGATCTCGGGGCTGGAGCTCATCGACACGGCGCCGCGGCGCGGCGCCGAGGGACCGGTCGCGTTCATCCATCCGCGAGCGTGTCACGGCGTGCTCGTCGAGCTGATCGAGGCCCCGGGTGGACCCTCGTGGGCGATGCTCGGGTTCGAGGCACCGGGCTCGGCCTGACGGCGAGCGGGCGTGCCTCAGGCCGGCTTCCGCGCCCGGAGCGAGAACATCAGCGGCAGTTCGCCACCGGCGTCGGGCGGCAGGGAATAGCGGCCGGGCTCGGTCTCGACGAGGAAGTCGGCGCTCCAGTCGAGGAACGGGTGCTCGACCAGCGTGTCGATCCGGAGCCCGGCCTCGACCAGCGCGCTGACGATCTCGCCGAGCCCGTGGTCCCAGCTGTGCTCGGTCTGGGCGCCGACGTCGGCGGTCGGGTCGGCGTATGAGCCCGTGACCGGGAACACGAGCGGGTCGCGATGCTCCCAGTACGGGTACGCGAGCCGCAGCTCGCCGGGCCGGACGCCCTCGTTCTCGAACACGTTCATCACCGGGTGGGCCTCGGTGATGAAGAAGGTCCCGCCGGGCGCCACGAACCTGGCGACCACGTCCGCCCACGCCCGGATGTCCGGCAACCAGCCGAGCACGCCGCGCGAGGTGTACACGACGTCGAACGTTCCGTCGAGGTTGGCCGGCAGGTCGTACAGGTTCGACAGGACGAACCTGGCGTCGGGGAAGCCGAGCTCCCCGGCCAGCGACCTGGCCAGCTCGATCGCTGCCGGGGAGAGATCCGCGCCGGTGACCACGGCGCCGAGGCGCGCCCAGGACAGCGTGTCGATGCCGAAATGGCATTGCAGGTGGAGGAGCGACCGGCCGGTGACGTCGCCGACGAGCTCGATCTCGTCGGCCCGGAGGCGGACGCCGCCGGCCTTGAATGCGTCGAGATCGTAGAACTCGCCGGCGGCGTGGACGGCGGTCCAGGCATCCCACAGGGACCGGTTGGCGTCGAACGAGGCCTCGTGCCGGTTCGATGGATCCGTCACTGCAACGACCAGGCGAACAACACGTCCGGTTGGCGGTCGGCCGCCCGGCAGAACGCGACGAGGCGGCCGGCGAGGTCGCGGATCCAGGGCTTCTCCTCGCGCGGCAGATCGCCGAGTTCTTCCTCGATCAGGTCGATCCAGCCGGCGGCGATCGCCCCGATCTCCGAGTCCGGGATCCGGGCGACGGCGTCGATCCAGGTCGGGTCGACGCGCTCGATCGTGCGCCCGTTGCCGTCGTCCGGGCCGTTCAGCTCGATCCGCGCATCGAGGAAGTCGGCCGGATCCGGTCTGTCGGTCACGCTGCGGATCGCCTCCGCGAACAGGTCGAGCCAGGTCGGGTCGAGGCCACCGCCGAGGGCGACGTGGGCGGGGAAGCGGCGCCGGTCATCGCGCCCGTCGAGATCGTTTGTCTCGAGCGCGAGCAGGATCTCCTTGGCCTGTCCGGCCACCAGCTCCATCAGGCGGGTCATCAAGCCCTCGGGTCAATCTCGGTAGCCGGCAGCGCGCAGGAGTTCGGGCAGCTCCAGCGGCGAGCTTGCGACGCGGAACCCGGCGGCTTCGAGGGCCGCGACCTTGGATGCTGCGGTCCCGGCGCCGCCCGAGATGATCGCGCCGGCGTGGCCCATCCGCTTGCCCTCGGGCGCGGTCCGGCCGGCGATGAAGGCGACCTTTGGCAGGTCGCGCAGGTGCTCGGCCGCCCAGGCCGCGGCGGTCTCCTCGGCCGCCCCGCCGATCTCACCGATGAGCACGATCGCCCCGGTCCCTGGGTCGGCGGCGAACAGCTGGAGCACCTCGAGGAACGTCGTGCCGATGATCGGATCGCCACCGATCCCGATGCATGTCGACTGGCCGACGCCGGCGTCGGTCATGGCCTGGACGGCCTCGTAGGTTAGCGTCCCGGATCGACTCACGACGCCCACCCGGCCCGGTCGGTGGATCGAGCCTGGGATGATCCCGACCTTGGCCGACCCCGGCGACGTGGCGCCCGGACAGTTGGGCCCGATCAGCCTCGCCCCGGCGCGGCGGACCATCTCGACCGCGGGGATCATGTCGAGTGCGGGGATGCCCTCGGTGATGCAGAAGATCGTCTCGATTCCCGCCGACGCGGCCTCCATGATCGCGTCCGGCGCGCCCGGCGCCGGGACGAAGATGCACGACGTGTTGGCCCCGGTCTCGCGGACGGCGTCGGCGACGGTATCGAAGACCGGCACGACCCCGTCCAGCGCGGTCTGGCCGCCCTTGCCCGGGGTCATGCCCGCGACGATGGTGGTGCCGTAGTCGCGCATCTGGCGACTGTGGAAGTCGCCTTCGCGGCCGGTGATGCCCTGGACCAGCAGTCGGGTCTCCGGTCCGACGAGGACGCTCATGCCGCCCCCGCCCCCCGCGATGCCGCGACGGCCTTCGCCGCGGCTTCGTCGAGCGTCGTGGCGATGGTCAGCCTGGCCTCCTCGAGCAGCACTGCGGCCTCTGCGGCGTTGGTCCCGACGATCCGGACGATCATCGGCACGTCGCGCTCCTGGACGGCACGCGCCTCGATCAGGCCGCGCGCGACCTCGTCACCGCGGGTGATCCCGCCGAAGATGTTCACGAGGATGGCATTGACCTTCGGGTCGGCCAGGATGATCCGCATCGCCGCGGCGACGCGGTCGGCCCGAGCCCCGCCGCCGATGTCGAGGAAGTTGGCCGGCTCGCCGCCGGCGCGTTTAACCAGGTCCATGGTGGTCATGGCCAGGCCGGCGCCGTTGACCATGCAGCCGATCGTGCCATCGAGCTTGATGAAGGTCAGGCCGGCTTCACGGGCCTCCCGGTCGGCCGGGTCCTCGTCATCGGGATCGCGCAGCAGCTCGAGCCCGGGATGGCGGCCAAGCCCAGAGTCGTCGAGCGTGATCTTGGCGTCGAGGCAGACGAGCCGGTCCCGGATGGCGCCGGTCGCGATGTCGGTCTCGCGGACGATGGCGAGCGGGTTGATCTCGACGAGGTCGGCGTCGTTGGCGAGCATCGTCGCGACGAGGCCCTTGGCGATCGCGACGGCCGCCTTGAGGTGGCCGCCCAGGCCCATCGCGAACGCGAACCGCCGCGCCTGGAAGTCGAGCAGGCCGAGCAGCGGATCGGCGTGGACCCGGACGATGGCCGCCGGGTCGGACACGGCGACCTGCTCGATCTCGACTCCGCCCTCGGCCGAACCCATCAGCAGGATCCGGCCAGCCGCCCGGTCGAGGACCGCCGACATGTAGAACTCCTTGACGATATCGGCGGCCGCGGCGACGAGCACCTTGCGGACGGTGATCCCCTTGATGTCCATCCCGAGGATCGAGGCGGCGGTCAGCTCGGCCTGGTCGGCGGACCCGGCGAGCTTGACCCCACCGGCCTTGCCGCGGCCGCCGACGAGGACCTGGGCCTTGATGACGACCTGCGAAGCGCCGGCAGCGAAGAAGCGCTCAGCCGAGAGCCTGGCGTCCTCCGGCGTGTGGGCGACCTCCCAGTCGGGGATGGGCAGGTCCTGGGCGACCAACAAGGACTTCGCGTCGGCTTCCTGAATCTTCACGTCGTGCGTGGCTCCGAAGCGGGGCGGCGGCCGAGTGGGTGGCCGGGAGGGGTAATGCTAGCCCAGCCGCGCGGTCGGGACTCGGACTCCGGGGGCAGCGGGCTGCGGTCGACAGGGTGCAGTCGCGTCCGGGGTCGGCCGCGTCTGGCCGGGCGCGTGGCTAGAATGGCTGTATGGCCCACCGTGTGACCCTGATCCCCGGCGACGGCATCGGACCGGAGCTGGCGGAGGCGACCCGTCGCGTCCTCGACGCGACCGGCATCGGCTTCGAATGGGAGACGGTCCAGGCGGGTGAGGCGGTCATCGCCGAGTACGGCACGCCGCTGCCGGACGAGGTGCTGGAATCGATCCGGCGGAACCGCATCGCGCTGAAGGGCCCGATCACGACGCCGGTCGGCGCCGGCTTCCGCAGTGTCAACGTGACCCTCCGCCAGGCGCTCGGACTGTATGCCAACCTGCGCCCCGCCCGGTCGATGAAGGGGCTCGACACGCGCTACGAGGATGTCGACCTGGTCATCGTCCGGGAGAACACCGAGGACCTCTACGCCGGGATCGAGCACATGGTCGGCCCCGACGCCGCGGAGAGCATCAAGATCATCACCCGGGCCGCGTCGGAGCGGATCGCCCGGTTCGCCTTCGAGTACGCCGTCGCCAACGCCCGCCACCGGGTGACCGCGGTCCACAAGGCCAACATCATGAAGCTGTCCGACGGGCTGTTCCTCGAGTCCTGCCGGACCGTCGCCGCCGACTACGAGGGTCGGATCGAGTTCGAGGACCGGATCGTCGACAACATGTGCATGCAGCTGGTCCAGAAGCCGGAGCTGTACGACGTCCTGGTGCTGCCAAACCTGTACGGCGACATCATCAGCGACCTGTGCGCCGGGCTGGTGGGCGGGCTCGGCGTGGCGCCCGGCGCCAACATCGGGTCGGACGCAGCCGTGTTCGAGCCGGTCCACGGATCGGCGCCCAAGTACGCCGGCCTCGACAAGGCGAATCCGACCGCCCTGATCCTGTCGGGGGCGCTGATGCTCCGCCACCTCGGCCATCCGGACCAGGCGCTGCGCGTCGAGACGGCGGTCCGCGATGTGATCGCGGAGGGACGGACCGTGACCTATGACCTGGGCGGCACGACCGGCACGGCCGGCTTCGCCAACGCCATCATCGCCAGGTTGAACGCCTGATGCTGCTTCGCTATCGCGGCGGGATCGGCATGCTCGCGTGGGCGTTCCACCGCATCTCGGGCGTGGCCACCTGGGCGTTCGTCACCCTGCACGTCGTCGACATCTACCTGGTCGGCGGGAACCCCAAGGCGTACGACGAGCTGCTGGCGATCTACGCCAGCCCGATCGGGCGGGTGCTGGAGGCGTTGCTCGGTGCAGCACTGCTGTATCACGCGCTCAATGGCCTGCGGATCATCATCATGGACTTCTGGCCGTCGCTGACCCGCTACCAGCGGCAGATGTGGCTGACCAACTGGGTGATCTTCGCGGTCCTCGGCGTGGTCGTCTCGTACTTCATCTTCAAGCCGCTGTGGGGCGGCTGACATGAGCCGATCGGCGTATGGCCGCGCCAAGCCGCAGGGCGGCGGGTTCGAGCTGGCGGTCTGGTACCTGATGCGCCTGACCGGGGTGGCGCTGTTCGTGCTGGCGCTGACCCACTACCTGATCCTGCACGTTCTCTATGACCCGGCGCTCCAGAACGCGGACTTCATCACCACGGTCCGCTGGAGCAGCCTGTTCTGGCGTGCGTTCGACTGGACGCTCCTGATGATGGTCCTCTTCCACGCGTTCATGGGCGTCCGGACGGTCATCGGCGACTACACCCATGGTGGTGTCCGGGCCGCGCTCACGATGGGGCTCTACCTCCTCGCGATCGGCCTGTTCGTGATGGGCACGGTCGTCGTCCTGACCCTTCCCAAAGTCGTCCCGGCGAGCTGAGCGGCGATGCAGATCGATCATGACGCCCTCATCGTCGGGGCCGGCGGGGCCGGGCTCTGGGCGGCGGTCGAGCTGGCGAGATCGGGCGTCGACGCCGCGGTCCTGACCAAGCTCTATCCCACGCGCTCCCACACCGGCGCCGCCCAGGGCGGGGTCTGCGCGGCGCTCGGAAATATCGAGGAGGACCACTGGGAGTGGCACATGTTCGACACGATCAAGGGCGGTGACTACCTCACCGACCAGGACGTGGCGGAGGTGCTGGCCCGCGAGGCGATCGAGACCGTGATCGAGCTCGAGCACATGGGCCTGCCATTCAACCGGACGCCGGAGGGCAAGATCGACCAGCGGCGGTTCGGCGGCCACACCCGCAACTTCGGGGAGGGGCCGGTCAGGCGGGCCTGCTTCGCCGCGGACCGGACCGGCCACATGATCCTCCAGACCCTCTACCAGCAGGCGATCAAGTACGGCGTCAAGTTCTACGACGAGTACCACGTGGTCGACCTGCTGTCCGAGGGCGGCGACCTGGGCTCGGGTGGGCGGTCCGCCGGCGTCGTGGCCTACCGGATCGCCGACGGTGAGCTCCACACGTTCCGGTCCAAGGCGGTCCTGCTGGCCACCGGCGGGTTCGGGCGGATGTTCCGGATCACCTCGAACGCGTGGAGCCTGACCGGCGACGGCGTGTCGCTGGCCTACCGCCACGGCATCCCGATGGAGGACATGGAGTTCTACCAGTTCCACCCGACCGGGATCGTCGGGCTGGGGATCCTCCTGTCGGAGGCCGCCCGTGGCGAGGGTGGCTACCTGCTCGACAACGACGGCCACCGGTTCATGGATCGCTATGCCCCCAAGCTGATGGAGCTCGCGCCCCGCGACATGGTCAGCCGCGCGATGTACCAGGAAGTCCGGGCGGGGCGGGGGATCGACGGCAAGGATTACGTATACCTCGATCTCCGCCACCTCGGCCGCAAGCTGATCGAGGAGAAGCTGCCCGACATCACCGAGTTCGCGCGGGTCTACCAGGGTGTCGAGCCGATCACTGAACCCGTCCCCGTCCAGCCGACCGCGCATTACGCCATGGGCGGCATCCCGACCGATCTCGCCACCCGGGTCATTCGCGACGCGGCGAACACGGTCGTGCCGGGGCTGTACGCGGCGGGCGAATGCGCCTGCGTCAGTGTCCATGGCGCGAACCGGCTCGGGACGAACTCGTTGGTCGACCTGCTCGTGTTCGGTCGTCGGGCCGGCCGGCAGATGGCCGCCGACATCGGCGGCGTCGGGTTCGCGGACGTTGCGACCGATGCCGAAGGACCGGTTCGCGAGGAGATCGAGGCGCTCCGCAGCCGGCGCACCGGCGAGAACCCCGCCCACATCCGGCACGACCTGGCCGACGTGATGATGGACAACGTCGGCGTGTTCCGCGACGAGGCGCTCCTGACCGAGGCGCTCCGCCGGGTGCGAGGGCTCGCCGAGCGCTATACGCGGGCGTCGGTCCAGGACAAGGGCAAGACGTTCAACACGGACCTGCTCGAGGCCCGCGAGGTCGGCTACCTGCTCGACTGCGCCGAGACGACCGTGGTCTCCGCGCTGGCAAGGAAGGAGAGCCGTGGCGCGCACGCGCGCGAGGACTATCCGGAACGCGACGACGTGAACTTCCTGAGCCACACCCTGGCGACGCGAGCCGAAGGCGGACCGCAGCTCTCCTACAAGCCGGTCACGATCACCCGCTTCGAACCGAAGCCCCGGGTCTACTGAGCCAGGCTGGACGAGCATGCAGGTCGACCTCCGAATCCTCCGCTACGACCCCGAGCACGACGAACGACCCCACTGGGAGTCGTATTCGGTCGAGGCCGATCCGAAGCTCGATCGCGTCCTGGACCTGCTTCACCGGATCAAGTACGAGCAGGATGGGACCCTGACCTTCCGTCGCTCCTGCGGGCACGGGGTGTGCGGCTCCGACGCCATGCTCGTCAACGGTCGGAACCGGCTTGTCTGCAAGCTCCGCGTCGAGCAGCTCGGCACGCGCCGGATCACGATCGCGCCGCTGCCGGGCCTGCCGGTGGTCAAGGACCTGGTCGTCGACATGGACGGGTTCTTCGGCAAGCTGCGGAGCGTCCAGCCGTTCCTGATCAACGAGGAACCCGCTCCGGAGCGCGAGCGACTCCAGTCGCCCGCCGATCGGGCGGTCTACGACGACACCACGAAGTGCATCCTGTGTGCCGCGTGCACGACGTCCTGCCCATCGTTCTGGGCGCAGCCGTCGTACGTCGGGCCGGCGGCGATCGTGGCCGCCCATCGGTTCATCTTCGACACCCGTGACCAGGGCGGCGACGAACGCCTCGAAATCCTCGCCGACAAGGATGGCGTCTGGCGCTGCCGGACGATCTTCAACTGCACCGACGCCTGCCCGCGCGGGATCAAGATCACCCAGGCCATCCTGGAAGTGAGCGCCGCGATCGTGGAGCGAGGGGTCTGAGCGAGCCGCTCTTTCCCGAGCTCGACGCCGCGCCGGCGGCCCGCGGACGGGGTCCGGGGTTCGTGATCCGGACCGACGGCGCTGCGCGTGGCAACCCGGGGCCGGCATCGCTCGGCGCCGCGCTGTTCGACCTCCGCCGGCCCGATGCGCGGGACCCGCGGGCGCGACCCGATGCGTCGATCTCGGAGTACCTCGGGATCCAGACGAACAACGTCGCGGAATACACCGGGTCGATGCGTGCGCTGGCGCTCGCCCGCGAGCTCGGCGCTCGTGAAGTCGATCTCCTGCTCGATTCGAAACTCATCGTGGAGCAGCTCACCGGTCGGTGGCGGGTCAAGGACGTGAAGCTGATCCCGCTCTGGACGGCCTGCCGCCAGACCCTCGCCGGGTTCGACCGGTGGACCGTGGGCCACGTGCCGCGCGCCCAGAACTCGGTCGCCGACGGCCTCGCCAACCAGGCGATTGATCGGGTGGCAGTCGGTGGGCCGCCCGTCGTGGTGATCCGACCCGGGGGTTGAGGGCCATCCGACGCCGGCGCGGAACCTCGCCCGAGCGGGTGGGCCTCGCGGACGTCGGCTAGACTGCGCTCGTCAGCGGGGCGATCGGATGGTCGCGCGCCGGCGAGGGAAACCTCGGCGTCGTGAGGAAAGTCCGAGCTCCTCAGCGCAGGGTGGCGGGTAACGCCCGCCCGCCGCAAGGCGAGGACCAGTGCCACAGTGACGATGCCGCCGGCCGGCGCGAGTCGATCGGCGGAGTGAAACGGGCAAACTCCACCCGGAGCAAGGCCAAATAGGAGGGCGCAACCCGCTCGCGGGCAACCGCCGGCGGGGGAGAGGTGCGCTGCCCAGCCCTCGGGTCGGCCGCATGAGCCGTCGGGTGACCGGCGGTCGAAGATGGATGGCCATCCCTGGCGGCGCGAGCCGGCAGGACAGAACTCGGCTTACAGATCGCCCCGCTGACGCATGGTAGGGGACCATGGCGATGCCTTGACTGACCGAGCATCATCAGTTTGCCGGTAGGGTGGATCGTCGTCGGCGAGACCTGCCGGGCAATCGAGCATCATTGCGGGGGTCAGGCGTGAACGATCCGGTCGGCGCGGTCGGCGGCGCCATCTCGGGGGTCATCCACTTCTTCCAGACGATCGTGCCGGGAGGCTTCGGCCTCGTCGCGATTCCCATCCTGGTGCTGGGCGTGATCGCCCTGCTCGTCGCACGCAAGAGCCTGCCGATCGAGTGACGCGCCTGGCCACCGGCGCGACCTGGGGTCAGTCCTCGTCCGGGCGGAAGATGTGTGGCGCGGTGCAGGCGTTGCAGACCGGCGAGGCGGCATCCAGGTCGCCCAGCGGGATCGGCACCTTGCGGTCCGGGTAGAGGCACTCGACGTCGTAGACGCGCTCGTTGTCGACCTGGACGTTGATCAGCCGCCGGAACGTGCAGCGCTTGATCCGGTGCGGCGCCAGGTGGAACGCGTCGGGCTGCGGCGGAATCACCGGAAGCGGGAGGGCCATGGACTTGTCTGCGAATGCCTCTCGACGTCCGATCGGGCGAACCCCGTCCGATCAGTGGGGCCGGAGCCTAGCATTGGCCGCGAGGCCACGGCAACACACGAAAGGTACTAGACTCCGCGCCGTTCCACTCATGCCATGGAGGGTGCGTGCCCGTCGATTCGGCTGACGGCATGGGTGGCCGGCCGGACCCGGTTGCCCCACCAAGTCGCTCGAACCGGACGGTGACGCCGGCGATCGCCGCCGCCCTCGTCGTCCTGGCCGCCTCGTTCGCTCTGTCGGTCGCCTTCGTGCTGTCGAACGGCGGGCTCGACCTGCCCGCCGCGCAGCGCTCCTCGAGCTCGGCCCGCGCGGTCGGCCAGGTCTCGACGCCGAGCACGCCGGCGGCCAGCGGCGTTGGCGCCCCACCGTCTCCGGCGAGCACGACCGCCACGTCGTCGGGTTCGCCACCGGTGTCACCATCGGCGGCGGCGACGGCGACCGCCGCGCCGAGAACTGCGAGCGCACCCGCTCCGCCGGCGACCGCGCGGTCGTCGTCGAACCGCTACGACCTGCTGACCGCCTGTCCGGACGCGCCCGACTGCTGGATCTACGTCGTGCGCCAGGGCGACAATCTGTTCAGCATCGCCCGGTACTTCGGCGTCCCGCTGAGCGTCGTCCAGGAGCGCAACCCCTGGACGAGGACGACCCAGCTCGTGGCCGGCCAGAAGCTGCAGCTCCCGCCGCCGACCCGCTAGACCCAGCCGACGGAGCGCCGCCGGCAGGCCGGGCGCCAGCCGCGGTCGCGAGGCCAGTCTCGTCCACGAGCCGATCCGCGGCGGAGGCCGGGCGGATTCCCGCGAAATCCACCTTGACGGGACGCCATTGCGCGCTAGAATGCAGCGAAGTGGCACAAAGTGGTGAGAAGTGGGGATCGCCGACGCGACGGACACCCACGCTACGGACCCACCGACCCGGCCACCCATCACTGGGGTAGACCCGACAGGTGTTCACCGGCGAGTACCGGCACACGGTGGACGGCAAGGGACGGATCGCCGTGCCCGTCAAGTTCCGCGCGCAGCTCGACCCCGGATCCATGGTCTCGGGCTGGCTCGACGACTGCCTGGCGATCCATCCCAAGGCCGGCTGGGACGCCCTGGCCGCGAAGGTCGCGGCGCTGCCCATCACCGACCCGCAATCCCGCCGCTTCCAGCGGTTCGTCTTCTCGCAGGCCCTCGAGGCCGAGATGGACCGCCAGGGGAGGCTGCTGCTACCTGCCTACCTGCGCGAGTCGATCGGCCTCGGCACGGACGCCGTGGTGGTCGGCTCGCGAGACCACGCGGAGATCTGGGCACCCGATCGGTGGGACGCCTACCGACGGGCACTCGACGACCCGCAGGAGCTGGCCAGGGCCTTCGAAGGCCTGGGGATCTAGCTCCGACCACAAGCGCTTCCAGGATCCGCTCGGGATCCGATTCGTCAGGGATGGAGGAGAGATGGTCGAATGGCACCTGCCGGTGCTGGTGGAGGAGGTCCTCGAGATGCTCGCCCCCGCGCCCGGCAGCCTTCACATCGACGCCACCCTTGGCGGCGGTGGGCACACCGAGCGGATCCTGGAGGCGGCCAATCCAGATGGCCGCCTCCTTGGACTCGATGCCGACCCGGCCGCCGTGGCCAGGGTCGAGGCGAGGCTCGGTCCGCGTTTCGGCGATCGTCTCGTCCTGCGCCGGGCCAACTTCCGGGAGCTCGCCGCGGTTGCCCCGGCGGCCGGCTTCGGTTCGGTCGACGGCTGCCTCTTCGACCTCGGCCTGTCGAGCTTCCAGCTCGCCGATCGCGACCGAGGCTTTGGCTTCCGGGCTGGCGGACCGCTCGACATGCGGTTCGATGCCGGCCGGGGCGTGCCGGCCGCCGAGCTGCTGGCGACGCTCGACGTCGACGAGCTGACGGCACTGTTCCGCCGCTACGGCGAGGAGCCCAAGGCCGGCCGGATCGCCCGCGCCGTCGTCGAGGCCCGGCGCATCGCCCCGATCGCCAGCGCCGAAGAGCTGGCCGCGCTGATCGAGCGGGTCGTGCCGCCCAACCCGCGGCTGCCGCGCCGGATGCACCCCGCGACCCGCGTCTTCCAGGCGCTCCGGATCGCGGTCAACGAAGAGCTCGACGCGCTCGAGGTCGGTCTCCACGCCGCCCACGACCTCCTTCGGCCCGGCGGTCGCCTCGTCGTCCTGAGCTACCACTCGCTCGAGGATCGGATCGTCAAGCGGTTCTTCCAGGCCGAGCGACGCGGTTGCGTCTGCCCGCCCGAGGTTCCCGTCTGCGTCTGCGGGCGGAACCCCAGGCTTCGTCTCGTGACCCGTCGGTCGGTGACCCCGAGCACCGCCGAGATCGTCGCCAATCCCAGAGCGCGCAGCGCCCGCCTGCGGGCGGCCGAGCGCCTCGCCGCCTAGCCCGCATCGTCAAGGAAGGGAGGAGTCACGTGAGCAAGCGCCACCAGGCCAGCCGTCGCAAGACCTACGGACGTCGACAGCACGAAGTGCGCGAGCGGCAGGACCGCTGGCAGCACAGCGAAGGCTTCGATCTCGAGCTCAGCGACTGGAGCACGGCCGCCCCAGCCGACCCGTTTGCGTTCCTCGACCCACGGAGTCCTCGCGTCCGATACGCGCTGGACTGACCGATGGCCGTCTACGAGGGCGCCCGTCCTCGCAACATCCTCCTGCCGCGCCGCCCCAGGATCGCCGATGCGCCATCGCTCGGGCGCCGGAGGGTGCGCGGCGCGGTGCGTTCCGGCCAGCGGACGACCCGGCTCGGGCTGGTCCTGGGCGCCATCGTCGTCATCTTCATGCTCGCCTTCTTCTCGCTCGCGCAGCAGGTCCGGGTGTCGGCCACCGGGCTCGACATCGGCCGCCTCGCCCTCGATCGGCAGCGTCTCGACGCGCAGGCCGAGGACGTGCAATCGGACCTGAACCGGCTCGGCCGGGAGCCGGCGATCCGCAAGATGGCGATCGACGACGGCCTCGGCCAGCTCGCCGCCCCGATCGTCCTGCCGGCCCGCTAGGCGATCGATCGACCGATGCCGGGCCGGACCGATTTGCGAGTTCGCCTGCTCGCCCTGCTGTGCGTCTTCCTGATCGGGGCGCTGGCGCTCGGTGCCCGCTCCGCCTACTGGCAGGTCCTGGACCATGCCCGGCTGGTAGCCGAGGCCGCGGACCAGACGAGCGTCACGATCGAGACGCCCAGCCAGCGGGGCGACATCTTCGACCGGACCGGCACGGTCGTCCTGGCGACCACCGTCCAGCGTGAGCGACTCGTCGCGGCGCCGGACCAGCTGACGCCCGACCAGCGCCGCGCCACCGTGGCCGTGCTGACGCAGCTGCTCGGACTCGATGACGCGGCCTCCGTCGCCCTCCGCGACAAGCTCGCGTCCACCAGCCGCTATCTCGTGATCCAGCACGGCATCGACCGGCAGCTCGGCGACCGGATCCAGGCGGCGATCGACAACCACCAGGTCTACGGGTTGGCGCTCGAGCAGGAGCCGGAACGGGTCTACCCGCAGCCGGGCGGCGGCCCCGGGACGACGCTCGCCGCGCACCTCCTTGGCTTCGTGAACCGCGACGGCGTCGGCCAGTACGGCGTCGAGCAGGAGTACCAGGCCACGCTCGGCGGGTCGCCCAGCGTCGTGGTCGCCCAGCGCGACCCAACCGGCCGGCCGATGCTCGAGAGCGCCGACGTCACGACGCCCGGCGTGCCCGGCACGGACCTCCGGCTCACGATCGACGCCGGGCTGCAGCTCAGCGTGGAGCAGGAGCTGCTCGCCGCTTGGATCGCGGACAAGGCCAAACGCGTCTCGGCGGTCGTGATGGACCCGTACACCGGCGAGGTGTACGCCATGGCCAGCTACCCGTCGTTCGACGCCAACGACTTCAAGGCGATCGCCTCGACCGACCCGTCGCGGTTCATCAATCCGCTCATCGCGAGCGTCTACGAGCCCGGTTCCGTGTTCAAGATGATGACCGCCGCCGCGGCCCTCGAGGCCGGGACCGTCACCCCGTCGACCGAGATCAAGGACACCGGCATGCTCAAGCTCGACGGCGGCCGGACGAAGATCGACGACGCCGACCGCAAGGCGATGGGCTGGATAACGTTCCAGGACGGCGTCGCGTGGTCGCGCAACGTGGTCGCGGCCAAGGTTGCCCTCGGCCTCGGCAAGACCACTCGGGCAGCGGCGATCAGCCTTCATGCCATGTGGCTGCGCCTCGGGTTTGGCAAGCCGACGGGCATCGACGTCGCCGGCGAGGTCTCGGGGATCGTGCGGGACCCGGCGATCACCCCGTGGCGCGAGATCGACCTGGCCAACGGCGCGTTCGGGCAGGGCGTGGCGGTCACCCCGATCCAGCTGGCCGCGGCCTACGCGGCGGAGATGAATGGCGGGATGCAGGTCCATCCGCACGTCGTGAAGGGGATCGGCAACGACGACGTGCCGGTCGCGACCGGACCGCAGCTGCTCAGCGGCTCCTTGTCCAAGACGCTGGTCAAGATGATGCAGCGGGTGATCGCCGTCGTGCCCTTCTACCACGACCGGACGATCGTCCCCGGATACGACGTGGGCGGCAAGACCGGCACCGCGCAGATCTGGGATCCGAAGGCGAATCACGGCCACGGGGCCTGGAAGCGAAACCTCTTCAACTACTCATTCGTCGGGTTCATCGCCCGCGAGGCCGGGATCCCGGACCTGGTCGTGGCCATCCAGATCGAGGAGGGAACGCCGACGGTCGCACGCGTCGGCCAGCTGGAGATGCCGGTCATGTCGTTCGAGCTGTTCCGCCGGATCGCGACCGACGGGATCACCACGCCGGACCTGCTGGCGGATCGCCCGGTCGCACCGATCATGCCGGCCAGCCTGTCCGATCGGTGACGGCGCCCTGTGCGACACTGGCTTCCGTGACCGACGTCGAGCCGTCGACCGTGGCGCCGGGGGCTTCCGGGACGCCCGGGCTCAGCGCCGACGACCTGGCCAGACTCACCGGGGGCCGGCTGCTCGCCCGATCCGACCGACCCGTCCGGGGCGCCGCTGTCGATTCGCGTCTCGTTCGCCCGGGCGAGCTGTTCGTCGCGCTTCCCGGCGAGCGGACGGACGGCCACGCGTTCATCGGCGAAGCCATCGCCCGGGGCGCCGCGGCGCTTCTCGTCACGCGTCCCGTTCCCGATCCCGCCGCTCTCGGCGACGTGACCGTCGTCCGGGTGGCCGATGCCCTCGGCGGGCTTGGTGCGGTCGCGGCCGGTTGGCGACGGCGGTTCCGCCCACTCGTCGCGGGTGTGACGGGGAGCATCGCCAAGACGTCGACCAAGGAGGCCATCGCCGCGGTCCTCGGCGCGCGCTTCACGACCCTCCGGAGCGAGGGCAACCAGAACAACGAGGTCGGGCTGCCGCTGACCGTCCTGCGCCTGGGTCCCGAGCACGAGGCGGCGGTCTTCGAGATGGGCATGTACGTCGGCGGCGAGATCGCCGAGCTCGCCCGGATCGCGGCACCGAGCATCGGCGTCGTGACGGCCGTCCAGCCGGTCCACCTCGAACGGATCGGCTCGCTCCGGGCGATCGAGGCGGCCAAGGGCGAGCTCCTCGAGGCGCTGCCGCCCGACGGCCGGGCGATCCTCAACGCGGACGACGCGATCGTGCGCCGGATGGGCAGCCGTTCCGTCGCCCGGGCGACGAGCTACGGGTTCGACCCGGCGGCCGACATCGGCGCCGAGGACGTCCGGTCGGCAGGCCTTGCCGGCATGCATTTCGTCCTGCGCACGGATGCGGGCCGCCTGCCGGTCGCCATCCCGACCCTCGGGCGCCTGTCCGTCCACAACGCCCTCGCCGGCGCAGCGGTCGGTCGGGTCGCCGGGCTGTCAATGAATGCGATCGCCGCCGGCCTCGCCGCCGGCTGGTCGGCACCGCACCGCGTGCAGGTCGTCCGGACCGGGGGCACGACGATCGTCGATGACACGTACAACGCTTCGCCGCGATCCGTCGTCGCGGCGCTCGACCTGCTGGCCGGGCTGCCCGGCCGGCGAGGCGCCGTGCTCGGCGAGATGTTGGAGCTCGGCGACGTGCGCGAGGAGGGTCACCGCCTGGTCGGCGAGGCCGCCGCGAGAACCACCGACTGGCTCGTCGTCGTGGGACAAGCGGCCGCCGGCATCGCGGAGGGCGCCCTCGCGGCCGGCATGGACGGGGCGCACGTCTCGGTCGTGCCGGACATCGAGGCCGCCCTGGAGTTCCTGTCACCACGCCTGCGTGACGGCGACGTCGTCCTGGTCAAGGCGTCGCGGGGAATCGGGCTGGACCGGCTCGTCGACGGGCTGGCGTCCGGCCTCGATGGGCGGCCGGGCCGATGACCGAGCTGATCCAGGGCCTCCTGCTGGCATTCGCCATCGTCGTGATCCTGATGGCGCCGTACATCCGGCTCCTCCACGCCCTGGGGTTCGGCAAGCGGATCCGGCGGGAAGGACCCGAGAGCCATTACATCAAGGAAGGCACCCCGACGATGGGTGGCCTGCTCATCGTTGGCGTCGTCCTCGGGATCTACTTCTTCCTTCGCAGCCGGCCCGACGCGTCGACCTTCGCGCCGATCGCCGCGCTCGCCGCGGTGGGCCTCCTCGGAGCCTTCGACGACTACCTGAATGCCCGGACCGGCGAGGGGATCCGCGCCCGCCAGAAGCTCATCTGGCTGACCGTCGTGGCGTTCGTCGCGGCCTGGCAGATCCAGAACACGTACGACATCACCGCGATTGCCGTGCCGTTCGTCGGTGCTGTGGCGATCGATCCGCGCGTCTACGTGCTGTTCGCCGCGTTCGCCATCATCGCCGCCGCCAACGGCGTCAACATCACGGACGGTCTCGATGGGCTGTCAGGGGGGACCGTGGCCATCGCCTTCGTGGCCTACCTGCTGATCGCCCTGCTCAACGAGCCGACCCAGCCGAACCTCGCCCTGCTGTGCGCCCTGATCATCGGCGCCCTGCTCGGGTTCCTGTGGTTCAACGTCCACCCGGCGCAGATCTTCATCGGCGACTCGGGTGCCCTGTCGCTCGGGGCGACGCTGGCGGTCACCGCGCTGATCACCGGCCAGATCCTGGTCCTGCCGCTGATCGGCATCATCTTCGTGATCGAGACGGCGTCGGTGATCCTCCAGATCGGTTGGTACCGGCTCAGCGGCGGCCGGCGGCTCTTCCGGATGAGCCCGATCCACCACCACTTCGAGCTGGGCGGCTGGGACGAGGAGAAGATCACCATCCGCTTCTGGATCCTCGCGATCCTCGCCGCGATGCTCGGCGTGACGCTCTTCCTCGCCTCGCTGGATCGGCTCGGGTGATCGGCGTGCGCGAGTCGGCCGGTCCGCTCGACCTCGAGGCGCTTGACCAGGCCGCGGTCCTGGGCGGCGCGTTGCGCGGCCGGCCGGTGACCGTGCTCGGCCTGGCCCGGAGCGGGATCGCACTGACCCGGTTCCTGGCCGATGCCGGCGCCCGGGTGACGGTCTACGACGGGCGGACGCCGGACGCCCTGGCCGGCGCGATCCGCGATCTCGGCGACCGGTCCGTGGACCTGCGGCTGGGCCCCGAGGTGGAGCCGGACGCGACGTGGGCGACCGCCGACCTGGTGGCGACGTCGCCGTCGATCAACCCGGACTTCCCGACGACCGAGCCGCGGCTCCGCGCGGCGCTGCAGGCGCTCCGGGCCGCCCACCGGGGCGGGGATCCCGGTGTCCCCGCGCTGGTCTCCGAGGCGGACCTGTTCCTCCGGCTCTGCCCGGCACCGACGGTCGGCGTCACCGGGACGAAGGGCAAGACGACGACCGCCTCGCTGGCCGCCGCGATCCTCGCCGCGGACCCGTCGCATCCGACGGTCCTCGGCGGCAACATCGGGATCCCGCTCGTGGAGCGGCTGCCCGAGCTGACCCAGTCGCATCGGGTCGTCATCGAGCTCTCGGAGCTCCAGCTGCCGACGCTGTCGCGCGGCACGACCGTCGCGGTCTACACCAACGTCAGGTCGGACCATCTCGACCGGCACGGATCGCTAGAAGCCTACCGGGGGGTCAAGCGCCGGCTCGCCGAGCTGGTCGATCCAGATGGGGCCCTCGTTCTCAACGGCGAGGACCCGGTCGTCACCGGCTACGCGGGGTTGGGCGCGACCCCTTCGCTGCTGTATCGGCGCGACCGCCCGATGCCCGGCGGGCTCGGCGTGATCGACGGCTGGATCGTCGCCGCGGGCGTCCAGCGGCTCCCGCTGGCGGGCGGCGGCCTGGCGATGACCGGCCCGGGCGGCCGGATCCTGCCGGTCGGCGAGCTGGCGATCCCCGGCGCGCACAACGTGTCCAACACCCTGGCGGCGGTCGCGGTCGGCCTCCTCTTTGGCGTTGCGCCCGACGCGATCCGGGAGGCCGCTGCGGCGTTCACCGGGGTCGAGCACCGCCTGGAGCCGGTGGCGCTCATCGACGGCGTCCGGTTCGTCAACGACTCGCAGGGAACGCAGCCCGACGCGGTGATCGCCGCCCTCCGGGCGTTCGATGCGCCGGTCGTCCTCATCGCCGGGGGTCGGGACAAGGGGATCGATCTCAGCGATCTGGCACCCGTGGTTGCCGCACGGGCAGTCGCCGCCGTCCTGATCGGCGAGAGCGGACCGAGTCTGGAGGCCAGCTTTCGCGCCGCGGGACTCGCCCGGACCGAGGTCGCGGCGGACCTGGACGACGCGGTCCGCCGCGCGGACGCCATCGCCCGTGAGGCGCTCAGCGCCGAGCTGGGCGCCGGGCAGACCGTCGGCTCTAGACCCGCCACCGTGCTCCTGAGTCCCGCGGCCGCCAGCTTCGACATGTTCGTCGACTACGCGGCCCGTGGCCGCGCGTTCAAGGCCGCGGTCATCGAGCTGGCCGCCCGTCGTAGCGGAGGAGGGGACCGATGAACCTGGCTGTCTCGATCCCGCGGCTCGGTCGTTCGGCCGACGATGTCGAACCGATCGCCATCGAGCGCACGATGGTCAATCGGACCCCGGTCAAGAGCCGGGCCGGCGCCGTCCGGCGGGAGCGGCACCAGGCCGACTACGTGATCCTCGTCGTGGTCGTGGCGCTCACTGCGCTCGGGATCCTGATGGTCTACTCGTCATCTGCGATCAAGGGCTACTTGTCGCAGGATGCCGACACGTTCGCGATCGTCGGTCCGCAGATCCAGTGGGCCATCCTCGGGATGGTGGCGATGGCGTTCATGATGCGGGTCGACTACCGCTACCTGCGACTCGTCTCCGTGCCGCTCTACTTCCTCGCGATCGCCCTGCTGGTGCTCGTGTTCGTGCCCCAGTTCAACATCGTGGTCGGCGGCTCGGCACGCTGGCTCAAGCTCGGACCGCTCCCGGCGATCCATCCGGCCGAGATCGCCAAGCTGGCCCTGGTGATCTACCTGGCGCACTGGCTGGCCAAGCGGGGCGGCAGGATCCGCGGCTTCTGGGCCGGCACCGTCCCGTTCCTGCTCATCGTGGCGCCGGTCATCGCCCTCGTCTTCAGGGAGCCCGACCTCGGGACGACGGGCGTGATCACGATGACCGTGTTCACGATGTTCTTCGTGGCGGGTGCGAACATCATCCACCTCGCGGTGATGGGCGGCGGGGCGCTGCTGGCGATGATCGTGGTCGGTCTGCGCGGCTATCAACTCGACCGGATCCGGGTGTGGCAGGATCCCTGGCTGGATCGCCTGGGGGAGGGCTTCCACACGGTCCAGGGGCTGCTCGCGCTCGGCGTCGGCGGGATCCTCGGGACCGGCCTCGGAGCCAGCAAGGTCTTCGTCCCGAATGCCTTCAACGACTTCATCTTCGCCGAGGTCGGCCAGGAGTTCGGGTTGCTCGGGTCGGTCGCCGTGATCGGCCTGTTCCTGATCCTGGCGTACTCTGGCGTCCGCATCGCGCTGGCGGCCCCCGACACCTTTGGCGCGTTGCTCGCTGCCGGGATCACCGCCTGGCTGTGCCTCCAGGCCTTCCTCAACATCGGGGTTGTCGTCGCCCTGCTGCCGATCACCGGGATCACGCTGCCGTTCATCAGCGCCGGTGGCTCATCGCTCATCATCAGCTTCGCGGCCGTCGGGATCCTCCTATCGATCTCGCGCGAAACCGTAGAGAAGGGGACGTGGAACGAGGATGCGACTCCTGATCGTGGCCGGCGGGACGGGCGGACACATCTACCCGGCACTCGCCGTCGCCCGGTCCCTGCGCGCCCGTCCTGACGGACCGGCGCTGCGCTGGCTCGGTGGCCGGCGAGGCCTCGAGGCGAGCCTCGTCCCGGCCGCCGGCATCGAGCTGGCCCGGCTGGCCGCTCGTTCGCTGCGGACGACGGAGGCGGACGTCCACGCGGTGCTCGACCCGGTGCGGCTTGGCCTGTCGGTGCCCCAGGCTGCGGCGATCCTCGTGCGCCAGCGCCCCGCGGCGATCTTCACCACGGGTGGGTACGTTGCGGTGCCCGTCCTGCTCGCCGCCGCGCCCCTCGGGATTCCGGTCGTGCTCTGGGACGGCAACGTGATCCCGGGCCGGGCCGTCAGGGCCACCGCGCGGCTGGCGCGGGTCCTCGCGGTCTCGTTCGACGCGACCTGCCGCGCCCTC
The DNA here is from genome assembly GCA_963766675.1 of uncultured Chloroflexia bacterium. Lineage (GTDB taxonomy): Bacteria > Chloroflexota > Limnocylindria > Limnocylindrales > CSP1-4 > SPCO01. The sequence continues at coordinate 2,069,459 of CAVYBA010000002.1, read as the reverse complement.
GGCTCGGCGAGCGGCTCGGACCGGCCGTGCTACGTGACCGGAACCCCGATCCGGGACGTTCGCGACGTCGATCGCGAGGCGGCCCGCCGCCGGCTCGACATCGCGCCTGCGGAGCGCGTGCTGCTCGTGTTCGGTGGGTCGCAGACCGTCCGCCGCTTCAACGCCGCCGTCGCGGCCGCCCTGCCGGCGCTCGTCGAGCGGGTCACGGTGATCCACGTCGCGGGCGAGGACGGCTATGCCGCGGCGCTGGCCACGCGCCAGGCGCTTCCCGAGGGCAGCCGGCAGCGCTACCATCCGTACCCGTTTCTCCGCGACGACATGCTGACGGCGCTGGCGGCGGCCGACCTGGTCGTCGGACGGGCGGGCTCGTCGACGCTCGCCGAGGCGACCGCGCTTGGGCTGCCGATGATCGTCGTGCCGTATCCACACGCCGCCGGCCATCAGCGGGCGAACGCCGCCACCCTCGTCGAGGCCGGGGCGGCCCGACTCGTCGACGACGCGGCATTCGACGCGACGGCGCTCCTCGATGCGGCGGCCGTCCTGGACGACCCCGCCGCGCACGTCGCGATGTCCGCGGCGGCCCGGGCCCTGGGTCGGCCCGGCGCGGCCGCTGCGGTGGCACAGCTCGTGATGGCCGTGGCGACCCGCCAAGCCTTGCCCGAACCCGCGGCCATCGAGCGCATCGCGCGGGGCGGCTACGCATGAGCGCCACGTTCGACGCGATCGCCATCGGGACGGAGATCCAGCGTCGGATCGGGGTCAAGACGTCCCGGGACGAACCGCTCGCACGGTTCACGACGATGCGCGTCGGCGGCCCGGCGGATCTGTTCGCGGTCGCGCACAACGCGTTCGAGCTCCGTGCCCTGGTCCGGTTCGCTCGGACCCGCGGTCTGCCGCATCTCGTCATCGGACGCGGCAGCGACCTCGTCATCGCCGACGCCGGGGTCCGCGGGCTGGTGATCCAGGTCCGGGCCGAGGGGTCCCGGGTCGATGGCACCCACTACACGGCGGAGGCGGGCGTCCAGATGGCGCGCGCCGCCACGGAGACGCAGGGGGCCGGCCTGACCGGGCTCGAGTTCGGGCTGGCCATTCCCGGGACGGTCGGCGGGGCGGTGTGGGCGAACGCCGGGGCACACGAGTCCGACGTCGCCGGCGTCCTCGAATCAGCGCGGCTCCTGACCGCCGATGGCGGCGAGGTGGTCGTGGCCGCGTCCGAGCTGGCCTTCGGCTATCGCGACAGCCGGCTGAAGCGGTCAGCCGCGGATCCACCTGGCGAGCTGGTCATCGAGGCCACGTTTGGTCTGGCTCCGGCGGATCCGGCGGCGATCAAGGGCCGGCTCGACGACATCCGCCGCTGGCGGCAGGCGCACCAGCCAATCGGGCTGCCGTCGGCCGGCAGCGTGTTTCGCAATCCTGCCGACAATTCGGCGGGGCGCCTGATTGACGCCGCCGGGCTGAAGGGCCGCCGCGTCGGCGGGGCGGTCGTGTCCGAGAAGCACGCGAACTTCATCGTCAACGACCGGAAGGGGACGGCGGCGGACGTCCGTCGGCTCGCGGAGGAGGTCCGCGCCGAGGTCGCCAGGATCCATGGCGTCGAGCTGAGGTTCGAGGTCGAGTTCGTCGGCGATTGGACCGCGTGGCGGAGCGAAGCGGCGTGACGCGAACGACCCGCCCTCCCGTCGTGGTCCTGCTCGGCGGCCCGTCGGCGGAGCACGATGTCTCGATCGTGTCGGGCACGGCCATCGCCAGCGCGCTCGTGACCGAGGGCTTCCCGGTCGAGCAGGTCCTGATCGACCTCGACGGCGGCTGGTGGTGGCTGCCCGCCGGCCACCGCCGGGAGGGTCGGCCGGCTGCCGCCTACGACGACCCGACGACCCTCGGCGCCGAGGGCCCGCTGCTCGTCGGTGCCGCGATCGACCGGCTGGCGGCGACCGACCCCAGCCCGGTCGTGGCCGTCGCCCTCCACGGCCCGTTCGGGGAGGACGGGACCGTCCAGGCGCTGCTCGAGGCGGCCGCGCTGGCGTACACCGGATCGGGCGTGGCCGCGTCCGCCATCGGCATGGACAAGGCCCTGTTCAAGCGGCTCGTTCGCGGTCTCGGGTTGCCGGTCGTCGACTGGCGAGAGATCCGGCGGGATCGATGGCGCGCCGACCCGGCGTCCGTCACCGGCGAGCTCGAGGCGTTCGCCGCGGGCCGTCCGGATCGGCGGCTGATGGTCAAGCCCGCGCGGCTGGGCAGCTCCGTCGGGATGACTCTCGTGCACGATCCGACCGAGCTCGCCGGCGCCCTCGACGAGGCCTTCCGTCACGACACGGTGGCGCTGGCCGAGACCTATCTCGCCGGCGCCCGCGATCTCGAGGTCTCCGTGCTCGGCAACGACCCGGCACGCCTCGAGCTGTACGGCCCCGGCGAGATCGTGTCGGGTCACGAGTTCTACGACTACGGCGCGAAATACACCCCCGGCCTGTCTGAAACGTCGACTCGTGCCGAGCTGACCGACCGCCAGCGCGCGACGATCCTCAAGCTCGCCCGCGACGCGTACCGGGCGATCGGCGCCGAGGGGTTCGCGCGGCTCGACTTCCTGGTCGCCGGCGAGTCGATCTACCTATCGGAGATCAACACGATTCCCGGCTTCACTCCGATCAGCCTCTTTCCGACGCTGCCGGCCGAGGGCGGCTACTCGTTCGGTGACGTGTGCCGGCGGATCGTCGAGCTGGCCGTCGAACGACACGGGGCCCGCGCCGGTCGTGGCCTGACCCCGGCCGACCTGCCGCGATGAGCGACCGGCACGTCTACCGTCGGACCGTCGCGCCGGCGGCCGGGCGACGGATCCGCCCCGTCCGCTCGGTTCGGCGCGCCTCGGCGCGATTGTCGGTCGCGCGCGCCGGTGCGGCCCTCGCACTCCTCGCGTCGGCCGGGGCGATCTACGGCGTTGGCGCGTCGTCCGCGTTCGTCTATTCCAGCCTGCGCGTCGACGGGGCCGTCTACACGGATCCGGCGGCGGTCGAGTCGGCGATCGCGACCGCGCGCGGCCAGAACCTGTTCCGCCTGTCGACGGGCCCGCTTCGGACCGCGATCGGCGAGCTGACGACGGTCGCGGGCGCGAGCGTCGCCGTCGAGCTACCGAGCACCCTGCGGGTCACCCTCACCGAGCGCATCCCGGTCCTGATCTGGAGGGTGGGAGCGCGTCGCTACCTGGCCGACGTGCAGGGCCACCTCTTCGGCCGGCTCGGCGACAAGCCGCCAACGGAGGCGGCCGGCCTCATGGTCGTCGACGACCGCCGGGCGGCGTCGGTCGGCCTGTCCGTCGGAGCGCAACTCGACCCCCAGGACGTGGATGCGGCGACGCGTCTGGCCTCGCTCGTCCCTGCCGACGTCGGGAGCGCCGCGAGTGCGCTCCAGGTCCGGGTCACCGACGAGAACGGGTTCGTGATCCGCGCCGATCCGCAGGGCTGGCTGGCGATCTTCGGGTTCTATACCCCGAGCCTGCGGACGACCGACCTGATCCCGGGCCAGGTGCGGCTGCTGCGCAGCCTGCTGATCGGTCGCGAGCCGCTCATCGACCGGGTCATCCTGGCCTCCGATACCGACGGGACCTACGTCCCCAAGCCGACCCCGAAGGCCAGTCCGTCGCCGAGCCGTGCGCCGTGAGTTGCCGCGTTCACGCACGGTCGAGTAGCCTTGCTCAAACCATCGCTGCGAGGACCAACATCACGTGCTGCTACCGCTGCTCGGGCTCCTCCTGGGCGTCCTCGGCGGTCTCGTCCTCAACGTCAACGTCAGCTTCGAATTCAGCCGATACTCGGCGGTGGCGATCCTCGCGGCGCTCGACTCGGTGCTCGGCGCGGTCCGGGCGGAGCTCGACGGCAACTATGACAATCGGATCTTCATCAGCGGGTTCCTGGTCAACGCCATCGTCGCGGTCCTCCTCACCTTCATCGGCGATCGCCTCGGGCTCGATCTCTACCTGGTCGCGCTTATCACCTTCGGCCTGCGAATCTTCAACAACGTGGCCCTGATCCGGCGCCACTTCCTGTAGGCCTCGAGACGGAACGGAGACGGACGGAACGGTGGAACGAGAAGCGGTCCTCGTCGGCATCGACGTCGGCACGAGCAAGGTCTGTGCCCTGATCGGCGAGGTTAGCCGCGACGGCCGGCTCACGATCATGGGCCACGGCACGGTGCCGGCGTCCGGGCTGAAGAAGGGTGTGGTCATCAACATCGACCAGACCGTCCGCTCGATCGCCGACGCGGTGGAACGTGCCGAGCGCCTGTCGGGCTGGAAGATCGACCGGGCCTTCGTGGGCGTGGGCGGCCAGCACGTCGAGAGCCTCAACTCTCCCGGCCAGGTCGCGGTGACCGGCCACCAGCGCGAGGTCACCCGGGAGGACGTCAACCGGGCGATCGAGGTCGCCCGCGCGGTGTCGATCCCGTCCAACCGCGAGGTCCTCCACGTCGAGCGGCGCGGCTTCACGGTGGACGGCCAGGAAGGCGTGAAGGACCCGCTCGGGATGAGCGCTCTGCGCCTCGAGGTCGAGACCCACATCGTCACCGCGTCGGCGACGGCCGTCCAGAACCTGTCGAAATGCGTCGCGGCGGCCGGCGTCAAGATCGACGAGCTGGTGGTCAACTCGCTGGCCTCGGCCGAGGCGGTCCTCAACGAGACTGAGAAGGAGCTGGGGGTCGGGCTGGCGGACATCGGCGCCGGCACGATCGATCTGGCCCTCTTCCAGGACGGCTCGCCGTTCCACACCCGGGTCCTGCCGGTCGGCGGCAACAATGTGACCAACGACGTCGCGATCGGGCTCAAGACGAGCCTGCTCGTCGCCGAGGAGCTCAAGGTCCGCCACGGGACGTGCGATCTTCGGGCGGTCACCGACGACGAGGAGATCAGCGTCTCGGTCCTCGGCGAAGACGCCGGCCGGACCGTCAGCCGACTCGAGGTCTGCCAGATCATCGAGGCACGCATGCGCGAGACGTTCGAGCTGCTGCACAACGAGATCCGCGCCGCGGGCGTGGGCATGCTCCCCGCGGGGATCCTGCTGACGGGCGGCGCGGCCCAGCTTGCGGGCGCCGCCGAGCTCGGCCGCGAGGTCCTCCAGATGCCGGTCCGGGTCGTCGCCCCGTCCGGGATCGGAGGTCTGGTCGACACGCTCCTCAATCCGAGCTACAGCACCGCGGTCGGGCTCCTCCAGTGGGGCGCCGCGAGCCTCGGCGCGGGCGAGCCGACCCGCTACGAGTCCGCGCCTGTGCGTGGCGGCCTGGGGCGCCTGCGGGACGCGCTGCGGAGCGTGTTTCCGTAGCGGTCCACTCCCTGCACCGGGGACCCGCCGCCGGACTGGACCCGCCGCCGGTCGTGGCCGCCCCGTCGGCCAGCACGCCCCGGGGGTGGTGCCGTCGCGCACCGCTCAGCAGGCCCCACCATACGCGCCGGCCGGACATGAGGTGTTCGCCACGATGGTCGGGCGGTATACTCCCGTGAACCCCGCGCGGACCCGGCAGGAATGAGCGCCGAACCGAGTCCGGACGAATCGCCTCACGTCGTCGACCATGACCCGTCACGGGTCACCGGAGGAGAGATCCGATGCCGCTGCGTTCCGATTCCGAGAACTTCGCGCTGATCCGGGTCATCGGTGTCGGGGGTGGCGGCAGCAACGCGGTCAACCGGATGATCCGGGCCGAGATGATGGGCGTGGAGTTCATCGCCTGCAACACCGACGCCCAGGCCCTGCTCCAGGCGGACGCCCCGCACAAGATCCGGATCGGCGACAAGATCACGAGGGGGCTCGGTGCAGGCGGTGATGCGGCGATCGGCCAGCGCTCGGCCGAGGAAGATTCCGAGAAGATCGGCCAGGCGCTCGCCGACTCGGACATGGTGTTCATCACGGCCGGCCTCGGGGGTGGAACCGGATCGGGTGCGGCCCCGGTCGTGGCCCAGATCGCCAAGGAGAGCGGCGCCCTCACGATCGGCGTCGTGACCAAGCCGTTCGGCTTCGAGGGCGCCAAGCGCAAGCTCATCGCGGAGCGCGCGGCCGAGGAGCTCAAGGCCCAGGTCGACACCCTGATCACCATCCCGAACGACCGGCTCAAGGACGTCGTCCAGAAGAACACCAGCATCCTCGACGCCTTCCGCGTCGTCGACGACGTGCTCCGCCAGGGCGTCCAGGGGATCAGCGACATCATCACGATGCCGGGCCTCATCAACCTCGACTTCGCGGACGTCCGGGCGATCATGAAGGACGCCGGCTCTGCGCTGATGGGGATCGGTCGAGCGTCCGGCGAGAACCGGGCGGTCGAGGCGGCCCGGCAGGCGATCGCCAGCCCGCTGCTCGAGGTCGACATCCAGGGCGCCCAGGGCATCCTGTTCAACATCACCGGCTCGTCGAGCCTCAGCCTCTACGAGGTCACCGAGGCGGCCGAGGAGATCCGCGCGGCAGCGGATCCGGAGGCCAACATCATCTTCGGCACGAGCTTCAACGAGCGGCTCGGCGACGAGGTCATGATCACCGTCATTGCCACCGGGTTCGACGGCGGCAAGAAGCGCCAGACCGCCCGGCACGAAGCCGCCGCCACGACCGACAGCACGACCGCTCGACCGGCTCGGGAGCGCGACTTCCTCGAGGAGCTCCAGCGCCAGCGCGACGAGGTGGCCGAAAGCTACAACCAGGGCCGTCGCGACGAGGCGCCCGTCGCCATCCCGGTGGGCGTTCCGCGAGTCGAGCGCTCCGTCGGCGACAGCGCGGCCGCACGGCGACCGGCGCCCGCCTACGACGCCGAGGACCTGGAGATCCCGAGCTTCCTCCGCCGCAAGTGATCGGGGCCGGCCCGCAGCCGGCCGATTGAGACCAGGATCGAGCCGGAGACCGGGTCGAGACCTATCGGGCCGCCCGCGAGGTCGTGCTCCGGCGGATCACCGGTGCCTGTCGGCGTGCCGGTCGCGATCCGGCCGGGGTGACGCTGGTCGCGGTGTCCAAGACCGTCCCGGCGGAATGGCTCCGCGACGCCGTGGCGGCCGGCCTGAACGTGCTCGGCGAGAACCGGGTCCAGGAGGCGGCCGCCAAGATCCCGATCGATCCCGGGCCCGCGCTGGCACCTGGTGGGTCCCCTCCAGGGCAACAAGGCGCGCCGCGCGGTGGAGCTCTTCGACGTCATCGAGTCGGTCGACTCCGTCGAGCTCGCGGAGCGGCTCGATCGGCTCGCCCGCGAAGTCCATCCGGGCGGCCGCTACCCGGTCCTCCTCCAGGTGAACGTCGATGCCGACCCGGCCAAGGCGGGCTTCGACGGCTGCGACCCTGGCGGCCGTGGTGCCGCGGATCTCCGGACTCGAGGCCCTCGAGGTGCGAGGGCTCATGACGATCGGCCGGCTCGTGACGGATCCAGAGGCCGCGCGGCCGACGTTCGAACGGCTTCGCAAGATCTCCGACTCCCTCCGCAGCGCCGGGCTGCCGATCGGGCCCGACCTGTCGATGGGGATGACCGACGACTTCGAGGTGGCGGTCGAAGAGGGCGCGACGATCGTCCGGGTCGGCCGCGCCATCTTCGGGGAGCGCCATCAGCCGGATTGAGGCGGCAAGCCGGCATCGCCCGAAGGCAGCCCGCAGTAGACTCGGATCGTGGGCGGCGCCTTCCTCCTGAACTTCATCCAGCTCCTGCTGATGGCCGTCTGGGCCCTCGTGCTTGGACGGATCGTCATGTCCTGGATCGATCCGACGGGCCGGAACCAGCTGTCGGTCTTCCTGATCCAGGCCACCGAGCCGATTCTCGCCCCGGTCCGTCGGTTGCTGCCGCCGAGCGGCATGATCGACTGGTCGGGGTTCCTGGTCCTCATCATCCTGGGTGCCCTGTGGCGGGTGCTCTGACGGATTGACCGCCCCCGCCGTCCGCTTCGCCGTCCGCCTGACGCCACGCTCGGTCACGACGCGCGTCGATGGGGTCGCCGAGGGCATCCTCAAGGTGCGGGTGGCCGCGCCCGCGGTGGAAGGTGCCGCGAATTCGGCGCTCGTCCGTCTCCTGGCCGACGAGCTCGGGATCGCTGGCCGCGACGTGCGGATCGTGGCCGGTGCGAGGACGCGGCAGAAGCTCGTCATGGTCGACGGCCTCGCCGCGGAGGCGATCGTTGCCCGCTGGCCGGGCCTGCGGGTATGATCTCGACCTCGTCCGACGCCCTGGTGCGGCGTCGCGGCGTCTCGGGCGATTGGCTCAGTGGTTAGAGCACGCGGTTCACATCCGCGGGGTCACTGGTTCGAATCCAGTATCGCCCACCACCCTCCGGGCTGCGTTCGCGACGCTGGCGATCGCCCCGAACTTCGTCGGGACGAGGCCGTCACATCCGCCGGGGTTCGTGGGTCAGAGGACCGACCGTAGCGCGCTCCTCCGCGTCGAAGCCCCCGGTTCCTCCCCCCGGGGGCTTCTTCGTGTTCGCCGCGGGGATCAGGCCTCGGTGGCGAGCCGGCGCAGCACGGTCGGCAGGATCCCGCCCTGCCGGTAGTACTCGACGTCGATCGGGCCGTCGAGGCGGGCGATCGCCTCAAACCGTCGTTCGCTGCCGTCACCGCCGGCTGCCGGGTCCCGGAGCGCGCTGACCTTGACGGTCTGGCGGGGCGTGAGCCGGTCCTCGAGGCCGAGGACGGAGTAGATCTCCCGACCGGTGAGGCCGAGCGACGCGGCCGTCTCGCCCGGGATGTACTGGAGCGGCAGGATGCCCATGCCGACCAGGTTGGAACGATGGATCCGTTCGTAGCTCTCGGCCAGGACGAAGCGGACGCCAAGCAACGCGGGACCCTTGGCCGCCCAGTCGCGCGACGATCCCGAGCCGTATTCGCGGCCGGCCAGGATCGCGAGGGGGATTCGCTCGGTCGCGTAGCGCATCGCGGTGTCGAAGATGAACCCCTGCTCGCCGTCGGGCAGGTGGATGGTGTAGGGACCCTCCGTCCCGTCCACGAGCCGGTTGTGCAATCGGATGTTGCCGAACGTCCCCCGGACGAGGACATCGTGCTGGCCGCGCCGGGCGCCGTACGAGTTGAACTCGAGCGGGCCGACACCGTGCGCCTGGAGCCACTGGCCCGCGGGGGACCACGGCGCGATCGACCCGGCCGGCGAGATGTGGTCGGTCGTCACCGAGTCGCCCAGGACCGCCAGGACGCGGGCGCCGACGATGTCCGTCACCCGCGCCGGCTCGAGGGTCATGCCGTCGAAGAACGGCGGCTTGGCGATGTAGGTGGAATCCGCCTGCCAGTCGTATCGGTCACCCAATGGGATCGGCAGCGCCCGCCAGCGTTCGTCGCCTTCGAACACCGTCGCATAGGTCGATCGGAACAGTTCGGGGTCGATCGAGTCGGCGATCACCGACCGAATCTCGTCCGGTCCCGGCCAGACGTCGGCCAGGAAGACGGGCGTACCGTCGCTACCGACGCCGAGCGGTTCGGTGGTCAGGTCGATGTCGACCCGCCCGGCCAGGGCGAAGGCGACGACCAGCGGCGGCGAGGCGAGATAGCTCGCCCTGGCCAGCGGATGGATCCGCCCCTCGAAGTTCCGATTGCCCGACAGGACCGCGGCCACGACCAGGTCGTTGCCCTCGACCGCCGCCGCGACCGCCTCGTCGAGCGGCCCGGAGTTGCCGATGCAGGTGGTGCAGCCGTAGCCGGCCAGGCTGAACCCGAGGGCCTCCAGCGGGGCCATCAACCCGGCCGCCTCGAGATAGCCGGTCACCGCGCGCGAGCCCGGCGCCAGCGAGGTCTTCACCGTCGGCTCGACGTGCAGGCCTCGGGCGACGGCGTTGCGCGCCAGCAACCCGGCCCCGACCATGACCGTCGGATTGGAGGTGTTCGTGCAGGACGTGATCGCCGCGATCGCGACCGAGCCGGTCTGGAGCGCCACCCGACGCCCGTCGAGCTCGACCTCGACCGATCGATAACGCCGCCCGTCGACGGTCGTCGCTCCGGCCGGGACCGCCTCGGCCGCGGGCGACGCCGGGGCCTCGATTGCCTCGCCGCTCGCGAACGACGGTGGATCGCTGGCTGGGAACGACTCGGCCGAGGCTTCCTCGACCACGCCGTCGCCGGCGATCGGCTGCTCGCCGCCCAGGCCGGTGACCGAGGCCTCGAGGCCCGCCGGGAAGTTCGTCCGGAAGTTGTCGCGCAGGTCGAGCAGCGGCACCCGGTCCTGCGGCCGGCGCGGGCCGGCCACGGACGGCTCCACGGAGCCGAGGTCCAGCTCCAGGAGCTCGTCGAAGGCCGGGCCGTCGCCCGGCTCGCGCCACAGCCCCTGAGCGCGGGCATAACGTTCGACCAGCTCGACCCGCTCTGCGGACCGACCGGTGAGGCGCAGGTAGGCGAGGGTCTCGTCGTCGATCGGGAAGAGCGTGGCCGTCGCGCCGAACTCGGGGCTCATGTTGCTGATCGTCGTCCGATCGGCGAGCGACAGCCCGGCTAGGCCGTCACCGGCAAACTCGACGAACGAGCCGACGACCCCGTGGCGACGGAGCAGCTCGGTCACGACGAGCACGAGGTCGGTCGCAGTCGAGCCGCTCGGAAGGACGCCGTGGAGCCGGACGCCGACGACGTGGGGCATCGGCTGGTAGAGCGGTTGGCCGAGCAGGACCGCCTCGGCCTCGATCCCGCCGACGCCGAAGCCCAGCACGCCCAGGCCGTTGACCATCGTCGTGTGCGAGTCGGTGCCGACCACGGTGTCGGGGAACGCCACCCGGCCGTCGCCGCCGTCCGCGCTCTCGCGGTCGGCGATCACCGTAGCGAGGAACTCGAGGTTGACCTGGTGGATGATCCCGGTCCCCGGCGGCACGACACGGAGGTCTCGGAAGGCCGTCTGCGCCCAGCGCAGCAACTGGTAACGCTCGCCGTTGCGGTCGTACTCGCGTTCGACGTTGAAGGCGAACGCCGCCGGCGTCCCGAACCGGTCGACCTGCACGGAGTGGTCGATCACCAGGTCGGCCGGGACGAGCGGGTTGACTTTCGCCGGATCCCCGCCCAGGTCGGCCATGGCGTCGCGCATGACCGCCAGATCCACGATCGCCGGGACGCCGGTGAAATCCTGGAGGATGACCCGCGACGGCATGAACGGGACCTCGGCCTCGGCGGCGACGCCCGGGCGCCAGGCGGCCAGGGCCTCAACGTCCTCGGGCCGGACGATCCCGTGACCGGCGTGTCGGAGCAGGTTCTCGAGCAGGATCCTGACCGTGATCGGCGCGCTTGACAGGTCGACGCGATCGGCCAGCACGGCCAGCCGGTAGTAGTCCGGAAGGCCCGGGCCGAGCGCTGTCCGGGCGCCGAAAGGGTCGATCCGTGACATCGTGTCGGTCCTCACTCGCTCTACACTCGCAGGGTGAAAGCGTACCTCGACCATCGCCGGTCACGCCCGCCGGCCGGCGATCCCGTCGCCGGATGAGGTCCTGGGGGAGCCTGCCCGGTGACGATCCGGAGCGCGACCGCGCCGAGACCGAAGCCGCGATCGAGGCCGCCGGGATCGATCTCCACCCGCCGGCTCCGGCCGATCACGCCCACCCGCACGAGCACTCCGCGCCGGGGGAACCACCGGTCATCGGGATCGTTGGTGCGGGAGCCGTCGGCACGGCGCTCGGCGTGGCACTCTCGCGAGCAGGCTGGGCGATCCACGCCGTCGCCAGTCGCGACGCCGGCCGGCGTGCGCGGTTCAAGAGCCTGGTCAAGGTCAACCGGGTGTTCCTCGATCCGGAGGCCCTCGTCGAAGAGGTCGAGCTGATCATCCTGGCCGTCCCGGATGACGTGATCGCGCCGCTGGCGAGCGGGCTCCGGATGTACAGCGGCCAGGCGATGATCCACACCAGCGGAGCGGTCGGGGCCGATGTCCTCGCACCGGCGATGGCGGCCGGCACGCAGGTCGGCGCGTTCCATCCGCTGGTCGCGTTCGCCGACACGGAACGGGCCGTTGCCGCGCTGCATGGGGCCACCGTGGCGATCGAGGCCGACGACCAGCTGGCGGACCTCCTCGGGCGGATGGCCGAGGCGGTGGGCGCGACGGCAGTTCGACTCGCGCCGGGTGCAAAGGCCGCCTATCACGCGGCTGCGGTGCTCGCCGCGGGTGGCTTCGTCGCGCTGCTGGACGCCATCGTCACGCTCGGTCGAGTGGCCGGGCTCGACCAGGCCGGCGCCCTGGCCATCTACGGGCCGCTGATCGAGGGGGCGCTGGCCAATGCCAGGGCCCTGGGTGTCGAGGCTGCGCTGACCGGTCCGATCGTCCGCGGCGACGTCGGAACCCTGCGGGCCCACCTCGACGCGCTGCGCGAGCATGCCCCCGACGTCCTGGACGTGTACGTGGCGGTCGGACGTCGGGAAGTCGCGCTGGCCGAGGAGCGTGGCACGCTGGCACCGGACACGGCCGGGGCCATCCGCCGGATGCTGGCGAGTGCGCTTGCGCGGCGCGACTGAACGGGTACCATTGGGGCCCATGGACCACAGCATCGCCGCCAAGTACGCGGCCCGTCCGGCGGCTCGATTTGTGCGTCCGTCCAATCGGGTTCGAGAACGCCGCCTGGGTCTCCGCCCGGCCGATCCGTTTTGTGCCCCCGGCGCCCGATCGACGGTGCTCCACGGGCCGGACGTGGCCCCGCTGACCCGGCTCCGGGTCGGCTGGCGGTCGATCCAGCCCGCCCAGCCGCAGGCACAGCACACCGGTCAGCTGGGGCCCCGAGTCGTCATGCACTGGGCTCGCTCCGGGCGATCTGGGTCGGGGCCTCGACGTCCGCGCGCCGCATCGGCGCCGTGGTCCGCCTGAGGGCAACGACCGCCACGTCCGCCGGCGGCGTCGTCGTTCGCCACGAGTCCGGACGAGCGTGGCTGGTCGTCGGCAGCCGCCGCCGCGAACGTGATGGCTGGACCTGGACGCTCCCCAAGGGCACGCCAAAGCCGGGCGAGACCCGGGAGGAGACCGCGCTTCGCGAGGTCGGTGAGGAGACCGGACTCGAGGTCCGGATCACGGGTCCGCTCGACTCGATCGAGTACTGGTTCGTCCAATCCGGGCAGCGGATCCACAAGACGGTCCACTACTTCATGATGGAACCGACCGGTGGCGACCTCGCCAACCATGACCACGAGTTCGAGCAGGTCCGCTGGATCACCTTCGCCGACGCGGCGTCCACCCTGACCTTCGAGACCGAACGGACGCTGGTTGCACGCGCCGCCCGACTCGTCGAGGGTGCCGATCCGGCAGCGACCGACTCGCGATCGGTCGAGACTCTGCCGTGACCGATGCCACCGAGCCGACCGTCCACCGGACGCCGCTGACCGAGATCCATCGCGACCTCGGCGCCCGCCTGATCGAATTCGGTGGCTGGCTGATGCCGGTGCAGTACGGTTCGATCCTCGAAGAGCACCGGGCGGTGCGCGAACGAGTCGGGCTGTTCGACCTATCGCACATGGGTGAGCTCCACGTCGAAGGCCCGGACGCGGGCGCGGCGCTGGCTGCCGCGCTCGTCAGCAACCCGCCCGGCCTGGCCGTCGGCCGCGCCCAGTACTCGATGATCTGTATGCCTGACGGCGGCGTCATCGACGACCTGATCGTCTATCGACTGGGCGAGACGGGATTCCTGGTCGTGGCCAACGCGGGAAACGCCGCCACGGTGTCGGACACGCTCGCGGAGCGGTTGGAGCGGTTCAAGGCCGTCCTGGACGATCGGTCGCTGGCAACCGGGCTCCTGGCCGTCCAGGGGCCGCTGGCCGCCGGCGTCCTCGGACCGTTGACCGATGTCGACCTGGGTTCGCTCCGCTACTACGCGATTGCCGAGGGTGCCGTCGCCGGGATCCCGGCGCTCGTGGCCCGGACCGGCTATACGGGCGAGGACGGGTTCGAGGTGTTCGTCGAGACGAACCGGACGGCCGAACTGTGGGCGATCCTGCTGGCAGCGGTCCGATCCGCCGGTGGACTGCCCGTCGGGCTCGGCGCTCGCGACACGCTCCGGCTCGAGGCGGGCATGCCGCTCTATGGGAACGAGCTCGACCTGGAGACCACACCCTACGAAGCGGGACTGGGTCGCGTGGTCAAGCTGGACAAGCCCGGAGACTTCGTCGGTCGCGCAGCGCTCGAAAAGATCGCCCGCGATGGTCCATCGCGGCGGCTGGTCGGCTTGATCGTGGAGGGGCGGGGGATCGCCCGTCACGGCCATCCGGTCTGGGTGGGCGACCGCCGCAGCGGCATCGTGACCAGCGGAACGCAGTCGCCGACCCTCGCCGTCCCGATCGCGATGGCCTACGTCGCACCGAGTGACGCCGAGCCGGGTACCGTTGTCGACGTCGAGATCCGCTCTACCCGCGTGCCCGCGCGTGTCGTCGCCCTGCCCTTCTACAGGAGGCATACCTGAGCCCGATGGTACCGACGGACCTGCATTTCACCAAGGATCACGAATGGGTTCGGGTCGACGGTGACGTCGCCACCGTGGGGATCACCGCCTATGCGGCGGACCAGCTCGGCGACATCGTCTTCGTCGAGCTGCCCGACGTCGGCCGCGTGGTAGACCAGTTCGCGACGTTCGGCGTGGTCGAATCGGTCAAGGCCGTCAGCGACCTCTTCGCGCCGATCGGCGGCGAGGTCGTCGAGACCAACTCCGCACTCACCGGGCAGCCCGAGCTCGTCAACACGGAGCCGTACGAGGGTGGCTGGATGGTCCGGCTGCGCCTGGCGGATGCCAGCCAGCTCGACCAATTGCTCGCCCCGACCGCCTACGACGCCCTGATCGCGGCCGGCTGACCCGCCCGATGCCGTACGGTCCGCATACGGCCGCCGACCGGGCGAAGATGCTCGGGGCGCTCGGCCTCAGCTCGGTCGACCAGCTCTTCGAGGACATCCCGGTCGCGTTGCGGGCCACTCGACTCGACCTGCCGGATCCCGAGCCGGAGCTCGAGCTGGCCGCCCGGCTCAGCGCGCTGGCGGCGCGGAACCGGACCGATCTCGCCTCGTTCCTCGGTGCCGGTGTCTATCGCCACTGGAGCCCGCCGGCCGTCGATCAGATCCTGCTCCGCGGGGAGTGGTACACGGCCTACACCCCGTACCAGCCGGAGATCAGCCAGGGCACGCTGCAGAGTATCTACGAATACGAGTCACTGCTCGCGGAGCTGGTCGGCCTCGACGTGGTCTCGGCGTCGCACTACGACGGCGCGGCAGCGACGGCCGAGGCCGCGCTGATGAGCTGCCGTCAGACCCGACGCGAGCGAGTGCTCGTCTCGCGCGGCGTCCACCCGCACTATCGCGAGACGCTGCGAACGTACTTCAGCGGTGGCCTCCAGCTCGAGGAGATCCCGCTCGTCGGAGAAGGCGATGGGGCAGGGACGACCGATCTCGAGGCCCTCGAACGCATGCTGGCCGAGACGGACCGGCCGGTTGCCGGTGTCATCGCCGCGCAGCCCGACTTCCTTGGCCTGCTCGAGCCGATGCCCGGGATCGGGGAGCTCGCCCACGCCGCCGGCGCGCTGTTCGTGGCGGTCGTCGAGCCGGTCAGCCTGGCCGTCCTGGCGCCCCCGGGGGCCTACGGCGCGGACATCGCGGCGGGCGAGGGTCAGCCGCTCGGGATCGCCCCCCAGTACGGTGGCCCGTACCTCGGGATCCTGGCCACGACCGATGCGCTGATCCGGCAGATTCCGGGGCGCCTCGTCGGGCTGACCACCGACCTGGACGGGCAGCGCGCCTTCGTCATGACCATGCGGGCACGCGAGCAGGACATCCGCCGGGACAAGGCCGCCAGCAACATCTGTACCAACCAGGCGCTCCTCGCGCTGGCGGCATCGGTCTACCTGGCGACGATCGGCCCGCACGGGCTGCGCGACGTCGCTGCCCTGGGTGCGGCGCGTGCCTCGGAGCTCGAGGCCGCCCTGGCCGGCGTGGGCGCCTCGAGGATCCACCGCGGGCCCTACCTGAACGAGTTCGCGGTCCGGGTGCCCGACCCGCGTGCCACCCACGCGCGGCTGCTCGACCGAGGGATCCTGGCCGGGCTCGTCCTGGCCGACGCGGAGCCCGACGATGCAAGTCTGGCGGAGGGCCTGCTGGTCTGTGCCACGGAGGTCACGACCCCGGCCGAGATCGAGCGGTTTGCCGGAGCCCTTGCCGAAATCCTCGAGGGCCGCCCGCCGACCGCGGTCGAGGCGGGCGCCGGCACCGACCGGGGTCCGGGCGTCGGGAGCGCGCGATGAGCGTCACCGGCACGCGCCTCCAGCCAACGATCTTCGAGCGCGGCCGTCCGGGCCGAGGCGGCGGCAAGATCCCGCACCCACCCAAGGACGCGCTCGACCGGATCCCGCCTGCCGCGCGGCGGGCCACGCCGCCCGCCCTGCCCGAGATGAACGAGCCGGACGTCGTCCGCCACTACGTCAACCTGTCGCAGCTCAACTATGCCGTGGACACGGGCTTCTACCCGCTCGGCTCGTGCACGATGAAGTTCAATCCAAAGCTCAACGAGTGGGCCGCCCGCCTGCCAGGCTTCGCGAATCTCCATCCCCTGGCTCCGGATGCGGCGGCCCAGGGTACGCTCCAGATGCTGTTCGAGCTCGAAGAGGCGCTGGCCGAGATCTCCGGGATGCGGGCGGTGACGCTTCAGCCGGCGGCCGGGGCGCAGGGTGAGCTGACCGGGATCCTGATGGTCCGGGCCTATCACCGATCGCGCGGCGACACCGCCCGTGACCAGGTGCTCGTCCCGGACTCGAGCCACGGGACCAATCCCGCGACCGCGTCGATGGCCGGCTACACGACGGTCACGATCCCGTCGGCGGACGACGGCGGCGTCGATCTCGACGCGTTCCGGGCCGCCCTCGGACCGCGGACCGCTGCGGTGATGATCACCAACCCGTCCACCCTCGGGCTGTTCGAGTCGCGGATCGGCGAGCTGCTCGATGCCATCCACGCGGCCGGTGCCCTCGCCTACATGGACGGGGCGAATCTCAACGCGATCCTCGGGCGGTTCAAGCCGGGTGAGGCTGGCTTCGACGTGATGCATTTCAACGTCCACAAGACGTTCTCGACGCCGCACGGCGGCGGTGGTCCGGGCGCCGGTCCGGTCGGTGTCGGGGAGACGCTCCTCCCGTACCTCCCAGAGCCGCGGGTCCTGCGCGAGCCGGGCGGCGGCTATCGACTCGAGCGGGTGGGCGAGCGTCCAACGTCGATCGGGCGGATGCGCAGCTACGCCGGTAACACCGGCGTCCTCGTGCGCGCGTACGCCTATATCCGGGCGCACGGCGCAGCGGGCCTGCGCGAGGTCAGCGAGGACGCCGTACTGGCCGCCAACTACCTCAAGGCCCGGCTGGCCGGGACGTACGACATCCCGCACGATCGCGCCTGCAAGCACGAGTTCGTCGCATCGGCCAGTACCATCAAGAAACGGACCGGGGTGCGGACGCTCGACATCGCCAAGCGCCTGATCGACTACGGCTATCACCCGCCGACGATCTACTTCCCGCTGATCGTCGACGAGGGCATGCTCATCGAGCCGACCGAGACCGAATCCGTGGAGACGCTCGACGCGTTCGCCGACGCCCTCATCGCCATCGCCGCCGAGGCCGACGCCACCCCCGAGCTCGTGACCGGAGCCCCGCATTCAGCGCCCGTCCGCCGGCTCGACGAGGCGACCGCCGCCCGTCATCCCAACCTTCGCTGGCGCCCGATGAGCGGCGCCGAGACCCCCTGCCCCGATTGAGTCCGAACGGTCGAATCGACCGTACGAACGATCGTTAGGCACGAAGTTGACAGTGGATGAAGGGCTGTGGATAGTACCCCCAGCGCACCGACTCGGACCGTGCTGCCGCTGTCGCTCGCCCCACGACCGCATCGAGCGGGAGGCTCGACCGGAACGTGAGCGAAATGTCGCGGTGATCACAAAGCTCGGCTCAAGCCGCGGTAGCGGGAGATATCGGGTTCAGACCCGTTCGGAGGACAGTTCATGCAGAAGCGGCTATTCGGCATCCTGGCCAGTGTCGCCATCATCGTGGCGGCCTGCGGGGGTGCCTCAGAGACATCGGCGCCGCCCGCGTCGACCGGAGCCTCGACGGCGCCCTCGTCCGAAGCGCCCAGCACCGCCCCGAGCCAGTCGGACATGGCGGCGGACCAGATCCTCCACATGAGCGCGCTCGACGAGCCGCCCACCCTCGACCCCAACAAGGCCCAGGACTCCGATCTCGATCGCCGTCCTGCACGCCCTGAACCGCGGCCTCGTGTTCTTCGACCACGACCTCAAGATCAAGCCTGAGCTCGCGTCGTCGTGGGACATCACGCCGGACGGCAAGCAGATCACCTTCCACCTGAAGGACGCCAAGTACAGCAATGGCGACCCGATCGTCGCCGGCGACCTGGTGTACAGCTGGAAGCGACTGGCCGACCCGCGGACGGCCGCCCCGTACTCCTACGTCATGGCTGAAGTCGAAGGCGCCTCCGACCTGCTGTCGATGGCCGGTGCGGATCCCGCCCCGAGCGACGCGACGATCCAGGCGGCCCTCGACAAGCTCGGTGTCTCGGCGCCCGACGACAAGACCTTCGTGGTCAAGCTCGCCACGCCGGCGACCTACTTCCTGACGGCCGTTGCCCTGTGGGTGTTCGTGCCGATCGAACAGAAGTGGATCGAGAGCCCGAACGCCACCGAGGCCGGCAACTATGTCAGCTCCGGCCCGTTCGTCCTCGATAGCTGGACGCACAACAGCGAGATCGTGCTCAAGCCGAACCCCAACTGGTACGGCGACCAGAAGCCGATCCTGACCGAGCTGCACATGGCCCTCCGGAACGACCAGGCAGCCGACCAGGCGGCCTATGAGGCCGACGAGTTGGACATGGTCCAGACGCCGTCCCCGGACATCCCCCGCGTCCAGGCGGACCCGGTCCTCGGCCCGCAGGTCCTGCAGGTCCCGCAGCTGGCCATCACGTACTACACCTACAACAACTTCCAGGACAACAAGCTCAAGTCGTTCAAGACTCCGGGCCCGACGGCGAACAAGGACTTCCGGATCGCCCTTACCCAGTCGATCGACAAGCAGGCCTTCATCGACGCCACGTTCGCCGGTGTCGGCGCCGTCGCCAACAGCTTCGTGATGCCGGGCATCCCGGGCTACCAGGCGGACCTCGATCCGTATCCGTACGACCTGGCCTCGGCCAAGCAGCACATGACGACGGCCCTCGCCGCCCTGGGCAAGTCCAGCGCGGCCGATCTCGGCAAGCTCAAGTTCGGGTTCAACTCGAACGCGGGTCATGAGCCGCGTGTCGCCTTCCTCGCCGAGGCGTGGCGGACGGCGTTCGGCCTCCAGACCGAGCAGATCGGGTCCGACTTCAGCGTCTTCCTCACCCAGCGGACCGAGGGCGACTACGACATCGCCCGCGACGGCTGGGGTGCCGACTACCCGCACGCCAACAACCAGTTGAACGGCCTGTTTACCTGCCACGGCGGCAACAACGACAGCCAGTACTGCAACCCCGACTTCGATGCCCTGATCGCACAGGCCGCATCCGAGCCGGACCAGGACAAGCAGGTCGCCCTCTACAACCAGGCCCAGACGATCCTCATGAACGACGCGGCCATCCTGCCGCTTCGCTTCGGGGTCATCACCTATGAGGTCCAGCCGTACGTCGGGGGCATGACTCCGACCGGATCCGACGCCGTCGCGCCGGGCGACCTCTTCTACGAGGAGCTGTACATCAAGGCCCACTGATCGCCATCGGCGGTCAGACCCGCTGGGCCGGCGTGCTGCCGGCCCAGCGGACCGTCCCACTCGGATCGATCGTCCCACCCCCCAACGACTAGCCGAGAACGACCGTGATCACTTATCTCGCCCGGCGCGTCCTCTGGATCATCCCGGTGCTGTTCACGGTCTCGATCATCACCTTCACCCTGATGCACTCCGTGCCGGGCGGGCCGTGGGACCGTGAGAAGCGGCTCCCGCAGGCCGTCGAGGACCGGCTCAATGCGAAGTACGGACTGGATCAGCCGGTCTACGTCCAGTACATCAACTGGGCCGGCAACTTCATCCAGGGGAACCTCGGACCGTCCTATCGGTTTGCCGACCGGACCGTCAATGACATCGTCGCCGACGGCATCTGGACGACGGTTCAACTCGGGGTCATGGCCTTCCTGCTGGCCGTCGCGCTGGGCATCCCGCTGGGTGTCTTCGCCGCGCTCGGCCACAACCGCTGGCCGGACTACTTATCGACCGGGATCTCGATCGTCGGCATCTCCACGCCCAGCTTCGTGCTGGCGATCCTGCTCGTCGTGTTCTTCGGGGTCGAACTCAAGTGGTTCCCGGTCGGCGGCTGGAAGGGCCCACCGACGTGGGTCCTCCCGACCGTCGCCCTGGCCGGCTTCCCGATCGCCCAGATCGCGCGGTACACGCGCGCCTCGATGCTCGAGGTCACGCGCAAGGACTACATCCGGACCGCGCAGAGCAAGGGGCTCCGCGAGCGCGCCGTGGTCCTCCGCCACATGGTCCGCAACGCGCTGATCCCGGTGGTCACCATCCTCGGGCCGATCCTGGCCTTCCTGGTGACCGGGTCGTTCATCGTCGAGACGATCTTCACCATCCCCGGTGTCGGCCGCTACTACATCACGGCGATCGGGACCCGCGACTATGGGCTGCTGATGGCGATGACGATGCTGTACGCCTTCGCGGTCGCGTTCATGAACGTCGTCGTCGACGTCCTGTACGCGTACATCGATCCCCGAATTCGGTACAGCTAGGAGACTCGCCTGATGGCAACCAACGCGACCGTCATCGAGCGACGACCGGCCAAGCCGAAGCAGAGCGCCGGTCTGTGGACCGACGCGTGGGGACGCCTGCGCAAGAACCGGCTGGCCCTCGTCGGCCTCGTCCTCGTCCTGCTGCTGCTGTTCGTGGGCGTCTTCGGGCCGTTCCTGGCGCCCTGGGACTACCAGGTCAACCAGATCGACGCGATCCGGGCGAACGGCAACCGGCCGCTGCCGCCACTGTCGCCTGGGCACCTGCTGGGCACGGACATCCTCGGCCGCGACCTGCTGAGCCGGATGCTCGACGGCGCCCGGATCAGCGTGACGGTCGCGTTCGTGGTCCAGATCGTCATCCTCGCCATCGGCGTACCGATCGGGGCCCTGGCCGGCTGGTTCGGTGGCCGGCTCGACAACATCCTGATGCGCTTCACGGACGTCATCTACGCGTTCCCGGACCTGCTGTTCATCATCCTCCTGTCGGTCGCCTTCCGCGAGTCGGCCTTCGGCCAGGCGCTCGACGGCCTGTTCCTGGTGTTCGTGGCGATCGGATTGACATCGTGGGTCACCGTCGCGCGGCTGGTCCGTGGCCAGTTGCTCGCCTTGAAGGAGACGGAGTTCGTCGAGGCCGCCCGGGCCATCGGCGTGTCCGACCGGCGGATCGTCCTGCGCCACCTGCTGCCCAACGGGATCAGCCCGGTCATCGTCGCGATCACGCTCGGGATCCCCAGTGCGATCCTCGCCGAGTCGACCCTCGCGTTTATCGGCGTCGGTGTCCAGCCGCCACGGGCCTCGTGGGGCAGCCTCATCGCCGACGGCGAGAAGTACGTGCGCGGCGACCCGCACCTCGTGCTCTTCCCGGCCATCGCCATCGCCCTGGCGCTGATCGGGTTCACCTTCCTCGGAGACGGGCTTCGCGATGCCCTCGATCCGAAGCTGAAGGGCAAGCAATAGGTGGAGCCAACCGAGGGAGACGTCTCCGCCGCAGACCTGCCATCCATCATCGACCTCGAGCCGGATGAGGCCAGGCGAGCGACCATCCAACCCGCGACGCAGAGCGGCGTCAAGCGCAACGCCGACAAGCTGCTCGAGGTCCGCGGCCTCAAGACGCAATTCTTCACGCCCGATGGCATCGTCCAGGCCGTCGACGACGTCAGCTTCGACGTCGGCTACGGCGAGACGCTCGGCCTCGTCGGCGAGTCGGGCTGTGGCAAGAGCGTTACGGCGCTGTCGATCGCCCGCCTCGTCCCGAACCCGCCGGGCCGGATCGTCGCCGGCCAGATCCTGTTCGACGGGATCGACCTCCTGAAGCTCAGCCACGAGGCCGTGCGCAAGCTGCGCGGCAAGGAGATCGGGTTCATCTTCCAGGACCCGCTGACCAGCCTCAACCCGACGCTGACCATCGGCTACCAGATCACGGAGGCGATCCGCGAGCACATGGGGCTGTCGCCCAAGGCCGCCCGCGATCGGGTCGTCGAGCTGCTCGCCAAGGTCGGCATCCCCCGGCCGGCCGACCGGCTCAAGGACTACCCGCACCAGTTCTCCGGCGGAATGCGCCAGCGCGTGATGATCGCGATCGCGCTGTCGTGCGATCCGAAGCTCATCCTCGCCGACGAGCCGACGACCGCGCTGGACGTGACGATCCAGGCCCAGATCCTGGAGCTCATCCAGACGCTGTCGCACGAGTTCGGGACGGCCGTCCTGCTGATCACCCACGACCTGGGGATCGCGGCCGGGATGTGCGACCGGGTGAACGTGATGTACGCCGGCCGGATCGTCGAGACGGGCACCGTCGACACGATGTTCGAGCATCCCCAGATGCCATACGCCTGGGGCCTGCTCGACTCGCTGCCGCGGATCGACGACATCCGGGGCGCCAAGCTGCGCACGATCGAGGGGTTGCCGCCGTTGCTGATCTCGCCGCCCAACGCCTGCCGGTTCGGGCCTCGCTGTCGCTATGTCCGGGACATCTGCCGCGAGGATGAGCCGGAGCTCACCCCCCGAGCGGGCGAAGGCCATCTCGCTCGCTGCTGGGCCACCGAGCCCGGCGGGTGGATCAGTTGACCGCCGGTGCGGGCGCCGCCCCGAGCATCCGGCCGCACGACGCCCAGAACATCGTCGAGGTCGACGGCCTCAAGGTCTACTTCCCGATCCGGGCGGGGATCTTCAAGACGATCAAGGGCACCGTCAAGGCTGTCGACGACGTGACCTTCGAAGTCCGGCGTGGCGAGACGCTCGGCCTGGTCGGGGAATCCGGCTGCGGCAAGAGCACGATCGGGCGGGCGATGATCCGCCTCCGCGAGCCGACCGGCGGAACGGTCCGCTTCGACGGCGTGGACCTGAAGAAGCTGAAGTCCGGGGACCTGCGCAAGATGCGTCGCCGGATGCAGATCATCTTCCAGGACCCGTACGGCTCGCTCGATCCGCGGATGACCGTCGGCTCGATCATCAGCGAGCCGATCGAGACCCATCACCTGGCGGACGGTGAGGCCAAGAAGCAGCGTGTCGCCGAACTGCTCCGGATCGTGGGGCTCGATCCGAACTACACGAGGCGGTACCCCCACGAATTCTCCGGCGGCCAGCGCCAACGGATCGGCGTGGCTCGGGCGCTCGCGGTCGAGCCCGAGTTCATCGTCTGCGATGAACCGATCTCGGCACTCGACGTGTCGATCCAGGCCCAGGTCCTCAACCTGCTGACCGACCTGCGCGATCGACTGGGCCTGACCTACCTGTTCGTCGCGCACGACCTGTCCGTGGTCAAGCACATCAGCGACCGGGTCGCGGTCATGTACCTCGGCAAGATCGTCGAGGTCGGCCCGCCCGATCTCGTCTACAGCGCGCCCGGCCATCCGTACACCCGGGCCCTCCTGTCGGCGGTTCCGGTTCCGGATCCCGTGGCCGAGCGCAAGCGCCGGCGGGTGATCCTCCAGGGCGACGTGCCGAGTCCGGTCAACCCGCCGCCCGGCTGCCGGTTCCACACCCGCTGCTGGCTGTACGAGCGACTGGGCAAGCCTGAGAACTGCCGGACCATCGAGCCGCCGCTCGAGACCCTGACGGCCGACCATCGGGCCGCCTGTCACTGGGCGGCCGAGGCGCTCAAGACCGACGTCGGTATTGCGCACCTGGACGAGAGCCTGGTCCGGCATGGAACGCCCGATGCGGCGCTCGACCTCATCAAGGCGGGTAACGCGTTGGACGTCACCGACGCTGCCGTTGCCGGCGAGGCACCGGCCGCGGACACGGGCGCACCGGTCCAGTAGCCAGCGTCGCCCGGCAGTGGCCGGGCGACCCAACGGTCGAAGTCAGGCCGGGGACGAAGTCACCGGCGGCGCGGCCTGATCCGCCGGCTGGCGGAAATGGCACGCGCATTGGTGATCCCCGCCGAGTTCGATCAGCGGCGGGACGGTCGAGGCGCAGATCGCCGGTGAGCCGAGTTCCTGGCGGAGCTGGCAGCGCGGGTGGAAGCGGCAGCCGCGCGGTGGGTTCACCGGGCTGGGGACGTCGCCGCGCAGGATGACCCGTTGCCGGCGAAGCAGCGGGTCCGGGATCGGGATCGCGGACATCAGCGCCTGGGTGTACGGGTGCTCCTGCTTGCGGAAGAGGTCGTCCGCATCGGCCAGCTCGGCGATCCGGCCCAGGTACATCACCGCCACCCGATCGCTGATGTGCTCGACGACGCCCATGTTGTGCGCGACGAACAGGTAGGTCAGCCCGAGCTCGCGTTGCAGCTGCTTGAGGAGGTTGAGTACCTGGGCCTGGATCGACACGTCCAGGGCGGACACCGGCTCGTCGCAGACCACCAGGTCCGGCTCGAGGACGAGCGCCCGGGCGATGCCGATCCGCTGGCGCTGGCCACCGGAGAACTCATGGGGATATCGACGCGCGTGATAGGGCTGCAGACCGACCAGGTCCATCATCCGGCTGACCTTCTGGCGTCGTTCCGCGCCGCTGCCGATGCCGTGGATGCGCAGGCCCTCGCCGATGCTGTCCGCGATCGGCGCGCGAGG
Organism: uncultured Chloroflexia bacterium; assembly: GCA_963766675.1. Taxonomy (GTDB): domain Bacteria; phylum Chloroflexota; class Limnocylindria; order Limnocylindrales; family CSP1-4; genus SPCO01. The sequence goes on along the minus strand of CAVYBA010000002.1, from coordinate 2,044,766 downwards.
ATCCAGGCTGGCGTACGGGTCCTGGAAGATGATCTGCATCCGGCGCCGGTAGGGCTTGAGCGCCGCCCCTCTGATGGTCGTCAGTTCCACGCCGTCGAACCGGATCGAACCCGACGTGGGCTCGATGAGGCGCAGCAGGAGCCGCCCGACGGTGGTCTTGCCGCAGCCCGACTCGCCGACCAGGCCGAGGGTCTCGCCGCGCCGGATGTCGAAGCTGACGCCGTCGACTGCCTGGACCATCCCCACGGTTCGCTGGAGGATTCCGCCCCGGACCGGGAAGTGCTTGACGAGGTCGCGGACCTCGACCAGGTTCGATGGCCCGGGCGCCGGCGACGGAGTGGCGAGCGGCTGGATGGTGGCGGTCACTGGCCGGGTTCCGGTATCGCCGCGTCGGGCGCGACACCAGGCGTTTCCGCGCGTGGCAGGAGTCGGCCGTCGACGTCGTGGTAGATCCAGCAGCGGACGTCGTGATCGGGGCCGATCGAGCGCAGTTCTGGGTGGACGTCAAAGGCCAGCGTGACGTTCTCGCGGATGCGGGCCAGGCAGCGCGGGGCGAACCGGCAGCCAACGGGCAGGTCGATCAGGTTTGGGACGTTGCCCGGGATCACGGCGAGCTCGTCGCGAACCGCGCCGACCACCGGGATCGACCCGATGAGGCCCTGCGTGTACGGGTGGCGCGGCTCTCGGAAGAGCGTGGCCACGTCGGTGTGCTCGACGATCTCGCCGGCGTACATGACGGCCACGCGGTCGCACATCTCGGCGACGACGCCCAGGTCGTGCGTGATCAGGATGATCGCCGTCCCCGTCTCGTCGCGGAGGTTGCGGATCAGGTCGAGGATCTGCGCCTGGATCGTGACGTCGAGGGCCGTGGTCGGCTCGTCGGCGATCAGCAGCTCCGGCTCGCAGGCGAGCGCCATGGCGATCATCACGCGCTGAGCCATTCCCCCCGACATCTCGTGCGGATACGCCTTGAGCCGGCGCTCCGGGTCCGGGATCCCGACCATGCGGAGCAGCTCGAGCGCCCGGGCCTCGGCCGCCGTACCCTTCATCCCGCGGTGGATCTGGAGGACCTCCTCGATCTGGCGGCCCACGTCCCAGACCGGGTTGAGGGACGACGTCGGCTGCTGGAAGATCATGCTGATCCGGTTGCCACGGACCTTGCGCATCGCCTCGCCGCTCAGACTCAGCAGGTTCCGGCCGTCGAACATGATCTCGCCGGCATCGATCCGGCCCGGCTTCGCGACGAGCCGCATGATCGACAGGGCGGTGACGCTCTTGCCGCAGCCCGATTCACCGACCAGCCCCATGATCTCGCCGCGGTCGACGTGGAAGTCGATCCCGTCGACCGCCTTCACCGAGCCATCGCGGGTCGCGAAGCTCGTGCGCAACCCACGGATCTCGAGCAGCGGGCGGTCGCCGCGCGGGACCTTGGCGCGTCGGGCGCCCGGCGGCACGAGCTCGGAGACGACCGTCTCGTCGAAATTCGGTCCGAGCGCGTGATCGGGGACCGAGATGATCGCGGGATCCGTCATCGTCGTGCCTCGCGCGGCCCGCTCATCGGTTCAGCCTGGGGTCGAGGGCGTCGCGGATGCCGTCGCCGAGGAGGTTGAACCCGAGCACCGACAGGGTGATGGCGAAGCCCGGGAAGAAGATCAGGTGCGGGGCGGAGAAGAACAGGTTGCGGTCACCGGCGATCATCGAACCCCACTCCGCGAGCGGTGGCTGGGCCGCGAGGCCGACGAACGAGAGTGCGGCCACCTCCAGGATCGCGCCGCCGATGCCGAGCGTCCCCTGGACGATCAGCGGCGTCAGCGCGTTGGGCAGAACCCGCCGCGCCAGCAATCCGCCCGACGATTCCCCGAGCGCGCGCGACGCGGTCACGAAGTCTGCCTCCCGGACCGACAGCACGGACGCACGCATGACCCGGGCATAGACCGGGATCGACACGATCCCGATGGCCAGGAGCGAGTTGAACAGTCCCGGGCCGAGGACGGTCACGATCGCGATCGCCAGGATCAGGCTCGGGAACGACAGGACGATGTCCATGAACCGCATCAGGACGTTGTCCACCCAGCCCCCGGCGAACCCGGCGACCGACCCGACCAGCGTGCCGAGCACGATCGCGAAGCCGACCGTCAGGAAGCCCATCGGCAGCGACACCCGCGACCCGAAGATGACCCGGCTGAACTCGTCTCGAAGGTTCGAGTCGAGGCCCATCAGGTGCTGTGTCGCGGTCGAGGCGCAACCGAACAGGTGGACACAGGGCGCGGCGCCACGCTTACCGGCTTCGCCCAGATCGAGCATCGACGTGTCGGGGTTGAAGGGAGCGATGAGCGGCGCGAAAAGGGCGATCAGGAAGAGGCTGATCAGGATCGTCAGGCCGATCAGGGCGGAACGCTGGCGCACGATGTTCCGGAGGGTGTCGCGGGTCAGCGACGCACCTCGCTGCGTGGCCATCGCTTCCGGCGGACCGGCCGTCAGGACGTCGGCGCTTCCGGGGTTCAGGGTCATGACAGCCGGATCCGCGGATCGAGGAACGCGTATGACACGTCGACGATCAGGTTGACCACCAGGTAGATCAGGGCCACCACGACGGTCACCCCCTGGATGACGATGTAGTCGCGGCTCTGGATCGACTCGAACAGCGTCTTGCCCATGCCCGTCAGGTTGAAGATCGTCTCGGTCAGGACGGCCCCGGACAGGAAGCCGCCGAGCGACAGGCCGATGACCGTGACGACGGGGAGGAGCGCGTTGCGCATCGCGTGGCGGACCACGACCGACCGCTCCTTGAGACCCTTCGCCCGGGCCGTCCTGACGTAGTCGAGGCCGAGCACCTCGAGCAGGCTGGAACGGGTCATCCGGGCCACGATCGCGAGCGGGATCGTGCCGACGGCGACGGCGGGCAGGATGAGATGGCGCAGCGCATCAATCAACAGGCTGAAGTTGAGCGTCAGCAGCCCGTTCAGGACGTACATGTTCGAGACGAAGTCGATCAGGCCACGGAGCGGACCGCTCAGGCCGGTGAGGCCCCACGCCTGGGCGAGCGGGACGACCTCAACGCCCGGTGACAGGCGCCCGGAGGGGGGCAGCGACAACGGTGTGCCCTTCAGCAGCACCGCGAAGACGAAGGCGAGGAACAGGCCGAGCACGAAGACCGGGGTCGACACGCCGAGGTTGGCGATGACCATCGTGCCGGCGTCGACCGGCGAGTTGCGGCGGGTCGCCGACACGAGGCCGAGCAGGATGCCGACCACGCTGGCGAACAGAAGCGCGACGACCGTCAGCTCTACGGTGACCGGGAGCCGCTCGACGAGGATGTCGGCGACCGGGCGGCCGTAGCGGATCGAGCTGCCGAAGTCGCCCTGTGCCAGCGAGCCGACATAGATCACGAATTGCTCGGGGATCGGCTTGTCGAGCCCGAAGCGGGCGGTGAAGGCGGCGCACACGACGGGCGTCGCCTTTTCGCCGTAGGCCGCCGTGCAGGGTTCTCCCGGGATGACCCGGACGAGCACGAAGACCAGCACGATGATCCCGATGAGGACCGGGATGCTCGACAGGAGGCGCCGGACGAGGTAACGGGTCATTCGCTCCGGGCTTCTTGCGTTCTTGGGGTGGATCGCGTGGGTGTCGGGGATTCACGAAGGGCGCCGCCGGTGGCGGCGCCCTTCGTGTTCGCGCTGGGTGGGGTTCGAGCCTACTGCGCCGGGACGGGCGGGTTCAGGAACCCGCCGAACAGACCGGGGAAGTAGGTGAAGTCGCCGGTCCGGCCCTTGTGGAGCGGGTTGTCCGCGTCCCACTGGACCGCATATGACAGGACGACGTCGTTGGCGTCGAGCGTGGAGCCGTCGTGGAAGGTCACACCGTCCCGCAGCGTGCAGGTCCACTGGGTCAGCTCGGCATTCGGCTTGCACTCGGTGGCGAGGGCCGGGATGGCAGCGCTGCCGCCGACCTCGTAGCCGTACAGGGCCTCGGTCATCTGCTCGCAGACGCGGAGCGACTCACCGTCGGTCTCGTCGGCGCAATACAGTCCGGGCGGCTCGGCGTTCTGCATGAACACGAACTGCGTCCGGTCACCGGGGGTCATGACCGCGAAATACTCGTTCCCGAGCGGGGACGAGTGCGCGTTCTGGACATCCGCCCGATACGCGACGCCGGAACCGCCGTGGGCGACCGGGATCATCGGGACATGCGTCCGGATCGCGTTGTTGGCCGCTTCATAGGCCGGCTTGCGGGCGTCGTCGTTGGCGCCCTGGCCGCCGGTCGTGAGGGCGGAGGTGATGTCGTCCCACTTGTTGCCGAACTGCTTGGAGGCGCCGGCGCCGAAGTGGTAGTCGAGGAAGTCGGTGATATCCGGATAGTCGACGCCCCAGCCGAGCAGGTGAAGCCCGGTCAGCTTGCCGGCCGCCGCGTTGTCGAGGAAGGTGCCCGACTCCTGGACTTCGATCGTCGCGTCGATGTTCAGGTTGGCCTTCAGCTGCGCCTGGATGTCGGTCGCGACAGTCTTCGGGTCCGGCAGGTAACTGCGGACGACGTCGCGATAGTTGATCACGGTCTTGAACCCGTTGGGGTAGCCGGCATCGGCGAGCATTTGCTTGGCCTTGGCTGCGTCGAATTCATACCAGTCATCGCCGGCGCAGCCGTTCGGAATGGCGCACGGCGTGAAGTGCGTGGCGACCTCTGATCCTGGCGGGTAGAAGTTGTCGACGATCCGCTGCCGGTCGATGCCCATGGCGATCGCCTGGCGCACCTTCTCGTTGTCGAACGGCGCGTACGTGTTGTTCATGCCGATGTAGAACGTGTTCAGCCCGGGCCGCTCCTTGAGCTGGAGATCCGGGTTGTTCTTGACGGTGTCGAAGTCGGTCGGGCCGACGTTGTCGATTCCGTCGACCGTGGGCGAGAGGAGCTCGACGAGGCGCTGGGCTGCCTCCGAACTCCAGCGGATGATGAGCTTGTCGGTCTTGGCCTTGTCGCCCCAGTAATTGTCGAACCGGCTCATGGTGACGTCGGAGCCGCGGTTCCAGGCATCCAGCTTGTACGGGCCGGTGCCGTTGACCTGGTCGACGATCGCCTGGTTCTCGGTCTTGTTGGGATCGATGTGCGACTGCAGCCACGCGGTGTCATTGATCGCGAACGAGCTGAACGCGATCTTGGACAGGAATGCCACGTCGGGGTTGCACAGGTCGAAGATGACGGTCTTGGCGTCCACCGCCGTGATCTTCTTGAACTCGCCGGCGTACTTGTCGTGGGTCGCATCCGGGGCCGCCGCCTGGCCGCACGGGGCCTCGCCGGTCGCCGGGTAGACCATCGGCGTGAACGCCTCCGCCGAGGCGGATGCCGGCGCCTGACTGGCCGGTGTTTCGCTGGCCGGCGCGACGCTGGGCGCCGTCGACGTGGTGCTGCTACCACAGGCCGCGAAGACGAGCGCGGCCGTCGCGGCAAGCACCGCGAACCTGGGCGACCACTTGGGTGATCGGGTCATACTCCCAACTCCTCCACTTGAGCCCCTCGTCCGGTCCGTCATGCCTCCCAGTCCGGGCCTTCGGGGGCGGAGCGCGACCGCGCGCTGCCCAACGGCCGCGCGGGTGCCCGGAAGCCTAGCACCCGCAGGACCCTGTCGCCAGCCCGAGGCGAGACCCTTCGCGTATGCTCAGCCACGTGAAATCGCTCCGAATCGCCCTCGCCCAGGTCGCGCCACGGCTTGGTGCGCTCGACGCCAACCTGGAGCGGCACCTGGGGTTGATTGACGAGGCGCGCGACCGCGGGACCGATCTCGTCGTCTTCCCCGAGCTCGGCCTGACGGGCTATCAGCTCCAGGACCTCGCGTCCGAGGTCGCGATGCGCCTCGACGACCCGCGACTGGCCACGCTCGCGGCGTCGACGACCGGGTTGTCCGCGATCGCGTCGTTCGTCGAGGAGTCGGCCGACCATCGACTGTTCATCGCGGCCGGCCTGTTCGAGGACGGCGAGCTGCGGCACGTCCATCGAAAGCTGTTCCTGCCGACCTACGGACTGTTCGACGAGCGACGGTTCTTCGCCCAGGGTGACAGTGTGCGCGCGGTCCCGTCTCGGCTGGGGGTCGGCGTGGGGATCGGGATCTGCGAGGACTTCTGGCACCTGTCACTGCCGCAGCTGCTGGCCCTCGACGGAGCCCAGATCCTCGTCAACGTCTCGTCGTCGCCAGGCCGGGACCTGGCCGCCGTCAACGAGGTCGGGCTGGGCACGGCCACCTCGTGGCGAACGCTGATGCGGACGTACGCCCAGCTCACGACGTCGTTCGTCGTCTTCTGCAACCGGGTGGGCATCGACGAATCGATCTCGTTCTGGGGTGGCTCCGAGGTGATCGCGCCGTCGGGCCGGGCGGTGTTCAGCGCACCGCTGTATGACGAGGGCCTGTTCGTCGTGGACGTTGCCCTGCAGGACGTTCGGCGCGAGCGGATTGCGCTGCCGCTGCTACGTGATGAGCGGCCGGAGCTCCACGTCCGGGAGCTGTCGCGGATCATCGCCGAGCGGGCGGGGATCGCCGCCGAGGCCGATGCCGAGCCTGACGCCGAGCCCCGGTCCGACCTGAAGCCGGCGGACCGCCCGGCGCCGCGACCGCTCCGGGTCCCCGATCTGCGCGAGCGAACGCGATGACCGAGACGCTGTTCGTCCTGCCGGCCGAGCTGGCCATCGACACGGATGTGGCTCGCCGGGTGATCGCCGAATTCATCCGGGGCCAGCTCCGCCAGGCCGGCTTCGAGCAGACGGTGGTGGGGCTGTCGGGCGGCATCGATTCGGCACTCGTCGCGTACCTCGTGGCCGAGGCGATCGGTCCCGAGCGGCTCCATACGGTGTTGATGCCGTACCGGGCATCGTCGCCGGCCTCGCGAGCGGACGCCGAGGCGGTCGTGATGGCGCTCGGCTGCTCGAGCGAGCTCATCGAGATCACCGCGATGGTCGACGGGTACTTCGGGATGGGTGACGCCGTGGGCGCGGCCGGACGCGAAGCCATCGCGGCGAGCCCGCTCCGCCGCGGCAACTTCGCCGCGCGGATGCGGATGGCCGTGCTGTACGACCGATCGGTGACGCGGGCCGGGCTCGTCGTGGGAACCGGCAACAAGACGGAATCGCTGATCGGCTACACGACCCTGTTCGGCGACTCGGCCTGCGCGTTCAATCCCATCGGGGACCTGTACAAGAGCCAGGTCCGCCAGCTGGCGGTGGCCGTCGGCGTCCCCGACGCGATCGTCCGCAAGGCACCGACCGCGGACCTGTGGCCGGGTCAGACCGACGAAGCGGAGGGCGGGTTCGACTACCCGACGCTCGATCGCCTGTTGTTCTGGCGGATCGACAAGCGCCGCTCGGACGAGGAGATGGCGGCGCTCGGGTTCGAACCGGCGATGGTCGAGCGTGTCGACCGGATGGTCGCGGGTGCCGAATTCAAGCGGCAGGTCCCGCCCATCGCCAAGCTCGGGCCACGGACAGCCGGCGTCGACTACCTGTACCCACGCCGACGGCCGGGCTCGGCACGAGCGTGACCGCGGCCTCCCGGGGGGCCGGCACCCGGGCCGGGCCCGCCGGAGCCGGCGCAGGTGGAGGCACCCTGTATGTGGTCGCGACGCCGATCGGGAACTTGAACGACGTCACGCTTCGGGCGATGGAGGTCCTGCGGCTGGTCCCGCTCATCGCCGCCGAGGACACGCGCCACACGCAGCGACTGCTCGACCGCCACGGAATTGGCACGCGGACGACGAGCTATCACGCGCAGAGCGGGACGCGACGAACACACGCCCTGCTCGCCCACCTCCGCGGCGGCGAGGATCTCGCGCTCGTGACCGACGCCGGGACACCCGGCGTCAGCGATCCGGGTGGGGAGCTGGTTGCGGCCTGGGCAGCCGAGGCGGGAACCATCGTCCCGATCCCGGGAGCGTCGGCCGTTCTGGCGGCGGTCGTGGCGTCGGGCGTGGTCGGTCCTCGCTGGTCGTTCGAGGGGTTCCTGCCCCGGAGCGGGCGAGAGCGTCGCCAGCGCCTGGCCCGCGTTGCCGGCGACGATCGCGCGACGATCCTGTACGAGGCGCCCGGTCGCGCGGCCGGGACGTTGGCCGATCTGGTCGTTGCGTGCGGCCCGGATCGGCCGGGCGCGGTCTGCCGCGAGCTGACCAAGCTCCACGAAACGATCGCTCGGGGCACGCTCGGCGATCTGGCGACCGCCGCCGCCGACGGCCGCATCCCGGCACGTGGCGAATTCACCCTGGTGGTCGGCGAGTGGGCCGGCGCTCGACCAGTGGAGTCCGACGAGGCTGCCGTGGATCTCTTGGGCGAGGCACGTGCCCAGGTCGAGCGCCTCGTGGAGGACGGCGTTGGACGGAGCGAAGCCGCTCGCCGGGTTGCAGCAGCCACCGGCCTGTCCCGTCGCCGGCTTTACGTCGCTCCGGCGTCCGATCCCGCCGACGGTGCGGGAGGGGAGCGGCACCCTCGTCCCTGACGCGTAGCGGTCGATCGGACGGTTGTGGTGACCGGCCCGTGGAACGGCTGGATCGCCGAACGCATCGAGGGCTTGCTCGAACCCGATCGGCACCCCGAACGGGTCAGCGCCATCGACTCTGATCAGCGCCATCGACCCTGAAGGGCTTGGGACGGACGCGTCGGCAGCACGAACGTGACTTTGATCCAGGCGGGCGTCTCCTGTCGCCACGAGAAGATGACCGTTCCTCGCGCATCCGCAACCCGGCTTGTCAGCTTCGACCGGCCGGTCCACGAGCCATCGAGCCGGACCTCGACCTCCACGGCGAATGCCGGCGTTGCGCCGCTCGATGGAAGGCGGCGGCGACGTGGGAGGGGGGCCACGCCGCCGCCGTTGAACGGGAGAGTCGGTGGCTACGCGGCGGCCTCCCCGGCAACGTCCTCCGTGTCATCGTCGGTGTCGCCCGGATCGAAGGCGCCATCCGCGATGGGGTCCTCCGCGGAAGCCTCACCGAGCGCCGCAGCCTGGGAGGCGAGCGAGTCGGCCGCCTGCTGTGCCTCGTAGTCCTTCTTGCGGCGTCCGGACAGCATCTCGACGTGCGAGGCGACGACCTCGGTCTTCCAGTGCCGGGTACCTCGCTCGTCATCCCAGGATCGAGTCTGCAGCCGCCCTTCGATCGCGACCTGCTGGCCCTTGCCGAGGTAGCGGCCGCAGATCTCGGCCAGACGTTCCCAGGTCACGATCGCGTGATATTCGGCCTTCTCCTTGCCGCCGCCGAGGAACTCGTTGCTGGCAACGGTGAACGTCGTGACGTTCTTGCCGCTGGCCAGCCCACGCATCTCCGGGTCGCGCGTGAGGCGCCCCGTGAGGAGGACCCTGTTCACGGTCCGATCTCCTTCCCGGTCGGTCGGCTGCGCCGATCTCGACCCTGCGTTCCGGCGGGGTGATGCGGACCAACCTAGCGCCGAGCCCTGCACGGTCGCGTATCGTCGGCTTACCCGCGGATCACCGGCGCGGACGCGACCCTCGGGTGAGCGCCGCCCACCGCGCGACGCCCCCCGAGCCGGAGCCGAGCGGTCAGGAACAGTGCCGAGAGGGATCCAACCGCCAACATTGCGGCAAGTCCCACGGTCGGATCGGCACTCACGGTGTTCGCGCCGACCGCGTTCGACGCGGAATCACGCGGCGGGTCGTCGGCGGGGCCGACCGAGGCCGCGGGCCTCGCCCGACCGGTGGCCGCGCCCCCCGCCGCAAGCCGGCTCGTCGTGGACGGCGGAACCCTGGGCGCGGCCGCAACCGCGGCCGGAACCGGCTGGATCGAGACGTATCGGCCATCCCAGACCATCCGCATCGGGATGTACTTCCACGGCGTGAAGAACCGTCGCAGCTGCGTCGGCGTGAGCCGCGTGTCGGGTCGCATGTCATAGCCGTTCCGGCTCTGGAGGCCGTACAGCGGACCCGTGACCCGTACGCTGGTGATCTTGAACGACGCCGTCCTGAGCGGATCGGCCGCGGCGGTGAAGCCGGTGAGGATCCAGCCGTGGTCGCCGTGCGACACGGTGAGCGCGACCGGCAGATTCGTCTCGCGAAGCCGTCGGGCCGCGGATCGCAGCGCGTCGTCGAACGTGGTGCTCGCGACGACCTGGTACTGGGGGTCCACGAAGTGACGCAACCCGGCGGCCCAACCCTGCGGGTCGACCCCGCCCGAGAGCGGCAGGTGGTACCGATTGTTGGCTCGCATCCATGCGAAGTACCGCCGCTGGGCGGCGGCCGTATGGTCCGCCTCGACAGCCACGATGTTCCGAACGATCTGGACGCCGGCCGCGGTGCACCACAGCCAACTGCGCTGGACCGAGTACACGCCGCCGCGATACAGATCGATCCCGCCGTGCCAGGCGGGCATCGAGTCGGCCGCGACAGCCGATCTCGGCAGACCGAGCGTGGCGATGGTCAGGCTCGCCGCAACGATCAGTCCGAGGACCGACCGGAGGCGGCGCTGCGGATCCGCCATGCCCGAATCCTGCGCCGAATGGGCAAATCGCGCCGACGCCGCGCCCGATCCCGGAAAGGCCGGGCCGGCGGCGGGCGGATGCGACTCGATCAGCCCGCCGCCCGACCTCGCCCCCTCGGGTTCGTCGGATGCTTGCCCGTCCTCCGCTCGCCGGCAGCGCGGCCGCCGAGATCCATGGTCATGCCGCCCTCGGATGCCATGGTCTTCGTGCTGGATGGGCCCGCTCGCGATGCGCGCTTCCGATGGTCCTCGGGCGACGCCTGTTGCTCCTCGACGCGGCGGTCATGGGTCCCGCTCGCGCGAGCGCCCAGCTCCGGCACCCGCGGATCGGGTGCGGGGGCGGTCACGGCGAACAGGTCGCAGAACAACGTGACGAGCTCGGGGTCGAACTGGGTGCCGGCATGCCGACGAAGCTCGTCGAGCGCCGCCTCGTGGCTGATCGCGGCCTTGTACGGTCGATCGTTGACCATGGCGTCGTAGGCATCGGCGATGGCCACGATCCGGGCGCCGAGCGGGATCTCGGTGGCCCGCAGGCCGTACGGGTAGCCGTGACCGGCGAACCGCTCATGATGGTGGAGGATGATCGGGATGGCATCCTTGAGTGCGGCCGCCTGTTCGAGGATGACCTGGCCGACACGGGGATGCTGGACGACGCTCCGCCAATCCGCTGACGTCAGCGCCGCCCGCTTGTCCAGGATCTCGTCGGGCAGCGCCAGCTTGCCGATATCGTGGAGCAGCGCCGCGACCCGGATCCGTTCGACCTCGGCATCGGGCAGCTGCAGGGTGCGCGCCATCGACTCGACGATCGTCGTGATGACCGCCGATGGCCGCCCACGGTACTGAGGAAGCGACGCCACGACTTCGAGCAACGCGCCGGTCGCCGCTTCACGGGCCCGGCGCCCGATGTCGACGGCTCGCGATCGACCGGCCGCCGAGATGGGTGCACGCGGGACGCGCGCATCGTCGTTCGGCTCGGCGAAGACATACGTCTGGTTCCGGCCGAGGGACTTGGCCGAGTACATCGCTGCGTCGGCGTCGCGGACGAGCGCCTCCATCCGCAGCTGGTCGCCGAAGCCGCCGACGATGCCGACCGAGATCGTCACGGACACGTTCTGCTCGCCCTCGACGGCGAACCGCTCGCGTTCGACGATGGACCTCAGCTTCTCGGCGAGCACCGCGCCCTCCTCGACGGCGGTCTCGGCAAGGATCAGCATGAACTCCTCGCCACCGTACCGACCGACCACGTCGCTCGCGCGCATGTTTGCCGACAGGACCTGCGCCACGCCCCGCAGGACGATGTCGCCGGCGCCGTGGCCGTAGGTGTCGTTGACCACCTTGAAATGGTCGATGTCAACGAACGCGACGGACAGGGGCCGGTCGTAGCGCGACGCGCGCTCGACCTCGGCGAACAGCTCCGCCAGCAGGGCCTGCCGGTTGAACACGCCGGTCAGTCGGTCGATCGTCGCGCGGTCGTAGGTATCGGCGAGCGAGACCGAGATGCGGTTGATGGCGGTCGCCAGTCGCCCCTCGAGTCCGCGACCGCTCGTCGTGAGGCCGACCGTGTAGTCGCCGGCGGCAATCCTCTCGGACGCCTTGACCAGCCGCCGGAGCCGCAGGTTGTGCCGAAGCTGGACGGCGCCCATGGTCAGGCACACGCCGATCGTGGCCTCGGCCAAGGCGGCGATGACGGAGCGTTCGTTGTCGCCGAGGGACGACAGGCTGGCCGGCTGGCCCAGCAGCAGGATTCCGAGCACGACCGGAGCCGCGAGCGCCAGGAATCCGAGGAGGCGCATCACCTGTCAAGGCTAGCCGCCGAGGGCGTTCGGGCGGGTTGTCCGAAGGTACCGAGCGGCCGTCGCCGGTCGTACCGCGCAGCGCTCGCTGGGTTTCGGACGGGTTCGCCCTGCTATACTCCTGCCTCCTCAAGCAGGCGGGCCGGGCCCGCGGACCAGGAGGTCAGCGATCGCGCTTGCAAGGCGCATCGGTCGTCCCGTGAGGCGCTCGAGCGACCGGACAACGATGATCCGTCGGAGCGCCGGCGGCGCGACGCGGGAGAGGTCTATCCGGGTCGGCCCACCCCCCTGGGGGAGGGGCTTTTTCATGTGGACCCCATGGCTCGATCGGCCGATGGCGGCGTTGTCGGCTCCGCTCCCTCGCTCGCGCATCTCAGGGTGCGCTCGATCACGTGCTCGCCTCCGCCTTGCCGTCGACCGCCCGCGGATGGCGGGCATCAACATGGGCGCGCATGGAAACACCGCGCATGGCAACGTGGAGCGGCGTTGATGCCGGCCACCGTGATCGTCGGGCTGCAGTGGGGCGACGAGGGCAAGGGCAAGATGACGGACTTCCTTGCCGAGCAGGTCGCGATGGTTGTGCGCTACCAGGGCGGCGACAACGCCGGCCATACCGTGGTCAAGGGCGACGAGGTTTTCAAGCTCCGGCTGACTCCCTCGGGCGTGCTCTACCCGCACATCACGTCGGTGATCGGGAACGGGGTGGTCGTCAACCCGGTGACCCTGATCGCCGAGCTCGACATGCTCACGACGCGCGGCATCGACGTGTCGCGAGTGCGGGTCAGCCGGAGCGCGCACGTGATCATGCCGTACCACGTGGCCCTCGACCTCGGGAACGAGGCCCGGCTGGCCGACGCGAAGGTTGGCACGACCGGGCGGGGAATCGGACCGGCGTATGGGGACCGTGCCTGGCGGCTCGGCCTGCGCATGGAGGACCTGCTCGATCCGGTGGTCGTCCGTGATCGGCTGGCCCGGGTGCTCCCGGACAAGAACCTGCTGTTGGGGTCGATGGGCGGCGCACGGTTCGAGTTGGAGCCGCTCGTCGAGCTGGCGCTCGGCTGGGGCGCGCGACTGCGCGGCCACCTCGACGACACGACCTGGCTGGTCCAGGGTGCGCTGGCCCGCGGCGAGCACGTCCTCCTCGAGGGCGCCCAGGGGACGCTCCTCGATCTCGACCACGGCAGCTACCCCTACGTCACCTCGTCGAACCCGGTCGCCGGCGGCGCGTGCACGGGGGGCGGGATCGGTCCGCTCCAGGTCGACGAGGTGATCGGCGTCGTCAAGGCGTATTCGACCCGCGTCGGATCCGGCCCGTATCCGACCGAGCTGCTCGACGACGTCGGAGCGGGGATCGCCAGGCGTGGCAACGAGTACGGCACGGTGACCGGGCGTCCGCGCCGGGTGGGCTGGTTCGATGCGGTCCCCCTGCGCTACGCCGTGGCCGTCAACAGCGTGAGCTCGATCACGCTCAACAAGCTCGACATCCTGTCCGGCATCGACACCATCCGGCTGTGCGTCGCCTATTCGATGGACGGCCAGCGCGTCGAGAGCTGGCCGTCGAGCGGCGCATCACTGTCTCGGGCGACGCCGATCTACGAGGACTTTCCCGGCTGGGCGGAGCCGATCCACGACGTGCGCTCGCTCGGCGACCTGCCATTGAACGCGCGGCGCTACGTCAGCGCGATCGAGGAGCACGCCGGGGTGCCGATCATCTTCGTGTCGGTCGGCCCCGAGCGGACGCAGACGATCGAGCGGGCCTGGCGCCCGATGCGGCGACGACCGGGGCTGCCGGCGTGACCGCGATCGCCCCCACGCGGACGATGATCGTCGGGAGCGGTGGGCGGGAGCACGCACTGGCCTGGAAGCTCGCGTCGGAGCCGGGTGGCAACGAGGTCGTCGTCGCGCCGGGAAGCCAGGCGATCGGCCGCGAGCCGCGCGTCCGGTGCGTTGCGGGCATCGACCCGCTCGATCCGGCCGCGGTCGTGGCCGTCGCCCGGCGCGAGGCGGTCGAGCTCGTCGTGATCGGGCCCGAGGCGGTGCTCGCGGCCGGGGTGAGCGATGCGCTCCGCAAGGCCGGGATTGCGGTCTTTGGCCCATCGCGGTCGGCCGCGAGGATCGAAACCAGCAAGGCGTTCTGCCATGAGGTTGCTGCCGCGGCAGGCGTGCCCATGGCGCGCGCGGCCTCGTTCCGGGACCCGGACGGCGCCCGGAGGTTCGCGGCCGCGCTGACCGACGCGGGTCGGGGCGCGGTCGTGAAGGCGGACGGACTGGCCGCCGGCAAGGGCGTGACCGTGTGCGACACGACGGACCAGGCCGACATGGCCATCGAGTCGTTGTTCGCCGCAGATGCGACGGGCACGGTCGTGATCGAGGAGCGGCTGTCCGGTCCGGAGGCCAGCCTGATCGCGATCTGCGATGGCCGCGAGGCCGTGGCGCTTCCGCTGTCGCGCGATCACAAGCGGGTCGGCGACGGTGACAGCGGGCCCAATACCGGCGGGATGGGCGCCTACAGCCCGCTGCCCGACCTCCCTGACGAGCGCGTCGGCTCGTTGCTCGACACGTTCCAGCGGCCCATCCTGGCTGAGCTGTCGCGGCGCGGCAAGCCGTTCCGTGGAGCGCTCTATGCCGGCCTCATCCTGACCGAGCAAGGTCCCGTCCTGCTCGAGTGCAATGCGCGCTTCGGCGACCCCGAGACGCAGGCGATCCTGCCTCGATTGGCGACCGCGCTCGGACCGCTCCTGCTCGCGGCGGCGCGCGGCGACCTGCGCTCGGCGCTGCCGGCCTCGATCCTGGCGAGCGGGCGGCTGCCAGACCTGGCGGGTGCAACCGTCGCCCTCGTGCTGGCGGCGGCCGGCTACCCCGGCCGCCCTCGGACTGGCGACCCGATCAACGGGCTGGACCACGCCGCCGCCTGCGGGACGCTCCTCTTCCATGCCGGCACGACCCTGGACCCCGACGGTGCGGTTCGGACGGCCGGCGGGCGCGTGCTGTCGGTCGTGGCTCATGGCGCCGATCTGGCCGCGGCCGGCGACGCCGCGCGGGCGGCTGCTGAGCTGGTCCGGGCACCCGGTTTGCACTACCGGCGTGACATCGGGCTGGCGGCCGCGGTCGCGGCGGGCCGCTGATGGGGGCCCGATCGTGATCCGCCGGTACACGCTTCCCGAGATGGGGGCGATCTGGTCCGAGGCGTCCCGCTTCGAGGCGATGCTCCGCGTCGAGCTGGCGGTCGCCCGCGCCGAGGCGGCAGGCGGGCTCATCCCGGCCGACGTCCCGGCGATCCTCGAGTCCCGTGCGCGGATCGACGCCGACCGGATCGCCGAGATCGAGCGGACGACCGACCACGACATCATCGCCTTCGTCAGCCAGGTCGCGGAGTCGGTCGGCCCCGAGGGCCGCTTCCTGCATTTCGGCCTGACCAGCAGCGACGTCGTCGACACCGCCCTCGCCCTCCAGCTGCAGGCCGCCGGCCAGCGGCTGCTGGCCGATGTCGATCGTCTCCTCGCGGTCACCATCGCGCGGGCCCGGGCCGAGGCCGACACCGTGATGATGGGCCGTACCCACTCGGTCCATGCCGAACCAACGACGCTCGGGCTCAAGCTCGCCGGCTGGGCGTTCGAGCTCGACCGGGGCCGGGTTCGGCTGGCCGCCGCGGTCGACGAGATCGCGACCGGGAAGATCTCCGGGCCGGTCGGGACGTACAGCCACCTCGGCCCCGACGTGGAAGCCGACGTGCTGGCGGCGCTGGACCTGCGCGTGGATCCGGTCAGCAGCCAGATCGTCCAGCGCGACCGGCACGCCGCACTGCTGGGGGCCATGGCTGTCCTCGGCGGGTCGCTCGAGCGTTTCGCGACCGAGGTCCGGAACCTCCAGCACACGGAGATCGGCGAGCTCCAGGAGCCGTTCAGGACCGGCCAGAAAGGCTCGTCGGCCATGCCCCACAAGCGCAACCCGATCCTGTCGGAACGGATCGCCGGGCTCGCGCGGCTGCTCCGCGGGTACGCCCACACGGCGCTCGAAGACCAGCCGCTGTGGCACGAGCGCGACATCAGCCACAGCAGCGCCGAGCGAGTCATCCTGCCCGACTCGACGATCGTGCTCGACTACATGCTGGTGAAGATGACCGGACTCGTCGAGGGCCTGGTCGTCCGGTCCGAGCGGATGCGCGAGAACATCGACCGCGGGTTCGGGCTGCATGCTTCGTCGCGCGTCCTGAGCGCGCTGCTCGAGGCGGGCCTCGCCAGGGAGGAGGCCTACGCCGTGGTCCAGCGCGCCGCCCTGCGAGCCGCCGACGACCGCTTGTCTTTGCGCGAGCTCCTGGCCGTCGACGCCCTCGTCGCCCAACGGCTATCGCTTGCCGAGCTCGACGCCTGCTTCGACGACGCGAAGTACCTCGTCCACGCGCCGGTGGTGATCGCGCGCCTGGACACGCTGGGCGAGGCGCTCGCCGCCCGTCAGGCCACGCCGAACGGAGTGGTGTCCAATGCTGGCTGACTCATATCTCCGCTCGGGCAAGGTGCGCGACCTGTACCGGCTCAACGACGGACGAGTGGTCCTGGTCGCGTCCGATCGGATCAGCGCGTTCGACGTCGTGCTCCCGACGTTGGTCCCCGACAAGGGCCGCGTCCTGACGGCGATCTCCCAATTCTGGTTCGCTGAGACGGCGTCCATGATCCCCAACCACCTGCTCGACACGGACCCCGGGATCCTCGTCGGCACCCTGGCCGGGGAGATTCGAGCTGCCGGGAATGAGCCACCCGACCTCGGATCGCTCGATCCCATCCGGGGCCGGATCATGATCTGCCGTCCGGCGGCCGTCCTTCCGGTCGAGGCGGTGGTCCGCGGCTACTTGTCCGGATCTGGATGGAAGGAGTACCGGGAACGCGGAACGGTCTGCGGGATCGCCTTGCCGCCAGGGCTGCGCGAGAGCGACCGGTTGCCGGAGCCGATCTTCACACCGGCCACCAAGGCGGAGCGGGGCGAGCATGACCAGAACGTCAGCTTCGAGGGGATGATCGAGCACCTGGCGGCACACTGGGGTGGCCGCACCGATCTCGCTGGACCGCCGGCCGAGGTGATCCGCGACGTCGCGCTGCGGCTCTACGGCTACGGCGCGGCCGTCGCGGCGCGGCGCGGGATCATCCTGGCCGACACGAAGTTCGAGTTCGGGTACGCGATGACCGGTGATCAGGACGCTCCCATCGGGCCGCCCGAGGAGCAGATCCGGCGCGACCGTTCTCCGGGGCGCCGGCCGCAGGTGTTCTCGGGCCTCGCCCAGGACAACCTCATCCTCATCGACGAGGTCATGACCCCCGACTCGTCCCGGTTCTGGGATGCCGCCACGTACGAACCCGGCCGCCCCCAGGCCAGCTTCGACAAGCAGTTCGTGCGCGACTGGCTGGAGCGCCAGCCGTGGGACAAGACGGACCCGGGTCCGGCTCTGCCGCCCGACGTGATCGACGGCACCCGCTCCCGTTACATCGAAGCCTACGAGCGGATCACCGGCGCGAGCTTCGAGCGGTACCTCAGGGAGGACGTCATCGCCCCATGACCAGCTATCGGTTCGCGGTCAACGTGACGCCGAAGCCCGGCATCCTCGATCCGCAGGGAAGAGCCGTCGAAGGGAGCCTCGGCCACCTCGGGATCAGCGGCGTGAGCGCCGTGCGCGTCGGCCGGCGGGTCGAGCTTACGGTCGAGGCTGCCGACGAGCCGGAAGGGCGCAGCGTCGTGGATCGGCTGGCTCGCGAGCTGCTGTCCAATCCGCTCATCGAGGTGTACGACGTCGAGACGATCGGCCGGGCGTCGTCGGTGACGGGTGTCGCGGTGGGAGAGGCCTGAGCGTGCCGGCTCGGATCGGGGTGGTGGTCTTCCCGGGCAGCAACTGCGACCGCGACACGATCCACGCCCTCGATGTCGCCGGTGCCGAGCCGGTCGTGCTGTGGCACGAGCAGGCCTCGCTCGATGGCGTCGCCGCAGTCGTCCTGCCGGGGGGGTTCGCGTACGGTGACTACCTGCGGGCCGGGGTGATCGCCCGGTTCAGTCCGGTCATGCGAGCCGTCGCCGCGTTTGCCGGTGCGGGCGGGCTCGTCCTCGGGATCTGCAACGGCTTCCAGGTCCTGGCGGAGGCCGGACTGGTGCCCGGCGCCCTGCTGCGGAACCAGTCGCTCCGCTTTGCCGGCCTGGAGGTCGCGATCGCCGCCGAACGAGTGGACACCGCGTTCACCCACGCGCTGGAACCGCGCCGGGTCCTGCGGATGCCGGTGGCGCACGGCGAGGGCTGCTACTACGCGGACGACGCCACCCTGGACGAGCTGGAAGGTCGCCGGCAGGTCCTGTTCCGCTACGTCGATGCCGACGGCGCCGACGCCCAGCCCGGCACTCCGGCCAATCCCAACGGCTCGCTCCGGGCGATCGCCGGCGTCATCAACGCCACCGGAAACGTCGCCGGACTCATGCCGCACCCGGAACGCGCGGCCGAGGCGATCCTGGGGTCGGACGACGGGATGGGGATCATCCGCTCGCTGGTTGAGAGCGCCGCACGGGCAGCCGGCGGGGGAGCGACCCTGGAGGTCGCCACCCGATGACGATCGCGGACCGGCCCGTCGACCCGCTCCACCGCCGGCTCGGCGTGACGGACGACGAGCTCGACGCGATCCGCGACCGGCTGGGCGGGCGCGACCCGAACGACCTCGAGCTGGCGATGTTCAGCGTGATGTGGAGCGAGCACTGCTCGTACAAGAGCTCCAAACCACTGCTCCGGACGCTGCCGACCGAGGGTACTGACGTCGTCGCAGGCCCAGGCGAGAATGCCGGTGTGATCTCGATCGGGGACGGGCTCGCCGTCGCGTTCAAGATCGAGTCGCACAACCACCCGTCGGCCGTCGAGCCGTATCAGGGCGCCGCCACCGGCGTCGGTGGGATCCTGCGGGACATCTTCACGATGGGCGCCCGCCCGATCGCGATCCTCGATGCGCTCCGCTTTGGCGACCCGGCCGACCCGCGTACCCGCCACCTGGTGGACGGCGTGGTCCGCGGCGTGGGCGGCTACGGCAACTGCGTCGGTGTGCCGACGGTCGGTGGCGAGCTCGTGTTCGACCCGAGCTATGCCGGCAACCCGCTGGTCAACGTCATGGCGATCGGGCTGCTCCGAGAGGACCGCCTGACGCTGGCCTCTGCGCCGGGGCCGGGCAACCTCGTCGTGCTCTACGGCTCGGCGACCGGTCGCGACGGGATCGGCGGCGCCTCCGTCCTCGCCAGTGCCACCTTCACGGACGAGGATCCGTCCAAACGCCCATCGGTCCAGGTCGGAGACCCGTTCGCCGAGAAGCTGCTGATTGAGGCGTCGCTCGAGCTCATCGAGCGCGGCCTCGTCGAGGGCCTCCAGGATCTCGGCGCCGGCGGCATCACCTGCGCGACCTCCGAAACCGCCGATCGCGCCGGCACCGGAATCCTCGTCGACCTCGATGCCGTCCCGCGACGTGAGCCTGGCCTGGAACCGTTCGAGGTGATGATCTCGGAATCCCAGGAGCGGATGTGCGCGGCGGTCAGGCCGGACCGCTGGCCGGCCGTCGAGGAGGTCTGCCAACGCTGGGGTCTGCCGACCGCGATCATCGGCCGGGTGACCGACGATGGCGACATCGCCGTGGTCGAGGGCGGGCTGGACGACGCCGGCCGACCCGCCGCCGGTTCGCGCGAGATCGGCCGAATCCCGGCCAGGGCGCTGACCAGCGATGCGATCGTGCACGCCCGGATCGCCCGCCCGCCCGCGCACCGCCGCGGTGCGCCGGCACCCGGTGTGCCCGCGTCGGCAGGCGACCGGCTTCCCGAGCGCGGGATGGACCCGGGAGCGGTCCTCCTCGCCTTGCTCGGCTCGGCCAACCTGTCATCGCGTCGGGCCGTCTTCCGGCAATACGACTCCACGGTCGGCACCGACACGGTCGCCGGACCCGGCCGCGGGGCCGCCGTCCTGCGCGTCAAGGGAACGACCAAGGCGCTGGTGGCGACCACCGACGGGAACCAGTCGGTCGGACTCGTGGATCCGTGGCTTGCTGCCGCGCTCTCCGTGGCGGAGGCAACACGTAACGTGTCGATCACGGGAGCCCGGCCGCTTGGCGTCACGAACTGCCTCAACTATGGCGACCCGACCCGGCCCGACGCGTTCTGGCAACTGACCGAGGGGGTCCGCGGACTGTCCGACGCGTGCCGCGCGCTCGGTCTCCCGGTCACCGGCGGCAATGTCTCGCTCTACAACGAATTGCCGAACGGTCGGATCGCACCGACGCCGGAGATCGGCGTGGTCGGCCTCCTCGACGACATCGCCGGCCTGGTTGGCCCGGCGTTCCTCGATGCCGGCGACACGATCGTCCTGGTCGGCGACTCGACACCCGGCCTGGTCGGCTCCGCCTACGCCGACCTGGCCGGCATCACGGCCGACGACACGCCGCCGGACCTCGACCTGTCGCGCGAGGCTGCCGTCCAGGCCTTCATCCGCGAAGCGATTGCGCGCGGCCTGGTCGCCTCGGCGCAGGACGTGTCCGGCGGCGGCCTGGCGGTGGCCCTCGCCGAGGCCTCGATCTGGGGCGGGCTCGGCGCGACGGCGCGGCTGGCGCACGTCGGGTCGCCCGCCGTCGGGCTGTTCGGCGAGAGCCCATCCCGGCTGGTGATCAGCGCACGTCCGGCCCACACGGCGGCGCTCGTCCTGCTGGCCCGCCAGCACGGGCTGCCGGTCGAGCCGATCGGCGCGGTGGGAGGCGACAGGCTCGTCATCGAGGCGACGTCAGCCACCGCGATGGGGGCCGCCGAGGAGCGCGGTGGCCGGGTCGCCGACACGCTGGAGGTGTCGATCCACGAGCTCCGCCATGCGTGGGAGCATGGTCTCGGCCGGGCGCTGGGCTGGGAGGGCTGACCGATGTGCGGCGTCTTCGGTGCGGTCCTACCGGGCGGCGAACCGACGGATGCCGCCTCGATCGCCGCACTCGGGCTCTTCGCGCTCCAGCATCGTGGCCAGGAATCGGCCGGGCTGGCCGTCAGCGACGGCGAGCAGCTGATGCTCTACAAGGACCTCGGAATGATCAGCTCGGTGCTCGACGAGCATCGCCTGCCGAGCCTACGGGGCGGGCTGGCGATCGCGCACTGCCGCTACTCGACCACCGGCTCGACGATCTGGGAGAACGCACAGCCGACCTATCGCCTCGGACCGCGACGGGCGCTGGCGATCGGCCACAACGGCAACCTGATCAACACGCGCGAGCTGCTCGGGCAGCTCCAGGGCGGCCGGACCCGCCTGCCGGCGTCGACCGACACCGAGCTCCTGACGGCGCTGCTCGCCGACGAGCCCGCGGCCGACACGGTCGAGGCGCTCCAGCGCGTCCTTCCGCGGGTACGCGGCGCCTTCGCGCTGGTCGTCCTCGACGAGCGCCGGGTGATCGGCGTGCGCGATCCGTTCGGGTTCCGGCCGCTCGTCCTCGGGCGGCTGCCTCGACCGGCCGTCGGCGGCCGCGACGACGGGCTGTGGCAGGGCGACGACGACGCTGCGACCGGCTGGTGCCTGTCGTCTGAGACCGCCGGGCTGGACATCGTCGGTGCGGAGTACGTGCGGGACGTGGAGCCGGGCGAGCTGATCGTGCTCGAGCCGGGCCAACCGCCACGATCCGTCCGCTATGCAACCGCGACGCCGGCGTCGTGCGTCTTCGAGCTCATCTATTTCGCCCGCCCGGACTCGTACATGGAGGGACGCAACCTGTACGAGTCGCGGCGAAGGATGGGCATGCAGCTCGCCGACGAGCACCCCGCCGACGCCGACCTGGTGATGCCCGTCCCGGACACCGGTGCCCCGGCAGCGGCCGGCTATGCCGAGGCGTCGGGGATCCCGTATCGCGAGGGGATGTATCGCAACCGGTATGCCGGTCGGACGTTCATCCAGCCGTCGGCCGGGCTGCGCCACCGCGGCGTGACCGTCAAGCTCAACCCGCTGCCCGCCGTGGTCGCCGGCAAGCGCCTCATCGTCGTCGACGACTCGATCGTGCGTGGGACCACCACCAAGCGGATCGTCGACCTGCTTCGCCGGGCGGGTGCGACCGAGGTCCATGTCCGGATCAGCGCGCCGCCGATCTACCACCCGTGTTTCTACGGCATCGACACCCAGGTCGAGACCGAGCTGATCGCCGCGAACCACACCGAGGACGAGATCCGCGACTTCATCGGTGCGGATTCGCTCGGTTACCTGTCGATCCGCGGCGTCCTGGCCGCGCTGGACCTGCCATACGAGCGCTTCTGCTTCGCCTGCTTCGATGGACATTACCCAGATCCCGTGCCATATGACGCCGCGAGGCGCAAATTCATCCTCGAAGAGGGAGTGGCGGTCAGATGAAGGCGCCGCTCCGGCGGGCCATGCCCGCGTTGCCGCCTGCGCGCGCTCGCTTACGCACCTGCTTACGCACCTGGAGGTGCGCGCGCTCACGTGCTCGGCGTCGCCTTGGCCTGACCTCGCCGGAGCGGCGCCGACCGGTCGAGGATGACCGTGGCTGATTCGAGGCGCGCGTACCGGGCCGCCGGCGTCGACGTCGACGCCGGGATGCGGGCCGTCGACCTCATTCGCGCCCACGTCGAGTCGACCCGGCGCGTCGAGGTGCTCGGCGGGATCGGCGGCTTCGGCGGCGCCTTCACCGTGCCTGCGGGATATCGCGAGCCGGTGCTCGTGGCTTCGACCGACGGCGTCGGGACCAAGACGGCGATCGCGGCGGCGGTCGGGCGCTTCGACACGATCGGGATCGACCTGGTCGCGATGTGCGTCGACGACATCGCCTGCACGGGTGCGGAGCCTCTGGCCTTCCTCGACTACGTGGCCGTCGGCGAGCTCGACCCGGCCGCCGTGTCCGAGCTGGTCAGCGGCGTGGCCGCCGGTTGCCGAGAGGCGGGCTGCGCGCTGGTCGGTGGCGAGACCGCCGAGCACCCGGGCCTGATGGCCGCCGACGCGTTCGACCTGGCGGGCGCCGCGATCGGCGTCGTCGAGCGGTCGCGGATGCTCGATGGCTCCGCCGTCCGCGTCGGCGACGCGATCGTCGGCCTGGCCTCGTCCGGGCTCCACTCGAATGGCTACTCGCTGGTTCGGTCACTGGTGACCCAGTGGGAGCTCAGCCTGGCGGAGCCGTACCAGGCGCGGCTGCGCCGGACCCTCGGCGACGCGGCGACCGACGAGGCCCTCGGGCGCGCGCCGCACGAGGCGATGACGACGCTCGGTGAGGTGCTCCTAACACCGACCCGGATCTACGCCCGGAGCCTGCTCCGGGTACGGGACGTGTTGGCCGGGCAGGGTCGGGAGCTGCGCGGCCTGGCCCACATCACCGGCGGCGGGCTCCGGGGCAACGTCCCGCGCGCCCTTCCCGGAGGTCTCGGGGCGAGGATCGACCCGGCGCGCTGGCCGATGCCCTCGGTCATGCGCCTGCTCGGCGCGCTGGCCGGGATGGACGACGAGGAAGTGCGAGCCACCTTCAACGGCGGGATCGGGATGGTCGCGGTCGTGCCGCCGGCAGTCGTGGCGGCGGCGATCACCGCGTTCGCCGAACAGGACCTCGAAGCCACGCTGATCGGCGAGGTCGTGGAGGGTGATGCGATCGGCGGCGCGCGGTATGTCGAGGCGCCGCTCGAGGGTCACGCGTGACCGGCCGGATCGCGGTTGGCGTGTCCGGCAGCGGGTCGAACCTCCGTGCCCTGGCGGCCGCCGCCGGCCGCGGCGAGCTCGGCGGCGACATCGTGTTCGTCTTCGCCGATCGCGCCTGCCCGGCACTCGACTGGGCCTCCGAGGAAGGGATCGATACCGGGCTCGTCCCGGGGGGCGACGACGCGGCGCTGGCGACCACGCTCGACGCGGTGGCGCCGGATGTCGTGGCACTTGCCGGCTACATGCGGATCGTCGGGCCCCGGGTCCTCGAGCGATTCGGCGGCCGGATCCTCAATACGCATCCGTCGCTGCTTCCCGCGTTCCCGGGAGCCCATGCCGTCGCCGACGCCCTGGGTCACGGGGTGACGGTGACCGGCTGCACGGTCCATCTCGTCGACGCCACCCTGGACGGTGGCCCGATCGTGGCCCAGGAGGCCGTGGCGATCCTGCCGGGCGACGACGCCGAGACGCTCCATGCACGGATCCGCGCCGTCGAGCATCGGCTCCTGCCACGCGCCGTCGCCCTGCTCGTCGCCGACGCCCTGACCGTGCCGGTCGACACGCGTCGGGTCGTGATCGACGTGGACCGAGCCGACGGGACGGTGCCTGCGCCGCACCGGGCGTTGCTGTCCGTTTCCGACAAGACGGGATTGGTTCCGTTTGCCGGGGGCCTCGCGCGGGCAGGCTTCGAGTTGGTCTCCACCGGCGGCACGTCCAGGGCGCTCCGCGACGCGGGGCTTTCGGTGACCGATGTCGCGGCAGTGACGGGCTTCCCGGAGATGCTCGATGGGCGGGTCAAGACGCTCCACCCGCGGGTTCACGGCGGGATCCTGGCCGATCGTCGGCAGGTCGGCCACCGCCGCCAGCTGATTGCGGCCGCGATCGCCCCGTTCGAGCTGGTCGTGGTCAACCTCTACCCATTCGCCGCCGCCGCGGAGCGACCCGGGATCACCTTCGACGAGCTGGTCGAGGAGATCGACATCGGCGGGCCGTCGATGGTCCGGGCAGCGGCCAAGAACCACGCCAACGTCGCGATCGTGACCTCGCCGCTGCGCTACGACGCGGTCCTGGCCGCGATCGAACGAGATGGCCGGGTCGGTACCGGGCTCCGCGCCGCACTGGCCGTCGAGGCGTTCGTGCACACGGCCGCCTACGATGCACGGATCGCCGAAGTGCTGCCCGAGCGCCTGCCCGCGAGCCTCGACCTGCCGGACGAGCCCGGCCTGCCCGGCGCCACCGACCCCTATCCGTCGTCGCTGACGATCGCGCTCGAGAAGGTCGAGACGCTCCGCTACGGCGAGAACCCGCACCAGCCCGCGGCCCGCTACCGGCGGCCCGGGAGCGACCTGGCCGACGGCCCGTTCGCGACGGGTGAGCCGCCGCTCCAGGGCAAGGCGCTGTCCTACAACAACGTCCTCGACGGGTCGGCGGCGGATGCCCTCGGGCGGGCGATGCGCGGTCCGGCGGTCGTCATCGTCAAGCACACGAACCCGTGCGGCGCGGCCGAGCGCGCCTCCCTCCTGGAGGCGTGGCAGGATGCCCTGGCCGGCGACCCGGTGTCCGCGTTCGGCGGGGTCGTGGCGCTGACCCGGCCGGTCGACGAGGTCGTCGCGGAGGCCCTCGCCTCGATCTTCCTCGAGGTCATCGTCGCCCCTGGCTTCGACGACGCCGCGCGCACGGTGCTCGCGCGCAGGCCGAACGTCCGGCTGCTGGTCGACCCGGAGCTCGCCAGGGACGAGGCCGGGCGACCGCCCGATCCCCGTGGCTCGATCCGTTCGACGGGCGGCGCGATCCTGGTGACCAGCCCGGACACGCTGCGCGACGATCCGACGACCTGGACGATCGCGACGCGGCGCGAGCCGACGCCCGCCGAGCGTGCCGATCTCGACCTTGCGTGGCGGCTCGTCCGGGGCGTCGGCTCCAACGCGATCGTCCTGGTCAAGGACGGCCGGCTGATCGGGATGGGCTCGGGCCAGACATCGCGCGTCGACGCGGCCCGCGGCGCGGTCGAAAAGGCGCGCGCGTTTGCCGGAGCGGATGCCCTGCGCGATGCGTCGTGCGCCTCGGACGCGTTCTACCCGTTCCCCGACGCGGTCGAGGTCTGCCTGGACGCCGGGGTCGGCGCCTTCGTCCAGCCCGGCGGCTCGATCCACGATGCCGATGCCGTCGCCGCGGCGGATCGCGCCGGCGCGACCATGCTGATGACCGGGGTCCGCCACTTCCGCCACTGATCGGCGGGCACGGTCGGTCGGCTCGCGCGGGTCGATCCTCGCCCTCGGCCGCTGCTACCATCGCCGTCCCATGACCGACCACTCTGACCGAAGCGATCGGCCCCGGTTCTACCTCACGACCTCGATTGCTTACGCCAACAACCGGCCGGGCCTCCATACGCTGTACGAGGTCATCGGGGCGGACGTCATCGCCCGCTGGCACCGGATGCTCGGCGATGACACGCGGTTCCTGACGGGAACCGACGAGCACTCGATCAACATCGCCCAGAGCGCCGTCGACGAGGGCCGGCCGACGCAGGCGTTCGTCGACGAGAAGGTCGGCTTCTTCAAGGCCGCCGAGGCCGCGCTCGGGATCAGCCCGGACCGGTTCATCCGGACCACCGATCCGGACCACGTTCGGTCGGCCCAGGAGATGGTCCGTCGGGCTCATGCCAACGGCGATATCTACCCGGGCACCTACGAAGGCTGGTACTGCCCGAACGAGGGCTTCCGGAACGCCACCGACGTGGTCGAGACCGCTCGCGGCACGATCTGTCCCAACCATCCGGAAATCCCGCTCCAGTGGCTGACCGAGCGCAACTGGTTCTTCCGATTGTCGGCGTACCAGGAGCGGCTCGAGCGCCACTTCGCCGATCACCCGGACTTCGTCCAGCCGGACTACCGGCGCAACGAGATGCTCGGCTTCATCCGGAGCGGCCTCGAGGACTTCTCGATCAGTCGCGAGCGGACGCCGGGCGATTGGGGGATCCCATTCCCCGTCATGGAGAAGGGCGAGCCATCCCGGCGCGAAGACGGCTCGTGGGATCCGGCAGCGGGCAAGATCTACGTCTGGTTCGACGCGCTGATCAACTACATCACGGGCGCCGGGTTTCCCGACGACCTGGCCTCGTTCGAGCGCTATTGGCCGGCCGACCTCCACGTGATCGGTAAGGACATCGCCCGCTTCCATACGATCTTCTGGCCGGCGATGTTATGGAGCGCCGGGTTGGAGGCGCCCCGCCGCGTCTGGGTCCATGGCTGGTTGCTGGCCGCCGGCGGCGAGCGGATGAGCAAGAGCCGCGGCAACTTCCTCGACCCCAACGACTTCGTCGCAGCGTTCGGCCAGGACGGCGCGCGGTACGTGGCGCTCCGCGAGGTGCCGTTCGACCGCGACGCGGAGGTGAGCTGGGATTCATTCGTCCGTCGCTACAACGCGGACCTCGCCAACGACTTCGGCAACCTCGTCAACCGGACCGTGTCGATGACCAACCGGTACCTGGCCGGTGAGCGACCGGGACCCGGCCCTGCGGCATCCCTTCGGGACTCGTGGATGGACACCCTCGATCGGTACCGGGCTGCCATCGAGCGCTGCCTGCTGCATGAGTCGCTGGCCGCCCTGTGGGACTTCGTCGGCGCGGCCAATCGCCTGGTCGACGCGGAGAAGCCATGGGAGCTGGCCAAGCTCGCAAAGGCTGGCGATCCCGACGCCGCCGCGCGGCTGCGCGACGTCCTCGGCGACCTGCTCGAGGCCTGTCGCCTGCTCGGCCTCGCCGGCGCTCCCTTCCTTCCGGCGACGGCCCAGCGCGTGATGGCGCAACTCGGCCAGCAGTATCCCTATGCCGCCGACGGGAACGGTGGCCCGCCGCTCGAGGATCTCCTGGGCTGGGGGAGTGCGCCGGCCGAGGGTCGTGTGAGCACGCCGGAGCCGCTCTTCCCGCGCCTCGAAACCGAAACCGAGGCCTAGGGAATCGACGGTCGGAGCGGGCCAGGCCGTCGGCAACGGAAGGAGTCCCCCGGTGGCGAAGGGCGACGTCACCCACACGAGTTCCCTGCCGACGACGTCGAGCACCGCGTCGAGGACGCGATCGCCGCGGCCGAGGCGAACGGCGGAGCCGTGGTCACGCCAACGAGTGAGAGCCCGGGCATGCGACGCTGGGCCGCGGTCCGTGATTCGGAGGGCAACGAGATCGGTCTCTGGGAGAACGTGCAGGCCTGAGATCCCGGCCGGCGCCGCGCGCCGGGTACCATCCTGGCGTGCGTCTCATCGACAGCCACTGCCACCTCAACGCCGATCGATTCGACGGTGACATCGACCTGGTGGTCGGCGGAGCCCGCCTCGCCGGTGTCGAGCGGCTCCTCGTGCCCGGCTGGAACCTGGCGTCGAGCGAGCGCGCCCTGGCCGTCGTCGATCGCTATCCGTGGATGGACGCGGCGGTCGGCGTGCACCCACACGACGCCGCCAGGGTCGACGACGCGGATTGGGCCACGATCGCCGACCGGGCGCGCGATCCTCGGGTCGTGGCCATCGGCGAGACCGGGCTGGACTTCGATCGCGTCTTCAGCCCGATCCCGGACCAGCTGTCGAACCTCCGGCGCAACCTCGGTCTGGCGCTGGAGACCGGCAAGCCGGCGATCCTCCACTGCCGATCGGCGAACGGCGAACGCGACGCCCAGGATGCGCTGGTCGACGAGCTCCGGCTGGCCGGGATCGGCGGCCCGGCCTGGGCGGCGGCGTTCGGTGACCGGCCGGCAGCGATCATCCACTCGTATTCCGGGCCCGCCGACTACGCCCGGACGGTGGTCGACCTGGGGCTCGCGATCAGCTTCTCGGGGCTGGTCTTCCGGCACGGCGAGGAAGCCGCCGGGGAGGCGGCCGCGATCGCATTGCCTGATCGGCTCTTGGTCGAGACGGACGCGCCGTTCCTGTCCCCGCCGGGGGCCCCGCGGAAGCGCAATGAACCCGAATGGGTCGCCGTCACCGCGAGCTGGCTGGCCGAACGACGGGGCGAGACCGCCGAGTCACTGGGACCGGTCCTCGTGGCGTCATACGACCGGACCTTGCTCAGCCGACGGAGGCCCGGATGATCCGTTCGAGAGGCCGTGCGCCACTCGTCCTCGGAGTCGCGATCGCGGTCGCCGCGATGGGTTGCGCCACCACGCCGGGTCCGACCGCCAGCCGGACCGAGTCCGCGACACCGTTGTCGCCGCCGTCGACGTCGTCCTCGGAAGCGCCGCCCCCGGCGTCGACCGTCGCGTCGGCGGCCGCCTCGACGCCGACCCCGCCTGGACCGTCGCCGGCGATGCCATCCGTCGCCTCGCCGGCCGTCTGTCCCGTGACCACGCAGAGCGGACTCCTGCCGTCCGATCGCCTGGTCGACCTGGCGATCTCATCGACCCCAACCGAGGACCTGCTGACTTTCGTCTTCGAGCCGTCGACGCCCGGTCCGGGCGGACCGGCACGGGGGACCCTCGAGGCCGCGCAGCCGCCGTTCAGCTACGCCGGGAGCGGCCAGACATTCGAGCTGCTCGGCCAGCACGCGGTGCAGCTCCGGTTCAGCGGGATGACGCTCGCGGACGAGTCCGGGACCGCAACCTACCACGGCCCGACCATCGCCAAGCCGGAACTGACGGCCCTGCGCGAGGCCATCCAGTACGACGCATCCGAGGGGATCGTCGGCTGGGATGTGGGCTACGACGGGTCCGGCTGCGTCACGCTCGCCCGGGACGGCAACGACGTGACCGTGATGATCGCGCACCCCGAGGCGCCGGCGGGTTGACAGGCGCGACCCGCGTTCGCTAGTCTCCGCTTAGCACTCTCGACGTGAGAGTGCTAAGCATCGCGAACCACCGCATCCGACGGTCGCCGGAAGGAACCGGCTGGAGGGTCGGACAGGTCGTACGGCGATGCACCACACAAGAGTCCAGGGAGGTCTCGCCTCCGTCCCGTTCGGCCGGACGACCCCCCGAGTCCACGCCCGACGGTCGGTCCTGGCCGTCACAGGAGGAATGCACGTTGGCCAAAGCCACTGCGATCTCGACCAAGCTTCGCCCACTCGGCGACCGGGTAGTCATCCAGCCGAGCGCCCGCGAGGAGATGACCAAGAGCGGCATCGTCCTGCCGGACACCGCCAAGGAGAAGCCCCAGGAAGGCCTGATCCTCGCCGCCGGTCCCGGGAAGATCCTCGAGGATGGCAAGCGCGAGGCCATGGACGTCAAGACCGGCGACAAGGTCCTCTATGCCAAGTACGCCGGCACCGAGTTCAAGGTCGACGGCGAGGATCTCCTCATCGTCAGCCAGAAGGACATCCTGGCGATCGTCGCGGACTGACCGGGACACGCCACCTCGACCACCCCGCAGGTTCCTGGAGGGACACACGAATTGTCTAAGCAGATCATCTTCGACGAGACCGCTCGTCGCTCGCTGAAGCGTGGCATCGATCGCCTCGCCGACGCGGTCAAGGTCACGATCGGCCCCAAGGGCCGCAACGTCGTGCTCGACAAGAAGTTCGGCTCGCCGACCATCACCAATGATGGCGTGACGATCGCCCGGGACATCGAGCTGGACGACCCGTTCGAGAACATGGGCGCGCAGCTGCTCAAGGAAGTCGCCACCAAGACCGACGACGTCGCCGGCGACGGGACGACCACCGCGGTCGTGCTCGGCCAGGCGCTCGTCTCGGAGGGTCTCCGGGTCGTGACCGCCGGGGCCAACCCGATGGTCGTCAAGCGCGGCATCGAGACCGCCATCGAGGCGGTGGTCGCCGAGATCGCCAGGCAGGCCCGCCCGGTCGACAACCGCGAGCAGATCGCGGCGGTCGCGGCCATCAGCGCGGCGGATCCCGAGGTCGGCGAGATCATCGCCGAGGTGATGGACAAGGTCGGCAAGGACGGCGTCATCACCGTCGAGGAAGGCCAGAGCCTGGGCCTCGAGAAGGAATACACCGAGGGCATGCAGTTCGACCGGGGCTACCTGTCGGCCTACTTCGTGACCAACCCCGATCGGATGGAGGCGGTCCTCGACAACCCGCTCATCCTCATCACCGACAAGAAGATCTCGAGTGTCCAGGACATGCTGCCGGCCCTCGAGAAGGCGGTCCAGCAGGGCAAGCCCACGCTGATCATCAGCGAGGACGTCGACGGCGAGGCGCTGGCCACGCTGGTCGTCAACAAGCTCAAGGGCACGATCTCGGTGCTCGCCGTCAAGGCCCCCGGCTTCGGCGATCGCCGCAAGGAGATGCTCCGCGACATCGCGGTGCTCACCGGCGGCACGGTCATCAGCGAGGAGATCGGGCGCAAGCTCGATTCCGTCACGGCCGAGGACTTCGGTTCGGCCCGACGGGTCGTCGCGACCAAGGACGACACGACCATCGTCGACGGCGACGGCAAGGCCGACCAGATCAAGGCCCGGATGACCCAGATCAAGGCCCAGATCGAGGACACCACCAGCGACTACGACCGCGAGAAGCTCCAGGAGCGGCTCGCCAAGCTGTCCGGCGGCGTCGCGGTGATCAAGGTCGGCGCGGCCACCGAGGTCGAGCTCAAGGAGAAGAAGCACCGCATCGAGGACGCGCTCTCGACGACCCGTGCGGCCGTCGAGGAGGGTCTCGTCGCCGGTGGTGGGACGACGCTCCTGCAGGCGATTCCGGCGCTCGACGGGATCAAGCTCGACGGCGACGCCCAGGTTGGCGTCGACATCGTGCGCAAGGCCCTCGAGGCCCCGGCCCGGCAGATTGCCGACAATGCCGGCCAGTCCGGCGAGGTCGTCGTGGCCCATGTCAAGGGCCTGAAGGCCGGTCACGGCTACGACGCGCTCAAGGGCGAATACGGCGACATGTTCAAGAAGGGGATCGTCGACGCGGCCAAGGTGACCCGGTCGGCGCTCCAGAACGCCGCGTCCATTGCGGCCATGGTCCTGACCACGGAGACGCTGGTCACGGACATGCCCGAGAAGGACAAGGGCAACGGCGGCGGTGGCGGTCACGACCACGGCGGCCCGGGAGGGATGGACTTCTAGCCCGCAACGACTCGCAACAGCGAACGACCCCCGGCACCGCCGGGGGTCGTTCGTTTCGGGTCGACCCAGCCGTCCGTGACCTTCGGCCGGTTGACAGATGGCCGCGACGGAAGGGACTCTGTCACGGAAAACCCAACGCGGCCTCGCGCCGCCGTCACAGACCCGAGGGGGGATCACCCGATGTCGCCAACCCGTCGTCTTGGCCCGCTGCTCGGCCTGCTTGCCGCAGCGTCGATCGTCATGGCCGCGTGCGGGACGGCCGCGGCTCCGTCCCTGACCGATCCCAGGGAGATCGTGACCGCCGCGGTCCGCAGCGCCCAGGCGGCCAAGAGCGTCCACGTCGACGCAACGCTCGATGGCAGCATCAAGGCCGACCTCAGCGGGAGCGGCGGGTCCGGGGCCGAGATCTCGCTGACGGGCACGACCGCCGCGGCGGACATCGACCTGATGGCCGGCAGCGCCGATGCAACGTTCGCCGTCCCGGCGCTGCTCGGTTTGTCGGGCGAGCTCATCCAGATCGGCGACACGTCGTACGTCAAGACCACCCTGACCGGCGACAAGTTCCAGAGCCAGAAGGCGATCGACTCGCTGCCGGTCAACCCGACCGACAGCAAGAGCCTCGTCGACAGCATCGGCGAGGCGCTCGCCCAACCCGGCGTCGATCCGGTCAAGGGCGAGGACGTCGCCTGCGGCAGCACGCAGTGCTACACCGTCAAGATCGATCTCACGCCGGACGAGATCAGCAAGCTCGGCGGCGACGGTGCCGCGGCGAGCGCGCTGCCGATCGATCTCGGGGCCGCAAGCCTGAGCCTGACCATCCGGGTCGAGAAGACCAGCACGCGTCTGGCCGGCCTGGCCGCGACTGCCGCCATGGGCGACCAGGGTTCCATCACCCTCGGCCTGACGTTCTCCAAGTGGGACGAGGGCGTGACGGTCAGCGCTCCACCGGCCGACCAGGTCCAGTCGGGTTCCTGATCGCGCGCCGGCCGGTCGCGAAGTCGCCCGGAGAGCGCCCCAACCTACAATGGGTGGGTGAGCCCCACCCGACGTCGACGAACCGGCGACAGCGCGCCCGAAGCGTCGGCTGAGGCCTCGGGCACGGCCTTCACGGAACTCGCCGATGCGCGCGCCGGCGCGCCCGAGGAACCGGCCTGGATGCGCGACGCGGCCGCCACCGTCGAGGAAGATCCAGGGGTTCACTCGCGGCCGGATCCCGCCGCGCTGGCCGCCGCGCGCACCGCCCGCGCCGAGCAGATCGTCCGGGCGCTCAATCCGGAACAGGCACGCGCCGTGACCACCACGGAAGGGCCGCTGCTGATCCTCGCCGGTGCCGGCTCGGGCAAGACTCGCGTGCTGGCGCACCGGATCGCGTACCTGGTCGGCGTGAGGGACGTCGCCCCCTGGCGAATCCTCGCGGTCACCTTCACGAACAAGGCCGCCACGGAGCTCCGCGAGCGGATCATCAGCCTGGTCGGGGAGGGCGGCCGGGACGTGATGGCCGGCACGTTCCACGCCCTGTGTGCGCGCGTTCTCCGCCAGGACGGCGAGCAGATCGGGGTCAGCCGCCGGTTCGTGATCTACGACACCGACGACCAGCAGTCGCTGATGAAGCAGATCCTGCGCGAGGAAGACCTGCCGTTGACCGGCGAGTTCCGGCCGAGCATCGTGCTCGGCGCGATCAGCCGGGCGAAGAACGAGATGCTCGACCCGACCTTCCTGTCAGACCATGCCGCGAACCACCGCGAACGACTGATCGCGCGCTTGGCGACGCGTTACCGCGAGCGGCTCCGGAAGGCACAGGCGCTCGACTTCGATGACCTGCTCCTGGAGGCCGTCCGCCTGTTCGACGAGGCGCCCGAGGTGCTCGCGAAGTACCAGGAGCGCTGGCGCTACCTCCACGTCGACGAGTACCAGGACACCAACCGGGCACAGTACCTGTGGGTCCGGGCACTGGCCGCCAGGCACCACAACCTGTGCGTGGTCGGTGACGATGACCAGTCGATCTATTCGTGGCGCGGGGCCGACCTGCGGAACATCCTCGATTTCGAGCGCGACTGGCCGGACACCGCGGTCGTCAAGCTCGAGCAGAACTACCGCTCGACCCAGCTGATCCTCGACGCGGCGCATGCGGTCGTGTCGCGCAACAGCGCGCGCAAGGACAAGAAGCTGTGGACCGAGAATGCCGGCGGCGTCCGGATCCAGCGCTTCGAGGCGTACAACGAGGACGAGGAGGCCGAGTGGATCGCCCGCCAGGTCGAGGGCCTGGTCGGGGGCCGATCGAGTGCCCTGACGCGCAAGGCCGACGACGAGGACGTCCGCTTCCGTGCCCGCGAGATCGCGGTGATGTACCGGATGAACGCGCAGTCGCGAGCCCTCGAGGAATCGTTCCTCCGCTACGGGATCCGCTACCAGCTCGTGGGCGGGACCCGGTTCTACGCCCGCCGCGAGGTCAAGGACGCGCTGGCCTACCTGCGGATCCTGCGCTCGGACACGGACAGCGTCAGCTTCGAACGGATCATCAACATCCCGGCCAGGGGGATCGGGGAGCGAACGATCGAGGTCCTCCGGTCGGCGGCCGCTCGCGAAGGCGGGACGACCTGGGCGGCGATCGAGACGGGAGCGCGCGGCGAGCTCGACGGGATCGCTGCGCGGACCCGCAACGCGCTGGCCGAATTCGCGGCACTGGTCCGGCGGCTCCGCGGACGGATCGGAGTACTGGCCCTGCCCGAGCTGCTGGACGAGGCCCTGGAGGCCTCGGGCTATCGCGCGATGCTGGCCGACGGCTCGGAGGACGGGGAGGAGCGCTGGGCAAACCTGCTCGAGCTGCGCTCCGTCACGACGCGTTACGACGACCTGGCCCCGGACGACGCGCTGGACCGGCTGCTCGAGGAGACCGCGCTCGTGGCCGACCAGGATTCCTACGAGGGCAACGCGGATGCGGTGACCCTGATCACGCTCCACGCCGCCAAGGGACTCGAGTTCCCGGTCGTGTTCATCGCTGGGCTCGAGGAGGGCCTGTTCCCGCACAGCCGCGCGCTCGACGACGAGAAGGAGCTCGAGGAGGAGCGCCGTCTGGCCTACGTCGGGATCACCCGGGCCAAGCGGCGTCTCTACCTGTCCCATGCCTGGCGGCGGGCGACCTGGGGCATGGGCCAGGCATCCGTTCCCTCGCGGTTCCTGCTCGAGATCCCGGCCGAGCTGATGATCGGCCCGCAGCTCGGCGGAACCGACGAACGTGATCTCGACCTCGATCTCGTCTTCGGTGCTCGCCGCACGAGCCGGTTCGGGACGCAGCCGCGAGGAGGTGGTCCGGCATATCGACAGGGGAGCGGCCGACCCGGCGCGCCGGCGGACGGCGAGCCGTTCCGTCCGAGCCGCGATCTCGCCGCCAAGCGCGAGGCGTTCGCCGAGGGCGCACCGTCCGGCTCGTTGCGGCGCCCGGTTCGCGCCTGGGACGACGACCTCGACCGGGACGACGCGAGCCGGCCGGAGCCAGGTCCCGGACCCCGTCAGCCCCGCCCGATCATCCCGGGCGAACGTCGCTACCGCGATGGAGACCGCGTCCGCCACGCCCGCTGGGGCGACGGGATCGTGGTCACCAGCAAGCTCACTCGCAGCGACGAGGAGGTCACGGTCGCCTTCAAGGATCCAGCCGTCGGACGAAAGACGATGCTGGGCAGTCTCGCGAACCTCGATATCGTCGGCTAGGCTGACCGCCGTGACCAACGCCGCGGATCCAACCATGGACCTGCCGTCGC
Organism: uncultured Chloroflexia bacterium; assembly: GCA_963766675.1. Classification (GTDB taxonomy): domain Bacteria; phylum Chloroflexota; class Limnocylindria; order Limnocylindrales; family CSP1-4; genus SPCO01. Next base: position 2,009,101 of record CAVYBA010000002.1, on the reverse strand, counting down.
CCCTGCTCGCCCGGGAGAGACCGGCCGACCCGAGAGCAATGGGCGCGGTCGCCCTCGCCGAGTTCGAGCCGCTCGCCCGCGAGCGGATGGAGCCGGCCGCCTTCGACTACGTGGCCGGCGGCGCGTGGGACGAGCTCAGCCTGGCCGACAGTGTCGCCGCCTGGTCCCGGTACCGGTTGCGACCGCGGATCCTGATCGACGTTGCCGCCGCGAATCCGGCGACCACGCTCCTCGGGCGACGTGCCGCGCTCCCCGTGGCCGTGGCTCCGATGGCGGCCCACGGTCTCGCCAATCCCGATGGCGAGGTCGCGTCGGCTCGTGCCGCAGCGATGGCCGGCGTGCCGTTCACGTTGTCGACGATGTCGAGCCGGTCGATCGAGGAGGTGGCGGCGGCCGCCCCGGCCGGGACGAATTGGTTCCAGCTCTACGTGCAGGCCAGCGAGGCCCACAGCCGCGGCCTGGTGGAGCGAGCGGAGCGCGCCGGGTTCCGCGCGATCGTCCTGACCGTCGACCTGCCGGTCCTCGGCTATCGCCAGCGGGATCGACGATCCGGGTTCGACCTGGACGTTCCGCTCGGCAACTTCCGGGACGAGGCCGGGAGCGGGGTCAGCGGGCCGACCCATCGGCCCGATGCGAGCGGGTACGAGCAGCTCGGATCAGCGCCGCGCCGGACGCTGACCTGGGATGACGTCGCGACGATCCGGAGCTGGTCGTCGCTGCCCCTCGTGCTGAAGGGCGTCCTGGCGGCCGAGGACGCACGGCTCGCCGTGGAGCACGGCGTCGACGGGATCGTGGTCTCCAACCACGGGGCTCGCCAGCTCGACCGCGTCCCGGCCTCGGTGGACGTCCTCGAGGACGTGGTGTCGGCCGTCCAGGGCCGTGTCGAGGTCCTGGTCGACGGCGGCGTCAGGAGCGGACTCGACATCGCGACGGCCCTCGGGCTCGGTGCGCGGGGCGTTCTTCTCGGTCGGCCCATCCTGTGGGCATTGGCAGCCGGCGGCGAGGCCGGCGTCGACCGGGCGCTGGCGATCCTTCGCGACCAATTCGAGATCGCCCTCGCCCTGCTCGGGACGCCCACGCCGGACGACATCACGCGAGCGCACGTGCTGGCCCCCGTATCCTAGGCAGGTGACGACCGACCGCCTGCCCGTCGACGAAACCCTCGTCGCCGCGGCTACCGACCTGTCGGCGGACGCGGCCGCCGCACGCCATGCGGAGCTGGCCCGGAGCATCGACCGCGCCAACCGGTTGTACTACCAGGAGGATGCTCCCGAGGTCACCGACGCCGAGTATGACGCGCTGTTTCGCGAGCTGGTCGCGCTCGAAACGGCCCACCCGGAGCTGATCACCGCCGATTCGCCCACCCAGCGTGTCGGAGGAGCGATCAGCACCACGTTCGACGAAGTCCGCCACCGGCGCCCGATGCTGTCGCTCGGCAACGCGTTCAGCCACGACGAACTGCGGGCGTTCGACGCCCGGGTCCGGCGCGGGCTGGGGCTGCCGGCGGCCCCCGACCCGGCGGCGGAGCTGCGTTACGTCGCCGAGCTCAAGATCGACGGCCTGGCGATCACGCTCCGGTACGAGCGCGGCCGATTCGTCCAGGGCGCGACCCGCGGCGACGGGACGACCGGCGAGGACGTGACCGCGAACCTGCGGACGATCGGGTCGGTCCCGGGCCGTCTCGCCGAGCCCGCGACGCTCGACGCTCGCGGCGAGGTCTACATGCCCAAGGCCGAGTTCGCCAGGATCAACGGCGAACGCGAGGAAGCCGGCCTGCCGCTCTACGCGAACCCGCGCAACTCGGGTGCCGGGTCGCTTCGCCAGAAGGATCCGCAGGTGACGGCCGACCGGCTGCTCTCGACGTGGACGTACCAGTTGATCGAGGAGGACGGGCCGGCGGCCGTGACCAGCCAATCGGCCGCGCTGGAGCGGCTGTCGGCGCTCGGCTTTCAGGTCAACCCCAACCGCGAGGCGGGGCTCGACATCGAGGGCGTGATCGCCTTCACGGAGACGTGGCGTGACGATCGACACGAATTGCCGTACGAGACCGACGGCGTCGTCGTCAAGGTCGACCGGTTCGACCAGCAGGAACGCCTCGGGATGGTCAGCCGGGCACCGCGCTGGGCGATCGCCTATAAGTTCCCACCCGAGCAGGTCGAGACGGTCGTCGAGGACATCGTTCCATACGTTGGGCGAACCGGGACGCTGACCCCGGTCGCCCACCTCACGCCGACGAAGGTGGCCGGTTCGACGGTCGCCCGCGCGACGCTCCACAACCTGGACGAGGTCCGCCGCAAGGACATCCGGATCGGCGACCACGTCATCCTGCAGAAGGCCGGCGACGTGATCCCCGAGGTCGTCCGGCCGCTGCCCGGCAAGCGGACCGGTGACGAGCGCGAGTACGAGATGCCGGCGACCTGCCCGGTGTGCGGCACGCCGATCGTCCGTGACGAGGGAGCCGTCCGCCACTACTGCCCGAACCCGGCCTGCCCGGCACGCGTCGGCCAGGAGTTCGGCCACTTCGCCGGACGCGGCGGGATGGACATCGAGGGTGCCGGCTGGGCGGTCCTGTCGCAGCTCATCGAGCGCGGGATGCTCAAGCGTCGCGGCGACTTCTACCGGTTGTCAGTCGAGGACCTCGAGGGCCTCGACCGGTTCGCCCGCAGGAGCGCCGAGAACCTCCACGCGGCGATCCAGAAGTCGCGCCGCAGGCCGCTCGAGCGGATCATCGCCGCCCTCGGGATCCCGCAGGTCGGCTGGACGACGGCCATCGATCTCGCCGCCTGGCTGGCGACCGAGCTGCCGCGCGCCGCCGACGAGCCGATGACCGGTCGCGACGGCTGGCTGGCCCGCGCAGCCGGGTTCCTCGACGAGACCGCCCGCGAACGCCCGGAGCGGTTCGAGGAGGTCATGGGCGTCGGGCCGACCGTCGCGGCCAGCCTGGCCGACTACTTCGGCGGGCCGGGCCTGGAGGTCCTGCGCGACCTCGCCGACGCGGGCATCGAGCCCGAGCTGCCCGCGCCCCGTCCGGCCGGCGCTGCCCAGGGCCCACTCGCCGGCAGGACGGTCGTCGTGACCGGAACGCTCGAGGGGTTCACGCGTCCCGAGGCCGAGCAGGCGATCCGTATTGCCGGCGGCAAGCCGGGCGGATCGGTATCGAACAAGACCGACTACGTGGTGGCCGGCGAATTGGCCGGCTCGAAGCTGGCCAAGGCCCAGGAGCTCGGCGTCCCGGTCCTCGACGAGGCGGGGTTCCGGGATCTGCTCAGTGGCGGCGAGCCGCGTAGCGCTCCATGAGCTGGGCAACCGCCGCGCGCGCCTCCGCCCACTCGGGCTGATCGCCGAACACCTGGCCGGTCGTGCCCCACCGCCGGATCTGGGTCATCGCGTTGACGATCGCGTCATGCGCCAGGGCGCGGCCTCGTCCGGCCTCGACCTGGCCGGTCACGAGATAGCGGCGGACGACGTCGAACGGCGCCGACCATCGGCCGATCCGGATCCGGTCGCCGACACGCAGCGTCTCGAGCCACTCGTCGTCCCCGACAGGATGGAGGTCGTGCTCGGCGCGATGTCGGACGAGGTCGACCCGCAGCCCGTAGTGCTCGAGACTTGGTAGCCGGCCGTCGTCGTCGACGCTCTGGTAGCAGATGGGGCAGGCTGGGAGGTCCACGTCGCCCCGCGGCGGCTCGCCATATGGGAGGCCACACCGACGGCAGAAGGTGGCTCGGCTGCTGCCGGCAGGCGTGCCGCACTGCAGGCAGGCTGTCTCGATCATCGATCCGCGGCTCCACGTCGTACATCCAGGGGTGGTACCCGCAGGATGCCCGAGCGCGTCTCGCAGGACCATGGCCCCATCGGGTCGGTGGGCATTTCCTTGACCGGGACTTTCGTTCCGGTCGCCCGCCCGGCTCAGCCGACGGCGTGGTCGAACTGGCCCCAGATCGCATCCGGGTGCCAGTCCGGCATGGGTCCCCGGATCATGCGCGGCGCTCTCCACACGTCGGTCCAGCCGGCGGCCGCGAGCCGCTCGAGGCCGGCCTCGTTGTCGGCCAGCAGGCCGGCCCGGACACGCTTCTCCGGCCCAGCCACGAGCCGCCGAGCGGTCAGGACCGCCATGGCATCGTCGGGATCCGGGGCGATCGTCGCGCCGCCACCCCACGGCGCCCGGACCACGAACCCGCCGATACCACCGTCCGGGCGTTCCAGACACATCGCCGATTCGGCGTCGGCGAAGGCCTGCAGCAGGTGTCGGCGGTCCTCACCGGTCGCCGCCCGATCGAGGGCGGCCATCTCGGGAAGGTCCGCGACTCGAAAGCGGCGAACCCGTCGCCCGGATCCCGTGAGCGCCCCCGGGTCGGACGGTTCCGTCGCCAGGCCGGGCGCCTCCTTGATCCGGTACCACGTCTGGACCTCGAACCCGAGTCCTTCGTAGAGCGGCTGGCCCACCGTGGTCGCGACCAGCACGAATGTCCGGCAACCGGCCGCCTCGCCGGCCTCGATCGTCGCGAGCGTCAGGGCCCGGCCCAGCCCTCGGCGACGCCAGTCGGGGTCGACCCAGATCGTGCCGATCCAGGCGACGGGTCCGTTCAACGTGGCGACGCCGGTCCCGACTACGGCTCCGTCGGCATCGGCGATCACGGGTACGCACTGCGGATGGTCGGCGACGAACCGCATCTTGACGTGGCGATCGCCCCAACCCTCGCGACGCATCGCGTCGGCCGTCCGGTCGACGTCGGCGACGGTCATCCGGCGGATCGGCGGCAGACGCATGCCCGGATCGTATCGGGCGTGGACGATGAGGGTGGGGCGGTCGGCTATCATCGGCCGATGGCCGCCCTCTCCCGGTCCGACGTCGAGCATGTCGCTCACCTTGCGCGGCTGGGGCTGGGCGACGCGGAGCTGGCCATGTTCGAGGGCCAGCTCAACCACATCCTGGACCAGTACGCGATCCTGGCCGAGCTGGCAACCGATCACATCGCCCCGACGGCACAGACGATCGAGCTCGAGAACATCCTCCGCGAGGACGTCGTGCGGCCCTCGCTACCGACGTCGGCGGTGCTGGCCAACGCACCGGCGCACGATGGCGGGTTCATCGTGGTGCCGGCGATCCTCGACGAGCGCTGACGGCCGTGATCGATCTGACGCGGCTCCTGGCCCACGAGATGGGCGCGCTGCTCCGCTCGGGCGGGGTATCCGCGCGGGAGCTGGCCGAGGCGCACCTGACCGCCGCCGAACGCGACAATCGGGCGCTGCACGCGTGGCTGACCATCGACCGGGCGCGCGCCCTTCGGGAGGCCGAGGCGGCCGACGCGCGGATCGCGGCCGCGCGATCGGAGGGCCAGCCCGCGCTCGAGCGCCTGCCGGCGCTCGTCGGCATCCCGGTCGCGTTGAAGGACCTGGTGTCGGTGGCCGGTGGGCAGTGCACCGCCGGATCGCGGATCCTCGAGGGCTACCTCGCCCCGTATGACGCGCACATCACCGAGCGCCTGCGCGAGGCGGGTGCGGTGATCCTCGGCAAGACGAACATGGACGAGTTCGCGATGGGCTCCTCGACCGAGCACTCGGCGTTCGGGCCGACGGCCAATCCGTGGGCGCTCGACCGGGTGCCCGGCGGGAGCAGCGGCGGTTCGGCGGTCGCCGTCGCCGCCTTCCATGCCCCGTTGTCGATCGGTACGGACACTGGCGGGTCCATTCGCCAGCCGGCGGCGCTGTGCGGCGTCGTCGGGATGAAGCCGACGTATGGCCGGGTCAGCCGCTACGGGATCATTGCGTTCGCGAGCTCGCTCGACCAGATCGGGCCGTTCGCCCGCGACGCTCGTGATGCCGGCGCGCTGCTCCACGCGATCGCCGGCCGCGACGATCGCGATTCGACGTCGTCGCCGACGCCGGTCCCGGCAGCGCTCGGCGACCTGCCGGCGAACGACGACCAGGCGGCCGCATCGCTGCGCGGCAAGCGCCTGGGGATGCCGCGCGAGTACTTCGTGGCCGGGATGGAACCGGGCGTGGAGGCGTCCGTCCGGCAGGCGGTCGCCGCGCTCGAGGCCGCCGGCGCGACCGTCGAGGACGTGAGCCTGCCCCACACCGACTACGGCCTCGCCACCTACTACATCGTGGCGCCGGCCGAGGCGTCGGCCAACCTCGCCCGCTACGACGGGATTCGCTACGGGCTCCAGCGGCGCGACGGCGACGTGCTGGCGAACTACCTGGCCACCCGCGGAGCCGGGTTCGGGGCGGAGGTCAAGCGCCGGGTCATGCTCGGCACCTACGCCCTGTCCGCCGGCTATTACGACGCCTACTACCTCAAGGCCCAGAAGGTCCGAACGCTGATCAAGGGCGATTTCGACGCCCTCTGGGCGCAGGGTTTCGACGCGCTGGTCGCTCCGACCTCGCCGACCATCGCCTTCCCGTTCGGCGCCCGGATGGACGACCCGGTGGCGATGTACCTGTCCGACGCCTGCACGCTGCCCGTCAACATGGCCGGACTCCCGGGCGTGTCCATCCCGTGCGGCCTCTCGGACGGGTTACCCGTCGGGCTGCAGCTGATCGGTGCCCCGTGGTCGGAGGCGGACCTGCTCGGGCTGGCTCGCGGCTACGAGGCGATCACCGCAGATGCCGTCTGGCGGTCCCTCGAACCGGCCGAGCTGGCGCTTGCCGCCGACCCGCTCACGCCGACCCCCGGTCATCACGCGCCGTAGGCGGTTCTTCGACCTGCCCTGGCCGCGGACGTCCTCGAGGCAGCCACCGTCTCCCGACCCCGGACGCCACCCCGCTCGAGCGGCATCAGGCTGCGCGACGCCACTGGCGGGACCGCCGCTCGGCGACGTCGATGCACTAGGCTTGGCACGTGACAACGACTGATCGCCACGCCACCGACCCGGCACCCGAGCCAGGCGCGCGGCACCAGGCCCTTGCCGAACGTGCCCTTGCCCGGCGGGTCCTCGACGTCCCGCCGTCCGGCATCCGCCGGTTCTTCGACATCCTGGCCACGATGGACGACGTCATCAGCCTCGGGGTGGGGGAGCCCGACTTCGACACCCCGCGGGTCATCGTCGAAGCCGGCGTCGAGAGCCTGCGTGAGGGTCGGACGCACTACACCAGCAACTTCGGGACGCTCGAACTTCGCCGGGCGCTGGCCACCCATCTTGCCCATCGATACGGCGTCGACTACGACCCGAAGTCCGAGATCCTCATCACCGTCGGCGCATCCGAGGCCGTGGACCTCGCCCTCCGCGCGACGTGCGACCCGGGCGACGAGGTGATCCTCCACGAGCCGTCGTACGTCTCGTACGTGCCGGCTGTCGTCTTCGCCGGCGGGGTCGTGCGCCACGTCGCCACTCGCTTCGAGGATGACTTCGCGCTCGATCCAGCGGCTGTCGAGGCGGCCATCACGCCACGGACGAAGGCGCTCTTCCTCGGGTATCCGTGCAATCCGACCGGCGCCGTCCTGCCCGACGAGGTCCAGGACGAGCTGGCCCGGATCGCGGTCGAGCATGATCTGCTCGTCTACAGCGACGAGATCTACGATCGGCTGGCCTACGGAACCTACCGCCACCGCGCGATGAGCTCGCTGCCCGGCATGCGCGAGCGGACGATCCTGATGGGCGGCTTCTCGAAGGCGTACGCGATGACGGGCTGGCGAGTGGGCTACGTCGCGGCTCCGGCGACCATCCTGGAAGGGATCGTCAAGGTCCACCAATACGGGATCATGTCCGCCCCGACGATGGCCCAGGACGCCGCGCTCGTCGCGGTCGTCGAGGGGGAGGCGGACGTCGAGCGGATGGTGGCCGAGTACGACCGCCGCCGTCGTCTGCTGGTCGACGGATTGAACGCCATCGGGCTCGAGACGTTCGAGCCGCGGGGCGCGTTCTATGCCTTCCCGCTGATCACCTCGACCGGCCTGAGCGCGGACGCGTTCACCGAGCGGCTGCTGACCGAGGAGCACGTGGCGGTCGTCCCGGGCGATGCCTTCGGGCCGTCAGGCGCCGGGCACGTGCGGATGTGCTACGCGACGTCGTACGAGCGGATCGAGGAGGCCCTTCGCCGGATCGGTCGGTTCGTGGAGCGGACCCGGGTCGCCTGAGCGACGACGGGCGCGCAGGACGCCTTGGGCTGGCGTCCCGCGCGGACCTGTCGTCCGACGGCGGAGGCGTGGAGGACCTGGCGCCGGTCATGACGGCGCCCCGGCGGGCACCTCGAGATACGCGTCGACCACCACGTCGCGATCGGGGCCCGACGGCAACGGGGCCAGGTTGCCGTCGATCGGGCGACCATCGACGATCAGCCGGCCGACCGCCGACGCTCCGGCACCGGGCGTATCGGCCCGATGCACGGTGATCCGGTAGGTGGCGCCCCGGAACCGGCGCGTGATCCGGATGTCGTCCCAGCCGGCCGGCAGTCGCGGATCGATCCGCAGCCCGTCGAGCTCGGGGCGGATGCCGACGATCCATTGCGACGCCGCTACGAAGTTCCAGGCGGCGGTGCCGGTCAGCCACGAGTTCTTGGCCTCGCCGTGGGTCGGCGCGTCGCGGCCGGCGATCATCTGGGCGTAGACATACGGCTCGCAGCGATGGATCTCGGAGATGTCCTCGCGGACCGACGGGTTGATCCGGAGGTAGTAGTCGAGCGCGCCGTCCGCGTTCCCGGCCAGCACCTCGGCGATCATCAGCCACGGGTTCGTGTGGCAGAAGACCCCGGCATTCTCCTTGTAGCCCGGCGGGTACGACGAGATCTCGCCGAGACGGAGCTGGTAGCGCGAGAACGCCGGTTGCTGGAGGACGATGCCGTGCGGCGTCGCGAGCCGGTCGCGGACCGCAGCCAGGGCCCGGATCGCGCGTCCGTCGTCGAGGCCGATCCCCGCCAGGATGCAGATCCCCTGTGGTTCGATGAAGATCTGCCCCTCCTCGCTGGCGGCCGACCCGATCGGCTCGCCGAAGAAGTCGTACGCCCGACGGAACCAGTCGCCATCCCAACCGTGGGCGTCGACCGCGCCGACCATTGCGGCGGCTGCGTCCCTCAGCCGACGACCCTCGGTCTCGTCACCGAGGTGCGCGACGATCGCCGCGAGCTCGTCGGCGGCGAGCACGAACAGTCCAGCGATGAGCACCGACTCGGCCACGCCGCCCTCGCGGTTCTGGGTCGTCTGGAACGACTCGCCCGGGGTCTCCGAGAAGCAGTTCAGGTTCAGGCAGTCGTTCCAATCGGCGCGGCCGATGAGCGGCAGTCCGTGCGGCCCGAGCCGCTCCAGGGTGTAGTCGATCGACCGCCGGAGGTGATCCGCCAGTGGCCGCTCGCTGCCCGGCTCGTTGTCGTACTGGACCGGCTCGTCGAGGATTGACAGGTCGCCGGACTCCTTGAGATAGGCGGCCACGGCCAGCACGAGCCAGGCCGGATCGTCGTTGAACCCCGAACCGACCGCATCGTTGCCGCGCTTCGTCAGTGGCTGGTACTGGTGATAGGCGCCACCTGTCGGGAGCTGCGTCGCGGCGACGTCGAGGATCCGCTGGCGGGCGCGGCCGGGGACCATGTGGACGAACCCGAGCAGGTCCTGCGTAGAATCCCGGAAGCCCATCCCCCGGCCGATGCCCGACTCGTAGAGGGATGCCGAGCGCGACAGGTTGAACGTCACCATGCACTGGTAGGCGTTCCAGATGTTGACCATCCGATCGAGGTGGTCATTGCCGGTCTCGACCTGGAACGACCCAAGCAGCTCGTCCCATGATCGGCGCAGGCAGTCGAAGGCGTCGTCGATCGCCGCGGGCTCCAGGTGCCGGGCGATGATCGGACGGACCGCCCTCTTGTCGACCACGCCCGAGCCGGGCGGGTCGAACTTGGCGTCCGGCGGGTTCTCGGCGTAGCCCAGCACGAAGTCGATCTCGCGGGTCTCGCCCGGTGCCAGCTCGAGCCGGGCCTGGTGCGCGCCGATCGGCTGCCAGCCATGGGCGATCGAGCCGGAGGTCGCTCCACGCTCGACGGCGATCGGGCGGTCCCAGCCCCGGTACGGGCCCAGGAAGGCGTCCCGCGACGTGTCGAAGCCGGCCGACCGGTCGGAGCAGGCGAAATAGGCGAAATGGTTGCGCCGCTCCCGGTACTCGGTCGTGTGGTAGATGACGCCCTCCGCCACCTCGACCTCGCCGATCGAGTAATTGCGCTGGAAGTTGGTCGCGTCGTCCTGGGCGTCCCACAGGCAGAACTCAACGGTCCCGAACAGGGACAGGCGCGCCGGCTCCGGTCGCTCGTTCGTGACCCGTGCCCGCCAGATCTCCAGCGTCTGGCCGGGCGGGACGAAGTAGGTGATCTCGGCGTGGATCCCGCCGCGCCGCGACGCGATCACCGTGTAGCCCATCCCGTGGCGGCATTCGTAGTCGTCGAGGTCGCCCGGCGTCGGCTGCCAGGTGGGGCTCCACGACGCGCCGCTCTCGTCGTCGCGCAGATACAGGTACCGCCCTCCGAGGTCGAGCGGGGCGTTGTTGTAGCGGTACCGTGTCAGCCGGCGCAACCGGGCGTCCCGGTAGAACGAGTAGCCGCCGGCGGTATTCGAGATGATCCCGAAGTACTCCTCGCTTCCGAGGTAGTTGATCCACGGCAACGGCGTATCCGGCCGGGTGATGACGTATTCGCGTCGTTCGTCGTCGAAATGGCCGTAACGCATCAGGTCCCTACTTCTCGACGCCGGTGACCACGACGCCGCGCATGAACGCCCGCTGGGCGAGGAAGAACACGATCACCGGGACGGCCATGGTCATCAGCGCGGACGCCTGGATGAGCGTCGGCTGGGACACGTATAGGGCGTTGTACTGGATCTTCGTGCGTTCATGGTCTCTTCGGTTCCTCCTCTGCGAGATCGGGTCGATCTCCACCTCGACATGAGGTCGATGGTTGGGGCATCCACCCAGGGAGGGCCGATGCCGCCGGTCGCCGGCCGGCTCAGGGCGACGGCCTCCCGACGCTCGACGCGCGCTTCACCAGGTCGGTGGCCAGGATCACGCGCCGGATGACGCGGTCCCTGCCTTCGACCGCTTCGACGAGCAGGCGGCCGACTTCACGTCCCATCTCCTCGATGGGCTGGTGGACGCTGGTGAGCTGCGGATTGGTCAACGTGGCGACCGGCGAGTCGTCGTACCCGACCACCGCGACGTCCCGAGGCACGCGATGGCCGGTCGAGGCCAGGATCGACAGGGCGCCGGCGGCCATGAGATCGGACGCGGCGAAGACCGCGTCGATGTCGGGCCGCGCCTGGAGCAGCCGGGTCATCGCATCGGCGCCACCGGCCTGCGTGAAATCGCCCTTGGCCTCGAGACGCGGGTCGGCCTCCAATGCGGCCTCGGCGATCGCTTCGCGATAGCCGGCGAGCCGATCGACCCCGGCCGGCATGTCCGTCGGACCCGTGATCGTGGCGATCACGCGGCGGCCGCCGGCGATGAGATGCTCGACCGCGCTCCGGGCGCCCTGCCGATTGTCGACGTCGACGTAGCTTGCCGAGATCCCGCGCGGCGGACGGCCGACCAGGACTAGCGGGATGCCGGCCTCGGACAGTCGCGATGGGAGGGGATCCTCGCCGTGGAGGCTGACCAGGACGGCGCCATCGACGTGTCCCGCCGACAGGTAGTCGCCCGTCCGCTGCACGTCGGCCGGCGTGTTCGGCATGAGCAGCACGAGCTGCAGGTCACGGGCCGTGAGCTCGAGGCTGATCCCGCGAAGGGCCCTCGGGAAGAAGGGGTCGCTGAACAGTCGACCGGTCGGCTCGGTGATGACCAGACCGATCGACTCGCTGCGGCGCGTCACCAACGACCGGGCGGCCCGGTTCGGGACGTAGCCGAGCTGCTCGATCGCCGCCTCGACATCGCGACGAATGTCGGGACCGACGCGGGGAGAGCCATTGACCACCCGCGACACGGTGGCCCGCGAGACGCCGGCCAGCGCCGCGACACCCTCCAGGGTCGAACCGTTGCGGCGATCACGGGCGTTCGGCTGCGTCAAGTGACGGTTTCCTCCTTCGCTGTGAGAGCGCTCTCACGATCCCTCCGGCAGAGTATCAGCCGTTGTCAAGAGAGCGCTCTCATGAACGTCTCGTTGCCATTCCGCCCGGTCCTCGCGCCTGCGCCAAAACCGTTCGGGACCTTGTCCGTATGCGACACTAGGGCGCATGAGCTCGTCAGCAAGCGCGGCGGTCGAGCGATCCTCGGCCGGTTCCGGCCCGCTCGATCGCTACGAGGCGGTCATCGGCATCGAGGTCCATTGCCAGCTCAAGACGGCCTCGAAGATGTTCTGCGCGTGCTCCACCGACTACGACGGGGCACCCCCGAACACCCGGGTGTGCCCGGTCTGCCTTGGTCTTCCCGGCGCGCTCCCTACGATCAACGCCCGGGCCGTCGAGCACGTCCTGGCCGCCGGAGCGGCGATCGAGGCGACAGCCCCCGCGGCGACCCGCTGGGACCGCAAGAACTACTTCTACCCGGACCTGCCGAAGGGCTACCAGATCAGCCAGTACCAGCTGCCTCTCGCGTCGCTCGGACGGCTCACGTTCGAGACCTCCGCCGGACCGTGTACCGTGACGATCACCCGAGCGCACCTCGAGGAGGACACGGCCAAGCTGGTGCACGGGATCGACTCGGAGGGCCGCAAGGTCAGCCTCGTCGACTTCAATCGGTCGGGCGCGCCGTTGATGGAGATCGTGACCGAGCCCGAAATCCGGACCGCGGAGCAGGCCCGCCGCTACGCGGAGGAGCTACAGCTGCTGCTTCGATCGATCGGCGCGTCCGACGCCGACATGGAACGGGGCCAGATGCGGGTGGAGGCCAACGTCTCGCTCCGGCCGCGCGGCACAGAGCCGTTCGGCACCCGGGTCGAGGTCAAGAACATGAACTCGTTCCGGGCGGTCGAGCGGGCGATCGACTTCGAGATCGAGCGGCAGGCCGCCATCCTCGACGCCGGGCAGCGCCTGGTCCAGGAAACCCGCGGCTGGTCGGAGGAGCGAGGCGAAACGTACCGGATGCGGATCAAGGAGACATCCGACGACTACCGCTACTTCCCGGAGCCCGACCTGCCGCCCCTCCACCTCGATCCGGCGTGGCTCGGCACGATCAAGGCCGGCCTGCCGGAGCTCCCGGCCGCCCGCCGTGCCCGCTACCGGGACGAGCTCGGCCTGAGTGCCTACGACGCGGCACTCCTGGTGGCCGACCCGGACGCAGCCCGCCTGTTCGAGGAGACGCTGGGTGCGGATGCCACGCTGGATGCCAAGCCCGTCGCCAACTGGGTGGTTGGCGACTACCTCCGACTGCGGAACGCGGCGCCAGATCCGATCGTCGTCGATGCCGCGCAGTTTGCAGCGGTCATCCGAGCCGTCGCTGCCGGGTCGATCACCCGTGCCCACGGGCGCGAGGTCCTCGGGGAGCATGCCTCGAGCGGTGCCTCGGCGGCGTCGATTATCGCCGCTCGAGGATATCGTCAGATCTCCGACGTCGGTGCGCTGGGGGCCGCCGTCGACCGGGTGCTGGCCGAACAGCCAACGGCGGTGGCCGACTTCCATGCCGGGCGGCAGCAGGCGATCGGGTTCCTCGTCGGCCAGGTCATGAAGGCGACCCGGGGCCAGGCCAACGCGGCGCTCGTCCGGGACGCCGTTCGCGAACGCCTCGCTGCCGGGGCGGTCGAGAGGAGCTGATCGTTGAGCGCGTTGAACACCGTCCTCTGGCTCGCCGGCGTGGCCCTGATCATCGTGGGGTACGTTCGGGCTAGGGCGCCCTGGTCCCGCTACCGGATGCTCAAGGCGCAGGACGAGAACGTGGCCCGCTACCAGGCCTGGCGGGGCGGGCTCCGCGACGACGGCCGAACGGGCGCGTCGGTCGCCATGGAGGTCCTCCGCCGGCAGGCCCAGTACGCGGGACTCATCGCGATCGCCGGGCTCGTGCTGGTCTTCCTCGGGTTCTTCGTTCGCTGACGTCGAACGCCTACGTCGCGCGCGGCCGGCGGACGGTCACAGGCTGATCCCCGGAGGCATCGTTTTGGAGTTCATCCACGCTGGTCCGCTCGCCGGAATGGACGGGCTTGAGGGTTGCCGAGGACGAATGACCCGGGACCGATGCGCAGGGCGCATCAACCCTGCGGCGAAGCCGCTACCTGCGGTGAGAGCCCCGGATCCGGCGCCACTCGATCGCCGTGCAACGGTCCATGACGACACCCAGCCCGGCGGCATGGGCGATCGCCGCCGCTTCCCAGCTGACGACGCCGAGCTGGAGCCACAGCCAGCGCGCGCCGGCGGCGACCGCCTCAGCGGCGTGGGCGGCGCACAGCTCGGGGCGGCGGAAGACGTCGACCATGTCGAACGGACCGGTCGCCGCCGCGGCCTCCGCCACGGTCGCGAAGGCCGGCACCCCCAGCACCGAGGGCTCGTTCGGGTTGACCGGCACGCACTCGAACCCCTGCTCGACGAGGTAGCGGAAGACGCCATGCGACGGGCGGCCCGGGCTCGACGACGCGCCGATCACGGCAATCCGCCGGGTGGCTCGTAGCGCCGCCTCGATCCCGTCGTCGTCCAGCAACGGGACGGGCCGGCGGCCCTCCTGCGCGTCGAGGATCGCCGCCACGCGGGCACGGTCCGCCGCGCGGGTGGCGGCCTCGTCGTCGGTCATGCCCGGACCCGCAGCGCCTCGAGACCGCGAAGCACGAACCGGGGCTTCCAGGCCGGCTCCTCGACCACCCGGAGCGCCGGCATCCGATCGAGGATCGCGGCGAACAGGATCTCGAACTCGAGCTTGGCCAGCGGTGCGCCTAGGCAGTAGTGGATCCCGGCGCCGAACGACAGATACCTGTTGGGCGAGCGGTCGAGGACGATCTCGTCGGGCCGGTCGAAGGCCGCCGGGTCGCGGTTCGCGGCCGCGAACTGGAGCGCCAGCTCCTGGCCGCGCGGGATGATCACACCCCCGACCTCGACGTCCTCGAGGACCCACCGCTCGAACATCGGCGCCGGCGTATCGAACCGGAGGAGCTCCTCGATCGCCGTCGGGACGAGCCGCGGCTCGGCACGCAGCCGCGCCAGTGCGTCCGGGTTCCGGAACAGCGCCCACCATGAGTTGGCCGCGCCATTGACGGACGCCTCGTGTCCGGCGTTGAGCAGCAGGACGGTCGTGCCGATCAGCTCGTCCTCGGTCAGCCGATCGCCGTCGGTCTCGAGCACGGCGCCGAGCTGGCTGATCAGGTCCCCGCTGGGGGCGCGGCGCCGCTCCCGGGTGATGCCCCTCACGTAGGCCTCGAACTCGGCGCTCGCGGTGGTCGCCCGGCGCTGGGCCTCGGTGGTCGGGTTGAGCTCGAACATCAGGGTCATGTCGGCCGACCAGGGCCGGAGGCGATGCCGATCGGCCTCCGGGATCCCGAGCAGCTCGCCGATCACGGCGACGGGCACCAGCTCGAGCAGGTCGGCGATCAGGTCGAACTCGCCGAGCGCCAGGGCGCCGTCGATCGCCCGGCCGACGATCGCCTCGATCCGCGGCCGGAGTGACTCGATCGTACGCGGCGTGAAAGCGGTCGACACGAGCCGGCGGAGGCGGGTGTGGTCGGGCGGCTCCATGTCGATCATCTGGACGGCAAGGAGGTCCCAGAACGGCGCCTGGTGGGCCGGTGGCGGCGTGCGGCCCCATGCCTCGTGCGTCGCGACGTGGAGGTACGAGCGGCCGAGCCGGCGGTCGCGCAACAGGGCGTTGACGTCGGCGTGACGGGAGACGAGCCACTGGTTGGTTCGTTCGTCGTAGATCACCGGGGCGCGCTCGCGCAGCCGAGCCAGGGCCGGGTAGGGGTCGGCGACGAACCCCGGATCCCACGGCTGGTACCCAAGCTCGGCTGCGGTCGGGGTCGGCGCGCCGGCCGCGCGACTTGACGCCATGGGCGGCACTGTGGTCATTTCGCGATGCTAGGCGAACGTCGCCGCGGCGTCGATGACGAGGTCGATGAACCGCTCACGGTCGAGGTCCACGCCGACCTCGGCGTTGACCCGGCGGCCGGACCGTCCCTCCTCGTCCCCGACCGTTCGGCCGCGAGTCAGCCCGTGGCCGATCTCGATGTCGACGCGCAGCGGGCGACGGGTGATCAGCCACGGGGCGATCAGGACGCCCACGGCCACCGCGTCGTGGATCGGCGGTCCCGGCCAACCGTACCGCTCGCGGTGGTGGATGGCGAAGAAGCGCATCAGGTCAGCGAACACCCGGCCCGCCCGTGTCCCGAGTGCCTCGAGCCGGGCGATGTCCTGCGGCAGCACCAGGGCGCGGTGGGTCACGTCCAGCCCGGCCATCAGGATCGGGATGCCGGCGTCGAACACGATCGCCGCGGCCTCGGGGTCCTGCCAGATGTTGAACTCGGCGGAGGCGGTCGTGTTCCCGACGCCGAGCGATCCGCCCATCAGCGAGATCGCCCCGATCCGGTCGTGGAGTGACGGGAAGGCACGCAGGAACAGCCCGATGTTGGTCAGCGGCCCGGTCGGAACCAGCGTGACCGGCCGGCTCGACGAGCGGACCAGCGATGCCGTGAGCTCGATGGCCGCCTCGGGACGGACGTCGAACGCCGGTTCGGGCAGGTCGGCCCCGTCGAGCCCGCTCTCGCCGTGGAAGACCGGCTGGATGAGCGGCTCGCGCAGCGAGCGGACGATCCGCTCCGGCCGCCACCGGGGTGTCGGTCCGTCCGAGCAGCGTCAGTATCCGGAGCGCGTTCCGGGTCGTGTTGGCCAGCCCGGCATTGCCGCAGACGGTCGTGACCGCCAGGAGGTCGAGCTCGGGGGCGGCACAGGCGAGGAGGATCGCGAGGGCATCGTCATGCCCCGGGTCGCCGTCCAGGATGACCGGTCGCGGGGTGCCCGGTGGCGGAGCGCCCGGCAGGGCCGCAACGGCCGCGGCCCGCTCCGAGTCGGCCGGGGTCACGCGCTCAGGTCGCGGCTTCGCGTTCGTACGGCTGGCCGTCGGCCGCCGGCGGGATGCTCCGACCCACGACGCCGGCCAGGATCACGATCGTCAGGAGGTACGGCAGCGCGTCCCACAGCTGGGCCGGCACGGAGCTCATGATCGTGCCGAGATCGCCGGCCGGCGGGGCGATCTTGATCAGCTGGCTGATCTGCAGGAAGAGCGCGAACAGGAGCGCCGACCCGAACGCCCCGATCGGCGTCCAGCGGCCCATGATCATGGCCGCCAAGGCGATGAAGCCGCGACCGGTCGTCATCCCGGTCTGGAACGAGTTGGTCGCCTCGATGCTCAGCCACGCCCCGCCGAGACCGGCGAACACGCCGCCGAGCATCACGTTGCGGTAGCGCAGACGGATGACGTCGATGCCGACCGTCTCGGCGGCGCGCGGGTGCTCGCCGACTGCCCGCGTGCGCAGGCCCCAGCGCGACCGGAACAGCCAGAGCTGGCCGCCGATGATGATCACGATCGTCGACATCGCGATCGGCCCCTGGTTGAGGAACATCGCGATGAGCCAGCCGACGACGGGCAGGTCGGTCAGCTCGGTCGGCGGCGTGAACGCGGCGAAGCTGCCGGCACCGGCCGGCGACGTCTTGGAGATCAGCTGATCGAGGTAGCCGGTCACGCCGAACGCGGCGATGTTGATGATCGTGCCGCTGATGATCTGGTCAGCCCGCAGCGAGATCGACAGCCAGGCGTGGAGCGTCGAGATCAGCACGGCGACGAGGACGGCCGCGACCAGGCAGATCACGAGCGGGATGGTCAGCCCGAAGATCGGGCCAGGTGCCGGGCTCCCGAACATCGGATTGACCGCGACGCCCACGACCCAGGCCGTGAAGGCGGCCGCCAGCATCGTGCCCTCGATGCCGATGTTGACCACGCCCGACCGCTCGCAAAGGACGCCGCACAGGGCGGCGAGGGCGAGCGGCGTGGCCTGGTTCATGATGTTCGGCGCGTTCGACGGGATCACGTCGACGAGGAATCCAACGATCTGGAACACGATCCCGGCGAGCGGGATGCCGTACAGCGCGTCGGACAGGGCGGTGATGTCCATCAGGCCAGAGCTCCGGGCGTCATGTCGCGCATCGGCGCCTGGGCGTCGGAGTCACCGGCGGGGGTCACGGCGTGGAGCACGCGTCGGAGGACGGGGCTCGCGACGAGGAACAGCAGGATGACGGCCTGCAGCACATCGACCAGCTCGACGGGGATCTCTGCGCGAATTTGCATCAGCCCGGCACCGGCCCGCATCCCCCCGAACAGGAGAGCGGCGAGCACCGTCGCGAGCGGGTGCGACCGGGCCAGCAGGGCGACCGCGATCGAGTCGAACCCGACGGTGGTCCCGAAGCTCGAGGTCATGCTGTGCGTGACGCCGAGTAGCACGCTCGTGCCGGCCAGGCCGGCGAGCGCCCCGGAGAACGTCATGGTGGCGATCGTGATGAGCCTGGGTCGCATCCCCGCGTAGCGCGAGGCGTCGGGGTTCGCGCCGACGGACCGGACTTCGAAGCCCCAGGTCGTGCGGAACAGAAGCCACCAGACGAACCCCGCCGCGAGCAGTGCCAGGACGATCCCGAGGTGGCCGTTGCGCCCGATCAGGATCGGGAACGCCGCGTTCCCGACGTCGAAGGTGACCGGGGACGGCGAGCGCGGTACCTTGAGCGGCCCGCTCACCAAGGCGGCCAGGAGCTGGACCGCGATGTAGTTCATCATGATCGTGCTGACGACCTCGTGGGCGCCCGAGATCGCCTTGAGGAAGCCCGGTACGAAGCCCCACAGGCCGCCCGCCACGAACCCGGCAAGCGCGGCGGCGGGCATCGCCACGATGGGCGGCGCCTTCGCCAGCCAGACGCCGACGATGACGGCACCCAGGGCCCCGACCAGGAACTGGCCCTGCGCGCCGATGTTGAACAGTCCCGCCTTGAATCCGAATCCGACGGCCAGGCCGCCGAACACGAGCGGCACGCTGTTGACGAGCGTGGACACGACCGCGTCGGAGTTGCCGAACGCGCCCTCAACGAGGGCGCCATAGGCGACGAGCGGGAGGCCCCAGTCGAATGCCTTGCCGGGCACGAGCAGCTCTGACACCAGGACGATCGCCGCGCCGAGCAGGACCGCAAGGACCACGACGGCCACAGGGACGGCCGCGACCGTCCAGATCCGTGCCGCGGCGCTCCGTCGCGGGCGGCGATCGGCCGGGGCCGGCGCGGCGCTCACGCGGTCTGCTCCATCACGTGGCTGGCGATTGCCGCGTCGCGCTCGCCGCCGGTCGCCATCAGGAGGCCGACGTCGTTCTTGTCCGCCGTCGGCCCGTCGACGATGGCGACGATCCTGCCGCCGTACATCACGCCGATCCGGTCGGAAAGCTCGAGGACCTCGTCGAGCTCGGCCGACACCAGAAGCACGGCGGTCCCGGCATCGCGCTTGGCGATCACCTGGCGATGGATGAACTCGATGCTGCCGACGTCCAGGCCGCGGGTCGGCTGGTCGAGGATCAGCAGCTTGAGATCGCGATCGAACTCGCGCGCGACGACGGTCTTCTGCTGGTTGCCGCCCGACAGCGTGCTGGCCTTGACGTTCGGCGACGGGGTCCGGATGTCGAAGCGCTGGACCGACGTGCGCGCGTCGCGTTCGATCGCGTCGCGGTCGCGCACCAGGCCGCGGGCGTAGGGCGAGCGGTAGTAACTGGTGAGCACGAGGTTGTCGGCGACGGAGAACGACAGGATGAGGCCGAACCGATGACGGTCCGCCGGGACGTAGGCGACCTGCGCCTCGTTGAGCTGGCGCGGGGAGTGGCTGGTCACGTCCTCGCCGTCGAGCGTGACCTTGCCGGCAGTCGGCTTGCGGAGCCCGATGATCGACTCGACCAGCTCATCCTGGCCGTTCCCGGCCACGCCCGCGATCCCGAAGATCTCGCCGGCGCGGACCTCGAAGTCGACGCCGTTGACCGTCTGGTGGCCGCGGTCGTCGCGGGCGGTGAGGCCGGACACGTGCAGCACCGGTGCGGCCGGGTGGGATTCGCCGCGGTCGACGACGAGCTGGACCTCGCGACCGACCATCAACTCCGCCAGGTCGTCCTCGTCGGTCTCGGCCGGCCGGCGCTCGCCGACGACCCGTCCGCGCCGGATGACCGTGATCCGATCCGCGATCTCGAGGACCTCGTAGAGCTTGTGGCTGATGAACACGATGCTGTGGCCCTCGCTGGCGAGCCGGCGAAGGACCGCGAAGATCTCCTCGGTCTCCTGGGGGGTGAGGACGGCCGTAGGCTCGTCGAGGACGAGGATCTTCGCGTTCCGGTAGAGAGCCTTGAGGATCTCCACGCGCTGCTGCCAGCCGACCGACAACGACCCGACCCTGGCCTC
Source organism: uncultured Chloroflexia bacterium (assembly GCA_963766675.1). Taxonomy (GTDB): domain Bacteria; phylum Chloroflexota; class Limnocylindria; order Limnocylindrales; family CSP1-4; genus SPCO01. Next base: position 1,988,811 of record CAVYBA010000002.1, on the reverse strand, counting down.
GGGGTCAATCTCGAAGCCGAACCGCCGGCCGAGCTCGATGATCCGCCGGTGCGCCTCGTTTCGATCGAGGAAGAACCGGTTGGCCATCGTCTCCTCGCCGAGCAGGATGTTCTCGGCGACGGTCAGGACGGGGACCAGCATGAAGTGCTGGTGGACCATGCTGATGCCGCGGGCGATGGCGTCGGCCGGGCCGGTGATCTTGACCGGTGTCCCATCGAGCAGAATCTCGCCCTCGTCGGGCGTGGCCAGGCCGTAGAGGACGTTCATCAGAGTGGTCTTGCCGGCCCCGTTCTCACCGAGCAGGGCCTGGATCTCGCCCGGCCGGACCACGAGGTTGATCCCGTCATTGGCGACCACGCCCGGGTAGCGCTTCGTGATCCCCCGCATCTCGAGGGCTGGAGCGACGATCGGTTCCGCCGGGTCCGTCATGGTGGGCGCTCCGGACGTTCGGAGGTGGTATGAGGATCGGGTCGGCCGCCGCGGCCGACCCGATCCCGTCAACGGGTCTCGAGGATTACGGCTTGTAGACGCCGCAATCGGTGTCGGGGCAGGTCTTGAGCGAGCCGTCCTTCATGCCGGCCAGCGCGGTATCGAGGGCCGTCTGGACCTCGGGACCGAACATGCTCGCAGCATCGTGGAACGGAGACACGCCGATGCCGTCGTTCTGCGCGTTGAACAGCACATCACCCGCGGCCAGGGAGCCGCCGGCGATGGCGACGACCGCCTGCTTCACGGCCGACTCGACGTGCTTCTCGGCGCTGGTGATGATGCACGCGTTGCCGGGCGCACCGATCGACAGCCACTGGTCGACATCGACGCCGATGCCGTAGATGCCCGCGGCGCAGGCGGCCTCGAGGACGCCGTTGCCGGTCTTGCCGGCGACCTGGAACATGACGTCGGACTTGTGGGCCTTGAGGAACGTCTGGGCGAACGCCTTGCCGCCGGCCGGGTCATTGAAGGCCGCCGCCGAGAAGTCGTTGGTCACGTAGGCCGACGCCACCTTGATGTCCGCCTTGACGGACTTGGCACCGAGCTCGTACCCCTGGATGTAGCGCACGCACGGGGCGCACAGCGTGGTGCCGCCGATGGCACCGATCGAGCCGGCCTTCGACGCGTAGGCAGCGACGATGCCGGCGAGGTAGCCGGCCTGGTCCTCGGCGAAGTACAGCGAGGTGTAGTTCGGGTCGAGGGTCTTGGCGTCGCCCTTGCAGGCGAAGGTGGCGTCCGGGTTGCCCTGCTCGTCGACGCACACCGGGGACTGGTCGACACCGACGAAGTGGATCGTCGGATTGGCATGAGCTGCCTTGACCGTGTCGGCCGTCATGTTGAAGCCGACGGTCACGATGATGCTGTACTTCTGGTCGACGAACGCCTGGATGTCGGCGGCGTACTCGGACGCGTCCTTCGGGACGGTCGACTGGGGAGCGGGCGCGCCGATCTCGGCGGCGCCATCCACGGCGCCCTTGAAGCTGTATTCGTTGTAGCCCTTGTCGTTCAGCGTGCCGATGTCGGTGACGACGCCGATCTTGAGGTCGGACTGCGGCGCGGCCGATTCGCTCGGAGCCATGGACGGCTCGACCGACGGAGCCATGGACGGCTCGACCGACGGAGCCATGGAGGCTTCCGAGGACGGCGAGGCTGTGGCGCCGCTCGAGCTACAGGCGGCGACCAGGATGGACAGCCCCGCGAACAGGGTCAGTCCCAGGGAGCGGTTGCGCATGTTTCCTCCTCCAGGTTCGCGGTTCAGGCGTCCGTGACGGGCTGCTGCCCAGGGATCGCGCTGAACGGCGGGCGGCGACTCCGATGGAGCCGCCAATGTCTCGCATCGTACCGACCGCACGCCTCACGGGGCAAGGGCCGGCTGGATGGTCGAAGTGCAGGATAGGCCCCACATCACCTTTTCGCGCGGCGGCTGTGACGCTCGGGTGCGCCACGCTTGGCCGACGTGGTCTCGAAGCCCGGCTGCCGTGCGCTGCGTCGGCTGGGCGCCCGCCGCCGACGGCCTGCACCCGAGCGCCGCGGCAGTACACGCGGCTGGGTGGAGCGGATCGCCCCGGTCGCGACCGAGGTGCTCAGTGACCCCCGCGCCGCAGTTCGCCGAGCCGCTCGTCGGAGATCCCGAAGTGGTGGGCAATCTCGTGATAGACCGTCTCTGCCACGAGCGCTTCGAGGGAGTCGGGGTCCGCGCTCGCGCGCACGATCGGGCCGCGGAAGATCGTGATCTTGCTCGGCGTCGCCGCGGTGTCGGCTGACAGCCGTGTCCGGGGGATGCCCTGATACAGGCCAAACAGGCCGCGCGCGCCGACCGACGCGAGCTGGGCGGCGTCGGCCTCATCCTCGATGACGATGGCCACCGACGCGAGCGGCTCCCGGAACCCCTCGGGCAGGCGGTCGAGGGCAGCCACGACCATGGATTCCATGGCCTCGTCGTCGACGTCCGAGGGAATCATGCGGGGACTCTAGCCGGTCGGCGGGACACCAGCGGGACAGGCGACCCACGGCGAGCATTGACTCCCGTGACCATCCGTCGAGGGACGTCAGGGGAGGTCGTGGTCATCGTCGACGCGGGCCTCCTCGGGAGCCGTTGGGTCGTGTGTGGGTTTGACGGGCCCGATGGGCCCCGGGCGCCACGTCCAGCCCAGGGTCCCCTGGGCGGCCCTGGTGCCTGAGTAGCCGCCGCCCGGGCCACGCAGCAGGTATCCGATCCCGGCCGCGACGACGGCACCGCCGAGCGGCCCGACCACGTAGACCCACCAGGCCGTCGTGTCACCGAGCACCAACGCGGGACCCAATGAGCGGGCCGTGTTCATCGAGGCTCCGCTCACGGGCGCTCCGATCAGGCCGGCCAGCACGATGTAGCTCCCGACACCGATGGCGTTCAGCGGCCCGATGTTCTGCGCGCCCGACGCGGTCCCGAGGATCACGGTGACCAGGCCGACGCTGAGCACCATCTCCCAGGCCATCGCGGTTCCCTCGCCGATTCCTGGCCCAGGAAGGGTCAGACCCGATGTGTCCTGCCGGCCGAAGAGCGCCACCAGAATCAGTGTCGCAAGGACGGCGCCGACGAGCTGTGCCAACACGTACATGGGCACGCGGCGCCACGGGAAATCGCCACGGAGCGCGAACGCGACGCTGACGCCCGGGTTGAGATGCGCGCCTGACACAGCGCCCATCGACAGAATGATCGCGGCGACCATCAGGCCCGGCGCAGCGACCTGGGCAGACAGGGAGATGACGTGGCCCCCGAAGCGCACGTCGACCATGGGGCCGGCCACCGCCACCAGGACGAGAAAGAACGTTCCGAGTGCCTCCGCGAGCAGGCGACGCCACTCGTAGGCGGCGCCGTTGAAGTCGGAGCCGGGGAGAGGGGAACGTGCGCTCGATCGACCGGGGGTTGCCATCACCGCCCTCGCGCCAATCGGGTCGAGACGGACCGAGGCCGGGCCATCACGGCGACGGGCTCCTGGCGAGCAAGGGCGTGGCCGTCGGATCGAACACTTGACGCGTGGTGAGCGTTGCTCGCTCGTCCACCATCACCTCCCGACTGGACCGGCCCCGGCAGCTCGCCTGACCGGCGGCGATTCTCCTCCGACTTGACGGCACGTGCAGGGGGAGGCGAACCGGCATCGCAGATCGAGCCTCCGGCACTCGAGAACGCGTACCCATCGAGATGGCCCGCCGCCGGCGACGTCCTGGGCGGGCTACCATTGACCGCCGTGACCATCGCTCCGAACGACTTCGCCCACCTCCACGTCCACTCCGAATTCAGCCTGTTGGACGGTCTGGGGCGGATCACCGAGCTGGTCGACGCGGCCGCCCAGCACGGCATGGACTCGATGGCGATCACGGACCACGGCGCACTGTACGGCGCGGTCGCCTTCTACCAGGCCGCGAAGGCGAGGGCGATCAAGCCGATCATCGGCGTTGAGACTTATGTCGCCCGCCGGTCGATGACCGACAGGGAGGGCAAGGCCGACGCCCAGCCGTTCCACCTGGTCCTGCTCGCCCAGGACTGGACCGGCTACCAGAACCTGTGTCGCCTGATCACGGACGCGCACATCGACGGCTACTACTACAAGCCCCGCATCGACCGGGAGCATCTGGCTCGCCACAGCGCCGGCCTCATCGGCATGTCGGCCTGCCTGACGGGTGAGATCCCGCGGGCGCTGGAGAGCGGGGACTGGGAGCTCGCCCGCAACCTGGCGGGGGAGTACGGGGACATCTTCGGCAGGGATCGCTTCTATCTCGAGCTCCAGGATCACGGCCTGCCCGAGCAGCGGCGGCTCAACGAGCAGCTCCTCCGGCTGGCGCCCGAGACCGGGCTGTCGCTGGTCGTCACCAACGACCTCCACTACGTCCGGCGTGACCAGTCGGAGGCGCACGACGTCCTGCTCTGCGTGGGAACCGGCAACAACCTCGACACTCCCAACCGGATGCGCTTCGACACGAACGAGTTCTACGTGAAGTCGGCCGCAGAGATGGCCGCGCTGTTCCCCGACCAGCCCGACGCCATCCTGAACACCCGGCGGATCGCCGAGATGACCGACATCGAACTGCCATTGGGGCAGCTCAGGATCCCGCACTTCCCGGTGCCCGAGGGTCACACCACGGAGAGCTGGCTGCGGGCGGAGTGCCAGCGCGGGCTCGAACGCCGCTATGCAACGGTGACGCCCGAGCTGCAGGCGCGGCTCGACTACGAGCTCGGCGTGATCCTCTCGATGGGCTACGCCGGCTACTTCCTGATCGTGGCCGACTTCATCGCGTTTGCCCGAGAGCAGCGCATCCAGACCACCTGCCGAGGCTCCGCGCCCGGGTCGGTCGTGACGTACACGCTGGGGATCACGCCGGTCGACCCGATCCTCTACCAGCTCCCGTTCGAGCGCTTCCTCAACCCCGACCGGGTGACGATGCCGGACATCGACGTCGACTTCGAGGACGGGCGCCGTGAGGAGGTCATCGCCTACGTCGGGCGCAAGTATGGCCAGGACCATGTCGCCCAGATCATCACCTTCGGCACGATGCTCGCGCGGGCGGCGATCCGCGACGTGGGTCGCGTCCTGGGCCACTCCTACGGCGAGGTCGACCGGATTGCCAAGGCGGTCCCGAACCAGCTCGGGATCAAGCTCGACGAGGCGCTCCAGCTCTCGCCCGACCTCCGCGGCCAGGTCGAGGCGGACCCGGCGGTCAAGCGGATCATCGACTTCGCGCGGCACCTCGAGGGCGTCGCCCGCAACGCCTCGACCCACGCCGCCGGTGTGGTCATCAGCCGCGAACCGTTGACGGAGCTGATGCCGCTCCAGAAGGCGACCAACTCGGACGGGCTGATGACCCAGTACGAGATGCACGCGATCGAGGCGCTGGGCCTGCTCAAGTTCGACTTCCTGGGCCTGTCGAACCTGACGATCCTCCGCCAGGCCGTCGAGCTCGTCCGCGACAACCGCGGGATCGCGATCGACCTCGAGCACATCCCGCTCGACGACGCGAAGACCTTCGACCTGCTGGCCTCGGGCGAGACGACCGGGATCTTCCAGCTGGAGTCGGCGGGCATGCGCCGCTACGTCCGCGACCTGCGCCCGACGTCCGTCTACGACCTGGCCGCCATGGTCGCGCTCTACCGGCCCGGGCCGATGGACAACATCCCGGCCTACATCCGGCGGAAGCATGGCCAGGAACCGGTGACCTACCTGCACCCGCTGCTCGAGCCGTACCTCGAGAAGACGTACGGGATCTTCGTGTACCAGGAGGACATCATGTCCGCGGCGATGGCCCTCGGCGGGTTCACCGGCCCCGAGGCCGACACCCTGGGCTACGCCATCCGCAAGAAGAAGTCCGCGGTCCTGCGCGCGCAGAAGGAGAAGTTCGTCACCCGGGCCGCCGAGCGCGGCGTGCCGGCGGCAACGATCGATGCGGTGTTCACGGCCTTCGAGCCGTTCGAGCGCTACGGCTTCAACAAGGCCCACGCGACCTGCTACGGGCTGATCGCCTACCAGACGGCATACCTCAAGGCCAACCACACGGTCGACTACATGACCGCGGTTCTGACGGCGTTCCGGTCGAACGAGGAAAAGGTCGCGGCCGCGGTCGCCGAGTGCCGGCGGATGGGGATCCCGGTCCTCCCGCCCGATGTCCACCGCAGCCACCTCGAGTTCACCGTCGAGGGCGACTCCATCCGGTTCGGGCTGCTGGCGGTCAAGAACGTCGGCGAGGGGGCGATCGAATTGATCATCGCGGCTCGCGACGAGGGCGGCCCGTTCCGCTCGCTGACCGATTTCTGCACCCGGATCGATCTCCGCCTGGCCAACCGGAAGGTGCTCGAGGCGCTGGCGAAGGTCGGCGCCCTGAACGCGTTCGGGCACCCGGCCCAGATCCTGCTCGGGTTGGAGGATGCCGTCGCGGGCGCGCAGGCGACGCAGCGCGACCGAATCTCCGGGCAGACGTCGCTGTTCGACCTGGGCGCGGCCGACGCCGCGGCCTTCGAGCGGCCGCTGCCCGCGGCGACCGAGGTGCCGGTTCGCGAGCGACTCCGATGGGAGAAGGAGCTGCTCGGGCTGTACCTGTCCGAGCACCCGATGGGCGAGGTCGCCGAACGCGTCGGCCAGTTCGTGAGCGCCTATTCGAGCGACCTCCGCGACGAGTCTCTCGACGGCCAGCGGGTCGTGATCGGCGGCATCGTCACGGGCGTCCGGACGGTGATCACGAAGGCCAAGGCGACGATGGCGATCGTGACCATCGAGGATCTGCAGGGGACCGTCGAGGTGGTCGTCTTCCCCCGGCTCTACGAGCAGACCGGGTCGACCTGGCGAGAGGGCGAGATCCTGCTGGTGGCCGGTCGGGTCGACCACAAGGGTGAGGACGTATCCCTGCTGGCCGACCTCGCCGTCGAATGGGACCAGGCGTCGGCGGCCGGCCCGGAGGCGTTCGCCCGACAGGTCGCCGCCTCCGATCGGGGGTCCGGGCGGCGAGCACCGGCCGGCCACGGCAACGGAACGGCGATGAACGGCGCGTCAATGTCCGGCGGTCGCCCGGGACCCCCCGGTCCAGGCCCCTCCCGCTCCGGGTACGGCCCGCCGCCGGTCGCCGCCAGGCCGCCCGTGCCGTCAGGCCCCGGAGCAGCTTCGTCCCACCCGTCAGGCGACGCCCTCTCGCCGGTCCCGGCCGTGCCCTACGTGTCGCCGCGTCGGGGCGGCGGGTCCGCCGCGACGGCGCTCCCACCGATCGCCCCGGCGGAACCCATCGGTGCCCACGTCGAGCTGCCCGGCGGCGTGCCGCCGTCCGACGGGCGGGACGAGCCGGCCGTGCCCGACGAAGCCCGGGCGCGGATCGTCGCAGACGCCACCGCGGACGCTCCGGTCGATGCCGGGCCCAACACGGTGCTCCACGTCAACTTCGCGATGACCGGGCCGAGCGATCGGGTCATTCAGGCCATGGAGGCGTTCCGGGGCGTGCTCCGCGACCGGCCGGGCGACACCCGGGTCGTGATCCACCTTCCCGGCCCGGGAGGGGTCGCCGGACTTCCGATGGAGCTGCGACTCGGTGTCGCCTACGATGCGGAGCTTCTGTCGGAGATCCGCCGGCGGCTCGGAGACGGCTTGGTGGAGCTTCGACTCGCCGGCGCGTGATCGCCGCCGGCTGGTCCGCCGGGTCAATGACCCTCGGTGACGCGCCGGATGCGCTGGACCGACGAGAGCTGCTCGTGGTACTCCGCGCGGATCGCGTTGAGCGTCGCGTCATCGACGTCGAGCTCGCGGGCGATCTGGTTGGTGACGGCGTTCTCCTCGGCCGAGATCGTCCCGTTCGCCGCGCCGACCGCGAAGCAGGCGCGCAGGACGTCGAGGCGTTGCTCGCGCGTGGCGAGCGCCTTGAACTCGCGGGTGACGGAGTAGTCCTCGGCGCCGCCCACCGTCCGCGCCTGGAGCTTGGCCATCTGGGTCACGAGCACGGCGGTGGCCTCGTCCAGCCCGTCGTGCGCCTGCAGCTCGTGCTCGATCGCCGCCGTTTCGTCGTCGCTGATCTCGAGATCCGCGTTCGCCGCCCGAGCGAGCGTGTAGGCGGCAGACGCGATGAGCCTGGCCCGCTCGGGTGGCATCGCCTCCAATCGGGCAACGATCCGACGGACGGTCGCGGTGTCGCCGGCCGTGCTCGGCGCGGCAGAGACGGGCGAGGAGGGAATGCCGGACTGAACGGTTCCCAGGAAACGGCGGAACATGCGGACTCCTTCATCGAGCGCGGGCCGCGCGATCATGCCACCGCCGAGTGAATTGGCTGTGTGAGACACGGCAGGACGGGGCCGTGAGAGAACTGAACGCGCGTTCCATACTACGACCGATTCGCCTCCGGCTATAGTGTGGCTTCGCGGCGGTGCTGGAATTGGCAGACAGGGCAGACTCAAACTCTGCTGTCCGTGAGGACGTGTGGGTTCAAGTCCCACTCGCCGCACCAGATGACGATCGACCCGGGAGCGCGTCCCTCGCGGCGGTCAGGTGTGCTGCCATGAAGCGCTGAGACATTCGCCCGCCGCGAGATCGGCCACCGGAACCCACGACGGGACCTCGGCGTCTCGCCCGGGATCCGATGCTAGACTCGCCCAGCCTCAGAATCGCCGTCCGGAGGGATCCCCCGACCGTGGAGGACCTTCGCTCGACGACGGTCATCGATGACCCCGTCCAGCGCCGCGACCTCATCCTGCTCGAGCGCTCCCGCGAGGGCGATCTCGGAGCCTTCAACGACCTCGTCTCGCTGTACCAGGACCAACTCTTCGCGCTGGTCGTGCGGATGGTGCCTGACCGCGACCAGGCGTCGGATGCGGTCCAGGAGGCGTTCTTCTCGGCGTTCCGGCATCTCGATTTGTTCCGTGGCGGCAGCGTCAAGTCGTGGCTCAACCGGATCTGCGTCAACGCGGCGATGGACACGCAGCGCGCCCGCAAGCGACGGCCGGTCCAGCCGTACCCGGAGCTCGAGGACGAGAGCTGGCAGCCGCCGGCAGGCGCTGAGACCGATCCAGAGCGGATCGCCGTCCTGGCGGAGCGGACGAGCGTGCTGTCGGGCGCCCTGGCCGCCATCACCGCGGATCAGCGTGCGGCGATCGTCCTGTACGACGTCGAGGGATTCGACTACGCGGAGATCGCCGACATGACTGGCGTCTCGCTCGGGACGGTCAAATCGCGGATCCACCGCGGTCGGCTGGCGCTGCGCGCGCTGCTCGAAGGTCGCATGGAACTGTTCCGTGGCTGACGGTCCGGCCGGGAACGAGGTGTCGCGGGACGAACACGCCGAATGGCACGACCTCGCGGTCGCCTCGCTGCTGGATCCGGACCTTGCCGCGAGCGAGCGGTCGGTCGCCGAACGCCTCCTGACGACCTGCGCGACGTGCGCTTGCCTGCACGACGACCTCATCGCACTCGCCGCGGCGACTCGCGCTCTGCCGGCCGCAAAGAGGACGCGCGACTTCTCGCTGACGGCCGGCGACGCGACCAGGGTCCGGCCGACTGTCGCATCGCCCGGGGAACCTCGGACGCGTGACACCCGTCTCGCCGGGGAGATGCCGCTTCCCAAGGTCGACCATCGGACCCACGACACGATGCTGGTCGCCAGCCTCCTCGATCGAGCCACGAGGGATCCCGATCGTCCCCGCGCCGAGGCCCAGGTCGCCGCGTGCAACGACTGCGCGGCGCTCCATCGGGACCTCCTCGCCCTGCGCGAAGCCACGACGGCGCTGACGCCGCCGCCACGAGTCCGCGACTACGCCATCTCTGCCGACGACGCGCGCCGCCTTCGCGGCACCGGTTGGCGCCGCCTGATCGCGATCTTCGGGTCGACGCGAGATGCGTTCAGCCGGCCGCTGGCGATCGGGCTGACAACGATCGGCCTGGCCGGCTTGCTGGTGACCACCTTCCCGTGGACGCTTCCTGGAGGGCCCAGCGCGGCATCGGCGCCGACGCTGGGCCAGGCCGTTGGTGGTGCAGGGTCCGGGGCGACCTCGGAATCGCTCGGTGGATCCAAGGGACTGCCCGGCGACGCGAGCACCGCGCCGGCCACGGCTGAAGCACCGGTCGCGGCCACCGCCGGACCGTCGATCGGACCAGCTGCGGCGGCCCTTCCCGTCCCATCTGCCGCCCCGAGTCGCGCGGCCGCTGTCGCGCCGCCGAGCACGGAACCTGCGGCATCCGGGGAGGCGTTAGACACGTTCGCCGGCGCCGCGCAGGCCCCGGTCGCTCCACCCGGCGCGGCCGGGGCGTCCAGCGATGGCACCCAGGTCCAGGGGACCGAGCACCTGTCATCCAACGCCGTCGGGCAAGCGACGTCCGCCACCGATCATGCTGCGGTCACGGCTCTGGCGGGTCTCCTGTTCGTTGCCGGCGTCGCGCTGTTCCTGCTGCGCTGGGCCGGGCGTCGCGTCTGATCGAGGGCGACCGGCCGCGGCGATCTGGTCCACCGCTACACTTGGAGCGTGCCCATCGAACGCCTGATGCTGCTCGACGGCTACGGCCTCGTGTACCGCGGGTATTTCGCCCTGCCGCCGCTCACCACGTCCCACGGCGAACTGGTAAACGGCGTGTTCGGGTTCGCCAGCATCGTGCTGCGGGGCATCGCCGACCTGCAACCGGACTACCTGGCCGTCTCGTTCGACCTTCCCGGGCCGACCTTCCGACACGAGCAATACGCCGATTACAAGGCCACGCGGCAACGCATGCCGGACGACCTGCGCGACCAGTTCCCGAAGGTGCGTGAGGTCGTCAAGGCGCTTCGGATTCCCGTCTACGAGATGCAGGGCTACGAGGCCGACGACGTCATCGGCACCATCACCCAGAAGCTCGACTCCGACGCGGACCTTCAGACCACGATCGTCACCGTCGATCTCGACATGCTCCAGCTCGTCACGCCGCGCGTCACGCTGATGACGACCCGGTCGGGGGTTGAGAACACGGTCATCTACGACGTCGCCAGGATCGACGAGCGGTTTGGACTGCGACCCGACCAGATGGTCGACTACAAGGCCCTCAAGGGTGACCCGACCGACAACATCCCTGGCGTACCCGGGGTGGGGGAGAAGACCGCGGCGAAGCTCATCCGGGACTTCGGGTCGCTCGACGCGATGTTCGAACGCCTCGACGAGGTGGCCCCGGAGAAGCTCCGCGACAAGCTGCACGAGCATTTCGACCAGATCCAGATGGGACGCGACCTGTCGCGGATCGTCCGCGACCTGCCGATCGAGATCGACCTGGAGGCGGCCCGGCTGGGCGACTACGACCGGGACACGGTCGTCCGCCTCTTTCGCGAGTACGAGTTCCGGACGCTCATCGAGCGGCTGCCGCCGATGGCCGGGGAATTGGCCCAGCAGCGAAGCGACAGCCTTCGGTCCGTGGTGGAGAGCGGCTATGTGCCCGCGGCGCGCGTTGCCGGCCGGCCCGAGGGTTGGGGTGCGAGTCGTGGGGGTGGTCGCCCAGCCAGCGGGGAGTTGCAGCTTCGGCTCGACTTCGATTCCGTCGGCGCGATGACCGGCGCCGAGCCCGCGGCCGACAGTTCCGCGAGCGCGAGCGCGCCGCGCACGTTCGAGCCGGCGGACGACCTGCCGACGGCCCTGGCAGCGGCGATGGTCGACCCAGGACGGATCGAGGTCCGCGCAGCCGACGAGATCGAGGCCCTGGGGACCTGGCTTGCGGCGCAACCCGCCGTTGGGGTCTCTCTCCTCGCGGACGACCCTCGCCCGCGACGCGGCACGCCCCTGGCGTTCGCCGTTGCCAGCCCCGACGGTCGGGTCGTGGTGGCCGATGGCTCGAACGCGGCAGGCGCGCTCCGCCACCTGCTCCAGCGGACGGGCACACGGCTCATCGGCCACGAGGTCAAGCCCGTGCTGGTGGCGGCGTTTGCCGACGACCCCGGATCGGCGCCGATGCCGGTCGCCTTCGATACCCAGGTCGCCGCGTACATCCTCAACGCCGCGCTCCGCAGCCAGACGATCGCCGACGTGGTGGCCGAGAACCTGGACCAGATCCTGCCGCCGGCCAACGAGCTCCCGGCGACGGCCCGGGCGGGCCTCGAGGCGCTCGCTGCGATCGCGGTCCGCGAGCCGCTCGAGCGCCGGCTCGCCGACGTCAACCTCGAGCGGCTGTTCCGCGAGGTCGAGCTCCCGCTCATCCCGGTCCTCGCCCGGATGGAGGCCATCGGGGTGGCTCTCGATCTCGAGGCCCTGGCGGTCCTGGACCGCGAGTTCGGCGCCGAGATCACCCGCCTCGAGCAGGAGATCTACCTCGACGTCGGGCACGAGTTCAACCTGGGCAGCCCCAAGCAGCTCGAGCAGATCCTCTTCTTCGAGCTCAACCTGCCCAAGGGCAAGCGAACCAAGACCGGCTATTCGACCGACGCCTCAGTGTTGGAGGAGCTCCGGCCGGCGCACCCGATGATCGACAAGCTGCTCGAGTGGCGCGTCTACACCAAGCTTCGATCCACGTACGTCGAGGCCCTGCCGTCCCTGATGGCGTCGGACGGGCGGCTTCACACGACCTTTCACCAGGCCGTCGCATCGACTGGCCGGCTGTCGTCGTCGGACCCGAACCTCCAGAACATCCCCATCCGGACCGATCTCGGTCGCAGGATCCGTCGGGCGTTCGTGGCCGGGGACCCCGACCTGGTGTTGCTGGCCGCGGACTACTCGCAGATCGAGCTGCGCATCCTCGCCCACGTCTCGGGCGACGAGCATCTCAAGGACGCCTTCGGCCGGCAGGCCGACATCCACCGGGAGACCGCCGCCCGCGTCCTCCACAAGGCCCCCGAGGAGATCACCAAGGACGAACGGTCGATGGCCAAGATGGTCAACTTCGGGTTGGCCTACGGAATGAGCGACTTCGGGCTGGCGACGCGGGCGAACATCCCACGGAAGGAAGCCCAGGAGTTCATCAACAGCTACTTCGCGGCGTACTCCGGGATCAGCTACTACATGATGGCGATCAAGGAACAGGCCAAGGCCCAGGGGTTCGTGGAGACGCTGCTCGGGCGCAAGCGCCAGATCCCCGAGCTACGCGCCTCGAACCCCGCGCTCCGCGGGGCGGGCGAGCGGATGGCGATCAACATGCCGATCCAGGGCACCGCCGCCGACATCCAGAAGATCGCGATGATCCGCGTGGCCGACCGGCTCGCCGCGGCACATTCGAACGCGCGGCTGCTCCTGTCCGTCCACGATGAGCTGCTGTTCGAGGTCCCGCGCGACGAGGTCGAGCCGCTTGCTGCGATCGTCCGCGAGACGATGGAGGGCGCCCTGCCGCTGTCGGTGCCGCTGATCGTCGACGTCAAGGTCGGTGATGACTGGGAATCGATGACGCCGCTCACGCGCGCCGATGCGATCGCCGCCGAAGCCGACGAGTTGCCACTCGAGGCGCCGATCGCTCCGCTCGCCGGGTAGGGTCTCCGCGCGATGCCAGAACTGCCCGAGGTCGAAACCGTTGCGCGCGACCTGCGCCACCGGATCGTGGGCGCGACGATCACGGGCGCCCGCTGCACGTGGGCGCGCATCCTGCGCACGCATACACCCGAGGCGTTCGCCGCGGCCGTTGCCGGACGGCGGGTCGCGGCTGTCGGACGACGCGCCAAGCTTGTCGTGATCGAGCTGTCCGGGGACGCCGCGCTGACCATCCACCTGAAGATGACCGGACAGCTGTTCGTGGTGCCCGCCGAGCTGCCGGTCGACCCCTACGTCCGCCTCGTCCTCGAGCTGGCAGATGGTCGCGAGGTCCGCTTCCGCGACATCCGCAAGTTCGGGAGGATCGGGCTGTATGGGCGCGATCCGGTCACCGGCGAGCTGGTGTCGGAGGTCGGCGGCGCGGGCGTCTTCGCCGGGTTCGGGCCGGAGCCGCTCGACCCGGCGTTCACCCTGCGCGACTTCCGTCATCGGCTCAGGCGCCGATCCGGGCGGCTCAAGCCGCTCCTGCTCGACCAGTCGTTCGTGGCCGGCGTGGGCAATATCTACGCGGACGAGGCGCTCTGGGCGGCGCGGCTGCACCCGCTGCGGACCGCTGGCACGCTGCGGCCGCCGGACGAGCGCCGGCTCTACGCCCACGTGCGCTCCATCCTGGTCGAGGCGGTCGACCGGCGAGGCAGCTCGATCGACGACTACACGGCACCCGACGGGGACGGTTCGATGCAGGAACGGCTCCAGGTCTACCAGCGTACCGGCGAGCCTTGCCCGCGCTGCGGTCGGCCGATCAAGCGGATCGTGATCGGGGCGCGATCGACGCATTTCTGCTCCTGGTGCCAGCGGCTGTCCCCGTCCGACCGCAAGGCCGCCGCTGCGATCCTGCGGGGCGTGACCGGCGGCTCGAGGCGCGCCGGCGGCCGCTGGACGGACCTGCCGGGCGAGGGCGTCCTCGGCCGGACGGCGGACGAGGCGGCACGCGCCTTGGCCCGGGCGGAGCGGACGCGTCGAGCGGCGGCCACCCGGCGGGCCGCGGCGCGAGCTTCAGCGACCGTACCCGGTGGCCTGCAATGAGCATCCTCCGGCTGACCGGCGTCACCCGGGAGATCGGCACGTTCGTGATCCTCGACGCCGTCACGGCGTCGATCGCGCTGGGTGACCGGATCGGGCTGGTCGGGCCCAACGGCGCGGGGAAGACGACCCTCCTGCGCCTGGCGGCCGGGCGCGACGAGCCCGATCGTGGCGAGGTCCACCGCAAGCGCGCGTTGAGCCTGGGGCTGCTCGCCCAGGAGGCCCATTTCGACGCCGCGTTCATGGCGTCGCCCGATCTCCGGACCGCGGTCCGCACCGGCGCCTCACACCTCGACCTGATGGCCGAGCGGCTGGCCGCCTTCGAGCGCGACGGCCGGGTCACCGGGCCGGCGTACGCCGAGCTCCAGCACGAGTACGAGCTGCTCGGCGGCTACACGCTCGACCAGCGCGTCGACGCGGCGCTCAGCGGGCTCGGGTTCACCCGCGACGAGTGGGCCAAGCCACCGTCGGCGCTGTCCGGTGGCGAGCAGACGCGGGCCTCGCTGGCCCGCCTGGTCATCGCCGACCCCGACCTGCTGTTGCTCGACGAGCCCACCAACCACCTGGATCTCGACGCGCTCGAGTGGCTCGAGGAGCATCTCCGGCGGCGGGCCGGCTCGCTCCTCGTCGCGTCGCACGATCGTGCGTTCCTCGACGCGACGGTGACCCGAGTCTGGGAGCTGCGCGATCGGCGGCTGACCGCCTTCCGGGGCGACTATTCGGCCTACCACCGGCAACGGCTGGAGCGCGACGCCCGGGCGGTCAAGGAGGTCGAGACGCAGGCCGAGTCGATCGCCCGCGAGCGGGAGCTCGTCCAGCGGTATCGAAGCCATCGCAAGTTCAGCAAGATGCACGAGCACGAAGCCCGCCTCGAGAGGCTCGAGGACGAGCGTCGTGACGCGCCGCGCGCCGGACGCCGGCTGGCGATCCCGACCGAGGCGCTGGTCGGCAGCGGACCGTCGCGGTCGGGCGAGATCGTCGTCCGGATCGAGGAGCTCGCCGTGGGCTACCTCCCGGGCCGCGGGGCGGTCGACGCCGACGGCCGCCCGGCGGCCGAACGGCATCTCGTGGCACGCGTGCCCATCCTCGCCGCGCAGCGTGGCGAGCGGATCGGGATCGTCGGCCCGAATGGGGCAGGAAAGACGACCCTGCTCCGGACGATCGCCGGCGACCTGCCGCCGCTGGACGGGTCGATCTCGTTTGGCAATGCGGTCCAGATCGGTTACCTGGCGCAGCTTCGAGACGCGGCGATTCCGGGTTCGACGGTGCTCGATGCGCTGCTCGACGCGGTCCCGGTCACGGCCGGTGAGGCGCGGAGCTACCTTGCCAGATTCCTGTTCCGCGGTGACGACGCGTTCAAGGAGGTCCGCTCGCTGTCGGGCGGGGAGCGCTCGCGGCTCGAGCTGGCCTTGCTCGGGATCCAGGCGTCCAACCTGCTCCTGCTTGACGAGCCGACCAACCACCTCGACATCCCGGCGCGGGAGGCGATCGAAGCGTTCATGGCCTCCTCGCCCGCGACGCTCCTGGTCGTGTCCCACGACCGGCGGTTGCTCGAGACCGTGTGCGAGAAGCTCTGGGTGGTGAACGACGGGGCGGCGGTACCCTTCGACGGCGGTTACCGCGAGTGGCGGGCGGCGATCGCCAACGGCTGGACCGTGGCCGGTGCGCTCGAAGTGGAGGCGGCGCGGCTTCGCGGCCACGGGCGCCGGGCGACTGGCAGTGCCCCCTCGGTCGGTTCGCGATCGACCCCGACGACCGCGCGGCCGTCCGACGAGGTCGCGGTGGCCGAACCGGCCGCGCCACCGACGCCGACCAAGCGACGGGACAAGCTGTCGAAGGACGCCTACCGGCGACAGAAGCAGGCCGTTGAGGGCGACCTGACCCGGCTCCACCTGCGCAAGAACCACCTCGAGCTGGCGATGGCCGACCCATCGGTCGCGGCCAACTTCGTCGAGATGCGCCGGGTTAGCAGCGAACTGGCCGACATCGAGGTCGCGCTGGCCGCGGCCGAGGACGCCTGGCTCCAGCTCGAGGAGCGGGCGCCGTGAACGGTCCCGCCACGCCGCGAGCCGCCGCAGCGCCGCGTCCCGCGAGCTCGCGGCCATGAGCGGCGAGGCCGTGGCGCCGAGGCACCGGGCCGTCCGCATCGGGATCACCGGGCCGATCGGCTGCGGCAAGTCGACCGTCGCGGGCTGGCTCGGTGAGCGGCCCGGGGTGGTCGTCATCGACGCCGATCGGGTGGCCCGGGACGTGCTCGACCCGGGCGAGCCGGCGCTTGACGCGGTGGTCGCACGGTTCGGCCCCGGCCTGCTTCGCGATGACGGTACGCTCGACCGCGCCGCGCTGGGACGGGTCGTTTTCGCCGACGCCGCGGCCCTCCGCGATCTCGAAGCGATCGTTCACCCTGCGGTCAGGCCACGGATCCTGGCGGCGATGGCCACGGCGGATGTGGCCGGAGCCGCGGCGACCGTCATCGAGGCGATCAAGCTCGTCGAAGCCGGCCTTGCCGAGCTGTGCGACGAGGTCTGGCTGGTCCGGTGCGATCCCGCGGTGCAACGGTCGAGGCTGATCGAACGTGGTGCGCCCGCGTCGGACGCCGACCAGCGGATCGCCGCCCAGGGCGACCTCGTCGAACGGCTGCGCCCGGGGGCCACTCGGACGATCGACACGTCAGGGACGGCCGAGGAGACTCGTCGATTCGTGGACGCCGCGGTGAGCACCGCGCTCGCGCGTCGCCCCGAGGACTGACGAACGCACCGCCGTTGCGCCGTGAGGCGGTCGCCCTTGCACCTCATGCACGGGTGGTCGGCGTGCGTCCCCCCTGCGGTCCAAACACGCCCGATGCTTGCATCCGTTGCAAGCAGCCTGCCGGGCCAGGTTGGAACGTGGCGATTCCTTGCGTTCCATACAACGCGCCGGGCGCCGGTGGAGGAACGCCGACGGTCCATGCACTTGATGCAACGGTTTGTCGCATCCGTGCACCCAGCGCACGTGGCAAGCAGCCGGGCGATCTGCCGCGTCATGAGATCGGGGCTCCCAGAACACCCGTTCTGTTCGTGCGCGACTTGGTAGACTGGCCCCATGCCCGACTTCAAGCTCGTCGCCCCGTTTGAGCCGACCGGGGACCAACCGGCGGCGATCGATTCGCTCGTCGACGGCATCGCCAGGGGCTACAACCACCAGGTCCTGCTCGGCGTGACCGGCAGTGGCAAGACGTACACCCTGTCCCAGGTGATCGCCAAGGCCAACCGCCCGACGCTCGTGCTCGCCCACAACAAGACGCTCGCCGCACAGCTCTACGCCGAGTTCCGCGAGTTCTTCCCGGAGAACGCGGTCGAGTACTTCGTCAGCTACTTCGACTACTACCAACCCGAGGCGTACCTGCCCCGAAGCGATACGTACATCGAGAAGGATTCGAGCCGGAACGACGAGATCGACCGGCTCCGCCATGCCGCGACGCATGCCCTGTTCGAACGCCGCGACGTGATCATCGTGGCCTCGGTCTCGTGCATCTACGGGCTGGGCGCCCCGGTCGACTACGGCGCGACCGTCCTCAAGCTGCGGACCGGCGGGCAGTATCGACGGGACTCGGTGCTGCGCCACCTGGTCGACCTCCAGTACCAGCGCAACGACCAGTCGCTGAGCCGCGCGCGCTTCCGCGTCCGCGGTGACACGCTCGAGCTTCAGCCGGCCTCGGAGGAGACGCTGATCCGGATCGAGTTCTTTGGCGACGAGGTCGAGCGGATCACCGAGCTCGACCCGCTGACCGGCGAGCTGCTCGCCGAGCGCAAGGAGGTCAACGTCTATCCGGCGACGCACTACGTCACGCCGCAGGACAAGCTCAAGGAGGCGATCGTCGACATCGAGGCGGAGATGGAGCTCCGTGTCGGCGAGCTCGAAGCCGAGGGCCGCGCGCTCGAGGGCGCCCGCCTGCGGCAGCGGACGACCTTCGACCTCGAGATGATGCGCGAGCTCGGCTACTGCAGCGGCATCGAGAACTACTCGCGCCATCTTTCCCGACGTGAAGCCGGTTCGCGGCCGTGGACGCTGCTCGACTATTTCCCGCCGGACTGGTTGCTCGTCGTGGACGAATCGCACATGACGATCCCGCAGGTCGTCGGCATGTACAAGAACGATCGGACCCGCAAGGAGATCCTGGTCGACTTCGGGTTCCGTCTCCCGTCGGCGCTGGACAACCGGCCGCTGACGTTCGAGGAGTTCGAGGCGACGGTCCACCAGGCCGTCTACATGAGCGCGACGCCCGGTCCGTACGAGCTCGAGCGCAGCCAGCGCAACGTCCAGCAGCTGATCCGTCCGACGGGGATCGTGGACCCGCCGATCACGGTCCGCCCGACTGACGGCCAGATCGACGACCTGCTCGAGGAGATCCGGACGCGGGTCGAGCGCGGCGAGCGCGCCCTGGTCACCACGCTCACCAAGAAGATGGCCGAGGACCTCGCCGACTACCTCAAGGAGCTCGGGGTCAAGGTCCAGTACCTCCACAGCGAGGTCGACACCCTCGAACGCGTGGCGATCCTGCGCGACCTGCGGCTCGGGGTGTTCGACGTGCTCGTCGGGATCAACCTGCTGCGGGAGGGGATCGACCTGCCCGAGGTGACCCTCGTCGCGATCCTGGACGCCGACAAGGAGGGATTCCTGCGGTCGGCCTGGTCGCTCATCCAGATGGTCGGCCGGGCCGCCCGGAACATCGGCGGCGAGGTGATCATGTACGCCGACCAGGTGACCGAGTCGATGCGGGTCGCCATGGACGAGACCGAGCGCCGACGAACGTACCAGACGAAGTACAACGTCGAGCACGGGATCGAGCCGACGACCATCATCAAGGGCATCCGCGATATCAACGAGCGGCTGCGGGCGGTCGCCGAGACGACCGCGATGTACACGTCGGAACGGGGCGGCCAGCTGACGGACGCCGATCGGGCCAGGGTCGAGGCGCTCGTCGGGCGGATGGAGGCCGAGATGAAGGCCGCGGCGAAGGAGCTCGAATTCGAGCGGGCCGCCGCGCTGCGCGACGAGATCCAGCAGATTCGGCTCCGGGTCCTCGAGCAGGACGCCTCGATCACCGTCGGACGGGCCGCCGAGCGCGCGGCGCGCGAGGCGGGAACGACCGGACTGACCGGCGCCGCCGACCGTGCGCGGGGCCGTCGTGGG
This sequence comes from uncultured Chloroflexia bacterium, assembly GCA_963766675.1. Lineage (GTDB taxonomy): Bacteria > Chloroflexota > Limnocylindria > Limnocylindrales > CSP1-4 > SPCO01. The sequence goes on along the minus strand of CAVYBA010000002.1, from coordinate 1,969,163 downwards.
GTGGCGGCCGCGGCCGGCCACCAGCAGATGGAGGTCATGAGCGTCGAGGTGCTGCCGGCCGACGAGGAGCCGGTTGATCTCGGCGACGGGATCGGCATCGACCAGGGGACGGCGGCGGACTGGCTGCCCGGGATCCGCGACGAGCACGAGGACAGCGGTCGCGGGGCGGCGTGGCGCGATCGCCCGACCTGGGATCGGACCGTGACGCCGAACGTCGTCCACCGAACAGGCACCCGGCCGCCGCGTCCCGGTCGGCGCCGTCGGTAGCGTCGGCCGTTGATCCGACGCCCGGAACATCTGTTCTATTCGTTGGCGATACGCTAGACTTCGATCGTGCCCCAGGATCAGCTCGTCGTGCGCGGAGCGCGCGAGCACAACCTCAAGAACGTCGATGTCGCATTCCCGCGCGATCGGCTCGTGGTGATCACCGGGCTGTCGGGCTCCGGCAAGAGCAGCCTGGCGTTCGACACGATCTACGCCGAGGGGCAGCGCCGCTACGTCGAGAGTCTGAGTGCCTACGCCCGGCAGTTCCTCGGCCAGATGGAGAAGCCGGACGTCGACCAGATCGACGGGCTGTCGCCGGCGATCTCGATCGACCAGAAGGGCGCCTCGCGCAACCCACGCTCGACGGTCGGCACGGTCACCGAGATCTACGACCACCTGCGCCTCCTGTTCGCCCGGATCGGCGTCCCGCACTGCCCGGACGGCCACGCCATCGAGCGCCAGACCGTCCAGCAGATCGTGGACCAGGTGCTCGACCTCCCGGAAGGCACGCGGCTGCTGGTCCTGGCGCCGCTGATCAAGGACCGCAAGACCGAGGGCGACCGGGTGTTCGAGGGCGCCCGACGCCAGGGCTTCGTGCGCGTCCGGGTCGACGGCGAGCAGTACGACATCGCCGACGCGCCCAGGCTCGACAAGTACAAGCGCCACTCGATCGAGGTCATCGTCGATCGCTACGTCGTCCGGCACGCCGAAAGGCCCGACGGCGCAGAGCTCGGTCCCGACGGCCGTCCGATCGACTCCGACACGGGTGCGCCCATCCCGGACCCCGATGCCGGCCGGCTCGCCGACTCGGTCGAGACGGCGCTTCGGCTCGGGGAGGGCGAGGTGCTGATCGCGCCGGCGCCCCGGGATGGCGAGGCGCTGCCCTTCGAAGAACGCCGCTACAGCGAGAAGTACAGCTGTCCATACGACGGGTTCACGATCGACGAGCTCGAACCGCGCAGCTTCTCATTCAACTCGCCGCACGGCGCCTGCCCGGCGTGCACCGGGCTCGGCACGAAGCTGGAGATCGATCCCTCGCTGGTGATCCCGGATCGGTCGAAGAGCCTGGCGACCGGCGCGCTCGTGCCGTGGGCCAAGATGCCGAATGACGCGTCCTGGCGACTCAAGATCCTCGAGGCGATCTGTGCCTCGCACGGCTGGGACTTCAAGGCTCCGATCCGCGACCTGCCGGCAGAGGCCGTCGACTACGTCCTGTTCGCGGCCAAGGAGGAGAAGGTCGTCGTGCGCTACCGCCACGAGCGGGGCGAGAACAGCTACAGCGCTACGTTCGAGGGCGTCGTCACCAACCTCGAGCGACGCTACCGCGAGACCGACTCGGAGTACATCAAGACCGAGCTCGAGAAGTACATGGTCACCCGGCCGTGCCCGGTCTGCGGCGGGAAGCGCCTCCGGCCGGAGATCCTCGGGGTGACGATCGGCGAGCGGAACGTCTGGGACGTCTCGACGCTGTCGATCACCGATGCGCTGAGCTGGGCGCACGAGCTCGACCGGACGCTCAACGCTCGCGAGCGGACGATCGCCCGCCAGCTGCTCAAGGAGATCGTGGCCCGGCTCGGGTTCCTGGTGGACGTCGGGCTGGACTACCTGACGCTGGACCGCACGAGCGTGACGCTGTCGGGCGGCGAGGCCCAGCGGATCCGGCTGGCGACCCAGATCGGCACGACCCTGATGGGCGTCCTGTACATCCTCGACGAGCCGTCGATCGGGCTCCACCAGCGCGACAACGCGAAGCTGATCGCCACGCTGACGCGGCTGCGCGACCTGGGCAACACGGTCCTCGTCGTCGAGCACGACGAGGAGACGATCCGGACCGCGGACTGGGTCGTCGATATCGGCCCGGGGGCCGGGGAGCACGGCGGCGAGATCATCGCCAACGGCCCGCTCGAGGTCGTGCTGGCCGAACCGCGTTCCATCACCGGCGCGTTCCTGCGTGGCGACCGATCGGTGCCGCTGCCCGCGTCGCGCCGGCCCGGCAGCGGCAAGCGCCTCGAAGTCCGCGGAGCACGTGAGCACAACCTCCACGACGTCGACCTTCGCGTCCCGCTCGGAACGTTCGTCGCCGTCACCGGGGTGTCGGGCAGCGGCAAGAGCACGCTGGTCACCGATGTCCTGTACCGGGCCCTGGCCCGGGAGCTCAACGGCTCGCGCGAGCCGGTCGGTGCCCACGACGCCCTGGTCGGCGCCGGCCAGATCGACAAGATCATCGAGATCGACCAGAGCCCGATCGGACGGACGCCGCGCTCCAACCCGGCCACGTACGTGGGGCTGTTCACCCCGATCCGCGAGCTGTTCGCCGGCGTCCCCGAGTCGCGCGTCCGCGGGTACACGCCGGGCCGCTTCAGCTTCAACGTCAAGGGCGGCCGCTGCGAGCACTGCAAGGGCGACGGCATCCTCAAGATCGAGATGCAGTTCCTGCCCGACGTCTACGTCACCTGCGAGGTCTGCCACGGCAAGCGCTACAACCGTGAGGCGCTGGAGATCCACTACAAGGGCAAGTCGATCGCCGACGTGCTCGAGATGACGATCGCCGAGGCACTGGACTTCTTCTCGGCGGTTCCGAACGTGCGTGCCAAACTCCAGACGCTCAACGACGTCGGACTCGGCTACGTCCATCTCGGCCAGCCGGCGACGACCCTGTCCGGTGGCGAGGCGCAGCGGGTCAAGCTGTCGACCGAGCTGTCCCGCCGGGCGACCGGGCGGACCTTCTACGTCCTCGACGAACCAACCACCGGGCTCCATTTCGCCGATGTCGAGAAGCTGCTCCAGGTCCTCCACCGGCTCGTCGACGCCGGAAACACGGTGATGGTCATCGAGCACAACCTCGACGTCATCAAGACCGCCGACTGGATCGTCGACCTCGGTCCCGAGGGCGGGGACCGCGGCGGCCGGATCATCGCCGAGGGCACGCCGGAGCAGGTGGCCCGGGCCGGCGCCTCGGCGACCGGGGAGTATCTGGCGCGCGTCCTGCGCGGCGAGCCGCTCGTCCCACTATCGGACGTCACCTTCGCCGATGAGGCCGGCCGGGGTGCGTCCCGGAACGGGAACGGCCACGGCCGGGCCGCCCGGCCGGCACCGATCGCCTCGCGCAAGCGGGCGAGCGCGACTCGGGCTGGCTGACCCCGGACGAGCGCGCGTACCATCCGCGCATGCCGGACATCGACTTCGCCTTCCTCGCGGATGCCGCCGAGACGGTCCCCGGCCAGAAGTTCCATGTCCTGGGCGGCGGCGTCGCGCGCATCGGCGGCCGCCGCTTTCCACTCCGCCATCCGCACCTCGCGCTGGTCATCGGGCTCCAGGTGACGGCGCCGGAAACGGACCGCGAGCACGAGATCCGGTTCGTCCTGCTCGACCCGGATGGGGGCGAGGTGGCGGGGGCGACGGGGAGCCTGTCGGCGCGGAGCCAGCGCGACGGGCGCGACGCGGTCCTCACCTTCTCGATCGACCTGTGGAACCTGACCTTCCCGGCGCCCGGCGACTACTCCTTCCGAATCCTGGTCAATGGTTCGGAGCGAAAGCGGCTGCCACTGCTGCTGCTCAAGCCGGCCGAAACCGCAGGCACCGCGGGGGACGGGATGGGTACCAAGCCGGCGGATGACTGAAGGCCGGTCCGGGCGGTCGCGGGCGGACCTCGCGGCCCGCCACGAACGGCCGGTCATCGACGACGCCGCACTGGTGGCAGCCCGGCACGCCGATCGGCTGCTCGGCGAGGCTCGTGTGAGAGGGCTGACGCGCTGGGTCGCGTACCTCGCGCCGATTCCCGACCATCTGCGCGACGATCCGCTGGGCGACCTTCGCGCGACGGCGCTCCGGAGTCGGGCCGCCTACGGTGTCAAGGATTCGGTCCGCGACGTGTTGCCGTCCGACTTGACGGAGCCGTTCCTCGTGGCAATCGATCGCCTCCTCCGCGAGCTCAACCGGGAGGCGCACCGGGCCCGGAGCTGAGACCGAGTTCGTCCGGGCTGAAGGCTTCGAGCAGGAACGGGGAGGGGGCAGCGGGGTCGTACAGCAGGGTGAGGCTTCGGCGTGCCCGTGTCCAGGCAACGTAGGCCAGCCGGCGTTCCTCCTCGAGCGCCCGAGCCGGGTCGTCGGCCTCGGCGACCGTCCGGCCGCTCGGGAAGCGACCCGCCTCCATGCCGACGACCACGACGTGGTCGAACTCGAGGCCCTTGGTCGAATGGGCCGTCGCCAGCGTCAGGGCGGCGTCGTCGCGCCGGAGCTCGGCGAGCCGCGCCCGAGCGGCCTGGATCGCGTCGCCGAGGTCCGCCAGCGCGCCGTACCCGACGGCCCAGCCGAGGAGCGCCGAGGCGACCTCCACCTCCGGGGAACCCGGCGGCGTCGCGGCGCGGATCCGGCCCAGCGTGAGGAGCGGCGCTGCGTCCGGGCGAGCACCCGCGGCCGTCGAGGCGCGACCAAGCAGGTCGTCGAGCAAGGGTGAATCGAGGAGCAGCTCGATCCGCGGCGCCCTGAACGGGATGCCGAGCTCGAGCGCGACGGCCACCGCCGGAAGCAGCTCGCGGTTGGTCCTTGCCAGGACGGCCCGGGTGGACTCGTCGGTGGGCCACGTCTCGACCGCGCGGCGGACCCGGACCGTCTCGTCCGTGGCGTCCGGCGCGAGGACGAGTTGCCCGGACGCCGCGGGGCCCGCCCGAATGCGCTTGGCGAATCGCTCGGCGTTGTGCTCGACGAGCCGGACGGCGCGCTCAACGACGGGGCGCGGGCAGCGGTAGTTGACCTCGAGATCGACGCGCTCCAGCCCCGGCAGTCGTTCGGCGAGACCGAGGATCCGTCGGACGTCGGCCAGTCGCCAACCGTAGATGGACTGGTCGTCGTCGCCGACGCAGAACAGCGAATTGGCCGGGGCCGCGAGCAGCAACGCGAGGTCGAGCTGGCTCCGGTCGACGTCCTGGACCTCGTCGACGAGCAGGTGCCGGCAGCGCCGGCGCCAGGCATCGAGCAGCGTCGGGGAGGCTCGAAGTCCGCGAAGCGCCCGCAGCACGAGGTCGTCGAAGTCCATTGCCTCGGCGTCGACGAGCGCTCGTTCATAGTCGATGAACGCCTGCGCGAGCGGGCCTGCCTCGGGATCCGCCGCCACCTCGTCGGCGGTCACCCGCAGCTCGAGCTTGAGCCGGCTGATGACCGTGTCCAGACGACCGAGTTGGGCGGGTGTCGCGTCGGGCCGGATCGACCGCAGGAGGGCCTCGCGCTCGACGAGCTCCGGCAGGCGATCCGTGCTCGAGCGCAGGATCTCGAGACCGAGCGCGTGGAACGTCCGGACCCGGACCATGCCGGCCTCGACGCCAAACGGCTCGAGCGCCGGGTCGAGCCGCTCGCGCATCTCCTGGGCGGCACGCGTGTTGAACGTGATGGCCGCGATCTCGTCGGGGCGAGCCGTTCGCGACGCCACCAACCAGGCGATCCGCGCGACCAGCGTCGTTGTCTTGCCGCTCCCTGCGGGCGCGACGCACAGCACCGGGCCCGGCGGCGCCGTTGCCGCCGCGCGCTGGTCCGGCGCGAGCCGCGCCAACCGCTCGATCACCGAAGCGTGCAGGTCCATCTGCCCACTCTCGGCCTAGACCGTTATCAGCGGATTACCCAGACCAGGAGCCGCCCGGCATCCCGTCCTCCACGGCAGCTTGGACGCGGCCCTTCCCGCCTGACGAGCCACCATTGCCCCGCAGTGGTGGCCGACGACGGGCTTGTCGACATTTCGCCGTACGATCGTGTCGTGACCCCCGAGCTCGAATCCGCCCTCGCCAAGCTGCCCGACAAGCCGGGCGTCTACCTGATGCGCGACGCCCGGGGCGATGTCGTGTACGTCGGCAAGGCGCAGAGCCTCAAGCACCGCGTCCGCTCGTACTGGCAGAAGGGCAACACGGGGCCGCTCGAAGGGCACCGGATCCGCGCGGTGCTCGACCGGATCGTCGACGTCGAGGTGACCCAGACCGACTCGGCATCCGAGGCGCTCCTCCTCGAGATGCACCTGATCAAGCGATACCGTCCGCGCTTCAACGTCCGGCTCAAGGACGACAAGAGCTACCCATATATCAAGGTCACGCTGGCCGACGACTTCCCACGCATCGAACGGACCCGCAAGCTGGTCAGCGACGGGAGCCGCTATTTCGGGCCGTACGGCTCGGCGTCGAGCGTCGACGAATCGATGAACCTCGTTCGTCGCCTCTTCCCGTTCCGGACCTGCACCATCGACATCACGGACGGCGAGCGAGCCCTCCAGCGGCCGTGCCTGCTGTACCACATCAAGCGCTGCCAGGGTCCGTGCATCCAGGCAATCTCGAAGGACGCCTACCGCGCCGACATCGAGCAGGTCGAACAGTTTCTGGAGGGCCGGCAGGAGTCGCTGGTCAGGGCGCTCAGCCGCGAGATGAAGGCCGCCGCGGACCGGCTCGACTACGAGCGCGCGGCCACCGCGCGCGACAAGATCCGCGCCATCGAGCGGACGATGGAGAGCCAGAAGATGGCCGCGTTCGCCCGGACCGAGCTCGATCTCGTCGGCATGGCCCGCCAGGACAACCAGGCGGCGATCCAGCTGTTCGTGATCCGCGACGGGAAGATGATCGGACGCGACGTCTTCCTGCTCGACGCCGTTCGAGAGGCGGGCGACGACGAGGTCCTCACCAGCTTCCTGGAGCAGTACTACACCCAGGCGGGCTCGATCCCGCGCGAGGTCTACGTCCCGTCGGCGACGCTCGATACGGCCGTGCTGGAGGCCTTCCTGGCCGAGCGGCGAGGCGGTCCGGTGCACCTCCGGGTCCCGCAGCGAGGCGAGCGGCGCGAGTTGCTGGCACTTGCCACACGGAACGCGGCGGAGACGCTCGCGCGCGAGCAGGCTCGCTGGCTGGCCGACAACGGCAAGACATTGGCGGCGCTCGAGGAGCTGGCCGCCGCGCTCGACCTGCCGGGGCCGCCCGTCCGCATCGAGTGCTACGACATCAGCAACTTCCAGGGCGCCGAATCGGTCGGCAGCATGGTCGTCTTCGAGGACGGCAAGCCGCGATCCGGCGAGTACCGGCGGTTCCGCATCAGGACCGTCAGCGGGCCGAACGACTTCGCCTCGCACCAGGAGGTGCTTCGACGTCGATTCCGTTCCGTCCGGTCTGGCGAGGAGGGGAGCGAGGAGGAGCGGCGCTGGGCGATGCCCGACCTGGTCCTCATCGACGGCGGGAAAGGTCAGGTCAGCGCGACCAAGGAGACGCTCGACGAGATCGGGCTCCACGACCTGCCGCTGGCTGGCCTGGCCAAGGAGCGCGAGGAGCTCTTCCTTCCGGGTCATGCAGAGCCGATCGTGCTGCCTGCGACGTCACCCGCGCTGTACCTGGTCCAGCGGCTGCGCGACGAGGCCCATCGCTTTGCGATCAGCTACCACCGTGGCCTGCGAGCGAAGCGAGCGGTTCGATCGGCGTTTGACGACCTGCCCGGCGTCGGTCCGAAGCGCAAGCGCGAGCTGCTCAAGGTGTTCGGGTCGATCAAGCGCGTCCGCGAGGCGCCGGTCGAGCAGATCGCGGCCGTCCCGGGCATCGGCCCGGCCCTGGCAATCCGCATCAAGGCGACCCTCGACGCCTGACGCGCTCTCAGAAGGGGCTCGCCGCCCGGTGGGCGGTGGTTCCGTGTAACATCCCGCCTCGATGCGTAGAGCCGGCCCATTCATCATCCTGATCATCGGGATCATCGCCCTGTTCGTGGACTTCCTCCCCGGGCTGTCCGTGCCCGACCCCACCAGCGCCGACGGCAGCTGGCGCCGGCTCGAGACCAAGCTCGGGCTCGACCTGAAGGGCGGCCTGCGGGTCGAATACCAGGCCCAGCCGGTCAATGGCCGCTCGCCGGCGGCCGGCGACATGGCGGTCATCAAGGACATCGTCGAGCGTCGGGTGAACGGCAGCGGCGTATCCGAACCGGTGGTCACCACCCAGGGCTCCGATCGGGTGGTCGTCGAGATGCCCGGCGTCACCGACGCAGATGCCATTCGAACGCTGGTCGGCACCACCGGCCGGCTCGATTTCGTGCCTCTCGGCCAGACCTCCGCGCAGGCCGGCCAGACCCTCGACCTCAACGTGACCAAGCCGTTGTTCAGCGGCGACCAGGTCCAGTCGGCGACCGTCGGCCAGGACCCGCAGGGCGGGCTCGCCGTCGACTTCGTGCTGAAGGGTGACGGCGCCAACCTGTTCAGCACGTACACCTCGCAGCACATCGGCGACTACTTCGCCATCACCCTCGATTCGTCGGTGATCTCGGCTCCGGTCATCCAGCAGGCGATCCCGAACGGCAACGTCCAGATCAGTGCCGGTGGGCTTGGCGGGTTCTCGGCCGCGGAAGCCAACAACCTCGTCACCGTCCTGAAGTACGGCTCCCTGCCGTTCCCGATCAAGGAGCTGTCGAGCGACCAGATCAGCGCGACGCTGGGCAGCCAGTTCCTCGACCAGAGCCTGCTGGCCGGGGCGATCGGCATCCTGCTGGTGATCACGTTCATGATCACCTACTACCGTCTGACCGGGCTCGTGGCGAGCTTTGCTCTCGTCTACTACACCCTCGTGATGTACGCGATCTTCCGGCTGATCCCGGTCACCCTCACCCTGGCGGGCGTTGCCGGCTTCGTGCTCTCGGTGGGCATGGCGGTCGACGCCAACATCCTGATCTTCGAACGGATGAAGGAAGAGCTGCGCCTCGGCAAGTCTCTCCCGTCGGCAGTCGAGGCCGGCTTCAATCGGGCCTGGAACTCGATCCTCGACTCGAATGTGTCGAGCCTGATCACCGCCACGATCCTGTACCTGTTCGGATCGTCCGTGATCCGCGGGTTCGCCCTCGTCCTGATCCTCGGCGTCCTGACTTCGATGTTCAGCGCGATCGTCGTCACGCGGACGATCCTGCGCAATGTGGTCCGCCAGGGTTGGGCGCGATCGGCCTCCCGCTACGGCATGCGCGAAGAAGAGTTCGTCGCCGTCGGCCCTCGGCCGTCGGCTCGCCGCGAGGCCCGCGCGCGTGTTTGACCTCATCAGCAAGCGGCGCTGGTTCTACCTCTTCTCCCTCCTCGTTACCGTCCCGGGCCTCTTCTTCATCCTGTTGACCCCGACGGGCGACGGCGGCCTCCAGTTCACGATCGACTACACCGGCGGGACGCGCTGGGAGGTTCGGTTCCAGGACCCGGCGGTCACGCCCGACCAGGTCAAGGCCGTGTTCGCCGAGCAGGGACTGGAAGCCAGCGCGGTCGCCACCGGCTCGGGGTTCATCGAGATCAAGACCCAGCAGATCGTCGGGCTCGAGGACAACACGCCCGCAGCCACGCCGGTCGCGACCCTCGCGCCGAGCGCCAGTGGCGGATCGGCGGCCCCGTCGGCGAGCGCCGGTGCAAGCGGGAGCCCGGCTCCGAGCGCCAGCCCGGCTGCGAGCCCGTCCGCCTCGGCGTCGGCCGCCCCGTCGGCATCGGCTGGCGCGTCAGCGTCTGCCGGGCCGTCGGCGTCCGCGGCGGCCGTCGGCAACACGCAGATCCCCACCCAGGGCAAGCTGGGCGAGGTCGCGGCCGCCCTCCAGAAGCAGCTCGGCCCGATCGCCGAGCAACGCAGCCTGACCACGATCGGTGCGGTCGTGAGCTCCGAGCTGGTGACCCAGGCGATCATCCTGATCCTCGTCGGCGCGGCCGGGATCCTGCTGTGGATCACCTTCCGGTTCCATGACGTGAAGTTCGGCGTGACCGCCCTGGTGGCGCTGCTCCACGACGTGATCGTCGTCGTCGGGACGTTCGCCATCCTCGGCACCGTGTTCAAGGTCGAGATCGACGCCCTGTTCGTGACCGCGATGCTGACCGTGATCGGCTTCAGCGTCCATGACACGATCGTGGTGTTCGACCGCGTCCGCGAGAACAAGGCCCGTCACGCCGGCGAGCCGCTCGACGCGATCGTCAACCACTCGCTGCTGCAGACCTTCGGCCGGTCGATCATGACCAGCCTGACCGTGGTCCTCACGCTGCTCGCGCTGTACCTGTTCGGCGGTTCGGCGATCAGCGACTTCATCCTCGCCCTGCTGATCGGCATCGTGTCCGGGACGTACTCGTCGATCTTCGTCGCCAGCATGTTGCTCGTGGACTGGCAGCTCTATGACGACCGGAGGCGCGGTCGCCTCGCCGCGGCACGCGCCCCGCGCGTTCGCCGCACGGCCTCCTGAGACCGGCGCGGGCCGGTGGCCGATAAGCCCTGGTGAAGGCACCGGTGGCATCCTGAGCGGCATGGTCGAGGCCCGCTTCCGCTGGACGTTCCCGGAGGCGGTCGTCCTCCCGGCGGACCTCGTCGGGGCCGCCGAGCGGGCCGGCGTCTCACCTCGCCTCGCCGGGTTGTTGACGCGTCGCGGCGTCTCCACCGCGGAGGATCTCGCGGCATGGTTCGGCGATCCGCTGGATGGTCTGCACGATCCCGCTCGACTGCCCGACGCCGACCGACTCCTCGAGCGACTAGGACGCGCCCGCGATGCTCGCGAGCGGGTCCAGGTCTTCGGAGACTTTGATGCCGATGGGCTGACCGGTCTGGCGATCATGACCGTCGCGCTCCGACGGTTCGGCCTGGACGCGGTCCCGTACGTCCCAAGCCGCCTCGACGACGGTCACGGCCTGTCCTACGCGGCGCTGGACGCCGCCGAGGCATGCGGCGCCGCGATCATCGTCACGGTCGACTGTGGGACCACCAGTTATCGCGAGATCGCCGCCGCCGCCGCTCGCGGCCTGGACGTGATCGTGACCGACCATCACCGCGTCCCGGAAGTGATGCCGCCGGCATACGCGGTCGTGAACGCGCACCGTGTCGATTTCGACCTATCCGGACCGGCGCCTGGCGGGGAGCGGCGTCGCGTTCAAGATCGCGCAGCTGCTGCTGGCCGGCCTCCCCGGCGGTCCCGAGGCCGCGCTCGACCTTGCGGACCTCGCCACGATCGGGACCGTCGCCGACGTGGCCCCGATCGTCGGCGAGAACCGGGCGATCGCTCGATTGGGGCTCGATCGGATGCGGCGCAACCCGCGGCCTGGCGTGGCGGCACTCCTCGAACGAGCGCACGTCGAGCCGTCAGGCCTCGATCTCGAGACCGTCTCGTTCTCGCTGGCACCTCGCCTGAATGCCGCCGGCCGGATGGGCGAAGCACTGGGGGCCGCCCGGCTGCTCCTCGCCGAGGATGCGGCCGAGGCCGGGCCGCTTGCCGACGTGCTCGAATCGGCCAACGCCGCGCGCCGGGATCTGACGCGCACGGTCGTCGCCGAGGCGCGGGCACGGGTGGCCGAGGCACCGGCCGCCGCGGCCAGCATCGTCCACGGGCCGTGGAGCGTCGGCATCGTCGGCCTCGTGGCCGCCCGGTTGGTCGAGGACGAAGGGCGTCCGGCAGTCGTCGGTGCGGATCTCGGGGAGGTCATCCGCGCATCCTGCAGGAGCGATGGATTGCTCGATCTCGGGGCGGTGCTCGAGCGCTGCGGTGACCTGTTCCTGCGGTACGGCGGCCACGCCGGTGCGGCCGGCTTCGAGCTCCCGGCCGCTCGCTGGGAGTCGTTCCGTGAGCGCTTCCTGGAGCTTGCCGAGGTCAGCGCGCCGGCCGATCCGAGGCGGGCGGTCGCCATCGATCTCGCCCTTCCGGCCAAGGACGTGGACTACGACCTGTATCGCGAGCTGTCTAGCCTCGCGCCGTGCGGCCCGGGCAACGCCGACGCCTGCGTTGCCGTCCTGGGCATGACCGTGACCCGGGTCCGCGCGGCGACCGGTGGCCACAGCCAACTGACCCTGCGGCGCAATCTCGACGTGCTCGACGGGATTGCGTTCGGCCGCCCGGACATCGCCGAGGTCGTCCACGAGGGTGATCGGCTCGACGTCGTCGCCCGGCTGACCAGCCGCACCTTCGGGGGGTTCGAGTCGCTCCAGCTCGACATCCGCGACGTTGCGACCGCCGGTAGTCATCCGGAGTCGGCGGCGATCATCGACCGCGACACGCCGGCGGCGATGGCCGGCTCGCCCCGGTGACCGGGGGCGCCCGTCGAGGCCGGATCCCCGGAGCGGGCACCCGATCGCCGCGCGTCCCGGATCCGTACGGCCTGCTGCCCAACCGATCCTGGCTGGCGCCGGGCCTGTCGATCGCCGGGCTCGCTGTCGTGGCATTCCTCACGCTGAACCTCCTCGGCGGCTCCATCCCGTTCGTGACCGGTTCCGGCGGCGGCGGCGCGGGCGATGCCGGTCGCACGGCGGCGCCGTCGAACGTCGTCGTCGTCCCACCGGTCTCGTTCCCTGGGTCCATCGTCTACGCCAAGGCGGGCAACATCTGGATCCAGCACGGCAATGACGTCCGTCAACTCACCACGGGGGGACGGGACTCGATGCCGTCGTGGTCGCCGGACGGAACGACTGTCTACTTCGTCCGCACCTCCGATGCGCAGGGGCTGTGGCCGGCGCAGGGTGTCGACCGGCATTACGATGAGTCGGTGCCGGAGATCATGCGGGTTGTTCCGAGCGGCGACGGCCAGCCGGAGACGGTACTGAGCGGGACGATCCATGCCGGGACCCGGTCGTGGTTCTCGTGGCTCCGTCAGCCCGTGTTGTCTCCCGATGGACACACGGTCGCGATGGTGTCCGACGGCCCGGACCCGACGCGGAGCGACGTCGTCCTCCAGTTCTACGACCTGGGTACGCAGAAGCGGACCATCCCGGCGGCACCGGAGCTCGCCCCGCTCGGTCATCAGGACCCGACATGGCGGGCCGATGGCAAGTTCCTCCTCTATGTTCGGAACGGTCGCGATGCCGCCCGCGGTGCGCCGGAGATCTTCCGCTGGGACGTCGCCAACAAGCAGGCATCACAGCTGACCGGGCCGGGTTACCTGGAGCCGTCCTACTCGCCGGATGGTCTCTACATCGCGGCCACCCGGACGACCAGCTTCGGCAACGATGTCGTGATCCTGGATGCGGCTCACGGTCGAGAGCTGCTTCGGGTGACCAGCGACGGGCGTTCCTGGGCGCCGGTCTGGTCGCCCGCCGGCGATGCCATCGCGTTCCTCCACATCGAGGGCCAGATCGTCGACCTCAGGATGGCGAGGCTCGCCGGGTCGGGTCCCGACTGGACCGTCACCGACACGATCGATCTGACCGAGGTGTCCGGTTTGGACGGCGGCTCGCGCCCGGCCTGGTACATCCCGCCGAACGAGCTGCCCGCAACGGCCGCGCCGACCCTCGCCCCGAGTGCGAGTGCCAGCGCGGCCGGCGGCTCGGTCGCGCCGTGACGGCCACGTACCTCGATCGCCTCGCGGCGCGGTGTGCGGCAGTTGGCAGCGTCCTGTGCCTCGGGCTCGACCCTGACCCGGCCGCGCTGCCGGACGGGTTCCCGGCCGATCTCAGCGGCGTCGAGCGGTTTGCCCGGCTGCTGATCGAGGCGGCCGCGTCCCATGCCGCGGCGATCAAGCCGAACCTCGCCTTCTTTGAGGCCTTCGGATCAGATGGGCTGGCCGCCCTGGAGCGGCTTCGCGCCAGCCTGCCGCCCGGTCTGCCGCTCGTCGTCGACGCGAAGCGAGGCGACATCGTGACGACGGTCGCCCGGCAAGCGGTCGGGCTGTTCGACCGGCTCGGGGCCGACGCCGTGACGGTCAACCCGTACCTCGGCGGCGCGGCCATCGCACCGTTGCTGGCCCGCGAGGATCGGTTCGCCTACGTCCTGTGCCGCACGTCCAACCCGAGTGCCCGGGAGCTGCAGGGCCTCACGCTGTCGGCAGACCCCGGAACCGGGGCGCCCGCCGAGACGCTCTACCTGCGAGTCGCCCGGCTGGCGACGACGTGGGGCCCAGGGACCACGGTCGGACTTGTCGTGGGCGCGACGGCCCCGACCGAGCTGGCCGAAGTCCGTGGCGTCGCGCCAGGCCTGCCGTTCCTCGTCCCGGGGGTCGGTGCCCAGGCTGGCGAGCTGGAGCCCGTGCTCGCACACGGTCCCGCGACGGCACCGCCCGGCGGTGGCCGGCCCGGCCGCGGTCTCCTCGTCAACGTGTCGCGGGGCATCGCCGGGGCGGCCCTCGGCACGCCGGGGTCGGAGGCCCCGAGGGATCTCGAGGAGCGGGTTTCGCTTGCCGCCCGTGAGTGGGCGGCGCGGCTGCCTGTGCTACCCTAGCCCGCGCGAATGGACCCGCGGCGCGCCGCGCGCGCCACCGAGCGGGTCGACGTCCCTGAGGAGCAATCAACGACCATGCCTACCCCCGGACCTCTCGAGTTGGTCATCATCCTCGTGATCGCGCTCCTGGTCCTCGGCCCCGGCAAGTTGCCGGAGGTGGGATCGGCGCTCGGCAAGAGCATTCGCGAGTTCCGGAAGGCATCCGCCGACGTCCAGGAGGCCGTCAAGGTCAACGTGGACACGACCCCGGCGCCGAACACGCTGAGCGCGCCGGCAGCCCCGAGCACCACGTCTGCCCCGGCCGAGCCAGCCCCGTCGGGTGCGGCCGCGACGTACACGCAGGCCGAGGTCGAGGAACGGATCGCCGCCGCGGTGGCCGCGGCCAAGGCCGAGGCGGCGTCGGCCGCGCAGTCGTCAGCCGCCGACCCCACGACGATCGCCAAGTAGGCGGCGCGTCCCTCGCCGATCATGGCTGACGCCGAGACGCTGCGCGAGGCCGGCGTGCCGGCACTCCCGGCAGCGCCGGGACCCGCCACGCACCCGCCCGGCGTGACCGCGACGACCGACGAATCGGTCATGTCGCTCATGGATCACCTCGGCGAGCTCCGGACGCGCCTGTTCCGCTCGATCCTGGCAGTCGTCGCCGGGTCGGTCGTGGGCTTCTACTTCGCGACGCCGATCCGGAACTTCCTGCTCCAGCCGCTGCCCAGGCACATGGTCCAGGTCCTCGGGATCGGGGACGCGTTCATCATCCAGATGAAGATCGCGATCGTCGTCGGCGTGATCCTGGCCATGCCCGTGCTCCTGTACCAGGTCTGGGCGTTCATCTCGCCGGGCCTGACGCCGCATGAGCGCAAGGTCGTCCGGCCGTGGATCCCGATGGCGCTCGTGTTCTTCGCGATCGGGGTGACCATCGCCTACGTCATCCTCCCGTTCGCGATCGGGTTCCTGTTCAGCTTCACCGACGATCAGCTCGTCGCGCAGCCGGCGGCCGGCCCGTACTTCGACTTCGTCACCACGATGTTCCTCGCGTTCGGGCTGGTGATGGAGTTCCCGATCCTGTTGGTCGGCTTGTCGCGCGTCGGGATCGTCACCTCGAAGCGGCTGACCGACGCGCGGCGGTACATCATCCTCGGCATTTCGATCTTCGCCGCGGTGGTGACCCCGGGCGGCGACCTCGTCAGCCCATTCGTCCTCGGCGGGACGATGTACATCCTGTTCGAACTGACCGTCCTGTTCATCCGGCGCAGCGGGCGGTGACCGGAGCGACCGACGTCCGGCCGACGTCGGACTCGGTGGCGGAGCCGGCGGTCGTCATCCTGAGCGGCCTGTCGGGGGGTGGCAAGACCGCGGCCGCCAAGCTGTTCGAGGATCTCGGCTACACCGTCGTCGACAACCTGCCCGGCGAGCTGCTGCCGGATCTCGCCGAGCTGGTTTCGTCCGATCGCGAGCGCTTCGCGCGGATCGCCATCGTCGTCGACGTCCGGGCCGGCGATCCGACCATCGCCCTGGCCGCCATGCGGGGCGCGCTCGAGGGCCGCGGCATCCGTCCCCGCGTGGTCTTCCTGGAAGCCCGGGACGACGTGCTGATCCGCCGGTTCAGCGAGACTCGTCACCGGCATCCACTCGAGGACGACCAGGGGATCGCCGCGTCCATCGCCGAGGAACGTCGCCTCCTCGACCCGGTGCGCGCGGACTCGGACGTGGTCGTCGACACGTCCGACCTGTCGCTCCGGCAGCTCCGCGAGCGCCTCTTCGCCCAGCTCGCCACGGACGTACGCCCGGACCAGCTCGCGATCCAGTTCATCAGCTTCGGCTACAAGTTCGGCGTGCCGCTCGAGTCCGACCTGCTGTTCGACGTGCGATTCATGCAGAACCCGTACTACCTCGCCGAGCTCCGGCCGCTGTCGGGGCTGAGCGAGGAGGTCCGGGCCTTCGTCCTGGGCCAACCGGTGGCCCTACGCTACCTCGCACTCATGCGCGAGTTCCTCGATTTCGCGATCCCCGCCTACATCGCCGAAGGCAAGACCCGGCTGACCATCGGGATCGGATGCACGGGTGGCTACCACCGTTCGATCGTGATCGCGGAGGAGCTGGCGGCCTGGCTGCGCGAGCGTGACCACGGCCCCGTCGCCGTCTTCCATCGGGAGCTCGACCGGACGTGAACCTCCGTCGCTGGCTGGCTCCCGGGATCGGGATCAAGCGGTGGCTGCTGGTCCTGTTCGGCGGGTTGCTCCTGCTCTCCCTGGCCTTCGCCCACTTCCTCCGGCAGATCACCCACGATCTCGCACCCGGCGGACTTGCCGGCTCGGTCATCGACCTGCTGACGCTCCAATTCCTCCCGCTGGCGTTGCGGGGTTTCGTGGTGGGCAGCGCGGGCGTCGTCCTCGTCGCGCTCGGCGGGTACCGCGCGGTCCGGGCATTGATGGGCCCGTTCCAGAGACCCGACGCGGACCAGCCGCTCGTCGAGCTCATCTACCAGAAACGGTTCCTCGCCCGCGGACCGCGGATCGTGGCCATCGGTGGCGGGACCGGGCTGTCGATCCTCCTGCGCGGGCTCAAGGAGCACACGAGCAACCTGACCGCGATCGTGACCGTGGCAGACGACGGAGGATCGTCCGGCGTCCTCCGAACCGGACTCGGCATTCCGCCGGTCGGCGACATCCGGAACTGCATCGCCGCCCTGGCCGACGCGGAACCGCTGATGAGCGAGGTCCTCCAGTACCGGTTCCCGGATTCGCCCGGTGAGGATGCTCATGGGCTGGCTGGTCATGCGCTCGGCAACCTGCTCATCGCCGCGATGACCGCCGTCGAAGGCGGCGATTTCGAGGATGGGGTTCGCCAGGTCAACCGGATCCTGGCCGTTCGGGGGCGAGTCCTGCCGGTCACGGCCACCCCGCTCACGCTCCACGCGCGCTGCTCGGATGGGTCCATCGTCGACGGCCAGTCGTCGATCATGCGGACGACGGACATCGATCGTGTCTGGCTGAGCCCGGCCGAGATCCGGGCGTCGGAGGACGCGCTGGCCGCCATCGCCGACGCGGAGCTCATCGTGCTCGGACCGGGGAGCCTGTACACGAGCCTGCTGCCGAGCCTGTTGATCCCGGCGATCCGTGACGCGGTGCTGGCCGCCGACGCGTTGCGCGTGTACGTGTGCAACGTGGCCACCCAGGATGGCGAGACGGCCGGGTTCGACCTCGCCGCCCATCTCGAAGCGCTCGACGCGCACACGGCCCCGGGGCTGGTGGACGTCGTGCTCGCCAACAACCAGTTCGGCGCCCGGGTGCCGGCCGACTGGGCCGCCGAGCCCGTCAAGCTCCGATGGCCGCCGAACGGGGTCGCGGCGCCCCGGCTCGTGCTCGACGACGTCGTGGACCCCGACAACGCGCACCATCATGACTCGGTCCGCCTCGCCGCCGCGTTGGTCCGAGCGCTCGAGCGAAGCCGCGGGGCTCGCCACCGGGCGGTGGGACGGAGCGCCTGAGGTGACCCGCTCCGAGCGCGACCTGGTGACCGCGCTCCGCGATGAGCTGGCCGCCGTCGACCCGTCCCGGCCGTGCGACCGACTCGCGGAAGCCGACGGGCTGGGGCCCGGTCCCGTCGGACGCGAGTCGTCCGTCGCCCGGCTGGCGGTCCGCCTCCGACCCGCCGCCGAGCGGGCATCGGTGACGCCCTTCGAGTGGCGTGGTGGAGGCGAGCATTGCCGGGCCGCCTGGCTGCGCGGCCGGTTCCTGGCCCGTGGCTCGCTCAGCCTGGCCGGCGGGCGGACGCACCTCGAATTCGTCGTTGCACCCGACGAAGCCCAGGCGCTGGTCGGTCGCCTCGCCGACATCGGGCTGCCGGCCTCATGGCGACTGCGACGCGGCCGTGGCGTCGTGACCTCGAAGAGTGGCGAGGCCGTCGGCACCTTCCTGCGCCGGATCGGCGCGACCGGGGCACTCCTCGAACTCGAGGCCCGCCAGGTGTCGCGGGCCCTGCGCGGTGACCTCAACCGCGTGCTCAATGCCGAATTGGCCAACCTGCAGCGGGCCGTCAGTGCGGCCGGTCGACAGCTCGACGCGATCGCCGCGCTCGAAGCGGACGGACGCCTGGCGGTCCAATCGCCATTCGTTCGCCTGGTCGCCGATGCGCGCCGGGCGACGCCCGAGGCCAGCCTGGCCGAGCTCGCCGAGCGAATCGGCGCACATCGATCCGCCGTCCAGCGCGCGCTCGAGCGCGTCGAGCGGCTCGCCCGGGACCGGTCCGCCGGGTCCAGGGCGAGCGTCCCCGGCCGGCGACGAGAGCGCTCCCGACGCACGGCGCGTCCATCTCGGCCGGCAGGCGCATCGCGGCCGGCGGTGGCATGATTCGCCGGATGCGTGAAGTGATCGTCGCCGGGAACTGGAAGATGCACACCACCCCGGCCGAAGCGGGCCTCCTCGCGCGGACGATCGCCGGGCGCACACGCGTCGCCGGGGTCACCCGCGTCTTCTGCCCCCCATACACGAGCCTCGGGGCGGTCGGTGCTGCCCTCGCCGACGACCCCGGCGTGGCGATCGGTGCGCAGAACGTGCACCATGAGCTCCAGGGGGCGTATACCGGCGAGGTCTCGGCACCCATGCTCGCGGGCCTGGCGACCTGGGTGATCGTCGGCCATTCCGAGCGGCGGCGTGACGCCGGCGAGACCGACGGACTGATCGCCCGCAAGCTCCAGCGAGCCATCGAGGCCGGGCTGCGGCCGATCCTGTGCGTGGGCGAGCAACTCGCCGATCGCGAGGCCGGTGCCCAGGAATCGGTCGTGCGCGAGCAGCTTCGTGGGGCGCTCGCTGGCCAGGAGCCGGCCGCCCTCGAATTGGCCGGGCTGGTGATCGCCTACGAGCCCGTCTGGGCGATCGGCACCGGTCGAACGGCGAGCGGGCGGGATGCGGCGGCGATGGCCGCGGCCATCCGGGCGACCCTGGCGGAGCTGGGCTTCGCCGCCGGCGGTGAGCATGTCTCGGTGCTCTATGGCGGGAGTGTCACGTCGGCGTCGATGGACGAGTTCATGACCGAGCCGTCGATCGACGGCGCGCTCGTTGGCGGCGCCTCGCTCAAGCCCGACGAGATGGCCGGGATCGTGGCCCGGGCGGGCGTGACCGCGTCAGCCCGCGCGGGGTCCGGTTGAGCGCCGGCCTGTCGCGACCTCGACCCATTGTCCTCGTCGTCCTCGATGGCTTCGGGATCGGCCGCGACCCGAATGCGGATGCCGTCGCCGCGGCTCCCATGCCCATCTGGCGCGGCCTGTTGCGCGACTGGCCGCATGCGATCCTGCGTGCCTCCGAGGATGCCGTCGGGTTGCCTGCGGGGCAGATGGGCAACTCGGAGGTCGGTCACCTGAACCTGGGAGCCGGACGGCCGGTGCTCCAGGACCTGCCGAGGATCGACGCCGCCATTGCCGATGGCACCTTCGCGACCCGGCCGGCATTCCTCGACGCCTGCCGTGTCGCGGCCGAGCCCGGTCGCCGGCTCCACCTGGTCAGCCTCATCGGCCCGGGCGGGGTCCACGCCAACGACCGGCACCTCGTCGAGGTCGCCCGGCTGGCCGCGGCGCAGGGCGTGGCGCGCGTGCGGGTCCATGCCCTCCTTGATGGGCGGGACACGCCGCCCCGATCGGCGCTCGGGTTCATCGCCGACCTGGAGGCTCGACTCGGTGAGGTCCATCCCGACGCCCGGATCGCGTCGGTCGGTGGCCGCTACTTCGCGATGGACCGCGACAAGCGCTGGGATCGCGTCGAGCTTGGGTACGACGCCATCGTCCACGGGGAAGGGGAGCGAGCGCCCAGCGCCGCCGCCGCCGTGGAGGCAGCCTACGCGCGAGGTGAGAACGACGAGTTCGTGACGCCGACTGTGATCGACGGCGTCGACGGCATGGTCCGGTCCGGCGACGCCGTCGTCCACTGCAACTTCCGGGCGGACCGTGCGCGTGAGCTGACCCATGCGTTGACGGACACGGCGTTCGACGCCTTCGACCTGACCTCACCGTCCGGCCGCCCCGCGCCAGCCGACCTGCTGATGGTCACCATGGCCGAGTACGAGTCAGGGCTCGCGGTCGACGTCGCGTTCCCGCCGGAGCAGGCGCGGTCGCTGGCGCAGGCCTTCTCGGAGGCGGGCTGGCGCCAGTTCCACGTGGCCGAGACCGAGAAGTACGCCCACGTCACCTATTTCTTCAACGGCGGCGTCGAACCACCCTATCCCGGCGAGGACCGGGTGCTCGTCCCGAGCCTCAAGGTCGCCACCTACGACCTCGCGCCGGAGATGCGCGCCGAGGGCATCACCGACGAGCTGGTCACGGCGATCGGATCGGGCAACTACGACTTCATCGTCGCCAACTATGCGAACCCGGACATGGTTGGCCACACCGGCAAGTGGGACGCCACGCTGACTGCGCTCGGCGTCATCGACACGTGTCTCGGTCGGGTCGTCGACGCCGTCGAGGCCGTCGATTCCGACGACCCGGATCGGCCCGGGGCCGTCCTCGCCATCACCGCCGACCACGGCAACGCCGATGAGCTGCGTGACGGGCAGGGCAACCCGGTGACGGCCCATTCGCTGAACCCCGTGCCGATCGTGCTCATCGGTCGGGCGGCCCGCAACGTCCGGCTGGCCGACGGTGTCCTCGCTGACGTGGCCCCGACCCTGCTGCAGCTCGCCGGCCTGCCGCGCTGGGAAGGGATGACCGGTTCATCGCGGATCCTGTGATAGCATCCGTCGCCCAAGCGTTGGAGGACTCGGACTCGTGAATCCGCTCCTGGCCGTCGGCCAGATCCTGGTGAGCATCGCGCTCATCGTCGCCATCCTGCTGCAGGCCCGGGGCACCGGCCTGTCCGGCACCTTTGGTGGCGATTTCGGCGGTCTATCGCAGCCGCCGCGGTGTCGAGCGCCGGCTGTGGCAGTTCACGATCATCCTGCTCGTCCTGTTCGTGATCTTCTCCCTGGCCTCGTTCGCGTTTGCACCACCGACCACGACCGCCTGACCGTCGGCGCGCCCCAACGCCGCGACGAGCCGGCCGCTGCTCAGTAGAATCACGGCGAGGCGCGATGGCCGCACGCCTCCCGTCACCGAACTGCCTCCGGCGTCAATGAACCGGGTCGACCGGGTCGTCGTCGGCGCGTTGGCTCTCGCGTTCGTGCTGATCGCCTGCCTCGTCGGACTGCCGTCGGTCCTGCCGGGTGCCGGCGCCCAGGCCGCACCGAGTCCGGGCCCGTCCCAGGCGCCGCTCGCCGAACCGCGCCCATATCGAGAAGGAATGGTCGGGCGCGCCACCTCCGTCAGCCCGCTGGCGGCGCACAGCCAGGCCGACCGCGACCTCGTGGCACTGGTCTTCTCCGGACTCGTTCGCAATGGCCCAGACGGGATGATCGTGCCGGACCTGGCGCGCCAGTGGTCGGTCGATGCGACCGGGGCCGTCTGGACGTTCGAGCTGCGGCCGGACGCCCGATGGCAGGATGGGGAGCCGGTGACGGCCGAGGACGTCGCCTTCACGATCCGCACGCTCCAGGATCCGTCGTATGGCGGCCCTGGGGCAGGGTCATGGCAGGACGTCACCGTCAGGACCGAGGGCGCCCTGACGGTCGTGTTCACGCTGTCCACCCCGCTCGGCGGCTTCCTCCAGGCCGCCACCCAGCCGATCGCGCCGGCGCACCTCCTGGCCGGCATCCCGGTCGACCAGCTCGCCACGGACCCCTTCAACCGCCAACCGATCGGCTCCGGGCCGTTCGCCCTCGTCAGCCTGACGGACACGGAGGCGGAGCTTCGTCCCGCGGCGTCGCTGCTGCAGGCCAACGGTCCCGCGCCGTCCCCGTCGATCGTCGCGCCCGACTCGCTGACGACGCCGGCACCCACGAATTGCCCGTCCGAGCCGAGTCCCTACCTGACCGGAATGGAGTTCCGCTTCTTCGACGACGCCGACGCTCTCACGGCGGCGTACCGCCAGGGCGACCTCGACGCCGCCTCGGGGCTCCCGGCTGCGTCGGCGGGCGCGCTCGCGTCGACGACCGGGAGCCGCATCCTCCGCTACCCAGGTTCCACCCTGACCGCCGTCCTGTTCAATCTGCGGCCGACGATCCACGTCTTCAGTAGCGCGGCGATCCGGACCGCGCTCCTCCAGGCGATCGACCGTAGCGCGCTGATCGACAACGCCTTCGCGACTGCGGCGAGTGCCGCGAATGGGCTCATCCCGTCGCAGTCGGTCCTGTTCGATGCCGCCGCAGCGGGGACCGCGGCGTACGACCCGGCAGCGGCGCAGAAAGCGCTCAAGGCAGCCGGCTGGACCAAGGTCGCCAACGAATGGCGCCGCCCCGACTTCGCGAAGCCATTCACCTTCGAGCTGCTCAGCCCGGATGCGGCGTCGAACCCGGCCGTCTGGGCCGCGGCGGAGGCCGTTGCCCGTGACTGGAAGCGGATCGGCCTCCAGGTCACGCACGTGGCCCTGCCTCCGGGCGAGTTCGTGAGTGGACGCCTGGCGAAGGGCACGTTCGTCGCGGCGGTCGCCGACGTCACGATCGGGCTCGACCCGGACCTCTATCCGCTCCTGGCATCGAGCCAGACGCTGTCCGGTGGCTCGAATGTCATCGGCCTGCAGGATCCTGCGCTCGACAAGCTCCTCGTCGCCGCCCGCAAGCCCGGCCCCGTCGCTGACCGGGTCGCCGCCTATGCGGCACTCCAGAAGCAGCTGGCGAAGGGTCGCTACGTGTTGCCGCTCGCCTTCGCGGACGAGTCTGTCGTGGTTCGAAACACGGTCAGTGGACCTGTGCCGCGCCAGGTCGCCGATCCGTCGGATCGATTTTGGGATGTGCTAACATGGCGCCTCGCCGCTGACCGGTAGGCCGGTGGGGCAGGGTCCGCGCCGAGGTGGCGGAACTGGTAGACGCGCTAGCTTCAGGAGCTAGTGTCCGCAAGGGCGTATGGGTTCAAATCCCTTCCTCGGTACCATCCCCTCGTTTACGGACCTTGATCGTGGCGGCACCTGGCCCAGGTGGCGGAATTGGTATACGCGTACGTTTGAGGGGCGTATGAGGCAACTCATCCGGGTTCAAGTCCCGGCCTGGGCACCACTTCGCTGAATGCAACGACCGCCGGCTGGCCGGCGGTCGTTATGCTGTCGCGGGCGGTTAGCTCAGTTGGTCAGAGCACCTCGCTTACACCGAGGGGGTCACTGGTTCGAGCCCAGTACCGCCCACCGCCGCCCGACCGCTATCTGATGCGTGGCAGGCTGACCCGAAAGGTCGCACCGTTTCCGGGTGGGCTTTCGGCGGTCAGGTGACCCCCGTTGCGCTGGGCCAGGCTGCGCGCGATCGCGAGGCCCAGACCGTTGCCCTCGGGTGCCGTGGCGTCGAACTGCACCCGATAGAACGGTTCGAAGATCCGCTCGAGATCGGCCGCCGGGATCCCCGGGCCGCGGTCGATCACCTCCACCAGCGCGTCGCCCTCGGCTGCTCTCGTGACGATCCGGACCGGTCTTGCATCCGCGCCGCCATACCGAATGGCGTTGTCGAGCAGGTTGGCGACGATGCGGCCGATCTCGCTCGGATCGGCCGAGACGCGCAGATCCTCGGCGAGCGCGAGTTGGACGGGCAGGTCCGGGCGGACAGCCGCCAGGGACTCCACGGCCTCGGCCACCATCACCGAGAGGTCGACCGGTTCCGGGCGACGGTTCGGGAGCTCTTCGCTTCGGGCGAGCGTGAGCAGATCGTTGGTGATCCGCGTCAGGCGATCGGCCGACCGGGCCACGACCTGGAGGGCCGTCCGCAACTCATCGACGGTGCCGGCCGTCTCGAGCGCACCCTCGGCCGATGAGCGCATGGCGGCCAAGGGCGTGCGCATCTCGTGCGATGCGTCTGCCACGAATTGTCGTTGTCGTGCGTGTGCCTCGTCGATCGGCCGAAGCGTCCGGGCGGCCAGCACCCACGCAGCGATCCCGACCAGCACGACAACCACGATGTTGGCGAGGAGCAGGGCCAGCCCGATGCGCTCCACCGTGGCCTGGTACGCCGCCTGGGCGAACGCCTCGGTGGTCAGCTCCGGCCCGATGTCGAATGCGGGGGCGAGAATCGTCACAAAGCCGAGATAGAAGGCGACGCTGAAGACGCCGAGGACGAGGGCGAACAGTCCGATGTACAGGACCGTCAGGCGGATTCGTGCCCGTCGGAACATCATCGTGGGTGGCTCGCCCTGATTCGATAGCCCGTGCCGCGGACGGTCTCGATCAGCCCGTCCCGCCGACCGCCGTCGATCTTCCGGCGGAGGCTGCGGATATAGACCTCGACCACGTTCGACTCGGCGGCAAAATCCGCGTCCCACAGCGTGTCGATGAGGACCGCTCGGGTGAACACCTGGTCAGGATGCCGCGCCATGAGCTCGAGCAGGGCGAACTCGCGGGCGGTCAGGTGGATCCGCCGGTCGCCGCGTCGGACGTGGCGCGTGGCCGGGTCGAGTTCGAGGTCGCCGACCTGGACCCTGGGCTTGCGGTCCTCCAGTCGGCGTCGACCAAGCGCTCGGACCCTCGCCCGCAGTTCGTCCATGCTGAACGGTTTGGCGACGTAGTCGTCGGCTCCCCGGTCCAGGCCGGCGATCCGATCCTGCACGTCGTCGAGAGCGGTGAGCATCATGATCGACGCCGCGGTGCCGGCTTCGCGCAGCGCCGAGCACACCCCGAACCCATCGAGTCCCGGCAGGATGACGTCGAGGATGACCAGGTCGTAGGGATAGGCCTCGGCCCATTCGAGCGCGTGCTTGCCGTTGTCCACGAGGTCGACGGCATGGCCGTCTGCCACCAGCGCGCCCTTGACGGCCGTGGCGATCGCAGTCTCGTCCTCGACGATCAGGATCCGCAGCTGTCGTCCTCCGAGCCGGACGCTCGAACCATGTCCGGGGTCATGGGTCGATCGTAGACCAGACGGGTCACGGGTCGACGTCCCCGACCGTCGTGATCGGCCGAGCCCTGCCCGTGAGCAGGTTGCCGCCGGGACGAGTGCCGGCCCGGGTCCGAGCCGCCCAGCGATCGGCAAAGGCCGCGTGACCGGCCCATTCCGCACCGTCCGGCAGGGGCGACAGCTCGTCGATCGTTCCCGGCGAGGTCACCGTCGCCAGGATGAAATCGGCGAGGTGGGGATTTCGCGGGAGCAACGGGCCGTGAAGGTAGGTCCCGACCCGCAGTCCGGCTACCCCGGCTTCGCCGGGCAGGGCAATGACGCCTTCGCCGCCGTCGCATCCGTTGTTGCCGTGGCCCTTGCCGACGTGCCCGAGCGGACGGGCCCGCTCGCCGAGGAACGTTCGACCGCTGTGGTTCTCGAAGCCCACGAGGGTCTTCTCCTGTCCGGCAAACCCGGCGGCCAGCGCCGAAGCCCGACCCGCGGCAGCGATCGGAGACCCGTCTGGCAGCGTGACGATGACGCCGCCGACCAGCCGGCGCGCCCCGTCCGGAGCGTCGGTCGAGGCATCGAACAACCCCGGTCCGGCCAGGGTGCCGACGCGTGGCGATCGGTAGTCATAGCCCAGGTTCTGGAAGCCGCCACAGACCGCAAGCAGTGCCGCGCCGTCAGACACGGCGCGAGCCAGGGGGCCTTCCATGCGAGCAAGCGTTCGCGCGGCGCCAACCTGCATGTGGTCGGGGCCACCCCCGATGAAGATGATGTCGGCGTGAATGGCAGAAGCGGGCGCGGTCGCGTCGATCGTGCGAATCTCGACGTCGAACCCTCGCCATTGCGCGCGCTTGGCCAGTGCGGCGATGTTGCCGCGATCTCCATATAGGTTGAGCAGCTCCGGAAGCAGGTGGACGATCCGGATCGGTCCCGATCGGCCGCTCCGTCTCACCGGGGATGGTCCGGCAGCAGTGACCTCGCGACCAGGCCCTGTCGGAGCTTCATGAGCGCGGTGTAGGTGGCCACGACCAGCACGGTCGACCCGTGCGGCGTTGAGGCGACGATCGAATCCAGCGCCGAGAGCGGGGCGCTTGCCGTTGCCACATAGCCGCCCGGGAGCCCCGTTGGACCGTCGTCCGCGCCGGAGTACTTGAGGCGCAGCATGAAGTCCGTCGCCCGGTCGCCGGCGACGGCAAACGGGCGGCCGTCGAGCAGGCGTGACACGTCGACGTCCCACAGCCAGGAGACGTCCTGCCCGTCGGCGAAGCCGTCATTGAAGGCGAAGAGCACGGCGGACACGTCGGACTCGAGGGCCACGTTGGTCAACTCGGAAAGTGACGCCGGATTCTTGCCCAGGCTGAGGACCACCCGGCGACCATCCATCTCGAGATCCTCGAACCGGCCAAACGCCGGACCCGCATCGGCCAGGGCCTCGACCGCCGACTCGACGGGGATCCCGATCGAAACGGCCACCGCGACCGCCGCGGCGTAGTTGTAGGCATTGGCCATGCCCGGTAGCCGGACGTCCACCACTCGCTCGGTGGGTTCGGGTCCCATCCGAACGCCCAGCGTCTGCCCGTGCACTCCCCGGTCTGCGAGGACCCGGACACGGACATCGGGTTCGATCCTGCGGAACCCGCACCGATGGCAGGCGAAGCTGCCGAGGTGACCGATCGTCGTCCAGCTCCGCGCCAGGGGTCCGTCGCAGCTGGGGCAGGTGGCGACGTCGACGGTCAAAGAATCGTCATGCGACGGGTTGTCCGGCCGGCTGAGGCCAAAGGAGGTCGACGGGCCGGGGCGCTTCGCTACGAGTCGTTCGAGGCGTGGATCGTCGGCACAGTAGACGACCACGCTACTTGCCGGGAGGCCCGCGACCAGCGATTCCCAGTGATGGATGATCGCATCGGTCTCGCCGAAGCGATCGAGCTGGTCCCGGAACAGGTTGAGGAGAACCAGCAGGGAGACGGGGATGTCGCTCGCCACCGAACCGAGCGCCGCCTCGTCGACCTCGAACACGCCGATCGCGTCGGGTCGCCGAAGCCGTCCATCGAAGCCTGCCGCTGCGACGAGTGCGGCCGCGAGGCCCTGTTGCAGGTTCGCTCCGGAGCGGTTGGCGATGACATACCGTCCACCGCGTTCGAGGATGTGGGTGACCAGATGGCTGGTCGTCGTCTTGCCATTCGTTCCCGAGATGAGTGCGACCGCCCCGAGTTCGCCGGCGATCCGGGCGAGGACGTCCGGAGCGACGCGTTTCGCCGCGAGCCCGGGCAGAGCGGTGCCCCCGTGGCCCATTCGGCGCGACAGGATCGCCACGACCCGTGCGGCCGCGACCGCGAGCCCGTACCGGCCTTGCCACATGCTGACCAGGACCTCGCAGTTCGGCGGCGCGAACCAGGCGCCGGAGATGCGCCGTGCGTGGCCTGGCGTGTTGGGGTTGCCCGGATCACCGCCAGGGGCCGCACGGCGTGTTGGCAGGCGGAGCCTGGTCGATCGACATGAATCGGAGGTGAAGCCGATGGGCCACCCTGCCGTGACCCGCATGCGGCGAGCGCGGTCGCGCTAGACTGCGTTCGCGAGATCGTCGTCTGGCGATCTCCGACCGGAGGAACCCATGGACCCAGTACTGATCATCATCCTCGCGATCATCATCGTCGCGGTCGTCTTCGTGATCGGCCTATACAACGGCCTGGTCCAGCGACGACTTCGGATTGACGAGGCATTCGCCCAGATCGACGTACAGCTCAAGCGCCGCCACGACCTCATCCCGAACCTGGTCAACGCGGTCAAGGGCTACATGGGGTTCGAACAGAAGGTCCTGACCGACGTCACAAACGCCCGAGCGGCCGCCGTGGCGGCCGGGTCGCAGGGTCCGGCCCAGCAGGCCGCCGCCGAGAACACGCTGACGAGCACGCTTCGGTCACTCTTCGCCGTCGTGGAGAACTATCCGGAGCTGAAGGCCAACCAGAACGTGCTCGAGCTCCAGGAACAGCTGACGACCACCGAGAACCAGATCTCGTTCTCGCGCCAGCACTACAACGCGACCGTGCTTGATTTCAACACCAGCATCGCGACGTTCCCGGCCGTCCTGATCGCAGGCATGTTCGGGTTCACCAAGCGCGAGTTCTTCGAGGCCGAGCCCGAGGCCACCGCCGTTCCGACCGTCGACCTCAGCCTGAGCTAGGGACGCACCCGGCACCACGTCCGTGGCCACCCAGTCGTTCTACGACCAGATCGGTTCGAACAAGCGGGAGTCATTCCTGCTGGCCGCCATCGTCGTGATCGTTCTTGGCGTGCTCGGCTATGTCATCGGCTTCGCGATCTCCGGCTCGCCGAGCGGTGCGATCGTCGTCACCATCCTCGCCCTCGGACTTGGATCCCTGTCGGGTGTGGCGACCTACTTCGGCGGAGACAAGCTGGTCCTGACCGCGAGCGGTGCGAAGGCCGTCGACGAGACCTCGGCGCCGCAGCTGCTGAACGTCGTCCGGGAAATGGCGATCGCGGCCAACGTGCCGATGCCCGCCGTCTACATCATCGACGACAGCGCGCCGAACGCGTTCGCGACCGGACGCGACCCGCAGCACGCCTCGGTGGCCGTCACCAGCGGCCTCCTCGACAAGCTCGACCGCGAGGAGCTCCAGGGCGTCCTCGGTCACGAGCTGTCGCACGTTCGCAACTTCGACATCCGGTTCACGCTGGTCGTCGCCGTCATGGTCGGGGCGATCGCGATCCTCGCAGACTTCTTTCTGCGCTTCACCTTCTGGGGTGGCGGGCGCCGCTCCAACGATCGTGGAGGGGGCGGGGGAGCGCAGGCGATCATCTTCGTCGTCGCCATCGTGTTGGCCATCCTGGCCCCGATCATCGCCCGCTTCATCCAGCTGGCGGTCAGTCGCCAGCGGGAGTACCTCGCCGACGCCTCTTCGGTCGAGCTGACGCGCAACCCGCACGGGCTGGAACGGGCGTTGGCCAAGATCTCGGGTGACCAGGAGGTCCTCGAGGTGGCCAATCGGGGTACCCAGCACATGTATTTCACGAACCCGATCAAGAAGTTCGAGGCGCGCTCGTCAGGGCTGATGTCGACCCATCCGCCGATCCTCGATCGGATCAACCGGTTGCGACAGCTGACCGGCGAGCCACCGCTCGATGCCGCCGACTCGGCCAGCCTGGTCGGCCTCGACTGACCCCGCCGACCATCGCGCCGACGGGCCCCCGTCGATTGCTGGCGGCGCGAGCCGCGTGGTATCCTCCGACCCGCCGACGGGCAGCCGACGGCTGGTTGACCATCGGGCCGAGATAGCTCAGTTGGTAGAGCACGCGACTGAAAATCGCGGTGTCGCCAGTTCGATCCTGGCTCTCGGCACCACCGCAGGGTGGTCGGATCTTCGAGCGGAAGTGGCTCAGTTGGTAGAGCATCACCTTGCCAAGGTGAGGGTCGCGGGTTCGAGTCCCGTCTTCCGCTCCAGTTCTCCTCCTCTTGGCCGCTGCCCCTTCGTCTAGTGGTAGGACAGCGGACTTTGAATCCGTGAACCGAGGTTCGAACCCTCGAGGGGCAGCCAACATCGCGGCACCGTCCGACCGACGATGAACGCATCTGGCGACGTGGTGAAGTGGCTCAACACGGAGGTCTGCAAAACCTCTATTCACCGGTTCGAATCCGGTCGTCGCCTCCACTTCCGAGCAGATAACGAGCCCGCCGTCGCCGGCGGGCGCTTACGTTTCTGGGTCGCGGAAGGTCAGGCTCCCGCGCGGACCAGTCGCCAGACGGCACGGATCCCCGGTCGCTGTCCGTAGAGCAGCACGCCCGCCCGGTAGATCCGGGCCGCAATCCACAGCGCCGCCACGATGGACACCAGCAGCAGGCCGATCGACAGGATGATCTCCCACGGCTGGGCAGCTCCCGAAGCCACGCGTCCGATCATCATGAACGGGCTGACGAATGGCACCTGTGACAGGACGGTCACCCAACCGGACTGGATGTCGAGGAGGCCCATCGCCGCGTAGACGCCGACGAGGTAGCCGCCCGTGGATGCCAGGGTCATCGGCATGATTGCGGCGTTGACGTCCTCCTGGCGGCTGACCAGCGATCCCGCCGCGGCGTACAGCGCGGAATACATGAGGAACCCAAGCACCCCGTAGATCCCGAACATGCCCAGGAGGCCGATCGTCAGGCCCTCGGGCAGCTCGGTCGTTGCCCCGCCGGACCCGAGGATCGCGTCAGCCACCGGTCCCTGGACCAGGAGTGCCAGCCCACCGGCGACGATCACCGCGGCGTACTGCACGAACGCGACTGCGGCCACGCCGAGCACCTTGCCGGTCAGCAGCTGGAACGGGCTGGCGGCGTTGAGCACCACCTCCATCACCCGCGACGACTTCTCCTCGACCACGCTCATGGCGATCCAGGTGCCGTACATGATGATGATCATGAAGATCAGGATCGTCATCCCGAAGCTGAGCATGTCGCGGCCCACCGTGGCGACCGAGTCCTGGATCGGGTCGGTCCGATTCGGATCGGTCCAGGCGACCTCGAAGTGGCCTGGTGCCGACAGGCTCGTCTGGACCTCCGGTGAGACCCCGAGGCGAGCCAGGCGATCCATGCCCGTGATGATGGTCGTCGCCTGCTGGACCAGGACCGGCGTGCGGCTCGTGGCGTGGCTATTCGTGAACAGCGTGTAGTCGAGATCCTGGTCCGCCCCGCGCTCGATGGACAGGATGGCCGCGAACTCGCCGTTTCCGGCGGCCTCTCGTGCCGCCGCCAGGTCGGTCACCCGGCTGAGCACGAAGTCGGGCGGGCTGTCGGATGGGTCGGTGACCGATGTGGCCGTGTTGAGGGTCTGGTCGATCTTGGCGATCGGATCGAAGGCCATGTCGGTCGCGCCGACATAGACGCCGACCCGCTCGCTGGTCGTCCTGTCGAGATACCTGACGATGACCGGCAGCGACGCGATGATTGCCACCCCGACGACCAGCAGGATGGTGCCGAAGAGGAAGCTCCGGGTTCGGACCCGGACGCCGAATTCGCGACGGGCTACGTTGACGATGTTGGCGATGTTGCTCATCGGGCCGCCTCCTCGGCTGCCGCCAGGGTCCGCTCCTCGAGGTCGAGGGCGCCGACCTTCTCGACGAAGACCTCCTCGAGCGAGGGGTCTCCGACCTCGAAGCGGAGCACGTCGCCACGAGCCTGGGCAGCCCGCAGCACCGACTGCGGATCGGCGCCGGCATCGACCCGTAGCTCGGTGTAGTCGTGCCCGGGACGCGTCACGGTCACGTGTGGCAGGGACAGCAGCCAGTCGCCGCTCCCGTCGCCGGCCGTCGCCACGCGGATGACCTGGTGGCCGGTCGAACGCTTGACCTCCAGCGTCGTCCCGGACGTCACCATCCGCCCGTGGTCGATGATCGCGACCGAGTCGCACAGCTCCTCCGCCTGGTCGAGCTGGTGCGTGCTGAACAGGATCGCCTTGCCTCGATCGCGCATTTCGGTGAACGCCGACTTGAGCATCGCGACGTTCACCGGGTCGAGGGCCGCGAACGGTTCGTCCATCAGCAGGACGTCCGGGTCGTGCAGGATCGTGGCGATGTACTGGACCTTCTGCTGGTTTCCTTTGGACAGGCTCTCTGCCTTGCGGTCGGCGTACTCGGCGATGCGGAACCGCTTCAGCCACGCCAGCGCTTCCTTGCGGGCCCTGGCCCTCGGCAGGCCGTACAGCGATGCGAAGTAGACGAGCTGGTCGATCACCGGCATCCGCTGGTACAGGCCGCGCTCCTCGGGCATGTATCCCCAGACGCGTCGCGGCCACGTCGCCGCCTCCCGGTCCTTCCACGTGACGGTTCCCGCGTCAGCCGTGAGGAAGCCGAGGACGATCCGCATGGTGGTGGTCTTCCCGGCTCCGTTGGCCCCGAGGAACCCGAAGACCTCGCCCGGTCGCACGGTCAGGCTGACGCCGTCGAGCGCCTGGACCTCGCCGAACGCTTTCCGTAGTCGATCGATGTGCAGCATCGTTCCCCTCGATCCGGCGTGGTGCTCTGCGGGCCGAGCATGCCCGTGTCCCCGACCGAGCGAGAAGGGCCTTCAGTCACGTTCTTGCATGGCCCCGGACCTTGGCCGGATCAGCGGCGTCATGTCGAGGCGAGCTGCAAGCCGCTTGGTAGGTGGCGAGCCGTCCGAGGACTGCTTGGCCGAGGCCGCCGTCCGTACCGTCGAGCCACGCCCACCCCGGGCCTCGGCCAAGTGTACGGGAGAAGGACCATGGACGACATGAAGAAGACCTACCGCGAGGGCGAGCAGGACGCGAAGGAGGCCTGGCGCCATCGCGACGGCGAGGACATCGGCGATGCGGTCGAAAACGCCGGCGACGAGGTGCGGAAGGATCTCGGGAACGCGGGCGATGACCTGCGCCACGTCGACGACCGCCCCGATCGCAAAGACGCCGTCTAGCCGTAGGCGGCAGCTATGGACCGGGAAGCGGCTCCATCCATCGGCTCGGACGGGGCCGCCTCCCGGGCGCACGCCGCGTCGGTCGTGCCGCCCAACGTTGACATGGGTTTGGGAGCCGTTCCGCCCTGCCAATGGATGGCGCGCAAGCGCAGCCAAGGCATCGTGTCGACACGGTGACGCCGCCGGCGGCACCGCACGGAAGGAGGCAGATCATGCTGTGGACCATCTTCGTGATCATTCTTGCGCTCTGGTTGCTCGGGTTCATCGGCAGCATCGGTGGGTCCGCCATCCACCTGCTGCTCGTGCTGGCCGCGATCGTGTTGATCGCCCAGCTCGTGAACGGGCGTTCGTCGACCGTGTGAGCGACGAGCACGTTGCCGGACCGCGCTCCCGGCGGCGATTCGTCCAACAGGAGCACGCGCCCGACGCGTGCTCCTGTTCCGTTGTCCGGCACCCAAGCCGGCCGGCCCGGACGCTGACCCCCGCCGCGCTAGGGTTCCCGCCCCGGCCAGACCGCGCGCCGGGCACGGGATCGCGACCGCCACCAGGACGTGAACCCGAACCACAGGCAGACCGCGGCCGGGACGGCCAGCCAGATCAGCAGGCCGATGACGGCGACCGCAACGATGGTCAGCGACGTCCCGTCCAGTCCGCCTCCGGCCGCAAGGCCGGAGCCAATGCCCGCCATCTCATCGGCAACCTGGCCGAGGTCGCTCGTGACCGAATGGAGTTCCGCGGCCCCGGAGCGGGCCTCGTTCGCGGCTGCGGTGAGGCCGGCCGCGGTCTGGTCAGCCTGGTCCGCGGCGCCGGCAACCCGGTCCGCGGCAGCGGCGAACGGTTGGCTCCCGAACACGTCCACCCGCAGGCTTGACGCCGTCGCGCGGAGTGCCGTCGCCAGCTCGGTGACGAAGCCGGATGCCCGATCAGCGGCGTCGGCCGTGGCCATGACGCCCGCCTCGGCCCGTTGGGCCGCGGCCTGGGCGTCGAGCGCGCCGGCACGGCTCGATTCGGCCAGCTGGGCGAGGGCCTGTTGCTCATTGGCGACGCTCCCGACGGTGGCTGCGAGTCGGGCGACGCCGATGAGCAGGACAACCGCGAGGAGTAGGCCGGCAGCCCCGAACCCGGCGATGGCCGCCGCGATCTGCCCGGGCGGTGACCGTTGGACCTGTCCGGCGCCACCGCCAGCTTCGAGGCCGCCGGGCATGGAGTGCGCCGGCATCAGATGCGGGCCATCCCGCGGCGCATGCCGGCCCAGGCGACGAGCAGGAACGCGCCGGTCATCAAGGCCAGCGCGATGACATGCCACGGGGCGGTAACCCAGCCCTGGAGCATCAGGTCGCGCACGAGCTGGATCCCGTGGGTCACTGGCAGCACGTTGGCCAGGGCCGCGACCGGGCCGCTGAATTGACGCAAGGGCAGCATGAACCCGGCGAAGAAGACCGAGGCGAGCAGGACCAGCAGCGACAGCTGGACCGCCTGACGCTCCGAATCCGAGATCAGCCCGACGACCAGCCCCAGCCCGAGCGACGACAGCAGCAGGAGTCCGAGCACGGCGGCCAGCTGCCACGGACTGCCAACGACGGGGACGCCGAGGCCGACCACCAGGACCGCCAGGGAGGCGGCGCCGATGACGGCGGCGAAGACGCCGAATCCGAGAATCTTGCCGATCACCACCTCCAGCGCACTGACCGGCGCGACGCGGAACAGCTCGATGAGTCCGCTCGTCCGCTCCCGGACCAGCGACAGCCCGACCATCGTCAACGACAGGTGTTGCAGGACGAGCGCAAGGACGGCCGGGCCGTAGAACGCCGTGACCCCCGGAGCGGTCGGCGACAGGTTCGTCAGCTCCGACGTCGTCGGGGCGGCGACCACGCCGGCCGGCACCATGAGCGCCCTCTGGCCGGCGCCGCTCTGGATCGCCACCTGTTGGCCCTGGCCAACGAACCGGGTCAGGATCTCGGTGTTGACCTTGTTGGATAGCCGTGCCGCGAGGACGCCGGCATACGCCTGTTCCTCAGGGTCGGCCACGTTGATCTCGAAGTCGATCGTCGCCTGCTCGCCGGCACGGAACCTAGCCTCCGCGTCGGATGGCACGCTCACGACGACATCCGTCTCATGCCGGGCCAGCTTCGCATCGGCCGTGTCACGCGCGGCATCGACCTCGCTGATCGTCAACCCCTCGGCGACCTTCTGGTAGGTCTCGACGTCGGTCGGGAGTCCGGACGCGGGCGGGACGACGACGATGGCCCGTAGCGGATCGCTCAGGCCGCGATAGCCATAGCCGAAGACGGCGAGGATCAGGAACGGACCGAGCACCAGGCTGGCCAGCGCGCCGGGCCGACGGAGCACGTCGATCAGTTCCTTGCCGATGAAGGCCAGCAGCCGGATGAGGACCTGGAGCAGGATCACGCGGCTTCGCGGTCCGGCGCCGCCGGTTCGTTCGCGGCCGCCGCCGCCGATTCCACCGCACGCGCGCGCTCGCGTCGATCGCGATCGACGAGCGCGGCGAAGACTTCGTCGAAGCTGGGGCGGGCCTCGCTGGTCGAGCGGACCTGGCCGCCGGCGCGGCCGATCGCGTCGACCACGAGCGGCGTGGCGGTCCCCGCGTCGTCCACGGTGATCCGGAGGACTCCATCGCCGTTGAGCCGGCGGATGCCCCGGATGACGGGCAGGTCCTCCAGCACGGCGAGATCGACCCGCTCGCCGGCGTCGACGTCGATCAACTCGCCGCCCATGGCCTCCTTGCGCATCTCGTCGGGTGTGGCATGGGCGATCAAGCGACCTTCGGCAATGAGAGCCACCGCGTCGCACTCCTCGGCCTCGCCGAGGTATTGCGTCGTGACCAGCAGGGTCCGGCCGGCATCGCGGAGCCGGTGGAGCTCGCCCCAGATGCGCTCGCGAAGGATCGGATCGACGCCCGCCGTCGGCTCGTCGAGGAACAGAATTGCCGGTTCGTGGACGAGCGCGCACGCCAGCTCGAGCCGTCGTTGCATCCCGCCCGACAGCTCGGAGGCACGACGTCGACGTGCCTCCCACAGGCCGACGAAGCGCAGGACCTCGCGGACGCGTCGCCGGCGGCGGAACCAGACGAGCCCATACAGGCTGGCCACGAAGTCGACGTTCTCGGCGGCCGACAGGTCGGGGTACAGGGTGAACAGCTGAGGCATGTAACCGAGTCGCTGTCGGATCCGGCGGCTGAACCGCCGAGGATTCTGGCCGAGCACCGTGATATCGCCGGCGGTCGCATCCAGCGTACCGGTGAGCAGCCGGATCAGCGTGGTCTTGCCGGCACCGGACGGCCCGACGATGCCGACGATCGTGCCGCGTGCGACGGCCAGGCTGACGTCGTCAAGGGCCGTCAGGCCGTTGAACCGGATGGTGGCATGATCGACGACGATCGGCAGCTCGGACGGATCGATGGGCGAGTGATCCCGCGCGGCGGCGGATGTCGACCCGGTCATGAGCGGCGCGCGGCAGGGTTGCCGCCCCCCGAAGACCCGTTCCGTGCCCGGGGCGACGCGTCCCGTGCCCGGGGCGTCCGACGCGGTCCCGACCGCTGCCTGGTTCGCTCGGCTTTCGCCCCGACCTGCTCGGCCGTCGCTTGGATCTGCTCCTCGGCGACCTCGGCCAGCTCGCCGAATTCCTCTTCGCGCGCCGCCAGCTCGGACTCGCTGGCGTGGTCGAGCGACAGGAACTCGTTGCGGGCGTCGGCCAGGACGCGGATCAACTCGTCGAGCTTCAGCTGCGTCGCCTTGGACTGGCGGTTGGCGCTGTTCTGGATGACGAAGACCATCCAGAAGGTGATGACCGTGGTGGTCGTGTTGATGAACAGCTGCCACGTATCGGAGAAGTTGAACAGCGGCCCGGTCACGCCCCAGACCACGACGAGGGTGACCGACGCGGCGAGTGCCGGGAGGGATCCGAGGACGCGCGTGACGCCGTCGGCGATGCGATCGAATCGTGGGCCGAAGCCCTTCTCTGCCTGCATGGCGTGATGGTCCATTCCTCGCCCCATCCGGTGCATGACAACCGATGGCGATGGCATTGCAGTCACGCGCGACCAGGGCCAACTGTCACGCGGCTGAGAGCGAGGACGACCGTCGGCCGATGCCGAGCACGCATCGGCCGGCCGAGGCCGGTGTCGATCGAGGGTCAGCTACGGAGGGACCTGCGAATGCCACGGCAAGCTTGGAACGACAAGCGCGAGCGCCAGTACGAGCACATCAAGGAGTCCTACGAGGACCGCGGGGTTGGCGAGGACGAGGCCGAGGAGCGGGCAACCCGGACGGTCAACAAGGAACGGCGAGAGCACGGCGAGACGAAGTCGGAGCGCACGCGCCGATCGTGACGTTCGGCCCGGGCCGCCGGTCGGCGCTTGCCGCCGATTAGTTTCGTCCGCCGGCGGCCGTGGCGGTTGCCGCCGAAGCAGCTGGCGCCGTCTCGCCGTTCGACTACGCTTCGCGATGCGCCGGAGTGGCGGAATCGGCAGACGCAGCGGACTTAAACTCCGCGGCCCGCAAGGGCGTTCGGGTTCGAATCCCGGCTCCGGCACCATCGCCACGCCCGCGCCGCCCAACGCGGGGCAATAACGCCTGGCCCGGTGTCGCCAACGCGACAGCAGGCTGGCCCCGCGAGCGATGGCGTCCCCCGAACGGCCTTTCTATGGTTTCCGGTACGGCGGCCCGACCCGGACGCATCGTTCCCCCGGCGGCGATCCTCTCGGGCCGCCGGCCCGTCGTGGTCTGAGTGCGGGTCGTGCGCTCGGGCTAGTGGCGGCGGCGGAACAACCCGCCCGGACGGCGGTCGGCCGGCGAGGCGAGCGCGGCCACGCCATCCTGCCCGAATGCGCTGGTCCGGAGCCGGGCAAAGCGCTCGGCGGCGACCGAACGGGACGCCCCGATCACCACCGGGATCCCCTCATTGACCGCCTTGAGATAGATGAACGGATCGTAGGGCAGCTCCAGCGCGACCTTCGAGCCGAGGGCGTTTTCCACGTCGCGGAGCTTGAGGATCTCGCGAGCGAAAACATTGTTCAGCACGAACAGCGCCTTCGATCCGAGGGCTCCGGTTTCGGCCAGGTACTCGAGCAGGGCGTGCATGGCGTTGAGTGCCGCGATCTCGGGGTAGACCGGGAGCACGACCGTGTCGGCCCGCTCGAAGGCCGCGAGAACGCGTTCGTCGAGGGTCGAGCCGGCATCGACGACGACCTGCTCGTAGGCATCGAGCAGCGTGCCGAGGATCCGATCGACGTGCCCCTGCGTGATCGTCTCCGCGGCCTCGGGCTGCGCAGGCGCGGCGAGCACGTGCAGCCCGCTCGAGTGGGTGGTCGAGTACGACCGCAGCAGCTCGGCTTCTCGCATCCCTGCGTCGTCGCGAACGAGGTCGGCGAGCGTTTGCCGCGGCCGCACGTTGAGGTGGGTCGCCACGCCCCCGAACTGGAGCGCCAGGTCGACCAGCACGACCTGGTTGGGTCGCTCACTCGCCGCGGCGACCGCGACGTTGGTCGCGATCGTGGTGGTTCCCACGCCTCCCTTCGGGCTGAAGACGACGACCACCCGGCGTGCCCTGGTCAGGACGACGCCGTCCAGGGAAACGGCCGGTGCGAGGTCCCTCGATCGCTGGAAGCGAAGGAGGAGCGCTTCGACGCGAGCCTCGAGCTCTCGGGCATCGAACGGGCGGGCCATGACGTCGTCGGCGCCGGCTTCGAGGAAGCGAATCCGCTCCTCGACGTCGTCGCTGGAACTGATGCACATGACCGGCACGGCCGACAGCGACGGCGTCGCCCGGATCTCGGTGCAGATGTCGATCCCGGTTCGCATGCCGCTGGCGACATCGACGATCACGAGCTGGTGATCGGCAGCCTGGCCGATGGCGTCGTCGGCGCTCGACGTGCGAGTGACGGCGTAGCCGGTACCGGTGAGGATCGTCTCGGCGCCCGCGCCGTCGACGGGATCGGTCTCGAGGAGGAGGATGGAGCTGGCGGGCACGAAGCCTCCGCTGTAGGAAGCCGAGTCATTCGGCTGAGTCGTGATTGCGCTTGAGCATACAACGGCATGCCGGCTCGGCGAAGTCCCGGCGCGGCTCGTGCTAGACTTCGCGCCGGATCCTTTCCGCTCCGTGCCGGCGAACCGTCAGCGGGGCATACCCACAGGAAGGAGCGAAGCGCGTATGCGCCGCTACGAACTCATGCTCGTCATCAGCCCGGACGTGGCGGATGACAAGAGCCAGGCCCTCGTCGACCGAACCACGCGCCAGATCGTCACGGCCGGCGGCCAGATCGTCAAGGTCGCCCCGTGGGGCCGTCGCCGCCTGGCCTACCCGATCGATCGCCACCGCGAGGGCTCCTACCAGATCATCCTGTTCGAGGCGCCGGCCGACGCGATCGCCGAGCTCGAACACACGCTCTTGATCACCGAAGAGGTCCTCCGCCACCTCGTGACACGCGTCGAGCGGCCCGTCAAGGCGACCCGGCGCGATGGCGAGGATGGCGAGTCTATCGACGACACCGACCTGCCGTCCGGGCTCGACGAGGACGACGAAGATCACGGCGAGTTCATCGACGAGTCCGAGAGCGAAGCGGCTCCGGCCGCCATCGACTGAGGAGGATCTCCGATGGCGTTCTGCAAGTTGATGATCATCGGCAACCTCGGGCGCGATCCCGAGATGCGCTATACCCCGACCGGCCGACCGGTGACCCAGTTCACCGTGGCGGTCAACCAGAGCACCAAGAACCAGCAGACCGGCGAGTGGACCGAGGAGACCGACTGGTTCCGCGTGAGTGTCTTCGGCGACCGTGCCGAGCGCGCCGCCGAACAGCTCCGCAAGGGCAATCGCGTCTTCGTCGAAGGCCGCTTTCGGACCCGCGAGTTCGAGGGCAACGACGGTCAGAAGCGGACGTCGCTCGACGTGACCGCGGACAACGTGATCAGTCTCGAGCGGCGGCCTCGCGAGGACGACGCGGCCTTCAGCGGCGCACCGACGAGTCCCGGCGCCGGCGCCGGCGCCGCCGGGTTCTCGGGCAGCTCGCGGCCGCCGACCGACGACACCGACATCGACGACCTTCCCTTCTGAGCAGGAGTCCAGCCAAATGCCACCCCCCGTTCGCGCCAAGAAGCGAGACGACTTCTATCGGGACCGGCGTCGCCGGAAGGTTTGCGCCTTCTGCGCCGACAAGACGGTCCAGATCGACTACAAGGAGGTCAACCGCCTTCGTCGCTACCTTTCGGAGCGGGCCAAGATCGAGCCGCGCCGCAAGACCGGAACGTGCGCCGGGCACCAGCGCGAGCTGGCGGTTGCATTGAAGCGCGCCCGGCACGTCGCCCTGCTCCCGTACGCGCCCCAGCACCTCCGGCCGTAGTCCCGTCCACCGTGTCGGGAACAGCCTGGGCGTCGATTCCGCTCCGGGCGGGTCCGACGTGATCGTCGGGCTCTGGATGATGGGCGGCGGGGCGGCGGCCGGCGTCTTCGGCTCGCTGCTC
The DNA here is from genome assembly GCA_963766675.1 of uncultured Chloroflexia bacterium. Classification (GTDB taxonomy): domain Bacteria; phylum Chloroflexota; class Limnocylindria; order Limnocylindrales; family CSP1-4; genus SPCO01. Next base: position 1,928,975 of record CAVYBA010000002.1, on the reverse strand, counting down.
GGCCTGGGTGGCGGCATCCTGATCGTGCCGCTGCTGACCCTTGGGTTCGGGTTGCCGTTGCGGGAGGCGGTCGGGGTCTCGCTGGTCTCGGTCATGATGACCAGCAGTGCCGCGGCCGGCGTCTACCTTGGACGGCATGTCGCCAACCTGCGGCTGGGGATGACCTTAGAGCTGTTCACGGCCATCGGTGCCTTGGTCGGTGGCTCGCTGGCCTTCCTCCTCGACGAGCGGCTGCTGTCGCTGCTGTTCGCCGTGCTCCTGGCCTACGTGGCGGTCACGATGCTCCGGGCGCGCGCTCGCGAGACGCCGCTGTCCGCGGAGTCGACGATCCTCGAGGCGGGCCCGGAGGACACCGCGGCCGCGGTGCCCACGATCCTCGATCGACTCGGCGGAGACGGGTACCAGGTCCGGAACCTTGGGCGGGGCATCGTCGGTGCCCTTGGCGCCGGTGTCGCCTCGGCCCTGCTCGGGATCGGTGGTGGGATCATCAAGGTTCCGCTCATGCACCTGGCGATGGGGGTGCCGCTGCGGGTCGCCACGGCAACCAGCAACCTGATGATCGGGATCACGGCCGCCGCGAGCGCGGTGATCTATCTCATCCACGGCGGGATCGATCCGTTCGTCGCCGGGCCGACCGGGATCGGCGTGTTCGTTGGCGCGACCGCCGGCTCCCGGCTCGGACATCGCGTGGACCTTCGCTACCTGCGGCTGCTGTTCGTCGTTGTCCTGGGCTATACGTCCTTCCAGATGCTGCTCCGGACGATCCAGTGACCGGCGCGGGACGGGTCCGCGCCATCGCCGCCGAACGGCTGATCGGCCGGCTGCTCAGCACGGTGACGTACATCTCGGTGGCACTCCTCCTGGTCGGTGTCCTGCTGCTCATCGCGGCGGGCATCTCGCCCACCTCGGGTGGGCCTGCGTTCGATCCCTCCCACCTGATCCCGGACCTGGTGGCCCTGCGGCCCGCCGGCTTCCTGTGGCTGGGGCTGCTGGCCGTCGTCGCCGCGCCGATCAGCCGGGTGACCGTCGCCCTGCTGGCGTATGCCAGGGATGAGGACTGGCTGATGGTCGGCCTGTCGGTCGGCATCCTGCTCGTGATCGTGGTCGCCGTCGTCAGCGCCCTCGTGACCACGGCCTGACGATGGAGGTCCTGGTCCTCGCCATCGCCTTCGTCGTGATCCTGCTCGGAGCGGAGCTGTTCACCAACGGCATCGAGTGGTTCGGGCTCAAGCTGGGCTTCGCCGAGGGCGCCGTCGGTTCGGTCCTTGCCGCTGTCGGGACCGCGATGCCCGAGACGATGATCCCGATCATCGCGATCCTCTTCTCGGCGGGCGCCTCGTCGAGCGAGATCGGCGTCGGCGCCATCCTCGGTGCACCGTTCATGCTTGCGACGCTGGCCATGTTCGTGACCGGCGTCGCCGTGCTGGCGGTCGCGCGGAGCCGGTCGTCGGGCGACGTCATGCGCGTGGACACCGTCGTCCTCGCCCACGACATGCGCTTCTTCGCCATCGCCTATGCGATCGCCATCGGCGCGGCGTTCCTGCCCCCGGACCCGACCTGGCTGAAGCTGATCGTCGCCGCGGTCCTGATCGGGATCTACGCCTGGTACGTGAAGGGCCATTTCGAGTCCGACCCAGACACCGACGCGGAGGACCTCGTTCCCCTCCGGTTCCGACGGCTCGATGCACGCCACCACCGGGTGGACCCGGCCGCACCCCGGCTCCGGATCGTCAACCTGCAGGTGGTGCTGGCGCTGGTGCTGATCGTCCTCGGCGCGACGTTCTTCGTCGACGCGGCCGAACGGATCGCCGAGGACCTCCACGTCAACGGTGCCCTGCTGGCACTGGTCATCGCCCCGATCGCGACCGAGCTTCCCGAGAAATTCAACTCGGTCATCTGGGTCCGGATGGGCAAGGACACGCTGGCCATGGGGAACATCACCGGCGCGATGGTCTTCCAGGCCACGATCCCGACGGTCGTGGCGTTGGTGTTCGCGCCGCACACGTGGGTCGCCGCGGAGGGGTCGTACGTGGCCTTCGCGTCGGCCGGCATCGCCTTCCTGTCAGCCGCCTTCGTGTTCATCCCGATGGCCCGACGCGGCGTCCTGCGCGGCCGGGGCCTGCTCGTCGGCGGTGGCTTCTATCTCGCTTACCTGGTGCTGGTGATCGCCGTGATCAGCGGCGTCGCCGGCTGAGCTCTGCCGCCGCGGCGACCAGCCAGGGCGGCTGGCCCGAGACCCGCTGATATACTCCGCGCACCAGCCGCAGGAGCCAATCCATGCTCACCGAGAAGCCCGCGGAAACGCCGGCGCCGACCCCCCACGCCGCCCCGAGCGCCACAGCCCTTGACGACCTGATCTGTTACTTCGAGGGCGATTGGGTCCCGATGCGCGACGCGAAGGTCAGCATCATGACCCACGCGTTCATGTACGGGACCGCGACGTTCGAGGGCATCCGGGCGTATTGGAACGCCGACCAGCGACGGCTGTACGGGGTCAAGATCCGCGAACACGTCGAGCGGATCCGCCAGTCCTGCCGGATCCTCCTCATGAAGGACGTCCCGTCGGTCGACGAGCTGACCCGGCTGATCGTCGAGACCATCCGGCGCAACCATTTCGAGGGCGACGCCTACGTCCGCCCGTCGTTCTACAAGTCGACCCGGGCGATCGGGGTCCGCCTCCACGACCTCGACAACGAGCTGTACATCATCGCCGTGCCGTTCGGGAACTACATCGACACCGACGCCGGCACCCGGGTGATGACCTCGTCCTGGCGCCGGAACGCCGACGAGGCGCTCCCGGCCCGCGGCAAGATCGTCGGCGGTTACGTCAACATGGCCTTCCAGAAGTCGGAAGCCGAGCTGAACGGCTACGACGAGGCGATCGTGCTGACCGCCAGCGGCCACGTCAACGAGGCCTCGGCCGCCAACCTGTTCGTGGTCCGCGATGGCGTCGCCCTGACGCCGCCGGTCAGCGACGACCTGCTCGAGGGCGTCACCCGCAAGGCGCTCATGGAGCTGCTGGCCAACGAGGGCATCCGGGTCGAGGAGCGCTCGGTCGATCGGTCCGAGCTGTATGTCGCCGACGAGGTGTTCCTGTGCGGGACCGGCGTCCAGATCTCGCCGGTCATCGAGGTGGACCACCGACCGGTGGGTTCCGGTCAAATGGGCCCGATCGGACGTCTGGTCCGGGATCGCTACTTCGACGCCGTCCGCGGCCGGCTCCCGGAGTACAGCCACTGGCTCACGCCGATCGAATAGGCCGGCTCCGGCGACGGGCCGGCCGGGCCCGACGGCCTGCCGGTTTCGCCGGGTCTTGCGCCCGCCGGCAAGGCCGCTGGCCGGGTCTTGCGCCCGGAGTTCCTGCTGGCGGTGGGCCTACGGCGCGGCAGGCGGCTGGAGGTCCGGGGTGTCGGTCCCGATCGTGACGACGACATCCGCCCGGACGGCGTTGTCCGCCTTGGTGGTCGCGGTCACGCCGAACGTCTGCTCGAGATAGGCGATCGTGCCGGCCAGCCGGGTCGAGGCGCCGTTGTAGACCACGATCGACGTGTTGGCGCGCACGCCGCCCGACGGCTTCTGGCGGGGCGCTGAGGCGGCGAGCCCGTAATACTCGAGGTAGGCCGCGAGGCCTGAGGCTCGATCGGCGCTGCCGGTGCTGTTGAGGACCCACACGGTGGCGCCCTCCTCGGCAAGCTTCTCGCGGAGTGCCTCGTCGGCCGGATTGGCCGTGAACGCCGTGCTCACCGCCGCCCGGATCCTGTCGACCGCAGGCTCGATGATGTAGCCACGCGGGCTGTTCAGGATCTCCTGGCCGTACAGGGGCGGGGCGAAGACGTACGAGCGAATGTCCTTGGTGTCCACCTCGGACGCCAGTCCGAGCAGCTTGTCAAGCTGGTCGACCGGCACGTCGGTCCGGATCGCCTTCTTGAGTGCCGTGATCAGCTCGGGCAGCCGCGGGATCAGCGCCTGCGGGTCCGACTGATCCTTGAGCGAGAGCAGCACGCGCTGTTGGCGAGCGCCGCGGTCGAAGTCCGACGAGGTGTGGCGGGACCTGGCGTACTGCAAGGCCTGGGCACCGTCCATGTGCTGGATCCCGCTCGGGATGTAGATCCGCTCGAGGCTCCCGTTGTCACCCGGGTAGCGGTCGTCCACGACCGGGATCTGGACGTTGATGTTCACGCCGCCGAGCGCGTCGACCACCGCCTTGAACCCCTCGAAGTTGACCTCCACGAAGTACTTGATGTCGAGCCCGAAGAGGTTGCCGATGATCGCCTTGAGCCCGTTGTAGCCGCGGGTGACATCCGTGCCGGGGAAGAGGTCGGCACGGTTGCGAACGGAGGTGAACCAGGCGTTGATCTTCCTGGCATAGACCGGGCCGAACGCCTGTTGGGCCGGGCCCGCTGGCACGGGCACGTCGACCGTGTCGCGCGGCAGGCTGAACATCGCCACCTGCTTGGTCTCCGGGTCGATCGACACGACGATCAACGTGTCGGTGTTGTAGGTGCCCTCCTTGGGGCGCTGATCGGTCCCGATCAGCAGGACGTTGAGTCGCTCCTTGCCATCCCACGGCGGGATCGAGACGTTCGGAAGCGCCGATCCGACGGCGCTCGACTCGGGCTCCGCCGACGCCGATGGAGCCGAGTCGCCCGGCGCCGGGGTCGAGCTGGTGTCGACGTCGCACACCGGTTCGGTCTGGCTGCCAACGAAGATGCAGCCGCTGTTGAACAGGTCGAGCGCCAGCATGTCGTAGCGGGCGACGGCGACGTGCGTGCCGGCCATCACCAGGAGCACGGCCAGCAGCCCGGCGATCGACAGTGGCTGGCGGGGCAGCCGCGCCCGACCCAGCCGGCCGTCGCCGGAGACACGGACGGCGTTCATGAACTCGGCGACCCGGTAGGCGTCGATGATCGCAACGAGCCGATAGAGCAGGGCGATGAGGTTCGCCGCAAAGACCGAGCTCAGGAGAAACGGGTTCAAGGCAAGCCCGACGAGCTCGATCCGGTCCAGGCGCAGGACGATCCCGGCCAGCAGGGCGATGGCCAGGATCGGAGCGGCCGCAAACGCCAGCGCCCGGTTCGGTGCGCCAGCGTAGAGATGCCCGAGGCCGGGGAAGAGGAGGGAGAGGAAGGCCGCCGTGAACGGCGACCGTGCGCGCGGTCGCGCATCCTGCGGGTCGTGCATCGCGGGTAGGATACTCGGGCCGCCGAATCCAGACGCCCGCGCCCGGGGTGCAGGCGGCACGACCGCACCCGTCCAGTCTCGAGGCCGAATGTTCCAGCCCGTCAACGCGAAGCCGGACCTGGTCGCCCAGGAGCACGAGATCCTTGCCCTGTGGCGCGAACGGCAGACGTTCGCGCGGCTCCGTGCCCAGAACGCGGCCGGGGAGCGTTGGAGCTTCCTCGACGGGCCGATCACGGCCAACAACCCCATGGGCGTCCACCACGCCTGGGGCCGCACCTACAAGGACGTCTTCCAGCGCTATCACGCCATGCTCGGCCAAGCCCAGCGCTGGCAGAACGGGTTCGACTGCCAGGGCCTGTGGGTCGAGGTCAACGTCGAGCGCGATCTCGGGTTCACCAGCAAACGCGACATCGAGGCGTACGGCATCGCCGAATTCGTGTCGCTCTGCAAGCAGCGCGTCCTGACCTACGCCGCGCGACAGACCGAGCAGTCGATCCGGCTCGGGATGTGGATGGACTGGAATGATCCCGACGAGCTCCGACGGCTGCGCGACATGCTCGCCGACGACCCCGCCCAGCCGGCGGCGATCCACGGCACGCGGGGACTCGTGGAGGACACCGCCGAGATGCTCGTCGGCCGGCTCGGCACGCTCGACGTCGGGGGCAGCTACTTCACGTTCAGCAACGAGAACAATGACCTGATCTGGGGGTTCCTCGCCGAATGCCATCGGCGGGGCTGGATCTACAAGGGCCACGACACGATGCCGTGGTGCGCCCGGTGCGGAACGGGCCTTTCCGAGATGGAGATGAACGAGGGCTACGCCGACCGGGAGGATCCCGGGCTGACGGTCCTGTTCCCGCTGGTCGAGCGACCCGGCGAGTCGCTCCTCGTCTGGACGACGACGCCGTGGACGCTCACCTCGAACGTTGCCGCCGCGGTCGGTGCGGATCTGACCTACGTCCGCGTCCGACAGGGCGACCGAACGTTCTGGCTGGCCAAGGGCACCCTGAAGACCGCCCTCCAGGGTCCTTTCGAGGTGCTCGAGGAACGGCCAGGTGCGGACCTCGTCGGCTGGCACTACCAGGGCCCGTACGACGACCTTCCCGCGGTCAGGTCGGCCTTCGCGGCCGACGGCTACCAACACGGGGTCGTCGACTGGAGCGAGGTCGGCGAGGACGAGGGAACCGGGATCGTCCACATCGCACCGGGCTGCGGCGCCGAGGACTTCAAGCTGGGGCGCGAGCTCGGGCTGCCGGTCATCGCGCCGCTCGACGAAAGCGGGATCGTGATCGACGGCTTCGGGTCGCTGACCGGTCGCGACGTCCGCGATGTCGCCGAGCCGATCGTCGAGCACCTCAAGCACGAGGGCCGGTTCTACCGCGTGGAGCCGTACCACCATCGCTACCCGCATTGCTGGCGATGCAGCACGCCGCTCGTCTTCCGGCTGGTCGACGAGTGGTTCATCAGCATGGGCCCGGTGTACGACAAGCCGCGATCCGAGCTGTCGCGCGCGGAGGTGGATGCCAGCCTGCGCTACCAGATCATGGAGGTCGTCGACCGGATCCGCTGGATCCCGGGCTTCGGCTACGAGCGCGAGCTCGACTGGCTGATCAACATGCGCGACTGGATGATCAGCAAGAAGCGCTACTGGGGCCTGGCGCTGCCGATCTACGACTGCCACGCGTGCGGCCGGTTCGACGTCGTCGATGGTCGGCAGGAACTCCGCGAGCGAGCCGTCGCGGGCTGGGATGTCCTCGAGGGGCATACGCCGCATCGACCGTTCGTGGACGCCGTGACCATCGCCTGCTCGTCCTGCGGTGAGCCGGTGTCGCGGATCGCGGACGTCGGCAACCCGTGGCTGGACGCCGGGATCGTGCCGTTCTCGACGCTCCACTTCCGCGAGGACCCCGGGTACTGGGCCGAGTGGTATCCGGCCGACTTCATCACCGAGAGCTTCCCGGGCCAGTTCCGGAACTGGTTCTACTCGATGCTGGCGATGGGCACGGTGCTTCGGCGTGAGCCCCCGTTCCTGACGATCTTCGGCTACGCCACGCTGTTCGCCGAGGACGGTCGCCCGATGCACAAGAGCTGGGGCAACGCGATCGACTTCGACGAGGCCGCCGAGCGGATGGGCGTCGACGTCATGCGCTGGCTGTACATGAGCGCCCGGCCCGAGGACAACATCCGGTTCGGCTGGCACGCGGCCGACGAGGCGCGCCGCCGGCTGCTGGTGCTGTGGAACGTCTACTCGTTCTTCGTGACCTACGCCCGGCTCGCCGGCTGGACGCCGCGGGCGGGGATCCGTTCGGTCATGGCCGACGCCGGGCAGGGGGGCTGGCCCCCGCTGGACCGCTGGATCCTTTCGCGATCGGCCGGACTGGCCGAGGCCGTCGGGAACGGCCTGGGCGAGTACAACGCCCTCGACGCCATGCGCGCGGTCGACGCGTTCATCGAGGACCTGTCGACCTGGTACCTGCGCCGATCGCGCGACCGGATGCGGGCCGGCGGCGATCCGGCGGACCGCGAAACCGCGTTTGCGACGCTCCACGCGGCCCTCGTCAGCCTGGCCAGGATCGTCGCGCCGCTCCTGCCGTTCGTGTCCGAGACGATGTACCAGAACCTCATCGTGGCCGTCGAACCGGCCCTGCCCAACAGCGTCCACCTGACCCGCTGGCCGCTTGCCGACCTCGACGGGTTCCGCGACGAGGCGCTCGAGGCGTCGATGGCCGTCGCGACCCGGGCCGTGGAACTGGTGCGAACGCTGCGTGCGCAGGCCGGACTGCGGACGCGGCAGCCGCTGGCCCGACTGTGGCTGGCGCTGCCCGGCGGGGAACTCGTTGAGCAGGCCGCGTTGCTCGCGCTCGTCGCGGACGAGGTGAACGTCAGGGCGATCGAGCTCATCGGCGACGATTTGGAGCTCGTCGAGCGCCGCGTCAAGGTTCTCCTGCCAAAGGTCGGCAAGCGGCTCGGGTCACGAATACCCCAGGTGATGGCCGCGGCACGCGAGGGCCGCTTTGACCTGCGGACGGACGGGTCCGTCGAGCTCGCCGGCGAGATCCTGGCCGCGGACGAGATCGAGATCCAGGCCTCGCCGAAGCCGGGTACCGCGGTGGCGCACGATCAAGGCCTGGTCGCGGTGATCGATACGCGGCTCACCCCGGAGCTCGTGGCCGAGGGCGACGCCCGGGAGCTCCAGCGAGCGATCCAGGACCTGCGTCGGGAGGCCGGCCTGGCACTCGACGATCGGATCGAGCTCTGGGTCGGCTCAGTCCCCGAGGAGGTCGCCCGTCACCTGCCCGCCGTTGCCCTGGAGACGCTGGCCGACCTCCAGGTCGGCGAGCCGCCGGTCCAGGCCACGCATCGGTCGTCGGTCGAGGTGGCTGCCGGATCGGTGGTCATCGCGTTGCGTCGGCGACCGGTCGGCGCGTAGGCTGGATGACGGTGGCAGACGAGGCAGCGACAGGAAGCGCGGCACGCCGGGCGCACTGGGCCGTCTTCGCCGGCCTGGCGGGGGCCATCGTCGTCATCGACCAGCTGACCAAGGCGTGGCTGCAGGCCAACTTCGCGCCGGGCCAGGTCGCGGAGGTGCTCGGCGACACGCTCCGGCTGGTGTTCGGCCAGAACACGGGAGCCCTGTTCGGGCTGTTCCGCGACCAGGCGCTGCTGTTCGCGGTCGCCTCGCTGGCGGTCGTCGGACTGATCGTCGCCTACCACGGTCGCGCGGCCCGGAGCCTCTATCTGTCGATCTCGCTCGGGTTCCTGCTCGGCGGCGCGATCGGCAACCTGCTCGACCGCCTGCGGCTCGGCTATGTCGTCGACTTCGTCGACGTCGGGATCGGCAACCTCCGCTTCTATACGTTCAACGTCGCCGACGCCGCGATCAGCACCGCCATCGTGCTGCTCCTGGCGGTGGCCGTCGTACCCAGCCTCGCCCGGATCGTCGATGCCCGATTCGATGGTTGACCCGCCGCCGACCGCGGGCGTCCGCCTGCTGCGGGTCCCCGCCGGGCCGAACGGACGGGTCGACCGCTTCGTGGCCGACGCGACCGGGCTGTCGAGGAGTTTCGTCCAGAAGCTGATCTCCGACGGGCGTCTGACCGCCGACGGGGCGGCCCTCCGGGCCAATGCGATCGTTCCCGCCGGGACCGAGCTGCGACTGGACGTCCCGGAGCCGACCGCGCTCGATCTCACTCCGGCGCCGGAGATCGTCCTCCGCGTCGTCTACGACGACGCTGACGTCCTCATCGTCGACAAACCGGCGGGATTGGTCGTCCACCCCGCGCCCGGTCACGCCGACGGCACGCTGGTCAACGCGCTGCTCGCGCATGGCGGAGGGGCCGCCTGGGGGGGGATCGCCGGCGTCCAGCGTCCGGGGATCGTGCATCGCCTCGATCGCGACACGAGCGGCCTGATCATGATCGCCCGAACCGACCGGGCCCAGGCCTCGTTGATGAGCCAGCTCAAGGCGCGCCGGGTCAAGAAGACCTACCTCGCCCTCGTCCTCGGCAACGTCGGTGCCGCGGTGGGCCGGATCGAGGCACCGATCGGGCGCGATCCGAAGCACCGGACGCGGATGGCCGTCATTCCCGACGGCCGGCCGTCCGTCACCGGTTACCGGGTTCGCGAGCGGTTCGACGGCTGGACGCTGCTCGAGCTCGACCTGGTGACTGGCCGGACGCACCAGATCCGCGTGCATCTCGACGCCATCGGACACCCGGTCGCCGGCGATCCGGTCTACGGCACCGGGACGTCGCGACGCGGGCCCGAGGGGCTCGGCCGGCTGTTCCTCCATGCCTGGCGGCTGGAGCTCAACGCGCCGACGGACGGGCACCTCATCCGGGCGACAGCCCCGCTGCCGCCCGAGCTCGAGAGGGTACTGACTCCATTGCGGGCGCCCGTCCGTTGAGTGCCACGCTCGATTCCGGGGCGATGGGCCGGACCGCCGCTGGCGCCATGCTGGTCATCATCTCCGGCCCGAGCGGCGTGGGAAAGGACACGATCATCGAGGCGCTCCGGCGACGCCCGCGGGACCCGGATTACCACTACGTCGTGACGTGCACGACGCGGGCACCGCGGCCCGGCGAGGTCGATGGCGTCAACTACCAGTTCCTGTCGAGGGACGAGTTCCTGGCCCTGCGCGACAGCGGCGGGCTGCTCGAAGCCAACCTGGTCCACGGGATCGCCTGGTACGGCACCCCCCGAGCGCAGGTCCGCGAGGCCCTGGCGGCGGGTCACGACGTCATCCTCAAGATCGACGTCCAGGGTGCGCAGCAGGTCAAGGAGCGCGTCCCCAATGCGCTCCTCATCTTCGTCGTGCCGCCTTCCCTCGAGACGCTGTTCCGGAGGCTGCGCGCGCGTGCGACCGAGACTGCCGACGAGCTCGAGGTCCGGCAGCGCAACGCGGCGATCGAGCTCGCCCGCCAGGAGGACTATGACTACGTCGTGACCAACGAGGACGGGCAGGTCGAGCGGACGGCCGAACGAATCGACGAGATCATCGCCGACGAGCGCCGCGACCCATCCCGCATCGTTCGCCTGTAGGCTCGCCGGCCGTGACGCTCGGTCTGGACGAGGTCGAGCCGACTGGGCCGCTCGACGGACCCTCGGCGCGATTGGTGGAGGTCGCCGTGGACGCCGCAGGCGCCCGTGCCCGGACCTACACGTACGCGGTCCCGGTCCAGCTCGCCGACCTGGAACCCGGCGAAGCCGTCCTCGTCGAGTTCGGGCGCCGCCAGGCGCTCGGGATCGTCGTCGGCGAGGCCGACCGACCGCCGGCCGCGGCGCCACGCCCGATCGTGGCTCGGGTCCGCGCAGATGGCCCGCTGCTCCCGCCGCTCAGCCTCCGGATCGGGAGCTGGATCGCAGCGCACTACCTGGCGCCGCCCGCGCTCGTGCTGCGGGCGATGCTGCCGCCCGGGTTGCTTGAGCGTCTCGAGCTCGTGGCGGAGCGGCTCCCCGACGGCGCGGCCAGTGGTGCCGGCAGGGCGAACGGTGCGACGGCCGAACCGGACGCCGCTCGAGTCGACCTCCTGGAGCAGCTCGACCGCGGCCACCGGCCGGTTCGGGACCTGGCCGGACCGGACGGCCGGGCCGGCTTGCTGCGCCGGCTCCGGGCACTCGAGGCCGACGGCCTGGTCGCCCTCGAATGGACGCTCATCGGCGCCGGGGCTGGGCCGCGCTTCGAACGGTGGATCCGGATCGAGCCCGACGGCCGGGCCGCGGCCGCGCACGACGCCGGCCGCGCCGGGCGAGCCCTGGGTCCGCGCCAGGTGGCCGCCCTGAGGGAGCTTGCCGATCGATCCGGGGGCGAGATCCCCGCCGCTGAGCTGGCTGGCCGCCACGGGCACGCGGCCGTCGCCGGGCTGGTCAGGCGCGGCCTCGTCCGGGCGGAGGTCCGCGAGCGCCCTCGCCGACCCCTGGCGACACGCCCGGTGGGCCGCCGTGGCGGTCGGCCCCCATCGAGCCGGCTGCTGCCGGCCCAGGCCGACGCGGTCCAACGGATCCGAGCCGCGGTCGGCGCTGGCGTGGCGCGACCCCTGCTGCTGGACGGCGTGACCGGGGCCGGCAAGACGGCGATCTACGTCGAGGGGATCGCCGCCGCGCTCGAAGCCGGCCGCGCGGCGCTCGTGCTCGTCCCCGAGATCGCGCTCGCCTTGCCGCTCGTGGATCGGTTGCGGGCGGATCTCGATGCGAGGATCGCCATGCTCCATTCCGGGCTCGGCGAAGGCGAGCGAGCGGATGAGTGGCGTCGAATCCGGGCGGGCGAGGTGGACATCGTCGTCGGCACCCGGATCGCCGTGACCGCTCCGCTGGCCGACGTCGGCATCGTGATCGTCGATGAGGAGCACGACGCCGCGTACAAGAGCGATCGAACGCCTCGACTGCAGGCCCGCGACGCCGCCGTCGAGCTGGCGCGGCTTGCAGGCGGCGCCATCGTCCTCGGTTCGGCGACGCCGGCCGTCGACAGCGTCGGTCGGGCGGAAGACGGGACCTACGACCGTGTCGTGCTCGATGTCCGGCCGGTCGGCCGGCCACCGACCATCGAGGTCGTCGATCTCCGCGAGGAACTCGCCGCCGGGCAGCGCGGCCTGCTGTCACGGTCGCTGATCGCAGGCCTCAGTGGGCTCCACGTCGCGGCCGGAGAGCAGGCGATCCTCGTGCTCAATCGCCGCGGGACCGCGTCGGTGGTGCTCTGCCGTGACTGCGGGCACGTGCAGGCCTGCCCGGACTGCGATCGTCCGTTGGTCTACCACCAGGCCGGCACAACGCTGCGCTGCCACCACTGCGGCCGGGCCACGCCGGTCGCCACGCGCTGTCCTGCCTGCGGCTCGCCGCGGATCCGGTACCTCGGTGGGGGCACCGAGCGCCTGGAGCGCGAGGTCCGCGAGACCATGCCGGGCCTCCGCGTCGGCCGACTCGACCGCGACGTCGTCGAACATCGCGGCGCGGCGGAACGCGTGATCGACGCCTTCGCCGACGGCCGGCTCGATGTGCTCGTCGGCACGAGCCTCGTCGCCAAGGGTCTCGACGTCCCGGCCGTCACCCTAGTCGGGATCGTCTCGTCCGACGTCGCACTCAACCTGCCCGACGAGCGCGCCGCCGAACGGACATACCAGCTGCTGGTCCAGGCGATCGGCCGGGCGGGGAGGGGAGCGCGGCCCGGGCGAGCGATCGTCCAGACGTATCAACCGGACCATCCCGCTATCGTCGCGGCCGCCACCGGCCGACGCGAGGCGTTCTACGACGCCGAGCTGGATCTTCGCCGCCGGTTCGGCTCGCCGCCGTTCGGGCGGCTGGTCAAGCTGACCGTCGGGCTGGCCGATCCGCGCGCCGCGGAAGCCGAAGCGCTATCGATGGCCGAGCGTCTGCGGGCACGGTCGATCGAGCAGGGCCGCGGCATTGCCGTGGTCGGACCTGCCCCCGCCTACATCGCCCGTCGAGCCGATCGATGGCGCTGGAACGTGGTGCTGCGCGGGAACGATCCGGTCGCCCTGCTCGACGGTGGCCCCGAGGCCCCGTGGTCCGTCGACGTCGATCCGGAGTCGCTGCTCTGATCGATGACCTTCAGCAGATGACCTGGCCCGGGGTTCATGCGAGGATGGTCGACCAGCAGCAGAGGAGTGTGGCGATGACCGAATCCACGACCCCGCCGCCGCTCGACGAGCCCGCGGCAGACGAGACGTTCACCTGGACGGAGGCGGGTCCGGCCCACGGGCCGGGCGGTTCCGCGTCGACGAGCCTGCTGGAGTCCGTACGCGGCGCGGTCGACGAGCTTGCCGAGCGCGCCGGACCGTCGGTTCGCGAGTTCTCGGCCAGGGCGGCCGAGCTCGCGGCGATCGCGGCGGATCGCGCCGTGCCGCTCGCCAGGCGTGCCGGCGAGGTCACCGCCGGCGCGAGCGGCAGGCTGGCGACCCTGTCGCGGACGTGGGCAGCCGACCTGCGCGCGAGCGCACCCGAACCGGCACCCACCGCGGCACCGCCGGATGCGACGCAGCCGGCCGATCCGGGCTCCGAGCCCGTCGACGGCCCCGCCGCAGACACCCCTGGCCAGCCCGGAGCGTCCAACCCGAGCTGATCCGGCGCTTGGCTATACTCCGCGCCATGAGTGTCCGCCCGATCGTCCTTCTCGGTGACCCGCGCCTTCGCCTGAAGGGCAAGCCGGTCGACAGCTTCGGCAAGTACCTGCATGGCCTGCTCGACGACCTCGCCCACACCATGCGTGACGCGCCCGGCGTCGGGCTCGCGGCACCGCAGCTCGGCGAGGCACTCCAGGCCTGCGTCGTCGAGGTCGAGGATCACCTGTATGAGCTGGTGAACCCGCGGATCGTCCGGTCGACCGGCGATGACCGCGACCTCGAGGGCTGCCTGTCGATCCCCGGCTATGTGGCCTACGTCACGCGGCGCGAGCGGGTCTGGGTGGTGGCCCAGGACCGCCACGGCAAGAAGATCAAGGTCGCCGGGTCGGGCCTCCTCGGGCGGGCGCTGCAGCACGAACTCGATCATCTCGACGGCAAGCTGTACATCGATTACCTCGACTCCATGGACGAGCTGCTGCCCGTCGGCACGGGCTCGGCGGACGACGACGAGGACGGCCAGGCCGAAGGCGCCGAGGAGCACGCCCCGGCGTTCGCGTGAGCGACGACCGCCGCCCGGGGACGACCCCGGTGGGGACGACCCCGGCGCGAACGTTGTTCCTGGGTTCAGGCGGCTTCGCCGTTCCGATCCTGGACGCCCTCAGCGAGGTGCCGTCCATCGATCTGGTGGGTGTCGTCAGCGCCCCGGATAGCGCCAGCGGGCGTCGCCACGAGCTGGCGGCCGTTCCGGTCGCACGTCGCGCCCGGGTGCTGGGGCTCCCCCTCCTGCAGCCGGCCCGGCTCCGGGCGCCCGAAGCCGTGGCCATGATCGCGGACCTGCGTCCGGCTCTCGGCGTGCTGGCCGACTACGGCCAGATCGTGCCGCCGGACCTCCTGGCGATCCCGCCGTTCGGCATCCTCAACATCCATCCTTCGCTCCTGCCCCGGCATCGTGGCGCCTCGCCGATCGCGGCGACGATCGCGTCGGGCGACCGGATGGCCGGCGTGACCCTGATCCGGATGGACGAAGGGCTCGACACCGGACCCGTGGTCGCGACCGAGAACTGGCCGCTCTCCGGCGGCGAGACCTCGCCCGAGCTGGAATCGCAGGCCGCCCGGCGCGGTGCGGCGTTGCTGGTCGCCACGCTCGATGACTGGCTGGCGCGGCGAATCGTGCCGGTGCCACAGGCCACGAAGGGGGTCACCCTGACTCGACCTCTCACCCGCGAGGATGGTCGACTCGACCCAGCCCGACGGGCCGTCGACCTGGAGCGACAGGTCCGCGCCTACCAGCCCTGGCCAGGGAGCTTCGTGGAGACCGGCGAGGGTCGGCTCATCGTCCACGGCGCGCAGGTCGCGCCAGGCGCAGCCTCGGACCAACCGGGAAGGCTGGAAGCCGACGGCGATGGGCTGGCCTTGACCACCGCCGACGGACGCCTTCGGCTGCTCGATGTCCAGCTCGCCGGCCGACGGCGGACGGACGCCGCGTCGCTCCGACGGGGAGCGCCGAGGCTGGTCGGGCGGCCGGTCGCGCTGGGGTAGCATCGTGCCGACCATGACACGCTCCGTCCCGCCGGTCGTCCCCGCGCCTGCGCGTTCGGCGACGGCCAGAGGCGAGCCCGCATCCCTTCCGGGGCTGTCGGGTCTTGCCCCGGAACGGCTCGCCGCCTGGCTGCGCGACCGGGGCCAACCGTCGTACCGCGCTCGCCAGGTGAACGATGCCGTGTTCGGGGGGACGGTGGCCGCAATCGACGGCATGGCCACGCTCCCCGTCGGGTTGCGGCGCGAGCTCGCGGCGGCGTTCCGGTTCGACACCCTCATCGAGACCGACGTCCGGGTGACCGACGAGGGTCTGACCGAGAAGGCACTCCACAAGCTGGCTGATGGCGCGCTGATCGAGTCGGTGCTGATGCACTACCCGGCCCGACGCGGCACCCGGGAGCGACACACCCTGTGCATCTCGAGCCAGGCCGGCTGCGCGGTCGGTTGCCCGTTCTGCGCGACCGGCGAGCTCGGGTTCGGCCGTGACCTCGACACCGCCGAGATCGTCGACCAGGTCCGACACGCCTCACGACGCCTGATCGCGTCCGGGCGGCGGCTCACGAACATCGTGTTCATGGGCATGGGCGAGCCGCTGCTCAACCTCGACCGTGTCCTGGCCGCCATCGAGGCGCTCAACGATCCGCACCGGTTCGGCCTGGGTGCCCGCCATATCACGGTCTCGACCTCCGGCGTGGTGCCGGGGATCCGCCGCCTCACCGCCCTCGGGCCGCAGTTCACGCTGGCGGTCTCGTTGCACGCGGCCCGCGACCCGCTGCGCGACGTCCTCGTCCCGCTCAACCGCCGCTGGCCGGTCGCCGAGGTGATCGCCGCGGCACGGGATCACGGCCGTGCCACCGGCCGACGGATCAGCTATGAAGTGACGATGATCTCGGGCGTGAACGACACGGATCTCGACGCGACGGCGATGGCGGACCTGCTTCGTGGCGACCACGCGCACGTCAACCTGATCCCGATGAACCCGGTGGCGCACACGCCCTGGACGGCCAGCCCCATGCCGGTCATCGAACGCTTCGCCGCCAACCTGGAGGCGGCGGGCATCCAGACGACGATCCGACGGAACCGCGGCCAGGAGGTCGGAGCGGCCTGCGGGCAGCTCGCCGCCGAGCGGGCCGGCGAGCCGCCGGCGCCGGCGGTCGCCCGACGTCGCTCGCGGTTGATCGCGGCCAGCGCGGCAGCGCTGCTTGGCGAGCGGAGCCACGATCCGCTGCCGGCCGGGCTGGGGGACTGACCATGGCTGGTGGTCGGGCGCTGATCGCGGCCAGCATTCTCGACGCTGACCTGTCGAATCTCGCCAACGCGGTGCGCCGGCTCCACGTGGCGGGCGCGGACCGGATCCACCTGGACGTGATGGACGCCCACTTCGTCCCCAACCTGACGTTCGGCGCGAAGACGATCGAGCATCTCCGGAAGCGGACGGAGCTGCCGCTCGACGCCCACCTGATGATCAGCGAACCGGGCCGCTACCTCGACGAGTACCTCGACGCCGGCTGCGATTCGATCACGTTCCACGTGGAGGTGGAGGAGGAGATCGCGCCGACGCTCGAGCGCATCCGCGCCGCCGGCCGCGCCGCCGGCCTGTCGCTGCGACCCGCCACCCCCCTGGCGTCCCTCGAGCCGTACCACGAGCTGCTCGACATCGTGATGGTCATGACGGTCGAGCCCGGCTTCGGCGGACAGACCTTCATGCGCGACGTCGCCCGCGAGAAGCTCCTGGCCGCCCGCAACCTGCTCCGCCACAAGGCGTTCGGCGGCGAGGTTCATGTCGACGGCGGCGTCAACCGCGAGACGGCCGAGCTCGTGGGCGGCCTCGGCGTCGACGTCCTCGTGGTGGGGTCGGCGCTCTTCACCAAGGGTCGCGACATGGGCCGGGAGATCCGCCTGATCAGGGCCCTCGCCGACGAGGGCTACCAGTACGAGCTGAACGACGGGGTGCCGCCGACCCCGCGGGACCGGATGGTCACCTTCACCTCGCTGCCCAAGCACCTCGCGCACCGGCTGATGGACGAGATCGAGGCCGGCGGCATCCCGGTCGTCATGCTTCGGGGCGATGGCCAGATGAACCCCGACGGCGTGCGCGACTACGACCTGCTCGTGCCGGCCATGGTCGAGGCCACGGTCGTCGAGCGGCACGCCGCCGCCCGCACGCGCTTCCTCGCCGAGGGCGACAGGTGGCGGGCCGAGTTCATCCGGGAGCGAGGCGTGATCGCTCCGCCCAGCCATCCGTGAGGGCGCTGCTCCAGCGGGTCACCGGGGCGTTCGTCCGCGTTGGAGGCCCGGACGGCAAGGTCGTCGGCGAGATCGGCCCCGGACTGGTGGTCCTCGTCGGCGTCGGACCGGCCGACACGGGCGCGGTCGCCGACGGCCTGGCCAGGACGGTGGCCGAGCTGCGGATCTTCCGCGATGAAGCGGGCCGCACGAATCGGTCGCTGCTCGACACGGGCGGGGAAGCCCTGGTCGTCTCGCAGTTCACCCTGTTCGCGGACACCCGTCGCGGGCGCCGACCGGGGTTCACCGACGCGGCCGGTCCCGAGCTTGCCGAACGACTCTACGCCGGGTTCACCGACGCGCTCCGTGGGCACGGGATCCGGACGGCCACCGGGCAGTTTGGCGCCGAGATGCAGGTCAGCCTGGTCAACGACGGCCCATTCACGATCTGGCTGGACACGGACGCGCGCTGAGCGCGCGCGACGGCGTTGGGCTACTTGGCGGCCTTCAACTGCGTGCGTCGGCAGCGGGTGCAGACGAGCGCCTTGGTCGGGCTGCCGTTCCGGGCGATGACCAGGGGCTGCAGGTTGGGTCGCATGCGACGATGCGCGCGCACGCGGTTCATGCCCGATGACTGCGGGTTGAACCCGCCCATCGAGACCTTGCCGCAGATTGCACAGGAGCGGGCCATCTGTGGTCCTCAGGGAGTCTGGTGGAACGTGGAGCCCCGGAAGGGCGCGAACGGAGCGGTAGAATAGCACACGGCCCACGGCACCCCGTGTCCGGCTGCCCGTCGAGGCGGCCGGCAGACCCCGCACCAGAGGAGGACAGCGGTCGCGTGCCAACCCATCCGACATCCGGCCGGTCGCTGGTGACCCGTCGCGCGCTCATCGACACCATCCGTGCCGCGACGCTCGGTTCGTACGGGGTCACCGGGTTCGCGGCGTCGCCGGTCGAGCGCATGCTCGGATTCGCGGGCCTGCGACAACCGGGCATCACCCTGCGCCTCGACGAGGGTGTCGAGATCGAGCTCGACCTGACCGTCGCCTACGGGGTGCCGATCGCGGAGGTCGCCCGACAGGTCGACTCGGCCGTCCGCTACGCGCTCCGGAGGGCGCTCTCCCGCGAGGTCGCCCGGTTGACGATCCATGTCGGAGGCCTGCGGTTCAGCCCTGGGACCGTGCCGCCGTCGGCGGTACCGGCCGGCCCGGCCGCGATCGGGCCGCGCGACCTGGCAGACAGCGGCACGGACGTCGCCTGATGGCCCGACGGGCCTGCGATGGTCCGGGGCTGCTCGGGGCCTTCCGCGCCGCCGTCGCCAACCTCGAGGCGCACGTCGAGGAGATCAACGCTCTCAATGTCTATCCGGTCCCGGACGGGGACACCGGGTCGAACATGCTCGCGACCGTCCGGGCCGCCCTCGACGAGGCGGATCAGGTCGCTGGCCAACCAGCCGATCGTGTCGGTGTCGCGATCAGCTTCGGGGCGCTGATGGGCGCCCGGGGCAACTCGGGGGTCATCACCAGCCAGATCTTCCGGGGCATGGCCGAGGCCCTCGGCGGCAAGGCCCGGTTCAACGGTCTCGATCTTGCCCATGCCCTGTCCGAGGGAGCACGCACGGCCTACGGCGCCGTGGCCAAGCCGGTCGAGGGCACGATCCTGACCGTGATCCGCGAAGCCGCCGCGGCGGCCGTGACCGCCGCCGAGCTGGATCCCGACATCGAATCGGTCCTCGGCGCCACGGTCGAGGCTGCCGAACGGTCCGTTGCCCGGACACCGAGCCTGCTGGCCATCTTGCGCGAGGCGGGCGTCGTCGACTCGGGTGGCCAGGGCCTCTACCGACTCCTCCAGGGCGCGCTGCTCCACGTGGCCAGGCAATCGCCCGCCGGCAGCCGCGAAGGGCCGGGTTCGGACGGGTCAGGGGGCCAAGGTCTCCACGCTCGTCGCCCATGCTGATGAGGGCTTCGGCTACGAGACGATGTTCCTGTTGCAGCCGAACCACCTCGGCGCCCTCGACCTGGACGCCGTTCGGAACCACCTCGAATCGATCGGCGATTCCGTCCTCGTGGCCGGCGATGCCCGGGCGCTCAAGGTCCACGTCCACAACGACCGCCCGGACCTGGTCATCGGCTACGGGTTGACCCTCGGCACGCTGAGCCGGATCAGCGTCGACAACCTGGATCACCAGGCGCGCGACATCCGCGAGACGCGTGCCGCCGAGTTCACCGGGCTGGCCGGCGGAGCGGAGGGCTCGAACGGGTCAGCGGCTCCCGCCGATGTGCCGGCGCTGGGCGTGCTGGCGGTGGCCGCCGGCGACGGCATCGCGGCCATCTTTCGCGATTTCGGTGTCGCCGGCGTCGTCCATGGAGGCCAATCCAACAACCCGAGCACGGGTGAGCTGCTGGGCGCCATCGAGTCGGTCAGGGCACGCGAGATCATCGTCCTGCCCAACAACCCGAACGTCGTCCTCGCTGCCCGGCAGGTCGCCACGATGACCGAGCGCCCGGTCGCCGTCGTGCCGACGCGGAACGCGGCGGAGGGCTTCGCCGCCCTCCTGGCGCTCGACCCGCACCTCGACGCCATCGCCAACGCCAGCCAGATGACCGAGGCCGCCCGTTCGATCCAGACCTTGGTCGTGACCGAGGCCGTCCGCGATGCGACGATCGGCGGGCGCAAGGTCAAGCGCGGCCAGACGATCGCCCTCGATCCCGACGACGGGCTGGTGGCGGCGGACAACGACCGTGAGAGGTGTGTCCTCGCGGCGGTCTCGGCGCTCGCGGCCGGCTTCGAGCTGATCACGCTCTTCTACGGCGACGGCGCCGACCTCGCCGAAGCCGAGGCGATGGCGCGGCGGATCGGATCGGGCCTGCCCACGGTCGAGGTCGAGGTGCGGCACGGCGGCCAGCCGTACTACCGGTACCTGATCTCCGCCGAATAGCGTGGCCAGGGCGTCGACTTCCGTACGCGTCCCGACCGACCCGGTCACGCTCCTGTCGGCACCGCTGGCACGCTCGGGGCTGGCGGCCGGGGCGCTCCTCCGCCGGGCGGGGATCCGGCTCGGCTTCTACACGGTCGGCGACCTGCTGTTCCATCTCCCGCGTCGGTACGACGACCTCCGAGAGATGCGCCGGCTGGGCGACCTGATCTGGACCGAAGACGGGACGGTCGTGTCGGCCCGGGTCCGGGTCGCCGAGGTCAAGGTGGAGCCGACGTTCCGACGGCGGGTCCAGCGGACGATCGCACGGCTCGAGGACGACACCGGCAGCGTCGACGCCACGTGGTTCGGGCGGCGGTTCATCGAGCGCCGGCTGCGGGTCGGTGGCGAGATCGTCGTGTCCGGCCGGGTCAAGCACTTCGGGCGTCGCCTGACCTTCGACAACCCGGAATTCCAGTCGGTGACCGATGACGCGGACGTGCTCCATGCGGGCCGGATCGTGCCCGTCTACCCGCTCACGGCGGGTCTGACGGCGGCGCGACTGCGCCTGGCGATCCGCGAGGCGCTCGACAAGGCGGGCCACGCCTATCCGGAGTACCTGCCGGAACCCGTCCGGACGGCCGAGCTGCTGGTCCCGATCGGCCGGGCGATCGAGGAAGCCCATTACCCGGACTCCTTCGAGGGCCGCGACGCCGCACTTCGCCGCCTTGCCTTCGACGAGCTGCTCGCGCTTCAGCTCGGGATGGTCGCCCGTCGGCGGCAGCGCGGTCGCGAAGCCGCGCCGCAGATCGAGGTCGACGGCGGCGCCGACACGGCCATCCGGACGTCGGTCGTCGCATCGCTGGCGGAGAAGGTCGGACGACCTGTCGATCTGACCGTCGACCAGTCGACAGCGATGTCGGCGATCCGCGAGGACATCACGAGGCCGACCCCGATGCTCCGCCTGCTTCAGGGTGACGTGGGCTCGGGCAAGACGGCCGTTGCCGCCTACGCGCTGGCGGCTGCCGCCCGGGCCGGCCTCCAGGCGGCCCTTCTGGCGCCGACCGACCTGCTCGCGCGACAGCACCTCGAGACGATCGGCGGCCTGCTCGAGCGGCTCGGCCTCGGCGTGACGCTGCTGACCGGCTCGCTACCGGCCGACACCAAGGCCAAGGCCACCGAGGCGATCCGGTCCGGCCAGGCCGGCGTCGTCGTCGGCACCCACGCCCTGATCCAGGAATCCGTGACCTTCCGCGATCTCGGCCTGGTCGTGATCGACGAGCAGCATCGATTCGGCGTCGACCAGCGGGGCCAGCTCGAGGCAAAGGCCGGCGGGCGCGTCCCGCACGTATTGCTGATGACCGCGACGCCCATCCCGCGGACCCTCGGGCAGGTGCTCTACGCCGACCTCGACGTGACCGATCTCCGGACGCCACCGGAAGGCCGGGTCCCGATTCGGACGGGAATCCGCGGGCCGGCCGAGCTGGCGGGCACGTGGCGCAAGGTCCGTGAGGAGGCCGCCGCCGGCCATCGCACCTTCGTCGTGGTGCCGCTGATCGAGGAAGGGGACGGCGACGACGAAGGCGCCGTCGCCGCTGAGAGCGAGGCGGTGCGCCTGGGCGAGCTCCTGGCCCCGTTGCGGGTCGGCCTCGTCCACGGGCGGATGAAGGCCGCCGCACGGGACGCCGAAATGGGCCGCTTCCGGGACGGCGAGCTGGACGTGCTGGTCGGCACGACGGTCGTCGAGGTCGGGGTCGACGTGCCCGCAGCCACGATGATGATCGTCGAGGGCGCCGACCGGTTCGGTCTCGCCCAGCTCCACCAGCTTCGAGGCCGCGTCGGCCGGGGACGCGTCGAGGCGTTCTGCGTCCTGGTGTCGGATTCCCCCGACGAGGTCGCACGGGCCAGGCTCAAGGCGGTCGCCGAGTTGCGTGACGGGTTCGAGCTGGCCGAGCGCGACTTCGAGCTACGCCGCGAAGGCGACGTGCTCGGCCTCGTCCAGAGTGGGTTGCCGCGGCTCCGCGTCGCCTCGCTCCAGGATCCAGCCCATCGCGAGCTGGCCGTCCGGGCGCGGATCCACGCCGAGGCGATTCTCGACCCGTCGGGTCGGCTCGATCCGCCCCAGCCTGCGCTCTCGACCGAGCTCGAGAGCGGCTGGCTCAGGCGAGTCGCAGCCGCCGAGCCCGCGAGCGGCGCATGAGGCCGCCGCGTGATGGCTGACGCCGGCCGCGTCATCGCCGGGAAGGCCCGCGGGGTCCGCCTCCGGGCCCCGGGTCCGGGGACGCGCCCGTTGGGCGATCGGGTCAAACAGACGCTCTTCGCGATCCTCGAGCCGGACCTGCGTGGGGCGCACGTCCTGGATCTCTTCGCCGGCAGCGGGGCGGGCGGCATCGAGGCCCTGTCGAGGGGAGCCACCAGCGTCGTCTTCGTGGAGCGCGACGCCGGGGCCGTCGCCGTCATCCGCGGGAACCTGCAGTCGGCGGGTCTGGACGATCCCGCTAGGGCGACGGTGGTGCGCGAGGATGCGGCATCGTTCCTGGGTGCGCGCGCGCCCAACGGACGGCTCTTTGACATCGTGCTCCTGGATCCGCCCTACGCGGACACGGACCTCCGCGACCGCGTGCTCGAGAGGCTGGGGTCCCGCGGGGCGCCGCTGACGCGGGCGGCGCGGGTCGTCGTGAAGCACTTCTGGCGCGATCAACCGGCGGCGCGCGTCGGACTGCTAGCATCCGAGCGTGCGCGTCGCTTCGGTGAAACGGCGCTGACGTTCTACCGGCGCGTGGAGGACGGATGAACAGCGTCGCGGTCTATCCCGGCTCGTTCGACCCGATCACCAACGGCCACCTCGACATCATCGAGCGGGCCTCGAACGTCTTCGAGCGGCTGGTCGTCGCGGTCCTCGCCAACCCGCGCAAGGCTCCGCTGCTCGACGTCGAAACGCGCATCCGGGTGATCCGCGAGGCGGTTCGCGACGACGCCGCCGGGCGAGGTCGCATCGAGGTCGAGGCGTTCGATGGGCTGACCGTCGACCTCTGCCGTGCGACGGGCGCCGGCGCCATCGTCCGTGGCTTGCGGGCGATCAGCGACTTCGAGACCGAGCTGCAGCTCGCCCACAACAATCGCGTGCTTGCGCCCGACATCGACACGGTCTTCTTCATGACCTCGGTCGGGAACGGCTTTGTCAGCTCGAGCCTGGTCCGCGAGATCGCGTCGTTCGGCGGCGACGTCTCGACGATGATCCCAGCGGCGGCGCTGATCCCGCTCACGGAGGCGATCAAGAGCCGCTGAGCCCCGGCTCGCGTGCCATAATCGTCGAGGCTCGACCCGACCGGGCGGCCGGGCGCTGGGAGGGCAACCCGATCGACATCATCTTCCTCGTCGAGCGGCTCGAATCGCTGATCGCGAACGGCAAGAAGCTGCCGTTGACGACGAACGTCGTGCTCGACCAGAACGCCGCCCTCGGGCTGATCGACGAGTTGCGCGTCGCGGTCCCGGAGGAGGTCCGTGCCGCAAAACGGATCAACTCCGAGGGCGAGCGGATCATCGAGAAGGCCCAGGACGAGGCCGAGCGGATCGTGGCGAAGGCGCAGGAGCAAGCGGCGTTCCTGATCGATGAGCGCGGGCTCACCCAGGCCGCCGAAGCCCTCAGCCGCCAGATCATCGCCGACGCCCACGCCGATGCCGACGAGATCCGGCGCGGCGCCGATGAGTACGCGGTCGGCGTGCTGGTCGGGCTCGAAGGCGACGTGGTCAAGACGCTCCAGAGCATCAAGAAAGGGATCGCGATGCTCGACGAGCGGCGGGCCTCGCTCGAGGTGATCGAGTCGGGGCAAGAGGACCCCGGCGAGGACGGCGTCGATGAGCGCTGGGTGGACGACGAGGCGGCCGAGGCATCCCGAGCCCAGAGATGACCCTGGGCGCGTCCGACGAGCCGTTCCTGTGGAACGTCGCCGGACTCCTCGGTGAGCCGCCGGGCGCCGAGCGCGACTACGAGATCGCTGGCGCGACGATCGACCTCGGCGATGACCTCCGGCTGGCCACGACGCTCGGCGGCCGCGTCCGGCTGTCGCGTACGAACCGGGGGATCCTCGCGGCCGCGGAGCTGCGCACGGCCCTTGCCCTCGAGTGCAGCCGGTGCCTGCGTGACATCGCATTTCCCGTGTCGGTCGAGATCCGCGAGGAATACCTGCCTTCGATCGAGCTGGCGACGGGGCATCCGGTGCCGGCTGCCGACGAGCCCGACGTCCTGCGCCTGACCGACCACCACGAGCTCGACCTCGAGACACCGGTTCGCGAGGCGATCCAGCTCGCCGAGCCGATCGCGCCGCTGTGCCGGCCGGACTGCCCGGGCCTGTGCATCGTCTGCGGCGGGCGTCTCGACGAGGGCGTCCACGACCATCCCGACGACGACGTCGACCCGCGTCTCGCGGCGCTTCGTGAGTTCAAGGTCGACGGCGACTGACGAAACCGCGAGATTCGCGCTAGACTCCGCCGTCGGTCCGGCACGCGCCACACGGACCCGCGCAGCCCGAACCGTCCATGCCTCGCCAGGCGCGTTGACCTCACCACAGGAGCTACCAGGACCCCATGGGTGTACCCAAGCGACGTGTCTCGCATGCCCGCCAGGGTGAGCGTCGCGCGCATCTCGCCATCGAGCTGCCGTCCCTCGAGGAGTGTTCGCACTGCCACGAGATGAAGCTGCCGCACCATGTCTGCCCGAACTGCGGCTACCACAACGGTCGACTCGCTATCGAGCTCAAGCCCGCCGCCGCGCCCGACGACACCGCACGCTGACGCGGTGACGGGACCGCAGCCCTTGTCGCTGCGAGCGGAGGGGGACGGTGTTCGTGTCGCGGTCGACGCGATGGGCGGCGATCACGGTGTCTCCGAAGTAGTCCCGGGGGCCCTCGACCATGCCCGGAATCGTCCCGACGATCGGCTGATCCTGGTCGGCGACGAGCCGGCGATCCGCTCGGCGGCGCATGGGCCCCTGCCGGCCAACGTCTCGATCGTCGCGGCATCGCAGGTCGTCGCCATGGACGAGCACCCCGCGCTCGCCCTCCGGGAGAAGAAGGATTCCACCATCCTCGTCGCGATGGAACTCGTCCGGCGGGGCGACGCCGACGCCGTCGTCACCGCGGGCCACACCGGCGCCGCGATGGCCGCTGCGGTGCTCCGGCTCGGCCGGCTGCCCGGCGTCGACCGGCCGGCCCTGGCGGTACAGATGGTGACGGCGACAGGGCCAATGGTCCTGCTCGACATCGGCGCCAACCCCGACTCCACGCCCGAGAACCTTGCCCAGTACGCCCGGATGGGAGCCATCTTCGCCGAGCGCGTGCTGGCCGTCTCGAACCCGCGGGTGGCGCTCCTGTCGATCGGCGAGGAGAAGGGCAAGGGCGACGCCCGCATCCAGCGCGCGACCGAGCTGCTCGACGCGTCCGGGCTCCGCTTCGAGGGCAACGTCGAGGGCAAGGACCTGCCCCTCCACCTCGCCGACGTGGTCGTCTGCGACGCCGTCCTCGGCAACGTCGTCATCAAGTTCTTCGAGGGCCTGTCGGGGTTCATCTTCGATCTCTGGCGCCGCGAGCTGGACGGCTCGCTTCGCGGCCGGCTGGCCTACCTGCTCCTGCGACCGGGCGTTGCCCGGATCCGGCGGGTCTTCGACTACGAGCGGAGCGGCGGGTCACCGTTGCTGGGCGTGCGGGGTACCGTGATCATCACCCACGGCCGAGCTCGGCGGCGCATGATCGGCTTCGCCTGCGACGTGGCGGCCATGACCGTCCGGACCAGGGTTCCGGAGCTCATTGCCGAGTCGCTGGCGGCGACCGCGACCGCGGGAGCCCTGGGCAAGAGGGAGGCATCGTGACCGGTCCGCAACTGACCGTCGGACGCAAGGTGATCCTCGAGCTCGTCTGCCTCGCGGCGCTCGAGGTCCCGGGCGTCGCCCGGCTTGGTCGCGGCGGCCCGCGCTGGCGGCGAGCGCTCGGCGGCCCCTCGGTGTCCGTGCACTTCCGCAACGATCGGGTCCTCGTCCGCACCTGGATCGTGGCTCGCCCGGGGCAGGCCCTCGGACCCCTCGCCGGCCAGGTCCGCGCGGCCGTCACGGCGACCGTGGAGCGGCTGCTTGGCCTCGAGCTCGGTGCGGTCACGGTCCTGATCGATGGCGTCGGGGGCTGACCGCGTCCGTGGCCGGCGCACGGGCCGCCGGCTGGCGCTGGCGGCGGTCTTCGAGGCGGACTTCGGGCAGCGCACCGCGGATGCGGTGCTGGAGCGTCATCTGGCGGCCGAGACGCGCGACGACGACGCCGCCGAACTGGCGCGTGAGCTGGTCTCTGCAGAGATGGCGCACCGCGACGCGATCGACGCCGAGATCACCCGGCGGGCGCCCCAGTACCCGGTCACCGGGCTCGCCCGGATGGACCGCGCGCTGCTCCGTACCGCCATATCCGAGGTGCTACACTCGGCGACGCCGGCCCGGGTGGCCATCGCCGAGTGGGTCGAGCTGGCACGCACCTACAGTGGAGACCCGATGCGACGCCTCATGAACGGCGTCCTCGGGAGCATCGCAGCGGAGCCCAGCGGCCCCCGTCAGACGGCAACAGCACCAAACTCCGAGGAGGGAGTCAGTGGCAACCACCTACGAACGCCTCAAGAAGATCGTCGTCGAGCAGCTCGGCGCCGACGAGGATGAGGTCAAGCCCGAGGCGTCGTTCGTCGATGACCTGAACGCCGACTCGCTCGATCTCGTTGAGCTCATCATGAGCCTCGAAGAGGAGTTCGGGACGGAGATCTCGGACGAGGATGCGGAGAAGATCCGCACCGTCCAGGATGCCGTCGATTACATCGACGAGCGGGCGTCCTAGCGGCTCCCGGCCGGGTCGCGGCCGGTCGGCGGGCCAGATGCGACCCGCGGAGGCGTTCGCGGAACGACTCGGCATCGCCGTCCGCGACCTGGACCTGCTCGAACAGGCGCTCGTCCATTCCAGCTGGCACCACGAGCATCGCGACGGCGCCCGCGGCCACAACGAGCGCCTGGAGTACCTGGGCGACGCGGTCGTCAATCTGGCCATCTCGGAGGCCCTCTACGTCCGCCATCCCGGTGACGACGAAGGCTACCTGTCGGCGCGCCGGGCGGCGATCGTCTCGACGGTCGGGCTCGCCAGACTGGCCTCCCGGATCGAGCTGGGTGCCTACCTCATGCTCGGCGAGGGCGAGGCGCAGCGCAGCGGGCGCCGCCGCCCCTCGCTCCTCGCCTCCACGTTCGAGGCGGTCGCGGGTGCCCTCTACCTCGACCAGGGGTTCCCGCGCGTTCGGGACTGGCTGGTGGGCCTGGCCGATGCGGAGCTAACCGCCGAGCTCCCGATCGGGTCGTTGAAGAGCCCGAAGAGCCGGCTCCAGGAGTACACCCAGCGGCATTCCGGCGAGCGCCCAACGTACCGGCTGCTCGACGCGACCGGCCCGGATCACGAGAAGTCGTTCCGGATCGAGGTCTGGGTCGACGGCCAGCTGCTCGGGACCGGGGAGGGCCCGTCGCGCCGGACGGCCGAGACCGCGGCGGCATCCCAGGCGATGGAGCGCCTGCGCGCCACGATCGAACGCGACGGGCCGGTGGCGTGAGCGACGGGCTCCTGGACTCGGAGCTCCCGCCGCGGGAGGCCGAGCCGCGCCTCCTTGCCCTGCGGCTGCACGGCTTCAAGTCCTTTGCCGAGCGGACGACGATCGAGTTCGGGCGGGGCATCAGCGCCGTCGTCGGGCCGAACGGCTCAGGCAAGAGCAACCTCGCCGACGCCCTGCGATGGGCCCTCGGCGAGCAGGGCCGGGCGCTCCGCTCGCGCCGGGCCGAGGACGTGATCTGGGCCGGCTCCGAGAAGCGAGCTGCCCAGGGGATGGCCGACGTGACGCTGGTGATCGACAATGCCGATGGACTCCTGCCGGTCGACTTCCAGGTCCTCGAGCTGGGCCGTCGCCTGTATCGATCGGGCGAGAACGACTACCTCCTCAACAAGTCGCGCGTGCGTCTTCGCGACCTGGTCGACCTGCTCGACGCGGCGCACCTGGCCGACAACGCCTTCCTGTTCATCGGCCAGGGGATGGTCGACCAGGCGCTGGCCCTCCGTCCCGAGGAACGCCGCCCGCTGTTCGACGAGGTGGCGGGGGTCCGTCGCCACGAACGGCGGCGTCGTCACGCCGAGGAGCAGCTCATCGAGTCAGAGGCAAACCTGGTTCGCGTCGAGGACATCCTGGCTGAGCTCCGCCCGCAGGCTCGCCGGCTCGCCGCCCAGGCCGAGCAGCACGCCAGCCGAGCGTCGACGGCGGCGGAGCTCGCGGCGGCGTTGCTCACCTCGGTGCACGCTCGCTGGTTCGAGTCCGCGGGACGCGTCGCATCCGCCGCCGGGACTCGCGAACGCGCCCGCGAGATGGTCGACCGACTGCTGGCGGAGCTCGGCCAGGCCGAAGCCGCTGCATCGGCCCTGGCACGGGAACTGGCGGCCCGGGCGATCCTCGAGCGGGAGCGGCGCGAAGCGCATGAGACAGCCCAGGCGAGCCTGACCGACGCCCGCCTCCGCGAGGCCCGAGTCGGATCGGAGACCGAGGCGCTTGTCCGTGACCGGCGGCGGTCGACCGACGAGCGAACGGCCGCGGAAGCCGAGCTTGCCGCAGCGCGGCGTGCGCTGGCCGCGCCAGTCCCGGCCAGGGATCTCGAGCTGGATGCGTCGCTCGGGGAGGCGGAGCGCGAGCTGGCCGATGCCCTGGCGGAGCTCGCCGAGCTGCGTTCCGCATCGCAGACCCACGGACAGGAGGTCGCGGCCGTGCGCCGGGCTGCGGCGACCCACGAAGCCGAGGTCGAGACCGCGCGGCGACGACTCGCAGATGTCGAGCGACGGGTCGCCGAGGAACGCGAGCAGCTGGTGGCGGCACACGAGCGACGCGAGCGGCTCGCGGCAGAGCTGACCGCAGCTCGCGCGGCCCTCGAAACGGCCATCGAGGCGGACCGCGTGGCGACCGAGCGGCAGCAGGGTGCGCGCGATCGTGCGAGCCTCGCCGCGTCCGCCAGGGTCGCCGCCGAGGGGCGGCTCGCGGCGGCTGGCGCGGCCGTAGCGGCCCTGCGGGCCAGGCTGACCGCGCTGGAGGCCCGCCGCTCCGAGGAAGAGGCACGGGGCATCGCCCGGGCCGCCAAACGGCTCGGTGGTCGGCGGCTCGATGAGGATCTCGTCGTCGCGCCCGAATTCCGGGCGGCGGTCGAAGCCGCCCTGGCGGTCGACACGCGTGCCTACGTCGTGGACGCCCAGGCGGTGCCGACGCTCGCCGCGGAACGCGGGCCGCTCGTGGTCGCGGAGCGCGTGGCGGCCAACCTCGGCCCGGACGATTCACGCGATCGGCGGTTCCGCGAACACCTGGCCGCCGCGGGCGGAGGGCTCCTCGACGCGGCCGTCCGACGCGATTCGCCCGGGGCGGCGCGTCGGCTCCTGGCGCGCTGTGCCTGGTTGCCTGACCTGGCTGCGTGCCTCGCCATCCAGCCCGCGCTGCCGCCCGGTTGGGTGGCGGTCCCGCGGGACGGGAGCGCCGCCGTCAGCGACGTCGCGGTCCATCTCGGCTCCGGCGAGTCCATCCTCGACCGTCGCGCGGAGGCGGAGCGCCTGTCCTCGGACGTCGCGGAGCTCGAGGCGGATCACGTGCGGCTGTCCGAGGCGGCGACGCATGCGGCGGAGGATGCGACCACGGCTGCGGCTCAGGTCGAAGGGGCCCGGCTCGAGGAATACCGTGCTTCCGCTGCTCGCCGGAGCGCGGAGGAGGCCGAGCGCCTGGCTGCCCGTGAGCTGGAGGCGGCGGTCCGGGAATCGGCCTGGCACGATGCCCAGGCCGAGCGGCTCGCGACGGAGCTCGACCGCGCGCGGGCAATCGCCGAGGCGCTCGTCGTGGACCAACCCGCCGCCGCCGTGGGTGATCCTTCCCCGCGATCGGGCGGCCAGGCGATCGCGACCTGGGAGTCGCGCGCCGCGGACCTTCGGGTCCGGCGCGACCGGCTCGCCGAGCATGCCCGCACCAGCGAGGCCGCGCGCCGCGAGGTCGAGCGGCGCCGGGCCCGCGCCGAAGCTGCCGCCCAGCTCGCCGAGGAACGAATGAGGCGGGCAGATGCGGATCTCGCCGGCATCGCCGCGCGTGAACGCGCCCTGGCCGAGACCCGCGAAGCCCTGCGTGACGAGATCGCGGTGGCGTCCGAGCGCGAACTGGCCGCCCGCGCGGCGCTTGCCGAGACCCGCGCCGCCGACGCCGCCGATCGAGAGCGCCTGACGCGGGCCGAGGCTGAGGCTGCGGCGGCGCGCGATCGGTTGCGCACGGCCGACGAGCGCCTGCGGACGGCGGATCGCGCCGATCTCGAGGCGAGACTTGGACTCGATGGCCTGCGCGAGAACGTGGTCGCCGAGCTCGCGGGGCTGGGGCCCTTCGGGGTCGCGCGGCTGCGTGACGCGGCCGAAGGCTCAACGGGGGAACGGCTGGAGCCGATCCCGTCGTTCGACCCCGAGCATGCCGAGTCGGACGAGGTCGCAGCGCTCGAAGCCGCACTCGAGGCGGTCGCACCGTTGTGGGCGGATCACCCGCCCGCCGACCCGCCGCCGAGCGCCATCCGGCTCGGCCAGCTGCGCCGGCGCTATCACGATCTCGGCGCGGTGAACCCGTACGCGGTCGACGAGTACGCCGCCCTGAAGACTCGGCTCGACGGGCTCGAGGGCCAGGCCGCCGACCTCCATCGGGCAATCGCCCGGACACGCGACCTGATCGCCGAGCTCGACGCCCTCATCTCCGACCGATTCCAATCCACCTTCCGGGCGCTCGAGGCGGCCTTCGCACGACGGTTCGAGCAGCTGTTCGGTGGCGGCTTCGCGCGGCTCTCGCTGACCGATCCTTCGGACATCGGGGCCAGCGGGATCGAGATCGTCGCGCGCCCGCCGGGCAAGAAGACCCAGGCCCTGGCGATGCTGTCGGGCGGGGAGCGGGCGCTCACCGCGGTGGCGCTCCTGTTTGCCATGCTCGAGGTCCGGCCCGTCCCATTCTGCGTCCTCGACGAGGTCGACGCGGCGCTCGACGAGGCGAACATCGGGCGGTTCGCCGACGCGCTCCGCGGACTCGCGCACACGACGCAGTTCATCGTGATCACCCACAACCGCGGCACGATCGAGGCGGCCGACGCACTCTACGGCGTGACCTCCGGCGACGACTCGGTCAGTCGGGTGATCAGTCTCCGGCTCGACGAGGCGCAGGCGCTGGCCGCGCGCGATCGGTCCGAGCTCGCGCCGGCCGGCTGACTCCTCCGATGCGCTACTTCCGGCGACGGCCCGAAGACACGCCGGCCCGCGACGAGCCACAGGTGGTCGAGACCGTCGAGCCGGCCGAGCCGGCGGCGCGCGAGGTCGAGCCTGAGGTCACGGAGCCCGGCTGGGAGCCTGACCCGGCCGACTTCGACGATCCACCGAGCGCGGCGACGACCGC
Organism: uncultured Chloroflexia bacterium; assembly: GCA_963766675.1. GTDB lineage: Bacteria > Chloroflexota > Limnocylindria > Limnocylindrales > CSP1-4 > SPCO01. Next base: position 1,897,049 of record CAVYBA010000002.1, on the reverse strand, counting down.
CGCCGTGGCCGCTCCGTCTGCCGCGGAGCCGTCCGACCCGGTACCGCAGGCCGGCGACCTGGGCACGGGCTTGCAGCGAACTCGGGGCGGGTTCATGTCGAGACTGCGTGGGCTCCTGGGCGGTGGCGAAGCCGATGGCCCGTCATGGGACGAGGTCGAAGAGACGTTGATCGCCGGGGACGTCGGGGCGTCGCTGGCCGTCGAGCTCGTGGAACGAGCCCGGGCGCGGCGGGATCCGGGCGGTCCTGAGGCGGCAATCCGGGCCGAGCTGGCGGCCCTGCTGGTCGCCCGGGATCCCGATTGGACGCCACGATCCGCCGTGCCGGGAGGTCCCGCGGTCGTGCTCGTCGTCGGGGTCAATGGGACCGGCAAGACGACCACGGTCGGCAAGCTGGCGAGCCACTACGCCCGGGAGGGACGGTCGGTCGTCATGGCCGCGGCCGATACCTTCCGCGCTGCGGCGATCGACCAGCTCCGGATCTGGGCTGACCGAGCGGGCGTGCCGCTGATCGCGCATGCGCCCGGCGCCGATCCCGGCGCCGTGGTCTACGACGCGCTCGATGCCGCCGTGGCACGTGGCGCGGACCTGGTCATCGCCGATACCGCCGGTCGGTTGCACACCCGGACGAACCTGATGGACGAGCTCGCCAAGGTCCGCCGGATCGTCGACAAGCGGCTCCCCGGGGGCGCGCCCGAGACGCTGTTCGTCCTGGACGCCACGACCGGCCAGAACGGGCTCGCCCAGGCGAAGGCCTTCCACGGCTCGGTCGGCTTGACCGGGATCGTCCTGACCAAGCTCGACTCGACGGCGAAGGGTGGGATCGTGTTCGCGATCGAGCACGCACTCGGAGTCCCCGTTCGATTCGTCGGGGTCGGGGAGGGAGCGGGCGACCTCATCCCGTTCGATCCCGACGCGTTCGTCGCGGCGCTGTTCGCCTGAGCCCGTGCCGTCAGCCGCCGACCGGCTGGTCGCGTTCGACCTCGACGACGACGGCGGCTGCGTCGGCCAGGCTGGCTGAACCCGCCAAGACGATCGCGGCACCAGGCGGCCGCAGACTGCGCAAGGTCTGAACCGGTGAGGCCCACAGGATCACCGCCCCGGCGAGCCCGCCGAGCGGCGCCAGCCACGAGACGCCCGGCGGTCACCCGCGGCGGGCTGCGCTACAATCCGCCTGCCCCGGTGCGTCAGAACCCGCGCACCACCCGGCCCGGCCGAGACCGAGCGGGTCCACCACGTGATGGAGTCCCCACCCGGACCATGTTCGACACCCTGAGCGAGCGGCTGCGCAAGACGCTTGGCAACCTGACCGGCCGCGGCCGGATCAGCGAGGCCGACGTCGATGCCGCGATGCGCGAGGTCCGGCTGGCGCTGCTCGAGGCGGACGTCAACTTCAAGGTCGTCAAGGACTTCGTCGGACGTGTTCGCGAGCGGGCCGTCGGCCACGAGATCCTCGAATCGCTCTCCGCGGGCCAGCAGGTCGTCAAGATCGTCAACGACGAGCTCATCGGGCTCCTGTCGGCGGGCGATCGGACGTTCCACCTCAGCGGCAACCCCGCGATCGTCTCGCTGGTCGGCCTGCAGGGTTCAGGAAAGACGACCTCGACGGCCAAGCTCGCCCGGCACGTCGTCAAGCTCGGCCGTCGGCCGCTCCTGGTGGCCGCCGACCCGTATCGCCCGGCCGCGGCTGATCAGCTCCAGACGCTCGGCAGGGCGATCGACATCCCGGTCTACCGCGCGCCGGCCGGCACGCCGGTCGTCGACATCGTCCGAGGCGGGGTCGAGGCCGCACGCCGGCAGACGCGCGACGTCGTCATCCTCGACACCGCCGGCCGGCTGTCGCTCGACCAGGAGCTGATGGCCGAGCTCACGGCGGTCGACGCGGCCGTCAAGCCGGTCGAGACACTGCTCGTCGTCGACGCGATGACCGGCCAGGAGGCGGTCGGCGTCGCCCAGGCCTTCGCCGGCGCCGTCCCGGTGACTGGGCTGATCCTCACCAAGATCGACGGGGATGCCCGTGGCGGAGCCGCGCTGTCGATCTCGGCGGTGACCGGCGTCCCGGTAAAGTTCCTCGGGACCGGCGAGAAGACCGACGCGCTCGAGTTGTTCCATCCCGACCGCCTGGCCGGCCGGATCCTGGGCATGGGCGACATCCTCACCCTCGTCGAGCGGGCCCAGGAGCACATCGACCAGAATCAGGCGGCCAAGCTCGAAGAGAAGATCCGGAAGGCCAGCTTCACGCTCGACGACATGCTCGATTCGATGCAGCAGATGCAGAAGATGGGGCCGATGGGACAGGTCATGTCCATGATCCCCGGGATGGGCAACCTCGCCGGCGAGGCCCAGGCGGCCGTCGATCGCGGAGACCTGCGCCGGACTGAGGCCATCATCCGGGCGATGACGCCGGTCGAGCGCCGCGACCCGACGATCCTGAATGGCTCCCGGCGTCGGCGGATCGCGACCGGCTCCGGCACGAGCCTGCCCGACGTGAACCGCCTGGTGAAGCAGTTCGGCGAGATGCAGAAGCTGATGAAGCAACTCTCCGGTGGCGGCAAGCGATCGGCCGCCCTTGGCGCATTCATGGGCCGGCGATGAGCCGGAGGAGGGGGAATCGATGACCAACCTGGACCCCACAGGCCAGTCGAACGAACCGTCGCTCGACCAGCCGTCTCCGCTCGAGCCGGGCGCGGGCAGCGAATACGAGTCGACCCTGCTGGCCGCGCCCGCGGCGCCGGTCCACGCGACGGGATCCGCCCGCCGCCGACCCGTTCGATGGCCCGTCGCGATCTTCTTGATCGCCCTCGTCCTGGCGGTCTCGGCATTCGTGGGCATCCTGGTGACCGGTCGCGCACCGAACGCCAGGGTCCTTGGCTACGTGCCCGACGGAACGCTCGTCTACGGCGAGGCCCGGCTCGACTTCCCGGGCGACCAGCGGACGGCGCTCGCGTCGTTCCTCTCGAAGTTCCCCGGCTTTGCGGACCAGTCCGCGATCGAGGGCAAGCTCAACGAGCTCATGGATCGCTTCGTCGGCGGGGTGACCAACGGAGACCAGACGTACACGAGGGACATCTCGCCCTGGTTCGACGGCGAGCTCGCATTCGCGCTTGGCCCGCTGCCCGATCCAGCCGGCCTGGCACCCGGCAATTCGGCCGGGATCGACCAGGTCCGGTTCCTCGTCCTGCTCTCGGTCAAAGACCAGGCGGGCGTGACGGCCTGGTTGAAGGACGCAGCGAGAGCGAGCTCCGTCACCATGAGCGATGCGTCCTACGACGGCGCCAACCTGACGCTCCTGAACAGCCAGAGCGAAGGACAGGGCGCCTTCGCCGTCCTCGATGGCAAGGTCGCCGTGATCGGCGACGTCGCATCGGTCAAGGCCGCCGTCGACACCCGGGGCGAGGGGCCGTTTGCGAGCCAGCCAGATCCGAAGGCCGCCCTCGCCGCGACCGACTCGAGCCACCTCGGGTTCGCGTACGTCGACGTGAAGACGTTGATGGGCTGGTCGCAACGTCTGGACCAGGCGGTCATGCCCTCGCTGGCGCCTGCCCTCGACAACGAGGTACTCGGCCTCATCCCGGACTGGGCCGGCCTGGCCCTCCGGGTCGAGGGCGATGCCGTGGTGCTGGAGAGTGTCGCGCCGCAGACGGCCATCGTTGCCGCGACGGGCCAGAATCGGACGTCGCCGATCGCCAGCCAGGTCCCCGCGACGGCCATCATGGCGGTGGTTGCCGACGACTACGGCAGCGGGTTGAAGAGCACGTTCGAGGCATATCGTGCCAATCCCGCGATGAAGTCGGTGATGGACCAGATCGACGGCGCAGTCGGCATGCTCGGCGGGCTCGACGCGGCGATCGGATGGATCGGGGACACGGGAGTCGTCGTCAACGAATCCGATGGCCATCTCGAGGCCGGTGTCATCGTCCAGCCGACGGACGGCGCCGCGGCGGAGCGCGTCCTGACCAGCCTGCGGGCGGTCGTTGCGCTCGCGGGCGGCCAGGCCGGAATCACCCTCCACGACGAACCGTACGCCGGCACGACCGTCACGACCATCGATCTGGGCGATGTCGACCGCCTGCTGCAGGGAGCGGGCGTCACGCCGAGCATGCTCGGACCTGGTGTCACGCTCCCGACAGGACGCGTCGAGGTCTCATACGCGGTCACCGACCAGGTCGTGGTCCTCGGCTCGAGCCCGGCGTTCGTGGAGCATGTCCTCGACACGACGCCCGCGACGTCGCTCGCCTCGAACGAGCGGTACAAGGCGCTCGTCGATCGGGTTGGCCCCGGGACCAGGACGGCCTTCGTGGACATCGCGGCGATCCGGGCGATGCTCGAAGGCGTCCTGACCAACCTCGATCCTTCGGCGGCTGGCGTCTATTCGCGGGAGGTGGCGCCCTTCCTGGCGCCGTTCGACGCGCTCATCACTTCGGGCTCGGTCGGCAACGGCCTGTCGAGCGGCAAGGTCATCATCACGGTCAGGTAGTCGGTGCGGGCACCCAGCCCTCACCCGCAGCGGAGGATACCCAGCGCATGGCAGTTCGAATCCGGCTCACGCGCGTCGGCGCGACGAAGCAGCCGTCCTATCGGGTCGTCGTCACCGACGGCCGGAGCGCCCGGGACGGTCGCTCGATCGAGACCCTGGGGCACTACAACCCGCGCTCCAAACCGGTCGAGTTCCAGGTCGATGCCGACAAGGTGAAGGCCTGGTTGGCCAAGGGCGCCCAGCCCTCCGACACGGTGCTCCGGCTCATCCGGGCCGCAGGCATCGTGCCTGCGGCGAAGTAGGGGACACGACGATGGCAGCCAAAGACCTGGTCGAGTACGTCGCCAAGTCGCTCGTCGACGATCCGTCGGCGGTGACCGTCGACGTCATCGATGAAGACGGCACCACCGTCATCGAGCTCCACGTCGCGGAAGACGACATGGGCAAGGTGATCGGGCGCAACGGCAGCGTCGCCAAGGCGCTCCGGACATTGCTCAAGGTCACCGCGGCTCGGGACGGTGAGCCGGTCCAGCTCGAGATCCTCTGAACGCCGGCATTGGCGGCTCAGACGACCTTGGCGGGCCCCGGCGGTGAGGACGCGCGCGGCCGGGCACCCGGAAGCGAGCCCATCCGTCGATGCGTGAGCGGACGAGCGCCGCGGCCAGCGAGGCGGCGAGCCGGATGAGCCGCCAACCCGAGCGGCTCGTGGTCGCCCTCGTGCGGGGCGTCCACGGGCTTCGTGGCGCGGTGCGCGTCGAGGTCCTGACCGACCGTCCCGACGATCGGTTCGTGGCCGGCGCTGTCGTGTACCGCGAGGGCGACACGCATCCGCTCACGATCGCCAGCGCCGAGGCCGTCGCCGACGGTCCGGGCTGGCGGATCCGCTTCCGCGAGGTCACGACCCGCGAGGGCGCGGACACGCTCCGCGGGGCCTACCTCGAGGTCGTCGTCCGACCGGACGAGGACCTGGCGCGCGGGACGTACTACTGGCATGAAGTGATCGGCGTGACGGTCCGCGGTCTCGACGGCGCCGATCTCGGTACCGTCCAGGACGTCTACCGGGTGGCCGAGAACGAGGTCTTCGTCGTGCGTGGTGAACCGTTCGGGACGTTCGATCTGCCGGCGGTTCGGGCGTTCATCCGGATCTTCGCTCCGCGCCGGGGCGAGATCGTGATCGACGCCGAGGCGCTCGATCTGCGTCCGCCGCGCTCCCGGACGTCCGACCCCGACCGGCCCAAGGCCCCGCGACGCCGGGCGCGGCTGCGTCCGACCGCCGTCCCGTCCGATGATCCGCCTGGCCCGCCGCCATGAGCCTCGAGATCGACATCCTGACGCTCTTTCCGCAGATGGTGGAGGGGCCGCTGACCCAGAGCATCCCCGCCCGGATCCAGGAGCAGGGGCTGGCGGTGATCCGGGTGCTCGATCTCCGCGCCTGGGGGATGGGCCGCCACCGATCCGTCGACGACGCGCCCTACGGCGGCGGCGCCGGGATGATCCTTCGGCCGGAGCCGGTCGCCGCCGCGCTCGACGCGGTGCGCCGCCCCGACTCCACGATCATCCTGCTCGACCCGGCCGGAGAGGTCTTTCGCCACGCCCGGGCGGCCGAATTGGCAACCCGCACCCATCTCGTCTTCCTGTGCCCGCGCTACGAGGGCGTCGACGAGCGGATCCGCTCGCTGGTGGATCTCGAGCTGTCGATCGGTGATTACGTGCTGACAGGCGGCGAGCTGCCCGCCCTGGTGGTGGTCGACGCCGTGATCCGGCTGCTTCCCGGCGCCATCGAGGCGGCCTCGACCGCCGACGAATTGTTCGCGGCCGGTCTCCTCGAGTACCCGCAGTACACGCGTCCGCCGACGTTCCGGGGCATGGACGTCCCGGCGATCCTCACCTCGGGCGATCACGGTGCGGTCGATCGGTGGCGACGCGAGCAGGCGCTCGAGCGAACACGGCAGCGGCGACCGGACCTGCTCGAGCCGGACCGAGGTCGGCCGACCTGACCCACGCCAGCCCCGTGCTATACTCCGCCGCCGGCGCCCTCCCGCGCGCCCGACCCGCCATCGCCCGCCTCGCAGCCTCAGCTGCCCAGTTGAGTCAGGAACCACCCGTGAACGTGCTCGACGAGATCGTCCAGGACCAGCTTCGAACCGACCTTCCCGAGCTCGCGACCGGCGATACGGTCAAGGTCTCGGCCAAGGTCATCGAGGGCACCCGAGAGCGCGTCCAGGTCTTCGAGGGCACCGTCATGCGGCTTCGCGGCGGCGGGATCACCCGGTCGATCACGGTCCGGCGGATCGCCTCGGGCGTCGGTGTCGAGCGAACGTTCAAGATCAACAGCCCGCGGATCGAGAAGATCGAGGTCGTCCGCCACGGCGTCGCCCGGCGTGCGCAGCTCTACTTCCTACGCGACCGGGTGGGCAAGGCGGCCACCCTGCGCGAGCGCCGCAACCGCAGCTGATCCAGGAATTCGCACCGCGAGCCTCTCGGCCCCGTTTCGGCGGGGCCGTTCGATTCGGCTACCCTGTGGGTCGATGGCCGCGATCGTCCCGTCACTTCGCTACGAACGTCGCCTCTGGCGTGACGGGTACGACCGGGTCGCGGGCGTCGACGAGGTCGGCGTCGCACCGACCTGCGGCGCGGTCGTCGCCGCCGCGGTGATCATGCGCCCGAACTGCCATCGCATCCCCGGAGTGCGCGACTCGAAGACCCTGTCAGCAGCCCAGCGCGAGCGTCTCGCGCCCTTGATCCGCGCCCGTGCCGTGGCGATCGGCGTGGGTGCCGCATCGGTCCGCGAGATCGACCAGCTCAACATCTACCACGCGACCCACCTGGCGATGCGCCGGGCGATTGCCCGGCTTGGCGGCCACGATCACGTCCTGGTCGACGGCAACCGGATCGCCGGGTTCGAAATGGCGGTCGGACCGTATTCGAACATCGTCGATGGGGACGCGAAGGTCTACTCGATCGCCTGTGCGTCGGTCGTCGCCAAGGTGGTTCGCGACCGGATGATGGCGCGGCTCGCGACGCGATATCCGGGCTACGGGTGGGAGCACAACCAGGGATACGCGACGCTCGAGCATCGCCGGGCGATCCGTCGGCTCGGGTTGACGCCGTTCCACCGGCGCTCGTTCCTCGCGCTGCAGCGGACGCTGGCGGGCGACCAGGTCTCGCTCGACCTGTTCGGCGACGAGCCCGACCGACGGGCTGCTCGGGGAGATCCAGGCGGTCACGTCGTCGCTCGAGCAGCACGAGCTAGACCCGGCCGATCTGGTCGGCGCCGCGATCCCGGCCAGGCCCGCCGCGGTGACGACCGGGTAAGCGCCAGGCAAGGGCCGCTCCGTACGGTGTCATCGTGCGAACCGATGCCCAGCGATCCGGCGACGACGCGGAAGCCCTGGTTGCCGAGCGCCTCGCCGCGGCGGGCTGGGAGATCCTGGCCCGCCAGGTCCACGTCGGGCGGTACGAGCTGGACATCGTGGCCGTGGACCCCGGCCCACCCCGGACGCTCGTCGCCGTCGAGGTCCGCTGGCGACGTGCGCGAGGCTTCGGACTGCCCGAGGAGACGATCGATCATCGCAAGCGGTCGCGGGTGCGGGCGGCGGCGTACGGCCTGCTCGAGCGCGGCTCGCTCCCGGACGGCTCCCCGGTGCCGCGCCTGTCGGTCCGGTTCGACCTGGTCGTCGTCGAGCCGGCCGGACGGGTGCGGCACCACCGGCACGCGATGTAGCGGCCCGGGCCATCCGGCGCGCGACGCAGACCGAGGCGAGAACGCCGTCGGCCAGTTGGCCCAGCCGTCGGCCAACCGCGCCGCCCGTGCTACACTCCCGCCCGGTTCGGGCAAGTCCCGAGCCGCCATTTGGACGCCCACGTCGACAGGCGTGGAGCTCACACGCGAGCCGTTCCGGCCGGGACGGTGCCGGCACCCGACAGACGTCGGGCCCGGTCCCCGGCGACGAGGCCCGCGGCGGATCGAACCGAACAGGAGGTCGCTCACCGTGCCGTCCGTCTCGATGCGGCAGCTGCTGGAAGCCGGAGTCCACTTCGGCCATCAGACTCGCCGCTGGAACCCCAAGATGCGCCCGTTCATCTTCGCCGAGCGCAACGGGATCCACATCATCGATCTCGCCCAGACCGTCCAGCGGCTCGACGTGGCCCTCGATTTCGTGCGGGAGACCGTCGCCCGCGGCGACCAGGTCCTATTCGTCGGCACCAAGAAGCAGGCCCAGGAGCCGGTCGCCCAGGAGGCCGCCACGGGCCAACCAGCCGTACGTCAACAAGCGCTGGCTGGGGGGCATGCTCACCAACTTCACCACGATCAAGAAGCGGATCGGGCTGCTCGAGCAGCTCGAGGCCCGCCAGGCCAACGGCGACTTCGACCGGATGACCAAGAAGGAAGCCGCCAAGCTGACCGAGGAGATGGTCAAGCTCCAGGGCACCCTCGGCGGGATGCGCAAGATGAAGCGCCTGCCCGGCGCGATCTTCATCGTCGACCCACATCGCGAGCGGATCGGCGTGACCGAGGCGAACAAGCTCGAGATCCCGGTCGTCGGCACCGGCGACACCAACGTCGACCCCGATGAGCTCGACTACATCATCCCGGCCAACGACGACGCGATCCGGGCGATCCGCCTCCTGTGCACGCTCGTCGCCGACGCCGCGATCGAAGGCGCCCAGCAGCGCTCGGCGCGCAGCGCTGCCGAGCCCGAGCCGATCGAGGCGATGGCGATGCCCGAGCCCGAGGAAGAAGAGCCCGGCGCCACCGACGAGCTCGTGGCCGCCCTGGCGGGTGGCGCCGCACTGTCGTTCGAGCCTGACGTCGACGAGGACGACCTGCTGCCCGGCGATCGGGTCGCCCGAGCCGAAGCCGCCGTTGCCGAGACGCCCGAAGCCAGCGCGGAGGAGATCGAAGCCGAGCTCGCCCGCGAAGCCGCCGAGAAGGTGGACGAGGCGGCCGCAAGCTGACCGTCGGCGGCACGCCGGCGCATGAACGGATTGAGAAACACCGCAGCGGCCGTCCGGACCAGGACGCCGCAGGACAGGGAGTACGAACCAGCATGGCGGACATTTCAGCGAGCCTCGTCAAGGAGCTGCGCGATCGAACCGGCGCCGGGTTCATGGACTGCAAGCGAGCCCTCGAGGAGTCCGGCGGCGATCTCGAGCAGGCCACGTCGGTCCTCCGCGAGCGAGGCCTGGCTGCGGCCGCGAAGAAAGTCGGCCGGGAGGTCCGGGAGGGACTGGTCTCGAGCTACATCCACACCGGCGGCCGGGTGGGCGTCCTGATCGAGGTCAATTGCGAAACCGACTTCGTGGCCATGACCGACGAATTCAAGCGACTGGTGCGAGACCTCGCCGTCCAGGTTGCCGGTCTGGCCCCGCTCTACGTCGATGCGGACGGCATCCCTGAAGCGGACCTCGAGGCGAAGCGGGCCGAGCTGCTGGCCGACGAGGCAACGCAGAAGAAGCCCGACGCGATCCGCGCCCAGATCGTCGACGGCCAGCTCAAGAAGTGGTTTTCGCAGGTCTGCCTGTACGACCAGCCATTCCGCGACGAGGAGCGCACCGTTCGCGAGCTGATCAACGGACCGGATCGCCACCATCGGCGAGAACATCCGGGTCCGGCGGTTCACCCGCTACGCGCTCGGGGAGGAGCTGTGACCGACGCCGTCGGCGCCAGCGGTCGGATGCCTCGGCGTCGCTGCGCTATCGGCGGATCCTGCTCAAGCTGTCCGGCGAGGCCCTCCTCGGCGATCGCCAGTACGGCGTGGACCCGGCGTTCTGCGCGTTCATCGCCCGCCAGGTCGGCGAGATCCATGCCCTCGGCGTCCAGGTCGGGATCGTCGTCGGTGGCGGCAACATCTTCCGCGGGCTGGCAGCGTCGGCGCGCGGCATGGACCGGGCGACGGGCGACTACATCGGGATGCTGGCCACGGTCATGAACGGCCTGGCCCTGCAGGACGCCCTCGAGCGGGCGGGCGTGGCGACCCGGGTCATGACCGCGATCGCCATGAACGAGATCGCCGAGCCGTACATCCGCCGCCGCGCGATCCGCCACCTGGAGAAAGGCCGGGTCACGATCTTCGTGGCCGGGACCGGCAACCCGTACTTCACGACCGACACCGCGGCCGCCCTTCGGGCGGTCGAGATCAACGCCGAGGTCCTGCTCAAGGCGACCAAGGTCGACGGCGTCTACGACCGCGATCCCATGGCATACCCCGATGCGCGGCGCTACGCTCACCTGGAGTACGCGGACCTCCTGCGAGACCAGCTCCGCGTGCTCGATGCGACGGCCGTGAGCCTGTGCATGGAGAACGACCTGCCGATCGTCGTGTTCGATCTCAACCAGCCCGACAACATCAAGCGGGTGGCCGCCGGCGAGCCGGTGGGCACCCTCATCTCGGGCGCTGCAAGCGCCGCCGGAGGTGCCCGATCATGAGCTCCGACATCATCGCCGACGCCGATCACAAGATGGGCCGCGCGGTCGAGGCCATGGAGCGCGACTTCCAGGGTCTTCGGACCGGGCGGGCATCGACCGCGCTGGTCGAGCGCATCCACGTCGAGTACTACGGGACATCGACGCCGCTCAACCAGCTGGCCGGGATCAGCGTCCCGGAACCGCACCAGATCGTCATCCAACCGTGGGATCGCGGCGTCCTGGGTGCCATCGAGAAGGCGATCCAGAAGAGCGACATCGGCCTCATGCCCAACGTGGACGGCACCGTGGTCCGGCTCAACATCCCGCCGCTCACCGAGGAGCGTCGCAGGGACATCGTCCGGAGCGTCCACAAACGGATGGAAGAAGCCCGGGTCGAGATCCGCAACCTGCGCCGCGACGCCGCCGATCACCTCAAGCGCGAGCGAGCGTGACGGCGACATCGGGACGGACGAGGCGCACCGTGAGCTCGAGACGCTCCAGCGGACGACCGACCGGCACATCGCCGACGTCGATCGCGTCGGGACGGCGAAGGAACAGGAGGTCCTCGAGGTCTAGTGGCTCGCGCACCGCTCGCCAGGCCGACCGACGCGCCACCCGTGGCGCACGAGTCGACGCGCGAGGACGGCTCTGCTGCGGACCGGGTCAACCGCCGACAGCCAGCCGCTCCTGCCGAGCGACGAGCTGCCGCGGCACGTCGCGATCATCATGGACGGCAACCGACGCTGGGCCCGCCAGCGCAACCTGTCCGAGCTGGACGGCCACGCGGCGGGGGTCGAGGCGATCCGCGAGTTGCTCCGCCATGCGGTTCGACGCGGGGTCCCGGTGGTGACCCTGTACGCCTTCAGCCGCGAGAACTGGGCGCGCTCCGACGAAGAGGTCACCGGGCTGTTCGGGTTGCTCGAGGCGGCCGTGCGGAGCGAGACCGCCGAGCTCAGGGCCCAGGGCGTCCGGATCCGGCTCCTAGGCCGGCTGGAAGAGCTGCCCCGGGCGACCCGCGAATCGATCGAGGAGGCGCTCGGCGCGACCGCCGGCGGCGAACGGCTGCTCCTCAACATCGCCTTCAACTACGCCGGCCGGACCGAGCTCGTCGACGCCTTCCGGCGGCTCGCGGCCAGCGGTGTCCCGGCCGCGGCGATCGACGAGGCGGCCATCAGTGCCGCGCTGTATACCGCGGGCCTGCCCGACCCGGATCTCGTCATCCGGACCGGCGGCGAGCAGCGGCTGTCCAACTTCCTGATCTGGCAGTCCGCCTACGCGGAGTTCTACAGCTGCGAAGCGCTCTGGCCGGATTTCGGGCCGGCCGCCTTTGACGCCGCCCTGCTGGAGTTCGCTCGACGCCATCGCCGCTTCGGGCGCTGACCGGGTCGGAGGCGACGCCCGATGCGTGAGCGCGCGATCAGCGCCGCCGTGCTCGTCCCGGTCCTGCTCCTGGTGCTGGCGATCGGCGGTCCGGTCATCGCCGCGGCGGTCGCGCTGGCGACGGCGCTGGCCGCGATCGAAGTCATTCCGGCTGCTGCGCTCGGCCGGCTACACCACGTTCCCGGCGCTGGGAACGGCCCTCGCCCTCGTCGTCGTGCTCGACGCGGCCTTTCCGGACGTGCTCGAGGGCAGCGGGCTGCTCCTCGGGGCGGTCGGCATCGTGCTCGTCGCGGTGGCCTCGTTCTCGAGGCCCGACCCGCGCGACGGGCTGGCGGTCTGGATGGCGACCATGTTCGGGGCGCTCTACGTGTCGCTGCTGTCATTCGTGATCCGCCTCGGCCAGGCCGCTCCGGCCGCTCGCGGCCGACGCGCCGATCCGGTGGCTGGGCCCCGAACGCGCCTGGATCCTGCTCCTGGTCCTGGCGGTGTGGGCCTACGACACCGGCGCCTACCTGGTCGGGCGCAACTTCGGCCGGACCCGGTTCCTGACCCACATCTCGCCGTCGAAGACGATCGAGGGCCTGGTCGGCGGCGTCGTGGCGACCACCGTCACGGTCGCCCTCCTGCTGCTCGCGCTCGGCCAGAACCCCGTGCACGCGGTCGCGCTCGGTCCCCTGACCGCGCTCGCCGCGCAGGCCGGCGACCTGGCCGAATCCACGATCAAGCGCGCGGCCGGGGCGCGCGACTCCGGAACGCTCATCCCCGGGCACGGCGGGATCCTCGACCGTGTCGACTCGTTCCTGTTCGCGGCACCGGTCGTGACGCTCTATGTCCTCGCCGTCATCGGCTGACCCGGGCGGGCGCGAGGCCGGCCGCCGGCGGGTCGCGCTCCTCGGCTCGACCGGCTCGATCGGGCGCCAGGCGGTCGACGTCCTGGAGCGCCACGCAGGCAGCTTCCAGGTCACGGCGATGGCGGCCGGCTCGAATGGCGCGATGCTGGCTGAACAGGCGGCCCGGCTCCGGCCCGCGGCGGTCGCGCTGGCCGATCCGCGCTTACTCGACCGCCTCGACCTGCCGCGTGGCACGGAGCGAGTGGGCGGGTCGGGCGCGCTGGAACGCCTGGCGACACGGGACGACGTCGACCTCGTCGTGGTCGGCACGGGCGGCATCGTCAGCCTCCGCCCGGTCATCGCCGCGCTGCGGGCGGGCAAGATCGTGGCGACTGCCAACAAGGAGACCCTGGTCGCGGGCGGGCACCTCGTGATGCCCCTGGCACGCGAGCTCGCCGCGACGACGCGCGCCGCCGATCCGCGCGATCCACAGGGGACCCCGCTGGGCTGGCTCCGACCGATCGACTCCGAGCACTCGGCGATCTGGCAGTGCCTCGTGGGCGAGCCGCTCGCCGCGATCGCGGGGCTGATCCTGACCGCCTCGGGCGGCCCATTCCTCGACGCCGAGGCCGAGGCGATCGCCGCGGCCACGCCGGAGACCGCCCTTCGGCACCCGACCTGGTCGATGGGCGCCAAGATCACCATCGACTCGGCGTCGCTGGCCAACAAGGGCCTGGAGGTCATCGAAGCGCACTGGCTGTACGATGTCGCCTTCGATGCCATCGAGGTGGTGATCCACCCGCAGAGTGTCGTCCACTCAGCCGTCCGCTTCGTCGACGGATCCCTCAAGGCCCAGCTGGGCAACCCCGATATGCGAGTCCCCATTCAGTACGCACTGACCTTCCCGGACCGACAATCGTCACCTGTGGCGGCGCCCGATCTCGTCGGAGTGGCCAGGCTCGACTTCCGCGCTCCTGACGAATCCAGGTTCCCGGCCCTGCGGATCGCGCGCGAGGCCGGCCTCGCCGGCCCCTGGGCGTCCGCGGCGCTGATCGCCGCCGACGACGTCGCGGTTGGGCGATTCCTGACCGGCAGCCTCGACTTCCCGGGCATCCCGCGTCTGCTCGAAGCGGCCGTCGACCGGTTCGGATCCAGCGCGGGTGAGCCCGGGATCGAGGACCTCGAACAGCTCGACGCCACCATCCGGGCCGCCTACGCGAGCGGCCCCGTGGGGATCTCGTCATGACCGGTTTCGCCCAGTCGATCATCACGATCTTCCTGTTCGTCCTGATCCTCGGCGTGATGGTCCTCATCCACGAGCTGGGCCATTTCGTCACCGCCCGGCTGGCCAGGGTGCGCGTGCTCGAATTCGGGATCGGGTTCCCGCCCCGGGCGCGCGTCCTCCGGAGTGGGGGCGAGACCCTGTATACGCTCAACTGGCTGCCGATCGGCGGCTTCGTCAAGCTCGAGGGCGAAGACGGCGACGAGGCCAACGATCCGCGCTCGTTCGCCGCGCAGGGGTTGGGCCGCAAGCTGCTCATCCTCGTGGCTGGGGTGGTCATGAACGTCGTCCTGTCGTTCGTGATCTTCAGCGGCATCGCCCTCGGCGGCGACCCGACGATCGGCTTCCGCGTCGGGACGGTTCAGCTCGACTCGCCGGCTGCCGGGGCGGGTCTCCAGAGTGGCGACGTCATCGCCAGCATCGACAGCCGGTACCGGGGCGCGTTCGAGGCCACCACGCTCCTCGACGATCTCCGCGCGAGTGCCGGGAAGACCGTGGTGCTCGGCATCGAGCATGCCGACGGATCGGCCACGACGGTTCCAGTCACCCTGCGCAGCCCGGCCCAGATCGACAGCGCACACGGCGCCCTCGGCATCGAGAGACCGACGGCTACCACGACCAGCGCCGCCATCCATTACGCCGTCGGCGACGCCATCCGGATCGGTGCCCAGCGGACCGTTGACGCGGTCGGCATGATCCTGGGCGGCCTCGGCCAGCTCGGCGACTCGATCGTCAACCGACCGACCGAGGCCCCGCCGGTCGCCGGCCCCGTCGGGATCGCCACGACGATCGGCGACGTCTTCTGGCAGCTCGGCCCGATCTTCACCCTGTACATCGCCGCGATCCTGTCGGCCAATCTCGCCGTGGTCAACATCCTGCCGTTCCCGCCGCTCGACGGCGGTCGGATGCTGGTCATCGTCCTCAAGCGCATCTTCGGACCGCGGATCTCCCTGCGCGCGGAGCGGATGACGTACGTGGTCGGCTTCGTCTTCCTGTTCGCCTTCCTGATCTGGATCACCGGCTTCGACATCGTCCGGTCCCTCGGCGGCGGCACGTGACCCAGGCAGTCGATCGGCGGCCGCGTCGGCGGCCGACCCCGAGCGTCGACGTCGGCGGCGTGCTCGTCGGGAGCGCCCATCCGATCGTCGTCCAGTCGATGACCAACACCGACACGGCCGACCCGGATGCGACCGCGATCCAGGTCGCCCGCCTGGCGCACGCCGGATCGCAGCTCGTCCGGGTGACGGTCAACACGGAGGAGGCCGCCGCCGCGGTGCCCGAGATGGTCCGCAGGGTCCGCGGCCTCGGCGTCGACGTGCCGATCATCGGCGACTTCCACTACAACGGCCACAAGCTGCTGTCCGAGTACCCGGAGATGGCCGCCGCCCTGGCCAAGTACCGGATCAACCCGGGCAACGTTGGCGCCAAGCGCCACGACGAGCACTTCGCGACGATCGTCCGGATCGCTCTCGACAACGACGTGCCGGTACGGATCGGGGTCAACTGGGGTTCGCTCGACCAGGCGATCCTGACCGAACTGATGGACGCCAACGCGCGATCGTCCGGGCCGCTCGACGCGCGGGACGTGATGATCGAGGCGATGCTCCAGTCGGCGATCCGGTCGGCCGAGCTGGCCGAGGCGACCGGGCTGCGCCATGACCGGATCATCCTGTCGGCCAAGGTGTCCGGCGTCCGCGACCTGGTCGACACGTACCGGCACCTCGCCGCGCGAACGGACTACCCGCTCCACCTAGGCCTGACCGAGGCCGGCATGGGCGACAAGGGGATCGTGGCGTCCACGGCCGGCCTCGCGATCCTGCTCAACGAGGGGATCGGCGACACCATCCGGGTCTCGCTGACGCCCGAGCCAGGCGCCCCGCGCGAGCGAGAGGTCGAGATCGCGCAGCAGGTCCTCCAGTCGCTCGGGCTGCGCTCCTTCCTGCCCCAGGTCAGTGCCTGCCCGGGCTGCGGCCGGACGACGTCCACGTTCTTCCAGGAGATGGCCCAGCAGATCCAGAGCTACCTGAAGGAGCGAATGCCGGAGTGGCGCGAGACGCACCCCGGGGCGGAGGACCTTCGCGTGGCCGTGATGGGCTGCGTCGTCAACGGCCCGGGCGAGTCCAAGCACGCCGACATCGGGATCAGCCTGCCCGGGACCTTCGAGGCACCGGTCGCGCCGGTGTTCATCGACGGCAAGCTCGATCGGACGCTGCGCGGCGACGCGGTCGTTGCCGAATTCATCGACATCCTCGAGGGCTATGTTGCGGAGCGCTTCCCCACGCCGGTCTGAGCGTTGCGGTCGTCCACGCTCCCGGGTGTATACTTCCGCCAACTGAACGGCCGCTCCGCGACGTGGGTGACCCCCACGTTTCTTTTTGAGCGCCACACGCGAATCGCACAACGAACGGAGGTCACGGTGAGTCGAGACTTCGTCGGTGCCCTCCTCCAGCTCAATGCCGAAAAGCAGATCTCCCGCGAGCAGCTCATCGGAGCGGTTGAGGACGGGATCCAGTCGGCCTACCGACGGGTGGCCGGCGACGAGGACATCCACGTCAGGATCGATGCCGAGACCGGCAAGATCCGCGTATTCCGTGCGCGCCGCGTGGTGGGCGAGATCGAGGACGAGCTGACCGAGATGACCGTCGACCAGGCGCAGACCTACGACAAGGCGGCCAAGGTCGGCGACCTCGTCGAGACCGAACAGCTCGACGGCGACGTGTTCGGCCGGATCGGCGCGCAGACGGCCAAGCAGATCGTGCTCCAGCGGATCCGCGAGGTCGAGCGCGATCAGGTGTTCGACCAGTTCGCCAGTCGCGAAGGCGAGCTGATGACCGGGACCGTCAACCGGGTCGAGCCGCGGGCGATCATCCTCGACGTGGGCAAGAACGTCGAGGCGATCCTCGCCACGACCGAACAGTCGACGCTCGAGCATTACCGGATCGGGCAGAACGTCAAGGCCTTCGTGCTCGAAGTCAGGCGCTCGACGAAGGGTCCGCAGATCTTCGTCAGCCGGACCCACAAGGGCTTCCTGAAGCGCCTGTTCGAGCTCGAGGTCCCCGAGATCCACAGCGGGACCGTCGAGATCAAGGCGATCGCCCGCGAAG
Organism: uncultured Chloroflexia bacterium; assembly: GCA_963766675.1. Lineage (GTDB taxonomy): Bacteria > Chloroflexota > Limnocylindria > Limnocylindrales > CSP1-4 > SPCO01. The sequence continues at coordinate 1,879,569 of CAVYBA010000002.1, read as the reverse complement.
CGGGGAGCCGCTCCAAGGTCGCGGTCGCTTCGCGCCAGGACGGTCTCGATCCCGTCGGCGCCACCGTCGGCCAACGCGGCGCGCGCGTCCAGGCGGTCGTCGCCGAGCTGTCCGGCGAGAAGATCGACGTGATCCCGTGGAGCGACGACCCGGCCGTCTTCGTGGCCAACGCGCTCAGCCCGGCCCAGGTGATCTCGGTCGACATCGACGAGGAGCACCGGATCGCCAGCGTGACCGTCCCCGAGCGGATGCTGTCGCTGGCCATCGGACGCGAGGGCCAGAACGCCCGCCTGGCCGCCCGGCTGACCGGTTGGCGAATCGACATCCGAAGCGACGTGTCGGTCGCCGAGGCTCGGGCCGCGGCGAACGAGATGGCCAACGCGGCACGCGGGAATGCCAGGACCGCAACCGCGGCGCCCGCCTCCGAGGGGGTCGCCCCGGGTGCGGAGGTCGCCCCGGCCGAGCCGGTCGCCGCCGCCAAGCCGAGGCGAGCCAGCCGGAAGGCGGCCGAGGCGATGCCCGGCCCGGTGCCGGAGACCGACGCTGCCGAGCCGGCCGCCGTGGCCGCTGCGCCGGCGCCGAAGCCCAAGCGCGCCACAAAGAAGGCCGCCGCGACCTCCGAAGGGGTGGCATCGTAGGCCGGGTGTCAACGATCAACGCTCCCCGGCGCGTCCCAAGCCGGTCCTGCGTCGCCTGTCGAACCGTGCGGCCGAAGCGGGACCTCGTCAGGCTCGTCCGCACGGCGGACGGATCGGTGAGCCTCGATCCCACGGGGCGGCTGGCAGGCCGCGGAGCGTACGTCTGTCGTTCCGAGGCTTGCCTCGAGAAGGCGATTGCCAAGGGCGCCCTCGGACGGGCACTCCGAACCCAGCTCCCGGCAGGCCTGCGAGCTTCGCTGGTGGGGAGCGCCACTGCGTACGTGACCGACGCTGAAGGAGGATCTCGTGGCCAGGAGTAGGAGCGGCACCCGCGGCCGGCGCGGCCCGCGCAAGCCGCCGCGCCGTGACGGGGCGTTCAGTCCCGCCGGCGTGCAGGTCCTCGACCCGCGCGAGCGCGGGGCGATCGAGCTGCCCGGCACCATCACCGTCAAGGAGCTCGCCGAGCTGCTCGGGGTCAACCCGGCGGACATCATCCGCGAGCTGATCAAGAGCGGCATCTTTGCGACCATCAACCAGCTGGTCGATCGCGACACGGCGTCGCTCGTGGCGGGCGAGCTCGGGTACGAGGTCGCCGAGGCCGTCCAGGCCGCCGGAGCGACCGGCCCCGAGACCGAGACGAACGGGCAGGTCGCCGAGGCGACCAAGGAGGTCCTGTTCGACGAGGGCGACCCGTCACTCCTCCAGCCACGGGCGCCCATCGTCACGGTCATGGGCCATGTCGACCACGGCAAGACCAGCCTGCTCGACGCGATCCGGACGACCGACGTCGCCGGCGGCGAGCGAGGCGGGATCACCCAGCACATCGGTGCGAGCGAGGTCACCCGCGACGGAAAGCGCGTCGTCTTCCTCGATACGCCTGGCCACGAGGCGTTCACCGCCATGCGTGCCCGCGGCGCCCGCGTGACCGACATCGCGGTCGTCGTGGTCGCGGCCGACGACGGCGTGATGCCGCAGACGCTCGAGGCGATCAGCCATGCCAAGGCGGCCAGGGTCCCGATCATCATCGCGCTCAACAAGATCGACAAGCCGGACGCCAATCCCGACCGCGTCAAGACCGAGCTGACCGAGGCCGGCGTCGTGGTCGAGGAATACGGCGGCGACGTGCCGATGGTCCCGGTGTCGGCCAAGACCCGGGTCGGGCTGGACGCCCTGATCGAGATGATCCTGCTGGTCGCCGACCTGCAGGAGCTCAAGGCCAATCCGAAGCGCGCCGCAGTCGGCACGATCGTGGAGGCGGAGCTCGACAAGGGTCGAGGCGCGGTGGCCACCGCGCTCGTCCAGACCGGCACGCTCAAGGTCGGCGACATCATCGTCGTCGGCGAGACGTTCGGCCGGGTGCGGGCGCTGGAGAACGACAAGGGCAAGCGCGTGACCAAGGCCGGCCCGGCCAGCGCCGTGGTCGTCCTCGGCCTGGCCGACGTCCCGCAAGCCGGCGACATCCTGCGTGTCGTCGGCGACGAGAAGGAAGCCCGCTCGATGGTCGAGGCCCGCAAGGCGGCGGCTGCCGCGAAGAGCGGGGAGGGGAGTGGACGGGCCACCCTCGAGGATCTCTACCGCCAGATCCAGGCCGGTCAGGCGAAGGAGCTGCGGATGATCCTCAAGGCCGACGTGTCTGGTTCGCTCGGAGCGATCACCCACGCGCTCGAGCAGCTCGACCAGGAGGACATCCGGGTCAACGTGCTGCTCCAGGGTGCCGGCGACATCACGGACAACGACATCATGCTGGCGGCCGCCTCGGACGCGATCGTCGTCGGCTTCAACACCAAGATCACGGAGACCGCCCGTCGCGCCGCGGAGGCCGAAGGCGTCGACGTCCGGCTGTACGACATCATCTACAAGCTCACCGACGACATCGACGCGGCCCTGAAGGGCCTCCTCGAGCCCGAGGTGGTCGAGGTGGTCGAAGGCCGGGCCGAGGTGCGCCAGGTCATCCGGGTGGGCAAGAGCACGGTGATCGCCGGATCGTTCGTGACCGACGGCCGGATCGTCCGCGGCAGCGCCAGGGTCTGGCGTGGCGGCAAGATCATTGCCACCGACCGGATCGAATCGCTGCGCCGCTTCCGCGACGACGTCCGCGAGGTCGCCACGAACTACGAGTGCGGCATCGGACTGGCGAACTTCCACGATATCCAGGAAGGCGACGTGATCGAGTGCTATACGTCCCAGACCATTAGTCGCGTGGCCGGGTAACACGGTCGCCCGCTGGACGCCGGATCCGTGCGTTGCTCGTTGCGCGCGTTCGCTCACGCACTACGAGTGCGCTCGCTCGCGTGCTCGCTCGCGCCTTCTGCTCCGACGCCCGGCGGGCGACAGTCGGTAGACAAGCCATGAGCCAACGAACCGAGCGGGTGGACGAGTTGCTCCGCCAGGAGATCGGTTCGATCGTGTCTCGCGACATCGCCGATCCGAGGGTCGGGTTTGCCACGATCACCTCGGTGGAGACCACGCCGGACCTGCGCCATGCAAAGGTCTGGGTGAGCGTCATCGGCCAGCCGGCCGAGCGCGACGCCACAGTCGCCGCGCTGCGGCGGGCGATGCCGTTCGTCCGGCACGAGCTTGGCACCCGGCTCAGGATCAAGCGCATCCCGGACCTCCACGTTCACGTCGACGACACCTCCGAACGTGGCACCCGGGTGCTCCAGCTGCTGCGCGAGCTCGAGGCCGGCGAGGTCCCGGACGCCGACGCGCCGGTCGGCGAATCCCTCCCGACCCCGGTCGCGCGGCTGCCACACCAGGGCGACCTGGCCGAGGAGCCGCCGTCGGCCGTTCGCCCGCCCTCGGCGCGCCGTCGTCGAGTGACGGTGGGCCGCGACGAGCATCGACGGTCCGGCCGGTGACGGTCGACCTCGGTCCGTACCTCTCGGCCGTTCCCGATGCCGTGGTGCGCCGGCTGTCGGCGGCCCGCCATGTGCTGGCCGTCAGCCATGAGAACCCCGACGCGGACACGATCGGGGCGGCTCTCGCGGTGGCCAGGCTCGTCGACACGCAGGGCGGCAGCGCCGACCTGCTGTGCAGCGATCCGATCCCCCCGCTGTACGCGTTCATGTCCGGCACCGAGCGGTACCGGACGGACCCGAACCCGGACGTCGGGTACGACCTGGCCGTCATCGTCGACTGTGGCTCGCTCGAGCGGATCGGCGAGGTCGGTGCCCGGCATGCCGCGTTGTTCGAGCGCCTGCCGCGGATCGTCATCGACCACCACGCATCCAACGAGGTGACCGGCGACGCCGACTGGATCGATCCAGCCGCGGCGGCGACCTGCGAGATGGTCACGCTCCTGGCCGGTCGCCTCGCGATCGACCTCGCCGCCGATGGCGGGGTGCTCGCGGCCAACCTGATGGCCGGGATCGTGATGGACACGGCGACGTTCGCTCACCCGAACGCGACGCCGCGAACGCTGGTGGTCTCGGCGGCGCTGGTCGGCGCGGGGGCGCCGCTGTCCGATATCTCCTGGCGGATCTACCGGTCGAAGCCGACCGGCCAGCTGCGCCTGTTCGGCAGGGTCCTCGATCGCCTCGAATTGGCCGACGGCGGCCGGATCGTCTGGTCGAGCCTGACCGAAGCCGACATCGAGGCGACCGGCACCGATCGCGCCCACTCGGAGGGGATCATCGACCTGCTTTCGCAGGCCGAGGCGGCCGAGGTCGCGATCCTGTTCAAGGAGGCGGGCGCGCAGACGCGGATCAGCGTCCGAACCCGACCGGGCGGAGTCGACGCGACGGTCCTGACCGGGCGGTTCGGTGGCGGGGGCCACGCGCGGGCGGCCGGAGCCACGATCGCCGCCCCGCTCGCCGATGCACGCCCCGCGGTCCTGGCGGAGGCGAGCCGGCTCGTCGGAGCGGTGAGCCGCTAGGGATGGCGAGGGCGTCGCTGGGTCCGGGGCTCGACGGGATCATCATCGTGGTCAAGCCTGCTGGTCCGACCTCACACGATGTCGTCGGCCTGATCCGTCGTCTGGCGGCCACTCGGCGGGTCGGTCACGGCGGCACGCTGGACCCGTTCGCCTCCGGGGTCCTGCCGATCTTCCTCGGCCATGGCACGCGGATGGTCGAGTACCACCTGGCTGACCGAAAGGCGTACCGCGCCACGGTCTGCTTCGGCGCCTCGTCGTCGACCGACGACCTCGAAGGGGAGTTCATGCCGGGTTCCGGCGCGCCGGTGTCGCGCGCTGCCGTCGTCGACGCCATGACCCGGCTCACCGGCAGGATCGCGCAGCGCCCACCGGCCTACAGCGCGATCAAGGTTGCCGGCCGGCGGGCCTACGCCATGGCCCGCTCCGGCGAGACGGTCGTGCTCGCGGACCGGGAGGTCATTATCCACGAGCTAACGCTCAGATCGTGGGACGACACCGATCCGGACCGGCCGATCGCGGTCATCGATGTGACCTGCTCGGCAGGCACCTACGTTCGGGCGCTGGCCCGCGACCTCGGCGAGTCGGTCGGAGGGGCGGCCTATCTCGGAGCATTGACCCGGCTCGCGTCCGGTCCGTTCACCCTGGCCGATGCGATCGATCTCGACACGATCCGAACGGCCGTGGCGGACGGTCCTGCCGGACTCGCGCCGTACCTGCAACCGATTGACACCGGCCTCGACGCGTTCCCAAGGGTCGAGCTCGACGCAGAGGAGGTCGCCGCCGTCGCGCGAGGGCAGTTCGTCCGGCCGCACGGGGGCATCGCCGCGGAGGCCGATCAATACCGCCTGATCGGGCCCGATGGCTCGCTCGTCGCGATCGCCTCGCGGACCGAGGGGCGGCTCGCGCCGGACAAGGTGTTTGTCGCGCCCATCGTCGCGGTCGCGGTCGGCTGACCGCCGGATGGAGGTCGTCAGCCGGGTCGAAGGGCTCCGGCCGGAGCTGGGGCCCGTCTTCGTGGTGGTGGGCGTCTTCGACGGCCTCCATCTCGGTCATCTCTACCTGCTCCGCCACCTGGTCGCGGATGCGGCGCTGCGAAACGCCCGGCCGACCGTCGTCACCTTCGACCATCATCCCGACGAGATCCTGACCGGCCATGCCCCGCCGTTGCTCCTGGATCCGGCCGAGCGGCTCGAGCGGCTCGCCGCCGCGGGCGTCGCGGTCACCGTCGTCCAGCCGTTCGATGCCGCGCTGCGCGAGACGCCGTACGACGCCTTCGTCGAGCGGATCCGGCGGCGGGTCGAGCTCCGCGGGTTCCTGATGACGCCGGACGCCGCGTTCGGCTACGAGCGGAAGGGCACGCCGGACACGCTGTCGACGCTCGGCCAGCGGGACGGGTTCGAGGTCGTCATCGTCGAGCCCTTCACTCTCGGCGGCCGGTCCGTTCGGAGCTCGGAGATCCGGTCGGCGATCGCCGCGGGGAACCTCGATGAAGCGGCGTCCATGCTCGGCCGCCCGGTGACCCTGACCGGTGCGGTCCGCTGGGATCGCGATCGCGGTCGCCGGCTGGAGTTCGACCTACCGATTGCCCTCCCGCCCGACGGCGATTACACCGGTCAGGCCGACGGTAGGTCGGTCACGATCCGGGTCGAGGCCGGCCAGGCGTACCTGCTCGGCCGTGGCCCCGGGACGCGGCGCATGACCGTCGAGCTCAGCGGCCCGGCTCCCACAGCGGTTCCGGCACCTGGCCCTGCCGATTCTCGTAGCGAGCCATGACGAACAGTGCGTCCGACAGGCGGTTGAGGTAGGGCAGGACCGTCGGCCCGATGGGTTCCTCGCGCGCCAGCGCGGCCGCCTGCCGCTCCGCGCGCCGGCACACCGTTCGGGCGACGTGGAGCGTGGCCGCCCCGACAGACCCGCCTGGCAGCAGGAAGTTGGCGAGCGGGCCGACGGCGTCGTTGAGCTCGTCGATCAGCGCCTCGAGATGCTCGATGTGGCGGGCTTCGATCGTGGGGACGGGGTGACGTGCCTGACTGGTCGCCGGGGTCGCCAGGTCGGAGCCCAGGTCGAACAGCTGGTTCTGGATCGACGTGAGCTCGACGGCCAGCCGCTCAGACAGGCCGAGCGCCAGCGCCAACCCGATCTGCGAATTCAGCTCGTCGACCGTGCCGTAGGTTTCGACGCGGCGCGAGTCCTTGGCGACGCGCTGGCCGCCGCCGAGCCCGGTCATGCCGGCGTCACCGGTCCTGGTGTAGATCCTGGTCAGACGAGGCATCCGTGAACTCCAGCATCGACTCGGGCGTGGCGGACGGGTAGGTCGCCGAATGCATTCTGGCCCAACATTCACCGGCGGACTACCAGGGTTGATCCGGAGGGCGTCGGATTTGCGTACGGCCGGAAGCCGGCCGGTCAACGGGAGAGGCGAGCGCGCGCGTTGGAACCAGGCGGTTGCCGGTAGGGCGCCGCGCCGGAGCTGCAAGAGCGGCGGTGCAGCGTCGTCATCGCCGCCTCGTTTGCCGCTTCAAGCGCGCCCTGCTACGATCCGCCGGTCATACAGAGTGTCAATCGTAGAAGTTCGTGTTCGGAGGAACGAGTGCCGCTCGCGCGGGAACAGAAGCAGGAGATCATGACCGGGTATGCCACCAAGGAAGGTGACACCGGGTCTCCAGAGGTGCAGGTCGCGCTCCTGACGGAGCGAATCAAGCAGCTGGACTCGCATCTCAAGGGCTTTCCAAAGGATCACCACTCGCGCCGCGGCCTCCTCAAGCTCGTCGGCACGCGACGCCGCCTTCTCGCCTACCTGATGAAGAAGGACAGCACGCGCTACCGGGTCGTCATCGGACGCCTCGGGCTGCGCCGCTAGGCAACCCGCGCCCTGACCCGGTCTGCCGGGTCGCTACGGGCTCGACGCCAAGAAGGCTCCGTCGGCCGACCTGCCGCAGGTCGTCGCCTCCTCCACGATCAGGAGGAGTTGTTCCCTTGTCTCAAACGTTCGAGACGCAATTCGGCGGACGCACGCTGACCATCGAGACGGGCAAGCTCGCCCGGCTGGCCGGCGGTGCCGTCACCGTCCGCTATGGCGATACGCTGGTGCTCGGCACCGCGAACCGGTCCGACCCGCGGCCCGGCCTGGACTTCTTTCCCCTCACGGTTGAGTTCGAGGAGCGGATGTACGCCGCGGGTAAGATCCCGGGCGGGTTCATCAAGCGGGAGGCGCGCGCATCCGAGGCAGCCACGCTGGCCGCCCGGCTGACCGACCGGCCGATCCGTCCGCTCTTCCCCGAGGGCTACAAGGACGACATCCAGCTCGTCATCACTGTCCTGTCGACGGACCAGGAGAACCTGCCCGACGTCATCGGCACCGTCGCCGCGTCGGCCGCCCTGACGATCAGCGAGATCCCGTTCGCGGGGCCGGTCGGGGCCGTCCGCGTGGGCCGGATCGGCGGCGAGTTCGTCGTGAATCCGACCTACAGCCAGCTCGAGGAGTCCGAGCTCGACCTGATCGTCTCGGGCACGCGCGACGCGATCATGATGGTCGAGGCCGGAGCCAAGCTCCTGCCCGAAGCGGTCATGGCCGAGGCGATCCTCTTCGGGCACCGGGCCCTGCAGCCGCTCGTCGACCTCCAGGAGGAGCTCCAGAAGGCCGTCGGCAAGGCCAAGAGCACCCCGTTCCTCGAGCCCGGCACCGGGTCGGTCCTCGACTTCACCGGCGCGATCGATGCCGGCGACGAGCTCGTGGTCCTCGACGTCGAGACCACGGGCACCGATCCGAAGATGGCCGACCTCGTCGAGATTGCCGCAGTCAAGGTCAAGGGCGGCAAGATCACCGACCGCTGGTCGACGCTCGTCAACCCGGGCCGCCCGATCGTCGGCAACCAGATGCACGGCATCAAGGACGCCGACGTCAAGAAGGCACCGAGCCCGGCCGAGGCGGCCAGGCAGGCGCTCGCGTTCATCGGCGATTCGGTGATCGTCGGTCACTCGGTCGGGTTCGACCTCGGGTTCCTCGAGGCGGCCCTCGCGGATGGCACGCACTTCGAGTCCGGTCGCTACCTCGACACCCTGACGATCGCGCGTGACGGCTATCCGGACCTCGAGAACTACAAGCTGCCGACGCTTTCGGCGTTCTTCGGGATCGAGCTCGCCCAGGCGCACCGGGCCGGCCCCGATGCGGAGGCCACGGCAAACCTGTTGATCTGGTTCGCCAAGGACCTGCCCGGCCGAATCGCCGCGCTGCGCGAAGGCATCGCCGACGCGATCCGCGCGACGCGAACGGGTGGCGACAGCAAGGCGATCCAGGAGGCGGCCCGCCGCGAGGCACGCGTCAGCAAGGCGCTGTTCAACCTGGTCCACAAGAAGACCGCCCGAAAGCTCGCCCTCGACGAGGGGATCCGCATGGATGGCCGCGGCCTGACCGAGCTCCGCCAGATCTCGGTCGACGTCGGCATCCTGCCACGAGCCCACGGCTCGGGCCTGTTCACCCGGGGCGAGACCCAGGTCCTCACGATCGCGACCCTCGGCGCGTCGTCGGACGTGCAGCGGATCGACACGATCAGTCCGCAGACCGAGAAGCGCTACATCCACCACTACAACTTCCCGCCGTACTCGACCGGCGAGAACAAGCCGATGCGCGGTCCCAGCCGGCGCGACATCGGGCACGGCCACCTCGCCGAGCGAGCCCTGGTACCCGTGCTTCCGAGCCAGGAGGAGTTCCCGTACGTCATCCGCCTCGTGTCCGAGTGCATGTCGTCCAACGGCTCGACGTCGATGGCATCGACCTGCGGCTCGACGCTCGCGCTGATGGATGCCGGGGTGCCGATCAAGGCGCCGGTCGCCGGTGCGGCCATGGGCCTGATCAGCGAGCCGGGCGGCCGGTTCGCCGTCCTAACCGACATCCTCGGCAAGGAGGATTCGGTCGGCGACATGGACTTCAAGGTGACCGGCACCCGGGACGGGATCACCGCCCTGCAGATGGACATCAAGGTCCAGGGGATCAGCGAGGCGATCATCCGTGACGGGCTCAAGCAGGCCCTGGCGGCCCGGCTCGAGATCCTCGACAAGATGACCGCGGTCATGCCCGAGTCCCGTGGCGAGATGAGCGACTTCGCGCCGCGCATCATCACGATCAAGATCAACCCCGAGAAGATCCGCGAGATCATCGGCAAGGGCGGATCGATGATCCGCAAGATCCAGGAAGAGACCCAGACCGAGATCAACGTCGAGGACGACGGCACCGTCGAGATCGCGGCCGTCTCCGGCGAGAACTCGCGCAAGGCGATCCAGTGGATCGAGAGCCTGACCCGCGAGGTCGAGATCGGGGCGCTGTACCTGGGCAGGGTGACCCGGATCATGGGCTTCGGCGCGTTCGTCGAGATCCTGCCGGGCAAGGAAGGCCTGGTCCGGATCGGCGAGCTTGCCGACTACCACGTGCCGACCGTCGAGGACGTCGTGTCCGTCGGCGACGAGGTGATGGTCGTCGTGACCGAGGTCGACCGGCAGGGCCGGGTGAACCTCTCGCGCAAGGCGGCCATGCAGCGCCACCTCGCGAAGGACCCGGCATAGCGATCCGCTTCCACGTCGTCCCGATCGAGCGGAGCCGCCGGGCAACCGGCGGCTCCCTCGTTTCGGGCGTACCCGTCACGCCTCCCGGCTGGAGCGCCGGCACCCGCTGCTATACTCCGGGCGTGCCCGTCCCAGCGACCGAGCGAGCGGAGCCACGCCCCTCATGAACCGACATTCCCTCACCGTCGCCGTCGTGGGCGCTACCGGCGTCGTCGGACGGACGATGATCCAGGTGCTCAACGAGCGGGAGTTCCCCGTCGGTGAGCTTCGCCTGCTGGCATCCGGTCGGTCGGCCGGCCAGACCGTGTCAATCGACGGTCGCACGCTGGAGATCGGAGAGGCAGTCCCGGCGGCGTTCGACGGTGTCGACATCGCCCTGTTCTCGGCCGGCGGCGACGTCTCGCTCGAGCTGGCACCGGCCGCGGTCGCCCGGGGCGCAACGGTCATCGACAACTCGTCCGCCTGGCGGATGGATCCGTCGGTGCCACTCGTCGTGTCGCAGGTCAATCCGGACGACCTCGAAGGTCACGCCGGGATCGTCGCCAATCCCAACTGCTCGACGATGCAGCTGGCGCCGGTCCTGATGGCGCTCCGCGACAGCGTCGGGCTCGAGCGCGTGGTGGTGGACACGTACCAGTCCGTGTCGGGCACCGGCGCCGACGCCCTCGCGGAGTTGGAGAACCAGGTCCGGGCGCACGTCGCCGGCGAACCGAAACGGGCGCGCGTGTACCCGCATCCCATCGCCTTCAACGCCCTGCCCGAGATCGACGTCTTCCTGCCCAACGGCTACACCAAGGAGGAATGGAAGGTCATCACCGAGAACCGCAAGATCCTCGCCCTGCCCGGTCTGCGGATCTCATGCACCGCGGTCCGCATCCCGGTCTTCGTGAGCCACTCGGAGGCCGTCCACGTCGAGACCCGCGAGGCGATCACGCCGGACCGGGCACGCCGCCTGTTCGCCGCGGTCCCTGGGGTCGTCGTCCAGGACGATCCGGCCGAGCACGACTACCCGTTGGCCACCGAGGCGGCCGGCCACGACGAGATCTTCGTCGGTCGCGTCCGAAGCGACGCATCCGTTGGCGACGACCGCGGCCTCGCGTTCTGGGTCGTCTCGGACAACCTGCGCAAGGGAGCCGCGACGAACGCGGTCGAGCTCGCGGAGATCCTGCGGGAGCGCGATTGGATCCGTCCGGCGTCGTCCCGTGGTGCCCGCCCGTACCTGGCGCCCGGAGTCGTCGAGGCCACAGCGTGACCGACGCCGAGCGCCGCCAGGCGCTCGAAGCGATCGCGGCCGAGGTCCGATCGTGCACGGACTGCCGCCTCCACGAGGGCCGGACCCGCGCGGTTCCCGGCGAGGGCGACCCGGAGACCGAGGTCGTGTTCGTCGGCGAGGGTCCCGGGTTCAACGAGGACCGGCTGGGTCGACCGTTCGTCGGCCGGGCCGGCGACCTGCTCGTCAAGCTGCTGGCATCGATCGGCTGGCGGCGTGACGAAGTGTTCATCACCAACGTGGTGAAATGCCGACCGCCTGACAACCGGGACCCGGAACCCGACGAGGTCGCGGCCTGCGCGAAGTTCCTCCAACGGCAACTCGAGATCCTCGATCCGGCGGTCATCGTGACGCTCGGCCGGCACTCGATGGCGCGATTCATGCCCGGGGCGCGGATCTCGCAGGCGCACGGTACGGTCCGGCCGGTCGATCCAGCGACCGGCGCCCGCAGTGCGCTCGTGTACGCGATGTACCATCCGGCCGCCGCCCTGCGGACGCCGTCGATCGAGCGCGAAAGCTATGCGGACATGGCCGGGGTGCCGGCCGCCCTGATCGACGCGCGCCGGCGGCGTGAGGAGACGGCGCCCGCCGGCGGTCCCGACGCCGCCGTTTCCGAGCCGATGACGACCGCCGAACGTTCGCTCGAGGCGAGTCCACCCGACGCGTCGGCGGTCGAACCGACCATCGAGGCCTCGACGCCAGCCTCGCTCGAACCTCGTCCCATGAGCGCGACGACGGCACCGGCGCCTGCCACGGCCGACGACGCCGCGCCCCAGCTCACGCTGTTCTAGCCCAGAAGCCAAGGATCAACATGCCACCATCCAACGACCAGCCGCTCCGCATCATCCCGCTCGGCGGGGTGGGGGAGATCGGCAAGAACATGTTCGTCTTCGAATACCGCGACGAGATCGTGGTGATCGACTGCGGCCTGATGTTCCCCGACGAGGAGATGTTCGGGATCGACCTGGTCATCCCCGACATCGCCTACCTCACGGAACGCCGCGCCAATGTCAAGGCATTCCTCATCACCCACGCCCACGAGGACCACGTCGGCGCATTGCCGTACGTGCTGCCCGAGTTCCCGGGCGTGCCCGTGTATGCCTCGACCCTTGCCCGCGGCCTGCTCGGCAACAAGATCAAGGAGCACAAGCTCCACAACAACCCGTTGATCTCGCTCGAACCGGGCGACGAGATCGACATCGGCGCGTTCAAGGTCATGCCCTTCCGGATCGGTCACTCGATCCCGGACGCGATGGGCATCGCGCTGCGCACGCCGGTCGGCACGATCGTCCATACCGGCGACTTCAAGTTCGACCACACGCCGGTCGACGGCAAGCTGTCCGACTTCGCGATCCTGGCCCGGCTCGGCCAGGAGGGCGTGGCCTGCCTGCTGTCGGATTCGACGCGGGCCGAGAACCCCGGCTACACGCCGTCCGAACGGACCGTGGGCGAGGCATTCCGCGAGATCATGGAGCCGCTCGACGGCCGGGTGATCGTGGCGACCTTCGCCAGCAACATCGCTCGCATCCAGCAGGTCCTCGACGCGGCCGCGGAGATGAACCGCAGCGTCGCCGTGATCGGGCGCTCCATGGAGCAGAACTTCAAGATCGCGACTGACCTTGGATACCTGAAGTACGACCCGTCCCGAATGGTGTCCAAGGACAAGATCAAGGACCACCCGGACGGCAAGCTCGTGATTGCCACGACGGGCGCCCAGGGCGAGCCGATGGCGGGTCTCGCCCGGATGGCCAACCACGACCATCGGTTCGTCGAGATCGAGCCGGGCGACACGGTCATCGTCAGCGCGAGCCCGATTCCGGGCAACGAGGAATACGTGTCGCGCACGATCGACAACCTGTTCAAGGCCGGTGCCAACGTCTATTACCACACGATCAAGCGGGCGCACGTGTCCGGCCACGCCAGCCAGGAGGAGCTCAAGCTGATGCTCGGGCTGACCAAGCCCAAGCACTTCATCCCGATACACGGCGAGTTCCGGATGCAGGTCCAGCACGGTCGCCTCGCCATCGAGACCGGCGTCGCCCCGGAGAACGTGTTCATCATCGAGAACGGCACGCCGATCGAGCTGTACGCGGACGGCAGCGCCCGGCGGGCCAACCCGGTCACGGCCGGGTACGTCTACGTCGACGGCCTGTCCGTCGGCGAGGTCGGAGATATCGTCCTGCGCGATCGGCGATCGCTCGCGAACGACGGGATGTTCATGATCGTGGTCACCGTCGACAAGCAGACCGGCAGGGTCATCGGCCGCCCCGAGATCGTGACCCGGGGCTTCGTCCACCTCAACGAGCTCGACCCGTTGATGGAGGAGGCGGTCGACCGGGTCATCGGCGCGATCGACATGCCGGGCGACCATATCAGCGAGATCGCCCTGCTCAAGACGCAGGTCAAGGACGGCGTCTCGCGCTACCTGTACGAGCAGACCAAGCGACGGCCGATGGTCTTCCCGGTCGTGGTCGAGGTCTGAGCGTGGCGACTCGTCGACGGACCTCGACCCGCAGGCCGCCGTCGCGCAGCGCATCGCGGACGCGCCGCACGAGTTCGATCGCCGGCCGGATCACCCCCGACGTCGTCCGATCGATCCTCGGCCTGGTGCTGCTGGTCCTGGCGGCGATGACGATGATCGCGCTCATGCTGCCCGGCGAAGGAACGCTCACGAGCTGGTGGACCGGCGTCTTTGCGCCATGGTTCGGGACCATGCGCTGGATGCTGCCGTTCTTCCTGCTGGCCGCCGGCTGGTGGCTGGAGTGGGGCCCCGGACGCAACCCGGGGTCCGGCTGGGGGATCACCCTGCTCGGGCTGGCAATCACCTATTCGGGCATCGTCGGTTCGGCCCAGGTCGTCGGGGTGTCGGGCGGCCGGGTTGGGCGCGCGCTGGCCTCGATCCTCACCGATCTGGTGTCCGCGCCGGGCGCCTTCATCGTGCTCATCGCGCTGTCGGCCCTCGGGCTCGTCGTGGGATTCGGGATCCCGCTCCGGCAACTGCTCCATCCAGCCGTCGGGACGGCCCGCTGGGTGGGGACGACCGCGGCCGAGGCCCTCCGGCGCGCCCCGACGAATGGCAGCGAGCCGACCGATCGAGAGACGAACCGAGCTGAGCCAGCCAACGGGCGCGGACGCGGCATCCCGAAGTCGATCCCGGCCGGTCCCTCGCCGGGCCAGACCGGCGTGTGGGGCGAGGACGAAGCGTCGATCATTCCGAGTGCCGTCCCGAGCCCGCGGCCGATCTCGTCGACCTTCGCGCCGGCGCGGGCCACGGCGACCTCGGCAACGCTGGTCGCGCCGCGGCCGTTGCGTGATCCCGACGACGTCACGGATGCCGGCGATTCGCCGCCGACCAGGGAGCGGATCGAGTACGTCCTGCCGCCGATCTCGGCCCTCGACGACATCGCGGTGCCGATCAGCGCCGGGGGCGACCGGGCGGCACACGAGCGCAACGAGGAGATCATCGTCAAGAAGCTGGCCGGCTTCGGCATCCCGGCCAAGATCGTCGGTCGCAACGCCGGGCCCGTCGTGACCCAGTACGAGGTCCAGCCGGCCCCCGACGTCAAGGTCAGCCGGATCGAGGGGCTGTCCGACGACCTGGCCATGGCCCTGGCCGCCCGCTCGCTCAGGATCGAGGCGCCGATCCCGGGCAAGAGCGCGGTCGGGATCGAGATCCCGAACAAGGACTTCAACGTCGTCGCGCTGCGCCGGATCCTCGAGGAAGTCGATTTCAAGGCGTCCGGCTCGACCCTGACGTTCGCCCTCGGCCGTGACGTGGCGGGCAAGGCCCAGGCCGTCGACCTGGCCAAGATGCCCCACCTCCTGATCGCCGGCGCCACCGGCTCGGGCAAGAGCGTGATGGTCAATGCGCTGATCACGAGCCTCCTGTGCGAGGCCACGCCGGACGACGTCCGGATGATCCTGATGGACCTCAAGCGGGTCGAGCTGGCGGCCTACAACGGCCTGCCGCACCTGCTCGTGCCGGTCATCACCGAGCCCGAGCGGGCGAAGGCCGCGCTCAAGTGGGCGGTCAACGAGATGGAGGCCCGCTACCGCCGGCTGGCCGGCGCCTCGGCCCGCAACATCCGCGGCTTCAACGAGACGCGGGCCGATCCCGAGGACCGGATGCCGTACATCGTGATCATCGTCGACGAGCTGGCCGACCTGATGATGCGCGAGGGCAAGAACGTCGAGGACCCGATCGTCCGCCTGGCCCAGAAGGCCCGCGCGACGGGCATCCACATGGTCCTCGCCACGCAGCGACCGAGCGTCAACGTGGTGACCGGGCTGATCAAGGCCAACTTCCCGAGCCGGATCGCCTTCGCGATGGCGTCACAGATCGACTCACGGACGATCCTCGACGCACCGGGCGCGGAGGACCTCATCGGCCGTGGCGACATGCTCTACCAGCCGTCCGACCTGCCGCGGCCGATGCGCCTCCAGGGGGTGTTCGTGTCGGACACCGAGATCGGCCGGGTGGTCGACCACTGGAAGGCGCAGATCGACGACGCCCGCTACGACATGTCGATCATCGACACGGGCGAAGAGGCGACGGGGACGATCGACGATCTGGAAGGCGAGGACGCCGATCGATTGCTCCACGAGGCCGTCGAGGTCATTCGGGAGTACGATCGCGCCTCGGCGTCGCTGCTCCAGCGCCGCCTGAAGGTCGGCTATGCGAGAGCCGCCCGGATGATCGATCAACTGGAGGCGCGCGGGTACATCGGAGCGTTCGATGGCTCGAACGCGCGGCAAGTCCTTCGTCGCGACGAACCGACGGGCGGCAGAGTGGACGACGGACTCGATGAGGAAGAGTGATGACCACCCGAGAACAGCTGCGGCGGGCAGTCTCGGGCGACCGGACCGAACCCGGTCGCGGCGTCGCGGCGGAGCCTGCCCCGAGCCTGCCTGAGCGGCTCTACGCAGCGCGCGAGCGCAAGGGCGTCGACCTGTATCGGGCCGAACGGGACACGAAGATCCGGGCCCGGTACCTCGGCGCCCTCGAGCGCGGCGACTACAAGGAGCTGCCGGGAGCGGTCTACACCAAGGGGTTCCTGCGGAACTACGCGCTGTACCTCGGGCTCGATCCCGAGGACGTGCTGGACCAGTGGCGGCGCGAGCGTGGCGATGCCCGCGACGCCGCGCCGGTCATCACCGTCCCGCACCCGATCGCGGCTCCGCGGCCCGGGTTGACCTTCTCGCCGAGCGTGGTCGTCGTCGCCCTACTGACGGTCGTCGTGCTAGCGTTTGGTACGTATCTCGGGATCCAGGTGCTGCGGTTTGCCAAGCCACCGACGATCGCGGTCTCGGACCCGGCGTCGTCGGTCATCGACGTGGACGAGTCCACGACGAGCTACACCTTGCGTGGAACGACGCTCGCCGGTGGGACCGTATCCGTGGCCACGCCCGGACGGGACCCCTATCAGGTCAGCGCCGGGCCGGACGGCACCTGGTCGGCCGAGGTCGACCTGCGCCGCGGTCGCAACCAGTTCGAGGTCAGCGCCGTCGATCCGGACACCGGAAAGCACTCCGAGCAGACGATCAAGCTGTTCATCACGGTCCCATTCCTCCAGATCGAGTCGCCCACGCTGACGGTCGACCAGCCGGCGGACGGGGCGTCGTACTCGAACGGCGCGATCCCGGTGGCCGGACACGCCACCAATGCCGATTCGGTGGTCGTCAGCGCGAGCTACGTGGGTCCGACCGACTCGACACCGGTCGGCACCACGTCGAGCCCGCCGCCGGAGCCCGCCCAACCAGACTCGATCACGATCCCGGTCCTGGACGACGGCTCGTTCAACGCTCCCTTCGAGCTCACCGCCGGTCGCTGGTCGATCACGGTCACGGCGGCCAGTCCCCAGGGCAAGACGGTCGCCCTGACTCGCAACGTCACCGTCGCCTACAAGGGCGTCAACCTCGTCGTCTCGATCAAGGGCGGCCGCGCCTGGCTTAAGGTCTGGGTCGACGGCGTCATCGATCCGACGCTGGGCGCCGCCGGGTCGGTGATCTCGGCAGGACGGACCCTGACGTTCTCCGGACAGCAATCGGTCGAGGTCCGGTCCGGCTCGTCCGGGTACACGTACTTCACGCTTAACGGGACGTCCCTAGGCTCCCTCGGCAAGGCGGGCGTGCCCGAGACCTGGTTGTTCGCGCCACCGGACCAGCCGGTCAAGACGCAACGACGGTAGGCATGGACGACGACCACCTCGTCGCCCTGGCGGCACGCGTGGGCGAACGCTGCCGCGCTGCGGCCGCGACGATCGCCACGGTGGAGTCGTGCACCGGCGGGCTGATCGGCCACGTCCTCACCCAGATCCCGGGCTCGAGTGCCTACTACCTCGGCGGGTTCGTGACCTATTCGGATGCGGCCAAGCGGGCGATGGTCGGCGTCCCCGAGGACGTGCTCGCGGCGCATGGTGCCGTCTCGGCCCAGGCGGCCATGGCGATGGCCGCCGGCGGCCGCCAGCGCACCGGCGCCGATCTCGGCGTGTCGGTGACCGGAATTGCCGGGCCGGACGGAGGATCGACGGCCAAGCCCGTTGGATTGACCTATGTTGCCGTCGCCGACGCCGCCGGAGGCGAGGTCCGGAAATTCACCTGGTCCGGCTCGCGGGCAGAGAACAAGCGCTCGAGCGCCGCCGCCGCGCTGGAGCTGGTGCTCGAGCGGACGAGCGCGGCGGCGGACCGCCCGTGACGAGCTCCGCCGGGCGAGTCGGGGCTGGGCTGGATCCTGCGCGCGACCCTCGACCGATCCGCCCCGGGGAACGGATCCACGTCGTCGGTGCGGCAGGCGCCGGGGCAAGCGCCGCGGCGATCCTGGCGGCTCGGCAGGGGGCCGTGGTGTCCGCGTGCGATCCCGGCGCGCCGTCGCCGTACACGTCGGCGCTCGACGAGCTGGGCATCGCGGTCGCGACCGAGCACGCGGCGAGCCACGTGACCGGGATCCCCGCGCCGGACCGGCTCGCCGTGACCAAGGCCCTGACCGCGGTCGATCCCAACCAACCCGAACTGGTCGCGGCGCGCTCGCTCGGGATCCCGCTCGAGCCATGGCAGCAGGTCGTCGCCGACGCCGCGGTCGGCCGAACGCTGATCGGCGTGGCCGGGACGCACGGCAAGAGCACGACGGCAGGATGGCTGGTTCACGTCCTGGTCGAGGCCGGGCTGGATCCGGCGGCGTTCGTCGGTGCGTTGCTGCCATCCGGCCTGACCGGCGGGTCGCCAGCCACCGCTCGTTGGGGCAGGGGAGCGGCGTTCGTGGTCGAGGCCGACGAGTACGCTGGCAACTTCGATCCATACCGGCCGGACATCGCCGTCCTGACCAGCGCCGAATGGGACCATCCGGACGTGTTCGCGGATGCCGCGTCGGTGGGTCGGGCGTTCGAGGCCTGGGTTCGCCGGGCACCGTCCAGCGCGACGCTCGTCGCCAACATCGGCGACCCCGGTGTCGAGGCCGTCACAGCCCGGCTCTGGGACTGGCCTGGCCGGATCGTGACCTATGCCCTGCTGGACCAGGCGCCCCAGCGCGTCGGCGGCTACGCCCGGGCGATCGCCGAGCGGTTCGCAACGGCGGCTGGGTCGGCGACTGCGCTATTCGGTCGGGTTTCGGCCGCGAATCCCGAAACGACGACCCTGGAGATCCATGGCCTGGACCCACTGGCCGGTCCCCTGACGACGAGGCTCCTCACCGCGGGCCGCCATAACGCGGCGAACGCGCTGGCCGTGGCCGGAGCCGCATCCGTCATGGGCGTCGAGCCGGCTGCGATCATCACCGGGCTGGCCTCGTTCCAGGGCGTCGGGCGACGCCTGGAGCGGAAGGGCACGTGCGCCGAGGTGACCGTCTACGACGATTACGGCCATCATCCGACGGCGATCCGTGAGACGCTCGCCGCGGTCCGCCAGCGTGAGCCGGGCCGTCGGGTGTGGGCCGTGCTCGAACCGTTGACCTTCCATCGGACCGCGGCGATGGTCGATGAGCTTGCCGACGCGCTCGCGACCGCCGACGCGGTTGCGGTGGCGGACATCTGGCCGAGTCGCGACCCGGATACGACCATTGCCTCCCCGGAGGCGCTGGCTCGCGCGACCGCGGACCGCCGACCCGGGATCCGGGTGGCCGCGCCCGGCTCGGTCGAGGCGACCGCCGAATGGCTGGCCGCCGCCGTCGCCCCGGGTGACGTGGTCCTGGTCATGGGCGGCGGTCGGAGCTATCGCATCGGCGAATGGCTACTGGAGCGACTGGGGACACGAGGATGATCGACTACGCGACCGCCGGCGACCTGCTGGCAGCGTATGGCCGAGCCTGGGCGACCTTCGACGGCGACGCCTGGGTGGCCATCTTCAGCGAGGAAGCCGAGTACCATAACGATCCGTTCGGCCCGCCGCTCGATCGGCCACAACGCGCTACGGGCGTACCTGCTGGATGCCGCCGAGGAGCAGCGCGACGTCGACTTCACCGTCGAGCGCCACTGGGTGTCCGGCGCGACCGTCCTGGCCGCGTGGCACGTGGCGTTCGTCCGCCGGTCGACTGGCCGGCTGGTACGCCTGGCCGGGTTCATGACGATGGAGGTTGCCGAGGACGGCCGAGTCGGTCGGTTCCGCGAGTGGGCCGAACAGGCGCCCGAAACGGCAGGGTAAGGGAACGGAGGAGCGATGGCCGGAGACCAGTCATTCGATGTCGTCAGCGACTTCGACGAACAGGAGCTGCGCAACGCGCTTGACCAGGTTCGTCGCGAGGTCGGGACGCGGTTCGACTTCAAGGGCGTGACGGTCGAGCTCAGCCAGGCCAAGACCGAGCTGATCCTCCTGACCGATGACGAGCACCGGGCCAGCGCGATCAAGGACCTGATCGAGTCCAAGGCCATTCGTCGCGGCCTGTCGCTCAAGATCTTCGACTGGGGCAAGATCGAGGAAGCCGGCGGCAACAAGGTCCGTCAGCACATCGGGCTTCGCCGCGGGCTCACCGACGAAATCGCCAAGCGGATCACACGCCTGATCCGCGACGAGTTCCCGAAGGTCAAGTCGCAGATCCAGGGCGACGCCGTTCGCGTCTCCGGCAAGAGCCGGGACGACCTCCAGCGCGTCATCGCCCGGCTTCGCGAGCTCGACGAGCCGGTTCCCCTCCAGTTCGAGAACTACCGCTGAACCTCCCCGTCCCGGGGCCAACCACGTGAAGGAGCGCAGCCGCCATGAGCGAGCTCGACGCCGAGATCCGGACCGACGAACCCGACACGATCATGACATCGCCGATGGCCGACGAGGATCGATCCGCAGCCGCGGCCGACGCGCCCTCGTCGGCAGAGCCGCCACTCGAGTCGAAGGCCGCGCCTGACGCCGTCGCCTCCGGCGAACCGGAGGTGCCGTCGCTTGAAGAAGAGGCGGAGCCCGACCGTGCCTCCGTCGAACCGGCGGAGCCGGCGGAGCCGGAGCCCGTCGCCGTCGGGGTCCGCATCGACGCCCCCGTCGAGTCCGTCGCGACTCCGGGAGCCATCCTCGAGCCGGAGGAGCCACCGACGGTCGACGTCGCCGGGACCGCATCGGAGCCGGAACCTGAACCGGTGCCCGGTCCACGCACTGTCGGCAGGTTCATCGCCGACGCGCTGCGCAGCGCCGGCGTGCGCTATGCGTTCACCGTCCCCGGCGAATCGTTCCTCGGCCTGCTCGACGCGTTCGAAGGCGCCGGGATCCGGGTGATCGCCACGCGCCATGAGGGTCCCGCCTCGTTCATGGCCGAGGCACACGGCCAGCTCACCGGGCGGCCGGCGGTCTGCCTCGGGACGCGGGCCGTCGGCGGCGCGAATCTCGCCATCGGGATCCACACGGCGCGTCAGAACTCGACGCCGATGTTTGTCGCCGTCGGCCAGGTCGAACGCCCGCTCCTCGGTCGCGAGGCCTTCCAGGAGATCGACCAGGTCGCCACGCTGGGCGGCCTCGCCAAGTGGGCCGCGCAGCCGGAAACCGTCGCCGACGTCGGCCCCATGCTGTCCGAGGCGATCCGCCAGGCCCTGGGCGGCCGACCCGGACCGGCGTTCCTGGCATTGCCCGAGGACCTCCTCGATGAGCCGATGCCCGAGGACGCCCGGCTCGAGGTCGCCCGGTCAACGACCGCAAGAGCCGCAGACGACGCGATCCGCGGCGTGATCGAGCTGCTCGCCTCGGCCCGACGGCCGGTGATCCTCGCGGGGGCGGGGATCCTGCGAGCCCGCACCTCGACCGAGCTGACCCGGTTCGCCGAGCTGCTCCAGGTCCCGGTGATCGCGGATTGGCGGCGCGCCGACGTGATCTCGAATGACCATCCGCTCTATCTCGGCATGGCCGGCCTGTGGGCCGCCTCCACGGTCCGCGAACGACTCGATGCGGCCGACGCCCTGGTGGTCATCGGGTCCCGCCTCAACGAGGCGACGACCTATGGGTACGCGGTTCCACGCGCAGGGCTGCGCTGGGCGCACGTCGACCTCGAGCCTGGCCACGCCAAGGGCGTTCCGGCGGCCGAGCTCCTCGTGGCGGCCGACGCCAAGGCCTTCCTGCGCGCGGCCAATGAACGGCTGGTCGGTCACGCCGTGCTCGATGCGGAGCGGGTCGCGGCCCGACAGGCCCACAACGCGGCCGATCGTACCGCCTGGGAGGCCGCCACCATCGTCGACCAGGGCCCGTGGGACGGCCCCGGCATCCACCCGGGTCGGACGATCTCGACCCTTCGACGCGTCCTCCCGGACGACGCCATCCTGACGACCGATGCCGGCAACTTCGGGGGCTGGGCCGCGCGTGGCTTCCGGTTCCGCCGACCCGGGACCTTCCTGGGATCGACCTCGGGAGCCATGGGCTACGGCCTGCCCGCCGCCATCACCGCGGCGCTCGTCCACCGAGACCGCGCGGTCGTCGCCCTCGTTGGCGACGGTGGCCTGGGGATGACCATGGCCGAGCTCGAGACGTCCATCCGTGTCGGTGCACGAGTCGTGGTCGTCGCCTACGACAACGAGCGTACGGCACGATCCGGATGTGGCAGGAGCGTCGAGGGACCGGGATCGGTGTCGGGACCGAGCTCGGTCCGATCGACTTCGCGGCCGTGGCGCGCGCCTGTGGTGCGCGCGGGATCCGGGTCGAGCGTGACGGCGATTTCGAGCCGGCGCTGCGCGCGGCGCTGGCCGCCGATCGGTCCACGGTCATCCACCTCGCGGTCGATCGGCGCTGGGTCTCGGTGGACCAGCCCCCGGCGTGACGTGCTGGCCGGGTCGCTCCCGGCCGGTTCGCGGGATCAGGGCCACAGCCGCCCGACGACCGAGAACGACAGCGGCACCCGGCCGCGCTCCTCCGGCCGGACGTCGGCATGGCCGCCCCACCAGTCGATCGGGTACTCGGCCACGGCGTCCAGCCGGAGTCCTGCCCGGAGCAGCGCGCTGATCACCTCGCCGAGCGTCCACGCCCTGGCGAACTTCCAGCTCTGCTCGGCCTCGGCGAGCGACAGCCGCTCGATGTATTCAGGCGCCCAGCCACGGGAGGCCTCGGGCCCGCCGAAGTAGTCGTAGTCGGTCGCGATCCAGCGGCCGTCCTCGTCCGCGTCGAACAGCCACTCGGCCGGGTGACCCTCGAACAGCACGAACCGGCCGTCGGGGGCGAGCAGCCTGGCGACGACCCGGGCCCACCCGTCGAGATCGTGGAGCCACAGCAGCGAACCGCGGCCGGTGTAGAGCAGGTCAGCGGTCCCGTCGAGCTCATGCGGCGTGTCGAGCACGTCGGCCAGGATCCAGCGGGCCGGCGCACCGGTCGCCTCGGCCAGCCGGGCCGCCAGCTCCAGCATCCGCGGGCTGAAATCGACGCCGACGACCTCGTCGGCGCCCAGGTTCCACAGCGCGAGCGTGTCCCGACCGGCCGCGCACTGGAGGTGGATCGCCCGACGGCACCGGCCCCGCAGGTCGCCGATCAGCTCGATCTCGGCCCCGAACAGGTTCGACCCGCCGCTCCGGATCTCCGAGATCGCGTCGGCCAGCCAGCCCTCGTACCGCTCGGCGGCCTCGTCCCAGGCCGCCCGGTTGGCGGCGTGCATCAGGCGTGGATCGGCCCGCTCGCCCGCCGTCGCCGGACGGATCAGGGGGACGTCGTCGGTCATCCGTGGAGCCTACGTCAGCCGCTGGCCGGTGAGGCGGCTGCGGAGCGGGCCTGACGCGGCGTGGTCGGGCCATGGCCCTCGGCCACGGCCACGGCCACGCTCAGTCGTCGCGCAGCCGTGCGTAGTTCACGAGGTCGTGCCAAGCTCCGGCGCGGAATTGCACGCGTCGCAGCACGGCCTCGCGCGTGAAGCCGGCCCTCTCGAGCGAGCGCTGCTCGGCAAGGTTCTCCACGTCGGTCGACGCCTCGACCCGGTGGATGGGGGTGGTGGCGAACAGGAAGTCCGCGACGAGCCGCTGCGCCTCGGTCCCGTAGCCGTGGCCGCGCGCCTCCGGAACCAGCGCGATCCCGATGTTCCAGGCGCCGGATTCCTCGTTCGGTCCGTAGCGCACCGCGTGCCAGCTGACCGTCCCGAGCGGCCGGCCGTCGACCATCCGCTCGATGATCAGCTGGCCGTTGCGGTCGTTGCGCATCGGCCCGCGGGCGAGCGACTCACGGTCCGTCGGGGCGTGCGGCATCCCGAAGTCGTTGAACGACCCCTTGTTCTCGACGGTCATCCAACTGTCGAGCAGCTCCGCGTCGGCCAGCGTCACGTCGCGCAACCGAACCTCGACCCCGTCGACCACCACACCCATGGCCCGACACGATAGCGAATCATTCCGGGGACCGGCCGGCAGGCTGGTTGTCCTGCCTCGTGGTGGACGGAATCACCACGGCGGACGTCCACGCCCGATCGGACCTCGGACACTCCGGGCCAGGCGCCCTGGACCTGGGGCCCGGACCTAACCCCTCGACAGCGCGAACGCGACCGTCCGGTCGGCGGAGGCCGTCAGCGCGAGCCAGACCCTGACCATCCATTCCATCGGCTTGGCATTCACCAGGCCGCCGGCGTCCAGGGCCTCGAAGCCGATCTCGGTCGCCAGCGCCATCGCGACGCGCTTTGCCTCGGGATCGTCGGCGGCAACGAACATGGCGGCGGGCTGCTGTCGGTCGCGGGCGGTCGTGTAGTTCTCGAAGCCGGTCGTATTGAACGCCTTCACCAGTCGCGCGCCGGGCAACAGTTCGGCGAGGTCCGCGGTCGTGCTCCGGCCCGGATCGCCCGTGAACCGGTTCATGGCGTCGATGACGATCCGGCCGTCGAGCGACGGCAGGAGCGGGATCGTATCGGCGATCCCCTCGGATCGAATCGTGATGACGACGATTTCCGCGCCCTCGACCGACGCCCCGACCGAGGTCATCGTCGAGCCGGGCACGCCTGCGCGCGCCCGTGCGCTCTTCGGGCTGTCCGGATCGCGGACGCCGAACACGATCGAATGCCCGGCGGTGGCAAACGCCGTCCCGAGCCCGCCGCCGACGTTGCCGGCGCCGATGATGGCGATCCGCATTCGTCCACCTCCTCGTTGTCGCGATGGATCCGGTCCCTCGGATCGCGCCAGTTGACGGACGCGATCTCCGTGGCTACGTTGACGCGACCATCCGCAGGATCACATGCGGTAGCCGACGATGCAGCTGATCGTGATCGCGTTCGACCATTTCGATGACGCCCGCACGGCGATGGCCGGGTTGCGAACCCTCGAACACGAGGGCCAGATCCGGTTCGAGGACACCGCCATCGTCGAACGCGATCCGGATGGCACCGCCCACGTCAAGAACGAGATCAGTGGGACCACGGAGACGGCCACCGCGATCGGCGCCGTCCTCGGCGGGCTGGTGAGCTTCGTGTTCCCGCTGGCCGGGATCGCGCTCGGAGCCGCCCTGGGCGCGCTCGTCGGGAGGGCGCTCGATCGTGGCGTGAGCGATCGGTTCGTCGATGAGGTCAAGGTGACGCTCCGGCCCGGACGGTCGGCGCTCTTCCTGGTCGTCAAGGCGTCCAACGCCGACGCGGTGCTCGCGGCGCTCCGAACGTTCCACGGGGACGTGATCCAGACGAACCTCGACAGCGAGGTCGAGGAGGCGCTCCGGGAAGCCCTCGAATAGAGCCGCGCCGGCGTCGGGCGGGCCCGCCAATGAACGCGGCCGTTCGTGCCGGCCGCCAACTCATCGGGACCTCGTGATCGCGCCCCCGGCCGGGCGTCGCAACCGAGCTTTGGATCGCAGGACGCTCTGAACGCCGGTCAGCCATTGGTCCCGGTGGCATCCTTGTCGAGCAACACCCGGCCACCGAGCCGCTCGAGCAGCTTGCGCGCCGCGGCAATTCGATCCTCGTCGAACTGGCCCGCGAGCACGGACTGAGCGTCGCTCCCGTCCCCGGGTTCCGCGAGCGTCTGCACGTCGACCTGCTCGGGCTCGAGGCTGAGCTCAGCCAGGAGCCTGGCGCGCGCCTGCTGGGCGCGCGCGTCGTCCGGAAACGATGCCGCCAGGATCCTCATCAGAGCTGGTACGCCCCCATTGATACGAACCTCTAGTGTCCGTCAAGGGTCGAGGCACATGCGCCAAGCGTCGACGGATCATCTATCAGCGTCGTGACAACATGGCCTGGCGACGGGCGCTTGCAACACACGTCAAGCTGGCGCCATGGAGATCCGAGGTCGACGGGTCACGCTCCGCCCCCTGGCAGCCGGCGACGCCGCCCGGCTTGCCGAGATCCTCGCGACACCCGAGGTCGCTCGCTGGTGGACCGGCTACGACCAGGCCCGGGTCGTGGCGGAGTTCCTGACCGATGAGCCCAACGTCACGGTCCACGGCATCCAGGATGGCGAACGGCTGATCGGGATGATCCAGGTCACCGAGGAACCCACGCCCGACTTTCGCCATGCGAGCATCGACCTGTTCCTCGACCCGGCGGTACACGGCCGTGGACTCGGTCCGGACGCGATCCGGGCGCTCGCTCGACACCTGATCCGGCACGACGGCCACCACCGCCTGACGATCGATCCGGCGACGGACAACGAAGCCGCAATCCGCGCCTACAGGAAGGTCGGCTTCAAGGCAGTTGGACGGATGCGGCAATACCAACGATTTCCGGACGGCACGTGGCGTGACGGCCTGCTGATGGACCTGCTGGCCGAGGAACTGGAGGACGACGGATGACCGCCAACCGCCTGATCGGACTCCTCGTCGTCGGCTGCGGGGATGTCTTCGCGCGCCACTACCGCCCGGCACTGGAGGTCCTGGCCGATCAGGTCCAGATCCGCGGCCTCGTCGACCCACGTCCCGGTGCCGCCGACGAGGCGGTCCGGCACGTGGCCGGCTGGTCGCCGGGAGCGCTCGGCGATCGAGATCTCGAGACCGCGTTGTCCCGCGCCGGACTCGATGCGGCAATCAACCTGACGCCGGCGCCCCTGCACGGCGCCATCAATCGGTCGCTCCTGGACGCCGGCCTCGATCTCTACTCGGAGAAGCCGCTGGCGGGCACCGTTGCCGAGGCCGACGCGCTGATCGACCTCGCCGCGCAACGTGGCCGGCTTTTCCTTTGCGCGCCCGGGAGCGCTGCCACCAAGCGGTTCCGCTGGCTCGTCGACACGATCGCCTCGGGACGATATGGAAGGCCGACGCTGGCCGTCGCCCACCACGCCGACCCCGGCCCGGCCGCGTGGCGCGAGTACACGGGCGATCCGACGCCGTTCTATCGCGAAGGGGTCGGTCCGGTGTTCGATCACGGGGTGTATCGACTGCACGAGATGACCACGCTGCTCGGTCCGGTTCGCCGGGTCCAGGCGATGGGCGCCATCGCGTCGCCGACTCGCAAGGTTCGTGGAGGCCCGCTGACCGGCGAGACCATCCGGTTGACGACCGCGGATCATGTCCTGATCCATCTCGAGTTCCGCAGCGGCGCCCTCGGCCAGCTGCTGGCGAGCTTCGGGACGCCCGCCACCAGGGCCCCATGGCTCGAGCTGCATTTCCCGATGGCGACGCTCAGCTTCGCCGGCCAGTCATGGGAGCCCGACGCCCCGGCCAGCCTCTATCTCGACGACGACGGGCCCGACGCCCGAGAGGGTTGGATCGAGGGAATCGAGATCCCGATGGACGCGGCGGGGACCGTCGAGACCGGGGTGAGCCACTTCATTGCCTGCCTTCGCGGGGAAACGGTCCCGATCCTGACCGCGGAGCACGCGCGCCACGTCCTTGACGTGGCACTGCAGGCGTACGCCTCGATCGCCGACGGGCGCGCCCACGACACCGAGACCACCTTCTGAAGGTCTTCCCCCAATCGCTACCGAAGGATCTCCACCACGTCGCCGTCGCGGACGGCGTGATCGCGACCCACCCGCTGGCCCGCGAACCGAGCCGACGGGCCCCACACGAGGGCGCCGCGGAAGCTCGCCGCCAGGTCCTGGTGCACGGCCGCGGCGACGTCGGCGACGCTCGACCCCGGTCGCAGGGCGACGGGCTCCGGATCGACCGAGCCGTTGCGCCGGAGGCGCACCCGCTGCAGGCCGGTCAGTCGCCACGTCGCCTCTCGAAACGCCTCCAGGCTCCGCTCGTCGAGGACCGAGACCGGGACGACGTCGAGGTGCGGGAATCCCGCGCTCCATCGTGCCAGCGCGGCGTCGTCGGCCTCGTCGGCCCGCGTGACGGCCACGAACCCGGGCTTGTCGATGCCGGCGGCATCGACCTCGGCTTTCACAAGCCAAAGCTCGGCAGGGTCGGCCGCCGCTCGACCGCAGTAGACGATGGCGTCGGCCGATCGCAGCACGCCGAGCAGCGCCCGGCCGCCACCGCGATCGGCGGAGGCACCCTCGATCAACCCCGGGATCTCGACCAGCTGCACGAGGACGCCGCCGATCCGGGTCAGCGCCGGGATGGGCCGGAGCGTGGTGAACGGGTAGTCGCCGGTCTTGATCTGGATCTCCGAGAGCGCCTGGAGCAGCGAGGACTTGCCCACGTTCGGTGGCCCGACCAGCGCGATCTGGGCCGCTCCCTCTCGTCGGACCGCGATCGAATCCCGGTGGACGGCGCCGGCCCTGACGCGAGTGTCGTCGATCTCGGAGAGGAGCCACTTGCGAAGGTCCGCGTACGGCCCGTTCCGGTAGTCCGGGAGCTCGGCAAGGAGCGCCCGCAATTCACGGATTCGCTCCCGCCCTTCCTTTCCAGTGAGCCGTCGCTTCGCCACCTGGGCGAAGGTTCGATGCGGCATCGGCATCGCCAGTCTCCTTCACCGGCGGGCGACGCGGCGCCCGCAGCGTCACGCGCTGCGGCAACGGCACGCGTCCCGGCCCGCCCCTTCCTCCGACGCTTGATCCGGAAGGGGCGGTTCAGCCGTTCCTGTTGGAGATCGTGGCGAACCAGGCGGTCATGGCGGCGACAGGGTACACCAGGGTCACAGTCGGCGAACAGCGTCGCCCTGGCGGACGGTCCCCGTTTGGACGACCCGGGCGTTCAGGCCGCGAAGCCGGTGCGCTCGGCCGATCGGGGAGTTGATCCAGCGCAGCGCCTCACTGCCGAACCGGGCGCTGAACTTGGCACAACCGGTATGCGGCTCCCCGCTGACCTCGATGATCGCGCTGCCGATGGCGAGCCGCCCGCCGACCGGCAGGTGCCCCTCGCACAGATCGAGATCGACATAGAGCTGGTCGCCGGCCATCGGCCACCTCGCGCGATCCGGCTCGATGGCCGCCAGGAGGCGCGTGCCGATCAGGGTCAGCTGCGCGGCCAGGTAGGCCGGCGTCCGCTCCTTGTCACGGGTGGCCCACCGATCGCCGACGAGCCCGCGCTCGAGGTCGAGCACGGCCTCGTCGAGGATCTCGCGCTCGTCGACGGCCGGGCGCCGGACGATGAGTTCGAGACGGCCGGCGTCGCGGGGCGCCGCGTGGACGGCCTCGAGCTGCGAGTCGAAACGGTTCGGCGACCGGTGGTCCATGCGTCGGAGTGTCGCAGAAACGCCGCCCGCCGCGCCAGCTCCGCAGCTCTCTCCGCGTATGCTGGGGGCGGAACGGAGGGCGTCGGACGATGGATGTCGCGCTGATCCACGGTGCCTATCACGGAGCCTGGTGCTGGAAGTTCCTGCGGCCGGAGCTCGAGCGGCGAGGTCACCGCGTCGTCGCGATGGATCTGCCGATCTCGGACCCGACGCTCGGCGGCGCCGACTATGCCAGGGCGGTCCTCGACGCGCTCGATCCGCGCGGCAAACCGGTCCTGGTCGGGCACTCCATGGGCGGACTCGTCATCCCGCTGGTCGCGGCACAGCGGCCCGTTCACTCGCTCATCTTCCTGGCGGCGTTCCTCCCTGCGCCCGGCAAGAGCATCAACCAGCAGCGCGAGGAGGAGCCCATCGATGGGCGGGTGCCACCATCCACCTCGGAATGGACCGCGCTCGGGGACGACGTCTGGATGGTCGGCCCGAACACCGCGACCGAGCTGTTCTTCCACGACGCGTCGCCGGCCATGGCCGCCTGGGCGACGGAACGTCTTCGCCCGCAGGCATACCGGGCCATGAGCGAGGTGACCCCGCTGGAGGTGTGGCCGGCCGTCGCGTGCCACTCGATCGTGTGTCGCGACGATCGCGGAATTGACCCAGAGTGGGTGCGCGCCGCCGCCCGCAGCCGGCTCGGCGTGGACGCAGTCGAGATCGATGGCGGCCATTCGCCGTTCCTGACCCGGCCACGCGAGCTCGCCGACGTGATCGATGTCCTGATCCGGGGCGGGGTCGAGCCCTGATCCGAGCCGCGGGCGACGCTAGAACGCCCGCCTCAGCATCATCAATCCCAGGACGATGACCACCAGCCCGATCACGAGATAGGCGGGCGGCATGGTCGAGATCGTATGGATCGAGTTGGTCATGAACTGACTGACCGACGCGCCCATGTCGACGGTCTGTCCGCCACCGCCGGAGGCACCAGCGGCCTTGCCGGCGACCTGGCTGACGCCGTTCCCGTATTCGACCATGCACGCATGATCTCACCACGCGCAAGTCCGACCGGATGCTGTGGGGACGACCGCGAGCCGGTGCGAGCCGGCGACCGGACACCGCCGCAGGTGACCCTGCATTCCATGGACAAGCTACCCTGATTCGGGCCACCGGTCACCCGCAAAGGGGGCCTGAGGTCCCTTGCCCGGAACGGTCGCCGGCCGGTCTACTGAGGCCATGATCAAATCCGAGCGCGTCACTCGGGAATTGACCCTCGCCACCGTCGAGACCGGCGCGTCGGTCGACGTCCTCGAGATCCGCGTCGACGATCCGTCATCGTTGCTCGTCCATGGCATCCGTCGCGGCACACGACTCGCGATCGACGGCGACGCACCGTTCGGCGGACCACGGATCGTCCGGATCGGCGACAGTCGAGTGGCCATTGATCGTCGCCTGGCGAGGGGCATCCTCGTCACCCGGGCAGGGCAGGGGACCTCGGGCACCGAACGGACCCCCGCCCCATGACGGCCTGGCAGGTCCTCGGCAGATCACGGATGTTGGACCTCGCCGCGACGGGAGACCACGGCCAGTCCGCGGCCACTGCCGCGACCGCCCGCCGTCGTCCGGTCGTGGCACTCGTCGGGCGACCCAACGTCGGGAAATCCACGTTCCTCGCCAGCCTGACCGGGCGGTACGAGGAGGCTGCCAACGTTCCCGGCACCACCGTCGGCACGATCCGGCGCGACGTCCGGGTGGACGGCCACGAGGCGGTGATCGTGGACCTGCCCGGGTCCCACTCGCTCACCGACCGCAGCGACGGGCTGCCGCCCTTCTGGCAGCTGCTGCTGGACGCCCGACCCGACGCGATCCTCTCGGTCGTGGACGCCGGCCAGCTTGCGGTGCACCTGCCGCTGGTCCTGGCCTGTCGCGACCTCGGCCTGCCGATCGTGGTTGCCGCCAACCTCGCCGACGAGGCGGACGCCCACGGCATTACGCTGGATCTCGGCCGGCTCTCGCAGCTCCTGGCGGCCCCCGTCCACCGGACGATCGGTCGCCGGGGAAGCGGCGTCCGTGCCGCGCTGGCCGATGCGATCCGGCTCGCCGAGCGGCACCGTGACGAGCCCGACGGAGGCGCCGGCTTGACGTCGATCCCGCCCTACCGACCGGAGCTCGTGCGATCCGTCGGCGGACTCGCCGCGCGGCTCCGTGCGGGTGACGCACCGGCCGAGCTCGACCCCGCGATCGCGGCCGGCCTGGCGGCCGGCACCGTCGCGCCGCTCGCTGCGGCGACCATCGAGGCCGCGGCCCGGCTCGAGCCCGAGCGATGGGCGCGTGCTGCCGACTGGGCGGCCCAGGTCGAACGTCGCGACGGGGCTCGGCGCACCAGCGCCGATCGTCTTGCCCGGTTGGTGACCTCCCCGAGACTCGGGCTGCCGCTGTTCGCCGTGGCGACCATCGCCGCCCTGTCGCTGACCATGACGATCGGCACGGTCATGGCCGGGATTCTGACGAGTGGCTGGAGCGCATACGTCACCCCGGTCCTCGACGGCGTTGTCAGGGCGATCGTCCCCGTCCCGATTCTCGCGTCGATCCTCCTCTGGGGGTTCGACAGCGGCCTCCTGTCGATGCTCGCGGTGGGCGTTCCGTTCGTGCTGACGTTCTACTTCGTCATCGCCGCGCTGGAGGACTCGGGGTATCTCGCCAGCACGGCCGTGCTGTCCGACCGGATCTTCAATGCGCTCGGTCTGCCCGGGCGCGCAGCGATCCCGTTGCTGGCCGCCACGGGCTGCAACGTCCCGGCGATCTACGCGACGCGCGTCCTCCATCGTCGGCGGGAGCGCCTCCTGGCCTCGTTCCTGGTCTCCCTGACGCCCTGCTCCGCAAGCTCGGCCGTGATCGTTGCGGCCCTCGCGCCGTATGTCGGGCTGGGCGCGGCCCTCGGCGCCTTCGGCGTGATCGCCGCCGTCGCGATCGCCGCCGGTCTGGGCGCGAACGCGATCCTGCCGGGCCGCCAGTCGCCCCTGATCCTCGAGCTGCCGCCGCTCAGGCTGCCGATCCCCCGCCAGGTCCTGGCGAAGGCGTGGCATCGGTTCCGCTCGTTCGTCACCACCGCCACGCCGGTGATGCTCGGTGGTTCGATGGTCATCGGCGCCCTGTACGAGACGGGTGCCATCAAGCCGGTCGAGCAACTCCTGGCGCCGGTCTCGACCGGCCTGCTCGGGTTGCCGCCCGTGGCCGGCATCGCCCTGACACTGGCGATCCTGCGCAAGGAGCTTGCGCTTCAGCTCCTCCTGACCCTGGCGATCGCGCAATTCGGACTCGGCGCGCACAGCCTGATCACGTTCATGACTGCCGGCCAGCTGTTCGTCTTCGCGGTCGTCACCGGCTTGTCGGTCCCGTGCGTGGCCACGATCGGTGCGCTGACCGGCGAGTTCGGTTGGCAACGCGCATTGGCCGTCAGCGGCGCGACGCTGGCCGTTGCGCTCGGGACCGGCGCCGTGGTGGCGAGGCTCGTCGGCGCCGCCTAGCCGTGCAGCCGCGCCCGGCGGACATCGAGGCCCGCACGAGGACCGGCGGCGCGCCGGTCGCCTTCCAGCGAGGAACGCTGGCGATCTTGTGCCAGTGAGCGCCCGCCCAGTCGAACCCGGACGTGGCAGAGCTGGCTCATGGAGCCGTACACTGAGCGGCCATGGGGTTCCTGCGACGACTGCTCGGCGGGAAGGCGCCTCTCGAGACGCCCGATGCGCCGGAATCGGGACCGGCCGACCAGGCGGACGTCGACGCCGACGAGCGGTCGTACGAGCTCGAACTCCTTCGTGGCGAACAGGAGCGCCTCGACGACCTCGCGCAGCGCCAGCTGCGTTGGGCGGCGTACGCGTGGCAACCGCCCGCGCAGGGCGGCGAGCGCCGAGCCGAAGACCGTGACCGGCCCGGCTGAGCCCCGCGATCGGACTCGCCCGGCACGCGCTCCGCGCCGCCCGTAGACAGGAACCTGCAATGATCGTCGCATGGTCGATGGCGTCCCGGTTAGCGCACGGCCGGTAGACCGGATGGGAACCCGCAAAGGAGGGCGCCCATGGCCGACCTGACCACCAAGAAGCGCAAGTCGTTGTCCAAGTCGCAATTCGGCCTGCCCGAGGAGCGCAAGTACCCGATGCCCGACAAGACACACGCCAGGAACGCGAAGGCGCGGGCTGCCCAGCAGGAGGAGAAGGGCAACCTGACGGCAGCCGAGGAACGCAAGATCGATCGAAAGGCCGACCGCGTCCTGGACCGCTAGCCGATCTCGAACTCCCGGCGGCGTGGCCGGCCGCCGGGCGCCGCCGGTCCTGCGCAGCTCCGCCGCGGGTCGGCGTCAAGGTATCGTTTGGGGCATGAACCGGTCATCCGAGATCGACGCCTTCCTGGCTGACCTGCCGGAGGATCTCGGAGCCGCGCTGGAGACATTGCGCGAGCAGATAGCGGCCGCCGCTCCCGACGCCGTCGAGACGATCGCCTATGGTGTGCCTGCGTTCCGCTACCGCGGCCGACCGCTCATTTCCTTCAGCGCCGGCCGGCAGGGCACGGGCCCATGTGCGCTCTACGTCCAGAGTCTCGCGGCGATGAACACGCTGCGTGAGCTCCTCGAGCCCTATCGCGTCGGCAAGGGCACCATCCACTTCACGCCCGAAGCGCCGCTCCCTGCCGAGCTGGTGACCGAGCTCGTCCGTGCGCGCATGGTGGAAACCGACAGGAAAGGCAGGCCGTGACTCGAACCTACCGCGCGCCCGGGGCGATCCTGACCGAGCGCGAACACGCCGTTCCCCTGGACCACGCCCGGCCGGATGGCCCCACCATTACCGTCTTCACCCGCGAGGTCGCCGACCCGGAAGGCCTCGACCGGCCGTACCTGGTCTTCCTCCAGGGTGGGCCGGGCTTCGAGGCGGCCCGACCGACCAGCCCACCAACGGGCTGGATGAAGCGGGCGATCGAGGACTATCGGGTGCTCCTGCTCGACCAGCGGGGAACGGGCCGCTCGACGCCGGTCGGGGCCGTCGTCCCGGGTCGGACGCCGGACGAGCAGGCCGCCTACCTCACGCACTTCCGAGCCGATTCGATCGTCCATGACGCGGAACACATCCGGCAGGAGCTCGGGGTCCAGCGCTGGAGCGTCCTCGGCCAGAGCTTCGGTGGGTTCACCTCGATGACCTACCTGTCGATCGCGCCCGAGGGCCTGCGCGAGGCCTACCTGACTGGCGGACTATCGCCGATCGGGCGACCCGTCGACGACATCTACGGGGCGACCTACCGGCGGCTCATCGACAAGAACCATCGCTACTTCGAGCGCTATCCGGATGACCGGGTGCGCGTCCGCGATATCCTCGGACGTCTCGAGGGCGAGGACGTTCGCCTGCCGAGCGGCGACCGCCTGACCGGACGCCGCTTCCGCCAGCTCGGTCTGTGGCTCGGCGACAGTGCCGGGTTCGAGCTCCTCCATCACGTGATCGAGCTCCCGTTCGGATCCCTGGCCTTCCTGCACGATGTCGAATTGGGCGTGCGGTTCACGCGCAATCCGATCTACGCCACGCTCCACGAGTCGTCCTACGCCGACGGTGTGCCGACGCGCTGGTCGGCGCATCGGCTCCTGCCCGACGAGGTCGAGGGCGCCGGCCTGTTCACTGCCGAGCACGTCTTCCCCTGGATGTGGGAGGACTATGGCGGCCTGCGACCGCAACGCGAGGCCGCTCAGGTGCTCGCGGACCACCCGTGGCCGAAGCTCTACGATGCCGACCGTCTCCGGCACAACGAGGTTCCGGTCGCGGCGACGATCTACGCCAACGACCTGTACGTCGAACGAGACTTCGCCATCGAAACGGCAGCCACGATCCGCGGATTGCGGGCGTGGCAGACCGACGAGTACGAGCACAACGGTCTGCGCGCCGACGGCGAGCGCGTCCTCGGCCGGCTGATCGACCTGGTGCGCGGGAGAGTCTAGGCGGCGGCGACCGGCTCGGTCCCGCCCACCAGCCGAAGAAGCTCGCCGACCTGCCCGATCTGATCCGGCGTCCGGTAGAACGGGTTGTTGAACGTGAACCCGGTGAAGCCCGCGTCCAGGTACGGGCGAAGCTCGTCCGCCATCTGCTCCGGCGTTCCGACCTTGACGTACGGTCGGCGCTCGGGTGGCATCCGATCGAGGAACGCCTTCGCCTCGGCGTCGGACGCCGCGACGATCACCGGAGTCGCCATCGTTCGCTCGATGGTCGCCGGATCGCGGCCGATCTCCTCGCAGTAGCGTTCGAGGAGATCGGTCTTGTGGCGAAGGACCTCGAACCCGAGCGGGAACCAGTGGGTGAGGTCGGCATGCTTGGCGGCGATCCGCAGGGTGCGCTGCTCGCCCCCGCCGCCGACGAGGATGCGTGGGCCGCCAGGCTGGATCGGACGGGGTACGTTGCGGGCCTCATGCACGCGATAGTGGCGGCCTTCGAATGACGGCCGGTCTTCGGCGAACATGGCGTGGATGATGGTGAGCGCCTCGTCGAGACGGTCCATGCGTTCCTTCACCGGCGGGAAGTCGAACCCGTACCCATCGTGCTCGACGTCGTTCCACGCCGCTCCCAGCCCGAGGATCGCGCGTCCGCCGGAGATCACGTCGAGCGTGGTCACCATCTTGGCGAGCAGGGCCGGGTTCCGATACGTGACGCCCGTCACCAGCGTCCCGAGCCGGACCCGCCTGGTCTCCCTGGCGAGGGCGGCGAGCGTCGACCAGCCCTCGAGCATCGGGTCCGTGACCGGGCCCACGCCGCCGATCTGGTAGAGGTGGTCCATGACCGTCACGAGGCTGAACCCCGCCTCCTCGGCGGCGCGCGCCTGGGCCACGATGCCATCGAAGAGCCGTTCCGGCGGAAGGTCCGGGAACGTGTAGCTGGGCAGGTGCAGGCCAAACCAGGGTCGCATGACGCCTCCTGAGCGCGGTCCGTTCTCGCCCAGTGTGTCGCGATCGGGTCGATCCTGCAGACGGGCGCCCGGGTCGTGGGCCATTGCGCAGCCCCGATCAGTCAGTCCCAGCTCCGGTACGGACGCACGACGAGGTTGGCGTTGTAATAGCGCGGATCGGTCGTCACCTCCTTGCCAATCCACTCGGGAAGCTGGACCGGCGTGTCGGGCGCGTCGAGTTCCACTTCGGCCACGACCAGACCGTCATTGGCGCCATGGAAGACGTCCACCTCCCAGGTGTGACCCGCGTGCTCGATCCGGTGGCGCGTCTTGTCGATGAGCGGCGGCTCGCACAGGTCGAGCAACGACCGGGCGTCGGCTGCCGGGATCTCGTACTCGAACTCGGCTCGGCTTGCCCCGTCCGACCGTCCCTTGACCGTCAGGAACGCGTGGTCACCGGCGAGACGGACCCTGACCGTCCGATCGGGATCGCGCGACAGGTAGCCTTGCCGGTACCGGGCGCCAGCCGACCCCACCAGCACCGAACGATCACGGACGAGGAACTTGCGCTCGATCTCGACGCTCATCCGTCGCACCACCTCATGGGCCGGGTCGGGGTAGGATCGTCCTGCCCGGAAAGCAGGAGACGTTGACTAAGCCAACCATCACATACGCCGTCCCGAAGCGAAAGCGCCTGGTTGTCGTCCTCGGCCTGCTCGGCACGGTCCTGCTCGCCGCCTGCAACAACAGCCCGAGCCCGAGCCCGAGCCCCAGCCCGATCGCGTCGCCCGCCCCGAGCAGCTCGGCCTCGCCGTCGACCGGCGCGCCGAGTCCCTCGTCGTTGGCAGCCTGTGGCGCTGCGGACGTCCGGGCGACGGGCGGACCGTGGGGCGGCGCGGCGGGCAGCCGCGGGTCCGACATCGTGGTCCAGAGCGTGGCGACCGCTCCATGTGTGCTGCCGGCCGGTCCTGCGGTGGCGCTCCTCGACGCCAGGGGCGCGGTCCTGGTGTCCACGCAGGCCAGGGCCGGCTCGGGACCCTCCCTCGCCCCGGGCGGCACGATCGGGTTCTCCGTCCTGTTCGGCAACTGGTGCGCGCAGGACGTCCAGCTGCCGCTCCACCTCCGCCTGGCGCTGGCCGCCGACGCGGTCGACATCGGCAACCTCGTCGTGTCGTCCGCCGATGACCTGCCGCCGTGCAACGGCCCGGGCCTGCCGCCCAGCCTGTCGGCGACCGACTGGCAACCCTGACCCGCCCGCGGCCGCGCCGCCGAGTCGGCTATCGGACGCTGTAGCGCTCGACCGGGCTCCACGCGCTGTTGGCATTCGCGGCGGTCGGGTTCGCGATCGAGCGCACGTACCACTCGCCGCTCGTGCTGAAGGTCCAGGCATAGGACGCGCGGCCGGCGGCGTCGATGTAGACGCTTCTCGTGGTGAGCCGCGTCCATCGATGCCCGACCAGGCGGTAGATCGCGAGCGTCACCTTGGCGGGTGGCAGATCGGCCCGTGCCGGGCGAACGGTCGTGGTGAAGGTCACCTTGCGACCACGGCCGACCACCTTCGTCGCGCCGTTGGTCGTTGGGCGGAGCAACGCGATCTGGCGCACGACCACCCTCGCGGTCGGGCTCGTTACCGCCGGCATGTCTGCGGCGCCCTCGTAGACCGCCCGGTAGTAGAGATTCGTGGCCGGCCGATAGGAGAACGAGGCGTTACCCTGCCCGTCGGCCGCGAGGGTCGCGACGGTCTGCCACGTGGCGCCGTCGGCAGACGTCTCGAGATCGAGGGGGCGACCGGCGCCGATGGCCCCGAAGCCCGCCTTGATGACGACGGTGTCTCCCCACGTGATCGCCGTCGACGACGGCGTCAGGTCGAGTGACGGGCCGGACGGTTCGATGACGCCGGCGGTCAGGAGGAGCGGCGTCAGGTCCAGGCCGTTGAACCGGTCGAGGTCGACGCGCGGTCCGATCCCGGGAACCGAGCCGCTCGACGTGTACTGCCAGAAGGTCCAGCCGAGGCCGCCCCAATTCGCCGCCGGGACGATCGGCGCCGGACCGCTGGTCCAATGGGCGACCCAGACCATGCCGTAGCCGTTGGTCGCGAACCATGTCGTGTCGCCCATGGCGTTCTGCCAGAAGGTCGGCGATGCGTAGATCATGCCGTGGGCTCCGGTCCGCTCGTAGATCCGTCCAAGGTAGGCTTGGACCCACGCCTGGAGCTCGGCTGGTGACAGGCCGCCGGTGTCTTCGAGATCGAGGACCGGGACGAGGTCGCCGGCCTCGAGCTGCGACATGGCCAGGAAGTAGTCGGCCTCGGCGAGGGCGTCGCCCGGTGTGCTATCCGGCCGGGCGAAGTGGTAGGCGCCGACGTACAGCCCGACTGCCCTGGCCTGCGCCCGATTCGTCGAGTACGTCGGGTCGGCGAGGGTCGTGCCTTCGGACGCCTTCATGAACGCGAAGCGCTTGCCTGCCGTTGCGACCTGCGTCCAGTCGATCACGTTCTGCCAGTGGCTGATGTCGATCCCCTCGGTGACCGGGAGGAACGGGGTGGGGGACGGTGTCGGAGTCGGCGTGGGCGTCGCGAACGGATCCGGCGTCGGGCTCGGGCTCGCGAATGGGTCCGGGGTCGGGGTGGGCGTTGGCGTGGCCAACGGGTCCGGCGTCGGCACCGGGGTGGGTGTCGGCGTGGGGGCCGCGGCCGGCTGGAACAGGCCGGTGGCGCCGTACACGAACGACACCCCGTACAGGGTCGCCACCGACTGGCCGTTCACCTGGCTGATCTGGTACCAGGCGCTCCCGGCGAGCGGCCCGCTCGGGCAGGTCGTGCTCCAGGATCCCCCGGTCACCGAACCCTCGACCGCAACCTGCGTGCCCGACGGGATCGTCGCGACGGGCGGGTTGCTCGTCGACGGGTCGGCTCGGAGGTTGGCGTTGCCACAGGACGCTGTCATCGCCGTGCTGGCCTGCGTGATCGACGGCATAGAGGCCGCGACTGCCCCGGCCAGGGTCAGGAAGACGAGCAACGCCGGACCGATCGAACGTCGAGCGGCGTCACGGGG
This sequence comes from uncultured Chloroflexia bacterium, assembly GCA_963766675.1. GTDB lineage: Bacteria > Chloroflexota > Limnocylindria > Limnocylindrales > CSP1-4 > SPCO01. The sequence continues at coordinate 1,840,376 of CAVYBA010000002.1, read as the reverse complement.
GCGGCGGGCGACGTCGGGTCGCATGGCTACCTCGCTCGCTGGAACCCCCGAACGACGCCGGTGGCCGCGCGCTCAGCCGAGCCCGTCGGGACCCGTCCGCGCCGGCCCGCCTGGGGCCCTCTGTCGGCGCGAACGATACACGACCCGGCCGATCCGACCCGTGTCCGCGGGGATCCAGCCCGGCTGCGCCCGCTACGATGGGGACGATGCGACCCGTTCCACCCCTTCCGCGCCGGATCGGCGGCATCGCCCTGCCGGGTGACGACGTGTCCCGCGCGACGTGGGCGTGGGCACACCGCGCATTGCCGGCCTACCTGCTCGCGCACTCCGTCAGGGCCTACTGCTGGGGCGCGGTGATCGCCGTTCGTGAAGGCTGGTCGTTCGATCGGCGGATTCTCTGGGCGGCGTCGCTCATGCACGACGTCGGGCTCACCCGGATCCCGAAGAACACGATGTGCTTCGAGGTCGAAGGGGCCGAGATCGCGCGCCGGTTCCTCGAGCGGCGCGGGATGCCCGTCGCCGACGCCGACCGCGCGGCGATCGCGATCATCCTCCACATGCAGCCAGCGGTTACCCTCGAGGACGGCGTCGAGGCCGTCCTCCTCGACCGGTCGACAGGGCTCGACGTGCGGGGCGACGGCTATCCGCTGGTCGACACCGTCCGGCCGGGCGTCATTCGGGCATTCCCGCGCCGCGATTTCGATCGACGGTTCCTGCGCGCCATCACCCGCGAGGCCGCCGCACGGCCAGGCTGCCAAAGCGCGCACCTCCTGCGTCGGACGGGTCTCGCCGACTGGATGGCGCGTTCGCCATGGGCCACGGTGGGAGGCGACTAGGCGACTACTCCGTCGGCATCGGTGGAGGGACCGGCCGGTGATACTTGGTGGCCTCTTCGATCAGGCGCTGGTATTCGTTCCGGAGCCGGGCAGCCTCCGCCTGGAGCTCCTCGGCCTCCTCGCTCGCCTCAGCGACCCTGGCGAGGCGACGCTCGACGTCGCGCCACATCTCGAGCACGATCGCGGCCTCGCGCTGGTACGGCATGTCTCGTCTCCTCAGCCGTGGTTGGCGACCGGCGTGCTGCCGCCGAGGACCGTCCCGCCGGCATCCCGGGCCTGGACGGCAAGGAAGGCGTCCGCCGTGGAGGCGTCGATCGCCGTCTCGAAGCCGCTCCGCTGGGCCGTCGCGACCACCCGCAGGCTCGACGCCGAAGGGCCCGCCAGCACATCCCACGTCGCGACGCCGGTATGCCCGTTCCAGCTGGCATACGCCGAGATCGAGCCGCCATCGTGCCGCTCCACGGCCATGACCGGCGGCTCGACCGGCTGTCCCGACCAGGCGAATCGGAACGCGCGGTACGACTGTTTCGCTGCCGGGAACGTGGCATCGAACACCGTGTCGCCACCGGCCGCGAACTGGGTGAACCACGGCGTGCTGCCCCAGCCGACGAAGAGCTCGCCGCTGGGAAGGAGCTGAACGTTGCCCTGGCTCGAGACCAGGAGCGGCGTCGGGTGCGGATAGGCCTTGACGAGCACCACGGTCCGGGCAGACTCATCGGCCCTGATCACGAGGGCGCGCGATGGATGACCGGTCGTGTCGTCGGCGGATTCATGGGCGTTGTCGAACAGCGTGATCGTGCCGTCCGCCTGCCGTCGGACGTCGTGCTGCCAGCCGAACGCCGCCTCGGGCGCGATCGTGAAGTCGCTCCGCTTGCCACCCATCCGCCAGATCACCTCGCCGGTCCCTCGGTCGACCTTGTAGATGGTGGACGTGTTCCGAGCCGACACCAGGAGATGCCCGTCGGTATCGACCTCGATGGCGTTGCCGTGGAAGTAGTCGTAGACCGTACCGGCCTTGGTCGGCGGAGCGGCGTACGACTCGTCGGGATCGACGTGATCCGCGGCGTGCCATTCGAAGCGCAGGGCGCCGGTCGCGAGGTCGACCTCCTGGACGATGCAGTCCATCGCCGGCCATGGCAGGGTCTTTCCGGTGAGCCGGCTGGCGGTGATCGGGACCGCGACGAACAGGAGGGCGGTCCCGGTCGGGGTGAGGAGCAGCTCGTGGAGGTCCACCTTGGCGCCGTTCGCTCCGGTGAGCCGCCGGATCTCGCGGTAGTTCGCGTCGGCGAAGACGTATGCGCCGCTGCCGATCCCGTTGTTGTTCTCGCCCTCCCACCAGCACAGCGCGTCGCTCCCGTTGAGCTGGACGAGGGTCAGCCCGACGACCGTCGTCTTCGAGTCGGGTCCGACCCAGACCGGCTCGCCGCCGGATTCGATGATGAGCGGCCCGTCGCTGCCTGCTCCGTTGCCCGGGGTCAGGAAGATCAGCCCACGCGACCCATCGCTGGCTGAGCCGGCCGACACGGTGACGACCGGCGGTGTCAGGTCCGGGCGCGATCGGAACGCGTGACGCGGACCCGACGGCGCTGCGGACCCCGCCGGTGAGGCGGACGCCGACGGGCCCTGGACGGCGGACAGCGGCGATGCCCCGAGGACCGGCGCTGACGGCGTGCCATTCGATGACGGACCGAGGAGCCGCTCGAGTCCGATCGCGATCGCGCCGACCCCCGCGACTCCGAGGGCGACGAGGCCGCCGACGACCTGGCGTCGCGTGAGGCCGAGCCGCGCGTCCGGCCCACCCGGCGCCGGCGCCGCCGATGAAGGATCGTCCATGGCACCTCCCATCGTGCAAGTCTCGCCCCCAGCGTGGATGTGGACAAGATCAAGGATGCGTTACGAAATCGCTTGAGCGTCCTGCATCGCGTGACGGGGACGTGCATCATCGGTGCGTGGAAGAGACGCCGCTTCGAGTCGTGATCGCCGAGGACTCGGCGCTCATCCGAGAGGGTATCGCGCGGCTGATCCAGGAATCCGGCGGGACGGTGGTGGCCAAGGTCGGCGACGGGCCGTCGTTCGTGGATGCGGTCGTCGAGCATCGACCGGACGTTTCCGTCGTGGACGTGCGCATGCCCCCGACCCAACGGGACGAAGGGCTCCGCGCCGCGATCGAGGCACGGCAGCGCGTCCCTGGCACGCCGGTCCTGGTGCTGAGCCAGTACGTCGAGCGGCAATACGCCACCGAGCTCCTCGCCGACCGGGCCGGCGGGGTGGGCTATCTGCTCAAGGACCGCGTCGGCGACGTGAGGGAGTTCATGGAGGCCCTGCGCCGCGTCGCCCGCGGCGGCACGGCGCTCGACCCCGAAGTCGTGGCCCAGCTGATGGTTCGCCAGCGGGGTGACGATCCGCTGTCGACGCTCACACCGCGGGAGCGCGAAGTGCTGGCGGCCATGGCCGAGGGCCGAACCAACGTGGGGATCGCGACGCTGCTCGGGATCAGCGAGGGCGCGACGGAGAAGCACATCGGCAGCATCTTCGGCAAGCTGGAGCTCCCGGACACCCAGAACGACCACCGACGGGTGCTGGCGGTGCTGACCTACCTGGGCTCCTGAGACGTCGCCGCAGCCGCCCACGCGGCCACCGGCAGCTCGGCCCGGACCAGCGTCGGGCCACCCGCCGGGCTCGACACGCTGAACGTGCCGTCCACGCCAGCGACCCTTCCGGCCAGCCCGGCCAGCCCGCCCCCGACCGATGCGGTCGCCCCGCCGACGCCGTCGTCCCAGACCTCGATCACGAGGTTGGCGCCTTCTCGGTGGCAGCGCACCTCGCATCGCCCGGCACCGCTGTGCTTGGCCACGTTGGCGAGAGCCTCGGCGGCCACGAAATAGCCGGCCCGCTCGATGCCCGCCGGAAGACGCTCGCCGGGCGGCAGCTCGTTGTGCACCGAGGTCGGGACCGGTCCACGGGCTGTGATCGAGCTGATGGCGGGAACCAGGCCCCGGTCCACGAGGATCGACGGGGCGATCCCGCGGACCAGGTCACGGATCTCCGCCAGGGCTTGCCGGGCCTGTTCCTGCCCATCGAGCACCAGCTGTTTCGCCGCCGCGGGATCGGCGTCGATCCGCTCGCTCGCGAGGCCGAGGTCGATCGTGAGCATGACCAGGCGTTGCTGGGCACCGTCGTGGAGGTCGCGCTCGATCCGGTGCAGCTCGCTGGCCTCGACGTCGAGGACGGCGGTGCGACTCTCCTTGAGCGTTTCGACCTGGCGGCGCAGCTCGCGACTCTCCGAGGTGCACAGCAGGGCCATCACCACCCCGCGGTGCAGCGCCAGGACGAGTTGCGCCGCCGATGACGCAACCGGGAGCAGGGCCGCCCCGACCAGCGTCCGGATCGCGATCGTGACGGCGTCGTGGCCGGCCAGCGCGCCGAGGAAGCCGGGCAGACTGGCGCTCGCCGCGGCGTCGTACCAGACGGGCATCGTCAACAACCAGAGCGAGATCGTCCAGATCGCCCCGATGACGAAGAACTCGATGATCGTCAGCGGGAAGTTCACTACGACGTAGAGAACGTCCCGCCAGCGGTTCTCGTCGGCGAACTCGGCCTTGAGCAGCTCGACGAGGCCGCCCCGACGCGACCGATAGGGATGCGCGAGGAGTCGCACGGGGGTGCCGAGCGTGACCCGCCGGCGCTCCATGCGCGCGACGATCCTGGAGACCTCGATGCCGATGGCGATCACCACGACGCCGACGCCGGCGACCAGCGTGGCGAACCCCGCCGAGGCCACCGACGCCATGAACGCGAAGCTGCAGATCCCGACGAAGAGGCCGGTGACGATCGCGAGATTGGCGTACCAGGTGGCGGGATGGATCGGGGAGAGCAGGAACGCCCGGACCGGGTTGCGAACCCGCCGAGCGAGCCCGAGCGGGCCGGCGCCCGATCCCACCGCCTCGGGGACGAGGAAGATCCCCGACGAGGCGAAGGTGGCTTCGTCGGGGATCCGGGCTGACGCCAACCCGGCCAGGATGAGGAGCAGTCCCACGATGAGGACTGCGCCGCCGATCACGGCTCGGTCGGCTCGCGACGCACGGCGTTGATCACGAGGATGGCGCCGATGCCGAGGATGAAGGCCGGCCACAGGAAGCGACCGTGGTCCGCCCAGCCGGGCAGGAACGTGTCGACGAGCGCGAGGGCGCCGAACAGGACGAGGGCCATTCCCACGAACATCGTGCCGCGTCCCTCACCGCGGCGGCTCAGGTGGCGGTGGCCAGCAGGCGCCGACTCCCAGCCGCTCGGGGCAGGGGAGGCGCCGGGCTCGCCGACTGGCTCGCCCGTCGGGGCGTCGGCCGGCGAGCCGACGCCGATGAACCCCTGCGCCGGCTCGAGCGGCACGATGATCGCCAGGGCGATGTAGAGCAGGAGGCCGAAGCCACCCAGGAAGATCGACAGCACCCACAGGACCCGGACGATCGTCGGGTCGGCGTCGAAATACTCGGCGATCCCCGAAGCCACACCCGCGATGCGCTGGTCGTGGCGGCAACGATACAGACGGCGGTTCACTTGCATCCTCCGATCGGATTGATCTCGACTCCACCGACATTCACGGTCACGTTGAGGTCGGCGTGGCGGGCCGCCGACGCGTAGTCCGGGCTCTGCCAGACGCTTCCGGTGACCTGCAGGCCACCGACCTTGATTCCGCTCAGCACGCCGTCATGGCTGACGCGCAGGCCGAGCCCCGGGGGCGTGCAGACCTCGAGTGCCCCGGCATTGACCCGGAGCGAGCCCGAGATGTCGCTCGCCGACGGCAGATGGACCGACAGGAGTCCGGCGTTGACGGCGCCCGACAGGCTGGTCAACGACGCACCTGACGCATCGACGATCGTCTCGGCAGCGTTCGTCGTCAGGTCGACCGCTCCGAGCTGGGCGCCGGACAGGCTGACCTGGCCCTTGCCGGCGTTGACAACCAGCGACAGCTGGTCGATCCGGCTGGTCGGGAGGGTCAGGTTCCAGGTGTCACGGCCGGCCTCGAAGAAATGCCAGCCGCCCGTGACGCCCGAGTCGATCGACAGCGAACGTCCTGTGGCGTCGACGATGGGCGGTTGGTCGGCGGTGTTGCCACCGTTGAACGTCCAGCCGCTCCCCGCTGCGGTGTTGACCTCGAGGGTCCCGCACGCGCTCGTGACGGAGACGGTCGCCGGTCCATCGAACGTGCCCTCGCGCGTCGTGACGCTGGCCGGGTCGCCGCGCCCGCCGCAATCGACGGAGAAGTGCGGCGCGACCGCGAAGACGCCACCGAGCAGCAGCCCGGGCATCGCCGCGGCGAGCATCCCGCCGGCCAGGCTGAAGCGCGTCCGGCGAAGGATCAACCCGACACCGATCGCCACGATGGCAACCGGCCACAGGCGCATGGCGTCGGCGATGGAGGCGCTGTCGACGGCTGCGAGGTCGGCGAGCACGAGGACGCCGCCGATGGCGACGAAGAAGACCCCCCAGTAGAGAAATCGGCGGTTGACCCGCATGGCTGTTTCGTCCCTCCTGCCGCCACGATCTCACGTGGACCGGGTCGGCGCGTGGCGCTCGATCGGAGCGTAGTCCCGGCACGACAGCCGATCGGCGATCCGATCGGTGGGTCGTGCCTGATGTGACTACCCTAGGCGCCACGCTCGCGCCGGCCCAGCCGGCCACCCGGCATCTTTGGGGTGGGGATAGCCGCACCACCCGGCGAAGGGCGGCCGCCGGCACGGACGAGGACGATCGGCATGGCTCCAGGTCGGGCGACCGCGCGCTCGGGTCCAGCCCCGCTGGCGACACCAGGGAGGCTCCGGGTTCGTCAACCGGGGCCGTCAACCTCGGCCGGTCGCAGGGTGGCCGCCTCGGTGGGCACCGGGCGTGGTTCGGCCCCGGCGCGCGACGGTCGCGTGGCCAGGGTCGACCCTAGGATGACCAGAGCGAAACCCATCCCCATCGTGACCGTGAGGGTCTCGTTGAGGACGAGGACGCCGAGGACCGCAGCGACCGCCGGATTGACGTACGTGATGATCGTGGCGCGAACCGGGCCGATCTCGGCGATCAGGGCGGCGAACATCAAGAACGCCGCGGCGGTGCACACGGTCCCGAGCACCACGATCGACCCGACGACGTTCGTCGACGGCGGGACCGCCGGCCATTGGGCGGCGGCGATGGGGAGGTAGACGACGGCGCACAGGGCCAGCGAGAGTGCCATCACGCCGATCGTGGGGAGCCCGGCCAGCTGGCGCGACAGGATCGCCGGCCCGACCGCATAGCCGAGCACGACGACGAGGATCTCCAGGAACGCCGTCGAGTCGGATGCCGCGAAGTCGGCACCGACGATCCCCAGGACCCCGGCCAGACCGATCAGGAGCCCCAGGACGCCCTTCCGCCCGAAGCGATCCGCGCCGCCAGTGGCGATCGCCAGCGTCGCACCCACGAGCGGGACACCGGCGATCAGGAGCCCGGCGAGCGAGCTCGACAGATGCTGCTCTGCCGACCCGAGCATGACCCATGGGATGGCGATCTCGACCGCGGCGAACGCGACGACCCAGCGCCAGCGGGCGAGCACGGCCCGTACGTCCGACCGGATGAGCGCAATCGGCAGCAGGATGCCTGCGCCGATCGACGTGCGCACGAGGACGAGCACCGCCGGACTGATCTCGTCGACCGCCACCCGGATGAACAGGTAGGGGATCCCCCACACGATCGACATCAGGCCGAACAGGATCAGGCCGCGCCGGGTCACCGGTGCGACACCCTGGCTGCCGATTTCGAGCCCGTCGATCAGCGGCCCGACCTGGGCAGGCAGATGGCCGGCGGCCAGGAACCGGCGGAGGTGCTCGGCGGCCCGGGGCTCGGCCCGCAGGGCGGCGCCGAACAGCCGCTGCGCGTCCGCCATCCGGCCGACGCCGCCGAGCATCACGGCAGCCGACAAGGCGATCTGGTCGTCATCGGGCGCAAGCGCCATGGCCGCCTCGATCTCGGTCACGGCGGAGGCGAGATCGCCGACCGCCACGAGGTCCTGGGATCGCCCGAACGCCTCGTACGCCCGGGCGACACGGAGAAGGCGCTCGAGCTCGTCGAGCGGCGCCCGGTGATCCTCGACGCGTAGGTCGATCTTGCGGGCCCAGACGGGTCCGGACGCGGGCACCACGAGCAGGGCGGCCGACTGGCGGCCCCTGACGTCGCCGCCCTCGGCCTCGGCGGCGCGAAGTGCAACCAGGAGCCGGTCGGCGAGCTCACCGTCGCTTGCGCGGTATGACTCGGCCATCGCCCCCCAGACCGTCGCCCGCTCCATCATGTTGGCCTGGATCGACAGGTTCTCGACCGTGACGTGGCCGGCGGCGAACACGCATCGATCGCCGCTGAAGGCGGCCGACCGTCCCTGGCCGTCGACCATTCCGACCTGGCGCACCTCGCGCTCGTCGTCGGCGGCCAGCAGCCCCTCGAGCGCTTCCGAAGCGGAGGCCCCGCCGCGCATCCGTTCCAGCCCGAGCGGCCCGTAGCTCCTCTCCGCAAACGACTGGGTGGCGACGGCCCCGACGCCGGGCTCGGCCCACGGAACCGTCTCGCCGACGTTGAACCAGCGCGACTGGACGGCCACCCCCAGGTCGCCGGTCACCGGATCGCGGGCAACGATCGAGTAGGTCACAAGGGTCCTCCGGCTCACGATGTCACTGTTCGAGCGATCATAGGGACCAGCCACCACAGTCGGCACGAGACCCGAGGTGTGTGCGGGGCTCCGCGCGCACCGAACCCCCACGACCTAGCTGGAGGTGACGCCGTGCGCGTGAACGGCATCCACTACGACATCGGCACGGCGACGCTTGATGGCCCGCTCACCCGCCCGATCCTGGACCCGGGCCAGATGCGCCGCGAGCTACGCGACATCCGGGATGGATTGCACGCCAACGCCGTCCGGATCACGGGTGGCGATCTCGATCGCATCGGTTCCGCCGCGGATATCGCCGTGGGATTTGGCCTCCAGGTGTGGTTGTCGCCGATGCTTCCGAATGCCGACCAGCCGGCGACCCTGGCCGCCGTCGAGCAAACCGCGTCGATCGCGGAGGAGCTCCGGCGGGCGGGAGGCTCGGTCAGCCTGGTGGTCGGCTGCGAGCTGTCGGCATTCATGGTCGGGATCATCCCCGGCGAGAGCCAGGCCGAACGACTGGCGCTGCTGACCGATCTGCCTCGGCTGATCGCCGAGGTCTCGGCGGCCGGCTACGACCCCCAGAAGCGATTCGACACGTTCCTGGCCGACGCGGTCCGGATCGCCAAGGCGCGATTCGCTGGGACGCTCACGTACGCGTCGGGCACCTGGGAGCAGGTCGACTGGTCCCAGTTCGATGTCGTCGGCGTCGATGCGTACCGGGATGCCGGGAGTCGCGAGGGATACCTCGAGACGCTCCGGTCCCATGCCCGGCACGGCCGACCCACGGTGGTCACCGAAACCGGGTGCGCCACCTTCCATGGTGCGTCGGACCTGGGCAGCCTGGCCTGGACCTCCGTCGACCACAGCGCCGGGCCCCGACGCCTGAAGCCCGGGATCACCCGCGACGAAGGCGAGCAGGCGGCCGAGGTCGGCGCCGTCCTCGAGCTGATCGAGGCATCCGGCGCCGATGGTGCGTTCGTGTACACCTACGTTGCACCGAGCTACCCAACCGCCGACGACCCGACGCTCGACCTGGACGCGGCTTCCTACGCGCTCGTCCGCAGCTGGCCCGGTGGACGGACCGAGCGGAAGGCGGCATTCACCGCCGTCGCGGAGCGCTACCGCTGAGCGGCCCACCACGCCGAACCGGGCGTCGAGCCCGGGCCGTCGCCGACCGGCGCCCGTCGATACGATGCGTCAGCCCATGATCGAGCGCCCAGTCCCTGCCTCCTACCGCGCGCTGCTCGGCGTGCCATCGCTCGGGCGGATCCTGCTCGGCATGGCGTTCGCCCGGGTCGCCCAGTCGATGGTCTCGATCGCGCTGGTGCTCTTCTCGCTGGCCGAATACCATTCGCCGCCGCTGACCGGCCTGATCACGTTCGCGAGCCTCTTCCCGGGGATCGCGATCAGCCCAATCGCCGGCGTCCTGCTCGACCGCCACGGACGGATCCACCTGATGATCCTCGACTACGTCGTGGCGGCGGCCTCGCTGGGGATCGTGGCCGGCCTGGCAAGCATCCACGCCCTGCCGGCGTGGCTGCTCGTGCTCATCGCCGTGGTCATGTCGCTGACCTCGATCCTGAGCTCGGTCGGGCTGCGCACGATCTTTCCGTTGATCGTCCCGCGCCACCTCTGGGAACGGGTGAACGCGCTCGATTCGAACGGGTACGTCGTGGCCACGATCTTCGGGCCGCCGGTCGCGGCGTCGCTCGTCGCCTTTGGCGGTGGCCCGCTGGCGCTCGTCGTCATCGGGCTGGTGTTCGCCTTGACGGCCGTCAGCATGGTCGGAGTAGGCGACCCGCCCACGGAGGTGACGGCGACCGGGAGACTACTGAGCGACGCTCGGGCCGGCGTCGTGTACGTCTGGGGGAACCGGACCCTGCGCGGACTCGGCGTGTCGGTGTCCGTCCTCAACCTGGCCGGCGGGATGACCACGATCGTGGTGCCGCTGCTCGTGCTCCGGCAGCTGGGGGCCAGCGAGGCCCTGGTCGGGGTCCTGTTCGCCGTCTCGGGCGTGTCGGGGATGGTCTCCGCGCTCGTCTTCGGACGGCTCGACACCCGGGGCAGGGAGTGGGTGATGCTGGTGGTTCCGCCGGTCGGCTACGCGGCGGGAGTCGCGCTGCTGCTGCCGGTCGCCCTGGCCTCGCCGGCCGGCTCACCCGGGGCCATCGAGCCGGTGCTGGGGATCGGCCTCATCGCGGCCGCCCAGTTGCTGGTCGGCCTCGTCAATGGACCCCTGGACATCGCGTTGTTCACCGTTCGGCAGCGGCGCACGGATCCGGCCTGGCTGGGCCGGGCCTTCGCGATCTCGATGGGCTTCAACTTCATCGGCTACCCGATCGGTGCCGCGCTGACGGGCCTGATCGCCGCCAATTCGCTGGGTGGGGCGGTGGTGCTCGGGATCGGTGCCTGCCTGGCCTCGGGTGTCGTGGCCGCGCTCATGATCCCGGTGCGCGATCCGGCCACGGAACCGGGGACCTGACCCGGCGAGGGGTCCTCGCGGGCGCGGCCCTGGCCGGCCGGGTCGGGCTCGCCGAGCACGAGGCGACACAAGGCCAGGGTCATTCAGCCCATTCGGCACTGACTTCCGCCGAGTCCGGGTGGCACGATCCCGTCGAGGAGGGATGACCATGCGCAGGATAGTGGCGATGGTTGGCGTGTCCGCGGCGGTTGCCGCGACGGCGACGGGGACCGTCCTGTACTGGCGTCGGCACCCGCGGCTCGGGACGAGGTTCGCCAACGAGATCGTTAACCCGGCGTTGCTGCGACGCGGGATGTCCGGCCTGGGGCCCATCGATGCCCAGGTCCAGGACGTCGACCGACTCGATACTGCCGCCACAGTCGGGCTGGCTGTCGCCATCTAGCCACAGCCAGCCGTCAGCTGACGGTGGCGTCACCTGCCTGACCTCGGAGACCCGACATGAGCAGCCCGGCGATCCCCGACGTGCGCGTCAAGCCGACCCGTGCCAATCCGCTTCAGCACCGGGACTTCCGGCTGCTCTGGATCGGCCAGGGGATCTCCTCGCTCGGCGACCAATTCGCCCTCGTCGCGTTGCCCTGGCTGGCGCTGGTCCTGACGGGGAGCGCCCTTGCCTTGGGCACGGTCCTGGCGCTGATGGCCATCCCGCGCGCCGCCCTCATGCTGGTCGGAGGCGTGTACGTCGACCGATTGTCGCCCCGCCGGGTGATGACGCTGTCGAACGCGGTCCGCCTGGTGTCGGTCACCCTGCTGGCGCTGATCGTGCTCGCCGGTGATGTTGGAATGCCGATCGTCTACGTGTTCGCGCTCGTTTTCGGGGTCGCGGACGCGTTCTTCTACCCGGCCCAGCAGGCCATGCTCCCGGCGCTCGTCCAGCCGGACGAGATCCCGGCGGCGAATGCTCTCGCCCAGGGGACAACCCAGTTGACGGTCTTTGCCGGTCCGGCAGTGGCCGGCGTCGTGGTGGCCGCGCTCGGGACCGGCGGTGCGCGCCCGTCGCTCACGGGCATCGGCGTCGCGCTCGTGTTGGACGCCCTGAGCTTCGTCGCCTCGCTCGTGTCGCTCGCGATGATCCGGGGCGGAGCAGAGCGAGCCGGCGGTGGGGAGCCGATGCTCGACGCGCTCAAGACCGGCCTGGCCTTCGTGTGGCGCTGGCCGAGCCTCCGGTTGGTGGTCCTGTTCGCGATGGGGATCAACCTGCTCGTGGTTGGACCGCTCAATGTCGGCCTCCCGATGGTCGCCTACACCCGACTGCCGGAGGGCGCGGCCGCATACGGGACGGTCGTCTCGGCGATGGGCGGCGGCGCGCTGCTCGGCATGCTGGCGATCGCGATCCTGCCCCGCCCACGCGGCTCGCTGTTCGGCCCCATCGTGCTGGCCGTCATCGGCCTCATGGGCGTGGGGCTGGCGGCGCTGTCGATCGTCGACACCACCGTCGAGGCGGTCGTCGTCACCGCCCTCGTCGGCTTCGGGATGGGCTACGCCAACCTGACCATGATCACCTGGGCCCAGTTACGCATCCCGAGGGCGTTGATGGGTCGCGTGTTCAGCCTGATACTGCTCGGCTCGGTCGCGCTCGTGCCGGTGTCCCAGGTGATGGCCGGCGTCCTGGTGACCCTCAGCCTGTCGGGGATGCTCCTGGCTGCCGGGACGATCCTGGTCGTGATCGCGCTGGGCGCGGCGGTGACGCCGGTCGTGCGGGCGATGGGTCTTGAGCCCGTTCTGGCCGAGGCCGAAGCGACGACCGACTGATCCCAGGCCAGACCCACCAACCGGACCAGCCTCGCCCCAAGGCCGACGGCGGCGGCAAGGGCTGGTCTATCCTCGGCCGGGTGCGCTCCCTGCCCGCCCGCATCGTCGAGACCGTCGCGCCTGCACGCCTGGGGACCAGCTTCCGCTGGCTTCTGTCCGCGTCGTTCGTCAACAACGTCGGCGACGGCGTGGCGATTACCGCCGGGCCACTTCTGGTCGCCTCGCAGACTCGCGACCCGCTCCTGGTCTCCATGGCGCTCCTCAGCGAGTACCTGCCGGCGCTGCTGTTCGGCGTGATCAGCGGCGTGGTAGCGGATCGGTTCGATCGCAAGCGTGTCGTGATCCTGGTCGATCTCGGGCGGGCGTTCGTGCTGGGCGTACTCGTCGTCACCATCGTCAGCGGGGCGGTGAACATCGTCCTCGTGCTCGCGGCGCTGTTCATCCTCGGGACCGCCGAGACGTTCGCCGATTCCGCGAGCGGCGCTCTCCTGCCGGGGCTAGTGTCACGCGGAGACCTGGGCATCGCGAACGCGCGGATGCAGGGTACCTATCTCCTGACGAACGAGCTGCTGCTGCCGCCGGTCGGTGCCTTCCTGTTCGCGGTCGGTCCGGCCATCCCGTTCGCGACCAACGCCGCGGGGTTCGCGCTCGGTGCCGTCCTGATCTCGCGGGTCGTGAGCGGCGCCCGGGACGTGCTGCCCGAGCGGCCCGGCGTCCGGGCCGAGATGCTCGAGGGGATTCGGTGGCTCGTGGCGCACCCTCCGATGCGAACGCTGGCGCTGACCATCCTGGCCTTCAACGTGACATTCGGTGCGGCGTGGTCCGTGCTCGTCCTGTATGCGGGCGAGCGTCTCGGGATGGACGAGGTCGGGTTCGGGCTGTTGACCACCGCCGTCGCGGTCGGCGGCCTGGTCGGAACCGCGTCCTACGGCCGCCTCGAGCGTCGGTTCTCGCTGGGCAACATCATGCGCGGCGGCCTGCTCATCGAGACCGGGACCCACCTAGTCCTGGCGGTGACGACGCTGCCTGCCGTCGCGCTCGCGACGCTGGCCGTCTTCGGGGCGCACGCGTTCGTGTGGGGCACGACCTCGACCGTCGTTCGCCAGCGGGCCGTCCCGGATGCCATGCTCGGTCGGGTCGCCGGCGTGTACACGGTCGCGCTCATGGGCGGGCTGGTCGTCGGCACGCCGCTCGGGGGCCTGCTCGCCCGAACGTTCGGGATCACGGCGCCGTTCTGGTTCGGGTTCTTCGGGTCGGCGTTCCTGGTCGTGCTCCTGTGGCGCCAGTTCGACCACATCGTGCACGCCGGCGCTGTGTGACCGGCGTGCTGCGCTAGATTCAGCCGATGCAGCCCGATCGCGTCGATCGCATCCCCAAGGTCGAGCTGCATTGCCACGTCGAAGGGACCGTCCGACCGGGCACGGTCATCGAGCTGGCTCGCAAGGCCGGCCGGCCGCTCCGTGTCGAGGACCCCAACGAGCTGTACCGCTACGACTCGCTCGATTCGTTCCTCGCCGTCTTCTGGCTCGTCCAGGAAACCCTGTCCTCGCGGGAAGACTGGGCACGGATCGCCTACGAGTCGATCGTCGACGGAGCGGCCCACGGGCTCCGCTACCGCGAGATGTTCTTCACCCCGGCCCGGCACCTGGCCGCGGGCCAGGACCTCGCCGGGATCGTCGCCGGGTTGACCGATGGTGTCCTGGCTGCCGAGGGCGAGACCGGCGCCCGGTGCATGCTCATCGGGGCGATGGACAAGGCCTACGGACCCACCGCCGGCCTGGAATTCGTCGAACGGCTGGGCGAGCTGCGCCGCTCCGGCGCCGCCGAGCGAGTCATTGGGATCGGCGCGGATTCGACCGAGCTCGGTGTCGATCTGGCCGGGTTCGCGCCCGCGTTCGCCGCCGCCCGCCGGCTGGGCTTCCACCGGACCTGCCACGCGGGCGAAGCCGTCGGAGTCGGTCCGGAGAACATCGCCATCGCCATCGACGTGCTCGGGGCCGAGCGGATCGACCACGGCGTCGCCATCGTCGAGGATCGGGCGCTGGTCGCCCGCGTGGCTGCCGAGCGGATCCCGCTGACCGTCTGCCCGACCAGCAACCTCGTCATCGCCAACCGGTTCGCCACGCTGCGCGAGCATCCCTTGCCGGCCATCCGCGACGCCGGTGTTCTCGTGACGATCAACACCGATGACCCGGCGATGATGGACCTGGATCTCGGCCAGGAGTACCGGCGGATCGGGGAGGCCTACGGCTACGACCTGGAGGCGCTTGGGCGGCTGGCCATCGAGGGGATCGACTCCACCTGGCTTGACGAGTCGGACCGTCGTGCCCTCAGACAGGAATTTGCACAGTCCCTCGCCACGAACCTGTTGTGATCCCGTCCACGACCACGAAAGACGAGGAGGTAGAGGTGCTGTGCCGGGGCTACGGGCTGGCATTCCCGCAGCACTCGACGTACCTGGTCGTGGAGACGGACGACGCCGCGAATCTCCAGGCGTTTCTTCGGCCGGGAGCGGCCGTCTGCACGGCCGAGACCACGCCTGTCACCGACAAGCCCGCCAGCTGAGCCTGGCGCTGGTCGTGGGGCGATTTGCGCGAGCGGCGCTGGCTACGTCCCGACGCGCTCCCACAGGTCCCAGCGGTTGACGACTCGCATGCCGACACGCTCGTACAGCGCGGTCGCACCGGTCGTGTTCTCGGCGTCGACGTTGAGCACGACGGTCCTCCCACCGCGCGCGGCGAACCTGGCAAACGCCTCGCGCAGCAACGCCGCGCCGATCCCTCGGCCGCGGCCCTCCGTCCGGACGCCGAGATAGCCGACCCAGCCTCGATCGCCCCACAGGTTCCCCGTCAGCGCGCCGACCATCACGCCGTCCCGGCTCGCCCGCAGCCAGAGTCCCGGGTCGAACCCCGGATCGCCGGCCTCCTCCCTGGCCCACTGGTCATACGGTTCGGGGTAGTTGCCCCAGTGGTCGGCGAACGCTGCCTCGAGAACGGCGTGGACCGCCGGCAGGTCGTCGGGCGCAGTGATCCCGGCGATCTCGATGCCGTCGGGCGCTTTGGCGGCCTCGAGCGGTTCGGCAAGATCGAGCTCCATGTGCCAGAAATGCCTGACGGGCTGCAGTCCCCGCGCGCCGAGCATCGCTGCGGCCGCACTGTCGGCGGCGTTGACCGAATGCCGGAATCGTCCCGCTGGAACGCCGTCGAGCAGCTCCATCGCGCGAACCTCGATCCGGTCGAGCAGCGCCGATCCGATCCCGCGCCCGCGATGCCGAGGGTGGACGATTCCGAGCGACTCCACGACCGCAGTCTCCTCTCGAACCGCCTGGCCGAACGCGACAATCGTCCCGCCGGAATCCAGGACGACCCAGGCATTCCGGGCGACGTCGAAGCCCGGGCGGTGCCAGCGGTTTCGCACGAACGCTTCGTCGAGGACGACCTGGCTGACGTCGTCCAACTGGTCGGAAATCAGCACGTCGGCCGCTCCCGGAACGTCGTCCTCGGTCGCCGGCCGAACCGCGTACCCAGCGGGGAAGTCCATGGCCCGAGTCTATCGGGCGGAGGGGACGGTCATCGCGGCGAGATCGGCAGGCGGCTTCCGGCCGATCTCGGCGACGCGAACGACGGCCGCCGATGGCGGGCCGAGTGGCATCAGAGATCGTCGATCGGCGCCTCGTGGGTCATCCATGACAGCTCGGTATCGGCCATGAACCACGACGGCCAGGCGGCATCCGCCGCGGCCTGGTCCACGCCTGCGAAACGGACGACGTCGTCGCAGTACGCCTCGACGCGCGCCGACGAATTGCCGGTCAGGAGCCGCTCGATCGAGCCCGCGAAGTCCGCCGGCTGGCGCGGCGCGTCGGCGACCACCCGAAGCAGCCATTTGTGGAACGGATAGAGCAGCTCGTTCTCGTTGAGCACGATCCGGCATCCGAACAGGACCAGCTTCTGGAGGGCCAGCATCCGGAGATAGCCGTTGTCGTGACGGCCGCCCTCGCGGTAATACCACCGCCAGCCCATCAACTGGGCCACGAACCGCTCCGCCCGTGCTCGCCGTTGATCCACGGGGAACCGGACGACGTCGGCGAGCACGCTCTCAAGATCGGGGATCCGCGAGAACAGGATGCGGCTGTCCTTGAACGCGAACCGCGCCGGGTCACTGCCCCGCTCGGCGACGAGGCGCAGGAAGTCGAGGTCGACGTATTTGCCATCGATGTAGCCCGGGTAGGTACACAGCTCGACGTTGACGTACTGCAACGCCATGTCGCGACGGCGGCGACGGAACTCCTCCGGCTCGATGACGATCGCGACGTCGATGTCGGAATCGGCCGTCGCGTAGCCGTGGGCGATCGAGCCCGCGAGCACGAGCGCGAGGATGCCCGGGTCCGGTTCGAGCGCCCGGACGAGGTTCTCGATTGACGCCGCGTGATGGGGTTCCACGATCGATGGCCCTGCCCGACGGATCCCTGCGGCTGCAACCGTACGCCACCCACGACGGGCACCGTACGATGGCGCCGATGCCCAGGCCGACCTACCCGATCGCTCCGATGTCCGACCAGGTCGATGTCTACCACGGCACCCGGATCGCCGACCCGTACCGACCGCTCGAGGACAGCGACGCCCCGGCATCGCGTGCCTGGACCGCGGCGCAGAACGAGCTGACCGAGCGGATTCTCGGGGAGCTTCCCGCGCGGCCGTCGATCCGTGCCCGCCTGGCCGAACTGTGGGACTACCCGCGCAGCGGGGCTCCGTGGCGGCGGGGCAATCGATGGTTCCAGCTCCGCAACAGCGGCCTCCAGGACCAGGACCTCCTGTGGACCATGGGAGCGCCCGAGGCCGAGGGCAGCGTCCTGTTCGACCCGAACGGGCTGAGCGAAGACGCGACCACGGCACTTGCCGACCTGGCGGTCTCGCCGAGCGGCGAGCTCGTCGCCCTGGCCCTCAGCCACGCCGGCTCGGACTGGCGCCGCTGGCGCGTCCGGAACGTGGCGACGGGCGAGGACCTGCCCGATCGGATCGACTGGAGCAAGTTCGCCTCCGCCGCCTGGACCCACGATGACGCGGGCTTCTTCTACGGCCGCTTCGCCGAACCGCCGACCGGTGCGGCCTACGACGCTCCGAACCAGAACATGGAGCTGCGGTATCACCTCCTCGGCTCGGATCCGGCGGGCGACCTCCTCGTCTTCTCGACGCCCTACGAGCCTGAGTGGACGTTCGAGCCGGCGGTCTCCGACGACGGTTGCACGCTGGTGGTCACGATCGAACGCGGCACGGATCCCGAGACGCGGATCTACGTCGCGGATCTCACCCGCGGCGTTGACACGGCCGTCGTGCGTCCGCTGCTCGACGCCGCGGAGGCACGCTACGACCACATCGCGACCGTCGGCGGGACGATCTACCTGCTGACCGACGACGAAGCGCCGCTCCACCGCGTGATCGCCGTCGACCTGCTCGATCCGGAGCATCCGCGCGAGGTCGTGCCCGAAGCGGCCGACTCGCTCGAACACGTGAAGCTGGTCAGGAACAGGCTCGCCGCCGTCTACCTCCATCACGCCCAGAGCCGGCTGGCCATCTTCGAGCTTGACGGGCGGCAGGTGACCGACGTCGCGCTCCCGGGCGTCGGCACGATCGTCGAGCTGGCCGGGCGTCCGGCCGACGACGACCTGTTCCTGACCTTCATGCGCTTCGCCGCTCCGGCGGCCGTGCTCACGGTACGGATGTCCGACGGCGCGGTCCGCGACGTGCAGTCACCGGCCCTCGCCTGGAACCCGAACGAGTATGTCAGCGAGTCGGTCTTCGTCACGTCTGCCGACGGGACGAAGGTGCCGCTCTTCCTAACCCGTCGCCGCGACGTGACCGCGAATGGTGACGTGCCCACGCTCCTGTACGGGTACGGTGGCTTCCAGATCTCGATCGGTCCCACGTTCAA
The DNA here is from genome assembly GCA_963766675.1 of uncultured Chloroflexia bacterium. GTDB lineage: Bacteria > Chloroflexota > Limnocylindria > Limnocylindrales > CSP1-4 > SPCO01. The sequence goes on along the minus strand of CAVYBA010000002.1, from coordinate 1,821,724 downwards.
GCCCGAGTGGCTGGCCTGGATGGAGCGGGGCGGCCTGCTGGCCGTCGCCTCGCTCCGCGGGGGAGGGGAGTACGGAAAGGCGTGGCACGACGCCGGACGCCTGGCCAACAAGCAGAACGTGTTCGACGATTTCGCGGCGTGCCTGCGCTGGCTCGTGCGTTCCGGATGGACGCGCCCGGAGCGGATCGGCATCAGCGGCCGATCCAACGGCGGGCTCCTGATCGGTGCCACGATCACCCAGCACCCGGAGCTGTTCGGCGCCGCCATCGCCGAGGTCGGCGTGATGGACATGCTCCGGTTTCACCGGTTCACGATCGGCTGGGGCTGGACGAGCGACTACGGGTCGGCCGATGATCCCGAGCAGTTCCGGACGCTGCTCGCCTACTCGCCGCTCCACAGCATCCATCCAGGCACGGCCTATCCGGCGACGCTCGTCACTACCGGCGACCACGACGACCGGGTGGTGCCCGGCCACTCCTTCAAGTTCGCCGCGGCGCTCCAGGCCGCGCAATCCGGCGACGCGCCGGTGATCATCCGGATCGACACGGACGCCGGGCATGGGCTGGGCAAGCCGGTCAGCAAGCAGATCGACGAACGCGCCGACGTGCTCGCCTTCCTCGAGCTGGCCCTCGGCTCGAGCCACGCGCGAATCTGACAAGGGCACCGACGGGACTTCTGGCCCTTGATCCGCTCGCGCTTCGAGCCTGATGCTCGCGGATCAGGAGGAAGCACTCGATGACCAAGGTGCTCGTCGTCTATGCCAGCCGACACCGCGCGACGCGCGGGATCGCGGAGCGGATCCGTGAAGTCCTCCGCTCCGAGGGGCTCGACGGCGTCGTCTCGCCGGCGGATCTCGCAGGCGACGTCCGAAGCGTCGACGCCGTCGTCGTCGGCAGCGGCGTGTACATGGGCAGCTGGCTCAAGGAAGCGATCGAGTTCCTCGACCGCAATCTGGCCGCCCTCGCCACCCGACCGGTCTGGCTCTTCAGCAGCGGGCCACTGCGCGGATCCAGCTCCGAGAAGCGCGACGTGGGCAAGGACCCGATCGAGATCGCGCTCGGTCCGGCCGACGGCCCGGGGAGCGGCGGCCGGAAGAAGATCATGGAGCTCAGCGCCGTGATCCATCCGCGCGGCCACCGGGTGTTCTACGGAGCCTTCGACCCGAAGGATCCGCCGAGGGCAACGGCCGAGCGCCTCATCCGGATGATGCCGGCGTCACGCGGGTTGCTGCCGCCCGGCGACTACCGCGACTGGCCGGCGATCGAGGCCTGGGCGAAGGGGATCGCCAGCGAGCTGCGCCCGGTCGGGGCGACCGCCTAGCTGCCCGTTGCCGGATCGTCCCGGTCAGACCCGCGCCAGGAACTCCAGCACCCGCCGCGTGAGCAGGGCGCTCGCTTCCGGGTCATAGGACGGCAGCGAGCTGTCCGCGAAGTAATGCCGGTCCCCGGGGTACAGGAAGAGCTCGGCATCATCGACCGTCCGGACGAGCTCACGGGCGGCATCGATGTCTCCCTCACCCACGAAGATCGGGTCGGCGTCCATTCCGTGGATCTGGACCGGAACACCGTTCGGCCACGGCCCGAAGGCCCACTCGCCCGAGATCGGGATGCACGAGTAGAACAACAAGGCGCCGCGGGCCCCGGGTCGTGTCTGGGCAAGCTCCTGCGCGACGGCCTCACCGTAGGAGAACCCGGCGTACACGAGCTCCGCCGGCAGGTCGTCCGCCGCCCGGACCCCCTGCGCCCGGAGATCGTCGAAGCCGGTTGCCTTGATGAACGCCATTCCCTCGTCGATCGAGCCGAAGGTGCGGCCACCGAACAGGTCGGGCGTGTGCACGACGTGACCGGCGGCCCGCAGGTCGTCGGCGAATGCCTGCACGCCGGCGGTCAACCCTTGAGCGTGGTGGAACAGCAGGACCTCGGCCATGAGAGCCTCCCCGTGGGGCGGGACGAGCGACCTCATCACTCTAGCCCCACCGAGCCCCGCCCCGTCGGGAGCGCCATGTCAGGTCGCTGAAACCAGGGCCGGGCGTGCCCGCACTCGATGTCCCGGCGGCAGCCTAGAATCGTCGGATGCCCCCCAGGAGTCCCGAGCCTGACCCACCGCTGACGCGCAGCCAGCTGCTCGTCACCGCGGGGATCATGGCGGCGATCGCCGTCGCGGCACTCGACTCCACGGTCGTCGGCACCGCGATGCCCACCATCATCGGCCAGCTCGGCGGCCTGTCCGAGTACGCGTGGGTGTTCACGGCCTACCTGGTGACGTCCACGACGACCGTCCCGATCTACTCGCGGCTCGCCGACATCTACGGGCGTAAGCCGGTGTTCATTGTCGGGCTCACGTTGTTCGTGCTCGGTTCCGTGCTGTGCGGGACGGCGACCTCGATGCCAGCGCTCATCGCGTTCCGCGCGCTCCAGGGTTTGGGCGCCGGGGCCGTCCAGCCGATCTCGTTCACGATCGCCGGCGACATCTTCACGCCCCGCCAGCGAGCGCGGATGCAGGGCATGTTCTCTGGCGTCTGGGGCGTTTCGGCGATCGTCGGACCGGCGATCGGCGGCGTGATCACGACGACCGTCGGCTGGCCGTGGGTGTTCGAGATCAACCTGCCGGTGGGAATCCTCGCCGGGTCGATCATCTGGTACGGCTTCCACGAGCGGTTCGAGCGCCATTCCCAGCCCATCGACTGGGTCGGTGCGATCTTCCTGACCGGATCGATCCTGCTGCTGCTGTTCGCCGTCTCCGAGGGCGGCGAGCTGTACGGCTGGACCTCGCCGGTGGTCCTGGCGATGGTCGTCGGATGCATCGCCCTGCTCGTCGCGTTCGTCCGGAACGCGCGGCGGACGCCGGCACCGCTGATCGACCTCGATCTCCTGCGCTCGCCGCTGGTGCGGGCCGGTCTCGGCATCGGCACGCTGGCCGGCATCGTGATGTTCGGCGTGACCACGTATGTCCCGCCGATGGTCCAGGGCGTCCACGGCGGGACGGCCCTCGACGCCGGTGTCGCCGTCGCTGCGATGTCGATCGGCTGGCCGGTCGCCTCGATCGCCGCCGGGCGGCTGCTCATCCGGATCGGCGCCCGCCCGATCGTGCTGGCCGGGACCGGAATGCTGGTCGTCGGCTCGCTGCTCGTCACCCAGCTCGGCCGGTTCGACTCGCTGGTCTTTGCGATGGTCGCCTGCGCGATCACCGGGCTGGGCATGGGCCTGACGTCCACGACGCTCCTCGTCGTGATCCAGGGTGCGGTCGCCTGGCAACGCCGTGCCGTGGCGACGGGGCTCGTCCAGTTCAGCCGGACGATCGGCGGCGCGGTGGGCGTCGGGGTCATGGGCGGCGTGCTGACCGCGTTCGTCGGGACGGCGTCGTCCGCGATCCTCGACCCGGTGGCGCGGACGACGGTGTCGGCCCAGGTGGCGGCCGCGGCCCGGGACTCGCTGTCGTCCGGGCTCGGAGTCACCTACCTCCTGATGTTCGTCGCGGCGGCGCTTGCCGGCCTGCTCGCGATCCGGACGATGCCCAACGTCGAGCTCGGCCACGAGCTGCCCGCGGCCGGCGCCGGCGCGACGGCCGACTGACGGGAAGGCGCACCGCAGCGGACGCTTCGGAGCGCTCGGTCGCCGCGAACGCCATTGGGCGGAGACCTTCCCGCGGCCGCATCGGCCAGCACGTCCAGGCGTCGATCAGCGCCCGCCCGCCCGTCTTCGGCGCGAGTGTGCTCGACCCGACGGCTTCCCGCGCCGCTCGGCGTGGCGTACGCTGCGCGCTCCAGCCACCGACGGAAACACGATGGCCAAGTCGTAGTGGCGGTCGAAAGCAGGTCGCCCAGTCCGATGTTCCCGGGGCCGAATACCGCCCTCACCCACATCCTCGTCGTCGCCGATCCGGTGCGATCGCGGGCGTGGTACGCGGACGTGCTCGGCGCGACGATCGATCGCGAATACGCCACGTCGGTGGTCCTGCGCTTCGCCGGCGCCTGGCTGCTGCTCGTGGAAGGTGGTGGGCCAACCGAGGACAAGCCGGACGTCACGCTGGCGCCCCCGGCCGATCCGACCGTCCGCGACAACCTGTTCACGATCCGGGTCGACGACTGCCTCGCGACCTACGAGCTGTTGCGGGCACGCGGCGCCAGGTTCCTCGCGGAGCCGACCACCCACGGGAGCGAGACCCGCTGCTTCTTCCGGGATCCGGACGGCCACCTCTTCGAGATCAGTGAGTACCGCCCGCCAGGGTGAATTGCCATGGCCGAGCCGCAGGCAGAAGCCACCACGCGTCACATCGCAGCGCGAGAGCGCCCAGGGCTCCGCCGGTTCTTCCTCGCGTGCGGCGCGGCCGCGCTGCTGACGGGGACCCTGGCCGTGTACCTCGCCCCGCCGCGGGACGCGGTCCTGGCCGTCTGGCTCCAGACGACGCTCATGCCGGGATCGATCCTCGTCCTCATCGCCCTCAACCAGCGCGGCAGAGCGTTGCTCCTGGCACTGACCGTGGCTCTCCTGTGGGCAGAGGCGCTCCTCACGGCGGCGCTGTATTCGATCGGGGTCGCATTCGCCATCGTCATCCCGCTGATCGGCATCGGGATCGTCCAGCCGTACGTCCGCGGCGCCGCGACGCTTGCCGTCTACGTCGGAGCCGCGGTCGTCGCGACGCTATCCGTCGCCGTGTTCGCCCTCGGCGCCCCGCCCAACCCACTGACCGAGCCCGCCCTGGCGGTCGTCGCGTTCGCCTTTCTCGCGGCTTTCTCGCTCGGGCTCGTCTGGCGTGCGGGGGATCGCTGGATCACGGCCCTCGATGCCGCCGACCGCGAGATCGCCGCACGCATCGAGGCAGAACGTGAACGCGAGCGCTTCGAGGTCTCTCTCCGACAGGCTCAGCGGATGGAAGCGGTCGGGCGGCTTGCCGGTGTCGTGGCGCACGACCTCAACAACGCCCTGATGGCCGTCGCCGGCTATGCCGACTTCATCAGGAACGATTCGCGCGACGAAGAGACCACCGCGAATGCGGAACAGATCATCGCCGCGGCGAACGAGGCCAGCCGGATGACCAGGCAACTCCTCGTCTTCGCCGGTCAGTCGATCATGCGGCCCGAAGTGATCGACGTGGTCACCTTCGTCACCGGGCTCGAGGCGGACCTGACGACCGCGCTCGGCCCGCAGATTCGGCTGGAGGTGCGGTCCGACATCGGGTCGGGATGGATTCGGGTCGATGTCGAGCGCTTCGCGGAAGCGCTGCGCAGCCTTGCCCACCGAGCCAGGGACGCCATGCCCAACGGGGGCAGCCTGACCGTCTCGACGAGCCGCCTCGAAGCCCGTGGCCACGAGGGCGCGGCGATCGTCGTCGCGGTCGCCGACACCGGCGCGCCGATCGAGCCCGATGTCGCCGAGCGGCTGTTCGATCCGTTCCTGACGACCGGACTCGATCCACGGACGGGCCTCGAGCTGGCCATGGCGTTCGGCGTCGTTCGGCAATCGGGCGGCGAGATCGAAGCCCGCCACGGCGCCACCGGTGGCTCGATGATCGAGATCCGCCTCCCGGAGGCCGATCCATCCGGGTAAGGCGAACGCGTCTGGGGGCCGCTACAAGTTCCACGATCTCGACCCCACGCCGCTCCGCGAGATCACCGAGCGGTGGGGGACGGAGGCCGGAGGAGGGTCGAATGCGGATCACGGTCACGAGCGTCCTGGTCGATGACCAGGCGAAGGAGCTCAGCTTCTACACGGAGGTCCTCGGCTTCCAGAAGAAGCGCGACATCCCGATGGGCGCCTCGCGCTGGCTGACGGTCGTCTCACCGGACGACGTCGAGGGCACGGAGCTGCTCCTCGAGCCCGACGAGCATCCGGCGGCTCGACCGTTCAAGGAGGCACTCGTCGCCGACGGGATCCCGTACACCTCGTTCAGCGTGGCCGACGTGGCGACGGAGACCAGCCGCCTCAAGGGCCTCGGCGTACGGTTCACCCAGGAGCCGACCCGGATGGGCCCCGTCACGACCGCCGTGTCCGACGACACCTGCGGCAACTTGATCCAGATCGCCCAGATGGGCTGACGCGCGGCCGCGGCGCTATCGTCGATCGATGGACGATCGCTTCCTCGGAACGCTCGACTATCTGTACGCGCCCAGCGCTGACGTCGCGGCCGATGTCCGCTGGTTCACCGAGGTCCTCGGCGCCGAACTTGTATTCGCCATCGATTCGGGCGGGACCCGCGTCGCGATGCTGCGTCTGGGCAGTGACGGCCCACCCCTCCTCGTGACCGACCACCTGCCCGACGATCGACCGATCTTCCTGTACCGCGTCGCCAGCCTCACCCGCGCCTCGAAGCTCCTTGGTGAGCGCGGCTGGACCTCCGACCGGACGATCGACTTGCCGATGGGCGCCGCCACGACGTTTCACGCCCCCGGCGGCCTCCGCCTCGCGATCTACGAGTCGAGCCGCCCATTCGTCGTCGACTCGATGGCGGGTCGGCGCGACTTCTGACAGCGCACCCGTGCCTGCGGGTCATCACCCTTGTGACCGGGGATGTGCTCCGGTCCGCGGGTCGGGTCTTCCCGACGCGAAACGTCGGCGCTAGTCTCTGCCTTCCAATCGAGACAGGGAGGCACCACCGATGACTATGCGCGACGCCCTGGAGCAGGCCCTGCACGTGCCCCAAGGGGAGACGGTCCATCGGCTCCAGGAGGCCGGGATCGCCATCGCGACCGTCGACACCATGGCCGGTGCGATCCACGACGTGTATTGCGGGATCACGGCCGACCACAGCCATCCGAACGAGAAGGATCGCGACCAGGCGAGAGCGATGCTGGCCGCGCTCCAGAAGCAACCGCTGCCCGACGCCTGAACGGCAGCGATGGTGGACACAACGCCACAACCCGCGCCGCGCCACATCGATCAGCTCCGCCGGACCGTCGACGAGGTCATCACCCCGGACCACGCGACCTATGACGAAGCGCGCCGGCTCTGGAACGCGATCCACGATCGACGGCCGGCGCTGATCGTCCGCCCGTCCGTCCCCCAGCAGATCGCAACCGCGATCCAATTCGGGCGCGAGCACGACCTCGAGATCGTCGTCAAGTCCGGTGGCCACAGCGCGACCGGATTCAAGGGCGCCGACGGCTCACTCCTCATCGACCTGTCCCGCATGCGCGGCGTCGACGTGGACCCGGCGACCCGGATCGCCCGGTCCAACGGCGGCGCGCTCCTGGGCGAGCTCGACGTCGCGGCCCAGGCGCACGGGCTGGTCTGCCCGGTCGGCGTCGTCGGTCATACCGGCGTCGCCGGGCTCACGCTCGGCGGCGGAGTCGGACGCCTGCAGCGGAACTTCGGGCTGACGATCGACAACCTCGTAGCCGTCGAGCTCGTCACCGCCGACGGCCGCCTCGTGCGCGCGAGCGAGACGGAGGAGCCCGAGCTCTTCTGGGGCCTCCGCGGCGCCGGCTGGAACTTCGGAATTGCCACCGCGTTCGAGTTCCGGCTGCAGCCGTTCGGGCCAACGCTCCATCGGGGCGTCCTGACCTTCCCGGGAACGCAGATCCAGGACGTCTGGACGGTGTTTCGCGACTACGCGGCAGGGGCGCCGGAGACCGTGTCGGTCATCTTCGGCATCGACCGGGCGGGACCGGATGCCGGCTACCCGAACGAGATGGTCGGCAAGCCGATCGCGTTCCTCGCCTGGAACCACAGCGGCGCCGCCGAGGAAGTCGAGCGCGATACCGCCGGGCTCCGCCTAGGCCCGAAGCCGACGACCGCGACCACCGGGAGCGCCACGTACCTGGACGTCCAGACCGCGCACGACCTCGCGTTCGCGTGGGGCAGCCGCTCGTTCATCAAGTCCCACAACGCCAACGACGTCCGTCGGGAGGCGCTCGACGAGCTCGTCGAGCTGGTCGCGACCGCGCCGGGGTGGGGGACCGTCTCCGTGACCGCCCTCGGCGGCGCGATCGCCCGGGTGGCCGAGGACGCGACAGCGTACGCGGGGCGGACTGCCGCGTTCGACCTCAGCGTCGACTCGAGCTGGCGGGACGCCTCGCTCGATCAGGCGAACATCGCCTGGAGCCGGCGAGTGATGGCCGTCGTCGAACAGGATCGCACCCTGGGTGCCTATTCGAACGGCAACAGCGACGCCGGCCCCGAGGAGTCACGCCGGATCTACGGAGACGCCAAGCTCGCCCGCCTCGCCGCGCTCAAGCGCGTCTGGGACCCCGATAACGTCTTCCACGTGAACCCCAACGTGGTGCCGGCGCCCGAATGAGGTCCCGTCAGCTCGAGGCATCCCCGTCGCGGCGGTCGTCGCGGATTCCTGCTACAAACCGCACCTACGCACCGTAGCAGGGGGTCGGGGATGGTTCGGACGTCGGGGGTCCTGTCGATCATCGGCGTGGCGCTCCTGGTTGGAGCGTGCATCGGGAGCGGGGCGACGCCTCCGCCGACAAGCGGTGGTGGTGGCCCCGCCGGTGGCGGTGGGGGAGCGGGCGCCGGCTCACTCAACGCATGCAACCTGCTGTCGGCCGCCGACATCCAGTCGGCGGTCGGCTGGGCGGTCTCGACCGGCACGCTCCAGAACACGGACGGGCAGACGGACTGCGAATGGGCCGGCGCCACCGACGACACCAAGGCCGTCGGACTGACGATCGCGGATTTCGATCAGGTCCTCTGGGACGCCGGCGCCAACGCCGGGAACAGCACGGCCGTGAGCGGGATCGGCGACGCGGCATTCAAGGGTTGGCCCCACCCCGGCGACCTGACGATCAAGGTGAAGGGCTACGAGGTGTCCGTGGCGGTCATCGACTTCTCGGTCGCGACGGCCCAGGAGGACCAGGCCGCGCTGGCCCTCGCCAACATCGTCCTTCCAAAGCTCTAGCAGGGCCCTTCCGGATCGAACCCGCGCCAGGCGCCGACGCCGGACCGTGCGCTGCGATGAGTTTCGGTGGCCCGGCTGGTCGACTATGGGACCGCGGGCACGTAGGACCCCGCGATAGGGGGAACGGCCAGATTGAGGTCGCCCGCCTGCCCGTCGTCAACGAGGCCAGGCCTCGTCGTCCGGCGCCTCCATGCGCTCGAGCAACGCCAGCGTCGTCGCCCAGCTGCGGATCGTCATCGACTTGTAGAGCGGCGTGCTGATTGCCTTGTTGAGCCGGCTCTTGGTCCGTTGGGCGCTCACGCGCTGCGAGTAGATGACGCCCTCACCCGGCCAGACGCGGTCAACCTCGGGGTGCGGATCGAACACCTCCATCGCCGTGGCAGCGTCGATCCCGATCAGGAAGATCGCGTCGCTGTGGTAGCGCTCCGGATGGTCGCCGAAGCCCTTGGGCCGCCGACGGACGACGTCCCGGAGCTCGTCGAGCGTCAGGACGAGGACCGCGATCAGCTCGCTGTCGAGCCTGAACGCCTTCGGCAGCGCCTCCTCCAGATCGCGCTTGATCGCGGCGGCGGTCTGGTTGGAGCTCAGGATCACGTTCCCGCTGGCGATGTAGGTCGACACCCTGGTGTGCCCGACCGACACGAGGAGCTCGCGCAGGGCCGCCATCGGGACCTTGTTGCGGCCGCCGACGTTGATCCCGCGCAGGAGGACGAGATAGCGGTGACGCGCGATCAGCGTGCCTCCTCTCGGATGTCGCGCCAGAAGTCGACCTTCAAGGCGTCGGGCCCGATCGCATTGAACTGGGACTCAGGGCACGTTACGCCTTGCGCTTGACCGCGAACTCGATGAACCGCCCCAGTGCTCGGCTGCCTCGTACATGCCCCGGCCGATGACCGTCGCGCCGACGCGCGCCGTGACCTCGTCGAGATACGCCGCGTCCTCGCCCGTGGGGCCGCCGCTCGGTACGTTGTCGTAGGTCCACGGGCCACCGAAGACCCAGTAGTGGAGCCGCTCGCCGCCGTCGCCGAGTCCGTTCCCGGGACCGTCGTTGGGGCCGGTGATGTAACCGTCAATCGACATCGTGATTGCCGCGATGACCTTGGGCATTGGGTTACTGACCTCCCTTTCGTGCCGCTCCCGGTGTGCGGGAGTGGCGCTCATCGCTTGCCGAAACCGGGAAGCGCCGTCGCCTGCTGCATCCACGACGCGACCTGGCGTTCGTCGATGTCATCCACGGATTCGAGCTCCACGCCGCGCGACTCCTTGCCCATCCCGATCGGCGCCGCCGCCGGCACCGGCGTGAGCGAAGTGCCGCGCCCGAACACGAGCTTGACGTGGCCGACGAAGCCGCCGCACGCGAAGCACCAGCCGTCGGCCACGCCATACCACGCGATGCCCCACTTGATGCTGCGCTGCAGGCCCGGCAGCGTCTCGGCCGCCAGGGCGTCGACCCGTTCGGCGATCGAGCGCTGTGGCTCGGGCAGGCTGCCGATGTACGCGAAGACCGGCTTGTCTCCAACCGCGGCCTTTGCCGGACTTGCCCGGCCGGTCATGGCGGACGGCAGCTGGTAGGTGCTGTCGGCTTGCGCGGCCCTTCGGCTCGAGGACGCGGTCGGCTTCATGTCGTCGCTCCGTTGTGCGTGATCGTCGAACGTTAGACGACCGTTCGAACGAAGAGTCATCTGCGAGCCGACTGCGAGATTCGGCGGCACCGGGAGGCACCACTGCCGTGGCCTCAGCGACGCTAGGCTGTGCCGATGGCCGACGACACGCGAATCGATCGCTGGCTGTGCGCGGTGCGTCTCGTCAAGACCCGGCCCATCGCGACCCAGCTGTGCGAGGCCGGCCACGTCCGCGTCAACGGCAACCCGGCGAAGCCGTCGACGAAGGTGCGGGCCGGCGACGTCGTTCATGCGCTGATCGCCGAACGCGAGCGGATCGTCGAGGTCGTTCAGCCGATCGAATCGCGCGTCGGCGCGTCGGTTGCGGTGACGTGCTACATCGACAACAGCCCCGTGCCGCTCGTGCGCGAGATCTTGCCAGGCATCATGGCCGTCCGCGGTGAGGGCCGGCCGAGCAAGCGCCTTCGCCGCGAGCTGGAGCGGATCAGGCGGATCCCAGGAGGCTGACTCGTACGCCCACCGTGTAGAGTCCGCGGCCTTGCCGGAAATCCGCGCATCAATGGGGGTCGACGACATGCGCGTGCTGCTGACCACGTGGGGCTCACGGGGCGACATCGAACCGCTCGCCGCCCTCGCGCTCCGGTTGCGCGAGCTCGGTGCCGACGTCCGCGCCTGCGCGCCGCCGGACGAGGAGTTCCAGGCGCTCTTCGATCGCGTCGGCGTCCCGCTCATCCCGCTCGGCCCATCGACGCGGTCTATCGTGACGAGGCTAAAGGCACCGTCGGCTGAAGCCGCCTTCCGGCTCGCGGCGGAGCTCGTGGCCGCACGGTTCGAGGTGCTCCCAGCGGCAGCCGTGGGCTGTGACGTCCTGGTCGCTACCGGCCTGATGCCGGCGGGAGCGCGCTCGGTCGCCGAGTACCTTGGCCTCCGATACGTGCTCGCGACGTTCCACATCTTCGGGCTGCCATCGCGCCATTTCCCGCCGGCCGCCCGGCCGGGCAAGCCGACCCCGGACGACGAGACCGACAACAGAGTCCTTTGGCAGCGTGACGCCGAGCGGGTGAACGCCCTGTACCGCGAGCCGCTCAACACGCACCGCGCTCGGATCGGCCTGCCCCCGGTCGACAACGTCCGGGACCACGTGCTCGGGGACCAGGTCTGGCTGGCGGCGGATCCGGTCCTCGCCCCATGGAAAGATCTCACGGACCTCGAGATCATCCAGACCGGCGCCTGGATCCTGCCCGACGAGCGCCCGCTCCCACGGGAGGTAGAAGCCTTCCTCGCGGCGGGCGAGCCGCCCGTCTACGTCGGCTTTGGGAGCATGGCGATGCGCACCTCGAACGACCTCGGCCCGGTGGTCATCGAGGCAGCCCGCGCACATGATCGTCGCGCAATCCTCAGCCGAGGCTGGGCAGACCTCGGGCAGATCGATGACGCGGGCGATTGCCTCGTTGTCGACGAGGTGAACCACCAGGCACTCTTCCCGCGAGTAGCTGCCGTGGTGCACCACGGCGGTGCGGGCACGACAATGGCCGCCGCGGTAGCGGGCACTCCGCAGGTGATCGTGCCCCAGATCGTCGACCAGCCGCATTGGGCGCGGCGGGTGGCCGATCTCGGTATTGGCGCGGCCCACGACGGCCCCGTTCCCACATGGCAGTCCCTCGCGAGCGCGCTCGAGACGGCGCTTGCCCCCGAGACTCGCGCACGCGCGACCTTCGTGTCCGGCGAGGTCCGCACCGACGGAGCGACGGTGGCCGCGAAGCGGCTGATCGATCAGACGTCCTCCTAACAGGCGATCCGAGGTTCGTCCAGGCCGGACTTGACACTCGCGTCAAGTGCGTTACGCTCGTGTCAGTACGCATCTATCGCAAGGTGTCGAGATGGACAAGCGCTGGTATAGCATCAAGGAGGCAGCCAACCGCCTCGGCGTCAGCCACGACACCGTCTCGCGGCTCATCGAGCGCGGGGAGCTCCCGGCGATCCGCGTCTCGAAGCGGATCGTTCGGATCCCGATCCCCGCGTTCGACTTCTACGCGAGCGGTCGTAAGCCAACGCCACGACGCGTCGTCCGGCGGTATGTGGACGAACCTCGCCCGATCGCTCCCGGCGAGCGAGTGGGCGATCCCGAGCCGGTGTAGCCGTCGTTGCGGCTCACGGACGCCGGCCTCGACTCCTATCTCGCAAGCATCGCCAAGGTCCTCGATCAGTACGGCCTCGGGCTGGAACTCGCCGACCGGGACCTCACGATCGAGCAGACCGATGACGGCGCTCGGACGTTCGATCTCCGGGCCTTCTTACCCGAGCCGGCCCGAGCGATCGTCGACATTCGCGAGACCTGGCTCGCGGACGGCACGGGCGCGTTCGAACGGGTGGAATACGTGTACGAACTCCTCGACCGCGGACGCGACTTCCGACGCGCCTTCCATCTCCATTTCCCCGACTGGTTCGAGCGCCGTTTCCTCGTGGTCGTCCATGAGCACTGCGAACGACCGATCGGCGAAGTCGAGTGCGAGCACTACGAGGGTGTGCCGATCCGGGACGCATTCGCCGGCGTCCTCGCGCTCATGGACATCTGGGCGTCCGATCCGCCAGACTGCTCGGCCCTTCGCTGCCTCGAGTGATCGGGCGATTCGGCGGCATTTGGGGCCCCCGTTAGCACCGTCCGGGCTTCGCATTCGCCCTTGGTCCAGCCTATAGTCAACTCCTTCTGGACTGGCGGTGAGGGCTCGCCGGCGCACGGGGGAGGGGAGAGGTTGCACCTCTACCAGGGCACGACCCAGCAGTTCATCGCGGACGCAACGCAGGCGCGCCTCGCCAACCAGCTGTCGGACCGCTTCTTCGACGAGTTCCGCTACCGCCCGGCGCCGTCCGAGGTCACGTCCTGGCGCAACTCCCTCGGCGCCATGGCCAGCGTCCTGCAGCTCGCCGACCTGACCGACCAGGGGATCCTCGTCGAACTCAAGCTGCCGCTCTCGTCCAAGCGCCTCGACGTCCTGATCACGGGCTCGAACCCGGCCACCGGCAATTCCGCCGTGATCGTCGAGCTCAAGCAGTGGACCGAGGTCGGCCGCTCGAATATCACCGACTGCGTGACCGTCGACTACGGCGGCCGCCCGCGCGACCATCTCCACCCGTCGCGCCAGGTCGCCCAATACCAGCGCTACCTGATCGACACGCACCCGGCGTTCTCCGACGGTGCGATCGACCTGGCCGCCTGCGCCTGGCTCCACAACGCCCAGCACGACCCGAAGTCGCCGCTCTACCACGCCGACTTCGCAACGCTCCTCGCCACCAACCCGTCCTTCGCCGGCGACCAGCGCGACGCGTTCGCGACCTTCCTCGAGAACCGCGTGATCGGCCCCGACGACGGCTCCATCCTGGACCGAGTCGCCAGCACCGCGTTCAAGCCCCACAAGCGCCTGCTCGACCACGTCGCCCGCGTCATCCGCAACGAACCCGCGTTCGTTCTCCTCGACGAGCAGCTCGTCGCCTACAACGCCATCCTCGATGAGGTCCGCGGCGCCGGCCAGAACGAGCAGCAGGTCGTCTTCCTGGTCGAAGGCGGGCCGGGCACCGGCAAGTCGGTCATCGCCCTCAACCTCGTCGCCGAGCTGGCCGAGCGCGGCCTCAGCACCCTCCACCTGACCGGTTCGAAGGCGTTCACCGAGAACCTGCGCAAGATCGTCGGAGGCCGAGCCGGCGCCCTGTTCAAGTACTTCCGCGACACGGCGACCGTCACCGAGCCGCTCGACGTCGCGATCCTCGACGAAGCGCACCGGATCCGCACGATCAGCACGAGCCGCTTCACGCCCGCCAAGGCCCGCACCGGCAAGGCCCAGATCGACGACATCCTCGACGCCAGCCGGGTGTCGGTCTTCTTCATCGACGACCTGCAGGTCGTGCGCCCGGGCGAGGTCGGCAGCACGGACCTGATCCGCGAATCGGCCGCGAAGCGGGGGCTGGAGGTCCGCGACTTCAAGCTCGAGGCGCAGTTCCGCGCGAACGGCTCCGATTCGTTCATCCAGTGGGTCGACAACACCCTCGAGCTCGCCCGGACGCCACAGGTCCTGTGGTCGATGGACGACGAATTCGACTTTCGGATCGTCGGCAACGTCCGCGAGCTCGAACGCATGATCCGGGCCAGGGCAGGGGAGGGGGCCACCGCGCGGCTCGTCGCGGGCTTCTGCTGGCCCTGGTCGGACCCGGACGCCGCCGGCCAGCTCGAACCCGACGTGCGGGTAGGGGACTGGTCGATGCCCTGGAACGCCCGCGACGGCGTCGGCCGGCTCGGTCCCGGCATCCCGAAGTCCGACTTCTGGGCGAGCGACCGGCTGGGGATCGACCAGGTCGGCTGCGTCTACACGGCGCAAGGCTTCGAGTTCGACTACGTCGGCGTGATCTTCGGCCCCGACCTCGTCTACCGCCCGATGGATGGGGGATGGGTCGGCCAGCGCGACCAATCGCATGACCGCGTCGTCCGCCGGTGCGTCTCCGAAGCCGAGTTCACCCGCTACGTCAAGAGCACTTACCGCGTACTGCTGACCCGGGGTCTTCGGGGCTGCTACGTGTACTTCATGGACGCCCCGACACGTGACTTCTTCGTGAGTAGGACCGAGAACAGGACCAACATCTTCGCGAGGGCAGCAGAGACAGATACGGGGTACGGGTCGGGTTGAGACTGTTGGCTTGTAGTGGTCGCGGGCCAGTTTCGCTCGCCAGCGTCGTGCCTAGAGTTAGTGTCACCTTCTCCCAGCTAGGACGGTCGGATTCGCCCGAGAGTTAGCGAGCAATGATGTCGATTGATTGGCGCGTGGTCTCCCCTCAGAAGCTTGAGAAGCTCGTCGCCGTTCTCCTGAGCCACATCTATCCGACTGCATCTCGGGTGGACGCAACCACCCCGTCCGACCCGGACATCCAAATTGTCACCGACACCGAACGCCACGTGTTCGAAGTTAAGAAGCTGTCCGGTAAGCGTTTGTCCTCGCGTAGTCGAGCAGCGATCGAAAAAGGTCTTCAACGTGCAGCGGCACTTGGGGCAACCGACTGGACGCTGATCGTTCCCACGGACCTCGATCCGCGAGAAGAGCAGTGGATCGACTCCTTGAGAGAGCGCGCGTCGATCCCTGTCGATGTACTCGATCGCAGTTGGTTGGAAGCACAACTGTCTACACGACCGTACGTTGCCAACTACTTTCTCGGATCGGGTGCTGAGGAAGTTGGCGCGCTGGACGCCGAAATGGTTGCGGCGCAAAAGCGTCTAGGGACCGGGCTTCCTGATGCCCTCGACGCAGCCGGCAAACTCGCGGAACGGTTGAACAATCTCGATCCGTTCTACCGTTTCGAGATCCGTGTCGGTGGCGAGTCTCAGTCGGTCACGGCGATCCCGCGATATCGGGGCGCCCAGCAAGATCGGCCAATTGCCGGAGACTTCCGATTTCGCTTTACAAACGATGCGCAGGGCCAAGCGGCTGCCGACGCCTTCAAGCGTGCGATGGAATTCGGCGTTCCGGCCCGGATCGACAAAGCGTACATCGAAGACATCAACATCGATTTGCCTGGTGGCTTCGGGGCGGGATTCACCCCGTCAGCAATCGAAATTGGCCCCGCGAAGGAACAGCGTCCACCACAAACGTTCGTTCTTGCTTCTGAATCGCCTGGAGGTGAACGAATCGCCGAGCTACCGTTGGAGTTCGAGCTCGAATCGATCGGATCGCGCGGCTCGATCTGGATCGGCATCGACCGAACAGGGACGCTATCGGCGCGGTTGACGCTAGACATGGACGAACGTCGCGCAAACGTAACGATGCGGCTCCGCCCAGCAGAGATGTTCTATCCAACTGAAATGGTTCCCGTTTCCCGATTCCTCGCCGCATGGGCTCCTCCCAATCGCTTCGCGCTCTACACGGAGAGCGGAACGCGCCTTGGGGAATTCGCAGAGGCGCCAACTGACCCCTGGCTTGAGAAGTGGTTTCCACAATTCGTCGAGGATCTTGTGTTGATCCAGTCAGCAGCGCAGATGAGTCGCCGGGTGCCTGGTCGGATCAGTGCCGAGGAGATACAGAACGTCGGCGCCACGGCGGCTCTACTGAGAGGGGAGACAGTCGAGGGTACGTGGGATCGCCTGACAATGGCGATACACAGTCAGTTACCCGCGGCCGAGCGCATCCGGCTCATCACGCCAGGAATCCCGCTGACTCTCGTCACACACCAACAACATGAACTGACATTCGCCGGTGTCTCCTACCCGCTCGGCCGCCGTGCGCGGATGCACTACCTCTCAGCCAAAGCAGATGCTGTCTTTGGCGGAGAAGGCGTCGAACCGAAGCCCATCCCCGCCGAATGGCGCAATGGTGACATCCCTTCAGGTACTGAGCTGATTCTCGTCCCCGGTGAGACAAACGTCGCGCGGCTAACTCTGATATCGACCGTTGGAGAATTAAGTCCCGCCGACATGGCGCCGATTCTTGACACGCCGGCAACTGAAGCGCCCGACGCGGCGGACGATAACTGTCAGCTTCGGCTGGATGCCGTTCTCGCTCTCGCTCCGGGACGCAAGAGTGCTGGCGAGTACCATCGAGCCGTCGAACAACTCCTGACCTGCCTGTTTGCCCCATCCTTGCGCGATCCTCACGTGGAAGTACCGATAGATGGTGGCCGCAAGAGAATCGACATCACATACACAAACGTTGCCGTGTCTGGCTTCTTCCAGTGGTTGACCTACCACTACAAAGCGCCGTTTGTGTTCGTTGAATGCAAGAACTACGAGAAGGACGTCTCAAACAGCGGGCTCGACCAGCTTACGGGACGCTTTTCCCCAAATCGGGGTACGTTCGGCCTGCTCGTTTCACGCAGTTTCCACAACAAACCGCTCTTCATTCAGCGGTGTCGCGACGCCATGAACGCTGGGCGAGGTCATGTTCTCGCCTTGGACGACGCAGACCTGGAGTTGCTGGTGGCCGAACGAAAGACCGGTTCACGGGAAGCCAACCACCTCACTCGGCGCTTTCGAGAGCTCGTCATGTAGAGGTCCGAGGTGTCGAACCTCGGACACTAAGGCTTTAGCGCCGCCCTCCGGATCATGCGATCGCTGTCCAGACATAACTCACCTTATCGGAAGTGCATGCCACGCAGGAGAGCCCAGGAGATTACGTCGCCAGATCGGCAGGCAGGATTCGAAACGGACGTCCCCTTGCGTCGCGCAGGGTTCTGAAGTGTCGTTCGTCCAACGTGAGGATGTCGCGGGTGTCGTACCTGTCGGCCAGCACGACGAGCGAGGCGTCAGCGAGTCCGAGTGCGAGTCCTGGATACCGATCGAGCACGGCGATGGCAGCAGCGACGTCGTCGGCGCCAAATGGCTCGAGTTGGTAGGCGCCGGCTGCTACCTCTCGAAGAAGCCGCTTGGCTGCCGTGTCTGAAACCCTCGTGGTCAGCAGGTAGTCAAGCTCCGCCAACACGAACGGCGAGAGCGATCTGGGCGCCGTCGCTCCCCTGAGCGCTGCGGCAGCAACCGAGTGGTCCCTCTGGGAGGCGTCGATTGCCGCCAACAGTCCGCTGGTGTCAAGCAGGATCACCGTTCGCCAAAGCCGGCAAGGTTCTCGTCGGCCTTGGCTGCGAGATCCGGTTGCCCGCTCTCGAACAGCGGCAGCGATGGTTCCGCGACCTGATGCTTTGCCGCCACGGCCGCGACGCCTTCGCGGATCAGGTCTGCTTCACTGCGGCCGGATACCTCCGCGGCGCGGGCGAGCGCTCGTTTCTGGCCTGGCGTGAGATAGACGGTCGTCTTCTCCATGCCACCCACACTACCATATGTCGGGAACCTAGCTACGGGCCAGCAGCTCGTCGAGGACCTCCGGTTCGCGCAGGTAGGTCGTGAGGTGACCGGCGTCCTGCCACACGTGCAAGCGGGCGTGTGGCAGCAGAGCGACGAGCCGCCTGGCGGCCGACAGCGGCGCGTTTCGATCGCCGTCGGAATGCCACCAGGTGACGTCGGCCTGGACCGCGTCGAGATCGAAATCCCACGGGCCCAGATCGGCGATGCCCTCGTCGAACCAGCCGCCGGCGCTGGGCCGGAGCGCTTCGGTGACGCCCATCACGAACCCACGCTGCCAGGCGGGATCTCCGAGGATGGCCCGGTCCGCGGCCGGCGCCGTGGCCATGATCGAGCGGAATGCCGCGAGCGGGTCCGCCAGCAACTTGTCGCGAACCTCCTGGGTGATCCGCCAGATTTCGGCCAGGTTCCCGGCGTGATAGAGCTCGTACTCGTGGGCGTTCAGGTCGATCTGGTCCGCGGCCTCGGCGGCGTTCAGCGGCGCGCTGCCGACCATGATCGTGGCCGCCGTGACGCGGTCGGGATGGCGGGCCGCCAGCGCCAGGATGTGCGGACTGGCGCCGCTCGCGCCATAGACGGGCAGCGCATCGATCCCGATCGCGTCGAGGATCGCCGCGGTATCGTCGGCGTGCTCCGCGAAGCGGCGACCCTCGAGCCGCGTCGACGCCCCGAACCCGGGCCGTTCCGTGGTGATGACCCGCAGGCCGCGGTCCAGCCACGGCGTGGGGTCCGCGCGGAGCGAGAACCTCGAGCCGGGGGTGCCCGGGACCCTGAGGATGGCTCGTCCGCCGACCACGCCCGCCTCGGTCCAGGCGACGACCCGACCGTCGGGCCGGGTCAACCGGTGGTCGGTCACGCCTTCCGGCGGTTCGGTCCCTGGCTGGGTCGTCTGCATGTCGGGGACTCCTCCGCTTGTCGGGCCCGCGGGTCCCGTGATCGGTCCGTCAGGCACGTCCGAGGACGATGTCGATGCCGCTGAGGATCAGGTCCAGTTTGGATCGCGAGAGCCTTCCGACCCGCTCGATCAGGATCGACCGATCGATCGTCACGATCTGCGAGACGTTCGCTACGGAGTCTCGTGGCAGGCCGGTCGATCTGGCCGTCAGCCGGACGTTGCCCGGTGCCTCGGCCCAGCGCATCGTGCTCGTCAATGGGATGGACACGACGGTCCTGATCGCGCTGCGGTTGAATGAATCGCCCTGGATGACCACAACCGGCCGCCGGTAGGCAGCCTCGGAACCGGATGGCGCAGGGAGGTCCGCCCACCAGACCTCGCCCGGTGAAATCACCACTCGGACGCTTCAAGGACCCGTGCCGCGGCGTCCCCGAGGAACGGATCGACCCCGTCTCCGACGTCGGCGACGACGCGATCCAGCGCCTCCGTCACCTCGTCGGGCGAGTGGCGAGCGACATATTCGCGGAGCGCCGCGCTGTAGACATCACTGCGGGAGCGCCGCTCCCTCCGCGCCAGCCGCTCGGCACCCTCGAACACGTCATCCGGCACGGACACAGCCGTCTTCATACCAGGAGTATAACCCGGCGGGCTTCACCGCCGTCGACCCCGGCCTGGCTCGCCGAGGCCGGTGGCTACGTCGCGATCGTGCTGGGTGCCCGGCGCAAGGGCTGGGTCGAGCGTCTGCTGACCGGGAGCGTCATGCGGGACGTGCTCGAGCGGGTGTCCGCGAGCGAGACCGCGACCCTCGTGGTCGTCCCCTGACCCGGCCAAAAACGGAAACGCCCGAAGGAACCGCCGGTCCGTAGCCGTCGCCGCTGATTTGCATCCGCGACGCCGCTTTCGGTCCAGGGCCCCTTCGAGCAAGATCCACAATACCCGCCGCCAACCCGGGCTGGCTAGCGAGTTATCAACGACTTTCGACGAACGTCCCCGTTCTGGGGAGGCGTTGTCCACAGGTTCTCCACCGGGCGCCAGGCTCTCGTCTCAATCGAGCTCGAGCGGCCACTCCGCCGGCTCGCCCGGCAGGACCGGGATGCCACGCTGGTCGACCGTCAGGATCGTCGGCGCGGCGCCACCGGAGACGTCCTCGATCCGCCACGTCCCGCTCGCGACCCGGACGTAGCGGCGGGTTCCCTCGCCGATCGAGAGATCGGGGGAGACCGACACGATGGCCACGGTCCTCCCCTCCCCCACGCGGGTCGAGCGAGCCAGTCGATGGGCGGTCACCGCGGCCGCGATCGGGCGTCCGTCGATCTCCAGCCCGTGCTCCTCGCTCCAGGCGAACGCCAGGTGCCGCACGCCGGTCGCCGACACGGCGTTGCCGTGAAGGCCGCCACTGCCCTCCTCCGGGTGGAGCGTCAGCATGCCGGCCGGAGTCGTCAGCTCGAGCCGGCTCGGCCGGCCAGCCACGTCGACCTCGAGCAGGAGCGCGTGCGTGATCGTGCCGCCCGAGCTGGCGACGGCCCGCCAGCGCCGGCCGCGACGGCCGTCGGCGACCGACCAGGCCAGGGCTGACCCGTCGGCCAGCGTGCCCGCCCCGGCTCGACGCAGGAGGTCGCTCAACGCCGGAGCCCCGTCAGCTCGAGGCGATCGGTTCCGCCGGCTCGTCGGCGGCCTCGGCCCAGCGTCCGGCGACCGATTCGAGCTCACCGGCCAGCGCCGGGGCGACGCGGCCGCGGACCCGGACGTCACGCTCGCGGTACTCGAGGTCGATCGTGCCCCGCTCGCGGACTCGCGCCAGCAGCTCGCCGGCGGCGTACGGCAGCGCGACGTCGACGTCCACCCACAACGAGGCGAGCAGCGCCGCGATCTCGGCCCGGAGCGTCTCCATCCCGAACCCGGTCAGCGCCGACACGAACACCCGGCCCGCGATCGCCGGCCCGGGCACGGACGCATCGCGCGCCGAGGTGTCGAGCAGGTCGGCCTTGTTGAACGCGACCAGCCGCGGCTTGTCGCCGGCGCCCAGCTCGTCGAGCACGGTCTGGACGGTGAGGCGGTGCTCGTCGAAGTGGGTGTCCGAGGCGTCGACGACCTCGATCAGCACGTCCGCCCGGTTGACCTCGTCGAGCGTCGCCCGGAAGGCCTCGACCAGCTGGTGCGGCAGCTTGTGGATGAAGCCCACGGTGTCGGTCACGATCGCGACCTGGCCGTCGCCGAGCTTGACCTGGCGACTGGTCGGGTCGAGCGTCGCGAACAGCTTGTCCTCGGCGCGGGCGACCTCGGAGCCGACCAGCGCGTTGAGCAGCGTCGACTTGCCGGCGTTGGTGTAGCCGACGATGCCGACGGTCGGCCACAGCCGACGGTCGCGGCCCCGGGCGGCCGTGGCGCGCTGCTGGCGCACCTGGTCGACGCGCTCCTTCATCTTGGAGATGCGGGTCCGGACGATCCGCCGGTCGGTCTCGAGCTGCGACTCACCCGGGCCGCGCGAGCCGATCCCGCCCTGGGTCCGGCTCAGGTGGGTCCACAGCCGGGTCAGGCGGGGCAGCTGGTACTCGAGCTGGGCGAGCTCGACCTGGAGGCGACCCTCGTGGGTCTGCGCATGGAGCGCGAAGATGTCGAGGATCAGCCGGCTCCGGTCGATGACCTTGACGTTGAGCAGCTCTTCCAGCGCGCGCTGCTGGGCCGGCGACAGCTCGTCGTCCGCGATCAGGATGTCGAAGCCGGTCTCGCGCCTGGCCGAGGCCAGCTCCTCGGCCTTGCCCTTGCCGACGTACCAGTTGGGATCGACGTGGCGACGGTTCTGCCACTCGGCCCCGACGACCTCCGCACCGGCGGTGGTGGCGAGATTGGCCAGCTCGGCCAGCGAGTCGTTGGCCGACCAGCCCTCGTCCTCGCCGGTGTCGACGGCAACGAGGAAGGCGTGTTCGGCGACGCGTTCGGTCGCGATCAGGTGCGGTGCTGGCATGGCGCCGTAGTGTAGTCGCTCCGGGCCGGCCGCCCGTCGAAACGAGCCGGCGATCAGCGGCGGCTGGACGGGGCCGGGGCCTGGGCCGCATCGATGGCTGCGCGCGCGAGCGCGATGGCCCGGGCGAGCGGCAGCCCGCCGTCCACGTCCAGCCAGCTGATCCCGGGTTCCGCGCGGAACCAGGTCCGTTGGCGCTTGGCAAAGGCGACGTTGCGCGCAGCGTCGAGCGCAATCGCGGCGTCGAGCGTCAGGTCGCCGTCGAGGACCGCCCAGGCCTCGCGGTAGCCGATCGCCGAGAAGGCCGGCAGCGCCGGGTCGAACCGCTCGCGGAGCTCGCGCGCCTCCTCGGGCAGGCCGGCCTCGAACTGGGCGCGGGCACGGTTGGCGATCCAGCGGGCGTGGACACCCGGTGCCACCTGCAGGCCGAGCCAGGTCACGGGTCCGGCGTAGCCGAGCGGCGGCGGCAGGCCGACATCGCCGGCGATCTCGGCGATCTCGAGCGCCCGGACCACCCGACGCTTGTTCCGAAGGTCGACCCGGGCGGCGAGCGATGGGCCCATCGCCGTCAGGCGAGCGGTGAGCGCCGGCAGGCCGTCACGGACGAGGTCCGCTTCGATCCGGGCCCGGATCTGCGGATCGCTCGGCAGCGCCGCGGTGTCGAGGCCGCGCGCGACGGCGCGGAGGTAGAGCCCGCTTCCGCCGGCGAGGATCGCGACGCCCTCCTCGCGGGCAAGCTCCACCAGCACCGCGTGGGCATGCTCCACGAACTCGGCGACGTTGAACGGCTCGTCCGGGTCGACCAGGTCGAGGCCGAAATGCGGGACGCGAGCGCGGTCCGATCGGGTCACCTTCGCCGTGCCGATGTCGAGGCCGCGGAAGACCTGCCGTGAATCGGCGGAAATGACCGCCGCCGGGCGTCCGTCGCGGGCGATCGCCTCGGCGAGCTCGATGGCGAGCTCGGTCTTGCCGGTCGCCGTTGCGCCGCCGACGACGATCAGCGGTGGCATGGCCGCAGACCCGGTCACGAGGCGACGAGCGCACCCCGCAGCGCGTACGGGCCGGCGTGGTCGATCCGGACCGTGACCGTCCGCCCGACCAATACTGACTCGCCGGCCAGGTGGACGAGCTTGTTCGTCCGGGTGCGGCCCGAGAGGCGTGGGTCGTCAGGGTTCGGCTGACTCGGGCCGCTCGCGGTGTCGGGCGCGTTGCGAGTGGCAGGCCCGGCCGCGCCCGGCGCATCGGCGCCGTCGTGGTCGTGCCCGTGGGGGCGCGGCGCGGCGGCGTTGTCGACGAGGACCTCCACCTCGCGACCCAGCAACGCGCGGTTGCGCTCCAGCCCGATCCCCTCCTGGAGGGCGAGCAGCTCGTTGAGCCGGCGCCGCTTGTCGTCGGCTGGCACGTCGTCGTCCAACCGGGTCGCGGGCGTGCCCGGCCGGGGCGAATACGCTGCGGCGAAGACCTGGTCGTAGCGGACGGTCTCCAGCAACCGCTTCGTCTCCTCGAACTGCGCCCCGGTCTCGCCGCAGAAGCCGACGATGATGTCGGTCGAGACCGCGATCCCCGGCACCGCCTCGCGGATCCGGGCCAGCCGTTCGAGGTAGTGCTCGATGGAGTACTGGCGACCCATTCGCCGGAGCACTGCGTCCGAGCCCGACTGGACCGGCAGGTGGAGATGCTCGCAGACCGACGGGCAGTCGGCGAGCGCGGCGATCAACCGGTCCGACAGATCCCACGGATGCGAGGTGACGAACCGGAGGCGCGGGATGGCGGGTTGCCTATCCGCAGTGCGCAGGCCGTCGATCGCGCGGATCAGCTCGGCCAGGTCCGGCCGGCCGGCGAAATCGAGCTGGCGACCGGCCCAGCGCTCGGCGTCCACGTGCCCGAATCGCGGGTCGGGCGCGAGGTCGTGGCCGTACGAGTTGACGTTCTGGCCGAGCAGGGTGACCTCGCGGTAGCCGGCCGTCGCCAGCGCCCGCGCCTCGCCGACGATGTCGTCGAACGGGCGGCTCCGCTCCGGCCCCCGGCTGAACGGCACGATGCAGTAGGTGCACGTCTTGTCGCAGCCGTAGATGATCGGCAGCCAGGCGGAGATCGCCGATGCGCGGGCAACCGCACCGCCGTCCACGGCCTGCGCCCGCGTGGCGGCCAGGTGATCGGCGACGCCGACGACCGTCCGCCCGACGAGGGTCGTGGCCCCGACGGAGCCGGCCGCGATCGGCGACTGCGCCGACGCGAGTCCGAGCCGGTCGACGAGCTCCGGTTCCTCGTCGGGGCGCAGGAAGACGTCGACCGCCGGGTACCGGCGGCGCAGCCCGGCCCGGTGCGGTTCACGCACCGAACAGCCGGTGAGAACGACACGCAGTCCCGGGTTGGCCGCCTTCAGCCTGGCCAGCTGGCCCTGCCGGCCGATCACCTTCTGCTCGGCGCCCTCGCGGATCGCACACGTGTTGATCACGATCAGCTCGGCCGTCTCCAGGCCGTCGGCCTCCTCACAGCCGGCGGCGAGCAGCCGGCCGGCCATCTCCTCGGAGTCGCTCCGGTTCATCTGGCAGCCCAGCGTCCAGATATGGAAGCGCGGCAGGGCGCGCGGCTCGGGCAGGTACTCGGCGAGGCGATCGTCGGCCGGGGCCGCCGGCTGGCGGGGCGCGGCGACCGGGGCGGGAGCGAACTCGAGGATCGGGAGCGCGCGGCTCACGGTGGAGGGTTGGGTCATGGCTGTGCGAACGAGCCTACGACGCCCGCCGCGTGCACGCCATCGACGACCTCCGGCGGGACCCACAGCGCCGCATGCTGCTCGGCGTACGTGCCCGTGTCGCCGTGGTAGTCGGAGCCGCCGGTCGGGAGAAGGCCGAGCACGGCCGCCGCGTCGGCCATCGCCGCCGTCGTGGGCCGGTCGAACGTCCGGTAGTAGACCTCGAGCCCGCCGAGGCCGTGCTCGATGAGCTCGCGGATCAGGGCGGTCCGGGCCGGCGCGTCGGCGAAATGCGCCAGCGCGGGCAGCCCGCCGGCCGCCCGGATCGCCCGGATCGCCTCGTCCGGCCCCAGCCCTTCGCGCGGGACGTAGCCCGGCGTCCCCCGCCCGATGAGGCGCCGGAATGCGTCCTCGACGCTCGTCGCGAATCCTGCGGCCACCAGCGCACGTCCGACGATCGGCCGCCCGAGCGCATCGTCCGGGCCGCTGACGAGCGTCTCGAGCTGGGCGTCGACCGGCATGCCGAGATCGGCCAGCCGTCGGACGGTTCGGGCGAACCGTTCCGAGCGACGGGCGCGCTGCCGGGCGAGCGCCGCCTCGAACGCCTCGTCGTCCGAGTCCATCCCCAACCCGAGGATGTGGAGCTCGCCCTCCCACAGCCCGATGTCCTCGCGGACGATCGCGTTGATCTCGACCCCGGCGACCAGCTCGAGCCCGGGTGGGATCGCTCCACGGGCGACCACCTCCCGGTAGCCGACCAGCGTGTCGTGGTCGGCCAGCGCGAACGTCGTGACGCCGCAGGCAGCCGCCGCCTGGATCAGGTCGAGGGGCTCGAGGACCCCGTCCGAACGCCGGCTGTGAGCATGGAGGTCGACGGTCGACGGACCAGGCGGGATGACCGGGTCGGGCGGCGGCGCCGGATCGTGCCGTCGACGGCGCGGGGCCGGCGCGGACGCGTCGGTCACGTCAGAGCTCGATCAGCCGCTGGATCCGCTCGATCGCGACGGCGCGTCCGGTCGCCGGATCGATGTCGATCTGGCTGGCGTTGAAGACGACCGGTCCATCCCCAACCTCGAACCGCGTCGGCAGCGCATTGACGAAGCGCGGCAGCACGGTCCGCGGCGCGAAGCCGATGACGCTCCAGATCGGCCCGGTCATGCCGAGGTCGGTCTGGTAGGCGGTGCCACCCGGCAGGATCCGTTCGTCGCCGGTGACAATGTGGGTGTGGGTCCCCACCACGGCGCTGACCCGTCCGTCGAGATAGACCCCCAGCGCGTTCTTCTCGGACGTCAGCTCACAGTGGAAGTCGACCAGGCGGACCGGCGGCAGCGGCTCGGACGACTCGTCGAGCAGCCGGTCCGCGTCGGTGAACGGGTTCTCGATCGGCTGCATGTAGGTCCGGCCCTGGAGGTTGACCACGGCGACGTCGGTGCCGTCGAGCGCCTGGTAGACGCCCCAGCCGCGCCCGGGAACCTCGTGCTCGCCGTAGTTGAGCGGGCGCAGGACGCGCTCGCTCGTCTCGAGATAGCCGTAGATCTCGCGCTTGTCCCAGATGTGGTTGCCCGACGTGATCACGTCGACCCCGGCGGCCAGGAGGCTGTCGGCGGTCGAGACCGTGAGGCCCATCCCGCCGGCCACGTTCTCGCCGTTGGCCGTGACGAAGTCGATGCCGCGCTCCTCGCGGAGCTCACCGAGGATCGCCTCCACGGCGGCCCGACCGGGCTTGCCGATCATGTCGCCGATCATCAGGACGCGGCAGGCACCCGGCGGCCGCGGGACGTTGCCGTTGGTCGGGTTGCCGAGGCGAGTCCGGCCGACCGGGTCGGCCGCGCCGTGCGCGCTGGCGGCTACGTCGCGCACCTCGCGACCGTCCAGGGACGATCGCCGGCGCGGGATCGGTGGGACATCGTCATGAACTCCATCTCGCACGGGCCGTCCAGCCGATAGCCGGCTGGCGGAACCGGCACGGCTCGGCGGGACCGGGGCCGATGCTGGAGCCTAGCACCCGATCACGCGGCATGCCGATCCAGGCCGCGTCGCCGTCGAGCGAACGGCAGCCAGCCCTGGGCTCAGATTGCGCTGGCCGGCGCTGCAGCACGATGGCGGCGCCACCGGCCCAGGGGCGGGATCGGCAGGCGCAGCCCGAGGATGAGGACCAGGCTGACGAGGATCAGCCCGAACCCCGCGACGAGACCAGGGCCGATCGGCTCGGACAGCACGAGGCCGCCCCAGGCAATCGCGAAGGCCGGAACGACGAACGTCACCGTGCTCGCCGCGGTCGGTGACGTCCGCGACAGGACCTGGAAGTAGATCGGCCAGGCGAGCGCCGTCGCGACCACCCCGAGCAGGACCAGCGACAAGGCCCCGGCCGCCGACGGCAGACCGGGCGCACCCGACGCGATCGCGAACGGGAGGAGGACGACCGCACCGAATGCCAGCTGACCGGTCGCCAGCTCGAGCCCGCCGACACCGGCGAGAGAGTGCCGGACGAACGTCCCGGCGAACGCATAGCTCAGCGACGCTCCGAGCGCGGCCGCGACCGCCAGCAGGACCCCTGGTCCCACCTCGAGTGGCGACCAGCCGACCAGCACGAACACCGCCGCGACGCCGACCGCCAAGCCGGCCATGGTTCGACGCGAGAGCCGCTGGCCCAGGATCGCGACCCCGAGCAACGCCGTGAAGAGGGGTGTCGATGCGTTGAGCAGGGCACCGAGGCCGGTCGGCAGGGTCAACGACGCAAAGGCGATCAGCGAGAACGGGATCGCGGAGAAGGTCGTCCCGACGATCGCGAACGCCCTGGGTCGTCGCCGCACCGCTCCGACCGTCCGCCGTCCGGCGACGAGCGCCAGGGCAGCCGCGCCGATGACCAGTCGGGCTTCGGCGGTCCAGATTGGACCGACCTCAGGGCTGGCGATGCGGAAGAAGAGGAAGGCGCCGCCCCACACGACGGCCAGGACGAGCAGCAGGGCCATGTCCGTGGGCGACACGGATCGATTGGATGCAGGCATAGGTCACCGCCAGCCTGACTGGACGTCGGATCGCATCGGTCCGTACTCCGGCCCGAAGACGCCTGCCAGGAGAGACAGGAAGGCATCGACGATCGGAGTGCTGCGCTGGGAGTGCGCCCGGGCGAACCGAGCGGTCACCAGGTCCAGGGCAGCCGGCTTGGCCAGGTTGCGCGTGGACCGGGTGTCGAGGGTGATGATCGAGGACATGGCGGACGAATCTCCTTGGCCGGCGACCGGAGTCGTCCCATCGTCGAGCGACGCGAGTGGGTTGCCGGCACGGAACGGCGAGTTCGAATGAGCCCAGGCCGGCGGTCCGGTCCTGGGTCCGACGGTGGTCGTCAGGCGGGGGTCAGCCCAGCGGGTTGACGATGCCGGGCGGGGTCCCGTTGCCGGGGCCGAGGCGGTATTCGCCGGGCGCGGGCTCGGAGAGCGAGCGCGTCAGCGGGTTGACGATGCCGGGCGGGGTTCCGTTACCGGGGCCGAGGCGGTATTCGCCGGGCGCGGGGGTCGCCACCAGGGCCGGTGTACCCGGCGCCGGACGCGTGTTGCCGAGAGCCCCAATGGCGACCACGAGTGCCAGGGCGGCTCCCGCGGCGACGACGGCGAACGTGCCGCCCGATGCGGGTCGACGGAGCGGTTGAGCGATGGACGAAGCGGACATGGGCGGGGCCTTTCGGTTCCTCCTCCCCACCTCGGGGAGGTCGCACCAATCCTCGCCTGTCGCTCAGCGGGCGTTGAATGGACGGCCGCCGCGTTGCCGCATCGTCAATTGCCGGTCACGCGTCATGCGCTCGACCTGGCGGCGATGGCTGAGCGCTACTTCGCGTACTCCACCGCGCGCGTCTCGCGGATGACGGTCACCTTGATCTGACCCGGGTAGGTCAGCTGCTCCTCGATCTTCTTGACGATGTCGCGGGCCAGGCGGCTCGCGGTGAGGTCATCGATCTCCTCGGGCCGGACGAGGATGCGCACTTCGCGCCCCGCCTGGACGGCGAACGAGCGCTCGACGCCGCCGAAGCTCTCGGCGATCGCCTGGAGATCCTCGAGCCGCTTGACGTAGGTGTCCATCGACTCGCCGCGGGCGCCCGGTCGCGACGCGCTGATGGCGTCGGCGATCTGGACGATCGGCGCCTCGAGGCAGTTGTACTCGACCTCCTGATGGTGCGCCGCGATGGCGTTGATCACCTTGGGCGGCAGGTTGTGGCGCTGGGCCAGGCTTGCCCCGATCGCCGCGTGCGGGCCCTCGACCTCGTGGTCGAGCGCCTTGCCGACATCGTGGAGCAGCCCGCCCATCTTGCAGGCCTGGACGTCGGCGCCGATCTCGGCGGCGATGATCGCCGCGAGATGGCTGGTCTCGACGACGTGGCTGAGCACGTTCTGGCCGAAGCTCGTCCGGAACTTGAGCCGGCCGAGTGTCTTGATGACGTCCGCGGGGAGACCGGGGACGCCGGCGTCGTAGGCGGCCTGCTCGCCGGCCTGGCGCATGACGACCTCGACCTCGGCGCGCGCCTTGGCCACGACCTCCTCGATCCGTCCCGGGTGGATCCGGCCGTCGGCGATCAGTTTCGTGATCGCCAGGCGAGCCACTTCGCGGCGGACGGGGTCGAAGCCGGACAGGATCACCGTCTCCGGGGTGTCATCGATGATCAGGTCGATCCCGGTGGCCTGCTCCAGGGCCCGGATGTTGCGGCCCTCGCGGCCGATGATTCGGCCCTTCATCTCGTCGGACGGCAGGTGGACGACCGAGACCGTGTGCTCGGCGGTGTGGTCGGACGCGACCCGCTGCATCGCGGTGATGACGATGTCGCGAGCCTTGTCCTGGGCCTCCTCGCGGGCGCTCCGCTCGATCGCCCGGGCGAGCTTGACCGCGTCGTGCTCGGCTTCCTCGCGGACGGCCTCGATCAGGATCGACTTTGCGTCGTCGGCCGACATCCCGGAGACTCGCTCGAGCGCGGCGACCTGTTCCGAGTGGGCGCGCGCCAGCTCGTCGCGGGTCTTGTCAAGCTCGCGCTCGCGCTCGAGGAGCTTCCGGTCACGCTGCTCCAGCATGTCGGTGCGCTGGTCGAGCTGCTCGTCACGCTGGAGCAGCCGGCGTTCCAGGCCCGACAACTCGCCGCGCCGGGCGCGGGCTTCCTCCTCGGCCTCGTGCTGGAGCCGGAGCTTCTCGTCCTTCGCTTCGAGAATGAGCTCCTTCTGGCGGGTCCGTGCCTCGGCCTCGATCCGGCGGGCTTCTGCGGTCGCGGCCTTGATCGTCTGCGAGGACCAGACGCTCCGGATCAGGGCGCCGAGTACGGCTCCGCCGACGGCGGCCACGAGGGCCACCGCCAGGACAACTGGCGTATCCATGCTGTTGTCTTCCTCCCATCCGGACCGGATTCTGCGGCCGGACGTCTGACGTGTGCGAAGGGCGCGATCGCGAGGGGCGATTGAGAGGCGAATGAAAGGGCGGCGACCGGCCCGTCTAGCGCGTGTCTAGCACCGTTTTCGGCGGTGCCGTTTCATCTGTCGCGTAGCCTACGGCGCCATGCCCGGAACGGCAACCGATGGGTGGTCCGGTTCCATCGGACGACCGATACTGGCGGGAACAACCGGGGAGGAATCGATGGACGACACTCTGCCGCAGTCGGTCGAGACCGTGGTCATCGGGGCCGGTCAGGCCGGGCTGGTCATGAGCCACCTGCTCAGCCGGGCCGACCGCGAGCACGTCGTGCTGGAACGACGCTCCACGCTCGGCGGCGCGTGGCAGGACCGCTGGGATGGTTTCCAGCTGGTATCGCCGAACTGGACGGTCTCGGTCCCGGGGCAGCCATACGATGGCACGGATCCGGACGGCTTCATGGCCAGGGACGAAGTCATCGACCACTGGCGCCGATATGCCGCGACCAGTGGGGCACCGGTCGAGCTCAACGTCGAGGTGCGACGCCTGGTGCCGATCGGGGACGCGGCCGGCACGGAACGGTTCGAGCTCGAGACGAGCCGCGGCCCGGTCCGGGCGAGGTCCGTGGTCGTCGCGGCCGGTCCGTTCGGTCGACCCCACGTACCCGAGATGGCGCGCGGCCTCTCGCCGGCGATCCTCAGCCTGCACGTGAACGACTATCGCCGACCGGCTGCCCTGCCGCCGGGCGGCGTCCTGCTCGTGGGCTCGGGCCAATCGGGCGTGCAGCTGGCGGAGGAGCTGTCCGAGGCGGGACGTCCCGTGACGATGGCCGTCGGACGCTGCGGACGCGCGCCGCGGCGCTATCGGGGTCGCGACGTCTTCTGGTGGTTGCGCGAGCTGGCCACGACCGGACGCGCACTCGGCACGCCGCTGCCGTCCGCGGACCGACTCCCGTCACCCGCGCTGCGCCTCGCCTGCAACCCGCACCTGTCGGGGCACGGCGGCGGTCACGACACGAACCTGCGCCGGATGGCGGCGGCCGGGTTCCGCCTCGTCGGCCGGCTCGAGTCGCTCGACGGCACCCGTGCGACGTTCCGCCCGGATCTCGCCGAGAGCCTCGTCTTTGCGGACCGCTTCTTCGACGAGCGGCTCAGGCCGATCGTCGACGAGTTCGTCGCGCGGACCGGCGGCGACGATCCAGCCGACGAACCCGACCAGTTCGCGTTCGACGTCCCCGAGGTCACGGCGCTCGACCTGGCGGCAGACGGGATCGGTACCGTCCTGTGGACGAGCGGCTATCGGCCGGATCTCGGCTGGATCGAGGCAGACGTCATCGACGATCTCGGTCTGCCGCGGCAAACGGGCGGAATCACCGATATCGCCGGGCTGGCGTTCCTCGGCACGCCGTGGCTCGTCGACATGGGCTCCGCCAACCTGGTCGGGCTCGTCCGCGACGCCGAGATGGTGGCTGCCGCGATCTAGGGACGCCAGGGGGGCAGCGCACGGCGATCGCATGGCGCCCGGCGCCCGGCGGTCGCCACACCCGGATGTCGGTCAGCCCGACGACAGGTCGCCTTCGACGACGGCCGCGGCAACCGCGGCACAGGTCTCCGGGTCGAAGCCGTTCCTGGCGAGCAGGGTGTAGGCACGCTGGCGCCGTTGGCGTGGATCGACGACCCGCTGGAGCGAACGCGCGTGGCGCACCAGGAGCCGTTCCGCGGCGTTGCGGTCGGCCGAGGCGGCGCCCTCGTCATCGGCTGCGCGATCGGTTCCGACCGCGGCCTCCCGGCGCTCCTCCAGCACGAGATCGACCGACGCGCGGTCGACGCCCTTGAGCCGCAGCTCCTCGCGGATCGCGCGCTCGCCGCGTGGCCGGGCTCGGTCGCGCGACTCCACCCACGCCCGCGCAAAGGCCTCGTCGTCGAGCATGCCGAGCTCCACCAGTCGCTCGATGGCGCCCTCGACCAGCTCCGCCCGATAGCCGGCCTGGGTCAGCCGCCGCCGAACCTCGTGCACGGATCGCGATCGCGCCTCAAGGAAGCGCGCGGCTGCCGCCAGCACGACCGCCGGGTCGTCCACCGCGGCCCTTCGATCGCGACCCTCCACCAGCGACCGGCGAGGTCCAGGCACAGGATCTCAGCTCGCCGTCAGGCGGTCCGAGCGCAAGGCGGCGGCGAGCACGGTCGCGAGCGCCCGATCGCACGAGGGATCAGGCCCGCCGTCAGCTGGGTTGGCTGCGAGGCCGCTCCGAGCACCGCCCGCGAGCGCACTGCGGAGTGCGTGAGTGGCGGAGCGGAGGAGCGAACGAAGCAGACGGCCCAGATCACGGCGAGCCTATTCGGCTTCTTCGATGCCTTCGACCGGGATGGTGACCTCGTTGATCTTGGCCCGGATCCGCCGCTCGATCTCGTCGGCGATCGCCGGGTTCGCCCTGAGGAAGTCCTTTGCCGCCTCTCGGCCCTGTCCAAGCCGGGTCTCGTCGAAGGTGAACCAGGCGCCGGTCTTGGTGACCGTGTCCATCGCCACGCCCACGTCGAGCAGTCCGCCCTCCTTGGACACGCCCTCGCCGTACATGACGTCGAACTCGGCGACCCGGAAGGGCGGCGCGACCTTGTTCTTGACGACCTTGACCCGGCAGCGATTGCCGACCGAGTCGGTGCCATTCTTGATCGTCTCGATCCGCCGGATGTCGAGCCGGACCGACGCATAGAACTTGAGCGCGCGGCCGCCCGGCGTGGTCTCGGGGTTACCGAACATCACGCCGATTTTCTCGCGTAGCTGGTTGGTGAAGACCAGGGCGGTGTTCGACCGGGACACCGCGCCGGTCAGCTTGCGCAGGGCCTGGCTCATCAACCGGGCCTGGATCCCGACGAACGAGTCGCCCATCTCGCCCTCGATCTCGGCGCGCGGCACGAGCGCGGCAACCGAGTCGACGACGACGATGTCGATCCCGCCGGAGCGGATCAGGGTCTCGGTGATCTCGAGCGCCTGCTCGCCCGTGTCCGGCTGGCTGACGAGGAGCTCGTCGACGTTGACCCCGCAGGCCCGGGCGTAGCCGGGGTCGAGCGCGTGCTCGACATCGATGAACGCGGCCACGCCGCCCTTGCGTTGCGCTTCGGCGATCACGTGCTGGCAGACGGTCGTCTTGCCCGACGACTCGGGACCAAAGATCTCGGTGATCCGGCCGCGGGGGATCCCGCCGACACCGAGGGCGAGGTCCAGCGCGATGGACCCGGTCGGGATCGTGTCGATCTGGAGCTTCTCGCGCGACCCGAGCTTCATGATCGCGCCCCGCCCGAACTGCTTCTCGATCGACGCGAGGGCGGCGTCGACCGCCTTGCCGCGTTCCGCCAGCGCGCGCTCCGCGCTTCGTTCGTCGGTCATCGCCATCTGCCCGTCACGCTCCTCATCCGATCCATGCGACCGCTCGCCAGACCGCGGGCCGGGATGGCGTCCGCCGGTCGATCAGCCTTCCTCCGCGTCGTCCTCGACGACCTGGCGCTCCTTGCGCGGCTTGCGGATCACCTCGACGTTGCGGGGTGGCTCCGCCATCGGCGACAAGCTGGGCTGGGCTAGCTTGGCCTTTGGCTTCTTCTTGGCCTCCTTGCCGGGTCGATCTCGCGAGCCCATCGATGCGCCTCCGCGTCTGACTGAAGGTTACCGACCGGCGCTTCACGCCGACTTGACAGCGCCTTCACCGCCACTCAATCGGCCAGCGCGAACCCGCAGTGCGGCCATCTCGGCGGGGAAGGTTCCGGCCGCAAGGGCAGCTCGGATCCTGGCCATGAAGTCTAGGGTGAAGGTCAGGTTGTGACAAGTCGCGAGGCGGTATGCCAGCAACTCGTTGGCACGGAACAGGTGGGCCAGGTAGGCGCGGGAGAAGCGCCGGCAGAGGAGGCATGGACAGTCGTCCTGGACCGGCCCGGGATCGTCGAGGTGGACCTGGTTCCTGAGGTTCAGCCGTCCGCCCGGAACCCACAGCTGGCCGTTGCGCGCGACCCGCGCGGGGAGCACCGAGTCGAACAGGTCGACACCGCGGTGGACGGCCTCGAGGAGGTCCGCCGGCGATCCAAGGCCCATGAGGTAGCGTGGCCGCGGGTCGTCCGTCAGCCGGTCGATGACGATGTCGATCGTCGCCTCGCGCTGGGCCGGCGTCTCGTCGCCGGCCAGGCCGCCGATGCACAGCCCGTCGAACGGGAGCCCGGCCAGGGACGACGTCGACTCGATTCGCAGGTCGGGTTCGAGGCCACCCTGGATGATCCCGAACAGCGCCTGGTCGGGTCGGGAATGGGCCGCCAGCGACCGTTCGGCCCAGCGATGCGTCCGCCGCGTGGCGTCCGCCACGACCTCGCGCGGGGAGCTCGGGAAGACCGGCTGGTCGAACGCGACCGCGACGTCCGCGCCGAGCGCCTCCTGGACGCGGATCGCATGCTCCGGCGTGAAGCGGTGGGTCGACCCGTCGAGGTGGCTCCGGAACGTCACGCCATCCTCGTCGACGACCCGGAGGTCCCCCAGCGAGACGACCTGGAAGCCACCCGAGTCGGTCAGGATCGGGTGCTCCCAGTCCATGAACCGGTGGAGGCCACCGAGGCGGGCGATCCGCTCATGCCCCGGCCGGAGGTAGAGGTGGTAGGTGTTCGACAGGATGATCGACGCGCCCGCGTCGCGGAGGTCGTCCGGGGAGAGCGCCTTGACCGTGGCGTTCGTGCCGACCGGCATGTACTGCGGCGTCTCGACGACGCCGTGGGTCAGGGTCAGCCGACCCAGCCGTGCCCGTGTCGTCGCATCATCGGGAGGTGGCTGGACGACCTCGAACCGCGATGCCGCTCCGACGAAGACGCCGCTCACGCGTCCGGCTGCGCCGGCTCGTCCCACAGCCCGACCATGCCGGGCTCCGACCGCCGTGGCGGCGGGATCTCGTAGCCGAGGCCCGACAGGTGGGCTCGCGCCGCATCGGTGGCGATCCGCCCGGACGGCGTCCGGTCGATGAACCCCAGGCGGAGCAGGAACGGCTCGTAGACGTCCTCGATCGTCTCGGTCTCCTCGGACAGGACCGCCGCCAGCGCCGCCACGCCGACCGGTCCGGAGGCGAACTTCTGGATGATCGCCGCCAGGAGCTTGCGGTCGGTCGAGTCGAGGCCCTCGTCGTCGATCTCCATGGCGCGCATCGCGGCGGTCGCCGTCGCCTCGTCGACGTGGCCGTCGCCGTGGACCTGGGCGTGGTCGCGGACGCGCTTGAGCAACCGGTTCACGATCCGCGGCGTGCCGCGGCCGCGCCGGGCGATGGCCTTCGTGGCGGCCGGCTCGATGGTCACGTCGAGGATCGCCGCCGAGCGCTCGACGATCGCCGCCAGCTCGTTCTCGGCGTAGAAGTCGAGCCGGTAGGTCGCCCCGAACCGGTCACGTAACGGGGAGCTGATCCGGCCCGCACGGGTCGTGGCGCCCACCACGGTGAACGGCTTGAGGCTGAGGCGCAGCGAGCGGGCCGAGGGCCCCTTCCCGATCATCACGTCGAGGGCGTAGTCCTCCATGGCCGGATAGAGGATCTCCTCGACCGCCCGGTTGAGCCGGTGGATCTCGTCGATGAACAGGACGTCCCGTTCCTCGAGCGAGGTCAGGATCGCGGCCAGGTCGCCGGCTCGTTCGATCGCCGGACCCGAGGCGTACTTGACGTTGACCCCGAGCTCGCGGGC
Organism: uncultured Chloroflexia bacterium; assembly: GCA_963766675.1. Taxonomy (GTDB): domain Bacteria; phylum Chloroflexota; class Limnocylindria; order Limnocylindrales; family CSP1-4; genus SPCO01. Next base: position 1,785,800 of record CAVYBA010000002.1, on the reverse strand, counting down.
GATGATCGTCGCCAGGGTGGTCTTGCCGAGACCCGGCGGCCCGTACAGCAGGACGTGGTCCGCGGCCTCTCCCCTGCCCTTGGCCGCCGCGAGCAGGACCGACAGGTTGGCCTTGACCTCGCGCTGGCCGATGTACTCGTCCAGCGTCCGCGGTCGCAGGGTGCCCTCGATCACCGGATCGGCGTCATCCAAGTCCGCCGAGAGGATGTGGGTGAGGTCGTCGGCCATCGCGCGTGAGTCTAGCACGTGGCCGTCCGTTTCGCACGGATGTTCACAATGGGCGAAATCCCTATCCACGGACTAGGAGATGGGCGATAGGATGCAGCGAATGCGCCTCTCCCGACGCTCCGAGTATGGCCTGCGCGCCCTGGTCGACCTGGTTCGCCACGACGGCGACGGGCCGATCGCGTTGACGACGTTGGCCGCCCGAAACCGGTTGCCGGCCAAGTTCCTCGAGCAGATCATGGCGACCCTCAAGCACGCCGGCATCGTCAAGACGACGCTCGGGACGCATGGCGGCTACGCGCTGGCCGCGCAGCCGTCTTCCGTGTCGATCGGGCGGATCATCCGGCTGCTCGACGGCGCGCTGGCTCCGCTGCCGTGCGTGTCGCTGCGCTACTACGAGCCGTGCTCGTGCCCGGACGAGGCGACCTGCAGCCTGCGCGACGTGATGATCGACGTCCGCGACTCGATGCTCGAGATCCTCGACAGGGAGACCCTCGCCGAGCTCGCGGCGCGGACCGGCCGCGACTCGATCGACCCTCGCGGGCGACACGCAGATGCGCTCGCGGGCCGGCGGCCGTAGGCGCGGGTCAATCGCGCAGCAGGCTCCGCAACGCGGCCTTTACCCGATCCTCCAGGGTGCCGCCGATCGTCGCGTCGGCGAGCGCGATCCGTGATGCCTCGCGTGCCTCGGCCAGGGAGTAGCCCAGCGCCTGCAGCGCGGCGATGACCTCGCTCTCGGCCGCGCCCTGACCCCCGACGCCGGCGCCGGATGCCGCCACGCCGGCCGCGGCGACCTTCTCCTTGAGCTCGAAGATGACCCGCTCCGCCAGCTTCTTGCCGATCCCAGGGATGGACACGAGGACCGCCTGGTCCTGGAGCAGGATGGCGAGCTGGAGGTCCGGCGTGGGCCGGCTGCCGACGATCGCGAGCGCCACCTTGGGCCCAACCCCGGTCACGGTCAGCAGCAGATTGAAGAACCCGAGCTCCTCGGCGTTCCGGAACCCGTACAGGGCCTGCTGGTCCTCGCGGACCAGGTGATAGGTGTGGAGCTTGAGCCGGCTGCCGGGCTGGGCCGCGGCGAGGATCGACGGCGCGGCAAAGACCCGATAGCCGATCCCGCCGACCTCGATCACGAGCGAGTCGGCGGCGACCGCTCCGACCACCCCTTCGACCGAGGCAATCAACGCGGGCCTCTCGGCATCCGAAATGGCGCAACATGCATGGCTGGACTCGTATGGCCGCCTTCGACGGCTGAGGGCGATGCCCAGCTCGTCCTCCACGCTTGGATCAGCTCGCCAGCGACCCCAGGGGCGTGGCCCGGTGCCGGTTCGCGCCGTCCGATCGGCCATACCAGTCCGTGCATGAATGCTGCGCCGTTTGCCGCGCCGTATGCACCCCCGGCTGCGTCGGAACGAGCCACGTGCTACGACGCGTTTCGTTTGGCGGCGGCACGCTCCGCGGTCAGCGCCTCGCGGACGGCCCGCTCGTAGCCGGTCTCGCCGCGAGCGATCGGCGCGACCGCGGCGCGATCGAGGACACCGGCCGTCGACCTGAGCCCCGCCCGCTCGGTGTTGGCCACCCAGGTCGCGATGGCCAGTGCGTCCGCGGCATCGTCCGGGCGGGGCAGCTCGCTCATCCCGAGCACCAGCTGGACCATCCGCTGGACCTGTTCCTTGTCGGCCGCACCGTAGCCGGTGATCGCGCTCTTGACCTCGTTCGGGGTCGCCTCACGGACGGGTGTCCCGTGCTGGGCCGCCGCCAGCAGCACGACGCCGCGCGCCTGCCCCACGGCAAACGCCGTCTGCACGTTGCGCGAGAAGAACAGCCGCTCCACCCCTACCAGGTCGGGCTGGTGGAGCAGGATCAGCTCGTCGACCAGGGCGTGGATCTCGAGCAGGCGCTGCGGCAGCCCTTGATCGGGCGACGTCGTGAGGCAGCCGTGGTCCACCTCGCGGAGCCGTCCGGCGATCCGCTCGACGATCCCGTAGCCCAGCGAGGCGGTCCCGGGGTCGATCCCCAGGACGATCACCCGGCGACCTCGGCGTAGACGTCCTCGGGGATGTCGAAGTTGGCGGTCACCCGCGACACGTCATCTAGGTCCTCGAGGAGCTCGACGAGCCGGAGCGCCTGGCGCGCCTTCGACGAATCGAGCTCGACGGTCTGCTTGGCGACCATCGTCGACTCGGCCGAATCGACGGGGACACCGCCGGCCTCGAGCTGCTTCCGTACCGCCTCGAGATCATGCGGCGCGGTGTAGATCGCGATCGTCTCCGCGTCATCGGTCTCGACGTCCTCGGCCCCGGCGTCGATCGCGGCCAGGGTCACCTCGTCAACGTCGAGGCCCGCCCGGGCGACCTCGATGTAGCCGCGCGGCTCGAACTGCCAGGCCACCGCACCGGACCCGGCGAGCTGGCCGCCCGCCTTGGTGAACATCGAGCGGACCTCGGCCGCGGTCCGGTTGCGGTTATCGGTCTGGGCCTCGACGAGGATCGCGATCCCGCCCGGGCCGTAGCCCTCGTAGACGATCTCCTCGAACTGCTCGGCATCGCCGCCGCCGGTCGCCTTGTCGATCGTGCGCTTGATGTTGTCGGCCGGCATGTTCACCGAGCGGGCCTTCTCGATCGCCAGCCGCAGCCGGTAGTTCGCGTCCGGGTCGCCGCCACCCTGCCTGGCGGCCACGCTGATCTCGCGGGCGACCTTGGTGAAGAGCGCGCTGCGCTTGGCATCGGTGACGCCCTTCGCGCGCTTGATCGTGGACCACTTGGAATGACCGGACATCGCGGGCCGGAGTATAGCGGACTATGATGGCCGGACCCCCTTCGTCCCTGCTATTCCGAGCCCCAGAACAGCGGAAGGACCGACGATTCGATGACGATGAAGAGTGTCGACCTCCCCCACCTTCGGAGCGTCGTCCTGGCCGGCCACGCTGGATCCGGCAAGACGACGCTCGCGGAGCAGCTGCTGTTCAGGGCCGGGGCGATTCCCCGGCTCGGTCGTGTTGACGACGGAACGGCGCACCTCGATTTCGAGCCCGAGGAGCAGCGCCGCAAGGAGTCGCTGAGCCTGGCGGTCGGTACCTTCGAGGCGGACGGGACGCGGATCTCGCTCGTCGACACGCCCGGCTACCCGGACTTCATCGCCGACGTCATCGAGGGCTTCGCCGCCGTCGACGGGGCGATCTTCGTGATGGACGCCTCGGGCGGCGTCGAGGCCGGTCTGGAGCACGCCGTCGCGCTCGGTCGCGCGAGCGGCAAGGCGGCCTGCTTCTTCATCAACAAGAGCGATCGCGAGAACGCCGACCCGACGGCCGCGCTCGACGCCTTGCGCCGGAGCTTCGGAGACAAGATCGCGCCGCTCCAGCTCGCGATCGGAGCCGCGGAGTCGTTCACGGGCTACGTCGACCTGGTCCATCGCAAGGCCTGGCAGCTCGACGGCGGGAAGGAGGTCGAGATCGCGATCCCGGCCGACATGGAGGCCGAGGTGGCCCGGCGCCGCGACCAGCTGCTCGAAGCCGCCGCCGAGGCGGACGACGACGTCCTGACCAAGTACCTCGAAGGCGAGGAGATCTCCGATCCGGAGCTCGACGCCTGCCTGCGCAAGGGGGTCAAGGACTCGATCCTCGCGCCGGTGCTCGTCGGCAGCGCGACCAAGGGGATCGGGCTGCGCGGTCTGCTCGACGCGTTCGTACGCTATCTCCCGTCGCCTGCCGACGAACCCCCGACCCAGGCGGCCGACAAGTCGGGCGAGACGGTCGAGGTTCCGGCCGACGAGGACGGTCCGGTGCTCGTTCGCGTGTTCAAGACCACCGCCGACCCGTTCGTCGGGCGCCTGACCTACCTGCGCGTCCTGTCCGGGACGCTGCACTCGCAGGCGCACGTCTGGAACAGCACCCACGGCGAGGACGAGCGGATCGGCCAGCTGCTGCTGCTCCACGGCAAGGAGCAGGAACCCATCGGCGAGCTCAAGGCCGGCGAGATCGGCGCGATCGCGAAGCTGACCGTGACCGAGACCGGCGACACGCTGAGCGTCCAGGCCAAGCCCGTCGTCCTGCCGCCGCTCCAGTTCCCGGAGCCGTCGCTGGTGATGGCCATCGAGCCGCAGACCAAGGGCGACCTCGACAAGATGGGTCCGGCCTTGACCCGCATGCTCGAGGAGGAACCGACCGTCCGGCTCGAACGCAGCACGACCGGCGAGCAGACGCTCCGGACGATGGGCGAGGCCCACACCTCGGTCATCATCGAGCGGCTCAAGCGCAAGTTCGGGGCGGCGATCGTGACCCACACGCCACGCGTGCCGTACAAGGAGACGATCCGCGGCAAGACCCAGGTCCACGGCCGCTACAAGAAGCAGACCGGCGGCCACGGGATGTTCGGCGACGTCTGGCTCGAGCTCGAGCCGAACCCCGACGGCGGCGTCGAGTTCGCCGAGCGGATCGTCGGCGGGGCCGTCCCGAAGGGCTTCTTCGCGGGTGTCGAGAAGGGCATCCGCGAGGCCGCCGAGGGCGGCGTGCTGGCCGGCTACCCCCTGTCCGACTTCAAGGCGACCCTGTACGACGGATCGTTCCACCCGGTCGACTCGAACGAGATGGCGTTCAAGATCGCGGCCTCGATGGCCCTCAAGGACGGCGTCCACAACGCCAAGCCGGCCCTCCTCGAGCCGATCATGGAGATCGAGATCCGTGTCCCGGAGGCGTACATGGGCGAGGTCAACCGCGACCTCAACGGCCGGCGCGGCCGCGTCCTCGGGATGGACACGATCGGCGACCTCCAGGTGATCAGCGCCCTGGTCCCCCAGGCCGAGCTGTTCAACTACGCGACCGAGCTGCGCTCGCTAGCACAGGGCCGCGGAACGTTCAGCGCGACCCTGCACCATTACGAGGACGTGCCCGGGCACATCGCCGAGAAGGTGATCGAATCGCACCGCAAGGAGGTCGAGGCCGCCGGGCACTGAGCGGCCGGCCTCGTCCCACGTCGGGCCTGCCGGGTGTTTGCGCCGGCCGGCCGCGAGCGTGTGCCCGGCCGGACGCGAGCGTGTGCCCGGCCGGCCCGCGCCGCGACGCGACGCGACGCGAGAGCGCACCTGCCCTCGGACCACGACGTGGCGCACCGGCTTCGCGGCGATGCGACCGACCATCTGCGGCCGCGTTGCGCGTGGTGCAGGATTCCCGGCCGACGTTGCACGTGGCGCAAGTAGCGTCGCCGCCAACCGCCGTTCGTTGCGTTTGACACAAGAACCCGACACGAGAGCGTGCCCGTTTGCAGGTTTCGTGCGCGATAGGCAACGGATCGGACGGCTGGCGCGATTGATCGCCGGCGCGTCGACGGTGGTTGCCTCGGACGCAACGAACGACCCACCACCACCCGACTAGGGCTGCGGGCCGGGGTCCCCGAAACCAAGGGCGGCGCCGAGGCTGAGCCTGCCCTCGTACAGCGCGCGGCCGAGAATCGCTCCGGCGCAGCCGATCGCCTGGAGCGCCCGCAGGTCATCAGCGCTGGTCACTCCCCCGGACGCCACGATGGCCCCGCGATCGAGCGCGACCAACCGCTCATAGAGGCCGAAGTTGGGGCCGACCAGGAGGCCGTCGCGCTCGATGGCCGTGACCTCGAACGTCGTGACGCCCCGATCCGCGAGGGTCTCGATCGCATCCGCAGCCGGGAGGGTGTCGGCGCCGCCCGCCACCCAGCCATGGGCGACGGCAAGGCCGCCACGGACGTCGATCGCGACCGCTACCCGCTCGGGGCCGTGCGCCCGCACCAGGCCGCCGACCATGGCGGGGTCCGTCAGGGCTGCCGTCCCGAACACGACACGCGCCGCGCCGGCGTCGATCAGCGAGGTCGCAGCAACGGCCGTCCGGATCCCGCCGGCGACATCGACCTGGACCTGGCCCTGTACGGCCGCGATCACCGCCTGGACCGCCTCTGCCTGCATCGGACGGCCGGCGCGCGCCCCGTCGAGATCGACGAGATGGATCCAGCGCGCTCCCGCGGCGCCGAACTCGCGGGCGACAGCGACCGGATCGGCGCTGTAGGCGGTCTCCTGGTCGAAGTCGCCCTGCCGCAGGCGGACCACGCGGCCACCACGGAGGTCGATCGCGGGCAGGATCTCGAAGCGGCTTGCGCTGTGCATGGTGGCATGCTAGCGTATTAGCACGCTACTATGCTACAACGATGGAGGGTGCGGTTGAGATGACCGACGACTGGCGGACCCAGGAGGTCGAGGAGCTCTTCAACGCGATCCTCCAGCTCGACGACGTCGCCGAGACGGAACGGTTCTTCCGCGACCTGTGCACCCTCGCGGAGCTCCACGACATGGCCCAGCGCTGGGCGGTCGTCCGCCTCCTCGATGGGGGCATGCACTACGCCGAGATCTCCCGCCGGACCGGCGCGAGCACCGCCACGATCACCCGGATCGCCTCCTGGCTGAACCATGGCGAGGGCGGATATCGGGCGATGCTCGACAAGCTCAAGACGCCTTCGCGGAGCGGGACCCGCCCCTACCCGGCCAAGGGCGATCGATGAGGTCGCGCCTGCGGCTCGCGATCCCCAACAAGGGCCGTCTCGTCGAGCCGACGCTCCACCTGCTCCACGATGCGGGCCTCGTCTTCGAGGAACACGACCGAAGCCTGGTCGCCCTCGTCCAGAATTACGACCTCGACATCCTGTTCGTCCGCACCAACGACGTCATCGAGTTCGTCGGCGACGGCGTTGCCGATCTGGGGATCACCGGCGTCGACCTGCTGAGCGAGACGGGCGCGGAACTGCCGCGCGTCCGTTCGCTCGGCTATGGGCGGTGCCGTCTCGCCGCCGCCGTCCCCACCGACTCGGCGTCCCAGGTGATTGACGATCTCGCGGGGCTGCGGGTCGCCACGGCCCACCCGAATACCGCCCGCCGGTTCTTTGAGGGGCGGCGCGTGCCGGTCGAGATCATCCCGATCTCCGGAGCGGTCGAGGTCGCGCCGCGGCTCGGGCTGGCCGAGGCGATCGTCGACCTGGTCTCGACCGGCTCGACGCTGGTCATGAATGGCCTTCGCCAGATCGGCGACGTCCTCGAATCGGAGGCCGTCCTCGTCGCCAACCCGGCCGCGCACCAGGATCGCGCCGCGGACCTCGCCGCCATCGACACGATGCTCAGCTCGGTCATCGCCGCTCGGGGCCGCAAGTACCTGATGCTGAACGCACCGGCCCCCAGGCTCGACGAGATCCAGGAGCTCCTCCCGGCGCTCGAATCGCCGACGGTCATCCCGCTCGCCCATGCCGGAATGATCGCGATCCACTCGGTCGTCGGGGCCGACGACGTGTGGGGGCTGCTGCCGCGGCTCAAGGCCGCCGGCGCATCGGGGATCCTCGTCCTGCCGATCGAGAAGATCGTGCCGTGACGCGGACCGCGTCATCGAGGGACCGGGTGGTCGCGGACTCGCCGGGCATGGCGACACCGGTCCCGGCGGCCCCGCCGGCCGCGTTTCGCCTCCGCCGGCTCGATCTGGCCGCGGTCGCCGCCGGCGACCGGGCAGCCCGCGCCGAGCACGACGCCCTGATCCGCCGCGGCGCCGTACCCGACGCCTCGGTCCGCGACCGGGCCCGGTCCACGCTCGCGGCCGTCCGGACGACCGGCGATGACGCCGTGCGCGCCGCGAACCAGGCGGTCGGCGGCGGCCGTACCGACGGCCGGCTCCTCCTCGAACGTGCGGAACTGCGAGCAGCGCGCGACCACCTCGAACCGCGGATCCGGCGAGCGCTCGACCAGGCCATCGACCACGTCCGTCGCTTCGCCGAGCCACAGCGGCCCGCGTCGCACACGGTGGTCGTGGCTCCCGGCATCGCGATCGAGCGACGGTGGGTCCCGCTGGCCCTCGTCGGCGCCTACGTCCCGGGTGGGTCGGCTCCCTACCCGTCGTCGCTGGTGATGACCGTCGTGCCGGCCCGGGTCGCCGGCGTCGGGGAGGTCGTCGTCGCCTCGCCTGCGGATCGCGACGGCGCGACCAACCCGATCCTGCTCGGCGCGGCCGGCCTGCTCGACGTCGACGCCTTCGTCGTCGCGGGTGGGGCGCAGGCGATCGGGGCGCTGGCCTATGGACTGCCAGAGGCTGGGCTCGGGCCGGTCGAGCGCATCGTCGGGCCCGGCAACGCGTGGGTCACGGCCGCCAAGATCGAGGTCTGCGGCGAGGTCGGGATCGACCTGCCGGCCGGTCCGTCGGAAGGCATGGTCCTCGCCGTGCCGTCGATGGGCGGCGCGAGTGGCAGAGGATCGCGCCCGGATCCCGCCCGGATCGCGGCCGATCTCGTCACGCAGGCCGAGCATGGCCCGGACTCCCCGGCGATCCTCGTCACGACCGACCGCGCGTTCGCCGACGCGGTCGAATCCGCGGTCGGGCGGGCCGTGGCCGCCGCCGACCGCCGAGGGATCCTGGCCGCGGCGCTGCGCGACCACGGGCTGATCGTCCTCTCGCCGACCCTCGATGCCGCGATCGACTTCGTCAACGGCTACGGACCGGAGCACCTGTCGGTCGACGTCGAGCCGGTCGAGCCGACCGTTGCCCGCCTCCGGAACGCCGGCTCGATCTTCGTCGGGCCCTGGGCGCCCGAATCGGCCGGCGACTACGCGACCGGCGGCAACCACGTCCTGCCGACCGGTGGCCTGGCACGCGGCTCCGGCGGGTTGGCCGTGGAGACGTACGGCAAGTTCATCCAGGTGCAGCGGATCACCCGCGAGGGCCTTGCCTCGATCCGCGACACCGTCGGGACCCTGGCCGAGGCGGAGGGACTCACCGCCCACCGCGACGCGGTCGAGATTCGCTTCCGGGACGAGCCATGAGCCCGACGCCCGTCACGTTCCATCACCCGACGACGCCGGCGACCTACAGCTGGGAGGCCACGAACGAGGTGGTTGCCGCACGCTATGGCGTCCCGATCCGGCAGATCATCCGGTTCGACCTGAACACCTCCCCCACCCCGCCGGCGCTGGTCGAGCGCCTGCTCGCGGCCGGCCGATTCGATGCCCCGGTGTCCGAGTACCCGCCGTCCGACTATCGGCGGCTCGTCGAGGCCGCCGCGGCTCGCTACGGCGTCGGGGTCGACGAGATCCTGGTCGGCGCCGGCGCCGACGAGATCCTCGACCTGGTGGCCAAGGCGTTCATCGCCCCGGGGTCCCGGACGGTCGTCCCGACGCCGACGTACGCGATGTACCGCGTGTGCACGGAGCAACGCGGCGCGACCGCGCTGGCCGTGCCGCGCCTGGGCGCCGGCCAGAGATGGGCCGTCGACGAGCCGCTCGTGCGGGCCGCGGCCGCGGGCGCCTCGCTCGTCTGGCTGTGCAGCCCGAACAACCCGACCGCGCTTGCCGAACCGACCGGCGCCATCGAACGCCTGCTCAAGGGTCTCGCCTCGGATGCCTCCGCGACGGGTCGAGCGGCCCCGATCGTCGTGCTCGACGAGGCCTATGCCGAGTTCGTCGGGACGTCGCTGGTCGAGCAGCGGAGGTCGTACCCGAACCTGATCGTCGTCCGGACCGTCAGCAAGGCCTATGCCCTGGCCGGTCTCCGCGTCGGATTCGCGATCGCCCGTCCCGAGGTGATCAACCAGATCAACCCGTACCGGCCACCCGGGTCCGTGTCGGTCATCTCGGTCACGATCGCCACCGAGGCCCTGCTCGACGACACGATCCTGGCGACCAACCTCGAGCGCGTCGCGAGCGAACGGGTGCGGCTGTCTGACCGGCTCCGCCGCGCGGGCTGGGACGTCGGTCCGTCGGTCACCAACTTCGTCCTCGCCGACTTCCGAAGCCCGGAGCGGGCCGGCGCGGTCGCCGAGGCGCTGCTGGCCCAAGGCCTCGTTCCGCGAACATTCGGCCAGGGTCATCCGCTCGCCGGCCACCTCCGGCTGACCGTCCGCGACCCGCACGAGAACGACCGGCTCATCGGCGTGGCCGAGGACCTGGCGAGGGAGGCTGTCCAATGACCACGCCGCTCGGGGAGCTGACCATCGGGCCGCGGGACGGCCGCCGCATCAGCCTCGCCCGATCGACCCGCGAGACCTCGATCACGATCACGCTCGGGCTGGACGGCACGGGCTCGACCTCGGTCGACACCGGGATCGGGTTCTACGACCACCTGCTGGGATCGCTGGCGCATCACGGGCTGTTCGACCTCGCGATCAGCGCCGACGGCGACCTGCAGGTCGACGAGCACCATACGGTCGAGGACGTCGCGCTCGTCCTCGGCGCGGCGTTCCATGAGGCGCTCGGTGATCGCGAGGGCCTCCGTCGCTTCGGGCAGAGCTCGGTGCCGATGGACGAATTGGTTGCCACGGCGATCGTCGACGTCGGCGGGCGCCCGTACGCGGTCGTCGACCTGCCGTTTCGCGGCGAGCGCGTGGCCGGGCTGCCGCTCCAGCTGGTCGAACACTCGCTGGAGGCGTTCTCGCGCACGTCGGGCGTCACGCTTCACGTGTCGGGCACGGGCCGGAACGACCACCACCTCGCCGAGGCCGCGTTCAAGGCGCTCGGCCGCGCCCTCCGGATTGCCTGCGAGGCGGATCCTCGGCGAGCCGGAGTCGCCTCGACCAAGGGGACGCTCGGGTGACCGGGCGGGCCGGCCGGCCGCGGATCGCGGTCGTGGACTACGGCGCGGGCAACCTGGTCAGCATCGACCAGGCACTCACGACGGTCGGTGCCGACGCGCGGATCGCGCGTGACGCGACGGCCTTCGAGACGGTCGACGCGGTGATCGTGCCCGGCGTCGGTGCCGCGGCCCCGGCGATGGAACGGCTCGATCGCCACGACTTGACCGGCCCGATCCGCGACTGGCTGGCGGCCGGCCGGCCGTTCCTCGGGATCTGCCTCGGACTCCAGCTCCTCTTCGAAGGGAGCGACGAGGACGACGCGACGACGCTCGGCGTCCTGCCCGGCCGGACGCGCCGCCTCGAGCAAGCCCCGACGCTGCCGCACATCGGCTGGAACCAGGTCGAACGATCGCGTGCCCACCCGCTCTTCGCGGGCATCGACGAGGACGCCGACTTCTACTTCGTCCATTCGTACGCCGGCTCGCTCGACGGCGGCGCCGGGTTCGAGCTCGCCCGGACGACCCACGGCCGCCCGTTCACGTCCGCCATCGAGCGCGGCTCCGTGCTCGGCGTCCAGTTCCACCCCGAACGAAGTGGCCCCGACGGCCTGCGCCTGCTCGCCAACTTCGTCGGACTTGTCCGAGCGGCCGCGTGATGCTCCGCCGGCGGGTGATCCCGTGCCTCGACGTGGCCGACGGGCGCGTGGTCAAGGGCACGCGGTTCGTCAATCTCGTCGACGAAGGCGATCCGCCGGTGCTGGCCGAGCGCTATGCCCGTGAAGGCGCGGACGAACTCGTGTTCCTCGACATCACCGCTGCCCCGGAGCGACGCGGGACGCTGCTCGACATCGTCGAACGCACGGCCCGCCGGGCCTTCATCCCGCTGACCGTCGGCGGCGGCGTGCGGACCGTGGAGGAGATGCGCGACGTGCTCCGGGCCGGCGCCGACAAGGTCTCGCTCAACACGGCCGCGGTGACCGACCCGGAGCTGATCTCGCGGTGCGCCGACCGATTCGGTCGCCAGGCGGTCGTGGTCGCGATCGACGCGCTGGCGACGTCCGCGGGAACGTGGGAGGTCGTCGTCCGCGGCGGCCGCGAGCGGACCGCCCGCGACGCGGTGGCGTGGGCCGGACGGGCCGTCGAGCTCGGTGCGGGCGAGCTGCTGATCACGTCGATCGACCGTGACGGGACCGGATCGGGATTCGACATCGAGCTGCTGCGAGCGATCAGCTCGACGGTCGAGGTCCCGGTGATCGCCTCGGGTGGAGCCGCCGGACCGACCGACTTCGTTGCGGTGGTTCGCGACGGGGGCGCCGACGCCGTGCTCGCGGCGTCGATCTTCCACCGGCGGATCCACTCGATCGCCGATGTCAAGGCCGCGATGGCCGCCGCAGGGCTCCCGGTTCGCCTGGCACCACAGGCGGTGGCATGACCGCCCCGATCCTCCCCGACGTCGCGTTCGGGCCGGAGGGGTTGGTGCCCGCGGTCGTCCAGGACGTGGCCGATGGACGCATCCTGATGGTCGCCTACATGGACGCAGAAGCCCTGGCCGCTACGTTGGCGTCCGGCGAGGTCTACTTCCACTCGCGCTCGCGCGACCGGCTGTGGCGGAAGGGTGAGACGAGCGGCCACGTGCTGAGGCTGGTCGGCCTCGAGGCCGACTGCGACCGTGACGCGCTGCTGGTGACCGTCGCTCCGGTCGGCGCCACCTGCCACCGCGAGACGCGGAGCTGCTTCGACCCCGACGGTTCGCCGTCGGACCGCGCCGGCCAGGGCTTCGCCTGGCTGGAGACGCTGTGGACGACGATCGCGGCCCGGGCGGCCGAGCGACCGGAAGGCTCGTACACCGCCCGGCTCGTCACGGGCGGCGTCGATGCGGCCGGCCGGAAGGTGACCGAGGAGGCCACCGAAGTGCTCATTGCCGCCAAGGACGACGCCGCTGCCGACGCGGGCGGATCGGATCGGATGGCGACCCGCGAGGCGCTGGCCGGCGAGGCCGCTGACCTGCTGTACCACACGCTGGTCCTGCTGGCGGAACGAGGTGTGGCGCCCGGCGCGGTCGTCGAGGTGCTCCGCGCTCGCCACGGCACGCGAACCGGCGGAACAGTCACCTAGGGACTCTTCGAGTCGATCGTCGAGCCTGTCGCCAGGGGTTGCAGCGTGTGGCGTGCGCGACCCACGCTCGTTACCCCGCGGTCAGGGCCACTCCCGGGACTGCCACTGTCCATTGGAGTCCCTGCATGAATGGTCCGCCGTTTGGCAGTCGTCACCGGGATCGGCGGGCCGTCCAGGGCGGAACTCGTCCCGGACGCCCGGCGCTCCTGGTCGGCCCGCCGTACCTCCGACGCCAAACGGTACGGTCGGGGCGGATCGCCGGGCCGCGTCCGCGTGCCCGATGCCGTGGTTCCTTCGCCTAGCGAAGGAGGCGACCCACCTCGCGTCGGCGCTTGCCGATCCGGACGTCGAGCCACTCCCCGGCGATCGGCTCCGGGACGAGCGCGGCGTCAGTCACGCGCGTCCCGTTGACCGTCAGCCCGCCGCCGGCGATCGTCCGCCGGGCCTCGCCCCGGGACGAGAAGACGCCGGCATCCGCGAGCAGGACCGCGATCCCGGCTTCCAGGCTGGCCCGCGTGAACCCGAACCCGCCGGTCGATTCGAACAGGGACCGCAACGTGGCGGGGTCGCCGATTGCCTCGCCCGAGAACATCGCCTCCGAATTGGCGATCGCCTGGGTCGCCGCAGGCTCGCCATGGGTCCGGGCGGTGATGTCGCGCGCCAGCGCCCGTTGCGCCGCCCGCAACTCCGGCCGCGCCCCGCCTTCGGCCTCGAGCGCCTCGATCTCCTCTCGCGTGAACTCGGTGAACCAGCGGAGATAGGTCCCGATGTCGCGGTCGTCCGTGTTGAGCCAGTGCTGGTAGAAGGCGAACGGCGGCGTCCGGGCGGCATCGAGCCAGACCGACTCGCCCTCGTCGCTCTTGCCGAACTTCGCCCCCGACGGGTTGAGCAGGAGCTTGTAGGCGAGCCCGTGGGCCGCCTCCGAATCCTGTCCGCCCCCACCGGTCCGGCGCAGCAGCTCGAGACCCGCCGTGATGTTCCCCCATTGGTCCGCGCCGCCCATCTGCAGCTCGACGCCCATCGTCCGGTTGAGGTACGCGAAGTCATACGCCTGCAGGAGCATGTAGCTGAATTCGGTGAACGACAGGCCACGATCCAGGCGAACCTGGACTGAGTCCTTGGCCAGCATGTACGGGATCGTGAAGTGCTTGCCGGTGTCGCGCAGGAAGTCGATCAGGCTGAGCTGGCCGAGCCAATCGAGGTTGTTGACCAACATCGCTGCGCCCGCACCCGGGGAGAAGTCGAGGAACCGTTCCAGCTGGCCGCGGAGGCCTGCCAGGTTGGCCTCCAGCGTGTCGCGGTCGAGCAGGTTCCGCTCCGACGACCGGCCCGAGGGGTCGCCGATCATCCCGGTCCCGCCACCGACCACGGCCACCGGCCGGCCACCGAACCGCTGCAGCCGGAGCAGGCCGAAGATCGGGACCAGGCTTCCGATATGGAGCGACGGCGCGCTGGGGTCGAACCCGATGTAGCCGGAGATCGGTTCGCCCGTCGCCAGGCGCGCGGCAAGACCGGGGGTGGTCGCATGTAGGATGCCCCGCCACTCGAGCTCGGGCAGGAGTCCACCGAGGCCCCGGCCGGGGCGTGCCGTCGTCTGACTCGTCACAGGCGCACGGGCCAGGTCGTCTCGACCCTCCGGGAGGCGGCCATCCGGTTCATCACGCCCCCTATGCTATCGTGCGGCCAGAGATGCAGACCAGCCTCGCGCGACGCCAGCGCCATCGACGCGCGCTCGGACAGCAACCGCGCGGGCGCACCGGCTCCCGGGTCCTCGGCGCCGTCAGCGCGATCGTGGTGGCCCTGTTCGTGGCTTCGTTCCTCGTCGCCGGGGTCGGGCTGATCTTCGTGATCGGCGCCTACAACCACTACGCCGCGGGCCTCCCGGATCCCGCCCAGCAGCTGAGTGCGATCCAGTTCACCCAGCAGACGATCGTCTACGACCGGACGGGCAAGGTCGAGCTGGCCCGTCTCGGCGATCTCAAGCGCGATGTCGTAACCTACGACCAGCTGACCCCCGAGATCATCGACGCCACGACGTCGATCGAGGACAAGGACTTCTGGACGAACCCGGGCTTCGATGCGGGCGGGATCGTCTCCGCCGGCCTCGATACGATCAGCGGACAACCACGCGGGGCGTCGACCATCACCCAGCAGCTCGTCCGCGCCAAGCTCCTCCCGCCGTCGGCCTTCGAGGGCTCGACCTACGAACGCAAGATCCGGGAGATCATCCAGTCGATCCGGCTGACCCAGGAGTTCCCCGGTGTCGCCGGCAAGCAGGAGATCATCACCGCCTACCTCAACCAGAACTTCTACGGCAACCAGAGTTACGGCGTGGCGGCCGCCGCCAAGAGCTACTTCGGCAAGTCGCTGGCCGACCTGAGCCTCGCCCAGGACGCGATCCTGGCCGCCATCCCCCAGTCGCCGACCAAGTTCGACCTGGTGCGCAACGCCCAGCCGGTCTGCCTCGAGGACGTCGCCGCGGGCGCCGACTGCACGAAGTTCAGACTGGTCGTCCCCCAGGATTCCGAGGTCGTGGTTCGCCGCAATCACATCCTCGACCTGATGAAGACGCGCAGCTACCTGAGCGGCGACAAGCACGCCTTCGCCGAGTACGACGCGGCGAAGCAGGAACCGGTCGAGCTCGTGCCCCAGGTGTCGGCGACGTGGAAGGCGCCCCAGTTCGTGTGGCTGGTCCGCCACCAGCTCGGCGAGCAGTTCTGCCCGGACACGCCGGACAACTGCCCCAAGGTGGATGGTGGCGGGATGAAGGTCACGACGACGCTCGACTGGAACATGCAGAAGGTCGCCGAGAAGTGGGTCTACGTCGCCGCCCGGGCGCCCAACGCCTCGAACCCGAGCGCGGTCCTGACCGCCAAGAAGATCCCGAAGTCCGCCCAGAGCTGGGTGCTCGGCCTGCGCGGGCACAACATCAACAACGCGGCAGCCGGCGTCATCGACTACCGGACCGGCGACGTGCTGGCCTATGTCGGGAGCGCCAGCTACACGGCCAAGGGCAACGCCACGTTCCAGCCCCAGTTCGACGTGCTGTCGGACGGCTGGCGGCAGCCTGGGTCGGCAATCAAGCCGATCGACTACCTGATCGGGATCGACGACCGAACGCTGACGGCGTCGACGCTGCTCATGGACGTGGTGACCGACTTCGGCCAGGTCTCGGCCACGACCAACAAGTACACGCCGACCCAGGCCGACAAGCTCGAACGCGGCCCGGTCCGGCTCCGCTCCGCGCTCCAGTTCTCGCTCAACATCCCGGCCATCAAGGCGGCGGTCCTGACCGGGCTCGACCGGCTGTTCTCGCGCACGCAGGACTTCGGGATCACCTATCCGAAGACCGCCGTGCCGGTGGTGTCGATGGGGATCGGGACGCTCGAGATGCACCCAATCGACCTGCTTGGCGCCTACGGCACGATCGCCGACGGCGGCGTCCACGTGCCGCAAAGGCTGATCACCTCGATCGTCGACAGCAACGGCCGCGAGTTGCTCACCAGCCTGCCCGAGAAGGGCACACGGGTGGTCAGCAACGACGCCGCCGCGATCATCACCGACATCCTCGCCGGCAACACCGACACCAAGGTCAACCCGTACTGGGGCAAGTGGGCGATCTACGACGGCAAGACCCGCCGTCCGGCGGCCTACAAGACCGGCACCACCAGCGACAACCGGGACGTCGCCGCGTACGGCTATCTAGCTCCGCCGGCCGACGCCACGGCGCCGGCCCTGGCGGTCGGGGTCTGGATGGGCAACAGCGACAACACCCCGAACGACGGCAAGCTCTCGCTGGACACCTCCGCGCCGCTCTGGTCGGCCATCCTGACCGAGATCAGCAAGGGGCTGCCGATCTCCGACTTCCACCGGCCGGACGACCTCGAGACCGCCACCGTCGACGCCTTCACCGGAGACCAGCCGGGTCCGTTCACGACCGACACGGTCGATGAGATCTACATCCCGGGAACCGTGCCGACCCAGAAGGAGACGATCCGGGTCACCAAGCAGATCGACTCCGCGTCGGGCCTGCTGTGGCAGGACGGTTGCGCCGGGCCGATGGTCAACGAGGGCTTCTTCGACCTCAGCCAGGTCGACGCGAGCTTCCCGGCCTGGCAGGCCGCCGACGAGGAATGGGGTGCTCGAGCAGCCAAGGGCGTCGGCGTCAAGGGCGGCCCCGAGGGTACCCGGACGTCGTACTTCTACAACAACTCGTTTGCGCCGTTCGGACATACGTGGGGGGCGCCGTTCGCCCCGACCGAGCTGTGCCCGATCGTCGTCCCGCCGCCGTGCGACCCGTTGGCCGGTCCGTGCACGCTGCCGTGCGACCCGTTGGCCGGTCCGTGCACGCTGCCGTGCGACCCCTTCCTGGGGCCCTGTCCGTCGCCGAGTGCCCCACCCCCCGCCTCGGCCGTGCCCGACGTGGTGTGCCAGAGCCTCGAGATCGCCAGCGAGAACCTCACCGCGGCAGGCTACGCCGTCGGAGAGGTGAAACCGGCCGACATCGGGCCCAACTTCGTGGTGTTCCAGGAGCGGCCGGGCGCCGGGACCCCGCTGCCGACCGGCAACAGCGTCGACCTCACGTTGCGCGACCGCTCGAAGGTCCCACGCTGTCGCTAGCCGGGCGGCCGCCGGACTGACTGAGGGCTACAGCTCGACGATCGTTGCGCCGTCGCCGCCTTCGCCCCGCTCCCCGGGCCGCAGCGAGCGCACGAGCGGGTGGTTGGCCGCATCGGATCGGACCGCATCGCGCAACGCGCCCGTGCCGAGGCCGTGGATGATCATGACCTTGCTGAGTCCGGCGAGCCCGGCGTCGTCGAGATAGCGATCGAGGGCTTCTAGCGCCTCCTCCACCCGGGCGCCGCGCAGGTCGAGCGAGGACGCGACCGAGCGCGCCCGCTCCAGGCGGAGGGTCGTCGCGTTCGACGTCGCCGGGGCCGCGGTCGGGGCCGCGCCGAAGCGGGTCGGCGGCGCCTGGTTGCCGATCGCGGGTACGAGGTCGTCCACGTCGACGGTCACGCGCATTCCGCCCGCTTCGAGCGTCGCCCGCCTGCCGCCTCGCTCGAGCGCCGCGATCCGGCCCTCCCAGCCGCCGGATCGGCTGCGGGCGCGCTCGCCCAGTTGCCAGACACGCTCGACAACGGGCTCCGGGACCGGCGCCGGCTCGCCGGCCGGGAGCCGCGCGAGGCCGGCCTCGGCACGGGCGAGGGCTTCGTCGAGCGAGGCGGCCGTCAGGGTCTCCCGCTCCAGCGCATTTCGAACGGCTTCGACCTCGTCACGCAGGGCCGCCACTAGCCGCTCGGCCTCGCTCCGCGCAGCGCCGACCGACTCCGCGCGCTCACGCCTGGCCCGCCGTCGCTCCTCCTCGGCCACCCGCAACGCGTCGGCTGAGCGAATCTCCGCTTCCCGGGCCTGGTCGAGCAGGTTGCTGGCCTCGGTCTCCGTGGACCGGATCGACGCGAGCGTGGCCTCGAACGACCGCTGTGACTCGGTCAGCCGGGAACGGGCGTCGGTCACGATCGCCTCGGGCAGCCCAAGCCGCTCGGCGATCGCGAACGCCTGGCTGCCGCCCGGCAGCCCGATCGTCAGCCGATACGTCGGTGAGAGCGTGTCGAGATCGAACTCGACGGCCGCGTTGGTCACCCCGGGCGTCGTGTGGGCATAGGCCTTCAGCTCGGCGTAGTGAGTGGTCGCCCCGACCAGCGCCCCGGCCCGGATGAAGTGGTCGAGCAGGGCCTGCGCGAGGGCGGAGCCCTCGGTCGGGTCGGTGCCCGCGCCAAGTTCGTCGAGCAGGACGAGCGTGCCCGGACCGGCCGCCGCCACGATCCGGATGATCGAGCGAAGGTGTCCAGAGAACGTCGACAGCGATTGGGCGATCGACTGCTCGTCGCCGATGTCGGCGAACACGTCGCGCCAGACCGGCAGTCGGCTGCCGGGAGCGACCGGCACGTGGAGACCGGCCTGGTGCATCAGGCTGAGCAGGCCAAGCGTCCGCAGGGTCACGGTCTTGCCGCCCGTGTTCGGCCCGGTCACCACGAGGGCGGTGTACCCGTCGCCGAGCCGGACGTCGATCGGGACCACGTGCCCGGTCAGGCCCGGGTGCCGGGCGGACAGCAGGACGACCTCGTAGCGCTCGGCGGTCTCCGCCCGGACGGCGTCCATCTCGGATGCCAGCGAGGCCTTGGCGGCCCACAGGTCGAAGCGCGCCAGCGCACCGAGCGTCTCGCGCAGGTCAGCGGCGTTTGCGGCGACGAACGCCGACAGCTCGTCGAGGATGCGCGCGACCTCCTCGGCCTCGGCGACCTGCGCTTCTCGCCAGGCATTGCCGAGCTCGACCGCGACGAGCGGCTCGATGAACAGGGTCTGGCCGCTCCCCGACGCATCGTGGACGATGCCCTTGACCCTGGCACGGGCCTCGGCCTTGACCGGCACGACGTATCGCCCATTGCGAAGCGTGACCAGCGGCTCCTGGAGGGCATTGCCCAGCTCGGCCGCGACGAGCGAGTCGAGCCGGCGGCGGAGGCGATCGTAGGCGACGCGGACGGCCGCCCGGAGTCCGCCGAGCCGCGGTGAGGCGGTGTCGAGCAGCTCGCCGACCGGATCGAAGCTGCGCGACAACGTCGAGCGCAGACCGGGCAGCGGGTGCAGCTCGCGGCCGAGCTCGCGCAGGAGCGGCCGGCGCTCGTCGGCAAGCATCGTCGCCAGCCGCGAGGTCGCGTCGAGCGTGTCGGCGAGCTCGAGGAACTGCGCCGGCTCCAGCCGTCCACCGCGCGCGGCGCGCTCGACGGCGGGTCCGATGTCGCGCGCGGCGCCGATCCCGACGCCCGGCCGCTCCTCGACCAGGCCGCGCGCCTGGTCGGTCTCGTCCAGCCCGCGGGCGACGATGACCGGGTCGGACGACGGCTCCAGGCGCTCGGCCAGGGCCCGCGCGGGTCCGAATGAGGTCAGGCCGGCCAGCCGCTCGCGGACCGCGGGGAACTCAAGCAGCGAGATCGAGCGTTGGTCCACGGGCGCTCAGCGTTGGCGGCCGCGGCCCGACACCGAGCGATCGCCGGCCAGGTGCAGCCGCCACGGCACGTCGGTCCACGGCCGGCCGGCCCCGTCGATTCCGATCCGCGGCGTGGCCACGATCGCCGGCCCCGAGCGCTGTCCCGAGGGGTCGGTCTCGATTCGGAGTGGCGACGTGGCGTCGCACAGGTCGAGCCCGGTCCATCCCGGGTCCAGACCGAAGGCCGCTCCGACCAGCCCGGGGCCGCTCGCCAGCCGGTGGCCGGGCAGGCGCCGGATGCGCTCCGCCTCGAGGGCGTTTCGCTCGATCGACCGAGCCCGGTTGCGTGCCTCCGCCCGCGCGATGCGGGCCTCGCGCATGAGGTCCTGGCCGTCGCGCGGTTCCACGGCACGGATGAGCAGCGCCGCCGGCGACCCGGCCGGCTCCGTCACCACGTTCAGGCAGTCGTACATCCCGTACACAAGGTACACGTAGGCATGCCCGGGCGGACCGAACATCACCCGGTTGCGCGGCGTCTCGCCGAACCGGGCGTGAGACGCGCGGTCGTCCTGGCCGACGTACGCCTCGACTTCGACGATCCGGCCGGCGCGCCGGCCGGTCGCGTCCTCGCGGACCAGCGTGGCCCCGAGCAGCGCCCGGCCCGCCTCGAGGGTCGGCGCCTCGAGCGTCGCCCGGTCGACGACGCTCAGCCGGCCCGTGGGTAGAGCGATTGGATGTTGCTCGGGACGAGGAACCCGATCAGGAAGAACGCGCCCGGGATCAGCGTCGAACGGAATAGCCCGGCCGTCGCCGACTTGTCGAGCCCGCCCCACAGATCGCGAAGGAACGGCAGCTCCTGTGGGTCGGGCGCGAACCCAGGAAGACGGAAGAACGAATCGAGGATGATCAGCACCGCGCCCAGGATGATCGCCGCCTGGATGATGCCCAGGACGCCGCCGAGGATCTCATCGGCAAAGCGAGCCTTCTGGAACAGCTGTTGGGGCTTGTAGTAGCTCTGCACGACGAGCGCGAAGGCGATCGCCGCCGCAGAGAAGACCGTGCCGAAGCCGATCATGTAGCTGTACTCGCGCGGGAACTGCGTCCAGTTGTCACCCAGGAATCGCCCGAGCGGCTCGGCAACGTTCGCGGCGAACAGGAACGAGAACAGGATGGACCCGATCCCGATCAGTCGGCGGATCGTTCCCTGGGCGAAGCCGAGCACGAAGAAGCCGACGAAGTACAGGAAGATCAGCAGGTCGACCGTGTCGATCCCCCCGATGGCGGTCAGGTCCACGCTACAGCCTCCATGATCACGGCCCCCGGCCCGCGGCGAAGCCGCGCAAGGGTAGCAGCGGGCATCGCGCCGGGGCAAGGGCCGCCGGACCCGTGACGTTGCCGGCGGACCACACTCAGCTTCGCAGCCGGCCGCCGACGTCCGTGGCCAGGCCGGCAGCCACCGCACCGACCGCGTCGTCGACCTCGGCTTCGGTCAGCGTCCGCTCGTCCGACCCGAACGTCAGCCGCCAGGCGAGGCTCTTCTCGCGGTCGGCCAGCGGCCGGCCGCGGTAGATGTCGAACAGCTCGACGCCGCGCAGCAACGCCCCGGCCCGGGACCGGATGGATGCCGCCACGTCGGCAGCCGGTCGCGCCTCGTCGACCACGACGGCCAGGTCGCGCTCGACCGCCGGGAATCGCGATGGCGTCGCCCCGAGCGCGTCCGTCAGCTGGCCGGCGGCGAGGCGCGCGACCGCCAGCTCGGCCAGCACGACGCGCTCGGGGCGCAGGTCCAGTGCCGCCGCGAGGCGTGGGTGCAGCTCACCCAGCCGACCGGACATGCCGGCGCCCACGGTCACCCTGGCGCTCCGGCCAGGATGGAAGATCGGATCGTCGATCAGCGGTGCATAGGCGGGCGCCGGCAAGCCGAGCCGATGGCCCAGGAGCTCGACCAGGCCCTTGCCGTCATCGAGGTCGTACGATCGAACGGGTCGATTCCAGGCCGGCGGCTCGGCTGGACCGGTCAGGGCGAGACCGAGACGCCACCACTCCCTGGTCGGTACCGCCGGGTCGTCGCCCTTGGCATAGCCCTTACCCACCTCGAAGATCGCGACCTCGTCACGGCCGTGCCGCAGGTTGGTCGAGACGACATCGAGGAGGCTGCCGAGCAGGCTTTGCCGGAGCACGGAATGCTGGCTCGAGAGCGGGTTGGTGACGTGGACCGGCGCGCCTCCGGCACGCTGGCCCGGCTCCGTGGCGAGCCGATCGTCGACCGGCGGTGGGAACTGCTCGACGGCCTGCGGCGCGACCAGGGCGTGGGTCACCACCTCGCTGACGCCCGCCCCGGCGAGTGTCTCGCGCAGCATGTCGCGCACCTCGAGCGGCGAGTGCCGGTAGCCGGGCATCGGCGTGTGCGGCAGGATCGGCGGCACGGTCTCGTAGCCCCGCACGCGGATGATCTCCTCGGTGATGTCGGCCTCGACGAGCAGGTCACGCCGCCAGGTCGGCACCGTCGCAAGCCAGGTCTCCGACGTCCTCCCGTCGACCTCGAGCGGCCTGGAGCCCGCCGCGACCGCGATCGGCGTTCCGATCGGCGCCGGCTCAGCCTCGATCCCGACCCGGGCCAGGAGCGCTGACTGTTCATGGGGAGCGAGTGCCGTGCCCAGCAGCCGATTCACCCGTCCGGGCCGGTAGGCCACTCGAGCGGTCGGCGTTTCGATCGAGTTCGAAATCGACCGCGCCGGGGGCGACCGCCCCGCCCGCCCACTCCGCCACTAGCTGGGCCGTCCGATCGGCACCGACCCGCGCGAGCCGGAACTCCTGCCCCTTCTCGAACCGCAGGCTCGCGTCGGAACGGAGGGCGTAGCGGAACGCGGTCCGCCGGATGCTGACCGGGTCGAAGATCGCCGAATTCGACGGCGACCTCGGTGGTCCGGTCGCCGACCTCCGACTCGGCACCGCCCATGACGCCGGCGATGCCGATCGGGCCGTGCGGATCGGCAATGACCAGCGTCTCGGTGTCGAGCTCCCGGTCGACATGGTCGAGCGTCTCGATGCGCTCGCCGCGCGCGGCGCGGCGGACGATGATCCGGCCGTCGCGGACGGCCGCGCCGTCGAAGACGTGGATCGGCTTGCCCAGCTCGATCATGACGTAGTTCGAGGCGTCGACGACGTTGCTGATCGGCCGCTGGCCGGCCGCCATGAGCCGCATCTGGATCCGGTTCGGTGACGGGCCGACCCGGACGCCGCTCACCCATCGACCCACGAACCGGGGGCACAGTTCGGTGTCGAGGACGTCCACCCGGAGCCGCTCGGTCACCGGCCTGCCGGCTTCGACCAGGTGGCTCGATGGCATCCGGATCGGCCCGCCGGTGACGGCCGCCACCTCGCGGGCCAGGCCCACGATGGACAGGGCGTCGCCGCGGTTCGGCTTGACGTCGACGTCGAGCACGATGTCGCCGAACAGCTCGGTCATCGGCCGCCCGACCGGCGTGTCGGACGGCAGGATCAGGATCCCGTCGGCGTCGCTGGTCAGCCCCAGCTCGTCGCCCGAGCAGAGCATGCCGTTGCTGACCGCGCCCATCTTCTCGGTCCGCTCGATCCGGCGATTGCCAGGCAGGACGGCGCCCGGCAGCGCCACCGGCACGCGCTGACCGGGGGCGATGTTGGTCGCCCCGCAGACGATCTCGAGGGGCACGCCGGACCCCGTGGTCACGGTCGTCAGCGACAGCCTGTCGGCCCGGGGATGGCGCTCCACGGTGAGCAGCTCGCCGACCACGACGTTGCGCCAGTCGGCGCCCCACGACTCGATCCCCTTGACCTCCATGCCGAGCAGGGTCAGCCGATCGGCCAGGGCCTCCGGACCGAGGTCGATGTCGACGAACTCGCGCAGCCAGGCGAGCGGCACTCTCATCGGAATTGCTCGAGGAAGCGCAGGTCGTTGTCCATGTACAGCCGCAGGTCACCGACGCTGTGGCGGAGGTTGGCGATCCGCTCGACGCCCATCCCGAAGGCGAAGCCCTGATACCGCTCGGGGTCCAGCCCGCCATGCTGGAGGACGACCGGATGGACCATCCCGGCACCCAGGATCGTCATCCAGCCGGTCTTCGAGCAGGCCGGACAGCCGATCCCGCCGCATACCACGCATTCCACGTCGAACGCGACGGACGGCTCCGTGAATGGGTAGTAGCCGGGCCGGAAGCGGGTCTTGCGATCGTGGCCGAACAGCGCCCGGGCGAATTCGTCGAGCAGCCCGCGCAGGTCGCCGAGCGTGGTTCCTTCGTCCACCATGAGGCCCTCGACCTGGAAGAACTCGGATGCGTGGCTGGCGTCGATCGCCTCGTACCGGAAGCACCGACCCGGCAGGAGCGCCCGGATCGGCGGGGCGGCCTCGTGCATCACCCGGATCTGGCCCGGCGAAGTGTGGGTCCGGAGCAGGTGGCCCTCGATGTCGACGTACAAGGTGTCCCACAGGTCGCGCGACGGATGGTCGGGCGGGATGTTGAGCATCTGGAAGTTGCGCAGGTCGTCCTCGATCTCCGGGCCCTCGTAGACCACGAAGCCGAACTGCCCGAAGATCTCGGCGATCTCGCCGATCGTGACCGGGATCGGGTGGAGCGTCCCACGCCGGAGAGGACGCCCGGGCGTCGTGACGTCGACCGCGTCTGCGGCCAGGCGCTGCTCGAGCTCCTGCTCTCGCAGGTGGGCGCCACGCTCTGCGATGGCGGCCTCGACCGCCTGGCGGACGGTGTTGGCGATCGCCCCCACCTTGGGCCGGTCGTCGGGTGGCAGGCCGCCGATCCCGCGCAGGACGCCGGTCAAGCGCCCCTTCTTGCCGAGGACGTCGAGATCGATGGCCTCGAGCCCGGCCACGCTCTCGCTGGCACCGATCGCCGCCAGGGCATCGCGGCGCAGGCCCTCGAGTTCGCTGGTCAGGTCGGATAGGTCCACGAGCTCCCTTCGTGCATCACGCTACCGGGAATCACGATCCCTCGATCGTCGTCTCGACGTCGAGGGAATTCTCGGACCGATGGCTCGCAGGGCGTCGCCTCGGTCCTCCGAAACGGCCGTCGCCGACTCGCGGCGGCTAGGCGGTCTTGGCCACCTCGGCGATCTGGCCAAACACCGCCGAGTCGCGGATCGCGAGGTCGGCAAGGATCTTGCGGTCGATGCCGATCCCGGCCTTCTTGAGGCCGTTGATGAATTGGCCGTACGTCAGCCCGTTCTGACGGGCCGCCGCGTTGATCCGGACGATCCACAGCTCGCGCATCTGGCGCTTGCGCTGCTTGCGGTCGCGGGTCGCGTACGAGAGCGCGTGGAGGAGTGCCTCGCGGGCCGGCTTGACGAGGCGCGACTTGGTGCCCTTCCGACCCTCCGCGGCGTTGAGGAGGCGCTTGTGGCGCTTGTGGGCGGTGACGCCACGCTTGACTCGTGCCATGAGGTCGACCTGCTCCTAGAGATACGGCAGCAGGCGACGGACCTGCCTGGTGTGCTGGGTGCCGATCAAGGTCTTCCCGGCATAGCGACGTGTCCGGCGAGAGGACTTGATCTCGAGGTGGTGGCCGCTCCAGGCGTTGACCCGGATGAACTTGCCGCTGCCAGTCACGCCGATGCGCTTCTGCGCGGATTTGTGGCTCTTGATCTTGGGCACGCTCGGATCACTCTCCAGTCGGCACCGGCTCGGGCGCCGGTTTCGTATCGCTCGCCTTGGTCGGCTCGGTTGTCGCGGATGTCGCCGGGGTCGCCGCCGGTGCAGCCAGCTTCCCGGCCGGCGCGGCCGCCTCGACCCGGGTCGCCGGGACCGATGCCGCGTCGGCCCCGTTGGCCTCGTCGACGTTCTTTGGGCTCGGTGCGTCGTGGCTCTTCGGCTTGTGGGTCGAGGCCATCGTGATGTGCATCGACTTGCCTTCGAGCAGCGGCGTCCGCTCCGGAATGCCGTGGTCCTTCACCCGATCGGCGAACCTCGCGATGAGGGTCCGGCCGAGCTCCGGATGGGTCAGCTCCCGCCCGCGAAACCGGACGGTCACCTTGATGCGATCGCCGTCCTCGAGGAACTCGATCGCTCGGTTCACCTTGGTGTCGAAGTCGCCAACGCCGATCTTCGGCGAGAGTCGGACTTCCTTGAAGGTCACCGAGCGCTGCTTGCGCTTGGCCTCCTTCTCGCGCTTGGTGAGCTCGTACTTGTACTGACCGAAATCGAGGAACCTGACGACTGGCGGCGCCGCCATCGGGGCGACTTCGACGAGGTCCAGCCCTCGTTCCTGCGCCATCTCGAGCGCCCGCGGCGTGGGCATGACACCCAACTGGGCACCATCTTCATCGACCACCCGGACCTGGGGGATCCGGATCATCTGGTTCACGCGCAGGTCTCGACTGATGGTCTATCCCCTTCGTACTGACGGTTTTCGTTCGACCGGCGCGGGTACACAAAGGCCCGGACGGCCGAAGCGGGAGGATAGCATAGGCCCGCGAAGCTCGACAATTCGAGGACGCTCGTCGTCAGCCTCCATCGCCCGGCTCTGCGTCGTCGGCTCGGACGCCCAGCGAGTGGCCGTCGGCGCTGGCGACGGGCGGCCAGGCGCGACTGACCGACACCCCTATGCGACACCCCTCGCCCTCGCTTCGGCCGCCAGTCGATCGGCGAAGGCGTCCCACGGCTCGGCCGGCTGCTGCTCGCCGGCACGGGTCCGAGGCGATGCCGTCCGCGCCTCGATCTCGCGGTCGCCGAGGACGACCATGTACGGGACCTTCTGCTCCTGGGCCAGGCGGATCTTGTTCTGCATCCGGTTGGAGGAATCGTCGACCTCGATCCGGAGGCCACGCGCTCGAAGCACGCCGGCCAGCTCGTTGGCCGCCGCGATGTGCCGGTCGGCGATCGGAATGACCACGGCCTGGACTGGCGCGACCCACAGCGGGAAGGCGCCGGCGAAATGCTCCGTGAGCACACCGATGAACCGCTCGAGGGAGCCATAGATGGCGCGATGGATGGCGACCGGCCGCTGCTGGTGGCCTTCCTCATCGACGTACCACAGGTCGAACCGTTCAGGGAGCATGACCCGGTCCACCTGGATGGTCGCGGTCTGCCATTCACGCCCGAGTGCATCCTCGATCTGGATGTCGATCTTTGGCGCGTAGAACGCCCCGTCCTTGGGCTTCTCGCGGTACTGCAGGCCCGAGCGCTCGAGCTCGGCGCGCATCAGCGCCTCGGTCTCCTCCCAGACGGCCGGGTCGCCGAGCGCCTTGTCCGGGCGCGTTCCGAACGTGAGCTTGGGTTCGAGCCCGAACCACGAGTAGGACTCGCGGATCTCGCCCATGAGCCCTTCGATCTCGGCCGCGATCTGCTCGGGCCGGACGAAGATGTGGGCGTCGTCGGTGACGAAGTGGCGGACGCGGGTCAGCCCGGACAGCACGCCTGACAGCTCGTTGCGGTGGAGGACGCCGTACTCCGAGAGGCGGAGCGGCAGTTCGCGGTAGGACCGGACGCGGCTGCGGTAGACGAACGTCGATTCGGGGCAGTTCATCGGCTTGAGGCTGAACGTCTGGCCCTCGGCCTCGAACAGGAACATGTTCTCGCGGTAGTGCTCCCAGTGGCCGGACCGCTCCCAGAGTGCCTGGCTGACGAGTGGCGGCGTATAGATCTCCTGGTAGCCGCGCTTCGCCTGGAGGTCGCGCATGGCGTTGCGAAGCGTCTGGTAGAGCGTCCAGCCCTTGGGATGCCAGAACGCTGCGCCCGGCGAGATCTCGTGGAACGAGAACAGGTCGAGCTGGACGCCGAGCTTGCGGTGATCGCGCTTCTTCGCCTCCTCGCGGCGCCACAGGAAGCGATCGAGCTCCTCCTGCGTCTCCCAGACGGTGCCGTAGATGCGCTGGAGGGAGGGTCGAGCCTGATCGCCGCGCCAGTAGGCACCGGACACGGCGAGCAGCTTGAGCGGGCCGATCTGTCCGGTCGATGCGACGTGGGGGCCCTTGCACAGGTCCACGAACGAGCCGTGCTCGTACACGGAGGTCGGCGGCATCGGGGTGCCGTCACGCTCGGACTTCGCGGCGAGGTCATCGAGGATCTCGACCTTGAACGGTTGGCCGCGCTCGAGGAAGAAGGCCCGGCCCTCCGCCGGCGCCAGCTCGCGTCGGACGAACGGGTGGTCGGCGGCCACACTCTCGCGCATCCGCGCCTCGATGGCCGCGAGGTCGTCGGGCGTGAGCGGCCGCGCGAGCGCGAAGTCGTAGTAGAAACCGTCCTCGATGGCCGGGCCGATGCCGAGCTTCGTGCCCGGGAACAGGTCGAGGACCGCCTCGGCCATGACGTGCGCCGTCGAGTGGCGCATGGCGTCGAGCTCGCTGCGGGCACCGGCGTCCAGCAGCTCGTCGGCCGAGCCTCGTTCAGGCGCCTCCAGGCCGATCTCGTCTTCGTCGTCGCGCGGTTCGTCGCTCATCGTGGACCTCCTGAGAATCAGTACACCTCTCATCCTCGACAGGACGAGAGGTGTCTCCCGCGGTCCCACCCGCCTTCGCCACCGGTCGGTGGCGCGCTCTGGTCGCGCTAACGGGCGACGCCCGGGCCGGTTCGCCGGCCGCTCACGGGTGGTGCTCGCACGGGAGCGACCGCCGGGCTTCCAGCCGTGTCCCGGCTCTCTCGAGGTCGCCGATCCGAGGGGCGTGTCCCGCTCGACGCTGTGTGGATTGTCCCTGCCTGACCACAGGATAGCGGCTCGCGTGTTCGCCCGGCGCCGACGATTCGCGGTGGTGCGGGCGGGCACCGGATTGGCACGAGTCACGTGACCCATGGCCCGCAATCCGTGACGAACGGCTCGGTTGACCCTCCCGGGCCACCCTGAAGCTATCGGTAGCGCCGGAGCGAGGGGCATCGGAAGGGACCATCGACGTGATTCGCGAAGTCCAGCGGCTGAGTCTCGAATTGGAGTTGTTCGGCGCTCGACGACATGCCGAGGAGTACCTGCCCTACACGCCGGCCTGGGACGCAGCGGTGGCAAAGGTCGAGGATCTCGAGCGCGCCCTGTGGCGACTCGACTACGGCCCGCTTGAACCGATCCGCAACGGTCGCGTTACCGAGGCCGCGCGCCCGTAGGGGTCGGTCGGTGGTGGGGTGGTGGGGTGGTGGGCGACACTGGACTCGAACCAGTGACCTCTTGCATGTCAAGCAAGTGCTCTAACCAGCTGAGCTAGCCGCCCCTCGTCGCCGGTCCCCCGCTCCATGGGTCATGGATCCGTTGGCTCGCGGGTGTTCCACGTCCGCGCCGAAACCGTGACCGCCGGATCGAGGAGCCAGCGGCGACGCGCATCATACCCCGGCCGCGGCGAGCGCCACAACGACCGCCGCGGATCGACGGCCAACGGATCAGGGCGGCACCGGCAACCTCGACGCAAGCAACGCCGCCAACGAAGCGGCGAACGTCGCCGTCAGGTGGTGGTCGTCGCGGTAGACGATCATCCCGCGGACCACCGGCTGGCACGGATCGCCCGGGCAGATGGCGTCCGACATGTCGACCAGCGTCGCCCCCGAGGCCCGCGCGGCGGCTCGCTCACGAACGAGGTGCTGGCGCCCGAAGGCGGCCAGCCTCGAGGTCGCGCAGGCGGTGATGTCCGACAGGTGCGCCGACAGGCAGACCGGCACATCCACGGCGGCCGCAGGCGTGTCGGCAAGGATCGCCACCTGTCCGGGGATCTGGCGGAGGAGCCGGGCCATCGCCTCTCCCTGGCGGGTCGGGTCCTCGTCGATCTTGTTGACCGGCGGCAGCCAGCGATCCGACGACACGATGACCAGGTCCGGCTGCTCGGCGATGAGGCGCTGGACGACCAGCGGCCGCCATGCCTCGCACTCGGTGTACTCGCGCTTGAGGAGCGGCGAGAAGATCGGCAGGTCCACGAACACGCACGACGCCTTGACGAACGTGATCAGCCGCCAGCCCCGGGCGATGGCGATCCGGTCGATCGCCGGGAACCAATGCGACGCGTGCGAGTCACCGACCAGCGCGACGGTGAAGGTCCCGTTCGGATCGCCAAACGTGCAGTCCTTCGGCGTGCTGCCCTTGAGGCTGCTGAAGCAGCCGTCCCCGATCAGCACCTCCTTGTCGTCGCGAGCGCTGACCAGCGGCGGTTGCACCCCGACCGGGAGCGCCCACGGATGCGGCGGCGGGGCCTCGCTCGGGATGGGCAGCGGCGAGGCAGGCGCCAGGTCGCCCGATGATGGCTGGGGTGATCCGGCTGCAGCCGAACCTGGCGCCGGCAGCGTCGCGGTCGGGACCGCGCTGCTTGGTGCCGGTTGCCCGCCCGGTGGTTCCGTCGACGAGGCTGCGAGGGCACTCGCGGAGGGTGAGGTCGTCGCCTGCGCGGGTGTCGCGCTCCCACTCGCGACCTGTCCGACCGGTTCGGCACCTGCGGCCCGGACCTGGGCAAGGCTGTCCTCGCCGATCCCGAACGCCAGGACGGCGACCGCGATGGCCGTGGCGGCCGCCGTGGCGAGGACCGGGCGCGGTCGGAAGGTCGACAGCGAGCCGTGCCAGAACGGCTCCTCGATCAGCCGCCAGCTGATCGCCCCGACGAGCACGGACAGCGCGCCCAGCCCCAGCCGGGCCTCGATCGGCAGCTCCTGGCCGAGCGCGAGTGCCGGCAGGGTGAGGATCGGCCAGTGGCACAGGTACAGCGAATAGGAGATCCGCCCGACGAACCGCAACGGCCGCCAACCCAGCAGCTGGGCCGTGCCGAGCCCACGCCCCCCGGCGAGGATCAACGCGGCAGCGCCGCCGGCGGGCAACAGGGCCCACAGCCCGGGGTACGGGCTGGCTGGATCGATGACCACGAACGAGGCGGCGAGCAGCCCCAATCCGGCCCAGCTGACCGGCGCGGCAACCCAGCCGAGCCAACGCGGGACCTGCCGGCCCGACGACACCGCCACGGCGAGCAGCCCGCCGAGCGCGAGCTGCCAGACCCGGCTCGGCAGCAGGTAGAACGCCCACGGCTCGATCACGTCGGTCAGCCAGACGGCGAAGGCCAGCGAGGCGACGAGGACGGCCAGCATCAGCAGCCCGACCCTGAACCGCGAGCGCAGTGACCCGAGCGCAGCGATCAGCAGCCCGGGCCAGACCAGGTAGAACTGCTCCTCGACGCCGAGTGACCAGAAGTGGCGGAACGGCGAAACGTCCGTGTCGGCGAAATAGTCGGTCGACTGGATGGCGAACCGGATGTTGCCGATGGACAGGGCGGACGCGGCGCCGTCCTGGGCGATCCCCGGGACCTGCAGCGGTGCCAGGAACAGGGCGGCCAGCACCACGGTCACCGCCACGGTCGCGAGGGCGGCCGGCAGGATCCGGCGCATCCGGCGCGAGTAGAAGCGGCCCAGATCGATCCGTCCCGTCGCAGCATGCTCGCGGAGCAGCAGGCCGGTGATCAGGAAGCCCGACACCACGAAGAAGACGTCGACGCCGGTGAACCCGCCGACGGCCACCGGCAGGCCCACGTGGAACCACAGGACGGCGAGAACGGCGATCCCCCGGAGGCCCTCGATGTGCGGCAGGAAGCCCGTTGACTGACCGGATGCGTCGCGGCTCGAGATGGAGCTGAACCTCAGATTCGCAGGCGTGGCGAAGGCGGTTGAGACGTGCCGGTCGGTCGGCACGTGATGCGCCGCCCGTTCTCGCCAGCCCTCTGGCCCGCAGGGTACGCCGATCGCCGGAACGTCATCATTGGCCGATGTCCTCGCCGACCGACTACGAGTTGCTCGATGTCGGCGGTGGCGCGCGGCTCGAACGGTTCGGCCAGGTGCTGGTCGATCGGCCCCATCCGGGCGCCCTCGGCCCGCGATCCGCCGAGGAATCGTGGCACGCCGCGGATCTTCGATTCGATCGCGAGCGTGGCTGGGTCGGGCATGGCCCGT
This sequence comes from uncultured Chloroflexia bacterium, assembly GCA_963766675.1. Taxonomy (GTDB): domain Bacteria; phylum Chloroflexota; class Limnocylindria; order Limnocylindrales; family CSP1-4; genus SPCO01. The sequence continues at coordinate 1,754,033 of CAVYBA010000002.1, read as the reverse complement.
CGCCAGGATCGTGGCGGTTTGCCGGCGACGGGCTGACCCTCGAGCTGCGACCCACCGAGGCCGGCCAGGTCGGTCTCTTCCCCGAGCACCTGGCGATGATCGCCTGGCTGCGATCGCAGGTCGTCCCGCGGATGGTGTCCGGCCCGCGACCGGCCGTCCTGCACCTGTTCGCGTATACCGGGCTGGCCACCCTGGCGATGGCCGCGTCCGGTGCCGAGGTCACCCACGTCGACGCCGCCAGGGCCGCCATCGGCTGGGCCCGCCGGAACGCGGAGCTCTCCGGACTCGCGGATCGGCCGGTCCGCTGGATCGTCGACGACGCGCTCGGCTTCACGCATCGCGAGGTCCGGCGCGGCCGGACGTACGCCGGCGTCGTGCTCGACCCGCCGTCCTATGGGCACGGCCCGGGATCGCGACCGTGGCGGCTGGTGGACGACCTGTCTCCCCTCCTGGCGGCCATTTCCCGCCTGCTCGAACCCGGCGGGTTCGTCCTGCTGACGGCGCACACCCCAGGGTTCGAGGCGCTCCACCTGGCGCGGCTTGTCGAGACCCACCTGCCGGCGACCCGCGGCCGCGTCGACCGGGGCACGCTCGCCGTGTCGACCACCGGCGGGCGCGAGCTCGAGCTCGGCGCCTTCGCGCGATCGACCGGCAGGGCATGATGTCGGCGATGCCCTCCCCTGCCCTGCCGATCCTGACCAGCCTCGCCAACCCGAGGATCAAGGCCGCCGCGGCCCTCCGCGAGCGGCGGGAGCGCGATCGCGCCGGCTTGACCCTGATCGACGGTGCCCGCGAGCTCAGCCGCGCTCTCGACGCCGGTGTCGACGTCGCCGAGGTGTTCGTCTGCGAACCGCTCCTTGCCGGTCCCCACGCCCGAATGGCCCTCGACCAGCTCGCCGCGCGCGACATCCCGGTCCAACCGGTGAGCGAATCGGCCTTCGAGAAAGTCGCCTTCGGCCAGCGCGCCGAAGGGCTCGTGGCGGTCGTCCGGATCCCGTCGACGGCGCTCGTCGGGATCGCCATCCCCGAGGTCCCGCTGGTGGTGGTCATCGAAGCGGTCGAGAAGCCGGGGAACCTGGGGGCAATCGTGCGCTCGGCCGATGGCGCCGGCGCGGACGCCCTGGTCGCGGCCTCGCCGCGGACCGACCTGTTCAACCCCAACGCGATCCGGGCGAGCGCGGGAACGATCTTCAGCCTGCCCCTCGCGGCCGCCTCGACCGCCGACGTGCTGGACTGGCTCGACGCGCGCGGGGTGCGGGCGGTGACCGCCCGGGTGGACGCCGACGCGGTGTACACCGACGTCGACCTGACTGGATCGCTGGCGATCGTGCTGGGCACCGAGGCCGACGGCCTGTCAGCGGACTGGAGCGGGCCGCGTGCGACCCCCGTCCGGATCCCGATGCATGGTGCCGCCGACAGCCTGAACGTGTCGGTGAGCGCGGCGATCCTCCTCTACGAGGCTCGCCGCCAACGTGATCGACGGTCGACGACGACCCCGGCCCTGCAGCGATGAGGACCTGATGGACACCTTCGAATTCGTGATCATCGGCGCCGGCCCGGCCGGCGAGGCCGCCGCGCACAAGGCTCGCGAGCTCGGCGCGTCGGTGGCGGTCGTGGACCGGCGCTGGTTCGGCGGGAGCTGCCCGCACATCGGCTGCCTGCCGTCGAAATCACTGCTCGACGGCGCGGCCCGCCACGCCGCGAACCCGGCGATGTATCACTGGTCCGACGCCTCGGCGCAGCGCGACTACATGGTCAACCGCCCGGCGGGCGCCGCCGAGCCCGACGACAGCAGCCATGTCCGGAGCCTGCGGGATGCCGGCGCGGTGACGTACCGGGGCAGCGCCGCCATCGTCGGTGTCGGTCGGGTGAACGTCAGCCATGACGGCGCGATCCACGAGCTCGCAGCGAAGCACGTGCTGGTGGCCGTCGGGTCCCATTCGCGCCAGCCGCCGGTCGACGGCCTCGCCGACGTGCCCACCTGGACCAACCGCGAGGCGACCCTCGCCCGGGAGCTGCCCAGGAGCCTCCTGGTCCTCGGTGGTGGACCCACGGGCTGCGAGCTGGCCCAGGTCTACGTCCGGTTCGGCGTGCCCACCACGATCGTCCAGTCCGGCCCGCGCCTCGCGCCGACCGACCACCCGCGCAATTCGGAGACGATCCGCGCCGCGCTGGAGCGCGACGGCGTCGTCGTCCGGACCGGGGTCCGGGCCATGCGCGCCCGGGCCGGCGCCGGCCGCGACGGCGCTCACGTCATCGAGCTCGACGATGGGTCGACCGCCGAAGGGCACGCCATCCTCCTGGCGGTTGGCCGGGCGTTCCCGATCGACGACCTCGGACTCGAGCACTATGGCATCGACACGAGCGGACGGACGCCGTTCCCGCGCGACGGCCGGCTGCGCATCGCCGACGGCCTGTGGGTGATCGGCGACCCGGCAGGCCCGGAGCTGCACACGCACCAGGGTCATTACCAGGGCGAGCTGGCGGTGCGCATGGCGCTCGGCGAAGCGATCGTGCCCGACTACCGGGCCCTGCCTCGGGCGACCTACACGGACCCGGAAGCCGCCTTCGTCGGGCTCACGGTCGAGGGCGCTCGCGAGGCTGGGCTCGACGCGTTCGAGCTGGTCGCCGACTTCGCGAAGACGGCCAAGGGCTATGCCGTCCAGGCCAAGCTCGGCCACGTCACGATCGTGGTCGATCGGGCGAGCCGGGAGCTCGTCGGAGCCGCCATGGCCTGCCCCGACGCCTCGGCCGCCATCCACGAATGCGTACTCGCGATCCGCGCCCACCTCAAGGTCGACGTCCTGGCCGAGACGATCCATGCCTTCCCATCGACCTCGCGGATCTTCAACGGCTTGTTCGCCGACGCGAGGCGCGAGCTGGCCAAGGGCGCGGACGCCGCGGAGGCCGGGCCGGCGGCGACCTCGTAGGCCGCCGGGATCGGCCCCCTGTCGGGCGGTCAGGCCTCGAAGGCGACCCGCCCGTCGATCAGGACGAGCGACGGCCGCACGGTGGCCAGCGCCCCGCCGGGCTCGATCGGCTCGTGCAGCGCGGCCGCCGGGATCACCACGATGTCCGCTCGCTGCCCGACGGTCAGCCGGCCACGATCCGTCTCGCGGGCGGAGACCGCCGGGTCGACGCAGGCCGCGCGCAAGGCTCGGTCGAGGCCGAGGGCTTCCTCCGGGGCATACGACGGCGTCCCGGCCGGCCAGCGCGGGTCCTCGCGGCGGACCGCCAGGGCGATCCCGGGCCACGGGTCGAATCGCTCGACCGGCGCATCCGTCCCGAACGCGAGCACGGCACCCGTCCGGGCGATGGAGGCCCACGTATAGCCACCCCGCTCCGCCCGTGCGCCCCACAGCATCCTGGCCTGCGCCGCATCCGTCCCGAGATGGACCGGCTGGACGCTCGCCGCGATACCGGCCGCAGCGAAGCTCGCCCGGTCCGCCGGATCGAGCAGCTGGACGTGCTCGATCCTCGGCATCAGCGGCACGCGCGTCGCCGTCGGGGCGAGGACGCCCAGGGCCGCCCGCACGGCGGCATCGCCGATGGCGTGGATCTGGCTCGCGATCTCGACGTCCGCCGCGCGCTCGACGAGCTCCGCCAGCTGCGCCGGCTCCGTGATCCAGACGCCTCGTCGCCGCTCGGGCGGAAGCGGCGATTCGGCTTCGGGCTCGATGTCCTCGAGCAGCGCCGCGGTCCGCGATCCGAGCGACCCGTCGGCGAACAGCTTGAGCCAGCCGATCCGGGCACGGCCGTCCGGATCCTCGCCGAGTGCATCGCCGCTGCGCAGCCCGTGGGCCTCCGCGTAGGCCAGCCCGTCGGAGCGGATCGATGCGTGGACGCGGAGCGGGAGCCGGCCGCGATCGGCCAGATGCCGGAAGGCCGGGAACGACCAGCTCAGGTCCGGATCGGGCGCGAGACGGCCGGGATCGTGGACCGCCACGATCCCGAGGCCTACCAGCTCGTGGGCCACCGTCAGGAGGGCGGTCTCCAGCTCCTCGATGGCCATCGGCGGGACGTGCACGGCCACGAGTCTCGCCGCCGTCTCATGGAGCACGCCCTCGGGGTCGCCGGCAGCGTCTCGCCGGATGATCCCGCCGGAGGGGTCCGCGGTGTCGCGATCCACGCCGCCTGAGAGGAGCGCGGCGCGGCTGGCGAGCAGCGCATGGTGGTCGTGGGCCCAGATCGCGCATCGCCGGGCGGGTGCGACCGGCTCGAGGTCCGCCGCCGTTGGCCAGCGCCCCCAGCGGTCCGGATCCCAGCCGTGACCTTCGAGCCACGCGTCCGGATCGACCAGGCGCTCGTGCGCGGCGCCGATCCTGGCGAGCCCCTCGGCCAGCGTGATCGCGTCCGACAGGTCGACCTGGTGCGCGGCGACGGCGCACTGGGCCAGATGGAGGTGAGCGTCGGTGAGGCCCGGGATGGCAACCTCGTCCGGCTCCAGGACGAACCGCTCGGTGAACGGGTCGGCGCGCGTCTCGAGGGCGACCTCGCTGCCGGCGAAGGCGACCCGTCCGTCGCGGATGCCGATCGCCTCGACCCAGCCGAAACCCGCCTCTCCGGCGAGCGTCGCGATCCGGCCCGTGATCAGCGCGTCGAGGGGCACGGCGTCACCGATTTCACGGGCGCCGGGTCGGCGAGCAGGTCGACGAGGCCCGCCCGGTCGAGCCCTGCACCGATCCCGAGCGCCAGCGCAACACGTGCCTTGAGCGCGCAGAGGTGGCCGACCGGCAGCGCCCCCGCCTTGATCCAGTTGGCACCGCCGCCCGGGAACGCGTAGCCCGCGGCGGCCCGGCCGCCGATGCAGCGGGAGGCCAGCGCCACCGGCACGCCGGCAAGCATTGCCCGCTCCGCGGCCGCCAGGAGCTCCGGCGAGGTGTTTCCCGAGCCGGTCGCTGCGACCACGACCGCATCAGATCCGGCATCCACGGCGGCGTCAAGCAGCCGTGCGTCCATGGCCACGGTGACGGTGACCAGGTGTACCCGATCGGCGGCCCGGTCCGTCTCGACGTGCCGTCGACCGGTCCGTGCCCGGACCAGCGTGACGCCGCCCGCGTCCACCCGTCCGAGCGACCCGCCGTTCGGGCTGGCGAACGTGTCGAGCGCCGTCGCATGGAGCTTGGTCACGTCGTCGGCGGGCTCGATCGTGCCGCCGAGCGAGACCAGGACGCCGACACCGCGGGCGAGCGGCGATGCCGCGATCCGGATCGCGTCGCGCAGGTTGGCCGGCCCGTCGAAGCCGGCTTCGTCTGACGAGCGCATGGCGCCAGTCACGACGACCGGCTTGTCGCCGCCGAGGACGAGGTCCCAGCAGAAGCTCGTCTCCTCGATCGTATCCGTGCCCTGGACCACCACCGCGCCGTCGACGGACGGATCGGCCAGCGCATCGCGGACCACCGCGGCGATATCGAGCAATTGCGGGAAGGTGAAGTGGCTGGCCGCGATCCGGCCCCGGTCGATCGCCACGACGTCGGCAATCCTGTCGAGGCCCGGCGTGCGCGCCAGGATTGCTGCCCCGTCGAGCAGCGGGACGTTGCCGCCCGCGACCGGATCGAAGACGGTGCTGATCGTTCCCCCGGTGAACACGGCGACAACCTTCGGCATCGGTCGGTCAGTCCCGATCGGTCGGGTCCGACGGGCCCGTTGGATCGAACACGATGTCGACGTCCGACGTCCCGTTCGGGACCGGCGCCGGCGAGGTGGACGCGCGGGCGGGGGCGGCGGCGACGCCCGAGGCCGCGCCGATCGGCTCGACCCAGATCGCGCGATCGGCTCCGAGCGCCGCGGCGATCGGGTCGATGGCGCGCGGATCGGCCGCGGGCCGGGTATCGGTCGCGAGCAGCGGTCCGCGCCGCGCCACGGACGCCAGGCCCGCGATCAGCACCGCGACCGCCACGACCACGATCACCCACGTCGTCCCGATCAGGTCGGAGATCGGTCCGACCACGATGATCGGCAGGAAGCTCGCCACGGACACAAGCATGTTGAGCACACCGAAGACGCGCCCCCGGACGTCCTCGGGCAGGTCCTCCTGGAGCTGCGTCTGGGACGGAATCGCCACGAAGCCGTAGGCGATCCCGGCGCCGAAGGCGATGACGACCACGACCGCCAGCAGCGAGGTCACCCCGCTCAGGTCGAATCCGCCCGGTCCGTTGGCGCGCTGGAGCAGGCGGCTGATCGGACCGGCGACGGCCAACGCCGCAAGCAGCACCCCAAGCACGATCAGGCCGCCCTCGATGACCCGCCGCCTCGGCAGATACCGGCCGTAGGCGTTGAGGAGCAGGATGCCGGTCACGATCCCGAACCCGAGCGGCAGGACGACCACCGCGAAGTCCTTGGCGTCGAGCCCCAGCGCCGACTGGGCGAAGTCCGGTCCAAGGACGCCGAGCACGCCCACGAGCGACGCCGTGATCCCGAGGTACAGCAGCGACCAGCCGACCGTCCGATTGGAGCGGATGAAGTCGATTCCCTCGCGCAGCTGCGCGACGGTCGAGCTGACCGCCCGCTCCGTCTCACCGACCACCGCGCCGCCCAGGCCACGGGGATCAGCCTCGGTGTGGCCGTTCGATGGCGGCGACGCCGGCAGGGTGAAGCAGAACAGCGCCGCCAGGAAGTACAGGCCGGCGACCACCAGGATGACCGCTTCGGGACTGGCCACGTTGACGACGAGTGGTCCGAGCAGGGCGAACCCGAGCGCGAACGCTGCGTTCAGCGTCAGCGTGAAGATCCCGTTGGCCGCCAGGAGCTGGCCGCGTGGCACCAGCACGGGGATCATCGCCGCCTCGGCCGGGGCGAAGAACACCGTGATCGTCGAGACTGTCACGTTGAGCAGCAGGATCAGCGCGAGGTTGGTGCCGATCAGGTACAGCGCGACGAACGATGCGCCGCGCAGGATGTTGGTGGCCACGAGGATCAGCCGTCGGTCGATGCGATCGACATAGACGCCGGCAACCGCCGAGAAGACCACGGCCGGCACCAGGAAGCTCAGGATCAGCAGGCTGACGGCCGTGTTGGACTGGGTCGAGCTGACGACGATGACCGTCAGCCCGTACAGGACCATGTTGCCGCCGACCTGGGTCGCAGCCTGCGACAGCCACAGGCGCAGGAAGGCGCCATTTCTGAAGACCGTGAGCGCACCGGAAGACGGGGCGTCGGGCAGGCCGGGCGTGCCGGTCGCGGCCCCGGCCGTCACGTGGCCTGGTCCCGCGGCGATGGGACGACCGCGGCGCTCAGCATCGGGTCGCCGCGGGTCACGAACGCGACAAGTCGTCGCTCCACCAGCCGGCGTCCGAGCAGGACGTGCCGCCCGCAACCCTGACAACGGAGACCGATATCGGCTCCGAGTCGATCGACGAGCCAGGTGTCGCTGCCGCACGGATGGCGACGCCCCAGGCGGACGACGTCGCCGAGGAGCAGCGTGAGGACGGGCATATCGGGCATCGGGCCGGTCAGGGTATCAAAGGCGCGGGTGCCCGTGGGCCGGCACGAGGTCCCGGACCGTGGCCGGCAGCTCGATCCGGTCGACCGGCGTGACGGTGACGACGACGTCCGGCTCGGTGGCGGCGAGCTGGGCGATGATGCCGCCCGACCGGGTCAACGAGCCCGTCAGCTTGTCCGGCGCCCCGATCGCCGCGAGCTCGAAGGAGGGTCCCAACGGCTGGCCGGCGATGGCGACCTCGCCGGCGGGCCCGGTCGCCACGATCCCGGTTACGACCCGGACGGAGCCGGCCCCGATCGCCTCGGCGCCGGCGTTGCGCAGCTCGTTGATCAGCTCCTCCACCCCGAAGCCGTCGATCGGTCCATTGATCGAGATCGTGACCCCGGAGCCGCCAACGGCGTCGAGGCCGGCGTAGGCGCGGATCCGGCCCAGCTCCGCGCGCAGCTCGTCGACGGAGACCTCGCCGCGGGCCGCGTTCTGGTTCAGGGTTCCAAGTTCGCGCTCGAGCGACGAGACCTCGGTCCGGAGCTGGTCGTTGAGGGCGTTCTGATTGGCCACCAGGGCCGTCAGGTCCTGGGTGGACAGCTGCCCGAGCCCGCCGCCCGCGCCAGCCTGCGCCCGGAGCTGGACGACCACCAGCAGCCCGAGCGCGAGCGCGACCGCGGCGATGGTCAGCTGGCTCGAACGACGATGCATCGGCTAGCCGCCCGGACCCGGGATCGGGCTCGACGGTGCACTCGCCGCCGGCGACGGGAGCGGCCGCGAGTACCGGAGGGTGACCGTCCCGACGAAGGCCGGCACGTCCACCGTCGGCGGCTCGGCGAAGGAAAGCCGGATCCCGTAGCCCTCGGCGCGAGCCCGGACGAAGTCGATGAACCCCGACGCCGCGCTGAGCCGCTGGTACAGGTCGGACGGACCGAGCGCCGTGATCTGGTACGGCGGCGCGAGGTACGCGGAGTTGACCAGCAGCGAGCTGCCGATGTCGATGATCGCCGTGGTCGGCGTGACCCGCTCGTCGTTGACCGCGATCGCCTCTGCGCCGGCCAGCCACAGCTGCTCGACCACGGTCCGGATGTCCCGCGACCCGACGAGGTAGTCCGACTGGCTGCCGTCGGGCGGCACCGGCTGTTCCGAGTCCTCGAGCTGGAGGACGATGCCGGTCCCGGTGAGCGGGATGAGATCGGCCGCGATGCGGGCCTGCTCGAGGTCGTCGTTGAGCTGGCGGACGAGGTCCGCGGATCCCGCGCCCTGGCTCTCGACGCCCTGGATCTGGGCCCGGAGCTGCACGATCCGGGCGCGGAGGTCGTCCTGCTGGGTCTGTAGCTCGGCGGCGGTCTCGAGGAGCGGGGTGCGCTCCTGCGTCGTATAGCGGACGCGCGGTCCCTCCGACGAGAGTTGGGCCGCGATCAGGAAGCCGAGGGCCAGCAACGCGGCGCCGAGGGTGACCTGCCAGCTCGGCCGAGTCCTGACCCACTGCAGGATCATCCCGGCGGCCCGCCGACCGGGCGTCGAGGTCGAGCCACGATCGCGCCCAGCAGCCCGATTCCCAGTGCGATCGCGACGACCACCACGACGATCATGGTCGCATCTCCGCCGCTCCCCGAGGTGGGCGCCGGAGCAGCGGGAGCCGCCGGGGTCGGACCGGTCGAACCGGCGACCGCGGACTGGGTGGGCGCCCCCAACCCTTCGGCGAGCCAGGCCGACGGGACGGGTCCCGCGGGCGCAGGCTGCGGTCCGTAGCGTTCGGGCGCGTTGGCGCCGAGGCTGGCCAACCAGGCCGCCGCGAACGTGGCCGTGTCGACTCCAAGTCCCAGCTTGAACGCCTCGTCATCCGTATGGCCATCCTTGTACGACCTGACCAGGGTGACGAGCGCCGCCGTGCCGTAGGTCCGGAACATGAAGTCGACGGCTGAGACGCTCTCCGCGTAGGCCAGGTAGAACCCGTCGGCGCTCGTCGGAAACTGGCCGACCAATCCGTCGAGCGGGAGCAGGCTGCCGGCCTTCACGGCGTCGGAGACCAGGCCGCGGTCCGACGCGTCGTCGCCCTGGCTCTCGTAGACGGCCAGACCTTCGTTGAGCCAGCGCGGCAGGAAGTGGTACGGGTTGCCGGCGGCGGTGTCGATGACCAGGTGGGTCAGCTCGTGCGGGATCACGATGCCGACCCAGGCGTCGTCGATCTGGCTCGGCGGGATCAGCGCGAACAGCGTCCGGATGCTGGCGTCGGCCTCGCCGCCGACGTTCTCGCGCGTCCCCGGACCGAGCGCGTCGTAGAACGCGTTCTGGTCGGCATACACGTAGAAGTCGACCGGCTTGGATTCGGTTACGCCGAACAGGTCGGCGGCCTTGCGGACGCCGTCCTCGCCGACCTTGAGGGCTCGACGACCGAAGTCGGCGGACCCGTTGTACCAGTGGACGCGGACCAGGCTGCCGGATTCCGTCTGCCACGTGAAGCGGTCGTCGGCGTACGTGATCCGCAGCTCGGGTCCGACAAGCGTGTCGGCCGGATCGTCAGCCGCGACCAGCCGCCAGCGGGCGACGATCGGCGTGTTCGGCAGCAGGTGGCCGTCGCCGGTCGTGTCGAGGAGATGGCTGAGCGTCGAGGGACCCGTCCCGTCGGGGGCCGGCAGGACGATCACGGTCGGCCCGATCGCATCGGCAACCGTCAGCAGCAGCTCGACCCGGCCGAGCGCCTTGTCGATCGTCACCGGCTGGCTGAACTCCACTCCGGTCCCGTACGTCGACCTGGCGGTCGGCGTCCCGAAGGTGGCCCACGACGCCGCCGAGGCGGCAGGGGCCACGCCGAGCGAGATCGTCGCCGCGAGGCCGAGCGCGGCCAGCCGGGCGATCAGTCGGCCCATGCCAGCCCCGCCATCCGGACGATCCCGAGGCCGTTCTGGGTCGCCCCGAGCAGGCCGGTCCGGGACAGCGCCCAGCCCGGTCCGTAGGCGACCGGGATCACGGGGGCGTCGTCGCGGACGATCGTCTCGGCCCTGTCGAATGCTGCCGAGATGGCCGCAGGATCGGTGGCCGCCCCGGCCGCCGCGATCGCCGCGTCGAACGGCGCCGAGCTCCAGCGACCGTAGTTCGCCGACGCGCCGCTCCCGAGCAGGACGCCCAGGAAGTCGTTGCGGCCGGGATAGTCGGCCACCCAACCGAGGGCCCACATCTGGGGCGGGTCGGTGGCCAGCCGGTCGAAGTACCCGTCGCCCATCGATTCGAACGAGAGACTGATCCCGAGCTCGCGTTTGACGTCGTCGACGAGCGCCTGGTCAAACGGCCCGCCACTCGTCATCAGGGTCGTGGCGGGAAAGCCGGCCCCGCCGGGATAGCCGGCCTCGGCCAGCATCTTCCGTGCCGCGGCCGGGTCGTAGGCGGGGACGAAGTCCGCGTCGCTCCGACCCGGGATCCCGGGCGGGACCATCGAGTTGGCGACCTGGACGGTGCCGCTCGAGCCGGCCAGCGTCGCCAGGCGGCGCCAATCGACGGCCTCGGCGATCGCCCGCCGGACACGGACGTCGTTGAACGGCGGACGCGACGTATCGAAGCCGTAGTACTCGGTCGACAGCGAGCCGACCTCGCGCAACTGGGGCCCGAACGTCCTGTCGTAGGCAATCCAGGCCGCGTCCGCGCCATTGAGTGGCGCATAGTCGAGCTCGTTCGCCTGGAAGGCGTCGACCTCGCTCCGGCCGCCGAGATCACCGACCAACTCGATCGTGGCGATCGCCGGCTCGCCGGCCCAGTAATGCGGATTCGCCTTGAGGGTCAGTCCCGTGTCGGTCGTGCCACTCAGGACGTACCCGCCACTGGCGACGAATGACGGGCCTGGGTCGAGCGCCGCCGGATCCGTTCCGACGCCGGGCGGCACCACCGCAAATGTCGGTCCCGACACGATGGCCGGGAAATCGGAGGCCGGTCGGACCAGGTCGACGGTCAGGGTTCCGGCTGAATCGTCGGCATGCAGGCCGACCGACGTCGGGTCCGTCGCCTGGCCACGGAGGTACGCGTCGGCGCCGGCAATGTCGAGCGCGAGCGAGGCCAGCGGCGACGGCGTCCTCGGGTCGATCAGGCGCAACCAGCTCCGGACGACATCGGAGGAGCGCAACGGGCTGCCATCCGAGAACTCCAGGCCCGGACGCATCTTGAACGTGACGCGGCGGCTGCCAGGCTCGAACTGCCACGACTCCGCGAGCGCCGGCTGGAGGTGCAGGTCGCTGTCGAAGGTCGTCAGGGACTCGAACAGCTGGGCGCTGATCGCCGCGCTGGCGGCGTCGCCCTGGACAGCCGGGTCGAGCGATGTCGGTGCCCCGGTCAGGATCCGGGCGGTCCGGTCCGATGAACCCGCCGGTGTCGGCGCACACGCCGCGATGGCCGCAACAAGCAGGAAGAGGGCGACCGAATGGCGGCGCATCGGGCGGAGTATACGAGCGGTCGCCGGGCGAGCCCCGGCGACGCATCGGCCACAGCCGACAACGCCCGCATCGGCCACCCCAGGTGCCCCTGCCCGTCGCGCCCGCTGGGGCGGTCGAGGCGAAGGCGGAGGCGAGCACCGGAGCGAGCGCACCCCGAGGTGCGTGAGTGAGGAGCACAGCCGACAACGCCCGCATCGGCCGCTCCAGCGGGCGCGAAATGAGGCCTCGCAGGTCCACACCGCCGGGGGAACGATGGACGGGCCGCGAGGCCTCTGCAGCGATAACGACAACCCGGTCGGAACGTTAGGCCCGCCGTCGGAGAAATCCCGCGGTGCGGGCAGGCCGCCGTACGATGGCCGACATGCCTGCCGCCCTCACGCTCCGACTCCGCAACACCCTGACCCGCAGGATCGAGCCCGTCGAGCCGCTCGAGCCAGGGCTCGTCCGGATGTACACGTGCGGCCCGACCGTCTACCGATTCGCCCACGTCGGCAACCTCCGCAGCTTCCTGATGGCGGACCTGATCCGCCGTGCGCTGCTGTACCACGGGTTGGCCGTCCTGCACGTCAAGAACGTCACCGACGTCGGGCACCTGCGCGACGAGCGACCCGGTCAGGTCGTGGACCCGATGCTGGTCCAGGCCGGTCTCGAGGGCCGGACGCCGGCCGAGATCGCCGCGGCGTACGAGGCCGCGTTCCATGCCGACGAGGCGGCAGTGAACATCCTCCCCGCCCACGTCTACCCCAGGGCGACGGAGCACATCGAAGACATGATCCGCTTGGCCGAGGCGCTCCAGGATGCCGGCCATGCCTATGCGACGCCCGACGGCAACGTCTACTTCGACGTCGCGAGCTTCCCTGGATACGGCCGGCTGTCCGGGAACTCGCTGACGGACCTGCGGGCCGGTCACCGGAGCGACATCGAGCCGGACAAGCGCGACCCTGCCGACTTTGCCCTCTGGAAGGCGGCCGGTGAGGGGCGGCTCCTGAAATGGCGGACTCCGCGCTGGGGCGAGGGATTCCCGGGCTGGCACCTCGAGTGCTCGGCCATGTCGATGCGCTACCTGGGATCCCGCTTCGACATCCACACCGGTGGGATCGACAACGTCTTCCCGCACCACGAGGACGAGATCGCACAGTCGATGCCGATCGGGGGCGAGATCCCCGCGCGCCATTGGGTACATGGCGAGTTCCTGCTCATGGACGGCCACAAGATGGCCAAGTCGGCGGGCAACTTCCAGCGGGTCACCGAGATCGCCGAGCGCGGCGTGAACCCGATCGCCTTCAGGTACCTGGCGCTGACGTCGCGATACGAGCGAAAGCTCGGATACTCCGATCGGTCGCTCGACGCTGCGGCCGCGGCGCTCGCGTCGTTGCTGGCGAAGCTCCGCGCCCTCGGGCCGCCGGCCGCCGACGGCGCGTGGGCCGCTCCCACACCGTTGGTGGCCGGAACCTCCGGCGACCGGCCGGTGGGCGTCGCCGCCGGGCACGCCGGACACGGCGACGGACGGGGCTTCGTGCTTCACGACCGAGCGGGCCAACCAACCGCGCCGCTGTCGCCCGCCGGGGTTTCGTTCCACGACCGCTTCGCGGCGGCGATCGACGACGATCTCGACATGCCGACCGCCATCGCGTTGATTCGCGAGATCCTGCGCTCCGACCTCAACGCCGACGAACGCCGCTGGCTGATCCTCGATGCCGATCTCGTCCTCGGGCTTGACCTGCACCGAGCCTGGGACGCGCCACGCGCCGAGCGGCCTCCGGTTGCCGTCGCCGAGCTGGTGGCCGAGCGCCAGGCGGCGCGGGCGCGGCGAGACTTCGCCCGGTCCGATTCGATCCGTGACGAGCTGGCGGAGCTGGGCTGGGAGGTCGAGGACGGTCCCGACGGCCCGACGCTCCGGCACGCCTGATTCGACCGGCGCCGCGACTCAGCCGGGCCGAGTCAGCAGGTCGCGTCGATCCCGGAACCGGTCGAGAATGCGGTAGAAGTTGCGCTTGCTCTGCCGCTCGCGCTCGGCCTCGGGCAGGCTCGCGTAGCCGCGATGTTCGTGGCGGCGCAGCGGCAGGTCGCCCAGGCTCACGGCGCGGCGGGCTGGAAATGCCTCGCCCCCGTCGCGCAGAACGAGGCTCCACCAGATGTCGAGGTTCCGGTAGAACCGGAAGTGCTCGTCGAGCGGGCCGCGCGCCGCGACCTCCGATCGCCTGAACGCCTGGGCGTAGCCCTCGATGGCATCAACGTCGCCCGCCGGCGCCTCCTCGAACCGCCGCAGGTCGCGCGACACGATCCCCCATGGCCCTGCGACGGCGACCGTCGGGTCGTCCAATGCGCGGACGAGCGGCGTCACGAAATCGCCGGTTGGTTCGACGCTCGTGTCGAGCAGGATGGCGACCGGGCCGGTCGCGCGACGCAGGCCCGCGTTGGTGGCTGCAGCATGCCCGAGCCGTTCGCTGGTCCGGATGACCTCGATCGGGAGCGCGGCCGGCCCATCTGCCCCGGCGGGCCCCGCGCCCAGCGCCTCCAGCGCGCGCTCCTGGTCGGCGGACGGGCCGTCGCCGACGATCACCAGCGACGTCCCGGCCGGGGACGTCGAGCGCAGGGCGTCGACCGACCGCGCGAGATCGTCCGGCCAATCCGTCGCCAGCAGGACCACCGTGGCCAGTCCGCTTCCAGGCTCGTCGAGTCGCGAGGGGACACCCTGGCTTGATCCGTAGCGGATCCGGGCGCCATCGGCCAGGTCGGGCGGAGCCGCCGGGGTCAGCGCGAAGTCGGTCCCCCGATCGGCCACCTTCCAGCCGGCCGCCTCGATCTCGGCTCGCAGGCGGTCGGCCTCCGGCCAGTCCCTCGCTTCGCGGGCCCGGGCCCGGGCATGGGCCGCGGCGAGGACCGCATCGGGGATTCGTTGGCGCGTCACCGACAGAGGATATCGGGGACGCGGATCGGCGATGGCGGCCGGGGTCGGCGGCGCGCCCTAGGCTGAAACGCGACGCCCGGCAAGCTCGTCGGCTGGCTCGGGATCCGGCACCGGCGCGACGGCCGGCACGCTCGACGGCCGCCGGATCGCCCGTTCGAGCCGCTCGTCCCCGAGCCGTGCGTCCTCGAGCCGCGAGCGTCGGCCGTTCACCAGCTCGAAGTAGACGCGCTCGTACGCCGACACCATCCGCTCGACGTTGAACCGTGCGATCGCTCGCTCCCGGATCCGGGCGCGGTCCAGGTCGCCGACCAGGCCGACGGCAAGCCTGGCCTCGGACAGGTCGTCGACGAGGAACCCGTCCACACCGTGCTCGATGATCTCGGCCAGGGCGCCGGCCCGCCTGGCGATCACCGGCGTCCCCGTCGCGAGCGATTCGATCGCGACCAGCCCGAATGGTTCGGGCCAGGCCCCCAGCATCAGCGTGGCGCGGGCCCCGGCCAGCAGTGGGTCGCGCTCATCCGGGCCGATCTCACCGAGGAACTGTACTGCCGGCCCGATGGCCGGGCGAATATGCGTCTCGAGGTAGCTTCGCTCGGCGGCGTTGAGCGCCTTTGCCGCGATTCGCAACTGGAGGCCGGTCCCCGAGGCGACCTCGATCGCCTCGGCTATCCCCTTCTCCGCCGTGGCCCGTCCGACAACCGCCAGGTACGCTCCAGGGTCAGCGCCGAACGGCATCGCTCGCAGTGGGAGACCATGCGGAATGGTCGCGACCCAGTTCGCCGTCGGGTGCCAGCGGCGCTGGCTCTCGCTGATCGCGACGAGCGGAGCGGGCCCGAAGGCCAGCACGGCCTCGTACAGGCCTGGCTGGTCGAGCCTCGCGTGGAAGGTCGTCAGCACCGGGACCCGAGCCCCGCGGGCCAGTGGCAGGCTCATCACGTCGACGTGCGAGTGGACGACGTCGAAGCGGTCGGCCTGCTCGAGCGCGGCCATGGCGGCGAGCATGCCGTAGACCGCGTTGTCACCGGTCGACCGTCCGCGCCAGGCGGCCGCGGGCAAGACGGCGACCGTCTCGCTTCCCGCCGTCGAGTCCCCCGAGGCAAAGAGCGTCACGTGATGACCGCGGGCCACGAGGCCGTCCGCCAACGCCGCCACGACGCGTTCCGTGCCCGCATAGCGCGCCGGCGGGATCGAGATGACGGGCGGCGCGACCAACGCGATGCGCAGCGGTTGGCGTGTCTCCGACCTCGTCTCGGCGTTCCGAGGTGCAGCGTCGAAGCGGCGGTCATCGGCTGTGGCGGCGCGGGGGCTGGACATCGACGGGACCTCGGTGTGCGCGGACCTACGCTAGGACATCTCGCTTCATCGCGCTTTGACTTGCGGGAGCGCTGTGACGAAGCGAGCCCGAGTCAGCATGGCCCACGCGTCATCGCAGGGGTGGAACGAGCGCCAGCGGCCGCATTGCAGCGACCGGACGATTGCGCTTGCAGCACGGTCCGCCGCCCGCCCGTGGGCTCTCCCCGATGCGCGGCTGCAAGGCCGTTGGCCCGGAACCGCAGGCGACCGAAACGCCCGTTGAGCCATCCTGACCGGAGACGTCACCCAGGAGGATCGTTTGGTCACGCCCAGGAGGCCAGGCCGGATCGGCCGGCACGTGCCGAATGGTTCAGCGCGGCCGCTCAACCCGCCGCCGCTCACGGTGCTCGCGGCCGATCGGTTGCTGGCCCATCTGGGCAACGGCCACGTCGGGCTGCGGGTCGGGCGGCTCCCGCCGCTCGACGGCCTGGCGATCGTCAATGGCTTTTGGGGAGCCCATCCCAAGGACGGGATCCCGACCTTCGCCCCGGTCCCCTACCCGCTCGCCGGGGACATCCGGATCGACGGTCTCGCCGCGTCGGAAACCACGGCCGCCGTCCGGTTCATCAGCCAGCGCACCGACTTCGCCACCGGCGAGCTCACCAGCCGGTTCACGTTCCGCGCCGGCGACACGTCCGCCGACGTCACGGTCGTGACGTTCTGCAGCCGGACCGATCCGGCCCTCGTCCTCCAGGAGCTCGAGGTTCGGTGCGATCGCGATGCGGACGTCGTGCTCACCGCGGCAATCTCGACGGTGGACGTTCCGGGCCGATGGCTCGCTGCCGGCGAGATCCCCCGAGGCGACCCACCAACGGCGGACGGCTGGCTCCTGTGGGAAGCCACGGGCGAGGCGACCCGGTGCGGCCTGGTCATCGCCGCCGTGCCCGACGGGTTCGAACCGACGGCGCCGCCGCACGTCGAGACCGAGGCCGCCGGGTGCCGCGTGGCCGTCTCACACCGGGTCCACGTCCGCGCCGGTCGAGCCGTGAGGTTGCGATGCCTCGTCGGGCTGGTGCCCGAGCTCGCCCATGGCCGACCGGAACGGCAGGCCGCACTGCTGGTCGGTCGCGGGCTGGTCCGCGGGTGGGACGCCCTTAGGGAGGCGAACCGGGAAGCGTGGGCAGGGCTATGGCGCGCCCGGCCGGTGATCGATGGGCAGGACGACTGGCAGCGCCTCGCGGACGCCAGCTTCTACTACCTCCACACGTCGGCGAGTGCGGCTTCACTTGCCAGCACGGGCGTGTTCGGGCTCGCGTTCGCGCCGGAGTACCACTACTACCGCGGCCACGTCATGTGGGACGTGGACTCGTTCGCGCTGCCACCGCTCGTCCTCACCGATCCGGATGCCGCCCGTGCCCTGCTCCGGTTCCGGACCCGGACGGCGCCCGCGGCACGGGCCAACGCCGCGCTCCACGGCCGGACCGGCCTGCAGTTCCCGTGGGAGGCCGACTTCGATCGCGGCGACGAGGCCACGCCGCGCTGGAGCAAGGCCGACAAGGATCATGTCAGCCTCGACGTCGGTCTGGCGTTCGAGTTGTTCGCCAACGTGACTGGCGACCGGCTGTTCACGCGGTTGGAGGCCCTGCCGGTGATCGCCGGCGTCGCCGAGTGGCTCCTCTCACGCGTCGAGTCGACCGACCGCGGCCTGGAGATCCGGCACGTCCGCGGGCCTGCCGAGGCGTTCGAACCGGTCGACAACGCCGCGTTCGTCAACCTCGGGGCGATCACGTTCCTGCGGCGCGCCGCCGAGATCGTCCGCGCGCTGGGCGACGAGCCGCCGGAGGAGTGGGAGGCCGCCGCCGAGGCCATCGTCGTGCCACGCGACCAGCGCTCGGGCGCCATCGTCAACCACGATCGCTACCGCCTCGGGGAGGCCCTCGCGGAGACACCCGAGGCGGCCGCCGCATTCTTCCCGCTCGGGTATCGCGATCGACCCGAGGTGGAGGCCGCGACGATGCGTTACGCCCTGCGGCACCAGGCCGCCCGCTACGTCGGGACGCCCATGTTCTCGGCCGTTCTCGGGGTCCATGCCGCGTGGGTCGGTCGTCGGAAGCGGTCCGCCGAGTTGTTCGAGCAGGGCTACGCGGCCTTCTTCGACGACCCATTCCTGGCGCCGGACGAATACCCGGCCGCCGCCGAGCGCTTCCCGCAGGCAAGCCCGATGCTCGCCAACCTGGGCGCGTTCCTGGGCAGCCTCCTCTATGGGCTGCCGGGGATCCTGCCGAACGTCGGTGATCCGTCGACATGGCCGGAGCGACGCGTGATCCTCCCGGCTGGCTGGCGCGAGATCGTCGCCGACCGGGTCTGGGTGCGCGGCCGGCCGGCCCGGCTGATCGCGAGGCATGGCGCCGAGCGTGCGCTGCTCGAGCTTGGCGAGCGCGATTGGATGCACCGTCGGCGCCGACGAGCCGTGCGGCCGCTCGAACGCGGTCGTTCCGCCGGGCCCGCCAATCAGGCGGCGCGCGACGGGAAGGGGAACGTGTCGATCGGCTCGTAGTGCAAATAGCGCGCGACGTGGCCGATCAGCCCGACGCGGCGGCGTCGGGCCGCGGGTTCACGCATCAATCATGCAGCGGATAGCTGCCGTATTCGACCGCCGCGTCCGCCATCGCCAGCACGTTCTCGGGTGGAACCTCGTTCATGATCGTGTGGACCGCCGCCAGGAGGTAGCCGCCACCCGGACCGAGCGTCCCGATCGCCCGGCGGACCTCGGCTCGGACTTCACCGGGCGTCCCGTTCGGCAGCACGTGCTGGGTGTCGATCGCGCCGCAGAATGCGAGGTTCGAGCCGTAGCGCCGCTTCACCTCGGCGAGGTTGCCGAGCTTGCCCGAGCCGGACTGGACCGGATTGAGGATGTCGACCCCGATCTCCACGAAGTCGTCGAGCAGGTCGAAGACATCGCCGTCCGTGTGAAAGAAGACCTTCGCCTTCGTCCGCCGGCGGATGAACGCGATGTAGTCGGCGTGGATCGGCTTGAGGATCCGGCGGTACATCGCGGGCGACATCAGGAGGCTCTGCTCGGTGCCCAGGTCGTCGCCGATCTTGATGATGTCGACGTTGTCGCCGAGCTCGGCGAGGAAGTGGCCCATCAACGTCTTGCACGCCTCGGCAATCCGCTTGAGGAGGGCCTCCGCGAATTCGGGCTCGATGGCCAGGTTCATCAGGAACTGCTCGAGGCCCTGCATGGCGAAGGCTCGCTCGAAGGGGAAGAGCAGCCAGGGTGTTGCGATGATCGCGTACCGGCCGTCGGTGGCGAGGGCGGCGGCGGCCTCGCGCACGTGGGCAACCCGGCTCGGATCGTCCATGTCGGGCCACGGATGGCGCTCGATCGCGTCGAGGCTCGTGGCGTCGGCCATCGGGTGGACGCCCGGATACCACGTCCCTTCCTCCACCTCGACCTGGCCGCTCCCCCAGTCGTCGATGAACGGGCTGTGCGGCGGCCTGGCCCGGTTCCGGGCGATCGTCGCGGCCGGGAAGGCATCCAGCACGCCGCGCACGTCCGAATGGAGCCGCTCGAGCACGGCTTCATCGGGGAGGACGGTCCCGAGCTCCGGCCAGTCGTAGATGTACCGATCCTCGCCGGCGGCGTCGAGGCCCAGGAGTCGCTTGAGGCCCCGGTATGGCCCGATCTTCATCCCCGTCGCGTTGCTCGCGCCGATGACGATCGGGACGCGATCCGGCAGCCCGTGGTTGATCGCGGCCAGGACCCGTTCGCGGCCGGTCATGGTCATGACGCGACTCCGTGAGAAGAGACCTCGGCGACGCCGCCAGTCTCGAGGCCGAGCAGCCGGCGGGCCACGACCACGGCCGCGCCGGCGTCTGGGGCATACGCGTCGGCACCGATCCGTTCGGCGAACTCCGCGTTGACCGGCGCGCCGCCGACGACGATCCGTGCCCCGCCGAGATCGGTCTTGCGCAGGGCGGCAACGATCGAACCCATCGACGGCATCGTGGTCGTCAGCAGGGCCGACAGGCCGATCAGGTTCGGGCGGTGGGTGTCGACGGCCGCCACGAACTGGTCCGCCGTCACATTGGTTCCCAGGTCGATGACCTCGATGTTCGCGCCACGCAACATCATCGCCACCAGGTTCTTGCCGATATCGTGCAGGTCGCCGCGGACGGTGCCGATGATCGCCCGAGCCTCCGGCTGGATCCCGGCCCTGACGAGAACCGGCTCGAGCAGTGCCATCGAGTCGCGCATCGCCCGGGCGGCGACCAGCATCTCGGGGACGAAGATCAGGTTGGCCTGGAAGTCCTCGCCGACGGCGTCCATGGCCTCGGTCATCGCGTCGAGGATCCGTTGCGGGGTGACGCCTTCGGCGATCGCCTCCGCGGTCAGCGCGACCGCAACGTCGCGACCGCCGGTCTCGATGGCTTCAGCGAGGCCGGCGAGGTCAGCCACCAGGTGGCCTCCTGGCGGCGGCGACGACGTCGGGCATCGGACCGTCCCTTCATGCGAGGTTGACGACCGTCGAGTTTCGCGATCGTCGTCCGGAGTATGGGCGGCCCGCCGCCCGCGGCCGTAGTGACCAACGACCCGTCCTCGACGGGCGATCCGTCACACTGCGACGGCGGCGCTGCGGGCAGCCGCGGAGATCCCGACCGTGACGGCGCGTGGCGAGGCCCCATCGCATTTTGTGCCATTTGGCACTCCCTGAACCCGGCCCGCCGTCCGATACAGTCGCGGCAAGCTCCGACATCCGGGTCGTCTGTGGTCTCGCTCCTTACCCCGAAGGGGCGATTGAGCCGGGCCCGGGCGTCGGGGCTCGACCATCCGGGTTCGCAGGCGGCCCTCCGCGTCGGGCGACCCAGCCACCGGGCAGTCTCGAGGGACCGGCATGGACGCCCCGCATGTGCTCGCGCTCTGGCTGCACACCATCGCCTTCGTGATCGCGTGGGGCTACTACGGCGTGCTCGCCCGGATCGTGGTCCCGGCCCTCGAACGATCCCTCGACCTGTCGACGCAGGCGTCGGCCCTGGTGGCCATCGAGCGCCGGGCACTGCCATTCATCGGCCTGACCCTGGTCCTGTTCATGGTCACCGGCACGTACCTGCTGCTGATCGATCCGCAGTACGCCGGACTGGGCAATGTCTTCGCGTCGACCTGGACGAGGCTGATGCTCGCCAAGCACACCCTCGTGGCGATCATGGTCGTCCTGGCGGTGCTGGTCGACTGGCTGGTCCGGCAGCTCCGCGAGCGTGACCCCGACGACCTGCGACCGTCGGACCTCCGCTTCGTGGCAGTGGCAGCCGATGGAGTCGCCGGCGTGGGCGCGCTCATCGCTCTCGTGACCGTGGCGGCCCAGGCGACCGCCTAGACGGCAGCCGACGGTCGGGAACGAGCGGACGCCGCCGTCTCGATGGTCGAGGCCGAGGCTGCGGGGTTCGTTCGACGCTAGGTGGTCCAGCGGACCTCGATCGCCAGGTCGATTCCGGGCAGCGGCAGGGAGGCCGCTTCGGCCTCGACCGCCTCGCGTTCGTCCGCCGAGAGATTCCGCCAGGGGCTGATCGCGATGCTGGCATGGCACGCCGCCACGTCCCGACGACCTCGCCTGCGACGAGCACGGCCCCGGGCCATACCCGTGGCGTCCAGGGCTGGCCCCGCCGGCCGCCGTCCGGCACGACCAGCTCGCGGTCGCGACCCTGCAGCAGGAACCAGGCGTCGCAGCTCGGCGGCCAACCGGCTCCGCACGACGGCCGCCGTGCGACCCGTCGCGCCGTCCGCTCGCCGTCACGTTGCCGACGGCGCCAGATGCTCCAGGAACCGCGTCGCGGCCTCGACGTCCAGCCGTGCGCCGAGCTGTTCGAACGCCGCGAGGGCGCCGCGAGCCTCGCGGGCAGCCCCGCGGTCGTCGCCCAGCGCCGCCGCAGCCCTCGCAGCCCGCAACCGGCTCCGGGCCGCCTCGTACGGGGCGCCGGCCGACCGCCACTGGAGCGCCGCGTCCCGCAGGCGGGCGATCGCGGCAGGGGCATCCCCGCGAGCCGCTGAGACGACCCCTTGAGCCTCGAGCGCCGCCGCCGCGAGCACGGGTCCCGCGAACCCGGCCGCGATCGAGGTGAGATCGGCGCTCGCTTTCTCGGCCCAATCGAGGTCACCCGCGACGACGGCGATCTCGACGGCCGCGGGCAGATAGCGGGCGCGCGACAGGGGATCGGCTCCAGCGCTGCCCATCGCGCCGGTGATGGCAGCCCTGGCGGCGGCCGCGTCCCCGCCTGCAAGAAGCAGCAGGGCTGCGCCCGGTCCCGGCGGCAACCCGAACTCGGCCGCCCGCTCGAACGCGTCGCGCGCCGCGGCCAGGTCACCCTGTCGCAGCCGGATCTCGCCGAGCGCCGCCAGGGCCTGGGCCGAGTGGCCGAGGTCGTAGGCTCGCGACTCCACCGCCGCGGCTTCGGCCTCCTCGGCGCCGCGCTGCCAGTCGCCGCGGAGCACGCAGACCGCGGCCCGGTGGGTGCGACAGTCACCCGGGAAACCGACGGTCCCGAGGTCGGGGGCGCGCCGGTCGATCGTCTCGGTCCACTCGATGGCGCGCCGGTAGTCGAAGATGTCCAGGCAGGCGCTGAGCATCCGGCAGTAGACCATGCCCTGGGCCAGGGTCCCGAGCTCGCCGGCCGTGGCGGAGGCCATCGCCTCGTCGAGGAGGGCCCTGACCGTCGTCGAGCCTCCCCTGGTGCACCAGGCCGAAGCCCTGGAAGACCAGGCCGAGCGCCTGGATGTCGCGGTCACCGGTCCGCTTGCCGATGTCGAACGCCGCCCGGGCGTGCTCCAGGCCGGCGTCCAGCTGCCCGGCACCCAGCTCGCCGAGCGCCATCAGCGACAGCATGAGCCCGTGCTCGGGCCAGACCGGCGCCTCACCATCGCCGTCGTGGGACGCCAGCAGCCTTCCGGCAGACGCCATCCAGCCCGCGACGACGGCAAACCGGAGCGTCACGGCGGCATTCCACCCGAGACCCAGCGCCACGCGCGCTGCCGACCGCCGATCTCCGCGTGCGAGATAGGCGGCGTATGCCTGCTCCCGGGCGGCAGTCGAGGCGTCGAACTGCCCGGTCCAGGTGGCGGCGTCGCCGAGCAGCTCCACGTCCTCGACGTCCAGCGTGGCGATTCGCGCGGCCTCCGACAGGAAGGCATGGGCCTCGCCCCAGACGCGCCGGGCCGCGGCGGCCCGTCCGGACTCCAGCGCACTCCCGCGTCGCAGCCCAGCCGCGAGTGATGCTGGCCCGAAGCCGCGCAGCACCGCCTCACGGGCCAGGGCGACGCGCCGGCTCTCCGTGCCTTCAGGGATTTCGAGCTTGTCGTACAGGTTGAGCAGGTGCTGCTTGACGGCCGCCTCGGTGATCACGAGTTCGGCGGCGATCTCCCGGACGGAGGCCGGCAGCGCCACGGGCAGCTCGGATGCCAGCGGTCGGCACAGGGCGGCAAGCACGTCACGCTCGCGACGCGTGAGATCCGGCATCGTGCGTGGTGCGGATCCGATCCGTTCCACCGACTGGGTCCTCCTCGGGCCGAACCTTACCGGACGGTAAGGAGAATTCTCACCTCCGGGGGTATACCGCCCGCTGGCGGCCCGCCCGTACGGTGCCGTTGATCCCGCGACCCACCAGCGGGCAAGACGAGGAGCACGGAGATGCAGCACGTTCGCATCGCTACCTACCAGCAGACCGGGGCACCTTCGATGAGCTGTGCCAGACCATTCAGGCACCCGGCGGCCTCGCGGACGTCTTCCGCGCATCGCCCGGGTTCGTCGCCTATGCCTTCGCCGACCTCGGAGATGGAACGAACTGCTCGATCAGCGTCTGGACCTCCGCCGAGGCTGCCGATGCGGCGATGGCGGCCGCCCGCACGTGGACCGCCGTCAACATCGCCGACCTGGGCTATCTCACCCAGGACCGGACCGGCCGGCTGGGCTTCGTCGTCGGCGAGCTGGCCGCCGTCCCGGCGTGACGCAACGTCCCTGGCCGCTGCCAGTGAGCACATCTAAGCTGATCCGCCCGGGCACGACCCGGGCGGATCGCCTCCGTGACGACACGAACCGACCGAGCCTTGACGTTGCCTCGTCCCGCCAGTGATCACCCGTTCGGACTGGAATTGGCGCCCCAGGACGGGATCGGGGATCTGGCTGCCCGCCTCGCGGGCTACGCCTGACCATTCCCCGCGAACCGCGTCCGAGATGGTGCGGCGGCTCAGCCTGAGCCGGTCGAGAGGCTCGCGTCCTTCACTAACCCACGCGTGGACCCCAAATCAGCTTGCCGATGCGCTCCTTGAAATGCGAGGTCGCGGTCCCCGCGGCCGTGGCTGGGCTGAGGATCAGCGCAATGAGGAGGCCGAAGCCCTGATGGGCGCCGACCCATCGCAGGACGGTCGTCGAGCCGCACTGGTACACGGCGAAGACTCCATCACTGCCCCCCGCTCCAAGGGGTTCCTTCTCAGATGCCTCACCGTCACAGCCATGCCATGCGACTGACTGGCGAGCGATTTTCACTTCGAGCTAGTTCGCGGTGAGCGTCGTCGGATAGCCGAAGGCGAAGAGGTCTCCGTCTCGGGTGCTCACGAAGTCGGTGTACTTGTCGCCGTGGTCGACCCTGGTCACTCCATCCCAGACGTCGGACGCGTAGTGCCACGGCGTAGTGAGCTGGTCCGCAGGCCACGGAAGCGTGTACGGGTAAACGGCCAGAGCGGTGGTATGCCCCGCGACCGACGGCGGCACGGACGAGGGCACGGGCGCCGTCGCCGGCGGCACCATGGTAACGGGAGGAGGTGGGTTCGAGACGCTGGCGTTCGCACATGCAGCGAGAACGGCCGCTAGCAACCCCGCTAGGACAACATTCCTCAACCCGACGGTGCGATGCATCCGATCCGCGACCCGTACGTCGGCCTCGGTTGGACTCCGCCATCGAGGTCAACGTGGACCATACACGGATCCTGGCGCCCCCGGACGGACTCGAACCGCCGACGCAGGCCTTAGGACGGCCTCGCTCTGTCCACTGAGCTACGGGGGCGCGCGGTCCCCATCGTACCGCGCCAGAACGGCGGCCCCGCCTCGACCGGGAACCGGGCGTCGGGATCGACCGTCGGGGCGCCATGGCCGTCGCCCCTCCCTGCGGCGGCCTGTTGCGTCTCCGTCACCCGATCCGGGTGGACTCCATGACCCAGTTGACCTCCCAGGTCTTGCCGCCGTCGGGCGAGAAGGCCTGCTCCCAGCGGCAGGTCGTGTCCGTGATGTCCGACCAGATGAAGCGGACCAGGATCGGCCGGCCGTCGAACGTGTCGTCGCAGACGAATGTGCCGATGCCGTCTTCGAACCCGCCGACGACCGGCGGATCGAGGCGGCCCGGGTTTCGTCCATCGAGCCACCAGATCGACCAGCGACCCGTCTCCGGGTCGAACGACCGGAGTGAGACGGCCCGGTAGGTGCCCGCGGGCAGCTCGAGGACGTTGTCGTCGATGTTGCCGGCGCCCCCAAGAATCGGCCAAGCGGTCGACGTCCCCTCGAATTCCTGCCACTCGTCGTTGCCGGCCAGTCGTTCCTTCAGCCGACGATGGTGAACCTGCCACGAGCCCAGGTAGAAGTCGAAGTCGCGCGCCGCGGAGCGGGGCGCCCGGGTCGTCGCGGCGGGATCGGCGGTGGCGGTCGTGCCCATCGGGTCTCCTCACGTTCACGGGATGGAAGATCCTTCTACCCGCCGAACCTGCCAGGGCCTGTCAGGTATCGATCCCCGGCGGGGCTTCGGGGGCGGTCCGGGACACCCGCGTACAATCTCGGCCGATGCCGGTGTCTCCCCTCCCCGACCTGATCCTGTACGGCCGCCCGGGCTGCCACCTGTGCGACGACGCGCGGACACTCGCGGACCACCTGCTCGAGGCACGCGCCCGGGCCGGCCTCGCGGCGCCGGCGCTCGTCGAGCGCGATATCGAGACCGATCCGGCCTGGCAGCGAGCGTTCTTCGAGACGATCCCGGTGGTGGAGCTCGACGGACGCCGCATCGAGCTGGCGACCAGCGCGGGGCGAATCCAGCGTCTCCTGAGCGACGTCCTGGACGCCTGATACGGAGATGGCCGGCACCGACCTGACGATCCTCGTCGCGCTCGCCGCGGGTGTGATCAGCTTCCTGTCGCCCTGCGTGCTGCCACTGGTTCCCGCCTACATCGGCCAGCTCACCGCGATCGCGGTGGCCGACGCGGCCGGCGGCGGTCGCCCATCGCGCTGGACGGCGATGCGTCACGCGATCGCCTACGTGGCCGGCTTCGGGGCCGTCTTCACCCTGCTGGGGATTACGGCGACGTTCGCGGCGGGACCCCTCGTGGACTACCTCCCGACGATCCGGATCATCGGCGGCGCCGTCCTCATCGTGCTCGGGCTCAACCTGGCCGGGTTCGTCCGGATCCCGGCGCTCGAGCGCAACTGGCGACCCCTCGACGCGGGCGCCGCGAGCTCGCTGGCGACGGCGACCGGCACGATCCAGTTCGGGGCCGGCGCGGCCGGACCGACGGTCGGCGACCGGCTAGGCGGCCGGATCGTGAGCGCGCGCGGCGGATGGCTGGCGTCGTTCGGGCTCGGCGCGATCTTCGCCGTCGGCTGGACGCCGTGCATCGGGATCATCCTGGGCGGGATCCTGACGCTGGCGGCAACCTCCGGGACGGTGCTCCAGGGCACGCTCCTGCTGGTCGCCTACACCGTGGGGCTTGGCCTGCCGTTCCTCCTGATCGCCGCGGTCTACGACCGGGCGCCGCGGCTGCTGTCGCCGCTCATCCGACACGGCCGGGCCGTGGCCATCGTCGGCGGGCTGCTGGTTTCGTTCATCGGCGTGGCCATGGTCTTCAACTGGCTGGCCCTGTTGCCGCGCTACTTCAACTTCAATACGGCGATCTGAGTGGCCGGTCGGCCGGGGTTCAGCCACAACGCGGAGCGCCACGGGGTCGTCGGCCCGTTCAGTGGCCGACAGCTCGTCGCCGCGTTCGCGTCGATCGTCGTGGCCGTCGTCGTGCTGGTTGGGGTCACGACGCCGCTCAACGGCGGGAGTGACGGCCGCGGGACGGTCGACCCGCGGGCGACGTCGTACCTCCTCGGCTCGGCGCCGCCGGAGGGCCTCCGCATCGGTGCGCCGGCGCCCGACTTCACGGTCCCGCTCGGCGACGGAACGACCTACCAGCTGGCCGATCTCCACGGCAACCCGATCCGGCTGGCCGACCTGCGGGGCAAGGCTGTCTGGATCAACTTCTGGACGACGTGGTGCCCGCCCTGCCAATCCGAGGTGCCGATCCTTCGCGACGTCTCGGCGCGATATCGAGACCGCGGGCTCGAGCTGATCGCGATCAGCGTGCAGGAGACCTCGCCGGCGGACGTCCAGGCCTATGCCGATCGCTACGAGCTCGGCTATACGATCGGCTTCGATGGGTCCGGCAGGATCTTCAACGAGTACAAGGCGTACGGACTGCCGACCCAGGTGTTCATCGATCCGAACGGGGTGATCGAGGCGATCGTGGGTGCGCCGCTCGACGAGGCCGGCGCGATCGCGCACGTCGAGGCGATCCTGCCCGCCGCGACGCCGCCACCCGGCACGAGCGAGGCTCCCTGAGCTCGGGGCTCCCTTAGCTCGCCGCTACCTGGACTCGTACCGGAACCGGTCGCGGTCGCGGACCAGCCGCCCGATCGGGTGTTCCTTCTCGTGCGACAGGACCACGATCCAGTCCTCGTCCGCGGCCTGCGCGAAGAGCTCGGCCTTGCGGAGCACCGAGTCGAGGGGGAAGTCGTCGAACGCGGTCACCCAGCGCGGGTTGGCCGCCCACGGCCGCATCATGAGGTCGCCGAAGAAGGCCAACGTCCGCGCCCCCGGCCCCTGGCCGCGCACGAGGATCGCCTGGTGCCCCGTCGAATGCCCGCCCGTCGGGACCACCGTCACGCCGGGCAGCAGCTCCCGCTCGCCATCCGCCCAGCCCTGTTCGCCCCAGATTCGACGAGGCGGAGCTCGGGCTGGACATAGGAGGCGACGAGCCGCGGATTGTCACCGAGCGCGACCTCCCACTCGGCGCGCTGCGCGACGATCGTCGCGTGGGGAAACGCTCGCGACCCGTCCGCCCGGAGCAGCCCGCCGGCATGGTCGAAATGGAGGTGGCTCATCGCCACGACGTTGACGGTCTCCGGCAGGAACCCCGCGGTCTCAAGCGCCGACGCGATCCACGGCCCTTCGTAGCCGCGCATCTGCCGGGTCTTCTCGTCGACGCGCTCCCCGATCCCGGTCTCGACCAGCGCCCGGCCGGATGGCGTGTCGATCAACAGGCAGTTGAGCGCCTGGAGCAACCGGCGGCGATCGTCCAGCTCGTCGGCGACGAGGTTGCCCCACAGCGACCACGGGACCGGGCCGAGCAGGGCGCCCGCGTCAGACCGGAACGTGCCGGCCTGGACGAGCGCGACGCGGACCGGGCCGCCGAGATCACGCGACCAGTCGACGGCGTCATTGATCGCCATCGCTACGAGCCTCCGGGGTCGGCGCTCCGCTTCGCGTCGAAGTCGCGATGGAACGCCGAGGCAGTCGGCTCGGACTGACCCTGGTAGCGCGAGCGCAGCCCGGGCGAGCCGTACGGCCGGTCGACCTCGCTCGACATCCGGAAGAAGCTGATCTGGCCGATCCGCATGCCCGCGTAGAGCGCGATCGGCAGCTTCGCCACGTTCGACAGTTCGAGCGTGAGGTTGCCCTTCCAGCCCGGATCCACGTAGCCGGCCGTCGAATGGATGAGCAGGCCCAGCCGGCCGAGCGACGACTTGCCCTCGAGCCTCGCCACGAGGTCGTTCGGCAGCTCGACCCATTCGTGGGTCTGGCCGAGGACGAATTCGCCGGGATGGAGGATGAACGGCTCGTCGTCGGCGACCGTCAGCAGCTCGGTCAGGTCCGGCTGCGGCGCTCGGACGTCGATGAACGCGTAGCGGTTGTTGCGGAACACGCGGAAGCTGCGGTCGAGGTGGAGGTCGACCGATGACGGTTGGAGGTCCTCCGCGTCGTACGGCGTGATCCTGACCGTACCGGCCTCGAGCGCGGCACGGATATCGCGATCGGACAGGACGCTCATTTCGCGAACGCTCCCGCTGCCCCGCTCCGCGTAGAGCGAGTCGACCTCGCGCTTGAGCGCCTCGAGGTCCTCGAAGCTCTGGTAGACGCTGGCGAACCGGATGTAGGCGATCTGGTCGATCCCGCGGAGCTGCTCCATTGCCAGTGCGCCGATCCTCGATGACGGGACCTCGCCGACGCCCGCCGAGCGCAGCTCTGCTTCGATCGCGTCGGCGGCCGTCTCGGAGGCGTCCTCGGGGACGGGCCGCCGGGTCAGCGCCTTGCGAAGCCCGGAGACGAGCCGCTCCCGATCGAACTCCTGGCGCGTGCCGTCGCGCTTGATCACGATGAGCCGGGCCGCCTCGATCCGCTCGTAGGTCGTGAATCGCATCGAGCACGCGGCACACTCGCGCCGGCGCCGGATGGTCGCCGAGTCGTCCAGGTCGCGCGAGTCGACGACGCGGGTCTCCCGCGCACCGCATTGGGGGCAGCGCATCGCTCTCCTGCTGACGAGCAACACAAGGGATAGTGGTCTTGGCCGAGGATACCACTAGATGGTGTGGTCGAAGGGCCGCTCAGCCCGCCCAGGCCGCTGGGCCGCCACGAGCCTCGTCGACCATCAGGTCCTCGGCCCGGATGGCCTGACGGGCGATCGCCTCGCGGGCATGGATCAGGTTCAGGTAGCCACGCTTGATCGAGGTCTGGGCCTCCAGGTCCCGGGCGCCCGCGTCGCGCCGAGGTGAGCATGTTCGGCGCCGTGCTCCACCATCCCGAGCGCCCGGACCGCCCGCTCGAGCTCGCCCACGAGATCGTCGCGGATGGCCTGCACCTTGTGCGCGGCCCGACCACGCCCGCGCCTCCTCGCCGAAGCGCTCGAGCGACGCCGTCGCATCGGCGACGGTCCGGCCGATCTGGTCGGGTCCCGCCTGCTGGTGGCGGACGGCATCGATCTGGTCGGCCGCCGTGGCGAGGAGCGAATCCGCCCGAGCGGTCAGGTCGCGGACCGCCGCCTTGAACTGGTTGAGCTCCCGGGTCCGGGCGGCGATCCGGCCGCTGCCCCGGAAGACCACGACCAGACCGGACGCCAGGGCGATGAACGCCATGACCGGCAGCAGGATGACCAGCAGCTCCACGTCGCGACCCCTGGGTGCCGGCTCAGCCCGACCGGGAGCGCAGTTGCGCGAGGAGGGCCTTGCCGACCTCGAACAGGTCGCCGACGACGAGCAGGTCCGCGAACTCGGCGATCGGCGCGTCGGGATCGCGGTTGACGGCGACGATCGTGCCCGCCGTCTGCATCCCGACCTTGTGCTGGATGGCCCCGCTGATGCCGAGGGCCAGGTAGAGCTCGGGCTTGACGATCTTGCCGGTCTGGCCGATCTGCTGGCTGTACGGGATCCAGCCGGAGTCCACCGCAGCTCGCGTGGCGCCAACCGCCCCGCCGAGCGCATCGGCGAGCTGCTGGACGATCCCGAAGCCGTCCGGGCCGCCCACGCCGCGCCCGCCGGCGACGATGACCTTGGCCTCCTCGATCGGGGCGGCCGCACCGGCTTCGCTGACCCGATCGACGACGCGGACGACCGGGAGCGCCTCGATCGTCGTCCGGCGGTCCTCGACGGTGCCCGGGGCCTCCGCCGGTGTGGCCGTCGCCACGTTCGGGCGCACGGTGACGATGCCGCGCCCGTGGCTGAACCGTGAGGTCGTGAGCAACTTGCCGCCGAAGACGCTCATCTCGACGGCGAGCCCTCCGTCGGCCCAGGTCAGCGCGGTCGCGTTGGTGAGCACCCCGAGCCCGGTCAACGCCGACAGGGCGCCGGCCAGGTCGCGGCCATCCGGACCGGCACCGACCAGGACCACTTCCGGCGCCTCCGACTCGGCGAGCGCCGCGAGGTGAGCGGCGGCGACGGCCGACCAGGCCTGATCGTCCGCGGCCTCGTCGCGGATGGCCAGGACCCTGGGCACGTAGCGGGCCAGCTCGTTGGCCGGCGTCCGCGGGCTCCGCCGCGACCACGACGCCCACGACGGCCCGTCCGCCGCTCGCCGCGAGCTCGCGGCCCAGCGTGGCGACCTCGGCACTGATCCTGGCCAGGCCGTTGTCCGGTCCGGGCTCGCCGACGACCCAGATCCCACCCATCAGATCAGCCTCCGGGCCGAGAGCAGCTCGACGATCCTGGCGGCGCCGTCCGCCGGCGCACCCCGGACGACCTCGGTCGCGCCGCGAGCGGGCGGCGTCCGCGTCTCGCTCACGGACGTCGCGGCAGCCGCGCTACCGACCGTCGCCGGATCCAGCCCGAGGTCGCCGAGCGATCGTGTGGCGATCTCCTTGGATCGCGCGCCCATGATCCCCTTGAGCGACGGGTAGCGCGGCTCGCCCAGGGCCTGCGTGCAGGAGACGAGCGCCGGCATCGGGGCTTCCAGCAGGTCGTAGCCGGTCGGGCTGATCCGGCGGACCCGGACGGTCCCGGCCGCTTCGTCCGGCTCGATTCGGGCCGCATAGGAGAGAAACGGCAGCCGACGGTGGCTCGCCACCGCGGCCGCCACGGTGCCGCCGACGCCGTCCGAGGTGTCGACGCCGGCCAGGACGAGGTCGTAGTCGAGGTCGCTGAGCGCGGCCGAGAGGACCCGGGCGGTCGCGACCGCGTCGGAGCCGGCGAGGGCCGGGTCAGTCACGAGGACGCCGCGCGTTGCTCCCATCGCGAGGGCCTTTCGAAGCGTTTCGGGCGCGGCGGCCGGCGCCATCGAGAGCAGCGTGACCTCGCTGCCCTCCCCGGCGGCCGCGGCCAGCTTGAGGGCCGCCTCGAGGGCGTACTCGTCGTTGCCGTTGACCACCGCCGGCGCGGCGGCGCGATCCAGGCGACCGTCCGGTCCAAGCCGTTCGGCAGCTGAGGCAGGATCCGGCACTGGCTTAACCAGGACCACGATTCGCACGAGGCCGTTACTCCTCCCTGGCCGGGTCAGCTGCCCTTCCCGAGCAGCGCTCGTGCGATGACGAGCCGCTGGATCTGCTGCGTCCCCTCGTAGATCTGGGTGAGCTTCGCGTCGCGCATCATGCGCTCGACGGGGAAGTCGTCGATATAGCCGTAACCGCCCAGGACCTGGACCGCGTCGGTCGTGACCCGCATGGCGGCGTCGCCGGCGACGAGTTTACACATCGCCGACCAGCGGCCGGCGTCGGCTGCGCCAGCCTCGATCTCGGTGCAGGCCTTGTACAGCAGCTGGCGGGCCGATTCGGTCGTGGCGTCCATGTCGGCCAGCATCGCGCCGATCATCTGGAGATCGCCGATCCGCTGGCCGAACTGGCGACGCTCCGCGGCGTACGTCGCCGCCGCCTCGAGCGCCCCCTGGGCGATCCCCACGGCCTGGGCCGCGATCGCCGGCCGGCTCCGCTCGAACGTCCGCATCGCGATCCCGAACCCGTCGCCCTCCTCGCCGATCCGGTTGGCGAGCGGAACGCGGACATCATCGAACGCGAGCTCGGCCGTCGGGCTGCCGCGCAGGCCCATCTTGTGCTCGAGCCGGGTGACGGCGAAGCCCGATGTGGGAACCTCGACGACGAAGCAGGTGAGCCGCCGGTGGCGTGGCGCATCGGGATCGGTAACCGCGAAGACGGTCACCAGGTCCGCCACCGAACCGTGGGTGATGAACCGTTTCGAACCGGTGATCCGGTACTCGTCGCCGTCGCGAGTGGCGCGCGTCCGGGCCGCCGCGGCATCTGAGCCAGCCTCGGCCTCGGTCAGGGCGAAGCAGATGAGCCACTCCCCGGACGCCAGACGCGGGATCCAGCGTGCCTGCTGGTCGGCGCTCCCGGCGAGCAGGATCGGGAGCGCACCGAGCTCGTGCGCGGCCAGGATCAGCCCCGTCGTGGCACACGCGCGGCTCAGCTGCTCGACTGCCAGGCAGACCGTCAGGAGATCGCCGCCGAGCCCGCCCAGCGCCACCGGGAATGGCAGCGACAGGATGTCCTGGGCGGCAAGGAGCTGGCGAAGGTCCTCCGGGAACTCCCCGCTGCGATCGATCCCGGCGGCCCGCGGCGCGACCTGCTCGTCAGCCAGGACGCGGACGGCCTCGCGCAGCAGCGCCTGGTCCTCGGTCAGCCGATAGGGACCCTGGATCGGGTTCGTCGTGGACACCACGCCCGATGCTAGCAGAGGGCTGCTGGCTGTCGGCGGCCAGGCCGACCCCGCCCCCGGCCGCCGGACCCGAGGCGGCCGAGCGTCGCCAGGGCGATGCACGTCGGATGCATCAGCCTGCGGTTGAACGGCCGGTTGCTGGCCAGCGCACCCCACGCCGATGCATCCGAGATGCATCAAGCACGGGAGGCCTTCGCCGCCGCAGTCCGCGCCTCAGCCGATGACCGGGAGCCTCCGCCCGCTCGGCACGTGGCCGATCCGTGCCGCCAGCACCTCGCTGACGTCGAGGGTCGCGACTCGCGCGCCGCCATCGGTGCCGGCCAACCCGTCGCTGAGCATGACCATGCAGAACGGACACGATGTCGCCACGGTGTCGGCGCCGGTCTCGAGCACCTGGCGGCTCCGTTCGCTGTTAATCCGGGTGCCGCGCGTCTCCTCCATCCACATCCGGCCGCCGCCTGCGCCGCAGCAGAACGTGTTCTTGCCCGACTTGGGCATCTCGGTGATCGCCAGTCCGGCCGCACCGAGCACCGCCCGGGGCGCGGCCACCACGTTGTTGTAGCGGGCCAGGTAACAGGAGTCGTGGACGGTGACGCTGCCCGGTCGGTGCTCGCCGCTGCTGCTCGTCGCGTCCTCGTGCAGCGTGGCCAGCCGGCCGGACGACACCAGCTCCGCGAGGTACGTGCTGTGGTGGACGATCCGGAACGTGCCACCAAGCTGGCCGTACTCGTTGCCGATGGTGTTGAAGCAGTGCGGGCAGGCAGTCACGATCGTGCGCTTGCCCATCCCGTACCGGTTGAGCGTCTCGACGTTGCCACCGGCGAGGATCTGGTAGACGTAGTCGTTGCCTAGCCGCCGGGCCGGGTCGCCGGTGCACGATTCCTCCTGGCCGAGGATCGCGAACTCGACCCCGGCGGCATGGAGGCAGGTGGCGACGGCGCGGGCCACCTTCTGGTTGCGCGGATCGAATGCCGCGGCGCAGCCGACCCAGTACAGGACCTCGAGCTGGTCGAGCCTGCCCGCCGCCGCGACGTCCGCGACGATCGGGACGTCGAACGCCAGACCGCGCGTCCAGGCGGTCCGCTCGCTGGCCGGCTGGCCCCACGGGTTGCCCTGGTTCTCCAGCGCCCGGAACGCCGTGGTCAGCTCGGCCGGGAAGCGGCTCTCCTCGAGCACCAGGTTGCGCCGCAATCCGACGATCTTGTCGACGTGCTCGATGAGCACCGGGCACGCCTCCACGCACGCCCCGCAGGTGACGCAGTCCCAGACGGCATCGAAGGGGATGGCCTCGTCGACGATCGGCCGGGCGAGGACTGTCGCCGACGGATGGACGCCATTCAGGCCGTAGGTCTCGCGCACGATCGGCGAGTTCGGGATCAGGTCGATCCCACGCTCGGCCTCGACGGACATCTCCCGTATGCCCATGATGAAGGTCTTGGGATTGAGCGGCTTGCCGGTGTTCCAGGCCGGGCAGGCCTGCTGACAGCGGCCGCACTCGGTGCAGGTGAAGCCGTCGAGCAGGTCCTTCCAGCCGAGGTCCTGGAGCGTCTTGAGCCCGAACGTGGCCGTCTCGTCCTCGAGGTCCATCCGGGGCAGCTCGCCACGTGGCGCCAGCTTGCGCAGGAAGACGTTCGGGAACGCCGTGGCGATGTGCAGGTGCTTGCTGGACGGCAGGTAGCACAGGAACGCCGCCACCAGCCCGATGTGGAGCCACCACAGCACGCCGAACCCGATCTCCAGCGGCTGGTCGGCCAGCGAGCGGAGCGGGACGGCCACCGCGTTGGCCACGATCGCACCCGGAATGTCCCCGTATCGCGCTACCTGGAAGCACTGCGCCAGCAGTTCGGCACAGACCAACCCGCCGATCATGACCAGGATGAGCAGCGCGTCCCGATTGAGCGAGAGCCGAGCCGGCTTGATCACGAGCCGGCGGACGACCGCCCAGCCGCAGGCAGCGATCACGACGAGCGCGACGATGTCTTGCATCGCACTGACCCCGACCCAGATCGCGCCGTCGAATGGCGCCTTGAAGACCGCCTGGATGGCCCCTCCGGTCACGACATCGGCCGTGCCGATCGTCAGCAACACGAAGCCCCAGAAGATCCCGGCGTGCATCAGTCCGGCGCGCGGATCCTTGAACATCTTGGTCTGCACGAACGCGTACTGGACGAGGCCGACCAGGCGGGCCGGCAGGTTGGCGAACGCTGCGGACGGCCGGGCGGCGGCAAAGACCCGCAGGTGCCGTGCCATCGCCAGGGCGAAGAATGCCGCGGCGCCCCAGAACAGCGGGAAGACGAGCGGGTAGGCCGGGACGTCGGCGAACGGCTCGAACATCAGCCCGGTGAGTCTCCCTGGGCAGCGGCGGCGGCCCCGTGATCGTACGGCCCGGCGAGCGTCTCGAGCGCGTGGTCCAGCACGGCTTCGATCGCGCCGAGCGATTCGAGCGCGCCCTTCGGGCTGCCCGGCAGGTTGACGATGAGCGAACCATTGCGCACGCCGACCACCCCGCGCGAGAGGTCCGCCATCGCGGTGATCGCCCGACCCGCCGCACGCATCGCCTCGGCCAGCCCGGGCACCTCGTAGTCGACCACGGCGGCGGTCGCCTGTGGGGTCACGTCGCGCGGCGTCAGGCCGGTTCCGCCGGTCGTCAAGACGAGGGCGTGCACACCGACGCCTTCGATCAGGGCCGCTTCGATGGCGGCGCGATCGTCGGGTACGACCCGGCGATCGACACTGAACCCGAGAGCCTCGAGCCGTTCGCCGACCCGGACCCCGGACAGGTCGTCACGGACGCCGGCCGCGGCCCCGTCGCTGGCGGTGATCACCAGCGCCGACCGTCCCCGGGTCGCGCCGCTCACGCCCGGCCCGGCCGCTTTGGGCCGACCCGGCCGGCAACGCGAGTGCCGGGTCGCGGCCGAATCGGACGATCGTCGACGGGTCCGGGCGTCCGGGTCCAGGTCCCGCTCTTGCCGCCGGTCTTCGAGAGCAGGTGGATCCCGCGGATCTCGACGCCACGCTCCACGCCCTTGACCATGTCGTAGACCGTGAGCGCGGCCACCGAGGCGGCCGTCAGGGCCTCCATCTCGACCCCGGTCTGGCCGGTGGTCGCCGCCTCGGCACGGATCCGGAGCACGCCGGCGGCACGGTCCGGGGTGATCGCAACCACGAGGTCCGTGAGCGCGAGTGGATGGCAGAGCGGGATGAGCTCGCTCGTCCGCTTAGCGCCCATCACGCCCGCGAGCTCGGCGACGCCGAGCACGTCGCCCTTGGCGCCGCCGCCGTCGATCACCAGGCTCATCGTCTCGGGCGAGACGGCGACGGTCGCCTCGGCCACCGCCCGTCGAGCCGTGACCGCCTTGTCCGAGATGTCGACCATCCGCGGACGGCCCGCCCGGTCGACGTGCGACAGCCGTCGGCGCTCGGCTCGTGGGGCTGGCTTACGGTCCATGTCGGTCCTCCGTGGTCAGGGCTGGTCGAGCCACCAGAGAGCGACCTCGGCGCCCGCCGGCAGGGAATCATCGGCCTCGGGAACGATGGCCAGCGCATCGGCACCGGCGAGGGCGGAGATCACGTGGCTGCCCTGACCGCCGGCGAGCCCGACGAGGACACGGCCGCGCTCGTCACGGATCGGGGCGCCGGAAGCGTCACGCCGCGCTGCAACCCGAAGGTACGCGCGCCGCCCGCGGCCCTTGCTCACGGCCTCACCGAGGACGGCGCGATCCGCCGGCCGGACGAGGTCGCGCCGGCCCGCCAGCCGCCGGATGGCCGGGCGCACGAACAGCTCGAAGGTGATCGCGGACGACACCGGGTTCCCGGGCAGTCCGAACACGAGGACCCGGCCATCGCCCCCAGGACGCGGCGCCGTACCGAACGCGAACGGCTTGCCCGGCTGGACCGCCACCCGCCAGAGGTCGACCCGACCGATCGCCTCCATCGCCGTCTTGACCACGTCGTACGGCCCGACGGATACGCCACCGGAGACGAGGAGCGCGTCGGCACCCGACTCGAGACCGCGCCGCAGGCGCGCCAGGACGTCGTCCAGCTCGTCGGCGGCGATCCCGAGGTCGATCGCCTCGGCACCCGCGGCGACCACCTGGGCCCGGAGACCAGGCCCGTTCGCGTCGGGGATCCCCGCACGGCCCAGCGGCGTTCCGATGGGGCGGACCTCGTCCCCGGTGGCGAGGACCGCGATCCTCGGCCGGCGATGGACACGGACCTGTTCGACCCCGGCACCGGCGAGGAGCGCCACGCCGGCCGCGCCGATGCCCGTGCCTTCGACGAGCAGCGTGTCGCCGGCGCGCAGATCGCTGCCCTCGTCGCGGACGGACCCCCGGACAGGCACGACCTCGTGGACCAGACACGCCGCCGGCAGCGGACCGGTCGCATCGCGGCCGCGCGGACCCGGACGCCCGGCGCCGTCGAGCGGCGTCGTTGCCTCGACGGGGACGACCGCATCGGCCCCGAGCGGCAGCCGCGCGCCCGTCGCGATCCGGACAGCGGTCCCGGGACCGACGGTCATCTCCGGGGCGAGCCCGGCGCGAACGTCGCCGGTGACCTCGAGGCGGACCGGCGCCGCGTCGGTCGTTCCCATCGTGTCGGCCGACCGGATCGCATAGCCGTCCATCGCCGCGTTCGGCCAGGGCGGCAGCGAGACCCCGGCGGTGACCGCCTCGGCGACGACGCGGCCGAGCGATTCGGCGACCGCGACCGTCTCGCCGCCCAGGACGACCGTCGCCGCCAGCACGGCATCACGCGCCGCCTCGACACTCATGAGGTCCGGCCCGGCCGAGACGGTCATGGCTGCGCACCCGGAGCGGCGGCAAGCCCCGGGCTCGTCTCATTCGCCGCTGCCGGTCGGCCGGCTCGAGCGCCGGCAACAGATGCCACCACCACGCAGGCCACGACGATGACGACGCCGACCACGATCGCGGTCTCCTGCCAGAACTGGAACGGGAAGAGCTGGACGAGCCGCTCGGTCGCCGGGTCGAAGTCGTACGAGCCCGCCGGGAAGAGGACCGCGTGGAATGCCTCGAACAGGGCATCGAAGGCGACGAACGCCACGCCGCCCAGCACGACGATGGCGCCGCCGAGGCCGATGGCTCCGTGGCGGACCGCCCGCCAGGCGGCCCGCCGCTCGGCGCGCAGTGCCGCGATGAGCAGGACCAGGACGGAGATCGCCGCGAGCACGACCAGGCCCCCAAAGACCGTCCTGACATCGCGCATGTGGTCGCGCTCGCGCTCGTCGAGGACGGCCTGCCCGCGGACCTGGACGTCGAAATCCGCCGGGCCGAACACGAGATCCGACAGGATCGCCCCGGTCGCGGCGTTGAGCTCATTGGCCGAATAGCCGGTCCAGCCGGCGGCGTTGGCGCGGCCCTGCTCGAAGGCGACCCACTGTGGCGCCAGGAACGGCATGACCGCGATGGCGATGACCACGATGGCCGTGGCCACCCCGATGAGCACGGAGGCCGCTCTGCCGGCGAAGGCGTTCACCGGCGCATCGTAGCCCGTCCGCGCCGGGTCACTCGTCCTCGAGCGTCCTCGCCTGGTCCCACCAGCCCTCCATGGTCAGGGCCGATGGAGGGTCCACCTTGAGCTCGCCGGCGGCGCCACGGAGCCGCGTTCTGAAGGTCTCGAGATCGAGCGCGAGGATCTGGCGGAGGCCCTCGATCCGGGCCTGGATCAGGAGCTGATGCTCGGCCGGGCCAAAGCTCGCGAGGTTGAGCATCAACGCCTCGTCGCGCCACATCAGGACGTCGTTGGTCGTGGCGTTGACCTGGTCGGCGAGGGTCTGCCGCCGGGTGGGGGTCTCCGACACCTCGAGGAGCAACCCGGTCGTGAAGATCCCCTGCTGGGCGAGGCGGTCGAGGTGGACTGGCTCGATGCGCGTCAACTCGTCGATCGGTGGCACGCGGCGATGATGCCATGCCGGCACCGACCGCATCAGGCGCGGCTGCCCAACCCCCGGGCGACCGGGCGCAGGTGCGTCGTGACGCCGTACGTCTCGCCGGTCTCGGGGTCGCGACGTGCTGCGACCACCAGACGCCGCTCGCCGGCCGGCGTCGTGATCCGGCAGGCCAGGGGCTTGCCGCTCTGGTAGACCAGGTCCATGAGCTCGAACGCGGCCGGCGGGAGGTCGAGCAGGGCCTCGCGGGCGGGCTGCCCGATGCAACTCTTCCCGAAGGCCTCGATAAACGCCCGATTGCCGTGGACGATCATGTGACCGGCGCCCACGTGGAAGGCCGCCGGGTAGGGCGGTCCCGGCACGACCCGGTCGGGCGCGTCCCGTTCCGTCATCGTCGGGCTTCCAGGACCGCTCGGCCGAAGCCCGTCAGCGCGATGTCGTCCAGCGGCGGATTGATCAGACCCCCTCGTGCATCGCGGAACGCTCGCTCGAGCCGGCCCGCCAGAAACCCTGGCCCGCCGGCGATCCGGAGGGCCTCGTCGGTCGCCGTGACCGCGGCATTCGTGGCCATGAGCTTGGCGAG
The DNA here is from genome assembly GCA_963766675.1 of uncultured Chloroflexia bacterium. GTDB lineage: Bacteria > Chloroflexota > Limnocylindria > Limnocylindrales > CSP1-4 > SPCO01. The sequence continues at coordinate 1,714,266 of CAVYBA010000002.1, read as the reverse complement.
CGCGAGATCCGACGCCACGCGCGCCTGGCCGGCCGCAGTGCCGCGAGCCGCGTCCCAGCGTCCGGCGGCGTCGAGCAGCACGATCCGGGCAGCCCGCAGCGCGGCGTCCAGCCGACCCAGCCGGAGCTGGACCGTCGGGATATCGGCCACCGCGACGGAACCGTCGCCGGGCCGGCGATCCAGCGCCCAGCGAGCGACCGCCCCACGGGCGCCCTCGCCGACGCCCAGGTAGCTCGCGGCGACGGCCATGGCGAACCAGGCCCCGGGAGCCGCGCCGCGCGGATCGGGTTCGCCGACGGTGCGCCGGGTGACGAGCGCATCGGCCGGCACAAACACGTCGCCGAGGACCAGGCGCCCCGACGCCGAGCCTCGCATCCCCATCGCCTCGAACCCGGCCCGCCGCTCGACACCGTCGCCCCGGAGATCCACGAGGAAGCTGCCGACGACGGCCGCCTCCGGCCCATCCGCGGTGCCGACCGGGCCGTCCTCGATCCTCGCGCTCACGAACGCGTATCGCAGGGCCGGGAGCCAGGTGGTCCACGTCTTCTCGCCGGTCAGTCGCCAGCCGCCGGACGGACCTGGTCCTGCCGTTGTGCCCGGCCGCGCGACGGACCCCGGGACGGCGCCGCGGGCCGGCGAGCCGCCGCCCTCCTCGGTCGATGCGTTGTTGACGAGCGCGCCGTCCTCGACGATCGAGCGATAGAGGCGTTCGCACGGCGCAGCAGGCCAGCCGGCCGACTCGGCGATCGATCCGACCGAATGGACGTGCATCGCGAACCCCAGGGCCAACGACCCGTCCAGCGCCCCGAGGGCGGCCAGCACTGCTGCCGACTCGGACATGGTTCCGCCCAGTCCGCCCGACGCGGACGGGACGGGCAGCCGATGCAGGCCGGCGGCGACGATCGCGGCCGGGATCCGCGCATCGAACGCATCACCCGGCTGGAGGGCATCGACCCGTCCGAGGGCATCGGCAAGCGGCCCGGCGACCTCGGGTCGGAGGTCGGCCACGCTCACGAGACAGCTTGCGCGGCGGCCGCGGCCCGAAGCAGCTCCCACGCTCGTTCGACGTGGCGCGCCTCGGTCCGCAGGTTGCCGATCGCCACCCGGATCGTGAACCGCCCGTCGAGCCGCGTGTGGGACAGGAAGACCTCGCCCTCGCGGTTGACGGCATCCATGATCGCCGCGTTCGCCTCGTCGAGTCGCCGGGCTATGCCTGGTTCCGAGGCGCGTCCAGCCAGCGCGGCCGGCCTCCAACGCAGGCAGACGGTCGAGAACGGCACCGGCGCCAGGAGCTCCCAGTCCGGATCGGCCTCGACCGTGTCGGCCAGCCGGGCGGCCAGCTCGAGATGCGCCTCAATCCGGTCGCGTAACCCGGCCAGGCCGAACCAGCGCAGGAGCGTCCACAGCTTGAGCGCCCGGAACCGTCGGCCCAGCTGCGGCGTGTACTCGTTGTAGTCGTGGACCGGCGTCGTCCGATCCAGGGTGCGCAGGTACTCGGGGACCAGGCTGAAGGCCGCCCGGAGGACGTCCATCCGACGGGTCAATAGGAGCGAGGCGTCGAGCGGCGTGAACAGCCACTTGTGCGGGTTGACCACGATCGAGTCGGCACGTTCCCAGCCGGCGAAGGGCGCCCGGCGGTCGGGCAGCAGCGCGACCACGCCGGCATAGGCTGCGTCGGCGTGGAGCCACAACCCCTCGCGCTCGGCGACGCCCGCCACCTCGGCGACCGGATCGACCGACGTGGACGACGTGGTACCGAGCGTCGCCACGATCGCGATCGGGCGGAGGCCCGCCGACCGGTCGCTCGCGATTGCCCCCGCGAGGGCATCGGGCAGTAGCTCGAACCGCGCGTTGACCGGGATCCGGACGAGCGACGCCCGTCCGAGGCCGAGCGTCATGCACGCCTTCTCCACGGAGCTGTGCGCCTCGGTCGAGGCATAGACCCGGAGCCCGCGGCCCAGGTCGTCGCGCCCCGCCAGGCCGCGCGCCGAGACGTCGCCACCACAGGCTTCGCGGGCGGCGGCGAGCGCGATGAGCGTCGACGTCGAGGCCGTGTCCGTCAGGAGCCCGTCGAATGCGTCGGGCAGGCCGAGCGCCTCCCGGAGCCAGCCGACGACGACCTCCTCGAGCTCGGTCCCGATCGGCGACGTCCGCCACAGCATCGGGTTCTGGCCGAGCGTCGCGGTCAGCATCTCCCCGAGGATCCCGGGGCCGGACGCGGTCGTCGCGAAATAGGCCAGGAAGCCCGGGTGCTGCCAGTGCGTGGCGTTCGGTTCGACGAGACGCTGGTAATCGGCCAGGATCGCTTCGATCGGCTCGGGCGCCTCGGGCGGCGACGCCGGGAACAGCGGGCGGAGCGACCCGGGCTCGATGGCCGGAAAGACCGCCCGCGTCTCGATCGTCTCGAGGTAGTCCGCCATCAGGTCGACCACGCGATGGGCGGCAGCGCGGAAGTCCTCGACGCGCATGTCGCCCAGGGAAGCTCGATCCTCGGGTCCGGTCACCCGGCCAGTGTATCGAGCGCCGGCTGCGACGCCGCGGAGCCAGGGGGCGCCCGGTCAACCGGCGGGCGGGTATCAGCTGCGGGCGGACAGCTGCTCGGCGACGGCCTGGATGAGGTCCGACGGTCCATCGCGGAATCATCCTCGATGACGAGGACCGTGTGGCTCCGACGGCGATACAGAGGGACGTCTGTCATCGCTTGCCTCATTGGCCAGCACCGAGTGCCGGACGGTTGGCATGCCAGCGTGGCCGACGACGGGGCCCGGCGAACCGGTAACGAACGGCCTCTCCGATGCCAGTACGAAGGTCCCGGGCGATGACGGTGCGCTCAGGCACCGGCCCGGTCAACGTCCGGCCCGCCTCGGCGCGAATACCATGCGCGGATGGGCATCGCCGACGCAAGTGCGCCGCGGCCGGCCTGGCCGATCGCGCTCGGCGTCGGTCTGGTCTCGTTCGCCGTCTACGTGCGGACCCTCCTGCCGGGCATCGCCTTCGGTGACTGGGGCGAGATGCAGACGGTGCCGCACGTGCTGGGCGTCGCGCACCCGACCGGCTACCCCACGTACGTCCTCATCGCCTGGCTCGCCGAGCTGCTGCCTGTAGGGTCGGTCGCCTTCCGCGCGAACCTCCTGTCGGCCGTCTTCGTGAGCGCCACGCTGGCCACGGTCACGCTGATCGGCACGCGACTCGGCATCCGGCCGGCAATCGCCGCCGGAGGTGCCCTGGCGCTGGGTGCCGTCGGTACGGTCTGGGCGGCGGCGACCGTCTCCGAGGTCAACCCACTGCACCTGCTGTTCGGGGCGCTGCTGCTCCACCGGTCGCTAGTCTGGGCAGATGGACGTGCGACTCGTGACCTGGTCGTCGGCGGCCTGCTCGTCGGCCTGGCATTGGGAAACCACCTGCTCACGCTGTTCCTGGCGCCGTTCGTCGGGCTGTTCGTGGTTTGGGCCGGGCGTCGGGAGCTAAGTGCCCGGCCGTGGATCCTGGCCGGCGCGCTCGCGGCGGGCCTGCTCGGCTTGTCCGTGTACGCGTACATCCCGTTGGCGGCGAGCCAGTCCCCACCCCTGGCCTACAACCACCCGACGACGCTTGACGGATTCCTGTGGCTCGTCGAGGGTACGCAGTTCCGCACCCAGTTCGACTTCCTCTCGCCAAAGGGTCCGGGCGAGTTCATCGCATCGCTGCCGGCGCTGTGGACGCTGGTCGTGGCCCGGGCCACTCCGGTGCTGCCGGTCATGGGGGTCGGCGGGCTCGTCCTGCTCGTGATTCGCCGGCCGGCGTTCGGGCTGCTGTGCACCTCGTTCCTGCTGACCGGCGTCTACATCTGGGCGAACTACCTGCACCTGGAGCACTACCTGCTCGTTCCGTGGCTGGTGGTCGGGATCGGCGCGGCGGTCGCGCTCCAGGGGATTGCCGATGCGCTGGCCAGGTGGGCGCCGGCCATCGGCGCGGTCGGCGGTCGGACGGTCGACTGGCGTTCGGTGACCGGCGCGGTCGGGGTGGTGCTCGCGATCATCCTGGGCGCCGGCAACTGGGCCGCAGCGGACCGGAGCGGCGACGCATCCGGCCGGGCGTACGTCGACGAGGTGTTCGGCTCGCTTCCGGCGAATGCGGCGATCCTGTCCTACTGGGATGCGTCGACGCCCCTGTGGCACGGCCAGCTGGTGGAAGGCATCCGTCCGGACGTCCTGGTGGTGGACGACACCAACATCGTCTACGAGGGCTGGGTCACCCGCGAGCGGCGGATCGCGTCGCTCATCTGCGATCGACCGGTATTCATCCTCCGGCTGTCCGACTCGGAGCTGGTCCCGACCCGCGAGGCCTACCGCCTGGAGCCATTCCTCGAGGTCAACATCGCCGCGGGCGGGCCGTCGGCGGCGGTCGAGCGGCCGATCTACCGGGTGGAGCCGCGGACTGCCTCGGATTGCGGTGGCTGATCGCCGTCCGACGCAGGATGGCTCGAACCGCGAGCCAATCGAGCATGGAATGGTCGGGGCGGCCGGATTTGAACCGACGACCACCAGTCCCCCAGACTGGTGCGCTACCAGACTGCGCCACGCCCCGACGCGGCACCGAGTCTAGCACCGCGCGGTCTCAGTCCCCCGCCGGCCGACCGATCCGGGCCACCCATCGTTCGTAATCGGCCAGCTCGTCCTTGGTCTCGCGCGACAGCAAGTCGATCAGGCAGCGCTGGACGCTCTTGCCCTCGAACAACGCGTTGTGGACCTCGCGGGCGATCGGCATCTCGACCCCGAGCCGGCCGGCCAGGGCGAGCGCCGCGTCCACCGTGTAGGCACCCTCGGCCGTCCCGGGCATCGTCGCCTCGATCTCCGGCCACGCGCGGCCGTGCGCCAGCTCGACGCCGAGTCGATGGTTCCGCGACAGGGCCGACCCGCAGGTCGCGATGAGGTCGCCCACCCCAGCCAGCCCGGCGAAGGTCAGCGGGTTCGCGCCGGCCGCGATCCCGACCCGGGTCATCTCGGCCAGTCCCCGCGTGAGCAGCCCGGCCTTCCCGTTGTCACCGAACCCGAGCGCGTCGGCAGCGCCGGCGGCAATCGCGACGATGTTCTTGAGGGCGCCGCACAGCTCCACGCCGAGGATGTCGCGGTTCACGTACAACCGGAACTCGCGACGGGAGAGCCGCGCCACGATCCGGTCGGCGAGCGCGGGGTCCGATGCAGCGACCACGGCGGACGCGGGCAGGCCGCCGGCGATCTCGCCGGCCAGGTTCGGTCCCGACAGCGCCCCGATCCGCTCCGCCGGCACCCCGGCCGCCTCGGCGATCACTTCGCTCATCCGCAGCAGGCTGCCGGCCTCGAGACCCTTGGCGACCGACAGGAGGTCTGCGCCGGCCGCCAAGTGCGGCGCGGCCGCTTCGACGCTGGCGCGCAGGTGGCGCGACGGCACCGCGAAGACGACCAGGTCCGACGCGTCCGCCAGGACGCCCGGGTCTGCCGACGCGACGACGACAGCCGGAAGGTCGATGCCCGGCAGGCGTCGCTCGTTCCGGCCCGTCAACATGATCTCCGTGGCGAGCTCTGCCGAGCGGCAGACCAGCCCGACCGGTTCGACGCCGCCGACGATCGTGGCCAGCGTCGTGCCCCAGGCGCCCGCGCCGACGACGGCGACCCGCAAGCCGGACATCAGTGCGGCTTGCGAGCCCGTCCGGATCCGCGGCTCTGGCCGCCGGGGCCGCCGGGCCGGCCGACGCTCGGCCGGCGGGCGCCCCTGGCCGCCGCCACCGGCGCGCTCCGGGTCTTGCGGCGACGCGGCAGCTTGACCGACGACCGATCGCGGAACACCAGCCGGATCGGCGTTCCGTCGAACCCGAACGTCTCGCGCAGCCGGTTCTCGAGATAGCGCCGGTAGCTGAAATGGACGGCCGAGGCGTCGGACGCGAAGAAGACGAACGTTGGCGGTGCGACCGCGGCCTGGGTGGCGTAGAACAGCCGGGGACGGTGGCCGCGCACGGGCGGCGGCGGTGTCCGGTCCGTGGCCGCGGCAAGGACGCGGTTGAGCTCGCCGGTGGCGATCCGCTTGCGCCGCTCGCCCCAGATGTCGACGGCGAGCTCGAGCACGCGGCCGACCCGCTGCCCGGTCTTGGCGCTGATCGACACGATCGGCGCGAAATCGATGAACGGCGCCTCGTTGCGGATCCATTCGGTGTACTGGTCGAACGTGCGGTCCGTCTTGTCGGCCACGAGGTCCCACTTGTTGACCGCGATGACGAGACCCTTGCCCTCCTCGATGACGTAGCCCGCCACGTGCGAGTCCTGGGCGGTCAGCCCTTCGACGGCATCGATCACGAGCACCGCGACGTCCGCGCGCGACAGCGCATGGAGCGCCCGGAGCGTCGAGTAGCGTTCCGCCGACGGCCCCGACGCGACCTTGCCCCGGCGGCGGATTCCGGCCGTGTCGATGAGCACGACCTCGCTGCGACCCCAGGCGAGCCGGGTGTCGATCGCGTCGCGGGTCGTCCCGGGCACCTCCGAGACGATCGCCCGGTCCTCGCCGAGGAGCGCGTTGAGGAGACTCGACTTGCCCACGTTCGGGCGCCCGATGAAGGCGATCGCGGCCGGCTCGCCATCGGTGTCGGCGGCCATGGCGGCGTCCCAGCGTTTGGCCTCGACGTCGGTGTCGTCGTCCTCGCTCCCGTCGGAGTCGTCCTCGCCCGCCCCGATTGCGGCGTCGGCCGCGCTGACGACGTACGGCTCGAGGCGCCCGGCCGCCACCTCGTCGGCCCACGCGTCCGCCTCGGCCTCGCGCGCCTTGCGCGCCAGCTCGGCCTCGCTCTCGGGCGGCAGCGCCCACACGATCGCGTCGAGCAGGTCGCCCGTCCCGCGACCGTGGGAGGCCGAGATCGCGTAGGTGTCGTCCCAGCCGAGCGCGTGGAACTCGGCGGCCTCGAGCTCGCGCTTCTCGTTGTCCGCCTTGTTGACGACGACGATCACCGGCGCCTTGGCACGGCGGAGGATCTCGGCCGCCTCCAGGTCGGCCGGGGTCGGACCCGAGACGGCGTCGACCAGGAACAGGATGACGTCGGCCTCGGCGATCGCCAGCCGGGCCTGCTCCTGGACCCGCGCCTCGATCGGATCGTCGGGCGAGAGCTCGAGACCGCCGGTGTCCACGATCACGAACCGCCGGCCGTTCCATTCGGCGTCGCCATAGAGCCGGTCGCGCGTCGTCCTTGCCCGATCCTCGACGATCGCCGAGCGCTGGCCGAGGAACCGGTTGAACAGTGTGCTCTTGCCGACGTTCGGGCGCCCGACGATCGCGACGACCGGGATGCCGCCCCTGCTCCCGGCCACGTCAGGCGGCGCCGGAGGCGACGCCGGCCCGTGGCGGTTGCATCGGGAGCGAGGTGGTGCGTCCGGCGGGCGTGGCGGCCCGTTCCAGCGCCGCGTGAGCGAGCGCAGCGGCGCTCGCCCGGGCCGCCGCCGTGCCCGCGTTGGCGAGGATCCACTCGGCGACGTCGCGAAGGTCCTCGATCGGGGTGGACGTCCCGCCGGTCACGCCGACGACGGCCGCCGTCCCGAAGACGGCCGGGTCGGTGAGATCGCGCACGCTCTCGATCTGGATCGCCTCGGTCCCGGCGATCTCGCACAGCCGGGTCAGCTCCTTGGTGTTGGCGCTCGACCGGCCGCCGACGACGACCATGAGGTCGACCTCGGCGGCGGTGTCCAGCGTGTCCTGCTGGCGCCGGATCGTCACCGGGCAGACGGTATTCACGATCTTGAGCTCGTGGGCCCGGCCGACCATGAATGCCGCGAGCTTCTCGAACTTCCAGGGTGGTTGGGTCGACTGCGAGATCAGCGCCATCCGCTTGCGTGCCGGGATCGCCGCCTCCCATTCGGATTCGTCGTCGACGACGATCGCGTCCGGTGCGAAGCCGAGCAGGCCGACCACCTCGGGATGCCTGGGCGTCCCGAGGAGCACGATCGTGTAGCCGTCCTCGACGAGCCGGCGGAGCTCGCGCTGCTCCTGGATCACCCAGGTGCAGGTGCCGTCGATGATCTCGAGACCGCGATCCTCGGCGCGGGCCATGACGTCCGGCCGGACGCCGTGGGCCCGAATGACGACCGCGGCTCCGCGATCCACGTCGTCGAGCGTCTCGACCGTCTGGATGCCGAGGTCCTGGAGATCGCGGACCACGCCCTCGTTGTGGACCACCTGTCCGAGGGTATGGGTCAGCTTGCCGGCGCTCGACGATTCCTTGGCCTTGTCGATCGCCTCGCGTACGCCATAGCAGAAGCCGGTGCGCTTCGCGATTCGGACCTCCTGGACGGTACCCACGGCCCGATTATGGCATGGGGTCCGGCTCGGCCCCCTTCGCGGCACCGTACGCGCCGCGCTGCCGGACGGGCAGGAGCTCGGCGATTCGCCCCATGATCAGCTTCGTCACGAGTCCCTTGGCGGTCTTGCGGTCGGTCCCGGGCGGCAGCTCGTCGGCGGGTCGGAACGGACGCCCGACGCGGACCACCACGTGTCCGCCGGGGTGCGGGAAGCGCTGGCCCTTGGGCCACACCCGATCCGAGCCGCCGATCCCGATCGGGACGATCGGGGCGCCACTCCGGAGGGCGAGCAGGGCCAGCCCGTCGCGTGCCTCCTGGAGCGCGCCGTCCGGGCTGCGTGTGCCCTCGGGGAAGACGAACAGGATGTGGCCCTCGTCCAGGATCCGGCTCGCCAGGCGGAAGGCCTCGACGTCCGCGCTGTCGCGATCGACCGGGTGCACGCCGCCGTTGGCGGCAACCCAGCCGACGATCGGCCAGGCGAACAGCTCGCGCTTGCCGAGCCAGTGGATGCGTCGTCCGAGCTTCGGGATCAGCCAGGCGCCGAGGACCGGGGCGTCCAGGTTGGAGGCGTGATTGGCGGCGATAATGAGGGGGCCTTCGCGGGGGATCTCGTCGACCGCGCCCTCGATCGAGATGCGGCTCATCGCCCGGGCCCAGACCCGTCCGCCGAACGTGACGACGGTCAGGAGCGGCGTGATCGAGCTGTCGATCGGCTCGGGGCCGCTCACGGCCGAACCTCGCGGCCGCCAACGCTCGCCGCAAGCGCGGCCGCACGCCTGGCTTCCGCGTCGAGGATCGCGCTCACGACTGCGTCGACCGTGTCCTCGAAGCGATTCCCGTCGGTCGCGATGATCCGGGCTTCCGCGGCCGGCCGGAGCGGCGCAACGGCACGAGTCGCGTCGTGCTCGTCCCGGCGTCGGAGGGCGCTCAGGATCTGATCGGCCTCCGGCCCGGACTCGTCGAGGCCGCGTTCCTCGGCGCGGCGCCGGGCCCGCTCCTCGACCGACGCATCGAGGAACAGCTTGAGGTCGGCATCCGGCAGGACGACCGTGCCGATGTCGCGACCCGCCATCACGATGTGGCCCGCCTTCGCGAGATTGCGCTGGCGTTCGAGCAGCGCGGCGCGCACCTCCGGCACCGCGGAGATGGCCGACACCGCGGCATCGACCGGCGGCGTGTGGACGTCGGCCGTCCGATCGACGTCATCGACCAGGACGCGGGCGAGTCGGCCGGCGCCATCGGCCGCCAGCTCGACCTCGCCGGCGAGCGCGCGAAGACGCGCCGGTTCCGTGGCGGGGACCTCGCGATGGAGCGCCAGCCAGGTGATCGCCCGGTACAGGAGCCCGGTGTCGCAAAACCGGTAGCCGACCCGGAGCGCCGCCGCAGCCCCGACGCTGCTCTTGCCGGACGATCCCGGCCCATCCAGTGCCACGACCAGTCCGTGACGCGGCCGCCCCTCGCTGTCGTCCGTCGATGCCATCGCCTGCAGGATAGCCGAGGGCGAATTGCTGCCTGCGGTCGATCAGGCGCGCGCGCGGCGCGCGTCTCGTCCGGAACCGGGACCGGCCCGTTCCGCCCGGGCCCCGGGGGCCCCGCCCCGGCTCGTGCCGGCCCCCGCGCCGAGCCCGCGGATCTCCGGCGCCCGCAGTCGCCGCGCCCGGCCGCTCGGCAGCTCCTCCAGCCGCACCGGCCCGATCCGGACGCGGACGAGCCGGTCGATCGGTGCGCCGACCGCCCCGAACATCCGGCGCAGCTGCCGCTTCCAGCCCTGGGCGAGGATCGCCCGGTACCAGTGGAGATCGGCCGGACGAGGCGACAGCAGCTCGACGAGGCGGCGGGTCTCGGTCTCGGTCGTCGGCCGGAGACCGGTCAGCGTCGCCAGGCCCTCCTCGAGCGTGATGCCCGCCTGGAGGGTGGCGGCCTGCTCGGCCGACAGCGGCGCCCGGAGCCCGACCGCGTACTCGCGCTCGATGCCATGCCGTGGATGGAGGACGCGGTCCGCCCAGGCGCCGTCGTTGGTCAGGATCAGCAGCCCCTCGGAGTCCTGGTCGAGCCGGCCGACCGGGTAGAGCCTGGAGCCCTCGGGGACGAGGGCGGTCGGGATCATCTCGAGGACGGTGTGCGAGGCGTGCCGGTCGCGGACCGTGGCGGTGACCCCGGCCGGCTTGTGGAGGAGCAGGTACGCGGGCGCCGCAGCCGCGCCGATGACCCGACCATCGACCGCGATGATCGACCGCTCCGGATCCACCTTCGTGCCGATCCCGGCGACCTTGCCGTCGACGGTGACCCGTCCGTTGGCGATCAGCACCTCGCTCGCTCGCCGGGAGGCCACCCCTGATGCGGCGAGGACCTTCTGGAGGCGTTCGGTCGTCACGGCTCGTCGCCCGGTCGATCGGGCGCCGGCGCGGGTGTGGTCGCCGTCGGCGTCTCGGTCGGCGTCGTCCCGTGGTCCGGGAAGAGCCGGACGGGCACGGCCTCGCCGCCCTCCTCGGCGAGCCGCGACGCGATGTCGACGTCGAGCGGCGGGAGGTCGTCGAGGCTGGTCAGGCCGAACCGCTCGAGGAACTCGAAGCCGGTGCCATACAGGAATGGCCGCCCCGGCGCGTCGGACCGGCCCAGCTCGACGATCAGGCGGCGATGGACGAGCGTCCGGATCGTGTAGTCGGAATCGACGCCGCGGATCCGCTCGATTGCCGACTTGGTGACCGGCTGGCGGTAGGCCACGATCGACAGCGTCTCGAGCGACGCCGGCGACAGCCGGATCGCGTCCGCGCCGACGTACCGCGCCACGAGCGCTCCACCGTCGGCTGCCGTTGCCAGCTCGACCCGGTCGCCGTCGACCACGAGGCGGATCCCACGATCGCGGAGGGAGACCTCGAGGTCGCCTAGCCGGGCGTCCACCGTCGCCCGGTCGACGCCCGCCAGGCTCGCGATCTCGCGGCGACCCAGCGGCCGCTCGGCGACGAACAGGAGCGCCTCGAGGGCGGCCTCGGTCAACTCGATCGGCGCCGCCTCGGCGGCGGTGTCGGGTTCGTTCGCGGCGTCACCGGGGGCGGCCAGGGGCGCCAGTTCATCGGTCACCCGAACGACTCGAGCGACTCGTCGAGCGGCGCCTCGGCGACGGCGGGCGCTGCCCCGGCTGCAGCACGTTCCTCGGCGGTCGTGGCCCGGGCGACGATGGGCCCCCAGGGCTCGCGTTGCTCGACCACGATCTCGCGGCGCTTCATCAGCTCGAGCATGGCCAGGAAGGTGACGGCGATCATGACCCGGTCGTGGACGCCGCGGAGCAGGTCCTGGAGCACGACGACCGGCGCTTCACGCAGGGCGGCCCGGATGATGGCCGCTCGCTCGGTGATCGTGATCAGCCGGGCCATGATCTCGGTCGGTGGCTCCGGCGGCGGCGCCACCGCAGCGAGCCGTTCCAGGGCCCGGACGAGCAGGCCCGGATCGAGGACGGGAGCCTCGGGCGGGTGAGCCCCGGCCAGCCCGGCGGCGCGGGCGATCCCCGGTTCGCGCTTGAACAGGCCGATCCGTCGGCTGGCCTCGTCGGCCAGCCGAAGCCCGGCGTCGCGGTGCGCCCGGTACACGATCAGCCGCGTCCGCAGGTCGGCCTCCGGATCGGCGCCGTCCTCGACGAGTGCGGCCGGATCACCGGGATCGGGCTGGCGGGGCAGCATCTGGCGGCTCTTGATCAGGATGAGCTGGCTGGCCACCGCGACGAACGAGCTGATGTGACCCAGGCGATCGGCCTGAAGCGTCGCCAGCGCGTCGAGGTAGGCATCGGCGAGCGGGCCGAGCGGCACGGTCAGCACGTCCAGCTGGCGTGCCTCGATGAGCGACAGCAGGAGCCCGAGCGGGCCGTCGAACTCGGCGACCTGCACGAGGGTCATGGCCTCCGGACGACGACCCTCCCCGAACCTGACCGCCGGCGGTGGCGCGCCCAGACCCATCAGTTGGCCTCGTCCGCGAGCCGGAGGAGCTCGCCGAACTCGGGATCGAGCGCTGCCTCCTGGTTCCGGATCAGCTCGACGGTCCGTGGCGAGCAGCCGGCGACCGCCGCCAGCTCGGCGGACCGATCGGCGTGGGTCCGGAGCCGCTCGAGTGCCGGCCGGAAGCCCGGCACCATCGCCGCGATTCGCCAGATCCACTGCCCGTACCGATCCCCGAGCGAATACGCGACCCGGGGCCAGACGCCGGTTCGACCCTTCCCGGCATCGTGCAGCAATCCGGCGACCAGCGCGTCGCGCGAGACGACGCCCTCGGCCCGGAGCGTGGCCACCACGTCGAGTCCGTGGCGCCTGTCGGCGGGATGCATCGACTCGAACAGTGCCAGCTGGGTGGGGCCGAGCCAGGTCGTCAGCTCCGAGCGTTCCGCTGGGGCCACCGTGGCTCGCAGATGCGCCCGGAACCGCCGGACCTTAGAACCCCACCAGGAAGTTGAAGATCGCATCGAGGATCGGCAGGAGGATTCGGCCACCGATGGACCCGCCCGGCGGCAGGAAGAACAGGAAGATGAGGATGAAGAAGCCGTACTGCTCGAGGAGCGGTCGGACCTGGTACTCGGTCCGCCGATCGAGGAAGGCGAACATGACCTTCGAGCCGTCGAGGGGCGGGATCGGGATCAGGTTGAACAGCATCAGGATGATGTTGATCTGGACGAAGTAGATGAGGACCTCGTAGAGCACCGGGACCTGGCCATAGAGCTCCGGGTTGGCGACCAGATAGCGCAATGGGATCGCCGCCGCGGCCGCGAGGACGAGGTTGGAGATCGGGCCGGCGGCGGCGACGATGGCCTCGCCCCGCCGGCCGTACATCAGGTTGAGCGGGTTCACCGGCGTCGGCTTCGCCCAGCCGAACCCGAAGGCCGAACCCGCCGCGGCGGATCCCAGGAAGGTGACGGCCAGGAGGACTCCGCCGACCGGGTCGAAATGGGCGATCGGGTTGAGGGTCAACCTGCCGAACAACTTGGCGGTCCCGTCGCCCAGCCGGTAGGCCGCGAGGGCATGGCTGAACTCGTGAACGGGCAGCCCGACGAGGAGCATGATCGCCACGACGATCGCGGCGGCGATGAATTGGTCCTGGTCCACGCGGCACCTGTGTTGCTGGGGGTCCCGCGTATGGTAGCCGCGCCCAGCCTCCCGGGCCGGATGGCCAGCGCAGCCCTACAGCCGGCCGAGCAGGTCCGCCTTCTTCGACTCGTAGTCGTCGGCTGAGATCGCGCCCCGGTCCCGCAGGTCGGCGAGGTTGGCGAGCGTGCGGGTGATCTCGTCGGGATCGCCTTTGGGTGCGACCGCAGCGGGTGTCGAGACCGCCACCGGGGGTGGCGGCGGCTCGGCGCGGGCCGCGCGCTCGATCACCTCGTCGTGGGTCACCGTGGGTGCCGGCGGCGCGGATTGGGCATCGCGGATCGGCGGCCCCGGCGCCCGGTACGAGCCGGACATGTCCTGCTCGTACTCGTGCTTGGCGTCCAGCATCGCCTTCTTGAAGCCGATCGGGTTGACGATCATGCGGAACAGTTCGACGCCAGCCTCCGACGCGGTCAGGACCTCGAGGTCGCCGAAGCCGAGCATCCGCCCGAAGATGGACTGGGTGAGGATCGCGTCGTTGATCTTCTCGAGTGAGCTGTCGGATGAGCGCTTGTTGACGACGCCCTGGACCTCGATCACCCGCCGGTTGGTCAGCACGTACTCCTGGTTCAGGTAGCGCATCGTCGCCCAGACGAGGAAGGCCAGGCCGGCGACGAACAGGACCGCGCCCGCCCAGAAGACGATCTGCTTGAGCGGATCGCCCACAGCCGAGCTGACGATCAGGAGGACGAGTCCGAGGATCATGCCGACGATGGGCAGTCGGGCGTCCCAGATGAGGACCAGCCAGTGCTGGCGCTCGCGATGGAGGACCCGCTCGCCGGTCGCGAGCAGCGAATCCGCGTAGCTCATGGTGGCCAGGCCTCCCTCAGGCCCGTGGATGCGCCCGGCTGTAGACGTCCCGGATGCGCTCCCCGGTGAGATGCGTGTAGAGCTGTGTGGTGGAGATACTCGCATGCCCGAGCAACTCCTGGACGACCCGCAGGTCAGCGCCACCTTCGAGCAGGTGCGTCGCGAACGAGTGGCGGAGGGTGTGCGGACTGACCCGGTCGACCAGCCCCGCGACAGCCGCGGCGCGCTTGACGGCGGCCCATGCCTGCTGGCGCGCGAACCGGCCACCGCGATCGCCGAGGAAGAGCGGGCCGCCGCGCGCCGGATCGACATGCCCGATCGCCAGGAGGGTGGCCCGCGGGCCGCCGAGCCAGCGGGCCAACCAGTCGAGGGCCACGTCGCCGACCGGGACCAACCGCTCCTTGTCGCCCTTGCCGATGACCCGAACGAACGCCCCGTCGGTCGACAGGTCGTCCCGATCCAGCCCGATTGCCTCGCTGATCCGGAGGCCCGCGGCGTAGAGCAGCTCCAGGAGGGCTCGGTCGCGCAGCCCGCGTGGCTGCGTCGACGTCTCGTCGCCGGCAGCCTCGAGCAGCCGCTCGATCTCGCCCACCGTCAGCGTCTCGGGCAGCCGGCGCGACGGCCGCGGCAGGTCGAGGTGCGCGGCGACGTCTCGTGTGATCAGGCCCTCCCCGTAGGCGAATCGGTAGAAGCCCTTGAGCGCCGCCGCGCGCCGGCGGAGGCTGCTCGGCGCGAGGCCGGGGTCGCGCGGACGGCCCCGCCGGGAACGGGCCGCGAGGTAAGCGATCGCAGCCTCCGGCGAGCCGGCCCACGCCCGGACCACCCCGCGCGAGTCCGCGAAGTCGCCGAGGTCTGCCCGATAGGCCCGGATCGTGGCGGGCGACAGGCCGCGCTCCACGTCGAGATAGGTCAGGTAGTTTTCGATGGCCTGGGCCAACGCAACCACGGAACCGCCTAGCCCGCCCGGCCGACACCGGCGCGCCAGGCCTCGGCCCGGTCGAGCAGCTCGCGGGCGCCGGCCAGCGCGGTCGGACCGCCGGCATCGCCCCCGAGCATCTGCGCGAGCTCGACGATCCGGCCCTCGCGGTCGAGCCGCTCGATCTCGGTGATCGTCCGCCCGTCCCGTTCGCGTTTCGTGATCCGGTACTGCTCGTCGGCGTGCGCGGCGATCTGCGGCAGGTGGGTCACGCACAGCACCTGGTGCCGCCGCGCGAGCGCCCAGAGGCTCCGCCCGACCGGATCCGCGCTCCGGCCGCCGATCCCGGTGTCGACCTCGTCGAAGACGAGGACCGGGGTCTGGTCGGCCTCTGCGAGGACCTGCTTGATCGCCAGGGCGACCCGCGACAGCTCCCCGCCCGACACGATCCGGGCGAGCGCGCGCGCCGGTTCGCCGGGGTTCGGTGCCAGCCGGTAGACGACCTGGTCGGTCCCGCTGGCGTCGAAGGCGACGGCATCGCCATCGAGCTCGACCGCCGGCTCGTCGCGGAGCGCCGCCCGGCGGCCCAGGCCGACCTCGAACACGTCCGGCGGGAAGCCGAGCTGCTGGAGCACGCCGTTGACGGCTTCCGTCAGGTCGGCGGCGGCCGCTCGGCGAGCCCGCGACAGCCGTCCGGCCGAGACAGCCACCTCGCCGAGGAGCGCTGCGTCCTCCCGCTCGCGACGGGCGCGCTCATCGTCGAGTCCACGCAGTCGCTCGAGCTCGGCCTCGGCGCGCTGCCCGTGCGCCAGGATCGCCTGCTCGTCCGGGCCGTAGCGTCGCTCGAGGCTGAAGATGCGCCCGAGCCGTTCCTCGAGTGCGGCCACGGTCGCGGGATCGTGATCGATCCCCTCGGCGAGGTCGCGCATCTCGGAGGCAACGTCGGCGAGCTCCGCATCGAGCCCGGCCAGTCGCTCGGCGATCGACTCGAAGCGCGAGTCGAGACGAGCGACCGATCGCACCTCGCGGAGCGCCGAAGCCACGCCGTCCCGAGCCCCGCTCCCCTCTGCCAGCAGGGTGTCGTGCGCCGCAGCCGCTCCCCGGGCGATCGCCTCGCCATGCTGGGCCGCGGCGAGCCGGCCGCGGATCTCGTCCGCCTCGCCGGGGCGGAGTCGAGCCGCGGCGATCTCCTCGGCCTCGTGCTCGAGCAGATCGAGCCGGCGGGCCAGGTCGCGGGGATCGATATCGAGCTCGGCCAGCGCGGATCGGTTCGACCGCCAACGCTCGACCGCGTCGGCCATCGCCGCGCGCGCCTCGCCGTGTCCGCCGAAGGCATCGAGCAGGTCGCGCTGCCAGCGCTCGTCGAGGAGGCGCTGCTGCTCGTGCTGGCCGTGGATCTCGACGAGCGGGCCAACCTCGTCCGCGAGGCGCGAGGCCGTGGTGGCTACGTCGTCGAGGCGTGCCGTGGAGCGCCCGCCGGCGGTCAGCTCACGAACCGCGATCAGCGGCTCGGGCAGGCGGTCGAACAGCGCCTCGACCCGCGCGGCATCACAGCCGTGGCGGATCATCCCCGGGTCGGCACGCGCACCGCAGACCAGCCCGAGTGCGTCGATCACGAGGCTCTTGCCCGCCCCGGTTTCGCCGGTGATGACGTTGAGGCCCGGGCCGAGCGTCATCCGGAGCCGGTCGATCAGGGCCAGGTCGCTGACCGTCAATTCGAGCAGGCGTCCGGCGCTCACGACGGCAGCAGCGCCACCTTGCGCCGGAGCAGGTCCCAGAACGGCTCGGCCCCGGTCGGCTCGATCAGGCGGATGGGTCGCTCCAGCGCCCGGACCTCGATGACGTCGCCGACGTCGATATGGAGATCCTCCCGCCCATCGATCGAGACGAGCGCCTCGTACGCATCGATCACGGTGCAGCGGACCGTCTGGCGCGGGCTGACCACGACCGACCGGATCGCCGATAGGTACGCCGCGATCGGGGTGACCACGATGTTCCGGCTGATCGGGTCGAGGATCGGACCGCCGGCGGAGAACGAGTAGCCGGTCGAGCCGGTCGGGCTGGACACGATCAACCCGTCGGCGATGAACGTCGCGAGATGCGAATCGTCGATCTCCACGTCGAGGCGGCAGACGCGCGCGAGCGAGCCGCGGGCGATGACGATGTCGTTGAGCGCAAAGTGCCGGGCGCCCGCCGCGGTGTCGGCGTTCGACGAGCGCCCGCCGGGCAGGACCCGCCCTTCGAGCGCCAGGCGCTCGTCGATCCGGTAGTCGCCGTCGACGATCTGGCCGAGGACCGTCTCGAAGTCGCCGGCCTCGGCCTTCGACAGGAACCCAACTTTGCCGAGGTTGATGCCGATCAACGGGACGTCGACCTCGGATACCGCCCGCGCGGCCCGCAGGAAGGTCCCATCACCGCCGAGCACGACGAGCGCGTCGGTCGCGGGCAGCTGCCGAACGAGCGCCGCGGTCTCGCCCGACGGTACTTGCCATTCTTCGATCCCACGCAGCTGGCACCAGCCGGCGGCGCGGGCACTCAGCTCGACGGCCGCCTCGAACGTCGGGTTGTAGGCGAAGCCGATCCGGGCGATCGTCATCCGCCGACCGCCTCCCCACCGTCTCCATCGACCGCCTCGGCGAGGCGCTCGCCGATCTCCGCACAGCCCGGCCCGGGCGCCAGGTGGGCGAGGAACTCGCGGTTGCCCTCCGGCCCGAGGAGCGGCGACGCGATCACGGCGCGCGTGCCGATCCGCAGGGCGCCCGCGCGCCCCACGACCCTTTCGAGCACCTCGCGATGGATCGAAGGATCGCGGACGACGCCGTGGTCGGTCCGGCCACGGCCGGCCTCGAACTGCGGCTTGACGAGCGCCACGATCTGACCACCGGGCGCCAGGGTGGACGCCACTGGCCCGAGCACGAGATCGAGCGAGATGAACGACACGTCGATGGTTGCCAACGCGATCGGCTCGGGCAGGGTCGCCGCAGTCAGGCGCCGGGCATTCGTCCGCTCCATGGACACGACCCGCGGATCGCGGCGGAGCGGTTCGGCGAGCTGCCCGCGACCGACATCGAGCGCATACACCCGGCTCGCTCCGCGTTGCAGCAGGACGTCCGTGAACCCGCCCGTCGACGATCCGACGTCGAGGCAGACGAGGCCGGCCGGGTCGATCTCGAATGCGTCCAGCGCGGCGACGAGCTTGTGCCCACCGCGACTGACGTACGGTTCGGGCGCCGCGACCTCGACCTCGACGTCGGCGGCCACCAGGTCCCCGGGCTTGCGGTCGTGGCGGGCGGCGTCACCCTCCCCCACTCCGACCTTGCCGGCCAGCACGAGCGCCTGCGCCCGGGAGCGCGATTCGGCCAACCCACGCTCGACGAGCAGCTGATCCAGCCTGACTCGAGCGATCCTGGCGACGGCGGCGCGGCTCACCCGTCTATCGTGGCACAGCCCGCTTCACCGGGACTCATCCGATTTCGCGCTCGTGCGAGAGGAGGCCATGACCTCGCCAGACGATCGACCCAGTCCCGACGCGATAGTGACCGGGACGTGACGACGCGGCGACCGCTACGTCTCGCGGCCATCATCCTGCTCCTGGTGTCGGCCTCAGGCGGCCTGTCCGTCGGAATCCCCCTGGTTGTCGTCGAGGCGACCGGAACCGTTGGACCCGGAGGGACGGTCCCCGTCCTCGTGGTCCCGATCGGCTTGACTGCCTACGGGCTGCTGTCGCTCCTCGGCGCCATCGGCCTGGTCGCGAGCTGGCGACGCTCGCTTGCGCTGGTGGTCGTGCCGCAGGCGATCGTCGCCCTCGGGTTGCTGTGGATCGACCTGACGGTCGTCGCCGATGGCGCGCTGCTGGCGGTGGCGACGATCGCCGGGTGCGCAGCCGGCTGTGCGCTCGCCGATGGCGGTTTTGGCCGCCGAGCCTAGGCCGAGCCGGAGCCGGGGCCGGCGATCGCTCGGCCGATCAGCCGGCGGCGACCTCGGAGCGTCCCAGAGTGGCGCGCAGCGTCGCCAGCGTCTCGCGAACCTGGTCCGCGAGGCCGGAGGCGTCCAACCGGAGGACGCGCCGGAGGTCGCTCACCGATCCGTGGTCGACGAATCGATCGCCGGGGATGCCGATCACCCGGACCGCGACGTCGCGGTATCCCGGGTCGGCCAGGCGAGCCTCCTCCATGAGCTCGAGGACGCCGCTCCCGAAGCCGCCCACGACGACGCTCTCCTCGAACGTCACGACCAGCCGCTTGCCACGCGCCTGGTCGAGGATCAGCTGGCGGTCGAGCGGTCGGGCGAACCGGGCGTTGATGACGCCGATCGACCAACCGTCGGCTTCCAGGGTCGCTGCGACCTCGACGGCCCGCGCGACGATCGGCCCGAACCCGACGAACAGCAGGTCGCGTCCGTCGCGCAGGACCTCGCCACGTCCGACCGGGATCGGTGCCGGAGTGACGGGATCCAGCCCGAACCCGGCGTCGCGAGGATAGTGGAGCGCGAACGGGTGGTCCTGGCCGAGCGCGGTGTGCAGCAGCGACCGGAGCTCCTGCTCGTCCTTGGGCGAGGCGATTACCAGGTTCGGCAACTGGCGCTGCGCGGTGAGCGTGAACATCCCCTGATGGCTCGTCCCGTCCTCGCCGACCAGGCCGGCCCGGTCCACGGCGATAACCACCGGCTGGTCGTTCTGGCAGACGTCGTGGACGATCTGGTCGAACGCGCGCTGGAGGAACGTGGAATAGACGGCCACGACCGGGCGCATGCCGCCCATCGCCAGGCCCGTCGCCAGCGTGACCGAGTGCTGCTCGGCAATCCCGACGTCGAAGAAGCGGTCCGGGAAGTTGGCCTGGAACCGGGCCATGCCGGTCCCGGTGGGCATGCCCGCGGTGATCGCGACGATCCGCCGGTCTTCCTCGCCAGCTCGATGAGCTCGGTCGCAAGGACCGCCGTGTAGTTTGGCGGCTTGGCCGGTGCGGCGACGGCCCGGGCGGGTGGCGCGGCGTCGTCGGACATCGACTCGGTCGGCATCGTGGTCTTCGTCCCGTTGTAGGCGTCGGCGCCTGGCGTCATGGTCATCGGCGGGAGGGCGGCGCCGTGGAAGCCGACCTGGTCGGTCTCGGCCGGCCGGAAGCCGCGGCCCTTCTGCGTCCGGACGTGGACGATCGTCGGCCCGGGCAGCTCGAGCGCCTGTCCGAGCGTCGCCAGCAGCGCATGGAGGTCGTGTCCGGGAACCGCCCCGATGTAGGTGATGCCGAGATCCTCGAACAGCTGGCCGGGTTGGGCGAACTGCACGACCATCCGGCGGACGCGCTTGCTGAGCTCGAGGACCGTCCCGCCGATAACCGGGATCCGCTCGACGTTCCGGTCGTAGGCGCTCTTGCCCTGGCGCCACGCCCCGGACAGCTTGATCTTGGACAGGTACTTCGAGAACGCGCCGACCGTCGGGCTGATCGACATCTCGTTGTCGTTGACCACGATCAGCATCTGCGTCTGGCGGTGGCCGATGTCGTTGAGCGCCTCGAGCGACAACCCGCTCATCAGCGCGGCGTCACCGACCACGACGGCGATCCGCTCGAGGCCGTGACGCAGGTCGCGTGCCTCGGCGAGACCCTCCGCGATCGACAGGCCGGTGCCGGCGTGCCCGCCGTCGAACACGTCGTGCGGCGATTCGGAGCGCCTCGGGAAGCCGCCCACCCCGTCGAGCTGGCGAAGCGTGCCGAACGACTCCAGGCGGCCGGTCAGCAGCTTGTGCGGATAGGCCTGGTGACCGGTGTCCCAGACGATCCGGTCCCGTGGCGATTCGAGCAGCCGATGGAGCGCGATCGTCAGCTCGACGACGCCGAGCGACGAGCCCAGATGGCCGCCCGTGTGCGCCACCGTCTGGATGATCGTCTCCCGGATCTCGAGCGCCAGCTGCGCCAGCTGGACCTCGCTCATCCCGCGAAGGTCGGCTGGCCCCTGGATGGTCGGAAGGATCGGCACGCGGGAAGCGCTCCTGGGTCGGCCGGCTGGAGACCGCCGGGTTCGGTCGGGCTGACGTCTGGATCGGTGCCCGTGTGATGCTCTGATCGCCCGGCACGGTGGCCGGTTCGTGGCGAGAGTGTAAACCTGATCCCTGCAGGTCGCTCGTTTTGTCGTGGCCGGTTCCGCGCGCCGATGCGGTCCCTGGCTACGAGGCCGACTCGTCCGTCGCATCGTCGGGGGCGACGTCGCGCGTCTCGAGAAGGCCGCCGGCCCGAGCTCACCAGCTGCTGGACGCGCAGTTCGGCGTCGGCTAACAGCTGCTCGCAGCGAGCCTGCAGGGCGACGCCTCGCTCGTACAGCGCGATCGCCGACTCGAGCGGCTGGCCGCCCGCCTCGAGCTCGGCGACCACCCGCTGGAGCTCCGCGAGAGCGTCGTCGAAGCTCAGGGTCTCGATCGCGGGCTCAGTCGGGCCGGTCAACCGGTTCCTCGTCGTCGGCGGGTGTCAGGCGCTCCAGGCGCGGGGCGAGCAGCATACCAAGGCGGATGCCGGCGGCGGCGACGAGGCCGACGATCAACACGAACAGGCCGGCGACGAGCGAGATCGCCCACGTCAGCCGGGCCCGGTCGAGGCGGGCAGCTCGCCGTGGGCCACGCGAATCGCCAGGCGGGTGCCAGCCGGGGCGTCGGCCGGGTCACGCACGATCGCCCCATCCGCCGCGCGCCGGACGATGGCGTACCCGCGATCGAGGGTCGCCTGCGGGCCGAGGACCGCCAGGGCCGCGGTCGCCGATCCGAGCACGGCACGCGCCGCGGCGACGCGTCTGGCCGCGAGCGGATCGATCCGGTCGAAGCGATCCAGCTCCCCGCGGACCCGCGCCAGCCGCCCGGGCAGGACGCTCACCAGTCGCGGACCGAGCCGATCGGACGTGTGGCGTCCGACCACGAGTCGATCGCCGACGGCTCGCGTGGCCCGATCGATCAGCAGGCCGACTCGCTCGCGCGCCGTCGCCAGCTGGGCGGCCGGGCCGAGCCGGTCGAGGGCGCGTCGCTCGGCGTCGACCGCGCGCCTAGCGGAGCGCGTCCGCTCCGCCGCGGTCGCATCCAGCCGACGGCCGAGCGTCCGGAGCGAGGCCGCGACCGCGAGCCGATCCGGGACCACGATCTCGGCGGCGGCCGACGGCGTCGGGGCACGGACGTCCGCCGCAAAGTCGGCCAGGGTCACGTCCGCTTCGTGCCCGACGCCGCACACGACCGGCAGGGCGTGGCCGACCACGGCGCGCACGACCGCCTCGTCGTTGAACGACCAGAGGTCCTCGAGCGATCCGCCGCCGCGCGCCAGGATCGTCACCGCCGGCGCTTCGTCGGGATGGCCGGCCGCCGTCCGCTCGGCGGCGTAGCGCTCGACCTTCCGCAGCGCGGCCACCAGGCTGGCCGGCGCGCCGTCGCCCTGGACCTGGGCCGCGACGAGCACGACGCGACCGAGCGGCCAGCGTCGAGCGAGGACGTGGCAGATGTCCTTCCAGACGGCACCGCTCGCGCTGGTCACGACCGCGATGCTGGCCGGTCGGTCGGGCAGCCGTCGCTTCCGCCCGGCATCGAACAGGCCCTCGGCCGCGAGCCTGGCCTTGAGCGCCTCGAACCGAAGCGCCAGGTCACCGTGACCGGACGGCTGGATCGAGTCGACGTAGAGCTGGAGCGCGCCCTGCGGCTCGAACAGGTCGATCCGGCCGTGGGCCACGACCCGGATTCCGGCCTGAGCCTCGAATGCCGATCGCAGCCGGTCGTCGCGGAACCAGACGCACTGGAGCTGGTTGCGTTCGTCCTTGAGCGCGAAGTAGGCATGTCCGGCGGACGACACGGTGACCCGTCCGATCTCGCCCTCGACCCACAGATCCGCCAGGCGCGGATCGGCGCGGACGGCGCCGCGGATCGCCTTGGTGACGTCGCTGACCCCGAGGATCCGGACCCCGAAGGCTCCGAGCGTCGCCGGCGTCACGGGTTCCGCCGGTTGTCCGGGTCGGCGAGCTCCAATCGCCGGCGTCCGCTCGGACTCGGCCGGGAGCGAGTCCCAGCTCGGCAATGCCCAATCCGGCGGCTCGTCGCGAGACATGGTTCCTGGCTCAGACCCGGGTCTGGTATTCCCCGGTCCGCGTATCGATCCGGATCGTGTCGCCCGGCTCGACGAAGATCGGCACCTGGACGATCAGCCCGGTCTCGGTGGTGGCGGGCTTGCGCGCCCCGGACTGCGTGTCGCCGGCGAACCCGGGCTCCGTATCGACCACCGCCAGGTCGACGGTGACCGGCAGCTCCACACCGATCGTCTCCCCCTGGTAGCTGGTCCGATCGAGCGTCATCCCGTCCTTGAGGTACGGCGCAGTGTCGCCCAGCTGCTCGGAGCTGAGCACGAACTGGTCGTACGTGTCGGTGTCCATGAAGTGGAAGTCGTTGTCGTCGCGATACAGGAACTGGACCGGTCGCTTCTCCATCGAGGCGCGCGGCCACTTCGTCCCGGCCTGGAACGAGCGCTCCACGGTCTGGCCACGCTTGATGTTGCGCAGCGTGATCCGGACCTGGGCCGAGCCGCGGCCCATCTTGATGTGGTGGTAGTCGAGGATCTGCCAGAGCTCGCCGTCGAGCTCGATGGCGACGCCCTTCTTGAGTTCGCCGGTGCTGATCATGGGATGGGCTCCTGGGGTGCCGGCGACCGGTCGGTCTCGTGACACGCGTCCGCCGGGATGTCCAGCTGGGGGTTCGAGTCGCGATTGTAGCCGACGTTCGGGCGGCGCCGGCCCTGGTGCCTGCCCGGCTCGTCAGCCGACGACGATCACCTCGCGCGGGAACCGGGTGAGGCGCTCGACTCGACGCGTCGACGCGTCGAGCAGGACCAGGTCCTCGATGCGCACGCCCATCTCGCCCTCGAGATACACCCCCGGTTCGACGGAGAACACCGTCGGGCTCGGCAACGGCGTGTCCGGGGCGGTCTTGCCGAGCGACGGCGACTCGTGGGTCGCCAGGCCGATGCCGTGCCCGGTCCCGTGGCCGAAGTCGTCGCCGTGGCCCGCCGCGACGATGACCTCGCGCGCGGCCGCGTCCATGGCCCGGCCGCTCGGCAGTGGCGGCGAGCCGGATATCCCGTCGCGCGCCGCCACCGCGCGTTCGAGCGCCTCGATGGGCGCGGCCTGGGCGCGGGCCACCAGCTCGTAGATCTCGAGGTCGCGTGCACCAGGCGCGCCGACGAACAGCGTCCGGGTCATGTCGCTCCGATAGCCGGCGACCTGCGCCCCGAAGTCGAACAGCAGCACGGTCCCGTCGAGGATCGGGCGCTCGCCCGGCGACCCATGGGGCAGCGCGGCCTCCGGCCCGGACAGGCAGGCGACGTCGAAGGCCAGCGCCTCCGCGCCGCCGGTGCGGATGAGCCACTCCAGTCGCAAGGCGAGCTCCGATTCGGTGACGCCCGGATGGATCTCCGGCAGGAGCGTCGCCAGGGCGCGGTCTGCGACCGCGCAGGCAGCCGCCACGCGCTCGAGCTCGGCCGGCTCCTTGATCGCTCGATCGGCCTCCAGCCAGCCCTCAACCGGCACGAGATCGGCGTCCGGAGCCGCGGCCGCGAGGCGACTCCAGGTGGCTTGCGAGACGAACCCGGCTTCGACGCCGATCCGGCGCGCCCCGGCCGACTCGAGCAGCGCCGGCCACCGCGCCGGCAGGTCGTTGTAGGCGGCCGACGATCTGCGCCTCGGGCGCCTCGCGGCGCGCCTGGATCGTGTAGCGCGAGTCGGCGAGGACCACGAGTCCCTCAGCGCTCACCAGGAACTGGCCGGATTGGCCGGCGACCTTCTCCTCGCCCTCGGCGAGCGTGAAGCCGGTCAAGTAGCGCATGTGCTCGCGGCGGACGCCGAAATAGGCGTCGATTCCTGCCGCCGCGAACCGGGCCCGCAGCCGGGCGAGCCGGGCCGGTCGCGCCGTTCGATCGGCGGCCTCCCAGTCCTCGCGCTCCAGCCGTCCCGGTGGGGCGGCGAAATCGGCCGGCGACGGCCATCCGCGCGCCCGTCCGGTCTCGTTCATTTCTTCAGGTACTTCTTGATGTTGGCCTGGTGCTCGGCAAACGTCTTGGCGAAGGCCGATGTCCCGCTGCCGTCTCCCTTCGCCACGAAGTACAGGTAGCCGGTGCTCGTGTCGGGCTCGAGCGCCGCATCGATCGACGCGATGGTCGGCGTGCACAGCGGTCCGGGTGGCAGGCCCTTGTGGCTGTAGGTGTTGTAGGCGGCCAGGTCGTCCGGCAGCGGGTAGTCGGCCAGGCCGCCGCCGATCGGTCCCCAGAACGAGTACTGCTGCCACTCGGGCAAGGGGAGCTTCGCGAGCTCGGCCGTGTCGTGGGCGTAGATCACGGTCGGGTCGGCCTCTAGCACGTCCCTGGGGAACTTCTTGGGGTCCAGACGGTTCGCGTAGACGCCGGCGATGAGCGGCTTCTCCTCATCGAGCTGCGCCTCGCGTTCCACGATCGAGGCCAGGACGATGACCTGGTAGAACGACAGGCCGCGCGCCGCCGGGACGGCGAGTCGCTCCTCCCCGACGTTGGCCGCGAACTTGTCGAGCATCAGCCGAATGAGCTCCTCGGGGGTCGTGTCGGGCAGCACCCGATAGCTCGACGGCCACAGGAAGCCCTCGAGCGAGGCGCCGCTCGGCGCGTCGGCCAGGATCGTCTGGAGCCACGGGTAGTCGTCGATGAGGGCCGCGGGCGGCGACTTGACGAGCCGGTAGAACGCCGCGGGGTCCATCTGCAGCTCGGTCAGCGTCTCGAGCTTGGCGGTCAGCTGCTCGAGACGCAGCCCGGTTCGCAGGTCGATGTCGACGTACTTCACGACCGGCGGGTTGAGCAGTGCCGTGACCAGCTGGTCCGGCGTCAGGTTCCTGCGCAGGACGAAGGTGCCCTGCTGGAGCGACCCGGCCAGCTGGCGATCGATGGCGATGAACACGAACGCCCGGCTGTCGCCGAGCAGGCCCTGCGACTGCAACCGATCAGCGATCGAGCGAGCCGTATCGCCAGGGTCGACGAGGAATTCCACCTGCGTCGAATCCGATGAGGCAGGCGTCGTGAGCGCGGTCCCGAGGTCCTCTCGAACGATGTCCTTGACGAACGGCAGCTGGAGTGCGGCCGGGTTGTCCTCGGCCAGGCTCAGCACGACGCTGTTCACGGCCGGGCGGAGGGCGGTTAGCGCCACGGTCAGGACGATCGCCCCGAGAAGGAGCGCAAAGACCAGGAACCGCAGCAGTCCGCTCAGCCCGCTCCGGCCCGAGCCACCGCGATGACCCCTGGGCGGGAACTGGCGATCCTCGTCGCGCGACGTCTCCGTGGCGTAGGCATCGGCATCGTAGGGGCGCGCCTGCTGGTCGTGGCGATCACGCGGCTTGCGACCGGATCGGATCGTCACGAGGCGGTCTCCGGTGCCGCGACCGCACGAGCGTCGAGCTCATCCTGGAGCAGGATCGACGCCGCTTCGCGATCCACCCTGGCCCGATACGCGTCGCGCTGGGTCTTGCTCGGCGGTCCGCCGGAGCGCCCGCGCTTCATGGGACCGAGGCGTGTCTCGGCCACGTAGCTGGTCAGGCGCTCGTCGCGCAGGGTGACGGGGAGGTCGAGCCGTTCGGCGAGGGCGTCGGCCCACGCGCGGGTGACCGCCGATTGCGATCCCTCCGTGCCCGACGCCTCCAGCGGGAGCCCGACGATCAGCTCGTCCACGCCGTAACGATCGACGATGGCCCGGAGCGCCACGGCGTCCCCTGCGATGCTCGAGGCGCGGCGAATTGTCGCCAACGGCCGGGCCGCCGATCCGTCGAGATCCGCCAAGGCGAGGCCCACCCGTTTCTCGCCGAGGTCGATGCCGAGCAACCGGGTCACGACGGCGCGACCGAAGGCCCCGGCGTCTCGACCGGGACGGAGCCCTGGATCGACAGGCTGACCCGGCTGTCGATGGTCGGGATGGACCCGACCCAGTCCGGCCAGGCGGTCACCGTGGCGGATCCGTACGCGGCGAGCGCGGCCCGGGCATCCGCGAGCGACTTGCCCATCACGAGCCGCTTGAGGGCAACCGGGTCCAGCACGGCGATCTGCTGACCAGTCGCCGTCGCGGGGAAGCTGACGACCTGGCCCGACACCGTCCCCGCGCCGACGGTCACGCGGATCGAGCCCGCGACCAGCTGGTGGTCCGACGGGACCGTGGAGCGGAACTGCTGCTCCGCAATCGCGGAGATCGGTGTGGGGTTCACGCTGATCACCGTACCCGTTGCGCTCAGACTCAGCTGGAACCCGCTGATCTCCTGGTCGACGAGCGTCGTCGGATCGACGCTCGGGGTCGCCTCGCCGAGGACCGCCGTCTCGCGGAAGACCGTGGCTCCGGGTGCCGCCAGGGACGGATCGGCCAGGTGGTCCTGGAAGGCCGAGCCCAGCGCGGTCGTCAGCTGCTTGAGCGCGGCGTCGACGTCCGCCTGCGCGACCTTTGGGAACTCGTCGTGCGTCCCGCCGCTGGTCGCATCCGGGTTGACGACCTTGAGGGCCTGCGGGTCCTCACCCTTCGGGACGATGACGATCGTGTTCGGCTCGACGTTCGCCGCCGTTCCCGGATCGACGGCCGTGACGCCGACCGTGGCACGGCCGGGGAAGACCGTCAGCCCGACCAGGTCGGCCTTCGGCACCGTGATCGTCGCGTTGGTCCGGAACCGGACGCCGGCGTTCGTGCTGACGACGCTGCCGCCCGGCACGATGTTCGTCCGGAGGAAATCGAGGTTGGAGAACCGGACCTGTCCCTTCGCTTTGGTCTCCTCGACACGCTTCCCGGTGGCCGGGAAGGTGTCGGTGACCGTCACGGGGACCTCGACCTTCACGGCGGGCACGGTGAGCGTGGCGGCATCCGGCTCGGTGGCCGCCGGGTCCGCCGTGATGGTCATCGTCAGCGGATTGAGTGCCTCCGGTCTCGGGGTGATCACGATCGTGGCCGACGGCAGCAGCACGTAGGCGCCGACACCGCCGACCAGGACGATCAGGCCGACGACGGCCAGGCTGACGACCAGAGGCAACCTGGCGGTGCCTCCACGCCGCCCGCGCTGCGAAGCGGACGATGTCGCCAACATCGGGGGTCCGGGTGCCGGGTCGCGGTCCGGCGGCTCCCAGCGCGGTCCGGCGGGCCGGCTGGCTACCGGCGGGATTGGGGTCGGGGCGCGGCTAGGCTGCGTGACCGGACCCGGTCCGGCGGTCGAGCCGGCACCGGCGACGACCGTCGGGGGCACCCGGTCAGGCGGTTCGGGCGTCTCGACGCCCGGACGAGCGGCCCCATCGTCGGTGGGTTCCGGCTCCAATCCGGCGAACGACGACTCGTACTCGCCGACCGAGCTGAAGACCGGCAACCCGGCCGACGCCGCGAGGGCACGGGTCGCGGGGTCGGCGGCGACCACCGCCAGCTGCTTCTCGTTGATCAACGCGTCGCGCGACAGGAGCCGGAAGTTGATCCGCGAGGTCGCAACCCGTGACCCGTACGGCAGCACCAGCGCGACGCGACGGGCATCGCTCGATCGCACCCGGGCGGCGGCCGAGGTGATCTCGTCATCGATGTCGAGGTAGATGATCCGGCTCGCCATCGGCTCAGACCTTCATCGCCCGGAGGACGCGCCGAAGGGCCGCGTCGAGGACGTCCTCGCTCGTCTGCAACTCGATCGCCTGGTAGGCGAGACCGAGCGGCGTGACGTCCTGCTGGTCGACGAGCAGGTTGGTGGCGTCGGAGATCGTATCGATCTGGTCGGGTTCCATGATCGTGATCTCGGGCGGCCGGGCGAACGGCAGTCGCTGCCAGAACGGCTCGGCGGCAAGCGCGGCGCGGATCTCCGGCAGCCGAGAGCCGCCGCCACACAGGAAGATGCGGCCGGGCAGGAGGTCGCCCGCCGACAACTCCTCCATCACCAGCTCGACGCCCGCCGCCCAGACGCGGACGTCGTCGGCGATGATCCGGGCCACGTCGCCGGCCTCCTCGACGGCCAGGCCGCGGGCGTAGTCGACCTTCAGCGACTCGGCCCGGGGGAATGGCAGGTCGAGCCGGTCGGCGAGGCTCTTCGTGAACGCCCGGCCGCCCAGCGCGAACATCCGGGTACCCTCGATCCCGCCCTTGCGGACCAGGGCGACGTCGGTCGTCCCGCCACCGACGTCGACGAACAGCGCGCCGGCCTGGCGGATGTGATCGCTGCCGAGCACGCGGGCGACGGCGTAGGGCTCGGCCACGATCTCGAGGAGCTCGAGGTCCAGCTGCGAGGCAACGCTCTGGAGCGCGCCCAGGTGCACCAGTGGTGCGAACGCATTGAAGATGCCGATCTTGACATGCCGACCCTGAAAGCCGACGGGGTTGGTCAGGGCGTAGCCGTCGATCGACGCCCCGGTGACGGCCGCGTGGACGAGCCGCACGTCGACGTGCGGCAGGCCCGTCTCCCAGGTGATCGCCCGCTCGGCCTCCTGGAGCGCCTCGCGCTGGACGACGTCGATCAGCTTCTGGAGCTCGCCTTCGGTGATCGGCTGGTCGGGCTTCTTGCGCTCCTGCGAATGCGTGGTGGTGAAGCCCTTGACCAGCTCGCCGGCGATCCCGATCACGACCTGGGTCGGCCGGAAGCCGGCCATCTCCTCGGCTTCCTGGAGCGCGACGGCGCAGTTGTCGACCACCGCCGCGATGTCGGCCACCGTCCCCGACTGCATGTGCGACAGGCCCTGGCGCTTGCGGCCGACGCCGCGGACCGTTCCGTGACCGTCGCCGTCGATGTCGAACACGAGCGCCTTGGCGAACTCGGTCCCGACGTCGAGCGCGGTACAGGCCGCGAGGGCTTCCTCGCCGTCCCGTTGCCAGATCCGCCGCCAGAAGGCCATCAGGCCCCGGTCTCGGCTTGCTCACGAACCGAGGCTGAAGCCACCGCAAGAGCCCCCAGGATCCCTGTTCGTTTCGAGCCTCGGCCCTGTGCGATGTCCGCCCGCCCGCCACCCCGTCCCTCGATCTCAAGCACGGCGCGTCTGACCACCTCGCCCGCTGAGATTCCTCGTGCCACCAGGTCGTCGCTGACGGAGACGAAGATCTCGGGCATCTCGGAGTCTCTCGCGAGGACAATTACCCCCGAACCAAGTTCTCCTCGGACCTCCTTCGCTGCAGCCTTGAGATCCTCCGTCGAGGCGTACGCGCCGGAGTACACGGTCACGACCACCCCGTCCGCCACGTCCGAAGCGGCGCTGGCGATCTGCTGGGCGGAGAGCAAGTTCTCGCCAGTTCGGGCCTTAAGTCGGCGGTGAGTCTCCGACAGCTCGATCTGAAGGGCGTTGATACGGTCTCTCACCGCCTCCAGCGTTTGCGCCCCGACAGCGGCCGCGGCCCGCTCCAGCAACGCGAACCGCTCCCGGACCAGCTGATCCGCGGCGGCACCGGTGACCGCCTCGACCCGACGCATCCCGGAGCCGATGCTCCGCTCGCCGGTGATGAGGAACCCGCCGATCTGGCCGCTCGCCCGGCAATGCGTCCCGCCGCACAGCTCGAAGCTGTAGTCCTGGACCCGGACGGTCCGGACCGTCTCGCCGTACTTCTCGTCGAAGAAGGCGTCGGCGCCTCCCGCGATCGCCTCGGGCATGCTCATGAACGCCACGCTGACGGGCCGGTCGTCGCGAATGATGCGGTGAACCTCGTCCTCGATCGCTCGTAGCTCGTCGTCCGTCAGGCCGCGGTCGAACGGGAAGTCGAAGCGGAGGTAGTCCGGGGTGACGAGCGAACCAGCCTGGCGCGCCCGCTCGCCGACCACGTTCCGGAGCGCCCGGTGCAACAGGTGCGTCCCGGTGTGGTTGCGCATCGTGTGCGCCCGACGTTCCGCGTCGACGGCGGCCTCTACCGTCTCGCCGACGCGCAGCCGGCCGTGCAGCTGTCCGCGGTGGACGATCAGGCCGCCGACCGGCTTCTGGGTGTCCGTGACGGTGAACAGCTCGCTCCCGCCGCCGGGCTCGCGGAGGACCCCGTGATCGCCGACCTGGCCGCCACCCTCCGCGTAGAACGGCGTCTGCTCGAGGACGACGTCGGCCTCGCCATGACCCGTCAGCTCGTCGAACTCCATGCCATCGCGGAGGATGGCCAGGACACGCCCATCCGACACGGTGGTCTCGTAGCCGAGGAACCGCGTGTCGCCGTGTCGCGCCTGGATCGCGCCGTACAGCCCGGCGAGCTCGGCGTGCTTCGCCAGCTCGGCCTTCTTGCCCGACCGGCTCCGCGCTCGCTGCTCGGCCATCGATTCGTCGAAGCCGGCACGATCGACGCGAATCCCATATTCCGCGAGGTACTCCTCGGTCAGCTCGAACGGGAAGCCGTAGGTGTCGTGTAGCCGGAAGGCTGTCTCGCCGGGGAGCGTCGGCGCGTCCTCCGGCACGGCCTCCAGTCGCCGGCCGACGACCCGTTGCGCGCCGGGTGCGAGCATCCGGATCGAGGCGTCGAGCAGTTTCGCCCCGGCATCGAGCGTGCGCGCAAACTGGGCCTCCTCGCGGGCGATGACGTCGAGGATCTCGTTGCGTCGCTCGACCAGGTGCGGATACGCCTCGCCCATTACGCCGATCACCGCGCGCGCGGCTTCGGCCATGAATGGCTCTCGCCGCCCGAGCAGCCGTCCGTGGCGGACCGCGCGGCGGAGGATCCGGCGCAGGACGTAGCCGCGCCCCTCGTTCGACGGCGGGACGCCGTCGGCGATCAGGAAGGTCACAGCGCGCGAGTGGTCGGCGATGACCTGGTAGCTGAAGCGCTCTGCCTCGAACGCCTCCGGGTCGTGGCCGATGAGCTCGCGCATCCGAGTATGGATCGGGGTGAACAGGTCGGTGTCGTAGTTGGTCGGCACCTGCTGAAGAACGCTGGCCAGCCGCTCGAGGCCCATCCCGGTGTCAACGCTCGTGAACGGCAGCGGCGCCCTGCCGTCCGGCCGCTGGTCGAACTCCATGAACACGAGGTTCCAGATCTCGAGCCAACGCGGGCAGGTCTCCGAATGGTCGGGCACGCACTCGGGCCCCTCGGAGAACTGGACGCCCCGGTCGAAGTGGATCTCGCTGCACGGACCGCACGGGCCGGTGTCGGCCATCCGCCAGAAGTTGTGGTCGTCGCCGGCATCGACGTCGCCCCATCTCGCCATCCGCTCCCGCGGCAGCCCGATCTCGTCGCGCCAGATGTTCCAGGCGACCTCGTCGTCGGAGTAGGTGGTCGCCGCCAGCCGATCGCCTGGGATGCCCAGGTCCAGTGTCAGGAAGTCCCACGCCCAGTGGATGGCCTCGCGCTTGAAATAGTCGCCGAAGCTCCAGTTGCCGAGCATCTCGAACAGCGTGTGGTGGCGCGGCGTCCTGCCGACCTCCTCGAAGTCGTTGTGCTTGCCGGCGACGCGCAGGCAGCGCTGGTAGTCGACCGCCCGGGCGTACGACCGGGTCTCGGCCCCGGTGAGGGTCTCCTTGAACTGGACCATCCCCGAGTTCGTGAACAGGAGCGTCGCGTCGCCCGCGGGGACGAGGCTCGCGCTCGGCACCACCGTATGGCCGCGCTCGGCGAAGAAGTCGACGAACCGGCGACGGATCTCGGCGGCTGGCAACGCCACGATCCGCGAATCGGGGACCTGCACGGGGGGTGGCATCGCGCGCAATGGTACCGAACCGACGAGCCCGACCCACGATCGGGAACGTGAACCGAGCCCCCGCACGGGCGTGGATCGCAACCCAGGGGCAATGCCGATGGGCGGCGTACCGTCGCGGGCGTTCGGTGGCGTTCGGTAGGGTCGCGTCGAACCCGAAGCTCCGGAGGAGCCAATATGGCGATCGTTCGGAAATGCGTGAAATGCGGCAGCCTCGATCCCGGCGCCAGCTGGGCGTCGCCAGATGAAGCCGCGAACGATGATGCATTCAACGACTGGACCTGCCCGGTCTGTGCCTGGACCGAGTTCGACCTCGTGGAAGCCGAGGAGCCGGAGCCGGCCCGAGCCTGATCGGCCGACCAATCCAGATCACCGGTCGGCATCGGCCGACCGGCCCGCGACCGCGACGAGCCGCCGCTGCTGACCGAGCCCGGAAGACGACCTACCCGGAGATGGCCCGCCGGCGGCGGCGCCGCGACCAGATCGACGATCCCGCGATGATCGCCCCGACCAGGGCGCCGAGCGTCAGCCCGCGCAGAAAGCTGGCCTTGGCGCGCTCGTCCGTCTCCACGCTGCTCATGCTCCACCGCCCGTCGGGCCGAGCACGGCGACGGTGGCCGACACCCCGATGCCGACCCAGGCAACGACCGAGGCCGCGACGAGTCGGAAATCGCCGATGGACCACAGGTCAATCCCCAGCCGGTCCCCGAGCGCATCCCCGGCCCACGCCCCGAGGATCGCGGCCGCCACGATGATCGGCAGCCGCCCACCGGCGCTGCCGCGGATCAGCACATACAGCGAGGCGTGGAACACGCCGAGCAGGATGGCCAGGATGATCGAGGGGTCGAGGCTCACGCTCCGGCGGCGACGAGATCGCGCCCGATCCCGGATCGCTCCCCGAACGTTCCCGGCCGCACGATCCGACCGCCTCCGAGGACGACCTCGCCGTCGTACAGGACGGCCGCCTGGCCCGGCGCGGCCGCCCAGACTGGCTGGTCGGTCTCGACGACCCAGCGCGTTGCCGGGCGCCCGGCTCTGGTCCGCGCCGCCGGCCGGACGGTTGCCTCGATCGGCGTCGTGCGGTGGCGGATCCTGACCGTCGCCCGGAACGGGTCCGCGCCGAGCGGCGGCACGCCGGCGACAAACGTCACCCGCTCCAACTCGATCGTCGTCGTCTCGAGGTCCTGGCGCCGGCCCAGCGTGATCGTGTTCGTCAGCAGGTCGATCCGGCTGACGTAGCGCGGCTCCCCAACGGCGACGCCGAGGCCCTGGCGCTGGCCGATCGTGTAGGCCGCCACGCCACCGTGCTCGCCGACGGCCGTCCCGTCGCGGTCGACCATCGGCCCGGCGGTCGGCTGCCAGCCGGCCCGCTCGCGCAGCGCGTCCCGGTAATCGCCGCCCGGCACGAAGCAGATCTCCTGGCTCTCGGGCTTGTCGGCGGTCGCCAGCCCGAGCGATCGTGCGATCTCGCGCACCTCAGGCTTGATGAGCTCGCCGAGCGGGAAGCGGGCGTGCCCCAGCTGGTCCTGGCGGAGTCCGTACAGGAAATACGTCTGGTCC
This sequence comes from uncultured Chloroflexia bacterium, assembly GCA_963766675.1. Classification (GTDB taxonomy): domain Bacteria; phylum Chloroflexota; class Limnocylindria; order Limnocylindrales; family CSP1-4; genus SPCO01. The sequence goes on along the minus strand of CAVYBA010000002.1, from coordinate 1,679,949 downwards.
TTCTCGGAGTCGCGCGCCCGGAGCAGGCGCGCCAGCCCGTCCGGTCCGATGTCGCGCCGGGCGTAATGACCGGTCGCCACCGCCTCGCAGTCGTACAGGTGCCTCGCCCGGCCGAGCAGCGCGCCAAACTTCACGTACGTGTTGCAGTCGACGCACGGCGACGGTGTCCGCCCGTCCAGGTATGCGTCGAGGAACGGCTGGAGGACGCCGGCGTCGAACTCGCGCTCGAGGTTCATGACGTAGAAAGGGATGCCGAGCTGTGCGGCGACGCGTCGAGCATCGTCGGCAGCGTCGAGCGAGCAGCAACTCTTCTTGAACTCGGAGTACGAGTCGGCCACGTCGTGCAGGCGCATCCAGACGCCTACGACCTCGTGGCCCTGCCGCTGGAGCAGGGCCGCCGCGACCGACGAGTCGACCCCGCCCGACATCGCGAGGAGGATCCGACTCACGCCGGCAATCCCTGTCCGAGCGGGTCGGCCGCGACCGCCAGGGAGCCGAGTCGCATCGAGGCGATCACCCCCGGGACGATCGCACAGGCCTGGCTGATCTCCTCGTCGGTGGTCGTCCGGCCGAGCGATAGCCGGAGCGCACCGCGCGCCTCCTCTTCCGGATAGCCCATCGCGGTCAGGACGTGGCTGACCTCGGTCGAGCCCGTCGTGCAGGCCGAGCCCACCGAGCAGGCGATCCCCTCGAGATCCAGCGCCATCGCGACCGACGCCCCGTCGGTGTCGCGGGCGACCATCGAGAAGATCCCCGGCAGGCGCTGCTTTGGATGCCCCGTCAGCTCGGTGCCCGGCGCGGCGAGGACGGCCTTCGCCAGTCGCTCTCGCTGGCGCTTGAGGCGGGCCACGGTCTCGGCGCGCTCGGCGCACGACAGCTCGTAGGCGGTCGCCAGCCCGACCACGCCGGCCAGGTTCTCCGTCCCGGCCCGGCGGTGCCGCTCCTGCGTGCCCCCCTGCTGCTGGGCGAGGATGTGCGTCCCGTGCCGGATGTACAGCGCGCCGGCCCCCTTTGGCCCCTCGAACTTGTGAGCGCCGAGCGACACGAGGTCCGCGCCGAGGCGTTCGACGTCGATCTCGACGTACGGCGCCGCCTGAACGGCATCGACGTGGAAGAGGACGTCCTTGTGGGTTCGAACGGCGGCCGCGATCTCGGCGATCGGCTGGATCGTGCCCACCTCGTTGTTGGCGAGCATGATCGAAACGAGGATCGTCCGGTCGGTGATGGCGGCGTCCAGCTCGCCCGGGTCCACCCGGCCATACCGGTCGACCGGCAGCTCCACCACCTCGAATCCGAACTTCTCCAGGTAGCGCAGCGTGTGGCCGACCCCGTGGTGCTCCACCGCCGAGGTCACGATCCGGTGGCCGCGCGCCTTGCCCGCCCAGGCGGCACCCTTGAGTGCCAGGTTGTTCGCCTCGGTGCCGCCCGAGGTGAACACGATCTCGCGGCCGTCGGCATGCAGGCAGCGGGCGACTCGCTCGTGGGCCTCGTCGAGCGCGGCGCGGGCCGTCCGCCCGAAGCTGTGGGCCGAGCTCGGGTTGCCGAATTGCTCCGTGAGGAACGGCAGCATCGCGTCGAGGGCCTCGCGCCGCAGCGGGGTCGTGGCGGCGTAATCGAGGTAGATCGCCATGCGCGAGATTGTACGCGACGTCCTCCGCCGGGCCTCCCGGAGGGGCGTGCAGCCGTGCCCAGGGTGAGGACCCGCGCTACCATCGAGACGTGCCGGGTCCGCTCGTCCCGATCGCGGTCATGGCCGGCTTCGGCGTGATCGCCGCAGGCATCCGGTGGCTCAACGAGGGCCGACCGGTCGATGTCGGCGGCCTGTTCCCAGATCAGGGTCGCGACGACTGGCCGCGGGGCGTCCAGGAGCCCGACGCCCCGCGCTTCCGCGTCGACCCCGCCGAGCGGCGCCGACGATCCACCGACTCGTTCGAGGACCTGCCCGCGAGCCAGGCCAGCAGCCAACGACGTGAGCGGGTCGCCTCGCGCGTCCGTCGTTTCGTCCCGGACCGCTGACCTTCACGAGCTGGGCGATCGATCAGCAGATCGGCCGACCGTGCGGCGCGTGCGCCTCAGCCCGCCGCGATGCCATCGCGTTCGGCGGACCGACGGAGCTCCTCGGCTCGCCCGATCTCTCGGCGCCGGTCGTGCTGCGACAGCAGCCGCTTGCGCAACCGGATCGACTGCGGCGTGACCTCGACCAGCTCGTCGGCGGCGATGAACTCGAGGGCGCTCTCGAGGGTCATCGGGCGCGCCGGCGTCAGTCGGAGCGATTCGTCGTGCGAGTGCGTCCGGATGTTGGTGAGCTTCTTCTCCTTGGTCGGGTTGACGTCCATGTCGCCCGATCGACTGTTCTCCCCGACGATCATCCCTTCGTAGACCTCGACCCCCGCCCCGATGAACAGCTCCGACCGTTGTTCGAGGTTGAACAGCCCGTAGGCGTTCGAGGTCCCGGACCGGTCGGAGACCAGGACGCCGTTGGTGCGGTGGGTGACCTCGCCGGCCCACGGCCCGTAGCCCTCGCCGATCTGGTGGAGCAGGGCCGTACCCCGTGTGTCGGTCAGCAGCTGGCCGCGGTAGCCGATGAGCCCGCGCACCGGCAGGACGTACTCCAGCCGGACGCGGCCGTCCGCGTCGGTCGACAGCTGCTCGAGGCGCCCCTTGCGGTCGGCGAGCGCAGTCTGGATCTCGCCGATGTACTCCGGCGGGATGTCGATCGTGATCCGCTCGTACGGCTCGTGGACCTGGCCGCCGATCTCGCGAAGCAGAACCTCCGGGCGTGAGGCGGTGAGCTCGAAGCCTTCTCGCCGCATCTGCTCGATCAGGACGGCCAGCTGGAGCTCGCCCCGGCCGCGGACTTCGAATGCCTCGCTCGATTCCGACGGCCGGACCTCGATCGAGACGTTGCCCAGCACCTCGCGCTCGAGACGCGCCTTGATCTGCCGGCTGGTCACGAACCTGCCCTCGCGACCGGCCAGCGGCGAGGTGTTGACCCCGAACGTCATCCGCAGCGTCGGCGCGTCGACGTCGAGCCTCGGCAGCGGTCGCGGATCCGCGGGATCCGTGAGGGTGTCGCCGATCGTCACCTCGGGCAGCCCGGCCACGCTCACGATGTCGCCGGGTCCTGCCGCCTCGATGTCGACCCGATCGATCCCGTGCGCCGTCTGCAGGCTGGTGACCGTGCCGCTGAGGGTCGCCGTCCGCCCGGGCTCGATCGAACCGGACGTGTCGTCGGGCGCGTCACGGACGACCACGATTCGCTGGCCGAGCCGGATCTCGCCGTTCCAGATCCGGCCGACCGCCATCCGGCCGACGTAGTCGTTGGCCGACAGGTTCGTGACCAGGAGCTGGAGCGGGTGGCCGGGCGTGTAGGTCACCGGCGGCGTCACCTGGACCAGCAGGTCGAACAGGGGCCGCAAGTCGATGCCGGGGTCGGCCAGGTCGCGGGTGGCGGTGCCCGCCTTGGCATTCGTGTAGACGATCGGGAAGTCGATCTGGTGCTCGTCGGCGCCAAGGTCGATGAACAGCTCATAGACCTCGTCGAGGACCTCCGTCGCGCGGGCGTCACCGCGATCGATCTTGTTCAGGGCGACGACCACCGGCAGGCGGCGCGCCATCGCCTTCTGGAGCACGTAGCGGGTCTGCGGCAGCGGGCCCTCAGCCGCGTCGACCAGCAGCAGGACCGAATCGACCATCAGCAATGAACGCTCGACCTCCCCGCCGAAGTCGGCGTGCCCGGGCGTGTCGACGATGTTGAGCCGGACGCCGGCGTAGTCGACCGTGGTCTGCTTGGCCAGGATCGTGATCCCCTTCTCGCGCTCGAGGTCGCCCGAGTCGAGCACGCGGTCGACGACCGCCTGGTTGGACCGGAACGCACCGGTCTGGCGGAGCATGGCGTCAACGAGCGTGGTCTTGCCGTGGTCGACGTGGGCAACGATGGCGACGTTGCGCAAGTCGGCCCGGATGGCGGTGTCGGTGGCGGCGTGGGGCACGAGCGAGGGATCTCCAGGCAACGGGGACAGCCGATTGTGACATGGAACGGGCCACGGCCCTCGCGGTCGCCGGGCTACACTCCGGCCATGACCGTCGCCGCCGTCATCCTGTCCGCCACCGCCGAGGGTGCGCTGACCGATACGCTCGGCCAGCCGCGGATCCGCCGACTGGCCGATCTGGCCTGGTCGGGCGGTGCGCTGCCGGTCATCATCCTGTCGCCGGATCCCGACGGCAGTGTCGCCACGGCGCTCGTCAATTCCGAGGCGGTCTTCGGCGCTCCCGCCCCGCCCGAGAACGGCCCGGTTGGGCAGATGGTCCGCGGCGCCGAGCTGGCGTCGACCGAAGTCCGCGACACGACGGCGGTCCTCCTGTGGCCCGCCCGGATGATCTGGGTCGGACCCGAGACGATCACCTCGCTGATCGAGGCCCACGGTCCCGACCCGGCGACGGTGCTCCTCCCGAGCTGGCAGGGCGAGCCCGGCTGGCCGGTCCTCATGCCCCTCGTCCACCTCCCCGCGTTGCGCGCGATCGCACCGTCGCTGATGCCGCTCGACGTCATCCACGAGCTCGTGGCCGCCGTGCCGGCCCGTGCGGTCGATGTCGGCGACCCGGGCGTCATCCACGACGCCGACACCCCGCCCGAGGACCTGCCCGCCTACGAGGGCCCGCCCGAGCCGCTCGCTCCACACACCCACGAATGGGGCGCCGACGTGGCCGCCGAGGCCGGACTACCCGAACCGTAAGTCGGCCGACCGCCGGCCCGGGTTCCGGGCTCGGGCCTCAACCTGCCCGGTCGACCCGGTCGTCCTGCTCCGACTCGGGTGCCGATGCGTGGATCTGCCGGCGCCGATCCCGTGCGATCCCCGCCGGGAGTTCGTGGACGACGGCCGGTGCCACAACGATTCGATCTCGACCCGCCGCCTTGGCTTCGTACAGCGCTGAATCGGCGGCCGCCAGCACGGCCTCCCAGTGCTCGCGGGCCGACAGCGAGAAGGCCACGCCGCCGCTGATCGTCAACGTCCCGGCAGCGGGATCTGTTCCTGCCTGGATGCGCAGTCCCTGCACCGCCGCACGGATCCGTTCCGCGGCGGCGGCGGCCGCGTCCAGAGATGAATTGGGCATGACGACGAGGAACTCCTCGCCGCCATAGCGGTAGATGGTGTCGCGCTCCCTCGTCACCCGCCGCAGCTCGGCCGACACCTGCCGCAACGCCTCGTCACCCGCCGCGTGCCCCAACTCGTCGTTGAGGTGCTTGAAGCGATCGAGGTCGAGCATGATGAACGCGCACGACCCGGCTCCGCCGAGGCGCGCCGTGCTCAGGATCTGCAGGTCCGTGTCGAGCTGCCGCCGGTTCGCCAACCCCGTCAACGCGTCCGTGGTGGCCCGGACCTGGAGCTCGCGGTTGAGCCGCCGCAGCTCGGTCTCCTGGTTCCGGTTCCGTTGTCGCATCCGCTCGAGCAGCTCGCCGCCGACCCAGCCGATGCAGGCACCGATGACCACGTCGGTCGCGAGATCGACTCGCTGGACGCCGACGAGGTAATCGAACCCGCTGACGATCGTGATCGAGCCGACGATGAGCGCGTAGGCGACGAGCCAAGCCGTCCGGACCCGGCGGGTCCAGGCCATGAACAAGGGGATCGCCACCGGCAGCTGGGTGAAGCCGCTCGTCACCGCAAGGAGTGCCTGCGGTTCGATCGCGGTCCCGAGCAGCGTCGCCGCGGGGATGACCGTCAGGACGACGGTCAGCGGAACGACGAACCGGGCCGGCGCGCGATTCGCGCTGACGAACAGGGCGCCGCTGGCGATCGCGCCCGACGTCCAGAGCGTGAAGAACGAGGCGCCATGGTCAGGGTAGCGAACCGCGAACGCGACGCCGGTCGCCAACTGGACGACGGCGACCAGCAGCGAGCCGATGCGCAGCGTTCGGCGAAGCTCGACGATCCGGGCAGTCCGGTCGCGGCTGGCCTCAGGGCCGGCTCCCGGGACCCGGCGCCGGTCAAGGAATCCGAGGTCGAGGTGAGGCATCTTCGGCTCACGATGACCGACCCGCGGGCGCTGGCCTAGGAACCATTCGTACGGGTCAGGATCCCAGCCTGCCGTCGTCCGTGACGGCTCGCGACGCCCTCGCCGCCACCAACCCGTCGCGGATCCGCGCGATGGGCACGGTCGCGCCGGCGATCCCGCCGATCACCAGCCCGACACCGAGGAACTGGGCCGGGGATGGCGCCTCGCCGAGCAGGACGATCGACAGGACCACGGTCATGACCGGCTGCGACAGCAGGATGATGCTCGTGACGACGGCCGGAAGCCGCGGCAGTGAGATCGAGATGAAGAGATAGCCCGCTGATTGTGAGGTCACCCCGAGCACCGCCAGCCAGGCAAGGCTCGCCGGTCCGGGGCTGAGGTCGAGGTCGCCGTAGATCGTGCCTGCGACACTGGCCGCGATCACCGTGAACAGGGTCGCCACGGCGACCGGGCCGGCCGGCCGGCGCGCGTCCCGCCCGCCGCGCCGGATCACGAGCAGGTAGCCCGCGTAGCACAGTGCCGTGCATAGCCCGAGGATCACCCCGAGGCCGGGATCGGCGCCGTATGGCCTGCCACCAACCACGCCCGAGATGAGGACGACGCCGACGAGCACGATCGGCAGCGCCATCAGCGTCGCCCGGGACGGCCGCTCGCCGAGCATCAACCAGGCCACCACGCCGACGACGATCACCTGGAGGTTACCCAGCACGGTCGCCAGGCCGGCCCCGACCGCCTCGATCGCGTGGTGCCAGAACAGCAGGTCGCCGGCAAAGAACACGCCGGCGAGTGCGGCCAGCCGGATCGTCGCCCAAGGTAGGGCTCCGAATCGCCGCCGCTCCGAGTACGCCACCAAACCGAGCAATGGCAGCCCGAACAGCGCGCGGAAGACGGTCCCGGTCGACGGCGAGACCTCGGCGTAGCGATAGAGGATGCCCGAGAACGAGATGCAGGCAGCCCCGAGCAGGGCCGCGAGACGCGGCCGCCCCGCGAACCAGTCGAGCGCCTCGAGGATCAGGGGCGCTTCTCCGGGAGGCCGACGAAGCGCAACCCGAGCTCGGCGAACTGGCTCTCATCGGGGACCGACGGCGCCTCGAGCATCAGGTCGCTGCCCGACTGGGTCTTCGGGAAGGCCATGACCTCCCGGATGTTCGTCTGCCCGGCCAGGAGTGCCGCCCAACGGTCGATCCCGAGTGCGATCCCGCCGTGCGGCGGGGCCCCGAACTCGAACGCGTCGAGGACGGCGCCGAACTTCTCCTGCATCCCTGAGAGCGAGTGGCCCTGGAGCAGGAAGGATCGCTCGAGGAGGTCGCGGCGGTGGATCCGGACCGACCCGCCGCCGAGCTCCCAGCCATTGAGGGCCAGATCGTACTGGAGGGCGCGCGCTCGGCCGGCGGGATCGTCCGGCGCCGGCCTGGCCGGGTCGCCCGAGTTCGTGACGAGGAGCGCCTCGTCCTCCGGCAGGACGCCGCTGAACGGGTTGTGCGTCGCATCCCAGCGTCCGTTCTCGGCATCCCATTGGTACATCGGGAAGCGATGGATCCAGACGTAGACTGAGGAGGTCTGGGTCTGCCAGCCCCAGCCGCTCGCCGAGCTCGACGCGGAGGCGACCCAGCACGTCGGCCGTGACGGCCGCGCCGTCGGCGACCACCAGGATCAGGTCCCCCTCGGCCGCGCCCGTCCGCTCGACGACCGCCCGCCTGGTGTCGTCCGAGAGGAACTTGGCGACGGGCCCGCGGATCTCGCCACCGGCCTCGAGACCGAGGTAGGCCAGCCCCTTCGCGCCGAACCGCCGGGCGCGCTCGGTCAGCTCGTCGACCTCGCGCCGGGTGATGCCGGCCAGGCCGGGCGCGACGATCGCCTTGACCCGCCCGCCGGCCGCCAGCGCCGAATCGAACACGCTGAACCCGGAGACGGGCGTGCCGTCCGGGCCCGTCAGGGCGGGCGCCAGGTCGACCAGCTCCATCGCGAATCGGATGTCCGGCTTGTCCGACCCGTACCGCTCGAGCGCCTCGTCGTAGGTCAGGACGGGGAAAGGCGTATACAGGAGCGGGCGTTCCGGGACGGTCGCCCGCGAGACCTCGATCGCGACCGTTTCGACGAAGGCCATCACCGTCGCCTCGTCGACGAAGCTCATCTCGAGGTCGAGCTGGGTGAACTCCGGCTGGCGGTCGCCGCGGAGGTCCTCGTCGCGATAGCAGCGGGCGATCTGGAAGTAGCGGTCGATGCCGGCCACCATCAGCAGCTGCTTGAGCTGCTGCGGGCTCTGCGGCAGCGCGTAGACCGTGCCCGGTTGGAGCCGGCTCGGGACGATGAAGTCGCGGGCTCCCTCCGGGGTGCTCTTGATGAGCGTCGGCGTCTCGACCTCGATGAAGCCGTTGGCGTGGTGGACCTCGCGGATCGCCTGGACCATCCGGCTCCGGAGCTGGAGGCGCCGCTGCATCGGCTCGCGCCGGATGTCGAGGTAGCGATGCTTGAGCCGAAGGCTCTCGTCCACAGGTGCATCCGGGTCGTTGATGTAGAACGGCGGCGTCTTCGATTCGGACAGGATCGTCAGGTCCGTGGCGCGAAGCTCGATGTCGCCGGTCGGCAGCTTCGCGTTCTCCGTGCCCGCCAGCCTCGGCGCGACTTCACCCGCGACGGACAGGACGAACTCCGGCCTGGCCCGACTGGCCTCCTGATGGGCCGTCGGCGCGTCGGCCTGGTCGATGACCACCTGGGTGATGCCGTGACGGTCGCGCAGGTCGAGGAAGATGAGCTGCCCGTGGTCGCGCCGGCGATGGACCCAGCCGGCCAGGCGCGCATCGGTCCCGGCGTCTCCGGCCCGCAGCTGGCCGCAGGTGTGGGTGCGATAGGGCGTGGCGAGGCTGGGGGCGGGATGCGTCATGGCCGCCGTATCGTAGAGCCTCGGGCCTCCGTTCGGGTCCGCGTGGCACAACGCACTGGACAGGCTCCCACCGGTCTGCCAACGTCTCCCGGCGACGAGCCCTGCGTGTTCGCCATCGTCCGTCGCGGTGGCCATCGTCCAACAGAGCTGGGAGGGTTCCATGGGTCCTGTTCGTCTCCGTCGCGCGTCCGCGGGCCTCGCGAGCGCGGGACTACTCCTCGGGCTGCTCGGCTTCGCCGGGCCCGTCGCCGCCGCCGGGCCGGTGACCTGGAGCGTCGATGCCGGCACAGGCGACGAGACTGGGGTCGCGGCGCTCAAGTTCTATCCGGCTGCCCTGACGATCGATGCCGGCGACACGGTCACCTGGAAGGTCGCCGGGAATGCCCACACGATCTCGTTCCTGACCGCCGGCCAGACGCCGCCCTCCCCCGAGGATCCCGCGGCACAGGCCCCGGCGGGCGGTACCACCTTCGACGGCAGCACATTCACGAGCTCCGGGATCAAGGTGCCGGCGCCCGGTCAGGACACCTACTCGCTGACCTTCCCGACCGCCGGCACGTACACCTTCCATTGCCTGATCCATCCCGGCATGGAAGGCACGCTGACCGTCGCCGCGGCCGGCACGGCCTACCCACAGGACCAGGCTGCGGTCACCGCGGCCAACCAGGCCGCCGAGGCGGCGGACATCGAGACCGGCCACGGCCTGGAGGCAGCCTTCACGCCCACGACGACGAACAACGCCGACGGGTCCACGACCTACCACCTCGCCGCCGGTGTCGGCAGTGGCAGCATCTCGATCCTCCGCTTCATCACCTCGACCCTCGACATCCAGGTCGGTGACACGGTCGAATGGACGAACGGGGACACCAACGGAGAACCGCACTCGGTCTCGTTCGGGCCCGAGCCCCAAGATCCGTCCGCCAATGCGCCGTCCGGCGGCTCGACTTATGCCGGCACCGGTTGGGTCAGCTCGGGGTTGTACGTCGGGCCACCGATCCCGGCGCCGCACAGCTACTCGCTCAAGTTCACCAAGGCCGGAACCTACAAGTACATCTGCGTCCTCCACGACATCGTCGGGATGACGGGCTCGATCACCGTGGCCGCGGCACCCAAGCCCACGCCACGCCTCACCCAGCCACCGACCAGCACCCTGCCGGTCGCTCCGTCGACCGGCTCGGGCGATCGCGGTCCGGGCCTCCTCGCCATCGGGCTGGTCGCCCTTGGCGCGTTGGCCGGGGCGTACGTCGCCGTTCGCCGGCGGGCGCTCGCCCGCTGACCGGGACCCGATATGGGCCCCACCCGCCGGCCGGCGGGTGGGGCCTCCTCGTCTTCGGGCAACGTCGGTCACAATCGGCGGATGACCCGCTCGATCGACCACCTCCGGAGGCCTCGTGCCATCCTGTTCGACCTGGACGGTACGCTCGTCGACAGCGTCGCCAAGCGGATCCAGGCGTGGGAGGAGACCTTCGTCGAGGTGGGGCTGCCGATGGATCGCGACCGTCTGGCCCCACTGATCGGGCTGGACGGCCGGCGACTGGCAACAGAAGTCGCCGCCCTCCACGGCCAGCGGATCGATGGCGACCGGGCCGAGGCGATCGATCACCGCTCGGGTGAGCGCTACGAACAGCTCAACCTCGACCCGACACCGTTGCCCGGCGTCCGCCGCCTCGTGTCGGTGGTCGAGCGGGCCGGCATCCGGTGGGCCATCGCGACATCGAGCCGCGCGGCCCAGGTCGCGACGTCCGTGGCCGCGCTCGGCCTCGACCACGAACCGGTGGTGGTCGACGCCAGCCACGTGAATCATGCGAAGCCGGAGCCCGACCTGCTCCTCCACGCGGCGAAGCGCCTTCGGGTGGACCCTGCGTGGTGCTGGTATGTCGGCGACTCGACCTGGGACATGGTCTCGGCGGTGGCCGCCGGCATGCTCGCGATCGGCGTGACCGTCGGGTCGGCCGTCGACGCGGCCGCCCTAATCGGCGCGGGCGCGGCTGCCGTCGTCCGGACTCTCGACGACGTCGCCGCGGCGATCGACGGCGGCTGACCGACGGAGCGGTGGCCGCAGATATGCGACGGCCCGCCGTCAGAGACAGGCGGGTCGTCGTGCCCGCCGTGCCTGAGCGTGCCTCGTCGTGTCCGGGTCAGCCTTTGGCGATCTCCGTGGCGAGGCGATCGTAGGTCTCCAGGGCACCATCGATCATGCCGGTCGCCAGCGCTCCCTGGAGGTCCTCGACCGACGGGAAGCGACTCCGGGCCGTGAGCCTGGTACGGCCACCGAGGTCCTCGAGGATCATCGTGCTGATCGCAGCCCGGTCGTCGAACCCGGGGACGTCGAAGATCTGTGTCTGGACGATCCGCTCGGGCGGGACGACCTCGAGATACTAGCCCTTGAACGGGGCGTCCTCGCCACCCGTGGTGTGGTTGATCCAGCGCCACCGGCCGCCGGGCCGGACGTCCATCTCCTCGACGGTGGTCGTGTAGCCATGCGGGCCCCACCAGTTCGTCACGCGCTCGGGGTCGGTCAGGACCTTCCAGACCAGGTCCCGCGGGGCGTCGAAGATCCGCTCGATGACGAGTTCGTCGCCATCCGCGTACGCCGTCGTCCGTTCGTTGCCAAGCTGCTGCACGGTCATTGGTGCGGCTCCTCCAGGGGTTGTCGAGTCAATGCGTTGCGTCGTCATCGTGGTGCTCCGCCTTCTGTAACTCGCGCAGGTAGTCATCCAGGCGATCGAAGCTCGCCTCCCAGTACCGGCGGTACTGGCCGATCCAGTCGGCCACGTCACGCAACCGTTCCGGCTTGAGCCGGCACGGGCGCCACTGCGCCTGGCGGCCCTGCGCGATGAGTCCGGCCCGCTGGAGCACCTTGAGGTGCTTTGAGATCGCCGGAAGGCTCAGGTCGAAGGGTGCCGCGAGCTCCGTCACGGTCGCTTCCCCGTCCACGAGTCGCGCCAGGATGGCTCGTCGGGTCGGGTCGGCCAGCGCCGCGAAGGTCGCGCTGAGTGGATCGGGTTGCGTCTGTATTACTCCTGTTGGTTAATTAACCTGTCGGAATAATACGCCGTGGCGCGAGCCTGTCAAGCCTCGGGCGTCGTGGCGCCGAAGGTCAGGCGTTCCCTGCTCCACGTTCGGAGGTGCCATGCCGGTGGGCGGCGTGGGCACGACCGATCTCGCGGGCCAGATCGGCGATCGCGACGATCTTCTGGGTGCCCGCCGGCAGGTCGCGCAGTCCCACGTCGCCGTCGGCTAGCTCGTCGCCGACGATGACCGCAAAGTGGGCGCCGTCGCGAGCCGCCGCCTCGAGCTGCTTGCCGAGCTTCCGGTGACCGAGCTCCGCGCGGACGTCCAGCCCGGCGGCGCGGAGATCGGTCGCGATGCGCAACCGGGTGGCCGTGTCGGCCGGGTCGGCACCGACCACGGCGGCGGCCGGAGCGGCGTCGGCGGGTTCGATTGCGTTGGTCTCCGCCAGGGCGAGCACGAGCCGGTCGATCCCGATCCCGAAGCCGATCGCCGGCGTCGGGCGCCCACCGAGGAGCTCGACCAGGCCGTCGTATCGACCGCCGCCGCCGAGCGCCTGCTGCTGCCCCTCCCGGCCGGCAACGTAGAACTCGAACGCCGTCCGGGTGTAGTAGTCGAGACCCCGGACCAGCCCCGGTTCGAGGCGGTACGGGATCCCCAGGACGTCAAGGTGAGCGCGGACGCCCGCGAAATGCTCGGCGCACGGGCCGCACAGCCGGTCGGTGATCCGCGGCGCCTTCGCGTTCAGCGCGGCCATCGCCGGATCCTTCGAATCGAGCAGGCGCAACGGGTTCCGTTCGAGGCGAGCACGTTCGAGCGCCGGAAGGGCGGCCCGATGGCCCTCGAAATACGCGGACAGCTCGGCGACGTAGGCGGGGCGGCACGCCGCGTCGCCGATCGAGTTGAGCAGGACCTCGACACCCTTCAGTCCGGCATCCCGGTAGAAGCGCGCCCCGAGCTCGACGATCTCGGCATCCACCGCCGGGCCGGGATCGCCGATCGCCTCGACGTCGAACTGCCAGAACTGGCGGTAGCGCCCGGCCTGCGGCCGGTCGTAGCGGAACATGGGGCCGAGCTGGCTTAGCTTGACGGGCTGCGGCCAGGTCTGCATCCCGTGCTGGACATAGGCGCGGACGATCCCGGCCGTCGGCTCGGGCCGGAGCGCCCACGACTCCGCCTCCTCGGTGCGCGGGGCGATCCGGAAGAGCTCCTTCTCGATGACATCGGTGACCTCACCGATCCCCCGCTCGAAGACCACGGTCTGCTCGAACAGCGGCGTCTCGATCCGGCGGTAGCCGTATCGGGCGGCCAGGTCGGCCGCCAGGCGTTCGAGGCGGGTCCATAGCGGTGTCTCTGCCGGCAGTAGGTCGCGGGTCCCGCGCGGCGCTCGGTAGGTCGGCATCGCGACGAAGTCTAGCGGGGGCCGCGCCCGGAGATCAGCCGGCCCTTCCTAGCCCAGGTCGCGCTGGACGGTGATGACGTCCTTGAGCGTCTCGATCCGGCTCATGACCTTGGCCAGCTGCGAGACCGATGCGACCTGGAGCGTGGCCGTGACCACGGCCGTGTGGTCGGGCGTGACGCCGACCTGGGCGGCCAGGATATTGACCTTGTTCTCGGCCACGACCTGGCTGATGTCGCTGAGCAGCCCGGTGCGGTCGTAGGCCTCGACGCGGATGGCGATCGGGTAGGTCTGGGTCGGCGCAGCTTCCCACTCCACCTCGATCAGCCGGCTGACCTCGCGCTCATTGACGACCGTCGGACACGACTGGAGATGGACGGTGACACCCTTGCCGCGGGTGATGAAGCCGACGATCGGGTCTCCCGGAATCGGGTGGCAGCACTTGGCGAACCGAACGAGCAGGTCGCCGACGCCCTTGACCCGGACGCCCCCGGTCCGCGGAACGTGCGGCACGGGGGCGACGGTTGGCAGCGTCCCCTGCGTGTCATCGACTACGCCCAGGCGCATGACGACGGACTGGGCGCTCACCGCGCCGTAGCCGACGGCGGCGTAGAAGTCGTCGAGCGTCTCGTAGTTGTACTGCTTGGCGACGTCGGTGATCCGGTCCGGCCCGATCGCCGCAGTTGACGTCCGAGCCAGGCGGCGCAGCTCGCGATCGAGCGACTCCTTGCCGTGGACGATGTTCTCGTCGCGGTCCTTGCGCTTGAACCATTGCCGGATCTTCTCGCGAGCGTGGCTCGTGCGGACGACATTCATCCAATCGCGCGACGGCCCGTGCTCGCCCTTGGTCGTCACGACCTCGACGATGTCGCCGTTCTTGAGCCGGTAGTCGAGCGGGACGAGCCGGTTGTTGACCTTGGCGCCGATCGTTCGATGGCCGACGTCGGTGTGGATCCGGTAGGCGAAGTCGAGCGGCGTCGCACCGGCGGGCAGGTCCTTGATGTCGCCCTTCGGGGTGAATACGAAGACCTGGTCCTGGAAGATGTCGAGCTTGATGCCCTCCACGAACTCGGTCGCGTCCGACACGTCGCGCTGCCAGTCGAGCAGCTGGCGCAGCCAGGCGAGCTTGGCGTCGTACTCGCGATCGGACTTGGTGCCTTCCTTGTAGCGCCAGTGGGCGGCAATCCCGACTTCGCTGATCTGGTGCATCTGGTGCGTCCGGATCTGGATCTCGAGCGGCTTGCCGTCGAGCGCGATGACCGCCGTGTGGAGCGACTGGTAGAGATTGTTCTTCGGAACCGCGATGTAGTCGTCGAACTGGCCGGGGATCGGGCGCCAGATCGAGTGGACGATGCCGAGCGCCGCGTAGCAGTCACGCACGTCGTCGACCAGGATGCGGATGGCGTAGACGTCGTAGATCTCGCCGAACTCCGCGCCCTTGCGCTCCATCTTCTTGTAGATGCTGTAGATGTGCTTCGGCCGGCCCTGCAGGTCGACCTCGATCCCGGCCGCCTCCAGTCGTGGGCGGAGCTCGGCGATCGCCCGGTCGATGTAGCTTTCGCGCCCGACGCGCCGGGTGTCGAGGAGCTTGGCCAGCTCGCGGAACCGCTCGGGCTCGAGCGTCTTGAAGGCAAGATCCTCGAGCTCCCACTTCATCTGCCAGATCCCCAGCCGCTCGGCCAGCGGCGCGTAGATCTCCATCGTCTGGCGCGCGATCCGGAGCTGCTTCTCGATCGGCAGCCCGTACAGGGTGCGCATGTTGTGGAGCCGGTCGGCGAGCTTGATCAGGACGACCCGGATGTCCTGGGCCATCGCGAGGAGCATCTTCCGGATGTTCTCGGCCTGCTGCTGCTCGTGGCTATGGGTGCTGAACTTGGACAGCTTCGTGACGCCGTCGACGAGCTGGGCAACCTCGGACCCGAACCGTTCCTCGAGATCGGTCAGGCTGTACTCGGTGTCCTCGGGGACGTCGTGGAGCAGGGCGGCCTGGATGGCGACCGTGTCCAGTCCGAGCTCGGCGAGCATCTCGGCCGCGGCGATCGGGTGCGTGACGTACGGCTCGCCGGTCGCGCGTGGCTGGCCTTCGTGGGCCACGACCGCCAGGTCGAAGGCCTTGCCGACGCCATCGAGATCGGCGCCCGGATGCTCGGCCAGGATCGCGGCGTAGAGCTGGCGGCGCAGCGCCTCCAGATCGGGTTGCTGCGCCTGGTGGACGGCCGGTACCACCGAGGTGCGGCGCGGTCCGCGCTTCGCGGCGCGGTCCGCCGTGGGGGTCTTGATCCGTGGATCGATCGTTGCCATGTTCGATCAGGATAGCAGCGGGTTGACCGCGAACGGCCGGGCGTCAACCAGCGCAGCAACGCGGCGACGATCAATCGGCGGCCACGTAGCCGAGCCGAGCGAGCGCCTCCAGTGCGGTCGCCCGCTCGTCGTAGGCGCGTGGACCGTCCGGCCCGATGATCGACGCCTCGTGACCCTTCCCGGCCAGGAGGACGATGTCGCCCGGCCGGGCCCGCTCGAAGGCCGCCTCGATCGCCGCGGGGCGGTCGGCGATGAGCAGCAGGTCGTGGCCTCGCCGGCGCCCGACCGTCTCTGCGCCCCGCGCGATAGCGTCCAGGATCGCCTCCCGGTCCTCGCCGCGCGGGTCCTCGTCGGTGACCACCACGAGCCGGCATCGCTCCCCGGCGATCCGGCCCATCAGCGGTCGCTTGGCCGTGTCGCGCTCGCCGGCCGACCCGAACACCGCGATCAGGCCGCCGCCGCGCGACGCCGCCACCGGGGCGAGGAGGTCGAGCACGGTCGTCAACGACGCCGGGCTGTGCGCGTAGTCGACGATGACCCCGAACGGCTGGCCGAGCTCGATCCGTTCCATCCGGCCGGGCACGCGCTCGACCGAGGCCAGGCCGCGGCGGACCGCTGCCGGGTCCAGTCCGACGGCCTCGCCGAGCGCGACGATGGCGAGGGCGTTGTGGACGTTGAATCGTCCGGCAAGCCGCAGCTCCAGCGTCGCCGCACCGGACGGCGCCGTGTAGGCAACCCGCAATCCCCGAGCGTCCTCCTCGACCCGGCTGGCCCGGACGTCCGCCGCCGGGTCGGTGCCGTAGGTCAGCACCCGGGCGCCGGCCTCCTGCGTCACGCCGATGAAGACGCCGGCGGAGGGGTCGTCCAGGTTGATGATCCCGGCCCTGGGCCACCCCGGCGCCGTCTCCTTGGCCGGGCGCCGACCTCCGAGCCGCTGGAACAGCGACAGCTTGGCGTCGCGATACGCCTCCCAGGTGCCGTGCAGCTCGAGATGCTCGTGGGTCAGGTTGGTCAGGATCGCCACGTCGTAGGCGATCTCGTCGACCCGGTGCAGCGCCAGGCCGTGGGACGTGGTCTCGACGACCGCCGCGCGGTCCCCGGCGAGGGCCATGGCCCGGAGCGCGACCTGGAGCGCCGGAGCCTCGGGGGTCGTGGCGTGGGCCGCGTTCGGCTCGCCGATGCCGCCGATCCTGGCCGCGGCCGTGCTGATCAGGCCCGCGCGCAGGCCGGTCGCCTCGAGAGCGCCGGCGGCGAGCATCGAGGTCGTGGTCTTCCCGTCGGTCCCGGTGATCCCGACGACCGCCAGCTCGTGGCTCGGGTCGCCGTACCACCACGCCGCTGCGCGGGCGAGCGCGACCGGACTGCCGGCAACGACGAGCTGGGGCAGGCCGCCATCTGGCACCGGTCGTTCGACGATCGCCGCGGCGGCGCCGCGGGCCGCCGCCGCGCCCACGAAGTCGTGACCGTCCACGTGCTGGCCCGGGACGGCCACGAACAGGTTGCCGGCGGCCACGTTCCGGGAATCCTGGGTGACCCCGCGGACCGCCACGCCGGCCAGCCCACCCGGCCCGATCGCCCGCCCATCGAGGCGGGCACCCCGGATCGACGCGTCGACCGCGAGCCGAGCAATCAGGTCGCCGAGCGGCCTGGGATCGGCGGGTTCCGCGGCCCGCAGAAGGTCGGCGATCGTCGGGTCGGTCATCGGCGGACCAGCGCAGACACTCGACCGGCCAGCCGACCGAGGGCGTATCCGCGCGGATCGAAGACCCGCTCGTGGGCACCGGTCAGCTCCAGCCATCGGCCGCCAAAGGCACGCTTGTGCTGGTACAGGCCGTACAGGGGATCACCCTCGTGGGGCTCGCCGCGCGAGCCGGATACGTCGACGCCGCCGAGGTCGATCTCACGACAGCCTTCCCGGATCGCGAGCTGGATCGCTCGCCAGCGGAGAAGATGGAGTGCTCCCGGATGCTCGGCTCTCGACTCGGCGTGATCCGCCGAATGGACCGTCGACAGGCGGCCACCGTGCCGATAGAGGACCAGGCCGGCGATGGGGTCCCCGGGTCCCGGTCCGGAGGCGGCCGGGCCGCGGGCTTCCAGGTAGACGAGATGCCCGGCGGCCAGGGCCGCCCGCCACCAGGCCACGAACCCGGAGCGGGGACCGAACGAGAACCGGCGCCGCTCGCCGGTCTCGAGCAGCAGGTCATAGAAGCGATCGAGGGCGGCGGCTGGGGACTCGGTCGGGAGCAAGAACCCCGGCCCTGTCCCACCCGGTTCAGGGCGCGTGTCGTGCCGGACGATCGTCACGCTATCGCGCTCGGCGCTGCGGATCCGCTGCCGGGTCGACCGGGCGATCGCCTCGAACACCGCTGCCTCGCCGGACTCCCCCGCCGCGCCGTCGAGCGGCAGCGTGATCCGATGCCGCGAGGGCTGGATTTCGTCGATCGGCCGGAAGCCGGCCGCCCGGATGGCCGCCCCGAAGGCCGTCTCGCCGGCGGGGACCTCCGGATCGGCCGCCACGACATCGACGCCGTCTCGGGCCAGGGCTTCGCTGACGGCGACCTGGCGCACGGCGAGGGCGTCGGGCGATACGCTCGCGCCTGCCGGGACCGGACCGCGCGGCAGGTAGGCCCCGCTGCCGGCGACCCACCGCCAGCGCCGCACGAGCGCCAGCACCCGGCCGCCGTCGTCGGTCACAAGGAACCGGGGCGCCCAGCCCGCCGCGCGCCGATACTCGGCCCACGCCAGCGACTGGTAGACGTGGCCGCCCGGCGCGTCGACGGTCGCCGCGTCCCAGCCCGCCAGTTCCTCGGGACGGGCGTCTCGCGCGCTCAATCGGCCGGACCGAAGGCCGCGGCGTTCCCGGCGGCCGCCAGGCCGTGACGCCGGCGCGCCCACCACACCCGGCCACGCTGCGCCGCGTCATAGACCGTTCGCCCGAGCGGATCGAGCACCATGTCCCAGGCCCCGATGTAGCGCACCTCGCGTCCACCGAACCCGGTCTTGAAGTGCGCAATGCCGCCGGTCGCCAGACCCCACAGGTCGTAGCTCGCGGCGCCTGCGTCACGCGAGCTGCGGATCGCCTCCCACTTGAGCAGGTAGTTGGCCCGTGTCTCACCGCCGACGGCGGTCATGCCACCATACGGCTCGACCACCCTGGACCCGCAGCGCAGAAGGAAGAGCGTCGCGATCGGCTCGCCGTCGGGCAACTGGGCGAACAGGAGTCGAGCCCGGCCGGCCGGCGCAAAGGCATTCCAGACGTTGCGGTAGGCCGCTTCGGTGCGGATGAGGAAGCCGGCGCGCCTCGCCGTCTCGCGGTAGATCCGATAGAACTCGGACAGCCGCCCGGCATCGCCGTCGACGACGACGATCCCGCCGCTACGGGCCTTGTTCACGTATTGCCGCCATTTCTTGCGCAGGTCGCCCCACAGCGCATCCTCGTCGGCGCGCAGGTCGACGATCCGGGTGGCGGCCGGCTGGATGGGCGGTGCGGGTCGCCAGCCGGCGGCTCGGAAGGCGCGGCGGAGGCCGCCGCCCGGGTCATTCGGACCATCGAGCTCGATCTCCGGATCGACACGCAGGTGCGATACGCGACCCGCCGCCGACGGCAGCGCCGAGCCGACGGCCGCCGTGAAGTCGCCGACGGTCGCGCCCGCCCAGGTGCCGGCGACCGGGCCCCGGGGGGCATAGGCAAAGGCCCACGGCATCGGGCCCGGACGGCGGACGAGGACCTGCGCCCCGGCCTGGCCGCCACCCGTCGGCACCGTCAGCCGATGGGCCGACCAGCCGTTCACGGCCTTGACGGCCGCCCACGCGCTGAGCTGCAGGTAGGACCCCGGATCACTCGCTTCGACGAATTGGTCCCACGCCTCAGGATCCGCGGTAGTCACGTCCGGAACGGGCGGCGGATGACGTCGACCATGACCTCGAAGATAGACGCCAGCTCGGGGATCCGCAACACGAGCGAGACCCCGCCAAAGGCCAGCCCAAAGGCGACCGTCACGACCGCACTCTCGCCGACCAGGACCAGCCGCGACGGCGCGGATCCGAGGACCTGCTCGGCGAGCGCCTCCACTCCATAGGCAATGACGCCGGCCACCAGCGACCCGGCGATCGCCTCGACGGTCACGCGTCCCAGGCCCCCGAGCCGGAGGTGCGGCAGGCGCGCGCGGAGCACCACGATCAAGGCGATCGTCTCCAGCCAGGCCGCCACGGCGATCGCCAGTGCGATCCCGCTCAGCCCGAGGGGTCCGACGAGGACCACCGCCAGGCTCGTGTTGACGGCGACCGCGCCGACGGCCGCGAGCACCGGGGTCAGCGTGTCCTGACGAGCGTAGAAGGCCCGGGCCAGGACGGCGATCAAGGCGTGCGCGGCAAGCCCGGTCAGGAACCAGAGCAGCGTGTTCGCGATCAGGTCGAGGTCGGCCGTGCCGAGTCGCCCGCCGCCGAACAGCAGCTCGACCAGCTCGTGGCGGAGAACCGCCGCGAGGGCCGCCATCGGAATCATCGCGAACAGCAGCAGCCGCAGGGCCCGCGTCAGCAAACCCGCGAACTCGGCTTCCCGGCCCACCGCGGCATCGCGCGACAACGATGGCAGGAGCACGATCCCGAGCGGGACCCCGATCACCCCGATCGGAATCTGGAGCAGGATGAACGCGTAGTTGAAGTCGGTCACGGCACCCAGCGACACGGTGGACGCCAGTGCGGTGACGACGATGAACGTAATCTGGCCCGCGCCAAGGCCGAAGGCCCGTGGCGCCATCAGGAGCAGCGCGCGTCTCGCCTCGGGGTCGTCCCGGTCGATCCTCGTCTCGAAGTGGAACCCGAGCCGTCGGAGCGGCTGAACCTGCACCAGCAGGTGGCCGAGCGATCCGCACACGACCCCGATTGCCAGTCCGGCGACACCGAAGGTGGGCGCCAGGAACAGCGCCCCGCCGATGATGGCAAGGTTGTAGACGCTCGGCGCGACAGCCGACGCTGCGAACCGTCCGCCGGCGTTCAGCACACTGGTGGCCACCGCGCCCATCGACAGGAAGATCGGGCTGAGCAGCATGATCCGGGTCAGGACGATGGTCTGATCAAGCTGCTCGCCCTCGAAGCCGGGGGCGATGACGCGCATGACGGACGGCGCGAGCACGAACAGGACGGCGGCCAGCGTCGCCAGCGCGATCAGCATCAGGTTGATCACCGTCGACACGACCCGCCAGGCGTGGGCCTCCTCGTCCCGCTCGAGCAGTGCCGCGACGATCGGGATGAGCGCCGACGACAGCGCGCCCGCGGCGACCAGCTGGAAGATGAGGTCCGGGATCCGGAACGCGGCGAAGAACGGGTCGAGCTGCGCCGCGTCGAACAGCTGCGCGAACACCACCAGGCGGAGCCAGCCGAGCACGCGCGACACGAGGAACGCGCCCGACACGATCACGCCGGCCCGCGCGAGCCCGCCGGCGGCTGTCACGGGCTGGAAACGCGACGCGCCCGGGGGTGCGCCTCCCGGTAGGCGGTCTGGAGGCGCCCGGGTGAGACGTGCGTATAGACCTGTGTGGTCGCCAGGTTCTCGTGGCCGAGCAGCTCCTGGACCACCCGCAGGTCCGCTCCGCCGTCGAGCAGGTGCGTCGCGAACGAGTGGCGCAATGTGTGTGGCGACACCCCGACCGGCAGTCCGGCGCGGCTGCACAGCCGGTCGAGCCGGTAGCGCAGACCGCGCACCCCGAGCGGTTCGCCGTGGTGGTTCAGGAAGACTTCGGTCGGTGGCGGTCGGTCGCCCGCTCGCCGTTCGAGCAGGACGGGCCTGCCGTCTGCCAGGTAGTCCGCGAGCGCGGCCCTGGCCGGGCGGCCGAGCAGGCCGATCCGCTCCTTTCGGCCCTTGCCGAGGACGCGGATCTCGCCGCGCCGGAGATCGAGCGCTCCGAGTTCGGCCGCGGCCAGCTCGCTGATTCGCAGGCCCGCGGCGTAGGCCGTCTCCACGAGCGCCCGGTCACGCGCTGCCAGCGCCGCGCGGAGTGCCGCCTGGGCCGGATCGCCGACCGGGGGCGCGGCCAGATCGGCCTCGACGACGGCGAGCAGCCGGCCGACCTGTTCCACCTCCAGCACGCGCGGCAGCCGGCGCGGGAGACGGGGCGTCGCGATCGATCCCCACGGATCGCCGGGCGCGAGCTCGTCGCGCGTCGCCCATCGATGGAACGATCGGATCGCCGCGAGGCGTTGGGCGACCGTGGCCCGGGCGCGTCCCTCGCCGAGCACGGCCAGGTACGCCCGCAGGTCGCCGCGGGACGGGCGGCGCCAGTCGCAACCGCGCGCGTCCAGCCAGGCCAGGTACGTGCCGACGGCGGTCTCGTAGGCCCGCTGCGTGTTCGGTGAGGCGTCCCGCGCGGCGAGCGACCGGAGGAAGCGCTCGAGCGCCGGGTCCGTGGCCGGCCGCCGCTGGTCGGTCGCTGGTTCGGCTGGCTCTCGGCTCACGCGTCCGCGGCCGGCTCGGTCGAGGCCGAGCGCCGCTTGCCGCTCCGGCCGGCGCTGCGCGCGCCACCACCGCGCGTCCGGCTACCCGACCGTCCACCACCGGATCCCGCTCCACTCCGGCGAGCACGCGCCGGGCGGGCGAGCGCGTCGGGGTTGGCCGGGCCGCCCGGATAGCGCGCACCGACCTCGACGTCCGTCGGCGTCGCCTCGCTCGTCGCGCCGCACACCAGGCAGATCGCCACGGCGTCCTTGCGGGCGAGCGGCCCGTCATCGACGTCGTGCAGCCCGCCGAGCGGCTCGAAGTTGGTCGTGTAGTCGCAGCGTGGGTAGTGCGAGCAGCCCCAGAAGATGTTGCCGGTCCGGCGCGCGCGCCGCGGGACCAGGTGACCGTCCTTGTTCTTCGGGCAGATGACCTCGAACGGCAGCGGATCCGGTGGCGGCGGGCCGTCCTTCTTGATGTAGTCGCAGTCCGGGTAGCGCGAGCAGCCGACGAATGGGCCGAACCGGCCGGTCCGGCCAACCAGGGTGCCTTCACCGCACTTCGGGCAGACCTCGCCCGTGCCCGCCTGGGGCGGCGGCTCGTCGCCGGGCAGCGGTCGGCTCTCCTTGTGCTCCGGATACAGGGAGCAGGCCATGAATCGGCCGTTGCGGCCCAATCGGATGACCATCGGGTGGCCTTCCGAGCACACCTCGTCGGTCGCCTCCGTCGTGAAGTCACGCCGGCGGAGCTCGCGACGCTTCTCGTCCACGCGGTCGCGCAACGGCCCGTAGAATGCACGCAGAAGCGGGACCCATGCCCGTTCGCCGCGCGACACCTCGTCGAGCTCCTCCTCCATCCGCGCCGTGAACGCGACGTCGACATAGTCGCCGAAATGCTCGACGAGCAGGTCGGTCACGATCCCGGCCACCGGTTCGGGCCGCAGCCGGCGCTCCTCGACGCGGACATACCCGCGATCGGTGATCGTCGAGATCGTGGCCGCATAGGTCGACGGCCGCCCGATCCCGTGCTCCTCGAGCGCCTTGATCAGAGTCGCCTCCGTAAATCGCGGCGGCGGCTCGGTGAAATGCTGGTTCGGACTGACCTCGACGACGCTCGTGGCGTCACCCACGGTCAGGCCGGGCAGCTGGCTCGTCTCCTCGGCGTCGGCAGCATCGTCGTCACGGCCCTCGGTGTAGACGCGGGCAAAGCCATCGAACAGCACCCTGGTCGCCGACGCTCGCAGCTCGTAGCGAGCGTCGGCCAGCTCGATCGTCGTGGTCTCGAGCTCCTTCGCCGCCATCTGCGACGCCAGGGCGCGCTGCCAGATCAGGCGGTAGAGCCGGAGCTCCTCGGGCTTGAGCGAGTGCGCGAGCGAATCGGGATCGCGCCGGAAGCTCGTCGGCCGGATCGACTCGTGCGCCTCCTGGGCGCCCTTCGTCCTGGTCTTGTAGACGCGACCCTTGGGCATCGTGTAGGTGGAGCCAAACCGGTCGGCGATCAGCTCGCGCGCCTCGCCCATCGCGATCCCCGCGATCGCGGTCGAAATCCGTCCGCATGTACGTGATCAGTCCGACATGCCCGTCCGGCGTGTCCGCGCCCTCGTAGAGCCGCTGGGCGATCGACATCGTTCGCTTCGGGCTGAAGCCGAGGCGGCGGCTGGCCTCCTGCTGGAGCGTGGACGTCGTGAACGGCGGCGCCGGCGAACGCTTCTGCGCCCGGGTCCCGACCTTGGTCACGACCGGATGGAGCTCGTGGATCGCGGCCACGTGTCCGACAGCCGTCTCGGCGTCCTGAACATCGAGGGCCGCACCGTCGATCCGGATGACTTCGGCCGCGAACCGCTCACCGGCCGGAGTGGCCAGGATCGCCTCGATCGTCCAGTACTCGCGGGCGGTGAAGGCCTCAATCTCCCGCTCGCGCTCGACCACCAGCCGGACCGCCACCGACTGGACGCGACCGGCCGACAGGCCACCGCGGACCTTGCGCGACAGCAACGGGCTCAGGGTGTAGCCGACCAGCCGATCCACGATCCGGCGGGCCTGCTGGGCGTCGACGAGGTGCTGGTCGATGTCGCGCGGATTGGCGAACGCTTCCCGGATCGCCGACTCGGTGATCTCGCTGAACGTCACCCGGCGGGTTTTCGCGGCGGCCATGTGGGTGGCCTCGGCCACGTGCCAGGCGATCGCTTCGCCTTCGCGATCGAGGTCCGTGGCCAGGAAGATCGCATCCGCGACCCTGGCCGCCTTCTCGATGTCCGAGACCTGCTTGCGCCGGTCGGTCGAGATCACATACTCCGGGGCGAAGTCATGGTCGACGTCGACGCCGAACTTGCCCTTGCCCGGGTTCTCGGGCAGGTCGCGGACGTGACCGTACGAGGCGAGGACGCGGTAGTCGTCGCCCAGGTAGCGTTCGATAGTCCGGGCCTTGGCCGGGGACTCGACGATGACGAGGTTCCTTGGCACGGCCGGGAGTGTAGCACCGGGTCCTTGGCACGCCGTTACCCCAGTCGGACCGGACTAGACCTCGCGAATCCGTCGCAGGAAGTCCTCGTCGATCTCCAGGTCGGGTTCCGGGACCTCCGACGGCGGGGGCGGCGCCGCCCGACGATCGCGGGCTGCGTCGCCGTCGCTGAGCGCAATCGCCGAGTCCGGATCCGAGCCGGTGATGGCCCCGGCCGGGATCTCGACGAACCGGACGTTGCGGTACGGGAAGAAGAAGATCGAGGACGAATCGTCGATGAACACGGGGCGTTTCATGTTCATCGTCCGCAGGTTCGTGCAGCGCAGCCCGACGTCACCCGGGCTCGGCGCCTCGAACAGGTCGGCGAGCAACGGTTGCTCGTTCATGATGTGGAGCACGGCGTTCCGGATCACGGATCGATGCTGGACGGCCGGACGCGGCCCGTCCAGCCCGCCGATGGTCCGGTTCAGGGGTGGTAGAAGTCGACCACCAGGCGGACCTGCCCGCCGGAGACCCAGACGCCGAT
Source organism: uncultured Chloroflexia bacterium (assembly GCA_963766675.1). Taxonomy (GTDB): domain Bacteria; phylum Chloroflexota; class Limnocylindria; order Limnocylindrales; family CSP1-4; genus SPCO01. The sequence continues at coordinate 1,654,916 of CAVYBA010000002.1, read as the reverse complement.
CCCGACCCGGTCGTAGGCCGAGTTCATCAGGTTGACGTAGTGGCCCCCGGAATACGGCCGCTCGCTCTGGAAGAACAGGTGCGAGCCGAGGACCGCCGAGCTCGGGCTCCCGGACCGGCAGCCGATGTTCTCGGCCCACCGATAGCTCGTGAAGCCGGCCCTGGCCAACCGGTTGCCGGGGTTGCCGCCCAGGAAATGGGTACAGGCGCCGCGGGTGGCGAGGAGCTTTGCGTAAGGGCGGGTGACCTGACTGCTGATCCGGCTGTCGATGACGAGCGGTGCCACGTTGCGACCGCCCGGACTGCTGCACGCCCCGGTGGAAGTCACCCAGCCGCCGGTCCGGGTGCAGTTCATCAGCCGCAGGTAGTAGCTCTCGACGGCTCCCCAGCTTCCGCCACCGACCGCGCCGCCGCCGCCCGTCGACGTCGTCTTCGGCTTCGCAATGACCGTCTTCGCCGGGGCGGCAGGCTGCGGCACGGTCTTGAAGATCGCCCGCGTCGACCTGGACATCGGAGCGCCCGTGGTACTCCTGGCCGAGATGTCGACCTTGGCGACCACGGCCGCCCCGTACGGCAACGCGCTCGCCGGCTTGAACACGAGGACCGTGCCGGCCTCGGCCCAGCTGATCGTGCCCTTGATCGCCTTGCCGCCGATCTTCACCGAGAATGCCTTGGCGGTGGACGCACGGTCCATCGACTCGGTGAAGCGGACGGAGATGGCGGCGTCGCGCGGCGTGTTGGTCGCCGACTCCTGGGGGCGGAAGCGGACGACACCGGGCGGATTGGTCGTGCGGACGGCCATCGAGACCGGTGCGAGGGCCACGCCGTCCGTGTCGATCACACCCGCGACCATCAGCTTGTAGATGGTGCCGGCGGTCAGCGACTTGGTCGGCTTGAACGTGTACTGGACCGGTCCATTCGGCATCCCGGCAACCCGCAATGTCCCGGCAACCGGTGGATCAACCTTGATCGCCGAGGCCACCGTAGCCGGATCGACCGCCTTCGCGAAGGTGATGTTGAATCCCGAGTCGACCGACACCCGATCGCCGATCGGGTCGGTGGCGGCGACCGCGCTCGTCGTCGCGTCCCGGGTCAGGAACGCGGCCCGCGCCGGCTGGGAAAGCGGTTGGCCAGTGTCCGCCAGGGCCCCTGCCTGGACCGACACCGTGTAGTAGGCGCCCGGCGACCAATGCGACCTGGGCGAGATGGTCAGCGTTCGCCCGGCAGAGTCCCAAGCCAGGTCCACGGGCGTCGGCGGCTCGACGGTCACGGCCGACGCCACCGACCCGGGGTCCATGGCAGTCGTGAACGAGATCGCGACCGGAGCCGTGAGGTCATGGCCGGTGACGACCGTCGTCTGGAAGGCCGCCTGCGTCAACGGGACGATCGGCGTCGGTGGTCGGGCGGACGTCGCCGCCGGCAGGCCGGCCCCGATGACTCCGACCCCGAGCAATCCGACGACGGCGATGCCCAGCCCGATCCGCGAGACGACCGAACGGCGAACGAGGGTCCCGAGGTAGACGGCAAGGAGGATCGGGACGGCCAGCAGCGCGACGGCGGCCTTGTGCAATAGACGACGCTCCTGGCTCGTTGCTTCTGGGGACAGCATCGAGGGCGGGTCCCGGGCCGACCTTGGGAAGTCGGGCTGGCGACAGGGTAGCATCGGGTCTTTGCAGGCGGCAACCGTGCCGAACGGCAGGTGGGCCAGGGTCACGCCGTCGACGTCCGCCGCCGCGCTCGGCTCGGGTCCGCGCCGGCCAGGGGGCCGGCGGGTCGGAAGCGGCCGTGAACGCCGACCGCCAGCCCGCGCCGCTCGAGCAGGGTCAGTGCGGCGAGGACGCTGGCCACGGGCCACCCCGTGGAGGCCACGAGCTCGTCGACCGTCGTCCGACCGTGGACCAGCTCCCGCCCGATCCGACCCGGCGCGGCGCCGACATCGGCAAGCGCCGCCGCGAGGCCGGGGCCGACGCCGGGCTCGGTCAGGTGGTCGGCCAGTCCGAGGTCGTCGATCAGCTGGGGAATCCCGGCGACGATCCGAGCCCCGGCTTCCGCATAGTCGCGCAGGAACGACAGGCAGCCGGCCGAGGCCGGTGCGTCGATTGCCCCGGGGACGAGGAAGCAGGGCCGGCCCTGCTCGAGCGCCCACGACGCGGTGATCAGGGCACCGCTGCGCGCCGGTGCCTCCACCACGATCGTAGCGTCGGCCAGCCCCGAGATCACCCGGTTGCGGCGCGGAAAGGTCCCGTGAGTCGGATGGACGTCCGGGGCGAGCTCGGAGATGACGACTCCGCCGGAGCGGACGATCGAATCGGCGAGCCGCTCATGGATCCGCGGATGGAGCTTGGCGTGGCCGGAACCGATGACCGCGATCGTCACCCCGCCGGCGTGGATCGTCGCCGCGTGTGCCGCGCCGTCGATGCCCGTTGCCAGCCCCGAGACGACGGCGGCACCGGCATTGACCAGGTTGGTGGCGATCCGGGCGGCCGTCGCCCGACCGGCGTTGCTCGCTCTCCGCGTGCCCACCACGGCGATCGACGACCTGGACGCGAGCACCGACGCGTCTCCGTGGACGAACAGCACGTGGGGTGGCATCGCGATCGCGGCGAGCCTGGCCGGGTACAAGGGATCCTCGACCGTCACCACCCGAAGCCCGAGCGCCCGGATCCGATCGAGGACGATGGGCGCTCGCTGGGACGCCGCGACGATCGCGTCCGCGACCGACGGATGCACCGCCCGGCGCGGCGGGCCAACCTCGTCGCCATCGTGCGTGGGCGCGGCCAAGTGCCTCGCTCCGTTCGGCCGCGACGCCTCACGGAGGATCGCGACACCTGAACCATAGCGCCGCAGGAGCGCCGACATGCCCACGGGTCCCAGGCCCTCGACCCCGGTCAGGACGGCCCAGGCCTCGCGTTCGGACGGATCGCCCCCCGTCCCGGGCGCCGTTCCCGGCGTCGCACGCGCTCCGCCGGCCCCCGCGCCTGGACCGGCCGGGTCGTCCGCCGGATCCGCCGCGATTGGCCCGGCCGGGCCGACGCCGAGCATCAGGACGCCTCCGCGTCGGCGAGCCGCTGGTGCGACGGGCGGAACCATGCCGCCTCGTCGAGGTGCGCCTCGACCACGACCTCGTCGCCGGCCAGGTCCGCGATCGTCCGGGCCACGCGGAGGAGTCGTTCCGTGCCCCGCCCGCTGGCTCGTTCGAGTTCGGCAAGCTGGACGACCCGACGTTCCGCCGATGCCGACAGGAAGCACGCGGCCCGAAGTCGACGGCCCGTCAGCCGCCCATTGAGCGTGCCGGGCGGTCGTGCCAGGGCCCGGCTCCGGGCAGCCGCGATGCGTCGCGCGACGACCTCGGAACCCTCGGGCTCCGGCCCGCCGATCAGCGCGAGCGGGGCGACGCGCGGCATCGTGACCCACAGGTCGATCCGATCCCGCAGAGGACCCGAGACCCGCCGCTGGTACCGTTCAGCCTCTCGTCCCCGGCAGGCGCAGGCGCGGTCCGTCGTGCCGGCAAAGCCGCACGGGCACGGATTCATCGCCGCGACCAGCTGGAACCGGGCCGGAAAGACCGTCGCCCGGCCGGCCCGGGCGATCGCCACCCGTCCTTCCTCCAGCGGCTGGCGGAGCGCCTCGAGGACGTCGCGATCGAACTCGGGGAGCTCGTCGAGAAACAGGACGCCTTGGTCCGCCAGCGTGATCTCTCCCGGCGACAGTCGCGGTCCGCCGCCGACCATGGCCGCGTAGGAGATCGTGTGGTGCGGAGCTCGAAACGGCGGCCGCCGGAGGAGCGATCCGATCGGCCCTTCGCCGGCCGCTGACGCGACGACCGTGGCCGCCAGCGCGGCGTCGTCGTCGAGCGGCGGCAGCAGCCCGGGGATCGTCCGCGCCAGGAGGGTCTTCCCGGACCCCGGCGGGCCGACCAGGAGGAGGCCGTGCCCGCCCGCCAGTGAGATCTCGAGCCCGCGCCGCGCCTCGGCCTGGCCGCGCACCTCGTCGAAGTCCGGAATGGGCCGATGGCCGCCCGCGCCGACGGTCGTGCTGGCGTCGGGCACGTCGAACTCGACCGATCGGCCGGGCGCCTCGAACAGCTCGACCCGCGCCGGCGAAGTGACGAGGCGATGGCGCCGGCGGGTCCGGACCAGCTCGACGGCGTCGTGCAGGGTCAAGACACCCAACACGTCGGCGCCGCCGGCAAGACAGGCCTCGTCGACGACGGCGGCGGCAACGATCACGCGTCGCACGCCACGCCGGACGAGCCCGGCGACCATCGGCAGGATCCCCGGAACCGGGCGAACCTCGCCGCCCAGCGACAGCTCACCGATCAGCGCGATCCGGCCCGGCGCAGCGCGAACCTGTTCCGACCCGAGCAGGATCCCGACCGCGATCGCGAGGTCGAGCGACGCGCCCGCCTTGCGCAGGTCGGCCGGCGCGAGATTGACCGTGATCCGCCGCGGCGGATAGACGAAGCCGGCGTTGCGGAGCGCGCCGCGGACCCGCTCGCGAGCCTCCTGCAGCGCTGCGTCAGCGAGACCCACGATGGTGAACCCGGGCAGGCCCGGCGCCACGTCGACCTCGACACGGATCAACCGGCCATCGAGACCGTGCAACGTCGCGGATGGGACGATGGCCAACACGGGCACAGGCTAGGGCGCGGCCCTCACCGGCCAGTCAACGACCGCTCACCTCGAACTCACCCGGGATCGTGCTGGTGGGGCTCCCGACCGGGTGATCCGCCGTTGGTGCCGGGCAGGCTGCCGGCAACGACCCGGCCGTTGCGAACGATAGCCAGGGCGTCTGCCGGCGGGAACGGCGATCCTGCCAGGTTGCCCGGACGCGGGTCCTCGCCCAGGAGGGCCAGGTCGGCGCGACCGCCCACGACGATCGTCGCGTCAGAAGGCCACCGGATCTCCCCGATCCCGAGGGGGACGACTGTGGCCCCAGCGAGGTCCACGAACCACGAGTCACCGCGCGACAAGCCTCGCAACTCGTCGTCGGAGCCCAGCCCGATCACCGTGTCGTCCGCCCAGGCGATGGCCGACACTGCCGGTTCGTCGCGACCCGGGAGCACGTTCCCCCCGAGCAGGATCGTGTACTGGTGCGTCACCCCTGGACTCGAGCGGCGGCGGTCGTCGCGATCAGCGGACCGCGACCGCCTTCGACGCCGAGGCCGCCGGCTTGTCAACGGTCCGGGCGAATTGGAGGACCGAACCGCCCAGGGCGGAGTCGGCCTTGCCGAACATGAACGGCGCGCCCGTATTCAGCGCACTGATCGCGCCGCGATACTCATTGACGACCTGGTGATCGATCGTCCGCTTGAGGGCGCCCTCGGCGTTCTTGACGTTGATTCCGGTGAACGCGTTCGAGCGATTGAGAACCAGCTGGGTCTTGGCCGGCGGATAGCCGAGATGGGTCATGGTCTCGAGGATGAGCCGGACGTTCTTGAGGCACGACAGGTCGGCGGTCATCACCACGAAGACCGTCGAGGCGGCCTCGAACACGCCGAGGTTGATATCGTCGAGCCGTTTGTCGATATCGATCAGGACGTAGTCGTACATCCCGGCGAGCAGCTCCGCGATCTCGGGCAAATGCTCCGGGTGGACCAGCTCGGCGGTCTCGGGCGACGGTGGCGCGAGGAGCAGGTCGATGCCCGAATCGTGCTTGACGAGCGTGCCCTTGATCAGGTCGCTGTCGATGGCCGGCGCCGTCACGACGTCGACGATGCTCTTGCGGTCGAGGCCGAGGTCGAGAAAGACGCGGTGGTCGCCGAACTGGAGGTTGCCGTCGACCAGGCAGACCTTGCGCCCGAGCTCCCGGTGGAGCGCGATCGCGGCATTGATCGCGATCGTCGTCGTCCCGACCCCGCCCTTGGCGCCGTAGAACGCGAGGATCCGCCCGAGCGGCGGCCTGGCCAGCAGGGCGTCCCGCGGCGCGAACCGCGCGAGCAGGCTCTTGATCCGCGCCAGCAGCTCGGCCGGATGGAACGGCTTGATCAGGTAATCGTCGGCGCCCGCCCGCAGGCCGCGGACCTTCTGCTCGACCTCGCGCTCGGCGGTAAGCATGATGATCGGCACATGGTGCGATCCGCCGACTTCCTCGGCCCGGATCTTCTCGGCCACCTGGTAGCCGTCCAGCTTGGGCAGCAGCACGTCGAGGAGGACGAGGTCGGGCGCTTCGGCCCCGTACAGGCGGAACGCCTCCGCGCCGTCGGACGCGATCACGACGTCGTACCCCTCCTGCCGGAGGGTGTACTCCAGGCCTCGCTGGACGTTCGGGTCGTCGTCGACGACGAGGATCTTGGCCGCCATCAGTCCTCCCAGAGCGAGTCCGCCCGGTCGCGTACCGGATGCCCGACCGGCGCGCCGATTATAGGTCTGGCTCTCGCGCGCCGAGAAACGCCGCGCGCAGGTGACGGGTGACCCGCAATTCGTACTCGGCGGGCTCGACCTGGTGCGCCTGGCGATGCCCGGCCCCAGGAACCGTCCACAACTCCGTGCCCGATGGGGCCGCCTCGGCCAGTCGACGGGCGTCATCCGGGCGAACGATCGGGTCGGCCTCGCCCGAGATCAGCAGGAGCGGCACTCCTTCGACCAGGCCGACGACCCGGATGGGCTCCGTGGCACGCGGGTCGTCACCCAGGGTCCGGGCCGCCGCGCGGAACAGGCGCACGGCGACCAGGCGCGGAGCCGGACCGGGAACCAGCGGGACGGCAACGCTCGGCAGGTCGGGACTGACCGAGTCACCGACCACGGCCACGATCCGTGGCCGGCGTGGCGCCGGAACGTGGGCCGGCGCTGACAGGTCGGCGTCCGGACCGGCCAGGCGGCCGTCGCCGAGGACGACCACGGACGCGATCGCGGCCATGCCGCCCATCGACAGCCCGACGAGGGCGACTCGCTCGACGCCGCGCTCCCCCAGCCAGCTCAGGGCACCGGCGACGTCGTCGACCTCGCGCAGGCCGAACGTCGTCGGCGACTCGTCCGAATCGCCGTGGCCACGGAAGTCCAGGCCGAGCACGGCCGCGGTTCGGCGCAGGAACGGCCCGTACTCGACGAGATGCGGCGCGATCGAACCCGACCAGCCGTGGAGCAGCACGATCGCCTCGTGCGGCTCCGGCGCCCATTCCGGGTCGCCGGAATCCGGCTCGAGCCATCGGGCGCTGAGCCGGAGCCCGTCCCGCGCCCGAACCCGCACGACCTCCCCGCCGAGCGCGTCGAGTGCCGGGCGCAGCCGGGTCTCCTCCGGCAGGACGCGCGGCGCCTCGAGCAGGCGCCGCGCGGCGCGTCGGGTCAGGATGTCGAGCGACGCAATCGAGACGAGGGCGCCGCCCGCCGCGAGCAGGCTGCGACGGATCACGCCTCGGGTGTGGTGGCCGTCCCGGACTCGATGGCGCCCGGCGTCAGGAATTCCCTGAACGGGTCGAGCAGCCGGGTGAACTCCATCGGGATGACGAACTTGGTGGCCGGTCCTGCCCCGAGCGCCTTGAGCGCCTCGAGGTACTGCAGCGACATCGTCTTCTGGTCGACACCGGTCGCCGCCTTGAAGATCCGGGTCAGCGCCTCGCTGAAGCCCTCGGCTCGCAGGATCGCCGCCTGGCGATCGCCCTCGGCCTGCAGGATCGCCGACTGCTTCTGCCCTTCGGCCACATTGATGGCGGCTTGGCGTGAGCCCTCCGACTCGGTGATGACCGCGCGCCGCGTCCGCTCGGCCGAGAGCTGGCGGTTCATGGCGTCCTGGACGTCGCGCGGTGGCGTGATCTCGCGGATCTCGACCGTCGTCACCTTGCCGCCCCACCGCTCGGTGACTTCGTCCAGCTTCGTGCGAAGCACCTCGTTGATCTGCTCGCGCTTGGACAGCACTTCGTCGAGGAGGATGTCGCCGATGACCGCCCGAAGCGTGGTGGTGGCCACGCCCTGGAGGGCACCGGGGAAGTTGGCGACGTTGACCACGCTTTTGAGCGGGTCGGAGATCCGCCAGTAGATCAGGAAGTCGACGCTGATCGGGGCGTTGTCCTTGGTGATGGTGGTCTGGCTGGGGACCTCGATGAACTGCTCGCGAACGTCGACCTTGACGGGCCGATCGATCACCGGCACCAGGAACCGAAGGCCCGGGTCGCGGACCATGGTCTCGTTCGTGCGACCGAGCCGGAACACGACCATCTTCTCGTACTGCTGCACGACCCGGATCGACAGGTACACGATCACGAGCAGGACGACGACCACGAACGCGGCGATCGCGGCGAGAACCGGACCTTCCATCAGACCCTCCGTTCCTTCAGGACTTCGATGACGATGGCGGGCTGGGCTCGACCACGAGGGTCAGCCCGTCCGTCGAGACGACGCGAACTTCAGCGCCGCGGTCCAGCGGCCGGCCGTCGGCGGAGCGGGCGGACCACTCCTCTCCGGCGGCATGGATCGAGCCGAGCGGATCGAGCGGGCGGCGTACCACGCCGATCGAGCCCGGCGGCAGGTGTGCCGCGGTGCCGACGATGCCGCTCGGCGAGAGCATGTGACGGCTGCGCACGGCGGCCCAGACAACGAGCGCGAGGAAGACGGCCGCGGTCGTCGTCGAGGTCACGATCACCGCCGGCGCCACCCGGACGACCGGCTCGAACGGATCGCCCGGCTCGGTGAAGAGCGCCGAGGCGCCGAGGGCGAAGCAGACGAGCCCGCCCACCCCGAGGAGCCCGTGGCTGGTCACGGTCACCTCCAGCCCGAACAGGACCATCGCCAGGATGATCAGGATCAGGCCGCCGACGTTGAGCGGCAGCGCGCCGAGCCCGATGAAGGCAAGGATGAGCGCCAGGCCGCCGAGGATCCCGGTGACGAAGTTCGGGCTCCAGAGCTCGGCGATGATGCCGGCCGAGCCGGCGCTGAAGAGCAGGAAGGCGATGGTCGGATCCGACAGGAGCCGGATGAACTGCTGGAACGGGTTCATCCCGAGCTCCAGCGGGCTGGCGTCGGTCAGGTCGAGCGTGATCGTCTGGCCGCCGACCTCGACTTGGCGGCCGTTCGCGAAGGCGAGCACCGCGTCGAGCGTCGCCGCCTCGCCGTCCACGACCCCGAGCTTGACCGCCTCGCTGACCGGTGACGATTTCGCGTCACGGACGGCGGACGCGGCCCAGTCGACGTTGCGGTGGCGGGCCTCGGCGATCGAGGTGATCTTGGCGATCGCGTCGTTGCGGATCTTGTCGCCTTCCGTGCCGGTGATGTCCTCGCCCTGGCCACCGACGGGTGACGCTGCCCCGATGCTCGTGCCCGGCGCCATCAACGCGATGTTGGAGGCGAGCGTGATGAACGTCCCGGCGCTCGCGGCGAACCCGCCGGCCGGAGCGACCCAGACGATCACCGGAACCTTGGCCTCCAGCAGGGTCCCGACGATGTCGTTGGTCGAGAACAGGTCGCCGCCCGGGGTGTTGAGCTTGATCACGACGGCCGCGGCATCGTCACGTTCGGCGCGGGTGATCCCATCGGCCAGGTAGCGGGCCATGACCTGGTCCACGATTCCGGTGGTCGGTAGGACCACGACCTCCCGGCCCGCGCCTCGGGCGCCCGCCGCCAGCAGGACCATGCCGAACAGCGCGAGCAGGACCGACTGGCGCGATGGACGGCGAGCGAGGTGACGGGTCACGGGTGCGACCTCCATGCGGAGTATCGCACCGTCAGCGCGTGGTGGTGCCCTCCAGGAAGTCGAACACGATGGCGCTCCACGTCTCCATCCGGTCGCGCACGGCGCCCACCGCGTCCGGCTCGGCAAAGTCGCCGGTCAGCTTGTCCGTTTCTCGAACGGCGACCCGGCGGCCGCCCGCTTCCGCGACGTAGACCGCTCCGAGATGGACCGCACCGACGGCCGTGGTGTCGTCGTTGAGGAGCGCGACCAAGCGGAACGGCGGGACGAAGTCGGCGACGAGCTCTTCGTCCCATTCGCGGCGGAGCCCGCCGAGCAGGCCCCCATCGCCTGGGTTCAGGTGGCCACCGACACCGATCGAGTACCGCCCATGCAGCCGTGGGTCGGCGCCGGCGGTCGTTCGCTGCATGAGGAAGTAGCGAGGCCCATCGCGCAGGACGAGGTACGGGATGATCTGCTTGAAGGACGGGTCGTGCTCCATCGCCGCGCGCGGCTCGAAGCGGCCATCACGCTCGAAGCCGGCCACGAACGCAGCGAGGTCGGTCGTGCGCAACCCGTACCAGCCGGCGGCATCCGGGATGACCCGACGCGCGACGACGAACACCCGCTCTGCGTCGGTCACCTGGCTTCGAGCCGGGCGCGAGCGCGGCGCAGGCGTTCCTCGATCGCTGCCGGATCCGGTCCGCCGGGCGCCTCGAGCTCGGCCTGCCATCGGTCGAGCACGGCTCGGAGCTCGCGGAGTCGGTTCGCCAGGGCGAACGCGTTCGTGGCCGCGATGCCCGCACCCATCGAGGGGTCGCCCCGGGCCAGGCGCGTCATGTCGCGCCAACCGCCGGCGGCCAGCCGGGAGGCGAGGATCCAACCGGCCTCGGTCCCGGCCTCGGTCCCGGCCTCGGCGTCCCCGGCCGTTCCCCCGGCAACCGCCTCAGCGAGGGCTGCCGACAGCAGGAGCGGGAGGTGGCTGATCCCGGCGACCGCCTCGTCGTGGGTGGACGCATCGATCTCGATCGGATCCGCGCCGCAGGCGGCGGCCAGCGACACGACGCGGGCCACGTCCGCGGGCGTGGCCACCTCCCCAGGGACGATCACCCAGGGACGGCCGACGAACAGGTCGGCCCGCGCGGCCCCGTAACCCGTCGCCTCCAGTCCGGCCATCGGATGGCCGCCGACATAGCGAAGCCCGAGCTGGTCGGCACGGCGGCGGAGCGCCCCCTTGGTGCTCGCGACATCGGTCACGACCGCCTCGGACGAGAGGGCGGTGCCGACGCCCGCGGCCAGTTCGGTCATGGCCTCCAGACAGGCCGGGACGGGTGCGGCCAGGACCACCAGGTCCGCGCCCTGGAGCGCGTCGGATGGCGTGGTGGCCGCCCGATCGATCGTTCCGTGCGCACGCGCAGCCGCCGGCCCATCGCCCGACGGCGACCAGGCCGTCATCGTCCAGCCGACCGTCTCACCGCTGGCGCGGACGGCCCGCGCGACGGAACCGGCGATCAGCCCGAAGCCGAGGAAGGCGATGCGCATGTCGGCGAGTATCGCAGCCGCATCGGCGGCCGTCTGCCGGCGCCCTCAGCGCATACGACGACGGGTCTGCCGTCGTTCGCCCTGGCGACGCTCGTCCGCGCCCGCCGGCGGCCCGGGATCATTCGGGGGATTGACCCGGCGCGTCGCCTGGCGGCGTTCGGTCTCCCGCCGTTCGTCGCGCAGGTACGCACCGCACCGAGGGCAGCGCCGCTCCTCGGCGAATAGGGCGTCGATCGGCGCGACGGTATAGAGCTGGCGGCCACACGACCAGCAGGCGAGCTTGGGCATCGCGCCGCTCAGACCTGCGGCAAGCGAGCCAGGGCGGCCTCGACCCGCTCGCGCGGGTACTCGTAATCCTCGAGGCTGCCGGACAGGTACCGCTCGTAGGCCGACAGGTCGAAATGGCCATGACCGCACAGGTTGAACAGGATCACCTTCGACTCGCCGGCTTCCTTCGCGGCGAGTGCCTCGTCGATCGCGACGCGGATCGCGTGCGCCGGCTCGGGCGCCGGCAGGATCCCCTCTGCGCGCGCGAACATCACCCCGGCATCGAAGGTCGCCCGTTGGTGGACGCTCCGGGCCTCGATGTAGCCGTGCTGCTTGAGCAGGCTGACCAGCGGCGACATTCCGTGATAGCGGAGACCGCCGGCGTGGATCGGCTCCGGCATGAAATCGTGGCCGAGGGTGAACATCCTGGCCACCGGCGCCATCTTGGCCGTGTCGCCGTAGTCGTAGGCGTAGATGCCGCGGGTGAGGCTGGGCGCGGCCTCCGGCTCGACGGCGATGACCCGGTACGTCGCCCCGTCACGGAAGTTCTTGCCGAGGAACGGGAAGGTGAGTCCCGCGAAGTTCGACCCGCCGCCGGTGCAGCCGATGACGATGTCGGGGGCCTCGCCAGCCATCGCCATCTGCTCGAGCGCTTCCTGGCCGATGACCGTCTGGTGCAGGAGCACATGGTTCAGCACGGACCCGAGCGCGTACTTGGTGTCCTCCCGGGTGGCTGCATCCTCGACCGCCTCGCTGATCGCCATCCCGAGCGAGCCCGGGCTGTCCGGCGTTTCGGCCAGGACCGAACGCCCGTAGTTCGTCGTCGGCGACGGACTGGCCACGACCTCGGCGCCATAGGTCTCCATGAGCATCCGCCGATACGGCTTCTGGTCGTAGCTCGCCCGGACCATGTAGACCTTGACCTCGAGGCCGAACAACGCACCCGCGAACGCCAGTGCGGTCCCCCACTGACCGGCGCCGGTCTCGGTCGCCAGCCGTTTGACCCCCTGCTCCATGTTGTAGAACGCCTGCGGGATCGCCGTGTTGGGCTTGTGACTGCCCGCCGGGCTCACGCCCTCGTACTTGTAGTAGATATGCGCCGGCGTGTCGAGGACGCGTTCGAGGCGATGAGCGCGGTACAGAGGGCTGGGACGGTACAGGCGATAGGCGTCTCGGACGGGCTCCGGGATCTCGATCTCGCGGTCCGCCGAGACCTCCTGGCCGATGAGGGCCATCGGGAACAACGGCGCCAGGTCCTCCGGCCCGATTGGGCCCAGCGTGCCCGGATGCAGGTAGGGCGACGGGGCCACCGGCAGATCCGCCGCGATGTTGTACCAGGACCTCGGGATGCGCGACTCATCGAGCACGAACTTCGTCTGTCGCGGGTCTGACGGCGCCACGGCGATCTCCTGACGATAATGGTTGACGAGCCGGTGTCGGCCCAGCCGGGAGCGGGAGCCTAGCGCGCCCGACGGCCGAAGCGCAACCACTCGCGACGGCGGGACGGCAGCAGGCGGAACCAGCCGACGATTGACGCCAGCAGTGCGACCGGGACGGCGATCACGACACCACCGGCGATGTCGCCGCCATGGTGGCCCCGCCCATCGCAAGGTCGTGGCTGCGGGTCGGCGCCCTTGTTGTGACCGGGTGGTGGCCCGCCGTCTGTCGGACATGGCGGATGCTCGTCGCCGGCCACCACGGGCGGCGTCGGCTCGGGGGTGGCGTTCGGCGTCGGCGTGCCCGCCGGCGTCTCGATCGGAGTCGGGGTCGGGGTCGGGGCCGGCGTCGGCCCTGCGACCGGCGGCGGTGTGGGTTGTGGTGTCGGCATCGGCGTCGGTTGGGGCGTCGTCGGCGTGGGCTGAGGCGTCGGCTGAGGCGTCGGCTGAGGTGTCGGCATCGGCGTGGGCTGAGGCGTCGGCTGAGGCGTCGGCTGAGGCGTCGGCTGAGGTGTCGGCTGAGGTGTCGGCATCGGCGTGGGCTGAGGCGTCGGCTGAGGCGTCGGCTTGACGGTCGGCGTCGTCGTCGGCGTGGAGCGCGGCGTCGGCTTGACGGTCGGCGTCGGCGACGACTGCGGACTGGGTTCGACTGGCGGTGACCCTGCGCTGGAGCCGGTGTTGGCCGCCGGCGGCGGCGTTGGGACCTCCGCGATGAGCGGCGGGGTGGGCTCGGGCGTCGGGGTCGGCGTGGAGGTCGGCGTCGGAACGAGAACGATCGGCTGGGCGGGCGTGGGACTGGGTGACGGACTGGCCTGCACCGCGACCGGAGGCGTGGGCGTCGGAACGGTGGCGACCCGGTCGGTGGGCTGGACGGGACCCGTCTCCACGACCGTCCCGAATCCGAGGGCGATCGCGGCAAGGACCAGGTTGACGACTCCGAGCGCCATGACGAGGCGTGCTCTCTGAGCTACCGTCACGGCGATCGGGGCACTCCTCTCAGCGGGCTGCGATCACGGGCCTTGGGGTCCTTCATGGTAGCACCCGACGCGTGCCGAACAGCACGCCGAACCGCTTCAATCTCCCCCGAGCCGCACCAGCTCGATCGGCTCGTAGCGTGCCGGCCCGCCGCCGGTCAGGCTCTCGAAGACGCCGATCCGATCGATCGAGCAGGAGATCCGGAGGCTTGCCGCGGCCTCCTTCAGCCGGGCCGCCACCCGCGGCCCGGCGGGCACACCGTCGGCCCGAGCCAGCGTGAGGTGGGCGCGGAACGGTTTGGCCTCGGTCGGCCAACCCGCATCGACCAGCTCTCGATCGACCGCGGCGGCAAGCGTGGCCAGGTCCTCGCCGCCCGATCGGATGCCCAGCCACAGCGCTCGCGGGCGGGCGTCGTTCGGGAAGGTGCCGGCGCCGCCGATCGTGATGTCGAACGGCTGGACGGCGGCCGCTGCCACGCGAACGGCGTCGAGGACCGCCCCGATCCGATGCTCCAACGTCGGACCGAGGAAGCGCAGTGTCAGGTGCAGGCCGTCGAGCCGGACCCATCGGACATCCCGCCCTCCGTCGGCGGCGCCGGATTCGCGGACCCGCTCGACCATCGCCGTGACCACCGCCGCCGCCTCCTCGGGTAACGGCACCGCGACGAAGATCCGGCGACCCGGCAGGTCGGCGCCCGGCCAGCGCGGTCGTCGCGACGGCTCGATCACCCGGCGGGATCGGGATGTTCGCGCCGCCAGGCATCGCGATCCGCGCGCAGCACCTCGTGCGCGCGCTCCCGGTCACGCCAGCCGACGACGTCGACGGTCTTGTCCTCGAGCGCCTTGTACGTCTGGAAGAAGTGCTCGATCTCGACCAGGCGGTGCGGGCGGACCTGGTCGAGAGTCTCGATGTGGGCCTGGTGGGCGTCGCCGATCGCGACACACAGGACCTTGAAGTCGAAGCCCTTCTCGTCACGCATCTCGAGCCCGCCGATCGGGCGCGCCCAGACGTGGCAGCCGGTGAAGGTCGGCTCGTCGATGATCAGCAGGGCGTCGGTGTGGTCGCCGTCGTCGGCACGCGTTCCCTCGATGAAACCGTAGTCGAAGTTGTAGTAGACCGCGGACGACAGCACCCGATCCAGCCGGAAGATGCCGGCCTGTTCGTCGAACTCGTACTTGTTGCGGCTCCCGCGCGGGATCTCAACGACGATCTCGACGACGCTCGGAAAGGGCCGTTCCGGCTGCATCGCGCCACGATACCCGAGACGCGCGTTCGGCACGCCTGGCGACACGTCAGAGCAACCGCAGCCGCTACCAACTGCCACGCGGCCGCTCAGCCGGTGTCAGCGCAAGGCGGAGAGCCGAGGACCGAAGCGAGCGCGCTGCATTGCGCGTGAGCGAGGACCGGAGGCGACAACGCGGCGATGGCGCCGGATCATCGGCCGCTAGTCGTTATAGAGACGCTCCTCGATGAGCTTCTCCTGCACCGTCCGGCCGTTCGGATCGAAGCAGGCGAACTCGAAGTGCTTCTCGAACTCGAGGTCGACGTTGTCCTGTCCGCCGCGGTTCTTCTCGACCGAGATCACCACCCAGTCGCGGAAGCGCTGCGCCTGGTACGGGTTGAACTCGATGTTGACCTTGGCGACGATGTGGTACTTCTCGTTGAGGATGAGGATGATGTCGGCTTCGTAGTTGATCGCCGACGAGCCGCGCAGGTGGAAGTTGCGAAGGCGCGAGGCCTTGAGGCCCTCCTTGTCGGCGGCCACGATGCAGACCATGGGCACATCTTCGGCCAGGGCGATGTCCTTGAGCCCATTGATCAGGTAGGTGACCTTCTCGGTCTCGTTCTCGGGCTCCGGGATCTGGGGCACCTTCTGCAGGTAGTCGACGAAGACCGCCAGCCGCCGGTCGCCGGACAGGCGGCGATGCTCCTGGACGAGCTTGCGGATGTTCTCGATGGTGCTGGCCGTCTGGTTGCCGCGCATCAGGAACAGGTTCTGGCCGTAACGGGCGATCCGGTCCATCGACGGACGCAGCCGCGGGTTGTTGGCCATCTGTGCGCTGGCCTCGCCCTCGGCCATCCAGGTCCCGAGGATCTCCTTGCGGACGTCCTGGACCTTGATCGCCCCGGTCTTGTGGGGCAGGTGGGCGAGCGCCGACTCCATCGCGATCAACCGGTTGAGCAGGTACTGCTCGTCGTGCTCGAAGCAGATGTAGAGCACGTTGGCCTGGCCGCCGGACGCGATGTTCCGGGCCATCTGGAGCGCCATCGTGGTCTTGCCGGTGCCCTGCGCCCCGCCGATGAGGAGGAGCTCACCGGTCCGCAGTCCCGTCCCGATCGTCTTGTCGAGAGGCGTGAACCCGAGCGGCACCGGCTGGTACTCGGCAACGTTGCCGGTGGTGACCTTGTCATTGAGGTCGACCAGCACGTCCAGGGCTGAGCGCGGCTTGAGGCTGCCGTTCGGGGTCTCGAGCTGCCAGGTCGGTGCCTTGGCTGACGTATCGGGAGCTTCGGTACTCACGCGGTCGATTCCTCCCCGGGGTGTTGGCGGTCGCCGTAGGGTAGCACCCACCTGCGCCCGATTCACGTATCCAGACTGCTCAGCTCCGCACATCCCGCAATTCGTCGAACACTCGGGCGAACGTCCGGATGCCCGTCTCGTAGTTGCGCAGGTCGAGCCACTCGTTCGGGGCGTGCGCGTTGCAGTCGGGCTGGACGACTCCGAGCAGGACGACGGGCAGACCGAGGATCGTCTCGAAGCTGGCAGTCACCGGGATCGAGCCACCCTCGCGGATATAGACCGGAGCCGCACCGAAGGTTGCCTCGATCGCCCGGGCGGCCGCCTGCGTGGCCGGGTGATCCGTCGGCGTGAGGCTGGGACGGCCCCCACCGAGGAACGTGACCGTTGTCCTGACGCCGGGCGGACCGATCTCCTCGACGTAGGCCTTGAACTGCTCGAAGACGCGTTGTGGATCCTGCGCGACGACCAGCCGGCAGCTGACCTTGGCGTGGGCATGCGCCGGGATGATCGTCTTGCTCCCGGCCCCGGTGAACCCGGCCCACAGGCCGTTGACGTCGAGCGTGGGCCGTCCGCCGCGCCGTTCAAGCGTCGTGAACCCGACCTCGCCAGCCAGCGCAGGAAGGCCGAGCCGCTCGAGATAGGCCGCCTCGTCGAACGGCAGCGCCGCGAAGTCGGCGCGGTCGGCATCGCTCAAAGGCACAACGTCGTCGTAGAAGCCGGGGATGCGGATCCGCCCGTCGGGACCCTTCAGCGCGGCCAAGATCCGGGCCAGCGCGTTGGCCGGATTCTCGACGGCGCCGCCGAAGCCACCGGAATGCAGGTCGACCTCATGGCCCGTGACGTCGATCTGCGCGTACATCAGCCCGCGAAGACCGGTCGTGATCGCGGGAACGTTGCCTTCGAAGAAGCCCGTGTCGCTGACGACGACGACGTCGGCCGCGAGCCGCGCCCGGTTCCGCTCGAGCCAGCGGTCCAGGTTGACCGAGCCCGACTCCTCTTCGCCCTCGAAGAGGTATTTCACGTTGATCGGGAACCCGCCGCGCGTTGCCAGGAGGCCGGCGGCGGCCATCACGTGGGCGTGGACCTGACCCTTGTCATCGGCCGCGCCGCGGGCGAGGATCCGCTCGCCAACGATGACCGGCTCGAACGGCGGCGACGTCCAGAGGTCAAGCGGGTCGACCGGCTGGACGTCGTAGTGCCCGTAGACGAGCACCGTCGGCGCGCCCGGCGCGTGCAGCCAGTCCGCGTAGACCACCGGATGCCCCTCGGTCTCGCATACCTCGGCGTGCTCCACGCCGGCGGCCGTCAGGGCATCGACCAGCCAGGCGGCGGCGGCCCGGCAGTCCCCGGCATGGTCGGGCAAGGCGGAGATGCTCGGGATCCGGAGGAAGTCGACATACGACGCATACCGGGCGTCTCGGGTCTCGTCCAGGTGGGTTTCCAGGGCGCCGTCGCGATCGGGCATCGACCTCACCTCATGGAACGAGCGGGCCGTTTCCCGACCCGCTCGTTAATTGACTCGCGTCGTGGGCGCAGCGGATCAGGCCGGCTGCGGGTTTGCTTCGGGGATCGGCTGGCCGGGTCCGACGATGGTCGGGATCCCGTGCAGCTCCTCCTTGGGGGGCATGTCGCTGAACAGCGCCTCGAAGCCGTCCGAGTCGACGGTCTCCTCGGCGACGAGCTTCTCGGCCAGGGCGATGAGCTTGTCGCGGTGGACCGTCAGGACCTCCGTCGCGCGCTCATAGGCCTTGTCGATGATCGCCCGCACTTCCTCGTCGATGGTCTTGGCGACCTCGTCGCTGTAGTTGCGCTGCTCACCGATCTCGCGACCGAGGAACACCAGCTCGTCTCGCTTGCCGAAGGACAGCGGCCCGAGCTTGTCGCTCATGCCGAACTCGGTGACCATGCGGCGGGCCAGGTCGGTCGCCTTCTCGATGTCGTTGCTGGCGCCGGTCGTCGTGTCACCGAAGATCAGTCGCTCCGCGACGTTTCCACCGAGCAGACCCGCGATCTTGTCCTCGAACTCGGTCTTGGACTGCAGGTAGCGGTCCTCGGTCGGCAGGGCCATCGTGTAGCCGAGCGCCATGCCGCGGCTGATGATGGTGACCTTGTTGACCGGGTCGCACTTGGGCAGGATGCGCTGGACCACCGCATGGCCGCCCTCGTGGTAGGCGATGATCGCCTTCTCGGCGTCCGAGATGATCCGCGACTTGCGCTCCGGGCCGGCGACGATCCGCTCCAGGGCCTCCTGGAACTCGGACATGCCGATGACCTTCTTGTTTCGCCGTGCGGACAGGATCGCCGCCTCGTTGACGAGGTTGGCGAGATCGGCGCCGGAGAAGCCCGGCGACTGTCGGGCGACGCCCTCGATGTCGATCGACTTGTCGAGCGGCTTGCCCTTGGTGTGGACCTTGAGGATCTCGGTCCGGCCACGCATGTCCGGCCGATCCAGGATGACCTGACGGTCGAAGCGGCCGGGGCGCAGGAGGGCCGGATCGAGCACGTCCGGCCGGTTGGTGGCGGCGACGACGATCACGTTGGTGTTCGTGTCGAAGCCGTCCATCTCGACCAGGATCTGGTTGAGCGTCTGCTCGCGCTCGTCGTGGCTGCCGCCGAGGCCCGCGCCGCGCTGGCGGCCGACCGCGTCGATCTCGTCGACGAACACGATGCATGGCGAATTGCGCTTGGCCTGGTCGAACAGGTCGCGGACACGGCTGGCGCCGACGCCGACGAACATCTCGACGAACTCGGAGCCGGAGATGCTGAAGAACGGGACGCCTGCCTCACCGGCGACGGCCCGCGCCATGAGGGTCTTGCCGGTCCCGGGAGGTCCGACGAGCAGGACGCCGCGCGGGATGCGGGCGCCGAGCGAATTGAACTTCTCGGGGTATTTCAGGAACTCGACGACCTCCTGGAGCTCAGTCTTTGCCTCGTCGACCCCGGCCACATCGTTGAACGTGACAACGGTCTTGTTGCCGAGGAACATCCGGGCGCGGCTCTTGCCGAAGGACAGGGCCTGGTTGTTGGTCCCCTGAGCCTGGCGCATCATGAAGAAGATGAAGCCGCCGATCACGAGCAGCGGCAGCAGCCCGGTCAGCAGGAGCCCGAGCCAGGACGTGTCCGGCGCCTGTTTGACGTCGTAGTACCCGCTCGCCATCTTCACGCTTCCGCGCGCTGCGGCCTGGTCGATGTCGGCCTTGACGTCGTGCAAGCCCGGCAGGCCCGGGGCAATGACCGTGTAGGTGGTGTCGCCGCCGGTCGGGGTGACGGTCAGCGTGGCGTCTTGCTGGACGACCTTCGCGACCTCGCCCGACTGGACCTTGGCGAGGAAGTCGGAGTACGGGACCGCCTTGGAATCCGTGGACGACGACAGCCACGTGAACAGCAGCGCTGCCGTACCGACAACGAGCACGAGCATCACGATGCCGTTGCGGAAGAACTTCGGGTTCAAAAGGAGCCTCCGGATCGAAGTGGAGACGGCCGTGCGTCGCCAATGCCGGCGAGTATACCGTCGGGTGTCGTCACGACCTCCTGACAGAAGTCATGACCCCCATTGCATGGTACGGACGGTGCGCGCGGTTGGATGGTGGCGTCAATGGACGTGAAGGATTCGATATCGCCTCTCCACGTCCCCTCCGCGCCGCCGGGAATCGATGCGCCCCTCCGTTCGTTCCCGGAGAGGCGCCGCAGATTTCGGGGTTGGTAGCGGAGGGCGGATTTGAACCACCGACCAAGGGCTTATGAGTCCCCTGCTCTACCACTGAGCTACTCCGCCACAGCCATCTAGGTTATCGGAGCTGACCCTCGCCGGCAACAGCGTCCCCGGGCCGATCCGTGGCCGACAGCGACGCGAGGCGGCGGACCACGAACTCGATCTGCCGCATGCAGCGGTCCCGCCAGACCCCGGACGCGATGAACGCATCGTGCGCGCCGGGCGCTCGCAGATCGATGCCGATGAGATCCCGGCACTCCACCGATCCGAACTCGTCGGTGAAGTCGTCGAGCAGGGTCTGGACGACGGAGCGCGTCGCGATCTTGGCGAGCCGGTGGTCCCCGGCGCGCCGTGCCAGGAGCTGCCCGACGGCAAGGCCTGCGCCGGACAGCGCACCGCACGTTCCGCCGCTGTAGGCGAAACCGCCGTTCAGCGCGATCGCCGGCGACGAATCAGCGGCCGCCGGCAGGCCGAAGCATTCCTTGAGCGCCACGAATGCCGCCTCGCCGCAGCCGTATTCGTTGCTGGGTCCAAGGAAGCACTCGCGGGCGCGCCCAACTGCTGCCTCGGTGCCGCGCCGCTCGTCGTCAGCCAGCGACATGATCTGTGTCACCGCCTTCGAATTTTGGTCGATCCGTGGGGTTGCTCGTCCGACCGGATTCTAGTCCCGGTCAGCCGCCCGATCCGAAGAGCAACGCCAACCAGTGCTCGAGCGGACTCACCGGCTCCGGCGCACCGACGCGAAGCGCAGCCGAGCCCGGCGCGTCGGGCGGCAGTGGCGGCGCGTCGGGGTCCAGCGTGAAGGCGATCTCGTTGTGGCCGCCGAGCCCGTGTGCGCGCGCCTGCAGGAGGACGAAGCGAGGTTGCTGGATCCGCGCCAGCTCCCGATCGAGGGCCGCGACCTGGGCCTTCCGGGCGGCGTTGTCGGCGATCATCGCATCCGCTCGAGCCGAGGCCGCCGACGCGTCGCCGACCTGCCGGGCGAACACGATGATGATCCAGGCCGCGACCAGGACCCCCAGGATGCTCGCGACCCGGCGCTGACTCAGCCCGGCGATCGGCAGCGCAGCCAGGTCCGGTTCGTTCGCCCCGGGCAGCGGCCGATCGGGTGCGCTTTCGCCTTCCTCGTCAAGCGGATCTTCGGGCGGCGCCAAGGAGATGCGGCGAACCATTCGGCCGAGCGTAGCTACGCTCCACGGCCATGTCAACTCGGTCGGCGTGTGACAGGCGAGGTGTCACGACGGGCCTCGATCGTCTGCTAGACTCGCGACATTTCGTACATGCGTTCTGTTTGAGGCGATCCGATGCGCACTTACGCCCCCCTCGACACCGCGTCGGTCCTCGAGGCGCTGCTCGAGGAGCCGTCCATGGCCCGCGGCGTCGTCCATCACGCCGTGCTGAGGGAGCGACCAGCGGAATTCCGGGACTTCCCGGAGTGGCTGGATCCGCGCATCGTGGCCGGGCTGGCGGGCCGCTCGATCGAGCGGCCGTACGTCCACCAGGCCGAAGCGCTCGAGCTGGCCCGGGCCGGTCGGGACTTCGTCGTCGTCACGCCGACCGCCTCGGGCAAGACCCTTTGCTATGCGCTGCCCATCCTGCAGGCCATCGCCGACGATCCGGCGGCGCGGTCGCTGCTGCTCTTTCCCACCAAAGCGCTCGGACAGGACCAGGTGACCGAGTTCGGTGAGCTGGCCCGCGCCGCGGGCCTCCACGTCTTGGCGGCGACCTACGACGGCGACACGCCCGCCCCGATTCGCTCGGCGATCCGCAGCGCCGGCCAGGTCGTCGCCACCAACCCGGACATGCTCCACTCCGCGATCCTCCCGCACCACACGAAGTGGTTCCAGCTGTTCGAGCAGCTACGCTACATCGTCATCGACGAGCTGCACACGTATCGCGGCGTGTTCGGCGGCCACGTCGCCAACGTGCTCCGCCGTCTCCTGAGGATCTGCGCCCACTACGGCAGCCACCCGGTGATCATCTGTTGCTCGGCGACCATCGGGAACCCTGGCGAATTGGCTGAGGCGTTGATCGGGCGACCGGTCGAGGTGCTGACCAGGAATGGTGCGCCGGCCGGAGAGCGGCACGTCCTTCTCGTGGATCCACCGCTGCTCGACGCCGCCAGTGGAGCGCGCGGCTCGGCGATCACGCTCGGGCAGCGGTGGGCGCTGCCGTTCCTGCGTGCCGGCCGCCAGACGATCGTCTTCGGCCGCTCTCGCGTCGCCGTCGAGCTGCTGCTCACGGGCCTCCGGGAAGCCATCCGCGAGGGCTACACCTTCCGGTCGAAGATCCGCGGCTATCGCGGCGGCTACCTGCCGACCGAGCGGCGGGCGATCGAGCACGGCCTGCGGGACGGCGAGATCCTCGGCGTGGTCGCCACCAACGCGCTCGAGCTCGGCGTGGACATCGGCCGGCTCGACGTCTCGATTCTGGCCGGCTACCCGGGCTCGATCGCTGGAACGTGGCAGCAGTTCGGGCGGGCGGGCCGGCGGGCCGGCGTCAGCGTCGCCGTGCTGATCGCGTCAGGCGCACCGGTCGACCAGTACGTCGTCCATCATCCCGAGTTCCTGCTCGAAGGAACGCCCGAGGAGGCAAGGGCGGACCCGGACAACCTGCACGTCCTGCTCGCCCACCTGCGGGCGGCCACCTTCGAGCTCCCATTCGAGCCGGGCGAGGTGTTCGGCCCCGGCCCGGCCGACGACCTGCTGGCGTTCCTCGGCGAGACCGGCCACATCCGCCAGGCCGACGACGGACGCTGGTACTGGGCGAGCGAGAACTTCCCGGCCTCGGAGATCTCCCTCCGGACGGCCGCACCGGAGAACGTCGTGATCATCGACACCTCGCCGGACCGTCCGCGGGTGCTCGGCGAGGTTGACCTGTTCTCGGCCCAGGTCCTGGTCCACGAGCACGCGATCTATATCCACGAGTCGATCCAGTACCACGTCGACAAGCTCGACTGGGGCGAGCGGAAGGCCTACGTCCACAAGATCGACGTCGATCACTACACGTACGCAAACCGCGCCGTGACGCTGAAGCCGCTCGACGTCTTCGGCGAGGCGCCCGCCACGGGCGGCCGACGCGTCCACGGCGAGGTGATGGTTGCGAGCCTCGTCACCCTCTACAAGAAGCTCAAGTTCCTGACAGACGAGAACGTCGGCTGGGGTCCCATCGACCTGCCCGAGCTCGAGCTCCAGACGACCGCCTACTGGCTGACGGCCGAGGGGATCGCCGGTCGCTGGCGGCGGGACGAGCTCGATGTCGCGCTCCCGGCCGCCGGTCGAGCGATCCAGACCGTGGCCAGCGTCCTGCTCATGGTCGACCCGCGCGACCTTGGCCTGGTCAGCCAGATCCGGTCGCCCCACCACGAGGCTCCGACGATCTACCTCTACGAGGCGATGCCAGGTGGCGTCGGGCTGTCCGAGCGCCTCTGGACGCGCCACGACGAGCTCCTCGCCGGCGCGGCCGACCTGATCTCGGCATGTTCGTGTGATGCCGGCTGCCCCGCCTGCACCGGGCCGCGCCTCGAGCCCCAGGTCGATGCCAAGACGCTCGCGCTGCGCCTCCTCGGCGACCTCGGCGCCCCGATCGCGGTCCCGGCGCCCGCACGATGATCGCCGGCGACCGCGCGACCCTCACACGCCGGCTCGAACGCTATCGGGAAGCCGCGCGAACGCTCGTGGCCCGCGACGATCCGCCGCCGCACAGCACACCGACCGAGGAGCTCGCCGAGCAGCTTGCCGCGGCCACCGATGGCGAGGTCGTGGCCACGTCCGAAGGGCTGGTCGTCAGGTGCGAGGCGCCGGCCCGCTCGATCGCGGTCGATCGGGAGCGGCTGGCAAGGCTCCCCGGCCAGCCGCCACCGGACGCTCCCCTGGTCTGCCTCGATACCGAGACGACCGGCCTGGCCACCGCCGCCGGGACGGTCGCATTCCTGATCGGGCTGGGCTGGTGGGACGGCGACCGGTTCTGCCAGGTCCAATTGCTGCTGCCCGATCACGCTCACGAGCGAGCGCTGCTGACCGCCGTGGCAGCGTCCATCGCGCCCACTGCATGGCTGGTGACCTACAACGGCCGCGGGTTCGACTGGCCGCTGCTGGTCGCCCGATTCCGGATGGTCGGTCGTCCGGCGCCCGCCCACGCCGGCCACCTCGACCTGCTGCCGATCGTGCGGCGCCTGTTCCGCCACCGAATGGACGACGCGAGGCTGCGAAGCGCCGAGGGACAGCTCCTCGGGCTCCACCGGGTCGGCGACGTCGACGGCTCGGAGATCCCCGGCCGGTACCTGCGGTTCCTGCGGACCGGCATCCCCGACGAGCTCGTCGAGGTCGTCCGCCACAACGACCAGGACGTGCGCTCGCTGGCTCGGTTGATCGTCCACCTCGAGGCCCACCTCGGCGACCCGGATCGCCGCTCCGAGGCGCCGGCCGGAGACCTGGCCGGGCTGGCCAGGGCCTTCGCCAGCGAGCATCGCCTGGGCGAGGCGCTCGCGTGCCTGGATGGCGCCACCGCCAACGCGGACGCCCTCCGGCCATCGGATGCCGTTCTCCGGGTGCCGCTCGAGTCGCGCCTCGGCGATGAACCCTGGTGGTCGCCGCGCGGATACGCGGACTTCGGAGGGAGGCCGCGGCCGCGGCTCGAGGGCCTCGGGCCCCCACGCACCGCGGCGTTTCACGCGCCCTGGAGCCAGGACCGCATCGCCGTCGATCGAGCGCATCTGCTGCGGCGTCTCGGGCGGCACGCGGAAGCAGCAGACGCCTGGGACGCCCTCGCCGCCGGTATCGGCCGATCGGCGATCATCGCCTGCATCGAGCTCGCCAAGGTGCACGAGCATCGCCTCCGGGACCGGGATGCAGCGACTCGCGCGGCGCTCCGCGGCCTGGCCATCGTCGAACGGCGCCGACAGCTCGGTCGACCGGAACCGGCCCTCGAGGCCGACCTCCATCGTCGCCTGCGTCGGCTCAGGCGACGGACCGCGCCGGCCGGGCGGCGCTCCGTCGCCTAGGGTCGATCCAGAGGTGCTGGTGCGCCGCCTGGCCCATCGCGCGGCATGCGCGCGATGACGGCCGCGAGGTCCGCCACGCCGAGCACCCCCGGACGCTCGATCGCCAGCGACGCGGCGGCGGCGGCCAGGGCGAGGGTGCCCGCGAGACCTGGACCGCCGTCCGGGACGATCGCCGGTCGGACCCGGCACGCCAGCAGAGTCGCCAGGAAGACGTCGCCGGCACCCGTCGGATCGACCTCCGCGACCGGGGCGATCGCCTCGTAGCGCCACGCCCGGAGCGGTCCACCATCGGCTGGCGCCCACAGCTCCCCGCCCCGGGCGCCATCGGTGACCAGCAGGCTCGCAGAGGGTCGAAGCATCGCGCGGAGCTTCGACGGTTCCATCCCCGACACCAGGTCGTGCCGGCTCACGCCGACCAGGTCGGCACGCTGGAGGAGCGCCGAGGGTGCCGGCGGCCGGCGCACGACCCTCCGTCCGGCCGCCAGCCCACGCAGCCAGCCTTGCCAACCCACCGCGAGGACGACCCCTTCGGGGATGAGGCCTGCCCAGGCGTCGCCGATCTCGCCGGCCACCGGCACGAGGGCCCACGCCGCCGCGGCCTGCCATTCGGCGGGCAGATCGATGAGCGGGAGCGGCCGCCCAGGCGCCAGGCAGGTCTGGATTCGAGCGTCGCGCGTCTCGACGTTCCGGAACACCGGGCTCTCGTCGAGCGGCAGGACTCGAACCGAAACACCGGCCTGGCGGAGGAGCTCGAGTTCGTCCGACCCAGCGGCCGCGGCGTCGGCCCCGACGAGCGCCGCAGTCCGGAGTCCGAGCCGGGCCGTCGCCATGGCCGCGTAGGTCACCCCGCCCCCAAGACGCCAGCCCCGGGGATCGTCATCCGAGAGATCGCGACTCGCCGAGCCAACGTGCACGACGTCGATCGCTCGCTCGGACACGGGCCCTCCTCGTCAGCCGGTTGGGACGAATGCCGGTCGTATACTGACCGGCCGACATCGACCGCACCAGGAGTTGACTTGTTCTTCTACGAGCTGCACGAAGGCGACAACGAGGTGTACTCGGACGTCCTCGTCGTCAGCGAATCCGAGTGGGAGCCCGAAGAGTTCTTCCAGCTCGTCCAGTCGATCCGGCGCCGGATCCAGGACCAGTACGTCCAGGACACCCTCGTCGAGGCCATCGCCATGGAGCTCGAACGAGAGCACGGGTTCATCTACGTCGGCGACGACCAGCTGACGGCCGCCGTCAACGTGTCGACCGAGGACGCCGACAACTTCCTCGCCAAGCTCGAGGTCGAGCTCGCCGACGCCGAGGAAGATGACGACGAGGACGACGACGAGGACGAGGCCCGCACCGACTACCGGACGATCCTGGCGGAGTACGACCCTAGCGGCGATCGCCTGAACTGAAACGCCCATCGACCGCCGCGGGCACGACGCCCGTGTGGGGCGGTCGAGGCGAAGGCGCTGGCGAAGTGACGGAGCGAGCGCACTTCTCGTGCGTGGCCGACCGAGCGCGGCCGGCAACGCGCGCATCGGCCGCTCCACGCTGGCGTCACCGGCTGAACAGGATCTCGATCACGTCGCCGTCCTGGACCCGGTACGTTCGACCTTCCGACCGAAGCCGGCCGTGCCTGCGTGCCTCGGCCATGGAGCCGAGCTTGAGCAGGTCTTCGTAGGCGACCGTCTCCGCGCGGATGAACCCCTTGGCCAGGTCGGTATGGATCGCGCCGGCTGCATCGACCGCGGTCGCGCCGTCCGATACGGGCCAGGCCCGGACCTCGTCGGGCCCGGCGGTCAGGAAGGAGATCAGCCCGAGCAGCCGGTACGACAGCCCGATGACCCGGTCGAGCCCCGACTCCGCGATCCCGAGCTCGTCCATGAACGCCGCGGCCTCGTCGGGCTCCAGCTCGCCCAGCTCCATCTCGATCCGTGCGGACAGGGCTTCGACCATCGCATGCCGATGGTCGTACGTGGCTGCGACGCGCTCGATCAGGGCGGGCGCGGCCGAGATCTGCGATTCCCCAACGTTGAGCAGGATCAGCACCGGCTTCTGGGTCAGGAACCGGAAGCCGCGGATCCCCTTCTCCTCGTCCGCGTCGAGCGACAGGTCGCGGATCGGTGAGCCGGCCTGCAGGCCCTCGTGGATCCGACGCAGGACGACCTCCTCCCGCTCCGCCGCCTCGCGCTCGGCCGGCGTCCCGTGCCGGCCGCTCCCCTGGAGGCGCTCGAGCCGGCGCTCGGTCATCGACAGATCGGCGAGCAGGAACTCGAGATCGAGCCGCTCGATGTCGCGGCCGGGATCGACGCTCCCTTCGGGGTGCGGATTGGCCGGATCCTCGTACGCCCGAACGACGTGGAGGAGCGCATCCGAATCGCGGAGACGGGCGAGGTGGTCGGCGGGCAGCTCCTCGGTCCCGACGTGACCCTCGGTCGACGGCGGCGGCGCGGGCATGTCCACGTACGTGACGTCGGCATGGACGATCTTCTTCGGCTTGAAGATCGCGGCCAGCGCGTCGAGTCGTGGATCCGGCACCTTGACGACGCCGACGTTGAGGGTCACGCCGCCGTACCCGCCGGTCTCGGCATGACCACGGGTGAGCGTGTTGAAGACGGTCGTCTTGCCCGAGCCAGCAAGCCCGACGATGGCGATCTGCATCGCCAGATTGTGGCCGGGTTCAGTACCCCGCGCTTGGGTCGACGACGTTGAGCAACGGTTCGCCGGCCGCGTACCGCCGCAGGTTGTCGCAGAACAGCTCGACGCTCCGGTCGAGCACGCGCCCGCTCGACCAGGCGGTGTGGGGCGTGACGATCACGTTCGGCAGGTCGTAGAACGACGACATCGGCGGGAGCGGCTCATCGCGGAAGGTGTCGAGCACGGCCCCGCCGAGATGACCGTCGCGAAGCGCCCGCAGCAGTGCGCGCTCGTCGATCAACCGGCCGCGAGCGACGTTGATGAGCCAGGCTCCGGGCTTGACCATGGCCAGGGTCTCGGCATTGATCATCTCTTCGGTCTCCGCCGTGAGTGGCGCGGCCAGGACGATGAAGTCCGATTCCGAGAGCAGGGCGGCGAGCGTCTCGGGACCGCCCACCCGGTCGACCTGGACCGGCCCGAACGTCGCCTCCGCGTCGGCGCCGTCGGGCGTCTCGGGGCCGTCGTGGGAACGCCGCCGGACGGCCACGACGCGACAGCCGAAGCTCGTCGCCAGCGCGCCGACCGCCCGACCGATCGAGCCGAGCCCGATGATCCCGACCGTGACATCGCGCAGCTCCGTTCCCTCGAGCGGCTGCCACGTCCGCTCGCGCTGGAGCTCGAGCAGCTGCGGCAGCCGGCGGCTGATCGCCAGGATCATCATCAGCACGTATTCGGCGATCGGGCGGCTGAAGACGCCGCGGGCATTGGTCACGACGAGATCGCGCTCTCGCGCGGCCGGCGTGAGCGCCCGCTCGACGCCGGAGGTCGCGGAGTGCACCCAGCTCATCCGTGGCGCCCGGGCGAGGATCCGGTCGAACGCGTCCGAGCTCAGCCAGCCGCGGAGCATGACCTCGACGTCGTCGACCGGTCCGTCCGCCAGCCCCTCGACCGACACCATGACCAGCCGCGCGCCCGGTGCGGCGGCCCGGATCCGCTCGAGGTCGCGGGCCCGGTAGCGAGCCGACAGGATCGGGCTGAGCGCAATCGCGCTGGGCGCGCCTCGCGGCCCGCTGCCCGGTCCGGCGTGGCGTCGCCGCTCGGCCGGGTCCAGCAGGCTCATGCGGCAGCCTCATCGAGCACCCGGGCAACCCACCGTTCGGGAGCCTCGATCTCCGCCGGACGAGGCAGGGTTTCAGGGCCGTCCCACAGGCGGGTCAGCGCGCCGGACCCGCGGAGCCCGGCGATGGCACGGACGAACTGCTCGCCCTTCTGGTACTGCTCGTACTTGAGGTCCATGCCGGTCAGCCGCAGGACGGCCCGTTCGAACGGCGTCCGGCTGGCGCGTCGCTCGTGGAACCGGGCGCTGATCCGCTCGACGTCGGGGACGAGCTCACGACCGACCTCGTCCATGACGTAGTCGCTGAACCCCTCGAGCAGGCTCATCACCGCCTGCACCTCGCGGAACAGGGCCTGCTGCTGCGGACCCATCAGCCGCTCCATCCAGTGCTCGCCAGTCGACTCGCCCCGGAGCGCGCGGCCGATCCCTCGAGCCGCCGCGCGGCCGAGACCCCGCGCGTCGCCGCCGAACATCCGGAGCTGGCGCTCGAGCCGCTCGGCGAGATACGGGCGGAGCCAGGGGTGCGCCTCGAACTCGAACACGTGCGTCGTCTCGTGGAGGGCGATCCAGGTCCGGAACGGCCCGATCGGCACGCCGAGACCCCGAGCCGTCGCGCGGATGTTCTCCTCGACGAACAGCAGCCGGCCGGGCGTGGCCTCCATCGACAGGAGCGCCAGGTCGTACTGGCCGAGCACGCGGCTGCCCATGAACCCGAGGAGGAACCCGAGCTGCCGGTTGGTGACCCACCGATTCGCCAGGGCCATGGCCGCCTTGGCCAGTCCGCCGCCGACCGGGATCACCTGGTCGAGCAGGTCGGCCTCGAGCTTGCCGATGAGCGACGCGAACGATCCCGTGTTGGCGCGAACCCAGCCCGCGCGATCGACGACCGCTGAGCGTTCGACCACGCCCGGCAACGGCGTCCCGAGCGCGGAGGTCAGCGCAGGCACGATGCGCGCCATCGCCTCGGCGTACTCGGGCTCGGCGGCACGCAGCTCGGCCGACTCGAGGGCGCCGGGTGCGCCGGCCAGCCGGCCGATGGCGATCCGCTCGACTTCGGGCCAATCCACCAGGCCGCGCCGGGCAGCCCGCTCGGCGTGGCGCCCGACCACGGTCGCCGCGGCTCCGAGCGCCGAGCCGATCAGGAACCCGGCCTGCCAAACGCGGTCGTCGCGCCAGGACAGCCCGGCAGCGGGGTGGCCGCCGCGTCCGGTGCTGCCCGACCGCGATGGGCGCTGGCTCATCGTGCGGCGACCGCCAGCTCGATCCGCTCGACATCCGGGAAGTTCGACCCGAAGAGCCGGCTGGCGAGGCCGTGGAACTGGTCCGGATCGCCGGTCGTGAGCTGGAGGTGGAGTGCCGGTCGCGCGTGCTCCGCGGGGCGGCTGTGTCCGGCGCTCCCTGGATCGGCGGCGGTGCCGCGCGAGGAGCCGGGCGCCTCGAGCCCGTTGACGCTGAGCAGCTCGGCCAGGGCGGACGCGGTTGCAGTGGCCGAATCGACGATCGCGACCCGCTCCCCGACCTGCGCGGCAATCACCGATCGGAGCAGCGGGTAGTGGGTGCATCCGAGGAGCAGCGTGTCGATCGAGGCGCCGATGGGCTTCGGGAAGATGAACTCGCCCGAAGGGTCGCGTTCGCCCATGAGCGGCGCCAGGGATTCGGCGACGGCGGCCTCGGCGGCCGGGCCGGACAGGAAGCCCGCCTCGACCAGCGGGACGAGCGCCGGTGTTGCGTGCTCGTAGACCTCGACCGCCGGGTTCTCGTCCTTGATGGCGGCGAAGTACGCGTGGGAGCGGATCGTGGCCGGTGTCGCGATCACCCCGACGCGCCGGTTCCGCGACGCCAGCGCGGCCGCGGAGGCCCCGGGCCGGATCACGCCGAGGATCGGCAGGTCGTAGCGACGCCGCAGCACGCCGAGCGCGACCGCGGTCGAGGTGTTGCAGGCGACGACGATCGCCTTGACGTCCCGGTCGGCCAGCGCGTCGAGGGACTGGGTCGAAAACGCCAGGACCTCCTCGTCCGACCGGGTGCCGTATGGCGCCCGCGCGTTGTCGCCGAGGTAGATCGTCGACTCCCCCGGTGACCGACGGAGGACCTCGCGAAGGACGGTCAGCCCGCCCACCCCGGAGTCGAAGACCCCGATCGGTCGCGGGTCCGACATGGCGGTGGTCAGCGCCCCCCGGCCAGTGCCGCGACCCGCCCCGCGTCGAGGATCTCGACGGCGGTGCGCGCCAGGTCCTGGCTGATCTGGGCGGCGGGGTTGGCCAGGACGAACGGCACGCCCTCGTTGTTCGACTGGACGACAAGCCGCCCGTCGGAGACCACCCGGTGCTCGGGGACCCGGCCGAGCGCACGCTGAAGGTCGGCCGGGTCGATGCCACCGGCGGAATTGGCGCGGTTGACCAGGTAGCGCACCTTCGATGCCGGATAGCCGATCGCCCGGAACGTGTCGGCGATGGCGACCGTGCTGTGGATCGTGGTCGAGTCGTAGGTCACGATCTCGATGATCGTGTCGGCCGCATCGAGGAACGAGAGGTTGATGTCGTTGAGCTGGCAGGACATGTCGATCACGATGACCGAGTAGACGCGGCGCAGCAGCGACAGGATCTTCTCCACGTCGCGCGCCGTGAGCATCTCGGCCATCTCGATCCGCGGTGGAGCGAGCAGGATGTCGATCCCCGACGGGTCGCGCCAGAGGACGTCGCCCAGGTCCGATTCCGCGATCCGGTCGGTCGGCAGGTCGAGGATCGACGGCGCGTCCGATGGGACCTTGAGCAGGGCTCGCAGGTCGCCGAACTGGACGCTGCCATCCACGAGCACCGTGCGCTGGTCGAGCTGGCCGGTGGCAACCGCCAGGTTGAACGCGATCGTGGTCTTGCCGACACCGCCTTTTGGCGAGAAGACCGACAGCACCCGGGAGGTGCCGGTCGCCTGCTGCGCCTCGAAATCCTTGCGAACCTGGGCGATCCGGGTCATCAGGTCGAACCCCGAGAACGGCATCGACAACACGCCGTGGATGCCAACGGTCGGATCGGGGTCAACCGGGTTCTGGGGCACGGTCAGGACGATCACCGGGACGCCGAGCTTCGCCTGGTGGATCTGCTCGACCAGCTTGGGTCCCTTGACCCTGCCCTGGAGGAGGGCGTCGACGAGGATGACGTCGGGGCGGACCTCATTGATCGTGGCGATCGCCCGGCCACCCTCGGTCAGGACGTCGAGGAGCTTGACCCGCGCCTGGGCGTTGAGCAGCCCGCGGATGTACTGGGCGACCTGTGGGACGTCCTCGACGATCAGCAGTCGCGTCTGGTCACTGGGTGGCATCGGGCGCGACGATACCACGAGGGTCGTGGTTGGGAGGGACTCGGACGTCCCCGCGGAACCCGGATTCCCGGTCGGTCAACCGCCCTTGATCGCGATCAGGATGGCGCGCTCCGTCCCGGGCCCCATAGGACCCAGGCCGTAGTCACCGGCCAGCAGCTCGACCGTCAGGCCGGCGTCCTCGGCAAAGCCGCGCAACTGATCGCCCGACAGGAGTCGAAGCTGGTCGCGGCGGATCCAGCGACGCGGCGGTTCGCCCTGGCTACCCTCCTCGAAGATGGTGGTCATGGTGATCGACGCGGAGGATGCGTCGTGCTGGGCCGATCCGATCTTGGTCACGATCGTCCCGGTTTCCGGGTCGAGGCGCGGCCACTCGAGCAGGATCCGCCCGTCGAACCTGGACAGATCCTCGGCGTCGGGGATCCAGACGTCGGCGACCGCCAGCCCGCCCGGGGCGAGGTGGTCGGCCATCGTCCGGAGCGCAGCGCGTTGCGCGCCACGGTTCGGCAGCACCAGCAGTGAGTTGAGCGCGATGAACGCAAGTCCGAAGGTGCCCGCGTCGGCGAGGTGGAGACCCACCAGGTCCGCCTCCACGAGGGTCAGCCGCTGGCCGGTGCCGGGCCCCGCCTTGTCGGCGTGCCGGCGTGCTCGGGCGAGCATTCGAGGGTCGAGGTCCACGCCCGTGACCCGATAGCCGGCCTGGGCCAGTGGGACGGCCACTCGCCCGGTGCCGACGGCCAGCTCGAGGACGGGCCCGTCCGCGCGGGCGGCAAGGGCGAGATAGAGGTCGAGGTCCCCGGGATCGTCGACCAGATCGAGGTCGTACAGGCGTGCGAGCGCCTCCGCGGCCACCGGATCCGGTCGGTCGAACATCCCTTCGTCGCCTCAGCCCGGGTGGCCGTGATGCTCGGGCAAGCTCGCCGGGAACCGCCCCGCGGGAAGCTGCCGACCGGCCCACCGGACGGGATGGCCCGCCGTGCGCCTGGCGGCCAGCGCGCTGATCGCCTCGAGTGCCGCGCGATTCGCAACCATCGCCGTGGTCTCGGCGTGGTCGTACGGCGGCGACACCTCCACGATGTCCATCCCGGCCAGGTCGACCGCCCCGACGATCTGGCGGATGGCCCGCAGCAGCTCGCGGCTGAGCATGCCACCCGGCTCCGGGGTGCCGGTCCCCGGCGCCATGCCGGGGTCGACCACGTCGATGTCCAGGCTGAGGTAGACGAACTCGGGACCGTCGAGCGCCTCGTCGATCGCCTGGGCGATGACGGCCTCGGCGCCGCGCTCCTCGATCTCGCGCATGAGGTGCCAGCGCAGCCCCTGTTCCTGCATCCACCGGAAGGTCTCGACCGGCGGCCAGTAGCCACGGAGTCCGACCTGGACGAAATTCCTGCCCTTCACCGCACCCGATTCGATCAGCCGCCGCATCGGCGTTCCGTGCCCGGCCAGGACGCCCCAGTCGTCGGCGGCCGTGTCGGCGTGCGCGTCGAAATGGACGATGCCCACACTGCCCGGCCGGCGGACCTCGGCGACCGCAGTCGCGCTCGGCCAGGTGATCGAGTGATCGCCACCGAGCACGATCGGGACCGCTCCGCTGGCGGCGACCTCGAGGACCTTGCGGTAGATGAAGGCGTGCGCGCGGTCGATCCATGCCGGGACGATGTTGGCGTCGCCGGCATCGACCACCTTGAGCACCTCGAACGGTTCGACATCGAGCTGGAGCGAGTTGATCGACCCGGACGTGTACTGCGCCTCGCGGATCGCCCGCGGCCCGAACCGCGCGCCGGGGCGATGCGTGACGGCATCGTCGAACGGGGCGCCGATGATGGCAACGTCGACCTCGCACCGGCGCAGCTCGCGGGGGTCGGTGACCCATGGCAGCTTCATGAACGACAGCGGACCGACGTACGTCGGCAGGTCGAAATCGGTGAAGGATTCGTACTCGCGATCCCAACCGTTTAGGGACGCAAAATCACGCTCGAGATCCGGGTCGTGGGGACGCTCGGCCACGGGATCCTCCGGAGACGGCCGCGGCGCACGGCCGCTGGATGGTCCGTCTCGTTGGGGCGCCGCCGGTTCGCAGATGTCCAGCGGGGCGCGCCGCGGGATGGTACCACCCGGTCCCGGTCCGCCCGACGCCTCGCCGGAAGGCCCGGGCGCCCGTCACCCTGGTGATTCGCCATCCGCAACGGAGCGACCGGCAGTGGTCCTCCCGGCCGCTACCCCGGCCGCTGCGCGTG
This sequence comes from uncultured Chloroflexia bacterium, assembly GCA_963766675.1. Classification (GTDB taxonomy): domain Bacteria; phylum Chloroflexota; class Limnocylindria; order Limnocylindrales; family CSP1-4; genus SPCO01. Next base: position 1,620,562 of record CAVYBA010000002.1, on the reverse strand, counting down.
GAACTCGTCCCAGGCCGCGGCAACGAGGGCCGGGTCCGCGTACAGCTCGTAGGCCGTCTGGGCGACCAGGGTCGCCGCGAGGAGCGTGGTCTCGTCGGCCCGCGGCGTCGCCGCGGCATCGCGGAACAGGATCGAATGGCCGGGCGTGCCTTCCGGCGCGATCGACAGGTCGGGATGGATGGTCGGGCAGACCCAGCTGACGTTGGCCATGTCGGTCGATCCGGCGTTCGGGTCGTCGCCCTGGTCGTCGATCCCGTAGGCCGCCATGTTCGCGCGGAATCGCTCCGCGAGGACCCGATTGTTGCGCATCGTCGAGGCCCGACCCGAGAACGTCACCTCGACCGTCGTGTCGGTCGCGAGAGCGGCTGCCTCGCACATCCTCTGGAAGCGCTCGCGCATCCGCTCGTAGTCGGCCTCGTCGTCGCTCCGGATCATGAACCAGGCGGCTGCGCGGTCCGGGATGACGTTGGCGGCGGTGCCGCCTTCCTTGACGATGCCGTGCACCCGGGCGGTCGGCCGGAGTTGCTGGCGCCACAAGCCGACGGACGTGAACAGGCTGATCAGGGCATCGAGAGCGTTCTTGCCCCTCCAGGGATCCGACGACGCATGGGCCTGGAGACCGCTGTACACGACATCGACGTCCTCGGACGCCAGCGGATAGGTCTCGACGTGGTTTCGATCGCAGGGGTGGTACAGCAGCGCGGCGTCGATCCCGGCGAAGAGGCCGTCATCGATCATGAATTGCTTGCCGCTGCCGCGCTCCTCGGCGGGCGTCCCGAGGAAGACGATCTCGCCCGGAATCTCGGAGGACACCGACGCCAGGGCGACGGCGGCGCCCACGCCCGACGCGGCCATCGTGTTGTGCCCGCACCCGTGCCCGAGCCCCGGAAGGGCGTCGTACTCGGCCAGGATGCCGATCCTCGGGCCTGCCCCGCCGCGGCCGTTGCGCCGGATGGCCCGGATCGCCGTGGCCAGGCTCCCGGCCGGAAGCTCCACCTCGAAACCGTGGCGACGCAGGATCTCGGCGATCCAGGTCGCCGCCTTGACTTCCTCGAACGCCGGCTCGGGGTTGGCGTGGATGCGGTGCGACAGGTCGAGGATCTCGTCCCGATTCGACTCCACCGCGGCCGCGAGCCTGGCCTTCGCGTCGGCGTACGGCGGAGCCGGTTGAGTGGCGCTGAGAGCGGACACGACGTCTCCACGCGGCGCTGGGGGTTGACCGCCCCAGCCTAGCGCGCGGCCGCGCGCGGGATCTCAGCGTTCCGCCGAGAGGGTCGCCTCGGCGATGACGGCCAGGGCGATCATGAACAGCGCGATCGGCAGCTCGAGCAGGCCCTGGATCCGCAGGATGATCAGGACGGCGACGACGATGCCGACCCACGCCGCCCGCCGGGTCGCCCGCAGCCAATCGCCGCGGAAGGCGATCATCCGGTGGCGGCTGAAGACCGCCAGCCAGATGAGCGGGACCAGCGTCAATGCCATGGCCAGCCCGATGAGGGCCGCTCCCACGAACCCGGCGGTCGGGTCGGCCACGGGGTCGCGCGTCGTGACGATCAGCCCGACCAGCACCCAGACGATCGCGGCCGCCGCGAAGAAGCCCAGGTTGGCCAAGCGGTCGCGCCGTTCCATGACGAGCGAGTCTAGGGCCTCGCCACCGTCGGACGCGGTCCGCGGCAGGAGTCGCCAGACGAGGCGGTCCATCGTCGATGCGCGCTCCAGTGCGTCCCCGATCCCGGTCGGGGGGTCGCGAACGATGAACCCCCGACATCGTGTCCGTCGAGTCGGGCGAATGCCCTATCGGGCGACGCTCGACGGGCAGATGTCACGGAAGGCGCAGTACGTGCAGGCGAGATACTCGGGCTTCGGCGTGTAGTCCCGGGCGCGCATCCCGGCCGCGGCACGGGCGATCTTGTCGCGTGCCTTGGTCAGCCTGGCCGGCTCGATCGGCACCCGGCCGATGAGGCCGGACTCCAGGAAATGGAGGGCGACCGCGTCCGGCAGGCGCCCGGTCATCGCCTCGAACCCCATAGCATAGATCTGGAGCTGGAGCGATTCCCGGGCCCGCTGACGAGCCTTCGCCGGGTCGCGGACATCGGACGACTTGTAGTCCGTGATCGTGACCCGTTCCGGTCCGAGGATGCCGAGTGTCGGGGTGACGACGTCGGCCCGTGCCGCGCTCGCCGGCGACGGTGCGACGTCCTCGGCTGGCTCAATCTGTTCCCCGGTCGGTTCGATGTCGACGCGATCCCAGCGGCCCCGAACGCGGTCGCCGCCGAGGCTGAAGCTGAATTCGCGTTCGACGTAGGTCGGGATCACCGCGTCCGGCTCGAGCTGTGCGGCGCGGAATCGACGCAGCGCCGCGCGCCCGGCTTCCAGCCGCGCCTCCTCGTGGTCGCGACTGACGAATCCCTCGTTCGACCATGCCGCCTCGAACGCCTCGACGAGCTCGTCCTCGCTCATCACGTGGCCCCTGGCCTGCCGGACATGGAACCGTTGGACGGCCTTGTGCAGGGCCGCGCCATAGATGATCGCGTGGTGTGGTGCGAGCGGGACGCGCAGGACGTGCGCGTACTTGTACTTGAGCGGGCAGGTCAGGTAGTCGTCGATCTGGTAGAAGCTCAGCGAGAGGGGCTCGGTGATCGGCTCACCGACGGGCGCGGCGGGGGCGATGACAGCCTCGAACCCGGTCAGTCGCTCCGCCGGGCTGGCGGCTCGGGCGCCCGCGCCGGGGACACCGGCGGTGGTCGGCAGGTCCAGCGCCTCCAGGACGAACGGCGAGACGCGGCGAGCCCGGGAGCCACCGTAGTCGGCGGCGTGGCACAGGATCAGCTCGTCGCGCGCCCGGGTCATCGCGACGTAGCACAGCCGCCGCTCCTCGGCGAGATTGGCTTCGGCAGAGACCGGATCGCCCCGACCCAGCCCGGCCGGTAGCGGCAGCGTCTCCCCGCGGCCGTTGAGCGGGAACCGCCCGGCGACCAGGCCAGGCAGGAACACGACCGGGAACTCGAGACCCTTTGCCTTGTGGATGGTCAGGACCGCGACCGCGTCGGCCTCCGGATCGAGCTCCGCGGTCGCCGGATCGTCGCCGGCCTCGATCAGCGTTGCGAGGTGCGGCGCGACGAACACGGCCCGATCGTCGGTCAGCAGCGCGGACTGTGCCCGGACGATCTCGAAGAACCGGGCGATGTTCTGGAGGGCCTCCTCCGCCGACGGCGTGTCTGCCGCGACGAGCCGGGCCAGCAGGCCGCTGGCCCGGAGGAACCGGTACAGGAGCTCGCCGGCCGGTCGCTCGTGGGCCAGGTTCGCGTACGCTCGCAGCTCGCTGACAAGCTTGTGGACGGTGACCCGCGTCTCGGTGGCGACGCGCAGGATGCCCGGCTGCCGCTCCAGCTCGTCGAGGATCGCCCACACCGAGCGGTTCCGGCGGCGCGCCATGTTGACGATCGCGGTGAGATCCTCGCCGCCCAGGGAGTACACCTCGGACGAGGCCAGGGCGTACAGGTCGACGCTCGAATCCGGGTCGGCAACGACGCGCAGGAAGGCCAGCAGCATGCGGACCTCCGGACGGGCATACAACCCGGACGTCCCGGAGAACCGCCACGGAACGCCTGCCATGTTCAGAGCCCGCAGGATCGGGTCGGCGTGGCCGTTGGCCCGGACCAGCACGGCATGGTCCCGTGGCGCGGCACCCTCCGCTACCCGGCGAGCGATCTCGGCGGCGATCCAGTCGGCCTCCTCGGAACCGGAGGCGAAGACCTCGAGCCGGACCGGCGCCGGGGCCGGCGAGACCCGCTCGGGGCGAAGCTGCTTGACCACACCCGTCCGGACCTCCAGGCGGTCCGGATCGTTGAACCGGATCAACCGGTAGGCGGCGTCGAGGACGGGTGCCAGCGAACGGTAGTTCCGCCGGAGGACCACGGCCCTCGCCCCGAGGTAGCGGTCCTGGAACGCCAGGATGTTGTCGATCGCCGCACCTCGGAACGCGTAGATCGCCTGGTCGTCGTCGCCAACCACCGTGACATTGCGATGTGGCTCCGCCAAGAGCGCCACGAGCTCGGCCTGTGCCCGATTGGTGTCCTGGAACTCGTCAACGAGGATGTAGCGGAACCGTCCGGCGATCGCCGCCCGTGCCGCAGCCGACGTCCGGACGAGGCGGAGGGCCAGCGACACCTGGTCGCCGAAGTCGATGCAGCCGTTGGCCGCCATCAGCCGCTGGTACGTCCCGAATGCCCGAGCGAGCTCTGCCTGGCGACGCGCTCGCTCCGCGGCGGCATCGGCCTGCTCGACGGCCTCGTCAGCCTCGCCCGCCTCGGCGGCAAGGCGCGCCGCTTCCGCCGCGACCCGGACGGCATGGGCGAGGTAGTCCGTCGGCGAGATGTCCTCGTCCTTGCAGCGGCTGAACAGCGTCGCCAGCGCAGCCAGGAAACGGGTCGGGTCGCCCAGCGGCCGGTAGGCGTCCAGCTCGAACTCGAACAGGTGCTCGCGCAGGAAGATCACGACCTCCGGCCGCGACAGGACGCGCACGTCGGTGGGCAGGCCGAGCTCCAGGGCGTACTCGCGGATCAGGCTGTCGCCGAACGCGTGGAACGTGGAGATCTCGGCATCGGTGTAGCCGTACGGCACGAGCTGGTCCACGCGGACGGCCATCTCCTCGGCGGCCTTGTCGGTAAACGTCAGCGCCAGGATCTCGGACGGCCTGGCCCGCCGCGTCGCGATCAGCCAGGCGATCCGACGAGTGATGACCTGCGTCTTCCCGGTGCCCGCGCCGGCCACCACGAGCAGCGGGCCGTCGCCGTGGGTGACGGCGCGAAGCTGGTCCGGGTTCAGCCCGCCGAGGAGTGCCTCGAGCCCCCATGGCGCAGCGTCGCTCGCCGCCGGATCCATGACCGGCACGAGCTCGGACCAGGCGGGGATCTGTTCCAGTGGAGCGGGTTCCCGCCGGCGACGACTGCGCGCCGGGCTCACGGTGATGTCGAGGTCGATGGTCTCGGATCCTGGGGGCATGTCGAGAGCATCGAGGTAGGCCGTGCCAGCTAGGCTGTCAGGCCGTCGCCTGCCGGATGGCGTCGGTTTCCTCGGCCGACAGCCCGGCCTCCGCGCGGCCAGCCTTGATCGCCTTGGCATAGACCCGGGTGCCCGACCGGGCGTGGAGGCTCGACAGCACCCAGCCGTCGCCATCGGCGTCGAGCAATGCCAGCGCGAAGCTCTGGTTTCCGCCGGTCTCCTCGAACGGGTTGTACCGAACCAACCCGACGCGCTGGAAGGCCCGACGCTGGGCGGCCTCGAGGATCGCCGTCCTCGCGGCGACCTCGTCGAGCTCGCGCGACACCGCGAACACCTTCTCGAGGTGCGCGTCGAGGATCGCCTCCAGGCTCCGGCCCTCGGAACCGCGGGTGATCCCTCGCAACCGGGCGTCGAGCCGGCGTGTCCGTCTAGCCAGTGACGCGGCGGCCACGACGAGCACGAAGACGGCGATACCGAGGGCCGCGATGAGCGCGCCGAGATAGGGTTGGACGACAGCGTTGAGGTCGATCCGAGGATCCTCCAGTGGGCGGCCCGAGTCTAGCAGGGCCGCCTCACCCACCACGTACCTCGCCAAGCCGGTGCTATCCTCTGCGGTCGACGGACCACGCCGGATGTCCACGCCGCCCGTGCCGGTTCAATCCCGTGATGGAGGCCCTCAGCAGATCATGGCCAAACGAGCCAGAGGCACGACCACCAGGCCCGGCCAGCGCCGCCCGATGCAGCGTCCGGCTGCCCGTCCGGCCGCCCCGGCACCGAGGATCGCGCCGCGCCCGACGACGCTGACGGACGAGGAGGAGACGCGCGCGGCCGAGCTCGAGGCGGCGATCGTGGCGCAGGAGCAGGTCGTTGCCGAGACGACGCTGCGGGCGCGCCCGCAGCGCGGGGCGCCCGACAGCCAGACGCGGTTCTCGAGCCTGGCCGTCGCCGCCGGCAACGAGTACGCCTACGTCGCCCGCGACGTCCGTCGGATCGCGACCGTCGGCGGGACGCTGGTCGGCGTGCTGCTCGCCCTCTGGGTCGTCGTCCAGGTGACGCACATCACGCTCTGACGGGCGGCGGGGACTCCGGCCCCGAACAGCGGCGCGCTACCATCCAGCCATGCCTTCCGCGCGCCGGTTGACCGGCGCCCGCCCCGAAGCCCTCTTCCAGCCGCCGCCCGAGCGGCAACCGCTGGCGGCGCGGATGCGGCCACGCAACCTCGACGAGTTCGTCGGCCAGGAGCATCTCGTCGGCGAGCGCGGCCCGTTGCGTCGCAGCATCGCGCGCGGCCACCTCTCGTCACTCCTGCTGTGGGGTCCGCCCGGAAGCGGCAAGACCAGCCTCGCGCGCCTGCTCGCCGCCGAGATCGGTGCGCATTTCACGAGCCTGTCGGCGGTCATGTCGGGCGTCGTCGAGGTGCGCAACACGATCGCCGAGGCCCAGGAGCGACTCGCCCTGCAGGGAACACGCAGCGTCCTCTTCCTCGACGAGATCCATCGCTTCAACAAGGCCCAACAGGACGCGCTCCTGCCCCATGTCGAGGACGGGACGGTCACGCTCATCGGGGCGACGACCGAGAACCCGTATTTCGAGGTGAACAGCGCGCTCCTGTCGCGGATGCGCGTCTGGCGGCTGGAGACCCTGACCGATGAGGACGTTGCCACCGTGGTCCGTCGCGCGATCGACGACCCCGAGCGAGGCCTGGGCGGCGGCCTAGGGCCGGGAGGCGGCGTCGCCCTTTCGGCGCAAGCGTTCGACCACCTGGTGTCGCTCGCGGCCGGCGACGCGCGGGCCGCGCTGAACGTCCTCGAAGGCGCGGTGGCCATCGCCCAATCGGAGGACGTCCGGGACGGCGACGGCCACGTCAGCCCACGGCTCGAGGACGTCGAGTCGGCCGCACAGCAGCGGGTGCTCGCCTACGACCGCGCAGGCGACGGCCACTACGACACCGTGTCGGCGTTCATCAAGAGCCTTCGCGGCAACGACCCGGACGCGGCCTTGTACTGGCTGGCCGCGATGATCGCCGCCGGCGAGGATCCCAAGTTCATCGCCCGCCGGCTGATCATCAGCGCCTCCGAGGACGTCGGCAACGCCGACCCGCGCGCCCTCCAGGTGGCCGTCGCCGCGGGCCAGGCCCTGGATTGGATCGGCCTGCCGGAGGCGCAGTACGCACTCGCGCAGGCCACGACCTACATCGCGACCGCGCCGAAGTCGAACCGGTCGGGAACTGCCTACTGGGCTGCCGTGTCCGACGTGGAAGCCGGCGGTGCGCTGCCGGTTCCGCTCCACCTGCGGAACGCCCCCCATCGCGGGATGAAGCAGCACGGGATCGGCGTCGGCTACCGCTACACCCATGACTTCGACGGCGCGGACGTCGAGCAGCAGTACCTGCCGGACGCAATCGCCGATCGGCGCTACTACCTGCCGACGGACCAAGGCTACGAAGCGACGATCGCGGCCCGGATGGCCGGCCGGACTGAGGCGCGAGCTACCGCCCGGGCGGCGGGGCGCATGCCGCGCCAGCCCACGCCCGCGCCGGAGATCAGGCCCGGCTCGGCCGACAGAATCATGAAGACGCGCGAAGAGAACCGGAAGAAGCTTGCCGATACGGAGAAACGCGACGCCGGCGGGTCATGACGTGACGGCGGCGCTTGGTGGCGACCGTCATCTGGGAACAAGCCGGGTCGCGTTCGCGACGACCTCGGCGTCCGACGCTGGCTGAGCGCCGACAGCTGGCGCTAGGTGGCCGGCGCGCTGGGTCGCGGTCTCCGCGAGGTCGTGCGCGGGCGTTCGATGCGAGGCGGCGCCTGGACGCTCGGTCTGGTCGGTGGTGGCTCGGGCGCCTTCTCCACCTTGAGCACGGAGACCGCCCAGTCGACGTCGGCCCGCAGCCGTGGGTCGAGCCGGCGGCGGGCGCCGCGCAGTGTGCTCAACGCGATCTCGCGCTGGCCGTCCTGTCCCGCCCGGGCAATCACCCGGATGGCGAACGCGGCGAGCGCAGGTTCCTTGAGCCAACCGCCGATCGCCTCGATCGCTGCGGCGCCGTACGACGCGATTGGGTCGCGCAGGTCGATCCGATGGGCCGGGTCAGCCTCCCGCGCATCGGCGAGCAGGGCGGCAAGCGCGCCGGATGCTTGTGTCATGACGGATCTCTCCCTGTCGGCGCGCTGGTGGGGCGCGTGTGTGACAGGACCAAGGATACACGTATCTGCGCGATTTCGAAGATACGAGGAACCAGAGGCTTGATCAATCGAGGGCTCACGACTAGGCTGTGCGCCCATGCCAGCACGATCGCCCCGTCCCGACGACTCGGATCGGCTTCGACAGTTCAAGGCCGAGTTCTTCAAGGCGCTCGCCCATCCGGTCCGCATCGCGATCCTCGAATTCCTCCGAGCAGGGCCACGGACCGTCGGCGACATCCAGGCCCTGACCGGCGTCCCCGGCTCGTCGATCTCGCAGCAACTGGCGGTCCTGCGCGGCCGAGGCATCGTTGTCCCGGAGCGTGCCGGCACGACCATCTGGTATCACGTCGCGGATCCCGAGATCTATGCCCTGCTCGATGCCGCCCGGCGGATCTTCTACGGGCACCTGAGCGGGAGCGCCGAGCTGTTGCGGCTGGTCGAGGCCGAGGCCAACGAGGTCGCGATCTCGAGCTGATCTCGGGACGCAGTACCCGCCTGCGGCCGAGCGCTCCCGGCGCACGGGCCAGGAGCGACTGACGTGATCGACCGTGTGCTGGTCCGCGCGGGCCTCGATCGGGTCCTGCCGAGCGGCGCGATCCTGCTGGCGGTCCTGACGTTCGGCGGATACGCCATGGGCCTCGTCCGCGATCGGATCTTCGCGCGGACCTTCGGGGCCGGCACCGCGCTGGACGCCTACAACGCGGCGTTCGTCCTGCCTGAGCTCGCCCTCGACGTCCTCGTGGCCGGCGGCCTGACGGCGCCCTTCGTGCCGATCTACCTCGGTCTGCGCGATGGCGATGGCTCCGAGCGGGCCGCCCATGAGTTCGGGCAGACGGTCCTGACCCTCGCCGTCGGGGTCATGGGAGTCGCCTCGGTCATCCTGTTCACGCTGGCGCCGTTCACCGTCAGCGTCATCGCCCCGGGGTTCGAGTCCACCGGCGACCGCGACCTGTACACGGGCCTATTCCGCGTGATGTGCGTGACGCCCGTGATCTTCGCCGCCTCGATCACCCTCGGCGAGGTGCTCGTCGCCGATCGGCGCTTCCTGTTCTACGGCCTGGCGCCGCTGCTCTACAACGGCGGGATCGTGGCCGGCTCGGTGCTGTTCGCGGACAGTCTCGGCATCTATGGCGCCGCGCTCGGCGCCGTGCTCGGCGCGCTCCTCCACCTGGGGATCCGGGTCATCGGCGTCCGGCCGACCGCGTTCCGGATCCGCGCGCGGCTCGCCGTGCGGACTGCGGCCGTCCGCGAATTCGTCGGCCTGATGCTGCCCAAGATGGCGAGCCACCCGATCGATCCCCTGACGTTCCTCTACTTCACCGCCGTGGCCTCACGGTTCGGGGCGGGCAACGTCAGCGCGGTCAGCTTCGCGCGCAATTTCCAGTCCGTGCCGGTCAGCCTGATCGGGGTCTCGATCGCGGTGGCGGCCTTCCCGATCTTGTCCGCCGCCGCGGCGTCGGGCGACCGACCAGCCTTCGTTCGCGTCCTCGCCACCAACCTGGCGACGACCGCGGTCCTCACCGGCGGGGCGGCCCTTGCCCTGTTCGTCCTGAGCCGGACCGTGATCTCGGTCCTGCTCGGTGGCGGCGCCTTCGACACCGAGGACGTGACGCTGACCGCGGGCCTCCTGGCGGCCTTCGCGATCTCGATCCCGCTCGAAAGCCTGACCCAGCTGCTGGCTCGTGCCTTCTACGCCACGCACAACACGCTGATCCCGGTCCTGGCCTCGCTGGCGGCGCTCGCGGCGATCGTCCTGACCGGTGAAAGCCTCGCGCCGCGGATCGGGGCCACGGCCATCCCGGTGGCCTTCACCGCGGGCAGCCTGACGAAGGTGGCGATCCTGGCCGCCCTGGTCCGGACCAGGATCGGCCGGATCGGCGTCAGTCCCCCGCGCTGACCTTGACCGTCGGCACGACTGCGATGAACAGGCCGTCGCGATCCGGGTAATGGCCCTCCGGCCGCTTCCAGACCAGGTAGTTCCGGATCATCTCCGCCTGGTCCTGGAACGTGCCGGGGGGATCGGATGGCCCCCAGATGCTCGACACGCGGGGGTACCACGGGTCGACGATGTAGGCCCCGTCGACGGTCGCATCGGGGAAGACCGCCGGGTCGGCGTCCGCACGGAAGCCGGTCATCACCCAGGTGTGGGCGCCGCGCCAGGCCAGGAGGATCACCGGCGATCCCGTTGCCTCGATGGCGGTCGCCGCGTCGAGCAACGCGCCCTGACGCGTCTTGTAGGCGCGGACCTCGTAGCCGGGTGCCCCGTAGGCGTCGAGGGCGAGGGCCATCGCCGCCGGTCCCCAATCGCCGTTGTGGCTGTCGGCATAGCTCTCCCATTCGTGGACCCGGCCCTGGAGCTCGCGCTGGAAGTCGACCGAGGTGTCGGCCTTGCCGAGGAAGGCGAGCGTGATCTGGACGCCCGCCGGGGAGCACCAGGTGTCCTGCACCTCGGAGGCGAAGATGCTCGCCGGGTCAGCGGCGATGTTGACGTCGACGGGGACTCGGGCAGGGCTCGGCTCGGGCGTTGGCGCCGCGCTCGCTGGTTCCCCAGTGGCTACCGATGTCGAAGCAGGCGCTGCGGTCGGCGGGCTCGACGGTGTCGCGGAGACGGCCGGTCGCGGCGTCACGAGGACCGTCTCCACCGTCGCCCGATCCGGCACCGGACCGCCCAGGATCCGGTCCACCTTGGCGGCCGCCCGATCGAACAGCCGGCCCGCGCCCAGCGCGTCGGTCGCGACGGCCAGTCCGCCGAGCGACACCACCAGGAGGCCGGTGAGCGCCGCGGCCCGGAGGGACGCACCGCGCCGGCGACGGCTCGCCGAACGGTTGGCGGTGGACGACATGACAGGCGCGTTCCTCGGGCTCGTGCTGCGTCCGGACGACGATCGGACTCGAGATTCTGCGACGGCGGCAGCCTCCCACAGATGGCCCGCCCTGTCTCGCGCCGGCGCAAGCCGCCGGCCGCCCGTCGCGACCGACCGCCGCTACGGTTCGAGGTCGAAGGCTCGAACGTGCCGCGGCCGGAGGAGCGCGATCGGACGACGGTCGAACGTCGCGATCCGGTGGACGTCCAGTCGTTCTGCGGCCGCCACCATCAGGGCGTCGGCCAGGCGGGGCCGCTGCTCGGCGGCCGCTTCGAGCAGGCCGATCGCCCGGCGAAGATCCGCCTCCGACGGGGTCACCAGGCGGATCGCCCCGCCGGTGATGGACTGGACCAGCGCGACGGTTGCGCCCACGCCGAGCTCGCGCTGGAACAGGACATCGAGCTCCGCCAGCGTCAGCGCCCCCAGCAGCAGCGGTTCATCGGCCCGTCCGAACCAGGCCAGCGCCGCGGCGTGATTGAGGTCCGCCCGATCCGCCGCCGCCAGGACGATGCTGGCGTCGAGGAGGATCGCCATCGATGGGTGCCGGGAGGTCGGCTGTGCGGGTCAGCGATCGTCGGCGTGCCGGCGACCGACCTCGCGACGGACGATCGACCGGCCATCGAGCGATAGCCTCCCGTGCGCGCTCTTGCCGACCGCCAGGAACGCCAGCTCCGGGGCGTCGTCGTGCTGGGCGAGATAGGCCTCGAGCGCCGCCGCGATCACGGCCGTCTTGGTCGTCCGCGCCCGGTTGGCGTGCCGCTCGAGACGCTCGAGGAGATCGGCGTCGGCGAGGATCGTGGTCCGGCGGGTGGTCATATGCCGGCATATATGCCACGGTGGCGTGGTGGCGTCAAGCCATGCGACCATGCCCGCACGCCCCGCCGCCACCGAGGAGGACCACGTGGATCGCTTCGAGCCGAACCTCCGCATCCCCGGCCCGACCGGCCTGCCACCGACCGTCCGTGAAGCCGGCGCCCACCAGATGATCAACCACCGCGGGCCCGAGTTCGCGGCTATGCTCGGTCGGATCCTGGGCGGGATGCAGCCGTTCTTCGGGACGACGAGCGACATCGCCGTCGTCACGACGGCCGGGACCGGCGGGCTCGAGGCAGCCGTCGTCAACACGCTGTCGCCCGGCGATCGCGTTCTCGGCGTGTCGATCGGCTCATTCGGCGACCGGTTCGCCAGGATCGCCCGGACGTACGGCGCGGACGTCACCAAGATCGATGCCGAGTGGGGTGAGGCGATCGATCCGGCCGAACTGCGGGAAGCACTCCGGGCGAACCCGGGCGTCCGGGCCGTCCTGCTGACCCACAACGAGACGTCGACCGGCGTGATGAACCCGATTGCCGAGCTGGCCGCGGCCATCCGGGAGGAGACTCCCGACGCCCTGGTCCTCGTCGACAGCGTGTCCGGTCTCGGCGCCGTGCCGTTCGAGATGGACGCCTGGGGCGTGGACGTCGTGGTCACCGGCTCGCAGAAGGCGTGGATGTCGGCGCCGGGGCTGGCGATGATCGCGGCCTCGCCGCGGGCCTGGGCGGCGATGGAGACGGCGACGATGCCGCGGGTTTACCTCGACCTGCGCGCGCATCGCGAGAGCCATGCCGCGGGCCAGACGCCGTGGACCCCGGCCATCGCGGTGTTCTACCAGGTCGATGAGGGTATCCGGCTCATGCAGGCGGAGGGCGCGACGGGTGTCTTCGCCCGGCACGAGGCGTGTGCCGCGGCGGCACGGGCCGGCTTGACCGCGCTCGGGTTCGAGCTTTTCGCCGACCAGCGCTTCGCGTCACGCACCGTGACCGCGGCGCTCGTCCCCGAGGACCTCGACTGGAAGGCGTTCAACGCCGAGCTCAAGCGGCGCGGTCTGGTCCTCGCCGGCGGTCAGGGCAAGCTGACCGGCAAGATCTTCCGGCTCGGCCATCTCGGCTCGGTTACGGTCGAGGAGATCCTCGGCGCGATGAGCGCGCTCGAGTTCGCCTCGATCGGGTTCGGCCGGCCGGTCCGCCCCGGTGCTGCCGTCGCCGCCGCCCAGGTCGCCGCCCTCGAGTCATTCGGGCTGGCGACACCGACCGCCGCCGGCGCAACGGCATGAAGATCCTGGTCGCGGAGCCGATCGCCGCCGAGGGCGTCGCCCTGCTGCGGGCCGGCCACGACGTCGACGAGCGTCACGGTCTCTCGCGCGACGAGCTATGCGCGATCCTGGCCGACTACGACGCCTTGATCGTCCGGAGCCAGGTCAAGGTGGACGCCGGCCTGATTGCGGCCGGAACCCGGCTCGTCGTCATCGGCCGGGCGGGCGTCGGCGTGGACAACGTCGATCTCGATGCGGCGACGCGGGCCGGGATCATGGTGGTCAACGCACCCACGGGCAACACGATCGCCGCCGCCGAGCACACGCTCGCCCTCCTGTACGGCGTCGCCCGGCGCACCGCCGCCGCCGATGCCTCGATCCGTCGCGGCGAATGGAAACGGGCCCAGTTCACCGGGCTGGAGCTGCGCGGCCGGATCCTCGGCATCGTCGGCCTGGGCAAGATCGGCCAGGCGATCGCGGCGCGCGCCCTGGCCATGGAGATGACGGTCCTCGGTGTCGATCCGTTCGTGACGGCCGAGCAGGCCGCCAACCACGGCGTCGAGCTCGTCGAGTTCGAGGCGATGCTCGACCGAGCCGACGTCGTGACCGTCCACGTCCCGCTGACTCGATCGACCCGCGGGATGATCGGCCGGGAGGCGATCGCCAGGCTGAAGCCGGGCTCGATCGTGCTGAACGTCGCCCGCGGCGGCGTCATCGACGAGGCGGCGGTGGCCGAGGCGCTCCAGTCCGGCCATCTCGGCGGGGCCGGGATCGACGTCTTCGAACACGAGCCGCCGACCGACTCGCCGCTGCTCGCCGCGCCGAACACGCTCCTTACGCCGCACCTGGGTGCGTCGACCGCCGAGGCGCAGATCCTCGTGGCCGAGGAGGTCGCCGCCCAGGTGCTCGATGTCCTCGAGGGGCGGAGCGCCCGATACGCCGTCAATGCCCCGCTCCTGACGCCCGAGACGGCGCGGGCGATCGCACCCTACCTGCCGCTGGCCGAGATCCTCGGCCGGTTCTTCGCCCAGTTCTCGCGTGGCGGCGTTCGCACGCTGACGCTCGAGATCGCCGGCGAGCTGGCCGAGCACGATGGCACGCCGCTGACCGCGGCCGTGCTCCGCGGTCTGCTCGAGACCGCCACGACCGAGCGCGTCAACCTGGTCAACGCGGGGGCCCTGGCCAGGGCCCGCGGGATCACCGTGGTGGAACGCAAGACGCCCGATGCGGGCGCGTTCGCGGCCCTCCTGACGCTATCCGGCGAGACCGGCGGCCGCACCACAGTGGTCGCCGGCACGGTCGCCGCCGGCGAGCCGCGGATCACCCGGCTCGACGACTACCGGCTCGACATGGCGCCGGCCGACACGATGTTGATCACCCGGCACATGGATCGCCCGGGGACCGTCGGGCGGGTCGGGATCATGCTCGGCGAGGCCGACGTGAACATCAGCGCGATGCACCTCGCCCGCAGCCGTCCCCGGGAGGACGCCCTGATGATCCTCGCCCTCGACGACGACGTGCCGGCCGCGGTGTCCGAGGCGATCCGCAGCCAGGAGGCGGTCCGCGACCTGTGGACGATCCGCCTCGGAGCCTCCCGCTGAGCGGACCGGCCGCCGACGTGATCCCCGACGGCCTGGACGCGACGGTCGTCCTGGTCCGGCATGGCGAGTCCGTGCTCATCACTGAGGGACGCTTCCAGGGCCAGCGGGAAACGCCGCTGTCGGCGACGGGCCAGCGGCAGGCGAAGCTCACCGGCCGGCGACTGGCGCATCCGCATGACGCACCCGCGCTGCCGGTGCCGGGCGGCACCCTGCTCGAGATCGTCCATTCGCCGCTCCAGCGGACGGCGGCGACCGCGCAGGCCATCGCCGACGAGATGGCCACGAGCACAGCGACCGTGCCCACGCTTCGACCGGACCCCGGCTTCCTCGAAATCGGCCAGGGCGAGTGGGAGGGACTGCTCGCGACCGAGATCCGCGAACGCTATGCCGAGAGCCTCGCCGCCTGGCGTCGCCGGCCGCTCGAGGCGTGGGCACCGGGCGGCGAATCGCTGCCGGACGTGGTCAGCGCGCGTGCGGCCGGCCTTGCGCTCCGCCCTGCGGAGGCTCGCCGAGGGTCGGCCGGCCGGCACGCTGGACCGCAGCCAGGTCGCCAGCTTTCGCGACCCGCCGCCGGACCACCCGTGGTCGATCGTTGTCGCCCACGACGGCGTCTTCAAGATCGCGCTGCTGACCTTATTCGACCTTCCGCTCGACCGGTTCTGGATGTGGTCGATGGACCTGTGCGGGATCACCGTGGTCGAGCTGCGAGCCGGGCGACCCGTGCTCCGTGCCCATAACCTGACGGCCCACCTGGCCGGCCTGCTCGACGACGCCGCCCAGGCCGAGCTCGAGCAACGGAGCCGCACCGGAGCGCTCTGATCGGCGACGCCTGCCTGCGCCGCCGATCCGCCACAAAGCCGGCACCGCGGCGCCAGGACGTTCGAGCCGAAGGCGCGAGTGAGCACGCGCGCGAGCGCACGCCAGCGTGCGTGAGCGAGCGCGCGCATCGAGCAACGCGCGGATCGGGCGCCCAGGCGCCGCGGCGCGACGGCTATCGCTTGGGCCGGTCCCTTCGGCGGAACGCCAGCCTGAGCAGGCTCAGCCGGAGCCGCCGCTGGGCGGCTCGAAGTGCCGCGAGCCGGTCCGCGCCCAATATCCGCTGGCCGTATGCCGACTCGACCTTGGCCGTCGCGACGGTCTCCAGCTCCGGCCGCGACCCGGGCAATACCTCGCCGAGGGCACCGGTGAACTCGTAGACCGTCTGGGTCGGTCGCGGGCCGAAGCCGAACCGGCCGGCGAGCCGGGTGACCGTCCCGTACGCGAGATCGGCCGTCGTCCCGGACCGCGGTCCGCGTTGCCAGACGATGAACGCCAGACCGAGGAACACGACCACCAGGAGCACGCCGACCGCGACCAGCGGGCCAAGCGACGTGCCGCGCGAGCGGCCGACGACCGATCCGCTCGGGTCGTTGGCGAACGGGTCCGTCTCGGGCGGACGGGTCAGCAGGGCCGCCGCGCCGGACGACCTGGCGCCGGACGGGACCGGCTTGCCGGACGGCAGCGGAGCCAGCTGTGCGATGCCGCCGCCGGTCGGATCGAAGGTCACCCAGCCGACGGCCGGGAAGTAGACCTCGACCCAGGCGTGGGCGTTGCTGTTGAAGATCCGCTCCTGCCCGGTCTGGCGGTCGCGGGAGCCGGGCAGGAAACCCTGGGCGATCCGCGTCGGAACGCCCATGTCACGGAGGAGCACCGCCATCGTGGCCGCGTAGTACTGGCAGAAACCGTGCTTGAACTGGGCGAAGCACTCGACGGTCGACAGCCCGGCGCAGTTGATCCCCCGAATGTCGGTATCGTACGTGAAGGCGCTCGAATGGAGCTCCTTGACGATGGTGGCGGCAAGGTCGTACGGCGTGTCCGACGGGGACTCGGCCTTGATCTTCACCTCGAGCTCGCGGGCGAACGGGCCGAGCTGTCCGTCCGCCACGCCGAGGTAGAGGCTTCGCACCTCGGGCGGGTAGTCGGACCCGGCGGCGCGCAGGACTGCCTCGTTGAGCTGTCCCGGGTCGCTGCCTTCCACGGGGACGAGGGCGGTCACCGTGTAGGGACCGCTGCCCCCGTCGCGATCGACACTCGCGAAATAGCCATCCAGGCCCGTGACGGTCAGCCTCGTCGGCTCGTCCACCTCGGCCGGCGTCGCCGGCGACAGGATCGTCGAGCCGGCGAAGTCCGCGGGGATCACCGTGAAGTGGAGTTCCCGGCGGCCGTCCGGGCCGACGTTGTCGGCGTACCCCGTCAACAACCCATCGTCCGCCGCCCGTCCGACCGTCGTCTTGCCGGTCTCGCTCCAGCCGGTCAGGTCGATCCGGTCGTAGGTGGCGGCCCGCCAGTAATACGCGGTCTCGTCACCGGGCGACAGCTGAATCGTCAGGGCGAGGGACGCGTCGGTCGTCCAGACCTGCTGGACTGCCGCCGTCGATCCGAACGACACGCCGAACGATCGGTTGGCCCCACCCGCGGGCAGGAATCGGGAGAACGTGGCCGACAGGGTCGTCAGGCCTTCCTTCATCCCGGCCCAGGCTCCGGCGAGCGGGGCCGACGCGGCCGTCTGCGTCAGGAGCAGCGCACCGACGACCGCCACCGACACGAACGCCGTCCCGCCACGGAGGTAGACGGACGAGATCGAGGCAGGATCGCCGATCCGTCGTCGAAGCCACTCCGATTGCTCCTCGATGACGTGCCCGCGGATCAGCAGGAGCAGGGCGGCCAGGCTGAACGCCACCAGGTACGGGAGCTGGTCGTTGATCGTGAGGGCCATGTCGCCGACCAGGAGCAGTCCGACGACGGCCACGGCACTGAGCGGTCGGTGGTGGCCGAAGATGGCATACGACGCGAACATCGAGGTGGCCCACACCAGCAGTCCAAGGGTGAGCAGGTAGTGAACGTACTGGACGGTCGAGGCCTGGCCGTTGAGCACGATGTCGGAGTAGGCCTTCACCACGGCCGTGGCAGTCGTGACGTACATGTCGTGGAAGGACCCTGGCTGCACCCGCCCGATCGTGCCGGTGATCAGCGGGACGACGAGCGCGGCGAAGATCGAGCCGATGAGGAAGGTGAGCCAGCGGCCCCAGCCGACCTTGGGTCCGATGAACCCAACGAGGACCCCGCCGAGCGCCATCCACTGCAGGAAGTCGAGATATTCCGGCCGGCCCAGCACCCAACGCGCGTCGTCGAGCGACCAGCCGAACGTCAGGCAGAGCAGGAGCGTCAAGGCGACGGTCGCCCAGCCCTCGACCGGGGCGAGCGGAATGCGCCGGTTCATCGGACCAGGATCTCGCCGAGCGGCCGGCCCGGGGTCAGCGTGAATGACGGGAGCTCGTATTCGGCCAGGGCGTGACGGAGGGCTCGGGCGCGCTTGGCCACCTCCTCGCTCACCTCACCGGGTGGCGCAGCGCCGCTGCCCAGGATCGCCTCACGGCTGCCGACGAATCGGTCGAACGCGGTCGCATCGAGCGTCAGCACCACGCAGGCGACCCCCCGGCCGCGCAGCGAGGCGAGTGGGCGGACCCAGGCCGGGTCGAGCGAGGGGGTGATCACCACGGCGGTCATCCCGCGGCGGAGCCGCCCGACGGTCGCGATCAGCGTCTCGACCAGCGGGGTGTTGCTGTCGGCCTCCACCGAGGCGAGGAGCTGCATGATCTTGAGGTGCTGGCGGCCGCCGCGGTCGGGTGGCAGTAACGCGGTCCGGGCCACGTTGACCGTCATTCCGACCGCGCGTCCCTCCTGGAGCGCCTTGTCGGCGATCGAGGCGGCGGCACGGATGCCGGCCTCGACCGTCGAATCGTCGCCGCGCCCGGTCTGCATGCTGCGCTGGAGGTCGATGACGATCCAGGCATCGGCGGTCTGCTCCAGGTCGAACTCCTTGACCTGGATCTCGCTGTGCCGGGCGGTGCTCTTCCAGTGGATCCGGTTCATGCTGTCGCCCGGGGCATAGGGCCGGACGGTGGTCGCCAGCGGGGTCGTCTGGAGGGTCCGGACCGGGGCAACGCGGCTGCCCTCGAGCGATGCTGCCGGCAGCCGCCAGCGCGGCAGCGGTTCGAGGCGCGGATAGACGACGACCGACACGCCCTGGCCGACGGTCGCCGACGCCTCGAAGAAGCCGAACGGATCGCCGGTCCGGATGTGAAGCGGCTCGATCCGGAAATGACCGCGCCGCGACAGCGGGATCCGGATCAGCCATGACCGTTCGCTTCGGCCACCCAGCGTGATCGCCCGGCCCGGCAGTCCGCCGGGCAGGGTCGTCGGGTTGTGGATCTCGAGCCACGGCTTGGCAATCCGGCTGCCGTTGCGCAGCGTGTAGGTCACGCGGACCTGGTCGCCGACATGGCCGTGGAGCTGGCTCACCGCATAGCCGGCCTCGAGGTCGGTCAGGCCGAGCCGGACGAGGATGTATGAGCCGCCGATGACCAGGATTGCGAGGTAGAGGAGGTAGAACAGGAACGGCAGCGCCGTCGAGAACGCGGCGACCACCAGGATCACCGAGGCGACGAGCAGCTGGAGCTTCCGGATCATCGCGCGGACACGGCTTCCCGGTTCGATCGCGCGCTAGGCGTTCGCTGGCGTGGAGGAACTCGCGGGTCGGTGACCGGAGGTCGGTCGGACCGCCGCCGGTCGGCCGGACCCCGTCGATCGGGGTCGACTCGAGCAGCTCGCGAACGACCTGTCCGGCCTGGACGTCATGGATCGACGAGCTGGTCTTGATGATCAGGCGGTGGGCGAGCGCGGGTTCGGCAAGGGCCTTCACGTCGTCGGGGATCACGTAATCGCGACCGAGCAGGCCGGCGAGGGCCTGGCCCGCCCGGTAGAGGGCGATCGAACCACGCGGCGAAGCGCCGAGTTGGACGTCGGGATGGGTCCGCGTGTTGTTAACCAGCCGGACGATGTAGTCGGCCACGCTCGAGTCGACGTAGATCTCGCGGATCCCGGCCTGCATCTCGAGCAGGTCCGGCACGGTCAGGACCTCCTCGAGGTCCTCCAGTGGATGGGTCCGCTTCTGTTCGTCGAGGATGACGATCTCCTCGATCGGTTGCGGATAGCCGAGCTTGAGCCGGAGCATGAACCGGTCCAGCTGGGCCTCCGGCAGGGCGAACGTGCCCTCGTATTCGATCGGGTTCTGGGTGGCGATCACGAGGAACGGATCGGGCATCCGGTAGGTGGTGCCATCGATCGTGGCCTGGTGCTCCTCCATGCACTCGAGGAGAGCGGACTGCGTCTTGGGGGTGGCCCGATTGATCTCGTCGGCGAGCACGATCTGGCTCATGATCGGTCCCGGACGGAACTCGAACTCCTGTGTCTTCTGGTTGTAGATCGACAACCCCGAGACGTCCGAGGGCAGCAGGTCCGGCGTGAACTGGATGCGCCGGAACGAGCAGCCGAGGCTGCGGGCGATCGCCTTGGCCAGGACGGTCTTGCCCGTGCCCGGGACGTCCTCGATCAGCACATGGCCGCGGCACAGCAGGGCGACCAGCGCCAGGCGGACCTCGTGATGCTTGCCGACGATGACGCGCTCGACGTTGGCGAGAACCCTGTCGCCGGTCTCCTGGATCTTGCTCATCGGCCTCTCTCGTGGTCTGGCGCATGGACGCTGCGCCGGGACGGACGGGATCGATTCGACCATGCGACCGCGTATCGGGTGGCGTGGTTGGCAGATAGTACGTCCAGTCGCCCGGTTTGGTTCCAGGCAAAGCGGCCGTCGCGAGCGAGGAGTCCAGGTTGGTCGAACTGGGTCCGGACGCCTGTCACGACCTCGAGGCCGGCCTCGAACGGGAGTGGCTCGTGACCAACGGCCTCGGCGGCTATGCCTTCGGGACGGTCGCTGGGCCGGCTACCCGTGTCTACCACGGGCTCCTGATCGCGGCCCTGTCACCGCCCGTCGGCCGGACGATGCTGGTCGGCGGACTCGTCGAATGGGCGACGATCGACGGCCAACGAGTCGCGCTCCACGCCCATGAGTACGCGGACGGGACGATCGACCAACCCGGCTACCGGCGCCTCGTGTCCGTCCGCCTCGACGGCTCGCGGCCGGTCTTCACCTACGCGATCGGCGACGTCCGGATCGAGAAGCGGATCTGGATGGCGGACGGCGCGAACACGACGTACGTTCGCTACGAGAGCGTCGGCGCGGACCGGCCGATCGAGCTTGAATTGACGCCGTTGACGACCTTCAGGGATCACCACGCGGTCCGCCGTGAGGCCGATGGAGTGCCCGGCGGCCCCCTCCGAATTGTCGCGCCGGGCGGCTCGTTCACGGCGGCCGGGCGCTGGTTCCTCGGGTTCCGGCACCGCGAGGAGACGGCCCGCGGTCTCGACGATCGATCGGACCTGTGGGCGGGCGGCGAGGTTCGGTTCCCGGTGCGCCGGGGCCTGCCGGCAACGCTCATCCTCACCGCCGAGCCCGGCGAGCCACCTGACCCGGAGATCGCCCTGGTTGCGGCGGCGGAGCGGGAAACCCGGCTGATCGATGCCGCGGCTGCCGGCCACGCCTCGGCGTTCGTCCGCGACCTGGTGGTGGCCGCGGACCAGTTCCTCGTCCGGCGCGACATCCCTGGCGCCGACGGCGCGCTCGAGGTCGGGCGGACGGTGATCGCGGGCTACCCGTGGTTCAACGACTGGGGCCGCGACACGATGATCTCGCTGCCCGGCCTGTGCCTCGCGACGGGGCGGCACGAGGAGGCCGCCACGATCCTGCGGTCGTTTGCCCGGTTCGTTCGCGACGGGCTTCTGCCCAACAACTTTCCCGACCGCGCGGGCGACCTTCCCGAGTACCACACGATCGACGCGTCGCTCTGGTATCCGCAGGCGATCCGGGCCCATGCGCTGGCCACCGGCTCCGGGCGGCTCGTCGACGAGCTCCTGCCGACGCTTCGGACGATTCTGGACGCGCACCTCGCCGGGACGCGGTTCGGGATCGGCATGGACCCGGCCGACGGACTGCTCCGGGGCGGCGAAGCCGGCTACCAGCTGACCTGGATGGACGCCCGGGTCGACGGCTGGGTGGTCACGCCTCGTCGTGGCAAGCCCGTGGAGATCCAGGCCCTCTGGATCAACGCCCTGCGGATCGTCGGCGGATGGCTCAGGGACCGCGGCGACCCGGACGGGGCGGGCGACCGCTACGTCGAGACCGCCGACCGGGCGACCGAGGCGTTCGCTGGGCGGTTCTGGCGAGCCGAGCTCGGCTATCTCGCCGACGTCGTCGACGGCCCCGACGGCGACGACGTGTCGCTCCGCCCGAACCAGGTCCTGGCCGTGTCACTCCCCCACCCGCTCGTCGACGGGGAGGCGGCGGCGGCCGTGGTCGGCGCGGTCGGTCGATCCCTCGCGGTGCCGCTCGGACTCCGGTCGCTGTCGCCGAGCGATCCGGCCTACCGCCGCCGATACCAGGGCGACCGGCGATTCCGCGATGCCGGCTACCACCAGGGAACGGCCTGGACGTGGCTCGTCGGGCCGTACGCCGAGGCCGTCGCCCGAGTCCGCGCCGATCCGGCCGCCGGGCTGGCGATCCTCCGCCCGTTCGAGGAGCACCTGCGAATGGCCGGCCTCGGGTCCGTGTCGGAAATCCTGGAACCGGAGCCGCCATTCGAGCCGCGCGGCTGTCCGTTCCAGGCCTGGGGCGTCGCCGAGGTGCTACGCGTCTGGCGCGCGCTCGGCGGGAGCTGACGGCTCGGCGGCCGGCGTGAAGGCGCGTGGGTCCCCGCCGGCGTCGGCCAGGAAGCGGCGGCGGACCAGCATCGGCCGGCTCCGGGCCAACAAGCCCGCCTGGCGGACGGCAAGGGAGGGAGCGAGGCGTCGTGCCCGGCCCCGGACCGTCACGAACGCCCTGCTCCCCGGGATCCCTGCATGCGCCTACGGTCGGGGCTTTCGGTTAGCCTCGTGTTGGTGGAACGTGAACATCCGGCCGAGTTCAGCCCCGGATGAGCGTCAGTGCCCCCACCCAGAGCGTCATCAGGCAGCCGATCGCGCCCATCGCCGCCAGGAAGACCTCGCCCCCGGCCCACGATGCGACCGCGACCGCGCCGAAGAGCGTCGCCAGGACGAGCGCGATCGCGGCGAGGCCGATCCGCTCGATCATCGGACGCGATTCGCGCGGCGCCCTGTCGGCCCGGTCCGCCCCCTGCTCGTCCTCGCTCACTGGGCTCCCTTCAGGTACCGGGCCATCAGCCGGCCGGCGATCGGTGCCGCCACCTCCCCGCCCCGACCGGCCTGCTCGACCAGGACCGCGATGGCGATCGTCGGGTTCTCGGCCGGCGCGAACCCGATGAACCACGAGTGTGGCTCACCCGAGCCGCCGAGTTCGGCCGTTCCGGACTTGCCGGCCGTCGTGACGCCCGGAACCTTGGCGCCGGTCGTGAACAGGCGGCCAAGCCGCCCTTCCACGGCCTGGACCATGGCCGCCTTGATCGCGTCGGCATCCTCGACCGGGATCACCCGGCCCATCGATTGCGCGCCGATCGTCCGGGCGCCGCTTCGCTGGCCGGTCATCGACGTCACGAGGCGGGGACGCATGAGCTCGCCGCCGTTGGCCACGGTCGCGGCGACAAGGGCCATCTGGAGCGGAGTCACGAACGTCTCCGCCTGCCCGTACGACGCGTTCGCAAGCTCCACGTCGTCGACGAAGCCACCCGGCTCGCCACCGCGTCCGTTGGTGACCTGCGAGGCGGCGGTCGGCAGGTCGAACGGCAGAGGCGCTCCGAAACCCATCCGGTCGGCATAGCCGACCAGGGCCGCCCCACCGGTCCGGAGACCGGTCAGGGCGTACCAGATGTTGCAGGACACCTCGGTGGCCCCGACGAGGTCGAGCGGCGTCGAGCCCGTCTGCGGGTGGTGCCCGTCCCGAACCCGGTAGCCGTCGACGAGCAGGCCGGTCTTCTCCGCGGCCGGCTGCTCCTTGTAGGTCGTGTCCGGGGTGATCGCTCCCGAGCCGAGACCGGCGATCGCGGTCACGATCTTGAAGACCGACCCGGGGACGTACCGCCCGAGCGTGGCGCGCGGCAGGAGCGGCTGGGCCGGATCGTCCTGGAGCGCCGCGAATGCGGCCCGCGCCGTCACAGGGTTGGCGATCGTCGAGGCGTTGTAGGTCGGCGTCGAGGCGAGGGCGAGCACCTCGCCCGTCCTGGGATCGAGCATCACGACGGCACCGCGGTGATCACCGAGGGCGCTGACGGCCGCTTTCTGGAGGTCGTACGAGATGGACAGCGTCAGGTCCTTCGGGTCGTACGGGTTCGCCCCGAACTTGGCGAAGGCATCGGTGAGCGGATCGCCGGCCAGCCCGCTCAGCTCGGCGTCGTACGCCCGTTCGAGCCCGGCCTCGCCGTACTGGCGCGAGGCGTACCCGACGACCTGGCTGATGGCCGGGCCGGCGTAGACCCGGTACAGCTCGCCATTGGCGTCGGCCTTGTTGCGAGCCAGGACGGTCCCACCCCGGTCGAGGATCTGACCGCGCGGCACGGTCCGGGCGGCAGCAATGACCGCGGCGTCGTCGGGCGACTGGGTGAGGTCCGCCGAGCGGATGACACCCCAATAGCCGGCGGCCCCAGCGAGCACGGCGAAGGCCACCGACAGGACGACCGCGACATGGATCGTCGGGGTGGCGAGCGGTCTGCGCGACCCGCCCGATCCGGGCATCAGGCAGCTCCCCGGCGGCCGAGCCGGCGCCAGCGTGACTGGACGCCGGGCGGCGGTGGCGGCTCGACCCCCTTGTCGGAAAGCGCCAGGAGCAGCCCGACCACCAGTCCGTTCGCCAGCAGCGACGAACCGCCGTAGCTGATGAACGGCAGGGTTACGCCGGTGAGCGGCAGCACCTTGAGGTTGCCCGCCGCGATGATGAACGCCTGGATCCCGATGACCAGCGCGAGCCCGATGGCGAGCAGCGACCGGAAGTCGTCAGCCGCCGCGACACCGATCCGCAGGCCACGCTGGATGATGGCCAAGTAGAGGCCCAGGATGGCGATGAGACCCACGATACCGAGCTCCTCACCGAGCGCGGCGAACGGGAAGTCCGTATGGATCTCTGGGATGGGCGGCTGCCCGCCGACCTGGGGCAGGCCGGCCCCGAGCCCGACGCCGAGAAGCCCGCCGCGCGCGAAGGCGTGGAGTGCCTGGATGATCTGGTAGCCCGCGCCGAGCGGGTCGGCGAACGGGTCGAGCCAGACGTCGATGCGTGTCCGGACGTGCTCGAACAGGTTGGCCATCACGGCGCTGCCCAGCAGGAACAACACCAGGCCAATGAGCACCAGGCTGATCCGGCCGGTTGCCGCATACAGCAGCGCCAGGAACACCCCGAAGAACAGGAGCGCGGCGCCCAGATCACGTTGAACCACAACGATCCCCAAGGCGATCGCCCACATCGCGACCATGGGCGCGAGATACGGCAGCGGCGGGAGCCGCAGCGGCCCGACGCGCGTGTCCTGCTCCACGAGCAGGGCGCGGTTCTCCGACAGGTAGCCGGCGAGGAAGACCACGAGGATCACCTTGAGCAGCTCGGATGGCTGGCCGCTGATCGGTCCGAATTCCAGGGTCAGCCGCTGTCCATTGATCTCGGTGCCGAGCACGAACGTCAGCAGCAGCAGCCCGACCCCGGCGGCCGCCCAGGTGTACTTGTAGCGACGGAGCCAGCTGTCCGAGCGGACGACGATCCCGAGGATGGTGGCGACCCCGATCGCGCCGACGAGCCAGAGCAGCTGGACGTCCGCCAGCCCGAACGAGCTGCCGAAGAAGTGCTGGACGACGAGGTCCTGGGGCAGGCGCTCCATGAGCAGCAGCGAGATTCCGCCGAGCATGGCGACCGCCGGGAGGAGGACCTGGTCGGTTCGCCGCCCGGCCGCGACCTGGGCGAGATGCGCAACCATGAGCGCGCCGAGGTAGACGGCGAGCCCTCGCGAATCGGCGAGTTCCAGGCGGCCCGTGACCGTGGCTCCAAGCGACAGGCTCCCGACCGCCAGCGCGACGCCGACCAGACCGAGCAGTCGGAGCTCCTGCCATCGAGCGCGTGGCCGGATCGGGCCGAGGATCCGCGGCAGGCTCGGGGCGCCGGCTGCCGGCGCTCGGACGGACATCGCTAGGTCCGATCCAGCCGCAACCGGACCTGGCCGATCTGGACCTCGTCGCCGTAGCCAAGCGCGGCGACACCGCTGATCGGATGGCCATTGACGAACGAGCCGTTCGTACTGGCGAGATCCTCGAGATACCAATTCCGCCCGCGAAAGGTCAGGACGGCGTGCTCGGCCGAGGCAAACGGATCGTCGATCACGATCGCGTTGTTCACGTCGCGGCCGAGCGAGGTGATCACGTCCAGCCCGAATACGCGTCCGACGGCCGGCTCCCCGGCCGGCGACTCGAGCACGACCAGGCGCCCGGGCCGCTGGGCGGGCTCCCGCGCCGCATCTCGCAGGTCGCGCAGCAGCACGCGCATGAGCCTGGCCAGGAACACGTACAGCAGCAGCAGGAAGAGGAGCCGGATGGCCCACAGAACCAGCGTGAAGCCGTCCATCAACCCGGGGCCTCGGCTCCCTCGACGACGATTGTCGTGGATCCGATCTCGAGCCGGTCACCGACTCCGAGCACGACCTCGGTCACCGGCTCGCCGTTGACGCGCGACCCGTTGGTGCTCCCGAGGTCGAGGTAGACCAGCGTCCCTCCGCGTCCGGCGATCCGGCCATGGTGTCGGGAAACCCGGCTGTCACGGGCCACGAGGTCGTTGTCGTCGGCGCGCCCGATCGCCAGCCCGCCCGAATCGATCATGACCCTGTGTCTCCGTCCGTCCGGATCGGTCACGGCCACGACGGCTCGCGGCGAGGTCGGCTGGGGCACCCTGAAGACGCGGGTCTCGGTCGGATCCGAAGGAACCTCTGCCCATCCACGCTGGTTGTCGCCCAGGGGTCCGCTGGCCGCCGGGGCGCCCGATGATCGTTCGGTCGGCGGATCGGCGAACCGGGCCTCGACGCGGATGTCGGAACGCTGGATCCGGGCGTCGGCCCGCAGGTCGACGCGGGGTCGGTCGGCCAGCGAGAAGTGATGCGCTCGGGCAAAGGTCAGTGCGCCGTCGGCGAGCTCGACGGCCAGTGGCTCGACCAGGTCGCCGAACGACGCGAGATCGTCAGGGTGGAGGTGGACGACGAACCGGTTCGGGACCAGCGTGCGGTCGAGCGTCACCCGTCGCTCGGCCTCCATGGCACGCTCGATCCGTCGCTGCAGCTGGAGGGGCTGGAGACGCGTCCGGAAGAGCCGAGCCGACGGGCGTTCGAAGAGGCGTTCGAAGAACCGCTCGATGGCGGCCAGGGCGGGCATGGTCGGTGCCGGAGTCTAGCAGAGGGCCCAGGGCGAGCCCGGGCTGTCGGTCGGTGGTGGTGCCACGGCCCCTGCTCGCTGGTAACGCCACTCGGCGTGGCGTCTCGCGCGACTTCTACGCATCCAGGCCCATACCGCCACGACCGGTGGCGAATTGTCCTTCGGCGATCCCGAGGCTCGCGCGGTTCGTCCCAGCGGCAGCAGCTCGAGGCCATGACCATCCGCTGGGTCGACGGGTACCCCCGTTCCCGGGTACCCCGAAGACCCTGCGCTATACTCTCGCCTCGGCCGAGCGCCCTTCACGCTCGAGCGCCAGCTGCGCGGTACCCGGGGACCCGATGTCCGAGATCCTGACCGAGTCGTTCTGCGAACGATGCGGCACACGCTACACGTTCGAATCCGCCCGTCCGAAGATCCGCCTCAAGGGCGTGAAGGTCCTGTCACGCGGCCTGAAGAACTTCGTGCTGTCCGACGACACCACGATGGACGAGGCGATGGCTGCCGCCCGCAGCGAGACCGACCGAGAGTCGACGGCGCACCAGCTCGACGCCTTCCACAAGACCTTCAGCTTCTGCATGTCCTGTCGGCAGTACACCTGCCCGAACTGCTGGAACGAGGTCGAGGCGCGCTGTCAGTCGTGCGCGCCCCTGCCCGAGCTCCAGATCGCCGTGCCCGAGGTCGTCCCTCCGGCCTTTCCCGGACTGGTCTCACTGACCGGCCCGTCAACCGTCGACGGGTCGGTGCCGAACGGAGCCAACGGCCACGTCCACGACGAGCCTCCCGCGGAGACGCCGGGCACGGGCGTGGAGCCTGCCGCGAAGGCCGCGGACCAGACCGCGGGGCTGCTGAGTCGATTCCGGCCGGGTCAGAACCTCGACGACGAGCTCGCCGCATTCGAGCGGGCACAGTCCGGCCTTGAGGCGGAGCCGGCCGCCGAGACCCTGTCGGCCGCCGAGGCGGAACCGACCGCCGAGGCCGTGCCGGCCGCCGAGGCGGGACCGACCGCAGAGACCATCCCGGCCCCCGACACCGAGCCCGTCGCCCAACTCGGGACCGCAGCCGAGCCCGAGCCCGCCGTCGACGAGACGGCGATCGCCGAACCTGAGGTCGTCCCCGAGTCCGGGCTCGCCGTCGAGACCGCCGTCGAGACCGCCGACGAGCCCGAGGCCATCGCCGCCGAAGCGACCACCGAACCGGAGGCACCCGCCGCCGCGCAAGACGAGCCAGCGTCCGAGGCCACGGTCGCCGGGGCGCTCGTCGCAGCGCCGGAGACCGTCGAGACTCCAGCCGGACACCCTGAGCCCGACGCAGCGCCGCCGCTCGTTGCGGAGCCCACGCCGTCGGCCGCGGACGTGGTCGAGCAGCCGACCTGGCGGATCACCGCCCCGGACCTCGATACGCCGAGCGGGGCACAAGCCCGACCCGACGTTGCGGTCGCGCCGGCGCCGACGACCCCGTCGCCCGAGCCGCACTGGCCGCCAGCGCCGGAGTGGCCGTCCCGGCCGGAATGGCCCACGCCGCAGGCGTCGGCCGGACTCCCCTTCCTCGGCCGGCCTGCCCAACCGCAGGGCGGCGTCGAGTCACTGTGGGCCGCGTCCAACCGCGAGCTCGTGACGACCCCGCCGCCACCTGGCCGGACCACGAGCGGGATCCAGCCCTGCGTCAGCTGCGGACTGTCACTCTCCGCGAACGCCAGATTCTGCCGGCGGTGCGGCACGCACCAGGCCGGCTGAGACGACCGGGGGGAGTCCCCCTGACGACTCGTCGCGGACCCGCATCCAGGCGGTCCCCAGCAGCAGCACCTGGAAACCAAGCGACAGCCAGACAAGGGTGGCAAACGCCGAGGCGAGCGATCCAGCCAGGGCCCGTCCACCGAGCAGCCATGGGACCAAGAGCGCAAAGGCCTGGCTGAACACGACCAGGACGGCGGCAACGGAGGCAGCCGGGATCACGGCCGCACGCCAGCGCGGCGTGCGTGGGGGCACGGTCCGATAGATCACCAGCACAACCCCGGTGGCGGTCACCAGGCGCACCAGCGGCGAACCCAGCGTCGCCGCGACCGCTCGAATCGATGGATCCTGCGTAGCCGAAAGCGCATCGAGCGTGACGGCGAATGAGCCGAGCACGATGAGCCCGACGGCCGAACCTCCGAGCAGGGCGACCGTCGCGAAGCCTCGAATCGTCCGGAGGATGGCCGAGCGCTCGGGCTCGTCCGCGTAGATGTGGGCGATCGCCTGGTCGAGGGCTCCGTAGAACTGGCTCACGGTCCAGATCACCCCGATGATCCCGACGATCGAAGCGAGCGCGGCTCCCTCGGCGAGGGCCTGGACCGAATCGCGGACCAGGTTCGCCAGCGGTGGGAAGGTCGAGATCAGTGCAGCGCTGATCCGGTCCCGGGAGGCCGGGTCCCCCGCCGCCCAGCCGACGAGCCCGAGAACGAGGAGCAGGGTCGGCAACAGGGCAAACAGGGCCGAGAAGGCCAGCCCTCGGGCGAGCAGCCCGCCGGCCGCCCGGCCGTAGACGTCGAGCGGCGCGCGGACGGCTACGACCCACGGCTGCGCGAGCACGCGGGCCAGGATCACCCTCGGGTCCATGGACGGCCGAATCAGCCCTCGAGGTCGTCGAACAGGACGGGCTGGAGGTCTTCGGCCCGGACCCGCCGCGGCGCCGCGACGAGAGCCCGAACCTCCCCGCGTCGCACGAACCGCCGGCCGCCGAGCTTGATGCTCTGGAGCCGTCCCGATCGCGCCCAGCCACCGATCGTGGCCGAGGTGAAGTGAACGTTGGCGGCCGCCAGGACGTCGGCGGCTTCCGCAAGCGTGATCCAGTCCGTCGCGGCAGCCATGTCAGTCCGTCCCGCTCGTGGTTGCCGGCTCGGCCGGCTCGGCCGGTTTGGTGGCGGTCGCCGTCCCGGTGGCCGAGCCCGTGTCGTCGCCGCTCTTCGCGCCGCCGTCTGCGGCAGCCTCGCCG
This sequence comes from uncultured Chloroflexia bacterium, assembly GCA_963766675.1. Classification (GTDB taxonomy): domain Bacteria; phylum Chloroflexota; class Limnocylindria; order Limnocylindrales; family CSP1-4; genus SPCO01. Next base: position 1,590,591 of record CAVYBA010000002.1, on the reverse strand, counting down.
GCCGGCTTGGACACTCCCGGCGTCGCGGTCGCGCGACGCTCCTTCTTCGCCCAGCCCGTCCCCTTGTAATGGACTGCCGCGGCCGTGATCGCTTTGCGGATCGGACCGCTGCCGCAGATCGGGCACAGCGTCGGGCCTTCGGCGTGGACACCGTGGACCACCTCGAACCGACGACCGCAGGCCGAGCAGTCGTAGTCGTAGAGCGGCATGGAGCGGGCGGTCCTCAGCCGCGAAGCAGGCGCATGCCGCACTTGGGGCAGTAGAACGCCCGCTCGTGGGCCGACGCGAACCCGCAGTGCGCGCACACGAGGCCGCCGCGGCCGGCCGCCGGGACCGGTCGCTCGATGGTCGTGAGGCCGAGGGCGTACTGGCTGGCAAGCACGTTGTTGAGCAGTCCCGCGAGCAGCTTCGCCCCGAGCCGATCCGTGTCGCCGCGGACGCCCTTGCCGCCCCAGCCGACGACGGCCCGGCAGATCATGTCGCCGGTCGCCTCGTCCCAGTGGGCCGCGACGCCGCCGACGATGGCGTTGTACTCGGGATAGCCCGACGTGTCGACCTCACCCTCGAGCAGCGCGCAAACGAACGTGTCGAAGGCGAGATCCACGGCGTCGATGGATTCGAGCACCATGAGGGCGTGGCGCGTGATCGGCGAATGGGCGTGATGGGCGTTCAGCCACTGCATCGCCTCGGACGGCATGACGATCGTCGGGGTCGCCTGGCTGAACTCGATCGGGAGTGGCTCGACGATCTCGATGTCGGAGCGCGCCAGCCCGATCAGCATCGACGGCAGCTCGCGGACCGCGGCCGGCCCCGCCTTCATCCGGACGCCTTCGCTGCTCTTGCCCGCGTAGTACAGCTTGAGCTGGTGGTCCTGGGCGACGACCTCTTCGGGCAAGAGCCCGCCGGACGTCTTGGCGGCGGGGGCCGATGTCGCGGGCTCAGTGGCCTGCCCCCGGCGCTTCAGGAATTCGAGCGGCACGTGGTGGCTCCCAGGAACGAGGACGGTTCAGTGACCGACATCGTAGCAGGGGCGTCGCGTCAATCGTCGCTGACGGCCTGCAGGATCCTGGCCTCGTCCGCGTCGAGGGTGACCTCGGGGCCGGTCGTGGCTCCGGTCGTGACCGGGTCCCCGGAAGTCGCCAGGGAGGTACGCCAGCGGGCGCTCGCCGGCGGATCCGGGACTCGCCATGCGACACGTTCGCGTCCCAGGTTGATGACCACGAGGAACGTCTGCCCGGGCGTCATCCGCGTGTAGGCGACGATGGTCGGACCGGCCGCCGGCAGCAACTCGAAGGAGCCGACCTGGAGTGCCGGCGCTGCCGCCCGAAGCGCCGTGAGGCGGCGATACAGTGCCAGGACGGAGCGCGGGTCGCCGAGCTCGGCCGTCACGTTGCGAGTCGCGGCGTCAGACCCGATCCGTAGCCAGGGACGACCGGTCGTGAACCCCGCTCCCGGGCCGGCCGACCAGGGCATCGGGGTGCGGCACTGCGAACGATCCCACCAGGCGAAATCGGGTCCGACGCGGGCCGCCGGCGGATCGACGCTCTCCTCGAGCGGGATGGCGACGTCCTCCATCCCGATCTCCTCGCCGTAGTAGATGAACGGCGTTCCGCGGACGGTGAGCAACAGGACGGCGGCGGCCTTGGCCACGGCGTCCCGGTCGTGTCCGGCGACCGAGCCGACCAGCCGCGACGCGTGGCGCGATTGATCGTGGTTGGAGAGCACCACGGTCGGCCAGCGATCCTCCCCGAACACGTCGTCGCGCCGGGCCAGGGCGGCCGTCACCGCGGCGGCCGTCCACTGCGTGCCGAGCAGCTCCCAGTCGAACACCAGGTGGCGCGGGGCGGTCAGCTCGGCGGCCTGCTCGATCTGCCCGTCGAAGAGCTCACCAACGGTCATTCGACCGGGGAAGGCATCGACCATCTTCCGGAACCGCCCGATGAGGTCCTTCAGATCTGGCTGGTCGCGATCGTAGCGATGGACCTGCCGCGTCCAGGTCGAGGTGCCCGGACGACTCGGATTGGACGGCAGGCCAGCGTGCTTCAGGAAGGCGTTGAACACGTCGAGCCGGAAGCCGTCGACGCCGCGCTCGAGCCAGCGCCGGACCATCGCGAACTGGGCCGCCTCGACGTCCGGCGTCCGCCAGTCCAGCTCGGGCTGCTCGGTCAGGAAGGTATGGAAATAGAACTGCTTGCGGCGAGGCTCCCACTGCCAGCCCGGGCCGCCGAAGTACGAGGTCCAGTTGTTTGGCGGCAGTGGCTCACCGTCGGGTCCGTAGCCGGCCGGGTCGCGCCACAGGTACCAATCTGCGAACGGGCCGGTCCGGCTCGACCGGGATGAGCGGAACCACGGGTGCTGGTCGCTCGTATGGTTTAGGACGAGGTCGAGGATGATCCGGATCCCGCGGCGGTGCGCCTCGGCCACGAGCCGGTCGAAGTCGGCCTCCGTGCCGAACAGCGGGTCGACCGAGCCGTGATCGCTGACGTCGTAGCCGAGGTCGTGCCCGGGCGACGGATAGATCGGCGACAACCAGATGGCATCGACGCCAAGACCGTCCCGACCCAGATAGTCGAGGTGGTCCAGGATGCCCGGCAGGTCGCCCACGCCGTTGCCGTCGCTGTCGGCGAAGCTGCGCGGATAGATCTGGTAGATCACGCCGCGCCGCCACCAGTCGTCGCCGAAGCGGGGCGATTGAACGGCGATGACATGGCCGGCGGGGTTCATGTGATCTCCCTGAGATGCGCGGACGCGAACGATCGCGCCCAGATTCGGCGCGGTTGCACGTCGGGCTTGACAAGACGGCCGCGACGCGGCATTGATACGCGTTACTGACGCGCGTTACCCTCGCGGTTGGGAAGTGGTGCGTGACAGTCTCCACAAGCGTCGCCGATGGGTCAAGGGCCCAGTTCCGGCGGACGGTGGAGCGCTGAGGAGGAGCGGCACCGAGCATGCCCAAGCGACCGACCAGCGCCGACGTCGCCGCCGCCGCCGGGGTGTCACGGACGACCGTGTCGTTCGTGCTCAACGAGCGTGAGGGGGTCAAGATCCCCGATGAGACTCGTCAGCGCGTGCTCGCCGCAGCGGCCAAGCTCGACTACCACCCGAACTCGGTGGCCCGCCAGCTGGCCGGCGGAGCCAGCCGGGCGCTCGGGCTGGTGCTGCGCCAGACGCCCGAGCAGGTCGCCAATGACGGCGTCCTGGCCGAGACGCTGCGCGGTCTGGCCGACGCCGCCCGGGCGGCCAACCACCGGGTCCTGGTCGAGACCCTCGCTCCGGGCGAGGGGCACTATTCGAGCCTGCTGCGATCGGGTCGCACCGACGGGCTGGTCGTGTCCGGCCCACGCTACGACGACGTCGAACTGGTCGAGCTCGTCAGGGACGGCTTTCCGGTCGTGATCCAGGGATCGCAGCCCGGCCTTGAGGTCCCAAGCGTCGACGTCGACAACGAGGCCGGCGCCCGGATGGCGGTCGAACACCTGCTGACGCTTGGCCATCGACGGATCGGCTGCATCACCAACGCGCCATTGGCGTATACGGCAGCCTCAGAACGGCTGACCGGCTACCGCGAGGCCCTCGCCGCGGCGGGACTTCCCGACGACCCGGCCCTGATCGCCGAGGGTGCATTCGATGCGTCGAGCGGCCATCGGGCCATTGCCGAGATCCTGGCCCGGACCACGCCCGACGCCCTGTTCGTGGCGAGCGACGTGGTGGCGATCGGCGCCATGGCCGGGCTGCGCGAGGCCGGATTGGGCGTGCCTGGCAACGTATCAGTCGTCGGCTTCGATGCGATCCCACTGGCGGCCTACCTTGATCCCCCGCTGACCACGATCCGGCTGCCGGCCTATGACCTCGGCCTGGCGGCAGGACGGGCGATCCTCGAGCGGATCGCCGGGCGTCCGGTTGCCGCCAGGACCCTACTTCCGACCGAACTCATCGTTCGAGCCTCGACCACCCCGCGCCACGGGGTGGTGGGACGGCCCGCTTGAGCACCCCGGGCCACCTGGCCCACATCGCCGCACCGGCCGAACGCCGGGCAGAACGAGGAGAGCGCCATTGACGGCGAATGGACTGACGGTCCAGGGGCGGCGCCCCGGGGACCGAGGAGGAGGGGACCCGGAATCCATCTTGACGGCCACCTTGCCGGTGCTATAACACGGGAACCCAGGTGACACGCGTTACCTGGCCGGTCCCTGGCATCCGTTCGGGGCCACCACACGGCCGGATCCGCGGCTGCCGACGCCACGGCGGGCATCGATCATTGCTTCGCCTGAGCCGAGCCACCGGGACCGCCACCAATCAGCGCGATTCGCAGGCGTCGGCGAGGAGGCCGACCGACGAGTGTCACCCGGCCTTCGTCGAGGTGCCAGGCATTGGTCGAAGGAGAGGAGGCAATAGTGCAACTGGTGTCAGTTGACCGCCGATCAAGGGCGGTCGCATTGGGGATCAGCGCGTTGCTCATCGTTGCCGCGTGCAGCGGCTCGACGGCAACCACCAGCCCGAGCTCGGCGGCCTCCGAGGCAGCTCCGAGCGCCGCGCCCGGAGCCAGCGCCACGGCGGCGACGAGTCAGATCGGCGGCCAGGTCAACGTCTGGACCGCCTGGGGCGGCGGCGAGCTCGCAGACTTCCAGAAGGTCCTTGCACCGTTCCAGTCCCAGACCGGAATCCAGGTCAACCTGCTGACGATCCGTGACACGGATCTCCAGCTGAGCAACAACGTCGCGGCCGGGACGAGCCTGCCCGACATCGCCGGCCCACCGAACCCGCAGCGCTACGAGGAGTGGGCACAGAAGGGGATCATGAAGCCGGCCGAGGACTACCTCGGCGATCAGTTCAGCGCCTACATGGCCAACACGGTCCCCGCGCTGACGGCGGACAACGCGGCCAACGGCGTGTTCGGCGGGAAGCACTATCTCGAGTTCGTCCGGACCCAGGTCAAGGGCCTCATCTGGTACAACCCGAAGGTCTTCACCGGCACGGCACCGGCGACCTGGGACGAGATGTTGGCCGTCCAGCCGCCATCCGGCACGCAGCTTTTCTGCGCGGCCTTCGAGTCCGGTGACGCCTCTGGCTGGCCGGCCTCGGACGACCTTGCCAACATCGTCATGCGCCAAGCCGGCGAGAAGGTCTACGTCGACTGGTACAGCGGCAAGGTCAAGTGGACCGATCCGGCGATCAAGAAGGCGTATCAGACGTTCGGCCAGATGGTCGCCAACGACAAGGTGTATGGCGGCACGAACTATGTGCTGTCCACCAACTTCGGCAACGCCGGCGATGGGCTGTTCAGCAACCCGCCCGGCTGCCTGTTCATGGAGCAGGCGACGTTCATCCCCAGCTTCTTCGAGCAGAACGACCCGAGCCTCAAGGGCCAGGCCGGCACGGGGTACAACTTCTTCCCGCATCCGGCAATCGACCCGCAGTACAGCGGCAACGTCGAGGGCTTTGCTGACTCGTTCGTGATGTACAACGACACCCCGCAGGCCCGCGCGCTGATGCAGTACATGATCTCCGACCAGGCGCAGCAGATCTGGGTCGACCAGGGCGACGCCATGGCGGCGAGCAAGACCATCACCAAGTACCCGAATGTCATCTTCGAGAACGCCGCGAAGATCGTCAGCGGGGCCAAGAACATCCTGCTGACGGCCGGCGACCAGATGCCCGCCGACATGCAGCATGCGTTCTGGAAGTCGCTGCTCGACTTCACCAACGACCAATCCAAGCTCGATTCCATCCTGCAGAGCCTCGACCAGGTCCAGGCTTCGTCGTACACACAGTAACGGTCAGTCCATCGAGGTATCCGGTCGGAGCCGCGGCAGCGCCTGGCTCCGACCGGCTTCTCCGACCCAGCGTGAGGGAGTGACTGATGGACCAGCGGATCCTGACCGCGCTAATCGCGATCGTCGCCGTGCCGATCGTGCTCGTCGGCTACATCCAGGTCGGCGAGTGGCTTCTCGGCCGCCTGCCAAAGCGAATCGCGCTTCGGATGCGGCCGTATGTGTGGGTCTTCCCGGCGGTCGCGTTCGCCACCGTGTTCATGGTCCTGCCGACCATCAACACCATCCTCATCAGCTTCCAGGACGCGAAGGGCAACCCCGTCGGTTTCGACAACTACGTCTTCTTCTTCACCAACCCGGACACCCTCGGGTCGCTCAAGAACAACATCCTGTGGCTCGTCTTCTTCACCGGCTTCGTCGTGGGGCTGGGGCTGCTCATCTCGGTGATCTTCGACCGGGTCCGGTACGAGTCGATCGCCAAGACGGCGGTCTTCCTGCCACTGCCCATCAGCTCTGTCGCGGCCTCGATCATCTGGAAGTTCATGTTCGAGTTCCAGCCGCCGGGTCGCACCCAGACCGGGACGCTCAACGCGATGATCGGGACGGCGGGCTTTGATCCGATCGCCTGGCTCGTGAACATGACGACCAACAACTTTGCGCTCATCGCGATCGGGGTCTGGATCTCGACCGGATTCGCCATGGTGATCATCTCCGCGGCCCTCAAGGGCATCAGCTCGGAGCTGCTCGAAGCGGCGCGGGTTGACGGCGCCAACGAGCTCCAGGTCCTGCGCCGAATCATCATTCCCCTGCTGATGCCGACGCTGACCGTGATCACCACGACCATGATCATCACGGCGCTCAAGGTCTTTGACATCCCGTACGTCATGACCAGCGGTGCGTTCGGGACCGACGTCATCGCGAGACAGCTGTTCGCCCGGATCGCGAACTCCGACTACGGGAGGGCGGCCGCCGTGGGCGTCGTCCTGCTCCTGGCGGTGACGCCGATCCTGTTGCTCAACATCCGGCGCTTCAGGGAGCAGGAGGAAGTCCGATGACCGCCGCCACGCAGGCCACCGGGCGGGTCGCCACAAGCTCGACCGCTCGGGACCTCCGTCAGCGGTTCCGGAAGGTGCCGCTCCATGTCACCGTCGGGATCGTGATGGCGATCTGGCTGATCCCGACCCTGGGACTCCTCGTCAACTCGTTCCGAACCGTCGCAGACATGAAGACATCCGGCTGGTGGACGTCCCTGTATCCACCGGCGAACTTCACCCTGGACAGCTACCGCACGATCATCCAAACGCCGGGCTTCACGGATTCGATCCTCAACAGCCTGCTGATCACGTCCCGGCGACCGTGATCCAGGTCGTCATCTCCCTGTTCGCCGGCTACGCGTTCGCCTGGATGAATTTCAGGGGAAAGGACTTCTTCTTCGTCGTCATCGTCGCCCTGCTCGTGGTGCCCGTCCAGCTGACGTTCATCCCGGTCCTCAAGCTGTTCGCGGCCCTGGGCCTGTCCGGCACGTTCGTCGCCATCTGGCTCGCGCACACCGGCTACGGCCTGCCGTTCCAGACGTACCTCCTCCGCAGTTACATCGGCAGCCTGCCGAGGGAGGTGTTCGAGTCGGCCGATATCGACGGGGCGAACCATCCGACGAAGTTCTGGCGGATCGTGGTGCCGATGAGCATCCCGGCCATCGCGGCCAACCTCATCTTCGTCTTCCTGGGCGTCTGGAACGACCTGCTTATCGCCGTCACCTACCTCGGCCAGAGCCCGAACCGGCCGCTAACCGTCCTGATCGGCCAGCAGACCACGTCGCTCGGCGGCAATTGGCAGGTCCTGACCGCGGCCGCGGTCATCCAGATGGCCCTGCCGCTGGCGGTCTTCCTGGGCCTGCAGCGCTACTTCGTTCGAGGGATCAGCGCGGGAGCCGTCAAGGGCTGATAGCGGCGGGCCTCTTGCGAATGTAGGCAGGCCAATCTGCCTGCAGCCTTCTGTCAGATGATCGGAGCCCGGCGTCGATGAAGTTTCCCAATCGCCGGGCTCTTTCTCTCGACGGAACGTGGGAGTTTGTCCCGGATCCAGAGCGTACCTTCGCCCCTGACCGCCTTCCCGGCGGCCAGCCGATCGCCGTACCTGGGGCCTGGGAAGCGCAGCTCGCGGACCCATATGGGGTCGTGCGCGGCTGGTATCGACGGAGGTTCACGGTCCCGACCGAATGGGGCGATGGCCGCCTGATCCTCCGCTTCGGATCGGCGATGGCTCGCGCCGCCGTCTGGTTGGATGGCCGGCTCTTGGGCGAGCACGACGAGGGATACCTGCCCTTCGAGATCGAGGCCGGGTTGCCACATCCCGGGACCGAGCGCGACCTCGTCGTAAGCGTCGAGAATCCTGTCAACGCGTTCTCTGACTACCCGGCGTTCGGCGCCTTGGCAATGCGGACCCCGACTGACCATCTGGGTGGTCGTCCGTTGGACGGCATGCCGCGGGGCAAGCAAACCTGGTACACCAGCACGAGCGGGCTGCTCGGACCGGTGGTCGCCGAGCTCGTGCGTGACTCCTGGTTCGCGTCGTTGCTCGTCCAGCCCGATCTTGACGCGGCCCAGGCGAACGTCCGCTGGCGGCTGGCCGGCCCAGAGACGAGACGAGGCGGAACGGTCGAGCCTCACGGTCACCTCGCCTGATGGTGAAGTCGTGTCGTTCGCCTCGGCCAACGCTCGAGCAGGCAGGGCGACCGTTGCGGTGCCCCATCCCGAACCATGGGACATCTTCCGCCCGGCCCTCTACGGCCTCGATGCCCGGCTTTCTGGCGGACCCTCTGTGCCAGCCGTCGATCATGCCGGGCAGGATGACGTGGCGAGCGTGCGGTTCGGCATGCGATCGGTCGTCGGTCAGGGACGGCGAGATCCTGCTGAACGGACGTCCGATCTATATCCGCGGCGCGCTCGACCAGGACTTCTGGCCCGCCGGTCGGTCCGACGCTCCTTCGCGCGGCGCGCTCGAACGGCAGGTCGAGCTCGCCCGCGAGATGGGCCTGAACTTGCTGCGCTGTCACATCAAGATCCCTGCTCCGGCGTACCTCGACGTCGCCGACGAGGCGGGCATGCTCGTGTGGTGCGAGCTTCCAAGCTGGACTCGCCTCGACTCCGACGCCGCCGTGCTGGGCCGTCGAATGCTGGCGAGGATGGTAGAAACCATGGGTCACCACCCGTCGATCATCGCCTGGACCGTGATCAATGAGGAATGGGGAGCAGACCTGCGTCACTCGGCCGACGACAGACGCTGGCTGCGCACGACAGCCGAGTGGCTCAAGTCGATCGACCCCGGTCGGCTCGTGATCGACAACTCACCGTGCGAGACTCCGGAGGGCCCGGGGTTCCACCTCCGAACGGATCTCGCCGACTTCCACGCGTACCGGTCGACGCCCGACCGGATGCCCGAATGGCGTGCGATCATCGACGAACTCGCCCGCCGACCGGCATGGCTCTGGAGCCCGCACGGCGACGGCGTGAGGACAGGAGACGAGGCCCTCGTCGTGTCCGAGTTCGGAGGCTGGGGACTCCCGAGGCCAACACAAGTCGGCGCGAGCAACGGCCGCGAGCCATGGTGGTGGCAAACGGGTCAGACCTTCTGTCGACCGGCGGGGATCCATGAACGCTTCGAACGATATGGGCTACGCCGTGTCTGGCCGGATGTCGACCACGTCGCTGACGCGACCCAATGGCGCCAGTTCGACGGACTGGCGGGCCAGATTCGTGAACTGCGCCGGCACCCGTCGATCAAAGGCTACGTCATCACCGAGCTCTGCGACACGTACTGGGAGGCGAATGGGCTCCTCGACGTAGGCCGGGGCAAGAAGGTGTATCACGATCGTCTCGCCGAGCTGAATGGCGCGGACGTACTCCATGTCGACCTGCCGCGGTTCGACCTATGGGCCGGCGAGCGGTTGGAGTGCGAGGTAACGCTCTCATCATTCCCAGATTCCACGTCGAGCGATGGATCCGGCGGTGATCTCACCTGGCGCATCCGGCTTGCCGACGGCACATCGACGGGAGGGTCTGCGCGATTCCCGAGCTGGCCCCGCTCCGACGCCTACCCGATCGGTCATCTCGAGATCGGTGTTCCCCACGTGGGGTCCGTGATGACCGGGGAGCTGGTCGTGACTGCGACCGACAGGGGCGGGGACGGTCGCGCCATCTATCGCGGTTCGATCGTCGCGGTCCCCGACGCGATGCGGCATTCTGCCAGTCCCAAGCGGGTCGCTGTCCTCGACCCGTTCGATCTCTGGTCAATCGGTCCACGGCTATCGGCCCTCGGACATCTCGAAGGGCCCGATGACGCCGATCTGATCGTGAGCTCCCATGTCGACCGCCATGTCCTCGCCGATGTCGAACGTGGGCAAGCGCTTCTGCTCCTTGGCCGGTCGAGCGACGCAATCCCCGCCGACGTTGGCCTCATGCGGCCGGTGAGGGTTCGCCCTCGCCGACCAGATGACGGCAGCCCAGCCTCGGAGCGTCCGTGGGACGGCGACTGGACGAGCGTCTTTGCCTGGGCCTTCCCGGGTGTGGTACCCGGGATTGCGGAAGGAGGCCTGCTGGGCGATCCACACCAACAGGTCTTCCCGGATCACGTCCTGGACGGCCTCGACGTCCTCGCAACGTCCGATGGGGTCGAGTCGGGACTCTTCTCGGGCTGGGTCCACAATCCGGCAGCTCTGCTGGCTGGCTTCGCGCACGGTGCGGGTCGGCTTGTGGTAACGACGTTCAGGCTTGCCCCGGAGGACGGCCCGATCGCCACGACCATGCTCGAGTCCCTCATCCAGAAGGCCGCCGGATTGAACTCCCGGTCAGCCTCGTCAGGCGATGACCGACCCACGAATCGGAGTGACCGACGATGACGCGCGCCGGAAGGCTGCAGTCGCGGCCGTCCGGCCCCCGGCGCATTGGCGCGCGTCCGGGACGTCCCGTGATCCACCGGATCGGACTCGCGGTCGACGATCGTGTCCACCTTCGCGTCTCCGGGCTACCGCCAGGGATTCGTTTCGATGTTGCCTCTGGCACGCTCCTGGGGCAATGCGATATCCGAGGGGAACACCCGATCACGATCTCGGGCGAGGACGCCGACGGGCGATGGACCGAGACCATTGTCCTCGTGGTCGGAAATGAGATCTGTCTGACGCCACCCATGGGCTGGAACAGCTGGAACGCCTTCGGGGCGACGGTCACGGAGGCCGACGTCCGGCGTGCCGCAGCCGTGCTTCTCGATTCCGGGCTGGCGGACCTCGGATGGACGTACGTCAACATCGACGACGGCTGGCAAGGTCAGCGGGATCGCCGCGGGCGCCTTCAGCCGAACGACGAGTTCGTGGACATGGCCGCGCTGTCCGCTGATCTCCATGCCGCTGGGCTCAGGGTTGGCATCTACTCCTCCCCGGGGCCGACGACCTGTGCCGGCTTTGTCGGCAGCATGGGCCACGAAAATGAGGATGCCGCCCGCTTCGCCGCATGGGGGGTTGATTACCTGAAGTACGACTGGTGCTCGGCCGGACCTCACTCGGGGGACCTGTCGGTGGAGGACCTCGTGACACCGTTTCGCCGGATGCGCGCGGCGCTGGATCAGGTGGACCGAGATATTGTCTATGCCATCTGCGAGTACGGATGGGGCGATGTCTGGACGTGGGCCGCGGATCGGGCAGGAGCAAACGCATGGCGGACGACCGGTGACATCCAGGACTCCTGGGAATCGGTCGACGGCATCGGGTTCGGGCAGGCAGGCCTGGAACGATACGCCGGCCCCGGGCGATGGAACGATCCCGACATGCTGGTCCTCGGTCCAGTCGGCGGGGCCTGGTCGCAACCAGTGCGCGGCACTCACCTCAGCCCCGATGAGCAGCGCTCGCATCTTGGGCTCTGGGTGCTCCTGAGTGGCCCACTGCTCCTCGGCTGTGACCTCGGGTCGGTCGATCCCTGGCTGGCGGCGATGATTGGCAACCCGGAGATCCTTGCCATTCACCAGGATCGTCTTGGCCGACAGGCGCGTCGTGTCCATGCGCGTGGCTCGATCGAGATCTGGCGAAAGGACCTCGCGGACGGGTCATCCGCAATCGGGATCTTCAACCGGGGCGACGTCCAGCTCGTCGCTGGCACCGATTGGGCGGAGCTGGGCCTGGGCATTCCGGCGCGGATACGCGACCTGTGGGAGCACTGCAACGTCGATGTCCACGCCGGCTGGCAGGCGGCCCTGCCGCCCCACGGCTCTGCGCTGCTCCTCGCCTCCCCGGTGGCACCCGTCCATGCCTGACCCGGCGCCGCGTGATCCCGAAGTCGGCGTCGCTCGGGTTGCAGGCGCGATCGAGGACACGGTCATGGCCGCTGTCAACGCCACCGCCCGGCGGTTGAACGAGCTGCCCGGCTCTCGCGTGCGCCGGCTTCGACGTCTGGCCCGCCAACCTCTGCCGTTCCTGTACGAGGTCCATCCGGAAGCGAGACGGGCGATCCCGCACGAGCTCGGGGTCCAGACGATCCAGGTGGCCGACATCGCGGGAACCGCGGTTGGTCCACCGGGGCAACGCGGGATGGACTTCCTGCCGCCGCGGCCCTTGCGCACGCCGAATTGGCGCGAACGTTGGCAACGGATCCGCGCGGCAACCGATCGGCTGGCGATCCTGCCGCCGATCGATGTCCAGTGGTACGCCGATCGGTACTGGGTGCTCGATGGCCATAACCGCGTGGCGATCGCCCTGTATGTCGGACAACCGGAGATCGATGCGACCGTCGTCGAGCTGGCGTCGCCCGGCGGCAGGGGCGTCGGCGCCCATCAGCCAGTCGCGAACGCGCTCGAGGAGCGCTCGGAGCTCCAGGCGGCCATGAGCCGGCGGACGGTGGCCGCGACGCCGCCCGAGGAGCCAGGCGCCGAGCCAGAGGCGGGCCAACAGCCGGACTTCGGGACGTGACGAGGCGCCTTCGCGTCACCTGGCCCGACGCGCGCCCGTTCGTCTCTCGACACGGGCAGCCAATCAGGCTCCTGGCGGTGTCGGACGCGCAGGATCCAGCCTTGGATCACGCGGTGAACCGGGCGGCCCTGGAGCCCCTCGACGGAATCATCGGCTGCGGCGACCTGTCGCCAACATGGCTCAGTTTCCTGGTCGACGCCTTCGAGGTGCCGTTCGTGTTCGTACGCGGCAATCACGATCACGGGGGCGCGTGGGCCGAAGGCACGGGGCTGGCCGGCGCCTGGCTTGCGTCGGGCCACGTGGAACACCTGGCAGGCATCACTATCGGCGGGCTCGAGTGGCCCGGCATCGGGCAACCCGGCAACCGGCGGCGTCCCTGGCTCGCCTGGCGTCACGCCATCGGTCTGCTGCAACGCGCCGTCGTCGCACGGCTCAGCGGGCACGACCAACCCATCCTCGTCATCAGCCATGCTCCCCCGCTGGGCGCCGGCGACGTGCCGACCGACACGTACCACGTTGGGTTCGGGGCGTACCGCTGGCTGCTGGAGCGGCTTCGCCCGCCCCTCTGGCTCCACGGCCACACCACGATGGCGTCCGTGTCCGAGTTGGTCACGCGCTCCGACCAGACCTGCGTGGTCAACGTTACCGGCGCCGTTCTCCTGGAGCTTGTGCCGCCGGCGGCCCGGGCGATCCCTGCCTGACCAGCCTCATAACGTCTCGTGCGGCTCCCGGGGACCATACGTCGGCGGGTCGCCGCCCGGTTGTGCCGTCCAGCGCACCGCGTTGACGATGACCCGTCGAACGTCGGCATTGAAGTACGTCGGATAGGTTTCGTGGCCGGGTTGGAAGTAGAAGACCCGGCCTAGGCCACGCATGAAGCAGCATCCGCTACGAAACACCTCACCGCCCTCGAACCAACCGATCAGGACGAGTCGGTCGGGGGCCGGGATGTCGAAGTGTTCGCCGTACATCTCCTCGTGGTCGATCACGAACGACGCGCCGAGGCCCTCGGCGATCGGGTGTGCAGGGTCGACGACCCACAGACGCTCGTGCTCGCCGGCCTCGCGCCAGTTGAGGTTGCAGGTCGTCCCCATGAGCTTTCGGAAGATCTTCGAGTGATGCCCGGAATGAAGGACGATCAAACCCATTCCCTGGAGAACGCGCCGATGGACGCGCTCGACCACGACGTCGTCGACCTCATGGTGGGCCGCATGACCCCACCAGGTCAGGACATCCGTCGCCTCGAGGACCGAATCTGTGAGGCCATGCTCCGGTTCATCGAGCGTGGCGATCCGCAGGTCGACGTCCGGTCCCCGGAGGCCATCCGCGATCGCCTGGTGGATCCCGTCCGGGTAGACCTCACGGACCGCCGCTTCGGATCGTTCCTGACGGTACTCGTTCCAGATCGTGACACGAATCATCAGCCGAGCGCCTCCGCGCCGAGTCGCGGAGCCTCGATTATCCCGCCGAGCCGTGGCTCGGCCACCATTCCCATCGGAGTAGCTTGCTGGCCGGTCTGAGTGGGGATCTCGACGACCGCACCACCGCGCCCGGCCGACTCGCGGATCGCTTCCCATAGACGCGCCATCCGCAGGCCCGCCTCCGGCGGGCTCGGGTTGGGAATGAGCCCGCCGCGGACGTTCAGGAACTGCTGCCACACGGACACCGGTGACACCGACCTGACCCTCCGAAGCCGAGCGGCTCCGGGGCGCTGGAGCTCGAGCGCTTCACCCCAGACGCCGGTGCGCAAGATTGCCTCTGTCGTGAACACGCGGATATCGGAATGGCAGGAAGGGATCGCGGTGCCGCACGCGTTCATCGTCACGAGGGCGCCGGACACAAGCCTGGCCATCACCGAAGCCCGGACGTCGACGGGACCGCCGTCGCGCTCGAGCCAGGCGACAACCTGGCTGAACTCCCCGCCGACGAGATCGTTGACGGTGTTTAGCATGTGGGCGCCGGTATCGAACAGGAAACCGCCGCCCGAGATCGACGGCTCCTGGCGCCAGCTCCCACGCGTGACCGACGCCCAGTCCTGCCAGACCATCGCGTTGACGTTGAGGATCGTGCCCAGCTCGCCCGATCGCAACAGGCGGGACGCCTCCCGCACCTGACTCGACAGGCTGCCCTGGAAGGCAACGACGAGCAGCCGTCCGGTTCGATCGCGGGCATCGATGAGCGCGCGAGCCTCGTCGGCAGTCATCACCATCGGCTTCTCGAGGAGGACGTCGAGCCCAGCCTCGAGACACGCTGTCGCCTGTGCGAAATGGAGGTTGTGTGGCGTGATGATGAAGACGGCGTCGAGGTTCTCGGCGTATGTCTCGACATATCGCTGCCAATCGGGCTCGTTCGGCGGCACTGCCAGCCCGCGCCTAGCGAACGACTCCGCCGCCGCCGACGACGCGGTCATGGACGGCTCGCAGAACGCGACGACGTCGGTATCCGTCCGGTCCAGGATGTCGCCCAGGTGGAAGCGGGCCATCACGCCCATGCCGATGAACCCGACGCGAATTCGAGCGGGTTGGCTCATGCTCGGAGAACCCCTTCAGACCTGCTGCTGGTACCGCCCCTCGGTCCACGACCTTGGACGGGGGCACCGGCGACGGTAACACGTGTCACTTGGCTCAATCCCACCAGGCGGGCGGCCGCCGTCATCGCTCCAGAGCCCGTCAGGCCGCGGTCGCTGGTCGAGCCGTCGAATCGCGAGTGAGGAGCTCTGTCGGGAGAAGGACTGACCCCTCGGTACTGCCGCCCACAAGTGTCGACACCAGGATCCGCGCGGCACTCGCGCCGATCTCCAGGCCCGGCACCCGGACGGTCGTGAGCGCCGGCGCGATGGAGCGAATGGTCGGGATGTCATCGAAGCGGCCGCTCCGGGTCGAGCGGGTCGAGCGGTTCGAACAGCAGCCGCAGCCTGGCGGGACCGATCACCGACGCGATGCCCTCGATAACCGGCGCCAGGAACGCGTCGGCAGCCAGGCGCCCCGGCGGTCGGCGAACGATCAGCCCGATCGTCCCGGTTCGCTGGCGGCGCACGGATCGACCCGCGGCGATGACGCGGTAGTCGAGCTCGCTCGCCGCCGCCGGCACGCGCTGACGCGTCGGCTCGCTGATCGACACGCCGGGAACGCGATTGAGGACAAACGGAACGGTCGCGCGCGACACGCCCGCCAGGCGGGCGACGGTCTTGGCTCGTTGCTGACCGTCTGGGCATCGGCGATCTCGTCAAGCGGTGGACACGTCTTATCTGCGCGAAGTATCGCCGATGCACGATCCTCGGGCGCCGCAGCCGACGGACCGCCGCCCAAGTAACACGTGTTACATTCGACTCTCCAGACGGCGAATTCGAGGCAGTCAGCGTGAGGACCGACAGGCGCCCGAACATCCTCATGATCGTCAGCGACCAGGAGCGCGCGGACGTCCTCGGCTGCTATGGCGGACCCTGTTCGACGCCGGTGATCGACGGGCTGGCGGCGCAGGGCGTTCGATTCGAACTGTGCTTCGCCCCGACGGCCATCTGCAGCCCGACGAGAGCCTCCTTCCTGACCGGGCTGTACCCGCACGGCCACGGGATCCTCAACAACACGCATGAGCCGGACGCGCTCCGGACCAATCTGGCTCCTGGTGTCGTCACCTGGCCGGCGTTGCTGCGCGGCGCAGGTTATCGCCTCGGCTATGTCGGCAAGTGGCACGTCGGGCGCGGCCGACCGGAGGCGTTCGGGTTCCATGATGTCGTCGCCGCCAGGGACGTCGTCGCGGGCGCCAACGACGAGGCGATCGTCGAGGCTGAGCCCGAGTTGCACAGGCCGGTGTACGCCCGCTACCCGCACGGGAGGCTGCTGATCGCCGGCATCGACCCACGGCCGGCCGAAGCCACGGAGACTCGTCGCGATGCCGACGCCGCAATCGACCTCCTGCGTCGATACGCGAGCCTGGAGACGCCGTTCTGCATCCGGCTCGACTTCGAGGGGCCACACCACCCGTACATGCCGCCCGAGTCATGGGCCTCGCTGTACGACGCTCGCTCCATCCCGCCGTGGCCCAACTTCGACGAGGACGTGGCGACGAAGCCGGTGGCGCAGCGTCGGCTC
The DNA here is from genome assembly GCA_963766675.1 of uncultured Chloroflexia bacterium. Lineage (GTDB taxonomy): Bacteria > Chloroflexota > Limnocylindria > Limnocylindrales > CSP1-4 > SPCO01. The sequence continues at coordinate 1,573,777 of CAVYBA010000002.1, read as the reverse complement.
CTCGAGCAGCGCGGCGTCGCGGGCTGGCGATGGACCGACTGGCAGCCGGTCGTGGCGAGGTACTTCGGGTTCGTGAGCTATATCGATTTCGAGATCGGCCGGGTGCTCGACGCGCTCGACGCGGCGGGCCTCCGCGAGACCACGGTCGTCGTCCACACCGCGGACCACGGCGACATGACCGGGTCGCACGGTGGGCAGTTCAACAAGGGTCCCCTGATGTACGACGAGGTCTGCCGGGTCCCGCTCATCGTCCGGGACCCGCGCTCGGGTGGCCGCGGCGTCAGTCGCGCCCCGGTTGGCAGCCCAGCGCTCATGCCGACGATCCTCGATCTCGCCGGGGTGCCGGTTCCGACCGGCCTCCACGTCTCGAGTCTGGTCCCGTTCTTCGCGGATCCCGCCGAGGCAGCGAACGGCGGCGCCGCCTACGCCGAGTACCACGGCGACGAGTGGGGCCTGTACTCCATGCGAATGATCCGGACCGAGACCGCCAAGTACGTCTACAGCCCGCACGGGACCGACGAGCTGTACGACCTCGAGGCCGATCCCCACGAGCTGGTGAACCGCGTCGACGACCCGGCATACGCGGAAACTCGCCAGGACCTCGGTCGTCGCCTCCGCGACTGGATGCTCGCGACGGACGATCCACTGGCCCTATGGGCCCAACGGGTGCTCTGAAGTGGTGGATGCCATGCGATTTCCGGACGGGTTCCTGTTCGGCGCCTCGATCTCCGCCTATCAGACCGAGGGCGGTAATGTGAACGCCGACTGGTGGTGGTGGGAGCATCGCCGAGCGTCGCAAGCTCGCGAGCCCTCGGGCGACGCCTGCGACTTCTATCACCGCTACGCGGATGACATCGCGATGCTCGCGGGCTTCGGGCTGAACGCGTTTCGGTTCGGCATCGAGTGGGCCCGGATCGAGCCGGCCGAAGGCGAGTTCTCCAACGCAGAGCTCGCGCATTATCGGCGGATACTTGAAGCGTGCCACGAGCATGGCGTCACGCCGCTTGTGACGTTCCACCACTTCACGGTGCCAAAGTGGCTCCACGCTCGTGGTGGGATCGGTTGGTCTGCCTTCCCTGACCGCTTCGAGCGTTATTGCGATCGCGCGGCCGCGGCGCTGGGCGATCGCATCGGGTATGCATGCACGATCAACGAGCCGCAGGGGCTCGGCTCGAGCGGCTGGGTCCTTGGAATCAACCCGCCGGGACGAGTCGGCGATCACAGGGGCGCCGAGCGCGCGGTCGTCAATCTGTTGGAAGCACACCGCCGCGGCGCCGCCGCGATCCGGTCCCGAGCCGACGTCCCGACTGGAGTCACGCTCGCCCTCCCGGACCTGCAATACGAGGACGGGGCCCCGCCAGGGATGAGCTCGCTGGAGCTCGAGTCGCTCGTGAGCGACCGCTTCCTGGAGTTGGCGAGGGATGACGACTTTGTCGGGGTCCAAACGTATACGCGGTTCCGCTACGGGCCAGAGGGACCGCGGAGCCCCGGTCACGACTGGAGCGACCTTCATCGCGAGCTCACTGAGACCGACACCACGACGCAGATGGGATACGAGGTCTATCCGCAGGCCCTTGGCGAGGCGATTCGCCGGGTACACCGTTCCTGTCCTGGGGTCCCCGTCCTCGTCACCGAGAACGGAATTGCGACAGACCATGATGAGAAGCGGATCGACTACATGGACGCGGCCCTGCGTTCGGTGCTCGCGTGCCTGGCCGATGGTGTCGACGTCCGGTCGTATTTGTACTGGTCGCTGCTCGACAACTTCGAGTGGGGGCTCGGCTACGCGCCGACCTTCGGCCTCGTCGGGACCGACCGAGCAACGTTCTCGCGGCATCCCAAACCGAGTGCATGGTGGCTTGGTGACGTCGCGCGGGCGCAAACCTTGAAGGCGCCCGTCATGCCGGTTGATCCATCCCAGGCCTCGACCGACCGGCCGCGCGTCACCACCGCTTCCCGACTCCAGCCTGACGGAGGTCCCGCCAATGGATAGCGTCTCGCTAGCCCTGATCGGGGCCGGGCAGCGGGGCATGGACAGCTATGCGTCGTATGCGCTCGACCATCCCGAGAACGTGCATTTCGTGGCCGTGGCCGATACCAACCCGAATCGACTCGAGCGGTTTCGCACGCTGCACGACCTCCAAGCGGAGCGGTGCTTCTCGAGCTGGGAGGCACTTCTCGCGCAGCCAAGGCTTGCGGACGGGATCTTGGTGTGCACGCAGGATCGGATGCATTTCGCGCCGACCATGGCGGCCCTCGCGGTGGGCTATCACGTCATGCTCGAGAAGCCGATGTCGCCCGATCCGCGGGAGTGCATCGAGATGGCCGCCACCGCGGATGAGCTGGAGCGGATCCTGCTCGTCTGCCACGTCCTGCGGTACACGAGCTTCTTCGCCACGATGCGACGCCTGCTCGACGAGGGCAGGATCGGGCGTCTGATCTCGATCCAGCACAACGAGAACGTCGCGTTCTGGCACTACGCCCACAGCTTCGTGCGCGGGAACTGGCGCAACAGCCGTCAGTCCAGTCCGATGATCCTGGCCAAGTCGTGCCACGACATGGACATCCTGCTGTGGCTGGCCGGCGCCGATTGCGTGTCGCTCTCATCCTTCGGATCGCTGACCCACTTCACCCCGGAGCACGCACCGGCCGGCGCCCCCGAGCGCTGCCTGGATGGGTGTCCGGCGGCGGATTCCTGTCCGTACCACGCCCCCACGTTCTACCTGTCGGGGACCGACGGCTGGCCGGCATCCGTGGTCAGCGACGACCCAAGCCCCGACGCGAGCCTGGAGGCACTTCGGACCGGGCCGTACGGTCGGTGCGTCTACCGCTGTGACAACGACGTCGTCGATCACCAGGTGGTGGCCCTGGAGTTCGCCAACGAGGTGACGGCCACGTTCACCATGTGCGCCTTCACCGACGACGTGAGTCGGACGATCAAGCTGATGGGGACCGACGGCGAGATCCGTGGTGTCCTCGGCGAGCAGCGCAACGAGATCGAGGTCCTCCACTTCCCGACACGGTCGCGTGAGGTGCGGGACCTGCAGGCGGCTGACGGGCCACAAGGCCACGGCGGGGGCGATGCGGGCGTCATGCAGGCGTTCGTGGAGCTGGTCCGCGCGAATGACTGGCGGAACGTCCCGACGTCCGCGTCGGTCTCCGTCCAGAGCCACCTGATGGCCGCGGCCGCGGAAACGTCGAGGCTCGAGCGCAGGACGATCGCGATGTCCGAGTACGCTCGCGGCCTTCGCTCGGCCGTGTCCCGGTAGTCCTGGCGCGACCCTTGTCCACGCCGACGGACGTGAACCCCGGCACCGGGCACGCATCCGGTGGGACGGTCTACCTCGTGCGCCACGCGACGCCCGACCTGACCCGCACCGACCTGGTCTACCACCTGCTGCCCGGCCCACCGCTGACGCCGGTCGGCGAGGCCGAGGCGTCCGATCTCGGACGGTTCCTGCGCGACGGCGGCGTCCGTCTGATCTGGAGCAGCCCTCTCGAGCGCGCCAGGCGCACGGCGGAGCTGGCGGCGAGGATCTGCGGGGCCGAGCTGAAGGAAGACGGCCGGCTCATCGAGATGCGCCCGGACGAGACGCACGACGACGTGTTCGCTCGCGCGCGACCCGTCTGGGAGAGGGTTGCCGGCGCGTCGGCACGGGGCCCCCAGGCGGTCGTCGCTCATGGTGGGGTGATCACCGCCGTCCTGCTGGCCATCGGCGTCGAGCCCGCGACGCTGGATGAGATCGGTCGTCAGTTCGACGGCGGCAATCCCCTCCCACCGGCCGGCGCCTGGGAGATCAGCGTGCCGGACGGGCCCGGCGCCCTGACGGCCCGGCTCGCCTTCGTCCCGTCGTAAGCGCGGCGCTCCCCTTCCCGGCGGGGACGACCCTACCGCCTGCTCGTGACCGGCCCGCGCGACCACTGCCAGCGCACGTCGTCGTCCTCCCGGACCCCGAGCGCCGGCGCATCGTCCTTCCTGAACTGGAGGAACCCGTCCGCAAACTGGACCCCGGACCCGGCGGCGAACCGGTTCAGCGTGCGGAGGATCAGGCCAGCCGCCGCCCCGATGACGGCTGGCTGCCAACCGACCGAGGCCGCCAGGGGGACAGCCGGGATCGACGCCCAGAGCAGGATGCCGATGATCTCATCGGGCGGTGGGATCTCGATGGTCGGGCGGGTCGGGTCGAGCACAAGGAACTCGAACGAGCCGGCGTCGGGAACCCGCGAACGCAGCCGCGGCGTCGCCGGCACGAGTCGCTGGCGGGCGACGGTGTCTGGCTGCTCTGCTGCGCGCTGTTCCATTGGCTCCATGGCGCATCGATCTCGCCGAACGTGGCCGGTCGAGACCAGCAGTATAGGACCGGGTTCCAGCTCCCCCAGATCGCCGAGTCAGCGAGCCAGCCGCTCGCGGAGCCGCCCGACCTGATCGGCGAGCTCGGCTTCTCGAGCCCGGGCACCGTCGACGACCGACGCCGGCGCGCGATTGACGAACGACTCGTTCGCCAGGCGCTCCCGCGCCGCCGCCAGCCAGCCCTCGGCCTCGGCAAGTTCACGCTCGAGCCGGGACCGGTCGAGCTCGGCGGATTCGCCGGTCGCGGCGGCGTCCGTCGAGAACGTCCGCACGTGCGCCTCGAGCTCACCGGAGATCACCGCGAGATCGCCCGGGCGGCCTGAGGCGACGAGGGCTTCGCGCGTCAGCTGGCGCTCGAGCGGCCGAGCCCGGGCGAGCCGGGCCACCGCCGGACGAAGGGCCTCGAACGTTGGGCCGATCGACACCGGCACGACGACGTCCAGCGGCAGCCACGCCGCCGGCGCGACATGGGCCTCGGCGCGGGCATTCCGGATGGCCCCGACGAGCTCGATCAGGGCGCGGACCTCCGATTCCGCGCGCTCGTCGCGGTTGCCCGCCGCCGGCCAGCGCGCGACGATCAGGAGGTCCGAATCCGACGCCCGATGGGGCAGATGCTCCCAGAGCGCCTCGGTCACGAACGGCATGACCGGGTGGAGCAGCCGCAGGTAGGTGTCGAGGACCTCGACCAGCGTCCACCAGATCGCCTCGCGGGCCTCCGGTGCGAGCTCCGCATCGGCCAGGTGGACCTTGGCCAGCTCCAGGCCCCAGTCGCAGTACTCGCTCCAGATCGCGTCGTACAGCAGGCGGGTCACCTCGCCGAAGGCATAGTCCGCCATCGCCGCATCCACCGCGACGACGGTCGCCGAGGCCCGGGAGCGGAGCCACCGTTCGGCGGGCCCGAGATGGCGATCATCCGGCAGGCGCCGCTCGGCGTCCGCCGGGATGCTGCTCGGGCGGGCCCCGAGGACGAACCGCGTTGCGTTCCACAGCTTGTTGGCAAAGTTGCGTGCGTGCTCGAGCTTCGTCGTCCCGAAGCGCTGATCATTGCCCGGCGTCGCCCCGTGGATGACCGCGAAGCGGAGGGCATCGGCGCCGGATTCGTCGATCGCGCCGAGCGGGTCGACGACGTTGCCCTTGGTTTTCGACATCTTCTGGCCTTCGGGGTCGCGGATCAGCCCCGACAGGTAGACGGTGTGGAATGGTTCCGTGCCGGTCAGCTCGATCCCGAGCATGACCATCCGGGCGACCCAGAAGAAGATGATGTCGTAGCCCGTCTCCATGACCGAGGTCGGGTAATAGGTGGCGAGGTCCGGCGTTTGCGTCGGGCCAGCCGAGCGTGGAGAACGGCCACAGCCCCGAGCTGAACCAGGTGTCGAAGATGTCCGGGTCCTGGCGCAGGTCGGCAGCCGGCCGGGCGCACACCTCGCAGGCGTCCGGGCCGCCCTCCAGCGACGACACCGTGACGTGGCCGTCGGGACAGTACCAGGCCGGGATGCGATGGCCCCACCAGAGCTGTCGCGACACGTTCCAGTCACGGATGGTGGTCAGCCAGTGCTCCCAGGTCTTCTCGAATCGCTCGGGCAGGATCCGCGTCCGCCCGCTCCGGGTTGACGTCCAGCGCCCGCGCCGCGAGCGGCGCCGTCCGGATGAACCACTGCGTCTTGAGCCGAGGCTCGATGACGTCGTTGCTGCGCTGGCAGTGGCCGATGACCATCTCGTGGGCCTTCGAGCCGACGAGGTCGCCGCGCGCCTCGAGGTCGGCCACGATCGCGGCGCCGCGCCTCGTACCGGTCCAGACCGTCATACGCGGTGCCGGTCCCGATGACGGTCGCGTCGTCGGCGAGGATGGTGAGCTGGGGCAGGCCGTGACGCAGCCCGGTCGCATGGTCGTCGTGGTCGTGGCCGGGCGTGATCTTGACGGCGCCCGGTCCCGAAGGCTCGGTCGACCACGTCGTCGGCGATGATCGGGACGTCGCGCTCGACGAAGGGGATGCGGACGGAGCGGCCGACGAGTGCCGGCATAGCGCGCGTCGGCCGGGTGGACCGCGACCGCGGTGTCGCCCAGGATCGTCTCGGGTCGGGTGGTCGCGACGCGTGATCGTCGCGTCGGGGTCGGGCGCGCCCGGTCGCCGGGTCGATCAGGTGATAGCGGACGGTCCAGAGCGTGCCCGTCTCGGGCGTGGGGACGACTTCGAGGTCGCTGACGCTGGTCCGGCAGCCCGGGCACCAGTTGACGAGCGCCTCGGTCCGGTAGGCGAGGTCAGCGCGGTAGAGGCGTTCGAAGGCCGTCGCGGACGGCCCTGGCCGAGACCGTCGTCCATGGTGAACCGCAGGCGGCCCCAGTCGGCCGACGCACCGACCCGGCGCTGCTGGCCGAGCATGACGCTCGCGGGTCGTCTCCACGAACTGCGCCATCCGCTCGAGGTAGCGCTCGCGACCGAGGCGTCTGCCGGCTCTCCCCTTCCCTGGCGAGGATCCCGTCGAGCACGAACTGCGCGGCGATCGAGGCGTGGTCGAGGCCCGGGCAGGAACAGCGGCGCGCTGGCCGCGCATCCGGGCGTGCCGGATCATCAGGTCCTCGACCGCGGTCCGCTGGGCGTGGCCGAGGTGGAGCGAGCCGGTCACGTTCGGGCGGCGGCTGGATGATCGTGAATGGCGGCAGGTCCGGATCCGCGGTCGAGCCCGGCACCGTCCGGGGCGAACACGTCCGCCGCGAGCCACCGCTCGTAGATCGCGCCCTCGACATCGCGCGGGGTGTAGGCCTTCGGCAGCTCCGCCATCGTCGCTCCTCGAATCACGATGACCCGCTCGTCCAGCGGACGAACGGGTCGTGGTACCACCTGCTGGTTCGGCATCCGGGGGCCGTGCCGCTCATCGCGGCCGCGCCGGGTCCGGTGCCCTCTCGACGCGCTATCGGGCGTCTCCCGCACGGCTCGCGAGCGACCTTCACGTCGGCCTGCCCGCGCGGCTCGCACCGTCCCGCGCTCGCTCCGGGGCCGTCCCGTCGCTACTCCTCTCGGTCGTCGCCGTGAGACGGGGAGTCTAGCACGCGGTCGCGGCTGGCCAGCCGTCGCGGCCGTCGGCCTATGCCGTGCGCTTCGCTCGGCGAGCCACTCCTCGTAGTTGGTCTCGTCGACGCCCTTGTCGATCTCGGTCTTGGTCAGCAGCAGCGGCAGGCGACCGGACCGGATCGTCTCCTCGGTGATGATGCACTTGCGGATGTCCGTCCGGTCGGGGATGTCGTACATCACCTCGAGGAGCGACTCCTCGACGATCGAGCGCAGCGCCCGGGCCCCTGTCTTGCGGTCCAGCGCGACCTCCGCGGCCGCCTGGAGGGCGCCCGGCGTGAACGCCAGCTCCACCTTGTCGAGCGACAGGAACTTCTCGAACTGGCGGGTGACCGCGTTCTTCGGCTCGGTCAGGACGCGTACGAGGTCCTCGGCCGACAGCGCCGAGAGGGTGACCATGACCGGCAGCCGGCCGATGAACTCGGGGATCAGCCCGAACTTGAGCAGGTCCTCGGGCATCAGCCTTCTCGAGGATCCGGCCTCGCTCGACGGGACCCATCGACCGCACTCCGAACCGAAACCGATCGTCCGCTTGCCCGACCCGCTCCTCGACGATCTTCTCGAGACCGTCGAAGGCGCCACCGCAGATGAACAGGACGTTGGTCGTGTCGATCTGGATGAAGTCCTGGTGCGGATGCTTGCGACCACCCTGCGGTGGCACGTTCGCGACGGTCCCTTCCAGGATCTTGAGGAGCGCCTGCTGGACCCCCTCGCCGGACACGTCGCGGGTGATCGACGGGTTATCGGCCTTGCGCGCGATCTTGTCGATCTCGTCGATGTAGATGATCCCGCGCTGAGCGCGGGCGACGTCGAAGTCGGCAGCCTGGATCAGGCGGAGCAGGATGTTCTCGACGTCCTCGCCGACGTAGCCGGCCTCGGTCAGCGAGGTCGCGTCGGCGATGCAGAACGGCACGTCGAGGACGCGTGCCAGTGTCTGGGCGAGGAGCGTCTTCCCGGAGCCCGTGGGCCCGACCAGCAGAACGTTCGACTTCTGGAGCTCGACCTCGTCGACCTGGTGGCCGGCGTTGACGCGCTTGTAGTGGTTGTAGACCGCGACCGACAGGACCTTCTTGGCGCGCTCCTGGCTGATCACGTACTGGTCGAGGGCGTCCTTGATCTGGCGCGGGTTCGGCAGCTTGGTCGAGGCATTCTTGGGCCGGGGGGTCTCGAGGAGCTCCTCCTCGATGATCTCCTGGCACAGGTTGATGCACTCGTCACAGATGTAGACGCCCTGGCCCGCGATCAGCTTGCGGACCTGCTCCTGACTCTTGCCACAGAACGAGCAGCGATACGGAACCTTGGGCCCCTTGGTGCTGCTGCTGGTCGTCGTCACGCGGTTGGTTCCCCTGCCGTCCCCGGCTAGTCCTTGATCTTCTTCGGCGCTCGCCCGGCGGTGTCGCCGGACTCGGTCCCTGGGCCTTCGGCGGCCTTCTCGTCATGGTGCTGCGCGGTCAGTGAATCCCACTGGACCGAGTAGACCGAGTCGATGATGCCATAGTCCTTGGCATCCTCGGGAGACATGAAATGGTCCCGGTCGGTGTCCCTGATCACCTTCTCGAGCGGCTGGCCCGTGTGGCGCGACAGGATCTCGTTGTTGCGCTGGACGAGGAATTCCCACTCCTTCATCTGGATCAGCGCATCCGGGGCGTTGCCACGGAACCCGCCCGAACCCTGGTGGATCATCACTCGGCTGTTCGGCAGTGCGTAGCGCTTGCCCTTGGCGCCGGCGGCCAGGAGCACCGCCGCCATGGATGCCGCCATGCCGATGCAGATCGTGCTGACCGGCGCGCGCAGGTACTGCATCGTGTCGTAGATCGCCAGCCCTGAGTTCACCACCCCGCCGGGCGAGTTGATGTACAGGCTGATGTCCTTCTCCGGATCCTCGGAATCGAGGAACAGGAGCTGGGCGATGATCAGGTTGGCGAGGTGATCCTCGATCTGGTCGCCGAGGAAGACGATCCGTTCCTTCAGCAGCCGCGAGTAGATGTCGTAGGCGCGCTCCCCCCGGCTGGAGGACTCGATGACCATCGGAACGAGCATGCTTGGAACTCCTGGTGCGGTGGCGGCGTGGTGCTGGTGACCGGTCGCGATCAGCCCGCGGCCGCGGGAGCGTCCTCGAGGAGGGCTCCCGGATCGGTGGCCCCGATGGCGGCGTTGGCCGCCGCCTGATCCGCGTCGGTTGCCGAGCCGGGGATGTCCTCGAGATGCGGCAGCGCCGGATGGTCGGGATGCGCCGCGAGCCACTCGTCGACGAGGCCTTCGACGACCCGGCTCCGGCGGAGCGTGCTCCGGATGTACGACCGGCCGCGGTCCGAGTCGAAGTAGGCGCCGAGCTTGGGGTCGCCGGCGTATCGCTCGCGGCCGCGGGCGATCTCCGCTTCGACGTCGCTGTCGGGCACATCGACCCCTTCGGCCTCGGCCACCCTCGACAGGACCAGGAGGGTTCGCACCCGCTTCTCGGCACTCGGTCGGAACTCGGCGTGCATGTCCGCCTCGGTCTTCTCGATCGCTTTCAGATAGGCCTCTTCGGTGATCCCCTGGCGGGCGATCGAGCCCCGGAACTCGTCGTGCATCACCTCGACTTCCTGGTCGACGAGGATGTCGGGGAGCTCGAGCGTCGCGTTGGCGACCGCGTAGTCGATGATCCGATCGGCGAAGCCGTGGCGCGCCCGGTCGAGCGCGTTTCGCCCGAGGCGGGTCCGGATGTCGGCACGCAGCGCGTCGAGATCGGGAAAGTCGCCGAGCGTCCGGAGGAAGTCGTCGTCGAGCTCCGGCTGGACCTTCTCCCGCAGCTCCTTGAGCTCGACGTCGAAATGGGCCGGTTTGCCGGCGAGCTCGGTCTCCGGGTAGTCGTCGGGGAAGGTGATGTCGAACGCGGTCCTGCCACCGACCTCGAGCCCGATCAGGTTGGCCTCGAAGCCAGGGATCAGCCGCTCCTGGCCGATGATCAGGGGCATCCGTTCGGAGCTGCCGCCGTCGAACGGTTCGCCGTCGCGCGTCCCGGTGAAGGCGATGACCGCGTAGTCCCCGTCCCGCGCGCCCCGATCGTCGACCGCCGCGAGGGTGGCGTTCTGGTCGCGGAGCTCGGCCACGACCTCGTCGACCTTGGCGTCGTCGATGACGTCGATCTCGGGCTTGAAGTTGAAGTTGCGGTAGTCGCCAAGCTCGACCTCCGGGCGCACCTGGACGGTGGCCTTGAAGACGAGCGGCTTGCCTTCCTCGGCCTGGACGACTTCCACGTCGGCGTTGGTCAGTGGCAGGATGGCCTGCTCGACGAGGGCCGTGCGGTACGACCGCTCGACGAGGTGCTCGACGGCGTCATCGAGCACGGCGCCGGGACCGAGGTGACGCTCGAGGACCGGGCGCGGCGCCTTTCCGGGACGGAACCCGGGAACACGCGTGCGTTGGGAGAGGTGGCGGACCGACTCGCCGACGGCTCGGGCCAGATCCTCGGGAGGAACCTCGATCTCGAGCACGACGGTGGACTTGGGGGCGGGGGTGGAGGTGATCTGCATCGCCCGGGAAGTATAGGGCGGGGGCGTGGTCGGAGCCGGAGCGGGCGGGTGCCGGCGCGACGGTCCGATTGCGGTAGATGCAACCAACGTCGCCGGCCGGGTCCGGCGGCCACCGTTACCGGCGCAGGGTTGCACGATACGCCAGGCCGCGGCCACCACGCGCGGCCCACGCTGGCCAACCCGAGGACGGCATGCGCCCGGTGCAACGATTCAACCGCACACCGACGGTGCTTGCATCGGGCGCAAGCGAATGCCGGTTCCTTGCGCCACTCGCAAGAAGGCGGCATCCCCGGCGGGTCAGGCTCACGGCGCGCGCCGGCGCTCGTGGTAGGCGAGAGAGGGGTCGAACCTCCACGCCGCTTTCGCGGCACCGGCTCCTAAGGCCGGCGCGTCTGCCATTCCGCCACTCGCCCGTGGCGCGAGTCTAGCGCCTCGGCGCGGCTGTCCAGGCGCGCCCCGACTGCACGATCGCTCCGTCAGGCGCCGGCCGAACCCTCGTTGGAGCTCGCGGGGTGGCCGACGGCGTCGGCGCCGACCGCGGGAGATTCCGGGGCCTGTTGGCGCCGCTTCTCGACCTCGGCCGAGGCCCGTTCCCGGACCTCAGCGAGACGGGCCGAGAAGCCATCCTCGTCGGTCCGCAGGAACCACTCGCCGGCGGCCTTGATCCCACGCCGGATCAGCGGCCTGCCGATGTTCGCGGCGAGCATCGCGGTGATCGGCGGGTTCTCTTTGGCCGACTGCCTGGCGTACTCGGCGAAGTCGCGCTCAATGGCGCCGCGGACCTTGTCGCCATCGTCGCCGAGCTGCCGGAGCGTCTTGTCGATCTCCTTGGGGAGCATCGACTTCGGGAGATCCGCGGTCGGCCCGAACACGGTCCGCCGGACCCGCCGGAGCACCCGCCCGGGACCCCCGAGTACGAGGAACCCGGCGCTGCCCGCCACCGCCGCGGCCTTCGCTGGGCTGCGCCGGACCTTGGCCGGGATGTCGACCGCGGCCCGTACCGAGGCCTCGAGCGCCTCGAGCTCCCCACCCAGCGCGGCGCGGGCGGCTAGGACCCGATCCCGGGCGGCATCCGTTTCTGTAGCCACTCGAGTGTCTCCTTGCTGGTCTCGATGGTCGCCGCCGGATAGAACCGGCCCTTGAGGGCTTCCGTGTCGATCCCGTTCTTGATGAGGTCCGCGGCCATGAAGGCGATCCAGACCAGGTACCCGATGGTGATCCCGACCGCCGCGCCGATCTGCGACCCGAACGTGATCGCGCTGAAGGCCCCGGCCAGGGCCCCGACCACGACCAGGGCCAGCACGGTTGCAAGGCGTCCACCACCTGAGCCGACGGCCATCGCCGCCACGCCGATCCCGAGCACGAGGCCGACCAGCGCACCCACCATCAGGCCCGCCACCAGCGGGCGCGCGCCCGCCTCGACGGAGAGGCCCGCTGAGTCGCCGACAGCCCGATAGAACTGGTTCGGGAGCTCGAGACCGAGCGCCCCACCGACTGCCAGGGCGATCACGACTGCGACAAGGAACCAGCTTCCGATCCGTCGGCCGGGAACGCCGACCGCCAGGGAACCGGCCGCGACCGCCACGCCGACGGCCAGCAGCAACCCGTGGAGGACGCCCCAACCCATCGAGCCGAGAAGCCATTCGGACAGGAAGAGCGCGCCGCCGATCGCGAGGAGCAGGGTGGCCAGCAGGATCACCGCGATGGCCAGCGCTGCCAACGCGACGATCCGCCCGACCTCGCCGGCGATCTCGCCGACCTCGGCCCTGGCCAGCTCGAGGTGCGCGCGGGCGAGCGCCACGGCGGCGTCCCGGGTGGCACCGATCTGGGCGCGCAGACCCGGTGCCGGCTTGCGAGCGCCGCTCGGGGGGCGCTGTTGCGGTGGGACCGTCGTCGACTCGTCCAGGGGTCGGGCTCCGACTGGGTTGCGCCGGGGCGGGCGCACGGTTGCCAAGGATGATACCGCGACCCCTCGCGGGACCGGCAGTGCCGTTGGTCATCGCGGCGCGGTACGCTGGCGGGCGTGCCCGATCTCGCCCCTCTCTCCCGCCCGATCCTGACGGCCGAGCTGCTCAGCATCGGCAGCGAGCTGACGGTCGGCGACACGCGCGATACCAACGCCGGCGAACTGGCCCGGTCGTTGACGGCCATGGGCGTCCGGGTCGGGCGGCTGACGGCCCTGCCCGACGACCTGGAGGCCGTCGGTGAGGCATTCCGCCTGGGGATCGCGCGCTCCGACCTCGTGGTTTCGACCGGCGGGCTCGGTCCGACGCCCGATGACCTCACCCGTGAAGCGATCGCCGCCGCCTGCGACGAGACCCCGACCGTCGACCCGGAGCTCGAGGCCTGGCTGCGCGAGCTGTGGCGGCGGCGCGGCCTGCCGTTTCCCGAGCTGAACCTCAAGCAGGCCTGGCGGATCCCATCGGCCGCTACGCTCGACAACCCACACGGCACCGCACCGGGCTGGTACGTCGTGCGGCCGGACGGCCGGGTGATCGTGGCCCTGCCCGGCCCACCGCGCGAGATGCGTCCCATGTGGGCGGACCATGCGCTCCCGCGGCTCCGCTCCATCGGCCTCGGGACCGAGGTTGCCGCCCGGACCTACCGCCTGACCGGGATCGGCGAATCGCAGGTCGCGGACCTGCTCGGCGAGCGGCTCCTCCGAGCCGCGAACCCGATCGTCGCCACCTACGCCCGGACCGAGGCGGTCGACGTCCGGATTTCTGCGGTGGCAGCGCCGCCACGGACGGCCGCCGAGCTCGTCGACGAAGCCGAGGCAGCCGTCCTGGAGCACGTTGGGGGTTACGTGTGGGCCACCGGCGAGACGACCTGGAGCGAGGCGATCGGCGGCCGCCTGGCCGACCTCGGGTGGACGCTGGCAGCCGTCGAGATCGGGACCGGCGGCAGCCTGTCCGCCCTGCTTGGCGACGCCGATTGGTTCCGCTTCGATGAGGTCATCGGCGAGGACGCCCCGGCGGCGCACGCCCACGAGTCCGACCAGAATGCAGCGGCCGACGACGCGTCACCGAGCGACCTGCTGCGGTATGCCCGCCGAGCGCGCGAGATGGGTGGCGCAGACGTGGGACTCGCCGTCCGGACCCGGTTCCGGAGCGGCGATACGGCGGTCTCGATTGCGCTCTCGACGCCGGACGACGAACGACAGGTCAGGCGAGTGGTCTTCCTGACCGGGTCGCTCGGACGGTCGCGTTCGGCGCTTGCCGCGGCGGCCTTCCTGTTCGAGGCGTTGCGAGGGCCGGCATCGCGCGACTGACGGATACTGCCACGGTGCGAACGACGCTGGTGACCGCCCTCGTCGCCCTGGCACTGCTATCGGGCGCCTGCACCTCGCCGGGCTCGACCCCCAGGACGGACAGGGCCTCGGGTGCCGGTGCCCCTTCGACACGACCGCAGGCGAGCGAGCCGGGCCCGACCCCGGGCTCGCCCACGCCGGCTGCCGCATCGAGCGTGACCGCGAACCCATTCCCGACGGAGGTTGCGACCATGAGCCCCGAGCCATTCGGCTTGACCAGCACCGCCTTCAAGGGCGGCGGCGCCATCCCGCGTCGATACACCTGCGATGGGGACAACGTGTCGCCGGATCTCAGCTGGAGCGGTGCCCCCGACGGCGCGAAGGCCCTCGTCCTGGAGGTCATCGACCCCGACGCCCGCGACTTCGTTCACTGGCTGGTCTACGACATGACCGGAACGCCGAGCGGCGGATTGCCGGCCGGCGTGTCGGCCTCGCCAGATGCGCCGCCGCAGGGCACCAACGGCTTTGGCAAACGTGGCTATGGCGGACCATGCCCGCCGTCGGGAACGCACCGCTACCGGTTCACCCTGTTCGCGCTGGACGCGGCCCTCGGTCTCAGCGGCGCGCCGAGGATCGACTCGCTGCGAACGGCGATGTCGGGCCATGTCCTTGCCGAGGCGATGTTGATCGGGACGTACCGGCGCGGCTGACCGTGGACGCCCCGCGGACCGCGCGCGGCTCGGTCCGCGGTTGTCGGATAGCCGACAGCCTGGTCGTCGCACGCCGGGCGACTCGCGACCCGCGGCACGCCCTACCATGGCGCTCATGACGGCCAATTCGACGGGCGGCCTCCGCCTCACCGTGCTCGGCAACGCCAGTGCCGCCCCGCATCTCGATTCTCCCGCCGCGGGTTTCCTGGTCGAATGGGACACGACGCGCGTCCTGCTCGACGTCGGCCAGGGAGTGGTCCGGGCGCTCCAGGACCTGATGGATCCCCGCGACCTGACCGCCGTGGTGGTCGGCCACATGCACGCCGACCACTACCTCGACCTCGCCGGGATGCGCTACCTGTTTCCGTGGGGCGAGCCGTCCGAGCACCCGTTGCCGGTCAACCTGCCGCCCGGCGGCCGGGTGCGGATGGATGCCCTTGCGACCGCGATCTCGGAGCGAGTCGGCTTCTTCGACGCCGCCTACGCCATCCGCGAGTACGACCCGACCGAGACCCTCGAGATCGGCCCGCTCACCATCCGCTTCTCCCGGGGCCGCCACTACGTCCCGGCGTGGGCGATGAGCATCGTGGCTCCGGACGGAGCAAGGATCGTGTACACCGGAGACACCGGCCCGAGCGATGCCGTCGTCGACTTCGCCTGTGACGCAGACCTGCTGCTCGTCGAGGCCGCGCTCCGGCTGTCCACGTACGACGACGAGGAGCGCGGCCACCTGACCGCGGAGGAGGCGATCGATCTCGCCGAGCGGGCCCGAGCCCGGTCCGCGAGGATCGTCCACTACCCGCCGTCGCGGCGCGCGGAGCTCGAGGCGCTGTGCGAAGCCTCGGCTGCACCCATCCGACCCGCCGTGCCGGGCCTCACCATGACCGTGGTCCCGGCCGAGCCTCAGGAGATGGTCAGGACCGGCTGAGCCGCGGCCTGGACGGCGCGAACGCTGACGCGGGCCGCCACGGCCTTGGCGATCGCCGTCAACGCGGTCGCGGCCGGTCCCGGCTCCCGCTGGGCGACCGCCGGAACGCCCACGTCGCCGCCCTGGCGGACCGTGATGTCGAGCGGGACGCCGCCCAGGTAGTCGAGGCCGTGCGCGCCGGCGAAGCGCTCGCCGCCACCCCGGCCGAAGATGTCGGTCAGCTCGCCGCAGTGCGGGCAGACGAACGCGGTCATGTTCTCGACCAGGCCGATGACCGGCACGCTCATTCGCTGGAACATCGCCAGCGCCTTGCCGACGTCGGCGAGCGAGACTTCCTGGGGCGTGGTCACCAGCACGGCGCCGGAGATCGGCACGGCCTGGGCGAGGGTCAGCTGGGCGTCGGACGTGCCCGGCGGGAGGTCGATCACGAGGTAGTCGAGCTCGCCCCAGTCGACGTCGCGCAGGAACTGCTGGATCGCGCCGCCGACGAGCGGCCCGCGCCACACGATCGGCTGCCCTTCCGGGACGAAGAACTGGATCGAGATGGCCTTGACGCCATAGCGCTCCAGGGGGGTGATCTTGTTGTTGGCGCTCGCCCGCGGCTGGCCCTCGAGACCCATCATCAGCGGGATGTTCGGACCCGTGATGTCCGCGTCGAGAAGGCCGACCGACGCCCCGGCCTGGGCGAGCGCGACAGCCAGGTTGACGCTCACGGTGCTCTTGCCGACGCCGCCCTTGCCCGAGGCCACCGCGACGATGTTCTTCACGCCGGGCACGAGTTGCTCGGCCTGGCGGGGCTGGGAGCGCCGAACCATCGCGCCCCAGGCGATGTCGATCCCGGTGGCGCCGATCCCGGTCAGTGCCGCCCGCGTGTTGCGTTCGATCTCGTCCTTGAGCGGACAGGCCGGCGTCGTGAGCTCGATGGTCATGCTCAGCGAGGTCCCGTCGATGACCAGGTTCTTGACCATGTCGAGGCTGACCAGGTCGCGTCCGAGCTCGGGTTCCTGGACGGTCCGCAGCACGTCCATCACGGCGTCCTGGGTGAGCGTGAGCATCGGCGATTGCGTCCCTTCGGGTGGTGTGTGGGATCGGGCGTTCTGACGACGAACGCGTCGATATGCTACCCCGAGCCCGGTCCGGACGCCCGGGTCCGTCCGATCAGCCGCGTCGGCCGCCGTTCCCGGGCACGCAGGCGACGGATTTCGGGCCCAAGCCTCCCAATGCCCGCGAATCTCGTGGCCAACCGGCCGTTCAGCCACGCGCCACGCTTCCTTGACACCCAACGGTCCGCGACCATATCCTCGCGCCCACCCCAGCCTTGCGACGGCAGGCATTTCTTCCCTGTTGGAGTGCGAACGACCGTGCCTTCGATCGACGTCAGGCTCGTTGACGTGGTCAAGAAGTTCGGCGAAGCGGTCGCCGTGGATCACATCAACCTCGAAGTGCTGGACGGCGAGTTCTTCAGCCTCCTCGGTCCTTCCGGCTGCGGCAAGACGACGACGCTCCGGATGATCGGCGGCTTCGAGGCACCGACATCGGGGCTCATCGAGCTGCACGAGCACGACGTCACCTGGCTGCCGCCGTACAAACGCAACGTCAACACGGTCTTCCAGAACTACGCCCTGTTCCCGCACCTCACGATCTTCGAGAACGTCGCCTTCGGACTGCGCCGGAAGGGCGTCAAGAACGCGGACATCAAGTCCCGGGTCACCGACATGCTCAAGCTCGTCGAGCTGCCGGGCTACGAGGCGCGAAAGCCAACCCAGATCTCCGGCGGGCAGGCGCAGCGCGTGGCCCTCGCTCGCGCCTTGATCAATCGGCCCGCCGTGCTCCTGCTCGACGAGCCGTTGGGCGCGCTGGACCTCAAGCTCCGCAAGCAGATGCAGGTCGAGCTGAAGCGGATCCAGCAAGAGGTCGGCATCACCTTCATCTACGTGACCCACGATCAGGAAGAGGCGATGACGATGTCGGATCGCATCGCGGTCATGAATGCCGGACGGTTCGAGCAGCTTGGCGACCCGGAATCCCTGTACGAACATCCGACCACGCGCTTCGTGGCCGGGTTCCTCGGCGTCAGCAACCTGCTCGCGGGTACGACCGACGGCACGGCCGACGGCTACTCCCTGGTGAAGCTGGCCGACGACACCCGGGTCCGCGTCCCGACGAACCTGCTCGATGGGTCGGGCAAGGTCGAAATCGGCGTCCGGCCCGAGAAGATCCGCTTGACCAGCGCCGACCAGCCGACACCGGCCGGGTCGAACCTGCTCCACGGCGTGATTCGCGACGCTTCGTACATCGGCGTCAGCACGCAGTACATCGTCGACACCCGGGGCGGCGTGGCCGTCACGGTCTACGAGCAGAATGTCGAGCGCGCCACGAAGTCCGAGCTGTGGACGCCCGGCGAAGCGGTCACCCTCAACTGGCAACCCGATCACTCGTTCGTGATCCGCGACGCCACTCCCGGCGGGACGAACGCTGGGTCGTGATCGCGGGCTGGATCCCGAACCACGAAGCATGGAGGACACCGTGGCCGAGAACGATCCGCTGGAGCGCGTGACACTGACCCGCCGTCGGTTCCTGCAGGGCACCACCCTGGCCGGCGTCGCGGCGTTCCTGGCGGCGTGCAGCGGTTCCGCGTCGAGCGAGTCGAACGCACCGGCGTCGGTCAGCATCCCGACCGCGCCACCGGTCAGCGCGACGCCGGCCGCCCCAGGATCGCCGACGCCGCCACCGACCCCGACCGGGCCGCTCAAGTGGGCGCAGTGGCCCGCCTATATCGACCTGGCCGGTGCGGCCGGCGAAGCGGGCGAGTACAAGCCCGGCTCGTCGCCAACGATCGAGCAGTTCAAGAAGAAGTACTCGGTCGACGTGGACTACGAGGAGAAGATCGAGGACAACAAGGCGTTCTACGCCACGATCCAGCCCCAGCTGCAGGCCGGTGCCCCCACGGGCTGGGACCTGATCGTGGTCACCGACTGGCTGGCCGCGAAGATCATCAGCAAGCAGTGGGCCGAGCAGATCGACCAGAGCACCGTCCCCAACTGCACCGCGAACATCCGCGATGCCCTGAAGGGCCAGGTCTGGGATCCGAACAACGACTTCCACTACCCCTGGCAGTCGGGGATGACCGGGATCGGCTTCAACACGAAGGTCCTCGCCGACGCCGGCAAGACCCAGCCCAAGAGCCTCCAGGACCTCTGGGCGCTTCCGCCCGAACGCGTCAGCTTCCTGACCGAGTCCCGGGACACGTTCGGGCTGGGGCTGCTCAAGCTCGGGAAGAGCGCCGATCCCGCCCAGACGACGGTCGATGACCTGCAGGCCGTCCACGACGACATCAAGCCGCTGGTCGACAAGGGGCTGATCTTCGCCGACAACTCGTACCTGAAGAACTTCGCGGCCAAGAAGACCTGGGCGGCGATGGTCTGGTCCGGCGACCTTGCCTCATCGGGCACCGAAGGCGACACGTTCGTGGTCCCGACCGAAGGGGCGATGATCTGGACGGACAACATGGTCATCCCAAAGGGGGCCGCCAACAAGTACACCGCCGAGCTGATGATGAACTTCGTGTACGACCCCCAGATCGCGGCCCAGATCGAGAACTACGTCTATTACGTCTGCCCGGTCAAGGACGTCGAGCCGATCCTCCAGGAACTCAACAAGGATGCCCCCCTCGACGACTACCACCTCAGCCTGCTCTTCCCGCCCGACGACGTCGTCGCGAAGCAGCACAACTTCCAGTTCCTGTCAGATGAGCTCGAGCAGACGCTCGATGAGCTCTACCTCGATCTGACCGGCGGCTGAGCACCGACCGGCGGGCATCCACGTGACGACGATCGCCAGCTCATCCCGGCCCCCTGGGTCGTGGCGGCGCCGACTGCTTTCGTCGGGGCCGTACCTGCTGCTGGCGCCCGGCTTGATCTGGCTGCTCTATTTCTTCGTCTGGCCGACGGTCCAGATGTTCCTGATGTCGCTCTCGAGCGGCAGCCTCGACGACGGCTTCACGGTCACCGGAACGCTCAAGCCGTACACCGACGCCCTCACCAAGTTTCCGGTCCAGTGGGGCAATTCCCTGACCTACGGAGCGATCAGTACATCCCTCGATTTCCTGATCGGCTTCCCGGTCGCCTATACCATTGCGTTCCGAGGTGGGCGATACAAGAACCTGCTGCTGTTCCTGGTCATCGCCCCGTTCTTCACGAGCTTCCTGATCCGGACCATCAGCTGGCAGATTCTGCTCGGCGACGAGGGACCGGTCCTCGCCTTCCTCAAGCACGTGGTCGGCGTCCTGCCCCAGGACTTCTCGGTGCTCTACAGCCCGGTCGCCGTCGTTGCCGGTCTGACCTACAACTTCCTGCCGTTCATGATCCTGCCGCTCTACGTGGCACTCGAGAAGATCGACATTCGCCTGCTGGAAGCGGCGGGCGACCTGTATGCCAGCCGCTGGCAGACGTTCCGCCGGGTCACCTTCCCGCTTGCCCTGCCGGGCGTGTTCGCCGGATCGATCCTGACGTTCATCCCGACGATGGGTGACTACGTCAACGCGGAGCTCCTCGGAAGCCCGAAGACGAGGATGATCGGCAACGTCATCCAGGGGCGTTTCCTGCAGCTCAACGACTACCCCGTGGCGTCGGCCCTGTCGTTCGTGCTCATGGCCGGGATCCTGATCGCCGTCCTGATCTATGCGCGCGCGCTCGGCACCGAACAGCTGACCGGCTGACGATGACCACGAGCACTGGCGCGCGAACGCTCACCGGCGGTGACACCGGGCGCCGCATGATTCGCTCCATCGGGCACTGGGTCCTACCGGCGTTCATGGTCCTGGCGATCGGGTACCTGCTCATCCCGATCGTCGTCATGATCATCTTCTCGTTCAACGACTACCAGGGAAAGTTCAACTTCATCTGGAGCGGGTTCACCCTCAACGCATGGCTGCACCCACTCGACTGGCCGGGCCTGCCTGATGCGATCCGGATCAGCCTGACGATCGCCGCCCTGTCCACCGTCTTCTCGACGATCCTGGGCACGATGATCGGGCTCGCCCTGACCCGCTACCAGTTCCGCGGCCGCGGGACCATCAACGGCCTCATCTTCCTGCCGATGGCGTCGCCGGAGATCGTGCTCGGAGCCAGCCTCCTGACGCTGTTCATCAACATCGGCTTGCGCAACGGGATCGTGCCGCCCGGCTTGGCCCTCCTGCCGAAGGGCGCCCTCTCGCTCGGATTCGCGACCATCCTCATCGCCCACATCATGTTCAACATCAGCTACGTGGTCGTCACCGTGAAGGCCCGCCTCGCCGGTTTCGACCGGCGACTCGAGGAAGCCGCGATGGACCTCGGTGCCAACGAGCTGGTCACCTTCTGGAGGGTCACCTTCCCGTTGATCTTCCCGGGCATCATGGCGGCGGCGATGCTGGCGTTCTCACTGTCGATCGATGACTTCGTCATCACGAACTTTGTCTCGGGGACGACCAACACCTTCCCGATCTGGACCTACGGAATCATCCGGAACGCGTTGCCGGCGCAGATCAACGTCATCGGCTCAATCGTGTTCCTGTCCGCTGTCGGTCTGGTGGCTGTGTCGACCCTCCGATCCGGGCGGGCGGTCCGACCGCATTAATCGAACCTGGAGGAACCGGTGACCTCGTCGCTCGTGACGGCAGCAACCTCGACGCTTCCCGACCATTCCGTCGTCCCCCGGGTCTGGAGCCGGATCACCAACCTGGACGTCGATCGCGGTGAGGGTTCCTGGCTCATCACCCGCGACGGCGAGCGATATCTCGACTACTCGTCCGGGATCGGTGTCACGAACACCGGGCACGCCCACCCCCGGGTCGCCGCCGCGATTGCCGCGCAGGCGGCCAGGCTGCTCCACGGCCAGCAGAACATCCTGTACCACGAACCCGGCCTCCGCCTGTACGACCGGCTTCGGAGCCTGCTGCCCGGTGGACCCTGGCAGGCTTTCCTGTCGAATTCGGGCGCCGAGGCGGTCGAGGCGTCGGTCAAGCTGGCGCGGGTCGCCACCGGCCGGCCGGCGGTCATCGCCTTTCGGTATGGCTATCACGGGCGGACCGCCCAGACGATGGCCCTGACCACGGCCAAGGACGTGTATCGCGCGGCGTTCGAGCCACTGCCGGGATCCGTCTACCACACGGCCTATCCCTACTGCTACCGAGCCGCCGGTGGCTCGCACTCCCCCGACGCATGCACCTGCGATTGGGAGGCGCAGCTCGATCTCACCTTCCACCAGCTCATCTACCCCGACCGCGTCGCCGCGGTCATCATCGAGCCGGTCCTCGGCGAGGGCGGCTATGTCGTGCCGCCGCCGGCCTTCCTGCCTCGGCTTCGCGAGATCACCCGCCAGCACGGGATCCTGCTCATCGCCGACGAGGTCCAGACCGGGTTCGGGCGGACCGGGGAGCTGTTCGCGGTCCAGCACTGGAACGTCGAGCCGGACATCCTGGTGATGGCCAAGGGCATCGCTTCCGGTCTGCCGCTGTCGGGGATCCTGGCCCGCAGCGACCTGATGGCGCGGTGGCAGCCAGGCACCCACGGCGGGACGTACGGCGGGAACGTCGTCTCGTGCGCGGCGGCCAACGCGACGCTCGACGTGATCGAAGACGAGGGCCTGGTCGCCAACGCCGCCGAGCGCGGCGTCCAGTTCCTCGCCGGGCTGCGGGCGCTGGCCGCTCGCTATCCGTCGGTCGGCGATGCGCGCGGGCTCGGGCTGATGGTCGCCATCGAGCTGATCAAGCGGGGCGTCGGCGACGGCCGGGTGCCCGACCCCGACCTGACAAAGCGGATCCAGGCCGAGGCACTGGCCCGGCACCTGATCGTGCTGACGGCGGGTACCTATGTGAACGTGATCCGGATCATCCCGCCGCTCGTAACCACGGCCGATGAGGTTGCGTTGGCCCTGTCGATCCTGGACGAGAGCCTGGCCGCGGCCAGCGCCTGATCGAATGGGCGCGGCATGACCGACTCGGTCGTCGCTGCCCGGGCGAGGGTGGACGACCTGCTCGAGCGACTCATGCGGGTCAACCTGCAGGTCGTCGTGATCGCGCCACCCGATGGCCCACGACGATCCGCGCAGGCACGGGCCCGGGCGGCCGCCGTCGCTGCCGGTCGCGCTGCGCTCCTCGAGCAAGCCACGGCGGCTGCCCGAGAAACCGTGATCCGGGCCTTCTCGCGAGGCGGCTTCAGCGGCACGTGGGCCGCCAACGACTGGTCGATCTCGGTCGCGACTCCCGGCGACCGGGTTGCTGCCGCCGCGGCGTTCGAAGAGGCGGCGATCGCCGAGGTCGTCGAGGACATCGTGGACGGCGACACCCTGGAGATCCTGCGGGCCAGCACGGACGAGCTCGTCCGGTCCAGCGGCGTGCCGTCGCCCGGCTCGCTGTCGGAGCTGGCGAGCGTCGGGCGGGTCGTTGGCTGGTCGGTCTGGGTGGTGCCGATCCTGGTCGTCGTGGCGCTCGGTCTGTGGGTCAACCTCGGCCTGGGCTTCGGGATGCTGGTGCTTGCCGTCGCCGCGATCGGCCTCGCGCGACGGCGGTTCGCCCCGCGACGGTGATGGCGCCCGAGCTCGGTCCCGTCCTGGCGATCGCCGGCCTGGTCCTGGTCAAGGAGGCCGGCGTCCCGATCCCGGTGCCCGGCGACCTGGTGGTGATCGGGGCCGGAGTGGCGGCCAACCAGGGCAGCCTCGACCCGGTCGTCGCGCTCGTCGCCATCGTCCTGTCGAGCATCCTCGGCGGGATCGTCCAATACGGACTGCTCCGGTCGGTCGCGCGGCCGGCGCTCCTGCGTCTGCTGGGACGCCTCGGCTCCGCGGAACGAGTCGATCGGCAGACCGAGCGACTCCGCCGGGGCGGGGCTCGGTCGGTGGCGATCGCCCGGTCCACGCCGGGCGTCCGGATCGTGGCGATCGCCGCGAGCGCCCTTGCCGGCGTTCCGGCGACGGCCTTCGTCACGGGCCTGGCGATCGGCAACGCGCTGTTCATCGCCGCCCACTTCGGGCTCGGCTACCTGATCGGCCCACCGGTCGTGGGTGCCGTCGGCGGCGCGCTCGGTGGCCTCGCCGTCGGCGTCATCGGGCTGGCGGTGATCGGCGGCGCCGGGTGGGTCGCCTTGTCCCGATTGCGAGGCAGGCGGCCGACGCCCGCCATCAGGGTGGTTGCCGACTGGGCGGACGCCTGCTGTCCGGCCTGCCTCGCGTTGGGCGCGATCGATGCGCGGGCAGGCTCGTAGCCGTCCTTCGCGGATGGCCCGGATCGCGCCCTCCGGCCTCGATCTTGCCAGTGCCGCTCGCTCGGCGTCAGTCGCCCAGCCCGCCACTCTCGGTCGACAGCGAGCCGTCGCTGGCCGGCGGTCAGCCTCGAAGGCGGTCCAGGATCCCGGCGTGGAGCGGGCCGTTCGTCGCCAGGACGGTGCCGGAATGGATCGTCCGACGGCCGTCGAGGTCGGTCAATCGCCCGCCGGCCTCCTCGACGATCACGAGCGGGGCCGCGAGGTCCCAGCTCCTTGGACCAACCTCGACCATCGCCTCCGCGGCACCCTCGGCGACGAGGGCATAGCCCCAGAAATCGCCGAACCCCCGATCGCGCCAGACGTCGCCGATGAGCTTCGGGAACCCGGGCGCAGCCCCGCTGTCGGCGATCTCCTGGGCGGAGCCATAGAGCAGGTGCGCGTCGGACAGGCTCGCGACACGTGACACCCGGATGCGCCGCGGGACGGCCGCATCCGCGCCGATCGCGCTGACCGCCCAGGCGCCGCCGCCACGCCGCGCGAACCAGCGGCCGCCCAGCGCCGGGGCGCTCATGACCCCGACCTGGAGCTCGGCGTCGACCTCGACCGCGAGCAGGGTCCCGAAGAGGGGCACGCCACGCATGAAGTTGTGGGTGCCGTCGATCGGGTCGATGTACCAGGTCACGTTGCCCCGCCCTGCCTCGTCGCCGTACTCCTCGCCGACGAGCCCGTGATCCGGGTAGGCGGTCGCGATCCGGTCACGGATCCCCCGCTCGATCGCCTGGTCGGCCTCCGTCACGAACGAGCGATCCGGCTTCGTCTCGATCACCAGGTCGCGCCGGAAGTACGAGAGGGCCAGCGCGTCGGCCTCGTCGCAGCAGGCCAGCGCGAACGCGAGCCAGGCTTCCAGCTCCGCCTCGGTCGGGGTCATGAGCGCAGCCGCTCCCCGGTCGGGTCGTACAGCGGCTCGCGGGCGACCTCGAAGCCGACCCACTCGCCGAACACCTCGACCTCACCGCGGTTTCCGGTCGCCGCTTGGTCGGCCGGCAGATAGGCGTAGGCGATCGAGCGCTCGATCGCAAACCCGTAGCCGCCCGAGGTGACCCGCCCGACGACCTGGCCGTCGATGCGGACCGGCTCGTTGCCCAGGCAGACCGAGCGCGGATCGTCGAGGACGAGACAGCGCAGCCGCTTGCGCGGCCCGGCGGCCCTGGCGGCGACGAGCGCATCGCGGCCGAGGAAGTCGACACCCTTGTCGAGCTTGACGACGAACCCGAGGCCGGCCTCGATGGGCGTCTCGTCGGGGGTGATGTCGCTCGACCACACGCGATAGCCCTTCTCGAGCCGGAGGGCATCGATTGCCCGGTACCCGCCGGCGACCATCCCGTGTGGACGGCCGGCCTCCCAGAGCGTGTCCCAGAGCGCCGCGCCAAACTCCGCGTGCGCATAGAGCTCCCAACCGAGCTCGCCGACATAGGTGACGCGGAGGGCAAGGACGGGCACCGATCCGACCGTCAGCGCTCGCGCCGTGAGGTACGGGAAGGCCTCGTTCGAGAGGTCGTCCGAGGTCGTTTCCGCCAGGATGTCGCGTGCCCGCGGTCCCCACAGCCCGAAGCAGGAACGCCCTGACGTGATGTCGTTGAGGAAGACGCTCCCATCCTCGGGCAGGTGCTTCCGCAACCAGCCCAGGTCGTGCTGTCCGAACGCCGTTCCGGTCACGAGCAGGAAGCGGTCGTGCGTGACCCTGGTGACCGTGAGGTCGCACTCGATCCCGCCGCGGCGGTTGAGCAAAGAGGTATAGACGATCGTTCCGGGCGCCTGGTCGACGTCATTTGCGCACAGCGTCTGGAGGAACGCGGTGGCACCCGGCCCGAGGACCTCGATCTTGGCGAATGACGTCTCGTCGAAGAGGGCTGCGGCCGACCGCGTGGCCAGTGCCTCGGCGCCGATGGCCGTCGACCAGTGCTCACCGGCCCAACCGCGTGGGCGGACGCCCTCGAGGGCCGCGTTCTCGTTGGAGGCGAACCAGTTGGGGCGCTCCCAGCCCGACTTCTCGCCGAAGACCGCCCCCAGGTCCTCGAGCCGCGAGTAGGCCGGCGACAGCCGGAGCGGGCGCCCGGCCTGGCGCTCCTCGTTGGGGTAGTGGATGTCGTAGTAGGTGGCGTAGACCTCGGTCGTGCGCGCCAGCGTGTAGGCCTGGCTCCGGTAGTGCCCCCCGAACCGGCGGATGTCCATCTTCCACAGGTCGAGCTCGGGCTCTCCGTCCACGATCCAGGTCGCCATCTGGCGGCCGATCCCGCCCGCCCCCGCGATCCCGTGCGCGCAGAACCCGGCGGCCACGAAGAACCCGCGGACCTCGCTCTCGCCGAGGATGAACTCGTTGTCCGGCGTGAAGCCCTCCGGCCCGTTGATCATCCGGTTGATCCCCGCGTCGCCGATCGCCGGCACCCGCCGAACCGCGCCGTCCATGATCTCGGCAAAGCGCGGCCAGTCGGGCGCCAGCAGCTTGCCGTTGAAGTCGGCCGGGACGCCGTCGAGCGACCAGGGCGCCGGGTGGCGCTCGTAGCCGCCCATGCACAGCCCACCGACCTCCTCGCGGAAGTACACGAGGTTGTCCGGATCGCGGAGCTGGGGCAGACCGGAATGGACGCCGTCAATCGGCTCGGTGAACAGGTACTCGTGGGCCATCGGGATGATCGGCACGTTGACTCCGACCATCCGCCCGATCTCCGGGGCGAACATGCCGCCGGCGTTGACCACCACGTCGGCCAGGATCTCGGACGGTTCGCCCCGGTGCTCCACGGTCACGCCGGTCACCCGGCCGCGGTCCTGGCCGACCCCGATCACGCGCGCGTGCGTGCGGATCCGCGCGCCGCGCGACCGCGCTCCGGCCGCCAGCGACAGCGCCAGCCCGGACGGGTCGAGCCAGCCGTCGGTCGGGAGGTACACGGCCCCGAGCACGCCGTCGGTCGACATCAGCGGGAAGAGCGCCTGCGCCTCGCCGGCGGTGATCAGCTCCAGGGGCAGGCCGAACGTCTTCGCCCAGCCCGCCTGCCTGCGCAGCTCCTCGAACCGCTCGGGTGTGGAGGCCAGCCGAAGCGAGCCGACCTCGTGCCACGCGGGATCGGTCCCGGTCTCGGCCGCCAGGCGCCGGTACAGGTCTGACCCGTACATCATCATCTTCGTCAGCGTGACCGAGCTTCGGAGCTGGCCGACGAGGCCGGCGGAGTGGAACGTCGAGCCGGACGTCAGCCCCGCGCGATCGACCAGCACGACGTCGGTCCAGCCCAGCTCGGTCAGGTGATAGGCGATGGACGTCCCGCCAACCCCACCGCCGATGATCACCGCCCGGGCGTGGTCGACCATTCGCGAACGTCTCCTGCTGCCGGTCCAACTCCAGCTGTCAGGGTAGCCGGCCCATGGGGCCGCTCCAACCGCGCATCGGGACGGCCGTCCGGCACGCGCCGGCTGCGCTACCCTCCCCGACGAGGAGGGCCGATGGGCGCCGTCTACCCCGACCATCGAACAGGTCGTCGCCGCGATCCCGGACTGGCGCAGGCCGGACGGTGACCGCGGTGGCGATCCCGGCCGGGTTGACCAACGCGAACTACCGGGTCGACGTCGACGGCACGCCGTTCTTCGTGCGCATCCCGGGCGGTCGAACGGACCTCCTGGCGGTCGATCGGCAGAACGAGCTCCACAACACGCGGGCGGCGGCCGAGGCCGGCGTCTCGCCCCGCGTCCTGCATGCGCTGGCCGAGTGGGACGTCTTCGTGCTCGAATGGCTCGAAGCGAGAACGATGAACAACGCGGGGCTGAACGCAGCCCGAGATGCCGGTAGCGGATCGGGGCCACGCTGCGGCGGCTCCATGGCGGGCCCCGGTTCCGCGACGACTTCGACATGTTCCGGTTGACCGACCGCTACCTGGCCGTCGTCGACGACCTGTCGATCGAGGTGCCACGCGGGTATCGCGAGCACCTCGACACGATCCCGCGGATTGAGGCGGCCCTGGCGGTCCATCCGCTCCCGACCGTCCCCTGCCACAACGACCTCCTCGCGGAGAACTACCTCGACGACGGCCAGCGGCTGTGGATCGTCGACTACGAGTACAGCGGCAACAACGACCCGACATTCGAGCTGGCGAACACCTGCCAGGAGCTCGGCTTCGATGACCGGCGGGTGGAGGCCCTGTGCGCGGCCTACTTCGGCGACGCGCCAGCTCGGCTGTTGGCCCGGATGCGGCTGCAGATGATTATGTCCGATGTCGGCTGGACCCTGTGGGCGGCGATCCAGGCCAGGATCTCCACGATCGACTACGACTTCGCCGGCTGGGCCGATGAACGCTCGAGCCGCGCCGCCGCGGCCCTCGACGGGACGGACTTCGATGGCTGGCTGCACGAGGTCACGCGCTGATCGTCCGAGCAAGGCACGGCCCGGGCGCGACCCGCCCGGGCCGTGGTGCCGGCGCCGGATCGAACGATCACTCCGGCGGAATCTCCTTGAACGCGAAGTCGACGTTGATGCCGCTCGAGCGACGCGCGAACTTCGTGAGGATGTACCAGACGGCCGAGACCACCAGCACGATCAGGACCACGTTGTGGGCGAGGTCGCTGGTCAGCCCCAGCTGGGCATTGAAGATGAACAGGAGCTCGAACAGGACCCCCGCGACGAACCCGATGAGCCCGACGATGGTCACCAGCGGATAGCCGCCGACCTTGTACGCCGAGCCCGGGTGACGCGTCGTACAGCGCCTTGGCGCGGAACGGCAGGAGCGCGCCGGCCAGCGCCGTGCCGACGAACACGTAGCCGCAGCCGAACGTCACCCCGAGCGTCATCGACGCCCACGACACGAGGCCGTCGCCCTCGCCGTAGGCGAAGTTGCTGTACAGGCAGATGACCGGGAGGCTGGCGATGAAGTAGATGACGTGCGCATTGACCGGCGTATGGAAGCGGTCGGAGACGCGGCTGACCCTCTCCGGCAGCAGTCGGTCGAGCGACATCGCGACCATGACCCGGGTCATCCCGATGTAGCAGTTGTGGACGATCTGGTGGGCGTTCAGGATGAAGCCCGAACGCTGATCAGGATCGTCACCAGCGGGTTGTTGCGCGAGATGGCGGTGGCGATGATGTTCGGCCACAGGTACGAGCCCGTCGAGCGAGACCTCGGCGATCAGCCGACCAGTAGCCCGCGCCCGCGACGTACAGGAACTCCGGTCCCGACCGTGTTCTGCAGGATGACCGCCAGGATGGCCAGCAGGACACCGGTCAGGACCAGCGATCCGACGATGATGAACATCTGGTCGCGGAACGATGCCGGCCGACTTGATCTCGCCGTTCTGCTGGGCCGAGTACGTCGCCCACTGGAGCGACGTCCACGCGATCGGCGCCATCGAGCAGCGTCGCGGCCAGGCTGAACGCCGGGTTCAGGTTCACCCCGGCCGTCGGTCGCCGCGGCGACGGAGTCCTGGTAGAAGGTCCCCGAGCCGCCGATCGCCGCCGAGAAGGCGTTCAAGCTTCGCCGGGACGTCCGCGGCGGCGGTCGAGGAACAGGACGACGAGCATCGTCCCGAACGAGACGCAGGATCGCGATCCACATCACCCGCTGCAGCCGGACGTAGTTCTTGAACCCCGACGACCAGGATCAGCATCGCGACCAGGGCGTTGGCGATGCTCGTCACCACGATGTCCCGTCGCCGGTCGTGAACCAGTCAGCCAGGTCGACGAAGGCTCGCGCTGCCCGGTCGTCGCCGCCGAGCCCCAGGAACAGCGGCGCGAAGCCGAGCGTGGCGAGCAGCCAGCCCGACAGCGCGACCCACTGCAGGATCCAGATCACGAAGCCGGAGAAGACCAGCGTGAACCCGATCCCGCCGCCGAGCACGCGGCTCTGGAAGACGTAGTCGCCGCCGGACGCGGCAGCGCCGTGGAAAGCCAGACGTAGGCCAGGGCGATCGGGATCTCCAGGACCATCGCCAGGCAGGATCCCCCAGACCAGCTGGCCGCCCGGGCAAGGCGCGCCGGGCCCACAGGTAGGTCCAGGGGAAGATGAGACCCATCGTCAGGACGTTGTAGACGAAGGCCGACGACGCGGACATGACCCGGACGAGGCCCGAGGACTTCCGGACGAAGACCTCGGGCATCGTGACTGCAGCTGTCGCCATGCCAAGTCACCTCGCTTCAGCGGACGTTGAACGCGAATGGCGCCGTCCGGTGCCCGCGACGCGCGCGTCACCTCGACCGCTCGCGCCCCCGATCCCTCGCATCGCGCATCCCTCGATGAGCCGCCGCCGCCTCAGCCCGCGGTCATCTGGTAGCTCTCGACCTTTCCGTCGGCGAGCGTGATGCAGGCAGCCACGCAGGATCGCCCTCGCCGTACTCGCTGCCCGGGTTGACGCACAGCGTGCGCCCGAGCCGGGCGGCCGCCTGCGATTCGTGGATGTGGCCGTGCAGGCCGAGCATCGGCTGGTGTCGCTCGATCGCCTCGCGGATCGCCGTGCTTCCCGCGCCATACAGGACCGGCTGACCGCCCGACACGATCTGGGACGGCGGGTCCGTCGTCGCAGTCGAGCATCGGGCAGGTGTCAAGCGTCGAATCCTTCGGCGGGGCGTGGAAGTTGAAGATCACCTTCCGGTGGTCGGCCGATCCCGCCGGCGACCCCCTCGATCCGCGCGGCCAGCTCCGGCTCCTCCGCCTCGCGCGGCGTATTCCAGGGCGTCGGGTTGACGTACGGCATGCTGACCATCGACGTGTTCGTCGTCGATCGGCACGGCCCGGTCCTCGCAGGCGACGAACGCCTGCGTGTCCGGGCGATCCATCGTCGCCATCACCTCGGTCAGGTCGTCGTTGCCGCCGGTCGCGTAGCACCTGATCCCGGTCCCGGCGAGGCTCGACTCGGCGAGGTCGATCCAGCGCGCGAGGCGCTCCGTCGCGAGCTCGACGAACAGGCGCATCGACCGCGGCCGGGTCGGCCTGGGTGGCGCGGTACTCGTCCTCGTCCATCACGGCGTCGATAGAAGCCGAGGTCGCCGATCTTCTCCTTCGCGCGCCTCGACCTCGGCCTCGGTCTCGAAGCTGCTCCACGCGACCGTGGATCGTCGCCCGGGACCGGCCCCCGGCCTCGCGGATGATCGGGATGGCCAGCTTGCCCATGACGTCGCCGCCCATGACCAGGACGTCGGCGCCGTAGAACGCGCCGGCATTCAGGAACTTGCGCCAGGTTCGCTCGGAGCCGTGGACATCGGTCGCGTAGAAGATCCGTCGTGCCCTTGGACGTCCGGCCACGGCCAAACAGCGGCATCGTTCAGCCGTCAGCCGCGCATCCGCTCGCCGCGGGGGTCGACCAGGACCTCCGCCGCGATCGCCGCCGGTATCCGATCGTGGAACACGTCCACCTCGAGCTCGGAGCCCTCCGCGAGGTTCGCCGAACAATACAGGCTGCCGATGGTCCGCGACACGGTCGGACCGTAGGCCACGCTCCGAAGCCGGCCGATGACCTCGCCGTCGCGGCGCACGGCCTCACCGCCGTAGATCGGCAGGTAGCCGTCGTCGCCGATCGACGATCGGTCCGCAGGCGGATCGAGGGCCCGTCGGGTTCGGCGGCACGCGGACCGCCCGGAGCGCGTCGCGCCCGACGAAGTCGCCCTTGTCCAGCCGGACGAACGCGCCGAGACCAGCCTGGAACGGATTCTCGCAGCATGGTCAGGTCGGTCCCGAAGTAGCGGTAGCCCTTCTCCATCCGGAGCGACTCCAGCGCCCGATAGCCGAACGGTTCGAGACCGAACGCAGCACCCGCCGACCGGAGCGCGTCCCAGACCGTGACGGCCCAGTCGGTCGCCACCGTCAGCTCCCAGCCGAGCTCCCCGGCGTAGCTGATCCGACCGGCCAGCACAGGCGCCGGACCCACCTGGATGTCACGAGCCCGGCGCAACGGGATCGCCGCGTCGCCGACGTCCTGCTCGGTCGCGGCGGCCAGCACATCGCGAGCCCGAGGGCCCCACAACCCGATGGTCGCGAACTCGCCGCTGACGTCGTCGATCGCGACGATTCCGTCGTCATCCGCGACATGCGTCCGCAACCAGGCCAGCTCTGCGGCCGCGTAGCCGGCACCCGTCACGACCCGGAAGCGATCGGCGCCGAGTCGGGCGACCGTCACGTCCGCCACCATTCCGCCTCGCGCATCGCAGAACTGGCTGTAGACCAGACTGCCGACCGGGCGATCGATGTCGTTCGCCGCCACGCGCTGCAGCAAGGCCAGCGCCCCCGACCCGCGAACGTCGATCTTGCCGAACGAGCTCAGGTCGATCAGGCCGACCCGCTCACGGACCGCGCGCACTTCGTCGTTCACGCGGCCGAACCACGGCGGTGTCGTCCAGCCGTAGCCAGCCTGGTCGCGGCCGGCACGGCGCCACGGTTGACCCGGCAAGTGGTAATCGGCGCGTTCCCAGCCGGCCTTGGTGCCGAACACCGCGCCGGCCTCCTGGAGCCGGCCGTGGAGGGCGGACACTCGGCGTGGTCGCCCGGCCAGATCCGCGTCGTACGGATAGCGCAGTCGGTAGTAATCCGAATATGTCTCGCGGGCAAGTCCGGCGGCGAACGACGGATCGCGATACGTGTCGGCGAACCGCCACGCCCGGTACGGCCCGATATCGACGCCCGGATCGCCGGCGGTGATCCAGCCGGCCATCGCCCGGCCGATCCCCCCGCCGCCGCCGAAGCCATTGAGCGACAGCCCGGCCGCGACCCAGAACCCGCTCACGCCCGGCAGCGGCCCGAGCAGCGGATTCGGCGTCGGGGGTCATCGCATCCGGGTGGCAGACGAGGCGGATCGCCTCGGCGTCGGACAAGGAACGGGAACCGCCGGATCGCCCCGGCCATCAGCGGCGCGAACCGCTCGTAATTCGGCCGGCAGCGATCTGCGCGGCGTGGTCCCAGGGCACGCCGTCCTCCCAGCGAGACACCGGGTTCGTCTCGTAACCGCCGAAGACCATCCCGCCCTGCTCGCTCTTGCCGTAGACGAGATTGTCCGGATCGCGGAAGTCGCGGCATGTCGCGTGGCAGTTCGCGACCCGGGCACCGCCTTGAGCGCGATGTGCTGGTGGTCGACCGGCGTCGACGGGATGAACCCACCGATCATGGCCGCGACCTGTGGGGCCCACATGCCGGCCGCGTTGACCACGATCTCCGTGTCGATCCGACCCGGCCTCGGTGAGCACGGCGGTGATCTCGCGCAGGGCCGACAGCTCGAACCCGGTCACCCGCACGCCCTGCCGGATCCGGACGCCGAGCGCGCGTGCGGCGGTCGGCCATCGCATAGGTCGCGCCGTGCGGATCGAGGTGGCCGTCGCCGGTCAGGTGGACCGCGCCGTACAGCGACGTCGGGCGAGATCGCCGGCATCAATCGGCGCGCTTCGTCGGGCCCGATCACGCCCACGTCGAGGCCGATACCCGCGGGCCCGGCTGGCGGTTCGTTCCAGTTCCTTGAGCTGATCGCGGGCTCGAGGCCAGCCGAAGGCTACCGACCGTCTCGAAGGCGCCGAGGCGCGCGATACAGCTCGATGCTGTAGCGGCGGAATTGCATCATCGTCGCTGACGGGTTGAACGCCGTCACGAGGCCCGCCGCCTGGCACGTCGAGCCGGCGGTCAGCTGCGGCCTTCTCGACCAACAGCACGTCCGTCCAGCCGGCCAGCGCCAGGTGGTAGGCCACGCTGCAACCGGTGATCCCGCCACCGACCACGACCACGCGGGCCTGCTCGGCGCTCATCGCCCGAACGATACCCATTCAGTCGCCCGCCGCCTCGCGAACGGCCCGCTCGAAGCGCGCGGAGGCGGCGTTCCGCAGGAGGCGGTCGAAGCTCGCCGCGGCGTACGCCACGAAGTCCACGTCGAGTGAGCTGATCCCCTGCTGGAGGACACCCCACATCGCCTCGCGGAAATCGGACACGACGCGCATCAGGGTGAGCCTGGCCAGGCGCGCGGGACGCACGTCACCGTCGTACGCCGCCAGCAGCTGCTCGTCCTCGTCCGGCTGCAACTCGTGATTGATGCTGAAATTGCCGAGATCGAAGAACGGGTCGCCCATTCCGGCGTACTCCCAGTCGATGATCCGGATCCGCGATCCGTCGTCGATGAAGTTCGCGTTGAGCAGGTCGTTGTGGCATGGCCGCAGCTCGACCGGGTTCGACAGGAAGGCCAGCTCGATCCGCCGGCCGATCGCGGCAGCACGCTCGTACTCGGGCGGGATCGGCACCCCCCGTTCGATGGCCAGGGCGCGGTACGCGTCGGCGATCCGGAGCGGGACGAACAGGCCCGGGATCGCCGGTCCGTCGTGGATGCGCCGGAGCGAGTCGGCGACCCGGCGCAGCGTGTCGGGGCGATGGACCGCCGCGTCGCTGACCGGCGACCCGACGATGAACCGGGTGACCAGATAGCCCTCGGGTCGGATGTAGGCGGTCACCTCGGGCCCGACCCCGACGCCCGCGGCCGCGACCGTCGCCGCGTGCTCCACTTCACGGCTGATCCCGAGCAGATGCGTGTCGTTGCCGGCCAGCCGGATGACCCACGCCCCGTCCGCGCCGGCGGCATCCACCCGGAAGTTCCGGTTGGTGATCCCGCCCGAGATCGGCGTCAGGGTCAGCGGGCGGCCGGCCAGCTCGGGCACCTTCTGCATCGCCCGAACCAGCTCGTCGTGGAGCTCCCCGTGGAGCGGCGGTTCCTCGGTCATGCGGCGGTGATCCTCCAGCCTCCGGACATGGCACGGCGCGGCGATCGCTCGCCGCGCCGTTCGCGAGCGCGCGGGCTCGGCGCCCGGCCGATCATGACGTCGCCGGTCGCGTCATCGGCTTCGACCCGCTCCTCGCGGCCGCGCTGGGCGACCAAGGTAGGAGATCGCGCCGACGATGACCACGAGGCCGACCAGCGCCTCGAAGACACGGGATGGCCGGCATGTCTGTCAGGACGCTGCCGCCCCAGGCCAGGAACGTGTTGATGAACGGGTTGGGCACGCGGGAGGATAGCACCGCATTGGGGGCGATCCAACGAGATTCGTGCAACCGACCCACGCGGCGAGCCGCGCGGGTCGGCGGAGGTGGCGCAGTGGGCAGGGAGCCAGCCCGACGGGGAGAACGAGGGGGCCGACCCTCAGCCGGCGGCGACGGCGCTGCGGAGTGACTCCGGGATCGGCCGATGGAGCTCGACGGGCGTGACGTACCGGTCGACCATCGGCTTCGTGTCGTTGACTCGGAGCTCGCTGAACAGGTACGCGATCTTCCGGCGCTGCGAGGCGAGGATCTCGTCCTTGGTCTCGAGGTCCCACAGCTCGCGCTTGAACGGCCCGATGGCCTTCTTTCGGCTGGTGTATACGAACTGCTGGTCCGTCTGGCTGGGCTTGCGCTCGTCGGCGAGGTTCGTGAAGCACCACGTCTCGATCGCGCGATGGAGCGATTCCGGGAAGGCCGGATGCTCGTACAACGCGTTCTGGAAGCCGGTTGCCAGGTGGATCTCGGCGGTCTCGACCGCCGGGAAGCGGTGGAACAACTCGTCGGGCAGCGTCGATGCGCCATGCTGGACGGCGCCGGCCAGCCCGTACGTGCGGGCGACGACGCCAAGCTCGCGAAGGACCTCGAAGTCGAGCTTGACCTCGGCGACGCCGCCGTCCGGCAGCGGGATCCCGCCGTGGGACGTGCCGGTCTGGACGCTGACCTTCGAGATCGTTCGGGCGCCGGGCGCCAGCTGGTCGAGCTCGCGCTTGTACCCGTCGAGGTACGCCCGCAGCTCCTCGACGGTCGAGTTCTTCGTCCCGACCTCGCCGATCTCGCCGCCGACGCTGACCGTCACGCCGTCGGTCTCGAGCGTCCGGATCAGCGCCGTCAGCTCGGCGGCACGCAGGTAGTTCTCGTGCTGCTCCTCGTCGGCGTTCGGCTTGGACAGGTCGACGAGCGTCGAGGAATCGATGTCGATGTTCCGGTAGCCCGCGTCGATTGCAAGCCGGCAGGCGCGCCGGATCTCGTCGGTCATGGCCTCCGGGTCGGCTGCGTACTTCTTGGCGTTGAACTGGTAATGATCGCCCTGGAGGAAGACCGCGCCCCGCCAGCCGGCCGCCACGGCGCCGGCCAGGGCCGCGGTCGCGAAGTCGATCGGGCGCTGGAACGTGTAGGTCTGCTCGCTCCGGGCGATCTCGAGGATGACTGCCCCAACGTTGGCCGCCTGGGCGGTCTCGTACACCGTTCGGGCCATGTCGAACGTCTGCGCGCGCAGGTTGATGGCGGGGACCGTAAAGCCGGAGACCTCGCCACGCGCTCGGGCGTCGTACAGCCCCTGGATGCTCGCCGAGCGGGCACCGAGGACCTGGCTGGCTTCCCAGATGAGCCACTGGGCGGCCTCGATCGTCGCCTCGTCGATCGAGAACGCTGCGGTCCAGGCAAGATCGCGGATCCCGGCGTCACGGAACGTGGTCTCGTCATCGATGACGAGCCGGTCGCCGTCGAGGTGAGCGCTGCCCGCGAGGCGGGCCAGCAGATCGGATGGGGATGTCGCGACGTCGGGCATGGGGTCAGGATCTCCTCGAAGGGGTCGGGATCTCATGGTACCGGCCTCTCGAGACGAGCGCGCAAGAGCCCTTCGGCCCGCTTCCGGCGGTAGGTTCGGCCGCCCGCCGCGGGTCCGTCCAACGGTGTCGCCGGTCAATAGCCGGGCTTGGTCACCATGAGGATCACGATCGCCACGATCAGGACGCCCAGGAGCATCCCGCCACGCTGAAGCTTCTGCGCCGTGGCCAGGATTTCAGGCGGCGGACCTGCGGGCGCGCCGGCGGGCGGTGGACCGGGCGGCGGTCCGCCGCGAGTGAGTTCGACCATCTTCTCGGCCGCCGGCGCCTGCACGAACGCCGCGTACAGGATGGCGATCAGGTACAGGATGATTCCGCCGATCAGCCAGCGAAAGGACGGGCTGGTCAGGTCCGCGCCCAGGATGAGGATCAGGGCGACGCCCGTGATGCCCTGGACGACAGCGCCGGGGAGGACGATCCGGCGCTCGATGTACTCGCTCAGAACGGCGGCGAATGGTCCGTTCTGGGGACTCTTCTGCGCCTGGCTGGCGATGACGGGGAAGACGAACGTCGGCCCGAACACCGCGATCGCCCCCATCACGTGCAGGAAGAGGAATAGCTGGAGCATCGGCAGACCCTCCCAGAGAGGCGGATTCGCGGGCAGGACGCGCCGCGCGAACGCGCCAATGGAGGATACCGCCCCGACGCGCCTCACGATCGCCGGGCGCGCGGAGCCGGGCTCCGACCATCACCATCACCCAGGGGACATGGACGGCAGGATGGTCCGCGCTGGGTCGGCCGTGCGCGACCACGGGACTACGATACCCGCTTCGTCCGCCGATTGACGAAGTCGACCAGGATGTACTCGCCGAGTCGCTCCGGCGTGGCGTAGAACGCCCGACCACGGTTGAGCCGCGTCAGGTGGGCCACGAACTCGGCCAGAGCCCGCGATCGTTCCAGCATGAACGTGTTGATCGTGATCCCCTCCTTCGTGCAGCGTTGCACCTCGCGGAGGGTCTCGCCGATCGTCCGCCGCGTTGGCGGGTAGTTGAACTCGACCTGGCCGTCCTCGAAATGGGCGGTCGGCTCGCCGTCGGTGATGACGACGATCTCCTTGTTGGACGAGGGATGGCGTTCGAGGGCACGGCGCGCCAGCAACAGGCCGTGCTGGAGGTTGGTGCCGTATTCGTAGCCGTGCCAGGTCAGCTCGGCGAGCGTGCCCGGTGGGATCTCGCGGGCGTAGTAGGCAAAGCCGATGACGGCGAGGTGATCGCGCGGGTACTGGGTTCGGATGAGGGTGTCGAGCGCCACGGCGACCTTCTTCGCCGCCAGGAAGCAGCCTCGCAGCAACATCGACCGGCTCATGTCGAGGAGGAGAACCGTGGACGTCTGCGTCAGCTGCTCGGTCCGGTGGACCTCGAAGTCGGAGGGCCGCAGGTGGAGCGCGCCGCTCGGCCCGCGGACGCGCGGTGCGTTCTCTTCCCGACTGAGGGCATTGAACAGCGTCCCCCGCAGGTCCAGGTGGAAGGGGTCCCCGAACTCGTACGGCTTGGTCGTCTCCTCGGGCTCGCCGCCCCGGCCGGCGCGGTCGATCCGGTGGCCGCCGAAGGCGTCGCGCTGCAGCCGCGCGAACAGGTCGTCCAGCACCTTCTGGCCGATCTTCCGGCTGCCCCGTGCGGTAAGGCCGAGGCGGTCGCCATCGGCGGTCAGGTAGCCGGCCTCCTGGAGCCGCCGGGCGAGGTCGTCGAGCGCTTCCAGCTCGCGCACGGCGTCGTCGCCCAACAGCTGGCGGACCTCGGCGCGATCGATCGAGGCGAGGTCCGCGGGCGATTCGACATCCGACAGGGCATCCTCGAGCCGGTCCATCGCCTGGAGCTGCCCGATCTGGGCCAGCGCGCCGTCAAGCCCGAGCGGCCGGTCGCCCTCGAACGGCACCCGCTCGCCGAGCCCGCCTGGGAGCAGCAGATCCAGGTTCGACGCCAATTGCGCGAGGTCGATCAGCAGCCGGTCGTCGCGGAGCAGTGCCTGCATCGTCGACTGGAGCTCGGCGCGCTGTTCGGGACTCATCGACCGGAGCAGCGACTGCATGGCGGCCATCCGCCGGGCCAGCTGGTCGATGATGTCATCGAGGGTCTGGGCGCCCGGGAAGAACTGGCCATGCCTGGCGAGGAACTCGGAGGCGTCGGGATCGCCCCCGACGAGCCGCTGGCGGATCAGCTCGTTGAGGTCGCGGACCATTTCGCGATTGGCCGCGAGGTCCTCCGGCTTCATGGATCGGATCGCGTCCGACATGCCCGCCACGTACTGGTCGAGGACCTGCTTGCGGAGCCCCTCGACAAGCTCCTCGAACCGCTGGCGGGCATCGGGCTCGAGAAAGTCGTAGTCCTCCAGCCCGCGAATTCGACCCCCGACGTCCGTCGGGAGCGCGTCGAGTTGATCGAGACGACGGGCGGCGACATCGCGCAGCATCGATCGGAGCGCCGGGTCCCCCGACGATTCCTCACCCGACGCCGGCGAAGCCGCATCCAGGCGGCGCTCCACCCCGGCCCGTTCCTGCGCGACGATCTCGTCCAGCTGGCGCCGGATGTCCGACAGGACGTCACGCAGCTGGTACCGCTCGAGCAGCTCCTCCCGACGCCGCTCCAGGCGGTCCATGAGGTCCCGCAGGCCCGCAAGGTCACCGCGGGTGGGGTCGCCGGATCGCCATCCCCGCTCCATCAGGCGGCGCAGCGCCTCGGCCAGGTCGCCTTCCTCCATCACGTCATCGGCGAGCGCGGCGAGGATTTCGTCTGCGTCCAGGTCGCCGAGCAGCTGGCTGCCGTCCCAGCGCGAGTAGCGGGCTTGCGCCGCCGGGCCATCCGCGACGCCACTTCCGGCGCCCGGCACGGGCGCCGGAACCAGGTCGCGCGGGTCGGGCGAGTAGGCGGTCACCGGTGGTAGACCGTCCCCGTCGGGATCCGATCCTTGTTCAGGCGGCGCGCCAGATGCAGCCCTTCCAGCAGGAACTCGACGGCCGAGGCGATCACCGCGGGTTCCTCGGCGCCGTCGGTCACGTCGAAGGTCCCGAGGCGGCGGACGGCGGGAGCCAGTCCCGGGACTTCGCGCATCCAGGCCACGTAGTCGCGCGACGGAGTCCGTTCGCCGGTTTCGACCGAGAACCCGTCCTCGAACGCCTCGATGACTTCTTCCAGCTCGTCGACCGAGACGCGCCGCCCGAAGGTCGTGTGCAGCGCCTTGGTGATCAGCCGCTCGACGACCCGCTCCTCGGGTGTCTCGTCGCCGGCCGATTCGAGCTCCACCTTGCCAACGGTCGACGCGACCACTGCTCCGAGATCCGACACCCGCGGCGACCCCAGCGGCTCACCGAGCCGGACCGCGCGCTTGAGCGCCGCGGCTTCGAGCACTTCGGCGTTGGCGACCGACACCCGGACGCTCACCCCGGACCGCTGGCTGATCTCCGGTGAGCGGCGGGCCAGGTGCGTCAGCTCGGCGACCAGCTCCTCCATGAACAACGGGACGACCACCGAGGGCACGCCGTCCTCCGCAGCGAACCGGTGCTTCTCCTGGCGAACGATCGCCATCTCGTGCTCGAGCGTCCGCGGGTAGTGCGTCCGGATCTGCGAGCCGAGCCGGTCCTTGAGCGGCGTGATGATCCGACCGCGCGACGTGTAGTCCTCCGGGTTCGCCGAGGCGACGACGTACAGGTCGAGGGGCAGCCGGACGACGAAGCCCCGGATCTGGACGTCGCGTTCTTCCAGGATGTTGAGCAGGCCCACCTGGATCCGCTCGGCGAGGTCGGGAAGCTCGTTGATCGCGACGATGCCGCGATTCGCCCGCGGGATCAGGCCGTAGTGAAGGGTCAGCTCGTCCGACAGGTAGCGGCCCTCCGCGACCTTGATCGGGTCGACCTCGCCGATCAGGTCGGCGATCGTGATGTCCGGGGTCGCCAGCTTCTCGGCGTAGCGCCGATCGCGCGGCAGCCAGTCGATGGCGCTCCGGTCGCCGTCGCGCGCGACGATCGCCCGGGCGGCCGGGCTGACCGGTGCGGACGGGTCGTCGTTGAGCTCGCCGCCGCGGACGACCGGCAGCCAGTCGTCGAGCAGGCCGACCAGCAGACGCGCCATGCGCGTCTTGGCCTGGCCGCGCTCGCCCAGGAAGACCAGGTCCTGGCCGGCGAGGATGGCGTTCTCGATGGCCGGCACGACTGAATCCGAGTAGCCGACGACCGACGGCATGAGCTCACCGCCCGCGGCCAGCTGCGCCAGCAGGTTGGCCCGAAGCTCGTCCTTGACCGTCCGGGGTCGCCAGCCGGAAGCCTTGAGCTCGGCGAGCGTGGAGGGGCGAGGCTGGGACGACATGGGAACCTCAGTTCGGAGCGGGAGCGGCCGGAGGGCGCCACGGCGACCGCCGGGCGATGGAGGTGGCGCTCGTCGCCGCGGCACGGTGGTCGGCGATGGCCAAGCGGACGCGCGCGGGCTCGCTCTCACCTCGCACGGCCAGCCCGTCGAGGACGCCTCGGCGGGTCTCGGCTTCCAGCTCGAAATCGCCGGGTCGGCGGCCCGTCCGTATCGCCAGCTCCGGGATCACGCCCCAGCCGAAGTGCTCGAGCCGGTCGTGGACCGGGTCCCATGTCGCGAGGACGGCGGGCCCCAGGCGCTGGACGTGACCGTGCGCATCCCGCGACACCGGGCGGACGTAGTGCGCGGCGGCGATCCGTCGCCGCTCGCCGCCCGGCTGCCGCAGGACCAGGACGACGCCCAGGTGCGACAGCTCGTCATCGGTCAGGGCGACCGGCCGGCGGCGCAGCCCCTCGAACACCTCGTCGAGCGAATCGGCATGGATGGTCGTCGCCAGCCCGTAGCCGATCGACACGGCACGGACCGCGAGCCGAGCGGCGTCGCCCCAGGTGTAGGCCGGCAGGTGATCCGACAGCTCGGCGGCCACCAGGAGCGTGCGCTCAGGCCTGATCCGGGACCGATCGGTCGACGGTGTCGCGCTCGACCAGCCGAGCTCGGTGGCCTGCGGCATCCAGTCGAAGGTCTCGGCGGCTCCAGCTAGTTCCACAACCGTGGTTGCCGGGAGCACGAAGTCGAGCAATGCCCCGAGCAGGGTGCTCTTGCCGATGCCCTGGCCCTCGCCAGCGACGACGATCGGGACGCCGGCCTCGACCAGCAGCCAGAGGGTCGCGGCCAGCTCGGAATCGAGCGTGCCGGCTCGGATCAGCTCAACGATGGAGCGTGGTTCCGGTGGAACGGGGCGAAAGGCCCACCGGCCCCGCGCGGGGATGGTGTCGGCCACGATGACTCCAGCGGAGCGAGGATGGATGAGGTCGGACCGGCAGCGTACGGCTGGGGTCCCGGAGCGTCAAACGACGGCCGCCGCCCGGAGCAGTGCTGAGCGCCAGGCGCATCGGCGGACGATGGGCGTCATGATTCGCGTCGGCCGATGTCAGGATTGACCACGAGGATCAGGCGATGTCCGGCGCCCAGTCATTGACCATCCTCCCGCTCGCCGCCGATCGGTTCTCGGACGTCGCGGCGCTCTTCGAAGAAGGGGGCGACCCGAAGTGGTGCTGGTGCACCTACTTTCGGTTCCGGGGGACGAGCTTCTCGAAGGCGTCGTCGAAGGACCATCGCGCGATGCTCCGAGGCCTGGCCGACGAGCGCCCGTCGACCGCTCCCGCTCTCGGGTTGATCGCCTATCAGGCCGATCGGGCCGTTGGCTGGGTCAGCCTCGGCCCGCGGGCG
This sequence comes from uncultured Chloroflexia bacterium, assembly GCA_963766675.1. Taxonomy (GTDB): domain Bacteria; phylum Chloroflexota; class Limnocylindria; order Limnocylindrales; family CSP1-4; genus SPCO01. The sequence continues at coordinate 1,531,430 of CAVYBA010000002.1, read as the reverse complement.
GACTACGAGCGGCTCGCCTACTCCGTTCTGCTGGCGCCGGTCGACGACGCGGTGGTCTGGTCGATCGTCTGCTTCGTCGTGTCGCGTCGATCGCGCGGCCAGGGCATCGCGGTGCAGCTGCTCGAGGGAGCGATCGACTATGCGCGATCGCACGGCGCGGCGACGCTCGAGGCCTACCCGGTGGATACGACTTCCGGACGGGTGGCGGCCGGTCTCGCGTACAAGGGCACGCTGGCGATGTTCGAACGCGCCGGGTTCCGGGAGGTGGCTCGTCGGCGATGGAATGCCACGACGCCCGAGCGGCCGATCGTGCGCCTCGACCTGGCGAGCCGACAGGCCAAGGCGGCCGAACGGGTCGGGCGAGGGCGGGCCGGGCGACAGCGGGCCGGGCGACAGCGGACCGAATGAATGTCGTGCCGGTGGGCCGAGACGAGGCGGCGACCGCCGTCAAGGCCTCGCGAGCGCTGGCCGCGTTCCACCTCGACCGCCTCGTCCGAGGGGGCCTGCTGGTTGCCGAATACCGCCGCCTCTCGGGTCGCACCGGTCCGGGCGCCGGGCGGCCGGCCAAGCTCTATCGACGCGCGGACCGCGACGTCGCGGTATCGCTGCCTGCTCGCCAGTACGAACTACCCGCCGACCTCTTCGCCACGACGATCGAGCGGATGGCCGCGTCCGTACCTCCCGAGCCGCTCATCACGGCCGCGGGGGCGATCGGGCGCGAAGTCGGCGTCGAGGCGCGCAGGCGAGCAGGCCCGTGGCCGGGCCGCGGTCGGCTCCGGGAGGCCCTCCTCGAGACGCTCGACGAGCGGGGCTACGAGCCGCAGTTGACGGGTCCCGGCGAGATCCGGCTCGGCAACTGCCCGTTCGATGCCCTGGTGGCCCGTCATCGCGACCTCGTGTGCGGGATGAACCTCGCCCTCGCCGACGGTCTTCTCGATGGTCTGGGTGACCACACCTCGCTGGCCAGCCTTGATCCCCAGCCTGGCCGGTGTTGCGTCGCGATCCGGACCGCGCCATCGGTCTCGGATGGTGATCCGGCGCCCGTCGTCAGCGTGGGTTGACACCCGGTTTGCGCGGCGGGTAGACTGCCCGCCGGCTCGCATGTCGCGTGCACTGATCCCACCACGGAGGCGGCTCCGAATGACGACGAAGACGTTCCTCCTCAACCGATGCGTTGCGCCTACCGGCGCCGATGCACTCGGGAGATCTGTGCCCATCTCGAGCTAGACCGCAGGCGGCAAGACCGCCTACCGGACGAACCAAGAGCCGTGGGCCAGATGGGCCCCCGGCTTTTTTGATGCCCATTCCTGCCCCTTCGGCAGGCCCGGACACCAGGAGCCGCGAGGCCCCCCGACGCCCAGGGTGTCGGGTCGGAGCCCGCGGCTCATCTCGTTTCGGACGTCAACCCTCCTCCGCCACCTGGAGCAACCACCGTGACCGCCATCCTCGTACCGGAACTGAAGAACGGATCGGGCGGCCTGCCGAGCCAGCCGATCAGGTCGGTCGTCGCTCAGCCTGCCGGCGATCGCGTGTCCGCGCTCCTCATCGAGGACGCGAGCAAGCGGTTCATCGTCGGGCGGAAGCGCAAGCCGGTCGCCGCGATCTCGCACGTGTCGCTGCGCCTCGAGCGCGGCGACATCCACGGGATCCTGGGGGCCAACGGCTCGGGCAAGTCGACGCTCATCCGGCTGATCTCCGGGCTGCTGACCCTCGACGAGGGCCGGGTGGAGGTCTTCGGGCACGACATCGTGCGCGACGAGATGGCGGTCAAGCGGCTGATCAACCGGGTCAGCGTGGACGCCGCCTTCTTCAAGAAGCTCAGCCCGATGGAGAACCTGCTGTTCGCCGCCCGGCTGTACGGCCTCGACGGCACGACGGCGAAGCGCGAGGCCCTGCAGATCCTCGCCCGGCTGGGCATCGGCGCCAGCCGAACCGGCCGCCCGATCGAGCAGATGAGCCGGGGCATGCAGCAGAAGGTCGCGATCGCGCGAGCCCTGCTGACCAGCCCGACGCTGCTGCTCCTCGACGAGCCGACCACCGGCCTGGACCCGCGCTCGAAGCTCGACGTCCAGACCTTCATCGAAGAGCTCCGCGAGACCCACGACGCCACGATCGTCCTGACGACCCACGACCTGGCCGAGGCAGAACGCCTGTGCGGCCGGATCACGATCCTCAACGACGGCCGTGTCGTCGCCGAGGACACGCCCGAAGGGCTGATCGCCATGACGTCGGACCGGCTCGGCCGGCCGGCAACCCTCGAAGACGTGTTCATGACCTACACCGGTCGCTCGCTCGACGACGACGTCGAGGAGGACGAGTCCGAATCCGACGACTGAAAGGAGGTGAGAACGATGAACTTCAACCAGACAGCGTATGAGCTGGCGCGCGAGCGCCAGGAGCGACTGATCGCCGAACTGGCGCGCGAGCGCCTGCTCGACGACGGCCGCACATCCATCCGCCGGTCGATCGGCCGCCGACTCATCGCGGTCGGCGAGCGGATCGCGGCGGAGTCGAGTCTGGAGCTGGCCCGGTCCCGCTGAGGACCGGACCGGCTCCCCATCCGGAGACACTCCCGTGACCATCGTCGCCCATGAGCTGAAGGCGTCGTACGCCTTCATCGAGCGCAACTTCTTCCTGACACGCCGCTACTGGGGCTGGGAAATCGCCTTCCTGGTCTATTCCGTCGCGGGCGCGTTGTCGATCTCGCTCATCGGTGCCGACCAGGGCAGCCCGACGCTGCTGCTGACCCTGATGGTCGGGGCGATCTTCTGGAACTACCTGTCGGTCGTCTTCAGCTGGATCGCCGAGACCATCTCGGTCGAACGCTGGGAGGGCACCCTCGAGTACACGATGATGGCGCCGATCCAGCGCTGGTCGCAGCTGCTCGGTTCGGTGCTGTACGCGATGGTCTACGGCCTGGTCCACACCACGGTCATCCTCATCGTGCTGATCCTGTTCTTCCCGCAGCTCGACCTGGCCGGCGCCAACCCGCTGACCGTGCTCGCGTTCATGCTGCTCGGCTCGTTCAGCTTCGTCGGGATCGGGATGATCGCGGCGATCCTGCCGCTGCTCTACGTCGAGCGCGGCGCGCAGATGACCTTCGTTCTCCAGTCCTGCCTGCTGCTGGTCAGCGGCGTGTACTACTCGGTCGACATCCTTCCGCCGTGGATGCAGGTGCTGTCGCACCTGTCGCCGGCAACGTACGTCCTGCACGGCGTCCGGGCCGGGCTCCTGAAGGGCACCTCCGTCCTCGAGCTGGTCGGCGACGTCTGGCCGTTGCTGGTGATGGGCGCCGTGTTCATCCCCTTCGGGCTGTGGGCGTTCGGTCGTGCCGAGCGCTACGCCAAGCGGACCGGCAAGCTCAAGCGGGTCGGCTGACATGGGAGAGCTTGCCTGGACCATCGAGACGCTCGGTTGGGACCCGGGCTGGTCGGAGGCCTTCGCGCCGCATGCTGCGCGGGGTCGCCGGCCGGCTCGGGTCGTGGCCGTCCATCGCGAGACGTCAATCGTCCGCGACGTTGCCGGCGACCGACCGGCCGCCGTCTCCGGCTCGTTCCGGTTCGGGGCCCTGGCCACCGCCGAATACCCGACGGTCGGCGACTGGGTCGCCCTCGACGGCGCGGACGTCATCACCGCAGTCCTTCCCCGACGGACGTCCTTCCGGCGAATGGCGAGCGATGCGACCCGGCACGGCGCGGGTCTCGACGACGAGCAGATCATGGCCTCCAACATCGACACCGCCCTGCTCGTGGCCGGCCTCGACAACGACTTCAACCTGCGCCGGATCGAGCGCTACCTGGCCGTTGCCTGGTCGAGCGCGATCAGTCCGGTCGTCGTCCTCAACAAGGCCGACCTGGCCGACGACGTCGACGGCCGCCTGGTCGCGGTCGATGCGATCGCGCCCGGGACTCCGACGATCGCGGTCTCGGCCTGGACCGGAGCCGGGCTCGACGAGCTTCGCGACCACCTGCGACCGGGGTCGACGGCCGCGATCCTCGGCTCCTCGGGTGTCGGCAAGTCGACGCTGGTCAACGCCCTCCTCGGCGAGGCGCGCCAGATGACGGCCGAGGTCCGAGCGTCGGATTCGCGTGGCCGGCACACGACCTCGCACCGCGAGCTCTTCGCGCTGCCGGGTGGGGCCCTGCTGATCGACACGCCCGGGATTCGCGCGCTCGAGGTGCTCGGCGCAGACGACGGCCTGGAGACGGCGTTCGATGACGTGGCCTCGCTGGCTTCCGCGTGTCGGTTCAGCGATTGCCGGCACGCCGGCGAGCCCGGCTGCGCCGTCGGCGCGGCGCTGGCCGACGGCCGGTTGAGCGAAGAGCGGCTCGCCAGTCATCGCAAGCTGGAACGCGAGATGGCCCACGTCGCTCGCCAGGGCGATCCGCGCGCTCGGGCGGAGCATCGTCGAACCTGGCGGCTCATCTCGAAGTCCGTCAACGAACACATGGCCCGCAAGTACGGAGACGAACGATGACGCAGACCAGCGCGGCCGCGACGGAGAGTGGCCTCCCCGCCGCCCCGCCGATCGACGGCCTTCGCGCGCGCTTCCTGAACGGCGACGTCGACTACCAGCCGCTCGCCGAGCTCATCCGGGACGCGCATGCGCACGACGGGATCCCGTGGCTGCCGACCGCCGACACCGTGCGGCTCGACCTGTCGCCGGACTCGCTCGACGTGGGCCGGGACGTCGTGCTCGTCGAGCGCGACGGACGCCTGGTGGCGATGACCGCCGTGTCGCGTGAAGTCCGGGCCGACGTGCCGACCTACGACCTGTCGGGCAAGGTGGCGCCCGATCTTCGGAGGCGCGGGATCGGGTCATGGCTGCTCGCCTGGAGCATCGACCGAGCCCGCCAGCGCGCTGCAGAGGAGGACCCGGATCGGCCGGCTATGCTCGGCGCACACGCCGGCGAGCAGGAGACCGCGGCAAGGGCACTCTACGAGGACGCCGGCCTCCGGCCGGCACGGCAGTTCTTCCTGATGCGCCGCGAGCACCTCGAGGCGGTCGAGGCCCTCCCACTCCCGGACGGGATCGAGATGCGCCGCGTCGAACAGGACCAGCACCGCCAGATCTACGAGGCCGGAACCGAGGCCTTCCAGGATCACTGGGAACCCCACGATCACGGGGAGGAGGGGTTCCGCCAGACCTTCAACCAGCCCGACACGAACACCGACCTGTGGGCGGTCGCCTGGGATGGCGACCAGGTCGTCGGCGTGGTCGAGGTCTGGATCTGGGCCGAGGAGAACCGGCGCCTGGGGATCCGTCGCGGCTGGCTCGAGAGGATCAGCGTCCGCCGGCCCTGGCGCAAGCGTGGCGTGGCCCGCGCCCTGACGGCCGCCGGGATGATCAAGCTGCGCGAGGCCGGGATGGACGAAGCCATGCTCGGGGTCGACGCGCAGAACCCGAGCGGCGCGCTCGGGCTGTACGAGAGCGTCGGGTTCACGGTCTTCCGCCGCTCGATCGCCTACCGTCTCCCGATCGAGCGCTGACTCGGCTCAGGCGAAGAGGCGGCGTCCGTCGCGGACCAACTCCATCCATGCCCGTTCGCGGCCGATGGTCGTCGTCTGGCCGTGCCCGGGCAACACCGCGACGCGGTCCTTGAGCGTGGTCAGGCGGGCGATCGATTCGACCATCGCCTCGGGATCGCCGCCGGGCAGGTCGACCCGGCCCCAGCCGGCGGCGAACAGCGTATCGCCGCTGTAGAGCAGGCCGTCACCCTCCGCCAGCAGGCAGACGGAGCCCGCCGTGTGACCCGGGGTGTGGAGGACGCGCAGCCGGATCTCGCCGAACTTGATCCAGCCGCCCTCCGCGAGCTCAACGGCGGGCACCGACGGCGGGACGTCGAAGGGCGCGGACACCGGTTCGGGGTGCTCCAGCCGGTCGCGATCGAGCGGGTGGACCGCGATCGCCGCCCCGCTGTGGGCGGCCACCGCTGCGTTGTCGCCGATGTGGTCCCAGTGCCCGTGCGTCGACACGATCAGCTTGAGCGTCCAGCCGCGCTCAGCGAGCGCGTCGGCGATCCAGGCCAGGCACGGGGTCGCCGTGTCGATCGCGATCGCCTCGCGCGACCGCTGGTCGGCCAGGACGTGGACGTTGGTGGCGATCGGACCAACGGCGCGGCTGAGGCGTTCCATCGCCCGATTGTGGCAGACGCGGCGGCCGGCGCCGGCGCGCTGCCCCTGCCCATGTCATCGACCATCTCCCTTGGGTGAGGAATATCAGCCAAAGGAGATCAATCGGGGAGCACCTACCGGGGTGCACCTACCCGGCCCGGACGGGGCCGATCAGCCCGGACCCTTCGCCCGCAGCACGGCCAGCACTCGGCGATCGATCCAGCCGGGTGCCGCGGCCCGTTCCTCGAGATTCTCGACGGCCATCCAGTCGTCGAGGGCCCGCTGCCAGCGGGTATCCCAGTTCGACGGGAAGGGGCGCTGCTCGCCGACGTAGGGGCGCGGCTGCTTGTGGTCGTTGACGATCCCGGACATCGGCGCGTAGACGGCTCCGAGGTGGCCACCCGGCCCCGCGCCCAGAGACTCGAGGCTCGCGCGGATCTCGGCGGCGGTCGCCTGGTCAACGGCCTGGAGCTCGTTGAGCGATGGCCGGTCGACGTACAGGTGCTGCAGGTCGACGAGCCGGGCCAGCTCGCCGACCGGGTCGTCGTGATGGTCCACTCGCAGGTCGAACCAGCGGTCGTTGCCGCCGCCGTAACCGCCACCTGCCCGGACGACGAGGAGCGCCGCCGACTCGCGGCCGCGTCGGTCCCCACCGGCTGCGTCGGCCGCTGCGAGGCACGCGACGAGCAGCTCGGGGAACGGACGGCCGCCCGCCAGGAACGTGTCGGCGAGGCCGTCGACGACGGCTGCGCCGGCCAGGATGTTGCCCTGCGCCGCATACCCCGACCCGGTGCGGCCGCCGGCCCACGCGAAGCACTGCCGGCCGGTGAACGTCGAAGAGCCGCCATGCGCGTCAACCATCCCGGCCTGGCGCTGGTCCCGCAGGGCGTCTGCGGCGACGAGGCTCGCCAGCGCATCTTCAGCCGACTTGCCGTCGGCCAGCAACCCCAAACCGCCCGGCCCGTACGCGACATTGGCGAACGACTGGGTGGCCACGGCGCCCACGCCCGCCATAGCCCACGGCACGACCGCCCCTACGGCGAGGAACTTGGACTGGACGGCTGCGCCGAGGTCCCCGGTGGCCGGATCGAGGGCCACGATCGAGAAGGTCATTGGAGTCTCCCTGTTTGTCGAATTGCGTGTCTCATCGGCGGATCCGTGGATCCATCAGGAACTGCGCAACGTCCACGGCGAGGTTCGCGAGCACGACGCAGAGCGTCCCGAACAGGACGGTCCCGAGGATGAGCGGAACGTCCGCGGTCACGATCGAGTCGACCGCCAGCTTGCCGATCCCGGGCCACGAGAAGACACGCTCCACGACGACGACACCGCCGAGGAAGAACCCGAGGTCGAGGCCGATCTGGCTGAGCACCGGACTGAGTGTGTTCCGGAAGGCATGCCGCCACAGGATCCGCCCGTTGCGGAGGCCCTTGGCCCGCGCGGTACGCACGTAGTCCTTGGCCAGCTCATCGATCATCGCCGTACGGGTTAACCGTGTGTAGTAGGCCGCACCGCTGAAGCCGAGGGTGATTGCGGGCAGGGCCAGGTAGCGCAGGTCGAGCGACTTGTAACCGCCGATCGGGAAGATCTCGACGTGTGCCAGGATCTGCGGCTGGAAGGCCAGGAAGTTGAGCAGCAGGTAGCCGACCAGGAACGAGGGTGCCGAGACCAGCACGATCGTGAACAGCGTGGACACACGATCCGGCCAGGTCCCCTTGTGGGTCGCGGCGAAGACGCCGAGCGGCAGCCCGATCGCGAGCTCCACGAGCAGCCCCGCCGCGGCCAGCTGCAGGGTGGCAGGGAACCGTTCGAGGATCAACGACAGGACGTCGCGGTTCTGGATGTACGAATGGCCGAAATCGCCGCCCAGGAGGCGGCCGAGATAGCGTCCGAGCTGGGCCAGGAACGGCTGGTCCAGCCCGAGCGCGTGCCGGATCCGGTCGACATCTTCCGGCGTGGCCCGGATGCCCGCGATCATCCGAGCCGGGTCCGCCGGGAGGATGAACGTCACGAAGAAGGTGACGATGGCGATCGCGAACAGCACCACCACCGACCAGCCGATCCGGCGGACGATGTACGCGGCCATTCGCGATCGTGTCTCGTCAGGTGCGCGGAAACGCCGCGGTCAGCCCGGGATCTTCCAGAGGCTGCGGACGTCGTACTGCCAGACCGCATGGATCTCGAACCCACCGACCTGCTTGCCGACGAGCGTGTACCACTCCTGATGGCGGAACGGCGCCCATGGGGCGTCGGCCATGATCATCGTCTGGATCTGCTGGTAGTCGGCCAGCCGCTTGGTCTGGTCCGTCTCGCCCTTGGCCGCGGCGGCCAGCGCGTCGACGTCCTTGTTGCAGTACAGCGAGGCGTTCGCGCCGCCCTTGACCGCAGAGGCGCAGGACAGGATCGGATCGATGAAGTCGGACGGATCCGGGTAGTCCTGGAACCAGCCGACCCAGCCGATCGGTGCCTTGTGCGGCGTCTCGATCGTGTCGAGGAAGGTCGCGAACTCCTGCGACACGATGTCGGCCTTGATCCCGATCGCCGCCAGGTCCTGCTGGATCGAGGCACCGATCTGCGGATCCGGATCGGTCGTGTCCGTGTAGAACTTGGTCTCGAAGCCGGACCCGAAGCCGGCGTCCTGCATCAGCTGCTTGGCCTTGTCGACGTCGTGCGGATAGGGATTGCAGTTCGGGTCGTAGGCCGGCAGGTCCGGCGGATAGATGCAGTTCGCGGCGACGCCCGCCCCGTGGGTGATCTGCAGGATGGCGTCCTTGTCGATCGCGTTGTTCACGGCCTGGCGGACCTTGACGTCGCTGAACGGGCCGCTGTTGAGCTGCTGGGTGTCCATGAACACGTAGTCGGTGTTGACCAGCGTGTGATGGACGACCTGGCTGGCGTAGTCGGGGTTGGTGGTCACGTCGGTGAACTGGGCGCTCGGCATCGGATCGCCCATCAGGTCGAGCGTGCCCGCCTCGATCTGCTGGAGCATCGAGTTGTCGTCCTGGCCGGTCCGGTAGTCGATCTCGTCGAGGTACGGCTGGCCGGCCTGCCAGTAGCTCGGGTTCTTGACGAAGGTCGCGCCCTGGCCCTTGGCGTAGCTCTTGAACAGGTACGGCCCGCTGCCGACCGGCTTGGCCGAGAAGGCCGTGGCGTCGTCATCGGCCAGCTCCGTCGGGACGATCGAGGCAAACGGCGTGGCCATGACGTTGAGGAACGTGGCGTCGGCATTGACGAGGTCGAACTCGACGGTCGCGGGATCGATGACCTTGATCCCGGACGCCGTCGTGGCCTTGCCGTTCAGCACGTCGTCGGCGCCGACGATGTTGCCGAAGAACCCGCCCGCGACCGGCGAGGGGTTCGGCTTGAGGTTCGGGTTGAGCACGCGATTGATCGACTTGGCCACGTCGTCGGCGGTCATCGGTCGCAGGACGCTGCCGTCCTCGTTGACGAAGTTGACGCCCGTGTGGAGCTTGAACGTGTATGCCTTGCCGTCGGCCGACACGGTCGGCATCCCGTCGGCGAGCATCGGGATGAGCGTGGTGCCCTTGTCATAGCCCAGCAGCTGCTCGAACATCAGGCGTTCCGCGGGCCACGACGTCACGTCATAGCCGAGCGCCGGGTCGAGCCATTGGATCTCGCCGTTCCAGCCGATCGACAGGGTGCCGCCCTGCGGGATCCCCGCGGGCTCGCTGGCCGCGCCCGACTCGGCCGGTGCACTCCCGGTCACCGAGGGCGGGGCCGAGGCCGCAGTCGACGCCTCCGAAGACGGGGCCGGCGAGCTCGACGCCCCACAGGCGCCGGCCACCAGCATGAGGGTTACCCCCAAGGCGGCGACCCGCCGAGACTCCGATGTCAGTTGCACGCGTTGCCTCCTTTCGGGGTCGGTCAGGGCCGACCACGCATCAGCGCCAATGTCGGGGGTCGAGGGCGTCCGCCAGGGCGTCCCCGAGGAGGTTGAAGGCGAGGATCGTCGCCATGATTGCCAGGCCCGGCAGCGCGACGACGCGCGGGTCGGTCCGGTAGTACCCGACGTGCTCGATGATCATTCCGCCCCACGAAGCCGCGGGCGGAGGCACACCCACGCCGAGGAACGACAGGGTCGCCTCGAACAGGACCGTCGTGGCGATTCCGAGCGTCGCGTAGACGATGATCAACGGCAGGAGATGGGGCAGCAGGTGACGCACGACCATCCGCGGCCCGGACACGCCGATGGCCGTGGCGGCCACGATGAAGTCGCTCGACAGAACCACGAGTGAGGTGCTGTACATGATCCGCGCGGTCGCGGTCCAGAGGACCGCCGCGATGACTACGATCACGAGCCCGAGGCTTGGCCCAATGATCGCCACCAGGGCGATCGCGACCAGCAGGGCCGGGAAGGCCAGCACGGCGTCGGTGATCCGCATCAAGATTGTCTCGATCGGGATCGGCACGTCGCCGCCGCGACCGAAGGCATACACCCGGACGCGGTAGCCCCGGAAGAAGGCTGCAATCGCCCCGACGACGACGCCGATGAACGTGGCCAGGACGTTGGCCACGATCCCCACCGTCAGCGACGTCCGAGCCCCGTACAGCAATCGGCTGAGCTCGTCGCGACCGAGCTTGTCCGTCCCGAGCGGGAACTTGGCGGTTGGGCCTAGCGGGTCGCCGCCGAGGGTCAGGCCTTCGCGCCGGAACTGGAAGTTGGGATCGAACGGCGCCAGCAGCGGCGCCAGGACCGCCGCTGCGATGATGAGCGTGACGAGGACCGCGCCGATCCAGAAGCTCGGATTGGCCCGGAGGTAGCGCCAGGCACGCGGTGATTCGCGCTCGACCGCCAGGTCCTCGTTGATCGTCGCCGGGACGGGCGCCGCGGTCATGCGGCCGTCAGTCGCTCATGGACCGGTCGACACCTGCCGCCAGCCCTGCATGCCGAGATCCCGGTAACCCTCGCACAGGAGCGGCGGCAGCTCGGCGATCGCGTCGACGTCCACCCGGGAACGCGCGTCGAAACGGTGGGCATGCCAGCGCGGCCCGTAGGTCTCGATCCGCGACACCCACGGCGCGTCGATCCGGCGAGTCAGCGCGAAGTTGAGCCGCACCGCGTCGCGACGGACCTGGGCCCCGGCGAAGCGGACCCGGCCCATGATCACGATCCGGGTCCTCTGGGCGATGACCTCGATCGGACCGCACGCGCCGGCAAGCTCCACAAATCGATCGAACGCCGCGCGGACCTCGGGCGCGGCGACGACGAACGCATCATCCAGGCTCCGTCGCGTGCAGGAGTGCCACACGTTGGCCGTGACGAACCGGTGCTCGCAGCGCGGGCACGTCCACATCGCACCGAGTCCGGTGCTGACCTGCGGCATCGCCCCGGTCAGGCCTCGAGCTTTGCGCGCATGCACTCGAAGGTCTGGCCGATCATCTTGCTGGCCGTGCCCTCGATCAGGCGCGCGCCGACACTGGCCAGTGTACCGGCAAGGTTCACGTCGGCATTCCAGTCCATGACCGTGGCGCCGTCGGGCCCGTCCGATAGGCGCATCTCCGCGGTCGCGTCCACCGCGCTGCCGGGCGCCTGGCCATGCGCCTTGATCACCGCCCGGTCCGGCGGCTGCGATTCGGCGAACTCCATGTCGACCACGAACCGGGCGCTGATGAACCCGATGCCCACCTTTGCCGTTGCCTTGAAATGTGTCGGGTCGATGACCTCGATCTTCTCGACGCCGGGCCCGCACGGGCCGACCTGCTCGGGATCGACAACGAACGCCCAGACGCGATCCCGGGGAGCGCGGATGGGGACGGAGCCGGCGAAACGCATCGGGGAACTCCAGCGCTGCGAGGTGCGGCCCGGATCAGTCCGGGGATGGAGCGGTTGACTGCTGCAGGTAGGCGGTCGGCTCGCGGATGAAGCTGGTCCGGCAGCCCATCGAGCAGAACGCGTAGACCACCCCGTCGTGCTCGGCGAGGTGTCGGGCGTGGGCTCGGTCGACGGTCATCCCGCAGACCGGATCTAGCAACACGATGTCGTCGACGACCGGTTCGAGCGTGGGCGCCGTCGCCATCGGCGCACCGGCGAGCGTCGCGGGTCCGGGCGAGGCGACGAACGTGGCCGTCCCGCGCCTGACCTGGACCAGCTCCGCGAGGATGGACAGGGCGACCTCCTCCGCGGTCTCCGCCCCGAGGTCGAGACCGGCCGGGGCGCGCAACGCGGCGAGACGCTCGTCGGGGATGCGCGCCTCGTCGCGCAACCAGGCGCGGACCACGGCGGCCCGCGTCGGCGACGCCACGAGCCCGACGTAGGCGGCATTCCGGGACAGGGCGGCGGCCAGCGCCTCCTCGTCCCAGACGCCCTGGGTCGCCACGACCACCGCCGGCGCCACGGTCGGGTCGGTGCCGCCGAGATCGGCGCCCACGACGACGTGCTCGGCGCCAGGAAACGCGGCCGGATCGGCAACAGGATCGAAGACCGAGACGCGCCAGCCGGCCGCCGAACCAAGTGCGACGAGGGCCCCGGCGATCGGGGTCGTTCCGGCCACCCACAGGACCGGCGCAGGCAGGTGCGGTTCCACGTAGATCTCCAGGGTTCCGCCGGAATGGCAGGTCATCACCAGCTCGACGATCCCGTCGCCGCGGCGGCCCTCGGCGGGAACGTCCTTCGACAATCGCAGGAGCCGGGGCTGGCCGTCGACCAGCGCCCGGAGCGCCTCGCGGACGACGACCGGCTGGGCGCAGCTGCCGCCGACCCAGCCCTCGATACTGCCGTCCGGATGGACGAGCCCGGACGAGCCCGGACGAGCCGAGGTCGGTCGACGGACCGCCACCACGGTGGCGATCGCGAACGACCGACCGGCCGTCTCGAGCTCGACGGCCCGGGCCAGGATCGGCGATCCGGTCATCGCCGCGCCCCTAGGCCACGCCCTTCTCGTGGAGGATGGCCCAGATCTTTTGGGGGGTCATCGGGATGTCGACGTTGCGCACGCCGAGGTGCCACAGGGCATCGACCACCGCGTTGGCGATCGCCGGCGGCGCACCCACCGTGGCCGATTTGCCGACGCCCTTGGCCCCGATCGGATGGTGCGGGGAGGGCGTGATCGTCTTGTCGGTCTCCCAGCTGGGTGTCTCGACCGCGGTCGGGAGGAGGTAGTCGAGGAAGGTGCCAGCCTGGTTGTTGCCGAGCTCGTCGTAGGTGATCTGCTCGTACAGCGAGGGGGCAAGGCCCATCGTCAGGCCGCCGTGGATCTGCCCGTCGACGATCATCGGGTTGATGATGTTGCCGCAGTCGTCGACCGCCACGAAGCGGCGGACGTGGACCTGACCGGTTCCCTTGTCGATGTCGACGACACAGATGTAGCTGCCGAACGGGAAGGTCAGGTTCGGCGGATCGTAGTAATCGACCGCCTCGAGGCCGGCCTCCATCCCCTGCGGGTGGTTGGTGTAGGCCGCGAACGCGATCTCCTGGATCGTCTTGAACCGGTCGGGCGAACCCTTGACGCTGAACTTGCCGGGCTCCCAGTCGAGGTCCTCTTCGTTGGCCTCGAGCAGGTGGGCGGCGATCTTGCGCGCCTTGTCGCGGATCTTGCGCGCGGCCACGGCGGTCGCGGCACCGGCGACCGGCGTCGATCGCGAGGCGTAGGTGCCGAGCCCGTACGGAGCGGTGTCGGTGTCGCCCTCCTCGATCTTGATGTCGGCGACCGGGAAGCCGAGCTCCTCGGCGATGATCTGGCCGAACGTGGTCTCGTGCCCCTGGCCCTGCGACTGGACGCCCAGTCGCGCGATCACCTTGCCCGTGGGATGGACCCGGATTTCGCACGAGTCGAACATCTTGATGCCCAGGATGTCGAAGTCGTGCGACGGCCCGGCCCCGACGATCTCGGTGAAGCTGCTGATCCCGATGCCCATCAGCTCGCCGCGGGCGCGCTTGTCGGCCTGCTCCTGGCGAAGACCGGCGTAGTCGATGATGTCCATCGCCTTCTGGAGCGCGGCCGGGTAGTTGCCGGAGTCGTACGACCAGCCGGTCGGCGTCTTGTACGGGAACTGGTCAGGCTGGATGAAGTTCTCCATCCGGACCTGGGCCGGGTCCTTGCCGATCTGGTGGGCGAGGATGTCGACCATCCGCTCGACGGCATGGACGGCCTCGGTGACCCGGAACGAGCAGCGGTAGGCGACCCCGCCCGGCGGCTTGTTGGTGTAGACGCCGTCGACCTCCACGAACGCGTTCGGGAAGTCGTACGAGCCGGTGATGACGTTGAACAACCCGGCCGGGAACTTGGACGGGTCGGCCGCCGCGTCCGAATAGCCGTGATCGGCGATGGTCTTCGCCTTGAGCGAGGTGATCCTGCCGTCCTTGGTGGCGCCGAGCTCGGCGTGGATGTGGTAATCGCGGGCGAACGAGTCGGCCTGGAGGTTCTCCGAGCGGTCCTCGATCCACTTGACCGGCTTGCCGATGAGGAACGACGCCGCGACGGCCAGCACGTAGCCCGGGTAGACGGGCACCTTGCCGCCGAACCCGCCGCCGATGTCGTGCGTCTTGACCCGGATGTTCTGTTCGCTGATCGGCAGGCCGGCGCCCGCCGCGACGAGCGCCACCACGGTTCGGATGGCGTGCGGCGCCTGGGTCGTCATGTGGAGGGTGAGCTGCTGGCGGACCGGGTTCCAGTCGGCGACGCAGCCGCACGTCTCGATCGACGCCACGTGGATCCGCGGGATATAGATGTCCTGCTCGATGTGGACGTCGGCCGAGGCTAGATCCGCGTCTGTCGCCGCTCGGTCACCGGATTCCCAGTGCCAGATGTGGTTGTTCTGCTTGTCGGGTCCGCGGTCCGGTCGGAGGACGAAGGCATCCGGCTCGAGCGCCTTGAACGGGTCGACGATGACCGGCAACGGCTCGTAGTCGACGAGGACCGCGGCCACGCCGTCGGCGGCGATGTACTTGGTCGTCGCGATGACCGCGGCGACTTCCTGTGCCTGGTACATGACGGTGTCGGTCGGGAGCACCATCTGCATGTCGCCGGCCAGCGTCGGCATCCAGTGGAGCTTGTAGCCCTCGAGGTCCTTGCCGGTGATGACGGCCAGGACGCCCGGGATCTTGAGCGCCTCGCTGGCGTCGATGCCCTTGATCGTGGCGTGCGCGTACGGGCTGCGGACGATGTCGAGCCACAGCTGGCCGGGCAGGTTGACGTCGTCGATGTATTCGCCCTGGCCGCGGATCATCCGCGGGTCTTCCTTGCGCTTGACCGAGTGGCCCATGCCACCCATCTCGAACGTCGTGCGGGGGTGCATCTCAACGCTCATGTCGCTCTCCCGCTCAACCGGCCGCGACCGGCGCACCGGTCTGCGTTGTGGCGGCCGCCTGCAACTCGGTGGCAGCCTGCTGGATGGCCTTGACGATGTTGACGTAGCCGGTGCAGCGACACAGGTTGCCGCTGATCCCCTGCCGGATCTCCGCCTCCGTCGGGTCGGCGTTCTCCCCGAGGAACCAGGCTGCCTGCATGATCATGCCCGGCGTGCAGAAGCCGCACTGGAGGCCGTGCTGGTCCCAGAACGCCTGCTGGAGCGGATGGAGGGCAGCGCCACTGGCCATGCCCTCGATGGTCGTGATCGATCGCCCGTCGGCCTGGACCGCGAGCATCGTGCACGACTTGGCGCTCGTGCCGTCGACATGGACGGTGCATGCCCCGCAATTGCTGGTGTCGCAGCCGACGTGGGTGCCGGTCAGCCCAAAGGTGTCTCGCAGCAGGTGGACCAGCAGGAGCCTCGGCTCGACCTCCGCCTCGCGGGCCTCGCCGTTG
This sequence comes from uncultured Chloroflexia bacterium, assembly GCA_963766675.1. Lineage (GTDB taxonomy): Bacteria > Chloroflexota > Limnocylindria > Limnocylindrales > CSP1-4 > SPCO01. The sequence goes on along the minus strand of CAVYBA010000002.1, from coordinate 1,515,552 downwards.
ACGGTGACCGTGATGTGCTGGGTGGTCATCGCCGCCTCCTACGCGTATGCCTGCGCGCGCTCGACGGCCGATCGGAGCGACCGGACGGTCAACTCGGCGGCCATCGCGCGCTTGTACTCGACCGGACCCCGAACGTCGCCGACCGGGCGGCTCTGCGCCCCGGCGGCCGCGCCGGCCCGCCGGAAGAGCTCCTCGGATGGCGCGCTGCCGACCAGCACGCTCTCGGCATCGGTGGCGGCGAACGGCGCATCGGCGACGGCGGTCAGTCCGACGCCGGCCCGCTCGATCCGTCCATCGGCGTCGAGGGCGATCATCGACGCTACGGCGGCCGTGGCGAAGTCGCCGACCTTGCGTTCGAGCTTGGCGTAGGCCCCGCCCGCATGGCGCGGGCGCCGCGGGATCCGGATCTCGGTCAGGACCTCGGTCGGTTCGATCGCCGTCGTGAACGTGTCCAGGAAGAACTCGCGGGCGGCCAACAGGCGCTCACCGGCCTGGCCGCGACACACGATGGTGGCCCGCGTGGCCAGGAGGACGGCCGGCCAGTCGGACGCCGGATCGGCGTGGGCGACGGAGCCGCCGATGGTCCCCCAGTTGCGGACCTGCGGGTCGCCGATGACCGAGGTCACGTCGCTCAGCAGCGGGTAGTGATCGGCGACGACGCCGGCTTCGTGGATCTGCCGGTGCGTGGCGCGCGCGCCGATGCGCAGCTCGGCGTCGGTCTCGGTGATGCCGTCCAGGCCCGCCACGTCGCGGAGGTCCACCAGCAAGGCGGGCTGCGCCAGGCGGAGCTTGATCAGGGGCAGCAGGCTGTAGCCGCCGGACAGGAGCTTGGCCTCGCCTTCCCGGTCCTTGAGGATCCGGAGCGCCTCGGTCAGGTCGGCCGGGCGCACGTAGTCGAATTGGCCAGGAATCATCGCGCTACGACCCTCCTCCCCGCGTATGCGGGACGATGTCGGCCCATCCGGCCCGGATGGGCGCAGAACATTGGCGACGATCGGGGGCCGGCGGTCGGGTCACGTCAACGGAGATTCGACCGAGGGTCCGGTGGGTTGGGGATGCGCTGCACGCGAGTATCCGCCCGAGGTTGTTCGCACGTCAACGTGTCCCGCGGGTCGGGTCATGGGGCGGTCTCGCGGCGGCACCGTGGTTCGACACGAGCCGCGCATGCCCGGGACTTGCATCGAGCGCATCCTTTCGACCGGCCCTTGCATCAGGCGCAATCACCGTCGGTCGTCGATCCACGTACGACCGGGATGCCCGAACCGGATTGCATCGGATGCAACGGATCGGCCCGCCGTCGTGACGGCTTGCGGCCGCCGCACGATTCGGGCCGATTCACGGCATCCGATCGAGCTGAGGCGACGGTGATTGCATTTCCTGCAACCCACCGTCGCCGGGAAGCCTCGGTCGCGCCGGTCAGGCGACGGCGAGCGGCTCCCCCGTCTCGAGCAACGTCTTGAGCCCGCTGAGGACGAACATCCAGCCGGCCCCGCCGACGCTCGATGCGGTCTTCGGCGCGTTCTCAAGATGGTCGTGGGTCAAGGTGAGCCTGCAGAAGCCGCCCGCCTGCGGCTCGATGTCGTAGGTGACACGGCTTGATCCCTCGGCGACCAGCTCCGGGTCGTAGCGCGATTGCCACTCGTGGACCAGTCGCCGCGGCGGATCGAATTCGTACACGGCGCCATCGAGCCAGAGTGACCCGTCCGGCCCGCGCGAGAGATACCGATGACTGTCGGCCTCGACGCGCGCGCCGTGGAAGTACTTCGCGGTGAACTCGGGGCGCGTGATCGCGTCCCAGATCGCCTCGGGAGTCGTCCGGATGAAGACCTGGTACACCTGGATCGTAGTCGCCATGGTCGTAGACACCTTCGTCTCCAATTCGTGTTTGAGATCCGATAGCGCCGCGACTCGCCGCTCGGCGAACTTGCCGATCCAGCGGTCGTGGACGAGACGGATCGGGACCGGGTTCAGGAAATGACGCTTCTCCCGACCGACCTTGACGGTCGTCAACAGGTTCGCGTCCTCGAGCACTCCGAGGTGCTTCATGACCCCGAACCGAGTCATTTCCGGCAGGTGCTCGCACAGCTCTCCCAGCGTCTGGCCATCGCGCTCGAAGAGCCGGTCGAGCAGGACGCGCCGACCTGGGTCGGCGAGCGCTCGGAAGACCGGTGCCATGGGATCCGTCACGGGCGAGACTATATGTGACTCCCTAGTCACATGTCAACGGGTCGCGCAGGCTCGAAGAGCTGGAGCACGTGCTGCGCGCAGTCGGCCGCCCAGATCGCATGGCTTCGGTGGTCGTCGTCCCGGAGGACACCACCGCGACGTACGGTGATGAACTGCGGGTCCCGGATCCTGGGGAGGATCATTCGCGCTCCTTGGTCCGTGACTCTGCCGCCCGCGCAGGCGCACGCGTCGCGCCGCCGTCAGCGAGGATGCCAGGTCACCACGCCGGTATCGGTCGGGATCCGGCCGCGGATCGTCCAGCCCTCGCCGTCCGGCGCGGCCAGCTCCGCGAGCGCTTGCCCGAGCCGTTCGGCCTTGGCTCCCGCCGGGTCGATCCACAGTTGGCGCCGGACGAATCCCTCGAGCGCCTCGCGCGACTCGAACCGCCGGCGCTCCCCCGGAACCCGGACGACGGTCGGCTCGCGCCCCCTCGCCCTGAGCAGGTCGACGAGCTCCGGCAGGGCGGGCAGCGCCGATCGGGGCTCGCCGTGCACGAGCGGCCAGAACGGGTCGGCCGCCGAGGCCGGCGGTTGCTCGGTCAGCACCCCCACGCACAGCCGGCGCGCTGCCGACTCGAGGCTGTCGAGGAATTCGCCGATCGCCTCGATGTCGTAGCCAACTTGCGCGATCAACGCGACGTCCGCGTCGAATGCGCCGGGATCCGCCGGCGGCCACCGACTCTCGACAGTGCGAACGTTCTCGATCGCGTAGTCAGCGGCGATCTCGCGCAGGGCCTCGAGCATGGACGGCGAGGCGTCGAGGGCGATGACCGATCCGCCCGATTCGTCGAGCGCCCGGGCGATCGGCAGGGCGAATCGTCCGGCACCCGCCCCGACGTCGAGCCAGCGATCGCCGGATCGGACGAGCCGGAGCAACGCCGTCAGGATCGGATCATCAGTCCGCGTGGGATCGGCCCGGAAGAGCGACCGGACGGGGGCGTAGAAGTCGGCGCCGTCGGGCACCTCACGGATTCGTTCGACCTGCTCCCGGTTGGCGCGGACGCGCGCGGCCCAGGTAGCCTCGGCGGCGCTGGCGAGATCGGCCGGCGTGTCCACGTCGGGATTGTCGCCGCTGATCGGGATGCCCTGCACGACCTCGGAGTGCGCGGCGAGGACCGGTCCGAGGCCCCGGTCACCCGATGCTTCCGCCGCCAGCGGAAAGGCCGCGCGGCGGAGGAGGACGGGGTTGCGCCCCGGATCGTCGGCGTAGACCGGCACGACGACCGGCTTCGCGTCGTCGACCGGGGCGTCCAGCAGCGCACGGATCGCGTCGAGCCGATCAGCGGCTGGTCGCCGAGCGCGATGAGCACGGCGTCGGCCTCGCTCCCCGATCGCCGCCATCCCGACCTGGAGGCTGCTCGCCAGACCTTGCTCGGGGTCCGGGTTCACGACCCGCCGCTCCGCGCGCCAGGCGATCACGCGCTCGAGCGCGGGGGCGTCGCGCCCGAGCACGACGGTCACATCATCCAGCCCGGCCTCCGCGAGCCGGTCGAGGACGTGCTGGAGGACCGGCCGACCGGCCAGGGATGCCAGGAGCTTGCCACCGCCGAAACGGGATCCTGCCCCGCCCCCAGGACGAGCGCAACGGTGCGCTCCGCCGTCCGCGCGGCGCGGCGAGCGTCAGGCCCGAGCCTCGCCGGCGGCGGCCATGGCCCGCTCGCGCATCGGCGCGCCCGATCCGCCGTACCGCTCGGCCACGATCTCGGCCAGGATCGCCAGTGCCGTCTCAGCCGGCGCCCGACCGCCGAGATCCAGCCCAACCGGCCCGCGCAGCCGGGCCAGGTCCGCTGGCGCTCACGCCGGCGGCCAGGAGCCGCGCCCGCCGGTCCGCCTGCGTCTTGCGCGAGCCGACGGCGCCCACGTAGCGGCAGCCTCGACGGAGCGCCTCGACGATCGCCGGCTCGTCGAACTTGACGTCGTGGGAGAGCACCGCGACGGCGTCGTTCGGGCCCAGGCCGATCTCGTCGGCGACCTCGTCGGGCCAGCCGACGACGAGCCGGTCGACGTCGGGGAACCGCTCGGCGGTGGCGAACGAGGCGCGACCGTCGACGACGACGGTCTCGTAGCCGAGCTCGCGCGCCAGGCGGACGAGCGACCGGGCGACCTCCACGCCGCCGACGATCGATCAGCCGCGGACGGACCGGGAAGACCTCGATGAACAGCGAGCGGCCGGCCAGCTCCACGGTTCGTGACGTCCCGCGGTTGAGCGCGTCGAGCGCGGCCTCCCGACATGGCGGCGTCGAGCTCGGGCGACCCGAGGGACCCGGCCATCGTCCGGTCCTCGTGGACCACGACCGGGACCTGCCGGCGCTGCGCTCCCGCCCCGGGTTGGTGCGGCCCGAACGCCGCCGGCGGGGAATCCGGCGGGAGCGGGGTCACCACGGCGACGCCGTAGTCGGGCAGCGCGGTATCGGCGGCGACGGCGATCGGGTACGGCACGACCGGCTCGACCAGGACGTCGATCGTGCCGCCGCAGGCGAGGCCGACGTCCCAGGCCTGCTCGTCGCTGATGCCGTAGCGGATCACCCGGGATCGGCCGGTCTGCCGAGCGTGGTCGATCTCCTCGGCCGCCGCGCCCTCGACGCAGCCGCCGCTGACCGAACCCGCGATGCGACCGTCCGAGGCGTACAGCAGGACCGCCCCCTCGGGTCGTGGCGCCGAACCGAACGTCCGGACGACGACGGCCCGGCCGACGTCGACGCCGTCGCGCCGCCACGCCCGCAGCGTCTCGAGCAGTTCCTTCATTGCAGTGGCCTCGCTGCTCCAGGATCGACTCGGTCGCCGCCCACGACGCCCGGCAGGCCGTAGACCAGCGGGCCGTCCGCCGGCAAGGCCGCATGGGCGGCCGCCTCGCTGCCCCGTCGCGTGTCGCCGGCCCGCACGCCGCCCAGGATCTCGCCGAGCCGCTCCAGGCTGGCGACGGTCCCGGCCGGCAGGAAGTCGTCGATGTACGGGTAGGCGGCACGCATCCCGCCGGCCAGCGGCTGGTAGCCGGGCGTGCCGGCCAGCGGGTTGAGCCAGACCAGCCGGTGGCAGTTGCGCCGGAGGCGGGCGGTCTCGGCCGCCACGATCGTCGGGTCGCCGCGGTCCCAGCCGTCGGACACGACGATCACGACTCCCGGACGTTCGCAGCGATCGCCTCGCCCAGTGCTGGTTGAACGTCCGGAACGAGTCGCCGATCCGGGTGCCGCCGGCCCAGTCGTTGACCGAGTCGGCGACGCGGGCGAGCGCCCGGTCGCGATCCCGGTCGCGCATCAGGCGCGTCACCCGCGTCAGCCGCGTCCCGAACACGAAGGACTCGGTGTGGACCTCCGAGGCGGCCGACAGCGCCTGGATGAACCGCAGCAGCAGCCGGGAGTGGCGCTCCATCGAGCCCGAGATGTCGCACAGCACGACCAGCGAGCGCGGCTCGCGGATCTGCCGGCGCCAGACCCACGACAGCAGCTGGCCGCCGGTCCCGAGGTTGCGCCGGAACATCTGTCGGGTGGCCAGCCGGCGGCCGTGGTTGTGGAGCTCGTAGCGACGGGTCCGGCGGCGTTCGAGCCGCGGGACCAGGAGGTCGACGAGCCGCTCGGCTTCACGCAGCTCCGCCGGCGTCATCCGGTCGAACTCGCGGTGGCGCAGGACCTCGCCGCGCGAGTAGGCGTCGGGCGAGACGACGATCCCCTCGATCGGCGATTCGTCGTCGGCGTCCTCGTTCGAGTCCGACGGGATCGGCGTTCCGTGCTCGTCCGGCCGCAACGTCGGCGCGTTCGGAACCGGGCTCCGGCGGCGTCGGCGCCCGGGACCTCCTCCTCGGCGGCGGCCTCCTCCTCCCGGCGGAGCGACGAGGGTTGGAACTCCTCCCCGACCTGCTTCGCTCCGTCGGCGCCACCAGCGGTCGAAGGCCGCGTCGTAGACCGGCCGGTCGTCGCGACGCCGGACGAACAGGGCGGCGCCGGCGGCCCGGACCTGCTCGCGGTCGCCGAGATCGACCAGGGTCAGGGCCCGCGCGAAGTCGACCGCGGCGCCGAGGTCGATCGACAGTCGTGACCGCGCGAAGCGACCGCCCAAAGCCGACCGCCTCGCCGAGCAACCGGCGCCCGTCGACTTCGGGGCCCCAGGGCGCCTTGACGATGGCGGGATCGGTCATCGAGTCGTCGCGCTCAGCCGCCGGCGGCGGCCTCGGTCAGGTAGCGCCGCGTGCCTTCGCCGCGGACGTGGCGGATGTCCTCCTCGTACTTGAGGACGACGCCGAGCGTCTCGTCGACGAGCTCGGGCGCCAGCTCCCGGGCGCCGAGCGACAGGAGCGCAGCCGCCCAGTCGAGTGTCTCGGCGATCCCGGGTACCTTGGTCAGGTCGGCCTGGCGGAGGCGATGGACGAAGGCGACGACCTCGCGCGCCAGGCGCTCGGGCGACTCGGGCACCTTGGCCAGGACGATCTCGTATTCCTTCTGGGCGGTCGGGTAGTCGATCCAGTGGTAGAGGCAGCGGCGCTTGAGCGCATCGTGGACCTCGCGGGTCCGGTTCGAGGTCAGGATCACTCGCGGCGCGCGTTCCGCCCGGATCGTGCCGATCTCGGGGACCGTGACCTGGAAGTCCGACAGGATCTCGAGGAGGTACGCCTCGAACTCCTCGTCGGCGCGGTCGATCTCGTCGATCAGCAGCACCGGTGCCGCCCCGTCGCCCGCTTCGAGCGCCTGGAGGAGCGGGCGGCGGATCAGGAAGTCGGGACCGAAGATGTCGTGGGCGGTCGCCCGCTCGGCCTCGCCGCGCGCCTCGAGGAGGCGGATCTCGAGCATCTGGCGGGGGTAGTTCCACTCGTAGACCGCGGTGTTGACGTCGAGGCCCTCGTAGCACTGGAGGCGGATCAGTCGCGTGTCGAGGGCGGCGGCGAGGACCTTGGCGAGCTCGGTCTTGCCGACGCCGGCCTCGCCCTCGAGGAGCAGCGGACGCTCCAGCTCCAGCGCCAGGAAGACGGCCGTGGCGACCGACCGGTCCGCGATGTAGTTGCGGGCCCGGAAGTCGTCCTGGATCGCCTCGATGGAACGGGTTCCGACGGGGCGAATGTCGCGGTTTGGGTCGCTCATCGGGGGAATCTACACGTGGTCACGTTCCGCCACCGAACCCGGCGGCGGCGAGTGTTGCCCGACTGATGCCACTCGGATGCATCAATAGGGGCGGATAGCTGAATTCGGGGCGGACAGTCTTGGCGGCCGAGGCGGCCGCCTCGTCGGCGATGCATCCGACATGCATCGGCGATGGAGGGTGACCCACCGCGGGGCCGCGACGAGGACCGCTGCGCACACGAAGGAGGCTCGGGGGTTCAGCCATCCGGCGCGTCAAGGTCGCGTGCGTACGGCGGGAACCGGAACCGCTGGCTGCGGGCCAGGATCCCGCCGTGCCCGAGCTTGGCGACGGTCCGCTCGGAGGCCGGCTCACCGGACAGCAGTCGCGGCAGGAGCAGGTCCGCGGCGGTGGCCATGGAATAGGCGCCGCACGTCGGCAATCCGAGGATCGCGGTGCGCCCGATCCGGGCCAGCCACAACATCGAACCGGGATGGGCCGGAACCCCTCGCCGCACGACGCGCCCGCCGAGCGCGGCGATCGCCGCGAAGCAGGCGTCCAGGGGGTCCGTGCTGGCGGCGCCCGCGGTCAGGATCAGGTCGACGGCGTCCGTGCCGCGCACGAACCCGGCCATGACGCTCTCGACCGCGTCCTCGTCATCCTCGACGTATCGGATCGCCGTGATCGTGGACCCGAGCCCTTCGACCTTGGCAAGCACGCTCGTCTCGAAGCGATCGCGCGCCGTGGCCCGGACCGACTCCTTGACGATCACGCCGACCCGGCTGGGGATGAACGGCGCCACCCAGACGAGCGGTCGGCCGCCGAAATCGGCCAGGCGCGCGCCCCCGTCGACGATGCGCCGCCTCGACCAGGTGCGGCGCGACCTTGACGCTCGCGACGAGGTCGCCGGCCTCCACGACCTGGCCGTCGAACACCGTGAAGACCTCGAGCGGGTCGATCCGGTTGAGCCGCTCCAGGTCGCCGATCCGAACGTTGGCGACCCCGGCCTGTTCGGCGACCAGGTCGACCCGGCTCTGCGACGGGCCGCGGGTGATCAGCCCGGGCCCCGCCACGGCGGCGGCCAGCCGAAGCGCGGCCTCATCCTCGTGAAGCTCGCCGGCGTCGGGGAGCAGCACCGTGACCGCCCCGGCAGGCTCCGTCGACGCGATGGCCAGCAGGTCGTCCGCGGTCAGCCGACGACCCTTCGGCCAGCGCTCGCCTCCGACGACCAGGTCGCGCGCCAGGATCGCCCCAACAAGTCGAGCGGGCGGGCGCTTGCCCGGGCTGACCCGCTCGACGCGCACGCGATGCCCGGTCGCTCAGCCGAGCCGGGCGAGGGCGGCCTCGATCGCGCGTCGGGTGTAGACGGCGGCCATCGCGGTCCGGTAGGCCTGATCGGCGTGGATGTCGCCGACGACGTCGATCCCGTCGGTGGCGTGCGCGGCGGCGGCCCGGATGGAGGCCGCCGACCCGTCCGAGCCGGCCAGTGCCGCCTCCACGGCCTCGGGCCCGGTACGGATGCTGTCCGACCCCCGTCAGCGCGACATTCGCCCCGGCGATCGAGTGGTCGGCCGCGACGAACACGACCGCAGCGACACCGACCATGGCGTAGCCAGAGGCTGGCTGTTCCAGCGAGGCGTAGGCAGAACCCGCATCGTCGCGCGGTCCGGGCAGGCGGACCTCGGTGATCAGCTCATCGGGTTGGAGCGCCGTCGAGAACGGGCCGGTGAAGAACCCGTCGACGGCGATCGTTCGCTCGCCGCCCGACCGAACGCGCGACGATCTCGGCATCGAGGGCCAGCAGGCAGGCCGCCAGGTCCGACGCCGGATCGGCGTGGGCGATCGCGCCACCGACCGTGCCACGGTTGCGGACCTGGACGTCGCCGATCGTCGGGCAGCGCGTCGCGCAGGAGCCCGTAGTTGCTGCGCCGACGAGTCGGCCAGCTCGCTGTACGTCGTCATCGCACCGACGGCGAGGCGCCCGTCGGCCAGCCGTCGGACGCCCTTGAGCTCGCCCAGCCGACCGATGTCGACCAGCCGGTCGGCTGACCCCAGCCGGAGCTTGAGCAGCGGCAGCAGGCTCTGGCCGCCGGCCAGCAGCTTGACCGTGCCGCCCGGACCCGGCGATGGCCTTGAGCGCCTCGTCGAGCGTGGCCGAGCGCTGGTAGTCGAACGCCGCGGGGATCACGCCTGGCCTCCCTTCGAACCCTGGATCGCCCGCCACACGGTCTGGGCGGTGTACGGCATGTCGAGATGGCGGATGCCGAGCGGCCTGAGCGCGTCGACCACCGCATTCGACGACCGCGGCGGTGCTGGCGATAGCCCCGGCCTCGCCGACGCCCTTGACCCCGAGCGGGTTGACCGGCGACGGCGTGACCGTCTCGTCGAGCTCGAGGTTCGGGAACCACGAGGCGCGGGGCAGCGCGTAGTCGAGCAGCGAGCCCGACTGGAGCTGGCCGTCGTCGCTGTAGATCGCGCCCTCCCAGAGCGCCTGGCCGACGCCCTGGGCGATCCCGCCGTGGAGCTGGCCGTCGACGATCATCGGGTTGATCTTCTTGCCGACGTCGTCGACGGCGACGTAGCGGACGAGGTCGACCTTCCCGCTCTCCTCGTCGATCTCGACGACCGCGATGTGCGTGCCGAACGGCCACGTGCAGTTCGGCGTGTCGTGGTAGGCCGTCTCGTCGAGGTACGGCTCCATGTCGGCCGGCAGGCTGAACCCGAGGTCGATCGCGAAGGCGATCTCCTGGATCGTCTTGACCTTGTCGGGCGAGCCCTTGACCCGGTAGTTGGCGCCGTCGACCTCGATGTCCTCGACGTTCGCCTCGAGCATGTGGGCGGCGTACCGTCGGGCCTTCTCGCGGACCTTCGCCGGCCGCCTTGACGGCGGCGGTCATCCCGACCGAGCTGGTCCGGCTGCCGTACGAGCCGTAGCCGAACGGCGTTCCCTGCGTGTCCGAGTGCTGGACGATGACGTCCTCCATCGGCACGCCCGAGCTCGTGGGAGATCACCTGGGCGTAGGTCGTCTCGTGGCCCTGGCCCTGCGGCTGGGTGCCGACCGTGGCGATGATCTTGCCGGTCAGGTGGACCTTGATGTTGGCCGATTCCCACATCGCGGCGCCCCAGCCTTCGCCGACCGCGCCGATCCATTTCGACGGCGCGACGCCGCAGACCTCGATGTAGGTCGACAGGCCGACGCCGAGGAGCTTGCCGCGCGCCTTGGCTTCGGCCTTCCTGGCCGCCATGTCCTTGTAGCCGACGGTCGCCAGCGCCTTGTCCATCGCCGGCTCGTAATTGCCCGAGTCGATGAAGATCTTCTCGCCGTTGACGGCGGTCCCGAGCCCGGACGGGTTGTCATAGGGGAACTGGTCGGGCGCGATGAAGTTCCGGCGCCGGACCTCGGCCGGGTCCATCCCGATCTCGGCGGCGAACAGGTCCATCGCCCGCTCGACGACGTAGGTCGCCTCCGGCCGGCCGGCGCCGCGATAGGCGTCGACGAAGGTCGTGTTGGTGTAGACGCCCGGTCACCTCGCACGACACATTCGGGAACTTGTACGGCCCGGACAGGACCCGGCCGTAGAGCGTCGTCGGGATGCCGGGGCCGATCGTCGACAGGCGGCCGCCGAGGTTGGCGAAGGTCTTGACCCGCAGGCCGGTGACCTCGCCGCTCGCGCGTGCCGGCGATCTCGAGGTAGGTGATGTGGTCGCGGCCGTGGATCGTGGAGCCGTAGCTCTCGCGCCGGCTCTCGACCCACTTCACGGCGCGCCCGCCGATCGCCTTGCTGGCGAACATGACCAGGGCCATGTCCGCATAGCAGAAGATCTTGGTCCCGAACGCGCCGCCGACGTCCGGGCGAGATGCAGCGGACCTTGTGCTCCGGGATCCCGGTCACGAAGGCGGTCAGCAGCAGCCGCTGGATGTGCGGCGTCTGGCTCGACATCCAGATCGTGTACTCGTCGGTGCCCGGGTTGTACCAGCCGATGTCGCCGCGGACCTCCATCGGGTTCGGGATCAGCCGCTGGTTGACGATCCGCTGCTTGACCACGACCTCGGCGGCGTCGATCGCGGCGTCGGTGCCGGCCTTGTCGCCGACGTTCCAGACGAACACGACGTTGTTCGGGGCGTTCTCGTGGAGCTGCGGGGCGCCGGGCTGGGTGGCCTTCTCGGCGTCGACGACGGCCGGCAGCGGCTCCCAGTCGACGGCGATCGCGTCGAGCGCATCGACCGCCTGCTCGGGCGTCTCGGCGATGACCGCCGCGACGCCTTCGCCGGTCCACTTGACGCTGTCGGTGGCCAGCGCCCGCGGCGTGTTGACGTTGTTCTGGATGCCCGACGAGCCGCCGGCCGGCCAGGCCATCGGCAGCGGGTTGTACGGGATGTCGGCGCCGGTGATCACCGTGATCACGCCGGGCATCCGCCTCGCCGCCGACGTGTCGATCGACTTGATGTTGGCGTGGGCGTACGGGCTGCGGAGGATGGCCATGTGGGCCATGTTCTGGAGCTTGATGTCGTCGAGGTAGCGACCCTTGCCGGTGATGAACCGGGGATCCTCGGTGCGCTTGACCGGGGACCCGAGGACGTCGACTGCCATCGCCTCGCCTCCTCAGCCCTGCGCCGCGACGGGCGCGCCGCCGGAGCGGACGACGCGGGCTGCCTCGCGGATCGGCGGCGACGATGTTCTGGTAGCCGGTGCAGCGGCAGATGTTGCCCTCGATCGCGTGCCGGATCTCGTCGTCCGACGGGATCGTCGTTGCGGGACAGCAGGTCGGCCGCGGTCATGATCATGCCCGGCGTGCAGAACCCGCACTGCAGGCCGTGCTTCTCCCAGAACGCGGCCTGGAGCGGGTGGAGCGTCTCGCCGTCGGCGAGCCCCTCGATCGTCAGCACGTCCGACCCGTCCGCCTGGACGGCGAGCATCGTGCACGACTTGACCGCCATGCCGTCGACATGGACCGTGCACGCGCCGCATTGGCTGGTGTCGCAGCCGACATGCGTCCCGGTCAGGTCCAGGTCTTCGCGGAGGGCCTGGACCAGCAGCCGTCTGGGCTCGACGTCCAGTTCACGGGGGATGCCGTTGACCACGAACGAGACGTGTTCGCTCACGGACGAGAACCTCCTGCGACGCACTGGCGGAGACGAAACAGCGAGCGCTGAAGTCCTGGAGGCGAGGATGGTGGCACCGGAACGCCATGGAATCAAGCCGGCCCGGTCGGCGGCTCAGCGACCGGGACGGCGACCTCGCGCGCGCGCCGGGGACCGACCCGGCCCGAGCGCCGCGCTCCGGATGTCGACGGCGCGCGGGTCGATCGAGCGGCGGAGCTCGTCGGGCGGCAGGCCGGCCAGCCGGGCGGCCTCGCCGAGGCGGCGCATCTTCGCGACGGCCACGTCCCACGGCAGCGCCGCGAGCGATCCGGCTGTCGCCAGCCCGACCCGGGCCGGCCCCCGGCCGGCAGTCGACGCCGCATAGGCGGCCGCCCACAGCAGGACCTCGGGCGCATCGTCCGAGTCGGGCTCGGGCGACAGGGCGCCGCAGACGATGCCCCGGTCGCCGGGCGTCGCGACGACCAGGCGCCAGTTCTCCGGCCCGGCGATCAGGTCGACCGCGAGGCTCGCGTACGGCGCCGACAGCAGCGTCTCGATCCCCGTGGCGTCCGCGTTGCCGCCGATGATCGCCAGCGAGAGGTGCGGACCGCTCGACGCCGTCGAGCAGGCGACGATGCGCCTCGCGGAAGAGCGCTCGGCCGCGCTCGTCGGTCCCGATCTCGATGGCCGCCGGCTCGTGGACCTCGATCAGCGGGCAACCGGCCGCCGCGAGCGCCCGGAGATCCGCGTTGAGGGCGTCGGCGGCGGCGAGGACACGGCCCGCTCGTCCCCTCCCCTGGCCGCCGTCAGCGGCCCGACCACGTCCTGCTTGGCCGCCCTGCGCGGTCAGGCCGGCCATCGCCAGCCACCGGTCGAGCGGCGACCGGCCGTTCTCGAGCCCGCCGTCGGTTACCGGCTCGAGGCCGGCCGCCTCCTGCGCCCGGACGGCGGCCTCGACCAGCTCGAGATCGCTGGCATCGGGCGCCAGCGGCGGGCGCGGCAACGCCCCGAGCAGCGTGGCAAACATGGCGGTCGTGCTCCGCGCGACTCGGTCGCGCGCCCGTCTTGAGCGCGCTCGACCGGGTCCCGCTTACACGCAGCTTACGTCGGCCGCTCGCTCGCCCCACGCTCGACGCTATCGTTGGCCGGTGAAGACCATCCTGGTCGTCGACGACGAGCGCCACATCGTCGACCTCGTCCGGCTCTACCTCGAGAAGGACGGCTTCGCCGTGCTCACGGCGGGCGACGGCGACGAGGCCCTCGCGCTTCATGCTCGGCACGATCCCGACCTGGTGATCCTGGACCTGATGCTGCCCGGGCAAGGACGGCTTCGAGGTCTGCCGCGAGCTCCGCCGGCGAGGCGACACGCCGGTCCTGATGCTGACGGCCCGTGACGACGACGTCGACGCGATCGTCGGGCTCGAGCTTGGCGCCGACGACTACGTCACCAAGCCGTTCAACCCGCGGGCGCTGATGGCGCGGATCAAGGCGATCCTGCGGCGGACCGAGGTGACCAGCCGCGGCGGCCGTCCGATCGAGGTCGGCGCCCTGCGGATCGATCCGCGCCGGCGCGATGCGACGCGTGGCCGGGCGCCGGATCGACCTGCGATCGCGCGAGTTCGACCTGCTGGTCGCGCTGGCCCGCGATCCCGGGGTCGTCCTCACCCGCGACGCCCTGCTCGAGGACGTCTGGGGCACCGACTTCCCGGGCGAGACCCGGACCGTCGACGTCCACGTCTCCGAGGTGCGCAAGAAGCTTCGACCCGACGGCCCGCCGATCGAGACTGTCCGCGGCCTGGGCTACCGGCTCCTGCCACCCGGCCGCGAGCCGCTCCCCGACGCCGGCGTCGACTCGAGGCCTGACCGTGCCTCGCTCGCTGACCGGCCGGATCGTCCTGGTCGTGGTCCTTCCGATCCTGGCCGCGTGGCTGGCGATGGGGCTGACCCTGACGGTGATCCTCGGGAACCTGCACGCCGACGCCACGAAGTCCTCGCTGGCCGACATCGGCCAGACGCTCGTCGTGCGCTTCCGCGACGCGGTCCTGGACCGCGACCTCCGGACGCTCGTCGGGGAGGTCCGCGACGCGGTCGCCGACACCGACATCAGCGTCCAGGTGCTGCGTGCCGACGGGACGTATGTCGACCTCGGGACGGCCGGTGGTCCGGCCGCGCCAACCGGTCCGATCGCGATCGCCGCCAGCGCAGCCGCGCGGGTCCACGATCACCGGCTCCGCGCCGTTCACCGACGGCCAGACGCACCTGTACGCGGCCACGGTCCTGCAGGCCGGCGACGGCGGTCGGGCCACGCGCCGTCGTGCTGTCGTTGCCCGATCGGTCGCGTGCAGCCGCGATCGGAGACCTCGTCCGGACCCTGCCGTTGGTCGTGCTGGTCAGTGCGATCGTCGGGCTGCCGCTCGTCCTGCTGCTGTCGCGATCGGTCGGCGGACCGCTCCGCCGGCTGGCCGAGGCGACCGCCGACCTGCCGGTCGCTCCGGGCACGACCCGCTGCCGCTGGAGGGGCCGGCCGAGGTCCGCGAGCTGACCGCCAGGTTCAACGCCATGGCCGGCGAGCTGACCGAAGCGCGCCAGCGGGAGAGCGAGCTGCTCGCCGATCTCCGGCACGACCTGCGGACGCCGCTGACCGTGATCGGCGGCTATGCGGCGGCCCTTGCCGACGGCACGGCCTCGGGTCCGGAGGCCGGAGCGGGCGGCCCGCACGATCGGCGAGGAAGCGGCACGACTCGGCCGGCTCGTCGACGAGCTCGGGGCGGTCGAGCGCCTCCGCCAGGGCGTGGACGGGCTGCGGCCCGAGCCGCTCGACGCGGCCGACCTCCTGCGCACCACGGCGGCCCGCTTCGAGAGCGCGGCCCAGGCGGCAGGAGTCGCGCTGGGCGTCGTCGGAGACGTTGGAACGCCTGCGCGCGATGCGCGACCAGGAACCGCGGCGGTCGAAGAGCTCCCGTTCGCTGCCGATCGCGGCGCGGTCGAACGGATCATGGCCAACCTGGTCAGCAACGCCCTGGCGGTCAACCCCGCCTGGCGGGCATGTCTGGCTGTCGGCCTCGGCCGGGCCGGCGTCCGAGCAACGGTCCGCCGATACGGTCGTGCTCGCGGTCACCGACGACGGGCCCGGCTTCCCGCCCGGCGCGGCGGCGCGCGTGTTCGAACGGTTCTATCGTGCCGATCCCGTCGCGAACCGGGTCCGGCAGCGGCCTTGGCCTGGCCATTGTCCGCGAGTTGGCGGCCGCGCACGGCGGCACCGCCCACGCGGAGAACGTGGCGCCGCATGGTGCCCGGGTCAGCGTGGTCCTGCCGACGGTACCGCCCGCCGCCTGACGGCGAACGCCCGGTGACGACAGACGCGCCGGGTGGCCCGGATGCCGAGGCCCCTCCCGGGCGGGCGGCGACAAGGTCCGGCAAGCGGGTCCCAGCGGGTCCGGCCGCGGCGCGGCCCAGGCGGGCCTGCCGGGCGCGGCTCGCGGTCCGCGGCTCCGGCGCACGGCCTCAGCCGCGGCTACCGTCGGACGATCCCGACCGTCGGTGATCCGGTCGGGTCGGTCGCGCCCACCCGTCCGGTCCGTTCGGCGGTCCCCACGGCGATGCCGGTCGCGACCGCGGCGACGACGACCGCGACACCGATCAGCTCGAGCACCGGTGACGTCCCGACGCGCTGGGCGGATCCGGGCACGCCCGCCGGCCGGAGCCAGAACGACGAGAGGGTCGGCACGCCGGTCGGGACGATCAATGCTCCGAGCCACAGCCCACCGACCAGGCCGCCGATGTGCGCGCATTGTCGATCGAACCCCCGGAGGCGAATCCCGAACACCAGGTTGATGAAGATCAGCATGCCGACCTGGCCGACCAGCGCGCGGCTCTGGCGATCGACCGGGTGATGGATCCGTCCTGCGGCCAGCACCATCCCGAACAGCCCGAAGATCGCGCCGGACGCGCCGACCGCCGGGATGTCGCCCCCGAACACGAAGCTGCGCGGTCGAGCCGGCCGCAGCGAGCACGAGATAGAACACCAGCAACCGAAGCCGCCCGTACCAGCGCTCGACGATCGGTCCGGCGAGCTACAGCGCGTACATGTTGAACAGCAGGTGGAGTGGGTCGGCGTGGAGGAGCGTCACCGTCCACAGCCGCCAGTACTCGCCGGCCGCGACCCCGGGCTTGTCGAGCCACAGGTTCCGGTGAGCTGGTCGCCGTCCGTCGAGAGCCAGGCGGTCAGCGAGACGATGGCCGGTCAGCGCGATGATCGCCAGCGTGACGGTCAGCAGCGGGCTGTCTCCTCGGCCCGCGGCGAAGTAGCGTCGCGCCGCCCGAGGATCGCCGGTCTCCTTGGTCAGCCAGCCGAGCCGGTTGGCGATCTCGGGCTTGTCCTCGCGGGGCGCCCGCGGTCGGCCTCGCGATAGGCGTCGATGGCCCCCTTGAGCTCGCCCTCTCGGACCCGCGCGGCGGCGATGTTGCGCCAGGCCGGGTAGGTCGACGGCGTCTCGCCGAGGCGGAGGACCGCGGACCAGGTGGCGACCGCCGCGGACTCGTCGTCGAGCCGGTAGCGAACCTCGCCCAGGCCGAGCAGGGCAGCGGCCGTGATCGCGGGCTCGTCGAATCCGACGACCCGCGCGTAGTGCTCGCCCGCGGCCTGGAACTCACCGGACGCGAGCAGCTCGCCGGCGCGCTCGAGCATCGCGAGCGCTTCGTCGCGGGTCAACGGACCACCGACCCTGGGATCGGGCGTACGGGAGGGCGGCCGGCTCTCGTCCATCGCGCGGACGATACTAGACTTCGAGCCGTGTGCGGACGGTTCACCCAGCAACGCCCTGCCTCGGAGCTGGCCGAGATCTTCGAAGCCGAGCCGCTCGTGGACGATCCCGGCGGCCACTTCAACGTCGCGCCGACCGACGAGGCGCTCGTGGTCGTCCAGCGTGACGAGCGCCGTGCAGTGACCGCCTATCGCTGGGGACTCATCCCGCACTGGGCGACCGACGCGAAGGTCGGCTCCCGGATGTTCAACGCACGAGCCGAGACCCTGACCGACCAGCCCCGCCTTCCGCGAGGCGTTCCGGCGGCGTCGCTGCCTCGTCCCGGTGGACGCGTTCTACGAATGGAAGCGGGAAGGGACGATCCGCCAGCCCTACCTGGTGAGCCAGGTCGGTGGCCGTCCCCTGGCGCTGGCCGGCCTGTGGGCCGGCTGGCACGATCCGTCGACGGACATCGTCCGCCGCACGTTCACGATCGTGACGACCGCGCCCAACGACGCTCTCAGCCGAGCTGCACGACCGCATGCCCGTGGTGATCCCGGAGGCTGCCTGGGCACGCTGGCTCGGCCCGGCAGCCGACGGGCTCGACGAGCTCATCGGCCTGTTCGAGCCGAACGAGGCAGTCGACCTCCGGATCCAGGCGGTCAGCCGCCTGGTCAACGACGTCCGGAAGGACGGACCCGCCCTGGTCGTGCCGCTCGTCGCGACGGCCTGAGTCCGGCGCTCAGTCGGCGACGGCCTCGGTCCAGCCCTCCTCGGCCAGCGACGAGCGGAACGCGATCGCCGGCGTCGGCCCCGTCGTCGAGGGCGGCGGCGAACCGTCCGACGAGCGCGGCGAAGTCGCCGTCCGGATCATCGGCGGGCGCCTCGAACACGATGGCGTCCGGGGGCAACCCGGCCGGCGGCTCGGTGCCCGGCTCGACGACGACCACGAGCTGGGCACCGTTCCAGCTCGCCGCGGCGGCGGCGACGGCCGCCACGTCCGGTTCAGCATGCTCGGCCAGGACGACGACCGCATAGTCGGTCAGGTAGCGCAGGCCCAGGTCCACGTCGCCGGCGTCCAGGGACGGGATGGCGGTCAGCTCGGCAACCGGCGGGGGCGGCTCGTCATCACCATGGGCGGGAGCGGCGTCCTCGTCCCACGGCCCCGGCACGAGCGGCGTCCGGCGGGCCGGGTCCCGGAGCAGAGCGACGTGGCCCACGCCGCCGGCTGCAAGGCTTAACAGCAGCCCGTCGGCGACGGGGTCGTCGCCGACCCGCCCCACCAGCTGGACCTCCCGCCCGGCCGCGGCGGCCGCCAGGGCAGCCCGTGCCGAGGTACCTGCCGGCGCGACGCCGTCGTCGCGCAACCAACCGATCGGGGACCCGATGACGACGATCATCGGGCCAGCGTACGCGGCTGCGTCGGCAGCCGTGCGGGCTCAGCGCTGCTCGACGGCGGTCTCCTCGGGGATGCCGGGCAGCTCGGGCTCCTCGGCTCCGGCGGTCGGGCCCTCCGCATCGTCACGATCGACCGGACCCGGGGTCGCCTCCTCCGGTTCGGGCGGCGGTGAGGGCTCGACGATCTCGTCGCGCTCGGTGACGATCGGGCCGAGGCCGGCGGCCTCGAGCTCCGCGCCGAAGGCATCCGCGTCGCCGACCAGGACGATCGCGGCGGTGTCGACGTGGAGATGCGCCCGGGCCGCGGCCTCGACGGCCGCGCCGTCGACGGCCTCGATCCGGCGGCGATAGTCGATCAGCTCGTCGAGCGGCAGGCCGTGGACGGCGAGCCCGGATACGGCGCCGACGACCGCCCCGCTGGTCTCGAACCGGAGCGGGAAGACGCCGATCAGGAAATCGCGGGCGGCGTTGAGCTCGTTCGGCGTGACCGGCTCGCTCGCGCATCCGGTCGAGCTCCACGAGCGTGTCGAGCGTCGCGGCGACCGTCACCTCCGTGTTCACCGCGGCGCGCGCCGCGAACGGACCGGCACCGCGCCGCAGGTCGAACCCGGCCCCGGCACCGTAGGTGTAGCCCTTCTCCTCGCGCAGCTTCATGTTGAGCCGCGAGTTGAACAGGCCGCCGAGGATCGCGCTCATCACTGACACGGCGTGGAAGTCGGGGATCCGGCGCGGCAGCCCGCGGTGCCCGATCCGGATCTCGGTCTGGACCGAGCCCGGCCGGTGGACCACGCGCACGATCCGGTGGTCCGCGGCGGGGGTGTCGACGATCGCCTCGTCGTCGGCGCCGAGACCGGCACCCGAACCACGCCACGCTCCAAACAGTCGCTCGGCCAGCTCGGTCACGTCCTGCCCACCAAGGTCGCCGCCGATCACGAGCGTGGCCCGGCGCGGGTCGAGGTTGCGCTCGTAGGCCGTCCGGAGGTCGCCGGCGGTGAGCCGCTCCACGGTCTCGCGGGTGCCGCCGGACGGACGGTGATAGGGCGACGCTGGCGGCGTAGATCGTGTCGGCGAACGCCTGCTCGGCTCGCCGTCGGGGGTCGGCCTGGGCCTGGAGCAGGTCGTTGAGTCGCTCGTCCCGCAGGCGCTCCACCTCGGACGACGGAAAGGTCGGTCGCAGGAGGATCTCTGCGACCAGGTCGAGCGCCGGCGCCAGCCGGTCGGCCGGGACCTCGACGCTCGCGCTGAGCGCGTCCCAGCCGGCATCGGCATGGATCGATGCGCCCAGCCGTTCCGCCGCCTCGACGAGCTGGATGGCGTCGAATCGCTCGTGCCTTCGGACAGGGCGCGAGCGGCGAGCACGGTGCTCCCGGCGAGCTCGGCCGGCTCCTGCGAGGCGCCGCCGCGAACGACGACCGAGGCGGAGACGAGCGGCCGACCGGGCAGGTTGGCAACCAGGACGGCCAGCCCGTTCGCGAGCCGGTGCGACGTGACCGACGGGAAGTCGTAGTTACGCGGCGCGCCGACCGCCGGGCGCTCGGCGACGACCACGTCGTCGGGCAGCGGGCCGAGCGTTGCGCTCATGCCGCGCCTCCTCATCGGCCGAGGCCGGCGACGGTTCGGGCAGGGTCACGTCGTCGGCGGCCGGCCCTTCGGGCAGGTACGTGATCACGAGCCGGTTGTCCGACCGGAAGACTGTGGCTGCCGCGTCGCGGATCGCCTCCGGCGTGACCGCCAGGTAGCGCGGCAGCATCGTGTTGATCAGACCCGGATCGTCGAACAGGGTCGCGAACATCGACAGCCGGTCGGCGCGCTCCTCGACCCGCTGGAGCGAGCCCAGCTCGTCGGCCTCGGTCAGGGCCTTCGCGCGCGCCAGCTCGTCCTCGCTGACCAGCTCGGTCGTGAGACGCGCCAGCTCCTCGTGGAACGCCGCCTCGACGCGTGCCACGTCGACGCCGGGCCGGACGGTCGCCCACCCGGCGCAGATCGACGCCCCGCCGACGAACCCGAGCGTGAACAGGACCACGTCCTGGGCGATCCGCTCGTCGCGGACCAGCCGCCGGTTCAGCCGGCTGCCCTTCCCGCCGGCCAGGATCTGCCCGGCGATCTCGAGCGCGTCCAGCCGCGTGTCACCGAACACCGGCGCCCGGAACCCGACGTGGACGCGCGGCAGCGGCACCCGGTCGTAGACGGTCTCGCGCCGCTCGCCGCCGAGCGTCAGCGGGAGCGACAGGTCGCCCAGCGGCGGGATGTTCGGATTGGCCGGGATCCGCCCGAAGTACCGCTCAGCCGCGGCAAGGACCTCGCCGGTCTCGACGTCGCCGACCACCGACAGCACGGCGTTGTTCGGGGCGTAGTAGGTCCGGAAGAAGGCGCTGACGTCCTCCGATCGAGGCGGCGTCGAGATCGTCCATCGAGCCGATCGTGGAATGGTGGTACGGATGCTCCGGCGGGAAGAGGTGGGCCTGGAGCTTCTCCTGCCACGATCCGTACGGGCGGTTGTCGTACGACCAGCGCTTCTCGTTCTTGACCACCTCGCGCTGGTTGTCCAGGTTCTCCTGGCTCAGGGCGTCGAGCAGGGTGGCCATCCGGTCGGCCTCGAGCCACAGCCCCAGCTCCATCTGGTGCGCCGGCATCGTCTCGAAGTAGTTGGTCCGGTCGAGCCAGGTCGAGCCGTTCATCGTGCCCCCGGCGGCCTGCACGATGGCCACGTGCTCGGCCTTCCCGACGTGCCGCGAGCCCTGGAACATGACGTGCTCGAACAGGTGGGCGAACCCGGTCTTGCCCGGGACCTCGTGCTTGGAGCCGACGTCGTACCAGAGATTGATCGCAACCACCGGCGCCAGGTGGTCCTCGGCCACGATGACGCGCAGGCCGTTGGCAAGTCGCTGGTCGCGGAAGACCACCTCGGGAACGGACGTTGGCACGCGGAACCTCGGGTACGGGCGGCGCGCGGCCGCGGGCGTCAGGTTGGCGACGATCGTAGCGCCTCCGGCCCGGTCCGGTTCCGGAGCGAATCTGGCCCCGTCTTGCGTAGACTCCTCCCGATGCCGTCCCCTTCTCGGCGCGAACGCCGTGGTCCCCTTCTCCTCGTCGCGGTCGCGATGCTCGTCGGGCTGCTGATTCCGGAGTCGGTCAGCGCCCACTCCGAGCTCCAGTCGTCCGACCCGACGGAGGGCGCTGCCGTCTCGGCGCCGTTCAGTGGCCCGATCTCCTTGACGTTCACCGAAGCTCTCGCGGTCGGCAGCAAGGCGGAGCTGTACGGGCCCGGTCAACCTGGGCCGCCGGTCGCGTCGGCCACCATCGACGCCGGCACGATGACCATCTCCCCGACTTCCGCGCTGGCGCCCGGCGAGCTACTACATCGAATGGGTCAGCATCGCCGACGACGGCGACCTGCTTCGGGGAACGGTCGCGATTCTCCGTGCTGGCCGTCGCCGACCCATCGGTCCAGGCCCCGACATCGGAGGCGCCGTCAACGCCCGCCACGAACCCGCCTGGTGCGGCCTCGTCCGGCCAGCCCGCGCCGTCGGCCGGCGCAGTCCCGCCGTCGCCATCCCCTGCCTCGTCTGACACGAGCGGCACCGGCTCGGACGTGGTCCTGCCGATCGTCGTCGCCCTCATCATCGCCGCGGCCGGGGCGTTCTACCTCGTCCGGCGCAATCGGCCGGCATGATCGTCGATCGGCTCCGCCGGATCGCGGCCGGCATCGGCGGCGCCGTCGGATTGGCGCTGGCCCTGCCTGCGACCGCCTCGGCCCACACCCTCAACGCGACGTACGAGAGCCGGCTGCCCCTGGCGGTCTACCTCGTCGGTGCCGCGACCGCGGTCGCGCTGTCGTTCGCCTTCGTGATCGTTCGGGACGTGCGCGCGGTCGCGCCACAGCCGGTGAGCGCGGGGTCCCTCCCGCGAGTGCCGCTCCGAACCGGGTTGCGCGTCATCGGGTTGGTCGGCTGGGCGTGGATCATGGCCCAGGGGATCGCCGGCGGCTCCAGCGACGGAAGCGTGGCGACGCTCTTCCTGTGGGTGTACGGCTGGGTCGGCGTGGCGATCATCTCGGCCGTGCTCGGGCCGATCTGGCACTACCTCGACCCGTTCTCCACCCTGCACGACATCGGTGCTTGGGTCTTCCGTCGTACCGGCGTTGCGGGTTGGGAGCCTGCCGACTATCCCGGCGGGTCTCGGCCGATGGCCGGCGGTTGCGGCATTCGCCGGGTTCGTCTGGCTCGAGCTCGTGGCGCTGGCCGGGCCATCGACGCTGTTCGTCGTGCTCCTCGGGTACACGGCGTACACGCTGGCGATGATGGCCCAGTTCGGTCGCGACACGTGGCGGTCGCACGGTGAGGCCTTCACCGTCTGGTTCCGACTGCTCGGGCGGCTCGCCCCGTTCGCCCTTGCCGACGAGGACGGGCGGCTGCGCCGCCGCTCGTT
This sequence comes from uncultured Chloroflexia bacterium, assembly GCA_963766675.1. Lineage (GTDB taxonomy): Bacteria > Chloroflexota > Limnocylindria > Limnocylindrales > CSP1-4 > SPCO01. The sequence continues at coordinate 1,492,629 of CAVYBA010000002.1, read as the reverse complement.
CGCGAGCGGGCTCATGGAGCCCGGCTGGACGCGAGCCGATGTCACCCTGGTCGCGGTCGGCGTCGGGTCGATCCTGTTCGACGGGCTGTCGCAGACGCAGGTCTTCTTCGACCTGTTCGGCGCGCCGGGCGTGCTGATCAAGACGCTGTTGCTGGCCGCCTTCCTGGGCATCGTGGTGCTGGCCGCCTTCGCGGTCACCCGGACGGTGGGTCTCGCCGCGACCGGCGCCGGCCTCCTGCCCATCGCCCTCGGCTACCTGATCGCGCACTACCTGACCTACCTGCTGATCGACGGGCAACGGATCGTGATCGCGATCTCCGATCCATTCCAGAAGGGCTGGGACCTGTTCGGGACCGCGTTCTACACGCCCGTCCGGGTCGTGGCTGCCACCGGGTCTCGTGTGGACGCTCCAGCTCGCGGCCGTCGTGGGCGGCCACATGCTCGGGGCGTGGGGCGGCCACGTGGTGGCCGCGGACGCGGCGCCGCCGGATCTCGGTCGACGCGCACTGCGGATGCTGCAATTGCCGCTCGCTGTCGTCATGGTCGGCCTGACGACGCTGACGCTGTGGTCGCTCGGCCAGGCGATCGTGGTGAACACCGCGGGCTGAGACGCGGGTGGCGCCGGGCGCCGAGCGCCGCGGTGGAGACGACCAGTCCCGTCGATCACCGGGATGCTCACGGAGCGCCTCCTCAAGCCAGGACCGTCGACCCTCCCGGCACCCACGAGTCCAGTGACCGGACCTCGGAGAGCCGCTCGGCGATCGCCGGATCGAGCGCTTCGGCGGCCGCGATGGCCGTCTCGATCGCGGTCAAGCACAGGATCCCCTCGGCGGTGGCCGCATGACGGATCTCGGCCGCATCTCGCACGACTCCCGAGCGCGGCGTGGGCGTGTTGACCACCAGTCGAACCTCGCCCGAGCGGATGAGGTCCAGGATCGGGACCTCGCCGGCGCCGCGTCAGCCACCTCGCCGAGCTTGGCGACCGGTCGGGCTGCGAACCCCGCCGCGGCCAGCGCCGCGCGCGTCCCGGAGGTCGCGGCGAGCTCGTAGCCGGCGTCGTGAAGGCCGGCCGCCAGGCGAGGCAGCAACGCCTTGTCGCGGTCGGCGATCGACAGCAGGGCGAGCGCACCGGCAGCGCCCGGTCGCGGTGGGATGAGCGCCGCGCCGAGGAGCGCCTTGGCGAGGGCCACCCGCGGATCCGTCGCGATCCCGATCACCTCGCCGGTCGACTGCATCCCGGGCCCGAGTGACGGATCCACGCCCCGAAGCTTGGCCGTCGAGAAGGCCGGCGCCTTGACCGCCACCAGGGCGGGCGCCGGAAGGAGCCCACCGCCCCAGCCGAGCTCGGTCAGGGTCGCTCCGAGCGAGATCCGGACGGCCAGCTCGACCATCGGCACGCCCGGTCACCTTGGACATGAACGGCACGGTTCGCGACGCCCGCGGATTGACCTCGATCAGGTAGACGCCGTCGTCGCGGACGATGAACTGCGCGTTGACCAGGCCACGCGCGCCGAGCGCCAACACGATCCGCTCCATTGTCGACACGATCAGCTCCTGGTCACCGACCGACACCGTCTGGGGCGGAAACATCCCGACCGAGTCGCCGCTGTGGACGCCCGCTCGCTCGACGTGCTCCAGCAGCCCGGGGATGAGCACCAGTCGGCCGTCCGAGATCGCATCGACGTCCACCTCGACGCCTTCGAGGTAGCGGTCGATCCGGACCGGCCGGTCGGGGTCGACGATCGTGGCTGCCGCAAGCTGGCGGGCCAGGTCGGACGCCGAGTAGCAGAAGTCGATCGCCAGGCCACCGATCACGAACGAGGGGCGGACGATGACCGGGTAGCCGATCCGCTCGGCAAGGGTCAACGCCTCCTCGACGCTGTGGGCCATGCCACCGTCCGGCTGCGGGATGCCGAGCCGATCGAGCAGCGCCGAGAACCGGGTCCGCTCCTCGGCCTGGTCGATCGCCTCGAGGTCCGAGCCGAGCAGCGGCACGCCGGCAGCCGCGAGCGAGCTCGCCAGGTTCAGCGGCGTCTGCCCGCCATAGGCGACGACCGCGGGGAGCAGCCCAACGCCGTCGGGCGACTCCGCCTCGATCACGTTGCGCACGCTCTCCGGATCGAGCGGCTCGAAGTAGAGCCGCGAGCTGGCGTCGAAGTCGGTCGACACGGTCTCCGGGTTCGAGTTGATCATGACCGCACGCCAGCCGGCCCGGCGGAGCGTGTCTGCCGCCTGGACCGCGCAGTAGTCGAACTCGATCCCCTGCCCGATCCGAACCGGGCCCGAGCCGATGACCAGCGCCGCGTCGCGCTCGACCGGCGGCGCCTCGGGAGGCGACCCGGCAGCCGCATAGGTCGAATAGAAGTACGGCGTCTCCGCGGCGAACTCGGCGGCGCACGTGTCGACCATCGCGTAGCCCGGCCGGAGCCCGAGGACGGCTCGCGCGGCGCGGATCCCGTCCTGGCTCGTGCCGGCCAGCCCGGCCAGTTCCCGATCGCCAAACCCGGCACGCTTGAGGGTCGCGAGGAGCATCGCGGCGGCCGGGTCGGCGGGATCGGCCAGCGTCTCGCCCGCCGCCCGAGCCTCGCCTTCAAGGGCGACGTTGCGCGCCATCTCGCCGAGGAACCACGGCGCGATCCCGGTGACCTCGCCGATCACCGGTTCCGGTACGCCGCGACGCATCAACCCGAGGATCCGCCAGAGGCGGCTGTCGGACGGCTCGAGGAACCGGCGGAGGACGATCGGGGCGCCGCTCCGCTGCGCGAACCGGGTCGATTCGCAGGCGGCTCCGGTCTCGTCGACCCAGCGGATCGGCTCGTCGTCGTCGCGGTCGCCGGTGTAGACCGCGGCGAGGTAGTCGAACGTGGGACGCCACGCCGGATCCTCGGCAAGCGGCCCGACGCCCGCCTGCTCCAGCCCGCGAAGCGCCTTGTTGAGGGCCGACCCGAAGGTCCGGTCGATCGCCATCACCTCGCCGGTCGCCTTCATCTGGCTGCCGAGCGTCCGATCGGCGGTCGGGAACTTGTCGAACGGGAAGCGCGGCAGCTTGACCACCACGTAGTCGAGCGCCGGCTCGAATGCGGCCACGGTCGTGCCGGTCACCACGTTCGGGATCTCCGCGAGCCGGCGGCCGACCGCGATCTGCGCCGCCACCCTGGCGATCGGGTAGCCGGTTGCCTTGGAGGCCAGCGCGGAGGAGCGCGAGACGCGCGGGTTGACCTCGATCACCGCGTACTCGGTCGAATCCGGCGACAGCGCGAACTGGACGTTGCAGCCGCCCTCGACCCCCAGCGCACGGATGATCGCGAGCGCCGCGCTGCGCAGCCGTTGGTGGACGGCGTCGGTCAGGGTCTGGATCGGCGCGACCACGATCGAATCGCCGGTGTGGACACCCAGCGGATCGACGTTCTCCATGCCGCAGACCGCGATGCACGTGTCGTCCGCGTCGCGCATCACCTCGTATTCGATCTCCTGCCAGCCGGTCAGGTAGCGCTCGACCATCACCTGGCCGATCGGGCTCGCCCGGAGGCCCGCCCGGATCCGCTCGCGGAACGCCGGCCTCGTCCACGACGATCCCGCCGCCGGTCCCGCCGAGCGTGAACGCGGGCCGGATGATCGCGGGCAGTCCGATGGCGGCGAGCGCCTCGTCGGCCGAGTCGGCGCGCTCCTCGGCCGTGGCGCCTTCCACGATCCGACTCGGCGCATAGGGCTGCCCGAGCCGGTCGAGCAGGTCGCGGAACGCCTCGCGGTCCTCGGCCATCCGGATCGCCTCGAGCGGCGTGCCGAGCAGCCGGATCTCGTGCCGGGCGAACACACCCGCGTCGGCCATCGCGGCGGTCAGGTTGAGCGCGGTCTGGCCGCCCAGCCCGGCAAGCAGGCCTTCCGGCCGCTCGGCGGCGATCACCGCCTCGACCGCTTCGACGGTCAACGGCTCGAGGTAGATGGCGTCGGCGACCGACGGGTCGGTCATGATCGTGGCCGGATTGGAGTTGACGAGGATCGTCCGGATCCCTTCGGCGCGCAGCGCCCGGCAGGCCTGCGTTCCGGCGTAGTCGAACTCAGCCGCCTGGCCGATGACGACCGGTCCGGAACCCAGGATCAGCACCGAGGCGGGCTTTGGGCCCGGAGCGCTCATCCGGCCCGCGCCTCGTGCGGCCGCCACGAACCGGTCGAACACCTCGAGCGCGTCCAGCGGCCCCGGCGCGCCTTCCGGGTGGTACTGGACGGTCTCGATCGGCAGCTCCCGGTGACGCAGCCCCTCGACGGAGCCGTCGTTGAGATTGACCTGGCTGACGTGGAACCCGGATGCCGCCGTGACCGAATGGCCGACCACCTGGACCTCGTGGTTCTGGGCGGTCACCTGGACACGCCCAAGGTCCAGGTCCTGGACCGGATGGTTGGCGCCGTGATGGCCGAACCGCAGCCGCGTCGTCTCCGCGCCGCCGGCGCGCGCGACGATCTGGTGCCCGAGGCAGATCCCGAGCAGCGGGCGGCCGGCGGCGATCACGGCGCGGGCGAGGGCGACCTGGGCCCCAAGGCGCGCCGGGTCGCCGGGGCCGGGCGACAGGATCACCCCGTCGATGTCGCTCGACAGCAGCTCCGACGGACCGACCATGTGCGGGAATACCCTGACCCCCGCCCCACGGTGCCGCATCGCTCGCACGATGTTCGATTTCAGACCGAGATCGACGATCCCGATCCGGGGCCCTTCCGGGGCGTTCGGCGGGTACTCTGTGATCGCCGGCGGCGACACCTGACCGACGAAGTCCTGGTCCTCCCAGGGGGCGACGGCGCGCGCCATCGCCACGGCGGCGACCGGATCCACGTCGCCGGGGGCGGTGACGATCCCGCGCAGGCAACCGCTGGCGCGCAGGTGGCGCGCAAGGGTCCGGGTATCGACACCGGCGATCGCCGGGATCCTGGAACTGCGGAGGAGGGCTGCCAGCTGGCGCGCTCCCTCGAGGACCGCGGCGGTCGCGTTGGCGACAACCAGCGCGCGCAACCATGGACGGAGCGATTGATCGTCGTCGAGCAGCCGACCGTAGTTCCCGATCAGCGGATAGGTCATCACGACGATCTGGCCGGCGTACGACGGGTCGGTGCAGACCTCCTGGTAGCCGGTCTGGCTGGTGTTCACGACCAGGTCGCCACCGGACGACACAGGCGCACCAAAGGCGATCCCCGGGAAGACCGAGCCATCCTCGAGGGCCAGCACGGCGGGACCCGAGATCGCCGATCCGAGGGTCGACGACCGCCGAGGCGCGCGGGGACGGCGGGACGATCACGTGGCCAGGTCGGGACCCGTCATGGAGCCGGAGGAAAGGGGCTCACCGTGCGGCTGCGGGGCGCGGCGGCGCGGTCCGCCGATCGGCGGGGGCACGGACGATCAGCCTCCTTCCCGGCCTCACGGGACCGGTACGCCGGTCTCACGGGACCGGCCATGAAAGGACTCCCGGGAGAGTACCAGAGACGAGCGGCCCTGACGCGGACGGATGCGGGCCTCACGGACCCGGAGACCACCTTGAGCGACCCGACGCCGCCCTGGACGTCGATGTCGACCCGGTTCGCGGATGAGGCGTAGTCGACCGATTCGTAGCCGAGGCCTGTCGGCGGGAACCGACCCTGGTCGATCTGCGTGGACCCGAGCACCATCCGGCTGCGGATCCTGGCGGCGACCCCGAGCGGGACCTCGAAGACGAGCTCTGCCGCACCACTCTCGGCTCGAACGGCCGTGGCCCCGGCCGCCCTCGGGAGCTTGACCCGCGTCCCGCTGGCGCCGGTGTGGAGCTCGAGGCTGCGCAGTCTGGTGTCGCCCAGATCGAGGACCATCCGCGTCGCCCCGCCGTCGACCCGCAGGTCCAGCGGCAGCTCCCCGGTCAGGCCGACGTCCCAGGCGTAGCGACGGTCGAACCAGGGCCAGCCATGATCGGTGTCCTGGCGAAGCTCGACCCGGCCCGGGTCCGTCCTGGTGGTCAACGACGCCACCCAGGAAGGTGCCGTCGACCAAGTTGCCCGGCGCGGCCAGGTGGGTCGTCAGATCGCCGGCGCCGTACTGGATCCGCACGCTCGCGCCCGCGGCACTGCCGATCGGGACGACCAGCGACTCGGAACCGCCGGGATGCTGCGGCACGATGGCACCGAGCAGGAACCAGACGCCCAGGATCACGAGCGCAAGCGGCCACCAGTCAGCGACGAGCTCGCCGGGTCCCGACGAAAGATTGCCCGGTCGTGCTCAGCAGGAGCAGGACGCCGACCACCAGCCAGGCGACCGGCCAGGTGAAGGCCCAGATGCCCGCCGAACCCGCGCGTTCCGACCGGCCGCGGTCGACACGAACGAGCCGACGCCCGCGAGGATCACGAACATGGGCCACGCCTCGTACCAGGACAGGTCGGTGGCCTGCTGGATCAGGAAGACGAGCCCGAGGCCGATCAACCAGGTGGCGGCAACCAGCGAACCGCGCCGAGCGTGGTTCATGGCCGGTCACCCGGATCGCCCGGTCGTCGGCCGAGCGCCAGCACCAGGAGGACGACGCCGAGCGCGATCAGCATGCATCGGCCAGAACCAGTCCCAGTTGAGGTCCGGGATCCATTCACGGGCCAGGAAGAACCCGCCGAGCAGCACCAGGAAGATGCCGATGACCAGGGGCGCCGAACTCTCGCCACGCAAGTGCCGGGCCTCCCTGCGTGCGGCGCGGCGTGCGGCGCGGGCATCCGACCGTGACATGCCGGTCCCGGGCATCCAGTAGGTCGGCGGCGGGGTCGTCGGCGGGACGGCCGGCGCGGCTCCGGAGGAGCCCGGTGTCTCGGACGCCGCCGGCGGCGGGACACCAGCTCCGGCGTCGGGCTGCGTCGACGTCGTCGACATGGCGGGTGGCGCCTGCGGCACGAAGTCACCGTCCTCCTCGGGGACCACGATCGCCATGACGATGTAGACCACGAGCGCAATTCCACCGGTGAAGATGACCAGGAGCGCCCAGATGAGCCGAACCAGCGAGGGGTCGGCATCCCACATCTCGGCGAGACCGCCGGCCACGCCGGCGAGCATTCGATCGTCGCTCGATCGATGGAGGTGGTCAGACATCGGGAGGCGCCTCCGCGGGGAGTGGGCTGTTGCGCGAGTTCCGCCGGTCGATGATGCGCCCGGGGGCCGCCAGCCGTCAGGGCCGTGTGTCATGTACGGTTGGGCCATGCAGACGACCGACCGCCGCCCCTCGTCTGGTCCACCGAGTCATGGTCCTCGTTGGGCTCGCCGTGATCCTGGCCGGCCTCCTGGCCGAGCCCGGCATCGGCGTTCTCCGTCCGACGGACGTGGACGGCCCACCTCGGTGGCAACGGCGCCAACGGCACGGCCGTCCTGCGCGGCTACATGGCCGGCGACGGTTCCCTGGAGCTCAAGCTGGTCGGCCTCCAACCCTCCACGACGTACCCGATCGTTGCGTACCGGGGGTCGTGCGCGGCGCCCCGGGTGATCACCCGGCTGCCCGGCGCGGTCACCGACGCCACCGGCGCGGTCTCGAAGACCTCGGCCGTCTCGATCCGGATCATGAACTCGGTCTGGGCATACGGCCGCACCGGGGCCATCGCCATCAAGATCGGGACCGGGACCCTCGCGCAGGTGCGCGCCGCTCACCTATCCGGTGGCAACGCGGATCGCGATCCCGGCCCTGAAGATCGACCTGCCGATCGTCCGTGGCCCGACCGGCTACCCGTACTGCAACGTGGCGATGTACTTCCCCACGCTGTCCCAGCCGCGCGAAGGCGGCGTGACGTTCCTGTACGCGCACGCCCGCGTCGGCATGTTCCTGCCACTCCTGGAGCGGTCGAGGATCAACAACGGCGCGAGCCTCATCGGCATGACGATTCGAGTCTGGACCAGCAATGACCTCGTGTCGGCGTACAGGATCGTCCGGGTCCGGCGGCATGTCCGGACGCTCGACGGCGCCTACACGGCGAGAACCGAACAGCTCTGGATCCAGACGTCGGAGGGCCCGCACGGGACGATCCCGAAGCTGATCGTCGTCGCCGAGCGCACGGGGAGCGCCGCGGCGCCGCACGCCGAGGCGAATCCGACGCCCCACCCGAAGATCTGCCACTGATCGCTCGGCCGGAAACGGCACCGCGTGACGCCGAACGGCCGAACGACGGGGTGACCGGCGCGCGCGATGTCCCAACCCGATCAACGGCTGTGGGGCCACCGCCGCAAAGAGGGCTGCCCGGACGACCCATTGGCCGTTAGACTCGGGACGTGCCGCCGGTCGAGCTCCATCGACGGGAACCACGTCCAATCGGCCGTGCGGTGCCCGCATGGGGAGAATGACGATGTCCTTGCCTGCTTTCCGTCGCCGCAGGCGCGTCGCAACGGCTGTGTTGCTCTGCGCACTCATCGGGGCACTGATCCCTGTCTCGTCGGTGCTCGCCGCGATCGTCAACCCGGCGAGCGGGGGAAGCGCGATCGCCGCCGATGAATTCGGAACCAGCGACTACACGACACTGACCGGCCCCGCGCTCGCCGAGGCGTCGGCAGGTGATCTCGTGCTCGGGTCGACGACGATCCTGAACATTCCGGGCGGCTTCCGGTTCAACCCCGGCAGCGGCAACATGAGCATCGGCGGCAGCGGTTGCGACCTCGCCGGCAGCCTCAACGTGACGGCAACGCAGGCAACCTTCACGGTGACGCACGCCTCGACCGTCGCCGGTTGCATCGCGACGTTCATCGGTCTCCAGGTGCAGCCAACCGCGGGCACGGGCCTTGCGAGCGGGAACATCACCAAGACCGGCACCAGCACGGCGCCTGGGGGTGCGACGAACTACGGCACCCTCACAGAGGTCGCGGGCTCGGTCACTGAGCTCATCTACCTGACCCAGCCGAGTGCGGCCAACTCCGGCGGCAGCGCCTTCGGAACCCAGCCGGCCATCCTGGCGCGCGACCAGTTCGGCAACAACGTCGCCAACGCCCCGATCACGTTGTCGATCACGCCGGGCAGCGGCGCGTCCGGCGCGACCATCACCTGCACCACCAATCCGATCGGCACCAACGCCGGCGGCGTCGCCAATTTCGTCGGCGCGGGTTGCAGGATCGACCTCGCGGGCACCTACAAGCTCCGGGCGACCAACGGCAACGTTGCGATCGACAGCGGCGCGTTCAACGTGAACGTCGGTCCGGCCGTCAAGCTCCTGTTCAAGAGCTATCCGGCCAGCACGACCCCGTCGCTCCTGACCCCACAGCCCCGCGTCGCGATCACGGATGCGGGTGGCAACACGGTCACCACGTTCCCTGCGACGAGCATCACGCTGGCCATCAACAAGAATGCCGGCTCGTTCTCGTGCAGCGGCGGGTTGACGAGCCAGACCGCCAGCGGCGAGGCGACCTGGACCGGCTGCACCCAGACGATGGTTGACACGGGATATCAGCTCACGGCGACCGTCGGGTTCGCGAACACGACCGGCGACAGCTTCGCCGTTGCGACGCCCATCCTGCCCGCGTCCATCTCGCTCACGACCTTCTGCGGCACCCCGACGCCCGTATCGACCGGCGGAACGAACCAGTGCGCGCCGGACTCGTCGAAGACACCGGCCCAGACGAACATCAAGCTGCCGCAGAACCTGACCGAGGGCGTCTGGCTGCAGGCGAATCTCCCGACGAACGGCGCAAATCGCGCCGTCACCTTCGAATTTTCCAAGGACCAGCTGACCTGGTCGACGATCCAGGCCACCACGACGGACGCGTCCGGCAACGCCAGCGTCTTCTACCGGCCCTCCGACAACCGCTACTACCGCGTCGTTTTCGCGGGCGCCGGCGACCTCGGCGCGGCGACCAGCCCGACCATCCGCGTTGTGGTCCGTGCCCTGGTGTTCGTGCGTCCCACGGGGTGCACGGCGTCCTCACCGTGCCGGATCCACCAGAACACGAAGATCACGTTCACGGTGACCGCTCGGCCCAATCGGGCAGAGCTGCCCCAGCAGTCGGCGCAATACACCGTCCAACACAAGTCCGGCTCGACGTGGCTGACCGTCGTCAACAGCGTGGTCTCGATCAGCAAGTCGAGCGGCACTGCCGGCTTCAGCGTCACGTTCAACGCGAAGGGAACCTGGCGCCTCCGCGTGAACCTCCAACCCACGAGCGTCAACGCCAACAGCTTCCCGACGGAGTACGTGTACTACTCGGTCTCCTGACGGCAGCACCGCGTCCACGCGAGGAGCGCCGGCGACAACGCCGGCGCTCCGCCATGCAGGGTCGTCCTGAACCCGGTGGCGCCCATCGGATCGGACAGTCCCTGACGACGCTGATGACCAAGGTCGTGACGAGGCTGACCAGCTAGCGCACCGCGCGCGTTCCGGTGGTGGTCAAACACCCTGGCAGCCGGTGGCGGAGGGGGCAGCGTCAGGGTCGAACACGAGGCTGTCGGTCGGGCAGGAGCCGATTGCTCCTCGACAATGCCGTGCGGCCGTTCCGGCGTGCATTCGTGGTGAGCCCGGAAGGACTTGAACCTTCAACCCGCTGATTAAGAGTCAGCTGCTCTGCCATTGAGCTACGGGCCCACGAGCCCGGGATGATACCGCAGAAGCACCGGGATCGCGGCCCTGGGTCGCGGCTCGGCCCTTCGCGGGCGGACCAACCATCAAGGCACGACCAAGGTCAGCCCAACCGTTCGAATAGGTTCCTCGTCATCTGGACCACGCGCTCGTCGTACGGCGTGGCGGCGCCACGATAGGATCGGTCGCCGAATTGATCGATCGCCCACGACCACTGAAACGTCCCCGCGGCGAACACGGTCGCGCCGGAGTTCGCCGTGTACATGGTCGCGTTGTGGATGGCCGGGCTGGCATACCGCCCGATCCGTTGATCGGCCTCGATCACGGCGTCGATCGGGCTTCGGGCGAGGATGATGGTCCCCGGGTTGCCGAGGCCGGGGAAGTACGAGTCGTACTCCTGGCCGACGAGATTGACCAGGTGATCACCGTCCCGAAGACCCGTGCCCTCGTACAGCCAATGATCCGTTTGCGCCGCCACCCAATTCCCGGGTCGACGCACGATGTGGCCGTACATCTGGCCGACGAGCGGAGCCTCGGGATCGTCCACGGGGCGTTCCCGCCAGCGGCACGTGGTGAGGCCGGGGTTGATCGATGCCATCGGATCGAGGTGGGCGGACTTATAGCACGTCACCCGGCGGGCCCGACCGAGCGGAGAATCCTCGAGCCGGACCTGCCAGTACACCTCGTTGGCCGACAGGAAGAGCACGTTGACGCCGGACGCGACGGCGGTCTCCAGGGCCGTGCGCATCGGCCGCGACCAGTACTCGTGATGACCGGCGAAGACGACCAGTCGACGGCCGGCGAGGAGGCCCGGATCCAGCTCGAGGTCGAGATCGGCTGCGTAATCGACGTCCACGCCTTCGCGTTCCTGCCAGCGGACGAACTGGAGCTCCCAGCGCGGCTGGTAGCCGGCGCCCTGGTGCAGCGCGTACGGCCGGTCGAAGCTCACCTGGACGGCGCGACGACCCTTTGAGACCTCGGGCGTATCGGCCGTGCTCGCGTCGTACAGATTCGCACCGCCCCAGGTGTTGTAGGCCTGCCAGGTCAAGGCGGCGCTGACGAACAGGACGGGCGCGCGATCACCGGGCAACCGTTTCACGATGAATGGCACGTACCCGGGATTGCCGGTGGTCGGACGCAGGACGGCCGTGTACATGCCGGTTGTCCAATCCTCCGGCACCTGGAACTCCAGCGACGGCTGCCAGGGCGCCTCCGACCGGCCCGTCACCGGGTCGACCACCGAGCCGCCCCCGGGGGTCGCCGGCAGAGCCGGATCGACCCGTACGAGGCGACCACCCGACCCGCCATACCAGCCCAGCCGATACCACTCGACATCGCACGGTGCCTGGGAATCCGATCCGGAGCTCGAGCCGGTCTCCCGTCGCCGCTGAGGCGCGGTCGAGGTACCCCTGGATCGTCGCCGGCTGGTCGCCGATCAGCCAGCGGTCCGTACCGCGGAGCGCGTTCTCCCGCCGGACCAGGTTGGCATGAAGGCCGGCCGGCCGCGCGGCGTCGGACCTCGCATTGACCGGCCCGGGGGCGGGTGACGGCGTCCGCCCGATGGCGACGGGTGTCAGGGGCGGCGCAGTGGCCATCGGCGAGAGGGCACGCGTCAGCGCAAGACCGAGCGCGCCCGCGGTGGCCGCGAGGCCGACACGTCCGGAGGCGATCAGGAACGCACGACGGTCGATGGCGCTGCTCCTCAGCATCCCTCTTCGGGGCGGTGACGGGTGAGTGGTCGGTTGCGGCTAGGTCTCCTCGGCCGAGCCGTTCGCGGCGGGCGGGGCGATCGGCGACGCGGCGATCGGCGACGCGGAGACGGCCGGGGTCCCGGGCGAGGAGGCGGGCGGGGAGGCAGGTTCGTCGGCCATCGCCCGCCGGAGCTCGCGAACCGCCTTGCCGAGCGCCTCGCCGGTCTCCGGCAGCTTGCCCGGACCCAGGATCAGGAGGGCCACGATGAGTATTGCGATCAGGTGCGTTGGCGACAGCGCGCCCATGCAGCCTCCTTCAAACGGACCAACCAAACGACCGCGATGTGACCGGCGCGATCAGGCGTCCCTGGAGCCGTGCTCGGTCCGGATGGCGCCTCATCGCGGCGCGATGGTCACGATGGTCGCGAGCGGTGCGGCGGCCTCTCCGCCGACGAGGTACCCCACCCCGTCAACGACGGCCGCGGCGGCATCGGACTCGGCCACGGGCAAACGCCCAGCGGCCCGGACGAGGAACGAAACGGGATCGATCGCCAGAACGCCCGCCAGCGCACGGCCTGTGTGTCGGCCACCGGCCAGCACCACGACTCCGCCGATCACCATCGCCGAGGCATGAGAGATGGCCTGCGGCAACCGGCCCACCACCGTTGCGGTCCCCGTTCGCGGATCGACGGACTGGATGACCGCCGTGTCACCTGTGGACGTGGTTCCGCCAATGACCACGATCCTCGAACCGACGACCGCGACCGCCGCATAGCGGACCGCGATCGGGAGCCTGGCGACGAGCCGATAGTGGGTGCCATCGCTCGTGGCGAGGATTCGGGGGTCCGCCCGACCCCTCGAACCTCCGCCGACCACGATGACCTGCGAGCCGACGGCGACCGCCGCAAGGTCGGCGCGTGCCGACGGGAGCCGACCGGGAACGTCCGTGCGTCCATCGGCCGCCACCCGCTGCACCCAGGCGTCCTGCGTGCTGGCGCCACCGCCGAGCACGAGCATCGAACCTCGCAACGGCGCGCCGCCGGCGTCGTGGACGGAGTGCTCGAGGCGACCGATCGTCGTGACCGCCTGCCCGTCGATCGGGACGCGGACGACCCGGCCGGTGGTCCCGGCGGCGGTGAGTCCACCCGCGACCACGATCGCCGATCCAGACCCGAACGCGACCGCCCGAGACGTGGGCGTCGGCAACCGCCGCGCGCTGAGGCCGATCGCGAAGTTCGGCAACAGACCAGCTGAGGCGGGCAATGGGCCGGCGTTCGGATCAACGACGGCCGAGCGTGATGTCGAGGGCGAAGCTGCTGCCACGACGACAGGCGTGGCCGCCGTTTGTGCGGGCGAGCGAGACCCGGATGAGGAAGATGGCGACCCTGTCGCCGGCGCGGAGGCCCGCATCGCGCCGCAGCCGGCGACGGCAACCGAGACGCCGGCGAGCAGCCATCCGAGGCGGCGGGACGTCATTCGCGACGCCGGCGCTACAGGCCGCCGGCCGGCAGCGGATCGACGCCGTCCGGATCCGCAAGCTGGTTCGGCCCACGGCCGGGAAGCCCCGTCCGGCCGTACTGCCAGACGATCCGCATGGTCTTCGGATCCAGGACGATGACCCGAGCCCGGAAATCGTCATTGATCACGACCGTGCCGTCGGCCATCGGAACGGCCAGGCTCGGGTGATTCAGCCGCCCATTCCCGGTGGTCGGGGCGTACCGCCACAACAGGTGGCCGTGCGGCGTGACCGCGACCACCGCCCCGACCGTGCTGTAATCGGCCACGATCACGTTGCCCTGCGCGTCGAGGTGCGCATCCGATGGGTATGCCACGGGCACGTGGATGTCGAAGATGACGGTGCCGGCCGCCGACAATCGGACGACGCGCGAACCGCGGATCTCGGTGATCAGCAATCCCCCGTCCGGCAGCGGCGTGTCGCCATTGGGCGACCCATACGCGTTCGGCGCGGACGGGACGCAGACTCCGGTTCGCCCCCACTGACGGACGATCTCCTTGGCCGGCGAGATCTCGATCACCCGGCAGTTCTTGATGTCGGCCACCACTACGTCACCGTTCGCCAGCGGATAGGCGTCGTCGGGCGTGTTGAGATACCCGGCGGCCCGGCCCGGGGTGCCGTAGTGGCCGTACTGCCAGACGATCCTCCGGGTCGCGATATCGATCCGGTCGATGACATGGTGACCCTCGTCGTTGGCGACGATGGACTTCCCGTCCGGCGCGAGGAACGCATCGTCCGCCGCGAATCCCTGGCCGCGCGGCAGGCTCCCGCTCGTCGGGAATCGCCACACCGGCGACCCGTTCGACGACACCACGAGCAACCGGCCATTGCCTCGATCGGCAATCAGCAGGCCACCGGGAAAGCGGCCGGTACCGGAGGGGATCGCGGCAAGGCGTGGCGGCGGGGCCAATGACGCCGCGCGATCGCCCGACTCCACCGGCAGTCGCGGACCGCCGGCACTCGACGGCGCAGGCAGGACGGCAAGCGTCGGCGTTGAGGTGGGCGGGATGATCGACGGCCCGCACGCGCCGGCCACGACCATGGCGCCAGTGATGGCGACGATGAGCCGGTTCCGGAACGTGGCTGCCACGGCAGGCCGATGCATGCCCGCACCCTAGACAAGGCCGGCACGCAGTGGTGGGAACCTCAACGAACCTTTACCGAAAGCGTGTCGCTTCGTTACCAGCGCCACCGACGTGGCCTTCGCCGGCGGCGTGACGGCCCGAATCAGGCGGGCGGAGTGCCCGCCGGCCGATCCGGTCCACCCAACGGCTGCGGCTCGGGCGCCCCCAGCACGCGACTGGCGTTCAGGTATTCCGTCTCGCCAATTTCACCCCGGGCGAACCGTTCCCGGAGGATCTGGAGAGCGGAATCGACTCGCGGTGGCGTTGCCGGAGGTGCCGCCACCGGCGGCGGCTGCACCGACCCCCGGTAGCGACCGTCGCCACGCAGGATCCAGGCGATCCCCCAGGCAATCAACAGGACGAACAGCACGAACACCAGCAGGCCGACCAACCAGCCACCGGCGAACGGGAACCAGCCAATGTGATACATGGCGCCTCCACGACGATCAGCCGTCAGCGTACGCCCGAATCCTTGCACGATCCTGAGAGCCACTGCCCGCGAACCGGCCGTGACGAGGTACCCTCGCCGCCATGTCCCGAACCGACAAGACCGGCGTGGTGAGCGCCGGCGTCCTGCTCTTCCGCCGTTCCGGTGGGCGGCTCGAGCTCCTGCTCGCTCATCAGGGCGGGCCGTTCTGGGCGACGAAGGACCTCGGTCACTGGACCATCCCGAAAGGCGAGGTCGAGCCGGGGGAGGCCTGGATCGACGTCGCTCGACGCGAGTTCGCGGAGGAGACCGGCCTGGAGCTCGCGGTCGGCGAGAACCTCCCGCTCGGCGAGATCACCCAGAAATCCGGCAAGACGGTGGTCGCCTGGGGCGTCGAGGGCGAATTGGATCCCGCCTCGGCCCACAGCAACACCTTCTGCGCTCGAATGGCCGCCCGGGTCGGGTCGCCTCCAGGAGTATCCGGAGATCGATCGTGTCGAGTGGTTCGAGGTCGAGGAGGCCCGGCGGCGACTGAAGCCGGCGCAGGTCCCGTTCATCGACCGGCTCGTGGCGAGCCTCGAGATCTAGGCGCTGCCGGCGAGCTTCTTCGGGGCGGTCAGCCGCCACGCGTCGCGGATGAGCCGCTCCAGCTCGTCGGGCTCGACCCGGTCGAGATCCACGGTTAGCCAGCCGAAGCGGCCGACGTAGGCCGCGCGTGCGAACGTCTCGGGGTCGCGTTCGATCAGGGCCTCCTGGAGGAACGGGGTCGACTTGATCGAGACCCGGGTCGCCCCGTCGCCGCCGATCACGAAGATCTTCCTGCGAACCCGAAACGTGACGTCGGTCTCCCAGGTCAGGATTTCCTCGGCCTCGGGCAGCGACAGCGCGATCCTTCGGACGTCGTCGAACGTCGGCACCGGGGTCAACTCGGCTGGTTGTCGATCTGGGCGCGTTGGAGACGGCCACTGAAGTCGACGTAGATCGATTTCCATTCGGTGTACGTGTCGAGCGCGGCGTGGCCGGCCTCGCGGTGGCCGTTGCCGGTCCCTTTCCAGCCGCCGAACGGCAGGTGCGTCTCGGCACCGATCGTCCCGGCGTTCACGTAGACGATCCCGGTCTCGAAGTCGCGCATCGCCCGAAAGGCCCGGTTCACGTCGCGGGTGAAGATGCTCGACGACAGGCCGTAGCGCGTCTGGTTGAGCGCCAGCACCGCCGCGCCGTAGTCGGGCACCGGGATGACCGACAGGACCGGGCCGAAGATCTCCTCCTGGCCGATCCGGTCCATCGGCTTGACGCCCGAGAAGATCGTCGGCTGGAAGAAGTGGCCGTTGGCCAAGTGGTCGTCGAGCGCCCGATCGCCACCGGCGATCAGTTCGCCCTCCGTTCGCCCGATATCGACGTACGAGGCGACCTTGTCGACCGCCCCGGCATTGATCAGCGGCCCGACGTCCACGTCCGGGTCGAGCCCGGATCCGAGCCGGAGGTCGCGCGTTCGCGATTCAAGGCGCTCGAGCAGTGGGTCCAGGACCGCCTGTTCGACGATCACGCGCGAGCACGCGGTGCAGCGCTGCCCGGTGGTCCCGAAGGCCGACCACAGGATCCCGTCCGTGGCGAGGTCGAGATCCGCGTCGGCGAGCACGACGATGCCGTTCTTTCCGCCCAGCTCGAGGGACAGGCGCTTGAGCCGGCGCGCCGCTCGCTCGGCGATCCCGGTACCCGTCGCGGAGCTCCCCGTGAACGACACCACGGCGACGTCAGGGTTGTCGACGATCGCGTCGCCGACCTCGGCGCCCGTGCCGGTCACCAGGTTGACGGCGCCGGGCGGGAAGCCGGCCTCGGCCATGAGCTCGACCAGCAGCGTCGCGCAGTGGGGCGTGTCGGACGACGGCTTGAAGACCACGGTATTGCCGGTCACGAGCGCCGGCATCATCTTCCAGCACGGGATCGCGATCGGGAAGTTCCACGGCGTGATGATCCCGGCCACGCCGAGTGGCTGGCGGATGCTCATGGCCCACTTGTCGGGCAGCTCCGACGGCACCGTCTCGCCGGCCATCCGGCGGCCCTCGCCGGCCATCAGGAACGCGATGTCGATCCCTTCCTGGACGTCGCCGCGCGCCTCGGCCAGGACCTTGCCCATTTCGCGCGTCATCGCGCGGGAAAGCTGGTCCTTGTGCTGGGCCATGAGCGCCCCGAAGGCGTACAGGATCTCACCGCGCTTTGGGGCCGGCGTGCGCCGCCACAGTGGCTGGGCGGCCGCGGCTGCCCGGATGGCCATCGCCACGTCGGCCGCAGTCCCCTGCTGGAACCGGCCGACGACGTCGCGGTCGTCCGCCGGGTTGCGACTCTCGAAGGTCGCGCCTGAGGTCGACTCGCACCACTCCCCGGCGATGAAGTGACGGAACGTCTGGACATCGGCCGCCGGTGCGCCGGCCGGCATCGCGATCTTGGTCATGGCCGGAGTGTAGCGGGCCGCTTGACGGCCCTCGTTAGCCGCTCGCTCGGCCGCCCAGCCAGGCGTCGACGGGCCAACAGCGCAATCGGGTGTCAGGCCCGCGGAGGCCTCGGCAGCCGCTTGAGCAGGACCTGGACCTCGGCCAGCTCCTCGGCTTCATCGTGGCCGAGCGTGTCCTCGAGCATCTCGAGCGCCGTTCGCACGAGCGCCAGCTCAGCCGAACTCAGTTCGATTGGAAACGTGGTTGACGTGTCCTGCATCGCCGACGCTTCCTTCCTCAACCGACCCGCCTACCCGATCCGTTCGAACGCCGCCGCGACCGACCCTCCGCCGCCGAGGCACAGCGTCGCCAGGCCGAACCGGCCCCCTCGACGATCGAGCTCGTGAAGCAGCGTCGCGACGATCCGCGCACCCGAAGCGCCGATCGGGTGACCGAGCGCGATCGCGCCGCCGTTGACGTTGACCTTGTCCCAGTCGAAACCGAGCTCTCGACCGTCGGCCAGCGCCTGGGCCGCAAAGGCCTCGTTGATCTCGATCAGGTCGAACGCCTCGATCGGCAGCTCGATCCGGTCGAGCAGGCGGCGGACGCCCTCGACCGGGGCGAGGAACAGCCACTTCGGCGCGACCTCGGCCTGGGCGTAGCCGACGATCCTGGCGAGGGGCTGCAGGCCGAGCCGTTCGACGGCCCGTTCGGAGGCGACGACCGTCGCCGCAGCGCCGTCGGTGATCCCGGGCGCGTTGCCGGCCGTCACGGTGCCGTCGGTGGCCGGCCCTCGATCCTCGCCGTCCGGGAGCGCGAAGACGGGCCGAAGCCTTGCCAGCGCCTCCAGGCTCGTGTCGCGACGGGGGCCTTCGTCGGTGGCGACGACCATGTCGCGGCCCTTGGCGTCGCGGATCGTCACCGGCGCCATCTCGGCCTCGAACCTTCCGGCGTCGATGGCTGCCACGGCCTTCTGGTGGCTGGCCAGCGCGAAGGCGTCCTGGTCGGCCCGACTCACCGAATCCTTGATCGCCACGCGCTCGGCGTGGGTGCCCATGTGGCACCCCTCGATCGCGCACCACAACCCGTCATGGACGGTCGCATCGATAAGCTCGGCGTTGCCGAGCCGGTAGCCGAACCGGCCACCGGGCAGAAGGTACGGGGCGCCGTTCATCGATTCCATCCCGCCGGCCACGGCAACCTCGGCATCGCCGGCGCGGATCTCGGCCGCTGCCAGCATGATGGCCTTGAGTCCCGAGCCGCAGACGCGATTGATCGTCGTGGCGCTGGTCGTGTCCGGCAGGCCGGCGCGCAGGGCCGCCTGGCGCGCGGGTGCCTGGCCTGCGCCCGCCTGGAGGACCTGGCCCATCAGGACCTCGTCGATCGGCGTCCCGTCGGGGAGGCCTGCGCGCTCGACCGCGGCGCGGATCGCCACGCCGCCGAGCTCGACCGCCGGCACACCTGCCAGTGCGCCGGCGAACTTGCCGATCGGCGTTCGCGCGGCGCTGACGACGTAGACGTGGCCATTCGGGCCTGCGGCGGGCTGGGCCATGACCCGAATCTACACCGAGGGCCGGCGCGACCGGTTGGGTCGCATACGCGGCTGATGATCCCCTCGGGCGACACTGCCGGCCATGGATGATCGCCAGATCGGGGCCGCGCTTCGCGGCATTCGACAACGTCGACGCTGGCGACAGAGTGACGTGGCCGCCAAAGCCGGAGTGTCGAGGTCGACCGTGGGTCGAATCGAGCGCGGCGGCACGGCGAAGCTGCCGCTTGGGGTCGTGCGATCGGTCGCCGATGCGCTCGACGCCCGGATCGACACGTACGTCCGTTGGCAGGGTGGCGATCTGAGCCGTCTCGTGAACGCGGGCCACGCGGCAATGCACGAACTGGTCGCCGCGATCTTCACACGGCTGGACGGCTGGACTGCAGAACCCGAAGTGTCGTTCTCGGTGTTCGGTGAGCGCGGCGTCATCGACCTCGCCGCGTGGCATCCGGCGACGCGATCGCTGCTGGTGATCGAGCTGAAGACGGAGCTCGTGGACATCAGCGAGTTGATGGGCACGCTCGATCGCAAACGCCGGCTCTCGGTGGAGGTCGCCCGGGACCGTCACTGGAGCCCGGCCGCGACGTCGGTCTGGGTTGTCGTGGCGGACAGCCGCACGAATCGCCGGACGCTGTCCGGCCACGCCCACGTCCTTCGATCCAAGCTGCCGGCCGACGGACGGGCCGTCCACGCCTGGCTGCGCCGACCGGCCGGGTCCATCAGCGCGCTGAGTTTCCTGCCAGATGTCCATAAGGACAGCACTCGGCGAACCCTCGCGCCCGTGAGGCGAGTGACGCCACGCAGCGCAGCCCGACGACGAGCGTGATCCTTGCCAGGACTCACGGTTTCACCCGCAGAATCGGGCGCTGGACAACCCGCACCGGCCGACGGGTTGGCCGTAGGACCGTGATGTGGACCGCTGACAGGATCGCGGCGCAGGGACGGCCCGGGACCGCGGCGCAGGGACGGCCCGGGACCGCGGCGCAGGGACGGCCCGTGGGCCGCGGCGGCCGACGCGGTCAGGTCGGCCAGCCGCGGACCTCAGCCGGCGACCCGCCGCAGGACCTCCTCGGCGACGATCAACCGGTGGATCTGGTTGGTCCCCTCGTAGATCTGGGCACCCTTCGCGTCCCGCATCAACCGCTCGACGCCGGCCTCGCGGGAATAGCCGCTGGCGCCGAACAGCTGGACGGCGTCCGTCGCCACCCGCATGGCGGTGTCGGAGGCCGTCCACTTGGCGATCGACGAGACCTCGGCCACCGGCTCCCCACGATCCTTGACCCGGGCGGCCTCCCGGGTCACGGCGCGGGCCGCCGCCACCTCGCGGGCCATCTCGGCGAGCATGAACCGCAGCCCCTGCTGCTCCGAGAGCGGGCCGCCAAACGCGCGGCGCTCGGTCAGGTAACGCGCCGCCGCCTCGAGCCCGGCCCGGGCGATCCCGACGCAGGCGGCGGCGATCGAGATCCGGCCCTCGCCCAGCGCCGACAGGGCGATCCTGTAGCCTTCCCCTTCTCCGCCCAGGCGGTTCGCGACCGGCACCTCGGCGCGGTCGAAGATCAGCTCGGTTGCCGGGCACGCGCGGATGCCCATCTTGCGCTCGTGCGCACCGAATCGGAACCCGGGCGTGCCCTTCTCGACGAGGAACGCCGCGATCGCCCTGGCACCGGCCGTCGGGTCCAGCGTCGCGAAGACGAGGTAGCGCTCGGCCTCCGGCGCGTTCGAGATCCAGATCTTCGTCCCGGTCAGCCGGTAGCCATCGGGCGCATCCGCCGGGCCGACGCGTTCGGCCACCGTCCGTATCGCCGCCGCGTCGCTCCCGGCGTGCGGCTCGGTCAAGGCGAACGCGCCGAGCGCCTCCCCGGTCACCATCGCCGGTAGCCAGCGTCCCTGCTGCTCGGGCGTCCCCCAGGTGACCACCGGGTACTGCGACAACAGATGGACGGACAGCGACACGGCCATCGACATGTCGACCGCGCCGAGCTCCTCCATCGCCAGCGTCCAGCCGAGGTACGAGAACCCGGCACCACCGACCGCCTCGGGGAGCGGCGCCCCCGTCAGGCCGAGCTCGCCCATCCGGGCGAAGAGTGATCGGTCGTACCGCTCCGCCTCGTCGCGCTCGATCGCCGTCGGGGCGAGCTCGCGCGCCGCGAACTCGCGGGTCGTCGACTGGAGCAGCAGCTCCTCCGATGTCAGCTCGCCGCTCACCGGGCGGCGCGCTCCGGGCGCGGATAGGGATGGAACCCTCGGCCCGTCTTCTGCCCCAGGTGCCCGGCCTCGACCAGCTCGACGAGCACGCGCGGCGGAGCAAACTGCTCGCCACCGATCCCATCGTCGAGCACGCGCATGACGCCAAGGCAGACGTCGAGCCCGATGAAATCGGCCAGCTCGAGCGGGCCCATCGGATGGTTGAGCCCGATCCGGGCGCCCGTGTCGATGTCGTCCGCAGTCCCGAGACCCTGCTCGTAGGCGCGCATCGCCTCGCCGAGGAATGGCATCAGGATCCGGTTCACGATGAACCCGGGTCGATCGGCCGACACGATCACCTGCTTGCCGAGCCTCGCGGCCAATTCCCGGATCGCCGCCTCCGCCGCATCGCCGGTGTCCTGCCCGCGGATGAACTCGATGAGCGGCATGACCGGGACCGGGCTGAAGAAATGCATCCCCACGAATCGCTCGCGGCGAGCGGAGGTAACGGCCTCCGCGAGCCGGCCGATCGAGATCGAGCTGGTGTTGCTGGCGAAGACGGCGATCGCCGGCGCCACGCCATCGAGCTCTTGCCAAAATCGGGTCTTGACATCGACATCCTCGAACACCGCCTCGACGACGAGATCGGCGTCCCGAGCCGCGGCGAGGTCATCGGCCAGCGAGATCCGTGCCAAAGTCGCGTCGCGTTCAGCAGCGTCGAGACGGCCCTTCGCGACCGCCCGCCCCAGGTTCCCGGCAATCCGCTCGCGCCCGGCCTCGGCCCGCGCCAGGTCGGGCTCGTAGAGCACGACCGAGATCCCGACGGCCGCATGCACTTGCGCGATTCCGTGGCCCATCAGGCCCGCGCCGGCCACAAACACCCGCTCGATGGTCACGCCGACACCTCACCATCGACGGCCGCCAGGAGCCGATCCGCGGCCGCATACGGATCCAGCCGATGATCCGCCACCGCCGCAAGCGTCTCGGACGTCTCGTCCCGATGCGCGCTGTCGTGAAGTCGCTCGCGGACGCGATCCGAGACGACCGCCCAGACCTGTGCCTCGGCGCGCGCCAGTCGGGCCGGCGTCAACCCATGGTCACCGCCCTCACCCCGCGCCCGGTGCCGGTCGAGCGCCGCCAGCAGCTCCGGCACCCCGTCGCCGGTGGCGGCGGTCGTGATCATCACCTCGGGCCGTTTCGGTCGCGGACGACCGGCCCGCAACGGGTCGCCGTCCCGCCCCGCCCCGGCGACCAGCATCGCCCGGAGCTGCGCCGCGGTGCGTTGCGCCCCGGGCTTGTCGCCCTTGTTGACCACCACCAGGTCGGCGACCTCGAGCAGCCCCGCCTTGATCGCCTGGATCTCGTCGCCCATCTCGGGCGCCTCCAGGACGACCGTCGTGTCGGCGGCGGCGGCCACCTCCACCTCGCTCTGGCCGGTACCGACGGTCTCGATCAGGATCAGGTCGAAGCCGGCGGCGTCGAGAACGGCCGCCGCCGACGTGGACGTCGACGCCAACCCGCCCGCGTGCCCGCGAGACGCCATCGACCGGATGAACACGTCGTCGTCGTCCGCGTGGGCCTGCATCCGGACCCGGTCGCCGAGCAGCGCCCCGCCGGTGATCGGGCTCGACGGGTCGACGGCGATGACGGCGACCGTTCGGTGCGCCCGGCGGACCTCGCCGATCAGCGAGGCCACGAGCGTGGATTTGCCGGAACCGGGCGGCCCGGTGATCCCCACCAGGTGCGCGCGACCGGCCATCGGGTACATCCGGCGCAGGGCCGCTTCGCCGGTGTCCGACCGGTTCTCGACCGCGGTCAGCAGCCGGGCCAGCGCCCGGCGGTCGCCGTCGATCGCCGCCTCGACCAGCTCGAGCGCTCGCGCCGCGGCGTCCGCCATCTAGTCGCGGGGACGCGCGTTGGCCCGGAGGAAGGTCGCGACCTGGGTGATCGTGGTCCCCGGCCCGAAGATCTCGGCGACGCCGGCCGCCCGCAGGGCCACGACGTCGTCGTCGGGGATGATCCCGCCGACCGTGACCAGGACGTCGTCCATCCCGCGCTCCGCGAGCAGCCTGGTCACCCGCGGGACCAGGGTCATGTGCGCGCCGGACAGGATCGACAGACCAACCACGTCCACGTCCTCCTGGAGGGCGGCCGTCGCGATCATCTCGGGCGTCTGCCGAAGCCCCGTGTAGACCACCTCGAAGCCCTCGTCGCGCAATCCGCGGGCGAGGACCTTGGCGCCGCGATCGTGGCCGTCGAGCCCGGGCTTGGCGATCAGGACCTTGATCGGGCGGTCGGTCATGGCCGCGATTGTAGGCCGCGGCCGTCCGGCGTGACACGTTCTTGACCCTCGCCGCGACCATGGCCGCACGCCACGCCCTGAGCGCTATCATCTGCGCTGCGCAGATACGTATCCGAGCAGGAGCAAGCGTCAGGATGGATCGCACGGCGGTCGAGGGCGTCGTTCGCGCCCTCCGGCGCGTCAATTTCCAGGGCTCGATCTTCGGCCAGTCGGTCGCGATCCGGCTCGGCCTCAGCGAATCCGACATCGATGCGCTACAGCTGCTCATCGACACGGGCGCGTCGACCGCCGGCCGGCTGGCCGAGCTGATGGGCCTGACCACGGGCGCGGTGACCCGCGTCGTCGATCGGCTGGAGCAGGCCGGCTACGTCCGCCGCGAGTCCGATCCATCCGATCGCCGCCGGGTCGTCGTCGAGGTCGTCCCCGAGCGGGTCGCCTCGATCGAATCGCTGCTCGCGTCGCTCGAACGGGCCGCCGCCCGGGAGGTCGAGCGCTACTCCCCCGAGCAGCTCGCGCTGATCAACGACTTCCTCGCGCGAATGGCCACCCTGACGCGGACCGAGTCGGCGCGCTTGCGGACGGCCCCCGAGGGCCAGCCAGCCGAGCCGGCGAGCCCGTCGGAGCACGCCGCGCCGCTCGGCGGCCTGCGGGCCGCCCGCCTGCTGTTCCGATCCGGCGCCCACGAGCTGCGCCTCGGGCCGGGCCGGTCAGCCGCGGACCTGTACCGCGGCCGGTTCGAGGGCGCCACACCGCACGTGCGGGTTCGCGACGGGCGGGTCCTGGTCCAGTACCGGGGAATCCCGCTCGACAGGCGGAATCGGGTGGCCAGCCTCGGCCTGAACACGTCGATCCCGTGGGATGTCGAGATCGTCGGCGGCATCGTCAAGGTCGTGGCTGATCTCGTCGAGGTCGATCTCCGCCGATTCGACCTGACCGGCGGATCCGATCGGATCGAGCTCGGGCTCGGCCGGCCGACGGGCGACGTCCCGATCCACCTGGTCGGCGCCAGCAAGGCGCTGCGGGTGGAACGACCGTCTGGCGTCCCGCTCCGGCTCGTCGTCCAGGGCGGCGCGGGCCGGATCGAGTTCGACGGCCGATCGCTCGGCGTCAGGGGCGGCGAGACGACGGTCGAATCGCCCGGCTGGGGCGCGGCCGGCCAACGGTTCGACCTGAAGGTCGTCGGCGGCGCGAGGCAGATCGAGGTCGTTTCCCGCTGACGTTCCGGACCCGGTCAGCCCGAACCACGCGGCGGATCAGCGCTGGTCACCGCCGTGGAGCGAGATCGTCTCCCCGGTCACGTACGTGTTCGCGGCCGAACCGAGCCACACGACCAGCGACGCGAGATCGTCGGGCGACGCGATCCGCCGGAGCGGGATCGCCCTGGCCTTCTCGACCGCCGTCTCCTCGGGGATCGACGGCGAGCCATCCTTCACCGTGAGCAGCTGGGTCGGCGCGACGGCATTGACCAGGATCCCGTTCGGGCCGAGCTCCTTGGCCAGCGAGGCGGTCAAGCCGATGATCGCGGCCTTGGCCGCCCCGTACTGGGCCGCCCGCGAGACCCCGACCAGGCCGGACCGGGCGGCGATGTTGACGATCCGACCCCAGCCGGCCGCCTGCATCGCCGGGACGACGGCCCGGCACGCCCGGAACGTGGCCCCGAGCAGGTCGTCGACGATCGCCGCCCACGACTGGTCGCTGATCTCGGCGAAGCGCTCCTGTCGGTAGGCGGACGTCCCGGTCACGAGGACCTCGACGGGCCCGAGCTCCCCGGCGACACGATCCACCATCGCCGCGACCTGTGCGGCCGAGGTGAGGTCGGCCGACACGGTCACCGCCTGACCGCCGCTCGCGACGATCCCGGCGGCCGCGCTGCCGGCACGGGTCTGCCGCTCCTTCGTGGGTCGCTGGTGGAGTGCGACCCGGGCGCCCTCCGCGGCAAAGGCACGGGCGATCGTGGGACCAGCACCTCCGCCCGCACCGGTGATCAGGACGACGCGATTGCCCAGGCCGAGATCCATGGTCAGGCCTCCGGAGCGCGACGCTCGAGGTGGGCGAAGAATTCGGCCCGCGTCCGGTCGCGGGTCCGGAACAGCCCGAGCACCGATGAGGTGGTCATCATCGTTCCGGGCTTTCGCACGCCACGCATGACCGCGCACAGGTGCGTCGCCTCGAGCACGACGCCGACGCCCTGCGGCGCGAGCCGATCCTGGAGGAAGTCGGCGATCTGCTGGGTCAGCCGCTCCTGGACCTGCAGCCGCCGGGCATACATCTCGACGATCCGTGGGATCTTGGACAGGCCGATCACCCGGCCGCGAGGGATGTAGGCCACCGCCGCGGTCCCGAAGAACGGCAGGAGGTGATGCTCGCACAGCGAGTAGAACGGGATGTCCTTGACGACCACCATCTCGCTGTAGGCGATGTCGAAGATCGCCCCGTTGATCAGTCGCTCCGGGTCAACGTGGTACCCGGCGGTCAGCTCGGTGTACATCCGATGGACCCGGCCCGGGGTGCCGGCCAGGCCCTGACGATCCGGGTCCTCGCCGATCTCGCCGAGGATCTGGCGCACGGCGGCCTCGACCCCGCCGTTGGCGCCTTCATCGCGGCCGTGCTCGTCGTGGCGCGAGCCGACGATGTCGTCGACGTCGACCTCGCGCTCGCCCATCTCGGACTCGATTTCGTCCACCAGGCGGCGGACATTGGGCGGCAGATCGGTCGGGCTCGTCACTGGCTCGCTCCCACTGTGGACCCCGATCGTACGTCACGGCCTCGCTATGCTTCAGGAATGGCCCATCCTCGTGTCGACCAGCTCCGGTTTGCGCGACGCGAGTGGCAGCGCGGCCTGGCCGGCCTTTCCGAGCTCGACGCCGGGATCCGCTTCCTGCCGATGAACTCGATCTCGTGGATGGTCGGCCACATGGCCTGGCACGAGCGGCTGTGCTGGATACGGCGGGCTCGTGGGATCAAGGGGGAACGGATCCTGAATGCGTTCGCGACCGGCCGGCCGGCGTCCACGCCGTCGCTCGCCCGGATGCAGGAGGTCTGGGCACGGATCGTCACCGAGGCCGACCCGTTCCTCGACGGCTTGACGACGGCGGACCTCGGGCTGGTCCTGGCGCATGACACGCGCGAGCACCCGCCGACGACCGGCAGCCAGCTCCAGTACGTCACCTACCACTACTGGGCGCACATCGGCGAGGTCTCGGCGGTCCGCCAGATGCTCGGCCATGCCGACCTGGCCGAGTACGTCGGCGACTTCCCGCCCGAAGCGGAGTACCGCCCGGAGGACTGACGAGGGGTCGATCCACCGACGACTCGCCCGCCGCGTCCGCACCCGGTGAACATCTGGTGGGCACCTGCCGCCCTACCCGGTTCGGCCGCGGCGGGCCAGGTAGTCGTGCCAGAACAGGCGCGCGGCCACCGACCGCCATGGCCGCCATCTCTCTCCGAGCTCGGCCATCTCACCTGGATCCGGCCGCCTGCCAAGGCCCTTGACCTCGCCGACCGAGGCGGCCAGGGCAATGTCGCCGACCGGCCACAGGTCGGGCCGGAGCAGGACCATCAGCAGGTAGACCGTCGATGTCCACGGGCCGATCCCGGGGACGGACTGGAGTGCCTGGTGGACCGCCTCGTCGTCCAGCGTGTCGAGCAAACCCAGGTCGAGCGCGCCGGACTGGATCGCCTCGGCCAGCGCCCGCCCGTAGCGCGCCTTCTGGCGGCTGAACCCGATCGGCCAGCAACTCGGCATCCGTGAGCTCGAGGAAGCGATTGCGGAGTCAGGGGGTCGGCCGCGGCGCTGCAGCCGGTCGAAGGCCGCCTGCGCGGACGCCAGCGAGACCTGCTGCTCGAGGATGATGTGGACGCAGCGTCGGGAAGCCGGGCGCGCGATCCCAGAGGGGCGGCCGACCATACCGGGCGACGACATCGGCAAGGTCGGGGTCGCGAGCGGCGAGATCTGCGACCGCGATCGCCAGCGCTTCGTCGGTCAGCCGTGCCGGGCCGTCTGCGGATGCGCCGGACCCGTCAGCCGGCAACCGCACCCGACTCCCCGAACCCGGCGGAGGGCAGCGGATCGAATGGCCGACCCTCGGCGCCACGCAGCCAGGCCCGGGCGTTCTCGCCGAGCGATGGGCGATGGTAGCCGCCTTCCTGGAGGATCACCAGGCGCCGTCCCGTCGCCGCCACCCGGCGGCCGACCTCGTGGTAGACGTCCGTGGTGAGGGCGAAGTCGCCGATCGGGTCCAGGCCGTAGCTGTCGAATCCGAGCGACACGACGATGATCGAGCCCGGCGCACGGCCACGATCGCCGCGAGTACCTGGTCGACGGCGACCAGGTACTCCTCGTTGGTCGCCCCAGCCCGCAGCGGGACGTTCAGGTTCTCCCCCGCCCCGTCGCCCTCGCCGGTCTCGTCGGCGCGGCCGAGGAAGTATGGATACGCGCGGTCCGGATGGCGTGGATCGAGGCATACCGGACGTCGCCGCGCCGCCAGAAGATCTGCTGCGTGCCGTTGCCATGGTGATAGTCGACGTCGAGGATGGCCACGCGCTCGCCGGTCGCGCGGACGACCGCCTCGGCGGCGATGGCCGCGTTGTTGAAGAAGCAGTACCCGCCGTACATCGAACGCGCGGCGTGATGGCCGGGCGGGCGGCACAGCCCGTAGGCGGCGGAGGCCCCGCCGAGCACCAGGTCGACCGTGGTCAGCGCAACGTCCACCGCGGCGCGCGCCGCGGATACGTGCCGGCAACGAGGGGCGCCGCGGAGTCGAGGCCCCAGTAGCCGGCCCGGCCGGCCGCATGGACCGGCTCGCGCACGAGCTCGGTGCACGGCAGACGCGGACATGCCCTCGAACATCCGGAGGTTCGGGTAGGTGTCGGCCGACAGGAACGACCGCGGCAGGCCCTGGGCCCGGACCTCCGACCAGGCGACCTCGAGGAAGCGTACGAGCGCCGGATCATGGACGTCGTGATCGGGCCGTTCACCGTGATCGGTCGGTTCGAGTCCGCGGAAAGCCGCCATCGGCGTCGAGCGCGATCCGGATCCGCTCGGCCCGCTCGGCGACCTCGTTGGCCGCGATCGGCAGGCCCATGAACGTCTCGAGCGTGATGTCATGGCCGAGATGCGTCGGCGAGTAGACGACCTGCATCGTGACCCCTACCGGTTGGACATGACGCCGGGAGCGGCGAGCGCGAGGATCGCCGCACTGATCTCGTCGGGACGGTAGCGCATCAGGTTGTGGCCGGTGCGACCGATGACCACCTCGACGGATCGGCGTCGCGACCGGCCGCCGACGCGGGCGACCGACGCGCAGGCAAGGGCGGCGGATCGTGAGCCCGGCTTCGTCGTCCGAGGCGACGATCGCCGTGACCGGAGCTGCGATGGCCGGCAGGGTCGCTGCCGGTTCGTAGCCGAACATCGCGCGAACGCAGGCCTCGCCAACGTGCGGCCGGGTCGACGGGACCACGTGCCCGGCATGCGTCTCGACGACCGTCGCCCGGGCCGCCCGCTCCTGGTCGGCGTCCCAGCTCGCGCGGATCGAACGCTCGCCGGTCGGCGAGGAAGGCGCCCAGCGAGGCCATGACCTCCGGCGGCTCGTCGAGGCCGCGAAGGAACTCGTCGACATCCATGCCGCTCGCCAGCCTCCAGCGATTCCCAGCCACCGTCGACCAGGACGAGACCGGCGCATCGGCTCCCGATCGCCGCCGCCGTCCAGGCGGCGACGATCGCGCCGAACCCGTGCCCGGCGATCACGATCCGATCCGCCGGTTCGTCGAGCAGGCCGGACCCCTCCGCCACGGCCGCTGCGTCCGTCGCTCAACGTCGCCGGGTCGTACCCGTCGCTCGGGGCGTCGGACAGCCCGTGCCCACGCAGGTCCATCGCCACGACGCGGCAGGCTGCCCCGCAACCGACGGGCAACCGGCGCCCACGACCAGGCGGTGTTCGACAGCCCGTGGACGAGGAGCGCCCCGACCGCCCCCGGTGCATCACCCGGCGGCCCGCCCCAGTCGAGGAAGTGGACCCGCTCGCCCGGGCTGACCTCGACGACGAACCCGTCCGGCTCGGCGGTCTGATCGGGCCGCGGCACCAGCTCCATGACCCTAGGATACGGGCGCCATGGCCAAGCGCCGACGCGGAACGCAGCACGATCCCGGCCGCGACCCAGCCACCATCACCGGTTCGAGGTGCTGGTCGATGAGGCGCTGGCGGCGATCCCGCAGCCGTTCGCGGCCGCCCTCGACGAGGTCGCGATCGTGATCGCCGACGAGCCGTCGGACGAGCAGATCCGGGAGAACGAGATCGAGCCCGGACGAGACCCTGTACGGCCTGTACGAGGGCGTCCCCAGGACCGAGTGGGGCGCCGACTGGGCGCCGTTCCCCAACCGGATCACCCTGTTCCGGCTGCCGCTCGAGGCAGACTTCGCCGATCCCGACGAGCTCGCCGACGAGGTCTGGGCCACGGTCCTCCACGAGCTGGCCCACCACCTCGGGATCGACGATAGCCGGCTCGAGGAGCTCGGCCTGGACTGACGGACCACGGCGCCGGGCGGCGTGCCGCTCAGCCGGCTCCCGGGCAGCGTGCCGGCCGACGCCAACAGCTCGCCGATCCGGCCGACCTCGACGTTGCCGCCCGACAGGACGACCGCGACGCGCTCGCCGTCGCGGATCGGGATCCGCCCGGCCAGGGTCGCCGCCAGCGCCGCCGAGCCGGCCGGCTCGAGAACCTGCTTGAGCCGCTCGACGGCGAAGCGCATGCCGGCCAGGATCGTCGGGTCGTCGAGCAGGACGATGTCGTCGAGGTAGTGGCGGACTCATGGCCAGCGTCCACAGCGCCCGCGAACGGCGCGCCGAGACCGTCGGCCACGCTCTCGGGATCGATCCGCACGATCTCGCCGGTCTGCATCGCCAGGCTGACGGCGTTCGAACGCTCCGGCTCCACCCCGTACACGCGGATCGCCGGGGCGCCGCTCCTTGAGCGCGGCCGCGACACCCGAGATGAGGCCGCCGCCTCCTACGCCGACCACGACGACGTCGAGCTCCGGGCACGTCCTCGAGCAGCTCGAGGCCGATCGACCCGTTGCCCGCGATGACCGCCGGGTCGTCGAACGGATGGACGTACTCGAGACCGTCCGCGTCGCGGATCCGCTCGAGCTCGGCGAGGGTCTCGCCGACATGGGCACCGTGGAGTACGACCCGCGCACCGTAGCCGAGACAGGCGTCGACCTTCGAGCGTACCGCGCCCGCGGGCATCGTGACCGTCACCGCGACGCCGGCGGTCCGGCCCGCCCACGCATAGGCCTGGCCGGCGTTCCCGGCCGACAGCGTGATCACGCCCGCTGGCCTTGGCTGCGTCGGACAGCGTGGCGATCCTGTTGGTCATGCCGCGCGGCTTGAACGAGCCGGTCTTCTGGAGCTGCTCCGGCCTTCAGGTACAGGCGGTCGTCGCCGATCCTGGCGCCCGTGGCCGCGGTCACCCAAGTCGCCGCCGTCGCCGAGCTGCAGCATCGGCGTTCGATGGACGCGGCCGACCAGGCGCTCCCGCGCCGCCGTCGATGTCGGCGATCGGGACGAGGTGACCGGATGCGAGTCCCGCGGACATGCGGGCGGAGTATCGCATGCGAGCCCGGAAGGAACTTGCGTGCTTGCGCAAGCGATGATATGGTCGTCGTGATGTTGGACCAGCTGATCGACCAACCGTCGGTCTCCGCCGAGCCGGAGCGGCTGCGCTACGCGGCCGTGGCTCGGGCGTTCTCGGACCCGAAGCGCCTGTGCGTCCTCGAGTCCCTGGCGTCGGGAGAGCTGTCGGTGGGCGATCTGAGCACGCAGGTCGGGTGCCAGGTGCCGAACATGAGCCAGCATCTCGCCGTGCTCCGGAGCGCTGGTCTCGTGACGACCCGGCGCGAGGGCAGCACGGTCTTCTACCGCCTCACCGACCCGCGGGTCCTCGAGGCGTATCGACTCATCCAGGACATCGCCCGCTAGGGCGCAAGGAAAGGGAAACGGATCCCATGGCGGAGATCAGGGTCGCGACCGACGCGAATTTCGAGGAGCTCGTCCTCAAGTCGGAGCGCCCGGTCGTGGTCGACTTCTGGGCGGCCTGGTGCGGCCCGTGCAAGATGGTCGCCCCCGAGATGGAGAAGCTGGCCGCCAAGTACGACGGCGCGGTCGACGTGGTCAAGGTGGACGTCGACGCCAACCCCGGACTGTCGCAGGCCTTCAACATCCTGAGCATCCCGGTCATCGCCTTCTTCCGGCCCGGCAAGCAGCCGCAGGGCGTGGTGGGCTTCCGCCCGCTCGAGCAGCTCGAGCAGTCCTTCGGCCTGCTCGGAGTTCGCGCCGGTCGCCGCCGACTGACACCCAACGTCCTCGCCACATCACGCGACCCCGGTCATCCGACCGGGGTCGTTTCGATTCCGGCGCCGGATCCGGTCGATCAGCCCGGCTGAGTCGTCCGGCGGACGGCCGAGATGAACCAGGCCGTCGCCCGGTCGACGGCGTGCGCGTCGAGCGTCGGCCGGCCGGAAGCGGACCCAGCCCTGGCCGCGCGGCGATGGCGCCGTATCGGGCGTGCGGACCGCCGCGGCGGCGATCGCCGGATCGAGGCGGAACTCGGCTGCGCTGCCATCCGCGGCGGCGAGCATCGCGAAGACGCCCGCCGCTGCGGGACCAGGCGAGGCCGCCGCTCCGGACGGTGGCGGCCGTGACGCCGTCGAGGTCGGCGGCGACGATCGCCAGCGAGGTCCTCGAGCGTCACCCTCGGACCGCCGCCAGCACGGCCTCCAGGTCGGCCCGGTGGCTCCTCGTAGTGCTCCGTCGTCTCTTCCTGGAAGAAGCGCAGGTGGTCGGCGTGCTTGAGCCAGCGCGTCTCGGGCACGACCGTCAGGTAGCCGCGGAGCTCGCCGGGGACGGCCCGGAACCTCGCCCGGAGCTCGTCGATCGGCCGGTCCGGCCCAGCGAGCATCGACCTCGGCGTTGATGACCTCGCCGCCGCGAGCCTCCCAGTCGGCGTCGGCGCGGGCCTTGGCCGGACTCGTCTCGTTGACGGCGAGCTCGGTCGCGACCGACCAGCGCGATCTCCTGCCAGGCCACGAGATGCGCCATCAGCTGCCGGCCGGACCAGCCGTGCGCGCCGTCGACCGGCATCGCCAGCTGGTCGTCGGTCAGGCCGGCGAGCGCCTCGAACGGGGCCCAGGCCTCTCGTTCCTCCTCGAGGAACTCGAGTGAGTCCATGTACATGGCGGCATGGTACGGCCGGTCGAGCCGGTCCGGCGAGCTCTTGTGCGCGGCCGCGTCGCTGGCTACACTCGGCCGATGCCGAGCCGCTCGCCCGGTCGCCCAGGTCGTTCGGAGGCTCGCCGGCCGCCCCGCCGGCGAGGCGGCGCCTGGCGGCCCTCCGACGGGACGGCCCGCCCGATCGGTCGGGGTCATCTTCGTCCACGGCATCGGGAACCAGCCGCCGCGGGAGACCCTGCTCAACTGGGCCAACTCGATCATCGAGGTGCTCACCATCTGGCGACGCGAGCACGACGAGACCAATCCGACCGCCGACGCCGATCGGCGAGGACCCGGTCCTGCTGGCAGGCGTCGGACGCCGACCCCGGCGCTCGACGACCGGGTCTGGGTGCGGATCGCCATGCCCCGGACGGACGACGCCCACCCGGCGACGACCTGGCTCTTGACGGAAGCGTACTGGGCCGGGGAGGTTCGGGCACCAGCGTTCGGCCAGGCGCTGGGCTATCTCCGGAGCCACATCGGGGCGATCATCGAGGGGATCGCCGCCGGCTACGGCCTTCGTGAGGACGCTCGGGCGAAGCGGCTTGCGGCGATCGTCGCCGAGCAGCCGACAGCCCTGGGACGACCGAACCCGCGTCCGAGATCGCCGAGTTGCGCGCCTCGGCCAGTCGGCGCTGGCGGTGGATCGACTGGCTCGATCGGATCTGGCAGTACCAACCGGTCCGGCGGCTCCTGAGCGGCACGGCCACACTCGCCAGCGTGACCGCCCTGGCGATCTATGCGCCGCTCCGGGCGGTGCCGATCAAGGCCGTCCGGGATCGGGCCGAGCTGGCCAGCCTGGATGCCCAGCTCGTCAGCGCGTTCGGCGACCTTCCAGTGCTGCTGGACGACCCCGTCCAGGCGGCGATCATCCGCTCGAGACTCGCGGACGCGATCCGCTGGGTGCGCGGCGAGGGCTGCGACGAAGTCGTCCTGATCGCGCATTCGGGTGGCGCCATCGTCAGCTACGCGACGCTGCTCGACGAGGCCTACCGCGACCTGCCGGTCGCCAAGCTCGTGACGTTCGGGCCAGGGACTGGCCCTCGGCTGGCGGCTGGAGCACGCGACCGGCCCGTTCGTGGCGGGCAATCCGATCCGCGGCGACCTCGGTGCCGCGCGTCCCGGGTTGCGCTGGGTCGACTTCTGGGCGTCGTACGACCCCGCGCCGGCCGGCCGGCTCAACCCGGTCGACGGCTGTCCGCTCATCTCGGTCGAGACGGTCGATCCCGAGCAGCCCGCGTCGCCGATCCAGGTCGAGAGCCGCCCGGTCACGAACTACATGCACATGGGTCTCGACCACGACGGTTACTGGCGGAACGATGAAGGATTTCTCGTCCCGCTGATCCGCCACATCGACGACCCGATCGGCGACGGGAGCGGCTCGCGGTTCTACACCTCGCGCCTCGCCCGGGCTGTCCGGATCGAGCGGCGGCGCCGGCGCGTCGGCCTGCTGCTCGGGTGGCGCTGGGCCTCGTTCGCCGCGGGAGTGGTCGCGCTCGTCGCCGCCCTGCTGCCCGGGATCACGCCCGGCGTGTCGCTGGCAACCGCCGGCAACGGCGTCGCGACCGCCTGGTCGAACATCCCCGGGCATGAGCTCGTCACGCGGCTCCATCGACGGGTTCGGCGGAACGATCGCGCTCGGGCTCGACTCGATCGGCCTGCACGCGATCAGTGCCTGGCTCGAGAGCCTCGGCCCCGGGTTGCTCGGAGCGCTCGTGCCCATCTTCGGAGCGTTCGCCATCTACTCGCGGGGCGTCGGCAGCTGGAAGTCCGCGGACGCCGCAGAGCGGGCCATCATCCGGCGGGAGGTCTTCGGGCCGGCCGGCCAGGCGTGGGCTCGCTCCGAGGCGGTGCTCCTGATCGGCGGGCTCGTCGCGCTGGTCATCGCCGCGTTCGGACCGGACGTCGCGGCCCTCGCGGGCTGGCTCGTCGGGCGTCGCGCTGGTTGGCTTCGTCGTCCGCCAGAGCTGAGCCTTCAGACGGCGACCGGCTCCCGGTATTCGCCGAAGACCTCGCGCAGGACGCGGCACTGCTCGCCGAGGGTCACGTACGCCGCCGCACAGCGGAGGAAATGCGGCATCAGGTTCGTCTCGCTCGACTCGGGGCGCGAGGCCGCGTCACGCAGCCCGTTTAGCGCCGCCTCTACGGCCGAGGCGTCGCGCGCCCGGCGCGTGCGTTCGAGGCGACCGAGGTGGCGCTCCAGTGAGCCCGGCGGCACCTCCAGCACCGGGATCGATGCCCGCTCGGCCTCGTCGACGTAGGCATTGATCCCGACGACCCGGCGCTCGCCCGCATCGAACTCGCGCTGGTAACGGTAGGCCGCATCCGCGATCTCGCGCTGCGGGTAGCCCTCGGTGATCGCGGCGACCATGCCGCCCCGCCGGTCGATCTCGTCGAGGTAGCGAAGCACGGCGGCCTCGGTCTCGTCGGTCAGCGCCTCGACGAACCACGATCCGCCGAGCGGGTCGACCGTGGCGTCCACGCCGGTTTCCTCGGCGATGATCTGCTGCTGGCGAAGCGCGAGCAGCGCGGCCTCGGCGGTCGGCACGGCCATCGCCTCGTCGTAGGCATCGGTGTGGAGTGACTGCGTCCCGCCGAGGACGGCGGCCAGCGCCTGCAATGCGACCCGAGTCAGGTTGTTGAGCGGCTGCTGGGGCGTCAGCGACACGCCGGCGGTCTGCGTATGGAAGCGCATCCAGGTGGACCGTTCGTTCTCGGCACTGTAGCGCTCGGACATCAGCCGGTGCCAGATCCGGCGGGAGGCCCGGAACTTGGCGATCTCCTCGAAGAAGTCGCTGTGGCTGTTGAAGAAGAACGACAGCCGCGGCGCGAAGTCGTCGATCCGGAGTCCCCTGGCCAGGGCCGCCTCGACGTAGGCCATCCCGTCGGCGATCGTGAACGCGAGCTCCTGGATTGCCGTCGACCCGGCTTCCCGGATGTGGTAGCCGGAGATCGACACCGTGTTCCAGCGCGGCAGCTCGCGCGTCCCGAACTCGATCGTGTCGGTGACCAGGCGCATCGACGGCGTCGGTGGGAAGAGGTATTCCTTCTGGGCGACGAACTCCTTGAGGATGTCGTTCTGGGTCGTGCCCTCGAGTCGGTCGCGCGGCACGCCGGCCTTCTCGGCGGCGACGATGTACATCGCCCAGATCGGCGCCGCCGGCGAGTTGATCGTCATCGACGTCGAGATCCGGTCGAGCGGCAGGCCCGACAGCAGGAGCTCCATGTCGGCCAGGCTCGAGACCGCCACGCCGCACGTCCCGAACTCGCCCTCGGCCTCGGGGTCGTCGGTGTCGTAGCCGTACAGCGTCGGCATGTCGTAGGCGATCGACAGCCCGGTCTGGCCGGCGGCCAGCAGTTGACGGAATCGGGAGTTCGTGTCCTCGGCGGCGCCGAAGCCGGCGAACATCCGCATCGTCCAGAGGCGACTGCGATAGCCGGTCGGGTGGATCCCGCGGGTGAACGGCGGCTCGCCCGGAAGGCCGATCCGGGCCTCGGCGTCGTCGGGCAACGACCACGGGCCATACAGTCGCTCGATGGTCGTGTCGCCGATCGTCGAGAAGCGGGTCCGCCGCTCCGGCGCGCGACTGAGGGCGGGATCGAGCCGCTCGGCTTCCCAGGCGCGTCGACGCGCGTCCCGGTCGGCATGTCGATCGGTCATGACGGCGACTCTAGCAGTTGACCTCAACGTCGGGCCATCCCGGCCGTCACTGGCCGGCGAAGGCCGCCACCGCATCGGCGATCCGCGCGTCGGGCAGGTCGTCGGTGATGACCACGTTGACGGTGTCCGCGACGGCCGCCGGCCAGACCTCGACGGTCTGGGTCCGGTCGCCGGTCTCGGTGTCCAGCCGATGGCCGGGGCGACCGGCCAGGGTGACCGCGGTCCCGGCCAGCAGGTTCGTGCGCTCCGCGGCGCTCGCGCTGGCGAGATAGAACTCGGCCATGTCGTCGGCGGTCAGTCCGGGTGCCGTGAAGACGGCCAGCGCCGCGGACCGTTCGGCCCCGAACGACCAGGTCCCGCCGGCGAACCTGATCTCCTGGATCCCGGCCGTCGCCAATGACCCGAGTGCGTGCGGTGGTGCAATGGCGGCCGGAGTCGAGCGTGACCGGCTTCTGATCCAGGAGCGTGGCCGGGACGCGGGCCTCGAGGTCCGGATAGGCGCCGGGCCGCTGGCCGTCGGCGGTGCAGGGTCCGGTCGGATCGAAGGACGTCGCCGGCTGGCCCGCGCAGCCCGACAGGAGCAGGGCGAGGCTGAGGACGGCGACGCGAAAGCCGGCGGTCCGCGACACGCCGGTCAGGGTAGCCGGAGCACCGCCTCCACGCTCGGAGCGGTGCGCGGTGCCCTTCGGCAACTGGTACGGGCGTCCCGGTCCGTTGCGCGGGTGCGCCCGACCATCGAGCCCGTCGAACCGGGACGAGGGTGCCATTGCGACCCGTCGAGCTCGGCGCGTACCGTTCCTCTCACGCCGACCCGCGATCAACCGGGGGACACCTGGGGTGTCGGTCACGGAACCAGGAACGGACGATCGGTCCCGAGGCTGACTCGGGTCGATGGATCTCGGACCTGGGTCACGAGCCGAGTAACTGGACATCGGCCATCAGGCCTGGGTGACCGTCGGGACGGCAGCACTTATCGGACCTCGCGAACCTTCATCAGCGCCCTGGTCGCCCTCCGGTATCGGAGGGCGATCGCGCGTTCAGGGCTGGCCCGCCTGGTTCGCGACGGTCGAGCGCATCGGCCGCCGTTCCCGAATCGCGTCAGGCCGAGCGACCGCGACGCTCCGCGGACCCGTGCGCCCGTCGCGCCACGCCACGCCTGTCGAGGTCGGCCTGGATCACCCGCGCGGCGAGCACGAGGTCCGGGTCGTGGCTGACGGTGCTCGCCAGCCAGTCGATATAGGACGGCTCGAAGTCGGCGATCTGGCCCAGCGTGTGGCCGTGGAACTTGCCGAATTCGATGACCGTGGCCTGGGCGTCGGGAAGCGGCGGCGAGGGCGGTCGGCGGAAATGGCGGAGCCGATCGCGCACGAGCGGCCCGGTCGGGGTCGACGCGCGTGGCGGCTCGCGGCGGATCGGGTCGTTGCGGAGCGGCGGCTGTCCCGGAAGCGTCGCCCGCCGGCCACCGACGACCTGGTTCCTGGCCCGGAACGTCTGGCTCATGTCGACCCGAGCCGTCACGGGACGGGTGGGTCGTGGCGGCGGCGGCCCGCCGCGCCGGGGTGGCGCCGCGTCGAACGTCGCGCCGTCCGGACCGGACCGGGACCGCGCCTTGCCTCCGTCCCTGGCCGGCTGGCGAGTGAGGGTTGCATAGGCGTCGTTGATCTCGGCCATCCGAGTCGTGGCCGCGCGGGACGCCGCGGGGTCGTCGCCGGTCAGGTCCGGGTGGTTCGTCCGGGCGAGCCGGCGCCAGGCGGCCTTGATCTGGGCCGGAGACGCGCCGTCGACGACGCCGAGCACAGCTCGGGGATCACGTTTTGCCATCGACCTGAGTGTAGGCCACGGACGAGCACCCGCCGGGCGACCCGGGTCGCCGCCGGCGGCCCTTGACAAGGTCGACCCGGTGCCGTCCCCTAGCGGCATGGGAATCAGGCGCCGGGCCGGGATCGCGGGCGCGCTCGTCGGCGCTCAGCTCGGCCTGGCCTACCGGTTCGCCCTGGCCTATCGGGCCCGGGCCGGCTACCCGCGGCGCGATCCTCCGCGGGTGAGCCCATCCGACCTCGGGCTGCCGTTCGAATCGACGACCGTGCCCTCGGCCGGCCTCGACCTCCCGGCCTGGTTCATCCCGGCACGGGACGGAGCCCGGGGTCCCGGCGTGGTGCTCGTCCACGGCTGGGAATCCGGTCGTGACCGGACGCTCCCGATGGCGGTCTTCCTGCATGCGGCCGGGTTCCATTGCCTGACCTTCGACGTCCGCGGCAACGGCGCCAACCCACCCGAAGCACTGCCGCTCAGTGCCGGCGAATTCGGCCAGGACGCGGCGGCGGCGTTCGACACGCTCATGCGCCGCCCGGAGGTGACGGTCGGGGCGATCTCCGGGCACTCGATGGGGGCGATCGGCGCGATCCTGGCCGGCGCCGCCGACCCGCGCGTGGCGGCGGTCGTGGCGACGTCGGGCCCGGCGGACCCATACCGCCTGACGCGCCAGACGTTCCGGCTCGCTCATCTGCCGATCCCCGACCCGATCGCCTATCCGCTGGCCTGGCTGACGACTCGGGTCTATCTCCGCCCGAGGGGCCACGACGTCCGGTCGACCAGCGCGTCCGGCGGCGTTCGCCCGCTATCGCGGCCCGATCCTGCTCGCCCACGGCGAGGAGGACGCGGTCATGCCGTCGAGCCACCTCGGGCGACTCGAGCGCGCGGCGCTGGCGGCTCGCCGCGGCGATCTGGCTGCCGGACCGGTCGAGACCCTGCGGATCGCCGGAGGCCAGCACTCCTGGCTGTACGAGAACCCCACCTACAGGCGGGTCGTGGCCCGCTTCCTCGCGGAGGCGTGCGGCGGCCCGCTCGAAGCCCGCCACTCGCCGGCGAGATCGCCGCGGCGACGGCCGCTGAGCGGCTCCCGGACGGCGAGCCCAGGTTCGAGGCGATCGCCGAGTCACCCAGTGGCATCCGCACCCTCGTCGGCGTCGCCCTGCCGGGGGCCACGCGTCCACCCGAACAGTCCGGCACCCCCAAGGCGATCGCGACGTTGAGGGGCGAACCATGACGCGTGAGCCCCGAGTCGTCGATGAGCGCCCGGGATGTGGATCCGGTATGGCATGCCATCGCCACGAAACGGGCGATCCGCTCGTTCGCCGAGCGACCCCTCGCACCCGAGCATCTCGAGCGGATCCTCAACGCGGGCCGCCACGCCGGCAGCAGCAAGAACCTCCAGCGCTGGACGTTCATCGTCTGCCGTGACCGGGCGCATCTTCGCGAGCTGTCGACGCTCGGACCCTGGGCTGGCCATCTCGCGGGAGCGGCGGTGGGGGTCGCACTGGTGACGCCTGACCTGCGCGGACCGGACGGCCCGCTGTCCATCCTGTTCGACCTCGGCCAGGTCGCGGCAAACATGATGCTGGCCGCCTGGGAGCTCGGGATCGGGAGCGTGCCGGCCACGGTGTACGACCACGACCGGGCGCGCGAGTTGCTTGGCTATCCGGTCGACCAGCACTGCGAGTACCTGCTGTCGTTCGGCTATCCGGCCGATCCATCCGCGCTCACCCGGGCGCCGAAACCGGGCGGCCGCCGCGACATCGGCGAGATGGTCCGCGAGGAGCGCTGGTAGCCCAACGCCGCCGCGCGACGATAGACTTGGGTACTGCGCATGCGAAACCATCACGGCGCGTGACGCGGTACGGACCGGCGACGATAACCAACGACGTCCTTCGCCGCCGCTTAGCCAGATGGAGTGCAACCGTCGAGCCTGTTGACGGCCAAGGAGTGAGATGACGCCAACCGGCGAGCACATCATTCGCGTCACCGATCTGAAGAAGCATTACGGTGAGGTCAAGGCCGTCGACGGCGTCAGCTTCGAGGTCGCACGGGGCGAGGTCTTCGGGATGCTCGGCCCGAATGGTGCGGGCAAGACGACCACCATCGAGGTCCTCGAGGGCCTGCGTCCGCCAGACTCCGGCACGGTCGAGGTCTTCGGACTGGATGTCCGATCCAATCCGCAGTCCATCAAGGAGCGCATCGGCGTCCAGCTCCAGAGTGTCTCGCTCTATCCGCGGCTCACGGTCACGGAGCTCCTCGATCTGTTCGGCACCTTCTTCAGCCGCCGCGTCCCGACGCAGCAGCTGATCGATGCCGTGGACCTCGGGGATCGCGCCGATGCCTGGTCGCTCAACCTCTCCGGTGGTCAGCAGCAGCGCCTCTCGATCGCCCTTGCACTCGTGAACGATCCGGAGCTCGTCTTCCTCGACGAACCGACGACCGGTCTCGACCCGCAGGCCCGGCGCTCGCTCTGGGACCTGATCAAGGGTCTCCAGGAACGGGGCAAGACGGTGATGCTGACGACGCACTACATGGAAGAGGCCACCGAGCTCTGCGATCGAGTCGCGATCATGGACCACGGCCACATCCTGGAGATGGGCCCCGTGCCGGAGCTGATCGGCCGACGGTTCAAGGAGCGCGCCGTGTTCTTCGATTCGAGCCCGAGCCTGCCGATCGATCAACTGGCCCGGCTCGGTGGGGTAACCCGGGCGACCGACGAGGATGGCCAGACGCTCCTCTACTCACGCGACGTGCCGGCGACGATCGGGGCGTTACTGGCGACGGCCGACAGCCTGAGCGTCGAGCCACGAAACCTGGGCATCCGCCAGGCGACCCTGGAGGACGTCTTCCTCGACCTGACCGGTCGAGCGCTGCGAGACTAGGAGCCCGACGATGAGAACCCTGCTGGCCCTGACCCTGGCCAACGTCAAGAGCCTCGTCCGTGACCGGGCCGCCCTGTTCTGGACGATCTTCTTTCCGATCATGTTCGTCTTCCTGTTCGGGTCGATTTTCGGCGGCAACGGCGACTCGAAGATCGCGGTCGGTTTCGTGGACCTGGACGGTACGCCCGCCTCGGCCGGCCTGGCGCAGGCCTTTGGGGACGTCCCGCTGATCACGCTCCAGGACGGATCGCTCGACACCGAGAAGGCCGCGATGCAGCGCGGCGACGTATCGGCGGTCATCGTCATTCCACAGGGCCTCCAGGAAACGCTGATCGGGGCCAGGTCCGGCGCGAAGGGGTCGGTCGCGATCGATCTCTACGGAGACCCGTCGCAGAGTCAGACCACGCAGGTCATCCAGGGCGTGGTCGCCCAGGTCGCCAACGGCTTCAACCTCGATGCCCAGGGCGGCAGTGCGATCCTGACCGTGAGCCAGCAGACACTGCAATCGACGAACATCAGCACGGTCGCCTATCTGGTCCCGAGCATCCTGGCGATGGCCCTGATGCAACTCGGCGTGTTTGCCGCAATCCCACTTGTGCAGCAGCGCGAGCGCGGCATCCTCAAGCGGATCGGCGCGACGCCGCTTGCCCGCTGGAAGCTCGTCGGCAGCAACGTCCTGCTGCGCCTGATGGTTGCCATCGTTGACGCCGTCCTGATCGTGGGGATTGGATATGCGGTCTTCAACGTTCAGATCGTCGGGAATCCCGTGCTGGCGGTCGGCGTGGTGCTGCTCGGCGCAGCGTCGTTTTTGGCCATCGGCTTCGCACTCGCATCGTTCCTGAAGACCGAGGAGCAGGCCACGGGAGTCGTCCAGATCGTCCAGCTGCCGATGATGTTCCTGTCCGGCATCTTCTTCTCGTTCAGCTTCCTGCCCGGCGTCCTCCAGACCGTGGCACGGTTCCTGCCCCTCACCTACCTCGGCGACGCCTTGCGCCAGGTGATGGTCAACGGGACCCAGGTGGCGCCGCTCGGCACGGATCTCGCAATCCTGGCGGGCTGGCTCGTCGTGTGCCTCACGATCGCCGCACGGTCGTTCCGCTGGGAGTAGCCGCACGGCGGCGCCGGATCGACGGCCGGCCAAGGTACGTCAGCTGGCCTCGTCCTGATCCAGCCCGCCAGACCAGTCGATGTCGAGCGCGATCGAGCTGTCCGCAAGGCCGGAGCCGGCCTCCGGCGCCGGGGCCCCGAGATCGAGGTAGGCGGCCATTGCGGCCTCGAGCCCGACGTCGTGGCCGGCCGCCTCGGACAGCAGCCACTTCTCCTCGAGCACGTCGCAGTACGCCTGGAGTGGGTCCCGCAGCGGACCGATCGTGGGAACCAGGGCGGCGAGCGACGGCTCCAGGACGTCCTCGAGCCAGCGCGTCGCGGCGTCGGCCACGGACAACGGCTGGCGGCCCTGGAACTCCAGCCAGGCCTGGTATTCGCGCAGATCGTTGAGCAGCAGGCGGGCCTGCCCCTCGAGGGCGACCAGCCCGGTGAGCTTCTGCAGCTCGTGGCTGTGGAACCGGCGGTTGGCGACCGCGACCCGCAGCCTGGCGACCTCGGAGCTCGGGGAGGTTGGCTCGAGGACGAGCTCGTCGATGGCAAAACCGAGCTCGTTGAGCCGGCGGATCCGCGCCCGGATCGCGTGCCGATCGCCCGGGGAGAGCTCCGGCTCGAGGTGCAGCTCCTCCCAGACCGCGCAGTAGCGCGTACGGACCGTCTCGGCGGCGGCCATCGCGTCCTCGAACCCCTCGGGGCGGTCCTGCATCGCGGCCAGGTCGGCCAGCCCGAATGCCACGTTCTCGACCAGGATGTCCAGGTCATACGCGCGCTGGCCGTCGGACAGCGCCGGATGGATCTCGCTCGTCTCGGCGTCGACGAGGTACGCCTGGATCTTGTCACCGTCCCGGCGGAACAGCGTGTTGGCCAGCGAGCAGTCACCCCAGTAGACGCCGGCCCGGTGGAGATCCACGAGCAGCGACGCCATCGCGTCCAGCAGCCGGTCACGGTACGGCCCGGGGCCAAGCGGGAAGCGCATCAGCAGGCGGCGGTACTGGATCGAATAGGCCAGGTATTCGGTGATGAGAATGGCACTGTCCCGTTCGGGGACCGCCGCCAGACCGACGGCGAGCACCGCCGGGAGACCCGCGTCCTCGAGGTGCCGGAGGACGTCGAACTCGTCGGTCGCGACCTTGAGCGGCTCCTCCTTGAGCGCAAACGTGAGCCCATCGACGACGAGGAACCGGACCAGATGGCGCGACGGGCCGACCGGCAGGTCGCGGAAGTTGAGCGACGTCGGCCGGCCATGCCGCGAGCGGCAGCTCCCACGGCAGCTCGATGAGCCGGCTGGCGCGATCGCGCAGCCGGAGCCGCGGAAACCCGGCGGGGACGTCCTGTGGGGTGGGCCGGCTCGGGACGGTCAGCCCGCTCGGTCCGGTCAGAGCTTCTTGCGCAGGTAGGCCGTCACCGTGGAGTCGTAGCCGAGCGACTCGTACAGGTGACGTGCCTCGGGGCGGTGGTGGCCGGCGGTCACCTCGACGAAGGTGGCGCCCAGCTCGCGGCCGATGCGTTCGGCCTCGGCCATCAGTGCCCGACCGACGCCGCGCTCCCGCGCTCCGGCATCGACCACGAGGGCCAGGACGCGGACGATCCGGTCGTCGTGCTCGAAGCGCGGCAGGGCGTGGACCGCGATGAACCCCAGGATCGCGCCCTCGTGCTCCGCGATCACGACCCGCGACGTGGGCGAGGCGAACCGCGACAGTCTCGTCCTGATGTCGCTCGGACCGGCCGGGTAGCCCTCGTCGGTGAACAGGGCCGCGATCGACGTGGCGTCGACGGCGCCGGCCGGGCGGAACGTGATCGCCGATGGATCGCTCATGGACGGATGGTACCCGGCGCACGAACGACGAGAAGCCGATGCCGACCGCGAGCCTCGGCCATGGCGTCGAGGA
This sequence comes from uncultured Chloroflexia bacterium, assembly GCA_963766675.1. Lineage (GTDB taxonomy): Bacteria > Chloroflexota > Limnocylindria > Limnocylindrales > CSP1-4 > SPCO01. Next base: position 1,448,254 of record CAVYBA010000002.1, on the reverse strand, counting down.
CGAGCCGCTCCGGCCCGAACGGTCCGTCGCCGGCAGTCGGACAGGCTGAGATCCGCCCGGCCGCGGCCCGTTGCGCCCGGCTCCGGGGGCGAGCGGCTCGACGGACAGCCACGTCGCGACCGGGCCCTCGTCCAGCCGGGCGAGCGAGCCGGCCAAGCCGGCCCTCGGTGTCGGGCTCGAGGATGACGAGGGACCCGCCGCCGTGCAGCACGCCCGTGCGCGATCCGGCACCTGGCGCCAAGGAGCACGCGAGCGCGGCGCCGCGCGGAACGTGTCCGTCGCCGGCGAGACCGAATGCCGTGGCCAGCTCGGCCGTCGCCCGATCGAGGTCGACCGTGGCCCACCCGATCGGCCACTGCCCGCAGTCCCGACGGCGTGATCGACGCAGCCTCGGTGACGGCGCCGAGCCATGCGCTCGCGACGCGTTGTGCGGCGTCCGGTCGTGGCACTGTCAGATCAGCAGGAGGTCCGGGCATGGCTCCCCGACCCGCTCGAACCCGAGGTCGCGGTAGAGCCGGATCGCGCCCGCGGTTGTCGGCGAAGACGCCGAGATGCGTCCACGCGCTGCCGGCGGCGACGGCATCGCTCGACGCGGCGGCCGTCACCAGGCGGCCGAACCCCCGCCCGCGTGCCCACGTCGCCGTCCCGATCGACGACAGGTAGCTGATCCCGTCGAACGTGGCACGTCTCGCCACTGCGACTGGCCGGCTGTCCGCGCGCGCGAGGTAATGCGTGAAGGTGGGTCGGGCGAGCGAAGTGATCGTCTCGGCCGTGACCCCCAGGCGGCGCTCGCTGCCGACGTCGAACGCGTCGGACAGGACGTCGACGATCGCCGTCGCCGCGTCGTCGGCCGGTTGCCCACGGACCCCCGAGAGCCGCTCGATCTCGACGCCTGGCGGGAGCCGGCGCGCCAGCAGGGCCTCGGATGGGCCCCGGTCGGCCAGGACCATCGTGCAGCCGGCTCCGGTGTCGCGGAACCCGTTGGCGGTCAGGCGCTCGACCAGGTCGGCGGGCGAGTCGTGGAGCGGCGACGGCCACACGTGGGGCTGGCGCCCAAGCGAGGCGAACAGCACCAGCATCTCCGTCAATCGCCGGTCGAACGCGACCGCGTCGGCCGGCCAACGGATCCCCGCGAGCCGGTTCCAGAAGGGTTCGGGATCGATCGGATCGTGGAGCAGGACAGCATCGCCGAGGTCGCGCACCTCGCGCGACGGCATGGCGTGGACACGTGATCTCGTGGAGGATCAGGCGGCGCATCGTGGCGGCGTCGATGGTCGTCATGGCTCGCACACGATAGCGGCGCGAAAACCGGGGCGGCGAGTGGCGCGTAGTCTGCCCTGACACCATACGACGCAAACCTGGAGGTCATCCCGATGCACCATCGAGCGCTTGCCGGCCTTGCCGTCGGCGCCGTCCTGCTTCTCGCCGCGTGCGCGTCGAGTGGGGCCACCGTGGCGCCCTCGGTCGAGGCACCGTCGGCTGCCGCGCCGTCGGCCGAGGCATCGACGGCGGCGAGCGCTCCGGCCGCCGGTGGCGCCGCGTGCAGCCAGACCGCCAACGCCGGCACCGTGGCCGTCACCATCAAGGACTTCGCGTTCGGACCCGCGGACATCCAGGCGAAGGTCGGCGACGTCATCACCTTCTCCAACAAGGACGCGGCGCCCCACACGGCCAGCCTCGACGACGGCTCGTGCTCGACCGGAACGATCAGCCCCGGCTCGTCGGATGGGCTCACCTTCACCGCGGCCGGGACGTACGCCTTCCACTGCAAGATCCACTCGAGCATGCACGGCACGATCACGGTCAGCTGAGCGCCACGCATCAACCGGCCGCCGTCCGATCGGGCGGCGGCCTTCGTGTCTCTGGCGCGTTACAGGCGTTCGGCCACGAACAGGGAAGCCCCGGAGGCCAGGTCGATCGTCATCGGCGCAGGCAAGCCCGCCTCGTCGAACCAGGCGGCGAACTGCTCACGGGTGGCCAGCGTGGTGCCCTGGAAGAGCTCGTCGAGCTGGACCGACGGCGACCAGCTCGCCCTGCCGTGTCCGGAACTCGTCGAGCGTGGACGGCAGCGGCCAGTCGAGCACGACCAGCCGACCGCCGGCGCGGATCGCCCGCCACGCCACTCGGAGGGCCCCGACCGGATCGACCAGCTGGTGCAGCGCGTACTGGAAATAGGCGAGGTCGAACTCGCCGGCAGCGGCGACCTGGTCGACGTTGCCCTGATGGATCTCCACCCGGCTCGCCAGCCCGGCAGCCTCGACGTTCGACCGGGCCCGCTCGACGGAATCGGGCTCGAATTCGATCCCGACGAGCTCGATTGCCGGGAATCGCCTGGCCATGGCGATCAGCCAGCGCCCACCGCCGCAGTGGATGTCGACAACCCGTCCGCCGCGCGACAGGTCCGCGACCAGTTGCGGCAGCTCGGCGAGCGCTTCCTGGAAGAAGACCGCGACGTCCTGCACGGTCAGCCGCTCGATCGACGCGCGATAGCGGTCGGGCCGCTCGGGCGACGACCTGCCCCGTGCGGAAGAACTCGAGCATGCCGGCCCAATCGAGCGAGGCGATCACTGCGTGGACGAACTGGCCGCCGAGGAATTCCGGCCGGGCGTCGTCGAGGAGGACGACCGCAGTCTCGTCGTCCAGTGTCAGTCGGTCGCCGCGGAGCTCCGCCAGCCCCTGCGCGTCGGCGGCCGATGCCCAGGCGCCGATCGGTCCGGAGCTGCAGCCGCACGCCGCCGCCAGCTCGGCCGCCGTCAAGCCGTTGCGGCCGGCGGCGCGCAGCTGGCGGAACAGGCCGAGCTCCACGCCGATGTAGATCAGCCACGTCCGGTGGAAACCGGTCAGGCTGTCGACCAGTTCGTCGAAACGATCGTCGAGCTGCATCCTGGACGGATTGTCGCATGGCGCGCGGACGCACCGTCCGCTCGCGTCGCCGCGCCTCGAGCCCGACCGCTACCGTTGACGCCGGGCCGTCGCCGCAACGGTTGGCGAGGCCTACCGGGTTCTGGATGACGATGGATACCGACAGCACGCTCATCACCGCCCTGGCCCGAGACCTCGACGGATCGTTCGAGGCGCTCGTGCTGGCCCACCAGGATCGGCTGTACTCGATCGCGCTGCGGTTGCTCGGCGACCCGCGTGATGCCGAGGAGGCCGCCCAGGACGCCTTCGTCCGGGCCTATCGGGCGCTGGCCGACTACGACCCCGGACGAATCCTCGAGCTGCGGCTGCGCCCGTGGCTGGCCACGATCGTGCTCAACCTGTGCCGATCCCGCGTCTCGAGGCGGGCCGCTCATGCCGCGATCGCGCGGCCGGCGCTGTCACTCGATGCGGCCGAGCTCGGGAACGCTCGAACCGAGCGCGGACCCTGGCTCAGAGCCCGCGGCCACGGCTCTCCGTCACGACAGCCGCGAGGCGTGGGCCGCCCTGCTGCTGACCCTGCCGCCCGTCTATCGATCGGCCGTCGTGCTGCGCCACGTCGACGGCCTCAGCTACCCCGAGGTCGCGACGGCGCTCGATCGACCCGAGGGAACCGTCAAGGCCCAGGTCCACCGCGGCCTGGCCCTGCTGCGAACGGCGTTCGAAGCTGCCGAGCAGCGCGAACGCCAGGAGATGACCGCATGACCGCCAGCGACAAGGACCTGCAGACCGCCATGGCCGACCTGATGACCGCCGCCCCACCGACCCTCGCGCCGGCCGTCCTGGTCGAGCTCGGGATGATCGATCGCCATGCGCGCTTCGACGCACCCATCGGCCCGCTGATCGTGGCCTGGAACGGGCTGGGCGTCTCGGCCGTCGAGGCCGCCCCCGACGACGCGTCGTTCGAGGCGAACCACCTGATCCGGACCGGCCGGCGCGCCATCCCCGCCGGGTCCGTGCCGGCGGACCTGGCGCACTCGATCGCCCGGCGCCTGGCCGGTGATCGGCGGGTCCGGATCGATCTGGACCTGCGCGGGCACACCGATTTCGAGCGGGACGTCTGGCACAAGGCGCTCGAGATCCCGCACGGCGAAGTTCGACCGTACGGCTGGATCGCGGCCGAGATCGGGCGCCCCAAGGCGGTCCGGGCGGTGGGCACGGCGCTGGGCCACAACCCGGTGCCGCTGATCGTGCCCTGCCACCGTGTCGTCCGGACGGACGGCACGATCGGCCAGTACTCGCTCGGCGGGCCGGAGAACAAGCGCACGATCCTGGCGGCCGAGGGCCTGGATCCCGACGCGATGGAGGCGGACGCCCGCTCCGGCATCCGCTATCTGGGCTCCGACACGACCCACGTCGTCTGCATGCCCACCTGCCAGCATGCCAGGCGGATCACGCCGCGACATCGAGTGCCGTTCCGCTCGCTCGAAGCGGCCGCGGGCGCCGGTTACCGGCCGTGTCGCGTCTGCCGCCCGGTCTCGGGACGGCTCGCCGCCTGAGCCGCTGGCTGGACGTCGGCGACCCTCGGCGCGTACACTCCGACCTTGGACCAGCCGTCTATGCCAAACGTCCCGGCGGCCGCGTCGCCGCGATCCCCGATCTGGATCGGCCTCCTGATCCTGTACATCGTCTGGGGATCGACCTACCTGGGGATCGCGATCGCGATCGACACCATCCCGCCCTTCCTCATGGCGGCCGTCCGATTCCTGATCGCGGGCTCCGTCCTGATCGGCTGGTCGCTGGCGCGGGAAGGTCGCGCGGTCGCCCGGCCGTCGGCGCGCGAGTGGCGGGACAGCGCGATCGTCGGGGCGCTTCTGCTCGGCGGCGGCATGGGAATGGTCGCATTCGGCGAGCAGACCGTGCCGTCGGGTATCACCGCGCTCCTGATTGCCCTGATGCCGGTCTGGGTAGCGATCCTGGGACGCCTCTTCCTGGACGAACGGCTGCCGCGGTTGGCGGTCCTTGGGATCGTCATCGGCTTTGGCGGCGTCGCGATCCTGATCGGTCCCACGGCGTTCGGTGGTGCCGGAGCACTGGACGGCCTCGGCCTGGCGGCGATCATCGCATCGCCGATTGCTTGGGCCAGCGGATCGCTGTTCGCCTCGCACCGAGCCAGGCTGCCGAAGCAGCCCCTCCTGGCAACCGGCCTGCAGATGATCTGCGGCGGCCTGGTCCTGGCGACCATGAGCCTCGCGAGCGGCGAGCTGTCCGGGTTCCGAACTCGAGGCTGTCACGCCGGCCTCGCTCGGCGCGCTGGTCTACCTGACCGTGATCGGCAGCCTGGTCGCGTTCACCGCGTTTGGGTGGCTGCTCCGTGTCGCGCCGTTGCCGTTCGTGGCGACGTATGCCTACGTGAATCCGGTCGTCGCCGTTGCGCTCGGGGCCGTCGCTCGGCATGAGCCCGTGGATGCACGAACGCTCGGCGCAGGCGCCGTGATCGTCTTCGCGGTCGCCCTCATCGTCACCGCCCGTGGCCGGATGCGCGTACCGCACGCGACCGGCCGGCAGATCGTGGCAACCGACGGCGGCGCCGATGGCGCCGGGGCCGTCGTGCCGGCTCCCACCCGATAGGCCGCGGTCGATCCGATGCGAACGTCAGGTCTCGGCCAGGACGGTCCGGGCCACGCGGTTGGCCAGCGCCATGATGGTGACCGTCGGGTTCACCCCGAGCCCGGTCGGGAACAACGATCCGTCGCCGACGTAGATTCCGCCAACCACGGCGTCGCTTCGGCCGCTCGCCCTGACGCGCCCCCACGGGTCGCACGGATGCGTCCGAGGGTCGGCACCCATGCGGACCGTTCCCATCTGGTGTGCCGAGAAGACCGCTCCTCGATTCGGCGCGAAGTCGAAGGCGGCCAGCGACGCCTCGAACCGGGCCGTATCCGCCGATCGGTCGGCCGCTTCCCCACCCGATCGGTACCAGACCGGCGGGGTCCCCGCAGCGAGCAGATCGTCGGCGCCTGCTGCCCGCGCCAGCTTCGACATCGATAGCAGGCCATGCCGGAGGGTGGCGATCCCCATTTCGTCAAGCCGATAGTCGATGCGGACGCGGCCCGCGCCGGTCACCGTCGTCCGGCCCTCGCCACCGTCGCGCGTGATCGCGATCAGCGGTGCGATCCGTGCGGCGGTCGCCATCAGGTCGGCATGGGCCGCTGTGCCTTGCCACGGCAGGGCGAGCGCCATCAAGCCGGGATGACCGGGCGCCGACTCGATCACGTAGCCGTTCCGGCCGGCATCCGGTTCGACGAATTCCAGCGAGCGGGCGCCCTGCATCGTCCCGCGCCACATCTCGATCGACTCGTCGAACCGGCCGGCCACGACCGCGACCGGGTGGACGCGGAGATGGCGCCCGATCGCCGGGTGCTCGAGACCGGACCGCTGGAGGATCGCGGGGGTTCGCAGCGCGCCGGCGGCGACCACGACCACCGGTGCACGGACGACGAGCGTGCGTCGTGGGACGGCGTCACCCGCGGATCCGTCCTCACCGGTTGCGATGTCCGCTTCCACCCCGGCCGCCCGACCGCCATCGACCAGGACCCGGGTGACCCGGGCGTCGGCGATCACGCGCGCGCCGTCCGCCGCAGCCTGGGCGAGGTGGGCGCGTATGCCGGACCGCTTTGTCCCGCGGCGGCAGCCGAACGGACAGCTGCCGCAGTCGCCGCAACCTGACGCGTTCCGACGGGTCGGGGCGGCGTCCCATCCAAGCGCCCGGGCCCCGCGAAGCAGGACGGCGTCCTTCGGCGGAATGTGCGGTCGATTCGGCGACCCCGAGCTCGGACTCGATCGCCGCGACGTCGCCATCCCAAGCCGGCCCGGTCAGGTCCGTGAGGCCGTGGTCACGTCGCCACTCGTCGCGGACCGATGCCGTCGCGGGGATGCAGGTCATCCAGTTGATCAACGTCCCGCCACCCACGCCGGTCCCGGCCAGCATCGTCACCGCCCCATCCCAGGTCGTCAGGAGACCGTGGTTCAGGTACAGCCGGTCGTAGGCGGACAGCTCGTCGCGAGGCATGGAGGCTTCGTCGACGAACGGCCCCGCCTCGACGACGATCACCGACCGGCCCGCGGAGGCCAGCCTCGCCGCCATGACGCCGCCACCCGCCCCCGAGCCGACGATCACGGCATCGGCCTCTAGGACGATCGGTTGATCCGGATCCCTACCCGCGGCTCCGCCGGCCACGGGCACGACGAACGGGCGGATCGCCGCCGGTTCGGCACTCACCGGCGGGTCGTCCGGCCGGTAGTCCAGCCGCAGGAGGTAGGGGTTGGGAGCGTCGACCCCCGGGTCGGCGTAAGCGAGGAACGTCAGCAGCTTGCGATACGCAGCGAATGCCGATCGGCGCATCCCGAGCGGCGACATGGCCCAGCCGAGGAGGGATCGCTCGCGTGCCTCGGCCGTCATCGAACCGAATGATCTCGGCCGGCCGGTGAGCAGCAGGTTCACGACGGCCGAATCCAGCAGCCGGAGCACGAGCCGCAGTTGCCGGACCTGCGACGGGTCGGCCGACGCCGTCAGCGCGCCGACGGCGAGCCGAGCGCGATTCCGGCCATCGCCCGGGACGAACGTCTCTGCGAGCGCTGCGAGGATGGCGTGCTCCCGGTCCGACCATCCGTCCACGGCCCGAGTATGCCGGACGCCGCGGCCGCCGAGACGGCGCGCCCAACGGCGCGCCACTCCCGACCATTCGCCCTCGGGAACCCGATCAGCCGGTCGGTCGGCTCCAACCCTGCGCCGGCCACGGCTCGCAGCGGAGCGGACGATCCTCGCGGTAGCCCATCGCGTAGTCGGCCTGGATGAGCGTATGGAGCTGGCTCGTCCCCTCGTAGATCACGGCGGCCTTCGAGTTGCGCAGGTAGCGCTCTACCGGGAACTCGTTCGAGTAGCCGTTGGCACCGTGGACCTGGATCGCGTCGAGCGCGCTCTGGACCGCGTGCTCGGTGGCGTGCCACTTGGCCAGGCTCGTCTCGCGCGTGTTGCGCAGTCCCTGGTTCTTGAGCCACGCGGCCCGCCAGACGAGGAGCCGGCCGGTCTCGATCCCGGCCGCCATCCGGGCGATCAGCTGCTTGACCAGCTGGTGCTCGCCGATCTCCTGGCCGAAGGTCTGCCGCTCGTGGGCGTATCTGACGCTGGCGTCCAGGCAGGCCTGGCCCAGCCCGACGGCGCCGGCGGCCACGGTGAACCGGCCCTGGTCGATGGCGCTCATCGCGATGAGGAAGCCCTCGCCCTTCCTCGCCGATCCGATGGTCGACCGGGACCGGGACGTCGTCGAGGTTGATCAAGCCAGTGTTGCCGGCCCGGATGCCCAGTTTCCCGTGCAGCGTTCCGGTCGTCAGGCCCGGCATGCCGCGCTCGAGCAGGAACGCGGTCACGCCCTTGTGCTTCTTCGATCGGTCGACCGAGGCGAACACAAGGAAGTGGTCGGCGAGGTCCGCCAGCGAGATCCACAGCTTCTGGCCGTTGAGCCGGTACGCGCCGGCGTCGCGCCGGGCCGTGGTCGCCAGGTTGCCTGCGTCGGTGCCGACCCCGGGCTCGGTCAGCGCGAAGGTCGCCAGGCGCTCGCCGCGGGCCTGCGGGACCAGCCAGCGCTGCCGCTGCTCCTCGGTCGCCCACTGCAGGAGCGCCAGCGAGTTGAGCCCGACGTGGACGCTCTGGACGACCCGGAACGCGGTGTCGGCCCGCTCGAGCTCCTCGCACAGGATCGCGAAGCTGGTGTAGTCCATGCCCGAGCCGCCGTACGCTTCCGGGATCGGAGCGCCGAGGAAGCCCTGCTCGCCCATCTTCGCGAACAGCTCCCGATGGACCTCGCCCTTCTCGTCCCACTCGCGGATGTACGGCAGGATCTCGGCCTCGGCGAACGCGCGCACAGCCTGCTGGACGAGGCGGTTCTCGTCGGTCAGGGCGAAGTCGACCATGTGCTGAGCGTAGCAGGGCGGCAGGTCAGACGGCCCTTACCGGCGACGCGTTGGCGCCCCGTATACTCGATCAACCTCACCCTCTGGAGCCCTCACCATGTCGACCGACGCCACCTTCGACCTCGCCGCGCCGTCGGCCGCAAGCCTGACGCCCGTGCTGGGTCGCTACTTCGAGCGCACCTGGAGCCACGGCGTCGGCCACCGGCTGTACGACACCGATGGCAAGGCCTACCTGGACTTCGCCAACGGCATCGCCGTCACCGCGCTTGGCCATGCGCACCCGCGCGTGACTGCGGCGATCCACGCGCAGGTCGATCGGCTGATCGGCCCGGTATCGGCGATGGGCTTCGCGGAGCCCGTTTCCCGGCTGGCGGCCGCCCTCGACCGGACCTTCCCGGATCCGCTCGACTCGGTGATGTTCCTGAACTCGGGATCGGAGACGATCGAGGCGGCGCTGAAGCTGGCTCGTCGGGTGACGGGTCGGCCCGGGATCATCGCCTTCCGCCACGGATTCCACGGCCGGACGTTCGGGGCCATGTCGGTCACCAGCTCATCGCTCAACTATCGGGCCGGCTACGAGCCGGTGCTCCCCGGTGTCTACCTGAGCGACTTCCCCGAGGCGTACCGCGACTTCGGTGGCGACGAGGCGAAGGCCACCGCGTCCGCCCTCGCCGCGCTCCATCGGCTGACCACGACCGAGATCCCGCCGTCCTCGGTGGCGGCCGTGCTCATCGAGCCGATCCAGGGTGAAGGTGGCTACACGCCGGCGCCGCCCGAGTTCCTGCGCGAGCTGCGCGCGTTCTGCGACCGCCATGGGATCCTGCTCATCGCCGACGAGGTCCAGACGGGGTTTGGACGGACCGGCCGGATGTGGGCCTTCGAGCACAGCGGCATCGTGCCGGACGTCGTGTGCATGGCCAAGGCGATCGCCAATGGGCTGCCGCTGTCGGCAATCATCTCGAGTCGCGAGCTGCAGGAACGCTGGGGACGTGGTGCCCACGGGTCGACCTATGGTGGCAATCCGGTCGCCTGCGCGGCAGGGCTGGCCGTGCTCGAGGCGATCCACGAAGAGGGTCTGGTGGCCAACGCCGCGATTCGTGGCGCCGAGCTGATGACCGGACTGGGTGCGATCGCCGCGGAGGACGATCGGATCGGCGACATCCGCGGGCGCGGGCTGATGGTTGGCGTGGAGTTCGTTCGCGATCGCCAGACCCGGGAGCCCGACGCGATGTTGCCCGACCGCCTGATCGCGGCCTGCGCCGATGCCGGGCTGCTGGTCCTGACCTGCGGTGCAAGCCACCAGGTCGTCCGCTGGATCCCGCCGATCAACGTCGACGCCGCCGAGATCGCCGAGGGCATCGAGATCTTCGGCGAGACCCTGGCGGCCGTCCCGCGCGGCTGATCCCGACGCGGCGCGCGGGAGCCTTGCCGCTCAACATCGGTTCGGCGGCTCGCGGCGGTTCGGCGGTTCGGCGGCTCGAGGCGGCTCGGCGGCTCGAGGCGGCCGTGTGGCGCTGCGGCGACACGGCGGTTCGTGGCGATATGGCTCGGGACCGCTACGGCGTCCTTGCTGGGCGCAGATTCGCGATATTGGTTCGTGGGCCGCGCCCGAAACGACCTCGCAGAGGCCAACTGGCAAGCAACCACGAGGGAGCTGTTAACCTTCTGCGCCTGAGAGCGACTGAAGGCGCGCAGGTCCGGTGCGGGCGATAACCGCCAATGAAGCGGCCGGTGCTTGACTGTCGCGATGCGTGATCCCGCAGCATCCCCGCGAGCGCAGTTCGGACGAGCCGCGCGTGCGGCGAGAGTCAACCTGCGAATGAGTCAACAGCTGCTCGCCGATCAGGTTGGCCTCTCGCGAGGATACGTTGCCGCCATCGAATGCGGGACCGCGAACCCGACCCTCGAGGTCGTCGACCGGATCAGCCTGGCCCTGGGACTTGAGGCGCAGCTGGTGCTTCGCGCGCCGATCCTGCTTGAGGCACGGCAACGAGATCTCGTCCATGCGCGATGCTCCGGCTACGTCGATCGGCGTCTCCGCTCGCTGGGTTGGCGCACCGCCCGGGAGGTGGAGGTCGTGCACGGCCGTTCGCATGGCTGGATCGACTGCCTGGCATTCGATCCGATGCGCGGGACGCTCGTCATCATCGAGATCAAGACGAGGCTGAACGATCTCGGCTTGATCGAGCGACAACTTGGCTGGTACGAGCGGACGGCCGGGGGCAGCGCACTCCGATTGAGCTGGCGGCCGACGCGGATCGTCACCTGGTTACTTCTTCTTGCGAGCGAGGAGGTCGAACGTGCAATACACGCCAACCGGGGGGTGCTCGCCGAGGAGTTTCCAGTCCGAGCCAGGGAGATGCTCGATTGGCTGGGAGGCGGCACCAAGACGAACAACGGCCGAGGATTGGCCCTGCTCGATCCGTCCAGCAAGCGGCGTGACTGGCTCATCCGAGCGCGGGTGGATGGTCGTCGATCGCTAGCCCCGTATCGCGATTACGCGGCGGCGGCCCAACGTCTCGGGTCCGACTCGCGACCGTAAGACGCGCTGTGTCACCCCTGGGCGCACGTTCGTGATGTCTGCCCGTGCTCGTGCACGAGGAACGGCGGACACCGTGGGGGAATCAAGGCGACCGAGCACAAACGTAATGGATTTGCGCCCACGAGAGGCTGCCAGGCGCGGGACGCTGGTGGCGATCCCGCGCGATTGACGCCGGAAAGCAACGAGCGCCCGTCCCCCCAGGCGGCGGGCGCTCGACCGTCGCGAGGACGGAACTAACGGTTCTGGGTCAGGAACTTCATGACATCGTCGAGCCGGAAGCGGCGATCGCCGCGCTTGCAGACTCGATAGAACGGCAGCTCGCCGCGATCGCCGAGCCGCTTCACCGTATTGACATGCAGGTGGAGCATGTCGGCGACCTCGGTCGCCGTGAGCATGGGTCCCAGTTCGTTGATGGCCATCGATGCCATGGACGGTCGCCTCGTTCGTGCCTTGCTCGTTCGTGCCTTGCTCGTTGGGTCTGGTTCCCTGGGGTACTCCGTTGTGGACTCCAGCCCCCTGCGTGGCAGAGCGTAGGGGTGAGGGGTGGCCCGCGCCAAGCCGTACTTTGGGCTAACCGCGAGTACCGTCGGACGTACCATCCGACCGTGCTGAGCAGAGTCCCGCGGTCCCTCCCTGCGCCGACGCCGCGCTGGCCGTCGCCGTCGATCGTGGCCCTCGCCGTCGGGTCGATCGTCGTCGCCACCATGCTCGTGGCGGCGCTGGAGACCGGGACGCCCGTCCCCGACGCCTCCGCCGTCTACCTCGTCGCGGTCGCGATCGTCGGCTCGGTCGGCGGCACCTGGCCCGCCGCGGCGACGGCAGTCGTCGTCGTTCGTCGCCTATGACGTCCTGTTCCTCGAGCCCCGCTTCTCGCTGTTCATCGTCGAGCCGACCGACTGGCTGAACCTCGTGCTCTTCCTCGTGATCGCGGTCGCCGTCGGACGACTCGCTGCGCTCGGGCGCGAACGGGCTGCCGAGGCCGAACGCCGGGCACGCGAGGCGACCGACCTGTTCGACGTGAGCCGGCTCGTGGCCACGGCCGATTCGACCACCGAGGTCGCCGTGCAGATCGTCGACAAGCTCGCGCACGAGGCGGATGTCGAACGGGTCTGGATCGATCTCGACGGACGCCCCGCGCGAGCGCCCGCTGGCCGACACGGGCACCGGCCCGCCACCCAGCCCGGCCGTGGTGCTGACGCTCGTCCGGATGCCCGGCAACGAACCGGCCCGCTGGATCCGCGCGCACGATCGGCTGGCCCGACGCGGATCGGCGCCGCGGGACCCGGCCGACGGCGAAGTCGTCCGGGTCAAGATCGAGACCGGCGGCGTGGTCTATGGCTCGCTCTGGGCATCGCGACCGTCCAGCGCCGGCCAGCCGGACCCCGAGGCCACCCGGCTGCTGTCGCTGTCCGCCGACCAGCTGGCCCTGGCCCTCCGTCGCGACCGGCTCCGCCAGGAGGCGACGACCGTCGAGGTCGCGCGCCGGAGCGACGCCCTCAAGAGCGCCCTGCTCGACTCGGTCTCGCACGACCTGCGCACGCCGCTGGCCAGCATCCGGGCGACGGCCGGAAACCTGGCCGATCCGACGATGAGCCTGTCGCCCGCGGCCGTCCGCGAGGCCGCCGAGACGATCGACATCGAGGCCCAGCGGCTCGACCGGCTCGTGACCTCCGTGCTCGACCTCAGCCGGATCGAGTCCGGTGCCCTGCAGCCGGACCTCGAGGCGTACGACCTCCGCCGAGCTCGTGGAGACAGCCGCTGACCCGGCTCCGACCGAGCCTCGACGATCGCCCGGTCGCGATCGATCTGCCCGACGACCTGCCGCCGGTCCAGGTCGACGCAGTCCTGCTCGATGCCGTGCTGGCGAACCTGCTCGAGAACGCCGCTCGGCACACCCCGCCGGAGACAGCCGCTGACGATCCGCGCGACGCGCGTCCGAGCTGGACCGGATCACGCTGTGCATCGAGCGACAACGGGCCGGGCGTCGCCGATGTGCACCTGCCGCGCCTGTTCGACAAGTTCTACCGCGTCGGCGGCGACCGGTGACGGGGCTCGCCATGGGATGGGCATCGGCCTGTCGGTGGTGCGCGGGATGATGGAGGCGCTCGGTGGCTCGGCCGTCGCTCGTCGAGGCGACGCAGGGCGGGCTCGACCATCGAGCTCGACCTGCCGATCGCCCCGGACCCACCGATCGAGAGCGGGCAACGATGACGTCGACGTCGGGCGCCCACGTCCTGCTGGTCGAGGACGACGAGGCCACCCGTCGTTCGGTGGTGGCCAACCTGACCGGTCACGGGTTCAAGGTCGCCGAGGCCGCCGACGTCCGCTCGGCGATGGTCCAATGGGAGGCCAGCCGTCCGGACGTGATCCTGCTCGACCTGGGCCTGCCCGATGCCGACGGCGCGGTCCTCATCCGCCGGGTCCGCCGGGACGCCACGACGCCGATCCTCGTGCTGTCCGCCCGGAACGCCGAATACGACAAGGTCGCAGCGCTCGAGGCGGGCGCCGACGACTTCGTGACCAAGCCGTTCGGCCTCCCTGAGCTTCGGGCGCGTGTCGGGGCACTTCTCCGGCGGGCCGGCGGCCCCGCGGCGGATGCGGGCGGCATGGTATCGGTCGGGCCGGTCGTCATCGACATCGCACGCCGGGAGGTCACCGTCGGGGGCCAGTTGGTCGAGCTCACGCCGCGCGAGTACGAGCTGCTCAAGACGCTGCTCAGCCAGCCGGGCCGCCTCGTGACCCGGGGTCGCCTCCTCCGCGCCGTCTGGGGCTCGGCCTATGACTCCGAGGCGCACTACCTCCACGTGTACGTCAGCCGGCTCCGGCGAAAGCTCGATGCCGCCGATCCCAGCGGCCGCGCCAGCGCCCTGATCGTCGCCGAGCCCGGGGTGGGTTATCGGATCGCCGAAGGCGGACCGACCCCGGGCTGACCGGTCGGGCAGCGCTCTTGAGCGCTTGTTGAGCGACGCCGACGCTCCAGCGGAGACATGGCCTCTTGGAGACCCCCGATACGGTGGGGCATGGAGCCGAACAGCGATCCTGCCCTTCCCGCTCGCCTCGACGAAACGGCTCGAGCGCGACCTGGACGAGATCGACGCGGCCATCGCGATGGTCGTGGCCGGTGCTGCCACGCGGATCCGCCTCGTCGGGCTCACATGCGGCGGCGGACGTCGCCCCGCAGGCACTCGCCCACGCCCAGACCGCCGGCGTCGGTCTTCTCGATCGATCGCTCCGCGGATCCGCCAGCCGGCCATCATCATCGGCCCCGTCGAACCCCGGTAGTCGTGATCCCATCGGGACGGCGGCCGGCTGAACCAGCCGGCCGCGCAAGCCTCGTGGGTCGGCGACCGGCCGACCGCCGGATCCGGATCGACGCGCCGGGCTCGCCCTACTTCCGCTACGCCGGGCCCGGTCGCCTGACGGCCCGGCCCGCCGCGACCGCGCCCACCCGGCGCGGCCGACCGGCTGGTCGTCGGGGCTCGGCGGCTGCTGTTCGGCCGGCCGCTCGCGACGCGACGAGGAGCTCGAGGAGCGCCTGCCAAAGATCAAGGCGCTGTCCACGTTCTCGAGCGACAACCTCAGCTCGGTCGCCTACGCGACGGAGTTGATCATGTTCACGCTGGTGGCGGCGGGCTCCGGCGCGTTCTGGCTGGTGATGCCGATCTCGCTGCTGATCGTGACGATCTTCGTGATCATCGTCGTCTCGTACCGCCAGACCATCCGGGCCTACCCGAATGGCGGCGGCAGCTACATCGTCGCCAAGGAGAACCTGGGCACCGGGCCCGCACTCGTCGCTGCAGCGGCGCTGCTGACGGACTACGTGCTGACGGTATCGGTCAGCGTTGCGGCCGGCGTCCTGGCGATCACCTCCGCGTTCCCGTCGCTTGAGCCGCTGCGTGTCCCGCTCGGGGTCGCCGCCATCCTGTTCGTGATGCTGATCAACCTGCGCGGCATGCGCGAGAGCGGGACGGTCTTCGCCGCGCCGACCTACATCTTCCTCGTCTCGACGCTCGGGTTGATCGGGCTGGGCCTGCTTCAGACCATCCTGGGCAGCCCGCCGCACGTGACCGGCGTGACGCCGGCGATCGTCGCCCCCGAGTCGCTCGGGGCGCTGCTGCTTGATGCGGGCCTTCGCCGACGGCTGCAGCGCGATCACCGGCGTCGAGGCGGTCTCCAACGGGGTCCCGGCCTTCAAGCCGCCGGAGTGGCGCAATGCCCGCACGACCCTCACGGTCATGGGCGTCCTGGTGGCCACCATGTTCCTCGGCCTGTCGTACCTCGCCGGCGTCGGCAGGCGCCACGCCGTCCGATCACGAATCCGTGGTGTCGCAGATCGGGCGCGCCGTGTTCGGGACCGGCCCGATCTACTACGTCCTCCAGCTCGCGACGACGGGCCTGCTGATCCTGGCCGCCAACACGAGCTTTGCCGACTTTCCGCGCCTGTCGTCCATCCTGGCCCGCGACGGCTACATGCCGACCCGGTTCGCGTTCCGCGGCGAACGGCTCGCGTTCAGCGCCGGGATCGTCGTCCTGGCCTTCATCGCGATCGCCGTCCTGGTCGCGTTCGGTGGCCTGGTCACCGCGCTGATCCCCCTGTACGCCATCGGCGTGTTCACCTCGGTCACGCTGTCGCAGGCCGGGATGGTCCGCCATTGGCTTCGCGACCGCGACGCCGGATGGCGGCGCAGCGCTGTCATCAACGGCGTCGGAGCCGTCGCGACCGGGATCGTGACCCTCATCTTCGCCGTCGCCAAGTTCGCGCTCGGCGCGTGGCTGATCATCGTGATCATCCCCGTTCTGGTCGCGGCGATGATCTTCGTCCACCGCCAGTACGAGCGTCGCCGGATCGAGGTCCACGTCCGCCCGGAGAGCGTGATCGGACCGCCGCGCGCTGCGGCAGCGGGTGATCGTCCCGGTGCCAGAGGTGACCCGCGACGTGGTCCAGGCCGTCAAGTTCGGGCAGACCATGTCCAGCGACGTCACCGCCGTCCACGTCACCGACGATCTCGGTCGCGGCGAAGAGCTCCGGAGTCGCTTCGAGCGCCAGGTGCCGGGCACCGACTTCGTGATCGTCGAGTCGCCATTCCGCCAGCTCGTCCAGCCGCTGATCCGCTATCTCGAGTACGTCGCCGAGCGCAGCTCGGGCGAGATGGTCGTGGTGCTCCTCCCCGAGTACGTGCCACGACACTGGTGGGAGCGCGCTGCTCTACAACGAGAACGCCCATCGGATCCGTGATGCGTTGCTCGGTCGCGCGAACATCCTCGTCGCGGACGTCCCGTTCCGGCGGGATGTCTAGGGGTCGATCTCCTCGCTCGGTGCGGGTGCCGGCACCGCGGACGATCCGCCGGGCGTCGCGGGCTACGCGCAGAGAAGCTCGTGAAATGGGCCCACGGCCGGATGTGGCTGGGCTCGCCGTCGTAGATCGTTCGGATCGGCACCCAGGCGATCGGCAGACCGAGCGCGATACACCGGGCGATCATCTCGACCTCGAATTCGAAGCCCGCCTCGTGGCTGTCGCGGCAGCGCAATCATCAAGCTCGAGCCGACCAGCCGGTAACCGGACTGGTTGTCGGGGATGTCCCGCCCGACCGCGACCGAGATCAGCAGGCGTCCCAGCGTGTTCGACGCGCGCCGGACGATCGGCATCGCCGCGAAGTCGCGTCGACCGATGACCAGCGGCGCGCCCGACCGCGCGTACGCATCGAGGAAGGTCGGGATCTCATCGGGATCGTGCTGGCCGTCGCCATCGAGGGTCACGACGGCATCGGCGCCCCGATCGAGGGCGGCCGCAAACCCGGCCCGCAGGGCCGCGCCCTTGCCGGCGTTTGGGCCGCTGGCCGATCACCGTCGCGCCGGCCGCTGCGGCGCGAGCGGCGGTGTCGTCGGTCGAACCGTCGTCGACCACGATCACGGGAAGATGACGACCGGCAGCGGCAACGACGGCGCCGATTCGACGGCCCTCCTGGTAGGCCGGGATGAGCGCGACGATGGGGCGGGCTCGCACCGGCGCACAGTACAGGAGCGCTCCTCGGCGCGGGCCCGGCCGCGGACCCGGCGCGCGCGGTCGCCCTGGCCAAACCGCCTGCCCGATGGGGCAATTCGGCCCATCGGGTCGCCGGACCTGGATGGTCGGCCCGGCGGGCGCACTCGCACTCCGAACGACGTGCCATTCGTCCGGGCGAATTGGCCCGACACGAGGAGCCATTCGGCCCTCCGCACGCAGCGGGGCTGGACGGCATGGTAAATGCATTCGAATATGCCGGAAGACGGAATGCGTCCCGATGATCAGTGGGACGCCTTCCGGCTGAGGAAGGGAACAGCAGCATGTTGGCACGCTATCGGCATTCGTCGTTCCGCTGGCGATCATCGCCGCCGGAATCCTGTTCTACATGGAGAACCCGTGGTTCTTCCCGGCTGACGGCTCCACCGAGCGGCAGGTCGCCACCGTCGCGTTCTGGATCCTCGCGATCGCGGTCGTGGTCCTGATGTTCGAGGATCGACATTCGCCCGAGGCCCAGACCGTCGAGGTCGAGGGCCCGGCGTTCACGCGCTACCTGTTCAGCAACACCCGGGCCGGCCTCTTCTGGCTGCCGATCCGGATCTTCATCAGCTTCGAGTGGATCGAGGCCGGCTGGCACAAGCTGACCGGCACCGGCTGGGTCGACGGCGGCTCGGCCCTGCTCGGCTTCTGGAAGGGCGCGGTCGCCATCCCCGACGGCTCCGGCCAAGCCATCGATCACGTTCGAGTGGTACCGCAGCTTCCTGCAGTTCCTCATCGACAACCACGCGCAGGGCTGGTTCGCGCTGGCTGATCACGCTCGGTGAGCTCGCGGTCGGCATCGGCCTGCTGGTCGGCGCGCTGGTCGGCATCGCCGCCTTCTTCGGTGCCCTGATGAACATGTCGTTCCTGCTTGCCGGCTCTGCGTCGGTCAACCCGATCCTGTTCACGTTCGAGGTCGGCCTGATGCTCGCCTGGAAGGTCGCCGGCTACTACGGCGTCGACCGCTGGCTCCTGCCGATGCTCGGCGTCCCGTGGCGCTCGAAGGTCGGGACCCGCGTCGGGCAACCCGGGCGCGGTCCCAGTCTCCTGATCCAGCGCGGCGCCCGGCCCGGGCATTGACCGGGCACCGCAACTCCCTCCTCGCTCAGAAGGGCCGGTCCCCCAGAACCGGCCCTTCTTCCTGTCCGCGTGTCGATGGCGTCCGGAGCCCACCGCCGGGCGCGCCGGTCGGCCAGGTCTCAGGCCGGCTCGGTCTCGGTCATCTCGAACGTCGCACGCATCGGGACCTCGTCGATGAACAGGACGACGACCGCGCCGATGATCGCGCCGATGATGCCGACCCAGAAGCTCGACGCGATCGCGATCGAGATCGAGTCGTGGACCGCGGCGACGATGCCGGGGATGAGCGGCTGGACGAACGCCTGCTGCGCCGGCGGCGTGGCGGCCAGGATCCTGGTTCCCAGGTCGCCGGTCCCGGCGATGTCGAGGCCGCCCGCCGCTCGACGAACTGGCCGACGAACTGCGCCGGCACGCCGGCCGCCGATCAGCCGCGCCGGCAGCTCGTCGGTCAGGCGGCTGGCGAAGATCGTGCCCGCGATGGTCAGCCCGACCGTGCCACCGATCTGCTGGAAGAACGTGAGGCTGCTCGTCGCGACCCCGATCAGCTGGGGCTGGACGGCGTTCTGGACGATGAGCGTGAACACCGCGAACGACGGCCCGATCCCGAGACCGGCCACGATCATCCAGGCCCACAGGACGGGGCGATCCGTGCCGGCTTCGAGGTGCGTGAGCAGCCACAGGCCGACCCCCAGCAGGACCATCGACACGAAGATCAGGACCTTGTAGCGATGGGTCCGCGCCACGATCTGCCCGGAGGCGGTGGCGCTCACGATCAGCGCCGCCAGCAGCGGAAGCAGGCTGTAGCCGGATTCGGTGGCGCTCGCCCCTTCGACCGCCTGGAAGTAGCGCGGCAGGAAGATCACGGCGCCGAAGAACCCGAACGCGGCCATGAACATCGCCACGACCGACACCGTGAAGGCGCGGATCCGGAATAGCGGAAGGTGGACGATCGGGTCGGCGACCCTCGATTCGATCCACAGGAACAGCCCGAGCACGACGATCCCGAGCAGCCATCAACCCGCCGACCTCGGGGTCGGTCCAGTCCCCGGTCTGCTTGTTGGTCAGCCCGACGAGGAACGGGGCGATCGCGGCGGCGAACACCGCCGCCCCGAGCCAGTCGATGTTGCGACCGGACTCCGGTCGCTTGATCGCCGGCAGAAGCCGCCACAGGATGACCAGCGACACCGCACCGATCGGGACGTTGACGAAGAAGATCCAGTGCCAGCTGAACTGGTCGGTGATGAACCCGCCGATCCCCGGGCCCAGCAGCGACGACAGCCCGAAGACCGCCCCGAAGAAGCCGAGGTACTTGCCGCGCTCGGCCGGCGTGTAGAGATCTGCGACCACGGCCAGCGAGACCGGGAAGACCGCGCCGCCGCCGAGACCCTGCAGGCCGCGGAACAGGATCAGCTGCCACATCTCCTGGCTCAGGCCGGACAGCACCGAGGCGGCCAGGAACAGGACGACCGCGAAGATGATGATCGGGCGCCGGCCGAACAGGTCGGACAGCTTGCCGTAGATCGGGCCCGCTGATCGTCGATGTCAACAGGTAGACCGTGACGACCCAGGTGTACAGGTCGTTGCCGTGCAGGTCCGTGACGATGACCGGCAGGGCCGTCCCGACGACCGTCTGGTCGAGTGCGAACAGGAACAGCGCCAGCAGGATCGCGCCGAGGATCTCGAGCTTGGCGCGTGGATCGAGATGGACGGCGCGGTCATCCGCGCCGGCGAATGCCGTCATGCGAAGGTACTCCCCAGGGACGAGCGATCCAGGAAGGATCTGGGCAGGCGCTAGCTTATCGGTCGGCGGCGGATCGTGCCGCCGGGAACGCGCCGCGCTTGGCCCTCAGAGCCGGACCGGAAGACCCGTGTCGGCCGACTGGTAGAGCGCCTCGATGGCGCGTGCCTGGCCGAGCGCGTCCGCCCGTCCCAGGAGTGGTGGCCGATGGTCGCGGATCGCGGCGCTCATGTCCTCGAGCTCCAGCTGGTATGGGTCCGAGAACGGGATCGGCGTCTCGACCCCGTCGCGGATGAGGACCGGGTCCGGATCGTCGGGCAGCCACGGGTTCGTGAGCCGGATCGAGCCGTCGCCGTCCGATCGCCTCGAGGCCCCGATGGTCGGTCTCGAAGCCGGACATGATCTCGGCGACCGCGCCGCCCGGAAAGCGCAGGAGCCCGTTGAACCGCACGTCCACCCCGCTCGGGCCCAACGCCTGGGTCCCGAACACGAGCTCGGGCTCCTCGCCGGTCAGCAACCGGGCGCCCGACACGCAGTACGTCCCGACGTCCATCAACGAACCGCCGTCGAGATCGGCGCGCAGACGGATGTCGTCCGGCCGGTCGAGCTCGAAGCTGAACGTCGCCCGGATCGTCTGCAGCTCCCCGATCTCGGGCAGGAGCTCGCTGATCGTCCGGGCCTGGGGGTGGTGCCGCCACATGAACGCCTCGCACAGGACGAGCCTGGACCGCTCGGCCAGGTTGAACGCGGCGGCAACGTCCGCGTGGCGCCGGGTGTAGGGCTTCTCGCACAGGACGTGCTTGCCGGCCTCGAGAGCCCGGATCGTCCAGGGATGGTGGAGCGAGTTCGGCAGCGAGATGTAGACGGCCTCGACCTCGGGGTCGGCCAGCAGGGCTTCGTACGAGCCGTGGGCGCGCCCGATCCCGTTCTCGTTCGCATACTCCGCCGCCCGATCGGCGTTGCGACTGCCGACGGCGACGACGTCAACGGCCCTCGTGCGACGAGCGCCTCGCAGCAGGGCCCGGGTGATCCCGGCCGTCCCGAGGATGCCCCACCGAACGGGGTCGTGCAGGCTGCGTGATTCCATGCGTCCTCCGGGCTGCAAACTCCGCGACAGCCTAGTCCAGCCGCCGGGCCGCGATCAGCGCGACCGCGCAGGCCAGGCTCAGCACCCCGGCCCCGATCATGGCGGCGGCCAGCCCGACGTTGACCGACATGAAGCCCATGATCGGCGGATAGAGCACTGATCCGAAGACGGCGGCGCCGGTCAGGAGACCGCCGACAGCGGCCGATCGCGCGGGAAACCGCTCCCCGCCGATGGCGACGATCATCGGGAACACGGGCCCCGAGGCAAACCCGACCAGCCCGAACAGAGCGATCGACGCCCCGACCGACGGCACGACGACCGCGGCAAACGTGGCGATCCCCGCGATCGTGACCGCCACGGTCGTGAATTGCAGGTGATCGAACCGATCCGAGATCCGGGCCGACACCAGCCGACCGAGCGCCAGACCGGCCCAGAACAGCGACAGCGCCCCGGTCGCCGTCGCAAGCGGCACGCTGTCCAGGAAGCGCACCAGCCAGTCGGAGACGCCGACCTCCGCCGCGACGTAGCAGGCGATGGCCACCTCGAGCGTCAACAACGGCCACGTGAGGGCGATCGGGGTGGCGCGCCGAGCCCCGGTCTCACGCGGGACCGCGGCCCGGCGACCGTGCGGCAGCCGGGCTACGGCATACGCCGCGGCCAGCGGGATGACGGCGAGCGCGCTGACGACCAGGATTCCCTGCCAGGCGACCCCGGCGCCCACGAGCACGCCGACGGCGACCGGCGATGACAGTGCCCCGATGCTGAAGAAGAGGTGCAGGGTGTTGAGCGCGCGTCCGCGGGCCTCCTGGAACAGGTCGAGGATCAGGCCGTTGGCGCCGCCGTCGAGGGCACCCGCGCCAAGGCCACCGGGGACGGCCGACAGGAGGGCGATCCCCCATGGGGGCACGAGCGCGAGGACCCCTAGGCCGACGCCGTGGGTCAGGGCCGCCCCGGCCAGCACACGGCGTCGGCCAAGTCGTTCGGTGACCATGCCGCCGCCAAGCGAGCCACACGCGTACGACACGGCCCAGACCAGGTAGTAGATCCCGATCCCGGCGTCGGTCTGGGCGAAATCACGCTCGATCGAGCGGATCAGGGACGGGACGAGCAGTCCGGACCAGCCGATCAGGAGCAGGGTGAGGCAGCCGAGGACGCCCGCGGCGCGCGGGCTGCCGAGCAGTCGGAGCACGCACGGATCGTAGCGGGGCGGACATGTGTCGGGTGGCGCCCCCGGCAGGATTCGAACCTGCGACCTTCCGCTTAGAAGGCGGCTGCTCTGTCCACTGAGCTACGGGGACGCGACTTCGAGTCTAGCGCGGCTGCCACTGGGTCCACGTCCTTCGGCCCTTTGAGCGCCGAATTCGAGCGTGCTACACTCCCCGACCCATCGCGCCGACCGGGATCGGCGCCAGGGTCAGGGAGGACCTGGAGCGCAAATGTCGGCTCGTTCCACGCGAGGCATGGCCTCCGGCCAGCTTGCCCTCGAGCTGCCACTCGAGCTCCCGGCCATCGCCCTGCCGCCGGAGTGGAAGGATCAGGAGCGACTGTGGGGCCATCCGTTCCACCCGATGTGCTCCTACCTGGCGAGCTTCCCGGCGGCCCTGACCCACGCCTTCATCGCCCGCTACTCTCGTCCTGGCGACGTCGTGCTCGACCCGTTTTCCGGCCGCGGCACGACGGCGCTCCAGGCCTGCGCCGAAGGGCGGATCGGCGTCGGCAACGACCTCAATCCGTTTGCGACGCTGCTGACGGCGGCCAAGGTCGAGCCGGCGAGCCGCGCCCAGACCGCAACTCGGCTGGCCCAACTGCGACTCGGCTGGAACGCGGCCTCCGCTGGGTGGCTCGCCCTGGGATCTCGCGTCGGTGCCGATTCAACGTCGCCCGACGCACTCGTGCCGGCGGCTGGCTCCGCGACGGAACCGGATTCCGGAGTCGAACGGGTTCCGGCCGAGGTCGCGCTCGCATTCCACCCGCGGACGCTCGGCCAGCTCCTGTTCGTCCGCACCTCGCTGCAGCTCGACGACGTGACCGACCGGTTCCTGGCGGCGGCGATCACCGGCATCCTCCATGGCAAGAGCGCGAGCTACCTGTCGGCACTGATGCCGAACACCTTCTCGATGGCGCCGCGCTACGTTCGCGATTTCGCGGCCCGGACGGCATTCGCCTCGCCGGACCGCGACGTATTCGACGGCCTGTCGAAGAAGCTCGACCGGCTGTTCCGCCAATCGCCGCCGCCCACCGCCGGGATCGCGCTGCTGGGCGACGCCCGCGACGTCGCGCCGCGTGCCCGGGCGGCGCTGCGGGCCGCCGGCCGGCCCGACCGCGCCCGCCTGGTGGTGACCTCGCCGCCGTACCTCCGGGTCGTCAAGTACGGCTACTACAACTGGCTGCGAACCTGGTTCCTGGGCTTCGATTCGCGCGCCATCGACGCGGCGCTCGACGACGCCCACCATCGCGAGCCCTACCTCGCCTTCCTCCGTGACGTCCTGGCCGGACTCCGGCCGGCGCTGACCGACGACGCCGTCGTGGTCCTGGTCATCGGCGACGTGCTGACCGACCGCGGCCGCCAGATCCGGGGCGGCGTGGGCCTCGCCGAGCGCGTCTGGGAAGCGGCCGCACAGCCCGAGGGCTATCGGCTGGCCGGCGTGGCGCTCGACGACGTTGCGGCCAACCGGAAGATGACCAAGCTGTGGGGCGACGAGGCCGGTGGCGCCACCAAGGTCGACCGGATCCTGGTGCTTGGAGCCGGTGAGGCCGGGCGGCGCCGGGCCCTGGCGGGAGCGAACCTCGACGTCGACTGGAGCTGGCCGCCGAGGGCGCTGCGCTCACTCTAGAATGCCGCCATGCAGCAGATGTACCACCCGTCCGACCTGGCCTCGATGGATCCTCTGGTCCTGATGAAGAACCTGGACCACGTCCGGATGACCAGCCGGCGGCTGTCGTACATCCTCCAGCAGCAGGTCCATCTGTACGCTCCGGAGGCCAACCAGCTCCGCGAGCAGATCGACCGCTACGTCGAGGCCGAGCGTCAGATCGAGGGCGAGATGGCGAGGCGCCGCATCCGCGCCTGAGCCGGCGCGATCACTCGAATCGAAAGACCCCCGCCGATGCCGGCGGGGGTCTGTTCGTCTGTCGATACCGACAGGGACGATCGCGAGTGCGAAGCTCAGGCGCCCGACGGCGCGAGGCTGACGGCCGGCGTCGCCGGCCCGGCATCGGCGATGACCACGGTCACCGGCCGGCGGAGGGCCTGCTCCTCCGCCACGACACGGGCTGCGAGGGCAGCCAGGGCGGGCATGTCGAAGAGGCTGAACCCGACGCCACAGCGCATCAGGTCATCTGAACTGAAACCGCGGAACAGGCCGCGGCCGGCGACGGCGCACATCTCGTCGTAGAGCTCGGGCCAGCCCACCCTCCGACGGTGGTAGCAGAACCGGATGAACTCGACGGCGTCGGGGTCCGGACCGCGCGCGGCAGCGTTGCGTGAGTCCATCGATGGCGTGCCCTCCCTTCACCACCCGGACGCGACCGGTTACCGGCCGCGCCGACGGCTGAAACCAAACGGAAGCCCGACGGCCCATCAGGCGGATGCGTGCCCGACGCCGGTAGCGGTCTCCTGACCCCGGCGACTCCCTCCCTCGGGGTGTGGTCGACCGGTGAGTGCCCATCGTAGGACGGTCGGCGTCGGCCCGGAAGGGGGCTTGTCCACGACTTCGTCCACCAAGTTGTCCACACGAACGGGCGTTCAACGAACGCCCCTTTTGGAACGCCCGGGAAACGTCAGGAGACCCGTCTAGTCAGGCCGAGACCGGGTCGCGAGGGCAGGACCCAGCGGTACTCCGTGTCGAGCGCCAACCCCTCGAACGGGTCCGCGTCGAGCAGCAGGCAGCCGTCCAGGTCCACCCAGTCCGCCAGCGACGCAACGACCGCCGAGCCGGCGATCCCCACCGAGGTCTCCTCCATACAGCCGAGGAACGTCCGAAACCCGAGTGCTCGGGCACGCTCGAGCATCGCCCGGGCCGGCTCGATGCCACCGCACTTGGCGAGCTTCACGTTGACTCCCGCCACGACCCCGACGAGGCCGTCGAGGTCCTCCGGCAGGACGCAGCTCTCGTCGGCGACGATCGGCAGCGACGACCGTTGCTGGAGCTGCCGGAGGAGGTCGATCCGGCGAGCCGGAAACGGTTGCTCGATGAGCTCGACGCCAAGGCGCTCGAGGTCGGGCAGGATCGCCAGCGCATCGTCAAGCGTCCAGCCCGTGTTGGCGTCGACCCGGATCGGACCGTCGTACACGCCGCGCACGGCCTCGAGCGTGGCGAGATCGCCCGGGCCGCCGACCTTGACCTTGAGCGCCGGAAACGCCGACGCGCGTCGCGCCCGATCCGCCACGACCTCGGGGGCGTCGAGGCCGAGCGTGAAGTCGGTCGGCGGCAGGTCGCCGGACAGACCGCACAGCTGGTGGACCGGCACGCCGGCGACCTTGCCGGCCAGGTCGTGCAGGGCGATATCGAGCGCGCACTTCGCAGCGCCGTGGCCGCGGATGACCGCGTCCATCGCGGCCGCAGAGCCGGCAAGCCAGGCGCTCGTGGGCTCCATCTCGCCGAGCGAGTCGACCAGCATCGGGAGGACGATCGACATCGTCTCGGGAGTCTCGCCGTAATAGCGGTCCGGATACCCCTCCCCCACTCCGACCAGCCCAGGGAACCGGCTGTCCCGGATCTCGAGAATCACGGTCGTGATCGCCCGGCCGCTCCCGTGCTCCGATCGCGCGATCCGGAACGGGTCGCGCAAAGCTAGTCGGAGGACCTCCTGCCGGACCTCGAGGCTCATGGCGCGTCGACCCACGGCAGCCCGTTCACGGCGTCGCGGATCTCGCGCCACAGCCGGTCGGCCCCGAAGCGGACGGGGTCGCCGGCAGGCAGCCCGGTCTCCGCCTCGGCCGTTTCGATGATCCGGCGAGCGGCGTCGTCGTCGGGATAGAGCGACGTGTTGAGTGCCACGGCCACGACCTTCGACGGAGCGACGAGCCCGGCGACCCGCTCGTGGAGCTCGATGTACCCGGGCAGCGACGCGATCGGGAACGAGGCTTCGGGGAGGTGGTCGAAGTCGTGCTCCGCGAGGCCCGGCTTGTGGACCATGATCATCGCCTGGGGCGTGGCGCCGTGGAGGAGCGCGAGCGTCACCGACGAGTACGCCGGGTGGTCGAGGGAGCCCTGGCCCTCCACCAGGACCCAGTCGCCGAGAGCCTCGCCCTGCTCGACCAGCCACTCCACGGTGCCCTGGGCGAAGTCGCTGATCACGCGATCAACGGCCACGCCCCAGCCGTCGATCATCATCCCGGTCTGGCCGGTCGGGACGAAGGCCGGCCGATCGCCGGCCGCCAGGGCCGACCTGCGCAGCTCGAGGGCGACCGACATCTTGCCGATCGCACAGTCGGTGCCGACCGTCAGGATCACCCGCTTGCCGGGCGCGTGCCGGCGCCCGACGGCCGTCTCCATCCGGTCAGGGGGCCGGCGGTAGTCCACGATCTGGATCCCCCGGGCGGCGGCCGCGGCGGCGAACTCCGGATCGTCGCCGAGGAACATGTGCAGGCCGGACAGCACGTCGAGGCCGGCCCCGATCGCCGCCAGGATCGTCGACCGCCACGCGTCGGGCAGGCGGCCGCCGGTCGGTGCGATCCCGATCAGCAGGGCGTCCGGCGGGTTCGGGCGGGCAAGCACCTCATCCAGGGTGGCCACGATCGGGATGTTCCGCCCGGGCAGGTACGCGGCCACGTTCTGGCCGGCCCGGCTCGAGTCGAGCACGGCCACGACCTCATCGCGCCCATAGCGGATGACGCCGTATGCCGTCTTGGCGCTGTGGGGGGCGAACTGGCCCTCGGCCAGGATCGCGAGTCGGCGAAGGCCGGGGGGTCGCATCGTGCGAGTCTATCGAGGTCGGCCACGGTCATGGGTCGGATCTGCATCCGGGTTCAGGCCGGCCGGCCCGATGCTGACGACGTCGTGTCGCCAGGTCGCGCCGGCCGACCTGCGGCCGGGGTCGCTCGCTCGACTCGCCGCTGGCTAGCTGCCGACGACGGGCGCCGCGGGAGTCGGTGTCCGGAGCCGGAGCACCTGGTAGACGATGATCGCGGCGAAGGTCGCCGTGCCGATGCCGCCGAGCGAGAAGTCGCCCGCATTCAGGGTCAGGTCGCCGGCACCGAGGGTCAGGGCGACGGCCGCCGTGACCAGGTTCCGGCTCTCCGAGAAGTCGACCTTGTTCTGGACCCAGATCCGTCCGCCGGTCACCGCGATCAGACCGAACAGGACGATTGCCAGGCCGCCGATGACCGAGGTCGGGATCGTGCCGATCAAGGCGCCGAACTTGGGCGAGAAGCCCATCGCGATGGCGACCACGCCGGCGATCACGAAGACGAGGCTGGAGTAGATCCTCGTGACGGCCATCACGCCGATGTTCTCGGCGTAGGTCGTCACGCCGGTCCCGCCGCCGAACCCGGCGAGGATCGTCGCAAGGCCGTCGCCCAGGAACGCCCGGCCCAGGTACGGGTCGAGGTTGCGGCCGGTCATCGCGGCGACCGCCTTGACGTGACCGAGGTTCTCCGCGACCAGGACGATGGCGATCGGCGCGATCAGGAAGATGGCATTGCTCTCGAACCGCGGTGCGGTCAGGTTCGGCATCCCGATCCAGGCGGCATCGCCGACGGTCTTGAAATCGATGACGGCCTTGGACAGGCCGAGCCCGTTGGCAAGGACCAAGTAGACGACGTAGCCGATGATCCCGCCTACCAGGATCGGCAGGCGGCGGAGCAGGCCGGGCGCGTAGACGGCGACGACGGCTACGGCGAGGACCGTGAACAGGCCGATGGCGGCCGAGAAGCCGTCATACGAGGCGCCGGCCGCCCAGCTGGGCAGCGCACCGATGTCCTGGACTGCGACGTGGGCCAGGTTCAGTCCGATGACCATGACCACGGCACCGGTCACGACCGGCGGCATGAGGAACTCGACCCAGGCGTAGCCGATCCGCATGACGATCAGGCCGATCACCGCGTAGACCGCGCCGGCCGCGACGATCCCGCCGAGTGCGACCGCGAGATTGGCATTCGGTCCGACGCCCGCGTAGGACGACGCGGCGATGACGACGGTGATGAACGAGAAGCTCGACCCGAGATAGCTCGGGATGCGGCCACCGACGAGCACGAAGAACAGCAGCGTCCCGATGCCGGAGAACAGGATCGCCGTGTTCGGATCGAACCCCATCAGGATCGGGGCAAGGACCGTCGAGCCGAACATCGCGAAGATGTGCTGGATGCCCAGCGCGATCGTCTGCGGCCAGGGCAGGCGCTCGTCGGGGGCGATGACGCCCTCTCGCTTGAGCGTCCAGTGGAAAGGGTTGCCCCGCGTCACGCCATCGTTCATGTCGTCTCCCTCGCTCCTGACGCGGGCGAGGTCTCGTGCCAGGCCCTTCGTCGCGGCCCGGGACGTGACCTTGTCAATGGTGCCACGCGGCGGTGTCGCCGGCACGGCATTTCTGCATGGTCGGCGAGGGCTGGGCACCCAGGGACCCCTCGGGACGGAGGCGGACTACGTCGCTCGCGTGTGGCGCCCCGAAGCCGTTCCCAGTGTCCGCGGTGTGTGCGGTGTGTGTGTGCCGCGACCGCGTGTCGTGGGTTGGTACCGCATATCGGATTCGAACCGATGATCTCCGCCTTGAGAGGGCGGTGTCCTGGGCCTCTAGACGAATGCGGCTCCGTCGGCGCGGGCGGATCGGGTCGCCCAGGCCGGATCGGCATGATAGCAGCGGCGTCGCGCGACCATCAAACCGTGTCAGTGCGGTTCGCGAAACGGCCCGCGTTCTACAGCCGGTTCGTCTCCAGGAAGCCCCGGATCGCGTCGGCGACCTGCTGGTAGCTCGTCTCGCCCAGGACGAGACCGTAGTGAGAGTGCGCGGCGAACGGCTCGTAGGTCGCGCCCAGCCAATCGGCCAGCCGCTCGGAGTCGGCCATCGGGACGGTCTGATCCAGCCCTCCACCCACGACCAGCACCGGCACGCCGTCCAGGCTGCGCCGGTCCACCGGGACGCCGGACAGCATTTGCCGCCGCGCGGCGCCGGCCTCGTGCGGCTTCTGTCCCAGGAGATGCTGGATCCGCAACACGTCGGGCAGGGTGAGGTCGCGATCGTCGCGCAACAATCGCTCGGGGAGGGTCTCCCAACCGATCAACGCTCGTCCGTACACGTCCGGGATATCGCGCAACTCGTGCGGCCGGGCCGGCGGGCGCAGCTCCCGCGGCAGCTCCGAGCTCAGGAGCACCAGGCCGGACACCGGCATCCGTTCCGCGGCCTTGAGCGCGAGCAGCCCGCCCATCCCGTGGCCGACCACCACGACGCCGCTGCCGAAGCGCTCGAGCGCGGCGACCACGTCTTCGGTGTACGTATCGAACGACAGCGTCGTCGGGTCGGCCGTCTGTGACCAGTGGTGGTTGCGCAGGTTCAGGGCGTGGCCTTCCCAGCCGCGCGTCGCGAAGTAGCCCAGGTACCGCTCCCACGTCCACGAACCGCCCAGCTCGCCGTGGACGAACAGCAGCGGCTTTCGGCGCGAGCGACGCTCGGGCAGCCACGACTCGACGTACAGCCCACGGTCCTGCAGCTCGATCTCGTCCTTTCGGATCGGGCGACCGCCGGGCGGCGGCAACTGGGTGTGATTGAGGATCTGCTCGGGGGTCAGGGGCATCTGGCTCACCACTCGTGTGGGTTGATGACGAGGCCGGACAGGGCCTTGGGGTAGAAATAGGTCGACTTCTGGGGCATGACGTCGCCGTCGCGCGCTACCGCCGCAATGGACGTGACGGGCGTCGGCTCCAGCAGGAACGCGGCGTCGGCGCCGGCCGTGCGGGCATCGACGAGATCGATCGCCTCGCTCGCCGACTTGGTGTACTCGATGGCACCTTCGGCCACCGCCTCCTGGTCGATGCCGGCCAGCCGGGCGATCGCTGCGCCGAGGAGCGTCACGTCGAGCCCGTGCAGCGCCGCGCCGCCGGCCGGAAGGAGGGGCTCGAACATCTCCCGCCGCGCGGTCAGGATCGCGCCCCCGGAGCGGGTCCACAATCCGAACCTGCCCTCGCCGCCGGCCGCCAGGCCGATCGCCCCGAATCGGTCCCGCAGCTCGGCTGCCGACACGCCGTCCCGGACCCCGAACAGCCCCTCGAGCCCGGCGAGCATCGCCTCGACGCCCGGGTCGCCGACGCTGCGCACGACACGGTGGGTCGGGAGGACCGTCAGTGGTTGGTGGGCAGCGTCGAGGAAGAGGGTGAGCAAGTAGTCGAACGCCGGATCCTCCTCGCACGACCGTGACATCCGGCGCTCGTCGCGATACCGCAGCGCGGTCTCGTAGCGATGGTGGCCGTCGGCGATGGTGACCGGGTTCGCCGCGGCGGCCGCAAGGAGCGGCGCCACGGCGGCCGCGGCGTCGCCGTCGGCGGCGATCGCCCAGAGTCGATGCTGGACGCCATCGTCGTCGACGATGTCGAGCTCGGGCTTGCCGCCCCGGATCCCATCAAGGACCGACGACCCTGTCCCCGTGGCGTCGTCGTACAGGACCACCACCGGGCTTGTGTTGACGCCTGTCGCTCGCAACAGCTTGTAGCGATCCTCCCGGGCACCGGCCAGCGTCCGTTCGTGGGGCAGGACGCCGGATCCGGGCCCGGGCGCCTCGAGGCAGAGCCGGGCGAAGAACCCGGCCTGCGTCCGCGACACGTCCGTGCCCGGGACGAGGTACGTCTGTTCGTAGACGTAGATCGACGGATGCGGATCCTTGTGGAGCGTGCCGTCGGATCGCCAGCCGGCGAGGGTGCGTGCCGCCCGCCGGTACCGATCGTCCGGCTCGTCGCCGACCTCCTCGCGCGGCAGGTCCAGCCGGACGACGTTGGCCGGGTGGCGCGCCGCGAGGCGATCACGCTCGGCGGCACCGATCACGTCGTACGGTGGCGCGACGACGCAGGCCGGATCGCCGATCGTCGCGACGCTGTAGCGAAGCGCCCGGAACGGGCGGATCTCGGGCACGAACCCCCTCGGGATGGCGGCATCCTGGCCGACGGCTCACGGGACCCAAGCATCGTACGATAGCCACCGGCCCAACGCCCACGACCGTGCAACTTTCGCCCGTTTCGAGGCGTCCATGCTGCGACCAATCCCGGCCCCGACCGTCAGGGGGAAGTTCGTGCGCCGTCGCCTGAGCCGTGTATGTGCCCGGCCGACGTCGCGACGCGCCCATCGAACTGCGCAGCGATGGCTGTCGCGCTCCCTGGCGCTCGTCGGCGTCACGCTCGCGATGTTCGGTCCGCTCGCGCCCGGCGCGGCCGCCGCCGACCTCCCGACCATCGAGGCGCACGCCCTGCTGTCGGGCAATGCCCGCATCGGCTCGTGGATGGCGATCCAGGTCCACCTCGTCAACGACGGTCCGGCGATCAGCGGCGAGCTGCGGCTGGCCGGTGGGACGCAGGGCCAGACGCAATTCGGCACGGCCGTGGACCTGCCCACGCAGTCGGACAAGCGCTACGTCCTGTACGTTCAGCCGCCGGCGTTCGGAAGTGAGCTCGACGTGATCCTGGCCGACGGCGATCGAACCGTCGTCAGCACCAAGGTCAAGTTCACGATCCACGACGCAACGCAGCTGATGGTCGCGATCGTCGCCGAGCACCCGGAGGGGATCGTCGGGAATCTCGGACTGCCGCCCAGCCAGAACCAGCTCAGTCCGTTGGTGATGAGCCTCACCCCCGAGGATCTTCCCGAGCGGGTCGAGGCCTGGAGCGCGATCGACCGGGTCGTCTGGCAGGATGTCGATGCCGAGCGGCTGAGCCCGGCACAGCTCCAGGCGCTCAGGGGCTGGGTGGCCGGCGGCGGCCGCCTGGTGATCGCCGGTGGGACGGCCGGGCCGAAGGTCCTCGCGGCCTTCCCCGACGCGCTGCTCCCCTATCGGCCGGTGACCACCACCGATGTCCCTGCGGGATCGCTGAGCGGTATCCTTGGCGCCCTGCCCGGGGATGCGACCACGTTGCCGGCCCTGTCCGGCGAGCTCATCGACGGCCGGACGCTCGCCACGGTCGGTGGCCGGGTCGTTGCCGCAGAACGGCCATACGGCTCGGGCGATGTCAGCCTTGTCGGGTTCGATCCCACGACGGGCTGGATCGTCGACTCGAAGGCCGCGCAGGGACTGTGGCGACGGCTGCTCCCCGCCCGGACGCCGACCGGGCTGAGCTTCGCCGACGATTCGATGCTGGTGAGTGCCGTCTCACAGCTGCCTTCGCTGGCGCTTCCCCCGGTCGGTGGCCTGATCGCCCTGCTCGCCGCCTACATCCTGCTCATCGGCCCGATCAACTACGTCATCCTGCGCCGCCTCGACCGACGCGAGTGGGCCTGGCTGACGATGCCGGTCCTTGTCGTCGTGTTCACCGTCGGGGCCTACGGGTTCGGCACGGCCCTACGCGGCAACGACGTGATCGTCAACGAGGTGGCGATCATCCGCGGCGCGGCGGGAGCGACCGATGGGACGGGCCAGATCTATCTGGGCGTCTTCTCGCCATCGCGCGGCCAGTACCAGCTCCAGGTGCCGGGCGGCGCCCTCCTGTCGTCGCCGATCAACGGCGACTTCGGCGGAACCGGCGCCGCCAGCCAGCTCGACGTCCTCCAGGGAGATCCTGCCCGGATCCGCAACCTCGACGTTGGTTTCGGGTCGCTGCGGACCATCCGGGCCGAGACGGCCGTCAGCGTGCCCCTGGTCCAGACCGAGCTGCGTCTCCAGGACGGGTTCCTGGTCGGAACGGTCAGGAACGCTTCGACCGAGGCCCTCCACGGTGCCGCGCTCGTCCTGGGCAGCAACGTCGCGTCGCTCAAGGATCTCGCCCCCGGGGCTCAGGCCAGTGTCAACCTCCAGATCCTGAACACCCAGTTCGGCCAGTCGTTGTCGGACAAGGTCGTCGGCCAGATCTTCGCCCCGGACGGCAGGGCTTCCAACTCGAACGACCTCTACGCGCAGCACTCGATGGTCGACCAGCTGACCTACGACCCCATGTTCGGGTCGACTGGCACGCTCGACAGCGAGGGGCCCGTCGTGCTGGCGTGGGGGACGAACGACCTGCTGCCGGTCGAGGTCGAGCAACAGCAGCCGCGGCGGCTCGGCAACGTCCTCTACTACCTGCCGGCTCGAATGAGCGTGCGTGGCATGACGACCTTCCGTTCAGGCCTGATCCGTTCGAGCGTGATCGAGACGGATGCCGCGTTCTTCAACAAGGACCCGTTCACGATGAACTTCGGTCGGGGCACCGCGACGGTGGCGTACCGTCCGACGAGCTTCGATGGGACCCTGGACGTCACCGAAGTCGCGATCGGCCTCAACTTCGGCGACAACGGCGTCGTGGTTCCGCCGACTGAAGTCAAACCGCTCGCCTCGATCCCGCCCCGTTGCCCGAACCCGCCGACCACAGACTGCACTCCGGCCGTCGTCGACGGCCTGCCCGAGGTCGAGGTGTTCGACGTCGCCGGGCAGGCGTGGAAACGCCTGCCGCACCTGTCGCCCGGACCGCGCTACTCGCTGGCCGAGCCGGCTCGGTACGTCGACCCCGCGTCGGGAACGGTTCTGGTCCGGTACGTCAACGATCGGCAGGACAATGTCGGCTTCAGCGTCGACGTGTCCATCACCGGGACCGTGCGATGACGGCGATCGTTCGAACCGAGGGCCTGGTCAAGCGCTACGACCAAACCCTCGCCGTGGCCGGTGTCGATCTCGACATCCAGGCCGGCGAGATCTTCGGCCTGGTCGGGCCGAACGGAGCCGGCAAGACCACCACCCTTCGAATGCTCGCGACGCTCCTCCGACCGTCGTCCGGGGATGCCGAGATCGACGGCTGGTCGGTCACCCGCAACCCCGATCAAGTCCGCCGGGTCCTGGGCTTCATGCCCGACGTGTTCGGCGTCTACGACGACATGAAGGTCTGGGAGTACCTCGACTTCTTCGCTCGGTGCTATGGGCTGGGGACCGCCTGCCGGCGGCGAATGATCACTGACCTCCTCGAGCTCGTCGACCTCGCGCCGCGTCGAGACGATTACGTCCAGACGTTGTCGCGCGGCATGGAGCAGCGACTGTGCCTCGCCCACGCACTGGTGCACGACCCGAAGGTGCTGCTGCTCGACGAGCCCGCCTCGGGCCTGGATCCACGGGCGCGGGTCGAGCTGCGCGAGCTCCTGCGTGAGCTGCGGAACCTCGGCAAGACCATCCTGATCAGCAGCCACATCCTGCCCGAGCTTGAGGAGCTGTGCACCAGCGTCGCGATCGTCGACCAGGGCAAGGTCCTGGCGCAGGGCCGGGTGGCCGACATCGAGCAACGTCTCCGGTTCGGCTCGGTGCTCCGGGTGCGCCTGCTCGCCGAGGGTGAGGCGCTGGAGCCGGCTCGTGCCCACCTCGCGGCCGACCCGGATGTGGCGTCCGCGACGATCCTCGACGACGGCACGATCGAGCTCGGGTTCCGCGGCGACGATGCCGCCACGGCTCGGTTGCTCGCCGAATCGGTGGCGGCGGGTCTGCCGATCGTCAGCTTCGCCCGCGCGGCAAGCGATCTCGAGGAGCTGTTCCTCCAGGTCACCGCCCCGGACCGACAGCCCTTCGAGGCGGCATAGGAGTCCGCGATGACCGACCAGAGCCCTCCGCCCACACGGTCGCGACGGTGGCGAACACCGCTCTTCCGCCTCGCCTGGACGGGCGGCGGCGTCGGCGCGGTCGGTGTCAAGGAGCTCCGCGGCCGGATGCGGGGCCGGCGGGCGTTCGTGATCCTGACGATCTACCTGCTGCTGCTCGGCGGCTTCGCGTGGATGGTCGAATTGATCATGGAGCGCAACGTCTCCACGGGTTTCGGCTCGTCGGCGTACGCCGGTGCGTCGATCGGCCAGGGCATCTTCGCCGCGCTGCTGATGCTCGAGACGCTCCAGGTCGCCTTCCTGGCTCCCTCTGCGACGGCCGGCGCGATCAGCCTGGAACGGGAGAAGCAGACGCTCGAGCTGCTCGTCGTCACCCCGATCTCGTCGATCGCGATCGTCCTCGGCAAGCTCCTCAGCGCCCTCGTCTACGTTTGGCTGCTGATCGCGGCCTCGGTTCCGTTGACGGCCGTGGTCTTCGTCTACGGCGGCG
This sequence comes from uncultured Chloroflexia bacterium, assembly GCA_963766675.1. Taxonomy (GTDB): domain Bacteria; phylum Chloroflexota; class Limnocylindria; order Limnocylindrales; family CSP1-4; genus SPCO01. The sequence continues at coordinate 1,412,761 of CAVYBA010000002.1, read as the reverse complement.
TGGCGCCGGATGACGTGCTGCGCGGCTACATCGTGCTCGTCATCACGGCCCTCGGGCTCGGATCGTTCGGGCTGTTCTGCTCGAGCCTGGTCAAGCGGACGCAGGCCGCGACCGCGATCACGATCTTCGGCGTCCTCGTGATCTCGATCGGGACGGTCTTCCTGCTCGCGTTCTGGGGCGCCATGACGACCCACGACAGCAGCGACGGAAGCGGCCAGGTCAGGGGCAGCGCCCCCCAGGAGATCGGGTACCTCAACCCGTTCCTGGCACAGGTCGACGTCCTGTGCGGGACCGAAACCTCGTTCGGCGATTGGTGCAGCCTCGAATTGTCAATGCTGCCCAATCAGAACGGGGTCGTGTTCGTCAATGGCGGCGGGCCGGTCATCGCTCCGGCCGTACCAGTCCCGCTCGGCAAGGGCGGCGGGGTCAGCGGCGCGGTCGTCCAGGGCACCGGCATCGCCAACGACGTCGGCGTCGCTCCGGATGTCGCGCCGTTCGGCATCGTCCGCGATGGCCTGTGGCCGCGCAGCGTCATCTCGTGGCTGGTGCTCTCGATCGTCTTCCTGCTGCTGTCGGTGCAGTTCGTGTCGCCGACCCGGCGCTGGCGCCTGCCGGCTCGTCGCGCCCGCGCGGAGCCGTCCGCATGAGGCGGATCGGCCCGATGCGGCTCCCGTTGCCGTCGGCGCGCACGCGCCCTGCCCCGAGCCCGATCCCGCCCGACCCCGTCGTGCGGCTGCCAGGCCCGCTCGATCCCGTCCTCCTCCAGTTGCGTCAGGCGCTGCTGCCCCATCGGCGCCGGCTGTGGCTGCGACGCCTCGTCCGCCGGACATGGCTTGCCGTCGCCGTCGTCGCACTGGCGGAGCTCGGGCTGTGGACGCTCGCGCGGCTCGTGCCGTTGGCCTCGGCTCCAATCGTCGCGACGGTGATTGCGCTCGCCGTCCTGGTTGGCTGGGTCGTCGCCGGCAGTCGCGCCCGACCGCAGCTCGGGGAGGCCGCGCTGGCGCTCGACGCGGAAGGCCGGCTGGGCGATCGAGCCTCCAGCGCGCTCGAGCTCGCGGTTGGGTTCCCGGAGACCACCGGCCCGGAGATGGGAGCCGAGGACGAGCCGTCGAGGGGCTTGTTGATCAGCGACGCGGGGGAAGCGGAACGGCTCATCCGCCGCCAGCGACGCGACGCCCTGGCGGCCGTCCGGGCTGCGCCGGCCGGGCTGTTCGGGCCCCGGATCTCTCGCCGCCCCGCGACCGCCACGCTGGTGGCCGCGCTGTTGCTCGCGCCGGTCCTGCTCGTCCCGAACCCGCAGGACGCGGTGATTGCGCAGCAAGCGCAGATCCGCGAGGCCGCGCAGCGGCAGGCAGACCGGATCGCCGAGGTTGCCAAGGACCTCGAAGCCAAGGGCCAGGAGGCGAACGATCCCAGGACCAGGGTCGCCCAGGAGCTCCGCGGGCTGGCGCTCCGGCTTCGTGACCAGCCCGACGAGCTGGACGTCAACCTCGCCCGACTCGGCGCGGTCGAGGACGACGTTCGAGCCCAGACCGACCTGGCCAACGAGCAACGAGCGTCCTCGCTGACATCGCTCAGCCGCGCGCTGTCGCAGGCGGCAACCGGCCAACCTGACGCCAATCGCGACGGAAACCCAAAGACGACGAGCGACGACCTGAAGCGGCTCGGCGACAAGCTCGACACCCTGACTTCCGCGCAGCAGCACGACCTCGCCCAGCAGTTCGCCGGCCTCGAGGCGACCGCGTCGCAGGCCGACGGAGCATCGGGTACGGCACTGCGCGACGCGGCCCAGAGCCTCGCGCAGGGGGATACTGCCGGAGCCAGGTCGTCGCTCGATCAGCTGGGGCAGTCACTGACCGGTGCCGACCAGCGGATCACGACCGGGCGCGATCTGGCCAGCGCGGCGTCTCGCCTGCAGGATGCCCGGCGGGACCTTGCGGACGCGGGCCGGACGGGCCAGAACCAGGCACAGGTTCAGGGCCAGGGCCAAGGGCAGGCGCAGCAGAGCCCGGGCGCCAGTGGTGCCGGCGGTCAGGGCCAGGGTCAGCAGAGCCCGGGCGCCCCTGGTGCCGGCGGTCAGGGACAGGGACAGGGACGGGGCGGGGCGGGGCAGGGACAGGGGCAGGGGCAGGGGCAGGGGCAGGGCCAGGGGCAAGGGCCAGGGTCAAGGGCAAGGCCAGGGTCAAGGCCAAGGCCAGACCGGCGCCATCGGCGGAGGTGGATCGAACGCCCGCTCGCTCGGCAACGGATTGGGTGGCAACCGAACCCCGGGCGCGCCGACGGGAGCGAATTGAGCGGCCCAGCTGGGTGCGGATCTGTCGTCGATCTTCGCGCCGTTCGACCGGCTCGGGCTGCCGGGCGACCCGTCCTACGTCGCGGGGACCGGCGGTGACGGTCAGACCCAGCAAGGAAACCAGACCGGGTCCGGCTCCAACAACGGGGCGCTCACCCCGTATCAGCAGGTCTACGCCGACTTCCAGCGCTTCGCCCAGACCTCGCTCGATCGCGGCTACATCCCGCTTTCGATCAAGGACTACGTCAAGAACTACTTCAGCTCACTCGATCCATCCCGCTGACCGGAGGCCGCACATGCAAGCACCGAGCTCGACCGACCAGGGCGCGTCCCAGCTGGCGCCGGAAGCGTTCGCCGAACGGGCGCAGGCCATCGAACGCGAGGTGGGCCGGGTGATCGTCGGCCAGACGGCGCTCGTCCGCCAGACGCTCACCGGGCTCCTGGCCAACAGCCACGTCCTGCTTGAGGGCGTCCCGGGTCTCGGCAAGACCATGCTCGTGCGGACGATCGCGGACGTCATCGACTGCGCGTTCAACCGGATCCAGTTCACGCCCGACCTGATGCCGGCCGACATCACCGGCACGAACATCCTGATCGAGGAGGGCGGCCAGCGAGTCTTCCGGTTCCAGCCCGGGCCGATCTTCGCCAACCTCGTGCTGGCCGACGAGATCAACCGGGCGACGCCCAAGACCCAGTCCAGCCTCCTGGAGGCGATGCAGGAGCACCAGGTCACCGTGGCCCGTCAGCGATTCCCGTTGGACGCACCCTTCTTCGTGCTGGCGACCCAGAACCCGCTCGAGATGGAGGGCACCTATCCCCTCCCCGAAGCGCAACTCGACCGCTTCCTGTTCAAGGTCATGGTCCCCTTCCCGTCCGAGGAGGACCTGGTCGCGATCATGGACCGCACGACGGGCAACGAGGTCGTGACGCCCGCCAAGGTCTGCACGGGAGCCGAGATCGTCGAGATGCAGCGCCTGGCGCGGGCCGTCCCGATCGCGCCGCACGTCACGGCCTACGCCGTGAGCATCCTGGCGGCCACCCACCCCGATCAGCCTCGATCGACCGGGCTCGTCCGCGAGTACGTTCGCTACGGCGGGTCGCCGCGCGGCGCCCAGGCGCTCGTCACCGGCGGCAAGATCTTCGCGCTCCTCGACGGCCGCTTCAACGTCTCGATCGACGACATCCGCGCGGTCGCGCTGCCCGCGCTGCGGCACCGGATCATCCTCAACTTCGAGGGCGAGGCAGAAGGGATCACGACCGAAGCCGTCATCCGCTCGATCCTCGACGCCGTCGTCGCGCCGACCGTCGAATAGCCGGCGCACGGACCGGCGAGCATGGCCATGGACGGCCCGCTGACGCCCCCCGGCGACCTGCCGGCCGCTGGCCGGCCGATTGCGCGCCAGCGCCAGACCTTCCTGCCGAGCGACGTCGACCCGACGGTCTTCGACGAGGCGTTCCTTCGCCAGCTCGAGCGCCTGCTGGTGCTCACGCGGTCGCCGGTCAGGGGTGGCCTGAAGGGCGGCCGACGGAGCGTCAAGCGCGGCCAGTCGGTCGAGTTCGCTGACTACCGCGACTACGCGCTCGGCGACGACCTCCGCCAGCTCGACTGGAATGTCTATGCCCGGCTCGAGCGGCTGTTCGTCAAGCTGTTCATCGAGGAGGAGGACGTCACCGTCACACTGCTCATCGACGCGTCCGCCTCGATGACCACCGGCCATCCGCCGAAGCTCCTGTTTGCAAAGCGAGCGGCTGCCGCGCTCGGCTATGTCGGACTCGCCAGCGAGGATCGGGTCACGGTCGGCGCACTCGCCGGACGCGCCTCGCGACGGCGCGCGGCGATGCGCGGCTCCGGCCGGGTCTTACGACTGCTGTCCGAGCTGTCGGCGGTCGAGCCCGCGGACGGCCCGACGGATCTGCTCGTCGCCGCCCGACACGCGGCCGCGCAACTGCACGGCAAGGGCGTGGTGATCCTCGTGTCGGACCTGCTCGATCCGGCGGCCGACCGCGTGATCCGCGAGCTGGCCGCGACGGGCTCGGAGCTGATCGTGCTCCACGTCCTCTCGCCCGAGGAGATCGACCCGCAGCTCGAGGGAGATCTGCGGCTGGTCGATGTCGAGACCGGCGACGGCGTGGACGTCACGATCGACCTACCGACCCTGGACGCCTACCGGGCGCGGCTCGCGGCCTGGAAGGCGGGCTTCGCTGACCTCGCGGCCAGGCGTCGGGCGAGCTACGTGGACCTGTCGTCGGACGCCAACCTCGCCGACCTCATGTTCAACGAGCTGCGCCGCCGGCGCGTGCTCGGGTAACGCCGATGCCGTTCACCAGCCCGCTGGCGCTGCTCGGCCTGCTGTTCGTGCCGGCCGTGCTGGCGATGTACCTGCTCAAGCTCCGGCGCGACGAGGCCGTGGTCCCGTCGACGCTGCTGTGGACCCGGTTGGTGGCGGACGTGGAGGCCAACGCGCCATGGCAGCGGCTGCGCCGGAGCCTCCTGTTGCTCCTCCAGCTGCTGCTCGTGGCGATCCTGGCCGTGCTGGCCGCTCGCCCATTCCTCGAGCACCCGGCCGGACTGGCCCGGGACGTCGTGCTGGTCCTGGACACGTCGGCCAGCATGGCAGCCACGGACGTCGCGCCGTCCCGGCTGGAGGCCGCCAAGGCCGAGGCGCTCGACGCGCTGCGCGACCTGCCGACCGGCGGCAAGGTCAGCGTCATCGCTGCCGACAGCACCGCGCGGATCGTGGTCAACGAGACGACCGATCTCGGCCGCGTTCGCCAGGCGCTGTCGACGATCAAGCCGAGCAGCGCAAGCGGCAACCTCGGCGACGCCATCGAGCTGGCCGGCAAGCTGGCCGCCCGCTCGGGGGACGCCGAGATCCTCGTGGGCACCGATGGGGCGCTGGCGACCCCACCGACGGGGTCGGTCGACGCGCCGATCCGGGTCCTCAGCGTCGGACGATCGCGCAGGAACCAGGCGATCGTGGCGCTGGCCGTCCGGACCTCGCCGTCCGCGGTCACGCGTTCCGTCTTCATCAGCGTCGCCAACCTGGACGTCGAGTACGCCCGGCGCCGGATCGAGCTCCGCGGGCCCGATGGGTTGATCGAGGTTCGCGACGTCCAGCTCGACCCGCAGGCCCGCGCAGACGTGGTCATCGACGACGTGCCGGCCGACGTCGGCACGCTCGAGGTGCGGCTCCTGGCGTCCGATCCAACCGTGACCTCGGCTCCGGACGACCTCGCCACGGACGACACGGCATGGGCGGTCGTGCCTCCGGACCAGCGGCGCCTGGTACTGCTCGTCGGCGACGGCGATCCGTATCTCGAGACCGCGCTGGGCAACCTGCCCAACGTCGAGCTGTACGGTGTGACCCCGGGCGAGTACGGCCCGCAGACGGAACGCCGGGATGGACGGTCGTGGGACCTGGTCATCTTCGAGGACGCGCTGCCCACGACGCTGCCGAAGACGCCGATCCTCGCGATCGCGCCGCCGAGCCCGAGCGCGCTCGGGGACGTCGGCGAGACGCTCGACAACCCCGGAATTGGGTCGCTCAGCCCCGACGAGCCGATCCTCCGCTATGTCGACCTGTCCACGACGCACATCGCCCAGGCAGCGAGGCTCACGCTGCCCGACTGGGCCCGGACGATCATCCCGGGTCCGAGCGGCGCTCCGCTGCTCTACACCGGCGATCGTGCCGGTCTTCCGACGGCGGTCCTGGCCTTCGACCCGCGCCACTCCGACCTGCCGCTGCAGGTCGCCTTTCCCGTCCTGCTCGCGAACCTGACCGGCGAGCTGATGGGTGGGTCGGCGGCGCCGTCCGAGGCCGTCCAGCCGGGCGCGCCGGTCAGCCTGACGATCCCCGCCGACGCCACCGGCCTGGCCGTGACTCGACCCGACGGGTCGGTCGTGGAACTCAGCCCACAACAGGCCGAGTCGCGGTCGGTGTCGTTCACCGGGACGGACGAGCCGGGCATCTACGTCGTCACGCCGCACCTCGCGACGGACGAGGAGGCCTCACCGTCGGCGTCGGGTCCGGGGGGCGAGGCATCCGTCCTCGCCTCGCCGGCGTCCGTGCCGTCGTCCGGCCCGAGCGGATCGCCGGGGGCTTCGCCGATTCCGGTCGACCCGAACGCCCCGGTCCGCTTCGCGGTCGATCTGTTCGACGTCAACGAGTCCACGATCTCGCCCGGGTCACCGGCGACGATCGAGGCACTCGGGCACGCGCCGACGACCTCGGCCGGCACCGGCGGCACGTCGTCGGGGAACGGCGTCGCGGTCGAGCGGCCGACCGCCCGCGATGAGCTGTGGGTCCCGATCGTGCTGATCGTCCTGGTCGCGCTGTGCGCCGAGTGGGCCGTCTACCAGCGTGACGCGATCGTCCGGCTGCGGCGCGGATTGGGCGCCCGGTTGGGGCGACGGCGGGCCGACGGGGACGCCTAATGGGCATCACGTTCGACAACCCGCTCGCGCTCCTCCTGCTGGTCCCGGCGCTCGGGTTCACGATCGGCGTCCACCTCGCGTCGCGCCGTCACCTGGGCTTGCGCCGCCACCGCGTCGCGCTTGCCGTGCGGACGACCCTGCTCGCCGCCCTGGTCCTCGCGTTGGCAGGCCTGCAGGTCGTGCTCCCGGTCGACCGGCTGGCCACGGTGTTCGTCGTGGACCAGTCGGATTCGATCGGCAACGCCGGCCGTGAGGACGCGCTCGCGTTCCTGCGGGAGACGCTGGCGGACAAGCCGGACGGCGACGTCGCCGGGATCGTGGCGTTCGGCAAGCAGGCGCTGGTCGAGCGACTGCCGTCCGATGCCCGGGAGATCGACCGGATCGCGTCCGTGCCCGTCAGGTCGGCGACGGACATCGGCGCCGCGCTGCGACTCGCGACCGCGCTCTTCCCCGACGACGCCCAGAAGCGGATCGTGCTGCTGTCGGACGGCAACGACACGACGGGTGGCGGCCAGGCCGAGGCGGCCCTGGCCGCGTCGCAAGGCGTGGTGATCGAGACTCGCCGGATCGGTCCAGGGTCCATCGACGAGGTGCTCGTCGAGCGACTCAGCACGCCGTCGACCGCGAACCTTGGCGAGTCGATCGAGGCCGTGGCCGACATCCGTTCGACCGTCGCCCAATCGGCGACCGTCCGGTTGTACGCGGACGGGGCGCTGGTGAAGAACCAACCGGTCGGGCTCCACGCCGGAGGCACCACGGTGACCTTCGACGTCACGCCCTCCGAGGCCGGCTTCCATACGTTCCGGGTGGTCGTCGAGGCCGCCCGCGACACGTTCAGCGAGAACGACCGCGCCGACTCGAACACGATCGTCAAGGGCGCTCCACGGACGCTCGTGCTCGCCGGCGACGACCAGGTCGCGGCGCAGCTCGTCGCCGCCCTCAAGAGCCAGGGCCAGGCCGTGGACAGCATCGTCCCCGAGGCGCTGCCGGCCGACTTCGCCAGCCTCGCGAGCTACGACAGCGTGGTCATGGTCGACGTGCCCAGGCTGCGGCTGAGCGACCGGCAGCTGGCCGCGCTCCAGGTCGACGTCCGCGACCTCGGCAAGGGCCTCGTGATGGTCGGCGGGCCCGAGAGCTTCGGCGCGGGCGGCTACCAGAAGACACCGGTCGAGGAGACGCTGCCGGTCGACATGGGCGTCCGCGACCGGCAGAAGGAACCCGACGTCGCGCTGGTCGTCGTGATCGACCAGTCCGGCTCGATGGCGGCCTGCCACTGCAATTCGTTCAACCCCGCCGGCAATCGCACCGGGATCGCCGGGGTTCGCAAGGTCGACATCGGCAAGGAGGCGATCCTGCGGGCGGCGGCCGCCCTGACCGCGCGCGACGAGCTTGGCGTCGTCGGGTTCAACGAGGCGGCGCACTGGGTCGTGCACACCCAGCCGCTCGGCAACATCACGGACCTTCAGGGCCAGATCGCCGGCATCGAGCCCGACGGCCAGACGAACATCTTCGCCGGGCTCGACCAGGCCGTGCAGTCGCTCGAAACGGCGACCGCGACGCGCCGCCACATCATCCTGCTGACCGACGGCTGGTCGACGTCGGGCCAGTACGACCAGATCCTGGCCCGGATGAAGGCCGACGGGATCACGCTGTCGACCGTCGGCGCCGGCGGCGGCGCCAACCCGTTCCTCGAGCAGCTGGCGCAGGAAGGCGGCGGCCGCTACTACGCGGCGGCGAACCCGGCCAGCATCCCGGACATCTTCCTCAAGGAGACGCAACAGGTCTCCGGCGAGCAGATCGTCGAGGAGCCGTTCATCCCGATCCAGACCTCGGCCTCGCCGATCCTGCGCGGGCTGGGCCAGGGGTTGCCGCGGTTGCTCGGCTACAACGGGACGACGATCAAGCCGGCCGCGCAAGGCGTGCTGGTCACGGGCCGCGACGATCCGCTCCTCGCCCAGTGGCAGTACGGCCTCGGGCGGTCCGTGGCCTGGACCTCCGACGCGACCGGTCGATGGGCGAAGAACTGGATCGGCTGGTCGGGGTTCAACCGGTTCTTCAGCCAGCTGGTGGCGTGGACGTTCCCGGGCGAGGAGTCGGGCGGGATCGAGGCGAGCTTCGAGACGGCCGGCGATACGACCGGGCTGCACGTGCAGAGTGTTGGCGCCGACGGCTCGCCCCGGGACTTCTATTCCACGAGCGCCGTGGTCGTAGGCCCGGACCTCGAGCCGCGCAACGTCGACCTCGTCCAGACCGCGCCCGGCGTCTACGATGCGTCGCTCGGGGAGATCGATCCTGGGGCGTATGCCGTCCGGATCACGCAAACAAAGCCCGGATCGTCGGCGCTCGGCCGGACGCTCGGGCTCGTCGCGCAGACGCCGGCCGAGTACCGGGTCCTCGGCGCCAACGGGCCATATCTCGCGTCGCTCCGGGCAGCGACCGGCGGTCAACCGGTCCAGACCGCGCTCGATCCCTGGCGTCACGACCTGACCGCCACGAACCAGTTCACCGAGCTGTGGCCGTGGTTGCTGGTACTCGCCTTGCTCCTGTGGCCGCTCGACGTCGCCCTGCGCCGTATCTCGCTCGGACGCCGCGAACTGGTCGCCGGGCGCGAGTGGGTGCGCGACCTTGCCCGTCGACGACGGGCCGCAGCGCCGCGGACGGCGGCCAGCGAGAGCCTGCTGGCGACGCGCGGTCGAGCGGGCGGCGAGGCCGCGCGAGCCGCGCTGGTCGCGCGGTTCCCCGAGGCGCCAGCGGCGCAGGAGGTCCCGCCAACACCGACTCCGTCAGCCCGACCGTCGGCCGCTCCTTCGATCGCTGCCGAAGCCACGCCGCCCGACGGCGCCGATACGCTCACCCGGCTCCGACAGGCGAAGCGTCGCACTCGGGAGCGCTGAGCGTCGCGCGCCGCCGCCGCCAGCACCCGCCCGCCACCCGCCCGCCACACGCCCCCACAACCCGGCCCGACACCGCCGAGTGGTAGCCTTCCGCCCGATGTCCCCCCTGCTTCGAGCCGTCGGCGGCCTGCTGATGAGCGCGCTGGTCGTCGCCGGCTGCGGCACGGTCGAGACCACGCCGGCAGCGCCGACCCCGGCCGATTTCGGCGGGATCATCTCCGAGTTCGCGAAGCGCGGGATCGTTGCCACCCACGTCGTCTCTGGGGATGCCGGCTGCACCGACGCCGTGTTGATCCCGACCGCGATCAGCTTCGACGCGAAGGGGCTTGACCAGGTCTCGCCGGTCAAGGTCTACCTGTACATCTTCAACAACAGGGCGGCATTCGAACGACTTCGACCCACCATCGATGCCTGTGCCCGGAGCTTCGTCACCGACCCCGAGACCTACGAGTCGATCGACCAGTCCCCATTCGTCGCCGCCGGCCAGGGACCGTGGGGCCAGCAGTTCGAGGCGGCGCTACGCGAAGGGCTCGGTGTGGCTGCCGGGTCCGGGGGATAGTGGTTGGGGGTCGGCGGCCTGTGTGCTCGCCGCCGGTCGCAGGCCGCGGGGCGCGGGGTGTCCCTCCCGACCACTTTCGAGATAGTTCCGCCTAAGCTGAACCATCGTCTGCATCGCGACTGGGGTCACCGCCTGGCGTCAGGGTCGAGGGCCGGGCGATCTCGGTGCCGGCGAGCCAGGCAAGGATGCGGCGGACCTGGCGCGGCTCCACGTAGAACAGGACCACACGACCGTCGAGCAATGAGCGGCCCTCACGGATCAGCCCGGCGTCTCGCAGCAAGTGCAGTTGCCGAGCAATCGCGGGTCGACTGAGTCCGATCTCGCTCGCCAGCTCGGAAGGTCGCCTCGGTCGTTGGGCGAGCTCGACAACAATCCGGCGACGGGTCATGTCGCCCAGCAGCGCGATCCCTTCGCCGTTCCGTCTTGGCATGTCGGTCATGTTCGAAATGATCGACCGCAACCCTTATCTGACGCTCAACGCCGTCTGCCGGGCACCTCAGCAACGCACCAACGTGCGATCACGAAGATCATTCGACTTGGCTGGAACTACCTGAGAAGCGTTCAGGACGGAAGGCCTTCGCGCCTTCTCCCCTCCTCGCCCCTCCCCTCCTCGCCTCCTCCCATGGGTCGGTGCCCGTCCCGTCGGTGGCGGCCTGCGTTGGCGCGCCTGCGTTGGCGCGCCTGCGTTGGCGCGTCTGCGTTGGCGGCGGTCCTGACGACCGGGCGGGTCCCAGGCGGCGCCCCCGCCTAGACCACCCGCAGTCCGAGGATCCGGCGGGCGATCACCAGCCGCTGGATCTGGCTGGTCCCTTCACCGATCTCGGTCAGCTTGGCGTCTCGGAAGAACCGCTCGACGGGGTACTCGGAGACGTAGCCATAGCCACCGTGGATCTGGATCGCGTCGCTGGTAGCCCGCGAGCCGACCTCGGACGCGAACAGCTTCGCCTGCGCCGCGGCGAGGCCGAAGTCGCGGCCCTGGTCCTTGAGCCAGGCGGCGCGCCAGACCATCTGGCGGGCAGCTTCGATCTCGGTCGCCATGTCGGCGACCATGAACGCTACCCCCTGGAACGACCCGATCGGCCGGCCGAACTGCTCGCGGGTCTGGGCATACGGGATCGCCGCGTCGAGCGCGGCCTGCGCCAGGCCGACCGCCAGCGCGCCGATGCTGATGCGGCCCCCGTCGAGGATCCGCAGGAAGAGCTTGAACCCGTCGCCACGCTCGCCGAGCAGGTTCGCGGCCGGCACCCGCGCGCCCTCGAACACGAGCTCGCCGGTCGCAGACGCGTGGAGCCCGAGCTTCTCCTCGAGCCGCCCCACCGAGAACCCGGGAGTATCGGCCGGCACGATGAACGCGCTGATCTCGGGCGTCCCGTCGCGCCGGTCGCCGGTCCGGGCGGTCACCACGTACGTGCCGGCCTGTCCGGCATTGGTGATGAACCGCTTCCCGCCGTCGAGCACCCAGCTCCCCCCGTGCGGGCCTTCCTCGAACCTGGCGACCGTCCGAGTCCCGCCCGAGTCGCTGCCGGCGCCCGGCTCGGTCAAACCGTACGCACCGATGACCTGCCCGGACGCCATCGGGACGAGGAACCGCTGCTGCTGCTCGGGGGTGCCTGCCAGGTGGAGGGGCCCGCAGCCAAGGCTCGTGTGGGCCGCCACGATGAGCCCGAGCGAGCCCCACACCCGGCCGATCTCCTCGATCGCGATCGCGTACGCGAGCGTGTCGAGCCCTGCACCGCCCTCGTCCTCGGGGATCGGGATGCCGAGCCAGCCGAGCTCGCCGATCCGGCGCACCACGTCTGTCGGGAAGCGCCGCTCGCGTTCGTGCTCATCAACGAGCTTGGCGACCTCGCCGACCATGAAATCCCGGACGGTGTCGCGCAGGAGGCGGTGTTCGAGCGAGAGATCGAAGTCCATCTCGGGAGCCTACACCGCGACAGCGGCCCGTCGCCGCCGGTGCTAGCCTGTCGCCATGTCCGAGCCCCAACTGACGGCAGCGGCGGACCCCGGGACGTCGCCCCAGCCACCGGCCGTCGGCGGACCATCGAACCTCCGGCGGGACCTGCTGCTCCGGCTGCGGGTCGACGGCCCGAGCACGCCCGATCAACTGGCGGCACGATTGGGCGCCAGCCGGACCGGTGTCCTCCAGCAGCTCCGAGCGCTCGAGACCGCTCATCTCGTCAACCGTCAGACGATCCGCCACGGAGTCGGGCGGCCGCGCCACCTGTACGACATCACCGCCGATGCACAGGATCTCTTCCCGTCCGGGTACGCGGGCCTGGCGGCCGGGTTGCTCGCGGCGATCGAGGCCGTCGGCGGGACCGACCTCCTCGAGGAGGTCTTCTCCGCCCGATGCCGCCAGCTCGGCAAGCTGGTTCGCGACGACATGGCCGCCCAGATGGCCGACGACGCCCCACTGGTGGATCGGGTTGAGGCATTGGCGGTCATCCAGACCACGCACGGCTACCTGGCCGGGGCCGTCGTCAATGTCGATGGGACCATCCGGCTCCAGGAGCACAACTGCGCGATCTACCACATCGCGGCGGGCTCCCCGGCGGCCTGCCAGGCCGAGCTCGAGCTGTTCAGCGACGTCCTGGGCGCTGACGTGGTCCGGGAGCAGCACATCGTGTCGGGCGACCGATGCTGCTCGTACAGGATCAGCCCGAGGGCGACCTAGGCTTCCTCTCGCTCGACGACGACGCGTGGCGCCGGCTCGACCCGCGGCGCCGGGACGTCGGACACGTTCGGGACGAACGACGCGGCGAGCGCCGTCGTGGCCGCGAACTCCTGGTCCTCGACCGACAGGATCCCCAGGCGGCCGAGCTGCGCCATCTCGTCGCGGATGTAGGTCTTGAGCATCTCCGGACCATCGGTGTTGATCGTGAAGCGGACCTCGTTGCGCCGGAACGTGTCGAAGATCCAGCGGAACTCCTCCCAACCGGACACCACCCGCGTATTCAGGTTCGAGGTTGGGCAGATCTCGAGGACGATCCCTCGCTCGCGGATCATGCTCATCGCGGTCGGGTCGTAGGCCGCCTTGACGCCATGGCCGATCCGGTCGGGCTCGAGCAGCTCGACGACCCGGGCGACCTCCTCCACCGGCCCCGATTTGCCGGTGTGCACGGTCAGCCCGAGCCCGAACTGGCGAGCGCGCCGGAAGATGCGCCGGTAGTCGGCCACCCGGAACGTCGCGGACTCGGGCCCCGCGATGTCGACCCCGACCACGCCGCGGTCCCGCCAGCCGATCGCCTTCTCGACGATGATCTCGTTGAGCTCGTACGGGAACGCCCGGTCCAGGCAGAAGATCAGCCCCGGCTTGACCGGGTACTCGAGCGTCGCCCGGTCCATCCCGCGGACGGCCGCCGCGATGATGTGGTCGAGGTCCTGCTCGCCACCCCTGTTCCGCTTCATCGGGTTGAAGCGCAGCTCCATCGTCGTCACGTTGTTCTTGCGGTAGGCGCCGCCGATGACCTCATAGACGGCGCGCTCGACGGCGATCGGCGAGCTCTGGATCAGCTCGGTCCAGTGGAACAGCTGGAGGTAGCCGTCGAAGCTGCGGCTGTGCTTCTCCGACACGGTGATCGTGTCGCGGAACTCCCAGTAATCGCGCGTCGGGAGCTTGATTCCCTGGGCGTGGGCGATGCTCCACATGATCGCCGGGGTGACCGCCCCGCCAAGATGGCAATGCAGCTCAGCCAGCGGGATCTTGCGGGAGAGCTGTCGAACCATCGCTGGCAGGATAGCCGACGCGACTCAGCCCGCGGGCGACAGGCTGAGGCAGATGCTCGCCCCGGGTGGGTTGGCGGTGTCGTCGACGCGGAGCTGATAGGCGGCCGATGGCCGCGGCGGCTCGGCCGCCGGGGCGACCAGCGTCAGCCCGGGCACGTCCCCGGCCGCGGTCAGGAGCGGCTGCTCGTCTGATCGGTTGAACTCGAACAGGACCCGGGCCGTGACCTTTGGTGGCGGGTCGTCGACCGGCCCGGCCAGGCCGAGGACGCCGGACAAGCCGTCGATCCGCACGCCGTCGCACGGCACGCGGTCGCGCGGCGGGATCCCGGTCCGGCTCGCCTGCCCGGCCCGCAGGAGCCGGATCGTGACCCAGCGCGGGCCGCCTTCGAGCGGTTCCGCGGCCCCGGCCGCGACGCCGGTCTGCCCCGCGAACCGGGCGAGCCGGCGCGCCGCCACGAGCATCGCGCTCGGCGTGCGGGCTGGACCGGGCTGGAGCTCCACGTGCCAGCTCTCCGCGTGACGCCCCGTTGGATCATCCCAGGAGACCGAGATGCGATAGACGCCGGGCGCCCAGGCACCGCCGCCATCGGCTCGGAACAGGACGTTCGGCGCCTGCGGCCGGTCCGCCGTGGGTCGGTCGCCGACCCGGACCGGCGCCTCGGGGAGTGGCTCCGGAGCGAGGCGGACCAGCGACGATGCCCGGACGACCGAGCCTGCCGGCAGGATCACCCCCAGGCCCGTGGCCGTCGGCCCGAACACGGTGGCCACGTGAGAGCGCGGCGGTTCGTTGGTGCCCGGGTCGACGTCCAGCCAGGCACCGACCTCGGTGAGCGGCGGGCCGGCGTCGGCACGGAGCGGGATCGACACCCCGGCGGCGGTCATGAACGGGCCGATCGGGAGGTCCGGCAGCGCGCCGGCCGGAGCGACGATGCCGGCCGGTAGCGTCGGCGGCTCGGCGCCGTCGGGCACGATCTCGAACCGGTTCGGGAGCGTGAACCCGAACCGCCGAACGCCGCCGTCGACCAGGACATCGATCCGGTACCGTCCGGCGGCCCAGTTCTGGAACGCGCCGTCAGGGCCGACCACGCGATACAGGAAGCCGCCGCCCGCCGGGCTGGGATCGAGCGGCTGCGTGTCGATCCACTCGAGCCGGTCGGGATGGACCAGCCAGATCCGGGTGTCGATCGGGGTGTGGGCGGGCGGGAACGTGATGCCGATCGCCACGACGGTTCGGTCGTTTGGCTCGATGTCCACGGTCGGCAGGCCGCGACCGGCCGCTGGCACCTCGCTCCAGGTTTCCTCGTAGCGGAGGTCGCCGGCGGACGCCAGCAACCCCGACGGGCGGCCGACGATCGCGCGAATGCCCCACACGGTGTGGGGCCGGAGGGCCGGACGGACCTGGTCCCACGTGGCGAACGATGCGGTGCTCACGGGCTGCAGGATCTGCGGCAGGGCAGCCGGCGTGGACGGCCGGGCGGTGGCAGGGATCGCCGCGACTGGCGACGGGGCCGCGCCATCGGCCTCCAGTGCGACGCGACCGGTGAGGGGGGCGTCGTTCCACGGCTTGATCACGGCGGCGACCAACCCGACCGCCACGAGCAGCGCGCCGATTGCGACCGGGTCGACCCGTCTCCGCGGCGGACCGAGCTTGACCGGCTCGAACTCGACGCTCACTGGCGGCGCGACAGGCTCAGCCCGCGAGCGGGACGACCCGGCCCTCCGAGTCGATCGTGGCCTGCCGGCGGAGCCGTTTGAGCTCGGCGCCGGGCACCTGGTCTCGAGCGTGGTAGCTCGAGCGGACCAGCGGCCCGGACTCGACGTGCTTGAAGCCCAGCGCCAGGGCCTCGGCCTTCATCTCGGCGAACTCGTCGGGGTGGTAGTAGCGCTCGAGCGGCAGGTGCTGGAGCGACGGCCGCAGGTACTGGCCGATCGTCAGGATGTCGCAGTCGACCACGCGCAGGGCGGCGAACGCCTCACTGAGCTCGCTGCGCTCCTCGCCGAGACCGACCATCAGCGAGCTCTTGGTGTGGACCGCGTAGCCGATCTCGTTGGCCATCGACTTCGCGTGGCGCAGGACCCCGAGCGTCCGATCCCAGCTCGCGCGCTTGCGGACCGGCTTCTGGAGCCGCCGAACGGTCTCGAGATTGTGGTTGAGGATGTCAGGGCGGGCGTCCATCAGGCTCCGGAGCGGCGCCGCCTCGCCGTTGAAGTCCGGGATCAGGACCTCGATGCCCATCCCGGGCGAGGTCGCCCGAACCTGGCGGATCGTTTCCGCAAAGATGCTCGCCCCGCCGTCTGGCAGGTCGTCGCGGGCGACGCTGGTCACCACGACATGCTCGAGACCGAGTCCGCGGAGCGCTTCGGCGACGCGCCGCGGCTCGTCGTCGTCGAACCAGGTCGGCCGGCCGGTCTTGACCGCGCAGAACCCGCAGGCGCGGGTGCAGGTGTCGCCCAGAATCATAATCGTCGCGGTGCGCTGGTCCCAGCACTCCCCGATGTTCGGGCAGCTGGCCTCCTCGCAGACCGTGTTGAGGCCGAGCCCGCGGAGGAGTCCCTTGAGCTCGTGGTAGTTCTCGCCCGACGGCATCCTCGCCCGGATCCAGTCCGGGTGGCGGCGCATCGGCGTGACCGAGCCGCCCATCGCGATCGTGTCGGGCGCAACCGGGGCGTGGTGGGCGCCCGTTCCGGGTGGAGTGAAGACCGGAAGCTCGCGCGCCATGGCTGGAGTGTACGTCGGGTGGTTCGTGGAGGCCGTCGGGAGGTCAATACACCGACGTGTCGGGTCCGATCGCCTCGAGCGAACCCTTGATCGTCCGCAGGAAGTCGGCCGCGCCGGCGCCGTCGTTGGCCCGATGGTCGATGGCCAGGACCATGTTCATGATCGGCCGGACGGCGATGACATCGCCGTCCTCCGTTTCCCGCACGACGGCGCGCTTCGTGATCGCCTCCATGGTCAGGATCGCGACCTCGGGCACGTTGATGATCGGCATCGTCAGGTTCGAGCCGAACCAGCCGGTGTTGTCCACCGTGAACGTGCTGCCGCCGTAGTCGTCCAGCCGGAGCCTGCCGGCTCGAGCTCGCGCGGCGACGTCGCTGATCGCCCGGTTGAGCCCGCTGATCGACAGCTGGTCCACGTCGCGAACGACCGGGACGAGGAGCCCGTCGTCGACCGCCACGGCCACGCCCATGTTGATGTGCCGCTTGGCCACCAATCCGGCGTCGGACCAGTGCGCGTTGAACGTCGGGAAGCGACGGAGGGCCTCAACGGCGGCCTTGATCACGAACGGCACGTAGCTGAGCGAGATCCCCTCGCGCGCCAGGTAGTCGCGCTTGGCCGCCTCGCGGGCGCGGACGAGCGCGCTGGCATCGACTTCCATGTGGACGTAGGCGTGCGGCGCCGCGAGGGCCCTGGTCATCTGGGCGGCGATCCCCTGGCGCATCCGTGTCATCGGGACGAGCACCTCGTCGGCGCCGTCGGGGAAGACCACGGGGGAGCCGGTCGTGGCGGTTGCGGCGGGAGCGAGGCGCGGCAGTGGCTGGGGGACCGCAGGAGCCGGGGCGCCCGCGGCCACCCGCGTCGGTGCCGCCGGTGCCGTCGCAGTCCCCGTCCGGATCGCCTCGACCAACTTGAGCACGTCCTCCCGGGTGATCCGGCCGCCGCCACCGGTCCCGACGACCTGCGCCGCCGAGAGCTCGTGCTCACGCAGCAACCGCCGGACAGCCGGGGTCATCCGCGCCTCGGGGTCGGCATTGGCGGGCGGGGCGGCGGGTGCCACGGGTGAGTGCGGGGCGGCGACCGGGCGCTCGTCGGAGCCGGCGGGCCCGTGGGCAACCGGAGCAGGCGGGGGCGTGAGTGCGGGGGCGGGGGCCGTGGGCGCCGACTCGGGGGCGCTCGCCACGGGTGCCTGTGCGCTGGTCGCCGCGGACCCATTCGAGCCAGCCGATGGCGCCGGCTGACCGCCATCCTCGGCCGTCTCGATCACGGCGATCTCGGCGTTGTTCGGGACGGTCGCGCCCTCTTCGGCCAGGATCTCGCGCAGGACGCCCTCGAACGGCGATGGAACCTCAGCGTTGACCTTGTCGGTGATGACCTCGACGAGGGGCTCGTACTTGTCGACGTGATCGCCCGGTTGCTTCAGCCACTTCCCGATCGTCCCCTCGGCGACGCTCTCGCCGAGCTGGGGCATCGTCACCTTGGCCACGTTCGCATGTCCTCCGCTGGCGGCCGACCCGTCGGCCGGGCGCTGGGGCTGGTCGTTGAGGCGATAGTGTCGCCCATCTTGCCAGCGGGCGCGCGGGTGGGGGTAAGCCCATCATGCCGCGCCCCCTCGATGGGCGAATACCGGGACGGCGGTCAGTCCAGTGGCACAGCGATCGATTGCTCGTCGGCGCGCACCGGGGCACCGACCTCGCCGTAGAGGACGAGCCACGAGCCGATCCCGCCGGCCACGGCCAGCAGGCCGGCGAAGCCGAAGAACGCAGTCGCGCCCAACCCGCCATAGACGACGCCCGCGGCCAATCCGCCAAACGCGCTGCCGAGGGCGGCCGTCGCCGACTGGCCCATGGCCTGCCCGGTGGCCTGGAGCGGTCCGGGCAGCAACCTGGCGACCACGAGCACCCGCGCACCCCACAACGCGCCGAAACAGGCGCCTGTGACCACGCGCGTGGCGTTGATGGCGATCGGCGTCGGGAGCACGCCCCACGACCCGATGCACAGGCCGTAGGCCAGGAACGCAAGGACGACCAGCCAGCGAATCCCGATCCGGCGTCCGAGCCAGCCGACCAGCATCAGGCCCGGGATCTCGGCGAACGACGCAATCCCGTACGTCAGGGCGACATCCGACGGCTGCCCACCGAGCTCGACGATGCGGATCGGCAGGAAGACCATCGAGCCCTGGAGCCCGGAGAAGGCGAGGGTGAACACCGTGAGGACAGCGATGAACCGTGGCTGGACCGAGACGACCCGGCTGATCGAGCCGAATCGACCGGCCGCCGCGGCGCCACCCGCCTGCCGCGCCGCCGCCCGGGTCGTCGGTTCCCGCGTCCGATCCGGCACCCAGACGAGGAGCTGGAGCAGCACGCCGGACCAGACGAGCGCGACGAACGGGACCGCCACGTAGCCGGCCCAGTCGTAGATGAGGCCGGCGACGAGGACGCCGACCGCAAAGGACAGGCTGGCCAGCGCACGGAGGGACCCATACTGGCGCTCGGGTGCCGACAGACCGTCGACGGCGAGCGCATCCCCAAGCGACAGGAAGAGGATCGGGAGGACCGAGAAGCCGGCCATCACGAAGACGAACACCGGCACGGGAACCGGTAGGGCGATGACGACCGCACCGCCGATCGCGACCCCCAGCCCGACCCGGTAGGCGCTCGAGCGGCCGACGAGGACGTCGGCGAAATGGCCCCAGGCGGGGATGACGAGCGCCGCCGCGAGGGCCGACAGCGCCGAGAGCAGGCCGATCGTGACCGTGTCGAGGCCGCGCGATCGCAGGATCACGACCATGAACGGCGCCACCGCCGCGGTCCAGCCGCCGCTGGCGAGGAACAGGAATCGAAGTGCCCACGGCGCGCGGGCGACATTGACGGCAGTCATGCGTCGGCAAGCCTAGCCGCCGTCGAATGCGCCAGGACGGCCTTCTCGTCGGGGCACGGCGGCAGGGTGTGCGGCCGAGTGGCCGTCGACCGGCCCGGTCCTCAGATGAGGGCGAGCCGGTCGAGCGGGAACGGCGGCTGGGCGAGCGGCTTGACGGCGATCCGAACCAGGAGCAGGACGTTGTCATCGCCGGCGGTGCGGTTGCTCGAGAGCGTGCCGCAGCCGTTGCAGCGATGGATCAGGACCCACTCGCCGTCCTTGCGGACGGCAATGGCGATCGGCTCCATCGACGACAGGCAATCGGATTGCCGGTCGCCCGGTTCGATGTCGAGGTGCCGCGACCAGAGACAGTTCGGGCAGTGGTTTCGATGAGCGGTCCCGGGCGCGTCCGCGGGAACGTCGAGTCGGCAGTGGACGCAACGGAACGACTCGATGCGTCGCGAGGACGCGGCCCGACTGTCCGTGCGAGCTCGTTTCAAGGGTGAGTGGTCTCCGGGTGGCTGAGGTGGACGCCAACATCGAGTTCGCGTCACGCCTCGGTCCCGGGAAACACGAAGACCGTCCCGGGAAGGACGGTCCGACGTCACGGCGGCCAGGCCAACCGATCTACGAGGTCCGAATCCTCCCGAGGCGCGACGCCACGAAGGCGGCCACTTGATGCCGTGCCACGTCGCTCTCCTTTCCGCGTTCGCCGGCGCGCCACGACGCCGTCACTCGAACCACCGCGAAGGATACCCGATCCCGGCCCGATCGCGGTGGGAAACATGTGGCGGACCCGGGCTGCGATCAGCGCGTCCCCGTGATGAGCCGCTCGCGGTCGAACATCGGGGCAACGACCTTCCAGCCGAGCACGTCGGCCACCAGCAGCACGGCTCCCAGGCCGACCGCGAGCGAGAGCGTAGGCTGGATCGCCCCGAAGGCGATGAGCGAGGTCAACGCGACGACGGGCAGACTGCCCAGCAGGCTGAGCTGTTGCGCGACGCGCATGTCGCTCGATCGAGTCGAGATCGCCAGGCCAACCCAGATCGACCACAGGCCGAGAAGCGGCGTGAACACGATCTGCGCGAGGAGGTCCGGGCCCTGCAGGATGGCCGTGGCCACACCCGGGGCCGCAAACAGCAGCACGCAGGCGATGAAGACCGCGTAGACGACATAGGCAATCACGATCGACGGGATCAGCGCCGCGAGCGCCTTGCCGAGCAGGAATTCCTCGCGAGGGATGGGCGTCGTGAGGATCGGCTCGAGACTGCCTTGCTGGCGCTCGCCCGCCACCGCCGAGGCGGCGACCGCGGCCGGGGTCAGGACGGGAATCGCCAGCATGTACAGGAGCAGGTGAACCTCCCTGAGCGAGTTGGCGGTCGCGTCATTGGCGCGCACGATCGCGAACAGCGGCTGGATCAGGAAGATCAGCGGGAAGATGGCCATGGTCGAGACCACCGACCGGTTGCGCCGGTACTCGCGCAGCTCCTTCCGGATGATCGCCCGGATGCGCCTTCCACTGAGGTTCATCCGGCGATTGCCTCCCGGTCCTCGTCGATCAGCTCGAGGTAGACGTCCTCGAGCGAGTGTTCCGACTCACGGATTGCGAGCACGTCGGCACCGGCCGCGACCAGCGCCCGCGTCACGATCGGAGCGGCGACCTCGACGTCCGAGACCGCGAGCACGTAGGTGCCTGGCCCGTCCGCGTGCCAGCCGTCGACCCCCGCGAGACCGCCGAAGACCCGACCCGGGTCGGGCAGCGCGGCGAGCGTCCGGACGGTCACGGTCGTCGAGAACAGCTGCTCACGGAGCTCCTCGGGACGCCCGATCGTCCGCAGCGTCGTGTTCAGGATCGCGATGCGATCGCACAGGCGCTCCGCCTCGTCGAGTCGATGGGTGGTCAGGAAGATCGTGACGCCCCGTTTGCGCAGCCCGTCCAGCAGCTCGTGGACGTCCCGCGCCGCGACTGGGTCCAGCCCGGAGGTCGGCTCGTCGAGGAACAGGACCTGCGGATCGCTCAGGAGTGCCCGCGCCAGGGCCACTCGCTGGCGGAGGCCTTTCGACAGCGAGCCGCACACGTCACGCGCCCGATCGGCCAGGTTGACCGCCTGCAGGGCTTGCTGCACACGGTCGCCGGCGTTCGGCACCTCGTAGAGCTCGGCAAAGCATTGGAGGTTCTCGATCACGCTCAGGCGAAGGTACAGGCCCGGCGATTCGGGCATGACCGAGATGCGTCGGCGGATCTCCACGCCGTTCTCCGGCGTCAGCGGCAGGCCGGCTACGGTCGCCGAACCAGCCGACGGCGCAATGAGCGTCCCCAGCGTTCGGACGGTGGTCGTCTTCCCGGCGCCGTTCGGCCCGAGGAACCCGAAGACCTCGCCCTGCCCGACCTCGAACGAGACGTCGTCGAACGCGAGCCGATCGCCGAAGCGCTTCGACAGATGACGCACGGAGAGCGCGGGACGACGGGCGCTCTGCCCTCGCGGGAGCGTGCCTTCGATGTCGGTGGTCACCCGATCAGGCTACCCGAAGTCGCTTTCGACCCTCATCGGCGGGGAGACTCGACGATCGGCCGCCACCCAGTCGGGCTACCGAGCGCCGACGGCCCGGCGCAGTTCGTCGGGCAACCAGAACCACCGGAGCGACTCGAAGTCGTCGCCGACGAGCGGCTGCCCGGCCGGCTCGGGCGGCTCGCCCAGGACCCCGACCGGGTCGCCGAGGATCCGCTCCGCCTCGACCAGGTAGCCGGCCAGCGCGTCCTCCCCTGCCCGATGCCGATGGGCCGGGTAGGTGATCCCGCCCGCGCCGTATCGCACGTCGTGCAGGAAGAGCGCCGGCTCGGGTGGGCCGTCCGCGTGGCGCCACATCCCGGTCGCCGGATCGAACCGGTACCAGGGCAGCAAGCGCCAGCCGTCGCGAGCCATCATCGCCACCGCGCGGACGATGTAGTCGAAAACGGTCGGGCTGATGAAGTAGTTGAAGTTCACCCGAACCCAACCGGGCTTGATCCCCTCGCATCCACGATTGATCTCGCGTTCGAAGGCGTGCGAGGTCTCGATGTCGATCCCGAGCAGCCGGTGACCGTACGGCCCGGCGCACGAACAGCCGCCACGCGACTGGATCCCGAACAGGTCGTTGAGCACGGCGACCACGAAGTTGTGGTGGAGATAGCGGCCATCGTGGCGGACCGTAAACGACACGATCGACAGCCTCGGCAGCGCCCGGTTGCCGAGGATCCCGATCCCGGGCTCGGCCGACCACGCAGCCATCGCCCGCTCGATGAAGTCCTCCTCGCGGCGACGGATTGCCTCGACCCCAACCGCCTCCTTGAGGTGGAAGACCAACCCGGCCCGGATCGACTCGACGATCGCGGGCGTGCCGCCCTCCTCGCGCTGCTCTGGGTCGGCGAGGTAGACGTGCTCGAGCGGGTTGACGTAGGCGACCGTGCCGCCGCCCGGCGAGGTCGGGACGCGGTTGTGGAACAGCCCGCGGCGAGCGACCAGGGCGCCCGGTGTGCCGGGCCCGCCGATGAACTTGTGAGGACTCAGGACGATGGCATCCTTGTAGTCGAGCGCGGCGTCGCCGTCCCCCGGCCCCGGCCGGTGCGGGTCCATCTCGATCTCGACATACGGTCCGGCGGCGGCGAAGTCCCAGAACGACAGCGCGCGATGCCGATGCAGCAGCACCGAGATCGCGCGGGTGTCCGACAGGATCCCCGTGACGTTGGAGGCCGCCGAGAACGACCCGATGCGGAGCGGCCGGCCGTCGGTCTCGTTCAGCGCGGCCTCAAGTCGGGCCAGGTCGATCCGTCCGTCGGCGTCCTCACCGATTGTGATCACGTCGGCGATCGACTCGCGCCAGGGGAGCTCGTTGCTGTGATGCTCGTACGGCCCGATGAACACGACCGGTCGGTCAACGGCTGGGATGTACGCCCGCAACCCGTACCGGTCGTCGAGCGCGGCCGGGATCCGGAGCTCGAGGATGCCGACGAGCAAGTTGATCGCGCCGGTCATCCCCGACCCGGCAAAGATCACCGCGTGGTCATGAGCGTTGCCGCCGACCGCGTCGCGGATGATCGTCCGGGCATCCTCGCGGAACCGGCTGGTCTGGAGCCCGGTGCCCGACGATTCCGTGTGGGTGTTGGCGTACAGCGGGAGGACCGCCTCGCGCAGGTAATCCTCGATGAACGTCAGCGCGCGACCGGACGCGGTGTAGTCGGCGTAGATGACGCGCCGCACCCCGAACGGGCCCGCGACCGCCTCGTCGTCGCCGATGACCGAGGCGCGGATCAACTCGATCAGGGACGCGGGGTCGGCATGCGTTCCGGGTCTGGCGTCAGGCACGGTCCCATGGTACGGGTCGTCACGCCCGTCCGGGTCGGACGGTCGAGCCGAGCAGCCACGCCGCGACCTACCTCGGCCCACGCGAGCGACAATGCGCAAGTGCCCAGGCTGGTCGCTCCGGATCCGCGGGTCCGTTCTTCATTCGCGACGGCGATGGACGAGTTCCGCGCGGAGGGACGTGGTACGGCCGACGACCATACGGTCGTTGGCCGCTACCTCCGTGACGAGAACGACGCCTGGTCGAGCGAGGAGGCATTCCACGCGTTCGTCGCCGCCGTACGGGCAGAGCGCCTCGAGGCGACGCCGCGGCCGCCGGGATTCGTTCCCGACACGGAGCTCTGGTGGGTCGATGGTGACGAGTTCCTGGGGCGCGTCGGCATCCGACATCGGCTGACGCCGAGGCTCCTCGAAATGGGCGGCCACATCGGGTATGACGTCCGCCCGACGGCGAGGCGTCGAGGCCACGCGACCGCCATGCTCCGGGACGCGCTGGTGGTCGCGCGCGAGCTGGGCATCGAGCGTGCGCTCGTGACCTGCGACGTCGACAACGTCGGCTCGCGAACGGTCATCGAGCGGAACGGCGGCATCCTCGAGGACGAGCGCGCGGGCAAGCTTCGCTTCTGGATATCGACGCCGCAAGCCGGTCGGGCGCCGGGCCGCTAGCCGGCGAGTGACGTTCTTCCGGCCTACGAAATCAGTGGCCAGCCGAATGTCGTCGTGCCGACCTCCGTCATGGGCGAGCGCGAAGCGCCGCCTCGATCTCGTCCAGGTGCTCACCGCGGTGCTCACCGCGTGCGGGGCTGATCGGGCTGTCGGGATCGCCTGGCCACAGCCGATCCAACGGCAATCTCGCGGCGAGGGCGTCCGTCTCCATCGCGGTGCGCAGCGCGAATTGCGCGGCCCGGCGCGGCTCGATCTCGTGGATCAGGGGACGGATCGAGTCGTTCAGCCAGTCTCCATCGGGCTCGGCATCGCCTGACGCCCAGGGCTCCCCGCGTTCGATCTTGTCGGCCAGGGTCTGGAACCGGATGTCCCAGTACGCGATATGACCGAGCACGCCCGCTACCGTCCAGAACTCGTTCACCGGCACGCTGAGCGCTTCGTCGTCGAGAGCCTCGACGAGGACGCGCAGGCGCTCCCGTTGTCGCGTGTTCGCTTCGACGTAGGGCCGATCTTCCGTCATGGTCCGACGATACTCTCCGGTGGCGATGGCGCGTCGATGGCGGCCGCCGCATGGCGGGATACGAACGCGGAGCAGCAGATCCTGTCGGCGGGCTCACGGGACGACCGGGCGTTGCCTCCGGGCGCCGCCGCGCCTCACGGGCACCCAGGTTCGCGCCGCCGCCCGGACCTGATCAGTCGTCGACGGCGGGTGCCGACTTGTCCTTGAGCTGCCCGGGGGCATCGGCACGGCCGTGTCCGTGGCCTGGCGTGCCGTCCTTCCCGCCCGGGTGGATCTTGCCGACCACCTTTGGGCCTCCCGCCCATGGCGGCTTTCCCGCGGAACGAAGGGCCTTGCCGTCGACCGTGGACACGTCGAGGTCTGTCTGACCGGCGTGGTACGTGCCCGTCACCTCGACGGACTTTCCGACGAAGGCGGCCAGCGGGTTCTTGGCGCCCCAGTACCACCTCGGCCCCGCCGATAGCTCCCAGGTCACCCCGCCCACGGTCATCGTGAACGTTGCGCGACCCTTCGCGTCCTCCGAACTTGCGATGGTGCCGGTCAAGGTCGTGGACAGCTCGGAGCCCTGGTCGCCCTTGTCGCCTCTCTCGGGCTTCGCGGACGGATTTGCCCCGAACGCCGGAGCGGCAATCAACAGCAGCGCCACGAAGGCGGCAATCGCCAGGAGCACGCGGCGAGAGACGGACGGGGGTTCCATGTCGCAAAGTCTCGACCGGCAGGATGGCAAAAGCAACGGCACAAGCGCCTGTTCCAAGATTGCGGTGCAAGGGCGCACCGCGACCGCGGCAGACGCTCACACCAGGTCGCCAGAGGTTCAAGGGCGGATGCTTGCGAGCGGTCAGCGTGGGCCGACGACGCCTGAGATCACGTTCGCGCTGCGTCGCCCGGATCAGGTGAGACGGCCACCAGACGTCAGCGGGGCTGAAGGTCAGCGCCGGGATCCGCGTCGGTGCGCGGCAGACTTGGCGCGGGCGAAACGACCGGCGACGGGGTGACGTTCGGCGTCGGTGTGGGCGTCGGTGACGGGATGGGCGTCGGTGACGGCGCGGGCGCCGAACTCGGAACGGGTGACGGGGTCGGGTTCGGCGTTGCCTGAGGATCGAAGACCACGACCGGGATCGCGACAAAGATGAGGTGGACATCTCGGCCAAGCCGCTCGCCGACGTCCCCCTGGATCTGGGCGACCAATTGGATCGAGGGGACCGCGGCAACGTCTGCCGTGACGCGCAGTTCGAGCGTCGGGCCGGTCAGATGCCGCTCGACCGAGACGAGTCTGCTTGACGGGAGGCGCGCCGCCAGCACGTCGACGAGCGTCGAGCTCACCGAGTCGGCGAACTGCGAGTTTCGATTCGAGGTCTCGCGCTGCTGGGCCAGGCCAACGGCGCTGGGTACGAGGACGAACGCCAATGCCGCGACGAGCGCGGTGACGAGCAGAATGCCGTAGTGGCTTCCATGCGATCTGCGAGGCCTCAAGCGCAGACCGGCAAACACGATCGTGGCCGAGGCGACGATAGCGACGACGTTGGTGGTGAAGAGCTCCGTCGCAGACGTCGCGATGCCGGTATCGCCGAGCGCGAGACCAATGCCGATCGTGCACAGCGGGGGCATGAGGGCTGTGGCGATGGCAACGCCGAACAGCGCGGCGGCACCCTCGAGTCGAACCAGCGCGTAGGCAGCCGCTGCGCCGCCAGCCAGCGCGATCGCCAGATCGAACGGGCTCGGATGCGTACGCGACACGACCTCGCCTGGGACCGTGGTCAGTGCACCGAAGGGCAGCTGGATGGCGACCCAGGTGAGGGCCGTGGACAGGACCAACGCCGTGGCGACGCCGATCGCAAGCGTGGCGCCGGCTCGGGCGAGCAGCAGCCGCCGTC
Source organism: uncultured Chloroflexia bacterium (assembly GCA_963766675.1). Lineage (GTDB taxonomy): Bacteria > Chloroflexota > Limnocylindria > Limnocylindrales > CSP1-4 > SPCO01. Next base: position 1,385,879 of record CAVYBA010000002.1, on the reverse strand, counting down.
CGCCCAGGACGGCCAAGGCGATCCCCATGATCGGCGACAGGAACGGAGCAATCAACATCGCGCCGATGATCACCGCCGCCGAGTCGGTGATCAGGCCGAACGTCGCGATCGCGCTGGACAGGCTGGTCAGCAGCAGGAACCCGGCAGTAAGCCGCGTCGCGCGTCGGACCTCGGCGACCGACTTCAGGTGCCACCAGGCGCCGCTGACGTCGCTCACAGCGCGTCGGGGTTCACGCACTCGCGGAGACGGCTTGCTCGCCGGCTCAGCTGGCTCAGGCCCGAGCGAGGATTCCACCTGCCCATCGTAGTGGAGAGCGGAACGGACCTGGTGGGTCCCGAGGCTGTTTGAACGTCGCGACATCAGGTCAGTTGGGCGCGGAAGGGAATCGGACCGCTGTCAACCGCGAAGCGTCGATGTCGCCTGCCCAACGACGCACGGCACGGGCATCATGCGCGGATGCACCTGAACACCCTGGCGAGCCGCCCATGGCGAGTCTGACGCGGGCCGCTGGCGTGCGCGCCGGTGAGGGCCGAATCCTGGCCCTCGTCGCCCTGCTGTTCGGCGCGCTCGAAGCCGGCCGCGGCTTCGGCGAAGTCGGAATCGACACGCTCGTCGTCAGCCGGTTCGGGACCGGGACCCTGCCGTACCTCTACATCGGCCTTGGCGCGACGAGCCTGGTCGCAACGCTGGCATACGGGGCCGCGCTCGGCCGAGCCTCGCGGACCCCGCTGCTGGCCGGGATCCTCCTCGCCGGGGCAAGCCTCCTGGCGGTCGGTCGCCTCGTCATCGCCGCGGGGATGGACGGCGTGGTGCCGTTCATCTGGCTCGTGACCTACGCCGCGGGCGCGATCGCCGGGACGATCTCGTGGACGGTCGCGGGATCGGTGTTCGACGCGCGCCAGGCAAAGCGACTCTTCCCGTTGTGCACCGGCGCGGCCATCGCCGGCAGCTTCGTCGGGACGCTGGCGTCGGGGCCGGTCGCGCATGCCGCCGGGACCGAGCTGCTGATGGTGATCGAGGCGTTGCTGCTCGCGGCGGTCGCCGGCCTGATCGTGGTGATCTCGAGAACCGGCCGCGTGCGGGCGCCGACTCGACGACAGGCCGGCCCGCTGACCGCTGACCTGCGCGCCGGTTTCGACGAGGTCGTGCGTTCCCCGCTCTTCCGGCTGGTGGCGATCGCCTATGTCCTGTTCTCGATCCTGTTCTTCTGCGTGACATTCCCGTTCCTCCAAGCGGCGTCGACCGCGTTCCCGAGCGAGGCTGACCTGGCGACGGCGCTCGGCTTCCTGTCGGCCGCGGTCACCGCGACGTCGTTCGTGATCTCGCTCGTCGTCGCGAACCGCGTCTACGCCCGGTTCGGGGTCGCCACTGCGGCGCTGGTGCTGCCGATCGTGTACGTGGCCGGATTCGCCCTGTGGCTCATCCAATTCTCGTTCGCGACCGCGGCGATCGTCAGGTTCACGCAGCAGGTCACCCAGCGAGGCCTGTCGAACGCGATCTGGAGCGCCTTCTACAACGTCGTCCCGAGCGCACGGCGGGCCCAGGTCCTCGCGTTCATGGACGGGGTCCCGGGCCAGCTCGGGATCATCCTGTCCGGGGTGCTGCTGCTCGGCGCCGGCCGGCTGTTCGCGCTCGACCAGGTCTTCCTGCTCGGGATCGGGGCGGCGCTCGTCCTGACGGTGGTCGTCGCCGGGATCCGCCGCCGGTACGGAGCCAGCCTCCTCCGGACGCTCCAATCGGGGATGGCCGAGCAGGTCCTGGAAGGCGGGCCCGGGCTCGGATCACTCGGTGGCGACCCCCAGGTTGCGGCGGCACTGCTCGAGGCGTCGGCGGCACCCGAGCCCACCGTTCGCCGGATGGCGGTCGCACTGCTCGCCAGGCTGCAAGCCCCTGGGGCGGGCGCCGCCCTCATCCGGGCGCTCGGCGATGCGGATCCCGGCGTTCGGGTGGCCGCCATCGATGGGCTCGCCAGCGCCCGTCTTGCCGGCGACGCCATCAAAGCGGTGGCCGCTGGGTTCGACGACGCCGATGAGCGGGTGCGCGCTGCCGCCGTCAGGGCGATCGGCCGGCACGCGGGGCTCGGCCTCGAGGAGCGACTCGAAGCACTGGCGCACGATCCGAGCCTGCCCGTGCGCGCCGCGGCGGCAGTCGCCATCGACGACACGACTGGCGGATCCCGCGGCCTGGTCGCCGGACTTCTCGCCGATCCGTCGCCCGATGTCCGTCAGGTCACGCTCGAAGCCGTCGCCAGCGTCGGTGGCGTCGCCCGTGGCGAGACCATCGCGCCGATCCTGCTCGATGCGCTCGACGACGACAGCCTCCGCGTCCGACGGACAGCCGCAGACCTGCTGGCCCGGCGAACCGCGGACACCGACGGGCTCGTCGAGGTCCTGGCCGCCGGGTCGCCCCGAGCCCAGGACGCGGCCCTGCAGGCCCTCGTCGGCCACGTCGATCCCGTGCGTGAGACGGTCGTCGCCTGGGCGAGCGAGCAGGTCGCCCATGCCACCGTCGTCGCCGCCGATCGGCAGGCGATCGAGGCCGGCGTGGTTGGTCATCGGCCGCCGCCCGACACGGCACGTGGATTCCTGGCATCGGTGCTGGCACGTCGCGAGCGGGCGTGGATCGACCGCGCGCTGGCCGCCCTCGCCGTCCTCGGCACGCCCGAGGCGGGCGGCGTGCTCCGGCGCTGCCTGCGCTCGACGGACCCGGAGATTCGTGCCCAGGCGCTCGAAGCGCTCGACTCGATCGGCGACCGCAAGCTGCGCGGCGCCGTCGTCCGGTTGCTCGACGCCGAGGCGACCGATCGCGGTGCGGATCGAGACGTCGTGCTGGGGCGGTTGGTGGATGATGGCGACCCGTGGATCGGCGCCCTCGCGCGCCGGACCATCGCCGACGAAGGAGGAACGGCCCCCATGCCCGAGCCGAGCCGGACGATGAGCGAGATCGACACGATGCTCACCCTCCGGCGCGTCCCGCTGTTCGAAGGACTCGACCCGGAGGACCTCCAGCGGATCGCGACGACCTGTCTCGAGCGGGTCTACGCGGCGGGCGCGGCGCTCGTCCGTGAAGGTGAGCTCGGCGACGAGTTGATCGTCATCGTCGAAGGCTCCGTTCGGGTGGTCCAGGCCGCCTCCGACGGCACCGAGCGGCTCATCCGGCGGTACGGCGCCGGCGACCACATCGGCGAGCTCGCCATCCTGCGCGAGCGGCCGCGGATCGCCACGGTGATCGCCGAGGGCGACGGGGTTCGGGCCCAGGTGATCAACGGCGAGAGCCTCAAGGCGATCCTGCGCGAACGGCCGGAGGCCGCCATGGCGATGCTCGCCACGCTGGCCGAACGGATCAGTGCACAGTAGGGTTCGCTGATGACCGACCAGCGTGCCGGCCGGCTCGACCTGCCGACCGGAACCGTAACGTTCCTGCGCACCGACGTCGAGGGCTCGATGGGCCTGGCACGGACGCTCGGGGCGCGCTGGGACGAGGTCAACGCGGTCCACCTGGGGCTCATCCAGCGGGCCGTCAACTCGCACGGCGGGGTGTGCGTCCGGACCGAGGGCGACGCGTTCTTTGGGGTCTTTCCGGAGGCCGGCGCGGCGGTGGCCGCAGCGATCGACGCTCAACGGGCGCTGGCCGCGCACCCCTGGCCCGACGACGGTCCGGTCCGCGTCCGGATGGGTCTGCACTCCGGCGAGGCCCACCTGGCTGGTGACGACTATGGCGGCTTCGAGGTCAACCGGGCGGCCCGCATCGCCGCGGCCAGTCACGGAGGCCAGGTCGTGCTGTCCGAGCCGACCCGCCTGCTCGCCGACGCCGTATTCACCCACGGTATCTCCGTGCGCGACCTGGGCCGGCACGTGCTCCGCGATGTGCCGCTGCCCGAGCATCTGTTCCAGCTCGACATCCCGGGACTGCGCGACGATTTCCCGCCACTCAGGACGTCGCGACCGGCCGAGGGCAACCTGCCCCCTCGGATGACCAGCTTCCTGGGGCGGGAGCGTGAGCTCGAGGATCTGCGCGGGCTGCTGGCGACGAACCGCCTGGTGACCCTGACCGGACCGGGCGGCATCGGCAAAACCAGCCTGGCTGTCGAGGTGGCCCGGTCATTCGTCGACGAGCTGCCCGATGGCACGTGGTTCGTCCCCCTCGACGAGGTCCAGGACGCAACATTGGTCCTCCCGATCATCGCGCGAACGCTCGGGTTGTTCGATGGACCGGACCGCCCCGCAGCCGAGGGACTGGGGCGGTACCTCGAGGGCCGGTCGACCCTCCTCGTGATCGACAACTTCGAGCACCTGATGCCGGCGGCCGGCGACGTGGCCGCATTGCTTCGCGCGACACGAGGGACGCGGATCGTGGCGACCAGCCGGGCGCCGCTGCGGATCGCCGGGGAGCAGGAATACCCCGTCCGACCGCTCGAGGCGTGCGCGACACTGTTCGGGCAACGAGCGCGTGCCGTCCGACCTGGCTGGGAGCCTGGGGCCGACCGTGCGATGGTCGACGAAATCTGCGGTCTGCTCGACGGCCTGCCGCTGGGCCTCGAGCTAGCCGCCGCGCGCGTCGCGTTGCTCCCCGTGCGAGCCATCCGCGACCGGCTGGCGGCCCGCCTGCCGCTGCCTGGATCGGAGCGCCGGGACGCCCCGGACCGCCAACGAACGCTCGAACGAGCGATCGCCTGGAGCCACGACCTGCTCGGCGCAGACGAACAGCGGCTCCTCCATGAGTTGGCGGTATTCGACGGAAGCTTCGATCTCGAGCAGGCCCTCGAGGTCTGTGGCGATCGAGCCTTCGACGGGATCGCGACGCTCGTCGAACAGAGCCTGGTCAATCGTGAGCGCGATGATCCAGCCGGCTGGACAAGGTTCCGCCTGCTGCAGACGATCCGGTCATTCGCGCTCGAGCGTCTCGCCGCAGACGGGCGGGAGCCCGCCATCCGGCATGCACACGCCGACGCCTATCTCGCCCTTGCCCTCCAGGCGGCGCCTCACCTTCCGGGTGGCGACCAGCCAGCCTGGCTCGATCGCCTTGCGCTTGACACTGCCAACCTTCGGGCGGCAACCCAGTGGGCGATCGACGCGGGCGAGACCGAGCTCGCGCTCGGCCTCGTCGCCGCTCTCTGGCGATATTGGCAACTGGACGGCCATCTCAACGAAGGACGCGACCTGGCGAAGGAGGCGCTGGCCATGCCCGGCGCCGAGGCGCACACCCCGGCCCGGCTCGCGGCGATCACGGCGATGGGTGGCATCGCCTACTGGCGATCCGAGGTCGACGCCGCCTTCCACTATTACTCGGAGCAGCTCGCCCTCGCGGAGGAGTTGGGCGACAGCGCCGCCGCCGCCGATGCAACGTTCAATCTCGGCTTCACGCGCTGGATCGGTGGCGACTACGAGGGCGCACGTGGGCTCATTGACGACGCGGAGCGCCGGTTCCGCGAGCTCGGTGATGAACGTGGCATTGCTCGCCTGGAGTGGACCCGGGCGACCACGGTGATGCAGTCGGGGGATGCCGCCGGTTCCATCGCGATCTTCGAGCGAGCGTTGGCTATGTTCGATGCCACCGGGGACGCTTGGTATCACGCCCTCACTGCGAGCAGCCTGGCCTGGGCCTACTGGGCGATGGGGGATGTCCCGAGCGCCGGGCGCTGGCTCCTGCAGGGCCTGGCCGAGACGCGCAGCATGCGCGACATCGCGTCGATGACGATCGGCCTGCCGGCGTTGTCCGTCTACGCCTTGACGACCCGCGGGCCGGAGGTGGCGGCCTCGATCATGGGTGCTTTCGAGAGCCTGACCGAGTTGTACGGCATCGAACCACCCGGTGGGCTGAACTTCCTGATCACGACCCAGCAGCCCGTGGATCGTGCACGCCAGATGCTGGGGGACGAGGCGTTCGAGATCGCCTTCGAGCGAGGCCGGCGATTGACCCTCGAAGAGGCTATCGACCTCGTTGCCCAGGCCGAGCCGCAGGTCTAACGGCGGCTCCGCCGGATCGCTCAGTAGGCCGCCAGCGTCCGGATCCCGTCCGCGATCTTCTCGGGGTTCACCATGAACCACTCCTCGAGGACGTGGTTGTACGGGACGCCCGGGACATCCGGTCCGGCAACCCTCGTGATCGGGCCGTCGAGGTAGTCGAACGCCTCCTCGGCGACGATCGCGGCCACCTCCGCGCCATACCCGCCGAACCGGTTGTCCTCGTAGACGATCAGGCACTTCCCGGTCTTGCGAACAGAGTCGAGCAGCGTCTCGGTGTCGAGCGGGCGGAGCGTCCGCAGGTCGACGACCTCGGCACTGATCCCCTCCTCCGCGACCCGATCCGCAGCCTCCAGCGCGTAGTGCGCCATGAGGCCATAGGCCACGACCGTGACCTGGGTCCCGGGGTGCGTGATCTGCGCCTTCCCGAGCGGGACCGTGTAGTCGGTGTCGGGGACGTCGCCACGGACCGAGCGGTACATCTTCTTGTGCTCGAAGAAGATGACCGGGTCGGGGTCCCGGATCGACGAGCGGAGGAGGCCCTTGGCGTCGCGTGGAGTGGACGGCACGACGACCTTGAGGCCGGGCACGTGGGTGAAGAAGGCCTCGACCGACTGCGAGTGGTACAGCGCGCCGTGGACGCCGCCGCCATACGGCGCCCGGATCGTCATCGGCACGCCGTAGCCGTTGTTCGAGCGGTAGCGCATCCGGGCGGCTTCCGAGACGATCTGGTTGAACGCCGGGAAGATGAAGTCCGCGAACTGGATCTCGCAGACCGGGCGGAGCCCGTTCACCGCGGCGCCGATCGAGGTCCCGACGATCATCGACTCCGTGAGCGGCGTATCGATGACCCGGTCCTCGCCGAACTCAGCCCACAGGCCGTCGGTCGCCAGGAAGACGCCGCCCTTCTTGCCGACGTCCTCGCCCAGCACGATGACCGATGGATCCCGCCGCATCTCGTCGGCAAGCGTCTCGCGGATCGCGTCGATGAAGGTCTTCGAGGCCATCAGGCGGGCGCCTCACCGTCGTCGGCCTCGGCACCGACCGAATCGGCGTAAACGTAGCGCGTCGCGGTCGCCGGATCCGGGTCCGGCTGGGCCTCGGCATAGCTCGTGGCGTCCTCAACGTCGGCCTTGATCGCCGCCGCGAGTCGCGCCTCGATCTCGTCGGTCAGCACCCCGGCGTCGCGGAGCTGGGCTCGGAAGCGCGGCAGCGCATCGTGGCCCTTTTCGGCAGCGAGCTCCTCGGCCGAGCGGTACTTGGTCTGCTGATCGTCCGAGGAATGGGCGGTCAGGCGAGTCACCTTGGCCTCGATGAGCGTCGGACCCTCGCCGGCCCGGGCCCGGGCGACCGCGTCGCGCGACGCGGCATAGCAGGCGAGCACGTCCGTCCCGTCGACCACGACCCCCGGGATGCCGTAGCCGGATGCCCGGTCGGCCACATCGGCGACCGAAACCTGGAGCGCCGCGGGCACGCTGATCGCGTAGCCGTTGTTCTCGACCACGAACACGAACGGCAGCTTGTGGATCGCCGCGAAGTTGAGTCCCTCGTGGACGTCGCCCTGGTTGGACGAGCCCTCGCCCATCGTCGTGATCGCGACCTGGCCGGTCTTTCGGATCTTGGCGGCCAGCGCGATCCCCACCGCGTGGAGGAGCTGGGTGGCCACCGGCGACGAGACCGACACGATGTTGTGCTCGTGACTGCCGTAATGGCCCGGCATCTGGCGCCCGCCCGACGACGGGTCACCGGCCGTCGCGTACTGGGCGGTCATGATGTCGCGCGCGCTCATCCCAAAGGTCAGGCACGTCGCGATCGAGCGATAGAACGGCGCGATCCAGTCGTGACCCTTCTGGAGGGGCCAGGCGATCCCGACCTGTGCGCCCTCGTGTCCCTGGCCGCTGATGACGAACGGGATCCGCCCCGCCCGGTTGAGGATCCACATCCGCTCGTCGACCGCGCGGGCAAGGGCGACCAACCGGTACATCTCGACCAGGTCGTCCTCGGACAGGCCGTAGGGCTCGCCGAGGTGCGACTCCGGGCGATTGGTCACGGCCATCGGACGATTCAGGCCTCCTGCTGGCACCGAGCGGTGCCGGGTCGTCGCCTTAGAAGTTGATCGAGCGCCCGTCGACCGCCATGGCTGCCTCGCCGATGACCTCGGACAACGTCGGGTGCGCGTGCGTAGCCGCCCCAACCTCCCACGGCGTCGCGTCAAGCGTGAACCCGAGCGATGCCTCGGCAATCAGGTCGGTCGCGTGCGGGCCGACGATATGGACCCCAAGCGTGTCGTCGTTGTCGGCATCGGCGATCACCTTGGCAAAGCCCTCGTACTCGCCGCCGATGATTGCCTTGGCGATGGCCTGGAACGGCACCTTGCCGATCTTCACCTTGAGGCCGCGCTCGGCACACTGTGCCTCGGTCAGCCCGATCGAGGCGATCTCCGGGCGGCAGTACGTGGCGCGCGGCTGCTGCGTGTAGTCCATGTCGTGGACATCGGGGTCGCCGGCAATGGTGTGCGCCGCGATGATCCCCTCGTGCGCCGCGGTGTGGGCGAGCCACAGCCCGCCGATCGCGTCGCCGATCGCGTAGACGTGGGGCTCCCGGGTCCGCATCCGGCCGTTGACCTTGATGACCCCGCGATCGGTCTCGATCTTGGTCGTCTCGAGCCCGATGCCTTCGATGTTGGCGGCCCGTCCGGTGGCGACGAGCATCATCTCGGCGCGGAGCTCGGCGGGCTCCTTGCCGTCCGGCCCGACCATCAGGCAAACGCCATCCTTGTCCGAAGTGACCGACTTCGCGTCGAATCGGGCCGAGGTCATGACCGTGATCCCGCGCTTGGTGAAGCTCCGCTCGACCAGCTTGCTCACCTCGGCGTCCTCGAGGGGCACGATCTGCGGCAGGTACTCGAGCAAGGTGACCTTGACCCCGACGTCGTGGAACATGCTCGCGAACTCGACGCCGACCGCTCCCGCGCCGACGATCACGATGTCCTTCGGCAGCGAGTCCATCTTCAGGACGTCGTCGCTGGTCACGATCCGTTGGCCGTCCGGCTCCAGGCCGGGCAGCGACTTGACCCGCGAACCCGTTGCCAGGATCACGTCGGTGGCGTTGAGCACACGATCACCGCCCTTGCCCGGCGTGCCATCCTCGCCCGGCTGGCTGACCCGGACCTTACCCGGGCCATCGAGCTGGCCGCGGCCGTCGATCCAGGTGACCTTGTTCTTGGTGATGAGCGTCTTGAGCCCGGTCCACATCCGCTTCACGACGGCGTCACGCCGGGCGGCCATCGCCGGGTAGTCGATCTCAGGCTCGCCCGGGAGCGTCAGCCCATAGTCCTTGGCATGCCGGACGCGATCGGCGAAGGCGGCCGATTCGAGCAGCGCCTTGGTCGGGATGCAGCCGCGGTGGAGGCAGGTGCCGCCGATCCTGTCCTGGTCGACCAGGGCCACCTTGAGCCCCAGCTGGGCAGCGCGGAAGGCGGCCGTGTAGCCGCCGGTGCCGGCGCCGAGCACGACGAGATCGAAGTCATTCGAGGAGCCGACGGCCATGGGTCAGGGTGCCTCAGTGGGCCACGTGCCGAGCCGGCCGGGCGGGTGGATCATCGCCCGCGATGGTACGCGCGGCGTCGCGGGACGCGCAACCGAGGCCCTGGACGCCGGGCTGCCGGTCGAGGCGCTGATGCTAGACTCCGGCCTCGGGCGCCCGTCAACCGGGCGTCGGGACCGTGAGTGGAACGTGCCGTTGGATCTGCCGCTTGCACTGAGCACCGCCGCCCTGATGCTGGTCGGCTATCTCGCGGGATCGATCCCGATGGGCGTCGTCGTCGCCCGGATCAGCGGCGGCACGGATCCGCGGACGGTCGGGTCCGGGCGGACCGGCGGGACGAATGCCTTGCGAGCACTTGGCCGGAAGTGGGCTGCAGTCGTCGTGTCGGGCGACCTGCTGAAGGGAGTCCTGCCCGTCCTCCTGGCGCGCTTCGTCACGGGCGGCGATCCCCTGGTCGAAGTCCTGTGCGGGGCGAGCGCAGTCGCCGGAGCGATCTGGTCGATCTTCGCCGGGTTCCGGAGCGGCCGTGGTGTCGGAACCGGGGTCGGGACGATGCTGGTGATCCAGCCGCTGGCGGTCGTGCTCGCCACTCCCGTGTTCATCGGAGTGATCCTGATCACGCGCTACGTGTCGCTCGGCTCCCTGCTCGGCTCCGCGGCGATCTTCCCGGTCATGCTCCTGTTCCTGCTCGTCGCGCCTGGCACGCCGCTGTCGTACGTGCTCTACGCCGCGGTCGGCGCGGGGTTCATCTGGCTGGCCCATTCCGACAACATCAACCGCCTGCTCCACGGCACCGAGCGCAAGTTCGACCTGGGCCTTCTCGCCGGCAAGCGCTCGAGCGGCGGCTGACCGGCATCGCCCCGGGGCAAGGAACGACCCGGGTCGGCTGACAACCCGGGTCGAGGATCACGCTGGTTCGGCGGGCCGTGGGTCGGCCCGCGCCGAGAGGGTTTGTGCGATCAGCCGCCGCGCTGGCTGCGGAAGCAATCGCTGCAGTAGACAGGCTTGCCGCTCGTCGGGCGGAACGGGACCTGGGCCTCGCGTCCGCAGCTCGAGCATGTCGCGCTGAACATCTCGCGCGGGCCGCGGTCACGGGCACCGTACCCGCCGCCGCCGTAGCCACCACCGGAACCCCCGGCCGAATAGCCGCCACCGGCGCCGTAGCCGCCGTACGAGCTTCCGCCGCCCTCTGCGTTCCGCGCAGCCTTGCGGCTGGCACGGCAGGACGGGCAGCGGCGCGGCTCGGTGAAGCCACGCTGCGCGTAGAAGTCCTGCTCGGACGCGGTGAAGACGAATTCCTGTCCGCAATCCGCACAGGTCAGGTTCTTGTCGTTGTACACGAAAACGAAACTCCTCTCGGTAGCCGGCGCGAGCCCATCGGGTTTTCTCGCGTCAGCCGTGAGAGGAGTCCGAGTTGCGTCGAGCTACGTTCTGGCCACGGACGTTTCCGTGGCGTTTACCGGCGCGATGCTACGCGATGCACATCGCCTTGCATAGCCCCGAGTTTCACGTACCTTGTGGTCAATTCGGCCGACGCTGGGACGGCGCATCCGCGTGTTGCGCGCGGCGTTCGCTCGCTCACGCCCTTCCAGTGCGCTCGCTCCCTCGCTTCCGCGCGCCTTCGGCTGCATCCGTCCGAGCGTCGGATTCTCGATACAGGGTTCTCAATCGACTGCGGCGGGGAGCGTGACGGTGGGTCCCGGCGGGCCGGGCGGGGCAACGGCGAACTCGCGGCGGGCGGATGAGAGGTAGAGCTGCACCTCGAGGGCCTGCCGCGTTTCGCCCCAGCCGAGCTCGCTGCCGAGGATCGCGGCGACCCGCGGGGCGATTGCCGCACCCCGATCGGGCAGTTCCTGCGCGAGCCGCGTGCGACGGGCCAGGACGTCATCGAGGCTGAGCGCCATCTCCTGGCGGGCCGCCCAGGCGATCTCGGCCTCCAGAAATGCCCGCCCGGGGACCAATGCCTGCAGCAGGCCCAGCTCCGCTCCGAGCGACACCACGGCGGGCGCCTCGGTCCCGTGGCGCGCGACGAGCTGGGCGGCGACCGCTTGGCCGCAGGCCCGCATCGCAGGGATCGTCGCCAGCTCGGCTGCCAGCCGCGTCTGGGCCCCCGTATCGGCCGCCCCGACGAGCCGCCAGTCGGCGGTCTGGCTGGGTCGCGTCCGCGCCGCCTCGCGACCGAGGACGGCGTCGATGACGTCCCGCGCCATCACCCGGTAGGTCGTGTACTTGCCGCCGCCGATCCGGACCACGCCGTTCGACTCGACCGTGACCCGATGCTCGCGCGACGCCTTGACCGTCGAACCATCCGATGGCGCGATGAGCGGCCGGAGGCCGGCGTACGTCGCGACGATGTCGTCCCGGGACAGGTTGACGGTCATCGTGGCGTTGACCGTGTCGAGGAGCTTGTCGACCTCCCAGCCGGCCGCGGTCGGGTGGGCGGCCGGCCCCTCGAACGGCGCGTCGGTCGTGCCCACCAGCCAGTGCTCGCCCCACGGCACGAGGAATACGATCTTGCCCGGGACCCGGATCGTGAGACCCGTCTGGTTCGGGATGCGGTCGCGCCGGACGACGAGGTGCGCTCCGCGACTCGGCAGGATGCGCAGCGCGCCAGAGCCCAGCGGATGGTCGGGCTCTGCGGCCCACACCCCCGTCGCGTCCACGATCGCCCGCGTCGGAATCTCGAGATCGCCCCCATGGACGAGGTCGGTGGCGAGGACCGCCTGGAGGCGACGGCTGCCGGGTTCGGTTCGGACGCCCGTCGCCCGCACGCGGGTGACGGCGACGGCGCCCGCAGCCAGGGCGGTCCGGGCGACCGCAAGCGTGTAGCGGGCATCGTCCTCGACCCCGTCGTGATAGAGCAACCCGCCATGGAGGCCCTGGTGCCGGAGCGTCGGTGCCAGCTCCAGCGTTCCCGCGCGGGTCAGCCGCCGGTGCCAGCCGCCGTCGTGCCGAGCCCCGAGGACGTCGTATAGCGTCAGGCCGGCGTCGTAGAAGGCCTTCGACAGATAAGGCTGGCCGTAGATCGGGAACAGGAGCGGTTCGAGACGGACCAGGTGGGGCGCCAGAATCAGCAGCCTGGAGCGCTCGGCGAGTGCCTCGCGGACCAGCCCCATCCGGAACTGCTCCAGGTAGCGCAGTCCGCCGTGGATCAGCCGCGACGAGCGTGACGACGTCCCGGCTGCGATGTCCTCCTGCTCGATGAGGGCGGCGCGGAGGCCGCGCGACGCCGCGTCCAGCAGCGCCCCGGTGCCGACGATCCCGCCGCCGACGATGACGACGTCCCAGGTCTCGCGCCCAAGCGACGCGAGATCGGAAGCGCGCCGCTGGAGCGCCCCGAGCTCGGAGCCGGAGGACGTGGCGGAACCCGGCACAGTCGTCACGGTCACGGGCGGGGCTCCCCCGGTCCGCGGCGGGCGATCCGCCACAGGAGCCAGCCGGTCCCGACGATGAGCACGACGATCGTCAGCGGGGTGTGGAAGACGATCTCCTGCGCCGCGGTCGGGAGCAGGCTCGTGGCGATCGCCGCGCCGAGCACGACCGCGACCACGACCGCCGCGACCAGCACGACCTGGGGCCAGCCGGGTTGCCGTCCGGAAACGGGTGCCTCAGCCACGATCGGCCTTGGGCGGGATCCCGATCGGGGCGACCAGGACCTTGCCCGCATAGGCCGCACCGCGACGGGTCAGCAGGCCGGTCTTGGGGCGATGGAAGGTGACGGTCAGGTCGGCCCGCACCGCCGGGTCGGACGGCTCCCCGCTGGACAGGTCGACTGCGGTCGGGGTGTCCACTGCCACGACCGGTACGCCGGTCGCCCGGGCACGGTCGATGATCTCGACCGCTGAGCGAATGGGCTCGCGCAGCACGCCCCGGACGCCGGTCCCCAGAAGCGCGTCGACGATCACCGCGGCCTTGTCGATCCCCCGACCGAAGATCGCCACGTCGCGGGCGACCGCGAGATGGACCTTGTCGATCCCCTCGTCCCGTGCGATCCGGTCCCAGTTTCGCCCGGCCGCATCTCCGCGCGGCCGGGCGTCGCCCGACACGTTGGCCACGATGACCCGAGCACCCGCGAGCGCCAGGCGCCGTGCCGCCACGTACCCGTCGCCGCCGTTGTTTCCGGGGCCGCACAGCAGCACGATCGGCCCGCTCCCCCATCGGCCGACGTCGACGGCCAGCGCCCGAACGGCGGCTGCCACCGCTGTGCCGGCATGCTCCATCAGCCGTTCCTGGGGGTAGCCGAGCGCCTGGGCCCGGAGGTCCGTGCCGGCCATCGCCTCTGCCGAGATCGGGCCGAGTTGCGACCGCGAATTCCAGCGCCCGCGAAGGCCCCTGAGATCCAGACCGAAGATCGACGGGTCGTCCGCCGGCAACGGGCCTGCCGCGTCAGGGGCAGGAGCTGGCATGGGCGTCGAGGCGGGCATCGTCGGCCAAGCGTAGCCCACGTGCGATCGGCCCGCGGCCCGGCGGGCGCGAACCCGTCAGGAGGTCGGGAGCCGGGCACGCTGACCGGGCACGGCGGCCGTGGATCGCTGGTCGAGCTCGATCAGGCCCTCGGCGGCAAGCGCGGTCAGGGCGGTCATGACCGCCGCCTCGTCGTGCCGCCCGATCGGACCGGCGAAGGCGATCCACGCGCCGTCGGGCGCCGTTCGGAGCCGGTCGACGATCCGCCCCCGGAGCCAGCGCGACGTCGAGGCGAAGGCAACCGCGGAGGGACGAACCCTGCCCCGGGCTGGCTCCTCGACGCCGCACCGAAGGCCCACCGCGAACGTGCACCACCGCCTGGCCGGGCATGCCTCGCAGGCCGGTCGCCGCGGCCGGCAAACCGTGGCCCCGAGATCCATCACAGCGTGAGTCCAATCGGCGGCGCGTCGCCGCGGCACGGATGCGTCGGCGATCCGCTGGAGCTCGGCGACCGGCACCGCCGTTGCGTCGCCGGCGGTGATCCGCCCGAGGACCCGGCGGACGTTGGTGTCGACTGCCCCGACCCGCTGGCCGAAGGCGATCGCGGCGACCGCCCGAGCGGTGTACGGCCCGACGCCCGGGAGTCCCTCCAGCGTGTGGACATCCTGCGGCACGCGTCCATCGTGTTGCTCGACGATCTGTCGCGCGGCCCGTCGCAGGTTGAGCGCTCGCCGGTTGTAGCCGAGACCCTGCCAGGCACGGAGAACGTCGGCTAGGCTGGCGGCGGCGAGGGCATGCGTGCTCGGAAACGCCGCCATGAACCGGGTCCACACCTCGCCCGCGCGGGCGGCCTGGGTCTGCTGCGCCATCGCCTCGGACACGAGGATCGCGTATGCGTCGCGGGTGGCACGGAACGGCAGCGGTCGGCCATGCTGGTCGTACCAGGCGAGGATGGCGGCCCGGGCCGCGCGCGGGATCGATCCTGGTTCCGGCACGCCCCTACGATATGGCCGACGGTGTCGATGTCGAGGGCGGCGACGAAGATGCCGAGCCTACAATCCGGCCCAGTCCCGTACCTGGAGAGCGAATTCCTTGCCATCCCCTTCTGCCAGCCGACGGCGTGTCGGCCTGGGCCGCGGGCACCTGCCCGCGTGAGCGAATTGGGCGAGAGGAGCGAGGTCGCGGACACCCCGCTCGAGGACATCCGCGCCGAAGCCGAACGCGTCGCGGCCGCCGCACTGGATTCGGGTCTCCAGCTCCGCTTGATGGGCGGCATGGCCGTCTACCTCACGTCGCCATCCGTCCGAGTCCCCCCGTTCGAGCGCGAGTACGGCGATTTCGACTTCGCCGTCTCGGCCCGGGACGCGCGCCGGGCCACGCCGTTCTTCGAGGCCGCCGGGTACGTGCCCGAGAAGATGTTCAACGCCCTGCACGGGGCGCAGCGGCTCAACTTCCGTCATCCGGACGGGCGCTGGCCGATCGACGTCGTGGTCGACGAAGTGCGGATGTCGCACCGGATCGACCTGCGCGGTCGGATCGACGGCCCGGGGCCGGCCCTCTACCTGGCCGACATGCTGCTCACCAAGCTGCAGATCTGGGAGATCAACGCCAAGGATCTCGGCGACATCGTCTGCCTGCTGGCTGATCACGAGCTGGCCGATCGGGAGGCCGACGGCCTCATCGATCGGCGCCGGATCGTCTCGCTCGCCGGCGCGGACTGGGGCCTGTGCCACACGCTCGAGCGAAACCTTGCCCGAGCCGCGGAGGAGGCCGGTCGCCGCAGGCCGGAGGGTGCGCCATTCGAGCCGGGCAGTCAGGTGGCGACGTTGCTCGCCGCCATGGAAGGGGCGCCGAAGTCACTCGGCTGGCAGGCTCGCGCCCGGCTCGGCGAGCGCGTCCGCTGGTACGAGACGCCCGAGGAGGTCCGCCACTAGCCGCCCGCGCAGGCCCGATCGGGCTCCCGCCGCGACCGAGGAGTCAGCGCAACTCCTGGATCCGGACCAGGTTGCCGGCGGGATCGCGGAAGGCACAGTCGCGAACCCCGTACGGCTGGTCGGTCGGCTCCTGGACGACCTCGGCATCGCTGGCCTGCAGTCGCTCGAAGATCGCATCGAGATCCCTGACGGCCAGGTTGATGCTGGCGTAGGTGCCCTTGGCCATCATCTCGGCGACCATGCGGCGCTCGTCCTCGGTGAGACCCTGGGTGGCCGCTGGTGGGTACAGGACGATGGCCGTGTCGGGCTGGCCGGCCGGACCGACGGTGATCCAGTGCAAACCGCGGAATTCGACGTCATTGCGGACGTCGAAGCCGAGCGCATCGCGGTAGAACGCCAGCGATGCGCTCGGGTCGTCGTGCGGGAGCATGCTCGAGTGAATCTTGATGTCCATGGCGCTCACACTACCTGCGGCTGTGCCGCCCGCGCTTCTCGATTCCTGACCGGTCTGGCCACCTGCTTGACCACGCACGGGGGCATCCCCGTGATCGGGCCCGACGCCTCGCGGCGGTAGGTGCTCGGCGAGACACCGACCAGCTCCGTGAAGCGGGTGCTGAACGTGCCGAGCGAAGAACAGCCGACCTCGAAGCAGACGTCGGTCACGCTGAGCTCGCCGTTCCGCAGCAGGGCCATCGCCCGCTCGATGCGCCGGGTCATCAGGTAGCTGTAGACCGACTCGCCATACGCCTGCCGGAACTGGCGGCTCAGGTGCCCGGCCGACATGTGGGCGCCGCGGGCGAGCGCCTCCACGTCGAGCGGTTGCGCGTACTCCCGGTCGATCCGGTCGCGGACCCGGCGCAGCCAGGCGAGGTCGCTCAGGTGCTGGGACGCGGCAGGTGAGCTGGTCACCTGCGAGATCGTGCCACAGACGTCCGGCGACGTCCCGGACCGCGTACCTCAGCCGGCGACGTAGGCCGCGAGGTGCTCGCCTGTCAGCGTGGATCGCGCAGCGACGAGATCGGCGGGCGTGCCTTCGAACACGATCCGGCCGCCGTCGTGACCGGCGCCCGGCCCGAGGTCGATGATCCAGTCCGCGTGGACCATGACCGCCTGGTGGTGCGAGATGACGATGACCGACTTGCCCGAGTCGACCAGTCGGTCGAGCAGGCCGAGGAGCTGCTCGATGTCGGCGAGGTGAAGACCGGCGGTTGGTTCGTCGAGCACGTAGATCCCGCCGGATTCGGCCATGATCGTGGCCAGCTTGAGTCGCTGACGCTCGCCGCCCGACAGCGTCGGAAGCGGCTGGCCGAGGCGCACGTAGCCAAGCCCGACATGGGCCAACCGGTCGAGGATGGCGTGGGCGGCGGGCGTCCGGGCCTCACCCGCGCCGAAGAACGCCTCGGCCTCGGTGACCGACATCGCGAGGACCTCGCTGATGTCGCGCCCGCCGAGGTGGTACTCGAGGACCGACGCCTGGAACCGCTTGCCCTCGCATTCCTCGCACGTGGTGGCGACGGTGTCCATGAAGCCCAACTCGGTGTAGATGACGCCTGCGCCATTGCAGTTCGGACAGGCGCCCTCGGAGTTGGCACTGAACAGGGCCGGCTTCACGCCGTTGGCCTTGGCGAATGCGGCGCGGATCGGGTCGAGCAGGCCCGTGTACGTGGCCGGGTTGCTGCGTCGCGAGCCGCGGATCGCGCCCTGGTCGATCGACACCACGTCCTCGCCGGCGGGAATCGAGTCGTGGACGAGCGAGCTCTTGCCGGACCCCGCGACGCCGGTGACCACGACCAGCACGCCCAGCGGGATGTCCACGTTCACGCCTCGCAGGTTGTGGGCGGACGCGCCGCGAACCTGCAACGAGCCGGTGGGCGCTCGCAGCGTCGACTTGAAGGCGGCTCGATCGCTGAGATGGCGGCCGGTGATCGTGTCGCTGGCGCGCAGGTCGTCGACGCTGCCCTCGAAACAGATCTCGCCGCCCCCGCTGCCGGCGCCTGGGCCGAGGTCGACGGCGTGGTCGGCGATGGCGATCGTTTCGGGGCGATGCTCCACGACGAGCACGGTGTTGCCCTTGTCCCGCAGTCGCAGCAGCAGGCCGTTCATCCGCTGGATGTCGTGCGGGTGGAGGCCGATCGTCGGCTCGTCGAAGACATACGTGACGTCGGTCAATGACGACCCCAGGTGGCGAACCATCTTGACGCGCTGCGACTCGCCACCGGACAGCGTGCCCGACGGCCGATCCAGGCTGAGATAGCCAAGCCCGATCTCGACGAACGAGTCGAGCGTGTCCGCCAACGACGCGAGCAGGGGCTCCACGGTTGGCTCGTTCAGCCCACGGACCCATCCGGCCAGGTCGCTGATCTGCATCGCGCAAACGTCGGCGATGCTGATCCCCTTGATCTTCGACGACCGCGCCAGCGCGCTGAGCCGGGTGCCGCCGCATTCTGGACACGGCTTGAACGTCGCCACCCGATCGACGAACGCCCGGACGTGTGGCTGGAGCGAGTCGATGTCCTTGGACAGCATCGACTGCTGGATTCTCGGGATGAGCCCCTGGTAGGTGAGGTTGATGCCGTTGATCTTGACCTTCGTCGGCTCGCGGTACAGGAAGTCGTTGAGCTCGGCGGCGGTGTACTCGCGGATCGGCTTGTCCGGGTCGAAGAAGCCCGACTCGAGGTACAGCCGCACGGCCCAGCCGTCCGCCGTGAAGCCCGGGATCTTGATCGAGCCCTCGGCGAGCGACTTGCTCTCGTCGTAGAGCTCGGTCAGGTCGATGTCGCTGACGCTGCCCATGCCGTCGCAGCGCGGGCACATCCCGCCGGTCACGCTGAAGGTTCTCGACTCGGTTCTGCCGGTTCCGCGCTCTACGGTGATCGCCCCGGAGCCGGTGACGGAAGGGATGTTGAAGGCGTAGGCCTTGGGCGAGCCGATGTGCGGCTGCCCGAGCCGGCTGAACAGGATGCGCAGCATGGCGTTGGCATCGGTGACCGTACCGACGGTCGAGCGTGAGTTCGCGCCCATCCGCTCCTGGTCGACGATGATCGCCGTCGTCAGGCCGTCAAGCACGTCGACCTCCGGCCGGGCCAGGGTCGGCATGTAGGACTGCAGGAAGGCGCTGTACGTCTCGTTGATCAGCCGCTGCGACTCCGAGGCGATCGTGTCGAACACGAGCGAGCTCTTGCCCGAGCCGGAGACGCCGGTGAACACGGTCAGCCGGCGCTTCGGGATCTCGAGGCTGACGTCCTTGAGGTTGTTGACCCGAGCGCCGGCGACCCGGATGAGGTCGTGCTGGTCGGCCGGCGTCGCCGATGGGCCCAACCCGGCGTCGACCACGTCGGCCTTCAGCTCACGGCCCTCTTGACGAGCTCGACGATCCGCGCCTCGACCTGTGGGGTGAGCCTGATCACCGCGAACGAGACGGGCCACATCTCGCCTTCGTCCACGCGGGCGTCCGGCTGGAACTCGAACGTCGCGTAGCGAACCTTGAATTTCGAGGCTGGCTTGAAGAAGCAGATCGTCTTGCCGTCCCTGGCATAGGCCGGCATCCCGTAGTACGTCCTCGGCACCAGCGACGGCTCCGCCGCCGTGACGAGCTCATGGATCCGCTCACCCATCGCCCGATCCGCGGGCGGCATCTCGGCGAACTTGGCGCGGACGTCGAGTTCACCCTCGATCCGTTCATCCTCCGGACTGCGCCGGGCGGCGGCCTTCCGCTCCCGGACGCTGGCCTGGACCGCGGCCCGCTCCTCCTCGGTCCAGACGTTGTCGGAGGCGCGGCCTCCCTTGGTCGAGCGGCTCTTGGTGGCTGTCATGGCAGGATTCCTCCCCGGCCAATCCCGATCGGGACGAAGGCCAATTCTAGGGACGGGGACCTCAACGGTCCTCGATGAGCCCGAGGACGTTGCCATCGGGGTCCGCGAAGGTGGCCACGAGGCGGCCGCCGCCGACCTCCCGCGGGGGTTCCTTCACGCTGGCGCCCGCGGCGGTCACCTCGGCGAGCTTCGCCTCGATGTCCGACACGTGCCAGTACGCGACCGGCGAGAGCATGGCCTGCGGGCCACCGCCGGGCACGAGCCCGATGTGCTGGCCCTCGGCGTCGAACCCGACGTAGTACGGCGCGTCGGCCTGCGGCTCGATGCCGAGCAGGGCGACGTACACCGGCCTGGCCGTCGCCAGGTCGGAGACGGGATGCAGCACGGTCTTGATCCCCTGGGTGGCAGTTCCGGTCATGGTCGCGACTCCCTTGTGGTTGCTGTCCATGACTCGATGCTAGGCTCGGCTCGACGGCCGGTGCTTCTCGAATTCCTGACCGGCTAGACCTCCAGCACCCCGCGGTCGTCCAGGGCGCTCCGCCAGTAGTCGACCGACTCGACGAGGTCGTCGAGGACATCCTCATCCGGCTGCTCGAAGGCGGGGATGATCTCGAGGAACAGCAGGCACGTCTCCACCCCGCCCTCGCCCAGGGCGTCGATCGTGCGGTCGGCGTCGATCCGGCCTACCGCGTTGCGGGCGCCCGTGAACGGCCAATGGTGATCGCCGTCCACGTCCGACTGCTGGAGCTGGACCATCGAGGCCAGGCGGCCGACGGTCGACAGCCAGGCGTACGGATCACGCTCGGCACCGGTCGCGCCCGGTACGCACATGTGCCCGACGTCGAGGCAGAGCCGGATCGGGGCATGTTCGGCGTCGCCCACGCTGACGAGGTCGCGGATCATCGACATCGTGGAGGGCTCGCGAGCCGCTGCCAGGTTCTCCACGAGCAGATGGTCGAGGCCGGCTGCCCGCGCCGACCCGGCCAGATGCCCAAGCGACGTCTGGAGGTCGGACCAGCGTTCCCGCCGCGCGGCCGGGTCCTCCCAATCCGCGACGGAGAAGGCCCCGACGTGACCGCCGACGGCCCGACCCCCGGCCGCGGCCGTCCAATCGATGGCCGAGCGATACCAGGCCTCGGCGGCGGACCGCGCATCCGGATCCGGATGCAGGAGCAGGTTCGATGAGTACGCCGCGAGTCCGGTGAAGACCGAGTGGAGATCGAGTCCCGTCCCGGCGACCGCTCGGCCGGCCGCCGCCGGGTCATCCAGACCGAGCTCGACCAGATCGAGCGAATGCTGCACGAGCGTGAGTCCGAGCCGGTCCCGCACGATCGGGCCCCAGTCCTCGATCCGGGGCCAGCGCTTGACCGCGAAACAGTCGTTGATCCCGAGCCGGAGCCGCATGTCAGGTCTCCTCGCGACGGACGACCGAGTCCCGGATGAGGGCCTGGTAGGACGGATACGCCTCGTCGTACCGGGCCACCGCTTCACGGTGCGGCTCGACCGGCGGATCCGCCCGGACGCACCGGGCGATCGCCTCGGCCGGATCGCGATAGACGCCGGCGCCGAGCCCGGCGAGCATCGCCACCCCGGTCGTGGCCGCGTCTCCGGCGTACGTCCGGACGACGAGCCCCGTGACATCGGCCTTGACCTGGTTCCAGCTCGCCAACCGGGCGTCGCCACCTGACACCCGCAGCTCGGTGACCGGGGCGCCGCCCGCTCGGAGGAGATCCAGCTGGGCCCGGATCGCGTAGGCCACGCCCTCGAATGCCGCGCGGGCGATCGTCGCCCGTCCGTGGCGGAGCGACAGGCCGGTCATCGCGCCCCGAAGCCCCGGATCTGTCCGCTCGCCGTCCCCCAGGATCGGGGCGAACAGGAGACCGTCCGCACCGGGCCCGATCATCGCGGCCTCGCGGTCAAGCCGCTCGAAGTCCGCGGCGGACGCGCGCTCGCGTCGTCCGGCATAGAACCGGTCGGCCACCCAGCGGACCGCTGCGCCGGTGGTGTTGATCCCGGTCTCGGTCGTGAGCTCGCCACCGACCACGTGCGGGTAGTGGGTCACGGCGAGGACGTCGAGCTGAGCGCTCACTACCGTGTTCAGGCAGGTCGATGACCCGGCCATCTCGGACACCGGCCCCGACCCGACGACCCCGGCGCCAAAGGCACACGCCTGGCTGTCGGCGCCGCCGAGCACGACGGGCGTTGCGATGGGCAATCCGAGCCGCACCGCGACCCGCGGTCGCAACGTGCCGACGACCTCGTCCGAGCGGCCGATCCGGGGCAGGAGCGACGGCGGGAGCTCGAGCGCCTCGAGGAGCTCTTCGTCCCAGCGTCTTCGGCGGAGGTCGTAGAGGAGCGTGGCGGCCGCGTGTGTCCCGTCGGTGACCGCCTCGCCCGTGAGGTCGAGTACGACCAAGTCACGCGGCTGGAGGACGAGCGACGCTCCGCGCCAGGCCGTCGGGTCATGCCGGCGGAGCCACAGCAGCTTCGGGGCGATGTGGAACGCTGACGGGAGGTGGCCGGTCCGGGCATGGATCGCCGCCTCCCCGAAGCGGTCGCGGATGGCACCGGCCTCGGCGGCGGCGCGGTTGTCGCGGTAGGTCAGGCCCGGCCCGATGGCGCGACCGCGGCGGTCGACGAGGGCCATCGTCGGGCATTGCCCGGTGAGCGAGATCGCGCGGACCCGCCAATCCTGCCCGAGCCGACGGACCAGCTCGGCGACCGACGCGATCGACGCCGACCGCCAGTCGGCCGCGGACTGCTCGGCCCAGCCGGGCCGGGGCGAGAATGTCGCGAAGCCGCGCCGGACCTCGAGCAGCGGCCGCCCTTCGAGATCGAACGCGACGGCCCGGGCGCCCGATGTCCCGACGTCGATCGAGACGAGCGCGTCACCGCCGTCCCCCGGCCCGCCGGACCCGCCGGCCCTCATCCGCGGACGAGCTGATGGGTCGCGACCTTGTCCCGCTCCAGGGTCACGAGCGCACCGTTGAGAGCGCCCGTCACGTAGTCGCTGCCCGGGTTGATCGCGATCGTCCGCCCGATCCGGCGGATGCCGGCGGACTCGTGGATGTGGCCGTGGAGGCTGAGCAGCGGTTGGGTCGCCTCGATCGCGGCGCGGACCGCCGTGCTCCCGGCCGGGGCGAACCGGACCTGGCCGAGCGACTGCTGGACGGTCAGGCTCGCGTCGATGACCGGAGCTTCGTCCAGGCCCGAGCCGATCGGTGGGACGTGGAAGTTGAACACCGCGCGGGACGGATCCCGCAACCTGGCGACCATCGCGGCGATCGATTCGGCGAGCTGGTCCTCGGTCTGCTCGCGATGACTGTGGAATGGCGTCAGGTTCGAGAAGCCCCACGAGATCAGCTCGTGGTCATCGTCGAGCGCGACGACCTGGCCCTCCACGTGCGTTGCCCAACCCGCCGACTCGAGGATCGGGCGGAGCTGGGGCGGATCGTCGTTGCCCAGCATCACGTAGATCGGGATCCCTCTGGGTCGCAGCCGCTCGTCGGCGAGCGCCATCCAGCCCTGCAGCCGGGCGGCGATCAGCTCGACGAACAGGGACTCGATCGTGCCGGCGGCCTGCCGCGTCTCGAGCTCTCCTGGCTCGGCGCGATACGGGTAGTAGCCGTGGTCCTCGATCAGCCGCTCGAGCCCCTCGAGCTCGGAACCCTCCGAGACGTCATAGTCGGTCCCCACGAAGCGGGCGTGCCACCGCCCACCGCTCCCGCGCACGATCCCCTGGATCGCCTTGCCACCGAGGTCCGCGCCGAGAATGAGCACGTCGGCGCCGTACATCGGCCCGGCGTTGAGGAGCTTCCGGAAGCACTTGCTGGACCCGTGGAGGTCCGTCGCGAAGTAGACACGCGTCCGCCTTGCCACCTCAGACCGCGGCCGAGCGGGCCGAGCGAGCGGCCTCCACTAGGGCGCGTGCCCGGCCCTGGTCGACCTCGTTCCAGGTGACGCCGTCGCGCTTGAGGCTCGTCCCCACGATCGCGCCATCGGCCACCGACAGGATCTCCGCCACCGTCTCCGCGCGGACCCCCGTGTTGGCGATGACGGGGACATCCGGCACGGCCTCCTTGGCGGCTCGGAGATCGCTCATCTCGAACGACGTTCCGGCGGCGGGACCGCTGATCAGGATCGCGTCGACGCCGAGGAAGGCGGCGCCCTTCGCCCGATCGGCGACCGAGCGCCGGCCGATCGCGCTCGCGAACTCCGGCTGGATGTTGTCGAACAACAGCACGTCGCCGGCGCCGATCGCGGTTCGGAAGCCGGCGATCTCGCCGATGTGGGGCTCGATCATGCCGAGGTCGCTCTCGTACACGCCGGTCATCACCTCCCGGATGAACGAGGCTCCGGTCGCGCGAGCGACCGCGAGGCTGGCTATCGGATCCCACAGCAGGTTGACGCCGAACGGGACGTGGATCTCGCGTCGGAGCTGGCCGACCACCGACGCCATGGCAGCGACGATCTCGGGCCCGACGCGAAGCTGGTACGGCAGATCGGCCTCGTTGCAGAACATCACGCCGTCGACACCCGCTTCCTGGAGCACCGACAGGTCGCGCCCGACGATCTCGACCGCCTTGTCGAGACCGGCCGGGACGTCGTGCCACGGCCGGCCCGGCAGCCCGGGCAGGTGGAGCATCGCGATGATCGGCTTCCGAACGCCGAAGGTCCGTTCCAGCGAGTGCATCTCAACTCCCTGCGGCAACCCGCCCGACGGCGAGCGGATCCCGCGCTTCGAGGTCCGGGGCGTCCGGCTCCGACGAGCCGGCAACGATCACGTCGATCCCGATACGGCGGAGGGCATCGAGCTCCGCGGGTGGTGCACTGGCGTCCGTCACGAGCGTATCGACGCGGTCGGCCGGCCCCACGACCATGCGCTGCGCTGCGCCCACCTTGGAGCCGTCGGCAAGCACGATCACCCGCCCGGACCGTCCGATCGCCACGCGCTGGATCTCGGCCTCGTCCTCGGACAGCTCGGTGATGCCCCAGCGGGCCGAGATCCCCGCCGTGCCGATGACCGCCACGTCGAACCGGTAGCGCTCGAGGGCCGCGGCGGCGGTCGGTCCGATCGCAGTCAGCTCGTCGCGGAGGACCGCCCCACCGAGCACGACCGTGCGCAGAGGCCGGGTGCCGAGCATGCTGGCGGTCGGGAGCGAGGCGGTCACAACGGTCACCTCCGGCCGGGCCCGAAGGTAGCGCGCGAACTGCTCGGCGGTGGTCCCCACCCCGACGAAGATCGTGTGCGCGTCGTCGACCAGCTCGACGGCCCGGACCGCGATCAGGCGCTTCTCGCGGGGATGCTGCAGGGCTCTCGCGTTGAAGGCGACATCCAGTGCCCGGGTCAGGTGAGCCGTCGCGCCGCCGTACGTCTGGCGGAGGAAACCGTCCTGCTCGAGGCGGCGGATGTCACGCCGGATCGTCATCTCCGAGACGCCCAGCTCGCGAGCCAGGTCGGCGACGTGGATCGTCTGCTCGTCGGCGACGCGCTCGAGGATCACCCGGCGCCGGTCGTCCGGGGAGCGGCCGCGGTCGATTGCCATGCTCGCCAGGCGGAGGCCGGCGTCCCCCACAGCATCGGACATCGTGCGGACCTGAACCTCACAACAGCTCTTGACGAGAGATGTTCGTTCGTGTTCGACTATCGCCGGATGCGGCGCGCCGTGTCAAGTGGCGCGCCCCCGGGACGGATCGGAGGGAGCTAGTGACAACCACTTCCGACGGTGGGCGTGGAGGCCTGTTCGTCCGGCAGAGCACCGGGCTGGTTCGGGAGGCTTCGGCGGTCGATGCGGCGATCTACAACGCCGTGTTCTCCGCGCCCGTGGGAGCGACGCTGGCGTGGGGCGTGTTCTTCGCCCTGAGCGCGTTCCCGGGCGCCGACCTCGTGTCGGCGACGATCATCTCGTTCGTCCTCAACATCCCCGTCCTGATCATGATGGCCCTGCTCGCGTCGTCCATGCCGCGGACCGGCGGCGACTACGTCTGGGTGAGCCGAATCCTGTCGCCGCCCCTCGCGACGATCTCGAACTTCGGGGCGGCGCTGTCGGCCATGATCGGTGCCACGTTCTGGGCGCGCTACTTCCCCGTCTTCGCTCTCGGCCCGGTCCTGGTCACGCTCGGCGTGATGTTCGACAACCAGAGCCTGATCGATGCCGGGAACAGCTTCCAGAAGGACGGTCTGTGGATCTTCCTGGGCGGCTTCGCGATGATCGCGTTGATGACCGGGATCCACATCGCCGGCGTGCGGGCCACGTTCCGCTGGCAGAACGTCTTCTGGATCATCGCCTCGCTCGGCACGTTCCTGGCCTTCGTCGTGCTGCTGTTCGGCAACACGACCGACTTCCAGGCCAACTTCAGCACGCTGAACCAGAAGTTCGGCGGGACCGACGCGGCCGGCGTCATCGCCGCCGCCGGATCGGCGGGCGCCAAGGCGGACCTCGGAAACACCGACGCAACCCTGCCGACCATCTTCGCGATCATGGTCTTCATGATGTGGAACTGGTGGTCGGTCTACCTGAGCGGCGAGCTCAAGAGCGCCGCCAATCGCGGTCGGCAGATGGGGATCATGTTCGGGGCGTTGGCCTGGGACGTGATCTTCATCGTCGTCGGCGTGTTGCTCCTGTTCAAGGTCACCGGCTATGACTTCATGGTCGCGGTGAACAGCACGACGAGCGCCTACGCGATCCCGACCGGGCCCTGGTACCACTTCATGGCCAGCCTGGTCTACAACGTTCCGATCATCACCATCCTGATCGTCGGCTCGTTCCTGTTCTGGAGCCTGCCCGCGATGGTCGGCAACACGTTCATGCCGATCCGGACGGTGTTCGCCTGGTCGTTCGATCGGCTGCTGCCCGAGCGGCTGTCGGACGTCAACGAGCGAACGCACTCGCCCGTGCCGGCGATCCTGCTGATCATGGGCCTGGTGACCGTGATGCTCGCCTGGAGCGTCGCGTCGACCGACTTCGCGACCTGGCTCGCGCTGGGCGTGCTGGCCGGCGTCGTCTGCGTCGTGATCGTCGGCGTCGCGGCGCTGGTGTTCCCGAGCCGCCGTCCGGATCTCTACCGGGCGTCGCCCGCCAACCTGACCGTCGCCGGGATCCCGGTGCTGTACATCGTCGCGCCGCTGTCCATCGCGGTCATGGTCTTCCTGACCTGGCTTACCCTGCAGTACCCGGCACTCGCCCTGTACGGCGACTCCAACAACGCCTGGTGGGTGCCCGCCTTCATCGGCGGGATCGTGGTCATCGGGCTGATCGTGTACTACGGCGCGAAGTTCATCCGCCGTGGACAGGGGATCGACATCGACCTGGTCTATCGCGAGCTGCCGCCGGAGTGACCCCGGCCATTCCGCGCGACTCATGAGGCGCCCCGCCGGGACCGGCGGGGCGCCTCGAGCACCTGGGCGAGCGCACTCGCCGTGCGTGAGCGACCGCGCGCAGGCGGTAACGACGCGACGCGCCGCCCCGCCGCGCACTCAGATCTTGAGCATCACGTGCTTGACGACCGTGTAGTCCTCGATCGCGTACATGCTCTGGTCCTTGCCATACCCGGATTCCTTGAACCCGCCATGGGGCATCTCGGAAACGAGCATGAAGTGATCGTTGATCCAGACCGTTCCGAACTGGATGGCCTTCGCCACGCGCATGCCCTTTCCGGCGTCGCTCGTCCAGACCGAAGCCGCCAGCCCGAAGCGGACGTCGTTCGCCCACCTGATGGCCTGCTCCTCGTCGCCGAAGCGCTGGACGCTGACGACCGGCCCGAACACCTCGTCCTGGACGATCTCGCTGCGCTGGTCGGGGCCGGCGATCACGGTCGGCTCGTAGTAGGCGCCCGGCCGATCCGGCCGATGGCCACCGGTCACGACCTCGGCACCGGCGCGCGCCCGGTCGACCATTCCGGCCACCTTGTCGGCCTGGGCGGGTGCGATCAGCGAGCCCATCTCGATGTCGTCGCCCTCGGCCGGGTCGCCCCATTTGATGGTCTTGACGGCACCGGCCAGGTCGGCCACGAACCGGTCGTAGATCTTCGGACCGGCGATGACCCGGCAGGCCGCCGTGCAGTCCTGGCCGCTGTTCCAATAGCCGAACAGCTTGATGTTCTCGATCACGGCCTCCATGTCGGCGTCGTCGAAGACGATGACCGGGGCCTTGCCGCCGAGCTCGAGATGGAGCCGCTTGACCTTCTCGGCGGCGGTGCGCGCGATGTGCTTGCCGGTCTCGGTGTCGCCGGTCACGGAGATCATCCCGACCCTGGGATGGGCCACGAGCGGGTCGCCGATCGCCGCACCCGTCCCGGTGATGACGTTGAGGACGCCCGGCGGCAGGATCTCCGAGGCAACCTCGGCGAGGACGAGCGCGGTCAGCGGCGTCCGGGCCGACGGCTTGAGGACGACCGCGTTGCCGGCGGCCAGCGCCGGGCCGATCTTCCAGCCGGCCATCATGATCGGGTAGTTCCACGGCGCGATCGAGGCGACGACCCCGACCGGCTCGCGACGGATCATCGAGGTGTGGCCGGCCATGTACTCATTGGCCGCCTTGCCCTCCATCACGCGGGCGGCACCGGCGAAGAAGCGCAGGTTGTCGACGGTCACCGGGATCTCGTCGATGGCGGCGGTCACCGGCTTGCCGGCATTCTTCGATTCCAGCCGGCCGAGCTCGTCGGCGCGCGCCTCCAACCCGTCGGCCAGCTTGAGCAGCGCCAGGCTTCGTTCCTGGGGCGTCGTGTGCTGCCAGGTCTCGAAGGCGGTCGCCGCGGCTTCGACCGCCCGATCCACATCCTCGGCCGTCGAGGCCTGGACCCTGGCGATGACCGTGCCGTCAGCCGGGTTCTCGACGTCGAGTGTCGCGCCTGACGCCGAGTCGACCCACTGGCCGCCGATGAACTGCTGGTAGGTCTTGACGCGCTCGAGGATGTCGGTCACGAGGAGCCTCCTGTGATCTGGCAGGGAGCCTGGCGGGTGTCAGCGCATCCTACGCCGGCTCGAAAACCCGTTCCGTCCTATGAGCGCTTCGTCGAAGCCGGACCTTCACGCAGCCCACGGATGACGAGCTCTGCGATCCGGGCCGCGTCATCAGGCGTCGGCGGCAGCCCGTCGGCGAGCAGCGACATCAGCACGCCTCCGAGGATCAGCTTGAATGGCAGGTCGGGATCGACGTCGGCACGGAACCCGGCGCCGGCCGACAGGCGACGGTACTCCTCGGCGATGGGCCTTCGATTGGGGGCGACCATGTCGGGCGTGATCCCGTCCGGCTCGCCGATCTGCTGAAGGAGCCCGCGAACGACCTCGGGGAGGATGGCTCGAAACGACGGCGTGGCAAAGATCGCCTGGGCCTGGGCGGCGCCCTGACGCAGGTCGGCCTCGATGTCACCCGTCAGCCGGTATGGCTGTCGCCCGATCGCCGCCCGCAGCGCGGCCTCGAGCATCGCCTGCCGGCTCGGGTAGCGGAGATAGATGGATGCCCGCGCAACCCCGGAACGGCGGGCGACGGCGTTGATCGTCACGCCCTCGGGACCCTTGGCGCCGAGGAGTTGCATGGCCGCGTCGAGGATCGCGGCGTCCACGTCGTGGCTGCGCGGCCGACCGGGAACATGCTGGTTCTCCATAGGCGGAGCCTAGCACATTTCTATACTAGACAGACTGGATAGTAATATGTCAGACTAAACCGGTTAAGTCGAGCAAACCGAGAGAGCCGAGTAGCGAATGACGTCCGAGCCGGTCGCCCAACCACTTCCCACTGCCGCGAAACGCCGCGCCGGATCTCCTCGGCCCCCGGCCGCGTCCACCGGTCGGCGGCCGCACGTCCCGCCTGCCGAGCTCCTCCGGGCCATCGTCGACACATCTCCGGTGGCGACGATGGCATTCGACCGCGACCGAAACATCACGTTCTGGAGCGATGGTGCCGAGCGGGTGTTCGGCTGGACCGCCGACGAGGTGCTCGGCGGCCCGATGCCGGGGGAGGCGACGCCCGACGAGGAGCGCACCTCGTCGGCCGAACGGATCGACCGCACGCTGAGGGGAGCCGTGATCACCGGCGAGCTCGTCCATCGGCGTTCGCGGGAGGGTCGTGAGCTGACGCTCGAGATCTACGCGGCGGCCCTGCGCAACGACGCCAGCGAGCCGATCGGGTACGGCGGCCAGATGATCGACGTGTCAGAGCGCGAGCGCGCGCGAGTCGAGCTCGACCGGCTTGCCGCAGCCATGAACCAGACCGTCGACGGCGTCGTGATCGCCGATGCGAGCGGGGTGATCATCTACGTCAACCCGGCGTATGAGCGGCAATCTGGCTATCGAGTCGAGGAGTTGCTCGGCCGCCACCACGCCTCGTTCGTGGCCGAGATCGTCGGGACATCGGTCCACGCCGACATGAACCGCGCCGGACGCGACGGCAGGCCGTGGTTCGGCGAGATCGACCAACGGCGGCGCGATGGCTCTGCGTCCCGAGTCGAGCTCAGCCTTACCCCGGTGCACGGGGTCGGGGGAGACATCACCAGCTTCGTCGCCGTGCAGCGGGACGTCACCGAACTGCGCTCGGTGCAGGCCGACCTTGCGCTCGAGGCCGGCTTTCGCCACGTCCTCGGAGCCGCCATCCAGGCCATCGCGCCGGCCTCCACCCTGGAACAGGCGGCCCAGACCGTATGCGACGCGCTGACCACGGTCCCCGGCGTCGACTTCACCGCGGTCGGGGCGTTCCTCGGGGCGGACGACGCCGTGGTCATCGCGAGCCATGCGCCCGACGGCTTTCCGCTCCGGGTCGGCGATCACCTGCCGGCTCACCGCTCCAGTCGGCTCTGGAGCCATGCGCTGAACGGGCCGTGGGCCGAGCCCTGGGTCTCCACGCCCGACGACAGCTCGTGGGGTCAGCAACTGGACCGGGTCGGACTGCGTGCCTTCGCATTCGGCCCGATCGTCCACGGGGATCACATCGACGGCGGTGTCGTCATCGGCACGCGTGACCCGACGTTCGCCGCAACCCTGGTGGAGAAGATGCCCTCGCTGGTCGACGTCAGCACCACGCCGAGCGCTCTGCTGGCGGAACGCCTCCATGCGTACCGTGCGTCCGTCGAGCTGCGCCATTCGGTCGCGTCCGTGATCGAACAGCGGGGCTTCCAGCCCGTCTTCCAGCCGATCATCGAACTTCGATCAGGTGAGATCGTCGGATACGAGGCCCTTACCCGGTTCGATTCGGGGGACCGTCCCGACCGTGTCTTTGCCCACGCACGTGATCTCGGCCTCGGTCTCGAGCTGGAGCTGGCAACCTTGCGGGCGGCCGTTGATGCGAGCCGCAGCCTGCCGTCCGGTCGATGGCTGGACCTGAACGTCTCGCCGGCCCTGCTCGGGCAGCCCGACTCGCTGCGCGAGATCGTCGGTCGAGCCGGCCGGCCGATCGTCCTCGAGATCACCGAGCACGATGTCGTGGATGACTATCAGGCGCTCCGCGAGGCCGTTCGCGAGGTCGGTGGCGACGTTCGATTGGCGGTCGACGACGCCGGTGCCGGGATCGCCAACTTCGGCCACATCGTGGAGCTCCGGGCGCACTTCGTGAAGCTTGATATCAGCCTCGTCCGTGGCGTCAATGCGAATCTCGGGAGGCAGGCGCTGGTCGTGGCGATGCGCCATTTCGCCCGGACGGCCGGCTGCCGGCTCGTCGCGGAAGGGGTCGAGACCGAGGACGAGGCGCGCGCGCTCACCCAGCTCGGCGTCGAGTTCGGGCAGGGCTACTGGTTCGGCAGGCCGCTCCCGGCGCCGTCGTCAGGCGGCGGCGTCCGGATCGGGCGGCGATTGTCGGACCAGCCGGCTCCGATGCAGGAGCCTGGTTGATCGGTCGGACCGCTCAGACCGCCGGTCGCCCGGTCCGCGCCACGCGCTCGATCAGGTCCGCGGCCCGGATCGTCCCGGGGCTGGCTTGCAGCCTCGACGCGATGTCGGCGAGCCGGCGCTTGAGGGGGAGGTCGGTGAGCAGCTCGTCGATCGCGTCGGTCAGTTCGTCGTCGCGGAAGTCATAGGTCGCCAGTCGTCGACCGAACCCGGTCTCGTCGATCCGCTGGGCGTTGTCGACCTGGTCCCAGAAGAGCGGCAGGACGATCATCGGCCTGCCGTGGTGGAACGCCTCGGTGACGGTGTTGTTGCCGCCGTGCGTGATGACCAGGTCCACCATCGGCAGGATCGCCGGCTGCGGCAGGAAGCCCTCGCCGGTCTGGTTGTCGTGGAGCGTGATCTGGTCGGCGAGCGGGCCCTTGGAGACGATCACCCGGTGCTCGGTGGTGGCCAGCAGGTCGACGAGTCGCTGCATCAGCCCGACGTCCGCCGAGCCGAGCGAGCCGAGCGAGAGGTAGATCAACGCACCGTCTCGGTCGGCCAGGTGGGCGGGCAGCTGCCAGGTCGTGTCGGCGGCCCGGACGCACGAGTCGAGTCGGTGCCAGGTCGGCGCCAGCGGCTTCGACCGCGCGTAGTCGGCATCACCTGGGTACAGATACAGGTTGAGCCAAGGCGATTCTGCGATGAACTCGGGGCCGAGCGGTCCGTAGCGCAGCCCGTGGTCGCCGTGGTCGCGAGCGAACGCATCGAAGTCCGACCAGATCGCCCGGTGCGTTCGCTCGACCTCCTCCAGGAAGGCCGGCCAGTCGTGCCGGTCGGCCGCCGGGTAGCCCGACGAGAACGGCGGAACGAGCGGGTCCTTGAGCTCCGCCGGGTTGCACGACGCGATCCGGACCCACGGCCGTCCGGAAGCCGCGAGCGCCGGGAAGCCGACCACGTTGTCCTCGATGATCACGTCGGGGTGGAGTTCGTCGATGATCTCCGTGAGCCGGGCATCGACGTACTTCGCACCGTCGATCAGCGCCTGCCAGGTCGGCGCGATGAACTCCTCGAGCTGGACGATCGTCGGCTTCCGGAAGACCGGCGCCGTATCGCCGATGAAGTCGATCCAGAACTGGCCCGGGACTTCGGGCTCGGCCGGCGCTGGTCCGAGCCGCATCAGCCGCTCCTCGAAGCCCTTGGCCTCGAGCGCCCCCGCGAACGACTCCTCGACGATGAACACCACGCGGTGGCCGCGCGCCCGGAGGACCTGGCCGATCCCGACACAATTGTTGGTGGGCCCGAAGGCCCCTTCCGGGAAGAAGACGACGGTCTGCCGTTGATCGCTCACGCGGACGATCATGGCGGAGGCTCCGGCGTCGCGTTCGGCTGCCTTGCACGATGGAACGGCGGGCGGCGACCGCCCCTTTGCCGGCGACCCGCCCCCCGGCCGGCGCCGGCCCCTGCGCGGCACCGCCGCCTAGATGGTGCCGCCCAGTCCGAGGGCTCCCACGAGGACCAGTCCCGCGCCGGCAGCGACCGCGACGTCCAGCCACGACCAATCGAGGTCGCGGTAGTGGGTCATCGGGCCGGCCCCGAAGGCGCGGGCGTCCATTGCCAGCGCCATCCGATCGCCATGACGGATCGCCAGCACCAGGAGGGTGACCAGGAGTCGCGGATGCCACGACCATCGGAGGCCGCGGATGCGACGCGCCTGACGCAGCGTCGTGAGGTCTTCGGCGAATCTGGGGATCGCCTGATATGCCGCCAGCGCCCCGTAGGCAAACCGCGGGGACACGTGCGCCTGTCGAACGAGCGCGTCGGCCAGCCGGGTCGGATCCGTTGTCAGCGTGAAGACCGCCCCGACTGACGCGATCGCGATCAGGCGGAGGGCCAGCGCCACGCCATTGGTGGCCGCCATGACGGTGATCCTGATCGGGCCGAGACCGACGAGCGTCGCAGCTGCCGGGTCGCCGTTGCTCGTCGAGTACAGCGCGTTGAACAGCCCGATCCCGATCGCCGCGACCCACAGGGGCGCAATCGACCTGGCGAGCGACCCGGGGCGCACCGAGCCGAGGACGATCCCGCCCGCGACCGCCGCCGCAGCCAGGACGAGGGGCGGCGCCCAGGCAAGGGTGAACGCAAGGCCGAGGAGCCACGCAACGGCGACGCCCAGCTTGACGAGGGGGCTGGTTCGGCCGAGCGGGCTGTCGAGCTGGGAATTGCCGAGTTCGAGCCGATGGAGCATCACCGGGTTCGCTCGTCCGCGGTCACCCGCCCGTCGGCCATGGTGATCACGCGGTCCGCCACGTCGGCGACGAACCGCTCGTCGTGGGTCGCCGCGATCAGGGTCGTGCCCGCCCGAAGGTGACCGCCGAGGATCCCGAGCAGACGGTCGTAGTTGGCGTGGTCCTGCCCGAACGTCGGCTCGTCGAGAACCAGCACGGCCGGATCCCGAACCAGGGCGATCGCCAGCGACAGTTGGCGTGCTTCGCCCCCGGACAGCCGGAACGGGCTTCGGTCGCCGAAGCGGTCCAGCGGCAAGCCGAGATCCGCGAGGAGCCTCTCGGCACCGGGCCGCGCCGACGGGGCCAGCCCGAGCAGGATCTCGTCGTGGACACGTTCCGCGAGGAATTGCCGCTCGGGCTCCTGGAAGACGTACGCTGCCCGCCGAGCGAGCCGGGCCGCGGGAAGCCGCGCCGGGTCGTCGCCGCCGAGTCGGATGGAGCCGCGGTCCGGCCGGAGCAGGCCGACGAGCACCCTGGCGAGCGTGGACTTGCCGCCCCCGTTCGGGCCGACGAGGGCGACCCGCTCAGCGGGCGCGATGCTGAGCGAGACGTCCCGGACTGCGGGGTGCCCGGACTCGTACGAGAACGTCAAACCACGTGCCTCGATCGCGACCTGCGAGGGCCCGGGCCGGGCGGGCGTCGGGGGGCCACTACCGGCGACGATCTCCCTTGGCTGATCGGCACGACCCAAGGGAGATGGCGGGACGACCCTGCCCGGAAGAGCGACGGACTGCTCGACCGCCGCCGGCAGCCAGATCCCGGCCCGGTACATGACCCGGGCCGAGCGAGCGGCCACCTCGCCGGGCAGACCGACGTCGATCGGCCGCCCGCCTGCGTCAAGCGCCAGCACCATGTCGGCCATCGCCCACGCCTGCTCCACCCGATGCTCGATCAATACCACGCTCGTGGTCCGGGTACGACCAAGGGCCGCGACACGATCGAGGAAGGCCGCGGCGCCGGGCGGATCCAGGTTGGCCGTGGGTTCGTCGAGGACCAGCAGGCCGGGGAGCGCGGCGAGCACCCCGGCCAGCGCGAGCCGCTGCTGCTGCCCACCCGACAGGCGCCTGGACCGACGCCTCCCGAGCCCGTCCAGCCCCGCGTCGGCCAGCGCCTCGGGCACGCGCTGCCGCATCCGACCGACCGGCCAACCTCGCGCCTCCAGGCCGAAGGCCACGTCGTCCTCGACGCGTTCCATGACCAGCTGGCTCGCGGGATCCTGGAAGACCAGACCCACCCGGTCGGCCAGTGCCGGCCGATCGAGGCTCGTGACGGACTTGCCGTCCAGTTCGAGCGCGCCCGTGATGACCGCCGGAATGTCGCCGGGAATCAGCCCGGCGATCGCGAGTGCGAGCGTGCTCTTGCCCGATCCCGACGGGCCGACAACGAGCAGCGTCCGGCCGGCGGCAAGCTCGAACGTGACGTTGTCGAGCGCGGCTCGATCGCTCGTCGGGTAGCTGACCGTGAGATCCCGGGCAGCGAGCGTACCCGGGACGGTCGATCCGGATCCCGTCGTCAGCCGGGGAACCCCTCGAGCACGCCGGCGTTCTTGAGCGCCCGGCGGAGCGCGACCGAGCCGCCCGCGACCAGGACCACCGCCGAGACGGCCATCAGGAAACCCCGCACGAGCTGCACGCCGAGGTCGACGTCGGCGTAGTAGATCGCCCAATCGTGGATCCAGGCCGCCGCCGCGCTCGCGATGGCCGCGGCCGCGAGGACGAGGTACGACCACGACTGGTACAGGGTGAACGCGAAGATCAGCTCGGCCGCGGCGCCCTGGACGAACCCCGACAGCAGCGTGTCGACACCCCACTGGCTCCCGAGGATCGCCGACACGCCGGCCGCCACCATCTCGGCAAAGAGGGCGGCGCCCGGCTTCCGGATGACGAGCGGGGCGAGGACCGCCGGTACCAGCCAGACGGCGTAGGCGAGGTCCTTCAGCGGCGGAGCGAAGCTGAACAAGGCCTCGATCGGACCGCCCCACCACAGGTTCCAGGCCCAGAAGACGACGCCGAAGGCGACACCGATCACGGCCGCGATGACGATGTCCCGCGTCCGCCAGCGGGTATCGGGACGACCCGCAAGGGCGGGTCCCCGCATGGGGGTGGCCATCAGATGCGAACCTCCGATCGAGCACGGTTGACGCTGCACCGCATCAGGGGGACGGCGTCAACGAGTCGAGGGCCTGCTTCCTTCGCCGGTACGAACCGGATCAGGTTCCGCGGGTCTGTGGCACTTACCACACTCTCAGCGCGCGAGGCGCTCCCCGGAGGCGGTTTTCAGTTCGGGGAGATCTATCACCACGGCGGGCGGCCGGTTCAACGGTCATGGTGCCCGGAACGTGGTCGCGGATCCAGGCGATCACGTCGTCGATGATCTGCGGGCCTTCGGGCTCATTGTGGAGCTCGTGGCGGAGACCTGGATACGTGCGCCGCTCGGCGTTGGGGAGCGTGCCCAGGATCTCCGAGGCGGACGGCGGGACGAGGCCGTCGTCGAGGCCGTGAAGCACCAGCATCGGAAGCGGGGGCAGGTTTCGGTGCTCGCGTCGGACGCGCTCCTGTTCGGCGAGACCTGCTGCGCCGAACCACGCGCTCGACACCCGGCATGTCACCGGGTCGGCGGTGGCGCGCTCCCCCACCGTCGGGTCGCGGGATAGTGTCCGGCCGTCGATCCCGTTCGGGATCGCGAGCGTGGGCGCCACGCGGGACAGCAGCCGAGCCAGCGATTTCTTCCAGCCCGGCAGGGCGCTGTCGAGGGCCGGCGAACCGGCCACGACCAGGTCCGGCCTGGGTCGATCGGAGAGCAGGTAGCCGAGCACGATCAGCCCGCCCATCGAGTGCCCATAGAGCACGACCGGCCGGCTGCCGGCGATCTCGCGCACGGCGCGGATTCGCTCCGCGAGGTCGTCGTGGAGCTGGCTCCATCGTTCGACGTGGCCGCGCCGCCCGCCTGAACCGCCGTTCCCGCGAAGGTCGAACGCCCACGTGTCCAGGCCGGCCGCCGCCAGCTGCTCCCCGACGTCCTCGTATCGGCCGGAGTGGTCGCTCAGGCCGTGAACCAGCAGCACGTACGCCCATGGACGGCCCGCCCAGGCGCCGCCGGCCGCGGCCCCGTCCGGCAGCCAATGTCGGACGAGCAGCACCGTCCCGTCCGCGGCGGTGGCGCGGCTGGTGATCGACGGCATGCGGGCAGCGTACGCGCTCCGTGGCGCCACTACGATGCGTTCGTGTCAACCTGGGCCGAGCTCGGCGACCGCGTCTTCGTCCGGCGCTACGACTTCTACGACCAGAACATCGGCGTCGTGCTCGGCGACGGGGCGGTTCTGGTCATCGACACGCGCTCGACCCACGTCCAGGGCGCCGAGATCCTCGCCGACCTCCGCGAGCTCACCGCGGACCCCGTCGCGATCGTCGTCAACACGCACGGCCACTTCGACCACGCCTTCGGCAACCGGATCTTCCGGCCGGCCGCGATCTGGGGACATGTCGGTTGCCCTCCGTTCATGGAACGCACCGGCATGACGCGCCGAGCGCGGATCGCGGCAGACGAGCCGAGCATCGCCACCGACCTGATGGCAGTCGAGCTGGACCCGCCGGATCGGGTCTTTGCCGAGACGGCGGCGATCGACGTCGGCGGCCGCAGGATTGAGCTCCGGTATCTCGGGCGCGGGCACACGGACCACGACATCGTGATCTCCGTCCCGTCCGCGAACGTGGTCTTCGCCGGCGACCTGATCGAGGGCGGTGCGGTCCCGTTCTTTGGTGACGGCTATCCGCTCGACTGGCCGGAGACGGCGTACCGGCTGGCCGCGCTGGTCCGCGGCACGGTCGTCCCCGGCCATGGCGACCACGCCGGACAGGCGTTCGCCGACGAGCAGGCGGAGGCCTTTCGGGCAATCGCCGAGCTCGGGCGCCGAATCCACCGCGGCGAGCTCGAAGTCGAGGATGCGCTGGCGCTTACACCCTATCCGCACCTGCCCCGCGACGACATTCGGGCGCCACTGCTGCGGGCCCTTGCGCAATTGCGGGGCGAGCTCGACTGAGGGCGCCGCTACCGACGTGGATGACGAGTTCGGGCGAGCGCCCTAGACTCGGCGGGTGGCACGCCTCGTGGAGCCGCTGCCGAGCGCACCGGCTCGAACGTTTCCCGCCCGGCCGCGCCCGATCGTCAAGGCGACCGATCTCGGTTCCGCGCAGGTGCTCAAGCACCTCGACCTGTTCCTGGTCTCCGACGCGTTCGGTGACATCCACCCCGACAGCCGCGGGATGGGCCTGTACGACGGCGACACGCGAATCCTGTCGTGCGACGCGCTCCGGATCGCCGGGGAGCGGCCGGTCGTGCTCCACTCGGACCCGGGCGGCAGCTGGCGCGGCGTGGTCCAGGCGACCAATCCGGAGTACCGCAAGGATCCTGGCGACAAGATGGGCGGAGCCGAGACGATCCTCCGCCAGACGATCTCGATCGGTCGCGAGCGGACGATCGCGGAAGCGTATCGCGAGCGGCTGGACATCCAGAACCACGGACCGGTCGCCTTCGACCTCGACGTCGAACTCGAGCTCGACGCGGACTTTGCCGACATCTTCGAGGTCCGCGGCTACGCCCGCGAGGGTCGTGGCGAGCTGCTGCCGACCGAGGTGACCCCGGACGGAGGCCTGGTCTTCGGGTATCTCGGCCGGGACGGAGTCACGGTGCGGACGCACGTGGCATTCGATCCAGCGCCGAGCCTCGAGGCCGCCACGGACGACCAGGGTGGCTCCGTGGTCGCCCGTTGGCAAGCGCCGCTGCGTCCCGGCGAGCGTCGCGTCATCGCCTGGTCGGTGCATGCGACGGTCGAGCCGGACCTGGCCGTCCACGGCCTGGATCCCGACGCGCTCGATCCTGGACACGCGCATGCGGAGTGGCTCGAAGCGGGTGCGCGGATCGAGACCGACAACGAGCTCGTCAACCAGGTGCTCGCCCGCTCGATGAGCGATCTGCGCCTCCTCGAATTGATCGATCCGATGGGCGAGCCGTTCATCGCGGCCGGCGTGCCGTGGTTCGCGACGCTGTTCGGACGGGACTCGCTGATCACCTCGCTCCAGGCCCTGCCGTTCCTGCCACGGCTGGCGATCGAGACGCTCGCGATCCTGGCCGGACGCCAGGCGACGGCCGAGGACCCGTGGCGGGACGCCGAGCCGGGCAAGATCCTCCACGAGCTCCGGACCGGGGAGATGGCCCGGACCGGGGAGCTGCCCTTCTCGCCGTACTACGGCTCGATCGACGCAACGCCGCTCTGGTTGATCCTGCTTGGCGAGACGTATGACTGGACCGGCGACGAGGCGCTCGTCGAGCGCTACTGGCCCAACGCCCTGGCCGCGCTCGAATGGATCGACAAGTGGGGCGATCGCGACGGCGATGGCTTCGTCGAGTACGAGCGGCGCGCCGAGACGGGCCTCCGCAACCAGGGCTGGAAGGACTCGACGGAGGCCATCCGTTGGCTGGACGGGAGCCTCGCCGAGACGCCGATCGCGCTGGCTGAAGTCCAGGGGTACGTCTTTGACGCGAAGCGGCGGATGGCCAAGCTGGCCAGGCATCGCGGCGATTCCGGCTTCGCCGACCGGCTCGAGAGCGAGGCGCACGACCTCCAGCGCCGGTTCGTGGAGGCGTTCCGGCTTCCTGACGGCTCACTCGCCATGGCGCTGGATCGCTCGAAACGGCCAGTCGACACCGTCGGCTCGAACGCCGGGCATTGCCTGTGGACCGGGATCGTGCCGGCCGACCAGGCGCCGGCGGTGGCCGCCGCCCTCGGCACCAAGGCGATGGACTCCGGCTGGGGCCTCCGGACGTACGCCGCGGACCAGTCCGGCTACAACCCGATCGGCTACCACATCGGGACGGTCTGGCCACACGACACCGTCATCGCCGCGGCCGGGTTGCGTCGCTACGGGTTCGATGCCGCCTCGGGCACGCTGTCCGGTGGATTGCTCTCTGCCGCGCAGCACTTCCCGGCGTTCCGGCTGCCCGAGCTGTTCTGCGGTTTCGACCGTGCGGCGACCGGCGCCCCGATCGCCTACCCCGTCGCATGCTCGCCGCAGGCCTGGGCCGCAGGCGCGTCGCTGATGATCGTCTCGACCATCCTCGGGCTCCACGCGGACGCCGCGGCGCACCGCCTGACCCTGGATCGTCCGAACCTGCCTGCCGACCTGACCAAGGTCGTCGTGCGCGGGCTGCGCGTCGGCGAGGCCTCGTGCGACTTGCTGCTTCATCGCTGGCGAGGGCTAACCAGCGCCGAAGTGCTGCGCAAGGACGGTTCCCTCGAGGTAGTCGTCCGGCTCTAAGGACGGCCGCATGCCATTCGTCTGGCACTCCCTCGCGCGCCCTGGCCGCGCCTGCCAGGTTCCCCGCACGCCGTCCCCGGAGGCACCGATGCACCGATGTGCGCCGCTCGTCCCCCGGCCGCTGCTGCCAGGCGCGAAATCCCGACATCCGAGTGCGGCCTCGGCGCCAAGATGGGCTCGACGTCGCCTCGGCGTTGATCGACGAGGGCGCTGTGCCGAAAACGCGCCTTACAGACGCGCGACCGCACTAGATGCGCGACCGCGCCCGACGGGCGACCGCGCGAGACGCGCCCTCGCCAATCCGTGGCGGAGGGCCCGGTGATCGGGCCAGGATCTCCAATCCGGGGCGGATCGCCTCATCCGGCGACCCGAACGATCCAGCGGCCCCGCGCCGCCCCGGACAGGATCCCGTCGAGTGCCCCACTCAGCTCGTCGAGGCGGACCTCCGTGACGTGGACCCCGAGCTCCCGCGGCCGGAGGTCCGTCGCCAGCCGATCCCAGAGCGCGCGGCGACGGGCGATTGGCATCGCGACCGAGTCCATGCCGAGGAGCGCGACGCCGCGGAGGATGAATGGGAACACCGTCGTCTCCAGCGCCGCACCGCCCGCGTTCCCGGACGAAGCCACCGTTGCGCCGTTCCTGAGCGTCCGGAGGATGTACGGCAGCGTGGCGGCGCCAACGGCGTCCACCGCGCCCGCCCAGCGTTCGGATTCGAGCGGTCGTCCCGCGGCGGTCACCTCGTCGCGGGTAAGGATGCCGGACGCGCCCAGCGCGCGGAGCCTGGGTGCCTCGTCGTCCTTGCCGGTGGCCGCCCAGACCTCGTAGCCGCGCTCGGCAAGGATCGCCAGGGCCGTGCCGCCCACCCCACCCGAGGCGCCGGTCACGAGCACGGGACCGACGTCAGGCTGGAGCCCGCGATCCTCGAGCGCGACCACGGACATGGCCGCCGTGAAGCCTGCCGTGCCGATCGCCATCGCATCACGGGACGAGAGCCCCGGCGCCAACGGCACCACCCAACCGCCCGGCACCCGCTGGTATTCGGCGTACCCGCCGTGCCGCGACACGCCAAGCTCGTAGCCGTGCGCCACGACCACGCTGCCGGGTTCGATGAGCGGGTCCGAGCTCGCGACCACCTCACCAGCGAGATCGATCCCCGGGATGAGCGGGCTG
Organism: uncultured Chloroflexia bacterium; assembly: GCA_963766675.1. Lineage (GTDB taxonomy): Bacteria > Chloroflexota > Limnocylindria > Limnocylindrales > CSP1-4 > SPCO01. The sequence goes on along the minus strand of CAVYBA010000002.1, from coordinate 1,344,650 downwards.
ATCCGCGCGACACGGCCATCGGCCCGCGTGGCCAGTCCGTCCTTGTAGTTGACGCTCGACCAGTCCACTCGGATCTCGACATCGCCGGGCGGTAGGTCGGACTCCGCGAACTCGCGGACCCCACGATCGACGCGGTCACCGACCTTCTCGGCGACATAGGCTGCGAATTGAGGAGGGATGGCGCTCATGCCGGGATGCTACGTCGCCGGACGGCACGCTGCGGCCATCTGCCCGGTGGCTAGAACGGCCTGGTTCCCACCGGCGACGCGGACGCGCGTCCTCCCAGCCGCCATTGGCGAAGGTTGCTGTTCGGTGAACCAGGTTGACGGATCCGGACACATCCGACACCATGCCCGAACCGTGAGTCACACCAGCCTCTCCTGGAACATGTGTATGCGCAGGCGGCCCCGCCGTGCGGAGGATGGGGTCTGACGTCTCGCGCACCTGACCGAAGGTAGAGCGGGACCGAGGACGAGGTCCCGGGGTCGCAGCCTCCACGCCGGAGCTGCGGCTTTTTTGTTTCCTCCGAACGACACGACGGGTGACCGCCAAGCCACCGGCCTTCCCAGGGCCGCCGGGCCTCGCCAGGAACACTCCCCCTCTCGTCCACGGAGGACCATCGACATGGCTGAGCTCGACCCCACCACCTTCCGACCAGAGACGCGCGCCCTCCACGCCGGCCAGAAGCCGGATCCCGCGACCAACGCGCGCGCGGTCCCGATCTACGCCACGACCAGCTACGTCTTCGACGATGCCGCCCATGCGGCTCGGCTGTTCGGGCTCGAGGAGTTCGGGAACATCTACACCCGGATCATGAACCCGACCACCGGCGTCTTCGAGGAGCGGGTCGCAGCGCTTGAGGGCGGGGTCGCGGCGCTCGGTCTGGCGTCGGGCCAGGCGGCCGAGACACTGTCGATCCTCAATCTCGCCCGGGCCGGCGACAACATCGTCTCGTCGTCGTCGCTCTACGGCGGGACCTACAACCTGTTCACCCACACCCTGCCCAAGATCGGGATCACGACGACCTACGTCGACGGCAGCGACCCGTCGGCGTTCGGGCGGGCGATCAACGACCGGACCAAGGCGGTCTTCCTCGAGCTGATCGGGAACCCGCGGCTCGATGTCCACGACCTGGCGTCGATCGCCGACGTGGCGCATGCCCGCGGCGTGCCGGTCATCGTCGACAACACCTTCGCTCCCCTCCTCGCCCATCCGATCAAGCACGGGGCGGACATCGTCATCCACTCGGCCACCAAGTGGATCGGCGGGCATGGCACCGCGATCGGCGGCGTCGTCGTGGACGGCGGCACCTTCGACTGGGCAGCGTCCGAGCGGTTCAAGCAGGACTTCGTCGACCCGGATCCGTCCTACCACGGAATCAGCTACACGAAGGCGTTCGGCAACCTCGCGTTCATCCTCAAGCTGCGCGTCCAGGGCCTGCGCGACGTGGGCGCCGCGCTCAGCCCGTTCAACGCATTCCTGTTCCTGCAGGGCCTCGAGACGCTGCCCCTGCGGATCACCAGGCACAGCGAGAACGCCCTGGCGGTGGCCCGCTGGCTGGAGACCCGGCCCGAGGTGACCTGGGTCAGCTACCCGGGCCTCGAGTCGCACCCGTCGCACAAGCTGGCAAAGCGCTACCTGACCGGCGGCTTCGGTGGCGTCGTGACGTTCGGGGTCAAGGGCGGGGCCGAGGCCGGCCGTCGACTGATCGACAACGTCCAGATCTTCTCGCTGCTGGCGAACGTCGGCGACGCGAAGTCGCTGATCATCCACCCGGCATCGACCACGCACTCGCAGCTCGAGCCCGAGGAGCAGATCGCGACCGGGACGACCCCGGACCTGATCCGCCTGTCGGTCGGCCTGGAGCACGTCGACGACCTGATCGCTGATCTCGAACAGGCGCTGGCGGCCGCGACCGCAGAGAGCCCGGCCGACGGCAGCCTCGTCGGCGCCGCCGGATGACCCTTCGCGCCCCATCGACCCGGCCGACCGGTCTCCCCACGGGGACCGGCCGGCTCGAGACCGTGTCGCTGGGGCCGTTCACGCTCGAGAACGGGACGACGCTGCCAAATCTCGTCGTCGCCTACCGGCACGACGGACCGCCACCCGCCGCCGCTCCGCAGGTCCTCGTGGTCCACGCCCTCACCGGCTCGGCCGACGCGGCCGGCGACTGGTGGGAGCCGCTCATCGGCGAGGGCAGGGCGCTCGACACGCGCGATGTCGGCGTGCTGTGCGCCAACCTGCTGGGTGGCCGATACGGGACCAGCGGACCCACGTCACTCCATCCGCGCACCGGCCTGCCGTACGGCCCGAGCTTTCCGGCGGTCACCACGGTCGACCAGGCACGGGCGCAATGGCGCCTCCTTGACGAGCTCGGCGTCGAGGAGATCGCCCTGGCCACGGGCGGCTCGCTCGGCGGCATGGTGGCCTTGGAGGTGGCGCTCGCCCGACCGGAGGCCACCCGTCACGTAGCTCCGATCGCGGCTCCCTCGGCGATCGGGCCGCTGGCGATCGCGTGGAACCACCTCCAGCTCCAACTCATCGAGCACCTCGGCCTGGAGGGCCTGTCACTCGCCCGCCAGCTGGCGATGACCACGTACCGCAGTGAGACGGACTTCGCCGATCGATTCCAGGGTGGCGTGGAGGCCGACGGGCGCCCGTCGGTCGTCAGCTACCTCGATCACCAAGGCGACAAGCTGGTCGATCGGTTCGATCCGGCAACGTACCGGATCCTCGTCGGGGCGATGGACGGTCACGACGTCGGTCGGATGCACGGCGGGCTGGTCGGCGCGCTCCATTCGCTCGGCCGGGCCGACGTGGGCCTGACGGGGATCGGGATCGAGGGCGACATCCTGTACGGGCCGCGGCAGGTCCAGGAACTGGTCGCCGCCGCGAGCTCGGCGGGCGTTCGTGCCCAATACCGCGAGATCCGGTCCACCAAGGGGCACGACGCCTTCCTCGTCGAGTGGGATCAGCTGACCGAGTTGCTCCGAGAGGCGCTGGCGACGACCGCCTGATCCACTCCGGTCAAGGCGCGGACGATGTCTCGGGTGAGGCCGACGAATCCGGCGCGCCACTCGCCGCGGGAGCCGATCCGGACGGTTCAGCCGTGGCACCGGCGCTGGAGCCGGGCGTCGCCGATGCGCTCGACTTAGGCCTGGGTGTCGGCGTCGGCTTCGGCTTGGGCGCCGGGTTGCAGCCGCCGACCCCGCTGCCGCTGACGGCGGTCCCGGACGGCTTCGGGACGCCGTACGACGCGGATGGGAGCGAACCATCGGTCGGGAACAACGTTGCAGCGAGCGCCCGGATGCCCGGCACGTCCGGGATCTGGATCGACCCGCGGATGTCGAACCCGGAGCCGACGAGCGGGTGGTCCACGACCGCCCGGTAGGTCTGCTCGCGGCCCACCTGGGTCGCGAGATCGGCTAGGTCCGGCAACAGGTCGCGCGGCACGTTGGTCTCGACCGTCTTGCCGACCGCCTGGAGGAGGCCTATCGGGTCGTTCAGGAACCCGCCGTGGACGATCGCGTCGCGGATCCCCGAGATGACCTCCTGCTGGCGCGCCGCCCGGGTGAAGTCGCTCTCGCCGGCCGGGTGGCGGACTCGTGCGTAGGCCAGCGCCTGCTCGCCGTTGAGGTGGTGGAGGCCGGCCGTGATCGAGAAGCCGTTGGTGAAGCCGTACTCGTCGTAGCCGGGATCGCAGAAGCTGTGGGCGACGTTCACGTTGACGCCCCCGAGCGTGTCGACGACCCGGACGAAGCCGCCGAGGTCGACCTTGGCGTAGTAGTCGATCGGGACCTGGGTGAGCGTCGACAGGGCGCCCATCAGGACGTCGAAGCCCGTCCCGTTCGAGCCCGGGAACTGCTCGGGGTGGTGACGCGCGTACGACACCAGCGAGTTGATCTTGTCGCGATACATCCGTCCGTCGGCCATCGGGACGTCGACCATGTCGCGCGGGATCGACAGCATCGACACGGTCCGGGTCGCCTTGTCGAGCGAGACGATGATCATCGTGTCGGTCAGGTAAGTGGTGCGGCCGACCCCCGAGTCGACGCCGATGACCAGGGCGGTCACCCGCTGGTTATCCGGCGCGATGGACCGCGACGGCGACGGCGACGGTAGCCCCGGGGCGGGGGTCGACAGGAAGCTCGGGTCGGGTGCGGCGCTGACGGTCGGGACGACCGCCGCCGGCGGCTCGATGAAGATCTCGTCGGCCGCCTCGCGGGCGACCTCCGTCGCGTAGCCGGCAAACGCCTGCGGGGTGACGACGAAGACCAGCAACAACGCGACCGGCAGTAAGTCCCGCCGGCCCGGCCGCGGCAACGCCGGATCGAACAGGCTCGAACCGACCGCGATCAGCCGGGACACCAGCAGCAGCCCCTGCGCCGCCAGGAGGCCGAGGATCACTTCGTTCGACAGGAGCGACGCGGCGAGCCGCGGCGCCGACGTGGTCGCGACGATCCACGCACCAGTGGCCATTCCGAGCAGCAGCGGCGAGACGAACAGGATCGCCCGGCGGCGGCGACCGGCGACGAGGTGGCCGAGCCCCGGGATGAGGGCGTCCAGGAATGCCGCGAGGTAGCGTCCGCGATGGCGCGGCGACGGGTCGGACCGGTCGGCGACCTCGACCGGCGTCGCGCCGGCCGGGGTGCCGAGGAGCGTCTCGAGATCCTGCTCGTCGAGGTCAGGCGGCGGTGGCTCCACGCTCTCCGGCGGCAACTCCATCGCGCGGCAGGGTACCAGAGCCACCTGCCTGGCCCCTCGCCGCGCTATCGTCGCTGCCGCGGACGCACGCCGTGGCGACGCGCTGTGCTAGCCTCGGGCCCCCATGACCACCCGTTCGGACGCTGCCCAAGTAGGCACCAAACCCCCATCGCCCGAGCGCGGCGATTTCATCCGCGAAATCGTCGCCGCCGACGTGCGCGAGGGCCGGCACGACACGATCGTGACCCGATTCCCGCCCGAGCCGAACGGCTATCTCCACATCGGCCACGCCAAGTCGATCTGCCTCAACTTCGGGGTCGCCGGTGAGTTCGGTGGGCACTGCAACCTCCGCTTCGACGACACCAACCCGGTCAAGGAAGAGCTTGAGTTCATCGACTCGATCCAGAACGACATCCGCTGGCTGGGCTTCGACTGGGGCGAGCACCTTTACTTCGCGTCCGACTACTTCGAGCAGCTGTACGCCTGGGCCGTCCACCTGATCCAGTCGGGCAACGCCTACGTCGACGACCTGTCCGCGGATGAGATCCGCGAGCACCGCGGCACCCTCACGACGCCCGGCCGGAACAGCCCGTGGCGCGACCGGTCGGTCGAGGAGAACCTCGACCTGTTCCGGCGGATGCGCGCCGGCGAGTTCGCCAACGGCGCTCGGGTGCTGCGTGCCCGGATCGACATGGCGTCGCCGAACATCAACCTGCGCGACCCCGTCCTGTACCGGATCCTGCACGCCACCCATCCGCGGACCGGCGACGCGTGGTGCGTCTATCCGACCTACGACTTCGCGCATGGGCAGTCCGACGCGATCGAAGGCGTGACCCACTCGATCTGTACGCTTGAGTTCGAGGTCCACCGGCCGCTCTACGACTGGCTCATCGAGCACCTGCCCGTGCCGTCACGTCCCCGACAGTACGAGTTCGCCCGGCTGGCACTGACCTACACGGTGCTGTCCAAGCGGGTGCTCCTCCGGCTCGTGAACGAGGGGCACGTCCGCGGCTGGGACGACCCCCGAATGCCGACGATCTCCGGCCTGCGCCGGCGCGGGTTTCCTGCGGAAGGGATCCGCGACTTCGCGTCGATGATCGGCGTGACCAAGAACGACAGCCTCACCGAGATCGGCCAGCTCGAATTCGCCGTGCGGGCGGTGCTGAATTGGCAGGCGCCACGTCGTTTCGGCATTTTGCGGCCGCTGAAGGTCGTCATCGACAACTGGCCCGACGGGCAGGTCGACGGGGTCGAGGTCCCCAACAACCCAGAGGATCCGGCCGCCGGCACGCGACGCGTGCCTTTCGGGCGGGAGCTGTGGATCGAGCGCGACGACTTCATGGAGGAACCGACCGCCAAGTTCTTCCGCCTGGCGCCGGGTCGCGAAGTGCGCCTGCGTTCCGGCTACTTCGTCACCTGCCATTCGGTGACCAGGGACGCCGCCGGCGAGGTCAGCGAGTTGCGCTGCACGTATGACCCGGCGACGCGTGGTGGCAGCGCGCCGGACGGACGCCGACCCAAGGCGACGCTGCACTGGGTGTCAGTCCCTCGCGCCGTGCCGGCCGAGATCCGGCTCTACGACCACCTGTTCTCGCGACAGGATCCGGGAGCGGACCACGACCTGTTCGATGACCTGAACCCAGGGTCCGAGGAGGTCGTCCACGGCTACGTCGAGGAGAGTCTGGCCGATGCCGTCGTTGGCCAGACGGTCCAGTTCGAGCGCCTGGGGTACTTCTGCCCCGATCCCGACTCGATGCCAGACCACCCGGTCTTCAACCGGACGCTGACGCTGAAGGACAGCTGGGCGAAAGTCCAGTCACGGGCGTGACGCGGTTCAGGTAGTAGGCACCCCCGCCAGGACGACGCGATTGCGCCCGGCGCGCTTGGCCTGATACAGGGCGTCGTCGGCCGCCCCGAGCAGGTCGTCGGCCGAACATCCCTCGCCCCATGCGCTCACCCCGATGCTGATGGTGAGTGCCAGCTCTCCAGCTTCGGTAGGGAAAGGATGATCCGCGACTGCCGACCGGAGCCGCTCGTAGAGCGGGGTCGGGTCGACAGCCGCAAGATGCTCTGCGAGGACAACGAATTCATCTCCACCGAAACGGCCGAGCACATCGTGGCCGCGAAGGTTTGCCGTCAGCAGCGAGACCAGGTCACACAGCACCTCGTCGCCGACCTGATGACCGTAGGTGTCGTTGACCTTCTTGAATGCGTCCAGGTCGCAGACCCCCAAGGCAAGCCCCTGGTGATGTCGACCCTCCTCGGACAGCGCGCGTGACAGGACGTCGGAGAATGCCCGCCGGTTGAGTGCGCCGGTCAAGGGATCATGCATGGCCGCATCGGCGAGGGCGTCGCGGGCCTCGCGCAGCCTTGTCTGGAGCTCGGTGAGGCGGCGCCCGACGTCGACCCGTGCGCGAAGCTCTCCTGGGTGGAACGGTTTGGCCAGGTAATCGTCGGCTCCGGCCTCGAGGCCAGCGACGATGTCTGCCTTCTCGGCCATGGACGTCAGCAGGATGACGTACGGCGGCTCGTCCGAGGCCAGTCCCCGAATGTGCTGGCAGACCTCCAAACCAGTGAGGCCCGGCATCACCCAGTCGAGGATGGCCAGTGCCGGTGCATTGGGCCGGCGCATCTGGTCCCAAGCCTCGATGCCGTCCGTCGTGGCGATGACCTCGTGACCAAACTTCTGGAGGACCCCCACCAGAATGAGACGCGAGGTTGCTTCGTCGTCGGCGATCAGGATTCTCATGGCCCATCACGTTCCCGGCCGGCGACGTCGCGCATCGCCTCCTGCAGGCGGAGGAATGCCGCCTCGAGCTCGGGCAGGCGGGCGTTCGCGCCGTCGAGGTCGCCGCCGGCGACCGCCCGCTCGATCGCCTCGGCGGCACCCCGGAGCACCTCACCCCCGACATTTGCCGATGCGCCCTTGATCGAGTGGGCATGGCGCATGGCCGCCGCGGCGTCGCCCGATTGCAGTCCAGCGCGAAGGGTCTCGATCAGATGGGGGATGTCGTTCAGGAATCCATCCGTGACCATCCGAGCGAGCGCCGCGTCACCCATCACCCGACCCATCAGGCCAGCCTGGTCGAACACCGGGATCGCCCCTTCCGGCTGGGCCCGCGACGTCGCGGGCAGCAACCGCCCGGCCGGATCGTCATCGTCGTGCGGCAACCATCGATCGATCGATTCGGCGAGCGCCTGGGGAGAGATCGGCTTGGTGACGTAGTCGTCCATTCCCGCCTCGAGACATCGCTCGCGATCGCCCTGCATCGCATGGGCGGTCATGGCGATGATCGGGATCGCGTGGTGCAGCACCGCGGACCTGGGATCGCGGATGAGTCGGGTCGCCTCAAGCCCATCCATTTTGGGCATTTGCACGTCCATGAGCACGAGGTCGTACGGTTCCCGTTCGAGCGCAGCGATCGCCTCGGCGCCGTCGACCACCGCGTCCGCGTGCAACCCGAGCTTGCGAAGGATCCCCAGAGCCACCTGCTGGTTGGTCAGGTTGTCTTCGGCGAGGAGGATCCGGATCGCGGCCCGGCGCATCTCCCGGACAGCGTGTCTGGTAACGATTCGTCGCCTGATCTGGCTCCTGGTCGACTGCGCCAACACCGCCGACAGGCTGTCGAACAGGTCCGACTGCCGGGCGGGCTTGACGAGGTACGCCGAGAACCCGACCGACTCCATCTCGCGGGCATCCCCGCGCCGCCCGAAGGAGGTCATGAGCACGAGGCGAATGTCCTTCAGAGCATCATCAGCCTTGATCGCCCGGGCCAGGTCGGAGCCGTCCATGTCTGGCATCTGCATGTCCAGGATCGCGGCCACGAAGGGGTCACCGGCATTTCGTGCGCGAGTGAGCGAGACCAGAGCGGACGGGCCGTCGGTCGCCTCTTCCGGCCGGGCGCCCCATGCCAGGAGCTGCGTGGAAAGGACCTCGCGATTGGTGGCATTGTCGTCGACGACCAGGATATGAGCCCCGCGGATCTCCTCGACCGCCAGCAGAACGCGCTCGGGCTCGGCCTGCTTGGGGAGCCGGATCGTGAACGAGAACTCGGATCCGCGGCCGACCTCGCTGACAAGGCCCATCTCGCCTCCCATGAGCTCAACGATCCGCTTGGAGATGGCCAGCCCGAGGCCGGTCCCGCCGTAGCGGCGCGTGGTGGAGGCATCAGCCTGCGTGAACTTCTTGAACAGCATGTCGTGCTTCTCGGCCGGGATGCCGATGCCCGTGTCCCTGATCGAGAACCGCAGCAATGCATCGGCATCGGTCTCGTCGACCAGTCCGACCCGCACCGAGACCTCGCCGGCTTCGGTGAACTTGAGCGCGTTCCCGGTCAGGTTGAGGAGAACCTGACGCAGACGACCCGGATCGCCGGTCAGATACGGCGGCACGTCGGGCGCGACCGCGCAGATGAACTCGAGTCCCTTGGCGTGGGCCCGGACGGCCGGGATCGTCGCGAAATCGTCGAGCAAGGCGCGGAGGTCGAAATCGAGTTGCTCGAGCTCGACGCTGCCGGCCTCGATCTTGGAGAAGTCGAGGATGTCGTTGAGGATCCCCAGGAGAGCCTCGGCGCTCGTCGCGATGGACTCGGCGTAATGGCGCTGGTCGTCTTCGAGCTCCGTGTCGAGCAAGAGCCCGACCATGCCGATGACACCGTTCATCGGCGTACGGATCTCGTGACTCATGTTGGCCAGGAACTCGCTCTTGGCCGAGTTGGCGATCTCCGCCTGAATGGTCTTCTCGGTCGCTTCAGCGATCGCCGCTTCCAGGCGCCGGTTCGTGTCCTCCAGAGCAGCGTCGGCCAGCTTGCGAGCGGTGATGTCCCGTGAGATGCCGAACGTCCCGAGGATGGTCCCGCCGGCATAGGCCAGCGGGAGCTTGGTCGTCGATACCCAGGTCTCGTGCCCGTCGGGCCACGTCTCCTTCTCCTCGACGCCGACGACGGGCCGCCCGGACCGCATGATCTCACGCTCGTCCGCCAGCGCCTTCTCGGCATGCCGATCGGAGAAGAAGTCGCGATCCGTCTTGCCGATCGCCTCCTCGGGATCATCCAGCCCGAACGAATCGGCCAATGCCCGGCTGATCATGGTGAAGCGGCTGTCGGCGTCCTTGAAGTAGATGTGATCGGGGATGGTGTCCATGAGCGTGATCAGCCTGGCGCGCTGCTCGACGAGCGACAGCAACGACTCGTCGTGGTCGGGCGGCGACATCCCGCCGGGATCGACAGCATCACTCGCGGCGTGGCTCGAATCGCCTTTTGAAGCGACGGGCACACTCGGCGGTACGGAAGCTTCGCCACGATCGCGCACGTTACCCAGCCAATCCCGGTCGGTCTGAGGTTTGCTGATCCGGATCGTCGATCCACGCCCAAGGGTACCCGACCGAGATGGACCGCGGCGGACCCTTGACGCAGCCGTCGGTGCTGACCGCATGGCGGGCGGTCGGCCCTCAGCGCGCGGCCTGCCCGACCGCGGCCGCGTCTCGCGGCGAGCGGCCGCGAGCACGTTCACGGTCGGGATCGTGACCACGGTCGTCGCCTCGGGCCTCGTGCTGCTGTTCCGTGAGGCCCCGGCGCAGGCGCAGGCCGGTGAGTCGGTGCGGGCTCGGAGAGCTCGGTGACGACGATGATCTCGAGGCGGCCGCCGCCTGAGCGCGGGGCGCTTTTCGGATCATCTTCCGGTGCGCGGCGCCAGTGCGGCGTCGCCGCACCGGTTCGCCGTGTCGCGACTGGCCCTCTGGTAGGATTCCGGACCGGCTCGTTGGCGAGTGGCCTAACGGTAAGGCACCTGACTCTGGATCAGGGGATTGAAGGTTCGAATCCTTCCTCGCCAGCCATCTGCCTCACCGTTGGGTCGATCGCCGCCGGTTCGGCTCGATGCCCCTGGCGCCGAATCAAGCCGGTCGACCGCCACGGACTGAGCCGCCATCACCTTGCCAAGCCGGACGATGGACCCGATTGCGATGAGCTTGTAACAAACCGTCCGGTTGCAGAGGCGGGTTGCCGTGCGATGCTCCGGTGGATGGGTCAACAGTCCGGGGGAGCCGGAACGCATTCGTCGTCGCACAGGGCTCCAGCAACGATCACCACCATCCCGAGCTCGGACAGGGCCTTTCGAGAACTCGTCGTGCAGGCCATCGGGTCGGTGTCCGCGCCCGAACGGCTGGAGGCTCGCCTACGGGGACTCTTCCCGCGGGTCGTGGTCCGCGAGCGGGACATCTCGGGAGAGCCGCCGGGCTGGTATGTCTATCGCGACGGGGCATGGCGTCCACCGAATGAGGCGCCGTGGTGGATCGCGCCTGACCTGCCTCGTGTCGTGCTGTCGGCCGAGGGCTGGCTCCTGGAGGCCAACCCCCTGGCGCTCAGCCTGCTCGGCCTCGGGTCGCGGGACGTCGGCGCGAGGCATTTCACCGATCTCATCGCGGCCGGGACGCTGCAGGACGCGCTCGCCTTGTTCGACATCGTCCGATCCGGGCACGATCTCGACGCCACGATCGTCCTGCGGCCCACGACGGGCGACCTGATCGCCGTCGACGTCCATGCCTCGATCGTCGATTTGGGGATCGAGGCGCAGCTTCGACTCGCGGACGACGTCGAGCTGACCGCGGTGGCGGTCCAACTGGACATGCCCGACCTTGAGTGCCTCCCGGAGCGCGACGTCGCGTTTCGCGCATATACGCACCTAGCGCTCTCGCGCATGCCGGAGCCGACCACGGAGGGCCTCGCGCTGCGGCTGCGCCGGCTCTATCCGCACGCGCACGTCAGCGCCGAGGGCACCCACTGGACGGCGACGCGCGATCCCGACGGGAGCGCGGAGGCCATGGACGCCTGGTGGCGCGACAAGTCGCTGGCAAGGGTCGTGTACGACGCGCAGGGCCTTCATCCTGGAAGCCAATGGAGCGGCTGCCTCGCTGCTCGGGAAAGCGATGGTCGGGCACTATTGGCAGGAGTTCGTGACCCCGGGATCCACCGAGCAGGTGTCGGCCATGCTCGCGATCCTGGCCGATGTGGGAGCCGCCGAATCCCGGTTCCGGATGCCCGGCCGGAATGGCGCGCTCGTCGAATTCGACTCGTACACCGAGGTCGACGGCGAGCGCTTCGTGACGGTGATTCGGCCCCGCTGACCGAACACCTCGTATAGTTGCGCCAACAACGATCCCCCAGCGAGGCGCGAACACCATGCCAGGTTGGACCGATTCGATCATGGCCGACATGCGGGCTCATGAGGGCCAGGTCACGCAAGGTCGACTCGCCGGCTATCCGCACCTGATCATCACCACCACCGGCGCCCGAACCGGCACGCGGCGGACGACCGTCGTTGCCTACAGCCGGGACGACTCCCGCTACGTCATCGCAGCCACGGCCGGAGGGGCGCCGAAGGACCCCGCCTGGTACCACAACCTGATGGCGAACCCGAAGGTCACGATCGAGGTTGACGGCAGAACGGTCGAGGTTACGGCGCGATCGGCCGAGGGCGACGAGCGAGCTCGGCTCTGGGAGAACCACGTCGCCACCCTGCCCCACTTCGCCGACTACCCGAGTCGGACCTCGCGCGTGATCCCGGTCTGCCTCCTCGAACCGACCGGCTGACGGGTGCCGGGTTGCCAACTCGACGCGAGAGAGCGCGGACTGGCTGTCACGAGACTGTCACCTCACGCGGCCCATACTGAAGGCAATGCACTCGATGACGCTTTCCTTGCTGGTGGTTGCCGGACAGGTGGCCGACGGTCTCGCCTACCAGCTGGCGAATGGCCACGGCGTGGAGCTCAACCCGGGCATGGCGCTGCTCATTGGTGTGGCAGGGCCCCACGCGATCCTCGCCCTGAAGACCGTGTTCGGCCTCGTCCTCGGGATCGGCGCAAAGGCGCTGGACCGGCACCCCCACGTTGTCGCCTGGCTCGCCGTCGCCGGCTTCGTCGGCGCCATGACGGAGCTCCTCGCGGTGGTCTAGCCGAATCAGCCGGCAGCCGGCGGAAGCGCGCCAGTCGAGCGTCGACCGAGGCGACCCGCCCGCCGATTCATGACAAAGGCCTCTGGATCGGCTCTGTTCCGGCCATCCATCCTCGCCACGAGCTCGAGGCGCGAGCCGGTCAGAGTCGTCCAGGGAGCCATCGCCATGAACCGCGGCCACAAGATCGCGCATCTGCCGTCGCTGGAGATGCCGGACCGGTTCGACCCGTCGGGGATTCCCTGCGTGGACTCGGGCCACCACCCTCACCGCCGGACGACGCCGTCGCATCGGCGCCACGTTCGTCCGCTCCCGGGGCTCGCTGCCAGGTCCGTCATCGCAACCGTCGAGGGTGTCGCCCAGCAGAGTGAAGCCAGTTGGCTGATCTGGGGAAGCGTCGAGGATCGCCCGGTCCTGTTCACGGTCGCCGCGCCGGCCGGGGTCGAGATGATGGCGTCGCTGACCGAGGGTGAGATGGCGACCGCGATCATCGAGCCGTGGCAGCTCGTGCTCGAGCGGCTCGACTGACAGAGGGTCGCCGACCGAACGTCTGCCGGGCTCGACGCGCGCAGCGCCGACGACCTAGGCGAGCAGGACGGCGATCGCCTCCAGCGGCACGGGGTTCGCGGCCAGGATCACCTCGGCCGCGGACCGGATCCTCGGTTTGAGCGACGCGACGTAGGCCCGCGTGATCGGCTTCTTGGCGTCGGCCGTCGTCGTGTCGCGCAAGAGGAGCCAGCCGCCGACGATCCCGATTGCCATCTCGACCAGGTCGACGGCGTAATACTCGACCCGGTCGCGCTCGGGGAGGCCCTTGAGTGCCGCAATGGCCCGGTCGAGCCGCTCGGTCAGGTCGCACAGTTCAGCCTTCTCCGCGGCCATGTCGGCCGGATAGTCGGCGGCCTGCCACTCGGCGAGCAGCGGATCGAGCGAGCGGTTGAGCAGCTTGCCGATCGCCGCGACGACCTGGAGCTGGCTGGTGCCCTCGTAGATGTTCGTGACGCGGACGTCGCGGAGCAGGCGCTCGATGTTGAACTCGCGCATGTAGCCGACGCCGCCGTGGACCTGCATCGCCTGGTTGCAGACCCGATTGCCCATCTCCGTGGCGAAGTACTTGACCATCGGAGTCAGTGTCTCGGCCAGGGCCTGGCACTGCTTGTGCCGGGTACGCGTCGCGGGGTCGACGTCGCCACCCCCCTCTCCCACCGCGCGCTCGTAGACCTTCCAGAGATCCACCCAGCGACCGGTCTCGGCCAGGAAGGCGCGCGTCGCTTCGAGGTCGACCTTCATCGACAGCAACAGCCGCGCCACCGCCGGCAGCGTCCGGATGGACCTGCCGAACTGGACGCGCTCGCGGCTGTACTGGTCCGCCTCCCGGAACGCGGCCTCGGCGATACCCAGGGCCTGCGCGGCGACCGCAAGCCGGGCACCGTTCATCAGGTTCATCGAGTAGCGCATCAAGCCGAAGCGGCGCTTGCCGATCAGGACCGCGGGCGTGTCGACGTACTGGATCTCGCACGTCGGCGAGGCGTGGATTCCCAGCTTGTTCTCGATCCGCCGGATCCTGACCGTGGCGTCGCGCTCGACGAGGAACAGCGACAGCCCGCGGGCGTCCGTCGAACCCTCCTCGCTGCGGGCCAGGACCAGCGACACGTCCGCGAGACCGTTGGTGATGAACCGCTTCACGCCGTTGAGGTGCCATTGGCCGGTCGTCTCGTCGAGCGTCGCCCGCGTCGCCACGGCGCCAAGATCGGAGCCCGCGTCCGCCTCGGTGAGGACCATCGCGCCGGAGACCTCACCGCGCGCGAAGCGGGGCAGCACGCGGGCCTTGGTCTCGGGATCGCCGTATTCCTCGATCGACGACGCGATCTCCTGCAGCCCGTACACGGTCATCAGGCCGCTCTCGGCCCGGGCCACGATCTCGACCATCATCTGGTAGACCGACTCGGGCAGGTTCAGGCCACCATACTCGCGCGACAGCATCGCCCCGAAGAGCTCGGCCTGCCGGAGGGCCGCGATCGCGTCCTGGGTGGCCCCGGCATAGGTGACGTCGCCCGCGTCGAAATGCGCACCTTCCTCGTCGGCTTCGGCCGCGCGCGGTGCCACGCGCTCGCCGCAGACCTCGCCGAGCACGTCGAGCACGATCCGGTAGTTGTCCATCGCGTCGGCGTAGTTGCGCGGCGCGGTGGGGCACGCGTCCGACGCGGCATACCGATCTTCCTTGAGATCCACGACTTCGCGCAGGTCGAGCTGCTCGAGCCGGAACCGCAGGTCCGGGTTGTCGAGGAAGAAATTCGCGGTCATCCGGCGAGGCTCCCGCCCATCGATCGCTCGCGCACGGCCTTGATGATCATCGGCAGGACCTCATGCGCGTCGCCGACGATGCGGTAGTGCGCGATCTGGAACAGCGGGGCGTTCGGGTCGGTGTTGATCGCGATGATCTTCGAGGACTGGTCCATCCCGGCCCGATGCTGGATGGCGCCGGAGATCCCCGCGGCGATGTAGAGCCGAGGCCGAACCGTGGTTCCGGTCTGGCCGACCTGGAACTCCCGGCCGACCAACCCGGCATCGACGGCCGCGCGCGAGGCACCGACCTCCCCGCCGAGCAGGTTGGCGAGCTCGCGCAACAGGGCGAACTCGTCGGCGTCCGAGATCCCCGCCCCGCCCGACACGATCACCGGTGCGTCCTTGAGCCTGACGGCGGATTTGCGGACCTCGCGGCTCAGCACCTCGAGGGCGAAGTCGCCCGCCTCGAATTGGGGGGTCACCGGTTCCACGACGCCGGTTCGCCGGGGATCGGCAACCGGCATCCGCATCACGCCCTCGCGGACCGTCGCCATCTGGGGTCGGGTGGACGGATTGACGATCGTGGCGACCAGGTTCCCGCCGAAGGCCGGCCGGATCTGGTACAGCAGGTTCTCGTACGTCCGGCCCTCGCGCTTGACGTGGTAGTCGCCGATCTGGAGGTCGGTACAGTCGGCCGTCAGCCCGCAGCGCAGGGCGCTGGCGACGCGCGGCGCGAGGTCGCGGCCGTTCGGCGTCCCGCCGATGAGGAAGATCTGCGGTCGACGCTTGCGCGCTTCGGTGATCGCCACGCGCGCGTACGGCAGCGTGCGGTACTTGGCCAGTTCCGGGTGGTCGGCCAGCAGCACCCGGTCCGCCCCGTGGCGGATGACGTCCTGGGCCAGCGCCTCGACCTCGTGTCCGCACAGGAGCCCGACAACCTCATACCCGAGCTGGTCGGCGAGGTCACGGGCCTTCCCGACCAGCTCGAGGCTGACGTCGGCGATTCGGCCGTCAGCCTGCTCGACGTGGACCCAGACGCCCTGCCGTTCGGTCACGTCCGCCTACCCAACGATGTACTCACGGACCAGCTCGGCGACCATCGCCGTGATCGACTCGGGGTTTGGCTCGACCGTCCGGCTCTCGGTGCTTTCGAGCACCACGTGGTGAACCTTGTGGACCTGGGTTGGCGAGCCGGCCAGGCCGATCCGGTCCGGACTGGCGCCGATGTCGTCCGCCGTCCATACCGGGATCCGCAGACCGCGAACTGCCAGGTAGTCGTCGAGTGCCTCGTCCGTCCCGAATTCCGGCCATCGGCTGCGCAGGCCCGCGTACTCGCCCGGGGTCGCGGCGAGCTTGCGCGCGATCTGGCGGCGGGCCGACGGCGGCCGCGGCGTGTTGGCCGCGCCGACCACCGTCAACAGGCAGGGCAGCGTGCAGCGCACGATCTCCGTGCCGTGATCGAGGGCGCGCTGGGCCGTGATCCGACCGCCGGCGATCTCGACGACCGTGTCGGCGTAGGTGATCTGCGGGATGCCCAGCTTCTCGGCGGTCTGCGGGCCCACCTGCGCCGTGTCGCCGTCGATCGCCTGCCGCCCGGCGAACACCAGGTCGAAGCGATCGAGCTTCTGGATCGCCAGCTGGAGGACGACGGAGGTGGCCAAGGTGTCGGCGCCGGCGAACCGGCGGTCCGTCAGCAGGACGGCACGGTCCGCCCCACGCCACAGCGACTCGCGCAGGATCGCGGCCGCCTTGGGCGGTCCCATCGTGATGACGGTCACCGTGCCGCCGTATCGCTCCTTGACCTGGAGCGCCATCTCGAGGGCGTTCAGGTCGTCCGGATTGAAGATGGCCGGCAGGACGCCCCGATTCATCGTTCCGTCCTTGGTCATCGCGTCGGCCGTCACGTGGTGCGTGTCGGGCACCTGCTTGACCAGGACCACGCTGTCGATCGGCCTGGATTCCGTCATTGATTCTCCGAGGATCGCCGGGGCCGGCTTTCGGCATCGGGCCGACGAGTCGAGGACGCCTCACGGCTGGCGGACGGTTCCAGGCGTCGTGCGCGTTTCGGTCAGGATAGTGACCGGTCCGTGTCGAGAGAGGGGCCATTCGTCCCGCTCGGATGGGCCAGTCGTTGCACGATTTCGGCGCTCGCGCACCCGGACCACTGGAACGGCTGACGCGCCTCGTCCAAGCGGTGGTGCATGCCGACGACGGGCGCTTTGGCCCGTGGAATGTGACGTTGGGACCACTTGACATAGTCGAGTAGTCCAATACCATTTGGATTAGTCAACTATGTCAACGTCCTCTGCTGTCTACCTCCTGGAGTCTCCTCCGATGCTCATTGGCACCCTGGTCCTGCTGTCCTTCCTCGTCTTGTCCGTCCTGTCGCTGGCGTTTGGCGCCGACAGCCGCGACAGCGCCACCGACCCGCGCCGCGCCTACTGGATCCACGGCATGCGCTGATCCCGGGCCGCGCCTGGGAACCTGCACCCCGACGTCCTGACGCCGATCACCGCTATCGTGGTCGGCGTCATTTGCTGCTTCCGGCTCTTCCATGGAGGGGTGGCATGAAGATCCTGCTGGTCGGTGTCGGCGGTGTGGGCGAGGCGATCGCGGTGATCGCCCAGGACCGCCCGTGGCTCGAGACGATGGTCCTGTGCGACATCAATGTCGATCGTGCGAACGAGGTCCGGGGACGGCTGCGTCACCCGGAGAAGTTCCCCGTCGAGCGGGTCGACGCGACGGACCGGGCCATGATCGTCGAGCTCGCGCGCAAGCACGGCGTCGACCTGGTGATGAACGCCGTCGAGCCGCTGTTCAACGAGCAGATCTTCGATGCCGCGTTCGACGCGGGCTGCTCCTACATGGACATGGCGATGACCCTGTCCACGCCCCACCCCGAGGACCCGCTCCACCTGACGGGCGTCAAGCTCGGCGACTACCAGTTCGAGCGCGCCGACGCCTGGAAGGCCAAGGGGCTGCTCGCGCTGGTGGGCATGGGCGTCGAGCCCGGACTGGCGGACGTCTTCGCCCGCTATGCCGGGAAGCACCTGTTCGACCGGATCGACGAGATCGGCATTCGCGACGGCGCCAACCTCGAGGTCCGCGGCTACGAGTTCGCCCCAAACTTCTCGATCTGGACGACGATCGAGGAATGCCTCAACCCGCCGGTGATCTGGGAGAAGGACCGCGGCTGGTACACGACCGCGCCGTTCTCGGAACCCGAGGTATTCGACTTCCCCGAGGGGATCGGGCCGGTCGAGTGCGTCAACGTCGAGCACGAGGAGGTCCTGCTCGTCCCGCGCTGGGTGGACTGCCGGCGGGTCACCTTCAAGTACGGGCTCGGCGACGACTTCATCCGCGTCCTCAAGACCATCAAGTTGCTCGGCCTCGACAACAAGAACAAGGTCCGGGTGGGCCGTGTCGAGGTCGCGCCCCGAGACGTGGTCGCGGCGTGCCTGCCCGATCCAGCCCATCTCGGCGACCGGATGTTCGGCAAGACCTGCGCCGGCACCTGGGTCAAGGGCGAGAAGGACGGCCGGCCGCGCGAGGTCTACCTCTACCAGGTCGCCGACAACGAGACGTGCAT
Source organism: uncultured Chloroflexia bacterium (assembly GCA_963766675.1). Lineage (GTDB taxonomy): Bacteria > Chloroflexota > Limnocylindria > Limnocylindrales > CSP1-4 > SPCO01. The sequence continues at coordinate 1,326,124 of CAVYBA010000002.1, read as the reverse complement.
GGCGAGGTACGGCGTGCAGGCCGTAGTCTGGCAGACGGCCGTCGGGCCGGTGATCGCCATGGAGTTGCTCGCGGTCGGTACCTGGCAGGGGGCCGGCGTCCTCGGGCCGGAGGCATTCGACCCAGACCCATTCATGGAGCTCATGCCGGCGTTCGACTTCCCGTACGGGATGCGCGAGATGACCGCGATCGCTTCCTGAGCCGTCCCGAGTCCGGCCGGATGGCGGGCCGTGCCGGACCCGTGCCGAAGCGAGGAACCTTCACGTTTACGGTAAGGTTTGGGATATGATGGGCCGGTGACCACGATTTTGCTGTGAACGCCGGCGAGCGACCACCGAGCGACCAGTCCGCTCGCCGGCGACGCCGTCCTCGGTCGAGCGACCTCCGTTGGCGTGGCGCGCTGCGTCACCGGAACTTCCGGCTCTTCTGGTTCGGCCAGATGATCTCGGTGATCGGGACCTGGATGCAGTCGGTCGCCCAGGCCTGGCTGGTGCTCCAGCTCACCCACGACCCGCTCTGGCTCGGGGTCGTGGCCGCCGTGCAATTCACTCCGGTCCTGATCCTCGGGCTGTTCGGCGGGATCGTCGCCGACGTCCTCCCGAAACGGCCGACGATCATCGCGACGCAGACCTTGTTCATGATCCTGGCGCTGGTCCTGGCGGGCCTGTCCTGGGCCGGCGTCGTCCAGGTCTGGCAGGTCCTGTTGCTCGCGGTCGCGCTCGGCTTCATCAACGCGGTCGACATGCCGACGCGCCAGTCGTTCGTCATGGAGATGACCGGCCGCGAGGACGTGGCCAACGCGGTGGCATTGAACTCGGCCATGTTCAATGCGGCGCGGATCGTCGGTCCGGCGATCGCCGGCCTGGTGATCGGGGTCGCCGGCGTGACCGTCTGCTTCCTGCTCAACGGGCTGAGTTACGTGGCCGTCATCGCCGGCCTGGCGGCGATGCGCGAGCCGGACCTGCACCTCGGTGAGCGACTGGCCCGGCCGCACAGCGTGGCCGAGGTCGGTGCCAACCTGGCCGAGGGCCTCCGCTACGTCCGCCACACGCCCGTGGTGCTGCTGGCGATCTGCGTCGTCGGCCTCCTGTCGACGCTGGGGATGAACTTCAACGTCCTGATGCCGGCCATGGCGGACAACGTCCTCCACGTCGGCGCGTCCGGCTTCGGGTTCCTGATGTCGGCGATGGGCTTTGGCTCGCTCGTTGCCGCCCTCGGCGTCGCCGCCCTCCGCCGCCCGCGACTGTCGGTCCTCCTCGTCGGCGGGCTGGCGCTCGGCTTGCTCGAGTTCGCGTTCGCCTGGATCCGCTTCTTCCCGCTCTCGCTGGCCGCGGTGTTCGTGGCCGGCGCCGGCGCGATCGCGCTGTCGGCGACGGCCAACTCCGCCGTCCAGCTGGCCGTGCCGGACGCGCTTCGCGGCCGGGTGATGAGCGTCTACATGACGGTGTTCGCCGGATCGACCCCGGTCGGCGGGCTCCTGGCCGGCTGGCTCGCCTCGTCGTTCGGATCGCCGGTGGCGCTCGCGTTCGGGGGTGCCACCTCGGCGCTTGTCAGCATCGCCGCCGCGGTCTGGGTCGTCCGGAGCGGGCAGTTCGTGCCGGTTCGACCCCCCGACGAGCCCACGGTGGTCAGGCCGGCCGGAGCCATGCGACCAGGCGGGGCCGCCGGCGGCCTGCTCGCGTCGCACCTACGCCAATACCTCCGCCGCTAGGGGCACGCCGGCATGGGGACGGTCATCGACTCGATGTCGGTCTCGCGCGACCGACGGGGCAGCGGCGGATGACCAGCCTGCTGGTCCGCAACGCGACGGTCCTCGTCACCCACGACGCAGAGCGTCGCGAGCTCGCCGGTGGCGGCCTGTTCGCCGTCGACGGGACCATCACGCAGGTCGGACCAACGGCCGAGCTCCCAGACACGGCTGACGAGGTGCTGGACCTGCGCGATCACGTCGTGCTGCCGGGGCTCGTCAACGCCCATCACCACCTGTACCAGACGCTGACCCGGGCGATCCCGGCCGCCCAGGACGCGGCGCTGTTCGACTGGCTGCGCGCGCTGTACCCAGTCTGGGCGAGGCTGACGCCGGAGGGCGTCCGTGTGTCGACACTGACCGGGCTGGCGGAGCTGGCCCTGTCCGGCTGCACCACCAGCTCCGATCACCTGTACCTCTACCCCAACGGCAGCACGCTCGACGACACGATCGAGGCGGCAGCCGAGATCGGCCTCCGGTTCCACGCCACGCGCGGGAGCATGTCGCTCGGCGAGTCGCGCGGCGGGCTCCCGCCGGACCGGTGTGTCGAGGACGAGGCGGCGATCCTCCGGGATTCGCAGCGGGTGGTGGAGACGTTCCACGACCCGTCGGCGGGGTCGATGCTCCGGATCGGGTTAGCGCCCTGCTCACCGTTCTCGGTCACGTCCGACCTGATGCGCGAGACCGCCACGCTCGCCCGGTCGCTCGGCGTCCGGCTCCACACGCACTTGGCCGAGACGCTCGACGAGGAGCGGTTCTGCCTCGAGACCGTCGGCCGCCGGCCGGTCGAGTACATGGCTGAGCTCGGCTGGCTGGGTCCCGACGTCTGGTTCGCGCACGGCGTCCACCTGGAGCCGGGCGAGGTCGACGCATTGGCCCGGGCGGGCACCGGCGTCGCCCACTGCCCGACCAGCAACATGCGGCTGGCATCGGGCATCGCGCCCGTCGGGCGAATGCGGGCGTCCGGCGTGCCGGTGGGTCTCGGCGTCGACGGGTCGGCCAGCAACGACGGGTCGAACCTGCTCGCGGAGGCGCGCCAGGCGATGCTGCTGGCCCGGGTGGCACTCGCCGAGGATCGCCGTCGCAGCCCGGCCGAGCCGGACGCCCGGGCGCCAATGTCGGCGCGGGAGGTGCTCGAGCTCGCGACGCTCGGTGGCGCGACTGTCCTCGGACGCGACGACATCGGCGCCTTGGCCGTCGGTCACTGCGCCGACTTCTTCGCGATCGACCTGCGCGCGCCAGGGTTCGCCGGAGCCCTCGACGACCCGGTTGCCGCCGTGATCTTCTGCGCGCCGGCGTCGGCGGCGTTCACCTACGTCCACGGCCGAGCGGTCGTCCGCGATGGGCAGCTGGTGACGGTCGACCTGCCAATGGTCCTCGAGGACCACAACCGCATCGCTCGTACGCTGCTCGCGTCCGGCTGAGGCCGCGGCCCGTGGTCCGAACCCGCGCAGGCGCCGGTTTCGGGGCGTCGTCACCCGGCGGTCGGCCCCGGTTCGGCGACGAACGTTCCACCGGCGGCCGCCACGGGGATGTGCGGCATCGATCCGCGCAGTCCGGCCAGCAGGGTTGACATGACCGCGACGGGCTCGAGCGTGAGCTCCTCCCCGTCGTCGGCGCCGGTCGGTGTCGCCTCGATCAGCTCCAGGGTCCTCGGGTCCAGGGTCGCGCGGAACGCCGGACCGCGGTATTCGATCCGGTCGTCCACCTCGATCCGGTGGGTCCGGCCATCGAAACGGCCCTCCATGACGCCGTCGCCCAGCGGCATGAACGCATTCGACGCCTGCGCCAGGAAGTCCGCGCGGTCGAGATAGAGTCGCGGCTTGTCGCGGTACGGCGAGCCAGAGGTCGGGCACGCGGTCACGCAGTTGCCGCATTCGTTGCAGAAGTCGGTCAGGACCGCGATCTGGAGCCGCTGCTCGGCGGCAAACGGGCGGCGCGGACCCGTCGGCTCAATGGCGCCGTCGCGGACGACCAGCGTCGGCAGGTCGACCGAGATCGGGGCGGACTCGTACGTCATCAGGGCCAGGTTCGGACAGACGCCGACGCACAGGCTGCAGATCTGGTGGCAGTCGAGGCAGCGCGACGCCTCGGCCCGGGCTTCGTCCGGGGTGTACCCGAGCGCGGTCTCGTCGAATCCGGCGCGGGCGTCGAGCCCGGACGCGCGGATCGGGACGCGGTACTCGCGCCGGGCGCGGCGGACGACCAGGGCCGGCACGTCGATCGGATCGTCGACGGTGGCGGCGGCCGGCCTGGTGAGGCCGTGGGCCGCGGCGATCGCCGCGGCGACGCGCTTGCCGTCGGCCGCGGCCCGGACGATCGAGGACGGCCCGTGCGCCGCGACGTCGCCGCCGGCGTAGACGCCCGGGATCGAGGTCTCGAACGTGACCGGGTCCACCGCGATGTACCGCGCCGGCGTCAGGGCCGGCGGCGCGTCGCCGAAGACGCCGAGCGCCGAATGCTGGCTGATGGCAACGATGAGCGTGTCGAGCCCGATCTCGAATTCCGAGCCCGGGACGTCGACCGGGACCTTCCTGCCGGTGGCATCCCGTTCGCCGCGGTAGGCGGTCCGCGTGCAGACCAGGGCGGCCAGCCGGCCGTCCGCGATCCGCAGGCTCGCCGGGCTGGCGAGCTCGACGATCTCGACGCCCTCGGCGATCGCGTCGTGGATCTCCTCGGGATCGGCCGGCATCTGATCGATCGTCCGGCGGTACACCAGCGAAACGGTCCCCGCACCGAGGCGCCGCGCCGAACGAGCGCAGTCCATCGCGGTGTCGCCGGCACCGATCACGCCGACCCGGCCGCCGAGCGGGATCGGCCGCCCTTCGCGAACGCCCCGCAGGAACGTCACTCCGTCGACGATCCCGGCCGCGTCCTCGCCGGGCAGGTCGAGCCGCCTGGCCGCCTGCGCTCCCACGGCCACGAAGATCGCGGCATACCCGTCGGCGCGGAGCCCCTCGATCGTGATGTCCACCCCGGCGCGGATGCCGTAGCGGATCTCGACGCCCAGGCGCGCCAGGACGGCCAGGTCCTGGTCGAGTCGCGCCTGCGGCAGCCGGTATTCGGGGATTGCCCCGCCGACCATGCCGCCGGCGTACGGCTGCGCTTCGAAGATCGTGACGGTCACGCCGGCACGGGCCAGCTCGCGAGCCGCCGCGAGTCCCGCCGGGCCGGCCCCGATGATCGCGACGCGCAAGCCGACGGGCGGCGGCGCCACGTCACCGGCATCGGCGGTCGTTTCGTGGTCCATCACGAACCGCTTGATGTGCCGAATGGCCAGTGGCTCGTCCAGGTGCGTCCGGACGCAGGTCGATTCGCACAGGTGGTCGCACGCCCGACCCAGGATCGAGGGCAGGGGGTTGTCCTCGCGGGTGATCCGGACGGCCTCGGCCAGTTCGCCGCGACGCAGCGCGCCCATGTACAGCGGGACGGCCTGGTCGACGGGGCACGTGTCGACGCACGGCGCCTTGATGCAGTCGAACGAGCCGAGGCCTCGCAGGGTCTTCGAGTGGTCCATCCGGAACGACGCCTTGCGATAGCGCCAGTCGTGGCGGACCGCGTCGGCATAGCGGCGCACGTTGAAGCCGGCGCACGCCGCGATCGTCGCCGGATCGTCGCCCGTGGCGCCGGCGAACCCGCCGGCCGCGGCCGATCGCACGATGAAGTCGGTGGTCGAACTGGCGCCGACCGCGTCGAACGCCTCGTCGGTCTTCTCTGAGTACTGGAGGAGGCGCAGGTAGCCGCCCGTCTTGAGCAGGTCCGAGGCAACCGTGATCGTCCTCATCCCCGACCGGAGCAGGTCGGCGACGTTGAAGCAGTCGGCGCCGCCGGCGAACGACAGCGGCAGACCGCCATCGAACTCGTCGGCCAGCCGGGCGGCGAGGTTCGCCGTCACCGCGTGGAGCGGACGTCCGGACAGGTACATGGTCGGGTCGCGATCGAACACGGTCCGCCAGTTCTCGACCTCGAGCGTGTTGGACAGCTTGAGCCCGAAGCCGAGACCTCGACCGGCCGCGACCCGCTGGAGACGGTGGAACATCGGGACCGCGTCGGCGTACTTGAGGTCGTGCCCGAACGCCTCGTCGGGGATCGGCACGTCGTGGAAGCCGAGGTCGTCGTTGACGATTCCGCGAACCAGGTCGGGCCCGAGGAGCGTCGGATTGCACTTGACGGAGGTCTGGAGCCCCTTGTCGACGAGCAGGTATTCGGCGATCCGCTCGATCTCGTCCGGCGGACAGCCATGCATCGTGGACAGGGTGATCGTGTCCGACAGCCGCGATGGGATAGCCAGGTCGCGCACCGACGGCTCGTACGCCGCGACGATGTCGACGTATGCCGGGAGGTACGCGGAGGCGTCGGCCATCGCGTCGAAGTACCACTGGACGTTGGGCTTGAGGATGCCCTCGAGGTTGTAGCCGACGCTCATGTTGAACAGGACGCCGGGCGTCTCGCCGGGCCAGCCGAACCGGCGGTGCAGGGCGTGGATCAGCACCCAGGCTCGCAGGTACTCGTCGAACGACTGGTGGACGCGCAGCTCCTGCGACCACTCGACGTTGTAGCCCTCGTCCGTGACGTCGATGCACGGCTTGTTGACGTCGAGCTCGTCGAGGGTCTGGATGGTCTTGAGCTCGATGACACGGGCGCCGGCCAGCCACGCCGCGACGATGTTCTGGGCCATCTGCGAATGCGGGCCGGCGGCCACGCCGAACGGCGCATCGAGGTCGACGCCGTGTTCCCGGATCCGGTATCGATGGTCGGCCCGCGGCACGAAGAACGCCGACCGCGGGATGTTGAAGACAGCGTCCTTCCGGTCGAGCTCGATGAACACCCAGTGGGTGAGCTGCTCCATCGAGATCGGGTGGAACCGATCGGACATCGGGAGGCCCCTCCTAGAGCCGGGCGTGGAGGCGGGCGGCCTGCTCGCGGGCCTTGGCGCGGATCTCCGTGGCGTCGACACGGGTCGGGCTGCCGTCGCGAAGGACGACCTCGCCGCCGACGCTCACCTCCATGGGCCGGATTCCGGGGGTGAAGGCGACGTGCCACGGGTCCATCGGGTCGTAGGACCAGGTGACCCGGTCCTTGCGGGCCTCGGGCACCAGGTCCCAGCCGGTGGCCAGCCAGCCCCAGGCGGTGTCGGGGCCGCACGTGACGTCGACGGATCGCTCCATGACGTAGGCCAGCCGGAACGCCTCCAGCACGTTCCCGCCGATCCCGTCCGTGCCCAGCGCGACCGGGTTGGCGAACCGGGCCGGGTTCGCATAGCCGACCGCGTTGTTCAGGTTCGACATGGGGTTGTGGAGGATCGTGCCGCGCAGGTCATGGTCGGTGGGCAGGTGGACGCAGTGGGCGAGGAGCCAGTCATCCCGCGTGAGGCCCGCCAGCCGGCGCGGCGCGTCGGCATCGCCGGCACCCTCGCAGACGTGCACGTGGACGCCGACGCCCAGGTCGGCGGCGAGCCCGGCCGCGGCCGCGAGCGAGTCGTCGGAGCAGGTGAACGCGGCGTGGATGCCGACCAATCCGTGCCCGCCGGCGCGGATGAATCGCTCGTTCTCGGCCAGCCCACGTCGTGCGCCGTCGGGACCGTGGCGATCGGTGATGCCGTAGGCCAGCATCGACCGGACGCCGACCTCCGCGCAGGCCTCGGCGATGACGTCGAGACTGCCCTCGATGGCGTTGGGGGATTCGTGATGGTCGACAATGGCCGTCGTCCCGCTCTCGAGCGCCTCGAGGGCGCCGAGCATGGCCGACCAGCGGATCATCTCGAGGTCGAGGGCGCTGTCGAGCCGCCACCAGACCTGCTCGAGGATCTCCTGGAAGCTGGCAGCCACCCTGGGCGGCGCGGGCATGCCCCGGGCGAGCGCCGAATAGAGGTGGTGGTGGGCGCAGACCAGACCCGGAGTGATCGCTGACACCGTCGTCGTCCTCCCCGTCGCGATCAGCGCTCGGCCCGGGCCAGGAGCCGGGCGACGTTCGGCGCGGCGGCCCGGGCCGCGGGCGTGTCGCGCATCGGCAACGTGGTCCGCCGGATGCCGTCGAAGGCGAACAGGGCCCCGGCCACAGCCCCCGGCGTCGGAACGAGGACCGCCTCGCCGGCACCCTTGGCGCCGTACGGTCCCTCGGGTTGCGGCTCCTCGACCAGGATGCAGTCGACCGGCGGCATGCCCAGTGGCGGGATGATCCCGAGCTGCTTGAGCGTGCCGACCGGCATGCCGTCGCGAAGCCCGAGATCCTCCGACAGGGCCATGCCGAGTCCCATATGGACGCCGCCCTCGACCTGGCCCTCCATGGTGGTCGGGTTCATGACCTTGCCGACGTCCTGGGCGGCGATGACCCGGCTGAGCCGGCCCTCGTCGTCGAGGATCACGACCTGGGTCGACCAGCCGTAGGCGAAGTGCGTGACGGGCTCCGGGGCGTCGTTCGTCGTCGTCCAGTCCACCACGTACTCGCCCGCGAACTCGCGGCCCTCGAACTCGGTCAGCGGCCGGTCGCCGACCTCCGCACGCAGCCGGCGCGCGGCGTCGATCACGGCCTGTCCGCCCAGGGTCGTCGCCCGCGAGGCGGTGGTCTCGCCCGTGTTCAGCTCACGCTCGGTGTCGACCACGACCCGGACCCTGTCGGGCGTGACGCCCAGCTCGTCGCAGACGATCTGGCGCAGGACGGTATGGATCCCCTGGCCCATCTCGGTCCACGAGTGGTAGAGCGTCAGCGAGCCGTCCGCCTCGGGTCGAAGGATCGCTCGGCCCCCCTCGCGCATCCCGTTCCCGACGCCGACGTTCTTGATCCCGCAGGCGATCCCGGCGTACCGCGCAGCACGATACCGGTCGCGAACCGCCAGGAGCGTCTGCTTGAGCCCGACCCCCGGACCGAGCTTCTGGCCGGTCCCGGTCCGGTCGCCCACCTCGAGCGCGTTCCGCCAGCGGATCTCCCAGCCGTCGATGCCGACCTTCTCGGCGAGGCGATCGAGGATGCCCTCCATCGCGAAATCGACCTGGACCGCACCGAAGCCCCGGAACGCGCCGGCGGGCGGGTTGTTGGTATAGACCGTCCTCGACTCGACGTCCACGTTCGGGACGCGATAGGCGGCGCAGGCATGACCGGCGGCCCGCTCGAGGACCTTGTCGCCGACGCTGGCATAGGCGCCCGTGTCGCCGACGATCCGGGCCCGGACCGCGACCAGGTTCCCCTCGGCGTCGCAGCCGCCGGTGTAGTCCATGACGAGTGCGTGGCGCTTGGGGTGCAGCCGCAGGCTCTCCGCTCGGGACAGCGCGAGATGGACCGGCCGGCCGGTCAGGTACGCCAGCAACGCCGCGTGACCCTGGATGCTCAGGTCCTCCTTGCCGCCGAACCCGCCGCCCGTCGCAACCTGGGTGACGCGGACCTCGGCCTCGGTCACGCCGAGCAGCGACGCGATCTGGTGGCGGTCTTCCCAGACGCCCTGGCCCTGCGAGTAGACACGCAGCCGCGGCCGCGGCTGCCCGGTCCGGTCGAAGGCCGGCTCGGGCACGACGAGGCAGGCCTCCGGCTCGAGGAAGGCGTGCTCGACTGCCTGCGTCCGGAACGTCTCGCGGACGACGTGGGCGGCATTCGCCAGCGCTCCATCGACGTCGCCGAGCTTGATCACCGCGGTGGCCAGGAGGTTGCCGTCCGCGTGGACGTGCGGGGCGTCAGGTTCGAGAGCGGCGAGCGCGTCGAGCACCGGCTCCAGCACCTCGTATTCGATCTCGACGAGCGCGGCTGCCTCGCGGGCCGCATGCCGGGTCTCGGCGGCCACGGCCACGAGCACGTCGCCGACGTAGCGCGTTGTCTCTCCCTCGGCCACCAGGACGGGCCAGTCCCGGAAGATCAGGCCCTGCGACCGCTCGCCCGGGATGTCGCGTGCCGTGACGACCCGGACGACACCCGGAACGCGCTCGGCGGCGGCGGTGTCGATCCGCTTGACGATCGCGCGGGGATGGGCCGCCAGGACGACCGCGCCATGCAGCATGTCCGGCACGCCCATGTCGCGAACGAACGGGAACTCGCCGAGGACCAGGTCGCGGCCGTCGTACCGATCCGCCCGGGCACCGACGCCGGTCCCGGCTCCGGCTGCCGGCGCCGGCAGGTCGCCGCGCTTCACGGCGGCCACCGTCTCGAGCGCGTCGAGAACCTTCACGTATCCCGTGCAGCGGCAGAGGTTGCCCGCCAGTGATCGCGCCAGGGCCTCGCGCGACGGCGCCGGGTCGCGGGCCAATGTCGCCTCGGCCTTCATCACGATGCCCGGGGTGCAGTAGCCGCATTGCGCGCCGCCGGAGCGCACCAGGGCCGTCGCCCACAGGTCGCGCGTGGCCTCGGGCAGGCCTTCCAGGGTGACGACCTCCGCCCCCTGGACGCGCGTGGCGTCCTGGGCGCAGGACACCGCGGCCCGGCCGTTAACGATCACCGTACAGGCGCCGCACGACCCTTCGGGTGCGCAGCCGTCCTTCATCGAACGCAGGCCGAACCGCTCGCGCAGGACCTCGATGAGGCGCTCACCGGCGCGCACGTCCGTAGATACCGGCTCGCCATTGAGCGAAAAGGAGATCTCCATCACAACCTGCCTTCGCTGGCCGCGAGATGGAGGACGGGGCCGCCGCAGCCTGGTGTTGAGTTATCGCCGGTCGGGGGGCGGATGACCACCCGCTATTCGGCCCGGGAAGGGGGCCGTTCAGCCCGCTCGTTTCCGTACCGATTGGCTCTACCGAAGCCGAACTTCGGTACAGGTAAGGTTACGTATTCCTTCCAGTTAGTGTAAACAACATTACAGAACCGTTGCGGCATGCTAGCATCGCCGCAGCCAGACAGCACGCGGTGTTCGTCCCCCCGCAAGCGTGATCCGTCTTCCGAGCGGCCGTCCCTCGCTCGGTTCCTTGTGATCTGAGGATTGACATGGGACGACAGGGACTCGAGCGGGACGTCGTGGACACAGGCGTCTACGAGGGCGCCGTCCAGCGCTTCCGTGATGCCAGGATCCGGATGCCCACGTTCGCGCAGCTGTCGGAGCCGACGACGATCCCCGACGGCGTCGAGGCTCGACTGGCCGGCGTCGATCCGGACGCACCCGATCCGCTCAACCTGTTCCGCGTCCATTGGTTCAACGACGCCGACCGCCGCTCGCGCGCGGCGGTGCCTGAGCACCTGGTCCTGCCGACGTCGCTGACCGGGGTCGAGTCACCGATCATCGTTGCGCTCGGCAACCGCTTCCCGATGATCGCGGCCCACAAGGTCCTCGCCGCCTACTCGTGCCTGGCGCCACGGATCGTCACCGGGCAGTTCGACCCGATCGAACAGCGGGCGATCTGGCCGTCGACCGGCAACTACTGTCGGGGCGGCGTCGCCATCAGCCGGATCATGGGCTGCCGCGGCGTCGCTGTCCTGCCCGAGGGCATGAGCCAGGAGCGGTTCGACTGGCTCGACGCCTGGGTCTCCGACCCATCCGACGTCATCCGGACGCCCGGCACGGAAAGCAACGTCAAGGAGATCTACGACGCCTGCGCCGAGCTCGCCCTGGATTCGACGAACGTGATCCTCAACCAGTTCGCCGAATTCGGGAACCACCTCGGCCACTACCTCGTGACCGGTCGGGCGCTCGAGACCGTGGTCGACGCGGAGCGACGGACTCACCCTCGGCTGGAAGTCGCCGCCTTCGTGTCCGCGACGGGATCGGCCGGCACGATCGCCGCCGGCGACTGGCTCAAGGATCGGTACGGCGCGAAGATCGTCGCGGTCGAGGCGCTCGAATGCCCGACCTTGCTCGAGAACGGCTTCGGCGAGCACAACATCCAGGGCATCGGCGACAAGCACGTCCCGCTCATCCACAACGTCACCAACACCGATCTCGTCCTCGCCATCTCGGATGTCGCGACCGACCAGGTCCTGGCCGTGTTCAACACCGACGCCGGTCGCACGTACCTCGCCGAACGGCGGGGCGTCCCCCAGGCGCTGATCGAGGAACTCGGCTCGCTCGGGATCTCCAGCATCTGCAACATCCTGGCCGCGATCAAGACGGCCAAGCGGCTGGGCCTCGGCCCCGATCAGGCGGTCGTCACGATCGCGACGGACGGCGCGGCCATGTACCGCTCCGAGCTCGCCGACAAGATCCTGCCGCGCGACTTCCCCGGCGGCTTCGACGCGGTCGCCGCCGCCGAGACCTTCGGACGGCACGTCCTGGGCGCCGGTCAGGACCACCTGCTCGAGTTGACCCGCGAAGATCGCGATCGGATCTTCAACCTCGGCTACTTCACCTGGGTGGAGCAGCAGGGAATCCCGCTCGACGAGTTCGAGGCGCGCCGCGACCAGGCCTGGTGGCGTGAGCTGCGGTCGCTGCTCCCGGCATGGGACGCGATGATCGACGAGTTCAACGACCGGACCGGCGTCGCGGCGTCATGACCGTCGGGCGCGAGGCAACGGGACGGCCCGCCATGGCCGAGCGGCCACCTACCTGGTTCGCCTGCGCCGGTTGCGGGATGCAGCCGGCCGATGGCACGCCGGTCCCGCTCGTCTGCCCCAATGCGATCGACGGTGACGGCATCGACCACGTGCTGGTCCGCCACGTCGGCTCGTCGATCGACCACCTGACGGGCGCCGACGACCCCAATCCGTTCGTCGCGTACCGCCAGCTGTTCCACGCCTGGCATGCGGCCCGCGCCGCCGGCTGGAGCGACGATGACTACGTCGGCCTGGTCCGCCGGCTCGATGATGCGGTCGCGGCGGTCGACGGCCATGGCTTCCGGGTCACGCCGTTCCGCCGGAGTGCCGCGCTGTCAGACGCCGTCGGGTTGTCCGCCGCGGGAGGCGTGTGGGTCAAGGACGAGACCGGCAACGTGTCGGGGTCGCACAAGGCTCGGCACCTGTTCGGGACCCTGCTCGAGCTCGAGGTCGGCGGGAGCGGCGCCGAGCGGCCCCTGGCCATCGCCAGCTGCGGAAACGCGGCGCTGGCCGCCGCGGTGGTCGCCCGGGCGGCCGGTCGCCGGCTGCTCGTGTTCATCCCGACCGACGCCGACCCGGCCGTCGTCGCGCGGCTGCGGGCACTCGGCGCGGAGCTCGCCGTCTGCGAGCGAACCCCGGGGGTCGCCGGCGATCCGACCTATCTCGAGCTCCTCGATGCGCTCGCGGAGGGCGCCCTGCCGTTCACCTGCCAGGGGAACCTCAATGCCTTCGCGGTCGAAGGCGGCGAGACGCTCGGCCTCGAACTGGCGGCCACGGTCGGCCGGTCCGACGGTCCGTCGCGGATCGACCGGGTCGTCATCCAGGTCGGCGGCGGGGCGCTCGCCTCGTCGGTGATCGCCGGCTTCGCCGACGCCGGCGCGGCGGGCATCCACGTCGATGCACCACGGTTCGACACCGTCCAGACCCGGGGTGCCTTCCCGCTGGCTCGAGCCCACGGGCGCGTGGCCGAGCGCGTCGCCGCCGGGGAGTCGATCGACAAGGCGCTGGCATTCGCCGCGCACCATCGTCCCGAATTCATGTGGCCGTGGGAGGAGACGCCCCACAGCGTCGCCCACGGGATCCTCGACGACGAGACCTACGACTGGCAGGCGGTCGTCGCCGGAATGCTTCGCACCGGCGGGACGTCGCTCGTCGTCGACGAGCCCACGCTCGAGGCCGCCAACGACCTCGCTCGTGAGGCGACCGGGATCGACGTCGATCCCACCGGTTCGGCCGGTCTGGCCGGCCTGCTCCAGCTCGCGCGCAGCGGCGCGCTCCGTCCAGACGAGACCGTCGTCATCTGCTTTTCGGGCATCACCCGTCACCCCGTACAGGAGGACACCAGGTCATGAGGAGCTTCCTCGGTCGCGACATCCTGTCCCTCAAGGACTTCAGTCGGGACGAGTTCTTTCGCGTCTTCCAGGTCGCCGACGACCTGCGCCCCTTCGCTCGCGACCGTCGCAACACCGACCTGCTCAAGAACAAGACGATGCTGACGGCGTTCTACCAGCCGTCGACCCGGACGCGGCTGTCGCACGAGGCCGCCATGCACCGACTGGGCGGCCAGGTCCTCGGCTTCTCCGACTCGAAGATGACGCGCGCCGGCGACTTCTACCAGGAGTCGATCAAGGACACGTTCCATATGCTCGAGTACTACGCCGACGTCATCGCGATCCGTCACTTCCAGCAGGGCGCGCCGGCCGAGGCGGCCAAGTGGGCGTCCGTGCCGGTCATCAACTGCGGCGACGGTTGGGGCGAGCACCCGACCCAGGTGCTGACCGACCTGTACACCACGCTCCTCGAGAAGGGCACGCTTGACGGGCTGACCTGGGTGCTGGTCGGCGACATGCGGATGCGGACGATGCACTCGATCCTGTACGCGCTGTCGCAGTTCGATGCCAAGGCGATCGTCGTCGGGCCGCCGGAGATGAGCCTGCTGCCGGAGTTCAAGGCCGAGATCGACGCGCTCAACGTCGACTACGAAGAGGCCGCGGACGTCCGCGACGTCATCGACCAGGCCGACGTCATCTACATGGAGCCGGTCGTCCAGGCCGATTACACCGCGTCGCGCGTCGAACGCAGCGACCAGGTCGGGCTGACACCGCCCGAGTACTGCGTCACCCGCGAGCTCCTGCGCGAGAAGGCCAAGCGCAGCTCGATCATCCTCCACTCGCTGCCACGGATGGACGAGCTCCTGGCCGACGTCGACGCCACCCGCCACCAGCGCTACTGGGCCGAGGCGTTCAACGGCGTCGTCCTGAAGATGGGCATGCTCGCCCTGATCCTCGGCGCGGCCGAGTAGGCCTGGCACCCGAACTCCGAACCCTCAAGGAGACTGCCATGCAGACGGGCCTTCGCGGCCGGGACCTCATCTCGCTCCAGGAATGGACGACCGAGGAGGTCGAGACGATCCTCGAGGTTGCGGCCCGCCTGAAGACGGACCGCGCCCTGGGTCGCCCGCACAAATACCTCGAGGACCGGGTCCTTGCCATGCTGTTCTTCTTCTCGAGCACGCGTACCCGCGCGTCGTTCGAGGCCGGCATGGCGCAGCTGGGTGGCCACGCCCAGTTCATCGAATCGCGGACGACCCAGATCTCGCACGGCGACACCGCCCGCGAGATCGGCGAGATCCTCGGCCGCTACAACGACGGGATCGCCATCCGCAACGTCGACTGGGGTATCGGCAACACCTACATGCGCGAGGTGGCCGCGGCGAGCCGCGTGCCCGTGCTCAACATGCAGTGCGACCTGTTCCACCCGCACCAGATCCTGGCCGACCTGCTGACCATGCGCGAGAAGAAGGGCGACCTCCGCGGCAAGACGCTGACGGTCAGCTGGGCCTATGCGGCCAGCTACCAGAAGCCGATGAGCGTGCCGATCGACCTGGCCCTGGCCGGGACCCGCTTCGGGATGAACGTCCGGCTGGTCCACCCGCCGGAGTACAGGCTCGTCCCCGAGTACGTCGAGCAGGCCGCCGAGAACGCCCGCAAGTCGGGCGGCAGCCTCGAGCTGATGGACGACTTCGACGCCGGGTTCAAGGGCTCGGACGTCGTCTACGCCAAGAGCTGGGGCCCGCTCCTCGTCGCCAGGAACGACGAGGAGGGCGCCGCGATCGGGCTCAAGTACACCGACTGGATCACCGACGAGCGCCGGATGGCACTGGCCGCCGACGACTCGATCTACATGCACCCGCTGCCGGCGGAACGGAACGTCGAAGTGGCCGACGCGGTCATCGACGGCCCGCATTCGGTCGTCTACGACGAGGCCGAGAACCGGCTCCACGCCCAGAAGGCGGTCATGGCCCTGACGATGCGCTGAGGCGACCACCCGCCCGCCGAGCCCCGGCCGGTTGGCCGGGCCGGCGAGCGACGCATCCGACGACCTGCCGCATGCCGGCCCTGCGCCGGGGAGAAGAGCACATGACGAGTCCACTCATGGTCGTGGCGATCGGCGGGAACGCGCTGATCAAGGACAAGGCCCATCAGTCGGTCCCGGACCAGATGGCCGCCCTCGAGGAAACCAGCCACCACCTGACGGCGCTGGTCGAGGATGGCTGGCGCCTGGCGATCGGCCATGGCAACGGCCCCCAGGTCGGGTTCATCCTGCGTCGTTCCGAGCTGGCCGCCCACGAGCTGCACGAGGTGCCGCTCGACGTCTGCGGCGCCGATACGCAGGGCGCCATCGGCTATGAGCTCCAGCAGGCCATGGGCCACGATTTCGCTCGCCGCGGGATCGACAAGCAGGCCGTGACCGTGGTCACCCAGGTCGAGGTCAGCAGGACCGACCCCGCGTTCACGCACCCGACCAAGCCGATCGGCTCCTTCCTCGACGAGGAGATGGCCGCCCGGCGCCAGGCGGACGGCTGGACGATCGTCGAGGACGCCGGACGGGGCAAGCGCGTCGTCGTCGCCTCGCCGATCCCGACCAGCATCGTCGAGCTCCCGGCGGTCAAGGTCCTCGCCGCTGCCGGGTTCGTCGTGATCACCGTGGGCGGTGGCGGGATCCCCGTCGCCCGCGACGCGGAGGGCAACCTGCACGGCGTCCCGGCCGTCATCGACAAGGACTTCGCCAGCTCGCTGCTGGCCAGCGAGCTCGGGGCGGACGTGTTCGTCATTGCGACGGCAGTGGAGCGGGTCGCCCTCGACTTCGGCAAGCCGGAGCAGCGCTGGATCGACACGCTGACTCTCGCCGAGGCCAAGCACTACCTGGCCGAGGGGACGCACTTCGCGGCCGGCAGCATGGCGCCCAAGATCGAGGCCTGCATCTGGTATCTCGAGCGCGGCGGGCGCGAGGCGATCATCACCGATCCGCCGCATCTCCGCGACGCGGTTCGTGGCCAGGCCGGCACGCACATCGTCCGGGAGGCGCGATCGGCATGATCTCGTCGGCGGATGGCGCGCGTGCGGTCGTGTCCCAGCCGGTGAACGGGTAGCGCCATGGCGATCGGTGGCGGCACCGCCAGGGGCGGCGCGTCGCGCGGTCACGATGTCGTCGGCATGGCGCTCGGCGCATCCCTGCCGCTGCTGGCGGTCGGCCTCGCGCTGTTGATCGGCGCGGTCATGCTCATGCTCCTGAACGCGGATCCCGTGCAGGCCTACGGCGCCCTGATCGACGGCGCCTTCGGCAGCACCTCGGGGATCACCCAGTCGCTGGTCAAGGCGACCCCGCTGCTGCTCGTCGGGCTGGGCATCTGCATCGCGTTCCGGGCGAGCGTCATCAACATCGGCGCCGAGGGCCAGATCATCCTGGGCGCCATCGCCGCCACCTGGTTCGCCCTCGAATTCCGCACGCTGCCGGGCTGGGTCCTGATCCCGGGCACGATCACCCTCGGGTTCCTGGCGGGGGCGGCCTGGGGGTTCGTCCCCGGCATCCTCAAGGCGAGGCTCGGGGTCAACGAGATCCTGACCACGGTGATGATGAACGCGATCGCCCTCCAGTTCATGAACTTCATGATCCGGGGACCGCTCATCGATCCGGCCGGCGTGAACTCGGGCCAGTACCTCGCCCAGTCCGAGAAGCTGCCCGAGCAGGCATGGCTGATGCGGCTGGTGCCGCAGACCCTGCTTCATGCCGGCATCTTCGTGGCGCTCGCGCTGGCGATCGTGACCTATGTCTTCCTGTGGCGGACCACGATCGGCTACCGGATCCGCGCCGTCGGCCTCAACCCCGACGCATCCCGTTACGCGGGGATCCGGGTGCCCGTCTACCAGGCCCTGGCACTCACGCTGGCCGGCGGTCTGGCGGGCGTGGCCGGGGCGATCGAGGTCATCGGCGTCCAGCACCGGTTGCTCGACGGGATCACCAGCGGCTATGGCTTCAGCGGGATCGTGACCGCCCTGTTCGGTGGCCTCCACCCGCTCGGCACGATCCCTGCGTCGTACATCTTCGGCAGCCTGCTGGTCGGCGCGGACAAGATGCAGCGAGCGGTCCAGGTCCCATCCGCACTGATCCAGGCGATCCTCGGGCTGATCGTGCTGTTCGTCGTCGGTTCGCAGTACTGGGCAAGACGTCGCGCCGCCCGCCGGGTCGACATGATCGCGGCGGTTCCGCCGTCCGCCGGAGCCGAAGGGACGCCGGCATGAACGAGACCGTGCTGGCCACCATCGTGGCGATCGCCGCCGCGTCCATCCGCCTGGCGACCCCGTACCTCTACGCGTCGATCGGGGAGATGTTCGCCCAGCGCTCCGGCGTCCTCAACCTCGGCGTCGACGGGATCATGCTCGTGGGAGCGTTCGCCGCGTTCTACGGCACGCTCATGACCGGCAGCCTGTGGGTCGGCGTCCTCCTGGCGCTGATCGCGGGGCTGGCGATGGGCCTGCTGATGTCGGTCATCAGCGTGACGCTCAAGGCCGAGCAGGGCATCAGCGGAATCGGGCTGTCGCTGTTCGGTCTGGGGCTGTCGAGCCTGCTGTTCAAGACCCTGGTCGGGACGGTCAAGACGGTCGACGGCTTCCAGCCGATCCGCATTCCGGTCCTGAGCGGGCTGCCGTACGTCGGCGACATCCTGTTCAGCCAGAGCCTGCCGGTGTACGTCGCCTTCGCGCTGGTCCCGGTGAGCTGGTACGTCCTCGAGCGCACGCCGTGGGGCCTCAAGGTCCGGGCCGTCGGGCAGAACCCGGCCGCCGCCGACACCCTCGGCGTCAACGTCGACCTAACTCGCTACCTGTGCGTCTGCCTCGGGGCGATGCTCGCCGGCCTGGCCGGTGCGTCGTTGTCGATCACCCTCGTCAACCTGTTCCAGGAGAACCTGACCGCCGGGGCCGGTTATATCGCCGTCGCCCTCGTCTACTTCGGTGGCTGGCGGCCGGTCGGGATCCTCCTCGGAGCGCTGTTGTTCAGCACCGTCACGGCGATCCAGCTCCGGATGCAGGTCCTCGGGGTCCAGATCCCATCGGACTTCGCGGTCATGTTGCCGTACGTCTTGACCATCGTCGCCCTGACCTTCTCCGCCAATCGAGCCCGCCAACCGGCGGCGCTCGACAAGCCATTCGAACGCGGCGTGGCCTGACGGCCCCGTCCGGGAGGTTTCCCATCGCCATCAACGGACCTGATCGTCGCGCAGACACCCTGCGTCAAGCTCGCAAGAAGGGACACATGAAGCTCCGGACATCGCTCATGGCGGCAGCTGCGCTGTCACTCATCGTGGTGGCGTGCAGCAACTCCGCGACCCAGGCGCCGGCAACGTCCCAGCCGTCGACCACCCCCACCCAGGCAGCGTCCGTCGCCCCGGCCTCCGTTGCCCCGGCCGCATCCCCGTCTGCGGCGGCCAAGCCGTTCCGCGTCGCCGTCATCATGCCGAGCGCCACCACCGACCTGGCGTTCAGCCAGTCGATGTACCAGGCGCTCATCGCCGAGCAGCAGAAGGCCGGCGGCGAAGCCAACTTCGTCATCAAGTACACCGAGAACATGTTCAACGTGCCCGACGCCCAGGCAGCCATCCGCGACTACGCGTCGCAGGGCTTCGACCTGGTCATCGCCCACGGCTCGCAGTACGGCGCCGGCGTCCAGGACATCGCCAAGGACTTCCCGACCGTCTCGTTCGCCTGGGGCACCGACGTCAACACGTTCGGCCTGCCGAATGTCTATGCGTACACCGCGGCCGCTGAAGAGGGTGGCTACGTGAACGGCGTCCTCGCGGCCCTCCTCACCAAGTCCAAGAAGATCGGCGTCACGGGCCCCGTCGAAGTCGGCGACGCGAAGACCTACATCGATGGCTTCATCCAGGGCGTGGCCGCCACCGATCCATCGATCACCGTTTCGAAGACGTGGACCGGATCGTTCTCCGACGTGGCCGCCATGACCGAGGCCGCCAAGGCCCACATCACCAACGGCGCGGACGTCCTGACCGGCTCCTCGCAGTCGGTCGTCGGTTCCATCGGCGCCGCCAAGGACGCCGGCAACGTGCTCTGGTTCGGCACCCAGGCCGACCAGTCGTCGCTCGCCCCGAACCTCGTGGTCGCCTCGCAGGTCTACGACTGGACCGTCGTCCTCGAGGACATGTTCACCAAGATCCAGTCGGGCCACCTCGGTGGCGACACGTACACCCTCCAACTCAAGAACGGCGGTCTCAAGATCGCCTACAACCCCGGCTACACCCTGTCGGCAGACGCCAAGGCGGCCGGCGACAAGGCCATCGCTGATATCACCAGCGGCGCGGTCAAGGTCAATCCGTAACGCGACACCCGACATCCGGAGCTCGGGAGCGAACCGCCACGCGGTTCGCTCCCGTCCCGGCCTCGAAGGTCAACGTCGATTGCCGGTTGAAGGGCCAACGGACCACCGATCGCATGAACGCCATCCAGCGCATCGAGATGCGCAACATCGTCAAGCGTTTCCCGGGCGTGCTCGCCAACGACCACGTCAACTTCGACGTGAACGCCGGCGAAGTCCACGCCCTGCTGGGCGAGAACGGCGCCGGCAAGAGCACGCTGGTGCGCCAGCTCTACGGCCTCTACCGGCCCGACGAAGGCGAGATCCTGATCGACGGCGCGCCCGTCACGTTCCATTCCCCATCGGACGCGATCGCGGCCGGGATCGGGATGATCCACCAGCATTTCATGCTCGTCCCAACGCTGACCGTCGCCGAGAACGTCGCGCTCGGGCTGCCGTCGTCGCGCCGGTTCCGCCTCGATCTCGACGTGGTCGCCAAGCGGATCAGCGAGCTGTCCCTGACCTACGGGCTCAAGGTCGACCCGACCGCCTATGTCTGGCAGCTCGCAGTGGGCGAGCAGCAGCGCGTCGAGATCATCAAGGCGCTCTACCGCGGGGCGAGCGTGATCATCCTGGACGAGCCGACCGCCGTGCTGACCCCCCAGGAGGTAGACGACCTGTTCGTCACGCTCCGGCGGATGGCCGGCGAGGGCCATGCCCTGACCTTCATCTCGCACAAGCTCCACGAGGTCATGGCGATCAGCGACCGGGTCACCGCGCTACGCGACGGCCGGATGGCCGGGACGCGCCCGACGGCCGGCGCCACGAAGGAAGAGCTGGCCCAGATGATGGTCGGCCGCGAGGTCAGGGGCCTAGCGCCGCAACCGATGGCCAGCCACCCCGTCCGGCTGCGCATCGACGACCTCCACGCGATGGGCGACCGCGGGACGGAGGCGCTCCGCGGGGTCAGCCTCGACGTGTTCGGGGGCCAGATCGTCGGGCTGGCCGGTGTCTCGGGCAACGGCCAGCGCGAGCTCGCCCAGTGCCTGGCCGGCCTGCGGGCCGTGACCGCTGGCCGGATCGAGATCGAGGGGCATGACATGACGCGCTCGTCGCTCGACGAGCGGATCGGGGCGGGCCTTGCCTACGTCCCCGAGGAACGGATGCGAGACGGGGCGATCCGCGAGTTCAGCGTCCAGGAGAACGTCTTCCTCCACGAGCACGCCGATCCGCGTTTCACGCACGGGATCTTCCTCGACTTCGGGGCGATGCGGAGGCACGCCCGCGACCTCGTCACGCGGTTCTCGATCAAGACGCCGTCGCTCGACACGCCACTCAAGAACCTGTCGGG
Organism: uncultured Chloroflexia bacterium; assembly: GCA_963766675.1. GTDB lineage: Bacteria > Chloroflexota > Limnocylindria > Limnocylindrales > CSP1-4 > SPCO01. The sequence goes on along the minus strand of CAVYBA010000002.1, from coordinate 1,304,934 downwards.
CGGCAACATCCAGAAGCTGATTCTGGCCCGTGAGCTGTCCCGCCGGCCGAGGGTCCTGGTCGCGGCCCAGCCAACCCGCGGCGTTGACATCGGGGCGACCGAGTACATCCACGAGCGCCTGCTCGAACAGCGCGACGCGGGGACGGCAATCCTCCTGATCTCCGAGGACCTCGACGAGATCCAGGAGCTGTCCGACCTCATCGCGGTCATTTACGAGGGACGGATCGTGGGGACGGCGACCCGCGGGACCGCGACGCCCGAGATCCTCGGGCTGTTGATGGCCGGCGTGACGCCGGCCGGGGACCCGTCAGTCGATCAACCGGGTCGGGCTGCGGCCTCCGTCGCTTGACTGATTAGATGGACTGATGACTCTTGGTAGAACAAATCGTTTGACGTAATTGATCAGGATGAGGCACCGTCCCCGAGGGGCGCCAGCTGCTGGTCGCGCTCGGGTCCGGTGTCATCTGGAAGAAGAGGAGCATCTCGATGCGGCTCGCGTCACGCATGGAACTCATCGGAACGGAAACGGCCTTCGAGGCGGCCGCCCGCGCCCGCGCACTCGAGGCGACGGGGCGCGAGGTGATCCACCTCGAGATCGGCGAGCCCGACTTCGACACGCCGGCCAACGTCCGCGAGGCCGCCAAGCGCGCCCTCGACGGCGGGGCGACGCATTACGCGCCGTTCGCCGGGATCCCGGACCTGCGTGCCGCCATCGCCGAGGACTTCTCGACCCGCCGCGGCCTCGACGTGCCGGCCGATCACGTCTTCGTGACCGTCGGCGGCAAGGGGGTCATGTACTACGCGATCATCGCGCTGGTCGAGCCCGGTGACGAGGTCATCGTCCCCGATCCCGGCTACCCGATCTATGCCAGCGTCACCCGGTTCGTCGGCGGGACGGTCGTCTCGATCTCGATCCGCCAGGAGAACGACTTCCGGCTCGACATCGACGAGCTGATCTCGCTGGTGACCCCACGGACCAGGCTCATCGTCCTCAACTCACCGGCCAATCCGACCGGCGGCGTCCTGACCCGTGAGGACCTCGAGCGGATCGCCGCGGTCGCCATCGAGCGCGACCTGGTCGTCCTGTCCGACGAGATCTACAGCCGGATCCTGTACGAGGGCGAGCACGTCTCGATCGCGACGCTGCCCGGCATGGCCGAGCGTACCATCGTCCTCGACGGGTTCTCCAAGACGTATGCCATGACCGGCTGGCGGCTCGGCTACGCGATCGTTCCCGAGTCGCTCGCGTTCGCGTTCGGGCGCCTGATCATCAACTCGGTCAGCTCCGCGACGACGTTCGCCCAGGTGGGCGCCGTTGAGGCGCTGCGCGGCCCGCAGGACGCCGTCGAGGCGATGGTCGCCGAGTTCCACGCCCGGCGAGACCTGATCGTGGATGGCCTCAACTCGCTGCCCGGCGTCAGCTGCCTGCGACCCAAGGGTGCCTTCTACGTCTTCCCCGACGTCTCGGGTACGGGCCGGACCGGCGACGAGCTGGCCCACCTCCTGCTCCACGAGGCGGGTGTCTCCGTCCTGTCGGGGACCGCTTTCGGCGAGGTCGGGGCCCACCACATCCGGCTGTCGTATGCGAACAGCCGAGCCCAGATCAGCCGTGCGATCGACAAGATGCGGACCGTCCTCGAACCCGTCTCCGCCGGCCGCTGAACGACACGTCAGGAAGACCATGAAAGCCACGCTCGAACCCGTCGCCGGCGCAGGGCCGGCCGATCTCCTGGCCGCCGCCTCGGCCGACTTCGACCAGTACCAGGTGCTCCTCGACGTCGTCGACGAGTGCATCGACCTGACCCTCAACGACCGCCAGTCCGGACATCCCGGCGGGTCGCGCTCGAAGGGCCACCTGCTGCTCGCGACGCTCCTGTCGGGCGCCATGCGCTGGGACATCCGGCGGCCGTGGCGGCGCTTCGCCGACCGGTTCGTGCTGTCGGCGGGGCACACCGTGCCGCTCGTGTACGCCACGCTGGCGGTCCTCAACGAAAGTCTCCGCGCCCGCCACGAGGCCGACGGCGATCCCCGGTTCGCCTTCCCCGACGACGGGCACTGGGCGCTGACCTGGGAGGATCTCCGGACGTTCCGCCATCGTGGCGGGCTGCCGGGGCACGCCGAGATGGCCGGCAAGACGCTGTTCTTCAAGGCCAACACCGGCCCGTCCGGTCATGGCCTGCCGTTCGCCGCCGGTCAGGCGCTCGCGCTCAAGCTGGCCGGAGCGGGCGAGGTCAAGGTCTTCGCCGTCGAGGGCGAGGGCGGGCTCACGCCCGGGGCCACGCACGAGACGCTCAATTCGGCTTATGGCCTGGGGCTGTCGAACCTCGTCCTGCTGATCGACTGGAACGATTTCGGTATTGACGAGCGGGCGGCCTCGAGCGTCGTCTACGGCACGCCCGAGGACTGGGTCGTGCCCCATGGCTGGCGCATCGTCGGCACGTCCGACGGGATGTCGTGGGGCCCGGTCACCCAGACCGTCCTCGACGTCGTCCACGGCGAGAACCCCGACCATCGGCCCTCCGCGGCCTGGTTCAGGACGCAGAAGGGTCGTGGCTACGGCAAGGTGGACGCGGCCTCCCACGGTACGCCGCACCCGCTCAACAGCGCGGCCTTCTGGGCCAACCGGCGGGCGTTCATGGATCGCTACGGCGTGACCTATGACGGCGTCGATCAGCCCGCCCCGACGGATCCGGCCATGCGGGCGGCCCAGGCCGAGGCGAACCTGCGGACCGCCATCTCGGTCCTGCGCCGCGATCCGGCGCTCGTGACCTGGCTGTCCGACCGGCTGCTGGCCATCGCCGCCACCGTTCCCGACGAGATCCCGGGCGTCCGCCTCGGGCGCCCGGAGAGTGCCGGGGTCTTCGCCGATCCACGGATCACCGACGCCGGGTCGTATCCGGCGGCGCTGTTCAAGGCGCCCGGCGAGCGCGCCCCGAACCGGGCAGCCCTGGGAACCTGGGGCTCCTGGGTCAACGCGCTGGCCCGGCAGGCGTACGGGCGGCCGCTGTTCGTCGTCGCCTCGGCCGACCTGGCCGAATCGACCAACATCGCCGGCTTCGGCAAGGACTTCGGCGACCAGCCGGGGTTCGGCTGGTACGAGCGCGACGCCAATCCGACCGGTGCGGTCCTGCCGCAGGAGATCACCGAATTCGCCAATGCCGGGATCGTCGCCGGGATGACGTCGGTCAACTTCGCCGAGGACCCGTTCCGGGACTACGACGGGTTCTGGGGCGCCTGCTCGACGTACGCCTCGTTCAGCTACCTCAAGTACGGGCCGATGCGCCTGTTCTCGCAACTCTCCCAGGACACCGAGCTCCGGCTCGGGCGCCTGCTCTGGGTGGCCGGCCACTCGGGCCCCGAGACCGCCGAGGATTCGCGAACGCACTTCGGCATCTTCGAGACCGGTGTGACCCAGCTGTTCCCGAGCGGCGCCGTCGTCGACCTGCATCCCTGGGAGCACAACGAGGTCCCGGTCATGCTGGCCGCCGCGTTCGCGACCGATGTCCCGATCGTGGCCCTCCACCTGACCCGGCCGCCCGTCCAGATCCCGGACCGCGAAGCGCTCGGGATGCCATCGCACTTCGCGGCGGCCCGCGGGGCGTACGTCCTGCGCGACTACCGGCCGGGCCTGCCCAGGATGGGCACGGTCTTCGTGCGCGGCACGGTGACGACCGCCAACCTGGTGTCGGTCCTGCCCGAGCTCGACGCCCGCGGGCTCAACGTCAAGATCGTGGCCGCGCTGAGCCCGCAGCTGTTCGCCCGCCAGGATCCCGCGTATCGCGAGGCCACGGCCTCGGCCGCCGACCGCTGGGACGCCATGGCGATCACCAACGGCGCCTTCAAGTTGATGGCCGACTGGGTCGCCGGACCGGCCGCCCGCGAGTACTCGCTGTCGGCCGACTGGGACGACCGCTGGCGGACCGGGGGCTCGGTCGACGAGGTCGCCGACGAGGCGCACCTCTCGGCGGCGCACATCCTGGCCGCAATCGATCGTTTCGCGACCGAACGCGGCGTTCGACGGTCGTCCCTTCGGGCGATCGCCGACGCCATCTCGTCCGGGACGGCCGGCGAGTCCTGACGTGCTCGGCATCTGGCGTCTCCAGTTGCTTCGCGAGGTCGCCCGGCGCGGCACGCTCAAGGCCGCCGCCCAGGCGATGTCGATCACGCCCTCGGCGGTTTCGCAGCAGCTCCGGATCCTCGAGCAGGAATCGGGTGCCAAGCTGCTCGAGCCGTACGGCCGCATGGTCAGGTTGACGGAGGCGGGCCAGATGCTGGTCCGCCACGCCGACACGATCACCGCGGCGATCGCCGCCGCCGAGGCCGACCTGGCGGCGACCCGCAGCGAGGTCGTGGGCACGCTCAGCGTGGCCGCCTTCCCGACGGCAGCCCGGGCGATCATGCCCAAGGTCTTCGCCGGGCTCGGGCGCAGCCATCCGAAGCTGCGGCTGCTGCTCCGCGACCTCGAGTCGAACGAGAGCCTGCTGGCGCTCCAGATGGACGAGATCGACCTGGCCGTGGTCGACGAGTACGACGAGGCCAGCCGGGTACGGGCGCCGGGGATCGAGACCATCGAGATCCTGCGTGATCCGTTGTACGTCGCGATCTCGCCGGAGGTCGAGGTGCCGGCGGCCGGCTTCGCGCTGGCCGACCTCCGCGACTTCCCGTGGATCATGGACACCGAAGCAAGCACGATCTTCCAGGTGACCTGGCGCGCCTGCCGGCGAGCCGGCTTCGACCCCCAGATCCGGTCCCACTGCAAGGACTACTCGGTGATCCTGGCGCTCGTCGGTGCCGGGCTGGGGGTCAGCGTCCTGCCCGGCCTCGCGCTGTACGACCGGTTGATCCGCGCCCGCGTGGCGCCGCTCCGACCACCGCTCGTCCGCAGCGTCCTGGCCGCGATCCGCTCCGAGCGGCGGACGCATCCGGCCGTCGCGGCGCTGCTGGCCGAGCTGACCGCATTCGGGGCCGGGTACGGAGACCCTGGCCAGGCGACCTAATGGCCCGGGCCGGAACGCCAAACGGCACTCCGCCCGGTTGGGCGATGAGTGGCATCATTCCGCTGGGTACCGGTTGCCGGACGATTTTCCGGCGCCACTACCGACGTCCCCGACTTGCGTGCCGCCGTCCGTCCCCGACGCACAGCGCGCCCCGGCAAAGGGAGTCCGTGTGAACCAGCCCAACGAATGTCTCGACGGCAATGAAGCCGCCGCACGGATCGCCTATGCCCTGAGCGAGGTGATCTCGATCTACCCGATCACCCCCGCGTCCGGCATGGCCGAGCACTGCGACGACTGGTCCGCGGCCGGTCGCCCAAACCTGTGGGGCAAGGTTCCTGACGTCATCGAGATGCAGTCCGAGGCCGGCGCTGCAGGCGCGCTCCACGGCGCCCTCCAGAAGGGCGCGCTCGGGAGCACGTTCACGGCCTCGCAGGGCCTCCTGCTGATGGTCCCGAACATGTTCAAGATCGCGGGTGAGCTGACGCCGGCCGTCATCCATGTCGCCGCCCGGACGATCGCCACCCACGCCCTGTCGATCTTCGGCGACCACAGCGACGTGATGCACACCCGGAGCACCGGATGGGCGATGCTCGCTGCCGGGTCGGTCCAGGAAGCCCACGATTTCGCGCTCGTCGCCCACGTGGCCACCTTGCGCTCCCGAGTCCCGTTCCTTCACTTCTTCGACGGCTTCCGGACGAGCCACGAGATCAACAAGATCGAGCTGCTCGAGGATGACGACCTGCGCGCGCTGGTTCGCGAGGAGGACGTGCTTGCCTTCCGTGCCCGAGGCATGACCTCCGACGCGCCGGCCGTGCGCGGCACGGCCCAGAACCCGGACGTCTTCTTCCAGGCTCGCGAGGCGTCGAATCCATACCACCTGGCGGTACCGGGCATCGTCCAGGGGGTCATGGACGAGCTGGCGGTCCGCACCGGCCGCCGATACGGCCTGGTCGATTACCACGGCGCCCCGGATGCGGAGCGCGTGGTCGTCGTGATGGGCTCGGCCAGCGGCGCGGTCGAGGAGACGGTCGACGCCCTCACGGCCTCGGGTGACAAGGTGGGCATGCTCCGTATCCGCCTGTTCAACCCGTTCCCGGCCGAGCAGATCGTGGCCGCCCTGCCAAAGACGGTCCGTGCCCTCGCGGTCCTCGACCGGACCAAGGAGCCCGGCGCGGTGGGCGAACCGCTCTACCTCGAGATCGTCGCGGCGCTGGCCGAGGCGATGGATCGCGACGAGCCGCCCTTCGCGACGACGCCACGGGTGATCGGCGGGCGCTACGGGCTGTCGTCGAAGGAGATGACGCCCTCGATGATCAAGCCGATCTTCGAGGAGCTGGCCGCCGCCCGACCCAAGCGCCATTTCACGGTTGGCATCTACGACGACGTGACCCACCTGAGCCTGCCGATCGACGGCGGGTTCCGCCACGTGCGCCCCGCTGGCGAGGTGCAGGCTGTCTTCTTCGGCCTCGGCTCCGACGGCACCGTGGGCGCGAACAAGGCCTCGATCAAGATCATCGGCGAGAGCACGGACCTGTTCGCCCAGGGCTACTACGTGCTCGACTCGAAGAAGTCGGGCTCGGTGACGGTCTCCCACCTGCGCTTCGGGCCTCAACCGATCCGCTCGACCTACCTGATCGAGGAGGCCGACTTCCTGGCCTGTCACCAATTCAACCTGCTCGGCCGGATGAAGGTCCTCGAGCTCGCCAAGCCCGGCGCGACGTTCCTGCTCAACTCGCCATATGGGCCGGACGAGGTCTGGGAGCGCCTGCCCGGCGGCGTCCAGCAGATCCTGATCGACAAGCAGATCGACTTCTGGATGATCGATGCCGCCGCGGTCGCCAACGAGGCCGGGATGGGCAACCGAATCAACACGGTCATGCAGCCTTGCTTCTTCCAGCTCGCCGGGATCCTGCCGCCCGAGCAAGCGATCGACCGGATCAAGGCCTTCGTCGAGAAGACCTACGCCAAGCGTGGATCGGCCGTCATCGCGCGCAACTTCGATGCCATCGACCGATCGCTGGCCCGCCTCACTCATGTCCCGCTCGGCGGGCGGACGAACGAGATCCCCACGATCCCGCCGGTGCCCGACGAAGTTCCCGACTTCGTGGCGCGGTTCACGTCCAGGCTGATGGCCGGTGAAGGCGACATGCTGCCGGTCAGCGCCATGTCCGCGGACGGGACCTTCCCGTCGGGCACGACGCAGTACGAGAAGCGCGGGATCGCCCAGATGATCCCGGTGTGGGACCAGGCGATCTGCATCGACTGCGGCAAGTGCGCCATGGTCTGCCCGCACGCGACGATCCGGATGAAGGTCTTCCCCGAGGCCGCGGTCGAGTCGGCACCGGCCAGCTTCCTACACAAGGAGTTCAAGTCGCGCGACCTCGTTGGCCATCGGCTGACCATCCAGGTCGCGCCCGACGACTGCACCGGCTGTGGGGTGTGCGTCGACGTCTGCCCGGCCAAGAGCAAGACGGACGTCAGCCACAAGGCCATCAACATGGAGCCGATCCTCGAGCGCCGCGACGTCGAGCGCGAGCGCTGGGACTACTTCCAGACCATCCCGCACCTCGATCGCAGCCTGATCGCTCACGATACGATCAAGGGTGCAGCCCAGCTCGAGCCGCTGTTCGAGTTCTCGGGTGCCTGTGGCGGCTGCGGCGAGACGCCGTACATCCGCCTGGTCAGCCAGCTGTTCGGCGACCGGATGATCGTGGCCAACGCCACGGGCTGCTCGTCGATCTACGGCGCCAACCTGCCGACCACCCCGTGGACGGTCAATGCCGCCGGTCGCGGCCCGGCCTGGAACAACTCGCTGTTCGAGGACAACGCCGAGTTCGGTCTCGGGATGCGCCTGGCGCTCGATGCCCAGACCGACCACGCCCGGATGCTCCTCGAGCGCCTGGCTCCCGAGCTCGGCGCCGACGTCGTCCGCGATCTGCTCGGGGCCCGCCAGGACAGCGAACCCGAGATCGAGCTCCAGCGGGCGAGGGTCGCCGTGCTGCGCGACGCGCTGGCGAGGATCGACGGCCCTCGTGCCGCCGACGCCCGTCAGCTCCTGGCGCTCGCCGGCGATCTCGTGCGCAAGGGGATCTGGATCATCGGCGGGGACGGCTGGGCCTACGACATCGGCTTCGGCGGCGTCGACCAGGTCCTGAGCTCGGGCCGAAATGTCAACATCCTGGTGCTCGACACGGAGGTGTACTCGAACACCGGCGGCCAGGCGTCGAAGTCGACGCCACGCGGTGCCGTCGCCAAGTTCTCGGCCGCGGGCAAGGGCACGGCCAAGAAGGACCTGGGGGCGATCGCGCGCTCGTATGGCAACGTCTACGTGGCCCAGATCTCGATGGGCGCCAACGACCTCCAGACGACCAAGGCCCTGATCGAGGCCGAGGCGTGGCCCGGGCCTTCGCTGATCATCGCCTATGCCACCTGCATCGCCCACGGCATCGACATGAGCAAGTCGATGAGCCACCAGAAGGACGCGGTCAAGAGCGGCTACTGGCCGCTGTACCGCTACCGCCCGTCGGAGGCCGAAGGCGGCATCCCGTTCAAGCTCGACTCGACGGCCCCGTCGATCCCGATCCGGGACTTCGTGGCGACCGAGACGCGCTTCGCGGTGCTCGCCCGGACCCATCCCGAGCGGGCCGCGGAGCTGGCCGAGCTGGCCCAGGCCGACGCGGACGAGCGCTGGCACTACTACCAGCAGCTGGCCGGCGTGCAGCAGACCGTCCCGCATCTCCACCAGCCCGACCCGGACATCGTGCCCGAGGTCGAGAGCGATGCTGGCTACCGGTACGAAGGCGAGGGCAACGGGGCATGACCGTCGATCTGACCACCCGATACCTCGGGCTGACCCTCCGCTCGCCGATCGTCGCCTCGGCGGCGCCGCACAATAACCAGCCCGACACGGCCGGCCGCCTCGAGCGCGCCGGCGTCGGGGCGATCGTCCTGCCGTCGCTCTTCGAGGAGGAGATCCTGGCCGAGGAGATCGGCCTCAACCGGTCGCTCGAGCAGGGCACCGAGGCCTTCGTCGAGGCGATCGACTACTTCCCCGCGGTCGACTCGTTCATGAGCGCCGCCGACCGCTACCTGCTGGCCCTGGAACGGGTCAAGGCCAAGGCGGGCGTTCCCATCGTCGCCAGCCTGAACGCGCAGACGACCGGCGGCTGGGTCCATTACGCCACCCGGATGCAGGATGCCGGCGCCGACGCGCTCGAGCTGAACCTGTATCACGTCGCCGCGGACCCCAACCGGACCGCGGCGCAGGTGGAGGCCACCGACCTCGCTCTCATCGCGGCCGTACGCGCCGCGGTGACCATCCCGCTCGCCGTCAAGCTGAGCCCGTACTACTCGTCGTTCGCCAACTTCGCGGCGGCCGCCGTGCAGGCGGGCGCAGATGGGCTCGTCCTGTTCAACCGGTTCTACCAGCCGGATCTCGATCTCGAAACGTTCGACGTGGTTCCGGCTCTCGAGCTCAGCCACTCCTGGGAGCTGCGGCTGCCGGTCCGCTGGATCGCGCTACTCCGGCCACGGCTGGCGGCCGGCGTCTCGCTGGCGGCCACGTCGGGCGTCCACTCCGGAACCGACGCGGTCAAGGCCCTGATGGTCGGCGCGGACGTCGTGATGATGACGTCCGCCCTGCTCCGCCACGGGTCCGAGCACGCCGCCACGGTGGAAGCGGGCCTGCGCGCCTGGTTGTCCGAGCACGAGTACGTCTCGGTCGACCAGCTGCGCGGGAGCGCGAGCGCGGCGACCGCCGAGGACCCGGGGGCCTTCGAGCGCGCGAATTACATGGCCACGATCCGATCCTGGACGACGCCGCGAGAGCTCACGGCGTCCTGATCGAATGCCGCCGGCTCGACGTCCGGCACGGCGCCCGCGGGAGGCGATCATGAGGCCGCCACGTCTCCGACCATCCGTCGCGGTGCCGTGGGCGGTCCTCCTCGTTGCCGCGATCGTGGTCGTCACATTGCTGGCGCTGTCGGGCGACTACGGGTTCCACGGCGACGAGATGTACTTCGTCGTCGCCGGACAGCACCCGGCGTTCGGCTACGTCGATCAACCGCCGCTGACGCCGTTGCTGTCGGCCGCCTCGGTCGCGCTGCTCGGTGTCTCGCCGACCGCCGTTCGCCTCCTCCCGGCGCTCGAGATGGGGCTGATCGTCGTGCTGGTCGCCCTCGTCGCGGGTGACCTTGGCGGGTCGCGACGGGCACAGCTGCTTGCGGCGATCACGGCCGCGCTGTCCGGCTATCTGGGTGCCGGGCACCTCGACACCACCACCGATCCCGACCTGCTGGCGTGGGCGATCCTCGTGTGGCTCCTGGTGAAGCTCCTCGCCGGCGGCGACCGTCGCCTCTGGCTCGCGTTGGGCGTCACGACCGGGATCGGGCTCGAGAACAAGGACACCCTCCTCTTCCTCGGGGCGGGGTTGGCCGTCGGGCTCGTGCTGGCCCGACGATGGGACATCGTGCGCTCACCGTGGGCGTGGGCGGCCATCGGGGTCGCCGTCCTGCTGTGGGCACCGAACCTCGCCTGGCAGGCGGCCAATGGCTGGCCCCAGCTCGCGATGGCCCAGGCCATCTCCGGGTACGCCGGCGACAATCGCGCCCAGGTCGTTCCGCTCCTCTGGCTCTTCAGCGGGCCGCTGCTCTTCCCGGTCAGCGGCGCCGGGCTCGCCTGGGTGCTCGTCTCGAAGGCGGCCGCGCCATGGCGGGCGCTCGGGATTGCCGCGCTCGTCGCGCTCGCCCTCGTGTTCGCCAGCGGGGGCAAGGCCTACTACGCGATCGGCAGCGTGCCCCTGTTCATGGCTGCTGGCGCGATCCTGGTCGACCGCTGGCTGGAGCGCGGTCACGTCCGTGTCAAGGCGGCCGGTTTCGGCACGGCCGCGGGGCTGTCAGGCACGCTCATCGCGCTTCTCACGCTGCCGGTGCTGCCGCTTACCACGTATGCGACGTCGGGTCTCCCGGCGGCCGTCCCCGACACCGCCAACGAGGTCGGCTGGCCGCAGTTCGTGGCCACCGTGGAGGGTGTCGTGGCCTCGCTGCCGGCCGATCAGCGGTCCCGCGCCGTCATCCTGACCAACGACTACAGCGAGGCCAGCCCGCTCGTGCTGCTCGGCACGGGACTGCCGCCCGTCTATTCGGGTCACAACGGGTATTGGGCGTGGGGTCCACCGCCCGCCGATCGCACCGTGGTCATCCATGTCGGTGACTGGCGACCCGAGGACTGGCACCCGTTCTTCGTGGGGTGTCGCGACGTCGCGATCATCGACAACGGTCTCGGCATCGAGAACGCTGAACAGGGCAAGGTCGTGTCGGTGTGCAGCGGGCTGCAGGCCCCGTGGACCCAGCTGTGGCCCGGCCTGCGGACCCTGTCCTGAGCTCGGCCTGCCCGGTCCGACCGACCGCCGACGGCCAACGGCGTCAGGCCGGTGCGCGCCCCGCCAGCCGGGCGGGATCGGCTCGGCCGAACCAGGCCCAGTAGAGGCTCGTGGCGATCGAGTACAGGGTGATGATCGTCACGAAGTTGACGGTGTAGCCGGCGTCGAACCCGAGGACGGCCTGGAGCACGGTGTAATACACGCCGCCGACCACCCAACCGATCAGCCACAGGACGGTGGTTGCGGCCGACAGGGTGGCCCGTTCCGCCGGGCTGACCCGCTCCATCGCGAAGGCGCTGAAGATCGGGTTGCCCGCGTTCATCAGCGAGCTGCGGACAGCCATCGCCAGGATGACCATCCACAGGATGGGCGAGAACCCGAGCACCGCAAGGAACGGGATGCTCGCCGCCTGGACGATCACGACCGACGTGATCTGGCCGTAGCGCCGCGCGAGCGACGGTTGGGCGAGGATCGCCGCCACGGTGCCGAGGCTGGTGAACGCGAACACGGCGTTGAGCGATGTGAGGTCCAGGCCGAACTTGCGTTGGACGAACAGGTTGAGGAACGGAATCACCTGGCCGGCACCGAGCGAGATCAGGAACCCGGGGAAGATGAGTCGCAGGAAGCGACGGCGGTCACGGACGACGATCCCGAAGATCGCGCGCCGGCGTCGTGGGTCGGGCGGGAAGGCCGCGGGTTCGCCGGACGTGGCAATCCGGATGCCGGTCAGCGTCCGTGGTCGATCGTCGGTCAGGAGCGCCACGCTGGCCAATGACGCGGTCAGCAGCGCGGCCATGATGACCAGGATGATCCGATAGGTCCCCGACCCCGCCGGATCGAGCCCGATGAGCCCCGCTATGGCCGCCGCGCCGATCCCGCCGAGGACGGCCGCCACCACGTTCGTCACGTTCTGGATCGCGAACTGGGTGGCGAACAGCTCGTTCCGGTGCTCGGGTTCGCTGTGCTCGGTCAGGAACGGCGACTGGACGACCTGGAATGCCTGCTGCCCGATCGACCAGAACGCGGCGAAGATCACAATCATCGGCAGCACCTCGGACAGGAGTAGCCCGCCGAGGGCGACGAGCCCGAGCGCGATCCCGGCCGCGATGATCGCCCGCCGCCCGAACCGGTCGGACGCCGCGCTCGACGGGAAGGCCGCGATGGCGCCGGCGACATTGGCGATCGTCGAGACGACGCCGATGGTCGCGTACGACAGCCCGAGCGACCGCAGGTAGAGGTTGAAGTCGATGTAGTACAGGCTCATCGCCGCCCCGGCGACGAGCGTCGTGACGAGGAACAGCCGAGCATCCCGATGGAACCGGCCGATCCCGGCGAACCGCGGCGAGGCCATGTCGTCGCTCACGCGGTCCGGATCGACCGTCGATCACCGAGCCTCACGAGCCGCGCCTCGTCAGTCGTCGGCCAGCTGCGTCCGGGCCAGGTGTGACGGCCACCAGTTCCATCGTCCGAGCAGGACCACCAGCGAGGGCACCAGCAGCGAACGCAGCAGGAACGTATCCATCAGCACGCCCGCGGCCACGCCGTAGCCGATCTGCTGGATCTGGCCGCCACCGGACGAGCCGCCGGCGACCGCCAGGACGGCGAAGGTGCCGCCGAGGATGACCCCGGCCGTCGTGATCGTGCTGCCCGTCCGGCCGATCGCGCGCGCCACCGCATCCCGGAGCGGGAGCTGGTGGGCCTCCTCGCGGATCCGGCTCATGATCAGGATGTTGTAGTCCGAGCCGAGCGCCATCAGGAACACGAACATCAGGAACGGCAGGATGAAGCTGATCCCGTCCTGGCCGCCGAGGTGGACGAACACGATCCCGACCAGCCCGAGCGCCGCCCCGTACGACAGCACGATGCTCGCGACGAGGTAGAGCGGTGCGACGAGGCTGCGCAGGACGATCGCCAGCAACAGCGCGATCAGCAACGCGACGACGGGGATGATCCGGACGAGGTCGGTGCCCGAGATGTGACTGACGTCCGCGGCGAACGCGACCTGGCCGAACACCCCGTCGGCCGACGCCCCGGCGGCCGCGGCGACCCGATCGACGTCGGCGCGCATCGCGGGCACGGCGTCGAGGACGGCCGGGCTCGAGGCGTCGCCATTCGCATAGGCGACCGAGAACTGGACGGTCCGGCCGTCGGGGCTGATCAGCTGGCCGGTAGATCGGTAGGCGTTGTAGAGCTGCGCGGGGACGGCCGTCGTCGCCGGCTCGACCGGCAGCTGGCGGGCCGGACCGAGCGCGGCGTGGAGGGACGTCAGCTGGTCGGTGGTCAGCGGGATCCCGTTGGGATTGAGCGGGCCGACGAGGCCGCTGAACTCCGTCAGGCTCGACAGGCCACTCTGCGCCCGGACGAGGACCGACGGGTCGTCCCAGACAGATGTCGGGAACTGGAGGAGGACGGCGGTGCGGCTCGTCGTGGACGACGGGAAGTGGGCTGCCAGGAGCGATGTCCCGGCGGCCGAATTGGTACCGCTCGGGCTTGACGTCACATCGCCGAAGCCGGCCACGCCGGTGGTCAGCAGCGTCGTGCTCAGGACCACGAACAGGGCCACGCCGGCGACCAGGGTCACGCCCGGTCTGCGCGTTGCCGCGACCCCGATTCGATCCCACACGCCGGTGTGTTCGTGCGTCCGGACCGCGGCACCGGTCGGCCAGAAGACCGCCCGACCGAGGATCGCGAGCAGCGCCGGCAGCAGGGTCAGGCCCGCGACGAGCATCAGTGCGATCCCGATGGCCAGTGCCGGTCCCAGGCTCTGGTAGAACGCGAACTCGGCCATGACGAGGCTGATCAGCGCGGCGATCACCGTCAGTGCCGAGAACGTGATCGACTCGCCGACCCGACTGACCGACCGGATCACCGCCTCGTGCGGGGTCAATCCGCGGCGCATCTCCTCGCGGACGCGGAACACGAGGAACACGCCGTAGTCCGTTCCGGCGCCGAGGATCAGCACGATCAACAGGAGCTGGGTGATCGACGAGACCTGGACGCCGACCTTGGTCGATTTCGGCGATCACCGGGCCCGCCAGGATGAGGACGAAGGCCGCGGGGACGAGCGTCACGATCGGCGCCAGCACGGCGCGGAAGGCGAGCACGAGCAGGACGACGATGAACAGGAGCGACAGCTCCTGGGTCTGGTTCTGCGAGGAGCCGGACGCAGCGACGGTATCGATCTGGATCGCCAGCTGGCCGGTCAGGTGGATCTGCAGGCCGGCTTGAGCTCCGCCGCTCGCGAACGTGGACCGGATGTCGTTGACCACGCCCTCGGCTTCGGGACCGGCACTGAACGCGATGACCGACGCCTCGATGAGCGCCTGCCTGGCCTGGCCGTCGCGCGACACGCCGAGATCGACCACGGCCTTGACGTGATTGACGGCGCGGATCCGACCCTCGATGGCATCGATCGCGGCGTTGTCGGCCGCGGTCAGGCCGCCATCGCGGGCGGCGACGAGCGTCGCCGGCGCGAGCGACACGTCCTGGAAGGGAGCCGCCATACCGGCCGCCTGCATGCTCGGAGCGCTCGCGGGGAGGAAACCACTGGTCGTGTCCTTGGCGACATCGCTCAACGACGGCAGCAACCGGACGGCCAGGACGGTGACGACGAGCCAGGCGAGCACGATGAGGAAGCGAAACCGGACCGAGAATCGGCCGAGACCCCTGAAGAAGCGGCTCATGCATGTCCTTTCAACGGAGGGTCGCGAAATCCGACGACCCGGGACACGCGCAGCGGACGGAGGGTCCGGACCCGGGCGTACCCGAAAACCGGCGCGACGAGGAACCCTTCGGGGGTCGCGGCCGCGACGTGCCTAGGATGACAGCAGGGCGCCGCTTGCGCTCTCGCTCGCCTGCCCGTATTGGCGGCCGAGATCGCGGCCGCGGTCGGTCCGGGTGATCCAGCGGGCTCGGTCGCGCGCTGATCCCCGTCAACCGGCGGAGCGGGCAGACCGTCGGGCGAGCGGCCACGGCCCGGCGCGTGGAGTAACCAGCTGAGGCCGCGGCCACGGCCGGGCGCAAGCGGCCGGCATCCCAACGGGGACGCCGGCCGTTCGAGGGAACCGGATGTCAGCCGGCGAGATCCACGTCCGAGAGCGGCCCGGACAGCGCCGGGGCGCCGACCGATCGACGGATCCCGGCGGCGACGTGCGCCGGGATCGCAAGCGCGACGACCGCGGCCATCGCCACCACCGCGGCCCCGACCCAGACCGCCGGGACGAGCCCGTTGACATAGGCCTGCGGGCTCGTGTAGGACCCGTTTGCCGAGAAGACGGATGCCAGAACCGCCACCCCGAAGACGCCGCCAACCTCGCGGATCGCGTTGTTGGCCCCGGATGCCTTGCCCTCCTCCTCCGGGTAGACCGCCGACAGGACGACGTTGGCGATGGGGGCGAAGAACATCCCCATCCCGATCCCGCTGACCACGAAGGCCGGGACGATCGAGGCGTACGGCGCGTCCGGGCTGGCAACGGCCGCGATCCAGGCCAGCCCGATGGCCATCAGGGCGAGACCCGGGACCAGGATCGGGCGAGAACCGATCCGGCCTGCGAGCAGGCCCGCGATCGGGGCCACGAAGGCCGGCATGGCGGTCCATGGCAGGACGCGCAGCCCGGCCTCGAACGGGTTCAGGCCCTGGACCACCTGGAAGAACTGCGAGAGCAGGAAGATCGACCCGAACATCCCGAAGTACATCAGCAGCGATACCGCGTTGGCGGCAGCGAACGCGCGACTGCGGAACATGTGGAGCGGGAGCATCGGATTCGCCGTGCGACGCTCCCACAGCGCGAACAGCACGAGCAGGATCGCCCCGGCGACGAAGGCGCCCATGATCTGTGGGTTCGTCCAGCCGTCGTCGTTGCCGTGGATGACCGCCCAGACCAGGCCGAGCAGGCCGCCGCTGGCGAGCGCCAGTCCGGGGAGGTCGAGCCGGCCCTCGGGGCCGCGCGTCTCCTGCAGTCGCAGGAAGGCCAGGCCGACGGCCACGATCCCGACCGGGACGTTGAGCCAGAAGATCCAGTGCCAGTTCACGCCCTGGGCGATGGCCCCACCCACGAGCGGCCCGACCGCGATCGCGAGCCCGCCGATGCCGCCCCACGCACCGAGCGCCAGCGCGCGACGCTGCGGCGAGACCGACGCGGACAGGATGGTCAGCGTGAGCGGGATCACGATCGCGCCACCCAGGCCCTGGACGGCGCGGGCGGCGATGAGCACGCTGCTCGACGGGGACAGCGCCGCGGCCGCGGATCCGGCGGTGAAGATCGTCAACCCGATCAAGAACAGTCGGCGCCGGCCGAAGCGGTCGCCGAGCGCGGCTCCGGTGAGCAGCAGGACCGCGAACGTCAGGGTGTAGGCGTTGACCATCCACTCCAGGTCCTGGAGGGACGAGCCGAGATCGCGCCGGATGACCGGCAGCGCCGTGGTGACTACGAGGTTGTCGAGGGAGACCATGAACAGCGCGATGGCGGTGATGGCGAAGGCCCAGGCGGCCGAGGCACGGGTACGGGGCATTGGGACGAAGCTCCTGTCTAGTTAGTAGTCACTAAGTTGGGAAGGCAAAAAGGGGGCCGTCAACGCCAGCCAAAGGCGCCTCCAAGGTCGAGCTTGACGGCGTCGGCCTCATCGAGCTGGCCGATCGCGGCAGCGACGTTGAGGAGCATCCCCTCGGCGAACCAGTGGTGAAGATCCGCCGGCTGGGCGCCCGACACGCGGGCAACCGCCTCATGGAGCCGCGTCCACTCGTCCCGAACGACCGCCCGGATGTCCGGATCGTCGCACGCTGCGTAGGCGTGCAACTGCAACCGCAGCATGTCCCGGTCACGGAGCAGGTCGTGATAGCTGCAACCCATCGCTTCGAGGATGGCCCCCGGATCGCTCGATTTCCCCGCCGCCGTCCGGCCGGTCGCCTCGAACGTGGACCGCGTCCGGGCGAAGCAGGTCTGCACCGCCGCGATGAACAGGTCCTTCTTGGTCCCGAACAGCTGGAACAGGTAGGGCTGCGAGACGCCCGCCCGCTCGGCGATCGCCTGGGTCGACGTCCCGGCGTAGCCTCGCGCCGCGAACTCCCTGGACGCGGCCGCGATCACGTCGGTCCGTCGTTCCTCGGCGCTCAGGCGGGTGGTGCTCTTGATCACCCGGGCAGCTTAGTGAGTACTAAGTAACTTGTCAACGGTCCTGGTTGAGCGTGCCGGTCCTGCGGCCGAGCTCGGATGTGCGTTGCCGTCTCGCCCCGCCCGACGAGGAGGTGTCGGGCGGGGCGGAGACCGCACGGAGCAGGCGCTACAGGGCCCTGGTGAGGTGGTGGTAGGCGGCGTTCCAGCGCAGCTCCTTGCGGAAACCAGCCACCGTGGTCGTGTCGTCGATCAGCGCGAGCTCGATGCCGGCCATCTCGGCGAAGTCGGCAAGCGGCTCCGGGTCGATTGCCCGACTGAGCACCGTGTGATGCGCGCCGCCGGCACTGAGCCAGGTCTCGACCGCGGTCCGCAGGTCCGGTCGGGGACGCCAGACCGCCCGGGCGACCGGCAGGCGCGGCAAGGGGTGCTCGCTCCCCACGATATCGATGACGTTGGCGACGATCCGGAAGCGGTCGCCGAGGTCAGTCATCCCGGTAACGACAGCCGGTCCCGTGGCGGCGTCGAACACGAGTCTGACCGGGTCTGCGCGGGAGCCGATCGATAGCGGGTGGATCTCGCAGCTCGGCCGGCCGCCGGCGATCGTCGGACAGACCTCGAGCATGTGCGCCCCGAGCACGCTCGGCCCGGCGGGATCCAGGTGGTAGGTGTAGTCCTCCATGAATGACGTGCCGCCCGGCAGGCCCGTCGCCATCACCTTCACCAGCCGGACGAGCGCGGAGGTCTTCCAGTCCCCTTCGGCGCCGAATCCGTAGCCATCGGCCATCAGCCGCTGGGCGGCGATCCCGGGGAGCTGTCGCAGTCCGGCGAGGTCCTCGAACGTGTCGGTGAAGGCGTGGAACTCGCCGGCTTCGAGGAACGCCCGCAGTCCGGCCTCAATCCGCGCGGCTTCGCGAAGGTCGGCTCGGCGTGCGCCGTCGGCGCGGAGCTCGGCGGCGAGGTCGTAGTCGGCTTCATAGCGTTCGCACAGGTCGTCGATCGCGCCGTCGGGCACGGCGTCGATCGCGCCAGTCAGGTCGGCCACCCCGAATCCGTTGACCGTCACGCCGAGTCGTACCTGGGCCTCGACCTTGTCGCCCTCGGTGTCGGCGACGTGGCGCATCGTGTCGCCGAAGCGCGCGACCTTGAGGTGATGCGCCTCGCGCCAGGCACACGCGGCCCGCGACCAGGCCGCGATTCGGTCGGCGACGTAGGGATCCTGCCAGTGACCCGCCACCGTCTTGCGCGGGATGCGCAGCCGGGTCTCGATGTAGCCGAACTCGCGGTCGCCGTGGGCGGCCTGGTTGAGGTTCATGAAGTCCATGTCGATCTCGCCCCACGGGAGATCGCGGTTGAACTGCGTGTGGAGGTGGAGCACCGGTTTCTGCAGGGCCTGGAGCCCGGCGATCCACATCCTGGCCGGCGAGAACGTGTGCATCCACAGGATCAGGCCCACGCAGTTGTCGGTCGCGTTGGCGGCCTGGCAGGTCGCGGCGATGCTTTCCGATGAGGTGACGACCGGCCGGTGGACGATCCGGACAGGGATCGCCGGCGATTCGTCGAGCTGGCGGGCGACCAGGCCCGAGTTGATAGCGACCTGGCGGAGGGTCTCGTCGCCGTACATCTCCTGGCTGCCGGTCACCAGCCAGACTTCGAACTCGCCGAGCGGTTTCATCGGATCACTCTCGATGTGGGTAGAGAGGCCCGGGCTTGCCGATCGCCCGAGCTGCTGTTAGCGTTCCCGTTACCGCTAACGGAAACAGGCAAGACGCTACCTTGCGGTCGGGCCGTCGTCAAGGTTCGGAACGAAACCTTCGAGCCATCGACAGACATGGAATGGAGCCCCATCTCGCATGAACCCCAGGCGGCGGCTGACGATCAGGGAAGTGGCTGAGGCGGCGGGCGTTTCCACCCAAACGGTGTCGCGGGTCATCAACAACCGCCCGGACGTGGCGCCCAGGACGTTCGAGCGGGTCCAACAGGTCATCCTGGACACTGGCTTCTCGCCGAACCTGTTCGCCCGCGGTCTCACCCAGGGTCGCAGTCACACGCTGGGCATCATCGCCTACGGCCTCGAGTACTTCGGGCCGTCACGCGTCCTGACCGGCATCGAGCAGCAGGCCGCCGCGATGGGCTACTCCATCTCGCTCAACCTCATCCATGAGCCGGAGACCACGGACGTCGAGGCCCTGCTGAACAGCCTCTTCTCGCGGCAGGTCGACGGCGTCATCTGGGCCGTGCCCGATGTCGGCGACAACCGCGCGTGGACCAACGCGTCCGGCACGGACCGGCCCGCACCGGTGCTGATGGTCGGCGGCATGGGCAGCCAGTCGCTGCTCGGCTCGATCGGGATCGACAACGCCGGGATCGGGCGCCTGGCGACCGAGCACCTGGTCGCCGGCGGGGCACGCCGGGTGGGCATCATCACCGGGCCGATGGACTGGTGGGAGGCTCGACAGCGCCAGATCGGCTGGCAGGATTCCCTGCTGGATCAGGGGCTGCCGGCAACGGACCGGCAGATGGTCCACGGCGACTGGAGTGCGACGAGCGGCGAGGAAGGGCTGTCCCGCCTGCTCGAGCAGGCTCCCGACGTCGACGCCGTGTTCGCCTCGAACGACCAGATGGCTCTCGGAGTCATGCACGCCGCCCACCGCCTCGGCCGCCGGATCCCCGAGGAATTGTCCGTCGTCGGTGTCGACAACATCGCCGAGTCGTCCCACTTCTGGCCGGCACTGACGACCGTCGACCAGCCGCTGCGAGACGCCGGCGCGCTCGCGGTCCGGGAGCTCGATGGTGCGATCCGACGCCTGAGGTCAACGCGCCGGGCTCACGACGGCGGCACGACGCCGCGGACCCTCCTGCAGCCGCAGCTCATCGTCCGCGACAGCAGTCGACCGAGACCCTAGCCCTGGCCGCTCGTGCCGACGGCCGTCTGGATCGCCTCGTGGAGCCGGGCGCCGGTCGGCTGGCCGAGGAGCTCCGTGACCTTGTGCGGCCCGCTGGATTCCTCCCACGACAGCCCGAGCCCGGGTGACGTCAGGACGACCGGGGTATCCGGATGGATGTCGCGGATGTTCTCGATGAGCTTCCGGGCGCCCTCCGCGTCCCCGCTCGCCCAGACGTCGTAGACGAGCACGTCGGCGTGCTCGGCGAGATCGCATGGGTGGCCGGCCAGGACCGGACAGACGTTGTGGGTTGGTCCGCCGCATTCGGTGACTTCGTACCCGAAGCGACGGAGGGAATCGGCCTCCATGCCGCCAAGGTCGAGGTCGTGATGGACGACGAGGACTCGGGTCATCTCGCACCCCGGCACGCTGTGCCTGCTCCGGCGCCTACCAGCCGGCTCAAGGCCAGTGTGGTCGCCGCCCACGCCTCGCCCGAGTGACGAAGGTCACCCAATAAGGGGGTCCTCCGGCCCCATCTCGGCCGCGCCCGGATCGCCGGCCGGCGATCGCGCTACCCGTCCCGGTTCGACGGCCAGCTGCCCATGACCTGGCGAAGGACCGCGAACTCGCCGATGTGGTACGCGTTGTGGTCGCCGACCACGCGGACCTCGCGGAGGATCGTGTGGCCGGGCGTATTCGGGATGACCGCCAGCAGATCCGTCGCGGGGTCGGCGACGATCGCCTGGAGGGCCTCGTTGTCGCGGCGGAAACCGTCAAGCGTGGCGGCGAACCGCGCCGCGCTGGCGGTCGCCTCACGGGCCGGCCAGTAGTCGTCCGGCCAGTGTGGCTCGACATAGGCCCGGTCGACGATGTAGTCGAGGATGTCACGCTGCGTCAGCCGGACGTGCTCGAGCAGGTGCCATGGCGTGTAGGTCACGTTCGGGGCGAACGCATTCATCGCCTCGACCGGGAAGTCGGCCACCGCCTCGTCGAACGGCATCCGGGCATCGTGGCCCTGCAGCAGGCGGATGAGCTCCGGGCGGAGTCCGTCGGTTCGGACCTGGGTATCGGTCATGGCTTCCTCGCGGTGCGGCGTGGGGACTCATTCTCGGTCCATCGGCGACCCTGCGCAGCATCGGCGCGAGGTGACGGCGCAGTTTGTGCTTCTCTCTCACAAATCGGAACTGCTACGCTTTGCCACCTGGCGATCGACGTGAACCATGCCGCCCGGCGACGGGCAAGGAGGATCGAACGTGGCGGATGGATTCTTCTCCGAGGTGACGGGGCCGATCCCGTTCGGTGGGCTCGATTCGACGGATCCCCTCTCGTTCAAGGTCTACCAGCCCAACCGACTGGTCATGGGCAAGCGCATGGAGGAGCACCTGCGGATCGGCGTCTGCCTTTGGCACTCGTTCGCCTGGGACGGCCGGGACATGTTCGGGATCGGGACGCTCGACCGGCCATGGCTCGATCCGGCAGCCGATCCGATGTCGGCGGCGCGCCAGAAGATGGCCGTGGCCTTCGAGTTCCTCGAGAAGCTCGGCATGCCCTATTACTGCTTCCACGATCGCGACGTCGCTCCCGAAGGCGCCTCGTTCGCGGAGTTCCGCGACAACCTGGACGCCCTGACCGACGATGCGCTGGGCTACCAGGAACGGACCGGAGCCACGCTCCTGTGGGGTACGGCCAACCTGTTCACCCATCCGCGCTACCAGGCCGGCGCCGCGACGAACCCGGATCCTGCGGTCTTCGCCTATGCGGCCGCCCAAGTCAAGCACATGCTCGAGGTGACCCAACGGCTCGGCGGCACCAACTACGTGCTGTGGGGTGGCCGCGAGGGCTACGACACGCTCCTCAACACCGACCTGCGCCGCGAGGGCGCCCAGCTCGCCCGATTCCTCCATCTCGTGGCGGAGCACAAGCACCGGATCGGGTTCGACGGGACACTCCTCATCGAGCCGAAGCCGATGGAGCCCACGAAGCACCAGTACGACTTCGACTCGGCGACGATCCACGGCTTTCTCGTTCGAAACGGCCTGGAGGACGAGTACCGGCTGAACATCGAGGCAAACCACGCGACCCTGGCGGGCCACTCGTTCCACCACGAGGTCGCCTACGCCGTCGCGAACGGGATGCTCGGCTCGATCGACGCGAACCGCGGCGACCCGCAGAACGGCTGGGACACCGACCAGTTCCCGAACTCGGTCGAGGATCTCGTCCTGCCGATCTACGAAATCCTCAGGGTTGGGGGGTTCTCGACGGGCGGCTTCAACTTCGACGCCAAGCTGCGCCGACAGAGTTCGGACCGGACGGACCTGTTCCACGCCCACATCGGCGGGATCGACACGCTCGCTCGAGCCCTCATCGTGGCCGCCGACCTGGTCGAACGGGAGACGTTGTCCGCGCCTCTCGCCGAGCGCTATCGCGACTGGGACGGCCCTCTCGGATCGGCAATCCTCGAGGGTCGCGAGACGCTGGCGTCGCTCGAGGCGAAGGTTGCGTCCGGCGAGATCGATCCGAAGCCGGTGTCGGGCCGGCAGGAGCTCCTCGAGAACGTGGTCAACCGGCGGGTGTGGGCCGCGGATCGCCAGGCTGCCGGCTAGGACCTCGCTGGAGGCTGGCGGCCGTGGCCGCGAAGCTCGGTGAGAAGGACAGCTAGCCGCGGAGCTCGAGCTCGGCGAGCTCCTTCTCGCTCACCTCGCCCGGCTTCTTGCCCAGGATGATCATGCCGAGCACGGAGTCCTGGTCGACCTCAATCTTCACCACGGTGTCGACGATCCGCCCGTGGTACATGACGCTGATTCGCTCGGACAGGTCGAAAACGTCGTGAATGTCGTGGCTGATCAGGAAGATCCCGATCCCCTCTTCCTTGAGCTGCCGGATGAGATTGCGGACCTGCGCCGTCTCCGCTGGCCCGAGGGCGGCGGTGGGCTCGTCCATGATCAGGATCTTCGCGTTGAAGTGCACCGCTCGGGCGATGGCGACGGCCTGCCGCTGGCCACCCGACAGTGACTTCACCGGCAGCTTGAAGCGCGTGAAGTTTGGGTTGAGGCGGCCCATCACGGTGCGGGTCGCCGCTTCCATCGCCGAATCGTCGAGCGACCCCAGGCGGGTCGTCAGCTCGCGGCCCAGGAACAGGTTGGCTGGGGCGTCGACATTGTCGGCCAGCGCGAGCGTCTGGTAGATCGTCTCGATCTGGAGCGCCTTGGCATCCCGTGGGTTGGCGAGGTTGACCCGCTTGCCATCGACGAGAATCTCGCCGGAGTCGGCCGGATGAGCGCCCGAAAGGACGCGCATCAGCGTCGACTTGCCGGCGCCGTTGCCGCCCACGAGGCCAACGACCTCTCCGGCATAGAGCTCGATCGACACGTCGCGAACGGCGTGGACACCACCAAAGGCGACGTTGATATTGCGCATCTCCACGAGCGGAGTTCGGGTAGCGACAGTCACCGGTCAGCCCTCCTTGCGGCTCAGGATCCGCGCCGGCGGTTGAAGCTGTCGAAACCAACGGCCGCGATGAGGACGATCCCCGCCGCGACGTTCTGGCCGGGCGAGTTCACGCCGATGAAGCTGAGGCCGTAGGCGAGCGACTGCATGACGAAGGCGCCGAGGACCGCGCCCGGGATCGTTCCGATGCCTCCTGCGAACGACGTTCCGCCGACGACCGCGGCGGCGATGACATACAGCTCGTAGCTGGTGCCGACATCCAGGGTGGATCCGTTGAGTCGTGCCGCAGCGACGGCGCCGGCAAGCGCGCACAGGACCCCCATCAGGACGTAGGTCTTGAGGATCGTCCAGCGGGTGTTGATGCCGGCCAGCTCGGCGGCGTCCGGATTGCCACCGTAGGCATACACGTACCGGCCGAAGCGACGCCGCGTTGAGAGCCAGGCCATCACGAGCGTGACGCCCAGCAGTAGGACGATCGGGTAGGGCAACCCCGTCGGGATCTGCCAGCCACCCGCGGGCGTCGGTCCCCAGTTCTGCTCCGCCGCAACGCGGTTCGCAAGTCCCTCAGGCCACAGGTTGGCGTTCGCGAAGGCGGCGACTCCGATCACGGCAAGGCAGCCGACCGCGCCCAGCACCACCTCGGCCCACATCGGCCTGACCGGGAAGTCGAATCTCCGCCGCTGGCGGCGCCCATTGAACAACAGGAAGACGATGGCGAGACAACCCAGCAATCCAAGGATCCAGGTCAGCGGTCCCCCGACCGATCCCTGGGCGCCACCGCCGATGAGCTGGAACTGCGGGTCGAGGCCCGACACTGCGGCACCGTTCGAGAGGTACCAGACGAGGCCGCGGATCGACAGCAGGCCGCCGAGGGTCACGATGAACGATGGCACCCCGACGTAGGCGATGATGAAGCCCTGGAGCGCGCCGAAGCCCGCTCCGATCGCGATCCCGATGGCGAGCGCGATGGCCCACAGGAACGGGAAGTCGGCGCCGAGTCCGAGGATGTGCGGGAACCAGTCGGTCATGATCAGGGCGTAGGACATCGCGACGAAACCGACCAGCGACCCGACCGACAGGTCGATGTTGCGTGACACGATGACCAGGACCATTCCGGTGGCGATGATGGCAACACCCGTTGCCTGGACCGCCAGGGTGACCATGTTGGTCGGCTGGAAGAACTTGCCCCCGCTCAGGATGTTGAAGGTCAGCAGGATCACGGCCAGGGCGACGAGCATGCCGAACAGGCGGAGATCGATCTCCGTCTGGGCGATCAGGCCACGGATCGACGATCGGGCAGGTGGCTGGACCTGGCTCGACACCGGTGCCACGTCGGCAACGTTTGTCACGACGGCCCTCCTGGTCGGGGTGAAATGACCTGCGCCCCCGGGGGGTCCCCGGGGGCGCAGGGTGAATGGCTAGCTCAGCGATCGGCGACCGCGTTACTTACAGGCGGCAGGCGCCGTTGCGGCGTCGACACCCTTGCACAGATCGGCCTTGGAAATCTGGCCGGCATCGATCGCCACCTGGAGGTTGTCCGCGGTGAGCGGGGTCGGCTGGAGGATGAACGACTTGACGGTGGTGCCGCCTGGCGTCTTGAAGTCCTGGGCGGACAGGCCGGCCGCCGGAGCGACCGACGGATCCATGAGGCCGTCGGGGAGCTTGAGGTCGGCCATCTTGGTCCCGGCGCACAGCGCGAGGGCGGCGGCGCCCGCGGCCTTGCCGAGCTCGTTGGCGTTCTTGAAGACGTCCACGTACTGCTTGCCCAGGGCGACGTTATTGAGGTTGGCGGGGTCGCCATCCTGGCCGCTGAGGGGCGGATAGCCGTACGACTTCGCGGTCAGGGCAGCCACGACGCCAAGGGCCGTGCTGTCATTCTCCGCGAGGACGGCGTCGATCTTCGTCCCGGACGAGTTCGCCTGGTCGATGATCGCTTCCATGTTGGACTGGGCCTTCTCGGTCTTCCAGGCGTCGGTGAACGTGCCTTCCGCCGGGCCGATGATCTTGATGTCGCCGGACGCGACCTTGTCCTTGAGGCCGGCCTGGTCCCAGCCCATGGGCAGGAACGTCGAGGCATTCGGATCACCGGGGTCGCCCTTGATCAGGACGTAGTTGCCCGTGGGGACCTTCTTGATGACCGCGTCCGCTTCTGCCTTGCCGACGAGGACGTTGTCGAAGGTGATGTACAGGATGCTCGGGTCTTCAATCAGGCGGTCATAGGCGATGACCGGGATGCCGGCGTCCTTCGCCTTCTGGAGGCCCGGGAGGACGGCCTTGTTGTCCTGCGCGAGCAGGATCAGGACCTTGGCGCCCTTCGAGATGAGGGTGTCGATGTCGGTGAGCTGCTGCTCGTTGCTCAGGTTGGCGTCGGCGTCGATGTAGGTGCCGCCACCGGCCTCAACAGTCGACTTGATGTTCGGCTGGTCGTGCGCCGCCCAGCGAGGCTGCTGGAAGTTGTTCCAGGACACGGCGACGGTGCAGTTGCCGGCAGCGGCGCTGCTGCCGCCGCCCCCGGAGCTCGGGGCCGTGGTGGCGGTGCTGCTCGAGCACGCAGCCAACGCGATCGCCGCAACCCCGATCAAGGCCGCGAATCTACGACTTGCCATACGTTTCATTCCTCCTCGTTGGGACCTGATCCCTCATCGGTTCCACGTGTCCCGCGCTAGGCTACCACCCTCCCAAAGCGGATTCCGCGACGGGACGAACGCTCCACCGGCCAACGCGACCGGTTGTACGAATGAGCCCCGAGTGTTCATGCGCTCGGGACGTGGACCGACGAATGATGCCCGCGATCGGGTATCTGAGAACTGCGGTCGGACATTCGCCGACGATACGAGTCATGCTCAGGCACTCGCCCTGTCGGCCCGCGCGCCGCGTGGCCGGAGCCAGGCAGCGGGATCCGCCAGGAGGGGTTCGAAGGCGAGCTCGGCGGCGCCGAGCAGCGGGGCGTCGACACCGAGCCGTGCCGGTACGACGCGCACGAGCGCTCGGGAGCCGGCCAGCGAGCGCCGGTCGAGCTCCGCCTCCAGGGCGGTCCCCACGAACGGCTGGATCCGGCCGAACAGTCCGCCGAGAACGACGAGCCCGGGATTGAACACATTGACCAACCCCGCCAGTCCGACGCCCAGCCAGCTACCCACGGCATCGAAGGCGCCCAACGCGACCGGCGAACCCGCTCGAGCCTCGCCGACGACGGCGTCCACCTCGGCCCAACCCCCGGATGGGGGGTGGCCGGCAAGTCGGAGCAGCGCCTCCTCGCCGACTTCGGTCTCCCAGCAGCCGACCGACCCGCACTGGCAGGCCATGCCGGTCGGATTGACCGGCATGTGGCCGACCTCGCCGCCGAATCCGGCGACACCGGTGAGCGGCCGGCCGTCGACGATCAATCCGCCGCCGACGCCGACCTCGCCGGACAGGTAGAGCACGTTATCGGCGCCGATCGCCGCGCCGCGGTGCAACTCTGCGACCGCCCCCAGGTCCGCCTCGTTGGCGACGGCGACCGGGACGGCCAGCTCGAGGGCCTCGGCCAGCAGGGCGCCGAGCGGCACGTCGCGCCAGCCAAGGTTCGGGGCCATCGCCACGAACCCGTCGGAGCGCCGGACGATGCCCGCTACGGCGACGCCGACCCCGATCGGCGTTTGCCCCCTCCAACGGGCCAGGACGATCTTGGCCTGTTGAGCGAGCTGATCGACCACCTCGCTTGCCGAGGAGTGTCCCCGTGGCCTCTGCACTCGAACCAGGTCGAACACCTCGCCGCCAAGGCCGATCAGGGCGACGGCCAGCGAATCGACGGCAACCTCCATCGCCAGCACCGCCGCGCTGTCCGCGTTGGGGCGGACGAGCGGCGACGGCCGTCCGGGTCCGCCGAGCGGAGTGGCGCGCACCTCGGACGCCAGGCCGGCGACCACGAACTCGCCGATCAGGCCGCGGATGGCACTGCGAGTCAGCCCGGTGCGGGCAACGAGATCGGAACGCGACATGGCGCCGTTCACGTGCAGCTCACGGACGATGGCGCTCAGGTTCGCTCGACGGACGGTTTCGCTCCGTTGTCCGACCGCGTGCAGCCGCATCGCCACGGATTTGTGTTCCTCTCTTCTAAATGCCTGGGGTAGGCTCTTACATCGGCGATCCGAAGTCAAGCCAGCCGCCGGCCGAACGCGCGATACTGGCTCGCCGCTTCGCGAGACATCTGTCCCGTCCCGCCGGATGTCGCGTCCCGATCAGCCGACTGGAGGGATTGCATGGCCGCCGTACCATCGAAGCGCCGCCTGGCGGCCGTCGGCGTCATCGCGGCGGCCGTGGTCCTGGTGAGCGGAATGCTCGCCGTCACACACCCCTGGTCGGCCGGCACGTCGTGCGCGGCTGCGATCGAGAATCCCGAATGGTCGGTCGCCAGACGATGGGACGAAGCGCTCCTCGACGCCATCCGCCGGGCGCTGCCAAATCCCCCGGTCCATGCCCGCAACCTGTTCCACACCTCGGTGGCGATGTGGGACGCCTGGGCGGCGTACGACCCGTCCGCCAGCGGCTACATCTTCAAGGACAAGGTCCAGGCCGCGGACGTCGCGGCCGCCCGGAACGAGGCGATCAGCTACGCCGCCTTTCGGGTCCTCAGCGCCCGGTTCATCAAGTCCGTCGGCGGCGACCTGTCGCTGTCGGAGTTCGACGACGTCATGGACTCGCTGTGCTACCCGATCGACGTGACGACGACCGAGGGCAACGCGCCGGCGGCCGTCGGCAACCGGATCGCCGCCGCGGTCCTGGCCTACGGCAAGACGGACGGATCGAACGAGGCTGGCGGCTACAGCTCGCCGGACTACAAGCCGGTCAATCCGCCGCTCGTCGTGGCCAAGCCGGGCACGACCATGGCTGACCCAAATCGCTGGCAACCTCTCCAGATCGAGCACATGGTCTCGCAGAACGGGATCCCGGTCGTCAACGGCGTCCAGGTGGCGGTCGGACCGCACTGGGGTCACGTCAAGAGCTTTGCCATGCCCGACGGGGGGCCTGCCGGCGTCCCGATCGACCCGGGCCCGCCGCCACGGCTCGGGGATCCGGCGACGGACCAGGCGTTCAAGGACCAGGCTGTCGAGGTGATCCGCGACAGCAGCGTGATGGACCCGACGGCCGGCGCGACGATCGACATCTCGCCCAGCGTTCGCGGCGGCAACTCGCTCGGGACCAATGACGGCCACGGCCACCCGGTCAACCCGGCGACCGGCGAGCCTTACCCGAGCGACGTCGTCAACCTGGGCGATTTCGCCCGGGTCATGGCCGAGTTCTGGGCGGACGGACCGAAGTCCGAGACTCCGCCTGGCCACTGGAACGTCCTCGCCAACCTCGTCTCGGACGAGCTCTCCCCAAACCTGCGGATCGGCGGCAGCGGCCCGATCGTCGATCGGCTCCAATGGGACGTCAAGCTCTACCTCGCGCTCAACGGGGCCGTCCACGACGCAGCGATTGCGGCGTGGGGCCTGAAGGGCGACTACGACGGGACCCGGCCGATCTCGATGATCCGATACATGGGCGGGCTCGGCCAGTCGAGCGACCCCGACGGTCCGTCGTACAACAAGGAAGGCCTGCCGCTGGTGCCGGGCCTCATCGAGGTCGTCACCACCGCGACGACCGCGCCGGGCCAGCGCCATGCCGCGCTCCAGGGCCACGAGGGCGAGATCGCCATCCTCGCCTGGGCGGGCAACCCGAAGGACCCGAAGACCCAGATCGGTGGCGTCAGGTGGATCCTCGCCACCACCTGGGTCCCCTACCAGCTGCCGACGTTCGTGACGCCGGCGTTCCAGGGATATGTCTCGGGGCACAGCACGTTCAGCCGGGCGGGCGCCGAGGTCCTGACCGGCTTCACCGGCAGCGAGTACTTCCCGGGCGGCATCAGCGGCTACACGATCAAGGCCGGCTCGCTCAAGTTCGAGTCCGGTCCCACGACGGACATCCGGCTCGAATGGGCGACCTATTACGACGCGTCCGACCAGGCCGGACAGTCCCGGCTGTACGGCGGGATCCACGTCCAGGCAGACGACTTCACGGGCCGGGTCATCGGCGCCCAGTGCGGCAAGGCGGCATGGGCCAGGGCGCAGCAGCTGTACGGCGGGGCGGGCTCGTGAGCGACGCGCGACCGCAGGGCGACGACGCCCGACCGCGGACGGAGATCCCGGTGAACCCTCGCAGCCGTCGGCTCGGAGCGATCGCGCTCGTGGCCTTCGTGGGCGTTTTCGCGGCCGCTGGCGCGTTCGTCGTCGTCACCCGGCCGTTGAGCACGTCCGCCGCCTTGCGCGCCCCGCACTTCCACGAGGAGGCCGCGGCGGCGGGCGTCACCCAGGTGTACGACGGCGGGTTCGAGTACTCGGTCGGGGGCGGGCTGGCCGCCTTCGACTGCAACGACGATGGCAAGCCGGACCTGTACGTCGCCGGCGGAACCAACCCGGCGACGCTCTATCGCAACGACAGTCGGGTCGGGGGTGCGCTCCAATTCAGCCCGGTGCCCGATCCGGCCGTCGATCTCACCAACGTGACGGGGGCCTACCCCATCGACATCGACGGCGACGGCATCGTCGACCTCGCGGTCCTGCGGTTCGGCGAGACCGTGCTCCTGCGCGGCCTCGGGGATTGCCGGTTCCAGCGAGCCAACGAGGCGTGGTCGTTCGACGGTGGAAATGCCTGGAACACCGCGTTCAGCGCTACCTGGGAAGACGGCGACTCGCTGCCGACGCTCGCGATCGGGCGGTACCTCACGACGACCGAGGCGGCGGACGGCACCCGCTCCTGCGTCGACAACGAGCTGGTCAGGCCGGGCCCGTCCGGCACCGGCTACGCGCCGCCGACCCTGCTGTCGCCGGGGTTCTGCACGCTGTCGATGCTGTTCAGCGACTGGGACCGCTCCGGTCGGCGCGACCTGCGCATCAGCAACGATCGCCATTACTACAACCAGTCCGTCGGCGAGGAGCAGTTGTGGCGGATGTCGCCGGGCGAGGCCCCGCACCTGTACACGGACGCCGACGGCTGGGTGCCCGTCCAGGTCGAGGGCATGGGGATCGCCAGCTACGACGTGACCGGCGACGGCTACCCCGACGTATTCCTGACCAGCCAGGCGGACAACCGCCTCCAGACGCTCGCCGCCGGTCCTGGCCGGCCGACGTATCGCGACATCGGGCTGAAGCGCGGGGTGAATGCCACGACCCCGTATGCCGGCGGCGATCCGCTTCCCTCGACCGCCTGGCACCCCGAGTTCGAGGACGTCAACAACGACGGACTCGTCGACCTGTTCATCTCCAAGGGCAACATCGCAAGCGTCGCGGACTATGCCCAGAAGGATCCGAGCAACCTGCTGATCGGGCAGGTCGACGGGACATTCGTCGAAGGCGGCTCCGACGCGGGCATCGTCGACTTCGGACGGGCGCGCGGAGCAGCGCTCGTCGACTTCAACCTTGACGGCCTGCTCGATCTCGTCGAGGTCGACTACGGCGCGCCGGTGAAACTGTTCCGGAACGTCGGTTCGGGGGACCCCGTGACGCCGGCCCCGATGGGCCACTGGCTTGGATTGCGGGTCGAGCAGCCGGGACCCAACCGCGATGCGATCGGTGCCTGGCTCGACGTCCGGACGGGCGACACCACCGCCCAGCGGGAGCTGACCATCGGCGGCGGCCACATCAGCGGCCAGCTGGGCTGGGTCCATTTCGGCCTGGGCACGTCGACCGCGGCCGACGTCCGCGTCCAGTGGCCGGACGGCGAGGTGGGGCCGTGGATCCACGTGACGGCCGACCAGTTCGCGGTCGTCCAGCGGGGTGCCAACGAGGCGCAGCCGTGGCAACCACCGGCCCACTGAACCGGGGACCCGAACCGATGCCCACCGCCCGCCTCGCGCGGATCCACCTCCCCGACTTCGGCATGCCGGCGGCCAGTCCCGAGCTGTCCGGCTCGATCTACGCCAGCCGCATCGCGCGCCTCAGGGAACAGTGCGCGTTGAGCGGGTTCGACCGGCTGGTCGTGTACGCCGACCGCGAGCACAGCGCCAACCTGGCCTATCTCACCGGGTTCGACCCACGCTTCGAAGAGGCGGCGCTGGTCCTCGGGCCATCGGGCGACCCGGCCATCCTCGTCGGCAACGAGTGCCACGGGATGGCCGGCGCGGCACCGCTGGCGATGCGGCGCCATCGCTTCCAGGACTTCAGCCTGCCCAGCCAGCCACGCGATCGCTCCCGACCGCTCGCCGAGATCCTGGGCGACGAAGGGATCGGCCACGGCACCAAGGTCGGCGTCGTCGGCTGGAAGACGTATGGCAGCCCGGACCGGATGGATGCGCCGGCCTACATCGTCGACGAGCTCCGCAGCCTGGTCGGGCCGAGCGGCTCGGTCGCGAACGCGACGGGCCTGTTGATCGACGCGGGCGATGGGCTCCGGGTCACCAGCGAGGTCGACCAGCTGGCGGCCTTCGAATACGCCGCCTGCCAGACGTCTGAGGGCATCCGCCGGCTGCTCGCCGGTCTCCGGCCCGGCATGACCGAGCGTGAGGCCGTTCGTCTGCTCGAGTGGAACGGCATGCCGCTGTCGTGCCACCTGATGCTGACCGCTGGCCCGCGGGCGACGCTCGGGCTGCTCAGCCCGGGCGATCGAGCGATCGAACGCGGCGATCGGTTCACCGTCGCCTTCGGGATCTGGGGAGCGCTCAACTGCCGGGCGGGGTTCGTCGTTGAGGACACATCCGAGCTCCCGACGCCGATCCGCGATTACGTCGAGCGGCTGGTCGGGCCGTATTTCGAGGCCGTGGCCGAGTGGTATGGGGCGTTGCGGATCGGGCAGACCGGCGGAGCCCTCCACGAGATCATCGACCGCCGGCTGGGCGACCCGTTCTTCGGGATCTTCCTCAACCCCGGTCATCAGCTCCATCTCGACGAATGGGTCAACTCGCCGATCTTCGCCGGCTCCACCGTCGAGCTGCGATCCGGCATGGTCCTCCAGGTCGACATCATCCCGGCGACCGGGACGGACTACTTCACGACCAACATCGAGGATGGCCTGGCACTGGCCGACGAATTGCTGCGCGCCGCCTTCGCGGCCGCCTACCCCGCCGCCTGGGACCGGATCCAGGCCCGTCGCCGGTTCATGCGCAACGCGCTCGGCATCGACCTCCACCCGGATGTGCTGCCGTTCTCCAATCTGCCGGCGTTCCTTCCGCCGTTCCTGTTGCGGCCGGACATGGCGATGACGCTGGCCGGATAGCCGGCGGCCGGCCGTCGGGTCGGATTGACCCGGGGGTCCGGCAACGCCTAGAGTCCGTTCCGTTAACGCTCCGGGTGGTTCTCAGGAGGCGCCCACGTGGCCAGGCCCCGAACATCTGCCGCACCGTCGTCGCACGCGTTCAAGCAGCTCAGCGTCGGCGAGCTGGTGGCGTTGGACGCCATCAAGCCCGAACGGAAGGCGCGGCCGGAGACGCCGCGCCAGCGAGCGATCCGCGAGCGGACCGACGACATCCGGGCCGCCTGCAACATCGCGGCGGCGGCACCGGCCAGCCTGGCGGTCCCGATCAAGCTCAAGCCCGGGCAGAAGCTGGCGACGCTTCGGCTCGCGGTGTCGAAGTTGATGGACGCCGAGAAGCGCGACCTGCACTGGGGCGTCCGCGGCGACACGATCTACATCAGCAAGGGCCTGATCCCGGGCGGCCGTGGCGGCCGCCGGCGCAAGACGGCCTAGCCTGGCAACCCTTCGTCAGGCCTGCGACGAGCGAGGTCGGGATCCCGAGTTGGCTCGTCCGACCTTCCCGCTGACCACCGATCGCCTGCGGCTCCGGCCGTTCGAGGAGCGCGACCTCGACGCCGTCTTCGCCATGGAGAGCCATCCCGAGGTGGTGCGCTACCTGTACTGGGAGCCACGGACCAGGGACGAGGCGCGGGCCGCGCTCGATCGCCGCATCAGCATGACGTCGCTCGAAGGGGACGCCGCGGCGCTCCGGCTGGCCGTCACCCAGGCGACTTCGGACGAGCTCGTCGGCGATTTCAGCCTCCGGCTCCGGAGCCGGCAGGACCGCCAGGGCGAGATCGGCTTCATGTTCCATCCCCATTACCAGGGCCACGGCTATGCCGTCGAGGCCGGTCGGGCCGTGCTCGGGCTCGGGTTCGATGCCTACGACCTGCACCGGATCTACGGCTCATGCGACGCGCGGAACACGGCCTCCGCGCGCCTGATGGCACGGCTCGGAATGCGTTTCGAGGGCACCCTGCGCGAGACCGAGTTCGTCAAGGGTGTTTGGTGCGACGAATTGATCTACGCCGTCCTGGCCGACGAGTGGCGCGAGCGAACGGCCGCTGCCGGAGCTCAGTAACCCGGGCGCCCGCCGGAATTGCCGCACGCCGCGACGACGAGGGTCACCGCGAGCAGGACCGCCCGCCACCACGGCGGTCGCGTCCCGACGAACTGGACGACCCGATCGATCACGACCTGTCCACCCGCTCGAGGAAGCGGTCCAGGATCAGGTTGAAGGCGTCCGGGCGATCGAGCTGCATCCAGTGACTCGTGTCGGTCATCACCTCATGCGATACGTCGGGCGCAAGGCGCTGGACGTCGTTGGGGGTGTCGGCATCCGGCGTGGTCACCGCCAGCCGCGGGCCGTGGTAGCGCCCGAGCGCGGGACGTGGATCGTGGGTCAAGGAGGCCTCGATGATCCGCAGCGCTTCGCCCCGGGGGACCCGGGCGCCGTCGCGGGCGATCAGCGCCCGGACCTCGTCGCTCGCTCCGCTGAGGAGGCGCTCGTTGATCGCGCCGCTCATGCGCTCGTAGTCCTGTCGGAGGCCCGCGATCATCTGCGAGGCCTGCTCCGGCGGGATCCAGGCCGGCGCCGCCGCCAGCACGAGCCCCGCGACCCGGTCGGGATGCGCGCCCGCGTACTCCAGCGCCGCCTTGGCGCCGAGACCGTGGCCGACCAACACGACCTTGCCCAGCCCGAGCCCGTCGAGCACGGCGCCGATATCCGCGCCGAACGATTCCATCGCCACATCGCCGTCCGGAGCGGACGTCGAGGAACCGTGGCCGCGCAAGTCCAAGGCGATCGCCCGCCGCGTTCGCCGCAGATGCTCCAGCTGCGGCGCCCATTGGGCCGAGCTCCCGCCGAACGAGTGGGCCAGGACCACGGGAATGAAACCGTCGTCCGGGCCCCCGTCGTCGACATGGAGGGTCCCGGCCGGCCCCGTGACGTGCCAGCCCGTAGAACTGCTCATCCGTCGATCCTCCAGCTGGTGGCGCCATCATCGCCGGCCAATGGTTACGCCGACCTTACAAGGCGCCTGGAGGGGGCTGCAGGTGAGCCCGGCCAGCCGCTTCGCGGCCCGAAGCCCCGGGCTTGCAGGATCGCTATGGGCGGCGTAGATTGTTGACGTGCCATTGAATATCAACGTGACCTCGCCTAATTCGTCGTCGAGCGAGGCGCCGGTCGACGCTGCCGACCCGGCCACGGACCATCGGCGTCTGGCCGTGGCCGTCCAGGACGAGCTGGTGTCCTGGAATCCGCGCGAGTTCATCAGCGCGTTTCGGCGCTGGCATCACGGCGCCTTCAGCCTCATCCATCTGAACGTGCTGACCATGCTCGAGGCAGAGGGTCCGCAATCGATGAGCCGGTTGGCGGAGACGCTCGACGTCTCCGTCGCCAGCACGACCGGGATCGTCGACCGGATGGAGCGCCGGGGCCTGGTCGAGCGACGGCATGAGGAGAAGGACCGCCGGGTGGTGCTCGTCTACCCGACCGAAGCCGGGCTCGACGTCTTCCGCGAGATCGACGAGCGCCGGCGGTTCGGTCTCGGCAAGCTCCTCGAACGACTGACCGTGCCCGAGCTCGAAGGCCTGCTCGCCGGCCACCGCGCCCTCAGGGTCGCCCGCACTGCCGCCGCACAGGAGCGGGCGGCGATCGCCCAGGCCGCCGACGCCGGCGGCACCGAATCGATCGTGCCAACCCTTCCACCGCGGCTCCATCGCGCCTCCACGATCGTCCGCGAGGATCCACCCATCGAACCCCTGACTGGAGCCAGCCGGTGATCAGACTCCTCCGAACGTACCTGCGCCCGTATGCCGGAGCGCTCGTCCTGGTCATCGTCCTGCTGCTGATCCAGTCGATCGGCAACCTGTACCTGCCGACCCTCAACGGCGACATCATCAACAACGGTGTCGCCAAGGGCGACAACGACTACATCATCCGGACCGGCGCGTTCATGCTGGCGGTGACGCTCGCCCTCGGCGTCGCGTCGATCCTGGCCGTCTATTGGGGTGCCAAGACGGCGATGGGCTTCGGGCGCGACGTCCGGAGCGCGATCTTCCGCAAGGTCGAGAGCTTCAGCCAGGTCGAGGTCAACCACTTCGGTCCCGCGTCGCTGATCACCCGCAACACGAACGACGTGCAGCAGGTTCAGATGGTGGTGTTCATGGCCCTGACCCTGCTGATCTCGGCGCCCATCCTGATCATCGGCGGGATCATCATGGCCATCCGCCAGGACGTGCCGCTCTCGGGATTGCTCGTCGTGGTGCTGCCGATCATGGTCGCGTTCATCGGCCTGGTGATGTACCGCGCGATCCCGCTGTTCCGGGCGATGCAGACCAAGCTGGACCGGATCAACCAGGTCATGCGCGAGACGCTCGCGGGCGTACGGGTCATCCGGGCGTTCGTCCGGACCGAGCACGAGGAGCAGCGGTTCGACGACGCAAACGTCGACCTCTTCCAGACCTCGATCCGGGTCAACCGGCTGTTCGCCGTCACGATCCCGGTCATGACCGCCATCCTCAACCTGTCGACCGTCGCGGTCATGTGGTTCGGGGCGATCCGGGTGGACAGTGGCCAGATGCCGATCGGCAACCTCACCGCGTTCCTCCAGTACCTGATGCAGATCCTGTTCTCGGTGCTGATGGCCGTGTTCATGTTCGTGTTCGTCCCGCGGGCCGCCGTCTCGGCCGGGCGGATCCAGGAGGTCCTCGAACGGGAGCCGTCCGTCCGCGACCCCGAAGAGCCGGTCAGGCTCCCGACGGGCCCACGTCACGGCGTCCGGCTGGAGTTCCGGGACGTCGAGTTCCGGTATCCCGGCGCAGAGCAGCCGGTCCTGCGCGACATCTCGTTCGAGGCCCTGCCCGGTGAGACCACCGCGATCGTCGGCAGCACCGGCAGCGGCAAGTCCACCCTGGTGAACCTGATCCCGCGCTTCTACGACGCCACCGGCGGCCAGGTGCTGATCGACGGCGTCGACATCCGGGACATGAATCGCGAAGACCTCTGGAAGCGCATCGGGTTCATCCCGCAGAAGGCGTTCCTGTTCAGCGGCACGGTCGCCAGCAATCTCCGGTTCGGCGACGAGGCGGCGACCGACGACGAGCTGTGGCACGCCCTGGAGATCGCCCAGGGTCGCGACTTCGTGGCCGAGATGGACGGCGGGCTGGAGGCGCCGATCACGCAAGGCGGCACGAACGTGTCGGGCGGACAGCGCCAGCGGCTGGCGATCGCGAGGGCCCTCGTCAAGCGCGCCGGGATCGCGATCTTCGACGACAGCTTCTCGGCGCTCGACTTCAGCACCGACGCCCGGCTCCGGGCGGCACTCGACCGCGAGCTCGGCTGGGCAACCCGGATCATCGTCGCCCAGCGGGTCGGCACGATCATGAATGCCGATCGGATCCTGGTGATGGACGGCGGCCGGATCGTGGGCATGGGTACGCACGCCGAGCTGCTGGAGGCCAATGAGACGTATCGCGAGATCGTGTACTCGCAGCTGTCGGCCTCGGAGGCGGTGGCATGAGCGGGCGACCCGGCATGGACCAGCCGACCGGCGGCGCGCCCGCCGGACCTGGCGGCACGCCTGCGGGCCGCCCGGGAGGGGCGGCTGCCGGCATGCCCGGCCGCCCCGGTGGCGCGGGACCCGCCGGCGGCGGCCCGCGCCGCGGCCCCGGCATGATGGGCATGGGGATGGGCATGCCCGCCGCGAAGCCGAAGAACTTCCGGCAATCCTTCCGTCGCCTGGTTGGCCGCCTCCGGCCGGAGGCGCCGCTCATTGCCTTCGTGATCGTCCTGGCGGTCGTGAGCGTGTCGTTCGCGGTCATCGGGCCGAAGATCCTCGGCAACGCGACCAACGACATCTTCCAGGGCCTGATCAGCAAGAACCTGCCGCCCGACGTGACCCCGGAACAAGCCGTCGCAGGGCTCCGGGCCCAGGGCCAGAACCAGCTCGCCGACATGCTCTCGAGCATGCACCTGACGCCCGGCAAGGGCGTCGACTTCGGGGCGCTCGGGCAGGTCCTGCTGCTGCTCGCGGGGGTCTACCTGCTGAGCTCGGCCTTCAGCTGGGGGCAGGCCTACATCATGGCCGGCGTCACGCAGCGGACGGTCTACCGGCTGCGCCGCGAGACGGATGAGAAGCTCGGGCGGCTGCCGCTCAGGTACTTCGACGGCCATCCCCGCGGCGACCTGCTGAGCCGGGTCACCAACGACATCGACAACATCGGCCAAACGCTCCAGCAGAGCCTGACCCAGCTCATCACCTCGCTGTTGACCGTCGTCGGGGTGCTGATCCTGATGCTCACGATCAGCCCCATCCTGGCCGTCATCTCGCTGCTCGCCGTGCCGGTCTCGATCGTGGTCACGGTTGTTATCGCCAGCCGGTCCCAGAAGCAGTTCGTCGCCCAGTGGGCCTCGACCGGCACGCTCAACGGCCACGTCGAGGAGATGCATACCGGCCACTCCATCGTCAAGGTCTTCGGCCGCCAGGAAGAGGCCATCGCCCGCTTCAACGAGGAGAACGACCGACTCTACGAGGCGAGCTACCGGGCCCAGTTCATCTCCGGGATCATCCAGCCGGCGATGAACTTCATCGCCAACCTCAATTACGTGGCCATCGCGGTCATCGGCGGGCTGCGCGTCGCGTCCGGGCAGATGAGCCTGGGCGACGTCATCGCGTTCATCTCAGTACTCGCGCCAGTTCACCTTCCCGATCGTCCAGACCGCGAGCATCGCCAACGTCATGCAATCGGCGGTTGCCTCGGCCGAGCGCGTATTCGAGCTGCTCGACGAGCCGGAGGAGATCGCCGATCCGGTCCAGCCGGTGGCGCTCGAGCGCGCGGCCGGCGCCGTCGCGTTCGAGGACATCGCGTTCCGGTACGCGCCGGACATCCCGCTCATCGACGACCTGAGCCTAAAGGCGGACGCCGGCCACACGATTGCCATCGTCGGGCCGACCGGCGCCGGCAAGACGACCCTGGTGAACCTGCTGATGCGCTTCTACGAGATCGACGGCGGGCGAATCCTGGTCGACGGCATCGACACCCGCGACATGACCCGCGACACCCTCCGCCGGACGTTCGGGATGGTCCTCCAGGACACGTGGCTGTTCCACGGCACCATCCGCGAGAACATCGCCTACGGCCGCGAGGATGCGACGACGGACGAGATCGTCGCCGCCGCCGAGGCGGCCCACGTCGACCATTTCGTCCGGACCTTGCCCGACGGCTACGACACCGTCATCGACGACGACGCGACCAACCTGTCCGCCGGGGAGAAGCAGCTCCTGACGATCGCCCGCGCGTTCCTGGCCGATCCGCCGATCCTCATCCTCGACGAGGCCACGAGCTCGGTCGACACGCGCACCGAGGTCCTGATCCAGCGGGCGATGGCACGCCTGATGCACGGCCGGACGACGTTCGTCATCGCCCACCGGCTGTCGACGATCCGGGATGCCGACACGATCCTGGTGATGAACCGCGGCAGCATCGTCGAGCAGGGCACGCACGACGGGCTGCTCGCGGCCGGCGGCTTCTACTACGACCTGTACAACAGCCAGTTCGCGGAGCCGCTCGCGGAGGCGGTCTAGCTTGACGGTTCAGCCCGGCCTGACCGTCGTTCCGTGGACGGTCTCCGGCGTGCCACACTGCGCGGATGAGCGACTGCTCCCACCTTGCCGGGATCCAGCAGGTGACCCCGAGCGCGGACGGCTGCGAGGACTGCCTGCGGATCGGCGGCCAGTGGCTGCACCTGCGGCTGTGCCTGACCTGCGGCCACGTCGGGTGCTGTGACGAAAGCCCCAACCGGCACGCGACCGCCCACTTCCATTCGAGCGGTCACCCGATGATCCGATCGTTCGAACCCGGCGAGGACATGGCTGTGGTGCTTCGTCGACCGGCTCGGGTTCGAGCCAGCTTGAACCCGGCACGCGACGACACCCTGCGGATCGTCGACGCACCCGATCGGCAGCGGTACGAGGCGCGGCTCGGTGGCGCCGTCGTGGGCTTCGTCGACTACCGCGCGGTCCGTGGACGATGGATCCTGGTCCACACCGAGGTCGATCCGTCGGTCGAGGGCCAGGGGATCGGCAGCCGGCTGGTGACCGGCGTCCTCGACGACATCCGGGCGCGGGACATTCGCGTGACCGTCAAGTGCCCGTTCGTCGCTGCCTTCCTCGAGCGGCACCCCGACTACCGCGACCTGCTTGCGCGGCCACCTGCAATCCGGAATCGGGAGCCCTCCGGCTGACCGTCGGACCGACGAGGACTCGGGCGCCCGCGACGGTTCGGGGCCACGCGCCGGACGGCTCAACCGACCAGCGGGATGACCTCGCGTGCGAAGCGCTCGACCCGGGCGACCAGGGCCTCGGGGTCCGTCGTCGCAAACGACAGGGCGAGATGGCTGACGCCCGCGGCGGCGAACGCCCGCACCTCGGCCGCCATCTCGTCGGGCGTGCCACGGAACGCGTACCCACTGGCCTCGCCGTCGTATTCGACGCGGACCCTGGCAGAGAACTCGGGCTCCGGCCGGCCCGCTGCCGCCGCGGT
Organism: uncultured Chloroflexia bacterium; assembly: GCA_963766675.1. GTDB lineage: Bacteria > Chloroflexota > Limnocylindria > Limnocylindrales > CSP1-4 > SPCO01. Next base: position 1,264,322 of record CAVYBA010000002.1, on the reverse strand, counting down.
CGCCCGGATGGATCCGGCGCGCTCTCCGTACTGGGCCGGCGTCGTCGAGGTCGAGTGGTAGCCGTCCCCGAGCGTGCCGGCGCGATGGAGCGCCGGCCCCGACCGGCCGCCGATGACGATCGGCAGCGCAGCACCCTGTGGCGGGAGCGGGCCGAAGGCGAAATCGTCGAACGAGTGGAACCGGCCGTGAAACGGTTCGGTCGAGCCGGACCAGAGGTGTCGCCAGAGCCGAATGGTCTCGTCCAGGTAGGCGCCCCTGGAGTGAAACCGGTCGGCCATGCCGAGGTTGGCGAACTCGATCTCGTTCCAGCCGACCCCCACGCCCGCAATCACGCGACCGTGGCTCAGGGAATCGAGCGAGGCGAGCTCCTTGGCGAGGGTGACCGCGTTGCGCTGCGGCACGACGATGACGCTCGTCCCCAGGCGCAGATCCGGCTGGCGAGACCCGACCCAGGCAAGCGACAGGATCGCGTCGAAGATCTGGCCGTAGTCGCTCGCGGCGTCGCGCGGGACGAGGACGTGGTCGGTGGTCCAGACCGTCGACCAGCCCGCCCGTGCGGCGGCGTCGGCTCCTGCTTCGAGTCCCTCGCCCGATGCGCCCGCCTGGAAGTTGGGAAGGCACAGTCCGAAGTCCATGCGCGAGATGGTAGCGGGGTTTGCCGCGACCGCGCGAACACCGTGGGCCGCCGCAGGGGCCGCCGCGTGCACCGCGCACAGCCGATCCGCACGGCTCGCGAGGCGACCGGCCGGCCGCTCGTCATGTCGCGATGCGACGCCAGAAGCCCGGGTAGTCCATCACCAGGCCGTCGGGATCGATCCGGAGGTCGCGCCGGAACGTGCCGGACTCGTAGCGGAACACCGATCCGTCGGCGCCCCGTTCGAGGCACGTGTAGCGCTGGCGCGCGGGCTGGATCGTCATCTCCGGAACGAGGACATAGACCATCAGCAGGTCTCTCGCCTGTCCCGCCCGCCAGCCGAGCCGACGGATGGGCAGCGTGTTCGTGAACGGGGTCACGGTGATGTCGACGTCGATGCAGCCGGCGAGCTCCGGCAGCTCCGCACCGGATCCGTCGGTCCAGCCACCCATTCCGTCTGATTCGAAGAGGAGCCCCGGCCCGTCGCGAAGCCGGCGGACCTCCAGGCGCCGGGTCACCCAGTCCGCGTCGCAGCGGATCGAGTAGTGCAGCCTGACCGGTTCGCCGTCGACATGCGCGACCACGAGTCCATCGATCGCGACGCCGTCCGCCGTCTCCCGGATCTCGAGGTGCTCGACACCGGGCCAGGCGGTGGCCGCCCACATCACGATGCGATCCACGTTCGTCATCGTAGCGAGATCGGTCGCGAGTCCACCAGCGAATCGTAGAGCGGCGTCCAGGGAGGTTGGACGCCGCTCCGGCGCGTGGCCGCGCGAGGAGGAGTTCGTGGACCACTCGGTCTCGGGCTCGACCCGAACGCACGCCATGATCGCGTCCGGCACCTTGCGATCCCGTTACGGCGCGGATGCCGCGGTCGCATCCGCGTGTCGCTGCCCGAACATGTAGCTCCCACGGGTCGAGCCAGACAGACGTTCGACCCAACCTGGACGGGCGGCGCTACCCAAGGCGCCGCCCGTTCGCCATGTCCGGGCGGGACCCAGTCAGCCGGGAGCCGCCGACACTACGTCGTCGCTGAGCCGTGGCCAGGCATCGAGCGCCCACGGACCGAACTCCCGGTCGGTCAGGACCGCCAGTCCGAGCCGGGCGACCGGGTCGATCCAGACGAACGTCCCGGTGCCGCCGAAGTGGCCGAAGGTCGACGGGCTGTTGACCGAGCCCGTCCAGTGCGGGGACTTGCCGTCGCGAAGCTCGAACCCGAGGCCCCAGTCGCACGGATCGAATCGGCCGACGCCCGGCAGCACGCCGGCCAGTCCCGGGAACGCGACCGAGGTCGCCTCGGACAGGGACGTCGGAGCCAGCAATGTCGGCCGGAGCAGCTCGACGGCGAAGGCGGCCAGGTCGCCGATCGGACCCTCGAGTCCCGCTGACGGCCGACCGGTCAGGGCTGTGCGGCGCATGCCGAGCGGTGCCAGGACCCAGTCGCGGAGCAGCGCGTCGAACGGGCGCCCGGCACGCTCGGCGACGAGAGCGCCGAGCGCATCGAACCCCGGGTTCGAGTAGATCCGCCGTCGACCGGGTGGCGCGAGCACCCCATCCCCCTCGAACGGCGAGCCCGGAGGCGTGGGCCAGGAGGTGGCGGATCGTCGCTCCGGGCGGGCCTGCCGGCTCGTCGAGGCCCAGCTGGCCGCGCTCCGCGGAGATCAGGACGACCGTTGCGGTGACCAGCTTGGTGACCGATGCCCACGAGAAGGCTCGCGCGCGGTCGCCGCGCGTCGCGACCACCCCGGATCCGTCGACGACGGCCGCGGCCGCGTGATCCGCGCCCCACCGGTCGATGACCTCGAGTCGCGAAAGGTCGAAACCATCGGGCCTTGTCACTGGAGCGTCATGCATCGGGGGTAGAGTCGTGCCATGCAGTTCCTCTTCCGCCATCCGACCCTCCCCTCCCCCGCTGAGGCCCTGCCCGGGCGACCAGATCCCATCCTGACACCCGGGACGCACACCGTCCTCGGAACACCCCTCGCCGGACCGTGGCCCGACGGCACCCGGACCGCCATCTTCGGGTTGGGCTGCTTCTGGGGCGCCGAGAAGGACTTCTGGCAGCTCCCGGGCGTCGTCACGACGGCGGTCGGATACGCCGGAGGTACCACCCCGAACCCGACGTACAAGGAGGCATGCACCGGCCGGACGGGGCACGCCGAGACCGTCCTGGTCGCCTACGACCCCGCCCGGATCTCGTACGAGCAGCTCCTCAGGACGTTCTGGGAGAACCACGACCCAACGCAGGGCATGCGCCAGGGCAACGACATGGGCACCCAGTACCGCTCGATCATCCTGACTGCCGACGACGAGCAGCACGCCGTTGCGGAGGCGTCGCGCGACGCCTACCAGGCGCAGCTGACGGCGGCCGGATACGGCACCATCACGACCGAGATCGCCCCTGCCGGCCCGTTCTATTACGCCGAGGACTACCACCAGCAGTACCTCGACAAGATCCCGAACGGGTATTGCCCGAACCACGCAACAGGCGTGACGCTTCCGAACGGGTTCGCGACCACCCCGCTCCAGTACTTGGACTGACCCTCGGGCAGCGACCGCCGCGTCTCCGGGCACACGTCCCACGAGGCGCGCCGGCCGGGTCCCGTCGGGTCGGACGAGCCCTGGAGCAGGCAGCTGGTCGATCTTCTCGCCCGGAGCTGACCGCGGTTATCATCGCCAGGTGGCACAGGCAGTCCGATCGGATCCGGGCGGGGCGGAGGCCGCCGCCGGCGAGCGATACCTGTGCCTGGCCGACATCTCCGGCTATACCGGCTTCATGTCGGGCGTCGAGGACGCGCACGGGGCGGACTTCAGCGACGGCATCCCCGCCGCCTATTCGGTCCTGGGCGACCTCCTGGACGCCGTCGTCGAAGGGGTGAAGCCGGATCTTGCGCTGGTCAAGCTCGAAGGCGATGCTGTCTTCGCGGCAGCCTCGGCGGCCGATCTCGATGGCCGGGGCGATCGCGTCCTCGGGACGATCCAGGCAACGTACCGGGCGTTCATCGACGCCCGGACCCGGGCGATCCCCGCGAACGACCACGTCTGCATCGCGTGTCCCGCCGTCGCGCACCTCGATCTGAAGGTGATCCTCCATCGTGGAGCGACAGTCCGCCAGTCGGTCGGATCCGGCAGCGACCTGCTCGGGCCCGCCGTGACTGTCGCCCATCGGCTGCTCAAGAACACCGTGCGCGACAGGATCGGCGCCCGCCCCTACCTGTTCCTGTCCGATGCTGCCGCGACGGGGCTCGGATTGCGGGGCATTGGGCTGGCGCACGGCGAGCAATACCCGGACGCCGGGCAGATCGAGGGTCGCATCGTCGAGCTCGGCGGCTAGATACCCGAACCCCTGACTCAGGTCGCGAGGTTCGCGAACAACTCGATCGCGTTGCCATCCGGATCGGCATCGCCCGCTCCTTCCGGTTGTCGGGGCGTGGTACCGATGCCCGGTCGGCCGCGCCGCCGCCCGTTGAGCGGAACCTGCCTGCCGTACCATCAGCCGATGACCGTCGCGCACCGAACGCCAGCCGCCGATCGGCTGGCCGACTGGGAGGAATCCCGGTGAGCGCGGGCGGGACCAGGCCGGCTCTCCCGGACGGGATCACGACCGGCGGAGTCGTGGCGATCGGCCGACACGTGGCCGCCTCGGCGGTCGCCACGGTCGCCGGAGCGCTCGCTGATGGCGGCGTCCGAGCGTTCGAGCTCACCCTCAACGACCCCGAAGACGACGCACTGCGTTCGATCGAGGCGGCGGCCCGGGTCGGGCCTGGGCTCGGCATCCAGGTGGGGGCCGGCACGGTGCTGTCGATCGAGGCGGCGGCGCGGGCGATCAGTGCCGGGGCGGCCTTCCTGGTGATGCCCCACCTCGACGCGGAGCTCGTGCGCTGGGCGGCCGGCCGCGGGATCCCCGCGATGCCCGGCTGCGCGACGCCGACCGAGATCCTAACCGCGTGGCGCGCCGGGGCAGCGGCCATCAAGGTCTTCCCGGCGTCGTCGCTCGGGCCGTCGTTCCTGCGCGAGTGCCGCGGTCCGTTCCCTGCCCTGCCGCTGCTGCCGACCGGTGGCATCACGGTCGACAATGCCGCGTCGTTCATCGCCGCCGGCGCGATCGGGATCGGGATGGGCAGCTGGCTGATCGGTGATGCGGATCCGGCGGGCGTCCACGACCGGGCGAACCAGATCGTGGCCGCGGTGGCGGCCGCTCGGGCAGCCCGCGCCTGATGGCCGAGGTCGTCACCCTCGGGGAGTGCCTGATCTCGTTCGTGGCCGTCGAGCCCGGACCGCTCGCGGACGCGACCCGCTTCGACCGGTTCGTGGCCGGCGCTGAGGCCAACGTCGCCGTCGGTCTGGCGCGGCTCGGCCACTCGGTCGAATACATCGGGCGGGTCGGCGCCGACGGGTTTGGCGAGGCGATCCGGCGCCGGCTCCGCGGCGAGGGCGTCGGGACGGCACACCTTGCCACGGATGCCGACGGTCCAACCGGACTGATGTTCCGGGAGCGACGCCATTTCGGTCCGGCGCAGGTCCGCTACATGCGCGGCGGATCAGCCGGGTCGCGCCTCGACGTCGATGACCTGGACCGAGCGGCCGAGGCCGGGCGGTTCGCGGAGGCTCGCTGGCTCCACCTGACCGGGATCACGCCGGCCCTTTCCGAGAGCGCCCGGAACGCGACCCTTCGCGCGATCGAACTGGGCCGTGCCGCGGGGCTGACGATCAGTTTCGACGTCAACCTGCGGCGGAGGTTGTGGTCGGATTCCGTTGCGGCGCCGGTGCTCCGCGGGTTGGCCGCCTCCGCCGACGTCGTCCTCGGCAGCCCCGACGAGCTGGCCGTGGTCGGTGGGCGATCCGCCGATGCCGATGCCATCGAGCTCGCGGGCGCCATCTTCGCGCTTGGCCCGACGACCGTCGTGTTCAAGCTCGGCGCGGACGGCGCGGTCATGGTCGGCGCCGATTCCCCGGAAACCCGGGTCGCGCGGCCCCCGCTCGCCGTCGCGCTCGCCGTGGACCCGGTTGGTGCCGGCGACGCGTTCTGCGCCGGGTGGATTGCCGCCTGCCTCGACGGCAAGCCGCTCGAGCGGGCATTGGAGCAGGCCAATGCGTGCGGAGCGGCAGCCGCCGCGTCGCTCGGCGACCAGACCGGCTTGCCCGACCGCGACGAGCTGGCGGCACTCCTGGCGATGACCGGCGGCACACCCGACACCGTCCGATGAGCCACCCGTTCGAGCGCGACCGAGCTCGTCGACGCGCTCGCCGAGCGCGACCCGGTGCCGGCCGCGCGACGGGACGGCGATCCGCGTCGTCCGCGCACCAGGCCGGGTCAACCTGATCGGCGAGCACACCGACTACAACGAGGGCTTCGTCCTCCCCGCCGCGATCGACCTGGAGATCCGGATCGCCTACCTGCCGACCGACGATCGGCGGGTCGAGCTCACCCGCCTCGACACCGGCGACCGCGACGGGTTCGACCTCGATCGGGCCGCGGACCGAGGACCGGCTCATGGCTGGACTACGTGGCCGGCACCGCCTGGGCGCTCAGCGAAGCCGGGCTGCCGCTGACCGGGCTCCGCGGCGTCGTGGCCTCCACCCTGCCGACGAGCGCGGGCCTGTCGTCGTCGGCCGCGATCGAGCTCGCCTCGGCCTGGGCGATGCTCGACGAGGCGGCGCCGTCGGTCGATCGGTTCGAGCTGGCGCGACTCTGCCAGCGCGCGGAGAACGGCTATGTCGGCGTGCATGGGCGGGCTGATGGACCAGTTCGCCGAGTCGTGCGGCGTGGCCGGTGCGGCGCTCTTCCTCGACTGCCGTTCGACCGAGTGGCGTCCGGTCCCGCTGCCGCCGGACCTCGACCTGGTCGTCCTGCACACCGGTTCGCGCCGGTCGCTGACCCGCTCCGAGTACAACGTCCGGCGGAGCCAGTGCGAGGCGGCGGTGGCGGCGCTGTCACGGGCGGATCCCGATCGATCCGCAGCCTGCGCGACGTGACGCCGGAGGCCCTGGCATCAGTCGAGGTCAACGGGTGGCCTCGACCCGGTCGAGCTCCGTCGCGCGCGCCACATCGTGACCGAGAACGAGCGGGTCGGCGCGACCGTGGCGGCGCTCGAAGCCGGCGACCTCGACGCCGTCGGGCGCCTGTTCGCGGCCAGCCACGCCTCGCTGCGCGACGATTACGAGGTCAGCTCGCCGGAGCTCGATGCGATGGTCGAGATCGCCGTCGGCGTGCCCGGGGTCGTCGCCGCGCGGATGACCGGCGCCGGGTTCGGCGGCTGCACCGTCAACCTCGTCCGGCCCGACGCGGTCGACGCGCTGCGCGGCCGCCGTCGAGCGAGCGGTACCCGGCCCGGACCGGCCTCACGCCCATGATCCTGCCGGTCCGCGTCGCACCGGGAGCCGGCCGCATCGCCTGAATGACAGGCGCCGCCCGGCACCGCAACGTCGCCGGAGCGCCGCTTGAGGCATCCTTAGCGCCGCCTCGTCCCATCGCCGCAGCCGGAGCCGCCAGCGTTGCAGCCAGGCCCCGCCGACCCGTCGCCACCGTCGCGCGCCGCACGAACGGCCGCCAGCCGACGACCCAGGGCTGGATCGCGATCATCGTCTTCGGGTTCATGGCCGGGCTCGGGATCATCGGCGCCCTCGCGTCCGTCGGCCTCTACGTCGCCCTCGCCTCGGACCTGCCGGACCCGGCCATGCTGACCCAGTACCAGCTGCCCGAGGAGACGGTCATCTACGACCGGACCGGCAAGATCGAGCTGGCCCGCTTCGGTAACGCCAAGCGCGAGGTCGTCACCTTCGACCAGATCCCGCCGATCCTGCTCGACGCGACCACCGCGGTCGAGGACAAGACCTTCTGGGAGAACGCCGGATTCGATCCGGTGGCCATCGTGTCGGCCGGCCTGAGCTCGCTCCGGGGCGACGCCCGTGGCGCCTCGACGATCACCCAGCAGCTGGTCCGCGCGCGGCTGCTCCCGCCGGATCTCGTCCAGGACCCCAACCGGACCGTCGAACGCAAGCTCAAGGAGATCATCCAGTCGATCCGGGTGACCGAGGCGTTCCCGGGCGAGGACGGGCAAGCAACAGATCATCACCGCCTACCTCAACCAGAACTACTACGGCAACCAGAGCTACGGCGTGAAGGCCGCGGCCGAGTCGTACTTCGGGGTCGACCTGTCGAAGATCGACCTGGCCCAGGCGGCGATCCTGGCGGGCCTGCCGAAGTCGCCGTCGAACTACGACCTGGTCCGCAACGCGGTCGAGCGGTGCTCGGTCGACGGTGGCCGAAGGGCGCCGAGTGTCCGGCCAAGCAGAGCCGGCTGGTCGTCCAGGACGATTCGGTGATCGTCGGGCGGCGAAACGCGATCCTCGACCTGCTGGCCAGCGGCCGAACGCCGATGTCGGGCGACGACGTATTCGGCGGCCGACTTCGAGGCGGCGAAGAGCGAGCACGTGGTCCTGGCCAGCCAGTCGACGCCGCACTGGATCGCCCCGCATTTCGTGTGGGCCGTCCGTGACGAGCTCACCCAGAAGCTGTGCGGCGACCAGCCGACCTGCGCAGCGCTCGACGCCGGCGGGCTCCGGGTGATCACGACCCTGGACGTCAGGCTCCAGCGGATCGCCGAGAAATGGGTCCGGGCGGCGGCGATCGTCCCCCACGCAAGGACCCGACCGCCGCGGCGAAGGCGCTCGGCTTCGACAAGCTCGAACCGTGGATGGCCAACCTGCAGCAGCAAGGCCCTGCGCAACGGGGCGCTCGTCGCGTACGACTACCAGACCGGCGAACTGGTCGCCTACGTCGGCAGCGCAAGCTACTACGCGACCTCGACCCGGCCCGAGTTCCAGCCGCAGTTCGACGTGGCTGGCAAGGGCTTCCGCCAGCCGGGATCGGCGTTCAAGCCGTTCAACTACGTGACCGGGATCGACGATCACGCGCTCACCGCCGGCGACCATGCTGATGGACGTATCGACCGACTTCGGCGGCGGCTACACGCCGAACGACGCCGACCTCCTCGAGCGTGGGCCGGTCCGGGTCCGCAACGCCCTCCAGTTCTCGCTCAACATCCCGGCCGTCCGGGCGATGGCGATCAATACGCCGGACCACGTGTTCGCCAAGGCGCGCGACTTCGGGATGGCCTTCCAGACCGATCAGACCCAGGCCGGCCTCGCGCTCGCCCTGGGCGTCCAGGAGGTCCGGCCGGTCGACCTGGTGACCGCCTACGGGACGCTGGCCAACGGCGGCAGGGCGATCGGCCACACGACGATCCTCAAGGTCCAGGACACCGACGGCAACGACGTCGTGCCGGCGTACCAGCCGCCGGCCGGCACGCAGGTCGTCAGCCCGCAGGCGGCGTTCATCGTGACCGACATCCTGAGCGGCAACACCAACCCCAAGATCAATCCGTTCTGGGGCAAGTTCGCGCATCGACCGGGCCGGACCGCCGGCGCCCGGCGACGCTCAAGACCGGCACCAACAACGACGCCAAGGACCTCAACGCCTACGGCTACATCGCCCCGCCGACCGAGGAGGACCGGGCGGCCGGCGCCTATGCGCTGGCGGTCGGCGTCTGGAACGGCAACTCGGACAACAGCCTCGTCTCGACCGCCAAGGCCCCGCTCTTCTCGATCGACGTCTCGACCTACGTCTGGCAGGGGTTCCTCCAGGAAGCGAGCGCCGACTGGCCCGTCGAGGACTTCGCGGTCCCGGCCGACGGCCTGACCCAGGCCGACATCGATCCGTGGACCGGGCTGCTGGCCAACGCCCGGCGGCCCGCCGTCAAGGAGTGGTTCATCACCGGAACCGAGCCGAAGAACCGCCTGGCGCCCGGCGTCGTGCGGCGATGCCGTGCTGAGCCAGGTCGGCTACGAGTCCCGGTTCGACAACTGGCTGGCGGCCGACCGAGGACTGGCTGCGCCGGGCCGAGATCGGCGCCGGAACGGCCGGTGGCTCGGATCGGACTCGCACCAGCTACTTCTACAACGGGCGGTTCCAGCCGTTCGGGGCGTCGTGGGGGCCGCTGCTCGGGGGCGAGGGCTGCGCCTCGCCGAGCCCGTCGCCCAGCTGCATCCCGCTCCCGACGCCCGACGCGAGCGGCGTGATTCCCTCGATCGAGATCCCGCCGCCCGGCGGAGTCGGCGGGGCCCGACGGGTCCCGAGGCGCCGGCCGCGGTCCCCTGCCCGCCGTCGTCGGAGGCCCCGTCGCTGCCGCCGGAGCCGAGCCCGTCGGCGGAACCGTCACTGCCTCCCGAGACCGACGCCGTCACCCGAAGTCTTCCGCCACCGCCCGAGATCACGCCGGGACCATCGGCCAGCCCGTCCGCCGCCGCCGCGTCACCTGCCGCCTCGTGACCGGATCGGAAGTCGACGCGGCGCCGCGCGATCGTCGACGTCTGCGCGGGCCATCGTCCGCCGCGGCGGACGGACGATCCTCGGTCCGCTCGACTGGCGGATCGAGCCGGGCGAGCGCTGGGTCGTGATCGGTGCCAACGGATCGGGCAAGACGACCCTGCTGTCGGTCGTCGGCCTCACCCTGTGGCCGACCGCCGGGACGGTCGACGTCCTCGGGGCCCGCTTCGGGAAGGTGGACTCGCGCGAGCTCCGGCGGCGGATCGGAGCGGCCGGGAGCGCGGTCGAGCTCGACGCTGCGCGACGACCTCACGCCGGTCGACCTGGTCATGACGGCCCGTCACGCGGCAACCGAGCCGTGGTGGCACGTGTTCGCCGACGCCGATCGCGCGCGAGCCCGCGAGCTGCTCGACCGGCTCGGGATCGGCGGCGTGGCCGACCACCCGTTCGGGACGCTGTCGGCCGGCGAGCGGCGCCGGGTCTCGATCGCCCGCGCGCTCATGCCCGATCCGGACCTGCTGCTGCTCGACGAGCCGGCGGCGAGCCTCGACCTGGGTGCCCGCGAAACCCTGCTGCGCGACCTGGCGCGCCTGGCCGGCGGACGAGCGTCCGACAGGCGATCGTCCTGGTGACCCACCACGTCGAGGAGATCCCGCCTGGGTTCACCCATGCGCTGGTCCTGTCCGCCGGCGCGCGTCGTGGCCGCCGGGCCGCTTGCCGAGGTCCTGACCGACGAGGTCCTCAGCCGCGCCTTCGGGCTGCGCGATCGCGGTCGAGCATCGCGACGGTCGGACGTGGGCGCGGATGCGTGCCTGACACCGGAATGTCACACGCGTAGCCGATGATGGCGCCGGTGACCACGACCGCAGCTGCCGCCAAGCCCACTCCAGAATCCCGCCGACGGCGACTGGCGTATCCGCTGGCGGGCGTCGCCGCGGCCGCGGGCGCGCTCGGCGCCTCGGAGCTGCTGGCCGGGCTGCTGCCCGGGGGAACCTCGCTGGTCGCGGGTGTCGGGCAGGTCGCCATCGACCTCCAGCCACCGGGCGCCAAGGACGTCGTCGTCGCCTGGTTCGGCACGAACGACAAGCTCGCCCTGGAGTTGTTCATCGTCGCGGTCGCGCTGGGCATCGGCGTGGGCCTCGGGGTCCTGGCCCGCCGCCGGTTCGAGATCGCGGCGGTCGGGTTCGCCGCCTTCGGCGTCATCGGGTTCCTGGCCGCCCTCGGCGACCCGGTCGCGAGCCCGACCATGATCGCGATTGACGCCGCCGTGACCGTCGGGACGGGGCTGTGGATCCTGGACTGGCTGCCGCGGAGCGCGAGCTTGCGGCGAGCCGTGCCCGGCGTCTCGGCGACGGCCGGGCGCGGGTCGGTTTCGCCCGCGGCCCGGATGCCCGACTGGTCGCGCCGCTCGTTCCTCATCCGGGCCGCCGGGATCGGCGTGGCGGCAGCCGTCGGCGGGCTGGCCGGGCGGACCCTCCTCGACCGCCAGCGCTTCCCGCCGGCCGGCGCCGACGCCGAGCTGCCGCCGCCGGCCGAGACCGTGCCCCCGCTCGCGGCCGGGCGCCGACCTCTCCCCGTCGATCGCCGGGCTGACCCCGATCGTCATGCCCAACGATCGGTTCTACAAGATCGACACGTCGCTCCTCGTGCCGAGCGTCAGCACCGACGGCTGGACGCTGCGGATCCACGGCATGGTCGATCGCGAGACGGTCCTGACCTGGGACGAGCTGATCGGCCTGCCGATGTTCGAGCAGTACGTGACGATCTCGTGCGTCAGCAACGAGGTCGGCGGGAAGCTGGTCGGCAACGCCAAGTGGACCGGGGTCCGGCTGCGCGACGTCCTCGAGATCGCCGGGCGTCCAGGCCGCCGCCACGCAGCTCGTCGGTCGCTCGGTGGACGGCTGGACCGCCGGGATGCCGACGGCCTGGGTCATGGACCCGGCCCGCGAGCCGATGATCGCCGTGAAGATGAACGACGAGCCGCTGCCGCCCGGCGCACGGCTATCCGGCCCGCCTGATCGTGCCCGGGCTGTACGGCTACGTGTCGGCGACGAAATGGCTCAAGGAGCTCGAGCTGACGACGCTCGAGGCGTTCGACGGCTACTGGGTCCCGCTCGGCTGGGCCAAGCTAGGCGCCGATCCTGACCCAGTCGCGGATCGACACGCCGCGAGGCGGCCAGGTCGCGGCCGGGCACGGTGCCGATCGCCGGGATCGCCTGGGCGCCGGATCGTGGCGTCGTCCAGGGTCGAGGTCGGCGTCGACGGCGTCTGGGCCGACGCCCGTCTGTCCACCCCGATCTCGGACGCGACCTGGGTCCAGTGGGTCTTCAACTGGGCCGCGACCCCGGGGCACCACGTCGTCCAGGTTCGGGCCACCGACGGCACCGGCGCAGTCCAGACCGAGCAGGCGACGCCGCCGGCTCCGGACGGCGCGCGCGGCTGGGACGGGGTCGCGTTCGACGTCAGCTGAGCGGTCCGCGCTCGCCGGGGTGTCGACCGGCACCGAATGCACAACGCCCGGCGAAGGCATCCTCCGTCGCGGATCCAGCGGGAATTCGGTATAGAGTCCGGCCATGCCTCGACGACGCTATCTCTTCGATCCCCCCGAGCGGTTCGTGGCCGGGACGGTCGGCCAGCCCGGCGACCGCACGTTCTTCCTCCAGGCACGCGACGGACCCCGCGTGGTCAGCGTGGTGATGGAGAAGGTCCAGGTCGCGGTCCTGGCCGAACGCCTCGGCGAGCTGGTCGCCGAGCTCGAGCGGCGCGGCGTGGCCGAGGCCGCGCTCGTCCGAGGTCGCCGTTCGCCGACGACAGCGCCCCGCTCGACGAGCCGCTCAACGAGGCGTTCCGGGCCGGTTCGCTGACGCTCGGCTGGGACGGCGGCGCCGGTCGCGTGCTCGTCGAGGCCCGCGCGCAGTCCGAGGATGGCGAGGCCATCGATCCGGACGAGGATGACGACGAGGACGAGGACGGGCCGGACCTGCTGCGGGTCCGGATCAGCCTCGACGCCGCCCGCTCGTTCGTCGCCCGGGCCGGCCGGGTCGTCGCCGCCGGCCGGCCGCCCTGCCCGCTGTGCGGCAACCCGCTGGATCCGCAGGGCCACATCTGCCCGCGCCAGAACGGGCACTACGTCAACTAGCGGCCTGAGGCCGTCCCGTGCTCGACCTCGCGACGACCCTGGAGGTCCTGCGCGACGGCGACCTCGAGATCGTCGGCCGGATCGTCGGCTCGTCGAACAACGCGATGCTGGCGACGGTGACCCGGCCCTGTCCCGGATCCTGAGCCGGCGATCACCCTCCACGCCGTCTACAAGCCGATGCTGGGCGAGCGGCCGCTGAGCGACTTCCCGGACGGCACGCTGGCGCGCCGCGAGGTGGCCGCCTGGCACGTGTCCGAGGCGACCGGCTGGGGGATCGTCCCGCCGACCGTGCTGCGCGACGGCCCGTTCGGCGAAGGGATGGTCCAGTCCTTCGTGGAGGCCGATCCCGACGTCGACGTGGTCGAGATGGTGGTCGGCGACGACCCGCGGCTGCGCCGGATGGCCGTCCTCGACGCGGTCATGAACAACACCGACCGCAAGGGCGGGCACATCCTCCCGGTCGACGGGGCGAGGCGGATCCACGGCGTCGACCACGGGGTCTGCTTCTCGGCCGTCCCGAAGCTTCGGACGGTCCTGTGGGGCTGGCGCGGCGAGCCGTTCGCGGCAGGACGAGATCGAGGGGCTGGAGCGGATCCATGCGGCGCTCGACTGGCGACCTGGCGCCGAGGCTGCGCGAGCTGCTGTCGCGGACCGAGGTTCGGGCCACGGCCCGGCGGACCGACGAGCTGCTGGCGACCGGCCACTTCCCCTACCCGTCGCCGACCTGGCCGGCGGTGCCCTGGCCGCCGTTCTAGAGCCGACCGTCCAGGCCCTCGTCCCGACGTCGCCGACGGGAATGCCTATGGAATTCGCCTTGCGGCGGTGAGTACTCTTGCCCCGACGGAGGGGCGCTCCGGTCGGTCGAACGCCATGGAACGCACGCGAAGGGAGCGAACGAGTGGCACAGATCCAGGAGATGTGGAACAAGCTCAACCCGCGGGAGCGCCTGACGGCGTGGGGCACGCTGGCGGTCATCATCGGATGGATCATCGGACTGACCGCCTCCTACGGGATCGGCGGAGGCGGACTGTCGCTCATCTGGCGCCATCGCGGTGCTGGTCATCTTCTACCTGAAGTACGCACCGAACCAGAGCGTGGCCTGGCCGGCCCCGGTGCCGACGATCATCCTGGTCATCAGCGCAATCGTGGCGATCGGCGCGCTGCTGACGCTGCTCGACATGCTGCGGTTCCTGGGGCTCGTCGGCTACGGCTTCGTCGCGGGTGCCATCCTGGCCGGCGTGGTCACGGCGGTTGGTGCCGTCCTCATGCTCTGGGGTGCCTGGCAGGAGTACCAGCTGAGCGCCCCGGCCACGTCGGCCCGGGTCCACTCCCCCGGCGGCCCCGCCCGCACAGCCGTCGGCACCGTCCGACACGGACGACGCACCCGGGAGCTGACCGAAGCGCGGCCCCATCAAGGAGCCGCCCGCACTGACAAACCCCGGCCGGCCGCAGCCGTGCCGGGGTTGATCGCCGGTGAAGCCCGCCCCGGTACGATGGCCGCGTGCCAGCGCGCGACACGGACGCCCTCCTCGTCGACCTCGATCCGGCCCAGCGCGAGGCGGTCACGATCACGTCCGGCCCGCTGTGCATCCTGGCCGGCGCCGGGAGCGGCAAGACCCGGGTGATCTCGCGGCGGGTCGCCTACGCCCTCGCGACCGGCGTCGTCCGCCCGCGGGACGTCCTGGTCGTCACCTTCACCGACAAGGCCGCCGCGGAGATGCGCGCGCGGCTCGCCGGCGCTCGGCCAGCCGGGCGTGACGGCGGCGACGTTCCATGCCGCGGCGCTCCGCCAGCTCCGCCATTTCTGGCCGCGGGTCCGCGGGCGGCGACCCGCCGCGGATCGTCGAGTCGAAGGCCCCGATCCTCGCGCCGCTCGCGGCCGGACTCCCCGGCGGCTACCGCTACCTGGCGGTGCGCGACCTGGCCGCCGAGATCGAATGGGCCAAGGCCCGCCGGATGGGTCCGGCCGACTACGCCGCGCGGCGCCGCCGCCCAGGGCCGCGATGCGGCCCGCTCCCGCGTGGACCTGATGGCCGGGCTCTTCCGGCGCTACCAGACCGCGCTCGAGCGGGCCGGCCTGATCGACTTCGAGGACATGCTCGCGCGCACGATCGAGCTGATCGAGTCCGACGACGCCGTCGCCGCCGAGGTCCGCGATCGCTATCGCTGGTTCTCGGTCGACGAGTACCAGGACACCAACCCGCTCCAGGCCGGCGCTGCTCGATGCCTGGCTCGGCGGCCGCCGACGATCTCGCCGTCGTCGGCGACGAGGACCAGACGATCTACACCTTCACCGGCGCGACGAGCGACTACCTGACCGGGTTCGCAACGCGCTATCCGGACGCCCGGACGGTCGCGCTCGAGACCAACTACCGTTCGACGCCGCAGGTCCTCGACCTCGCCAACCGGGTCCTCGCCGCCGGTCGCGGGCGCCCTCGACGAACGCCTGCCCGGAGCGACGCCGCCGGCCGGCCGAAGCGCCTCGTCGCGAGCCTGCCCGGGCGGCCCCGCGCCGTCGATCGCCGGGTTCGCATCGGACGACGCAGGAGCTCGCCGCGCATGATCGACGCGATCCGGTCGCTCGCCCGGGCCGGCACGCCGTACGGCTCGATGGCCGTCCTGGTCCGCACGAACGCCCAGCTCCCGCCGATCGAGCGGGCCCTCGGGGTCGGCCGGCATCGGGTTCCACGTCCGCGGCGAGGGATTCTTCGCCCGGCCCGAGGTCCGCCGCGCGATCGGCGTCGTCGCGGTCGCTTGCCCGGCGGCCCGGCGACGACGCCGCTGGTCGAGCGCCTGGCGCGGCGTCTTCGAGTCGCGAGCTCGGCGTCCGCCGCGACCAGCCGCCCGCAAGGCGAGGCGGCCGGCGAGCGTCACGCGGCCGTGGTCACCCTGCTCGAGCTCGCCGAGGACCTCGTGCAGCGCCGATCCGTCGGCCGGGCCGGCGGCCTTCCTGGCCGAGGTCGAACGGCGGACCGCGCAGTCGAGGCGGGCGGCGACGCCGACCGGCGTCGAGCTGCTCACCTACCACCGCGCCAAGGGCCTCGAATGGGACGCCGTCTTCCTGCCTGCGCTCGAGGAGGGCAGCTGCCGATCCGCCAGGCCACCGAGCCCGCGGAGCTCGCCGAGGAGCGTCGGCTGCTGTACGTCGGCATCACCCGGGCGCGCCGGCACCTGTGGCTGTCGTGGGCGACCCGGCGGACCGGGACGACCGGTCGCGAGGGCCGCCGGAGCCGATCCCGCTTCCTCGACGGCCTCGTGCCGGCGCCGGCCTGGGCCGGCCGCGGCGGCGCGACTGGGCCGATGCGGCACCGGCACGCGCGACCGCGCGGGTCGACCCGGGCGAGCGCTCGCCGCTCTCGAACGCGCTGCGTGCCTGGCGGACGGCCCGGGCCAGGGCCGACGCCGATCGCACCGTTCATCGTCTTCCACGACTCGACGATCGAGGCCATCGCAGAACGACGACCGCGCACGATCGCCGAGCTTCGCCGGGTCCCCGGCGTCGGCCCGACCAAGCTCGACCGCTACGGCGAGGAGATCCTCGCGGTCGTGGCCCAGGACGGCCCGGGCGGCACCGGCGGCAATGCGACCACGAGCACAGCCCGCGACGATTGACGCTCGACCGGCCGGCGCGCGGGGTCGGGCGGGACTCCGGCTGGATCCCGACCGGCCAAATCACGCACCTGGCCGACGACCCGGCCGGCCGACCACCGAGACGCGTCGGCCGCAGGCAACCCGCTGCGCGATTGCCCGTTACGTCGAGCCGGACGCCTAGGCCCGGACCTCCTGGCGCATGAACGCGACATACGCCGCCGCGAAGCAGAACACCGCGAGCGCGACGATGACCACGACCTCCGGCCAGACCAGCAGGATGCTCTGGTCGAGCGTGAGGAGCGCCGGGATCTGCTGCTGCGCCTGCTGGACCTGGCCGATCGTCCCGGGCAGCCCGACGAGCGCCGTCGACGGGCTGAGGAGCGCGGTCGAGATGTCGTTGTACAGGGTGGTCGGCAGGACCCTGGAGATCAACTCCTGGAGCTGCAGGCTGCTCAGGATCTGCTCGGGCGTGGCATTCGCCGCGGGAGCCACGCAGGCTGCCAAGGAAATTGGTGATCAGCTGCCCGAAGATCGTGACCAGCAGCCAGACGCCGAACCCGATCAGGGCGGCCGTGGCCGCGCGCCGGACGAGCACCGACAGGAGCAGGCCGAAGGCGAGCCAGAGCGCGACGTACAGGAAGGTCACCACGACCCAGGCCACGAGCCGGAGCACCTCCGCTGCTGTGCGGCACGATCCCGAGGCGGAGCATCCCGAAGCCGGCGATGAACATCACGACCGATGTCAGGACCAGCCCGATGACCGCGAGCCCGGCCACGAACTTGCCGTTGATGACGTCGTCGCGGTGGATCGGCTGGGCGAGCAGGCGCGGCAGCGTCCCCTCGGAGCGCTCGCCGTTGACCGCATCGAAGGCGAACGCGAGGCCGAGCAGCGGCGCCACGACGCCGATGAACGTGAAGACGCTCTGGCCCTGGAGCTGGTCGACGGTGAACGTGAACAGGGCCAGGAAGACCGCGGCGGCGCCGCTCGCCTGGGGTGCCAGCGACCGGATCTGGTCCGCCGCGAAGTAGAGCGGGATGGCAGCCGCCAGCCCGAGCACGATCAGCAGGACGACGAACCGGACGCTCAGCAGGTGGTCGCCGAGCTCCTTCGCGGCGACCACGCGCCAGCCGGCGCCGGGCAGCGCCACGGGTGCTGCGGGAGTCGTCGCCTCCGTTGCGGCATTCCCGGCGGCGGTCGTCGATGCGGCGCTCACGCGGCGGTCCTCATGACCGCCGCGCGGTAGATGTCGTCGAGCGACGGGACGACCGGGCGGAGCGTGGTCAAGCGAAGATGGTGCTCGACGGCTGCCACCAGGATCGCCTGGCGCACCTCGCCTTCCGCCGCGGGCGGCCGCACGACCACCTGCCAGGGAGTCCCGGCACGGTCGGGCTGGATCACGTCGGTCACGCCCGACAGCCCGCGGAGGACGGTCGCCGGCCCGGTCGACCTCGTTCGCGCCTTCGGCGAGCTCGAGGCCCACCTCGATCGTGGCCGTACCGTCGCCGAACGTGGTCGCCAGCTCGTCGACCGTGCCCTGCCCGACCAGCCGGCCGGCGGCGAAGATGCCGATCCGGTCGCAGACCGACTGGACCTGGGTCAGCAGGTGGCTCGACAGCATGATCGCCAGCCCGCGCTCGTCGACCAGCCGCCGAAGCAGCTCGAGGATCTCGACCACGCCGAGCGGGTCGATCGCGGTGGTCGGCTCGTCGAGGATCAGCAGGTCGGGCGACTTGACCAGCGCGTCGGCGATGCCGAGCCGCTGGCGCATGCCCCGCGAGTAGGTGTCGACCTTGTCGTCGGCCCGGTCGGTCAGGCCGACCTGCTCCAGGACGTCGACCATGGCCGACTCCGCGGCGGCCTTGCGCAGGCCGTTGAGATTGGCCGTGTAGCGCAGGTTCTGGCGACCGGTCAGGCCGCCGTAGAAGCCGACCGCGTCGGGCAGATAGCCGACCCGTCGCTTGACCAGGCGCGGCTCGCGTTCCGGGTCGAGGCCCATCACCCGGGCTTCGCCGCTCGTCGGCTCGGTCAGCCCGAGGAGCATCAGGATCGTGGTCGTCTTGCCGGCGCCGTTCTGGCCGAGGAGCCCGAAGATCTCGCCCGCGACGCACGACCAGGTCGAGGTTGTCGACCGCGGTCAGCGTCCCGTAGCGCTTGGTCAGGCGCCTCGTCCGGATGACGACGTCCTCGTCGGCGGCGGCATGCCTGACCGCCGGCTTGGCGCGTCTCATCGGCGGCCGAACCGGCGGAACGTCCACCACAGGCCGATGAGCACGATCGCGATCAGCGCGACGCCGACGGCGCCCCACAGGAGCGACGTCTCGACGGTCACCCGGATGTCGGACGTCGCGCTGGCTGCGGTCGAGGTCGATCGCATCGTGACGACGTAATCGCCGGCGACGGCGTCCGATGATGGCTTGATGTGGGCGGTCGCGTTGACCTTCTGGCCGGCCGCGACCGTGACGGTGGCCGGATCGAAGGTGACCGTCCAGCCGCTCGGCGTATCGGCCGACATCGCAAGGCCATCCAAGTCCGCGGTCCCGGAGTTCGTGATGACCAGGCCGAGATCGGTCGTCCCGCCGGCCGAACCGCCGACGTTGAGCCGCCCGTCCGTCGTGGTCATGGACAGGCTGTAGCTGCCCGTGATCTGGATCGACAGGTCGGCGTGGGCGGTCTTGTCGCCACTTGTTGCGTCGACCGTGATCGGGTACGTCCCGGCCGTCGCGTCGGACGGCGCCTTCGCGGTCACCGTGATCGTCGAGGTCTGGCCGGCCTTGACCACGGCGGTGGCGGCCTGGGCCTGCGAGGCGACCTCGGCGGTCACGGTCCAGCCGTCGGGGCCTGATGCGACCACGCCGAAGGTCAGGTCATCCGAGGTGTCGTTCGTGAGGCTGAGCGAGAACGAGAAGTTCGTGCTCGATACACCCTTCAGCGAGGGGAACTGGGTCGTCAGGGTCACGTCGCCGGCCGCGGTCTGGGTGACCCGAATGTCGAGGTCGAGCGATGTCGACGTGCCACCGCCGGTGGCCGTGACCGTGATCCGCTGCGTATTCGCCGCGGCGTCCGACGGGACACTGATCTCGAGGGTCACGACGGCCGCGTCGGTGCCATTGGTCTGGACGCCGTCGACCACGAAACCGCCGCCACGCATGATCGCCGACCACCCCGTCGGGACCTTGTCGACCGACAGGTTCACGCGCTCGGCGCTCGGCGTCTTGACCGAGACATCGAAGCTCACCTTGGAACCGGGGGCGACCGCCACGGCCGGGTACGGGGTCGTGAGCTGGATCGCGTCGGCCGCGGACGCCGCCGGGGCGGCGCCGACCAGTGCGACTCCGAGGACCGCCCAGATGAGGCCGATCCTCGCGGCTCGCCCACCGTTACGCCACGCCAGTGTCACCTGCCACCTCCTATGGAACGGACCATCCGCGCGGCCGGCCCTCCCGTGCGTGGCCGCGACCTGGGCCGGCGCCCACGCCGGCTCGACCGGATGCTCTCACACCGCGGTCGGCGCGAGTCTGACCGCGCCGGGGTGCTGGAATCAACCAAGCTTCGATGAAGAGACCTAAACCAACCGGTCGCTCGGGAGGGTACCGCGCGGCGGCCGTCGACGCAGGCATTCGTACGGTTGACGGGTCACCGGACCTGGGCCCATACTCCTTGGGTAACCCGTTTGCGGCGACGAACCGGTTAGAGCGCCCAATCCTCGCTCCCGGCCCGCGCGCAGACCCACATGAACGGCCGCGCAGCCGATCGCCCATCACGCGATCCCGGCGCGCCAGAAAGCACAAGACCACCGCACCATGATGTCTCGTTCCACCACATCGTCCGTAGCCGGACGTTCGACCGCCATGCGCCGTTTGCGCCGCCGCGCCAACGCCGCCACGCGCCTCTACTGCAGCACCAACGGCTGCACCAGCTTCCTCGAGATCGATACCGATTCGGGCGTGGCGCGCTGCCACGTCTGCGGCCTCGTTCGCCGGATCCACTGACCGTCGTCTGCCGGGCGGCGAGCGGCCGCCGGAGGACGGCGCGGTTCCACCGCGCGCAATGGGCTCGCGCCGCGCCGCGGGTCCGGCCATGCTGGCCCGGATGACACTCGTCCGCGGCTGCTGAGGACCGCACATGGCCGATCGCGTACCCGATCGCGCCCGACTCGCCAGCCTCATGGCACGCGAGCAGGAACGCTTCACGGCCGACCACCCGCGTTCCGCTGCGCTCTTCCACGACGCCGAGCGGACGCTGCTCGACGGCGTCCCGATGCCCTGGATGGTGAAGTGGGCGAGTCCCTTCCCGCCATTCGTCGACTCGGCGTCGGGCGCCCACTTCCGGTGTGTCGACGGCCACGACTATGTCGACCTCTGCCTCGGCGACACCGGAGCGATGGCGGGCCACGGCCCGGGGGCCACGGTCGCCGCGGTCGAGCGACAGCTCCGCCGCGGCGTCACGCACATGCTGCCGACCGAGGACGCGGCGTGGGTCGGCGCCGAGTTGACCCGGCGATTCGGCGTCGGATCCTGGCAGTTCGCGCTGTCGGCCTCGGACGCCAATCGCTGGGCACTCCGCCTGGCTCGCCACGTCACCGGCCGTCCCAAGGTCGTGGTCCACGACCACTGCTACCACGGCTCCGTCGACGAGGCGATCGCGATGCTCGACGACGCCGGGCGCGTCGTCCCCGTCCGCGGCTCGGTCGGGCCGCAGGTCGACGTAGCGGAAACGACCCGGGTGGTCGACTTCAACGACGTCGCCGCCCTCGAAGCGGCGCTCGCCGACGGCGAGGTGGCGGCCGTCCTCATCGAGCCGGCCCTGACCAACGTCGGGATCGTGCTGCCGGAACCCGGCTATCTCGATGCGGTCCGCGAGCTCACCCGCCGGACGGGCACGGTCCTGATCATCGACGAGACCCACACCATCTGCGCGGGTCCCGGCGGCGCGACCGGCGCGTGGGGGCTCGAGCCCGATATGCTCGTCATCGGCAAGACCATCGGCGGCGGCATCCCGTCGGCGGCGTACGGGTTCAGCCCGGAGGTCGCCGCCCGCGTCACGGGCTCGATCGCGGTCGATGATTCCGACGTCGGCGGCGTCGGTGGAACGCTGGCCGGCTACGCGCTGTCGCTGGCCGCCACCCGGGCGACGCTCGGCGAGGTCCTGACCGCCGAGGCGTTCGAGCGGATGATCCCGCTCGCCGAGCGGTGGGAAACCGGCGTGACCGGTGTCCTTCGGGAGCGTGATGTCCCCTGGCACGTGACCCGGCTGGGAGCCCGCGCCGAGTACCACTTCATGCCCGATCCGCCGCGCACCGGCGCCGAGCAGTGGGCGCACGCCGACCCGGAGCTCGAGCGCTTCCTCCACCTGTGGGCGATGAACCGGCGCGTGCTGATGACGCCATTCCACAACATGGCCCTGATGTCGCCTGCCACCACCGCTGCCGACGTCGACCTGCACACCCAGGTGTTTCGCGAGGCCCTGGACGCCCTGTACCCGGACTGACGAGGCTCCGCAGCGGTCGCGTGCCACGGATTCGTCCTCGAGTCCGGGTGCCACGGCTGGCGATTCGGGTGCACGGCCCACGACCTGGCGAATAGCCCGAATGCCGACCCAGGTCGACCGACGGTGGGATAGCTACGACGGTCGGCCGGGCCGACGATCCGTTCGTGCCCACCTCGCAGTCGAGCCTCGTTCGGCTCGTCCACGCCCGCAGTCCGGTGACCGACGCCCTGCGACTCATGCGGGGAGGACGCGACGCCGATGGACGGGGACCTGACCGGCGACTCGCGCCTCTTCGCTACCGGTCGTGCTGACTGGACCGCGCTGCTTGGCAACCACCCCGCTGCTGGTCCTGGCCATCGTGTTGACGGTGGGACCGAGCGTGTCCGTCCCGGTCGTTGACGGAGCCGCCGGATGGACGGTCGCGGCCGCCCGCCTGACCGGGCCGGCCATCGCCGTGGACCTGCCAGCCGGTGGTCGCCGGCTGACGGTTCCCCGTGCGGCCGGCGATCGCGCCGCCGACACCGTCGAGCGGAGCGCGGTCGATTCGTCACTGACTGAACTCACGACCGATGCCGGTCAGGGCGGCTGCGTCGCTCACGCCGGGATCGGAGCCGCACCGATCCCGCGAGCCCATCGCGACGACCTGGCCGCGGGCCCCGCTCATGCGGCGGCGGATGGCTGCCAGCTGGCCGGACCGAAGCGGTTCCACGGCCCCGGCGAGCGTCGGGCAGCGGCGGAGTCCGAGGCCAAGTCTGCGACGCTCGCCGCGCCGCCCGTCCCGGCCTGGTCGGGCAGCTTCAACCTATACCGCACGGGCGCCTTCGTGACGCAGAAGGACTTCACCTGGTGCGTCGCGGCATCCGTCCAGATGATGGTCAACATCGTCCGGCACCGGAGCGATCGAACGGAAGCGACACAGCAACGGATGATCACCTACGCGCAGGCCGCCGACCACGGCCCGTGGGGTCCGGGCGGCGGAACGGACGTGACCGGGTGGATCGCCGCGCTACGGCATTTCGGCGCGGGCAAGTACCGCGCCGTCGGCGCTCGCACGCCCACCGCAGCCCTGCGGATCGCGGCCACGGCGATGCGCCAGACGGGCCGGCCGGCCGGGATGCTGGTCATGGAGGGTCGCCACGCCTGGGTCCTCAACGGCTTCGAGAGCCGGACCGATCCGAAGCACGACCGCCGGGCGAGGATCACCTCGGTGCGCGTCAGCGGCCCGCTCTATCCCATCCAGCAGAAGCACGGCTACGACCTGCGCCCGAATACCGAGCTGTCCGTCCGGGCGCTTGCGAGATTCTTCCAGCCGTCGAGCGTCGGGGCCCTGGTTGGCAGGTATGTGGTAATCGTCCCCGCCCACTGACGACCGCGGTGCGGCGTGCCGGCTCTGGCAGGATCGATCAGCCGTCGCCGAACGCGGCCTCGAGCCGGGCGGCCAATTCCGCGCAATCGACGAACCGGCGATGCTGGCGGAGCGTCGGCGCCTCGGAGTTGAGCCGCAGGATGACCCGGTTGGCCTCGCCGGCGAGCCGTGCCAGCTCGCCGCGCAACCGGGTGCGTGACGCGGGTGAAATCGGCGATGCCCGCGCGAGCAGCTCGTCGATCGCGCCGAGCAGTCGGCGAGCCTCCTTGTCCGACTCGATCCACGGCGGTGCGGCATCCGCGTTGCGCAGGATCCGGTGGGCCAACGCCCACTCCCCGGCCGCGGTGTCGTCCTCAATCGGCAGCCGCTCGCCCTGGTAGGGCAGGTCCTTGAACGCGCCACCTTCCATCGCCTCGCGGATCTGCTTCTCGACCAGGCTCTCCCAGCTGTGGGCGGTGTGAATCCGGCCATCGGGATCGCGTCGTCGGGGGCTCACGCGACGGATGGTAGCGGGATGAGACAGCGCACCGCCGACAGGCGAGGTGACACGCCGCGCTGCTACGGTTCGAGGCGATGGATCGGATCGACGGGCGGCCCGTCTACTCGGCGACGGACCTCGTCGCCTATCTCGCCTGCGAGCACCTGACCCAGCTCGAACGGGCGGCGCTGGCGGGCCTCGTGGAGCGCCCCGTCCGCAACGACCCCGAGCTTGACGTGATCCGCAGGCGCGGGTTCGAGCACGAGGCACGCTTCCTCGCCGACCTGCGCGCGGCCGGGCGGGACGCGGTCACGATCGAGCTCGATGGGTCGCGAACGGATCGCGGCGAGGAGCTCCGGGACGCCGCCGGGCGGACCATCGAGGCGATGGCCTCCGGTGCCGACGTCATCTACCAGGCGACGTTCTTCGACGGCACCTTCCGCGGCCACGCCGACTTCCTGCTCCGGGTCGAGGCGCCCGACCGGCCGTCTCGCTGGGGGCCGTATCACTACGAGGTCGCGGACACCAAGCTCGCCCGCCACGTCAAGGCGAGCGCCGTCCTGCAGGTCTGCTCGTACGTGGACTCGCTCGAACGGATCCAGGGCGTCCGGCCCGAGTGGCTCCACGTCGCCCTCGGTGGCAGTGCCCGAACCGTCGAACGGCTCCGGGTCGACGACTACATGGCGTACTACCGGAGCGCCCGCGATCGGTTCCTGGCGGCGATGGCCGACGAGACGCCGCCGAGCCTTCCCGCCGAGGGCCACCTATCCCGAGCCGGTCGACCACTGCGAGGTCTGTCGCTGGGCGGCCGAGTGCTCGATCCGGCGGCGCGCAGACGACCATCTCAGCCTCGTCGCCGGGATCACCGGGCGGCAGCGTCGGGCCCTGACGGAGCGCGGCGTCACGACGCTCGAGGCGCTCGGTGAGCTGCCGCTGCCAATGACGCCGCCGCTCGAGGGCACGAGCGCACGAGCGTTGCTGCGCGTTCGCGAGCAGGCGCGGATCCAGCTCGAGGGCCGGCGGGAGCTGTGGCCGCGCTACGAGCTGCTGCTCCCGCCCGCCGGCGAGCCGGTGGACCCCGAGCGAGGTCTCGCCTCGCTGCCCCCGCCATCTCCGGGCGACCTGTTCTTCGACATCGAAGGCGACCCGTACGCGTTCGAGGATGGCCTGGACTACCTCTTCGGCGTGCTCGAGACCGACGGCCGATTCCACGCCTTCTGGTCGCGCGAGGACGAGGGCGAGTTCTCGCTGCCGGCCGAGCAACGGGCCTTCGAGCGGCTGATCGACTTCATCATCGCCCGCCTCGCGGCGGATCCCGGCCTCCACGTCTACCACTACGCGCCCTACGAGCCGACCGCGCTCAAGCGGTTGATGGGCCGGTATGGCACGCGCGAAGCGGAGGTCGACCGGCTCCTTCGCGAGGGCGTGCTGGTCGACCTGCTGCGCGCCGTGCGCCAGTCCCTGCGCGCATCGGTCGAGAGCTATTCGATCAAGAAGATGGAGGCGTTCTACGGATTCACTCGCGAGATCGACCTGCGCGACGCCGGTTCGAGCATCGTCGCCTTCGAGCAGTGGCTCGAGCTCGGCGAGGGCGAGCGCCCCGCCTCGACCCAGCTCGAGCGCATCGAGCGTTATAACCGCGACGACGTCGTGTCCAACCGCCAGCTGCGCGACTGGCTGGAGACGTTGCGCGATGGGCTGGCCACGCTGACCGAATCGCCGGTGCCGCGGCCGGCGCCCCGGGTCGAACCCCTGCCACCCGAGCTGACCGCACGCGAGGCGCAGACCCAGGCGCTGGCCGAGCGCCTGTCGCACCCGGCGCTCGTCGGAACGGACCCGACGACCCGGACGCCCGAACAGGCGGCTCGCTGGCTGCTCGGCCAGCTCCTCGGCTGGCACCGGCGCGAGGACAAGTCGACGTGGTGGGAGTTCCACCGGATGATGCAGCTCAACCCCGAGCAGCTGGTCGACGAGACCGAGCCGATCGGCCTGCTCGAGCCGGTCGGCCCGCTCGGCCCGGCCGCGCGCGGCAAGCAGACCTGGCGATACAGGTTCCCGCCCCAGGAGTACGACCTCGGGCGCGTCGGCGGCCGGCTCTTCGACCCGGCCGAGCAACAGGCCGACCCGGGCGGTTCGCCATTCGACTGGGCGGTCGGCGACCTCGTTGCCGTGGATCCGGCGACCTGGACGGTCGACATCCGCCGTGGGTCCAACGCCCCGCACCCACGAGCACTGGTGGCCCTCCCGTGGGTACCGACGCCCGAGCACCAGGCGCGGCTGTTCGAGCTGGGCGAGTGGGTCGCCGAGCACGGCTTCGAGGCGCCCGGACCGCACCAGGCGGCCTTCGACCTGCTCCTCCGACTCCCGCCGCGGCTCGGCGCGATGAACGGGACGGAGCTCCGGCTGCCCGGCGAGGACGGCCTGCATGCGGCCCGGCGGCTGGCCGTGACGCTCGACCGGACCGTCCTGGCGATCCAGGGCCCGCCCGGATCCGGGAAGACGTACAGCGGCGCGCGGATGATCGCCACGCTCCTGCGCGCCGGGAAGCGCGTCGGGATCACCAGCAACAGCCACAAGGTCATCGGGAACCTGCTGGCCAAGGCGCTCGAGGCGGCCGAGGCCGAGGGCATCGCGGTCCGCGCCGTCCAGCGAGGCGAGGCCGGGCAGGTCGTCGACCACCCGCTCGTGACCCGGGCCGACAACCCGGGGCAGGCCGCGAACCGATTGGCCGATCGCCGGGCCAACCTGGCCGCCGGGACGTCCTGGCTGTGGACGTCGCCGAAGCTCCGTGATGCCGTCGACGTCCTGTTCGTCGACGAGGCCGGCCAGATCTCCCTGGCCAACGTGCTGGCGATGAGCGGTGCCGCCGCCAGCCTCGTCCTGCTCGGCGATCCGCAGCAGCTCGACCAGCCGCTCCGCGGATCGCACCCGCCCGGCGCCGATCGATCGGCGCTCGCCCACGTCCTCGGCGACCAGGCGACGATGCCGCCCGAGCAGGGCCTCTTCCTCGAGACGACCTGGCGGCTCCATCCGTCGTTGTGCGACTTCACGTCGGAGGCGTTCTACGAGGACCGGCTCGAGCCCGAGCCGCACCTCGCCGGCCAGCACCTGCGAACCCCCCTGGCCGGCATCGCCGGGACGGGTCCGCGGCTCCTGTCGGTCCCGACGGCTGGCGCCGACAACGAATCGCCGGCCGAGGCGGACGCGGTCGCCAGCCTGGCCCGGTCGCTCGTCGAGGGCGACGCAGGCTGGATCGGCCACGATGGGGTCGACCGGCCGATCGGCTGGGACGACATCCTGATCGTCGCGCCCTACAACGCGCAGGTCGGGGCGATCAAGCGACGGCTGCCGCCCGAGGCTCGCGTCGGGACCGTCGACAAGTTCCAGGGCCAGGAGGCGCCGCTCAGCCTGTACTCGCTGACGACGTCGAGCCCCGAGCTCGCGCCGCGTGGCATGGACTTCCTGTACAGCCGGCACCGCCTGAACGTGGCGACGTCGCGCGCCCGCTGCGTGGCGGTCGTCGTGACCTCCCCCGCCCTGCTCCGGGTGCGGGCCCGGACGCCCGAGCAGATGCGGCTGGCGAACGCGCTGTGCCGGTTCGCCGAGCTGGCGCGTTCGGTCGACTGAAACCACCGCGCGGCGCGGCGGCCGTTCAGCCCAGGAGCTCGCTCCGGACCCACGCGGCCAGGACCGCGGCACAGTCGACAACCTCGTCGAGCGGCACGTGCTCGTCGGCGCTGTGGGCGACCCGAACGTCGCCCGGCCCGAAGATCACGCATGGCGTGTCGCCCACGTTGACGAACAGCCGCATGTCTGCGCCGTAGGGCGCACCGAGCAGGGTCGGGCGACGGCCGATAACCGATTCGGCGACGCGGGCAAGGCCAACCGGCAACGGATGGTCCGGGGCGACCCGTGCCGAGCCGAACCGGGCCCCGGTGATCTCGACCTCGACCGGGTGATCGCACAGGAAGTCGTCCGTCGCGCAGGCGGCGGCGACGCACGATCGCAGCTCCGCCTCGGCGTCGGCGTCGGACTGGCCGAGCCTGACACCGTAGCGCCCGTCGGCAACGACCCGGTCAAGCACCGTCGAGGCCCACTCGCCGCCACGGACGATCCCGATCATCGTCGGATAGGGCATCCCGAGCGCGGTCATGATCGGGTCGGACTCGGACGCGTTGCGCCGGCGTTCATCGTCCTCGAGCGCGCGGGCGATCAGCCATAGCTTGTCGAGGGCCGACACGCCTTCCATGCGGCGCGAGGCATGGGCGGCGCGACCTGGGACGGTGAGCCGGAAGGTGATCGCGCCGGCATGGGCGATCACGATGTCGAGCCCCGATGGTTCGGCGATCACCGCCACGTCGCCGGTGGCCCCGGCACGGATCGCCGCCAGCGTGCCCTGCCCGCCGTCCTCCTCGGACGGGACGAGCACCACCAGGATCTCGCCGGCAAGTCGTTCGAGGTCGCCGGCCGACCCGAGCGCGCGGATCGCGCCAAGGATCGCGGCGACCCCGCCCTTCATGTCGCAGGCTCCCCGGCCGAACAGCTCGCCGTCACGGACGTCGGCCGCCCACGGGTCCACGGTCCACGTGGTCGGGTCGCCCGTGGGCACGACGTCGATATGCCCCGACAGGATGAGGCGGCGTCCACCCGGCCGACCGGCCCGGCCGATGACGACCGGGAGCGACGACCGTGGCATCTCCTGGCCCGGCCACGCCGGATCGGCTCGAACGACCGCCGGGTCGGCGGCGATCTCGTCGACCGCGAGCCCCAGTTCGCGGAGCGCCTCCGCGGCCCAGGCCGCGACCGTTTCCTCGGCGCCGGTGATGCTCGGGATCCGGATCAGGTCCCGCAGGTCGGCGACCAACCGTTCGCGATCGATGGGCGATCGCCCGGGACGGACGCCGACCGGCTCCGGGTCAGCCACGCAGGATCGGGCGCGTCATGCAGGTCGGCCCGCCGGAGCCGTTGAGCCCGATCTCGGTCGCGGGGTACGTGTGGACCGCGCAACCCTCGGCGCGCAGGGCAGCTTCCGTCCGCGGATTGCCATCGGCCAGGATCACGACCCGCGGCCGGACGGCAAGCACGTTGCAGCCGAGCGTCGGGAACTCCTCGTCGGGTACCTCGACCAGCCCGATCGCGAGCTCGCGCAGGAGCTGCCACAGCCCGACCGGCATGAGCGGCAGGTAGACCACGGCGAGATCGTCGGCGATCGGGCGAGATGACCGACATGAGGTGGATCAGCTCGGTCGGGCCCTTGCCAGTACGGGACGTCGAAGATCCGCACGTCACCACCGACGAGCGCCGCGAGCTGCCGTGCGCCGGCGTCGTTCGTGCGAAGCGTTCGACCGATGCAGAACAGGTCCGGGCGAAGCCAGAACGTGTCGCCGCCCTCGACGGTCCCGGGCGCCTCGATCCGGCCGGCCGTGGGGATCCCGGCGGCCCGCGTCCAGGCCTCGAGCGCGTCGGGCTCGGCCGCCCGGTTGGGCTTGCCGGGCCGAAGCGGGACGGCACCGCGATCGGTCACCAGCAACGGATCGAAGGTGTACACGAGGTCGGGGCTGTCGAGCTCCGTGTCGAGGACGTGGACACGCGGGCCGAGCGCCGCGAGCGTCGCCACGAAGGCGTCATGCTCGCGGCGCGCGAGCTCGAGGTCGACCGGATGGATGGAATCCGTGGGCCGGGTCGTCGAACGCGGCGCCGAAGGCCGGCCCGGGACGCTTGACCAGCACGTCCTGTAACGGCGCTGACATGCTCTGGGCACCGTACCGGCGGTCGAGGAGGCTCATCGCGCGAAGGATACGGCGGGGGGCTTGGCGACGCGGGGATCGAGCGGTACCCTCCGGCCAATGTCCGGATATGCGGCCAGCGCCCGGCTCCGGGGCGGCTCGCTGCGCTTCGTCCCAACCGGTCCGGGTCGCCCGCTGACGACGCCGGAAGACGCCGAGACCGAATCGGCGCGGCTCGATCGCGAGCCGGTCGAGCGACTCAGCCGGCCGGTCGTGGAGCGCCTGGCAGAGCGTTGGGACGACCTGCGCGTGACCTGGTCGCAGACGACGTTCTTCCTGTTCAGCGCGGACGGCTGGCGTTGATCGCCCGGTCCGGCCGGCCGGCCATCGTGGTGTACGATCGCGGCGATGTCCATCTCCGATCCGGTCGACCGGCCACTGACGGCGCGCGATCCGCGTCTCAGTCCGTGGCGCGCGTTCCTGCTCGCGCATGCCCGGGTGTCGCGTCGTCTCGACGAGGAGCTGCGCCTGGAGCACGACCTGTCGATCGCCGAGTACGACACCCTGCTGACGCTCGCCCTCGCCCCCGGCCGTCGGATGCGGATGGGCCCGCTCGCAGAGCACGTGATCCTGAGCAAGAGCGGCGTGACCCGGCTCATCGACCGGCTCGTCGAGCGACGAGCTCGTCGAGCGCAGTGCCTGCCTGGCCGATGCCCGTGGGGCAGAGGCCGTGTTGACGGACCGCGGGCTGGCGCGGCTGCGACAGGCCTCACCGACCCACCTTCGCGGCATCAGCGAGCACTTCCTGGCGGTCGTCGACGACGAGGACCTCGGGGTCATCGAGCGATGCATGACCGCCGTCGCCCGGCAGGCGGGACCAGACGCCGGCGATCTGCCGGCGCTCGATGCCGCCGATCCGTCGGCGCCCGACAACCGCTGATCCACTCGTGCCCGGCCGGCTCCGTGTCGGCACGAGCGGCTTCGCCTACGCCGGCTGGATTCCTCGGTTCTATCCCGTCGGCCTCGCGCCGACGCGCCGGCTCGAGTTCTACGCCTCGAACCTGACGGCGGTCGAGCTCAACAACACGTTCTACCGGCAGCCGTCGCCGTCGGCGGTCGCGACCTGGCTGGCCGCGACGCCGGTCGACTTCCGGTTCGCGATCAAGGCCCAGCGCGGCGGCTCGTTCCGCGCGCTGCAGGTGGACCCGTCGGGCAGCGTCCCGTGGCTGACCGGCCCGTATCGCGCGTTCGGCTCCCGGCTGGGCACCGTCCTGTTCCGGGTCCCCGAAGGCGTCAGCCGTGACGATGCGCGACTCGGTGCCCTGCTCGACGCGTGGCCGCGGGACCTCCCACTGACGATGGAGTTCCAGGAGGCGTCGTGGCACGTCGACGAGACGTTCGAGGCGCTCGCACGCGCCGGCGCGGCACTGTGTACGACCGAGCTCCCCGAGGACGGCGAGCCACCGACGATCCGGCGGACCGGCCCATTCCTGTATCTCCGATTGCGGCGGCACGACTACAGCGGCGAGGAGCTCGCGCGCCTGGGCCGATCGCCTCGAACCGTTCCTGGCGGCCGGTGACGACGCATTCGTGTTCTTCCGGCACGACGAGGTCGGACGCGGCCCCGAGCTCGCCCGGGCCCTCGCCGATGCCGTCGGAGCACGCTTCGCCTGAGCCGCTCGCTCAGGCGGGCGGGCCTTCGGCCGGTCCGAACACGACGAGCACCACCAACCGCTCGCTGATGTCGTGGAAGCGATGCGGGACCCGGGCCGCGACGAAGACCAGCGAACCGTCCTCGACGTCGCGCGTCTCGTCGCCGACGGTGATCCGGCCTCGACCCGAGACGACGTGATAGAGCTCGTCCTCCCCATGCGGTGATTGTGGATCTGGTTCGCCGGGCTCGAGCACGTACAGCCCGGCCGACAGGTCCGCGACCCGCAGGAACTCGCGGTAGCGCTGACCCGTCCTCCGGCGCTCGGCGTCGACGGCGGCCAGTTCCCAGGCGTCCATGGTCCTCCCTGCAGACGAAGATCCGGATCGTCCCGGACCGCGACGGCGGGCCGGGACCCGGCTGGCTGTAGCATCCGTCGATGCTCGTCCCTTCGGCCCGCTCGATCCGCCCTGCGGTCGTCTGGCTGGCCTGCCTGTTCGCGGCCTGCGGCCCGGCCCCGGGACCGACCGCCCAACCGGGCGGGACGACGCCCGCCAAACCCTCGCCTCCCGGCGGGTTGGCCGGTTCGCCGTCGCTCGGACCCGTCCCCTCGCTCCACCTGACGGTCGTCGCCGACGGCCTCACCAGCCCGGTCGACGTCGCCGACCCCGGCGACGGGAGCGGCCGTCGCTTCGTGGTCGAGCAGTCGGGTCGGATCCGCATCGTCGACCGCTCCGGGTTGGTCGCTCGGCCGTTCCTCGACATCGGGAGCGAGATCAGGAGCGGTGGCGAGCAGGGGCTGCTCGGCCTCGCCTTCCATCCGGGCTTCCCGACCGACCCGCGCTTCTTCGTCGACTACACCGATCTCCAGGGCAACACCGTCATCTCGGAGTTCCGGGTGGACCCGACCGACCCGAACGTCGCCGACCCCGCGTCGGAGCGGGCGCTCCTCCACGTCGACCAGCCGTTCGCCAACCACAACGGCGGGGCGGTGGCGTTCGGCCCCGACGGGATGCTCTACATCGCGATGGGCGATGGCGGCTCGGGCGGCGATCCCCAGGGCAACGGCCAGCGAACCGACACGCTGCTGGCCAAGATCCTCCGGATCGACGTGGACGGTGCCACGAGCCGCACGGGCCCGGCCTACGCCATCCCGCCCGACAACCCATTCGCCGAGGTGGCAGGCGCGAAGCCGGAAATCTGGCTGACCGGCTTGCGCAACCCGTGGCGGATGCGGTTCGACCCAGCCACCGGCGACCTGTGGATCGGCGACGTCGGCCAGAGCGCCTGGGAGGAGATCGACGTCGCGCGAGCCGGAGTCAGCGGGCTCAACTTCGGCTGGAACCGGATGGAAGGCTTCCACTGTTATGCGCCGAGTGACGGCTGCGACCAGACGGGGCTGACGCTGCCGGTGGCCGAATACGGGCACGATCTGGGGTGCGCGGTGATCGGTGGCGTCGTCGTCCGGGATGCGCGCCAGCCGGCGATCGATGGACGGTACGTCTTCTCGGATTCCTGCTCGAGCCGGCTGTGGCTCCTCGATCCGTCCGGATCAGGGCGACGCGAGGCGGTCATCGCCGGTCAGGGGCAGGGCTCCATCAGCGCGATCAGCCAGTCCGCCGATGGGACCGTCCTGGCCACCGATCTGCAGGCGGGTCAGCTGCTGGCGATCTCCGCGGCAACGCCCTGAGCGATCAGCCGAGCGCGGCGATCGAAACCTCGCCTCGCCCGGGTTCGGCCGCCTGGCTGAGGGCCGTCCGTCGCCACTCCGCGACCCGAGCGTCGCCGACGATCGCATCGATTGGCGTGAGGTCGACGATCGCCGCCGGATCGGCCGCCTGGAGCCGGTGGGCGGGAGCGCCGGACGGGCAGTAGTAGACGTCGCCAGCCGCCACGATCTCCACGTCGTGCTCGTACTCGATCGCCAGCTGGCCGCTGGTCACCACGCCCCAGTGAGGAGCATCGCACCAGTCGGCGGTGTACCCGCTGGCCGGTCCGAACTGCGCGGTCGTCATCGCGAACGGCGGCATCGACCAGGTCCGGGCGTCGATCACGCCTGGCCGCCACGAGCCACCGGCAACGGTCGGCACGACGATGGGATGCGTCCCGGCGCCGGCGGCCGGTCCGAGGATCTCGAACCCCTGCTGGGCCAGGAGCTCATCGGAGATCTCGACCGATGGGTCGATCGGGAGGAACCCGGCGATCCGCGACCCGCCGGCAGCTCGCAGACGGTGCTCGGGGTCGCCCGCCGGGACGTACAGCCCGTTGCCGGCCGGGATCCGCAGCGACCGACCGTCCGCCTCATACGTGAGGTCGCCGTCGATCACCAGGGCCCAGTGGGCGCGTCGCGACGGCTGTTCGATCGATGTGCCGGCCGAGCCTGAAGCCGGGACCTCGACCAGGACGAAGACGACCGATCCGAGCAGCGCGTAGCGGATGACGAGGCCGCCTTGACGGAGCGCCCGAAGGTCGGGCAGGGCGACATGCATGGAGCGGGAACCTCATGCCCGACCGGGTTGGCGGCTCGGGGGTGGCAGTATAGCCGCAGGGCCGGCAGGCGAGGCCGATGCGACGGACGGAGAAAACCGCCGCCACAGCGGCCGAAGTCGCGGGCAAGATCCAGCAGCGCGGCTCGTCGTCCGAACTGACGGTCTCGGACACGATCCACGCCCAGGACGGGAGTGAGCGGCCAGTGGCGCAGGCGAGCAGGACGGAGTCGAGCCCCGCGGAACGGACGGTGCGCGGGCTCGTCGACGCGATCGCGCAGCTCGCCTGGGCGACGGACCTGGCCGGCCGCCTCCTCGCGGCCAATCCCCGCTGGTCGCAGTACGCGGGCAACCAACCCGACCCGTCGCTTCGGCTCAGCGAGGCCCTCGACGTCCACCCCGATGATGCGCCCGGTTTCGACCAGCGCTGGGCGGTGGTCCTGTCCAGCGGTGAGTCGTTCGAGCGGACCGTCCGGCTCCGCCGGCGTGACGGGGTGTACCGCTGGTTCCTGGTCCTGGTCGTTCCCGACCGCGACGACGCAGGCACGGTCGCCGGATGGGCCGGCACGGCGACCGACATCGACGATCTCCAGCGCGCATACCGCGCCGCCGACCGGTTGCGCCTGATCCTCGATTCGGTCGTCGAGGCGATCATCGTCTTCGACCCGGTCACCTTCCGGATCGAGGAGGTGAACCGCGGCGCGCTCGTGCTCCTCGGTCGGCCGCGCGACCAACTCGCCGGCCTGTCGATGGACACCCTCCTTCGTAAGACCGACGTCGAGCGCCTGTCGGCCGTGGTCGCGACGATGACGAGCGGCCGGCAGGACGTCACCACGCTGATGCTCGAGTACCAGACAGCCACGGGCCACCCGCTCGCGATGGAAGTCGTGCTCCAGTCGGTCGAGCTGCCCGGGGGGGCGCAGACGATCGTGGCCATCGCCCGCGATATCCGCGACCGGATCGAGGCCCAGGTACGGCTGCAGCGACTGGCGGAGTCCGAGCACGCCCGCGCGGCCGAGCTCAACGCGGTCATCCGGGCGATGGGCGAGGCGGTCGTGGTGTGCACCGTCGACGGCACGATCACGCTGACCAATCCGGCCGCCGACGCGCTCTTCCCGGAGCTCGAAGCGAAGACCTATGCCGACATTCTCGGCCAGCTCGCCGACCCGGACGATGCCGCGCCCCGCCTCGGCGAGCCGGGCGGGCCCGTCGAGCTGCGGGCCGACGGAGACTCGGACCGCTGGATCGAGCTGTCGACCTATCCGGTCGTCAGCGGGCGGAGTCTTGCGCCGACGGTCGACGAGACGATCGTGATGATGCGCGACGTGACGCAGGCTCGCCGGTTGGAGGCGGTCCGCCAGACGTTCATCGGCGTCCTGTCACACGAGCTGCGGACACCGGTGACCACGATCTTCGGCGGCGCCAAGCTCCTCGCCCGACCCAACTCCAACCTCGACGACGAGACCAAGCTGGGGATCTTCCGCGATATCCACGAAGAAGCCGAGCGCCTGCAGCGGCTCGTCGAGGACGTGGTCGCACTCAACCGGTTTGGCGAATCCGGCGGGGACATCGGCTGGGAGCCGGTGCTCATCCAGCGTCTGCTCCCCCGGGTCATCCAGTCGGAGGACGGCCGCTGGCCCGGCGTGATGTTCACCCTCGAGGTGGAGACCGGGCTGCCCACGGTGAGCGCGGACCCGACCTACGTCGAGCAGGTGATCCGCAACCTCCTGTCGAATGCCGCGAAGTACGGCGGGCTGGACTCGACGGTCGTCATCAAGGCCGAAGCCGGCGACCGCGAGGTGATCGTTCGTGTGCTCGACCGAGGTCCGGGGTTCCCGGTCGAGGAGACCGATCGGCTCTTCGAGCTCTTCTATCGGTCGCCGGGTACGGCGTCAATCGCCGGCGGTGCAGGAATCGGGTTGTTCGTCACCGCCCGCTTGATCCGCGCGATGCGCGGCCGCATCTGGGCGCGGCCGCGGGCCGATCGCGGCGCCGAGTTCGGCTTTGCCCTGCCCGAGCTGGACGAGTAGCCGGATTCCGCGGGAAGCTGCGCCGACGGCGCCGGTCCGGGCCCCGCCCGCGTCCGGCGTTCGATGCCGAGCGGTCAATGCGCGCCGGCGAGCAGCCAGGCCACCCCGAACGCGAGCAGGGCCATCCCGTACTGCAGGACGTCCATGGCCCGGTCCGGTTGGCGCGCCCGTCGGGGTGGCCTCGCCAGTGACGCCGGGCGAGCCGGCGTCCGCGGTCGCAGCATCGATGAGTGGCCCTCCAAGCTGGCAGTTGCGATATCGCGCACCAAGATTCGCCGGCCGGGCATCGAGGGCACACTGGCCGCCGGGGACCGCGCATCGCAGATGGATTGCAGACGCGCCGCTGACAGGCCCTTGATAGGTGGAGCGGTTCAGGCGTAATCGCCAACCCACCGGCGACGCCCGAGATTGATGGCCGTCCCGGCTTCGGGATGCAGCTGTCAGGAGGAAGGCACCGTGAGTCTCATCGCATGGATCGTCCTCGGCGCAATCGCCGGTTACCTGGCCGGATTCCTCGTCCGCGGCGACGAAGGGCTCGGCGTCATCGGCCACATCGTTCTCGGCATCGTCGGCGCGCTGGTCGGCGGCTGGCTGGCCGCGGCGCTCTTCAACAGCCACCCGATCGACGGTCCGCTCGATTTCAGCTCGATCGTCGTGGCGACCATCGGCGCCATCATCGTGGTGGTGGTGGTCGGCATGTTCACGGGCCGACGGACGGGTCGCGGCACCATCTGAGCCGTCGCACCCCTGGAGCCGTGAGCGGAAGGGTGCTGCAACGGCGGGAGGATCGCCGGCAGTCGCGAGCGAGACCCGCGCCGATGCAGGCTGTGTCCAGTCGGCCTCCGGGCTTCTGGGGGCCCGGGAGGTCGACGACCAATCGACGACCGCCCGCAGCCGGCGTTATGCGTTTGCAAGGTCCCGGCGGCCGACCGTAAGCGACACGGACCCGCCGGCCGCGTACGGTCAACACGTCGAGGTGAGGACGCATCGGGGGGAGCGACTCGCCGGAACATCGCTCGACGGAACATCGAATGCAACGTCCGGAAACGCTTGTGACGGGGCGTCTCCTCCGGACCCAGATCGGACGACCCGGGCCCCCTCCCCGGGTCGTCCGTCGCGTTTGGGGAGTCAAGGAGCACCGGTTCGTCACCGGGCTCGGCCGCGACACGAAGGAGGTCGGCATGAGCACCACGCAGGAGAGGACCCACGCGTCCACAGCCGATACCGATGAAGGCGTTCGGCAGCGCGTCGCGGTCATGGGCGACGCCCTCACGACGGCCGCCGGGAGCGTCGCGGCGGCGGCCTCCGACGCCATGTCCCAGGTCCCGGCGATGGCCGGCACCGCGCGAACCGTCGTCATCGATGCCAACCGGCGGATCCGGGCCGGCAGCGACGAAGTCCTGATCGTCGGGGGCGCGCTGTCGTTCGGGTTCGCGTTGGGCCTGCTGTTCGGCGGGGCCAACCGGCTCGTGGTCGCGGCGGCCATGCTCCCGGCCGCCAGCATGGGCCTGACCATCCTCGAGCGAGCGAACGAGGGCTGGATTGAGCGGGGCCCGCGGCCGGCAGGGTAGACACGGGGGCAGCGTCCGGCAGTCCGCGCCGCCGAGTGCCCTCGAATCGAATCGGAACGCCCCGCCGATTGGCGGGGCGTTCCTCGTCGTGCGCGTGGCCGCGATCAGCTGGCCGACGGCGCCGCGCTCGGTTCGACCGACGGGGCCATCGACGGCGCTATTGACGGCGCGATCGAGGACGGTGCTGAGGAGATCGGGGCGAGCGACTCGGTCGAGGCCGTGGCCCCGCTCGAGCCACAGGCCGCCACGGCGATCGTGGCGACCAGGGCAAGGATGGCAAGCAGCGCTTTCATGAAGCGTCCTCCTGGTGACTTGGTGAGCGCCCAGCGTGCCGGTCGTTCCGTCTCCCACGCATCCCAACCGTGGCCGTCCGACGTTGCGGGTGACTTGCACCTCGACGGACCATGCCGGCCGCGAGGGTTTCGGCCCGCCCCGTCGTTCTTCTACCCATTGACCGCCACCAACCCGGACCGCCGGGGCCGGCGCGACCCGGCGGGCGCCACAGCGCCGGCCGGTCGGTGACCCTACAGGCTGAGCGGATCCGCCTTGTCCGGATCGACGCCGAGCTCGCTGGAGCGCCTTGGCGGCCTTCCCGGTGCTCAGTGCGCCGCAGCGCGCGAGGGAGACCATCGTCGCCGCGGCGATATGGGTCGGGTCGATCTCGAACAGCGCCCGCAGGTTCTCGCGGGTGTCGCTCCGCCCGAAGCCGTCCGTCCCGAGCGCCAGATAGTGCGGCGGCAGCCAGCGCGCGACCATGTCCGGCAGCGCCTTCATCCAGTCCGTCGCGGCCACGATCGGTCCGCCCTCGTGCGGCAGGACCTGGCTGACGTAGGGGATCCGCGGCCTGGCGTCCGGGTGGAGCCGATTCCAGCGCTCGGTCTCGAGCGCGTCCCGCCGCAGGAGCGGGAACGACGGGGCGCTGTAGACCTCCGCCGCCACGCCGAACTTTTCGGCCAGGACGTCGCGGGCGGCCAGGACCTGCTGGAGGATCGCCCCGGATCCGATCAGCCGAGCGGGATGCGCATCGGCACCGATCGCGGGAGCCTCCGCGAACCGGTAGATCCCGCGCAGGAGCCCGTCGTCGATCCCGCTCGGTCGTGGCGCCTGGGCGTAGTTCTCGTTGTAGATCGTGACGTAGTAGAAGACGTCCTCGCCCTTGACGTACATCCGCTCGATCCCGTCGCGGACGACGGCGGCCAGCTCGTAGCGCGAAGGCCGGGTCGTACGCGCGGACGTTGGGGATCGTCGAGGCCAGGATCTGGGTCTGGCCGTCGTCGTGCTGCAGGCCCTCGCCGGTCAGCGTGGTCCGACCCGGCCGTCGCCCCCATCAGGAAGCCGCGTCCCCGCGCGTCGCCGAGCGCCCACATCTGGTCGCCGGTTCGCTGGAACCCGAACATCGAATAGAAGATGTAGAACGGGATCGTGCTCAGGCCGTGCGTCGCGTATGACGTCGCGGCGGCCTGGAAGCTGGCCATCGAGCCGGCCTCGGTGATCCCCTCCTCGAGGACCTGGCCGTCGGTCGCCTCGCGGTAGGACAGGATCGAGGTCGGAGTCGACCGGTTCGTAGCGCTGGCCGAGGGCGGCGTAGATGCCGACCTCCTTGAACAGCGGGTCCATGCCGAAGGTCCGCGCCTCGTCCGGGATGATCGGCACGATCCGCGGACCGAGCTGCGGGGATCGCGGATCAGGTTCCGCAGGATCCGGGCGAAGACCATCGTGGTCGATACCGGCGTCGTGCTCCCGGCATCGAACTCGGCGTCGACCTCGGGCGCCGGCGGCGGCAACGGCAGCCGCGCGGACGACGCGCTTTGGCAGCGGTCCACCGAGGGCCGCGCGGCGCTCGCGCAGGTACTGGGCCTCCTCGGAATCGGGGCCCGGGTGGTAGTACGGCGCGTCCTTCAGCGTCGCGTCCGGGATCGGCAGCTCGAGCCGGTCGCGGAAGATCCGCAGCTCGGCCTCGTTGAGCTTCTTGGCCTGGTGGGTGATGTTGCGCGCCTCGACGCCGGGGCCGAGGGTCCAGCCCTTGACGGTCTTGGCCAGGACGACGGTCGGCGCCCCCCGGTGCTCCGTGGCCGCCTTGTACGCTGCGTACACCTTGCGGTAGTCGTGGCCGCCGCGGCGGAGCTTCGACAGCTCGTCGTCGGACAGGTGCTCGACCATCTTGCGCAGCCGCGGGTCCGGGCCCGAAGAAGTGCTCGCGGATGTAGGCGCCGCCGGCGACCGAGAACTTCTGGAACTCGCCGTCGAGCGTGTCGTTCATCTTCTGGACGAGCACGCCGTCGACGTCGCGGGCGAGCAGGTCGTCCCACTCGCGGCCCCAGATGACCTTGATGACGTGCCAGCCGGCGCCGCGGAAGGCGGCCTCGAGCTCCTGGATGATCTTGCCGTTGCCGCGGACCGGGCCGTCGAGCCGCTGGAGGTTGCAGTTGACCACGAAGGTCAGGTTGTCGAGCCCCTCGCGCGCGGCGACGTGGAGCGCGCCGAGCGATTCGGGCTCGTCGGTCTCGCCGTCGCCGAGGAACGCCCACACGCGCGAGCCCGACGTGTCGAGCAGGCCGCGGTTCTCGAGGTAGCGGTTGTAGCGGGCCTGGTAGATCGCGCTGATCGGGCCGAGGCCCATCGAGACCGTCGGGAACTCCCAGAACTCGGGCATCAGCCGCGGGATGCGGATAGGAGCTCAGGCCCTGGCCGGGCACCGTCTCGCGCCGGAAGTGATCGAGCTGGTCGACGCTCAGGCGGCCTTCGAGGAAGGCCCGGGCGTAGATCCCCGGGGCCGCGTGGCCCTGGTAGAAGATCTGGTCGCCGCTCCCCTCGCCGTCCTTGCCCCGGAAGAAGTGGTTGAAGCCGACCTCGTACAGGCTGGCCGCCGACGCGTACGTGGCGAGGTGCCCGCCGATCCCGGGGAACCGGTTGTTGGCCCGCAGGACCATCGCCACGGCGTTCCAGCGGATCAGCCGGCGGATTCGCCGCTCCATCTCCTCGTCGCCGGGGAAGTACGGCTCCTGCTCCGGGCTGATGGTGTTGATGTAGCGGGTCTGGGTCAGCGGCGGCAGGCCGATCTGGAGCTGGCGAGCCCGCTTGAGCAGCTTGTAGATCAGGAATCGGGCGCGGCTCTCACCCTCCTGGGCGACCACCTGGTCGAGCGACGCGAGCCAGTCGTCGGTCTCCGCGGGATCGATGTCGGGGAGCTGATGCTTGAATTCGTCGAAGTACATGGGTTCCACAGGGTAGCCGATCTCGCTCCGGACGGGACGTTGCGAGTCGGTCGCCACCGGCTGGCTCGGGCTGGATCCGGTCACGGATCGGCGCCCGGCGTGTAATGCGTCTGCAAGAGACATTGCAGTCCGCGCCACCACGCGCGGGAGGTACCACGACCCATGCTGCTGCCACCACAGCCGGTGGCCAGATGACAGGAACCCTCCAGATGACCGACCACGAGACGGTCGTCGTGACCGATGGCAGATCCAACAGCGGAGTTCTCGCCGGCATCGTGCTGGTGATTCTCCTGCGCGTCGGGATCTGGTTCTTCGTCCTCGGCGGCAACGGTGGCACCAATGCCACCAATAACACGACCAACAACCCGGTCCCGAGCCTCGACATCAATTTGCCGACGCTACCGGCCGCTTCGTGAGAGGCCGGCGGGTGGCGGCCACGACCGCCCCGAGCTCGGCCGTTGGCGCCGTGCTCGGTCTCCTGCTCGCGTTGATCGTCCTGGTCGGCGCCTGGTTCCTCGTCCTCGGTGGGGGAGCGGGGCACGCGACCACCGTCAACGACCACACCGACGACTCCATCCCGATGGTCGATCGGCAGGCGCACCTGCCGATTGGCGTCTGAGCGAGGAGGAAACCAGGTGACGGCAACCGCCTCGTGGAGCACCATGGGATCCAACAAGGAGGTGAGCGTGAGCACCCAGCCGCTCGTGCTCGTCGCTGACGACGAGCCTCGAATCACGAAGCTCGTGTCCATCGCCCTCGGCGAAGAGGGCTTCCGCGTCGTCACCGCGACCAGCGGCGAGGAGGCCCTGGCCAAGGCCGAGGAGGTCCGGCCGGACATCGTCCTGCTCGACATCGTCATGCCGGACCTCGACGGCATCGAGGTCATGCGCCAGCTCCGCGAGCGCCGACCCGTGGCGGTCATCCTGCTGACCGCGAAGGGCTCGACCGCCGACAAGGCCAAGGGCCTCGACCTCGGAGCCGACGACTACATCGCCAAGCCGTTCCATCCCGACGAGCTCGCGGCGCGCGTCCGGGCGGTCCTGCGTCGGTCGTCCGGCGCCCAGCCCGGCTCGGGGATCCTCAAGTTCGACGACGTCGAGATCGACCTCGAGCGGCGGATGGTGACTCGCGGCGGCGAGCTCGTGCAGCTCTCCCGGACGGAGTGGCTGCTGCTCCAGCACCTGGCCGCCAACGCGGGCAAGGTCGTCCTGCACACCGAGCTGCTGACCAAGGTCTGGGGCCCGGAGTATCGCGACGACCTCCAGTACCTGCGGGTCTGGGTGTCGCGTGTTCGCCGGAAGCTCGGCTCCGAGCCGGGCGAACCCGGCCGGATCAAGACCTTCCAGGGCATCGGCTACCTGCTCGACGTCGAGCCGCCCGCGCCGGTCGAGACGATGCCGGTCGAGGAGCCGGCCGACGAGCGCTCGGCGCTGATCGGCTGAAGCCCTCCGGCCATCGGCCGCCCCGAGCGATGTCCGTCGGATGCATCGATCTGGTGGATCGTCGCGCATGATGCATCCGAGGAACATCCCGTTCGAAGGGTCCCAGACCGCAGCCCGGCGAGCAGGGCTCGCGCGACCACGCTAGGCTCGCATGCGTGACCCGCTACGGACCGGACGCCGCCCTGATCGTGGTCGACGTCCAGAACGACTTCGCCGATCCCGCCGGCGGGCTGTCGCGTCACGGGCGGCGAGCGGTCATCGAGGCGGTCAACCGCGAGATCGAGGCGGCCCGCGAGCGGGGCGCCGTGGTCGTCGCCACCCAGGACTGGCATCCCGAGCACACGCCGCATTTCGCCCGGGACGGCGGCGTCTGGCCGGTCCATTGCGTGGCGGACACCTGGGGCGCCGAGCTCCATCCCGCCCTCGCACTGCCGGGCGATGCACCGCGCGTCCGCAAGGGCGCCAACGGCGAGGACGGCTACTCGGGCTTCACGATGCGCGACCCGGTCAGCGGCGAGACGATCCCGACCGAGCTCGAGCGGCTGCTCCGCGCGGCGGGCGTCGGATCGGTCGTCGTGGTCGGCCTGGCCACCGACTACTGCGTCAAGGCCACGGCCCTCGACGCCGTCCGGCTCGGCTTCCGGACGACCGTGCTGACCGACGCGATCGCCGCCGTGGACCTCCAGCCGGGCGACGGCGAGCGGGCGCTCGAGGAGATCGAGGGCGGCCGGCGTCATACGCTCGATCGGCCGCCTGAGCCGGACCGCGTGGAGATCCACCTGGTCGACGCGACCTACGAGCTGTTCCGGGCGCATTTCGCGCCGCGACCGCCGGTCCTCGGGCGGGACGGGATCGTCCTGTCCGGCGTCTCCGGGCTGGTCGAGCAGCTGCTGTACCTGCTTCGCGAGGAGGGCGCGACGCACGTCGGCTGCGCCACGGATCGGGTGATCGAGTCGTTCCGGAACGACCTGTTCGCGGGCTACAAGTCGTCGGCCGGCATGCCCCCCGAGCTGCTGGCGCAGTTCCCGATCGCCGAAGCCGCCGTCGAGGCGCTCGGGATCGCCCTCTGGCCGATGGTCGAGTTCGAGGCCGACGATGCCATCGCCGCGGCGGCCGTGCGCTTCGCCGAGACGACCCCCGCGTGGAGCGGATCCTGGTCTGCACGCCGGACAAGGACATGGCCCAGCTCGTCCGGGACGCGCGGGTCGTGCTGTGGGACCGCCGCCGAGCGATCGTCTACGACGACGCCGGGGTCCGGGCGAAATGGGGCGTGGCCCCGACCTCGATCCCCGACTACCTCGCGGTCGTCGGCGATTCGTCGGATGGCTATCCCGGGCTGCCGGGCTGGGGCGCCAAGTCCGCCGCGGCCGTGCTGCTCCGCTACGGGCATCTCGAGGACGTGCCGCCGCACGCCTCGGCCTGGGAGGTCCCCGGGCTCGGCGGGACGCGGGCCATCTCGCTGGCCGCATCCCTTCGCGAGCATTGGGCGATGCGATGCTCTACCGCGACCTGGCGCGGCTCGGACGGCCGACGACGGCGTCCAGATCCGCCAGCACGACCCCGACGAGCTGCGCTGGGACGGCGCGCCGCGAGCCGGACTGGGAGGCGCTTCTGCGAGGAGTGGGGCCTCGAACGCCTGGTCCGCCGACCGCACCGCTGGCGGGACGACTGACGCGGGCCCGACCTCAGCGAACGAGGGCCAGCAGCGCCTCGTGGTGCTGCGGCCGGCGCGGCCAGGATCCCGATCGAGCGCGGGCTGCGGCCGAGGTCGAACCACGGCCCGCCGTCCATCGCGGTGACGCGCGCCCCGCCACGCTCGGCGATCAGCCCGGCCGCGGCGACGTCCCAGGCCGACAGGCCGCCCTGCTGGACGAACGCGTCGAACCGGCCGTTGCCGACGTACGCCAGGGCGAGCGCCGCCGAGCCCATCGAGCGCGGGATCCGGATCTGCTTGCGGACGTTGCGCGAGCGCGTGGCCGCGGCCCGACCGTTGAGCGCCATCGAGATCACGAAGTCGGACAGCTTGTCCTTGACCGACGCGTGGATCGGGCCGCCCGTCGAGGATCGCCGGGCCGTCGGCCGTCGCGCCGAACGACTCGTTGCGGGTCGGATCGACGATCACCCCGACCGCCGGCACGCCGTCGGCGACGAGCCCGATCGAGACGCAGAAGACCGGGATCCCGTTGGCGTAGTTCACCGTCCCGTCGAGCGGGTCGACGATCCAGACGCGGCCGCGGCCCGACGTCGGTGCCTCACCGGCGACCGCGCGGTGCTCGCCGGTCTCCTCGGCGAGGATCGCGTCGCCCGGGTACCGGTCGTGGATCGCGCTCGACGATCAGCGCCTCGGACAGGTGATCGGCCTCGGTCACGACGTCGCGGGCGCTCTTGTAGTCGATCTGCTCGAGCCGCTCGTAGTGGTCCATCAGGACGACGCCGGCCTGGCAGGCCAGGTCCTTGGCGAACGCGAGCTCGTCCTCGCCAGCCCGTCACGGCTTGCTGCATTCCACCGTCAGCGGGTCGAACCGCCGACCCGAGCTCATCCACGTGCCGGGTGAACGTCACCGTCTGGCCGGGCGAGATCGGCGGGCTGAGGATCAGGGCGCCGCGACCGCCGTTG
The DNA here is from genome assembly GCA_963766675.1 of uncultured Chloroflexia bacterium. Taxonomy (GTDB): domain Bacteria; phylum Chloroflexota; class Limnocylindria; order Limnocylindrales; family CSP1-4; genus SPCO01. Next base: position 1,219,559 of record CAVYBA010000002.1, on the reverse strand, counting down.
CGATCGGCGGGATCCTGGACGCGGCAGGTCGTCTGGCCGGCGCCCGTGCCGGTATTGGTCACCTGGAGCGTGATCGCCAGCCCGCTGCCGTCCGGCGTCGCCCCGCTGACGCTCGAGGTGAACGGGCCGACTCCGGACACGGCCAGCCGCGCGACGATCGCCAGGAGGATGACCGCGACAGCGACTCCGCCGATGGCGATGCCGTGGACCTGCGACGCGGACGAATCGCTTGCAGTCCGAGCGGGTTGCAGCGCTCGCACAAGCCCGACGTCGATCGGGACCGGCGCCCCGCACCGGACGCATGGGTGGGTCAGCTCGGGCGCTGCGGTCGTCGGGGCGGTCACGGCCGTGATGGTGCCACGAACGGCGCCTTGGGGCCGCGGCGCGTCGATGACCCGCCTTACCAGCGGTCGACCGCCGACACGAGCGCGTCGATGTCGGCCGTAGTCCGGGCGAGGACGATCGCCCCGTCGGCGCCGGCCTCGTGCCAGCGCGCCCACGTCTCGCGCGGCTCGGCCACCCACGGGCTGTCGTCGATCCGCTCGTCGCTGAGCCAGTCGCCCTGGAAGCCGACCAGGACGAGCTGGTCCTCGCGGCGCCGACCGTGTTGGGCCAGCGCCTCGAGATAGACCGGCAGGTTGGCCTCGAAGTTGTCGTCGAACGTGTTCCAGCCGTCGCCGATCCGGGCGGCCAACCGGGCGCCGGGCCGTGTCTCGCCACCGATCAGGATGCGCGGTACGCGGCGTCGGGATCGGCAACGCGAACGCCTCGTCGAGCGGGTAGTACGGCGACGGCCGGCTGACCGGCTCGCCCGACCAGAGCGCCCGGATCACGGCCACGGCCTCCTCCAGCCGGGCCACCCGCTCGGCCGGCGGCGGGAAGTCCATCCCATAGGCCGCGTGCTCGCGAGGCGCACCGCCGATCCCGATCCCGAGGATCAGCCGGCCGCCGCTCGCGACCTGGAGCGTCGACGCCATCCGCGCCACGACCGCCGGGTGGCGGTTCATCACGTTGAGCACGAACGGCCCGACCGTGATCCGGGACGTGGCGCCGGCCGCCATCGCCAGGATCGTCCAGCTCTCGACGACCGGGACAGGTGTCTGGCCGATCGCCCATGAAGTGGTCCCAGGCCCAGATCCCGGCATAGCCGGCGGCGTCGAGTCGGCGGGCGCTCTCGAGCCACCAGGCGGGATCCGTCCGGATCGTCCGGAGGCAGACGCCGATCGGCAGCCCCCCGGTCGCCACCTACAGCCCGGTCTCGAACAGCCGGACGTCCTCCGGCGACATCGCGTGCCCGTCGCCGCGGGTCGGTTCGAGCGCCGCCCGCGCACCGAGCGCGTCGAGGTCGGCCGGGAACCGCCCGATCAGGTCGAGCACGACGCCCTGGATCCGCTCGGCGTTCTGCTTGAAGACCTCGAGGACGCTCATCGCGTCGACCGCCTCGGTGCCTTCGTGGACGCCCGCGTCGTAGTCGGTGATCAGGCTGATGTTGACGACGGCCATCCCGAGCTCGCGGCACAGCCACGCCTCCGGGTACTGGCTCATGTTGATGACCTCCCAGCCCGCGTCGCTGAACCACTTGGACTCGGCCTTCGTCGAGAAGCGCGGCCCCTCGATCACGACGACGGTCCCGCGCTCGTGGACCTCGATCCCGTGGTCGCGGATGGTGTCGATCGCCAGCCGTCGCAGGACGGGGTCGTAGATGTCGGCCGACGAGAGGTGGGTCACGATCGGGCCGTCGTAGAACGTGTCGACGCGGCCGCGGGTCCGGTCGACGAACTGGTCGCACACGACGAAGTCGCCGGGCTTGACCGCGAGCTGGAGCGAACCCGCCGCGCACGGCGAGATGACCGCCTTGACCCCGAGCGAGCGCATCGCCCAGACGTTGGCCCGGTAGTTGATCCCGTGCGGCGGGATCGTGTGCCGCCGGCCGTGGCGCGGCAGGAACGCCACCTTCCGACCGGCGACATCGGCCAGGAAGAACGAATCGGACGGCGGGCCGTACGGGCGTGTCGACCTTGATCTCGCGGACGTCGTCGAGGAGCGAGTAGAAGCCGGAGCCGCCGAAGACGCCGATCTCCGCGGCATCCGAGGTCGTGGGCACGGGATCCTCCGTCTGTTCGAGGGCGGCCCGGTCGGGCCGGCGATGGACACGGATTCTAGGCGGCGGCGCGGCACGCGGCTAGGATTGCCGCATGAACGGCTCGCGCGGCTCGTCGCTCCTCGTCGGCTTCATCCTGCTGGCGATCGGGCTGTGGTACTTCGCCGACCAGACGCTCGGCCTGCGACCTGCCGCGGCTCAATTGGAACGACCTGTGGCCGATCGCCCTGATCCTCCTCGGCGGCTGGATCATCGCCGGGCCGTACCTGCGCCGGCGCTGACGGCGTGGCGGGCGACTGGCAGCAGGGCGATGGTTCCGCGATCGATCGAGCCTGGCTGGCGGACTGGCGCCGTCAGGTCGCCGCGCTCTACGCCGACGTCCGCGCGATGGCGGCGACCGATCCGGTGCTGGCGCTGACCCACTGGCGAACGGTCCGCGAGCGGCTGTACCGAGAGCACCCGCAGTCGCCGGTCCCGGCAGACTTGCGGTCGCGCTTCACGGCGCTCCACTTCGAGCCTGACCCAACGCTCCGGTTCGAGGTCGTCGTCGAACCCGCGCCGCCACCGGCTCCGGGTGCCTTCGCGCTCGAGCTGCCCAACTCCGGCGAGGACACCCTGTCGTTCAGCCGGGTCGGACGGATCACGGTCCCCTTCGAGGCGGGCCGGCGGACGCTGTCCGTGTTCTGGATGGGCGGGTACGCCGGCGGCCTCTTCCTGCCGTTCCGCGATGCGACCAACGGCAGCGAAACGTACGGAGCCGGCCGCTACCTGGTCGATGGCGCCAAGAGCGCCGACCTCGGCGGCGACCCGGCGACGAACACGCTGATGATCGACTTCAATTTCGCGTTCCAGCCGTCGTGCGCCTTCGACCCGCGCTGGGCCTGCCCGCTTGCGCCTCCGGAGAACCGGCTCGACCTGCCGATCCGCGCGGGTGAGCGGATCGCCTGACGCCGCGCCTGTTCGCCTCGCGTACCATCGTTGGCATGACCGACACCTCCGCCGCGGCCGGTCGCGTTGTCGGGGCCCGTTCGTTCGTTCCTCGCCGAAACCCGGTTCGTCACGATCGCGACGATCGATCCCGATGGGCTGCCCCGCCAGGCCGTCGTCTGGTACCGGCTCGACGGCGACGAGATCGTACTCAACAGCGCCGTCGGCCGGCGCTGGCCGTCGAACCTGCAACGCGATCCGCGAGTGTCACTGGCGGTCGTCGACGGGGTCGACGGCTATCGCTGGGTCGGCCTCACCGGCGAGGCCCGGGCGATCACCGACCAGGCCGACCGCCCAGGCCGACATCGCCGAGATGGCTCGCCGCTACCACGCCCACGACCCCGTCAAGGCGGAGCGGCTGATCCGGAACCAGTTCGAGCGCCAGCAACGGATCAGCTTCCGCGTCGCGCCGTACGCGGTCCACGAAGAGCTGGAGTAGCGCGGTGCCGCGGGTCGTCGAGCTCGCGGGCGGGGTCGGTGGCGCGAAGCTCGCCCATGGCCTGCTCGCAGACGTGGGGTCGGACCTGACCGTCATCGTCAACACGGGCGACGACCTCGTCCTGCACGGCCTCGCGATCTGGCCGGATCACGACACCGTGACCTACACCCTCGCCGGGCTCGATGACGTCGAGCGCGGCTGGGGTCTCGCCGACGAGACCTGGACGGTCATGGATCGCCTTGCGGCCCTGGGCGACGAGACCTGGTTCCGGCTCGGCGATCGCGACCTGGCCACCCACCTGTGGCGGACGGATCGGCTCCGCGACGGCGCCCGGCCGACGGCGGTCGCCGGGGAGCTGGCGCGCCGCCTGGGGGTCGCCGCCGCGGTCCTGCCGATGACCGACCACGAGGTTCGGACCGAGGTCCGCGGCGACGATGGCTGGCTCGAGTTCCAGGAGTACTTCGTCCACCGCCACCAGGCGCCCGAGGTCCACGAGGTCCGGTTCACCGGAAGCGACCGCGCGACCGCGACACCGGAGGTCCTGGCCGCATTCGAAGCGGCCGAATTGGTCGTCATCGCCCCGTCGAACCCGATCGTCTCGGTCGGTCCGATCCTGGCAGTCGGCGGGATCCGCGAGGCGATCGACGCTGCCCGAGGGCGCGGCGTGCCGCTCGTCGCGGTCAGCGGGATCGTCGGCGGGCGCGCGCTCAAGGGACCCGGCCGACCGGATGCTCGCGTCGCTCGGCCACGAGCCAAGCGCGCGTCGGCGTCGCCCGGCTGTACGCCTCGGTGTCCGACGGCTTCGTGCTCGACGATGTCGGACGCGGGCCTGCGGCCGGCGATCGAGGCGCTCGGGCTCGCGACGCTGGTGACCGACACGATCATGACCGACGACGCCGCGCGGGCCCGGCTTGCGGCAGAGGTCGTCGCGTTCGGACTGTCACTCCAACCGGTGCGATCGTGAGGCCCGTCCGCCAGGCGCTCGATCCGGCGACGACCTGGGCGATCATCCCGGTCCGGGGTCTCGAGCGCGCCAAGTCGCGCCTCGGCGGCCCGCTCGATGCCGAGGAGCGGGTCGACCTCGTCAGCCGGCTGCTGCGGCGGGCCGTCGGGGCGGTCGTGAGCAGCCCGCGGATGGCCGGCGCGATCGTCGTGAGCAGCGACCCGGCGGCCCTGGACCTGGCGCGGTCCGTCGGGTGCCGTCCCGGCCGCGGATCGGGACGAGGGCCTGAACCCGGCGTTGCACCTGGCTCGTGCCGAGGCCCTCGAGCGGGGGGCCGGGGCCGTCGTCGTCCTGCCCGGCGACCTGCCGTGGCTCGACCGCGAGACGCTCGACGCCGTCCTCGGCGCGGCCGAGGAGGCCTGGAGCCGCGAGGCCGACGCTTCGACGACCTCGCGCGTGGCCCTCGTCCCGGACCGGCATGGGAGCGGCACCAACGTACTGGTCCTCGCGCCTCCGGACGTCATCGATTTCGCCTTCGGCATCGACAGCCGGACCGAGCACGCGGCGCGGGCGCGTCGGCCGGCGCCGCCTACGTCGAGCTCGGCGGACCGCTCGACCTCGACCTCGACACGCGCGGAGGACCTCGTGCTCGTCGAAGGGATCGCCCCCGAGACCATCGATGCCGTCTGAGGCGGAGGCCCGCCTCGAGGTCATCGCCCTGGCGGGCATGCCCGAGATCCGTGCCGGCGACGACCTGGCCGGCGCTGATCGGCGACGCCCTGGAACGGGCGATGGGCATCCTGCCGCTGCGAGACGACGACGTCCTCGTCGTGACCCAGAAGGTCGTCTCGAAGGCGGAGGGTGCGGTCGTCGACCTGACCTCGGTCGAGCCCCGGCCGGAGGCGGTCGAGTTCGCCGCGCCGCTGGGATCGCGACCCGCGCCAGATCGAGGTCGTGCTCCGCGAGGCAAGGCGCGTTGTCCGGATGGCGAACGGAGTCCTCATCACCGAGACGCGCCACGGCTTCGTCTGCGCCAACGGCGGGGTCGACGCGTCCAACGTCGGGCCCGGCTCCGGCTCGGTCGTGACCCTGCTCCCGGTCGACCCCGATGCGTCGGCGGCCCGGATCCGCGATGCGCTCCGGGCCCGATTCCGGGTCGACCTCCCGGTCATCATCTCGGACAGCTTCGGGCGGCCGTGGCGCTGGGGGATCGTCGACGTGGCGATCGGCGTCGCCGGGCTCGCCCCGCTCGAGGACCTGCGTGGCGTGGCCGACGCCGACGGACGGATCATGCGCTCGACCGTGCGCGCCGTCGCCGACGAGCTCGCCTCGGCCGCCGAGCTGGCGCTGGGCAAGACGGCCGGCCGGCCCGTCGCGCTGATCCGGGGCGCCAGCGTTCCGGCGCGCCGAGGCGTCGATCCGCGAGGCGCTGATGCCGGCCGAGATCGACCTCTTCCGTTGATCCCGGGACCGGGGCTCCGGCGCGGCTAACTGGTACGCTCCGCAACGATGAAGGTCGGCCTCCAGATCAGCTCGTTCACCTGGCCGGGCGGCACGGAGGCGATCGGCCCCACCCTCGCGCGGATCGTCCGCCAGGCCGACGACGCCGGGTTCGATTCGATCTGGGTGATGGACCACTTCTTCCAGATCCGCGGCGTCGGCAAGGTCGAGGAGCCGATGCTCGAGGGCTGGACGGCGCTCGGGTTCATGGCTGCCCACTCGGCCACGGCACGGCTCGGGCTGATGGTCGGCGGCGTCCACTACCGCCAGCCCGGGCTGTGGATCAAGGCCGCCACGACCCTCGACGTGCTGTCCGGTGGCCGAGGCTGGCTGGGGATCGGCGCGGCCTGGAACGAGGAGGAGTCGCACGGGCTCGGCTTCCCGTTCCCGCCGCTTGGCCGAGCGGTTCGAGATGCTCGAGGAGACGCTCCAGATCGGACGCCAGCTGTGGACCGGCGAGCGCGGGTCGGAAGGCCGCGTTCGACGGCCGCCATTACCGCGCCACGCGCCTGCTCAACTCGCCGCAGTCGATCAGCCGCCCACGGGTCCCGATCATGGTCGGCGGCGGCGGCGAGCGGAAGACGCTCCGCCTGGTCGCCCAGTACGCGGACGCCTGCAACGTGTTCGGCCGGCCCGAGGCGATCGCCCGCAAGTACCGGATCCTCGACGAGCACTGCGCGGCGGTCGGGCGAGACCCTGCCGAGATCGAGCGCTCGACCCTCCAGGACGTTCGGCTCATGCTCGGTCGGGGCGAGCGAGGCGAGACACCCGCGCAGGTCGTCGACCGGCTCGGCGAGCTGTCCGACGCCGGCGCCCAGCACGTCATCGTCGATCTCAAGTCCGTCCACGAACCGGAGCGCCTGTCGGCCTTCGGCACGGCCGTCCTGCCTCACCTCCACGACCTCTAGACATACCCCCAGGGAGTATCGTTACCATGGTACGATGCTGGACATGACAGACAAGGAACCCGCGTTCGGCGGGACGTCCAACCCGTTCGGCGGTTTCAGCATCGCGCTGCTCGACGATGCGAATGCCCCCGCGACCGCGACCGGCGGACCAGCCACCATCCGGAACAGCGGCGACCGCGTCGACGCCAAGGTCGTGATCGTCGGCTCCGGTCCCGGCCGGGCTGACGGCCGCCATCTATGCGGCTCGCGCCAACCTCGAGCCGGTCGTCCTGGCGGGTTCGGCGCCGGGCGGGCAGCTGATGCTGACCAGCGACGTCGAGAACTTCCCGGGCTTTGTCGAGCCGATCCAGGGCCCGGACCTGATGGCGGCCATGCGCGGGCCAGGCCGAACGCGTCGGTGCCCGGTTCGTCGACGTCGACATCGACCGCGTCGACTTCTCCGAACGGCCGTTCCGCCTCTGGGCGCGCGGGACGGAGTACCGCGCCCAGGCGGTGATCATCGCGACCGGCGCCTCCGCGCTGTGGCTCGGTCTCGAGAGCGAGACCCGGCTGCGCGGCCGCGGCGTGTCGGCCTGCGCCACCTGCGACGGTTTCTTCTTCCGAGACCGCGAGATCGCCGTGGTCGGCGGCGGCGACACGGCGTTCGAGGAGGCGACCTACCTGACCCGGTTCGCGACCAAGGTCCACCTGCTCCACCGGCGCGACACGTTCCGGGCCTCGAAGATCATGGTCGACCGGGCGTTGGCCAACCCAAAGATCGACGTCCACCCGAACACTGCGGTCGAGGAGGTCCTCGGCGACACCAAGGTCGACGCGATCCGGCTCCGAGACACCGTGTCCGGCGAGGAGTCGAAGATGCCGATCGACGGCCTGTTCATCGCGATCGGCTACCGGCCGAACACCGAGGCGTTCCGCGACTGGCTCGAGGTCGACGAGGCCGGCTACCTCGTCGTCCACGACGAGACCGGTTCGAAGATCGACGGGCGTGTTCATCGCCGGCGACGTCCACGATCACCGCTACCGCCAGGCGGTGACCGCCGCCGCCGACGGCTGCAAGGCCGCGATCGACGCCGAACGCTGGCTGGAGGCGCAGGGCATCACCGAGGCCGCCACCTCCACCGCCTGGTGAGGTGAGCGAACCCGGGCGGTTCGCCCTGCTGCCCAGGCTGGGGATCGCCCCGACCGTCGGCAGTCTCGTTCACGAGACGCTCGATCGGGTCCTCACGGACGCCGAGACAGCGCTCGCCGGGAGCCGTCGCCGCACTCGACGCCGGTTGCGGCCGTGTCTCCGCCCTCCGCGCCTTCCGGCCGAGGATCGCCCGCCTGGTTGGCGCCGACATCCACGAGCCGAGCGCTCCCCTGCCCCATCTCGACGAGTTCGCGATCGTCGACCTGTGCGCCGATGCCAGCGCTTTTCCCGATGGCGCGTTCGATCTCGTCCTGTCGAGCTTCACGCTCGAGCACTTCTCCGATCCGCCGGCGGCCCTCGCGAACCTGCGGCGCTGGCTCCGGCCCGGCGGGATCCTGGTCGCGACGACGGTCAATCGGCGCCATCCGTTCGTGGCCGCGTACCTCGGCCTGCCCGACGGTCTCCGCCACGCGATCCAACCGCTCGTCAAGGCCAGCACCGCCGACGCCCACCCGCTCGTCGGCGCCTGCAACGACCCGGCCGCGGTCCGTGATGCCCTCGCCGCGGCCGGGTTCGCGGACGTTCGACTGACGACTGTTGGTCACCTCGCCCGCGCGTGGGGTCGGCATTTGCCGACGTTCGCGATCGGCATGGCGGGTGATCTTCTCGCTCGCGGGGCTCCGTCTCGCCGCTCCACGATCGTGGCCGTGGCGCGGACTCCGTCCTCGTGATGGACGGCCCGTGCCTCGTCGGGCGGGCGGCCAGGCGGCAGCCATCGGGTGGTCCATGCCGGGAGCGGATCCGTCTCACCGATGCCGCCCATCGCGTCCACGAGCCGCGCAAATCGACTCCATCGCAGACCGCGCAACTGGCCGGTTTCGAGTCGACTGATCACGGATTGGTCCACGCCGCTCAGTTGCGCGAGCTGGCGTTGCGAGAGCCCGAGTCGCTCGCGTCGACGCCGGATGAGGCGACCGATGCGTTCGAAGCCGCGGCTACTGCGAGCGTCGACGGCTCCGAGGTCGAACGAATCCCAAGGCATTCCGTGATCATGACGAGGACGCCCCATCTGGGGCTTATCCGAGACCGTCTGATCGCGGGTGCCGACGACCTTCCCATCGTGATGCGCGTCGGATGCATCAACGCCGCGACTGGGGCCGAAGACGGCGAGGCGACCGGGGCCGAAGACGGCGAGGCGACCGGGGCCAAAGACGGCCAGGCGACGGGCGCCGCAGGCGGCCAGGCGACCGAGGACTCGACTGCCACCGCGGGCGAGGACGCGACTGCCACCGCGGGCGAGGACTCGACTGCCACGGCGGCCGAGGACGCGACTGCCACCGCTCGAGCCACGAAGGGACGGCCGACCTTCGCAGACGCCCGGGTGATGCATCCGAGTGGCATCACGTCGGGGACGTCTCGCCCGCCGCGGACGGCCGTCGCCGGCCCAAGGTCATGAGCTTTCCACGCGGCCAGACTCGCCAGGCAACGGGCGGCGCCGTCGGCGGTGGGGGCCGCCGAATGGGCGGCGGCGGCCCGTTCGGACGAGGCGTCGCGGACTTCGTCCCGGTCCCGCCCGAACGCCGGGGACGGACGATCCGCCGGATCCTGCGCTTCTTTCGGCCCTACCGGCCGCAGATCGCGATCGTCCTGGTGGCGATCCTGGCGACCAGCTTCATCGGGCTGGTCAACCCGATCCTGCTCAAGCTCCTGATCGACATTGCCATCCCCCAGCGCGACTGGGGCCTGCTGAACCTGTTCGTCGGGCTGATGATCGTGCTGCCGATCGTGTCGGGCCTGATCGGCGTCGGCCAGACCTACCTCAACAACGTCATCGGCCAGAGCGTGATCCAGGACCTGCGCGGCGCGCTGTACGCGCACCTTCAGCGGATGCCGCTGCGCTTCTTCACCGAGACGCGGACCGGCGAGATCCAGAGCCGGCTGGCCAACGATGTCGGTGGCGTCCAGTCGGTCGTGACCGACACGGCCAGCTCGGTGACGAGCAACATCGCGGTCGCCTCCAGCACGATCATCGCGATGCTGATCATCGACTGGCGGCTGACCGCGCTGTCGCTCGGGCTGACGCCGTTCTTCATGTACCTGACCTTCCGGGTCGGCAAGATCCGGCGCGAGGTGAGCGGCGAGACGCAGCGCTCGCTGGCCGAGATCACCGCGCTGACCGAGGAGACCCTGTCGGTGTCGGGAATGCTCCTGTCCAAGACGTTCGGCCAGCAGGACAACGCGGTGGCTCGCTTCCGCGGGCTCAACCGGACGCTGGCCGGGCTCCAGATCCGCCAGGCGATGGTCGGGCGCTGGTTCTTCATGATCATCGGCACGATCTTCAGCATCACCCCGGCGTTCGTGTACTGGCTGGCCGGGTTCCTGGCCATCAACCACGACCCGTCCGCGCCGACGATCGGCGACATCGTGGCGTTCACCACGCTCCAGAGCCGGCTCTACTTCCCGCTCGGCCAGCTGCTCAGCGTCCAGGTCGAGATCCAGGGCGCCCTGGCCCTGTTCGACCGGATCTTCGAGTACCTCGAGATGGACCCCGAGATCGTCGACGCCCCGGACGCCGTGGCCATGGACCACGCGTCGATGCGCGGCAGTCTCCGCTTCCGGGACGTGTCGTTCCACTACCCGACCGAGGCCGTCCCGTCGAGCCGGGCGCACGAGGCGATGGCCGCCACCGGCGTTGGCGACGACGTGGTCGACGGCGAGGGCGACTCGTTCGCGGCTGGCGACGACGGAGCCGACGCCAAGCTCACCGACTCCCCGCACATCCCTGAGCTCGAGCTCCTGCCGGCCTTCGCGCTCGAGCGGATCTCGCTTCGAGGCGCGAGCCCGGCGAGCTGGTGGCGCTGGTCGGTCCGTCGGGCTCGGGCAAGACGACGACCACCTACCTGATCCCGCGGCTGTACGACGTCGACGCTGGCGCGGTCGAGATCGACGACGTCGACGTCCGCCGGATCAAGCTCAAGTCGCTCGGCGAGGTCATCGGGGTCGTGACCCAGGAGACCTACCTGTTCCACGCCTCGGTGCGCGCCAACCTCCTGTACGCGCGGCCGGAGGCCACCGACGCCGAGCTGGAGGCCGCCACCCGGGCGGCCGCGATCCACGACCGGATCCAGGAGCTCCCCGACGGGCTCGACACGATCGTCGGCGAGCGCGGCTACAAGCTGTCGGGCGGCGAGAAGCAGCGGATCGCGATCGCCCGGGTGCTGCTCAAGGATCCGCGTATCCTGATCCTCGACGAGGCGACATCCGCGCTCGACACCGTATCCGAGCGGCTTGATCCAGGCCGCATTCGAGCGCCTGATGGAGGGCCGGACCACGATCGCCATCGCCCACCGGCTGTCGACCATCCTCCGCGCCGACCGGATCCTCGTCTACGACCGAGGCCGGATCGTCGAACGCGGTACCCACGCCGAGCTGATCGCGCTCGGCGGCCTCTACGCCAGGTTGTACCGCGAGCAGTTCCTGGCCGAACGACCGACCGAGCCCGCAGCGGAGCCGTATGAGCACGATCCGGACCGCCGTCATCGAGCACGTCGGGGATTCCAACTTCCACGCGGCCACCGGGACCGGCCGGGCGATCGACTTCGGGGACGCGGAGCGCGGCGCCCTCAGCCCGGTCGAGACCGTCCTCGCCGCGCTCGGCGCCTGCACGGCCATGGACGTGATCTCGATCGCGGCCAAGAAGCGCCAGGCGATCGACGAGTACCGGTCCACCTGCGCGGCGACCAGCGCGACGAATACCCGCAGGTCTACACCGAGATCGAGGTCGTCCACGAGGTGACCGGTGTCGCCATCTCCGAGGCGGCGATCCGGCGTTCGATCGAGCTGTCGGCGACGAAGTACTGCCCGGTCAGCGCGATGCTGTCGGCCGGCGCGACGGTCGTCCACCACCGGTACCGGATCCACTCTGACGGTGCGAGCCCCTACGAGGCGGAGGGCGAGGTCATCGCCACCGGGCCCTACGCCCGTCCGGACGTGCTGGCCGATCAGCGGTAGCGGATCGGCTCCGCGGCGAACGGCGCCAACGCGGACCGGGCCCGGCCGCGGGTCCAGACCCGGGTCAGCACGTCGGGGACCCACCAGCGCAGGAAGTAGAGCCGGCAACCGAGGCAGTAGCCGGTCAGCGCGAGGAGCGACTGCAGGCCGACCACCGCGAAGGCGAGGGTCCAACCGGCCGGACTCGCCCCCGCCGCGAAGGCGACCAACGCGCCGACGAGCACGATGCTGCCGAGCGTCTGTGCGAACCGCGGCGGGTACTCGTGCTCCGGCGTCGTCGGCGGCAGGGCGAGGATGCCGGCGATCCGGCGCCAGATGGCCCCATAGATCGACCAGTGCAGCCCGAACGCGGCGCTGACCCCGATCGACAGCAGCGCGACCCCCACGAGCAGGGGTGCATCGAGCGACAAACGCCGCGACGAGCACGATCGCCGACACGCCGGCGCCGAACCGATGCCCGCGCGGATCGATCATGCGCGCCCTGGGAAGACGGCCTGCGGCATCAGCAGGGACGGCACTGGGCATCGGAAAGCTCCTGGCGCGGGAAGACGAACCGGAGGATACCATAGAAGTCCGACAGGATATCAGTAGGAGATCCTGAACGCGAACCGCTGGCTTGCATGACTATGCAACACCGTTGTATAGTCATCCTCCTATGACCACCGCCCGGCCGCTCGCAGCGAGGCCCGCGATTCCCGGCGCCGGACTCGGCCGCTCCGCTCGCTGCGCGGCCTGGATCCGGCCGGCGGGCCGCGGCGGATCCGCGTCGGGATCATCGGCGCCACCGGGCTACGTCGGCGCCGAGCTGGTCCGGCTGCTCGCCCGCCACCCGAACGTCGACCTGGTCGGGCTGGCCGGCCGCGGTCGCGACCACGACCCGATCGCCGGGATCCATCCGCATCTCGGGTCGACGGGCCTGACCGTCCACGCCGAGCTGCCGGCCGCGGACGCGGTCTTCCTGGCCCTGCCCGCACGGCGCCGCGGCCGCGATCGTCCCGGACCTCGTCGCCGCCGGCACGGCGATCATCGACCAGGGCCCCGACTTCCGCCTGCGGAACCCGGCCGACTACCCGCGCTGGTACGGCTTCGAGCATCCTCGCCCCGACCTGCTCGAGCTCGCGGTCTACGGCCTGCCCGAGCTGCATCGCGCGGCGCTGGCGAGCCTCGTCGACGCGCCGGTCGCGATCGTCGGCGCGCCGGGCTGCTACCCGACGGCGACGCTCCTCGCCCTCGCCCCGCTCGCCCGCGCCGGCCTGATCGGCGACCTCGTGGTCGACGCCAAGAGCGGCGTCTCGGGTGCCGGCCGCGAGGCCAAGCCGGACCTCCAGTTCGGCGAGGTCAACGAGAGCGTCAAGGCCTATGGCCTCGGCGGGCATCGGCACGTCGCCGAGATCGAGCAGGAGCTCGCGGCGATCCAGGCAGCCGCCGGGCTGGCGGCCGACGCCAATCCCGGGCATCGTGGCCGTCGACTTCCTGCCCCACCTCATCCCGATGACCCGCGGCATCCTGTCGGCCTGCCACGTCCGGCCGAGCCGGCCGGTCAGCCAGGCCGAGCTCGACGCGCTATACGCCGACGCCTACGCGGACGAGCCGTTCGTGACCGTCGTGCCGACGCCGCCGGCGACCAAGCACGTCACCGGCAGCAACCAGGTCCTCGTCCACGTCCGGCTCGACGAACGGACCGGGCGGATCATCGCGATCGGCGTCGAGGACAACCTGGTCAAGGGCGCGGCCGGCCAGGCGGTCCAGGCCTTCAACCTCGTCCACGGCCTGCCCGAGACGGCCGGCCTCGAGCAGCTCCCGCTCGCCCCATGACCACCGCCGCGTCTCCCGTCCCGACGTCCTCGGCGGACCTCCCACCGGTCGAGCGACGGGCCGCCATGCCTGCCGGGTTCCGGGCCGGCGGGCGCGCGGCCGGGATCAAGGCCTCGGGCCGGCCGGACCTTGCCGTCATCGTGACGACCGGAGATCCGGCCGCCGCGGCCGCCGTCTTCACCCCGAACGCCTTCGCCGCCGCGCCGGTCCGGCTGTCGCGGGCGCACCTCGCCGCGAGCTCGGGCGACGCGCGCGGCGGGTTCGGCTGGGCCGAGGCGATCGTGTCGACGAGCGGCAGCGCGAATGCCGCGACCGGTGCGGCCGGCGACGCCGACCAGCTCGAGATCGGCCGCCTGCTCGCGGAGGCGACCGGGGCCCAGGTCAACCGGACCCTCCACCTGTCGACCGGCGTGATCGGGACGCGGCTGCCGCTCGACCGGGTGGCCAGTGGCCTCGCCGCCATCGTGCCGACGCTGTCGGACGACGACGCCGCCCTCGAGGCGGCCGCGATCGCGCTCCGGACGACCGACTCGGTGACCAAGATCGCGACCGACGACCGTCGCAGCTGCCGGCGCCCGACGGCCGGACCGGTCGAGGTGACCGTCAGCGGGATCGCCAAGGGCGTCGGCATGATCCACCCGCGGATGGCGACGATGCTGTCGGTCGTGCTGACCGACGCGGCCGTGGCGCCCGAGACGCTGTGGGGACTGCTCCGACCGGCCGCCGCGCGGACCTGGAACCAGCTCTCGGTCGACGGCGACACGAGCACCAACGACACGGTCTTCGTCCTGGCCTCGGGAGCCTCGGCGGCGGCGCCGGTCGCGGCCGGATCTCCGGCCGCGCGGCACGCTCGGCGCCGCCATCGAGGCCGTCGCCCGCGACCTGGCCCGCCAGCAGGCGGCCGACGGCGAGGGCGCCTCGACGCTCATCACCGCGGTCGTGACCGGCGCTCGCGACGACGCCGAGGCGCGAGCCGTCGCGCGGGCGGTCGTCTCGTCGAGCCTGGTCAAGGCGGCCGCCCACGGCCGCGACCCGAACTGGGGCCGGATCGCCGGCGCGGCCGGCAACGCGCGGCTGGCCGACGCCGCGGTGCTCGAGGCCGCCGGATTGCCGGCTGCCGAGGCCACGGCGCGGGCCGGGAACCCGGCGACGCTCGACGCGAGCACGCTGCGGATCTCGATCGCGGGTCACCTCGTCTTCGACGGGTCGGCGGGCGGGCCGGTCGCCTTCGACCGGCCGGCGGCGCGGGCGGCGATGGAGGCACCGGAGTTGGTGATCGGCCTGGACCTCGGGCTCGGCGGCGGCTGCGGCGAGGCCTTCGGCTGCGACCTCACCGAGGCCTACGTCATCGAGAACTCGGAGTACACCACGTGAACGAGCGGCTGCCGACCCGACGGCGAGTCAGCTCATGAGCGAGGTCCTCGTCGTCAAGCTGGGCGGGACGACCATCGCCGACCAGCGCCAGGTGCTCGACGACGTCGCCGTCGTTGCCCGCCGCCGGCCGGTCGTGCTCGTCCACGGCGGCGGCAAGCGGATCACCGAATGGCTCGAGCGGCTCGGCGTGCCCGAGCAAGTTCGAGGGCGGCCTGCGGGTCACCGACGCCCAGTCGCTCGAGGTGGCGGCCGCGGTCCTGCGCGGCGTGGTCAACAGCGAGCTCGTGTCCGGGCTGCGCGACCTGGGCGTCGACGCGGTCGGGCTGTCCGGGGTGGACGGCGGCCTGCTCATCGCCGAGCGGATCCCGCATCTCGGCCTGGTCGCCCGGGTGGTCGGGCCTCCGCCGCGACCTGCTCGACGCGATCCTGGTCGGCGGCCAGGTGCCGGTCGTCGCGCCGCTGGCCCGCGACGCCGACGGGATCGTCTGCAACGTCAACGCCGACGACGCCGCGGCCGGGATCGCCAGCGGCCTGGGCGCCCGCCAGCTCGTGCTGCTGACCGATGTCGACGGCGTCCGGGATGCGGCCGGCCGACGCCTCGAGGCGCTGACCGCGGGCGAGGCCGAGGCACTCATCGAATCCGGCGTCATCGCCGGCGGCATGGTCCCCAAGGTCCGGGCGGCGCTCGGGGCGCTCGGCTGGGAGGGCTCCGAGGCGATCATCGCCGACTCGTCCGCGCCCAACGCGCTCCAGCGGGCGCTCGACGATCCCACGTTCGGGACGCGGATCGTCGACGGCCGCGCCGGCCCACGCGGGCGCCGCGTGATCGGGGCGCCGCGACCCGTGAACACCAACCACGAGCTCAAGCGGCTCCGCCAGCGGGCCATCCGCCAGCTGGTCTCGAGCCATGCGGTGAGCAGCCAGCGCGAAGTCGTCGACGCCCTGCTCGAGCAGGGCTTCGAGGTGACCCAGGCCACGGTCTCCCGCGACATCACCGAGCTCGGCCTGCACAAGGCGGCGCGTGCCGACGGCCACGTCTACGTCGTCCCGGTCGAGAACGGCAACGGCCATGGCACCGGGTCGGACGAGCGGCTGCGCCGGATCCTTGCCGACATCCCGGTGCGGATCGGTCGGAGCGGCCTCACCCTCGTCCTGACCGGCACGCCGGGGACGGCCAGCGTGATCGCCCAGGCCATCGACGAATCCACGCTCCAGGAGCAGGAGGGGACGCTCGCCGGCGACAACACCCTGCTCGTCCTGTTCGCCGACGAGGCGCGCCTCGAGCGCTGGCTCGATCGGTTCCGGGCCGTCGCGACGGCCGCTGCCTCGACGTCCGCCACCATCAGCCCCTGATCCGGAGGTTCGCACGCTCGTGAAGAAAGTCGTACTCGCCTACTCCGGAGGACTCGACACGTCGGTCGCCGTCGCCTGGCTGCGCGAGCAGTTCGAGGTCGAGGTCGTGACCCTGACCGTCGACCTTGGCGGCGGATCGCTGCGACCCGGCGTCGAGGCACGCGCCATCTCGGCCGGCGCGTCGCGCGCCTACGTCGTCGACGCCCGCGAGCGCTTCGTGACTGACTTCGTGTGGCCGCATCTCCAGGCCAACGCGCTGTACCAGGGCGCCTACCCGCTGGCCACCGCGCTCGCCCGCCCGCTCATCGCCCAGCTCCTGGTCGAGGTCGCCCAGCGCGAGGGCGCCGACGCGGTCGCCCACGGCTGCACCGGCAAGGGCAACGACCAGGTCCGCTTCGACATCGCCACGCATGCCCTTGACCCGGGACTCGAGGTCGTCGCGCCGATGCGCGTCGGGATGGGCCTGACCCGCGACCAGGAGATCGACTACGCGGCCGAGCGCGGGATCGAGATCCCGATCACCAAGGCGTCGCCGTACTCGATCGACGTCAACCTGTGGGGCCGATCGTGCGAGACGGGGGTCCTCGAGGACCCGTGGGTCACGCCGCCCGCCGACGCCTACGAGTGGACCGTCGCGCCCTCGGCGGCGCCACGAGCCGGTCGAGGTCGTGATCGACTTCGAGGGCGGCATCCCGGTCGCGCTCGATGGCGAGCGCCTGCCGCCGGTCGAGCTGGTCGAGCGGCTGCACGCGCTGGGCGGCGCGCACGGCGTCGGGCGGATCGACCACGTCGAGGATCGCCTGGTCGGGATCAAGAGCCGCGAGATCTACGAGGCGCCGGCCGCGACGATCCTGCACAACGCCCATCGGGCCCTGGAAGGCCTCACGCTCAGCCGCGACACGCTCCGGTTCGATCGATTGGTCGCCGACGAGCTCGCCCGGCTCATCTACGACGGGCTCTGGTTCAGCGCCTTGTCACGCGACCTGCGCGCATACGTCGCCTCGTCGCAGCGGGTCGTCTCGGGACAGGTCCGCGTCCGGCTCGATCACGGCAGCGCCGCGGTCGTCGGCCGTCGCTCGCCGCTTGTCGCTGTACGACAAGAGCCTGGCCACGTACGACGAGGGCGACGCGTTCGACCACGAGTCCGCCGTCGGGTTCATCGAGATCTTCGGGCTGCCCCTCCGCGTGGAGGCTGCGCGCCACGGTGCAGTGGGCAAGCACCACGGCGCGGCCTGGACGTGGACCGATCCGCTCCTGGCCGACCTGCCGACCTCGGTGACCGATCCGGAGCCGGCCGCCGTCTAGGCGATCGGCGAGACGGGCGACTCGCGTTCGGGTCGGGGGTACCATGCCGCGATGACCGACACTGGACAGCCGGCAGCGACACTTCGAGCCGGTCTCATCGAGACGCTGATACAGGCCCGCGCGGTTGAGCGCGACGTCTTCGCCGCGCTGGATCCGGCGGACCGCGACCGGCCACCGGCCGGCGGTGGATGGTCCGCCAAGGACACCCTCGCGCACCTGTCCGCGTGGCGGCAGCAGCAGACCGACAAGCTCGCTGCCCTGCGCGAGGGCCGTCCGGAACCGTCCCTGCCCGCCACCGACATCGACGACATCAACGCCGTCCTCCACGAGCGTCGATCGGACTGGAGCTGGGATCGGGTCGTGAGCGATGCCGAATCGACCGCCGACGGGCTCACGGCCGAGGTAGCCGCCGCAGCCGAGGTCGCCCTCGCCGATCCGACGGTCGTGGGCTCGATCATGGGCGACGGGGTCGAGCACGACCTGGGCCATCTGATGGATCTCGCCTCGACCGACGAGCTGCGGTCACGGGTCCTTGGCCTGGCGGACGCGACCCGGGCGATCATCGACCGGGGCGGCTGGGCGTCCCGACCGGCGGCGTATGCGCGCTACAACCTCGCCTGCTTCCACGCGCTCGGCGGCCGCCTCGACGTCGCCCGGTCGCTCCTCCGCCAGGCATTGCCCGCCGACGAAGGACTCCGGGAGCACGCCCCGAACGACGACGATCTCATCGCCCTGCGTCACGAGATCCCGGCGCTCGCCGCCGGCTGAGGCCGTCGTTGCCGGCCGGGCCGTGCCGCCGCCCGGCGGCCGAGTCGGGCATGCCGCTGCCGCTCGGAACCTCAGCGAAACGCGGGAGGAGCCGCGGATGCGCCATGATCCGGTGATGGACACGCTACCGGGCGAACGCCGAGCCGAGCACGAGCGTCGCGCGGAGGATCGTCGGCTGCGCGAGCTGGCGTTCCTCCACGAGATCGCGCAGCTGGCCACGCTGGCTCGCGACTGGGACGAGCTGATGCGGTCGATCGTCGATCGGACCACGGCGGCCATGGACGTCCAGGTCTGTTCCTTCTACCTGGCCGATCGCGAGCGGACACGGCTGACGCTGGCGGCCACCAACGGCCTCGACCGGACGCAGGTCGGCAAGGTGAGCCTGCCCTTCGGCAACGGGATCACCGGCCGCGTCGCCGCGGGTCGCGAGCCGATTGCGGTCGACGACGTGACCCACGACCCGCGCTTCTCGTGGGTCCGCGGATTCGACATCGCCGGGTTGACGGCGATGCTGTCGGTCCCGCTGATCTGGCACGACGACGTCGTCGGCGTGCTCAACGTCCAGGCGACGGCGCCGCGCCGGTTCGGCGCGGCGGACATCGAGTTCCTGCGCACGATCGGGGCGCTGCTCGCCGGAATCATCGAGAAGGGGCGCCTGCAGGCCGAGGTGGAGGCCCGTCTCGAGCAGCTGACCGCCCTCGACGCAGCCCGAGCAGAGCTCCTGTCGGTCGTGACCCACGAGCTCCGGACGCCGCTGTCGGTGGTGCGGGTCTACGTCGACCTCCTTGGCGACGCCGCCAAGGGGATCGGGCAGGCCCCCAGCCCGGATGCCGCCACCGAGTGGCAGGCCGCGGCGCTCGACCAGGTGTCCCGCCTCGATCGCCTGGTCGATTCCATCCTCGCGTCGGTCCGCGGCGAAGGCCTGACCGGGTTGTCGCGGGCCCCGTTCGACGCGGTCGACTCGGTCGCCGAGACGGTCGACACGCTGCGCCTGCTCCTGCGGCCGCACCCCATCCGTTGGGAGCGGCCGCCCGAGCGACTGCTGGCGGTCGGGGACGAGGCGCGTTTCCGGCAGGTGCTCGAGCAGCTGCTCGAGAACGAGTCGAAGTACGCGCCGGAGGCCGAGGGAGTGAGCATCGGCGTCTGGCAGCTCGGGACCGAGATCCAGGTCTACGTGACGGACGACGGGCCGGGCGTGCCGATCGAGGACTGGGAGAGCGTGTTCGAGCCATTCGTCCGGATCGAGGGCCGCGGCCGAAGCCGCGGCTCCGGGATCGGGCTGTTCGCCGCCCGACGGCTGATGGACGCGATGGGCGGGCGGATCTACCTCGAGCCGAACGGGTTCGGAGGCAGCCGGTTCGTGGTCGCGCTGCCCGCCGCGGGCCGTTGATCCGCCAGTCGCCACGAAGCCGCCGTGAGCCCGTTGGCCTAAGCTTCGGCTGATGCCGACGACCGCGACCGATCCCGGGCTGCCCATGAGACGCCTCGTCGTCGGCAACGGTCGCGTGTTCACGTTCGATGCCGAGTACTGCCGGTCGGCGGAGGACTTCCGGCGCCTGTATCCCACCCTGTACCCGGACGAGTACCGGATCGCCTTGCTGCCGCGCTACGACGAGTGCTGGCTCGACTACGACCGCGAGGACGCGGCCTTTGGTCGCGAGGTCATGACCCTCGTCGACGAGATCGAGGAGCTCGCCGCGAGGGGTTACCGCCTGCCGATCGACACGTTCGTGATCCATACCTCCGACACCATCGATCGGGACCGCATGTACGAGTCGCTCAAGCCCTGGTATTCGGTCACCCGCGCTCGATAGCCGGGCAGCTGGAGCCTGGGCGCCGCCGTGCCGACGGCGCCCAGGCAGAGAACGGCCTGCTCAGGCCATGGCCGGCAGATCGTCCGGGATGTAGCCGCCCATCCCCATCTCGGGGATATCCAGCCCGGCCAGCTCGACCTCGGGGCTGACCCGCATCTTCACGAACCGATCGAGGATCCGGAAGAAGACGTACGACGCCCCGAAGGCCCACACGAAGGCCACCACCGCGCCGACCACCTGGGCGCCGAACTGGCCGACGTTGCCGTACAGCAGCCCGGTGACCTGGAAGCCGCCGTAGTTGGCCGTTCCGTCGGCGAAGATCCCGGTCGCCAGCACCCCCCACAATCCGTTGACGCCGTGGACCGAGATGGCACCCGACCGGATCGTCGATGTGGATGCGGTCGAAGAACGCGACGGAGAGGCAGACGAGCACGCCCGCCACGAGCCCGATGACCGCGGCCGCGATCGGGCCGACGTAGCCCGACGGCGCGGTGATCGCGACGAGCCCGGCGAGCATGCCGTTGGCCATCATGGCCGGGTTTGGCTTGCCTTCCGTCCACCAGGTGTAGACCATCGCCGAGGCCGCCCCGAAGCCGGACGCGAGCAGCGTCACGACCGCGATGATCCCGATCCGCAGCGCGCCGTTGCCGGACGCGCCGAACGTGGATCCCGGATTGAACCCGAACCAGCCGAACGCCAGGATGAATGTTCCGAGGATCGCCAGGATCTGGTTGTGGCCGAGGATCGTGTTGCTCGAGCCGTCCTTGTTGAACTTGCCGATCCGCGGGCCGAGGACGAGGGCGCCGGCCAGGCCGCCCAGCCACCGATCGAATGGACGACGCCCGATCCTGCGAAGTCGACGTAGCCGTTGCCCAGCCCGATCGAGCCGAGCTGCGACAGGAAGCCGCCACCCCAGGCCCAGTTGGCATAAAGCGGGTACAGGATGGCCGAAATGAACAGACCGTAGACGACGAACGGCTTGAACCGCCAGCGTTCGGCCATCGAGCCGGTCGGGATCGTGGCGGTCGTGTCCATGAACACGAGCTGGAACAGGAAGAAGGCGATCACGCCGACGTCGTAGGTCGCCCCGCTCAGCGCGAAGCCCGTCCCGCCGGCGACGCCCCAGGTCGTGTCGCCGATCGTGATCCCGATCTCGTTGCTGAGCGGCGCGAGGCCGCCCAGGTTGCCGACACCGACGGTCCCCAGACCGCCGAACGCCAGCCCGAAGCCGACGAAGAAGAACCCGACGATGCCGATGGCGTAGACCATGAAGTTCATGCTCATCGTGTGCATCGCGTTCTTGGCCCGGGTGAACCCCGTCTCGACGAGCGCGAAGCCCGCCTGCATGAACATGACCAGGAAGCCGGTCACGAGGAGCCACACGAAGTTGACCGCCAGGCGGTTCTCGTCGACCAGGTCGGCCAGCTTCGCGGCGTACGGCTCCGTGGCCTTGGCGGCCTCGTAGTCACCCGTCGCGAGGCTGCCTGGCGCCAGCCCGTCGAGGTTGGCGCCGGTCGCCGTGGTCACGCCAGCCGGATCACCCGGCGCGGGTACGGATTCGCCGGTGCTGGCACAGCCGGCCACGATGAACAGGACGAACGCTGCCAGGACGACGGCGGAGCGGATCCCGCCGCGACCCCTCCGCGATCGCCGCTTCAGGGCCCGGATGATCGCCGGGTTCGATGGCACGGACACTGATTCGACCTCCCTACCGCGATGCTTGACCCATGGAACGCGCGGGTTCCCCTGCCTGACCCCAAGGTGTGCGCCGAGAGCGCTGCCGGGAGGGCGCTACCCCTCTCGGGCTCCCCGGGGCGCGGCCGGACGGGGCCGCCGGGGCAGCCACCGGAAGCGGGGCAGGACGGCCCGGTGCGAGATGGCCCGAGCGACTTCGCGGCGCGCCCGGGCGAGGGCGAGCTGGGCGGCTGCGGCATCTGCGCTGCCAGGTTCGACGGCCCGCATCGCGGCCAGGAAGTGATCGGCGGCGGCCGCTGCGTCGCCGAGCCGAAGACGCAGCTCGCCCGCCTTCAGATTCGGCCAGTACGCTGTCGGCGCGAGCTCCAACGCTCGATCGATCGCCGCCGCCGACTCGTCAGGGCGCGCCGCAGCGAAGAGGGCGGCGGCCAGGAAGGCGTGGGCCGTGGCGTTGCCCGGCGCCCCATCGGCGGCGAGGCTGAGCTGCTCGACCGCGAGCTCGACGCGTTCATGCGCGAGCGCGCGGAGGCCCTGACTGAACGCTTCCCGGGCGCTCGCCGGCGCGCTCATTCCAGTTCCAGCCGGGCGACGGCCACCGGCCCGGCCATTCGGTTCGTATCGAGGCCGTGCCAGGTCGCCGATCGACTCAGGCGGCTCCAGGCCGCGATCCCGAGCGGGGTGATGACCGTGGTCGCGACGCTCATGAGGACGACCGCCGCGTAGACGCCTCCGCCGATCGCGCCGGCCCGAAGGCCGACCGTCGCGGCAACCAGGGCGACCTCCCCGCGCGCGATCATCCCGATCCCGACGAGCCCGGATTCGCGCGCGCTCATGCCGCCGATGGCGGCGGCGATCGCACTGCCGGCCAGCTTCGCCAGGACCGCCACCACGAGCAGGCCGAGCGCGAAGGGAAGGACGGGGCCGATCTCGCGGAGATCGGCGGCGAGCCCGATGGCCACGAAGAAGACCGGGACGCAGAAGGCCTCGCCGGCCCGGATCAACCCGTCCCTGAGTCGCGGGGCCGCCGGCGATCCCGACAGGGCGAGACCGGCAACGTAGGCGCCGGTGATGCCGGCCAGGCCGCCGAATGTCTGGACGGCCCAGGCAAAGGCGAGTACCAGCCCGAGCATGGCGGCCAGGCCGCCACCACGGACGTGGAGGGTGTCGATCGCCCGACCAAGGTGGACCGGCGTCCAGCGCAGCACGACCCAGACCCCGAGAATGGTGAGGCTCATCGGCACGACGGCACCGAGCATGTTCGAGCCCGCGGCCGTCTCGGACACGACGAGGCTGAGGACGACCAGGCCCAGCACGTCGTCGATGATCGCCGCCCCCAGGATGGTGATCGCGGCCCGGGTGTGCATGAGCCGGAGCTCCTGGAGGGTCGCTGCCGTGATCCCGACGCTCGTGGCCGTCAGGATCGCGCCGACGAACAGGGCAGCCGTCGCGCCGAGTCCGGCCGCCAGCGCCAGACCGAGACCGGTGACGAACGGGAGGACCACGCCGCCGGTGGCCACCAGGAGCGCCTTCCTGCCGACGTGGCGCATCGCCGCGAGGTTGGTCTCTAGCCCGGCGATGCCCAGGATCGCAAGTGCGCCGAGCTGGGCGATCCCTTCGACGGTCCCGACCGGAGAAACGAGCCCGGCCAGGCTGGGCCCGAGAACGATCCCGGCCCCGATCTGGCCGACGACGCGCGGGAGACCGGCGAGATGGGCGAGGAGCGCACCCGCCTCGGCGGCCAGCAGGACGATCGCCAGCGTCGGGATCAGTTCGTTCAAGGGGCACTCCAGCTGGACGAGCCCGGAGCGGTCGGCCGCTCCGTTGTCGGCAGGATGCTGGCGAGTGGCCGGCGGAACGAGTCGCAACCCGTCGCGCTTGGGTTGTCGATTGGCCGATCCCCGGGTCGTGATTCGGTGCCGGGCGCAACCGGAGCTGGAACTGATTGCCCGTCCGGCGGCCCGGCGCGCGGCCGAGCGCGGCCGGGCCGCATCCCCGACGAGGCGGCCCGCTAGACCACCCGCGACTCCATGGCCCGGAGGTGGGCGTAGCCGGGCTTGACGACCTCGTTGATCAGCCGCAGCCGCTCGTCGAACGGCGCGAAGGCGCTCTTCAGGGCATTGATCGTCAGCCACTCCATCTCGCCCAGGCCGATCCCGAACGCCGCGTCGACCGCGGCGAACTCGCTCGACAACGAGACGCCGCTCATCAATCGATTGTCGGTGTTGAGCGTCACCCGGTAGCGCAGCCGGCGGAGCAGGTCGAACGGGTGCTCGCGGATCGAGGCCGCGGCTCCGCTGTGGACGTTGGAGGTCGGGCACATCTCGAGCGGGATCCGTCGATCGCGGACGAACGTCGCCAGTCGACCCAGCTCGATCGACCCATCCGGCAGCTGGGTGATGTCGTCCACGATCCGGACCCCGTGCCCGAGCCGCTCCGCTCCGCAGAACTGGAGTGCCTCCCAGATGGACGGCAACCCGAACGATTCGCCGGCGTGGATGGTGATGTGGAAGTTCTCGTGGCGGACGAGGTCGAACGCGTCCAGGTGGCGGGTCGGGCGGTACCCCGCCTCGGGCCCGGCGATGTCGAACCCGACGACGCCCGCGTCCCGCCAGCGAACGGCACAGGCCGCGACCTCGACCGATCGAGCCGCCTGGCGCATCGCGGTCACGAGCATTCTCATGACGATCGGGTGGCCAGCCTCCTCTGCCTTCGCGGCGCCCAGCCTGAAGCCCTCGAGGTTCGCGTCGACCACCTCGTCGAGCGTGAGGCCTCGTTCGGTCGACAGCTCGGGCGCGTATCGGACCTCGGCGTAGACGACGCCATCGGCCGCGAGGTCCTCGGCGCATTCGGCAGCCACCCGGACGATCGCGTCGCGTTCCTGCAGGACGCCGACCGTGTGCGTGAACGTCTCGAGGTAGAGCTCGAGGCTCTTGCGATCCGCGCCGCGCCGGAACCAGGCCGCCAGGTCGTCGACGTCGGTCGTCGGGAGCCCGTCGTAGCCGAACTCCGACGCCAGGTCGACCACGGTGGCCGGGCGCAGCCCACCGTCGAGATGATCGTGGAGGAGCGCCTTCGGTGCCCGAACGATGGTCGCGAGATCAGGCACGGGGCCTCCTTCGTGAAGTGGAGCGATGGTAGCGCCCCCCAGGGCCCGAGAAGAGGTCGCCGCTCAGCCTCCGACGACGGAGCCGAACCAGCACGTCGTCCTTTGATCGCGGCACCGCTGCGGCGGATCTCCTCCCAGTCGTCACGTTCCGCGATCGCCCGGGCGCGCTTGATCCGGATCGTCGTCGTCGCACGATGGAGGTTGCTGCGGAGCTGCTGATCGGCCAGCGCCGTCCGGGCGGCCTCCGGGAACGGTGGCGTGCCGGCGAAGGTCGGGAGTGGCTCGTGGACCCGGGACCGCGGCGCCAACCCGCTCACGTCGGATCTCCGGCCAGGATCCGGGCAAGGTGCATGACCGTTGGGGTGCGCCCCCACGTGACAGGAGACCCCCCGAGATGCATCAGGCACGACGTGTCGGCCGAGGTCAGGATCTCGGCGCGTGTCGCGCGGATCGCGGCGACCTTGTCGTGACCCATGGCCAGCGAGGTGTCGACGTTCTTGACCGCGAAGGTGCCACCGAACCCGCAGCATTCGTCTGCGCCGGGAACGTCGACCAGGGTCACGCCATCGACCGCGGCCAGGAGCCGCTGCGGCCGGTCACCGATGCCCAGGAGCCGGACCGAATGGCAGGTCGGGTGGAACGCCACGGCATGGCGAAAGTGGGCCCGGACGTCGGTCACGCCGAGGACGTCCACCAGCAGCTCGGTCAGGTCGTAGCCCTGGCGGCGACCTCACCGACGTCGGAAACGAGACGGGCGTTGCCGAGTTCGTCGGCGATCAGCGGATGGTGGCGACGGACCATCACCGCGCACGACGGCGACGAGGTCACGATCGCGTCGAAGCCCGCGAACGCTCGGGCGAACCGCCGCACGAGTGGCACGCAGTCGTCGCGGTACCCAGTGTTGAACTGGATCCGACCGCAGCAGGTCTTGCGCGTCCGGGAAGTCGACCTCGTGGCC
Source organism: uncultured Chloroflexia bacterium (assembly GCA_963766675.1). GTDB lineage: Bacteria > Chloroflexota > Limnocylindria > Limnocylindrales > CSP1-4 > SPCO01. The sequence goes on along the minus strand of CAVYBA010000002.1, from coordinate 1,193,353 downwards.
CAGGCGCCGGAGCAGCCGCACGAAAGCTTGGCCGATCTCAGGGAAGAGGAGATCGTTGAAGCAGGTGATGAACAGCGCGATTCGCATGGTCAGGCGACCGGCCGGCCGGTGGCGGGCGTGGGCTCATAGCGGCGAAGCGGCTGGGTGGCCCGGACGAGCGCCCGCAGCGCCTCGAGATCGCCGGTCACCCGGCCGTGGGCGCGCGCCTGAACCAGCACGTTTCCAAGCGCCGTGGCCTCGACCGGTCCGGCGACGATCGGGAGGCCGCAGGCATCGGCCGTCAGCTGGCACAGGAAGGCGTTCTGGCTGCCACCGCCAACGACGTGGACGACCCCGACGCCGCGCCCTGACAGGCGGCGCGCGTCGGCGATGGCGCGGGCATAGGCAGCGGCGAGGCTGTCGAGGATGCATCGGACGAGCGCCGGCCTTGCCTTCGGCTCCGGCTGGTTCGTCCTCCGACAGGCATCGATGATCCGGGCCGGCATGTCGCCCGGCGGCAGGAACCGTTCGTCGTTTGGCTCGATCAGCGGCCCGCCCAGGGGCAGCCCGGCGGCAGCCGTGAGCAGCGCCCCCAGGTCCTCGGGTGTGCCAGCCCGCTCCCAGGCACGAAGGGCCTCCTGGAGCAGCCACAGCCCCATCACGTTGCGCTGGTACAGGACCCGATCGTCCACGCCCCGCTCGTTGGTGAACTGCGCGAGACGGCTCGCCTCCGTGAGCACCGGAGCCTCGAGCTCAACCCCGACGAGTGACCACGTCCCGGACGAGATGTAGGCAACGTCCGGGCCCTCGGCCGGCATCGCGGCGACCGCGGACGCCGTGTCGTGCGAGCCGACCAGGGTCAGCCGGACACCCGTCTCGAGACCGACCTCGGCGGCCACCTTGTCGCGCAGGCATCCAGCCACATGGCCCGGGCGAGCGAGCGCCGGCAGGATGGCGGTCGGCAGGTCGATGGCCTCGAGCAGGTCGAGCGCCCACGTCCGTTCGCGGGCGTCGAGGAGGCCCGTGGTCGAGGCCATCGTCTCCTCGGCTCCGATCGACCCGGTCAGCCAATAGCCGATCAGGTCCGGGGTGAGGAGCAGCCTGCTGGCCGATCGGAGCTCGGACGTCGCTCGCGACGCAGCCAGCTGGTAGATCGTGTTGAACGGCATGACCTGCAGGCCGTTACGTTCATAGAGCCGCTCGGGTGGGACGCGGGCGTGAACGTCCTCGACGGCCGGAACGGTCCGCAGGTCGCGATAGTGGTGTGGGTTGCCGAGCAGCCGGCCGGCCTCGTCCAGCAGCCCGTAATCGACCCCCCACGAATTGATCCCCACGCTCTGCGTCGCATGGTCGGCCCGACCGGCCAGGCGAAGGCCCTCGAGGATCTCGTGGTACAGGCGGAGGATGTCCCAATGCAACCCGTCGGGCAGGTTGACGGGCTCGTTCGAAAATCGATGGACCTCGCGCAGCTCGAGCCGGCCCGGACCCGCCGCGCCGAGCATCACCCGCCCGGACGCGGCACCCAGGTCGACCGCGACATGCGGGCCGTCGGTCATCGCAGGAACGCGGCCGCTACCCCCGAATCGACGGGGATGTGGACGCCAGTCGACTGGGAGAGATCTCCGCCGACCAGCGCGAAGACCGCGCCCGCCACGTGCTCCGGCAGGACCTCCCGCTTGAGCAGCGTGCGTTTCGCATAGAACTCGCCGAGCTTCTCCTCGGGCACGCCGTAGACCGCAGCACGCTGGGCGCCCCAGCCCTTGGCGAAGATGCCCGAGCCCTTCACGACACCGTCGGGGTTGATCCCATTGACCCGGATCCCGTGTTCGCCGAGCTCGGCCGCGAGCAGTCGAACCTGGTGCGCCTGGTCGGCCTTGGCCGCGCCGTAAGCGACGTTGTTGGGCCCGGCAAAGAGCGAGTTCTTGCTGACGATGTAGACGATATCGCCGCCCATGCCCTGGGCGATCATCACCCGGGCCGCTTCGCGCGCGACAAGAAACGAGCCGCGGGCCATGACGTCATGCTGCAGGTCCCAGTCGCGGACGGTCGTGTCGACGAGCGAGCTCGAGATCGACAGGCCGGCGTTGTTGACGACCAGGTCGAGGCCTCCGAAGGCAAGCACGGCATCCTGGAGCGCCCGGACGACCTGCTCCTCGTCGGTCACGTCGACCGCCAGCGCGATGGCGACGTCGGGTCCGCCGAGCTCGTTCGCGACCGTCCCGGCGGCGTCGCCGTCGATGTCCGCCACGATCACGCACGCCCCCTCGGCGGCGAGTCGTCGCGCCGTGGCTCGGCCGATCCCCGACCCTGCCCCGGTCACGAACGCGATCCGCGTGGCCAGGGCCTTGGGCTTCGGCAGGCGCGCGAGCTTCGCTTCTTCGAGCGTCCAGTACTCGATCCGGAACTTCTCCGATTCCGGGATCGGACGATAGGTGGACAGCCCTTCGGCGCCGCGCATCACGTTGATCGCGTTGACGTAGAACTCGCCCGCGACGCGCGCCGTCTGCGCGTTCGCACCGAAGCTGAACATCCCCACTCCGGGCACCAGGACGATGGCGGGATCCGCTCCGCGCATCGGCGGACTGTCGGGCGCGGCGTGGCGCTCGTAGTAGGCGCGGTAGTCCACGCGATAGGCCGCGTGGAGCTCGCGGATCCGTGCCAGCGTGTCCTCGAGCGGTGCATCCGGCGGCAGGTCGACGACCATCGGCCGGATCTTGGTCCGCAGGAAGTGGTCGGGGCACGAGGTGCCCAGCTCGGCCAGCCTCGGGTGTCCCTCGCGGGAGATGAAGTCGAGGACGACGTCGCTGTCGGTGAAGTGGCCGACCTGCGCCCGGTCGGTCGAGGCCAGGCCGCGCAACGTGGGGAAGATTGCCGCGGCCCGGACCCGGCGCTCGCCGGTGGGCAACGGCTCGTAGCCGGCGATCACCGGCCCGAACGGCTCGGGGCGGCTGTGCTCGGCGATGAACCGCTCCGCGGCCCGGATGATGTCGAGCGAGTTTGCCTCGCATGCATCCGACGTCTCGCCCCAGGCGGTGATGCCGTGCCCCCCGAGGACGACGCCGATCGCGTCGGGGCGATCCCGGCGGATGGCGGCGATGTCCAGACCAAGCTGGAACCCCGGCCGGCGCCACGGGACCCATGCCACCCGCTCACCGAAGCACTCGCGGGTCAGTTCCTCGCCGTCGGCGGCGGTCGCGAGGGCGATCCCCGAATCGGGGTGCAGGTGGTCGACGTGGGGCGCCTCAACCAGCCCGTGCATCGGCGTGTCGATCGATGGCGCCGCTCCGCCGCGCCCGTGCAGGCAGAAGTCGAACGCGGCGACCATCTCGTCCTCGCGATCGACGCCGGCGTAGACGTCGACCAGTGACTGCAGGCGATCCAGCCGCAGGACGGCGAGACCGGACTCCCTGAGCGTCCCAAGGTCGCCGCCCGATCCCTTGACCCAGAGGAGCTCGACGGGCTGCCCGCTCACGGGGTCGAGGGTGGTGCCCTTGGCCGAGGTATTGCCGCCCGCGTAGTTCGTGTTGCGCTTGTCGGCACCAAGCCGATTGGACCGCCCGATCAGGGCGCTGACCTGTGGACTCGTCATGTTCTTCTCCGATGATTGGCCGTGGCGCCGGGCCGCCGGCTCACCTGGCATCGCCTCGCGTCGGGGCTGCCGATTCGACGCCGCGCCGGTACGCCTCGGCTTCCCATTCCTCGATGAACCGGCGCTCGTCGGGAGCCAGGACGCGAGCGCCGCCAAGTCGCATGGCACCCGCCACGACGCGCATGGCGTCGAGGATGACCTCGTTCGTGGTTGCGGCGGACCGGTCCGTGTCGGCCACGATGAACAGACCCAGCCCGGCCGCGACGACGACCGCGGGACTCGCGCCGGTCGCTGCCACGTGCGCCTCGAGCCGAGCGCTGATGGTGTCCGAGACCGCTCGGGCGTCCCCGGACTCGATGGGCTCGAGCCACAGCGGCCAGGACCCCGCGTACACGATCTGGTCGGGCGTGAGCGGCCCGCCGCTGACGAGCGCCCGTCCCGCGTCGGTCGAGGCGATCTCATGGGCGGCCGGCGAACCGTCGAAGCGCACGACCTTTGGCGACCCGTCCGGGGCCAGCAGCGATCGGAGCGCCGATGCGATCACCGGGACCGTCGCGGCCGGCTCCGCAGATGACGCGGCCGCAGGTGGGGCGGCCGGCACGGGACCGCCCACCGCCAGGCGAGCACGAATGGCGTCCACGATGCGCGCGCATCGGGCAGCAACCTCCTCGGCGCTCTCACCGGACACGATCAGGCCGTGGTTCTGCAGGAGCATCGCGCGAGGCGCAGGATCGCCGGTGCGTGCTTCGTGCGCCCGCCGCTCGGCGGCGATCCGTCGGGCAAGAGGCAGGCCCGGATCGACATACGGCACCCAGAGCACATCGTCGCCGAACGTGGTCGCGGCAAGGCGTCGACCGTGCGTGGCGCAGGTCAGCGAATTGACGACGGTCGGGTGGGTGTGGAGCACGATCGGTTCCGGCAGCAGCGCGTGGAACAGGCACTCGACCGACGGCCGCCGATCGTCCGAGGGATCGACGCGGGCGCCCAGGGCGACGCGCATGATCTCGTCGGTCCCGGGCAGCGCCGGCGCGTCGCCACCCATGAGGAGATCGAGGAGCGGCTCCATCCGGAGCGGCATCAGGGCGTCGCCGGTCACGCCGGCCAGGGACTGGCCGCTGGCCTTGATGTAGAGGACGCCATCGAGCTTGGCCGAGCTGTTGCCGCCGCCGCCGCGGGTGTACTCGGGATCCGCGCCGAACTGCCTCGAAAGCCGGGCGACCTCCTCCCGGAGGGCCGGGACCGGCCCGGCCTCCCGGCCATCGACACCCACGGTCGAGGCCCGCCGTGGAGGCCTCACCACTCTTGCCCGGCGCTCGAGGGTCATCGACGCCCGTACAGCGGTCCGAAATTCGCGCAGGCGCGGAAGTCGGCACCCTCGCGATCGGCCGTCCCGAGCGAGGTCCAGGCGCTGGGGCGGAACAGTTGCTCGTCCGGCACGTTGTGCATGTTCACCGGGATCCGGAGCAGCGCGGCGAGGCTGATCAGGTCCGCACCGATGTGGCCGTAGCTGATCGCCCCGTGGTTCGCGCCCCAGTTGGCCATGACGCTGTAGACGTCACGGAATGGCCCGCTGCCGGTCAGTTCGGGCACGAACCAATGCGTCGGCCAGGTGGGGTCGGTTCGTTCGTCGAGCGTCCGATGGACCTCGGGCGGCAACTCGACCGTCCAGCCCTCCGCGAGCTGGAGGACTGGGCCGACCCCGGCCACCAGGTTGAGCCGGCTCATCGTGACCGGCATCCCGCCCCTGGAGACGAACTTCGACGAGAAGCCGCCGCCACGGAAGTAGCCCGTCGACGCCGGGTACCAGGTCGTCGCCTCAAGGGCCGCGGCGATGTCGGCTTCATCGATCTGCCAGAACGGCTTCATCGTCGGCGCATCGTCGCGGAGCATCGCCCCGGTCGCGTCGAGCGTTGCCGCGCCCGAGTTGATGAGGTGGATGACCCCACCGCCGGCACGGCCATCGAGGCTCACGCCGGTTACCCGCCGGATCGCGTCGGGACTCCAGTACGTCCGGACGTCGGCGAAGATCTGGGCCCGGTCGGTCAGCAGGTAGCCGAGCAGCATCGACGCTCCGTTGAGGCTGTCGTTCTCGGTCGCGAACACGTACGGCGCCCGGGCGCCGTTCCAGTCGAACGACGAGTTGAGGATCGCCTCCATGAAATCGCCGTTGGGGTAGTGATCCGTCCATTGGCGCTGACCCTGGAAGCCGCCAAGGATCGCGTTCCGGCCGAATGCCTCCTCGCCGAAACCGGCCGCCTCGAGTCGCGGATTGCCGGTCAGCAGGTCCCGGGCGATCATCGCCATCTTGACGACGAACTCCCAGTCGTGGTCCTTCTGCTCGCGGCTGCGCCGGCCGTCGGGTGGGTTGCGATCCGGCCCCTCGTGGCAGTTCGCCTTCGTCCACGCCAGGGCGCGCGCGAACTCCTCGTGGTCGTAGATGCCCTCATCGATCCGGCGGGTCAGCTCGCTCATGTCGACGCTCTCGACCCGCATGCCGAGGTAGCGCTCGAAGAAGCCCTGGTCGACGATCGAGCCGGCGATGCCCATCGCCACGCCCCCGAGCGAGAGGTAGCTCTTGCCGTGCATGATCGCGACGGTCAGCCCTGCCCGGGCGAACCGGAGGAGCTTCTGCTCGACGTCGGGCGGGATCGAGTTGTCGCCGGCATCCTGGACGTCCTGGCCGTAGATGCCGAACGCGGGCAGACCCTTCTGGGTATGCGCGGCGAGGACCGCGGCGAGGTAGACCGCGCCGGGCCGTTCGGTGCCGTTGAAGCCCCACACGGCCTTCGGCGTGAGCGGGTCCATGTCCATCGTCTCCGAGCCGTAGCACCAGCACGGCGTCACGGTGATCGACACGCCCACGCCGTCGTGCCTGAACTGCTCGGCCGCCTCGGCCGCCTCCACGACACCACCGATGCAGTGCGTCGGGATGACGCACTGGACCGGGCTGCCGTCCGGGTAGCGCAGGTTCGCGCTGAGGAGCTCGGCGGTCGCCCGAGCCATGCCCATGGTCTGGCCCTCGAGCGACTCGCGGACGCCACGGCGCCGCCCATCGATCGCCGGTCGGATGCCGATCTTGGGCCACCCTCCGACGAACCGTGATCGGGTGGCGTCGCTCCTGGAGAGGCTCTCCGCGACGGTCATAATCTCTCCTCCTCGCTGGGATGCGCTGGGCGGGCGTTCGCCGCCCGGCTGGTCATCGTTCGAGGTCGCCGGGCGGCACGACGCCGATCGTGAGCAACAGGTTGGCGTAGATCCGCCGCTCGCCGGTGGCGATCGCCAGGGCGAGATCGGGCCCACGGGCGGCGTCGTAGAACTCGAAGCGGGCAAGCGGGGCCAGCTCGATGCCCGGCAGGAGCTTCCGGAATTCCCCGAAGATGGGCGGCTCCGCGCCGGTGTCGGGGATCATGACGTGGGCTGCCTCGATCGGGATCGCCCCGCCGATCACCTCGAGCACGTCGGTGACTCGGAGCAGGTCGGGTGCGAGGTTCAGGTACACCCGATGCGCCCGCTCGAATGTTCGCGTAGCGAGCGGGTAGTTCCCGTCGGCGATGAGCACCTGCGCGCCGTGGCCGGCTTCCCCGAGGGCTTCGAGGATCGCCGGATGGAGCAGGCGGGTCTTGAGCATCGGGTCTCCTTCAGGCGGTCGGGTCGAACACGATCTTGCGATGCCTAAGCTGGTGCGCGCCGATCGCCGCGAACAGCGCGGGTGCCTCTGACAAGGCGACCCGGTGCGAGATCATCGGGCCCATGTCCAGCCCGCCGTCGATGACCGCGGCGAGCCCATCGGTCCACTCGTGGCCCGGCCACGGTGCCGAGTAGGACATGAAGCAGCCGGCCACGGTGAGCTCCTTGCGCATCAGGCGCTCCACGAACTCCATCGGCAGCGTCGCGTCCAGGGGCTGGTTGCCGCCGAGCACGATCGCGCCGCGAGGGCGCGTCACCTCGATCGTCTGGGCGAGGGCGGACGGCGAGCCGGTTGCCTCCAGCGTCAGGTCGACGCCCCCGCCGGTCAGCCGGCGGACCGTCTCGGCGACGTCGTCATGAGTGACATCGAGCGCGACGGTGGCCCCGACTGCGCGTGCCACCTCCAGGTTCGCTGGAATGACGTCCGTCGCCACGATCTGGCTGGCGCCGAGCAGGCGGAGCCATTGGACAAGCATCAGGCCGATCGACCCCGCGCCGAGCACGACGGCCGAGCCGCCCGCGACGAAGCGCCCGAGGTCGAGCATGTGCCGGGCAACGGTTGACGGCTCGATGAGTGCGGCGGCCTCGAACGCCAGGCTGTCCGGGACGGGCAGCACGTTCCGGGCGGGGACCGCGACGAGCTCGGCGAACGCGCCGTCGCGTCGCGAGCCGACGAAGGAGTAAGCCACGCATGCCGAGAACCGGCCCGCGCGGCACTGCTCGCAGACGTGACACGCCAGCAGGGGGATGAGCGCAGCCCGGCGACCGACGAGCTCCGGATCCACGTCGTCCGCCACCGAACGGATCACGCCCGCCGCCTCGTGACCGAGGATGATCGGGTAGGTGCGGTGGCCGCGGAGGTAGCGGTGGATGTCGGAGCCGCACACCGCACTTGCCCTGACCTCGAGGAGCACGTCGCCCGGACCCGGCGCGGGGTCCGGGACCTCGCGCACGTTCAGCACCTGGCGATCCTCCAGGACGGCGGCCCTCACGAGCCGGTCCCTCCGCCGGCGGCCGCCGCCAGGTGGTCGAATGCCGGAAGGAGCCCGCGCGAGACCTCGTGGTAGACGGCGAAGAGCTCGGCGTACCTCGCATGGCGCGCCGGATCGGGCTCAAAGGTCGTCCGGTTCGGCAGCAGCCGCTCGACGACCTCCGCAGCTTCCCCGAGCCCGGTCGCCTGCGCCGCGAGGGCGAACAGGCCGAGGCCGTGCCCACCCTCACCGCCGTCCGAACGACGCGCGACCACGAACGGCAGGCCGGTCACGTCTGCCTTGATCTGGTTCCACACGCCGCTGCGAGCGGCGCCGCCGGTCCCGAGCCATTCGGTGACGCGGACGCCGGTTGCCTCCGCCACGCGAAGGTTGTCGAGCACCGCGAACGCGCAGCCCTCCAGCACCGCGCGCGACAGGTCGGCCGGCGTGGTCGCGTACGACAGGCCGACGAAGACACCGCGCGCCGTGCTGCTCCACAGCGGCGTCCGCTCCCCAGCGAGGTACGGCAGGAAGAGCAGCCCGCCACACCCCGGCGTCACGGTCGCGGCCTCCGCAGTGAGCTCGTCGAACGTCGCGTCCGACCGACCCAGCACGTCGCGAAGCCAGCGCAGCGCGCCGCCGCCGACGGTGCCGCTCTGCAGCAGGTACTGGCCCGGGAGGACATGGTGGCTGAAGATCAGCCGCGGCTCGACGACGACGGATTCGACGCTGAGGCCCATCCCGCCCGCCTGTCCACCCTGATCCTGCGTCTGCCCCGGCCGGGTCACGCCCCCGCCCAGTGCGCCCACGGCCGCGTCCAGTGCCCCGACCAGAACGGGCGTACCGATGGCCAGACCGGTGGCCTCGGCCGCCTGCGGCGTGACCTCGCCGGCGACCTCCCACGCGGTGCGGAGCGGCGGCAGACGCTCGATCGGGATCGTCAGCTTCTCCGCCGCGTCGGCGTCCCACCGCTCGCCACGGATGTCGAAGCAGTGGAACCCGTACGCCTGGGTCAGGTCACAGGTCGGCTCGCCGGTGAGGCGCGCCGTGAGGTACCCCGATGCGGTGAGGAACCAGCATGCCCCGTCGAAGGCGTCCGGACGATGGGCCTGGAGCCAGCCCAGCTTCGGCGTGATGTAGGCCGCGTCGATGGGATTGGCGACGAGGTCGACCAGCTGTTCGGACCATGCAGCCGCCCGGAGTCGGGCAGCCTCCGGCTCGGCCCGCCGATCGAGCCACGTCATCGCGGGTGCCAGGGCACGGAACGCGGCGTCGACCGGGACCAGCGTCCAGCCGATGCCATCGAGCGCAATGCAGGCCACCTCGCGAGCATCGATCGCCCGCTTCGCCAGGACGTTCGAGACGGTCGAGCACAGGGCGTCCCACCAGCGCTCGGCATCGATCTCGGCCCACAGGGGCATCGGCCGATCGAGCTCATACGCGGCGGTCGCCTGTGCAACCAGGCCGCCGCTGGAATCCCAGAGTGCCGTCTTGGTGCTCGCGGTTCCCTGGTCGATGGTGACGAAATACATGCTGGGTCGCCGGGTGGCCGGCCGTCCTCTCCTATGGTGGGGTGATGGTCCCGTCGAGGTCCCAGAGGTCCTCCCAGGACTGGCCGGCCTTCCACAGAAAGACCTGACCCTTGATCAAGCGGCAGTTGCGATCGATGCCGGCGATCGCGGACATGTCAGCGTCCGTCAGCGGGTCGCTGACGGCAGCGCGAAGGTTGGCGAGATAGTTCGCGCGGGTCGTCGAGAACGGGATCGGGACCTGGCCGCGCTGGACCGCCCACTTGACGCACACCACAGCGGGGTGGACGCCCTGCCGTCGGGCGATCGCCACGATCACCGGGTCCTCGATGTCCACGCTGTCCGTTGGCGTCCGATCGCGGTCCGGGCGTGCCGGCGAACCGACCGGCGCGAAGCCGATCGGGATCAAGCCATTGGCAACCACGAAGTCGAACAGCTCCGTCTGCTGGAAATACGGGTGGAGCTCCATCTCGCTGGCGACCGGCCGGATTCGCGCGTCCCGGAGCAGCAGCTGCAGCTTGGGGATCGTCATGTTCGACGTGCCGATGTGGCGAACCAGCCCACGGTCGACGAGCTGCTCCATGGCCGCCCACGTCGCGATGAACTGCTCGTGGATGTACGGCCGTGCGTGTGAATCACGCGACGAGACGTCGACCCCGGGCTGGTGCACGTTCGGGAAGGGCCAGTGGACCAGGTACAGGTCGAGGACGTCGAGCCGCAGGTCGCGCAACGAGCGCTCGCACGCGGCCGCGACGGCCGCCGGGGCATGCGAATCGTTCCAGAGCTTCGAGGTGATCCACAGGTCGTCGCGGCGCACGCCGCCAGCGATCGCGCGTTCGAGCGATTCGCCGATCAGGTGCTCATTGCCGTAGACCGCCGCGCAGTCGATGTGGCGGTAGCCGACCTGGATGGCGTCGTACACGGCCGCCGCGACGCGCTCGCCAGAGACCCGGTCCGAGCCGAACGTGCCCAGCCCGATCGCCGGCATCCGGGCCCCGCCGGCTACGGTCCGCTGCGGCACGCTGGCCGGGTCGATCCGTCCATCGACCATCGCCTGTGGATCCATCCCGGCATTCCCCTCGCGGTTTACGGTCTTGTCCTGGCCGAGGTCCGAGCGCTCGGTTCAGGTTTGGCGCCCTCGAGTGCGGAGCCACCGGCCGGCAGGTGCGCGAGCTCCACGAGCGGTCGGATGCGCGCCACGTCGGCGGGGTCGATGGCACCCTGGCCCGGGTGCAACGCATTCGCGGTCCCCGCGGCGACCGCCCAGCGCATCGCGTCCGGCATGGCCGCGCCGCCGGCGATCCCGGCGAGGAAACCCGCGAGGAACGCGTCGCCGCTCCCGACCGGAAACGGGCCCCGCTCGGGCGGCGGCCCGAGCCCCCACGCCTCACCGTCGTCGTCGACGAGCACCGCCCCGTCGGTCCCACTGGTGACGATCGCGACCTCGGCGCCGCCCTCGCGAAGGGCTCGCGCGGCCACGACCGGCCCGGAGTCGCCGCTCGACGTTCGTCCCGTCGCCCGGGCCGCCTCGTCGGCGTTGACCCTGACCAGCCACGGGCGGGCCGCGATCGCCTCGGCGAGCACCGCACCGTCCGCGTCGACCACGGTGCGGGCGTGTGCCGCGCGCGCCAGCGCCACGATCCGGGCGTACCCGTCGCCCGGGGCTCCGGCCAGCAGCGAGCCGGACAGGACCACGACCGATCGCGATCCATCGGTCGCCAGCTCGGCCGTCACCGCCGCCTCGAGCTCGGCCCAGCCCGTCGGGTCGATCGGTGGTCCTGGCTCGTAGACCTCGGTGAGGCGCCCCGTGGTGCGGTCCAGGATCGAGAGACAGGTGCGCGTCTCGCCGTGGATTCGGACGGCGCGTGTCGGGATGCGCTCGGTCGCGAGCGCCTCGACCAGCCATTCACCGGCATGGCCGGCGACGACCGGCACAACGACGGCCTCCAGTCCGAGGCGTGTCGCTGCGCGGGCGACATTGACCGCCTTGCCGCCGGGCACGACGCTCAGTAGCTCGGGCCGATGGATCTGACCTGGCTCCAGTCGGTCGACGGCAGCTACCTTGTCGACCGACGCGTTGACGCAGATGCAGACGACTCGCATGCCGTCCCCGAGGGTCCGTCCAGCCACGGGCGCCGGGTCTGCCCGATCGCCCCTCATTGCCCGGCCCCGTATTCGCGATACCACCCGTCGTCTGGGGCGGACCGATCGGACAGGCTGTTCGGCCGTGCGTGCCACGGGGTCGCCCGTTCGTCGACGAGGCGGGCCAGGCGCTCCAGGCGTCGCCGCCCCTCCCCCGCGAGCCACGCGTCGCGATCGACTGCGGCCATGGTCGCGGCCCGTGCCCAGACGGAGCGACCGACGAGCACGCCCGACGCGCCGGCCTCGCACGCCGCGGCGACCTGACGCTCGAACGTCGCGTCGTCCACGCCGCCCGACAGCAGCACCCACGGGAGGCGGCTCGCCTCGTCGAGCTCCGCGCAGGCATCGGACCACGCGGCCAGGTCCGTGACGGACGCGTCGTACGGAAACTCGGCCTTCAGCACGTCGCCGCCGATCGCGGTGAGGCGCCGCGCCGTCTCGATCACGTTGCGGCGGCGGACGTCCCCGGTCAGCTTCCCGCCAGTTCCGGGATCGAACCCGAGCGGCTCGATGAACAACGGCAGGTCGACCGCGCGACAGGCACCGACGAGCTCGGCGACGAACCGCTCCTGATCGGCGGCGTTGGATGCCGCGTGGTGGTAGTAGACGAGGACCTTCGCCGCCGACGCCCCCATGCGCTTGGCCTGCTCGACGGACCATCCAGGCAGGACACGGCTGACGCGCGCATCGGCCGGACCCTCGAACCCGGTCGCCTCGATCGCCACCAGGAGCCCGGCACCGCCCGGCAGCGAACCGTCGGCGATGCACTGGGCCGCGCCGATTTCGGGGTCGAGCAGGGTCCCGGTGGCGTGCGCGGCGAGCGCGCGCACCACGGCGCGCTTGAACGTGACCATCTCGTCGTAGGTCGCCCTCTCAGGAGCCTCGGGGTGGAGCTCCTTGCGCAGGTTCTGGCGGTGATCCAGGGCAAGCACGGCGAATGTTCCGCGCGACGATGCGCACGCGTCGAGCCCGCGCCGGGTGGCCAGGGGATACGAGCCGACTCGAGCGATCGGTGGCGTCATCCGACCGGCGCCTGCTCGCCGTCGGGCACGGCGGCGTTGGTCGCGCTCGCGGACGGAGGCGTGGCGGCGCGAAGGACCGACGGCGCGTGCCGGGCAAGGGTCCCCGACGCGATCGGCCCGGGGGCCGCCGTCGAGCGACGAATGATCAGCTCGAACGGCAGGACGACCGATTGGCCGGTCTTCGTCCCCTGGCCGACCAGGCTGTCGATCATGATCTCGGCCGCGCGACGCCCGATCTCGTACGCGGGCTGTGCGGCCACGGTCAGGAACGGGTCACTCACCCACTCGGCGGGGAGGTCGTCAAAGGCGACCACCGAGATGTCGTCGGGCACTCGCAGGCCCATCTCGCCCAGTGCGCGGATCGTTCCGAACGCGATGAAGTTGTTCGCCGCGAACAGCGCGGTCGGTGGATCGTCGGTCGCGGTGAGGATGCTCTCCGCCATCTGGTACCCATCGGCAAGGTTGCCATCCCCGAAGTTGAAGCGGCCCCAGCGGACGAGCGCGTCGTCGAGCGTGAGACCGGCCTCCTCGAGCGCGCGACGCACACCCGCGACGCGGTCGGCCGAGGTCGAGATCGCGCGTCGTCCGGTGAGCACGCCGATCCGCCGATGGCCGAGCCCGATGAGATGCTGCGCCAGAGCATGGGCGCCGGCCTCCGAATCGCAACGCACGTTGTTCACGCGCTGCCCGGGCACGCGACGATCGAGGACCACGAGCGGGACCTTGTGGGCCCGAAGGAGCCGGATCGAGGCCCGCGGACTGCCGGCGGGGACGAGGAGCACGCCGTCCACCTGGCGCTCGACCAGGAGGCGCAGGTTGCGAGCCTCCTCGTCGTCCGATTCATCGGTGTTGCAGAACATCACGGCGAATCCGCGCTCGCCGGCGAGGTCCTCGACGCCCCGCGCGATGGTGGTGAAGAACGGGTTGGTGATGTCGGAGACGACGAGGGCGATCGCCTTCGTCTGCTTCGAGCGAAGGTGACGGGCGACGGCGTTCGGCACGTAGCCGAGCTCCTGGACGGCGCGCTCGACGCGCGAGCGCGACTCCTGGCTGACGTAGCCGGAACGGTTCAGAACCCTCGATACGGTCATCGTCGAGACGCTCGCCAGGCGGGCGACGTCCCTAATCGTGCTCGACGGACGTGCCGAAGCTCGTATCACCCTAGATGGCCTTCATGGCGTAGATGACGCACTGGGCGCCAATGCCGATCGAGTGGCGTTGTCGGTAGCCATGCTCGATGTTCCCACGCGCTCCAGGTAGCAGGTCGGGCGTATGCATGGGACGATCCGGCGACACCAGTATAGGTTACCGGTAACATGAGTTATCGGTAACATACGCCGCCTGTCAAGGGGTATCCGCCCGCATCGGCGTCACCCCCGGGCGGGAACGTGCGCCGTGCGGCTGGGAGGTCAGCGGAGCCGGGCCCTGGCGGCGGCGAGCGCTGATGCGACACGGCCCGGCGCCGTGCCGCCGATGACGTCGCATGCCGCCAGGGCACCGTCGATCGACGCCGCGGAGCGGAGCTCGTCGCCGATGCCGGGATCCGATGCAAGCGAGCCGGCCGTCGGGTCGCCGCTCGCGCCGAGGGCGAGCCCGATCATCGCGTCGGGAAGGGCATCGAGCCCGATCCCCGCTTCGTCCGCCTGCGCCACGAGCGAGCCCACGACGTGGTGGGCCGACCGGAACGGCACGCCTCGCCGGACGAGGGCGTCGGCCACCGCGGTGGCCGTGACGTGGCCCTCGCGCGCGGCTTCGAGCATCCGGCCCGCATCGACGGTGATCGTCCGGACGAGCCCGGCGAGGACGCCGAGCGAGGATTCGAACACGCTCACCGCATCGAACAACGGCGCCTTGTCCTCCTGGAGGTCACGTTGGTAGGCCAGGGGCAGGCCCTTCAGCAACGTCATCGACCCGGTCAGCGCCCCGATCACCCTTGCCGCCCGACCGCGGACCAGCTCGGCGGGGTCGGGATTCTTCTTGTTCGGCATGATCGAGCTGCCCGTCGAGAACGCGTCCGACACCCGGATGAACCCGAAGCGCGGGTTCGACCACCAGGTGATCTCCTCCGCGAGGCGGCTCAGGTGGACCATGCCGAGCGCCACCGCCGACAGCGTCTCGACGACGAAATCGCGATCCGCGACGGCGTCCATGGAGTTCGCGGTGACGCCATCGAAGCCGAGGTCGCTCGCCGTCGCGTCGCGGTCGAGCGGGTAACCGGCCCCCGCAAGGGCGCCCGACCCAAGCGGAGAGACATTCACCCGCCGACGCGCGTCGCAGAGGCGGGCCCGGTCGCGCTCGGCCATCTCCACGTAGGCGAGAAGGTGATGCGCGAGGAGCACGGGTTGCGCCGGCTGGATGTGCGTGGCCCCGGGCAGGACCCCCATGCCGTCGCGCTCGGCCAGCTCGATCAGGGCCCGCTCGTAGTCGAGCAACGCCGCGTCCAGGCCATCGATCGCCCGGCGCGTCCACAGCCGGAGGTCCGTCGCGACCTGGTCGTTCCGCGATCGGCCGGTGTGCAGCTTGCCCGCCAGCGGACCGACCTTCTCGGCAAGCGCCGCCTCGACGTTCATGTGGACGTCCTCGAGGCTCGGGTCCCAGGAGAAACGACCCGCCTCCATGTCCTCGAGGATGGATACAAGGCCGCCGATCAGGGCGGTCACCTCGGCCTCGCCCAGGAGGCCGGCTCGCCCGAGCCCATGAACGTGCGCGATCGAGCCCGCGAGGTCGTCCGCGGCCAGCACGGCGTCGACCTCGATCGAGCGCGTGAAGTCGACCACGCGCGCGTCGGTCTCCCCGCTGAACCGTCCGCCCCAGGTCCGCATCGATCCTCCCTCGTGAGTCCGTATGCTACCCGGGTCGAGGGGACGCGCGGCCGGTCCCGGTCGTCGATGTCGGGAGCGAGCCCTTCTCGGCGATGCATCCGAGGTGCATCGGCCAGGCCGGCCGACGGCGGCCTGCGCCAGGAGCCGAACGCCGGTCAGGCTGGTTCCGCGTTCGACACGCCGGCCAGCTCCAGCGTGGAGGCCGTGTGGACGGCGCGCAGGCGGCCCGCGGCATCCTCCGCGGTGAGGTCGCGCTGCGTCTCGGCGAGCAGCTCATAACCGACCATGAACTTGCGCATCCGGCCACGCAGGAGCGGCGGGTAGAAGTGGGCATGGACCTGCCATGCGTCGGTCGACCGAGCGTCGAACGGCGCCTGGTGCCAGCCCATCGAGTACGGGAAGGAGCGCTTGAACAGTCCGTCGTACCGCCCGAGCAGCTCCGGCAGGACGGTCGCCAGCCCGTCGCGGGCCGCCCCGTCGAGCTCGGACAGACGAGAGGCGGGACGCTTTGGGATCACCACGGTCTCGAACGGCCAGGCTGCCCAGAACGGGACGACGATCAACCACTCCCCGGTCTCCACCACGACCCGTGACCCACCCGATTCCTGGTCCACGTAGTCGAGCAGAAGGCGGCGGCCCGTGGAGGCAAGGTACGCCCGTTGTGCGGAATCCTCGCGGGCGGGTTCACCGGGGAGGGCCGCGCCGGCCCAGATCTGCCCGTGCGGATGCGGGTTGGACGCACCCATCGCCACCCCGCGGTTCTCGAAGACCTGGACCCAACGGTATTCGGCACCGAGCTCGGCCGTCTGGTCCGCCCACAGGTCGACGACCTTGCGGACGGCGTCGGGCTCCATTCGGCCGAGAGTCAGGTCGTGGCGCGGCGAGAAGCAGACGACACGGCACAGGCCGCGCTCGCCCTCGGCGCGGAGGAGCCCCTCCTCGACGACCGCCATCGACGTGTCCGGCCGGAGCGCCGAGTAGTCGTTGGTGAACACGAACGTCTCGGCGTAGTCGGGGTTCACGTCGCCGTTGGCACGCACGTTGCCGGGGCACAAGTAGCAGTCCGGATCGTAGGCCTGCTCACCGGTTTCGGGCTCCGGCTCCTCCGCACCGAGCCACGGGCGCCGCGTCCGGCCGGCCGAGACGAGCACCCACTCGTCGATCAATGGGTTGTAGCGACGGTGCGGCTCGTTGGCGAGCCGGGCGACGGCCGAGCTGCCCGCGGTCCGGTCAGTGGGCACGGGCGGCCTCTGGCAACTCCTTGCCCGCGCCGCTGTCGACGATGACCAGCGATCGGACGGCGCCGGACAGGATGGCCCGGGCGTCCGATTCGAGGCCGGAATCGGTGATCAGGACGTCGGCCTGGTCGAGGCGTGCGATCGAGCTGATCCCGATCACTCCCCACTTGGAGTGGTCGGCGACGACGACGAGGCTGCGCCCGGCATCGATCAGGGCGCGATCCGTGTCGGCCTCGAGCAGGTTCGGGCAGGTGAACCCTGAGTGCGGATCCATCCCGTGGACGCCGACGAACACGAGGTCGACGTGGACCGTCCGCAGGGCCGACACGGCAAAGGGGCCCACGAGGGCGTCGGACGGCGTCCGCACACCGCCGGTCAGGATGATCGTCTGGTCCGGCCGCTCGGCCTGGTACAGGACGTCGGCCACCCGGACCGAGTTCGTGACGACGGTCAGGCCGGGCACATTCGCAAGGCGCTGCGCCAACGCGTACGTCGTCGTCCCGGCGGACACGGCGATTGCCATCCCGGGCTCGGCCAGGGCGACGGCCGCGTCGGCGATCGCGTCCTTCTCGATCTGCTGGAGCGCCGACTTGGCCGCGAACCCGGGTTCGAACAGCGCGTTCCCCGCGATCGACGTGGCCCCGCCGTGGACCTTCTCGAGGAGGCCTCGATCGTGCAGGACCTCGAGGTCCCGGCGAACCGTCATGTCCGACACGCCGAGCTCGCGCACGAGGTCAGCGACCCGCACGGCCCCGTCCTCTCGGACGCGGTCCAGGATGATCGACTGGCGCTGCCGAGCAAGCATCAGCGTGCGGTCCCCGTCTCGTCTCGTCGGCCCACGAAGGACACCGCCCTCCCGTTGATGGTTACAGGTAAGATTGCCTCGCAGCCCACAGAAAGTCAACGCATTCGAACATTTGTCGAAGGTGAGCGCGGCAGGACCTTGACATCACGGGATCGGGTGCCCGACAATCTGCGTGATCCTGTCGGATTTTGTCGGGCAGTTTCGCAGGAGGAGCAAACGCCATGGTTGAACCCATCCGGGTGGACTCCGTCTCTCGACGGACCGTCCTCAAAGGCATGGCCGGCGCCGCCGGCTTGATCAGCATCCCCGCGATCATCGCCGCCTGCAGCTCGTCCAGCGCGACCACCGCGCCGAGCGAGGCAGCCCCGAGCGTCGCCCCGAGCGAGGCAGCCCCCAGCGTCGCCCCGAGCGAGGCAGCCCCGAGCGTCGCCCCAGGTTCGATCACCGTCGGATCGAACTACTCGGATCCCGTGCCGAAGAAGGTCTTCCAGGACATCATCGACACCTTCACCCAGCAGACCGGCACTACCGTCAAGGTCAATACCGTCGACCACGGGACCTTCCAGGACCAGATCAGCTCATACCTCCAGGGCACCCCGGACGACATCTTCACCTGGTTCTCCGGCTTCCGGATGCGGTTCTTCGCGGCGCAGGGCCTGGCGACCGACATCAGCGACGTCTGGTCGAGCATCGGCAGCCACTACAGCGATGCCTTCAAGGTCGGATCGACCGGCGACGATGGCAAGCAGTACTTCATCCCGATCTACAACTATCCGTGGGCGGTCTTCTACCGGAAGAGCGTCTTCGCGGACAAGGGCTACACCCCACCGACCACGCTGGACGAGTTCAAGACCCTTGCCAAGAAGATGCAGGCTGACGGCCTGGTCCCGATGGCCTTCGGCGACAAGGACGGCTGGCCGGCGATGGGGACGTTCGACATCCTCAACCTGCGCCAGAACGGCTACGACTTCCACGTCGGCCTGATGGCCGGGCAGCAGAAGTGGACCGATCCGAAGGTCAAGGACGTCTTCAACGTCTTCAAGGACCTCCTGCCCTACTACCAGGAAGGCGCCGCCGGGCGAACCTGGCAGGACGCGGCCCAGGCGCTGGTCCAGAAGAAAGCCGGCATGTACCTGCTCGGGATGTTCGTGTCCCAGCAGTTCCAGACTGCCGGCCAGGCAGACCTCGACGACCTCGACTTCTTCCCGTATCCGAACTTCGGGACGCAGTACGACGCCGAGAAGGCGCTGGATGCCCCGATCGACGGGTTGATGATCAGTGCCAACTCGCCGAGCCTCCAGGCTGACCTGGACGCGGCGAAGGCGTTCCTCGAGTACATCGCCCAGCCGGCGACCCAGGTCGCCTGGGTGACCGCGGATCCGAGCAACGTGGCGGCCGCGAAGGACGCCGACACGAGCGGCTACTCGCCGCTGCAGAAGAAGGCAGCCGAGCTGATCGGCAATGCCCAGCGGATCACCCAGTTCCTCGACCGGGACACCAACCCCAACTTTGCGGGCGCGAACGGCATGCAGGCCTTCCTGCTCGACTTCCTCAAGAACCCGAACCAGGACCTGGACGCCTACCTGAAGAAGATCCAGGACTTCTGGGACACGCTCTAGTCCAGCCGACGCGGCCTGAGTAGACTGTCAGGGCCGTGGCCGATCACGCGACAGAACCACTCGCCCCCGCCCTCGCCGGCTCGACCGGCGGGGCTGGGGCGAGTTCCGTAACCGGCCGGGTTCGGCGCCGCTACAGCCTGCTGACCCGACGAGACAAACTGATCCTGGGGCTCATGGTCGGGGTTCCCTTGTTCTTCGACCTGGCCCTCGTGTGGGGACCGGCGGTCGTCTCGATCTTCCTGTCATTCACGAACTGGAATGGGATCGGCAGCCCGTTCGAGGCCAAGGTCATCGGCCTCACGAACTACGAAAACCTGATCGGTTCGTACCCATTCTTCTGGCCGGCCGTCCAGCACAACCTGCTGTGGCTGGCCTGGCTCATGTTCATCGCCACGCCGGTCGGGATGTTCCTCGCCGTCCTGCTCGACCGCGAGATCCGCGGCACGCGGATCTACCAGACCATCTTCTACATCCCGGTCGTGCTGTCGCTCGCCGTCATCGGCATCATCTGGCAGCTCCAGTACGCGCCAGAGAACGGGTTCATCAACAATGTCCTGGGCCGAACATCGAACGACAATCTGATCGACTGGTTGGGCGACCCCAGCCTGAATCTCTGGGCCGCCCTCGTTGCCACGAGCTGGCGCCACGTTGGCTACATCATGGTGCTCTACCTGGCCGGCTTGAAGGCCTTTGATCCGGCCCTGCGCGAGGCAGCCAAGGTCGACGGTGCCAACGAACGTCAGACCTTCTTCCGGGTGGTCTTCCCGGTGATGATGCCGATCAACGTGGTCATCGTGGTGATCACCACGATCGAGGCCCTCCGTGCCTTCGATATCGCCTACATCATCAATCACGGCAAGAACGGCCTGGAACTGCTATCGACGCTCATCACGAACAACGCGATCAGCGAATCCAACCGGCTTGGGTTCGGCTCGGCGATCGCCGTCGTCCTGCTCGTCGTTTCGCTCGTGCCGATCGTGACCTTCCTGGTGCGGATGCTCCGGGAGGACCACGCGTGACCGCGATGACGCCAGCCGCGCCCGTCCATCATCGTCGCCGATTCCGGCCGCGCCGGGTAGCGCTCTACGTGTTCCTCACAGGGCTCTCGATCGTCTGGCTGTTCCCGCTGGCCTGGGGGATGTACACGGCCCTTCGACCTTTCTCGGACACCCAGCACAACGGCTACATCTCGCTGCCGGAGACCCTCAACGTCGATAACTTCACCAATGCCTGGAGCCAGGGCGAATTCCAGCTCCACTACCTCAGCACACTGATCGTGACCATCCCCGCTGTCATCGTGACCCTCATCCTCGCCTCGATGGTGGCGTTCGCAGTGTCGCGCTTCAGTTGGCGGTTCAACCTGTTCGTGTTGCTGTTGTTCACGGCCGGCAACCTGCTCCCGCCGCAGGTGATCATCGTGCCGGTGTTCAAGCTGTACACCTTCCTGCGTGGGATCCCGTATCCGCTCAGCGACAACAGCCTCCTGTACGACCAGTACTTCGGGCTGATCCTGATCAACGTCGCCTTCCAGACCGGCTTCTGCGTCTTCGTGCTCAGCAATTACATGAAGACGCTGTCGAAGGAACTCACCGAGGCGGCGCTCGTTGACGGGGCGAGCGTCCTGCGCATCTGGGCGGCGGTCGTCATGCCGCTCTGCCGCCCTGCGCTGGCCGCCCTGGCCACCCTCGAATTCACGTTCATCTACAACGACTTCTTCTGGGGGTTGCTGCTGATGAAGACCGGCGACCGCCGTCCGATCACGGCCGCGCTGAACAACCTCCAGGGGGCGTTCTTCACCGACACGAACCTGCTGGCCGCGGGCGCACTTTTGGCTGCCATCCCGACGATCCTCGTCTTTCTCGTGCTCCAACGCCAGTTCATCAGCGGGCTGTCCCTGGGCTCGACCAAGGGCTGAATTGCCGCGCAAACGGCCGGCGAGGGTCTGTTCCGCCGTCTCCGCCTGATCGCCGTGGTGCGGCGTGCGCTGGCTGGTTACGACAGCGATTGGACTTGCGGCGGCGATGACGCTGTCGTCGTGGACGGTGTCGGTCCGCGATGCAGCTCGGATGCATCGCGGCGTGGCTCCGCAGCGAGCCGATGCATCCGACCTGCATCAGGCGCTGGACCATTGTGTCCGGGGGTTAGACGGCGTCCAGCACGAACAGGCGGGCCCAGAAGTCGCCGCGAACCGCGATCTCCCAGCGCTCGGCATCGAGGACGAGGCCGGCCGCCATCAGCTCGGCGCCGCTGCGTTCGCCGGCGTTGATCCGCGCCAACCGCTCGTCGTACGCCGGCCAGGTCGAAACGCGGTAGGTGGCGTCCGGGTCCAGGCCCCGGAGCCGCAGCCGTCCCGGCCCGGCGTCGGGCTGAGACAGGACCTGGTAGTAGCCGGCCACCGCCCGGCGCCGATCGGGCGTGACGCTCATCCAGGCCACCCGGCTGCGATCTCCCTCGAACGGGCTCACGAGCCGGACGAACCGGCCACGCTGGAACAGCTCGCGATGGGCGGTGTAGAACCGGATCTGGTCGCCGATCTCGGCTCGCTCCTCGTCCTCGAGCGCGGTCGGGTCGAGCTCGTAGCCGAAGACCCCGAAGAACGCGACCGCCGCCCGCGTCGACAGTGGGGTGATCCGGCCAACCTGGTGGTTCGGCACGGCGGCGACGTGCGCGGCCATCGCGCTCGTCGGGTAGGCCAGCGACGTCCCCCACTGGATCGACAGCCGCTCGATCGCGTCGGTGTCGTCGCTCGTCCAGGCCTGCGGAGCGAATGCCAGCAGCCCGGGATCGAACCGGCCGCCGCCGCCGGCGCAGGACTCGAACAGGATCTCGGGGAACCGTTCGGTCAGGCGCCGGTAGAGCTCGTACGTTCCCAGGATGTAGCGGTGGAAGAACTCCCCCTGCCGGTCGGGCGGAAGGGACATCGAGAACGGCTCGGTGATGTTGCGGTTCATGTCCCACTTGACGTACGTGATCGGCGCGTTGCCGAGCACGTCGGTCAGGACGGAGGTCAGGTGATCGACAACCTCGGGACGGGCCATGTCGAGGACGAGCTGCTGGCGGCTCTCGGTCCGTGGCCGGCCCGGGATCCCGATCGCCCAGTCCGGGTGCGCCTCGAACAGCCGGCTGTGCTCGCTGATCATCTCCGGCTCGATCCATAGCCCGAAGCCGATCCCGAGGTCGGTGATCCGTCGCGCGACGCCGTCGAGACCGTCGGGCAGCTTGCGCCGGTCGACGAACCAGTCGCCGAGCGACGTCGTGTCGTCGTCGCGGGCCCCGAACCAGCCGTCGTCGAGCACGAACAGCTCGACGCCGAGGTCGCGCGCGGTGGTCGCGATCTCGACGAGGCGGTCGGCGTCGAAGCCGAAGTAGGTCGCTTCCCAGTTGTTGATCAGGACCGGCCGCGGCCGGTCGCGCCAATGGCCACGGGCCAGTCGGTCGCGGAACAGGTCGTGCAGGGCATCCGAGACACCACCCATCCCGTGCTCGGAGAACGCGACGATCGCCTCGGGCGTCGTGAATGTGGCGCCGGGTTCCAGGCGCCAACCGAAGGTCGACGGCTCGATCCCAAGCCGGACGCGCGTCGTCCCGAACGGGTCGACCTCGGCCTCGGCCAGGAAGTTGCCGGAGTAGACAAGGCTGAATGCATAGGTTTCGCCATGCGCCTCGTTGGTCGAGGCGCGGCGCAACGCGAGGAACGGGTTGTGCTCGTGGCTGGATGCCCCCCGGACGCTCGACACCGATTGACGGCCGGGCACGAGCGGCCGGTCGATCACGTGGCGCTCGCGTGCCCAGGTTCCGGACAGCGTGACCATCCGCCAATCGGCGTCGGGCAGATCGAGCGACAGGCTCATCGCGCAGCGAAGGTCGAGCGGCGCCTGCCCGGCATTCCGGATCACCCCGCTCCGAACGACGACCGGCCGACCGCCGAAGAGCGTGAAGCGCAGGTCGACCTCGAGGCCGGACGGATCGTCCGCAAGCGTGATCTCGAGCGTTTCCGCCTCGCCATCGTCTTCGACGTAGGTGGCCGGGAGCGCGTCCAGCGCCGGCTTGCCGGCGGTGACCCGGTGGCTCCGGTAGTGGAGCAATAGGGATGTCGCCCCGTCGGCCGCCGAGGCGACGAGCGCCGGCCCGCGGAAGTCGCCGGTGCCGCTCGTCGGATACGCCAGTGGAACCGGCGCGCCCACGCGGTTCGAGAAGCCGGGAAACGGGTCCGGGCCGAGGTGCCGATACGAGCGACCGGCCGGCAGCGTCGCGCCGAGATGGAGCTGCCCGAGCGTTCCGTCGTCGAACACGCGAAGCACCAGGCTGATCTCGCCGTTGTGGAGATGGAACTGACGGTCGGACGCGTCCCAGTCGATCGGCATCTTCAGCGGTTCCTCACTCGGTCAGGCTCCACGTCCAACGATAGGTCGCCGGGCCGACCAGGTACTCGGGCAGCGTGTCGGGGCCACAGCTCGCCGTCCCAAGGCCTCGGTGAGCGGCGTCGAGGTGGACGATCGTCTCGTTCCGCGGGGTCAGCTCGACGTCGTGCGTCGCGCTCGCCAGGTCGGCGGCGCGGAAATGCGTGGCCGACACCTGCGATGGACGGCCGAGCCCGATCCGAAGACCGCGCGTCGCCCCGTCGCACAGGCGCAGCCACCGGACGGCCGCATGTCCGCCATTCTCCTGTGGCCGGATGTAGGGCACGTACTGGTCGGCGACGGTGGAACGCCAGCGGCCGACGAGCCCGCCGCGCATGCGATCCGGATAGGTCTCGTGCGGGCCCGTCCCGAACCACTCGAGCTCCTCCAGCCCGGCCACCACCTCGAGGACGGTGCCGACCCTGGCCACGTCCACCAGCTCGTCGGGAATGACCACGGTCTCCTCGACGAGGACGCCGCCGGACGCGAGCGCGGTGTAGCGGACGTCGTGGGCCACGGTGACGCCCGAGCCGGTCCGGACCTCGCTCTTGACCATGGCCATCGCGCCGTCGCGCTCGACCGACACGAGCCGCCGTTCCAGCCGGTCGAGCCCGGCGGCCTGCCAGGCCGCCGCCATCCCGCCGATCCGGTCGTTGTCGGTCGGCGCGCGCCACAGCGCCAGCGCCGGTGGCGCGGCGACCAGCGGATGGACGAGCCGGCCATCGGCATCCAGGTCCGGGCCGCCGGCGTCCGGCGACGCGGCCGCGTTGTCGAGCGTCGGCGTGACCCCGGTCACGGGGAGCTGCAGGGCCGCGACCTCGAATCCGGCCGGTGCCCAGGCGAGGGCCTCGGCCGTCCTGAACCGGACCGTCAGCCAGGCCTCGTCCGAGCCGGTCGGGGCCGTCCAGCCGGGCAGCTCGACCGGGCCTCGCTCGTCCGGTCCGAGCGCCGGCAGCTCGATGTCGCCGGCGCACGTGGGCTCGCCCCGGACCGCCAGCTCGTAGGTCGCCCGGAGCCAGCCGAGATCCGTGAAGTCCTGGCGATTTTCCAGCTCGATCCGGCCTGCCCGGATGTCGACCGGGGCGCCGTGCAGGCCGACGGGCGCGGCCAACCGCTTGTGCTCCCACATCGCCGGCTTGGGCCGCCGATCCGGCCAGTTCATCCCGTCGGCCACGAAGTTGCCGTCGTGCGGGGACTCGCCGAAGTCGCCGCCGTACGCCCAGCGCTGCGTCCCGTCGGGCAGCCGCTGGACCAGGCCGTGATCCCACCACTCCCAGATGAACCCGCCCTGGAGCCCGGGCGTCGACTCGATCGCGTCCCAGTACTCGGCCAGCGTCCCGTTGCTGTTTCCCATGGCGTGCGAGAACTCGCACATGATCAGCGGGTGTCGCTGGAGCCCGGTCGTCGCGTGGGTGACGATCGCCGCGATCGGCGGATACATCGGGCAGGTGATATCGCTCACGGCCTGATCGCTGGTCCAGTCGTAGCGGATGGCGCCCTCGTAGTGGAGCGGCCGGCTCGGGTCGAAGCCGCGCAGCCAGGCCGCAGCCGCATCGTGGTTCAGGCCGTGCCCCGACTCGTTGCCGAGCGACCACAGGATGACCGACGGATGGTTCTTGTCCCGCTCGGCCATCCGCGAGATCCGGGTCACCCACTGGTCGAGATAGCGCGAGTCGTCGCACAACGTGCTCTGGAACGCGTGCGACTCGATGTCGGCCTCGTCGATCACGTACAGGCCGAGCTCGTCGGCCAGGTCGAGGAAGACAGGGTCGTTGGGGTAGTGCGAGGTCCGGACGGCGTTGAACCCGAACTGCTTCATCTGGACGAGGTCGGCGCGCATCGAGTCGACCGAGATGACCCGGCCGGTGTGCTGGTCGAAGTCGTGCCGGTTCACGCCGCGGATGAACACGCGCCGGCCATTGATCAGGAGGTCCACGCCGCGGATCTCGACGCGCCGGAAGCCCACCCGGAACCGGGTGTCGTCGACGTGGTCGCCGGCAGGCGCCCGGAGCGCAACGTGCAGCTCGTACAACCGCGGGCGCTCGGTCGACCAGGCCTCGACGCTGGGCACCTCCAGGTGCCACGACGCGAGGCCGTCGAGTGCCGGCGCCATCTGGCGATGGACCGTCGACCAGCGATCCGCGTCATCGGCCGACAGCGACTGTCCGGAGGCGGCGCGGTACATGAGGCGCTGGTTGTCCGGCGTCCAGGTCTCCAGCGCGCGAGGGTCGACGCTGGACAGCGGCTGCTCGAGCGTGCGGTCCAGGCCCTCCAGCTGCACGTCGACCATCCAGCCCGGCTCGAGCGGTCCGGGCGGCAGCCCCACCAGGACCGAGAGGTCCAGGGTCCCGGTGGTGAGGTCATCCGCGAGCCCGGCGATCGCCTTGACGTCGGCGAGGTACGTGGGACCCGTCGCGTAGAGGAAGACCGACCGGCTGATGCCGCCGTGCCACCACTGGTCCTGGTCCTCGACGTAGGTCGCGTCGGACCACTTGACCACGGTCAGCCGGAGGGTGTTCGAGCCCGGCAGTACCTGCGAAGTGAGGTCGAACTCCGAGGCGAGGTGCGAGTCCTTGCCGATCCCGACGTGGCCGCCGTTGAGCTCGACGAGCAGGACGCTCTCCGCCGCTCCGACCTGAAGGACGATGCGACGGCCGGCCCAACCCGGCGGGATCTCGAACTCGCGCTCATAGACGCCGGTCGGGTTGGCGTCGGGCAGCTCCGGCGGGCGGCCGGGGAACGGCATCTGGACGTTGGTGTAGTGCGGCTTGTCCCAGGTGTCGGCCATCGTCCAGAGACCGGGGACGGACGCTTCGCCCCAGTCCGGACCCAGCGTGTCGGTCGGGCGGCGGAGCACCTGGAAGCGCCAACGGCCGTCGAGGGAGAGGCGGTCGTCGTGCGCCAGGCTGTGCATCGGGAGCCGCCCGAGCGAGGTTAGCTCGGGGGTGGTCCACGCGTGGGTCACCGGACGATTGTGGCACGCCGGCAGCGAGCCGGCTCGGCATCAGGCAGACTCCGGAGGGTGGGCACCGATTCGGCCGTCATGCTCCGCGCAACCGGTCTCGGCCGGCGGTTCGGTGCGCTGTGGGCGATTCGCCACATGGATATCGAGGTGCGGCGCGGCGAGGTCCTCGGGCTGCTCGGCCCGAACGGCGCCGGCAAGACGACGACCGTCCGCCTGCTCGCCGCACTGATCGAGCCGACCGAGGGGACGGCCTCGGTCGACGGATTGGACGTGGTCTCCGAGCCGGACGCGGTCCGGGCAAGGGTCGGGATCCTGACCGAGACGCCCGGCCTGTACGAGAAGCTGTCGGCGGTGGCGAACCTCGATTTCTTCGGCCGCCTGTACGGGCTCGACGCCGCGACCCGGGCCGAGCGCATCGAGCGGTACCTGCGTCTCTTCTCCCTGTGGGACCGGCGCGACGACCCCGCCGGAGGGTTCAGCAAGGGCATGAAGCAGAAGCTGGCGATCGCCCGGGCGCTGCTCCACGAGCCGTCCGTCGTCTTCCTCGACGAGCCGACCGCGGCCCTGGATCCGGAGGCGGCGTACATCGTCCGCGAGGCGATCGAGGCGATCAGGCGGTCGGGCCGGACGATCGTGCTGGCGACGCACAACCTGTACGAGGCGGATCGCCTGTGCGATCGCGTCGCGTTCGTGCGTGGCGGCCTGCTGCGCGTCGACTCGCCGGCCGACCTGCGCGACTCGCTCGGCGGTCGCGGGGTCGAGATCGAGTTCGCCGGCAGGCCGGGCGCTCACGTCGTGGCAACGGCGACCGCCGTCCCCGGCATTGACAAGGCCGAACTCGTCGACCACCGCCTCGTCGTGAACGCAAACGAGCCGCGTGCGATCACGCCGGAGCTCATCCGGGCGCTCGTTGCGGCCGGCGCCGACATCGTCGACGTGCGTGAACGGGCGACGAGCCTCGAGCAGATCTACTTCGAAGTCATGGGCGTCCGGCCGGACGGTGATGAGGCGGCAGCCTGATGCGTGGCGCGATCGTCTGGACGATCCTCCGGCGCGAATGGTCCGAGACCGTCCGCAACCGGCTGCTGATGTCGACCATCCTCGTCCCGCCGATGATCCTGACGATCGCCCCGATCGCGCTGTCCGGGTTCGTCGGTGAGCGGTCGCTGCCGCCCGACTTCGCCGCCCAGGTCCTGGCGCAGCGGCCCGACTGGGCGGCCTTCACCCGAACCGAGCTCGCCGGGGCGTTCACGGTTCAGCAGTTCCTGGCGTTCTTCCTGCTGATGCCCGCCTACATCCCCCTGTCGATCGCCACCTTCTCGATCATCGGCGAGAAGCAGGCCCGCAGTCTCGAGCCGGTGCTCGCCGCACCGATCCGGACCGTGGAGCTGTTGGCGGGGAAGGCCGTCGCCGCCCTCCTTCCGGGCATCGTCGCCGGCTGGGCGACGTATGCCGTGTTCGTCGGCCTCGCGACGCTTGTCTACGGCCCGCACCTGCTGGGTGTCGTGACGGACCCGAGCTGGCTGACGGGCGTGTTCGTCCTTGGTCCGGCCGTCGGATTGTCGTCGGTCGTGGCCGCGGTCATCGTCAGCTCGCGGGTCAATGATCCGCGGGTCGCCCAGCAGATCGGCGGCGTGATCATCGTGCCGATCATCGGGGTCACGCTGCTCCAGGCGACCGGCACGCTGCTCGTCGGCGCCAGCGGCTACCTGGTGCTCGCCGCGATCGTCCTCGTCGTGAGCCTGGTGGGGCTGCGGATCGGCGTCGCGCTGTTCGATCGGGAGGCGATCCTGACCCGCTGGCGGTAGGTAACCGCCTCCTGACGCCGATGACGCAACGGACCTCCAACCTGACGGGTTCTGTCCGGTATGCGCATCTATCATCCGCGGGTGAGCGACGCCTCGGACCGATCCAACTGGCTGCTGTTCCTGGGGCTCGGCTTCATGTGGGGCTCGAGCTACCTGTTCATCAAGCTCGCGGTCGACGACTTCGGGACGTTCACCCTGGTCGCGCTGCGGCTGGCCGTGGGAGCCGCCCTCCTCTGGATCGTCATGCGCCTGGCGGGCCAGGAGCTTCCCCGCGAGCGGCGGATCTACGGCCACCTGCTGGTCATGGCCTGCGTCAACATCGTGATCCCGTTCGCGCTGATCACCTGGGCCGAGCGGTCGGTCGATTCGTCGATCGCGGCGATCATCACGGCCGCGGTGCCGCTGTTCGCGATCGTGATCGCGCCGCTGATCCTCCATGACGAGCCGATCCGGGTGAACGGCGTGATCGGGCTGGCGGTTGGTTTTGGCGGCGTGGTCGTGCTGGTCAGCCGGAACCTCGGATCGGCCGGGTCCGACATCACCGGCGAGCTCGCCCTCCTTGGGTCGGCCCTGAGCTACGCGGTCGGCGCGGTCTACTCGCGGCACAACATGCGCGGCGTTCGGCCGATGATCCCGGCCGTCTTCCAGGTCACGTTCGCGATGCTCATTGCCGGCACGATCGCGGCGATCTTCGAGCATCCGTGGGACGCCCGGCCCGACGCCCAGGCCGTCTTCTCGATCGCCTGGCTCGGCCTGCTCGGCTCGGGGTTCGCCTACCTCGTGAACTTCCGGCTGCTCGCCGCCTGGGGCGCCACGCGGACGACGCTGGTCGCGTATGTCATCCCGGTCGTCGGGATCGTGCTCGGCTTCGTGGTCCTCAACGAGCCCGTCGACATCCGGCTGCTGCTCGGGACCGCGTTGGTCGTCGGCGGCGTGGCGCTCGTCAACAGCCCCTACGGCCGGCGGCGCCTGTTCGGGCGGCTGCCGCCGGTCGAAGTCGAGGCGACCTAGACCAGTCCCGCCCGCTCGCGGTGAGGTAACGGCGCGTTGCGTCGAGTCGATGTGGCGGCGCATCGCGACCACGAAGGCAACGCACGT
Source organism: uncultured Chloroflexia bacterium (assembly GCA_963766675.1). Classification (GTDB taxonomy): domain Bacteria; phylum Chloroflexota; class Limnocylindria; order Limnocylindrales; family CSP1-4; genus SPCO01. The sequence continues at coordinate 1,163,679 of CAVYBA010000002.1, read as the reverse complement.
CCATCACAGCGCCGCCGGCCGGTTCCTCGAGCGCCCCCTCCGCGGCTGGCCGTCTGAAATCCGGCCCGCCGAGGGCGGGCAAGCACACTCGCCGCATCACGGAACGACAAACCTGAGGGCAGCCTGCGACATCACACGCGCAACGCCGCGCGGTGCGGTGCAAGCAGCTCGAGGGCTCAACGATGGATCGCATTCGCCCGCCCGGGCGGCTCCATACCGTGGCCTGGGTGTCCGCCCTGGGTGCCGTCACCCTGCTGGCGGCTGCGTGCCAGTCGACGGCGGCAGGTGGCACAGCGGCGTCGACACACGAAACTTCCTCGGAGGCGGTCCGGCTGTCACCGTCGACCCAGCCGCCCATCCCGGCCGGCGACGTGGTGACCTACCGCGGCGATGACGCGCGCACGGGCGCCATGCCGGGTCCGGCCCCCGTCGGCAAGCCGGCTGTCTCCTGGAGCTTCGAGGCCCACGCGCCGATCGCGTCGTCTCCGGCGGTGGTCGGGAGAACCGTCTACCTCGTCGGCAACGACGGCACCGTCCACGCGCTCAGCCTGGATCAGGGTATCGAGCGGTGGCAGACGAAGCTTGGCGCGACGGCGTCCGCTTCGCCGCTGGTCGCGGATGGCCTGCTGATCGTCGGCGACTCGACGGGAACGGTCCATGCATTGGACACGGACGACGGTTCGGCACGCTGGACGCAGGCGACGGATGGCCCCATTTCCGGGGCCGCGGCCCGGATTGGCGATGTCGCCATTGTCGGGACGACGTCCGGGACTGGCTACGCCATCGATCTTTCGACTGGATCGATCCGCTGGTCAACACCGCTCGGCGGGTCCATCAGTACCTCGGTCGCCGTCGCCGACGGAACGGCATACGTCGGCGCCGGCAGGAACCTGTCGGCCGTGGCCGTCTCCGACGGGAGAATTCGATGGCAGGAGGCTGTCTCGGCGTCGGGCCGGATCGGCACCCCGACCGCGGCCGGCGGCCTGGTCTTTGCGGCGACCGGCCTGGATGCGGATGATCCCTCGGTCCACGGCATCGTCGCGCTCGACGTTTCGAACGGGGCGGCGCGTTGGCGTTTCGAAAGCCCGACCCGGGCGGTGGTCTACACCCCGGCCGTGGTCGATGGACGGGCCTACATCGTCGGAGAGGATGGCCGGGTCGTGGCCCTCGACGCCGCGAGCGGAGCGTTGCAGTGGGTGGCGGCGACCGACCAGGTCGACGAGGCCGTGCCTGCCGTGGCCAATGGGCAGGTGTTCGTCGCCGGAAACGGCGGCGCGATGAACGCACTCGATGCGAGCACGGGAGCGCTTCGCTGGACCGTTCCTTATCGCGGCGTTCCGTACGGGCCGACGGTCGTGGACGGGTACGTCCTCGTCGGCACGAATCTCGGGATGCTCATCGCGATCGGAGGGTCATCGAAATGATCTGGTGCGACAGGCAAACCAGACGACTGCCGGCGGCATCGTACCGGCACGATGGATCACAGCAGCGCAGGAGGGGTCTCGTGAGCAACTGGTTCGCTACCCGGGTCGGGACGGCGGCCGTCGTCCTCGTGATCGCGGCCGGGTGCGGCTCGTCCGCCCCGGCGGCCACCGGAACGGCGGCGTCGGACCTGGGCGCGCCAACGGCATCGGGCCTATCGCCGAGTCAGGCGTCGACACCCGCGCCGGCAGTCGTCGCGACCCAATCTCCGTCGCCGATCGCCTCTCCCGTGCTCGAGGCTGCCTTGAAGGAGCTGTGGCAGGTCGGCGGCCCGAAACCGCCGAAGGATGGCGGGTGCGCGGTAAAGCTTGCTCCAAACGGCAAGCTATGGCTCTCGTCCGAATACGGCAACTCCTTCTGGATCATCGACCCTAACGGCAAGTACATCGAGTCGTGGGGAACGGCAGGTGCGGCAGCCGGACAGTTCAACCTCGTCGGTGACGGCGGCGGATATGGTTCCGTCGCGTTCGATCCAGACGGGACGATCTACGTTGCCGACACCGGCAATCATCGCGTCCAGAAGTTCGACAAGAACCGGCACCTCCTCAAGACCTGGGGGACGTTCGGAACGGGCGACGGCCAGTTCGCCAACCCGGTCGACATCGCGTCGGACGGACACGGCCACGTCTACGTCGTCGACAGCGACAGAACGGACGTCCAGGAATTCACGCCTGACGGGACGTTCATTCGGACCGTCGCGACCGATCGCTTCATCGGCGAGTTCATCGGACTGGATCCGGCTGGACACCTGTTCGTTGATGACGGGCCGAAGATCCTGGTATTCGATGCCGACGGCAACCCATTGCCGGGCATCGATCTGTCAATGCTGGGTTGGTGGGCGGGCGGCATGCAGATCGATCCGGCCGGGCACGTCTACGTGCCTGCGGTCAGTTCCTACAGCGACCCCATCACCTTGGGTCCGATCTACGAGTTCGATTCCGCCGGCAAGGTCCTCCACGCCTGGCCAGGTCACGCGGACTCGTTGGCACTCGACCCGAAGGGCGGTGCCCTCTACACCTCGTTCTATCAAGATCCGTTCATCCGGAAGCTTGAGCTGCCGAAGTCGTAGGTCCAGAGCTGACGAATGACGCGAGCGGACGCGACGCGTGATTGACTCGACCGGCCCGCTGCCCGTCGCGGTCGATCGGGTCGCGTCCGCCAACGACCGCGACCTTCTCTTGCTCGAACGGGCAGCGCTCGGGGACACGGAGGCCTTCGGGGCGGTGCTCGGGCCACGGCTCGAACGCCTCTTCCGGATGGCCATGGCCGTCACCCGCAGCGAGGCCGATGCCCGGGACGCCGTCCAGGAAGCGAGCATCAAGGCCTGGCGTCAGCTCCCGAACCTCCGTGCGGCCGCCAGCTTCGATCCATGGTTGTCGCAGATCCTGGTGAATGCCTGCCGCGGCTTGCTGCGCAGCCGGAACCGGCGCCAGGTCCGGGAGATCCCCGCGGAAGAGCCCGACACGACGCTCGGCTCGAGGGTGCTCTCGAACCCGGCGTCTGGTGGTCAGGAGGCCGTCGCCCAGGCCGAAGCCGTCCGGCGGGCGTTCGATCGGCTGGACCCTGACGCGAGGGCCCTCATCGCTCTCCACTACGTCGAGAATCGGCCGGTCGCCGAGATCGCGGGCCTCCTCGGCGTCCCGGTCGGCACGGTCAAGTGGCGCCTCTTCCGAGCGAGGCGAGTCCTCGATGGCGCTCTGAAGGCGGAAGACCGATGAGCCAGCGCGAACGCAGCGATTCGATCATCCGGGCCGCGTTGACGGTTCCGGTGGACCTGCCGCTGCCGGCCGACCTCGCCGAAGACATTCGGGCAGCCATCGCATCCGTACCCCAGGACGCGCGGCGGTCGACCTGGCCGGCCACCGGGCGTGGCCTGCTCAGCCTTGCCAGGGTGGCGGTCCTCGCCGTGGTCGTCGTGCTGCTCGCGGTCGCCTTCATCATCGCCCTCGCGTCGCGGCCTCGACCGGGCCCGCTCGGCGTTCTGATGTATCGGGGTGGACCTGAACGGACCGGGGTGATGCCCGGGCCAGGCCCCACGGGCGACCCGAGGGTCGTCTGGCAGGTGAGCGAGGGCGGCCGGATCGCGGTTATGCCGGTCGTCGCCGAGGGGGTCGTGTACGTGGCCGACGAAGGCGGGACGGTCCAGGCCCTGGACGAGCAGACCGGTGCCGTGCGCTGGACGACTGCCGTCCAGAGCCCGGTCGACGGGTCACCGGCACTTGCCGACGGTCGGGTGATCGTCGGAAGCGAGGACGGTCGGGTCATCGCGCTCGACGCCCGAACAGGCGCCGCGGTCTGGACGTTCAGGGCGGGCGATGCGGTGCGCGGCGCTCCGGCGCTCGTGGACGACGTGTTGTATGTCGGCAGCAGCGACGGCAACGTCTACGCGCTCGACGCCACCGACGGACGGCAGCGCTGGGCGCGGTCCCTCGGAGCCCCGGTGACTCGCGGCGTCGCGGTTGCCGGCGGCGTCGTCTATGCCGGCGCGACGGGTGGTCGAATTCGACGCGCTTGACGCCACAACGGGGACCGTCCGCTGGTCGAGGGCGGACCTGGGGGCGGGCGAGGTGGCCACCCCGATGGTCGACGACGGGCTCGTCTTCGTCGCGACCGGGCTCCTCGAGATCGGTCCGAGCGACCAGTTCCGCGCCCTGGATGTCCGGGATGGCTCGACGCGGTGGAGCTTCGCCAACGCGGATGGCCAGCCGCTCTACGGCGGGGCCGTAGCCGATGGCTTCGTCTACGCATCCAGCAACAACGGCAACGTCTATCGTCTCGCCGAGACGACCGGTGCACTGGCCCAGGGCTGGCCGTTTCGCACGGGCGGTGGCGTCGGGTACCTGTCGGGGATCGCCGGTGGCGTCCTGTACGTTCCGAGCGCCGACCGCTCCATCTACGCGGTCGATGTGGCTTCCGCCGCCGCCCGATGGAGCCTCGAGGTCCAGGGCGCTCCGAACGCAACGGCCATCGTCGATGGCCGCATCTTCGTCGGAACCGACCTCGGCAAGGTCATCGCGATCGGCACTCCACCCGGGGTCGGCAGCTCCAGCCCCCGAAGGCGCGCAGAGCACGCCCCGCTTGGCCATTTCTTCGGCTAGCCGCCCAACGCCAACAGCAGGGCGCCCCCGACGATCAGAGCCGACCCTCCGACCCTCCGACCCACCTCGGAGAGTTCGGCCGCCTCGCCCATCCGGACCGAGCCCCAGGCCGCGGCGAAGACCGTCGCCGATTCGCGGAGCGGTGCGACGCCGGACAGCGGTGCGACGCTCAGGGCGCCCAGGATGCACAGGTAGGCGCCGAGGGTGAGCCAGCCACCGACGGCGGCGCGGCGGGCGCCCACAGGACCATCTCGGAAGAGGTCGCCGCCCGCGACCAGGACCACCCACACCGCCAGCACGACGGAGGATGTCGCCCACAGGATCGCCGCGTACGGGACGGGCTCGATCAGTCGCGTCCCGAGGCGATCGATCGTGGTGTAGGTCGCGATGGCGACGCCCGTCGCCAACGCGAACAGGACCGGGCTGTCGAGGGCCGACCGTCGCGCGATACCCGCGCTCGCCCCTCGTCTGGCCAGCGCCAGGGCACGCCACGGCCGCTGCAGCCAGAGGAATCCGAGCAGCAACGCCAGGACGCCGAGCGAACCGGCGACCCCGAGCCGCTCGCCGAGGCCACCGACCCCGACCGCCACCGCCAGCAGGGGCGCCGAGCCTCGCGCGAGCGGGTAGACGATCGACAGGTCGCCGCGGCGATACGCCGCGGCAAGGAAGACGAAATAGGCGGCTTCGACGATTCCCGACGCGACGCCCAGCGCGATCCCGTCGATCGGCAGTGCCCGGGCACCCTCCAGCCACCAGACGAGCACGCCTCCGGGGACGATCAGCAGGCCGGCGGCCAGCATCCCGATCGTGGCTGCACGCAAGGGGTCTCCGGCGGTCTTCAGTCGCACGTTCCAGGCGACGTGCATGACGGCTGAGATCGCGACCAGGCCGATGACGAACGGGCTCACCAGCGGACGGTACCTGTCCCGACCCGCGCCCGTTGCGCGGATTTGCCGGCGGTTCGATCCGGCCGGTCAAGCGCGCCTCGCGCGGCGACGACGCGCCCCGGCCTCGCACCGCCGATCAGCTCGACGCGGCCTGTCCCCGCTCCGCGGCCTCGGCACGCTCCTTGAGCACGCGCAGGTGCGCCTCGACCCGGCTGGACAATGACGCGCGTCCGAGCTTCACGAGGATCCCGGTCCAGCGATCGAACGGATCGAAGGTCGCGCCATGGATCACCCGTGTCCCGCCGGCGACGGGCTCGAGCCGCCAGCTCCATTGGCTGTCGAACCCGGACGCGGTGACGCGCAGGCGGAACTTCGCGTCGGGGCGCGCCTCGAGACTCTCCACCAGGGCCGCGTCACGCAGCAGCCCGAGCCGCGCGTGCGCCGAGCGAGTCGTCGCGGCCGCCGGCCACGCCGGCGCGGCCGGTCCGAGATGCAGTTCCGGAAAGAGGGCGTTCGTGGCCGCAGGATCGTGAAGCGTCGCCCACACGGTGCGCGGTGAGGCATGGACGAAGACGCGCCGCTCGACCGTCCGGTCCGACTCGGAGGCGACGCCTCGGGAGCGTCGTCTCGAGGTCCCACCACCAATCCCGATCGCCACGGTCAGCCGCCGATCGGGTGCCAGACCGTCTTCATCTCGAGGAAGGCGGCGATCCACTCGGGTCGCTCGGCGGCGGCATCGTCGCGCCAGTCGAAGCGAGCCTCGGAGGTCTTGATGGGGCGGCGGAGCAGGCGCTTGATGTCCTCGGCCGCCGACTGCTCGACCTCCACGCGGAGCTCGTCCGGGACGCCCCACGTATCGAGGGCATCCACATCGGCATGCGCCGCGAGCACGGGCACGAGCTCCGATCGTCGCCCGGTCAGGATGTTGACGACGCCGCCCGGCACGTCCGAGGTGGCGAGGACCTCTCCGAGCGTGACGGCCGGCAAGGGTCGGCGCTCGCTGGCGATCACGACCACTGCGTTGCCAGTCACGAGGGGCGGCGCCAGCCGGCTGACCAGGCCGAGCAGCGACGACGTCTCCGGAGCGACCAGGCCGACGACGCCGGTCGGCTCCGGGATCGTGAAGTTGAAGTACGGCGCCGCGACGGGGTTCGAGGACCCGAGGACCTGCCCGATCTTGTCGGCCCAACCGGCATACCAGACCCAGCGGTCGATCGACCGGCCGACGGCGTCGCGCGCCATGTCGGGCGCGAGTCCCTCCGCCGCCGACACCTCGCTCGCGAACTGCTCGCGCCGGCCCTCCATCAGCTCGGCGACACGGTAGAGCACCTGGCCGCGGTTCATGGCCGTCTTGGCGGCCCAGCCCGGGAACGCCTTGCGCGCGGCGCGGACCGCCTCGCGGAGATCCTTGCGCGAGGCCCGGCAGGCGTTGGCCAGCGCCGTGCCGTCGGCCGCCGAAACCAGGTAGGAGCGTCCGCTCTCGGTGCGCGGGAACGCACCGCCGATGTACAGCTTGTAGGTCTTGCGGACCTCGACTCGAGCCTGGGCCGCGGTCGCAGCGGCCGCCCCGGCCCGTGCCGCCGCGGCACGCGACGTCCCGTTCCGTCCCGCCGAGGCGGGCAGTCGTCCGCGGGTGGCCATCAGCGGTCCTCCAGCCGGACATAGGCGAGCAGCCCGTGGAGCCCGCCCTCGCGCCCAAACCCGGATTCCTTGTAGCCGCCGAACGGGGACGTCGGGTCGAACCGGTTGAACGTGTTCGCCCACACGACGCCGGCCTTCATCCGCGACACCATCTCGAGGATCCGCGAGCCCTTGTCGGTCCAGATCCCGGCCGACAGCCCGTAGACCGTGTTGTTGGCCTTCTCGACCGCTTCGTCGGGCGTCCGGAAGGTCAGCACGGACAGGACCGGGCCGAAGATCTCCTCGCGCGCGATCCGGTGGCTCTGCGCGACGTTGGTGAACAGCGTCGGTCGGAAGAAGTAGCCCCGATCTGGCAGGTCGCAGGCCGGCTGGTAGAGCTCGGCGCCCTCGGAGACCCCGGACGCGACCAGCTCCGTGATCTTGTCGAGCTGGTTCTTCGAGTTGATCGCGCCGACGTCGGTGTTCTTGTCGAGCGGATCGCCGACGCGGATCGTCGACAACCGGTCCTTGAGCTTGGCGATCAGTGGCTCGACGATCGACTCCTGGGCCAGCAGGCGGGAGCCGGCGCAGCAGACCTCGCCCTGGTTGAAGTAGATGCCATTGACGATGCCCTCGACCGCCTGGTCAAGCGGCGCGTCGTCGAACACGATGTTGGCCGCCTTGCCGCCGAGCTCGAGCGTCAGCGCCTTGTCCGTCCCGGCCACGCCCCTGGCGATCCGCTTGCCGATCTCGGTGGAGCCGGTGAAGGCGACCTTGTCGATGCCTGGATGGGTGACCATCGACATGCCGATCTCGCCCGGGCCGGTGACGATGTTGACGACCCCGGGCGGCAGGTCGGCTTCCTGGCAGACCTCGGCGAAGAGCAGGGCGCTGAGCGGCGTCGTGGACGCCGGCTTGAGCACGACCGTGTTCCCGGCGGCGAGCGCCGGGGCAATCTTCCACGACAGCATCAGCAACGGGAAGTTCCAGGGAATGATCTGGGCGGCCACGCCCAGTGGCCGGGCCACCCGCCCGGGGAACGCGTATTCGAGCTTGTCCGCCCATCCGGCGTAGTACCAGAAATGCGCCGCGGCGAGCGGCACGTCCACGTCGCGGCTCTCCTTGATCGGCTTGCCCGAGTCCATCGATTCGAGGACCGCGAACTCACGCGACCGTTCCTGGAGGATCCGGGCGATCCGGAACAGGTACTTCGCCCGCTCCTTGCCGGACAGGCGACCCCAGCTCCGTGACTGCGACCGTCGAGCCGCGCGCACCGCTCGATCGACGTCGGTGGTGGTCGCCCTGGCCACGACCGCGAGCCGATCCTCGGTCGCCGGGTCGACCGTTGCGAACGTGCCGCCGTCGGCCGCGGGTGAGAACCGCCCGTTGATGAACAGCCCGTAGCGGTCCTTGATCGTGACCAGGTCCCGGGCTTCGGGCGCCGGCGCGTACTCCCAGGGGATGGCCTGTCCATCACCGAGACCCCAGCTCGAAGGCGCTCGGTCGGTGGTGGAGACGAGACGGGTATCCGTCTGACTGGCCATGCCGGCCATTATGGCACCCACCCTCCCGATCGCCGGATCACGGCAGCTCGTGGCGACGTGGCGGATCCGCGCCCGGCCGGCCGCAGGTCAGGCTCGCGACCATGACGGCGCGGCCGAGCGCCTCGCGGATGGCGCCCTCGTCGGCAAGCTCTGCGCGACCGAACCCGCGCTCGACCCAACGGGCCAGGAAGGCGCCGCCGAAGGCATCGCCTGCGCCGATCGTGTCCACGACCTGAACCGGTGGGACGGCGATCTCGACGACGGCGGCCGGCGTGAAGGCGAGGGCCGCGGCCGGACCATTCGTCAGCAGCACCGCCACGGGCCCGCGGTCGAGCAGCCGGCGGGCTGCCTCGGTGGCGTCCTCGCCCGGCGCCAGGTACTCGAGATCCTCGCGACTCAGCTTCACGATGTCAGCCCGGCGAACGACCACGTCCAGCCGAGAGAGGTACGCCGATCGATCGGCGATGGCCACCGGCCGGCAGTTCGGGTCGAGCATGACCAGGGTCCCCGGACCGATCCCGGCCACGCCGTCGGCGATCGCGGCGGCCATCGGTTCGAGCGCAAGGCCGAGGCTGCCGACGGACAGGGCCCACGGTTGGGTCCCGAGCGCGGCAGCCACCGCCGCGGCGGAGAGCGCGGGAGCCGACGTGCCGAGCCAATCGAACCGGTACGTGGCGACCCCCTCCGCGTCGAGCTCGGCGATGGCCAGCGTCGTCGGCGCCGCGGTCGTCTCGACGAGCGACAGGTCGACGCCGTCGTCCGCGAGGGCCGATCTGAGTCGCCGGCCGTCGGCGTCGCCCGAGAGCGCGCCCAGGAACGACACCCGCTGGCCCAGACGGGCAATGGTCCGGGCGGTGTTGAACATGCCGCCGCCGGGGACGGACGTGCTCTCGCCATCCGGCTGGACGAGCCGGTCGACGAGGGCCTCGCCCGCAACCACGATCATGGCGCCATGGTAGGCGGCTCGGCTGCCGAGTCGCGGCGGTTGCCTGGTCGTGTAGCCTGCGCCGGGATGGAGCGCCTCGCGAACGCCCACGAACTGCTCGACTGGCCGCTGGACGATCCGGCGACGCTGGACGGCAATCTCCGTGACCTGCGCCGGATCAACCGCTGGCTCGGTGGCGTGGCGCTCAGCGCGGCGGCGATGGAGGCGCTGGCGGCGCATCGTGCCGAGGTCTCGCTGCTCGACGTGGGCACCGGGGGTGCGGACATCCCGGTCGCACTGGCGAAGCTCGCAATCGGGCGGCGACGGCGCCTCCACGCCGTCGGGATCGACAACCGCCCGGAGGTGCTCGCCGCGGCGCTGCGCGCGCGGCCCGCGGGGACGGGCGCCGACCTGGTGGAGCTCCACGTCGGCGACGGGCGGCACCTGGGCTACGCCGATCGATCGTTCGATGTGGCGCACGCGTCGCTCGTCCTGCACCACCTGGACCCGCCGGTGGCCGTCGAGACCCTGCGCGAGATGCGGCGCGTGGCTCGCCTCGGGGTGGTGATCAACGACCTGGACCGGACCCGGATCGGGTGGCTCGCGGCCTGGCTGCTCGGGCACGTCCTGACGGCGAACCGCTACACCCGGCACGACGCGCCGCTGTCCGTCCGGCGGGCGTACCGTGCCAACGAGGCGGCGGCGATGCTCTACGCGGCCGGGCTGCGACCCGTCCGCGTCGTGCGGGCTGCCTTCGGCCAGCGCTACGCCATTGCCGCCGTGCCCGCCGGCGAGGCCGGACACGGGGCCCCGGGCGAGCCCCCCGATCCGATCGGAGCCGGCGAATGAGCCTGCCCGTGGAGCGGTCGCGCCAGATCGACGTCGAAGTTGCGATCGTCGGCGGCGGGCTGGCCGGCACGGCGCTCGCGGCGCGCCTGGCCCACGGCGGCCAAGCGGTCACGGCCTTCGAACGATCGCCGGCGTGGCGCTGGCGGGCCTGCGGCGTGTTCGCCTCGCCCGCCGCAGTGGCGGCGCTTCGCCGGGTGGGGCTGGACGAAACGACGATCCGCCTGGCTGCGCTTCCAACCCCCGCCATGCGCATCGAGACCCCGGACGGAACGTCGTTCCGGCTGACCTACGGCACCGAGGATGGCGGCGAGCCGGCGGTCGGCTTCGATCGTGCACGGCTCGACCCGGCGATGGTGGCGCTCGCCCGATCGGTCGGCGCCGACGTGCGGGCGGGGACGTCGGTGACGGGCGTCGATCTCGATCGCGGCGAGCTGGCCTGGCGCGACCAGGCCGGTCGCACCGGGAGGCTCCGGGCGGCGATCGTCGTCGGCGCCGACGGATCGCGGTCGACCGTGGCACGCGCCGCCGGAGTCGCCCGGCCGGTTCGGCTCGCCGAGCGCATCGGGCTGACCTTCCACGTCGCACGATCCGGACGACGCGACCGGGCGAGACGCGCGGCTGCGTGTCTTCCGTGACGGCTACGTGGGGATCGCTCCGGTCCCCGGTCACCGGGTGAACGTCGGGATCGTGCTCGGCGGATCGTGGCGCAGGAAGCTCGCCCGGGACGGCGCCGAGTCCGTGGCCCGGTCGATCGTGGCAGCCACGCCGGCCACCGAGGACGATCCCGGGCGCTGGCGCTCGGCAGCCAGGTGCGACGCGATCGCCGGCGCGTGGCCGCTCGGGCACCGGGTCACGCGACGGGCCGGGCCCGGCTGGCTGCTCGTCGGCGACGCGGCCGGGTTCCTCGATCCGTTCACTGGCGAAGGCATCCACCGAGCGCTCGTCTCAGCCGACCTGGCGGCCCGGGCCATCCACGCAGCCTTGTCGGGCGAGGCCGGAGCCTTCGAGGGCTACGCGCGGACGATGCAGCGCCGGTTCCTCGCCAAGGACGCCGTGTCGTGGCTGGTCCAGGGGTTCCTGGCGCAGCCACGCCTGTTCGAGTACGCCGCCCGGCGCGTGGCTGCGCGACCGGCCGTGCGCTCGACGATGGGCCGTGTCATGGGCGACCTGGTCCCCGCCCGGCGGGCGCTCGATCCACGCTACCTCGCCGCGTTGCTGGCGCCCTGACGTGCGCAGCACGATCTCCATCGAGGTCGCGGCGCCGGCCGACCTGGTGTTCCGCATCGCGCGCGACGTCACGCGCTGGCCCGTGCTGCTGCCGCACTACGTGTCCGTGCGTCCGATCCGTGGCACGGGTGCCGACGGCGTGCTGACGGCGCGGATGGTCGCCCGCCGGCCGATCCCCTGGCTCCTTGGCTGGGGCATCCCGGTGACCTGGCAGGCCCGCGCGTGGAGCGAGCTCCCAACCCGGCGTCTCCGGTTCCTCCACGTGGCGGGGGCGACGAACGGCATGGACGTGACGTGGCGGATCGACCCGGTCGACGGCGGCTGCCGGGTCGTCATCACCCACGACTTCCGGCCCCGCTGGCCGCTCCTGGCCGTTATCGTGGATCACTGGTTTACGCGACCGATCGCCGGTCGGACGCTGGCCACCTTCAAGGTCCTGGCCGAGGCGCTCGCGGATCTGCCGGCCGACCCGTCGGCGTCCGGCTCGAAGTCCGGCTCGGCCCAAGCGACGAATTCCATCTCCGTGACGGCCCGCCGACGAATCTGGATCACGGGCATCGGCCTGATCACGCCGATCGGGACCGGCGTGGACGCCTTCCGGGCCGGGCTGCGAACCGCCACGTCCCCGATCCGGCGGATCGACCGGTTCGACCCGAGCCCGTTCCGTTCCCGGGTGGCCGCCCAGGTGGACGACTTCGATCCGCTGGCCTGGATGGCACCGAAGACCGCGCGCCAGCTTGATCGGTTCAGCCAGTTCGGCCTCGTCGCGGGCCGGCTCGCCCTGGACGACGCCCGGATGGTGCCTGGCGCCCATGGTGCGGCCGCTCCAGAACGGATCGGGATCTACCTTGGGTCGGCGCTCGGCGGGATCGCCTACGCGGAGGACCAGCACACCCGCTACCTCGAGCGCGGGATCCGCCAGGTCGCGCCGAACCTCGCGCTGGCCGTGTTCGGCGGAGCCGCCCCTGCCAATCTCGGCATCGCGCTCGACGTCCGCGGGCCGATCCTGTCGACCGCCAACTCCTGTGCGTCCGGCGCCGTCGCCGTCGGCGAGGCGCTCGGCGACCTGCGTGACGGCCGGGTCGATGCGGCCATCGCCGGCGGCTGCGAGATCCCGCTGAGCCCGCTCGCGTTCGGGGCGTTCGACATCATCCGGGCGCTGTCGGCGGGGCACAACGGCGATCCGGCCGGCGCCGCGCGGCCGTTCGACGCGGCGCGCGACGGCTTCGTCATGGGCGAGGGCGCAGCCCTGCTGGTCCTCGAGGCGGCCGACGTCGCGGAACGGCGCGGCGCGCTCCCCTACGCCGAGCTGCTCGGGTACGGGGCGACCTCCGACGCGCACCACATGGTCCAGCCCCGGGCCGATGGGCGCGAGGCCGGCAGGGCGGCGTCGATCGCCCTGGCCGATGGAGCCGTCGAGCCGGACGAGATCGACTACGTCAACGCCCACGCGTCGTCGACGCCGCTCGGGGATATCGCCGAGGCGCGGGCGATCGCCCTCGCCCTCGGCAACCGCGCTGCGACGGTCCCGGTCAGCGGCACCAAGGCGCTGTACGGCCATGCCCTCGGCGCATCCGGGGCGATCGAGGCGGCGATCTGCGCGCTCGCCATCCGCGATGGCTGGGCGCCACCGTCCGTGAACCTCGCCAACCCGGATCCCGAGGTCGCCGCGATCCTGCCGGGACTGCTGCGCGACGGGCGCAATGGCGCCTATCGGAGGATCCTGTCGACCTCGTTCGGGTTCGGCGGGCTCAACGCGGCGCTGGTGTTCGGCACCGTCGACCGCTGATCGCAGCGGCCCGGTCGCCGGCCTATCGCGGGCGGGCGGTTGAGAGGCCGGCGGCGGCTGGCCCGAGCGTGACCGACGGCGTCTCCGGGATCGTGAAGCCCGCCTGCCGGCCCCACGCCAGCGCGGCCAACCCGACGACGACGCTGAGCACGCCGCCGAGAGCGATCGCCAGCGTCGCGCCGAAGGCGGATGCCACGGCGCCCATCGCCAGCCCGCCGATCGGCACCGACGCACTGAAGACCGTCGTGTAGACGCTCATCACCCGCCCCCGGAGGTGATCCGGCACGGCCAGCTGGATCGTGGTGTTGGCCGTGGCCGCCATCAGGATCGAACCGAACCCGACCACGACCATCAGCGCGAGCGACAGCGGGAAGAGGCGGCTGGCGGCCAGCGCGACCGAAGCCACGCCGAGGATGAGCGCGCCCGTGACGAGCCGGAGCGGCTGCGGCCGGCCACCGAACACGAGGCGGAGCGCGGCCAGCAGGGACCCGATCCCCGATGCCGCCATCAGGAAACCATAGCCGGTGGCGTCGCTCCCCAGGTCACGTTGGGCGAACGCCGGGATCAGGACGCCGAAGTTCATCCCGACCGTCGCCACGGTCCCGACGACCAGGGTCGCGAGCAGCACGATCGGCGTCCGGCGGACATAGGCGAGCCCTTCGGCCAGGTTCCTGGTGACGGCCTCGACCGAGGTCGGGCGGGCGATCCGGGCACCGATCTTGAGCTCGCCCTCGTCCATCAGCCACAACCCGACGATCACCGCGAGGAAGCTCACGGCGTTGAGCACGAACGCGGCGGCCACGCCGAACACCCCGATGGCCAGGCCGGCCGCCGCCGGACCGACGACACGGGCGCCGTTGAACATCGCCGAGTTGAGCGCGACGGCCGGACTGACATCGTCGCGTCCGACCAGCTCCACCGCGAACGACTGGCGCACCGGCATGTCGACCGCGTTCGCGATCCCGAGCAGGAAAGCGAGGAGGACGATCATCCAGACCTGGACCACGCCCGCGATCACCAGCGCCGCCAGGATCGCGGCCAGGACCATCATCGACAACTGCGTCGCGATGAGGACCCGGCGCTTCGGGAAGGCGTCGGCGACGACGCCGGCGAACAGGCCGAAGACCATGACCGGCAGGAATTGTGCGGTTGCCACGATCCCGAGCCAGATCGGGTCGCCGGTCAGCTGGAGGACCAGCCAGGCCTGCGCGACCTGCTGCATCCAGGTCCCGATGAGCGAGATCAGCTGGCCTGAGAAGAACAGCCGATAGTTGCGATGCCGGAACGCGGCCACGCCCTGCGATTCGCCCAGCCGACCGCGGACGAAGGTCGCTGGGCCGATCATCGCCGGGCGCCTCCGACGGCCTCCCGGTCGGGGTGCGGCGGCGGCCCGCCGTCGAGCTCGGCGAGATGCGTATCGAGATGTCGCCCGCGGCGGCGGGCCTCGTCGATCATGGCTGCCAGGCGGGCCGCCTTGGCCTCTAGCAGCTCGATCTGCCGATCGACCCGCAGCCGGGCATCCAGGAACAGCTCGCGACGCTCGACCGGGTCGTGGGTCGCGCGCAGCTGCTCGTTGTTGCGCTCCCGGGCGGCGTCGTCCTCGAGGAGCTGGCGGATCTGGCCCAGCGCGAAGCCCGCATCGTCGCGGAGGCTGCGGATGAACTGCAGCCGCTCGAGGTCGGACTCGTCATATAGCCGGTAGTCGCCTTCCGACCGGGCGGCCGGCTCGAGCAGGCCCAATTCCTCGTAGTAGCGGATGGCTCGGGTCGTCAGGCCGGTCTCGGCGGCGACCTCGTTGATGCGCAGCAGCCGCTTGCCGCGGTCGTCGTTCATGCGACGCGAACGATAGCACGACCTTAACGTTCACGTGAACGTTCAGTTCAAGTATGCGACAGGTCCCCGCGGCGCCGGCGAGGCGCGTAACGCCTAGGCCGGTCGCATCCCCAGTCGCACGCCCTCCACGGCGAGCCTGAGCAGGCGCTCCGACAGCGCCGGGCCCTCGGGCGAGTTGTCGGCCGCGGCCCCGATCGCGCCCGCCAGGCGGATGAGATCCTTGAGTTCCACCTCGGACCGAACGGCCCGCACCGCCTTGGCGTCGGCAAGAAGCGCGTCGCCCGTCCGGGTCATCACGGCGTGGCATTGGGCGAACACGTCGGCGTCGTTCCCGAGACCGCGGGTAAGCGCCGTCGCGAGACCGCGCTTGATCGAGACGTAGCCGACGAACACCCCGAGCCAGGCGATCAGCGCGTCGCCCGGCGGCTCGGTCGCGCGAAGCCGGTCGCCCTCGGCCGCCAGCCGCTCCACGTTGTCGCGGTAGACCGCCTCGAGCAGGGCGAGCCGCGTCGGGAAGTGACGGTACAACGTCCCGGAGCCGACGCCGGCGCTCCGAGCGATGTCGTCGAGCGATGCCTCGGGACCGTGCTCGGCAAACGCGTCGCGAGCCGCCGCGACGAGGCGGTCGACGTTCCGGCGGGCATCCGCACGCAGCGGCCGGCTCATCGTCGCCACTCCTCTGCCCGCGTCCATCCCGGTGTTCCCGCCCCTGTTCCGCGTTGTCATCGACCTGCAACTCTGGGGGTCTTGCTAAACGGAGACAGTCCCCGTATAGTGGTCACCGTAAACGGCGGCCGTCCCCGGTTCTCAGAGCATACTACCCAATCGCTGCCTCGGCAGTTCGTCCCGCTCGTCCCCCACTGCCTCGAAGGAGCTCGATTCCCCATGTCCCTCGCATCTCGTCGGTCCCTCGCGTTCCTCGCCGATCCACGCTGGATCGCCCTGCTCATCCTGTGCGTGGGGATGCTCATGATCGTCCTCGACGCGACGATCGTGAACGTCGCCCTGCCCTCCATCCAGCACGACCTTGCCTTCTCGCAGGCCGGTCTCGCCTGGGTCGTCAACGCCTACCTCGTCGCCTTCGGTGGCCTGCTGCTGCTGGCCGGCCGGCTCGGTGACCTGCTCGGCCGAAAGCGGATCTTCCTGGCCGGCATGACGTTGTTCACCGTGGCCTCGGCCGTCTGTGGGCTGTCGGTCAGCCAGGAGATGCTGATCGCGGCACGGTTCGTCCAGGGGATCGGCGGGGCGATGACCTCGGCCGTCATCCTGGGCATGATCGTGACGATGTTCACCGAGGCGGGCGAGCGCGCCCGGGCGCTCGGCGCCTACAGCTTCGTGGCGTCGGCCGGCGCGTCGCTCGGACTGCTCCTGAGCGGCGTCCTCACGAAGGCCATCAGCTGGTCACAGTTGGTGCCAACATCGTCCAGGCGTTCATGACCGCCGCACTGTTCGGCATGTTCTTCATGGGCTCGCTGTTCCTCGAGCGGGTCTTCGGCATGGACCCGATCGGCATCGGGCTCGCCTTCCTCCCGGTCAGCGTCGGTATCGGGGTCTTCTCGCTCGGCGCGTCCGCCCGGCTGGTGACCTGGTTCGGCGCGCGCGCCGTGCTGATCCCCAGCCTCTTGCTGATGACCGCGGCCCTGCTCTGGCTGGTCCGCGCACCGGTCCAGGCGAACTACGTCGTCGACGTCCTGCCGGCAATGGCGCTGGTCGGGGTCGGTGGCGGGCTCGGGTTCCCGGCGCTCGTGTCGCTGGCGATGGCCGAGGCCACGCCGAGCGACGCCGGCATCGCGTCCGGTCTCGTCAACACCACGCGGCAGGTCGGTGGCGCGCTCGGGCTGGCGATCCTGGCGACGCTGTCGAGTGCGCGAACGAGCGTGCAGCTGGCGATCGGCGACGCGCCGAACGTCGCCAAGACGACCGGCTTCCATCTCGCCTTCGGAATCGGCGCCGGCCTGACGATCGCGGCCATCGTCGTGACCGTCGTGCTGGTCCGGCCGTCTGAGGCCAACGCGCGCGCCGGTGCCGACAGCCGTTCCGGGGCGATCGAGCCAGCCGCCTGATCCGGATGCCCCTGCAGCCGGGCGTTTACCCGGCCGCAGCCGCGGTGCAACCGCCACCTCCGACGCTGCGGGTGGTCAAGAGGATCCCACCAGGGAACCGACCACCAAGAGCAGGAGGCACATGATGGCAACCGGGATCGCAACAACGCAGCGGCGTCGCACCACGGCCCGACCCGTTCGGCGCCTGAGCGGACTCGTCGGCGCGCTGGCGCTGACGATGCTCCTCACCGGCAACGTCGCGGCGTATCAGCTGGGCCGGGACGACCAGGGCCACGCCCAGCTGGTTACCCCGCGGGCCCCCGTCACGACCGTGTCGGGTCAGTGGATGAGCCTCAAGCTGGCCACGACGGCGGGTCACAAGATCCTCGTTTTCGGCTAGGGAGGTCAGCAGGGGCCGAGGACGGCCTCCTGCCGGCCCCGGATCGCGCTGGCGGGTCATCCGCCAGCGCGATTGCGCGTCTAGGTGCCGCCTGCGGACCCGTCCACCGCCTCATCCCTGGCGTCGCGGAGCCGATGCCCGACGCGGCCAGGACGAGTTCCCCGATCGGCCAGTACCTGATGCCATCCCCATATGGCAGGCAGCGTGACCGCAGGATCCCCGCGCCCTCGGAGCTGCGAGCCGTCAGGGCGGCCACGGAGTTGCTCGACCAGCTCCTCGAACGCCTGGAGACGCAGCTCCTCGAGCCGGTCGGCCTCGCGCCGGGCGAACGACTCGCCGGCCAGGTCGCCCAGGGCGGGCCCGACCAAACGGCGAGGGTCGCCTCGAGCCGGGCCAGGGCGTCAGCGGCGGAGTCGGAGCCTAGCGCCTCGCGGGCCTGCCTGAGGCCCCGTTCGAACCGCGACGGCGTCGAGCTCGTCATCGGTGACCGCGAGCCGGTAGCCGGTCGACGAGGACGTGAGCCGATCGGCATTC
Organism: uncultured Chloroflexia bacterium; assembly: GCA_963766675.1. Lineage (GTDB taxonomy): Bacteria > Chloroflexota > Limnocylindria > Limnocylindrales > CSP1-4 > SPCO01. The sequence continues at coordinate 1,145,449 of CAVYBA010000002.1, read as the reverse complement.
GGGCCGAGCGCGTGACGCAGACGCGAGACGTAGACCTGGCCCGTCTTGATCGAGCTGAGGGGTTGGTCGTCGGGCCACAATCGGTCGGCCAGCAGCTCGGTCGCGACCGCCTCGTTCCGCTGGAGGAGCAAGACCGCGAGCACGCTCCGCTGGCGTGTGCCGCCCAGATCGAGCGGGCGTCCATCGGCCAGGACCGCGATGTCCCCGAGTAGACGGAACTCGAGCTACATGTCGACTCACGAGCGCTGATTGGCGGGGCGTACCCCTCAGTCGAGCGTGAAGTCGTCCGGATCCTGGTACCGGCCGGTCCGCTGGAACTCGATCTGCATGAGCACGTCGTTGAGCAGCGACGACGCGCCGAAGCGGAACCAGTCGGGGCTCATCCAGCGCGGGCCGAGCGTCTCATACAGGACGACGAGGTACTGGATCGCCTCCTTGGCGACCCGGATCCCGCCGGCCGGCTTCATGCCGACCTGGCGCCCGGTCGAGCGTTCGAAGTCGCGGATGGCCTCGAGCATGACGAGCGTGACCGGCAGGGTCGCGGCCGGCGTCACCTTGCCGGTCGAGGTCTTGATGAAATCCGCGCCGGCGGCCATCGCCAGGACGCTGGCGCGCCGGACGTTGTCGTAGGTCTCGAGCTCGCCGGTCTCGAGGATGACCTTGAGGTGCGCCGCGCCGGCCGCCTCCTTGACCTCGACGATCTCCTCGAACACGGTCAGGTAGTCGCCCGACAGGAATGCGCCGCGATCGATGACCATGTCGACCTCGTCAGCGCCCGCGTCGACCGCCGCGCGAACCTCGGCGACCTTGATGTGCCGGAAGGTCTGGCCCGACGGGAAGCCGGTGGCGACGCTGGCGACCTTGACGGTCGAGCCGCGGAGCGCCGCCTTGGCCTCTGCCACCAGTGCCGGATAGACGCACACGGCCGCCACCGACGGGATCGTCGGATCTCCGGGCTGCGGACGCATCGCCTTGACGCACAGGGCCCGGACCTTGCCCGGCGTGTCCTTTCCCTCGAGCGTGGTCAGGTCCATCATCGCGACGGCGAGGTTGAGCGCCCACAGCTTCGACGCCTTCTTGATCGAGCGCTTCTTGAGCGCATCGACGCGCTCCTCCACCCCGACCTGGTCGACCGCGGTGACTCGTCCGAGCAGGTTGCCGAGCGGTCCGGGACGGGCGTCCCAGGCGCGAATGAGCTCGTGGGCACGCTCTCGCGCGAGGGAATCCGGGTGCCGCGTGGCCGTCATGGGACGGAGAGGATACACCTGGATCGCGGCGCGTCCAGAGAGGTCGGGGACGGGTCAATGTCTGAGGATCTTGATCGCCTCGAACTGCGCGCCGCCGGGGAGCTCGGCGTCGATCGATGAGATCGTCAACCCAGAAACGTACGGCTCAACCTCAAACGGCGACACCGGGAATCAGACTTGCAGGATCGGGGGGCGTCGTTCATTAGGAGCGTCTGCGCCTCGTCGTAGAGTGCGACTTGTTTGTCCCGGTCTGGCTCAACGGCCGCCCTCGCCAGGAGGGCGTCAAATGCGTCGTTGCACCACGCAGTGGTGGCTAGCCGAGCCGCGCGAGCCAGGGATGCTTTGCCGGCTCAGTCAGCGCAATCGCATCGCGGAGCCAGGCGCGGTCGGACGCGTCGAGTTGCGGCACAACCGCGGCGAAGTCCACCTCGTCCTTCTCCCAGCGCCGCCGCGCCTTGAACAGGAGCGTGATCTCCGGGCGCTGGTATGGGATGCCGTCGGCGCCGACCCGGATGACATGATCGAGCGGCCGCGATACCCGTTCGTCGCGCTTGTAGAACCAGGTCTCGCCCGTGACCGGCGTGAGCATCAGGTCGAGCAACCATGGTGAATACCCGTCGCGCCGTAGCCAGAGCTGTCCGTGATCGACCGGGACGCTGACATCGGGCGGCAGATAGCGGAGCGCGGCCTCGTGGGTGTCCCACAAGTGGTAGTCGCGCAGCCAGTCGCGCAACGCCGGAACGTCGTCGCGCGGCACCGCAACCTCGAGATCCTCGTGGAAGCGGCGCGGTTCGGCCCCGAGCTCGACCGACCAGCCACCGGCGACCCACCAGCGGAACGGCGCGCCGTCGAACAGAGTGCCGGCCCCGACTGGCGTCAGCGCCCGGATCGGCCCGTAGATCCGCTGGAACTCCTCGAATCCGATGTCAGGTGACGCGGGGCTGGTACCGCAGCGTCGCCGTCCATTGCGCCATTGTGGACCTGCGATATCGGTCACAGGTCACTGCAATTCAGACTCGGCCTGCGAGGACGGACGCTCCGAATACGCTGTGGCCAGGGCTCGGCAGTCGATCCTCCGCTGCAAGCCGGCCGAGATGAGGCCACCTAACCTTCGCGGGGCTATCGCCCCCCGCGGACCCTCGGCAGCGGCGGCAGGCCGCGCTTTCCCTCGACCAGGAAGTGGCGGAACCAGTCGACCACGATCCGCAGATTCTCGACTCGCCGGAACGGCGTCCCAGAACGGGTCAGCTCGTGGGTCTCCTCTGGCACTCGCAGCAGCCGAACGGGCCGGCGGAGCGATCGCAGGACCGTGAACAGGGCTTCGGCCTGGGCGATGGTCGTCCGCAGGTCGCGCTCCGAGTGCTGGATCAGGAGGGGCGTCCGGATCGCGGCCGCATAGGTGATCGGCGAGATCTCCCGGAAGTAGTCCGGGTCCTCCCACGGTGCTGCATCGAACCCCATCCGCGCCCAGTCGCCGCCGCTGATGTCCCCGGTCAGGAAGAGCGTGGTCATGTCGCTCACGCACCGACAGGTCATCGCGGCTCGGAAGCGCTGGTCATGCGCGACGATCCAGTTGGTCAGGTAGCCGCCGTAGGAGCCACCCGTGACGCCCAGGTGTTCGGGATCCGCCAGTCCATCGGCGACGAGTGCGTCGACCCCAGCGAGGACATCGTGCATCGGCCCGTCGCCCCAGTCGCGGTGGTTGGCGTCGTTGAACGCCTGGCCGTACCCCTCGGAGCCGCGCGGGTTGCAGGAGAAGACGCCGATCCCGGCTGCGACGAGCACCTGGAACTCCCAGACGGGCGCCCAGCCATAGAGCCCGTGCGGCCCGCCGTGGATCTCGACCACGAGCGGGCCCGGCCCGTCGAGGGCCGGGATGAACCAGCCCTGGATGTCGCGGCCATCGACGTTCACGTGACGCTCGAGCGGCTCGACGAGCTGGAGTTCCGTCAGCAGCTCGGTGTTGAACGTGGTCATCCGTCGTGGGGCGGGCCGTCGAGTGGATGGCTGCGAGTTCGTCTCGAGCAGCCAGAGGTCCGGTGGCTCGGTGGCACTCGAGCGCAGGTAGGCGATCCGTACGTCGCCAGCGGCGATATCCGAGGGGACCGCATGCCAGTTCGAGACCGTGTGCCGCCCCTCGGTCAGCCGCTCGACGTGTCCATCGTCTATGGCGATCCGCCACAGGTCGTAGGCCCCGCCGACCGGGGCGCTGAAGTGCAGCCAGTGGCCGTCCGCCGAACCGATGAGCGGCGACTCCTCACCGACTGTGACGTCGCTCGTGAACCCGGCCCGGGGCATCAGGTCGTGAGCTGCCGACAGGTTCCGGCCACCGGTGGGCTTGGCGTCGGAGCCGTCCGTGGCGAACAGCCAGATGTCGTTTCTGCTGCCGGCTCGGCCCTCGAGCCGATGGCCAAACGCGGCGATCGTCCGGTTGTCCGGCAGCCAAGCCGGCGCCGAGAAGACGGAGCGCGGGCCGCGAGTGATCGCACTGAGCTGCCGCGTCGTGACGTCAACGACGTGGAGATCGGACCGACCGACCAGGTCGAAGTCGCGACGACGATTCGAAACGAACGCGATCCGGCGGCCGTCGGGCGACCAGGCGGGCTCGCGATCCGCCACCGGCCCGTTCGTCAGCTGGCTCGCGATCCCGGTCGCGACGTCGACGAGCCAGAGATGCGGGACTCGGTCGTAGGTGAACCCCTTGCCGTTGAGCATGTAGTCGAGCCGATCGATGAATCGATAGTCAGACCGCGGGGGCGCGCCGACAGGCTCCGGTGAGCGGATCCCGCGCCGGCGGGCATCCGCCTCACGGTTCGCGCCGCGCGAGGCGGTCACCACGACCAGCCGCGTCCCGTCCGGCGACCATTCGAACGCTTCGACGCCACGCGGCAGGCCGGTCAGTCGGCGCGCCTCGCCACCATCGAGCGGCAGGAGGTAGACCTGCCAGGCATCCTCGCGGTCCTTCGGGAGGCCGCCGCGCCCCGTCGACGGCCCGTGCGGGTCGGGTTCGAGGATCGGGCCACGGTCGGACAGGAACGCGAGCGTCCGGCCATCGGGCGAGAAGCGAGCCTGGTGGTCGCGCATGGGACCGAAGGTCAGCTGGCGCGGCTCGCGCGAGCCATCAGCGGGGACGATCCAGAGCGCCTGCCGATAGGCGTCGTAGCCCGCCGCGACCGTCTGGAGGGTCACCACCGCCAGCCGGCCGTCAGGCGAAAGCCGTGGCTCAGTGGCCACCCGCAGGCGGTAGACATCGTCGGGTCGTGGCGCGCGCGTCAAGTCGTTCCTCCGATCGGTGGGACGCCCAGAGTGTAGCGGGCTACCATCGCGCCACGATGGCCGACCAGCTCTCGCTGCGCCTCGAGGCCGACCAGCTGCCCGACCTGCCGGAGCTGCGGCCGATGCTCCCGCGCCCACTGCCGGCTCCGTTCGACTCCGACCAGCACCTGTTCGAGCCGTGGTGGGGCGGCGAACGAGTGCTGGTGATGATCGGTCCGGCGGAGGTCGAGGGCATCGGCGAAGTGCGCGTCGTCGACGCTGCCGGACGCGACCTCGCGGGCGCGCTGCCGGAGCTGTCCGGCCTGGCGGTCCGGGTCGCGGCGCGGTCGGCCATCCTCGATGGCGAGCTCGTCGTCGTCGACGGCTCGGGACGGGCCGACGCCCGCGAGCTGTCCCGTCGCCTCTCGGGGAGCGCGGGGGCACCGGCAGCGTTCCTGTGCTTCGACCTGCTCCACCTCGACGGTCGCTCGCTGCTGTCGCAACCCCTCGTGCGGCGACGGGAGGCGCTGCGGCGAGTGCTCCGACCCGGAGACGAGGTCGTCGCGGTGCCGGCGATCGCGACCGAAGGGATCGCCCTGTACGAGGCCGCGGTCGCGCAGGGCATCGCGGGGATCATGGCGCGTCAGCGGTCCGGGCCGTACCTGCCGGGCGTGCGGAGCCGGCTGTGGCGGTACGTGGCGGCCGGTGCACCCGTGACGGCCGTGCCGCAGGCCGAAGCCGTCGGCCTCCGCGAACCTGCGACCGTGGCCACAGCGCCGGTCCTCGCCCTGATCAGCCGCCTGCCGTTCGAGGACTGGTGACGGGCGGTTCCCGCCTCGGCCGTCCGATGGCCCCGACACGGCCGAACCAGGAGCTTGCCGCTACCCGGCTCGCCGCGCAGCCGCGATGAATGCGCGAACGCCGGGGCGCTGGCCATACAGCAGGACACCGGCCGCATACATCCGGGTCGCCACCACGGACACCAGCGCGACCGCGGCGACGAGCAGGCCGACGGACATCGCCACCTCCCACGGCTGGACCGCGGTCACCATGATCCGGGCGAGCATCACGAATGGGCTGAACGGGGGGACGAACGAGGCCACCCGGATCCAGCCACCCGCGCCGCCGCCGAGGGCGACGATCGCCGTCAGGTAGCCGACGATCGCCACCAGGCTCAGTGGCAGCGACAGCGTCTGGAGGTCGTCGGGCCGGCTGACGAACGCGCCCATCGCGGCGTAGATCAGGGCGAACAACCCGAACCCGAGCAGGAAGAACAGGCCGTAGCCGGCCAGCAGCGCCGGCGTCAGGCCGACGATCGGCGCGCCCTCGCGCCACGCCGGTCCGAGCACGGCCTCCGCGATCCGGTCCTGGAAGGCCAGCACGATCAACGCAGGGACGGAGATCGCGGCGTACTGGGTCAGCCCGGCGGCTCCGATCCCGACGACCTTGCCGGTCAGCATCTGGCGTGGGGACGCCGCGCTGATCATGAGCTCCATGACCCGGCTGCTCTTCTCGGCCGCCACGCCGCTCGCGACCCACATGCCATAGATCACGACGCTCATGAACAGGAGGACGACGAAGACCACCCCGAGGAACCCCCGGCTGGCCGTCTCCTGGGGGTCGAGCGGGTGACCGTTGTCGCTGGCCACGTTGATCGGGTCGAGGTGGAACACGGGCGGCTGGAACGGGTCGAGCTGGCTGTTGGCGGGCCGGCTCGCCGTCCAGTCGAGGACGCTGACGGCGATGGCGGCAAAGCCAACGAGCTGGTTCCTGACGGCATCGGTCGGCCCGTTCGTTCGATAGGCCACGTCGAGCTGACGGCTCGGGAGGCGCTCCAGGTCGAGCACACCAGCCACGTCGCCGCGCGCGAGGGCTGCCTCGGCCGACTGATCGCCGGCAGCGACCTCGATCAGGAACGGCTTCTGCCAGGTTGCCGGGTCCACGCCGCCGGGCGCCTGGTTGAGCAGGCTGTCGGTCACCCCGACGGCCCGCTGGGCGAGCAACGGATCGCTCGAGGTGACCGCGATCCTCGTCACCGTCCCGCGGTCGACGTAGCGGATCGCGATCGGGCCGAGCGCGACGAGAAGCGCGAGGCCCATCAGCACCAACGTCGAGGCGAGGTAGAGCGGACCGCGGACCCGGTCGCGGTACTCGCGTCGCGCGATGATCCCGGCGTTCGGCAGGAGCGGGTCGCGCGAGGCCATCAGGCGGCGTCCCTGGCCTTCGCGTCGGCCGACGCGCCCCGGTCGGCGGCCGGCACGACGGCATCGTCGTCGGCCGGCCGACCGACGAGGTCGATGAACAGCGTCTCGAGGCTCGGGTCGATGACCTCGAAATGGCTGACCGATCCGCCCCTCGCGAGGATCTCGGTCAGGATGGCCGCGGGGTCGGACCCGGCCATGAGCTCGAGCTCCGCGCCCGCCGCATCGCGCCGAACGCGCTCGACGGCGGCCACTCGCTCGAGCCAGTCGGGCGCCGGCTGCGGACCATCGATCGCCACCCGAACCCAGCGTCGGCCGGACGCCCGCTTGAGCTCGCGGAGCCGGCCGCCGACGACCAGCCGACCGCGATCGACGATGGCGACCGACTCACAGAGGGCCTCGGCGGCCTCCATCTGGTGGGTCGAGAAGATCAGGGTCCGGCCCTGGTCGCGGAGCTCGGTGAACGCCTCCCGGAGGATGACGAGGTTGATCGGGTCCAGGCCCGTGAACGGCTCGTCCATCAGGAGGACGTCGGGCCGATGCAGGATCGCGGCGATGAATTGGACCTTCTGCTGGTTGCCCTTGGACAGCTCCTCCGCGCGCTTGCCCGCCGATTCCGGGATCCTGAACCGCTCGAGCCAGGCCACTGCCGCGCGTCGAGCCGCGGACGGCTCCTCGCCGTACAGCGACGCGTAGTAGACGAGCTGGTCGAGCACCGCCATGCGCGGGTAGAGCCCACGCTCCTCGGGGAGGTAGCCCCAGGTCCGTCGCGGCAGGCTCCCGACCGGGCGACCGGCCCATCGGATCTCGCCGGCATCTGCCTGGACGATCCCCAGGCAGATCCGCATCGTCGTGGTCTTGCCCGCGCCGTTCGCCCCGAGAAAGCCGAAGACCTCGCCGACAGGGACCTCGAAGCTCAGGTCGTCGAGCGCCAGGGTGGTCCCGTAGCGCTTGGTCACGTGGTCGACCTGGAGGCTCACCGGGCGAGGATAGCCCGGGTCAGGCGATCCACGTCCTCTCCCCGAAGGTCCTTATCGACTCGGCCAGTATGGCGGGGGCCAGCGCGATGGCCGCGACGACCAGCCAGTCCGCCGCCCCGAGCGTCGTCGCCCGGAACGCCTCGGCCAGGACCGGGACCTCCGGGATGGCGACCTGAATCGCCACGACCAGCACCCCGGCCGCCAACAGGAACCGATTCGGACCGAGGCGATGGATCGGCTCCCGGATGCTCCGGTTGGCATACGCGCGAACGGCCTGGGCGCACACGAGCGACGTGTAGGCGAGCCACCGAGCGTGCTCCGGGTTACCCGGAAGAGCGACCATCACGATCAGCGCGGCCACGGCACTTGACCCGCCGGCGAGCCCGATTCGGGTCAGGATTCCCCGCGTCATGAGCGGCACGCCGCGTGCCCGCGGCGGCCGTCGCATCAGGTCCGGCTCGGCCCTCTCGAGCTCGAACGCGACCGAGGTCGACGTGTCGATGAACAACTCGAGCCAAAGGATCTGGATGGGCAGCAAGGGCTGGCCGAAGCCGTAGACCGTCGCGATCAGGATGAACCCGAGCAGCGCGACGTGGGTCGACAGCAGGAAGATCAGGCCCTTCTGGACGTTGTCGACGATTCGCCGGCCTTCGGCCAGCCCGTACATCAGGGTGGCGAATGAATCGTCGCCGAGGACCAGGTCGGCAGCCTCCCTCGCGACCGCGGTCCCGGAGCCCATGGCCACGGCGACGTCGGCGCGGCTCAACGCCGGAGCGTCATTGACGCCGTCGCCGGTTACGGCCACGGTTCTGCCCGCGGCACGAGCCAGCCTGACGAGTCGCTCCTTCTGGTCGGGTGTCGACCGCGCGATCACCTGGAGGCGCGGCAACTCGGCGCTGAGACGGGCATCGTCCCAGGCCGCGACCGTCTGTCCGACGACGACGTCGGTCCGGTCGAGACCCGCCTCGGCGGCGATGGCGGCTGCCGTGAGCGGGTGATCGCCGGTCACCACGATCACCTCGATCCCGGCGCCCCTGGCCGTTTCCAACGCGTCCCGGATGCCCTCCCGGAGCGGATCGGCAAACCCGACGAGGGCTCGCATCTCCCACGCCTGGCCATCCCGGCGCCGGGCCAGGGCGACGAGGCGCTCGCCGGCCGCCGCGTGGCCCTCGATCGCGGCGCGCCAGGCGTCGCCCGCCGCCGCCGGCGGCGCCACGAGGTCGAGGACCGCCTCCGGCGCTCCGATCGCCAGGTCCTCGACGCCGCCTTGGCCTCGGCTCCGCGTCCGCGAGATCGGCCGGCCGTCGTCGACCGGCTCGGTATCGATCAGGTCGGCCGGATCGAGGCCGTGGTCGCGTCCTGCGGTCTCGATCGCTCGGGCGATGGCCGTCGTGAACGACCCGGGGTCCGTTCCTTCGTGCCGCACCCAGGCATCGTCCTCTGCCCGCAGGGCCTCGAGGAGGAGACCCACGCGACGCTCGCGGTCGACCGGCCCGGCCCGGTCGGCGACGGTCACCACCTCGAGCCGGTTGCGGGTCAGCGTGCCCGTCTTGTCGGTCACGATCAGGTCGATCGCACCGAGCGTCTCCTCCGCATTCAGCCGGCGGACCAGCACACCGCGCTTGAGCAATCGGTAGGCGCCCAGGCCCAGGATGACCGCCAGGAGGACCGGCGGCTCCTCGGGGATCGCCGCGATCGCAGCCGAGATGCCCGCGAGCAGATTCGCGCCGAGTGGCTGGCCGCGCAGGAACCCGAGCCCGGTCGTGATCACGATCAGCCCGATGGCCACGACGAGCAGGATCCGGACCAGTCGATCGAGTTCCGCCTGGAGCGGCGAACGGCGACGGCCACGGCCCGCCAGGCCGGTGGCGATCCGGCCGACCTCGGTCGCGGCGCCGATGGCCACGACCACGCCCTCGCCGCGACCGCCCACGACGCTCGTCCCAGCGTAGGCGATGGCCCGGCGGTCGGTCAGCGGGGCCTCACGGCGATCCGGATCGGCGGACCCGGGTTCCGGCACCGACTCGCCGGTGAGGGCGCTCCGATCCACGAGGAGACGGTCGGCGCGGAGCAGGCGCAGGTCGGCCGGAACGACGTCGCCGGCGCGCACCAGCACGATATCGCCGGGGACGAGGCCGGCCGCGTCAACGTCGTCGACCGCGCCGTCGCGCCGCACCCGGGCCCGCGGCGCCGACGCGTCGCGCAGCGCTTCGAGCGCCCGCTCGCCGCGGAACTCGGTCACCACGTCGGCGATCACGATCGGGCCTAGTCCGAACAGGACGAGCAACCCGTCGCGCACCTCGCCCAGGAGGATGGCCAGCACGCCCGCGGCAAGCAACAGGAGGACGAACGGCTCGGTCGCGGCCTCGCGGACCATCGCCAGGAGCGAGGGGCCCTCGACCGAGGCCAGCGCGTTTGGGCCGCTGGTCGCCGCCCGACGCTCGGCGTCCGCCGAGGACAGGCCCGTGGCTCGATCGACGCCGAGGGCGCCGAGAACCTCGTCGACTGGCCGCGCGTGCGAGTCGCCGGCGTCGAGGATCGGGGGGCCGGTCATCACCCACCATGATCGCGCAACGGCGTAGCATCGACGCGTGAACCCCGCACCATCACCCGCCTCGGTGCCGGTCGCCCCGGCCGCGATCCATGCCGACCGCGCCGCCGGCCGGCTGGAGATCACCTGGACCGACGGCCACCAGACCGTCTACGACACGACGGCGCTGCGCTGGCTCTGCCCGTGCGCCTACTGCCGTGGCGAGGCTGGGATCCCGGGCTGGCTCGACGGCGCACCGACACTGACCGACGAACAGACCCGGCTGGTCGATGTCGCGCTCGTCGGCGGCTACGCCCTCGCCCCGACCTGGGCGGACGGCCACCACACCGGGTACTACACGTATGTCCTGCTTCGCGACCGCTGTCCGTGCCCGGAGTGCTCGGCGCGACGCAGGACCGAGCCACTCCCTTCCGGGCGAAGCCATGAGGAGCACGCATGATCGTCGTCACGACCCCGTACGTCGCCGGCCATCGAGTCACCGAGTCGAAGGGCATGGTCTTTGGCCTCGTCGTTCGCAGCCGCGGACTGGGCGGCAACATCATGGCCAGCCTCCGATCGCTCGGCGGCGGCGAGATCCACGAGTACACCAGCATGCTGGAGGACACCCGCCGGCAGGCCCTCGACCGGCTGGTCCAGAACGCGACCCTGGCGGGCGCCAACGCGATCCTGTCGATGCGGTTCGACAGCTCCGAGCTGGCGAACACGATGAGCGAGATCGTCGCCTACGGGACCGCCGTGGTCATCGAGGCCGACGCGGCCGCCGCACCGGTCAACGCCGAGTAGCGATGCGGGGCTCCGGCGGCATCGGCCGTGGCCTGATCGTCATCGTCGGCGGGATCCTCGTCTTCGCCGGTCTGGGCGCCGTGGCCGAGGGCGGCGCGGATGGGATCACCGGCCTGTGGCTGGTCGTCATCGGGATGGTCCTCATCGTGGTGGCCATCGTCGAGCGACTCCGCTACCGCTCGGAGGTGGCGGACCGATCGGGCCTGCCGGCCGGCCCGGGCGGCGGCGAGCCGACCACCCAGCCGCTGGAGGGACGGTTCCGCCGGACTCCCGAGATCTTCGTCGACCCGACCAGCGACCGCCGGATGCGCGTCTGGCTCGACGAGGACACCGGTGAGCGCCGCTACCGCGCAGAGGACTGAACAGAACGTCAACCGCGCTGCCCGGGACGCACGGCAGAGCGCGGCGATGTGCCGCCATCAGGGCAGCCAGGGACCGCGCGGCCCGGGAGGGTGGCAGAGCGCAAGGCGGAGCCGAGCAAGGGAGCGAGCGCACTGCCATGTGCGTGAGCGAGCGGCGGAGGCGACAACGCGGCGATGTGCCGCCATCACGGGCCGTGCTATCCTCGCCGGCCCGGGTCGCCTGAACCGCGACCACGTTTGAGGAGCCCGATACCCGCCGATGGCCGCCATCGAATCCGGCGCTCCAACGACTCGTCAAGCCGTACGGGCGCGTCCGCGACGAGCGCAGCGCGCGACCGCGCCGATGCCCTACGTCAACCGCGAGCTGTCCTGGCTCGACTTCAACGACCGGGTGCTCCACGAGGCGCGCGACGAGCGCAATCCGATCCTCGAACGAGTCAAGTTCCTGGCCATCTTCGCCAACAACCTCGACGAGTTCTTCCAGGTCCGGATCGCCGGCCTGCGCCAGCAGGTCGAGGCGGGCAAGGCCGCCCGATCGCCCGACGGCCGGACCGCCGAGGAACAGCTGGCGGCGTCGCGCGATCGGGTCCTCGGGCTGGTCGCCGATCACTCGGGCATCTTCGTCGACGTCCGTCGGGCGCTGCGGGCGGAGGGCATCGACCTTGTCGACTACGATGCCATCCCGGAGCACCATGACACGCTTCGGCAGCGGTTCCTCGACGAGATCTTCCCGGTCCTGACGCCGCTGGCCGTCGACCCCGGACATCCGTTCCCGTACATCTCGACGCTGAGCCTGTCGATCGCGGTCGGGCTGCGCGACCCCGACAGCGACGAGCGACGGTTCGCCCGGATCAAGGTGCCGCAGATCCTGCCCAGGCTGATCGAGGTGGCGCCGTCGCGGTTCGTCCTGATCGACCAGGTCATCGAGGCCAACCTCGACACCCTGTTCAGCGGCATGATCGTCGAGGAGTACCACCTGTTCCGGGTCACCCGCAACGCCGACCTGGCCCTCGAGGAGGACGAGGCCGACGATCTGCTGCTGGCGATCGAGGAGGAGCTCCGCCGGCGACGGTTCGGCGAGGCCGTCCGGCTCGAGGTCGAGCGGTCCATGCCGCCGGCGACCCGCGGTCTTCTGCTCCGTGGCCTGGACCTCGATGAGGCCGACTGCTACGAGGTCAGCGGGATGCTCGACCTCACCGGGCTCTGGGAGATCGCCGACCTGGACCGGCCCGACCTGAAGCCGCCGTCCTGGACGCCCGTGACCCCGCCGCGCCTCGTGCCACCCGACGAGGACGAGCCGGCCGACGTGTTCGCGGCGATCCGCGCCGGCGACATCCTGGTCCACCACCCGTACGAATCGTTCACCGCATCGGTCGAGCGGTTCATCACCCAGGCTGCCGACGACCCGGACGTCCTGACCATCAAGCAGACGCTCTATCGGACGTCGGGCGATTCGCAGCTCGTCCAGTCGCTCATCCGCGCCGCGGAGCGCGGCAAGCAGGTCGTGGTCCTGGTCGAGATCAAGGCCCGCTTCGACGAGGAGGCCAACATCATCTGGGCGCGCAAGCTGGAACGGGCCGGCGCCCACGTGGTCTACGGGCTGGTCGGCCTCAAGACGCATTCGAAGACCTCGCTCGTCGTCCGCCGCGAAGGCTCCGGGCTGCGGCGCTATGTCCATATCGGGACCGGCAACTACAACCACAAGACGGCCCGGCTGTACGTGGATCTCGGCCTGCTGACCTGCCGCACCGAGATCGGCGCCGACGTCACCGACCTGTTCAACGTCCTGACCGGGCTGTCGCGCCAGCGGACGTTCCGGCGGCTGCTCGTCGCGCCGCACAGTCTCCGTTCACGGTTCCTCGACCTGGTCGAGCGCGAGATCGCGTTTGCGGCGGCGGGCAAGCCGGCACGCATCGTGCTCAAGCTCAACGCCATCGTCGACGTGGCGGTCATCGAGGCGCTCTATCGGGCATCGAACGCCGGGGTCGATATCGACCTGATCGTGCGCGGCGCCTGCTCGCTGCAACCGGGGCTGCGAGGCATCTCCGAACGGATTCGGGTCCGCTCGATCATCGGCGAGTTCCTCGAGCACTCGCGGATCTGGAGCTTTGCCAATGGCGGCAACCGCGAGTGGTACATCGGTTCGGCCGATCTGATGGACCGCAACCTGGACCGACGCGTCGAGGCCGTGACCCCGGTCGAGGATCCCGAGGCGCAGGCCCGGCTGGCCACGATCATCGACGTCATGCTGGCCGACGACCGCCGCTCGTGGCAGCTCCAGCCCGACGCACGCTGGCTGCGCACGGAGGTCCTGCTCGGCCGCGCCGGCATGGTCGACACCTTCGAGACGCTCAAGGAAGACGCCCTCGACCGCTCGCAGGTCGCGATCGTCCCCCATCGTCCGGGCGCCGGAGCGGGCTCGCTGGACCCCCGGGCGTGACGGCGGTGGCCGGCCGAACGACCGAAGTCGAGCTCAAGTTCCGGGTCCTCGACCTGGCCGCGGCCGAGCGCTACCTCGTCGCCGATTCGATCGGGCCGTTCGTCGCAGGCGCGGCCGCCCGGGCGACCCAGCTCGAGGATCGCTACGTCGACACTGCCGCGGGAGCTCTGACCCAGGCCGGATTCGCGGTCCGCCTGCGCCAGTCCGGACGCGGCACGGTCGTGTCGGTCAAGTCGCTCGCGAAGACCGACGGCGCCGGTGGGTCGGTCCGCCGCGAGGAGCTCGAGGGACCGGCCGACCGGACCGCGGGACCCCTCGAATGGCCGGCGTCGGACGCCCGGTCGCTGGTCCTCGAGCTGGCCGGCGACGCCCCGCTGGTGGAGCTGGTCACCATCAGGCAGCTGCGTCGCAAGCGGATCCTGCGCGACGCCGAGACGAGGATCGAGCTGAGCCTCGACGAGGTGGACGTGGTCGTCCGATCGCGGGTCGTCGACCGGTTCGTCGAGCTCGAGGCGGAGCTGGTCAAGGGTGACGAGACGCGGTTGATCGAGATCGCGGCGGCGTTCGCCACGGATCCCGCGCTCACCTCCGAACAGGGCAGCAAGCTCGAGGCGGCGTTGGCGGCCGTCCGTGCCGTCGATGGCACCGGCGTCCATCCGCGGCTCGCGTCGGTCCGTGACGACCCCGAGCCACCCGCGGCCGAATCCGCGACCACCCGGGCCGGAAACCCGGACGGTGGCGTCCAGGTGCCCGGCGCCCCTTCGACCGGGCTGGCGCCCGCGCCGGCGGCCGCCCTTCTCGAGGTCCTGCCCTCGACGTCCGACGTCCTCGACGAATCCGTCGAGCCCGCCGCGGCGCCCGACGCGCACCTGGCGATCGGCAAGACGCCGGGTGTCACGGCCGACGACCACGTCGCGGAGGCCGCCCGGAAGGTCATGCGCTTCCACCTCGCCCGGATGCTTGCCCGTGAGGCGGGGGTTCGCACCGGCGTCGACCTCGAGGACGTGCACGCAATGCGCGTCGCCACCCGACGCCAGCGTGCCGCGTGGCGGGTGTTTGGCAGCGCATTCCGCGACCGGCGGACGAGGCGCTACCGGAGCGGCCTTCGCGAGATCGCCGGCCGCCTCGGTGCCGTGCGCGACCTCGACGTCCTGATCGAGGCGGCCGACCACTATCGGGCCGAGCTTCCGGTCGCCGAGCAGCGTGCGCTCGAGCCACTCCTCGCCGACTGGCGGACGCATCGCGATGACGCGCGCGTGCTCCTGGTCCGCGAGCTGGATTCGGACGGCTTCCGGCGCTGGGTCGACGACTACCGCGACTTCGTCCAGACCGAAGGGGCGGCGGTCCGCCCGGTCGGGCCGGTCCAGCCCCACCGCATCCGCGACACGACGCCGTCGCGGGTGTGGACGGCCTACGAACACGTCCGTGGCTATGAGGCGGTCCTGCGCTGGGCCGACGTTGAGACGCTGCACGAGCTTCGGATCGCCGGCAAGTGGCTGCGCTACACGCTGGAGTTCGTCCGCGACGCACTCGGCGACGATGCTGCGCCGTTGATCGCGCGGGTCACCGCGCTCCAGGACCACCTCGGGTTGATGAACGATGCCGACGTCGCCGCGTCGCTGGCACGGACGTTCCTCGTCGACCATGCCGGGGACCTGTCCCAGCTCGAGAACGCCGCGATCGGACGCTACCTGGTCAGCCGTGAGCGCGAGGTGGCGCGGCTGCGCCGAACGGTCGGGCCGACATGGCGCGGCGTCGCCGGGATCGGGTTCCGGCGGTCGCTCGGACGGGTCGTCGCCCGGATCTGATCGGCTCCCGGCGGGCGGGCCTGGGTCAGGCCGAGGCGGCGAGAACCGGCAGATCGCACTCAGGCGGGGGTTCGTCACTGCCGATCGGCCGACTTGCCCTCGACGCGTCCGGGGCTCAGCGTGGGACGCCCCGGCCAGTCGTCACGCCCCCGTCAGATCCGGCCGCAAGCGACCAAACGCCGGAAAGGTCCTGCCCAAGCCCCGCGTGATGACGATTTGCTCGTGTTCCACGTCTGGCCCGGGGCCGTCAGCTCCGCCAGCCGTGTGCCAGCTCGGCCAGGCGATCGCGCCACGCGCCGCCGGCGTGGTCGACCGCCACGATCGTGCCTTCCCGGATCCCGGCCTCCGACACCCGCAGCGATGCCACCCCGTAGCGCTCGAGGACCGCATCGAGGATCGCGGCGCCGGCCACCAGGATCCGAGCACGGCTCGGGCGGATGACGTACCGCTCCGCGGCGAGAGCCCACGGTTGGGCGCCTAGGATCGCCGAAGCCTCGGCAATCCCCTCCCGAGTCAGCCACCGTTCGCCGTCGCCAGCGAGCAGCACCTTGAGCAGGTTGGACGCGGTGCCGCCGACCGCCACGATCTCGACCGGCCGGGCCTCGAGCGCACCGTCGACCGCCTCGAGCGCGATCGCCCGCATGGCCGCCATCTCCGACGGCGTGGCCGGATCATGGGTCACGAAACGGTCAGTCAGGCGTGCCGCGCCGAGCCGAATCCCGACCGCGCGGGGCGGGGTCGTGGGGTCGACGACGCAGAACTCGGAGCTGCCGCCGCCGACGTCGACGACGAGCGTCTCGTGCGCCACCGGCAGGCCCTCGGTCACGCCGATCAACGTCGTGAACGCCTCTTCCTCGTGGGTCAGGACGTGGAGTGGCGCGCCCGAGGCGGACGCGACCTCGGCAACGATCCGGGCGGCATCGGCCGATCGTCGGATCGGCTCGGTGCCGACGAGCGTGACCTGTCGAGCCCCGAGCCGGCGAGCCGAGTCGACGTACCCGACCAGGATCCGGGCGAGGTCGGCACGCGCCGCCGCTCCGAGATGGCCGCGTTGGGCGACGGCCTCGCCGAGACCCTGGAAGACGGATTCGTCGACGATCGGTATGAGCCGATGTCCGGCGATCTCGGCGACCAGCAGGTGGACCGACACCGAGCCAAGGTCGACGGACGCCCCGACCGTCCGGGCTCGGGACGCGGTGGCGGGGGCGGGCGATGGCGAATTGGTCGGCGCCGCTCCGCGTCCCGCGGCTGAAACCGGCTCAGCTCGAGGCGTCGCCGGAACCGCCATCGGCTGGATGAAGGGACCCCCGAGTGGCGGGGCGTTTGGTGCTTGTCGCGCGACTGGCCGTGGTGGCGCGCGTGGCGGGCTTGCGGGACGTGGCGGGCTTGCCGGACGCGGCTGGGGCCTTGGCCGGCGCAACGGTCCCGGCTGCCGCAACCGGCTTCGCGACGGGTCGCGACTTCGCGGCGGCGGGCTTGGCCGCCGCGGCCGCAGTGGCCGCCGCGGGAGGCGCGACCTTCCTGGAGGTCACGGACCGCCGGGCCGTCGCGCGACTCGATGCCTTCGCAGGCGTTGTCGCCTTGGCGGCCGCCGATTTCGCGACCGGCCGAGCGACGGCCGGCCGAGCGACCGCGGGCTTCGCGGTGGCAGCCCTGTTCGGCGCCTTCGCCGGGGCGGCGCTCGAGGCAGTCCGGACGGCAGCCGTCGAACCGGCCGGTTTCGAGGTCGTCTTCGCCTTCGACGTCGGGCGCCGACGAGTCCTGGTCCGCACTGGCGAGACCGCCTCTACCGCCTGGATCGTCGCGGCACCGACCGCACGGGCAGCACCGCCGGTGGCGCTCGTCGCCGTGCCGGCGGCCGACGCAGCCAGGCTCGCGAGCTTGCCGGCCAGCGCGGCGACCTCCTGGGCGGCCACGCCGGCCTGCTTCGAGCGCTTGGCGACCTGCTTCTTGCCCTTGGTCGCCTGCGCCGAGGCCAGCTGGGCGAGCCGCTTGGCCTCGATTGCCCGTGCCACAGCGAGCTGCTTCTCGGCCTTGCGGACCTGCTTGCCGGCGCCTTTCGGCAGCGCTGCGAGGGCGCGACCGGCGCCGCCGACGAGATCGGCCACCGCGTCGACAAGCGCCCCCTTGCTGACGGGCTGCTTCGCGGATCCGCCACGATGCTTGGCCATCGATCGCCTCCAGTCGAGGTGTTCGGCGCCCCGTCGCGGCCACGGCGAGGAGCTGTCGCGACGGACCGTCGCAATAGCGCAAGTCTGCCATGTGCGGCAAGGTCCGGAACTCGTCGACAGCGAGATCGGCCAGTCTCTATGCTGGCCCGATGCCAGTGGGCGGAGACGGCCACCGATTCTGGAGGGAGCTGCGGGCGGCCGTCGCCGGCTCGCTCGTCGGCGCCGAGCCGGCACTCCGACTTCTGGCCGTGGCCATGCTGGCCGACGGCCACGCGCTGGTGGAGGACGTCCCGGGGACCGGCAAGACGACGATCGCTCGGGCCTTCGCGCAGGCGCTCGGCCTGACCTTCGCGCGCGTGCAGGGCACCCCCGACCTGCTGCCTGGCGACGTGACCGGGAGCAGCCTGTACGAGGGTGGAACGTTCCGCTTCGTGCCCGGACCGATCTTCACCAACATCCTGCTGGTCGACGAGATCAACCGGGCGACGCCGCGAACCCAGTCGGCACTGCTGGAGGCCATGCAGGAGCGCCAGGTGTCGATCGACGGCGAGACGCATCGGCTACCCGGCCCCTTCCTGGTCCTGGCGACCGAGAACCCGATCGAGCTCGAGGGCACCTTCGCCCTGCCGGAAGCCCAGCTCGATCGGTTCCTCGTCCGCACGTCCGTCGGCTATCCGACCGAGGCCGACGAGCTCCGGATCGCGGGTCTCTATCGTGACGGAAGTGCCCCGATCGAGGGTGTCCGGCGGATCTGCACCGCCGAAGAGGTCGTCGCCCTGCAGGACGCCGCGAGCCGGATCCTCGTGAGCGACGACGTCGGCAACTACGTCGTCGCCCTGGTTCGTGCTTCACGACGGCATCCGGACGTCCGCCTGGGCGCCAGCCCGCGCGCGAGCGTCGCACTGTACCGCGCGGCCCAGGCATCGGCGTTCCTCGATGGCCGCGACTTCGTCCGGCCCGACGATGTCGCTGCCATCGCGCCGGCGGTCCTCGCTCATCGAATCCTGCTCGACGTGGACCGCGAGTTGCGTGGTGCAACCGCAGATCGAGTGATGACCCAGCTCGTCGCGGCCACGCCGCTGCCGATCCCGAAGACCGCCTGATCGTGGCCCGGCTCGCCGCGGCGGCGGTCCTCCTGGCGATCGGCATCCTCGACGCCGCGCCCGGGATCATCCTGCTGGCCGTCCTGACCGTGCTGACCGGATGGCTGTCCAGCCTGTGGAGCCGGCATGGGCTCGCCCGCGTGACCTATCGGCGGCGTCTCGCCAACGATCGGGCGGTGTGGGGCGACCGCGTCGACCTCGAGCTGACGATCGAGAACCGCAAGCTCCTCCCGCTCGCCTGGCTGAGCGCGGATGACTTCGTGACCGAAGGCCTGGAGATCGAGGACCGCGTTCTCGCGTCGAGCGGAAGGTACGGCTTCTCGGTCCTGCAGAACATCTGGAGCCTGGGTCCGTTCGAACGGATCGTTCGCCACCACCAGATCCAGGCCACGCACCGGGGCCGCGTCGAATTCGACTCGGTCCGCCTGACGGTCGCCGACCTCTTCGGCCGCGATGCGACATCGAGCGAAACGGACCTCGTCGACACGCTGCTCATCCGCCCGCGGACCGTGCCGGTCCGGTCAGCCCGAGGCGCGGTGGTGCCCCTGGGCGCACGACGAGCCATCCGCGGTCTCGTCGAGGACCCCTCGCTGTTCGCCGGCGTCCGCCCGTTCCAGGCCGGGGATTCGCGACGACGGATCCACCAGCGGGCGTTCGCCCGGACCGGACGACCCCTCAGCCTGCGGTTCGACCCGTCGACCGCTCGCCAGATCGTGGTCGCGCTGGATCTCCAGGCCGAAGACGCGCCCTATTGGAGCCTCGCCTACGAGGACGAGCTCGTGGAGAGCCTGGCGGTCGCCGCGGCGTCGCTGGCCCGGCGGCTGCTTGCCGACGGCGCCGCCTGCGGCGTGGCGTTCAACGGCTGGACCTACAGCCTCGCCCGGATCGGGTTCGTGCCGCCGCGGGCCGGCGGCAACCAGCTCATCCGGATCACGGACCAGCTCGCCCGGATGAGCTCCACGCCGTCGGTGCCGTTCGAACACGTCCTGGCCACGCTCCCCGCGAG
This sequence comes from uncultured Chloroflexia bacterium, assembly GCA_963766675.1. Classification (GTDB taxonomy): domain Bacteria; phylum Chloroflexota; class Limnocylindria; order Limnocylindrales; family CSP1-4; genus SPCO01. The sequence goes on along the minus strand of CAVYBA010000002.1, from coordinate 1,125,542 downwards.
GCTCGCGCCCGGGACCCTCATCCTGACGATCGGCAGCCGCGACCCGACCCGGTTCGCGCCCACGCTCCGCCGCCTGCGGGCGAGCGGCTACGAGCATCGGCACGTCAGCCTCGGTCCGGCTTCTGCCGCCCACGCCGCGAGGGCGAGGCTGGCGGGGATCGACGCGGTGGCCGGCGCGCTCGATCCGGACTGGCGAACCAGTGCAACGCTCAGTCTCGCCGGCTGACCTCGGCCCTTCGCTGCTCGGCCTGCTGCCGGGATCGGCGACGGCGATCGCCGAAGGGGCGTGGATCGCGGTCGTCTACGACGGCCTCCAGTTCGGCGTGTCGGGACGCGAGGGGACCGTCGGGCTGTGGGCGTTCGTCGCTTTCGTCGCGATCGGGATGTTCGCCACGCGCGTCGCCCCATCGGGCGCGAGCCATGTGGCCGCCCTGACGACCTTGATCCTTGCCGCGGCCCTCGTCGGCTGGTTGTCCGATCCGGCGGTGCGGGCGATCGCGCCTACCGGCCGCGTGGACGCCCTGATCACGGCCGGATCCGGCTGGTTGCTCGGCCTCGCCGCCTGGCGCGGGACCCGGCATCGCGACTCGATGACCGGCGACGCGGTCGTTGGGAGGCTCCTCACCTGGGTCGTCCCGTGCCTCGCGCTGCCGTGGCTCATCGGGTCTGGAGCGGACCAGCGCCAGGCCTTCGTCGACGACGCCCTGCCGGCGACCGTGCTGTTCGTGACCGCCGGCCTCATCGCGGTCGGGTTGACACGGCTCGAGATGCTCGGACAGCACGCCGGCGTCGATTGGCGACGGAACCGGGCGTGGCTGGCGATGCTCCTCGCTGTCGTCGGTGTCATGACCCTGATCGCGACGCCCACCACCTGGCTGCTCGATGCCTCCGGGGAGGCCAGCGCGCGTGCGCTGCTCGGACCGGCGGTCGCTGTGGCGGATGTCGTGGCCGCCATCGCCGCCCCGGTCGAGGACACGATTGGCGGCGCCCTGCCGGGCGCAACGGCTGTCCAGCCGCCCGGCGATCTGCCCGCCGGAGACGCGAAATCGACGCTGGCCACCTGGATCGAAGCGTTCGCGCTCACGGGGGTCCTCGCCGTGCTGGTCGGCGTGCTCGTCGTCTTCCATCGAATCATGACCAGCGAACCACGCCCGGGCCCAACGCAACCAGGACGCCCGGAGCTGGAGGCCGCGATGTCGCCGCCACTCCCCGGCGGCCTGGGCTGGATCCGCCTCCCCCGCCTGTCGTTCCGGCCGGAACCAGTCCCGCGCACCGCGAGCGAGGCCTACCTGGTGGTCCTCGACCGCCTCGACTCTGACGAGGACCTGCGCCGGACGCCGTCCGAATCGCCCGCGGCCCACGCGCGTCGCCTGCGAACGATCGGCGTTGGGACGCTGTCACTCGACTTGCTCGCGGCGGACTTCGAGCTCGAGCGATACCGTGGAGCGACACTGACCGCGAGCGAACACCGGCGAGCCATCCAGCGATCTCGTCTCGTCCACCGCGCTCGGCGGATCGGGTTGAAGGGAGGGCTGCGTTGACGGTCGTCCTCGTCGGCCTCGGCGGGTTCGCCGGTGCGATCTCGCGCTACCTCGTGGACGGCTTCGTGAGCGAGCGCACGGGTGGCGGATTTCCGTGGGGAACCCTGGTCATCAATGCGAGCGGAACGTTCCTGCTCGGCCTCCTGTTCGCAATGACGACCGAGCGCGCGATCTTCCCCGCCGAGATCCGGGCGCCGCTGATGATCGGCTATCTCGGGGCGTATACCACGTTCTCGACCTTTCTCCTCGAGTCATGGCGGCTCGTCGAGGACGGCGCCTGGGCCTTTGCGCTCGCCAACGTGGGCGGTTCGATCGCCATCGGGCTCATCGCCGTGGCCGCCGGGATGATCATCGGGAGGGCGATCTGATGCGCATCGACGGGCCGGCTCTGCTCGTCCGGATCTACATCGGCGAGGCCGACCACCACGGTGGCAAGCCGCTCTACCAGTCGATCGTCGAGCTCCTCCGCCATCGCGGCCTGGCCGGCACCACCGTCCTGCGCGGAATTGAGGGCTTCGGGGCGAACGCGCGGCTCCACACCACCCGGCTGCTGCGCCTGTCCGAGGACCTGCCCGTGCTCATCGAGGTGGTCGACACCGAAGAGCGGATCCGCGCCATCCTGCCGGAACTGGACGAGATCGTCGGCGACGGGCTGATCACGCTCGAGAAGGTCGAGGTGCTGGCGTATCGCGGCACAGGGCCGGCCGACAAGGGCTGACCGGCGATCGCGAACGGGGAACGGATCGTTAACGACGATCCAACAGGACGTTATTCGCGCCAGCCCAGATTTCGCTGGCGATGGCGGGCAGTGCAGGAATCGACGCAGGGAGCCGACGGCCCACCTGGCTCATCCTCGCCTCCGACGGCCCGGCCCTCGAAATCTCCGGTCGAGGGCCAGCGACCGCTCGCGTCCGGACCGTGGACGATCCCGGGACGTTCCTGGCGCTCCTCCGTGACGGCCGCCCCCGAATCGCGATCGTGGCAACGCCTCCGGCCCAGGATTGCGACGTCGAGCTGGTGGCTCGGGAGCGTCGTCGGCGGGCACGCCTTCGGGCCATCCACTTGAGTGCCCCAGGCGACTCGGCCCAGCGCCTCGATGCCCTTCGGCAAGGGTTCGATGAGGCCCTCCCCCTGACCGTCGACCCGCAGGAACTGGCGGACCGAGCGGCCCTCCTGGAGGAGCGAGCCCGGGCCCGCGAGACCATCATCGACATCGCGGACGGTTTGGAGCTCGACCTGACCGCTCACGAGCTGCGACGAGCCCGTCGCTCGGTCCACCTGCGGCCGAAGGAATTCCAGCTGCTCGCGATGCTCGCCACACATCCGGGCCGCGCCTTCAGCCGACGGCAGCTCCTTGATCGCGTCTGGGGCGTCGACCAGATCGGGGATCCGCGGACGGTCGACGTCCATATCCGGTGGCTCCGCTCGAAGGTGGAGCGCAAACCGGGCCAGCCCGAGCATCTGATCACCGTGCGCGGGATCGGTTACCGATTGGACCCGCCCGAGCGTTAACCGAGCCTTAACGAGGCGCAAAAGGCCCGTTGACGGCCCCGCTCAACCGTTCGCCACGAGACCGAGACGGCCGCATTCCCAATCCGGCTGTACGTGCCAAGCACACGGTCAACAGGAGGAATCGCTCGTGATGATCGAACGTTCACGGCGCCTCGGGGTCATGGCCCTGTCGGCGGTGATCCTCGTGGGAGCCTGCTCGAGCAGCGGCGGGACGGCCAGCCCTTCGTCGGCCGCGGCCCCGAGTGAGGCGCCCAGCTCGGCGCCGGCGTCGGCCGAAATGTCGAGCGCGCCTTCAGCAGCCTCGCCGATGGCCGATATCACCTACCGCTGCAGCAAGGGCGACGGCCAGCTGAACGGGGCCGGATCGACGTTCATCTTCCCGCTCCTCTCGAAGATGGGCGAGGACTACAACAACAAGTGTGGTGTCAAGCTGAACTACCAGTCGATCGGCTCGGGCGGCGGCATCAAGCAGTGGACCAACAACACGGTCGACTTCGGTGCGTCGGACGCCTATCTCAAGGACTCCGAGATCCAGGCCGCCGCGGCCAATGGCGAGCCGGTCGAGATCCCGGCCACCTTCGGTGCGGTCGTCGTCGCCTATAACCTGCATGGCCTCTCGGCGCCGATCCAGATGACCCCGGACATCGTCGCGGGGATCTTCCTGGGCACCATCACGAAATGGAACGACCCGGCGATCGCCGCCCAGAACTCGGGCATGAACCTGCCCGATACCGACATCAGCGTCGTCCACCGCTCGGACGGTTCTGGAACCACGAGCATCTTCACGACCTACCTGACGGCCGTGAGCCCGGATTGGGTCACCACCGTCGGCGGCGGGGACCCGACAAAGTCGGCGGGCAAGGAGGTCGAGTGGCCGACGGGTCTCGGAGCCTCGGGCAACGAAGGCGTCACCCAGGGGATCAACCAGACCGACGGAGGCGTCGGCTACATCGAGCTCGCCTACGCCCTCAAGAACAACATCCCGTTCGCGACCCTGCAGAACAAGTCCGGCAACTTCATCGTGCCGTCCCTCGACTCGGTCAAGGCCGCGGCGGACCTCGCGTCCTACCCGGGCGACCTGCGGTTCAACCTCGCCAACACCGACTCCCCGCAGGGCTATCCGATCACCGGGACGACCTGGATCATCACCTACAAGGACCTGTCCAAGGTCCTCAAGAGCCAGGATCGCGCGAACGCTCTCGTCGACTACGTGTGGTGGGCCATTCACGAGGGACAGTCCGATGCGGCCCCGTTGTTCTACGGCTCGATCCCCGCTAGCCTTCTTGCCCAGGACGAGGCGGCGGTGAAGTCAATCAACTGGGGCGGCACGGCCCTCCTCCCCTGACGCTGCTCCCGTTAGAACGCCACCCGGGAGCTCGGACCCGGGTGGCGTTCTCGGCATTTCCGAGGTGGTCGTGAGCGCAACAACGCGAACCGGCAGGACGATCACGCTGCGACGCCGGCCCGGGCTCAGCCAGGACGGATGGTTCCGGCTGATCCTCCGCGTCGTCGCGGTGGCGGTCGTCATCCCGATCCTGTGGATGATGGTCGACACGTTCTCGGAAACGGTGCCCGTCTGGCAGCGCTTCGGGATCCCGGGCTTCCTCACCGGCGTCCGATGGGCCCCGTCCTTCACCATCTACGGTGCGCTGCCGTTCATCTACGGAACGTTGCTCACCGCGGCGATCGCGATGGTCATCGCCGTCCCGATCGCAGTGCTGATCGCCCTCCTCATCACCGAGGTGCTGCCCGCGCGAATCCGGACCCCGCTGGCGGTGATCGTGGACCTGCTGGCCGCCGTACCGTCGGTCGTCTACGGCCTGTGGGGCCTGCTGGTCCTGATCCCGGTCCTGCGGCCGTTCGAGCAGGCCGTGGCGGGCACGATCGGCAAGGTCGTCCCCTTCCTGGGCGGGCCCACGCCCGGGCCGAGCTACTTCGCCGCCGGGGTCATCGTCGCGATCATGATCGTCCCGATCATCGCTGCCCTCAGTCGCGAGGTCTTCGCCGCGACTCCCCGCCTCCAGCGGGAGGCCGTCCGGGCCCTGGGGGGGACGCGTTGGGACGTCGTCCGGAACGTCGTCCTGCCGATCGGTCGGAGCGGCGTCCTCGCGGCCGTCATCCTCGGCCTGGCGAGGGCGATCGGCGAGACGATCGCCGTCACGATGGTCATCGGGAACGCGCCCAAGATCGGCGGGTCGATCTTCAGTCCCGGGTTCACCCTGGCGTCGGTCATCGCCAACGAGTTCAACGAGGCCAACCAGGAGCTCCATCCGGAGGCCCTCATCGCGCTGGGACTGGTGCTCCTCGTGATCTCGATTCTGGTCAACGGCGCCGCGATCCTGATCCGTCAGCGGTTTGCCGGAGGGGTCGGCCGTGTCGCTTGATGCGATCGCCGCGGGCGACCGTCTCCGCGCGACGTCGCGTTCGCGACGCTCGAAGGACCGTGCGCTCGAAGTGCTTGCCTGGGCGGCCTTCGCGGTCACCCTCGTGCCGCTCCTCGCGATCGCGGGCTTTCTGATCTCGCAGGGAACGCACGCGCTGTCGCTCGAATTCTTCACGCAGCGATCCGCCAGGTGACCTGAGCGCCGAGGGAGGCGGCATCCGGAATGCGCTGGTCGGGACCCTGCTGATGACGGGCCTGGCCACGCTGATCGCCGTGCCGGTGGGAATCGTGATCGCGGTCTTCTCGCGCGAGATCGGCGGCCGCGTCGCTGCCAGCGTCCGTTTCGTGGTGGACGTCCTTGCGGGATTGCCGTCGATCGTGGTCGGCATCTTCGTCTACGCGTTGGTCGTGGTCGCGACCGGCCATTTCTCCGGGTTCGCGGGTTCGGTCGCCCTCGCGATCATCGAGCTCCCGGTCATCGTGGTGGCGACCGACGAATTGCTCCGCCTGGCCGACCGCCGGATCGACGAGGGCACCCGAGCCCTCGGCATGATGCGCTGGCGGTCGTTTCTCGCCGTCTTCCTGCCGACGGCGATGTCGGGCATCATCACCGGCATTCTGCTGGCGGTATCGCGCGCGATCGGCGAAACCGCGCCGCTGATCTTCACGGCGCTCGGGAACAACTTCTTCACGCTCGACATGAACGAGCCGATCCAGGCGATGCCGCTCCTGATCTACCGAAACGCGCTGAACTCGGCCTTCCCGGCGGCCCGCGACCGCGCGATGGGAACCGCGCTCGTGCTGGTCGTGATCGTGCTCGGGTTCAACCTGCTCGGCCGCTGGATCGCCCAGCGAGCGCGTCCGGGCGACCAGCGATGACCGCGACCGATCCGTTTCCATCCGGAGTTGACGAAGGGACCGAGATGACGACTGCACCCGTGCGCCTCGAGCCGCCGGCCACGGCCAGCCCGGTGGCCCGCGACCTGCCGGACCAGGACCTGGCCGGGGAGGCTGGCACGGCGGTGGAGCCAGGGCTCGCGGTCCGTCTTGAGCAGGTTAGTGCCTACTACGGTCCGCGCCGCGTCGTGCGCGACGTGACGATGGACGTTCGCCCCAATGCGATCACCGCGATCATCGGGCCGTCGGGCTGTGGCAAGTCGACATTGCTCCGCTGCATCAACCGCATGCACGAGCTGACGCCATTGGCCCGGGTCGACGGCCATATCGGATATCACGGCATCGACCTGTATGGCCCGGACATCGACCCCGTCGCGGTGCGCCGGACCATCGGGATGGTGTTCCAGCAGCCCAACCCGTTCCCGACCATGTCGATCCACGACAACGTGGCTGCCCCGGCGCGGTTCAACGGGCTGATCGCCAACAAGACAGCCGAAACCGAGCTCGTCGAGCGGTGCCTGCGGCAGGCGGCACTGTGGGACGAGGTGAAGGACAAGCTCCGTGCCGGAGGCACGTCGCTGTCGGGCGGCCAGCAGCAGCGGTTGTGCATCGCCCGCGCCCTGGCCCTGGAGCCGGACGTCCTGCTGATGGACGAACCGTGTTCCGCCCTCGATCCTCGCGCGACGCTCCAGATCGAGGAGCTGATGATCACGTTGCGGTCCGACTATACGATCGTGATCGTCACGCACAACATGCAGCAGGCCTCTCGGGTGAGCGATCAGACCGCGTTCCTGACGATGGGCGACGATCGAGCCGGTTACCTCGTCGAGATGGCCGAAACGATCGAGATCTTCACCAACCCGAAGCAGCAGCTGACCGAGGACTACGTGTCCGGCCGGTTTGGCTGATCCGGGCCACCTCCATGACCGACCAGGACCGAATTCGGGAGGGCTCGATGGATGCCCAGGCCAACGATCTGATCGTCAACGAGGCTCCCGCTGAGGCGGCGCGCCCGCCCGCGCCGCGCGAGACGCTCGACCGTGAGGAGCAGCTGATCCGCGACTCGGTCCTGCGGATGGGCAGCCTGGTCGAGGCAGCCATCCGCCAGGCGTCGAAGGCGCTGACCACCCACGACACGGCGCTGGCGATGGACGTCATCACCGGCGACGCAATCATCAACGAGGCCCAGCGCGGCGTGTCGCGACTGATCGCGGTCACGATTGCCACCCAGCAGCCTGTCGCCCGCGACCTGCGCTACCTGCTGACCCTGGACCACGTGACCTACGAGCTCGAACGGATCGGCGATCACGCCTCGTCGCTCGCCAAGCAGACGCTCAAACTCGCCCCGGAGCCGCCCCTGGAGGGGTACGTCCATCTCCCCGAGATGGCCGAGCGAGGCGCGCAGCTCATCCACGGCATCCTGCGCGCGCTGGTCGACTCGGACGCCGTCCAGGCGCGCGAGATCGCGGTGCAGGACGACGACATCGACCGGCTCTACCACGCGACCTTCGACGAGGTGCTCGAGCTGATGCGCCAGGACCCGGCCAACGTCGAGCGCGGGACGCGGATCATCATTGCGTCGCACTATCTCGAGCGAATCGGCGACCGCGCGACCAACATCGCCGAGGACGTCGTCTACCTGGTGACCGGCGACGTGGAGGACCTGAACCCGTGAGCGAGCCGCCGATCCAGGTCCTGTTCGTCTGCACGGGCAATTCGGCCAGGAGCGTGATGGCCGAGGCACTGCTTCGATCGAAAGGGGGCGACAAGTTCGAGGTGCACTCTGCCGGCACCGAGCCGAAGGGGATCAACCCGCTGACGCTCAAGACGCTCGCCGAGGCGGGCATCGACGCCTCGTGGGCGCGGTCGAAGTCCGTCACCGAGTACCTCGGCCAGCGCTTCGACTACGTCGTGACGGTCTGCGACCAGGCCCGCCAGGTCTGCCCGGTCTTTCCCGGCGTCCACCAGTCGCTCCACTGGGGCTACGAGGATCCCGCCGAGGCGACCGGGACCGAGGAGGAGCGCCTGGCGGTCTTCCGCCGCGTGTTCATCCAGATGGGCGAGCGGATCAACCAGTTCATCCCGCTCGCGCTCCGCGCGCGGCGCGAGGCCGCCGCCACGCCCGGTGCCTGATCGGGGTAGGCTCCGGCCACCGTGACCCAGCTCTACCTCCTGCGCCACGCCGACGCCGGCGATCCACTTGCCTGGGACGGCCCGGACGACCAGCGGCCGCTGTCGGACAAGGGTCGTCGGCAGGCGGACCGGCTCGGCCGCTTCCTCGCCACGATCGGATTCCGGCCCAACGCGATCCTCACGTCCCCGAAGACCCGCGCCGCCCGGACGGCCGAGATCGTGGCCGGCCACCTCGAGCTGGCGGTCAGCGTCGACCCGCGGCTCGGCGAGGGACTGGGCCTGGCCGAGCTGGAGCGCGTGCTGCGCGATGCGGGAGACCCGGAACGCCCAGTCGTCGTCGGCCACGACCCCGACTTCAGCGACCTCGTCGAGGCGCTGTGCGGGACCGCTGCGGTGCCGATGCGCAAGGGGGCGCTGGCCAGGATCGACGTCGGCCGGCCGCTCGAGCCAAGCGGCGGCACCCTGCGCTGGCTGGTCCCGCCCGACCTGCTCAAGCCCGACCGCTGACGCTGCGCGTCGCGACGGCGCCTTCCGCGGCCGGGGCTTGACCTGGATTCGACAATCAGCCGCACAGGAGGGTTCGTGGCAGGTCGTCGTTCCGTCAACGAATTGCTCGCGAGCGCTCGAGCGAGGCTCGAACGGCTCGAGCCGAGCGCCGCGCGGGAAGCCGCCGAACAAGGCGCGCTGGTGGTCGATACCCGGTGTGCCGAGCAACGCCGCGAGAGCGGCGTGATCCCGGGCTCGATCCACGTGCCGCTGTCGGTCCTGTACTGGCGACTCGACCCGACGTCCGGGTTCGAGGATCCTCGCCTGGCCAACCCGGAGCGCCAGGTCATCCTCGTCTGTGCGCACGGCTATTCCTCGAGCCTCGCGGCCGCCACGCTGCAGGATCTCGGGTTCGCCCGCGCGACCGACATCGTCGGTGGATTCGAGGCGTGGCAGGCCGCCGGCCTGCCGATCGACGCAGCGCCGAACGCCTAGGAGCCGGTGCCGAGCGCCTCCTGCATCCGGGCAGAGGATCTTCATCGCGCGCCAAGCCGGATGGCTCGCGGTGGGCTGAATGGCCCCATCGTTCGTGACCCTCGGCGGATGCGACACCTCAGTCATCGGTGAGATGTTCCGTGGGTGAGCGACGCCGCACGAACCGAATTCCCGATCCTGCCCGAGCCGCGGCTGGATCTTCCGGCGCCCAAAGTGGACGCGGCGGTCATCGCCGCCGCGGTCCTGGCCGATCCGACGCGGGCGGCCATCCTCCGGCTCCTCCGAGACGGCCGGCACTGCGTCTGCGAACTGGCGGCGGCGACTGGCCAGCGCGAGAACAACCTGAGCAACCACCTGGCCCGGCTCCGTGAGGCCGGGCTCGTCCGCGCCAGCCGGCATGAGGCCAACGCCCGGTTCCAGTACTACGAACGAGACGAACAGGCGATCCGGAACATGCGCGACGCGCTGCGCGACATCGTCGGATGACGACGCTCGCCGTCCGCCGCCTCCGCCTGCCGTTCTGGCCGACCGCAACCGCGGCCCTGGTGGGCTGGCTGATCGCGTGGCTCGCGAACCTGCCCGTCGCGAACTGGCTGGCCTTCGACGTCCTCCGGCTCCAGGCCGGCACGCAGGTCGGAGACGCCGTCGCCTTCTTCGCGTACGACGTCCCGAAGGTGCTGCTCCTGCTGCTCGGGATCGTGACCGTCGTGACGTTCCTGCGCTCGTGGTTCCCGCCCGAGCGGATGCGCGCCGCGCTGGCCGGCCACGGCACGCTGCCGGCCACCGTCGGTGCGGCAGGTTTCGGTGTCGTCACACCGTTCTGCTCCTGCTCGGCCGTGCCGCTGTTCATCGGCTTCGTCGAAGCCGGCATCCCGATGGGCGTGACGTTCGCCTTCCTGATCAGCAGCCCGATGGTCAACGAGGTCGCCCTGGTCCTGCTGTGGGGCCTGTTCGGCCCCGGGATCGCGCTCCTCTACATGGCGGCCGGGCTGACGGTCGCCATCGTCGGCGGCGTCGTGCTCGGCCGGCTCGGTGTCGAGCGCTGGGTGGAGCCGTGGGTGCTCGAGATCCGCGCCGGCGGCGGGGCAACCTCGCTCGACCTTCGGCTGTCGGTGGAGCAGCGGCTCCGCGACGCATGGAGCTACACGCGTGAGCTCGTTCGAAAGGTTCTGCCCTACGTCCTGGTCGGGATCGGCGTGGGTGCGTTCATCCACGGTTTCGTCCCGACGGACCTGGTCGCCCAGGTCGGCGGGCGTGGAAACCCGTTCGCCGTTCCACTGGTCATCGCGATCGCCGTCCCGCTCTACTCGAACGCGGCGGGCACGATCCCGATCGTCGAGGCGCTCCTCGACAAGGGTCTGCCGCTGGGCACGACCCTCGCGTTCATGATGGCCATCGTCGCCATCAGCCTGCCCGAGTTCCTGATCCTCCGGCGCGTCATCCGCGCGCGGCTGATCGCCCTGTTCGCCGCGGTGGTGGTCATGGGGATCCTCGCCGTCGGCCTGCTCTTCAATTCGCTCGGTCTGTGATGGAGGTCAAGGCACCCATGAAGGTCATCGAAGTCCTTGGATCCGGCTGCGCCAACTGCCAACGTGTCGAGGCAAACGCCCGCGAGGCCGTGGTCATGGCCGGGGTGGCCGCGGAGATCCGGCACGTGACCGATCCGCGCGAGATCGTCGCTCACGGCATCCTCTCGACGCCGGGTCTGATCATCGACGGAACGATCCGGAGCTACGGTCGGATCCCGTCGGCGGGCGACATCGCTAGCTGGCTGGTGGAGTAGCCCGACGCGCTCGTCCGGTCAGGCGTCCGCTCGAACGGGCGCGGGCTTGCCGACCGACGAGCCGCGGGTCGCGAGCAGCTCGCCCACGGAGACCAGGCCGCCGGGTACGAAGCTCCGGGCCAGCGCGCCGAGGCGCTCGGCGGTCGACGGCTCGAGGCGATAGAAGATCCACTGGCCACGCCGCTCGGAGCTCACGACACCGGCCTCGCGGAGAATGCGGAGATGGTGCGACACCGTCGGCTGTCCGACGTCGCAACAGCTCGTGAAGTCGCAGGCACACGTCTCGGTCTCGCTGGCGAGCTGGCGGACGATGGCCAGGCGGGTTGGATCGGCCAATGCCGCGAGCAGACGGACGTCCGGATCGAGGCTGGTCGCGCGGGCTCGGCTCATGTCGGCAGGATATCGTCGATCTTCGATATTGACAACGATCGATCGACTACTCATATTGACAACTGTCAATGAACCAACCGCGGAGCACGAGAGCATGGACGACCGATCGACGATCTCCTGGATGATGATGGGTGGGCCTCGATACGATGACCACACGCAGGCCGAGATGGACCGCCTGCGGGCCCTTCACGAGCAGCGGGTCGAGTTCAAGCGCGCCGCCTCGACCAGTCGGCTGGCCCGGTTCATCGGCCGGGTGGACCGCTGGACCGCGACGCCCGCATCGGCGATGACCGCCGACTATCTGCACCATCGACGGCTGCGCCGCCTGATCGTGAGGGACCCCGATGACGACGATCGATACCCTCCCCGCCGACGAGATCGTGGACGAGGTCCGCGCCAGCTACGCGCGAGGCCGCGCGGGCGATCCTCGATCGCTCGCCGGAACCGTCGACGGCTGCCGGCGGCTGCTGTTCGCCATCGGGCCAGACAACCTTCGGATCGATCGGCTACGACGATGCCGAGCGCGCGTCGCTGCCCGATGCCGCCGTCCTGGCCAGCCTGGGCTGCGGCAACCCGACCGCGGTCGCCGAGCTCCAGGACGGCGAGACCGTGCTCGACCTCGGGTCCGGCGGCGGGATCGACGTCCTGCTGTCGGCTCGCCGGGTCGGTCCGACCGGTTTCGCCTACGGGCTCGACATGACCGACGAGATGCTCGAGCTGGCGCGCCGGAACGCGGCCGACGCCGGGGCAACGAACGTCGAGTTCCTCAAGGGCCGGATCGAGTCGATCCCCCTCCCCGACGCATCGGTCGACGTGGTCATCAGCAACTGCGTCATCAACCTGTCGACCGACAAGGCCGCGGTCCTGGCCGAGATCGCCCGGGTGCTCCGTCCCGGCGGGCGGATGGGCGTCAGCGACGTCGTCGCCGACGACCGCCTGAACCCGGCCGAGCGAGCGAGCCGCGGGAGCTTCGCGGGCTGCATGGCGGGCGCCCTGTCGTTCTCGGAGTACCGGGCCGGTCTCGACGCGGTCGGCCTGGTCGATGTCGAAGTGATGCCGACCAACGACACTGCCGACGGCCTCCACAGCGCGATCATTCAGGCGACCAAGCCAGCCGGCTGGAGCTCCGCCTCGATCCGCCCGGTCAGCCTGCCGGCGCCGGTCAGCGGGTTGCCGATGCTGGCCGACTCAGGATGCTGCGGCGGAGCCGGTTGCTGCTGACGCCTCGTCGTCCGCGCTGACCGGGAACGGCAGCGCGATCGGATCGGCCGCCAGGCGGCTCCGGCCGTCCGGGTCGAACCGGTCGAGGCCGAGGTTGGTGACGTCGACGAGGGTCGTGCTGCCGCGGATCGCCAGGTCCGCGGCCACTCGGGCGACGCCCGGGCCCCACATCATCCCGTGGCCGCCCGCCGACGCCACGGTCAGGCCGTCGATCAGGAGACCATCCGGCGTCAGCCCGGGGCCGAGGATTGGCAGGTGATCGGGCGTGTAGTCGATCGTCGCGGCCCAGATCCGCCGCAGCCCAAGGCCCGTCGTCTGAGGGACGAACCGGGCGAGCCGCTCGCGGATCCGCTCGTAGGCGACCCAAGTCGATCGAACGCGCCTCGCCGGGCACTTCGTCCGGGTCGCTCCAGCCGAACAGGAGCCCGCCCTCCTCGAGCCGCCAGTACAGCCCGGCGCCGATGTCGAACACCATCGGCATCCGCGGGACGTCGAAGTCCGGATGCGGCTCCAGGACGGCGACGGTGTGGCGCGCGGCTCCGGCCGGGATCCGCAGGCCCGCCAGCCGCCCGACGGAACGGAGGCTCGGGCCGCCGGTCAGCAGCACGCGGTCCGCATCGATGGCGCCATCGTCGGTGTCGACCCCGATCACGCGCAGCCCGCCGGCGGATGTCGGCGCCGTGCGCAGGGCCGTGAAGGCCGTCCGCTCGCGGAGCTCGACGCCGCTCGCCTGCATCGCGAGCGAGTAGGCCCGCACGTTCCGCGGCGGGTCGATGGCGCCATCGGTCGCGACATAGCTCCCGCCCTGATGACCTTCCGGTGACAGCGTGACCGCGATTCGCGCCGCCGCGGGAGCGTCCAGCCAGGTCACGTCCAGCCCGTTCGCCTGCTGCATGGCGACCCGTTCGCGACCGGCCCGCTCGTCGCCCGCGGTGACCGCCAGGATCAGGTAGCCGAGCTCGCGGAAGCCCGAGTCCGTGCCGTACGTCGCTGCCTGGCCGCGATAGAAGTCGATCGACCAGCGCCCGAGCGCGACGGTGGCCGGCGTGCCGCCCTGGGCGCGAACGATCCCTGCGGCGCGCGACGACGCGCCCATGCCGACGAGACCACGCTCGACCACCACGACCCGGCCGATCCCCTCGGTCCGGGCGAACACCGAAGCCCAGCCGCCGATGGTGCCCGCGCCGATGACGACGAGTTCCGCCCGTTCAGCCACGTTCGCCCTCCGCTGCCGCAGGGCGGGAGGATAGGGCGCCGCATGTCCTCTGGAGGCGGTCGTCGCGCCCGGCGGTCGTCAGCCGTCGAGGGCGGCGGCCTCCACGCAGACGGCGTCCACGCCGAGGTCCGCCAGGCGGTTGAACGTCGACCGGCGGCGCACGGTCCAGGCGGCCACGTCCAGCCTCGCCGCCCTGGCCAGGGCGACGCTGTCGGCATCGATCGAGTGCCATTCGGCCGCGATCCCCCGGCACCCGAGCGCCGTCGCCGCGGCAATCGCGCCGCTGTCCAGCACCACGACGTTGAGCCAGCGCGGCCAGCCGGGAGCCCGTCGGGCAACGGCACCGAGGGCGGCCGGCAGGAAGGACGACACGACGGCCTGGTGCAACTCGGGACCGCGACCCGCCGCGAGCGCCTCGATGAGGACGTGGCCCACCTCGACCTTGAGCTCGACGTCGAGGAACGGACCCCGGCCGGCCATCCCGAGCACGTCGGCCAGGGAGGGAACGCCGAGCTCGTCCAGGGCGGCGGCCGGCAACGAGCCGACCCGTTCCGGCCGGCCCTGCACCCGATCGAGCGTCTCGTCGTGGCAGACGACCGGTATGCCGTCGGACGACACGCGCACGTCGAATTCGAGACCGTCACAGGCCGGCTGCGCGATGGCGGCGCGGAACGCGTCCAGGGAGTTCTCCGGCGCAACGCGCCAGTCGCCGCGATGGGCCAGGCGCAGGGTTCCGGACGCCATTCAGTCGAGCTCCAGGTGCGCCGAGATCCCGAAGTGGTCGCTCGGGAAGAGCGTCAGGTCCTCGGGATGGGGGCGGTCGAAGACGAGGCGGGCGGACGTCACGCGGACGTCGCCGCGGACCCAGATGTAGTCCAGGCAGGCGGGGTCGCCATCCGTGTCGATCGCCGGCGCCTGCAGCCCGGACGGCCAGGTGACGGCGGGCTCGTGCCCGTTCGCCTCGGCGAACGCCGAGCGGTACCCATGGGCTCGCATCCGTTCCGCCGCCGGCTCGGCGGGATGGGCGTTGAAGTCGCCCATCGCGATCCGGACGTCGGTCGCAGGGGCCGCCTCGAGCCAGTCGATGAGCTGACGGGCCTGCTCGTCGCGCTCGGCCGCGCCGTCCACCTCGTGATGGAGGTGGGTGACCGTGACCAGGGCCGTCAGGTCCCCCGGCAGCCGGACGGCCGTCCGGAGTGCCGATCGATTGAGACCGAGATCGAGCCGCTCCACGTTCCTCGCCCGGATCGGCGACCCGACGAGGAGGCTGTTGCCGTACTCGGGCCGGCCCGCCCATGCCCGCAGAGGCTCGTAGGTCGCCTCCCCGGCCGCCCCGATCAGACGGTCCTGCTGCATCGGGTAGACCACCTCCTGGAGCCCGAGCAGGTCGGGCTGGAGCGCGCTCATGTCCGCCAGCAGCAGGCCGAGCCGTTCGTTCCAGCGGTCGGCGAGGTTGCGGATATTGAGGGTGGCGACGTGCAGGTGGTTCATCCGGGCTCCGATCCTACGGTTCCGTGGCGATCGGCAGGGCGAACGAGAAGGTCGAGCCGAGCCCCTCGGTGGAGTCGATCCAGATCGTGCCGCCGTGCTGCTCGATGATGTGCCGGGCGATTGCGAGGCCGAGGCCGGTCCCGCCGGTCTCGCCCCGGACGCGCGCCCGGTCGACCTTGTAGAACCGCTCGAAGATCCGGGCCTGCGCCGCCTTCGGAACGCCCACTCCGTGATCGGCGATCGAGGTGACCAACCGGCCGTCATCGACCCGCACCACAACGGTCACGTCTCCGCCATCGGGGCTGAACTTGACCGCGTTGTGCAGGAGGTTGACGAAGACCTGGCCGATCCGTTCCTCGTCACCCTGGATGGACGGCAGGGGCGCGTGACGCTCAACCCGCAGGGTGACCCCCTGGCGGTCGGCGAAGAGGCGCAGCCGCTCGATCGATTCGGTCGCGATCTGGCCGAGGTCGAGCAGGTCGACCGCCGTGATCGATCCACCGCTCTCGATCCGCGACAGGTCGAGGAGCTCGCTGACCATCTGGACCAGGTGTCCGGTCTCGACCTCGATCTTGCCGATCCGGTCGCGCATCTTGAGCGGGATCGCGTCGCCGGCCGTTTCGGCCTCGCGGGTGAGCGTCTCGGCCAGCAGGCTCACCGTGGTCAGCGGGGTCCGCAGCTCGTGCGACAGGTTGTCGATGAACTCGGCACGGATCTGCTGGAGGCGCCGCAGCTCGGAAACGTCCTCGAGGATCAGCCACGCGCCGCCCGCTGCCGAGCGCCGGGCACGGATCAGCAATCGCCGCGTGCTGGGGTCGGACCGCCCGACTTCGCCGATCGCCGAGCCCTGCTCGAGGGAGCTCCGGGCGATGCTCTCGACCTGCGCATCGAGGAAGGCCTCGATCACGGTCCGGCCGATCAAGCTGCCCGGGCCGCGATCGAGGAACCCATGAGCGGCCGTGTTGGCCGCCACGATCCTCAGGTCGCCATCGATCGTGATCAAGCCGAACGGCAGGGACTCGAGCAGCAGGTCGTGATCGTGTCGGTCGGCGGCCAGCGCCTCGGCCGCCCGGTCCGCCTCGTCGCGGAGCGTCCGGACCGCGAGGACCGGATCGACAGCCGGCGAGGCCCCCGCAGCGCTCCGGATCCTGGCCAGCGTCACCCGCTGGCGCCGCACGACGAGCACGAGGACCGCGAGCGCGACCAGTCCGACGGTCGCGACCAGCCACGCTTCCATGGCACGAGCATCGCACAGCCCGTGACAGGCCGTGCGGGTCAGGACGAGGCCGGTCGACCGACGTGCGCCGAGGGTCGATCCACCGGGAGGAGGCCGGGCCGCCAGGCCGACGTGAGGGCTGCGAACATCGCCGGTGCGAAGGCATGACGGAGGACCAGCAGGTGCGCGATGCGGGCAGCCGCCCGACCGGCACGACGAACCACGGCGGTGTCGAGCGAGCCTCCGTCGAGCGCCGCTGCAGCGTCACGGCCGGCGAGCACCGACGAGACGCGGAGGACCTCGTCGTCCTCGATCGACACGCCCGGCGGCCACGGCTCGTCGCCCAGCCGCTCCCGGGTGCCCGTCGCGGCGAGCCGCGTGATTCCAGCCGGGTCCAGCATGCGCATGCGCCGGATGAGCGCCTCCACTGCCGGTCCGTTGGGACCGTACCGGGACTGGCCGACCGCGGCGTCCCAGCCGCGAGTCAGCCGTTCTCGCGTCCGCTCGCGGAACGGCTCACTCAGCAGGTGATCGAGGAAGGGCCCGAGAACCAGCTCGGCGGCGTACGCCTCGATCGCCCCCTGCGTGCCATTGCGGGCAAGGACATCGGCCGGCAGCCGCCGGCCGATCTCGGCTTCGACGGCCTCGAGGGCGATCCGCCGATCGTCCGGCAGGAAGCGTCGCAGCGTGGCTCCGAACGCGATCGGGGCGGGCTCGGCCTCGGCCAGCCGATCGAGCTCGTCGGCGGTCAGCGACGAAAGGCGGTCGAGGAACCTGGCAATCACCTGGGCCGGGTCGGACGCCGGGCGGCGAGCCGGGGCACGACCCCAATCGTGTTCCGCGTCCCGGCTGCGATCGGCGTGCCCCCGGCGCCGGCCGTCGGCGCCGACACGCCTCGCGGACAGCCCGTGCTCCCGGTCATAGCGGGCGCGCAGGTGTGGGTCGCTCAGCCAATCGTGGGCGACGTTGATCCGCTTGGCCCGTTCCAGGCCGGCGGGACCGGCGACGTCCGGATGGTGGAGGCGCAGCAACCCGCGCCAGGCGACCTCGATCGCCTCGGGACTGGCGTCGTGCGGCAGCCCGAGCTGGGCATAGAGATCGTCTGCGGGAACCGGCGGTCGCGCTGGCATCGGCGACCGGGCTAGCCGCCGGCGAGCAGGGCCTCGACGTCCTCGATCGAGCGCGTCGAGCGTTCGCCGGTCGCCCGCTCGGTGACCTCCACGCCGCCGGCCGCCAGCGACCGCGGGCTCACGGTGAGGATCCAGGGCATCCCGAGCAGCTCCGCGTCGGTGAACTTGACGCCGGGCGACTCGTCGCGGTCGTCCCACAGGATCTCGCGACCCGCCGCGATGGAGAACGCGTGGAGCCGCTCGGCGGCCGCATCGACCCTCGGGTCGCGCGCCGACCCGATGGACACGAGATGCGCGGCATACGGCGCGACCTCGGCCGGCCAGACGATCCCCTTCTCGTCATGGTGGGCCTCGACGATACAGGCGACGTTGCGTCCGACGCCGATCCCGTAGGACCCCATGACGATCTTGTGGGCGACACCGTCCTCGCCGAGGTAGGTCGCCCCGGCCGCGTCGCTGTACTTCGTGCCCAGCTTGAAGATGTTGCCGACCTCGATCCCGTTGCGCAGGATGACCGGTTGCCCGCAATTGGGACACCGATCGCCCTCCTGGGCGTTGGTCAGGTCGGTCACCACGTCGGCGCTGAAGTCACGGCCGTGGTTGACGTTCCGGTAGTGGAAGCCCTCGCGGTTGGCGCCGGCGACGAGGTTGGCCGAGCGTGCCACGAGATCGTCGACGACGACGGTGGTGTCGTGTGCCCCGATCGGCGAGCCGTAGCCCGGCTCCATGCCCGCCGCCCTGATCTCCTCGACGGTCGCCGGGCGCATGCCGCCGGTGGCCTTGACGGCGTTGACCAGCTTCGTCTCGTTGACCTCGTAGTCGCCCCGGACGATCGCGGTCACCAGCCGGCCGTCGCCGGTCATGAAGAATGCGGCCTTGGCCGTGCGGTCGGCCCCGACGCCGAGGAATGCGGCCAGGGACGCGATGGTCGTGGTCCCCGGTGTCGCGATCTCCTCGAGAGGGAGAACGGCCTCAGGCGCGGGATCCGGCTTGGGAACCACCGCGATCTGCCGGTTCGCGGCGTAGCCGCAGGCCTCGCACAGGACGAGGACGTCCTCGCCCGCCGGGTTGAGGACCATGAACTCGTGGGCTTGCGAGCCGCCCATCATCCCGACGTCGGACGACACCGCGATCGTGTCCAGGCCCAGCCGCTCGAAGATGCGGACATAGGCGCCGTGCTGGGCCCAGTAGCTCGCGTCCAGCCCGGCCTCGTCGCGGTCAATGCTGTAGGCGTCCTTCATCACGAACTCGCGGACGCGGATGAGCCCACCGCGGGCGCGGGGCTCATCCCGCCATTTCGTCTGGATGTGGTAGACCATCATCGGGAGCTGGCGGTAGGACTTCACGATGTCGGCGAGCAGGAGCCCGACGACCTCTTCATGGGTCATCGCCAGGACCATGTCGCGTCCGTTGCGGTCCTTGAACCGGCCCAGCTCGGGCCCGATCGCGTCATAGCGGCCGCTCGCGCGCCAGACGTCGGCGGGATGGACGACCGGCATCTCCATCTCCTGGCAGCCGATCCGGTCCATCTCCTCGCGGATGATCTGCTCGACCCGCTTGTTGACGCGGAAGCCCAGCGGCAGCAGGGAGTAGATCCCGGACCCGAGCTGGCGAACGTAGCCGGCCCGAAGCAGCAGCCGATGTGACGGCATCTCCGCATCGGCAGGGTCGTCGCGGAGCGTGGTGAAGAACAGATTCGAAAGTCGCATTCGCGAAGGATACCGGTGCGCCTGCCCGCCGGGCCGGTCGGCGCGGCGCTACGCCGCCATGGCGGGTCGGCGCGCCGCTACCATCGGTGGCGAATGCAAGGCCTCACCCTGTTGTTGGTGACGGTCGTCGTCCTCGCCGTCTTCTTCGACTACATCAACGGATTCCACGACACCGCCAATGCGATCGCGACGTCGGTCGCAACCAGGGCGCTCCACCCGCGCCAGGCGATCGCGATGGCGGCCGCCTTCAACTTCATCGGCGCGTTCGCCGGGACGGCCGTGGCCAAGACCATCGGGTCCGGGCTCGTCCAGGAGACGACGACCACCCAGACGGTCGTGATCGCGGCGTTGCTCGGGGCGATTGCCTGGAACCTCGCGACGTGGCTGCTGGGGCTGCCCAGCTCGAGCAGTCACGCACTCATCGGCGGGTTGCTCGGGGCGACGCTGGTCGCCGCCGGCGCCGGCGCCTACAAGCTCGACGGGATCACCGGCAAGGTCCTCGTCCCGATGGTGGTCTCGCCGGTCCTCGGCTTCCTCGGCGCGTTCGCGCTGATGCTGGCGATCTACTGGGTCTTTCGCCGAGCCCACCGGCGACCGCTCGGTCGGGCGTTCCGGCGGATCCAGGTCCTGTCGGCCGGGTTCATGGCCTTCTCGCACGGCTCGAACGACGCGCAGAAGACGATGGGGGTCATCACCCTGGCCCTGTTCACCGCCGGCGTCATCCCCGACGTGACGGTGCCGGTCTGGGTCATCCTGATCTCGGCCACGGCCCTGTCACTCGGTACCGCGATCGGGGGTTGGCGGATCATGCGGACGATGGGACGCCGTGTCGTGGACCTCGAGCCGGTCCACGGCTTCGCCGCCGAGACGACCGCGGCGACGATCCTGTTCACGACCGCCCATTTCGGGATCCCGGTCTCGACGACGCATGTCATCTCGAGCGCCATCATGGGCGTCGGCACGAGTCGCGGGGTCCGAGGCGTCCGCTGGGGCGTCGCCCGGGACATCCTGATCGCCTGGGTCCTGACGCTCCCGGCAGCGGGCCTGGTCGCCGCTCTGGCCTGGGTCATCCTGAACTTCATCGGGCTCAGATGAGCCCTCACCGTATCGCTCGACCGGAGGCTCCGCGATGACGTTTCGATTGCTTCCCAGGGACGTCAAGTTCTTCGACCTGTTCGTCGAGGACGGGGAGAACCTGGCGCGCGCGGCGGACCGACTCCGCGAGATGGTCGACCGGTTCGATCGGCTGGACGAGCGCATCGCCGAGATCCAGGCGCTCGAGCATCACGGCGACGAGATCGATCGGGAGATCAACCGGCGGCTCGAGGACGCCTTCGTCACGCCGTTCGATCGCGAGGACATCCACGAGCTGACCGTCCGTCTCGATGACGTGCTCGACGGGATCCAGGCGATCGCCGAGACGCTGGTCATCTACGACGTGACCGTGCCGACCCTCGAGGCAAAGCGGCTGGCCGCCATCATCGCCGAGCAGTCCGTCGAGCTGGTCGCGATCCTCCGCGGTCTCGACGGGCTCAAGGGGCTCGACCCGCACCTGCGGGCCGTCCACGACCTCGAGCACGAGGCCGACGGGCTGTCGCGCGCGGCGATCGGCCGGCTGTTCCGCGAGCGCTGGGATCCGCTCGATGTGATCAAGTGGCGCGACCTGTACGCGGCCCTCGAGGAGAGCATCGACGCGGCCGAGGACGCCGCCGAAGTCGTCGAACGGATGAACCACAAGTCGTCCTGACCCGGCGGGCGGGATCAGGCGACATCGCCCGCCAGCAGGGTGGACCAGGTCGGAAGCGTCGCGCCCGCGCCGAGCTCGAGCCAGCGGATGGCGTAGGCCGCGCGGATCGGGCCCAGCGGCAGCGCCTCGGGCCGTTCGGATTCCAGGCTCTGGAACGCCTCGCGTCCGAACGACGCGGTGAGGCTCCGCCGGTTGCGCAGCGGCGCGAGGTGACGGCGGATCAGTTCGACCTCGCGCGCGAACACCGCATCGTCCCAGGGTTCGGGTCTGCGGAGCGGGTCCCGCAGCCCGCGACGAAGCCAGAGTGCATCCAGCGCCAGTGCCCGATGGGGCGCCGGCGCTGGAGCGGGAGCGAAGGCGCCGCCCGAGGGGAGGAGACCGTCGGGCGGTGAGGAGCGGCCGATCGACGTCGCGTGGCCGGACCGCGGCACCGCGGTCGGGTGGGGTCCGGGCTCACGAACGACCATCGGCATGGTCGTAACCATGGGCCCCGCACATCAACGGGGGCTTATCGCCGCGTCAACGCTCACGACGGCCGGCGGAAGACGTACCCGACGCCGCGGACCGTGTGAATGAACGCCGGGTTCCCGGGGTCGGCCTCGATTCGGCTGCGCAGCCAATGGACGTGCACGTCGACGGTCCGCGTCTCGCCGCCGTAGTCGTAGCCCCAGACATGCTCGAGGAGCTGGTCCCGGGTGAAGACCTGGCCCGGGTGGCGGATGAGGAACGCGAGCAACTCGAACGCCTTGGGCTTGATCGGCAGGACCTCGCCGTCGCGCAGCAGTCGGTGACCGCCGAGATCCGCCTGGACCGCGCCCAGGTCGATGACGGCCGGCGGCCCGTCGATGGCGACCGCCTGCTCGGAGCGGCGGAAGAGCGCCCGGATGCGGGCCGACAGCTCGCGCAGGCTGAACGGCTTGGTGACGTAGTCGTCGGCACCGAGCTCGAGCCCGACCACCTTGTCGAGCTCGGAATCCTTGGCCGTCAGCATCACGATCGGCACGCCGGATTCAGCCCGGATGATCCGGCACACTTCGATGCCCGACAGCTCGGGGAGCATCAGGTCGAGGAGCACGAGGTCCGGGCGCTCCGCGCGAAAGCGGGTCAGCGCCTCGCGGCCATCCGCCGCAGATACGACCCGGAATCCGTCCGCCTCGAGCGCGTCGACCAAGGTCTCGCGCAGGGTCGGCTCGTCGTCGACGACGAGGATCGTTCGTGCCATTCGGGACAAGCATAGTCGTGCGTATTAACGCGAGATTGACGAACGGGGCGTCGAGCCCGACGACGTGGGCTACTTCTGCTTGACGAAGAACTCGGTGAACTGCCGGCAGCGGCGCTCGGCGTCGAACTCGAGCAGATAGACATTGTGATAGAGCTTCTCCGGCGTCTCGCCCTTGGCGAAATACCGGCTCCAGCCGACGGCGACCGCCCGAGAGCCGTCGACGGCATACGGCTCGTATCGGGCGTCCCAGCTGCCGGGCTCGTCGCGCGTGCTGGCGCTGCCGTCCGGCGCCACCCAGTCGGCGACGATCGCGGCCCGACCACGGAGCGGCTCGTCCCATGGGTGATAGCGATAGTCGGCGTCCTCGGAGAACAGGTCGCCGATCGCCGCCGGATCGTAGCTCCGCCAGGCAGCGACGTAGCGGTCGAGCCAGTCCTGGACGTCGTCACGGGTCATGGTCGGATGCTCCTCATCGTTGATGGTCGGCCGGCGCCGGTGCGCAAGGGTGCTTGGTGGCGGCGCCAACGGCGCCAACGATCGGAATCTCGCATGCAAACAGGACAGGTCCTGTCAGGATCCATGCGCTCGGCAGATCAGATGCGTCGAACGCAGCGTCGTCGGCCCTCACCCCACTTCGAGCACAGCGACCGCGCGATCCATCCGCTCCAGGACGCGCTCCCGACCGAGCGCGACCATCGTGTCGAAGAGCGGCGGCGTCGCGGTTCGTCCGGTGACCGCGACGCGGATCGCCATGAACAGATCGCCGGCCTTCCAGCCGCGGGCCTCCGCGAGCGCACGCAGCGGCGGCTCCAGCTCGTCTGCCTCGAAGGTGACCTCGCCGACCGACGCGATCGTCGATCGTGCAGCCGTCAGTCCGTCCCGGGTCGTCGCCGCGTCCCAGCGCCTGGGGACGAGGATCGCCGGATTCACCGCGACCGATCGGACCCACAGGAACCCGGCCAGCTCGCCGATCGCCCCTAGGGTCGGTAGCCGCTCGCGGACGACGGGCAGGAACGCCCGCAACTCGTCGTCCGACGGGATCCAGTCGATCCGCCCGGCGACCCGCTCGGCCTCGATGAACGGGCGCAAGCGCTCGATCAGGTCCTCGGGTTGGAGCCGGCGGATCCACTGGCCGTTGAGCCATTCGAGCCGCTCGCGGTCGAAGACCGCGCCGCCCTTGTGGACCGCGTCCAGGTCGAACCGCTCGGCGATCTCCCCGATCGACAGGACCTCCTCCTCGGTACCGGTCGCCCAGCCGAGGAGAGCCAGGTAGTTGACCAGCGCCTCGCGGATGAAACCCTGGGCGATGTAGTCCGACAGTGCGGTCTGGCTCTTGCGCTTGCTCATCTTGGTCCGGTCTGGGTTGAGGATGAGCGGCAGGTGGGCATAGCGCGGCTCCGGGTAGCCGAGCGCCCGGAAGATCAGCAACTGCTTCGGGGTGTTCGAGATGTGGTCCTCGCCGCGGATCACGTGGCTGATCTCCATGTCGGCGTCGTCGACCACGACCGTGAAGTTGTAGAGCGGCGACCCGTCCGCTCGAACGATGACGAAGTCGCCGCCGAGGTTCGCGACGTCGATCTCGACGATCCCGCGAACGATATCGTCGAACGCCACGACGCCCGTCCCGACGCGGAAGCGGAGCGCGCCGCGCCGACCCTCCGCCTCACGGTCCGCCCGCTCCTCCCGGGTCAGGGCGGCGCACCGCCCGACATACCGCGGCGGAAGCCTGGCCGCCTCCTGCGCTCGACGATCGGCATCGAGCTCGGCCGGCGTGCAGTAGCACGGGTACGCGCGGTCGGTCTTCAGCAGTCGCTCCGCCGCCGCGGCGTAGTTCGGCAGGCGCTCCATCTGTCGGTACGGGGCGTGCGGGCCGCGAGCAGCCTCGCCGGCGACCTCCGGGCCTTCGTCCCAGCGGAGGCCAAGCCAGTGGAGTCCGTCGAGGATGTCCTTCTCGTAGGCGATCGACCCGCGCGCCTGGTCGGTATCCTCGAGCCGGAGGACGAACGAGCCACCCGTGTGGCGAGCGTACAGGTAGTTGAAGAGCGCCGTCCGCGCGGTGCCGATGTGGAGCGGGCCGGTCGGACTCGGGGCGATCCGGACGCGCGGGGGTCGCCCGGTCGAAAGGGCGTCGCGCGTGGCGCTCACCGTCCGGGAACGACGTGGAACAGCCCGGGGTCGGCCTCACCCGGCAGGGCCCGGATGAGCGCCGCGGGCCGCAGGCCGAGCGTCGCCCGACCGCGCGGTCCGTCGAGTGTCAGCGAGTCGAGCAATTCGCTCCGGGCCAGGATCGTCACGTGGGCGCCGGGGGTCAGCGCGCGGGCCTCGAGGTAGGACAGCAGGCCGGCATCCTCCTCGGCCTCCTCGGTGATCCGGTAGATCGTCGCATGCTGGCCGGCCTCGAACTCGCTCAGCCGGGTGCCGGCCGGCCGGCGTCGAGCCGTCTCGGCGTCGATCGGATTGCCATGCGGGCAGATCTCGGGATGACCGAGCATCTCGTCAAGGCGAGCCTCGACGCGCGGCGAGATGGCGCCCTGCAGGCGCATCGCTTCCTCGTCGGACTCCGCCCAGCCGAGCCCGACGACCGCGGTGAGCAGCCACTCGAGCAGGGCGTGACGGCGGAAGATCGCGTCGGCCACGGCTCGCCCGGCGGGACTCAGGTGGAGGTCGCGACCCTCGGCATGGACGACCAGGCCGTCGGCCACGAGCCGCCGGAACATCTCGCTCGCGGCCTGCGTGGTGACGCCCAGGTGGCGCGCGATCTGGGCCGCCGTGACCCGCCCGGCTGCTTCCGGTCCAGCGGCGACCCGCAGCGCGAGCAGGTACTCCTGGGCCGCCGACGACAGGTCGCGTGGCTCGCGGTTTCGAGGCATGCCGTCAGGATACGGGACCGACCCTCGACGAGGCGTTCCGGACCCGGTGCGCGATCACGATCGCGAGACCGGCCAGCCACCCGAGGACGAGCAGCAGGCCCAGGGTCGTCCGGCGCGAGGCCTCGTCGGCGGCGGTCCCGGCCGACAGGACCAGGGTGGCAACGACCGCTGCGACCAGGAGGCCGAGGGCGGCACCCGCGGCCAGCGACGCCAGCATCGGCGCGAGCAGCAGCACGAGGAGGGCAGCGCCCTGGGCCAGCACGGTCAGCGGGTCGACCGCCGGGTCGCAGGTCGCCGCGAAGCGGCTGCAGCCGGTCGTCTCCCCGAGGATCCAGCCAATCCCGAGGGCGATCGGCACCCAGCCGACGAACGCGCGAATGGCGCGGCCTCGCAGCCCGCCCGTTCGCGGATCGGTCAGGGCTCGCGCGAGGCTGGCCAGCGCCCGAGCTGGATCGGGGACCGGATCGTCATCGACCGACGACGGTTCGTCGACCCGGCGCCGGGCGTTCTGCTCGGATGGGGCAGGTCCGGCGGTCGACTCGGCGGCAGGTTCACCACTCGTGCTCCACCAGGACGGCGATGCGTGGATCGTGTCTGTCCGTTCGTCGTCGGCGCCGGGCGCGGCATCCTGTGACCGGGGAGCGGCATCCTGCGATGGCGGCGCCGCCGGCCCGGCCGGTCCTTCGTCCATGGTGGATCCGGGTCGTCGGCCCGTGGCGCGCCGGGCCCGGGCCTGGTACTCCGGCCCGTGCTTGCGGGGGTCGGCGTACTCCTTCGGGTTGATCGTCCAGTACGTCCCGCTCGTCGTGCCATACCAGCTTGCGCCGCTCCAGTCGGGCTCGATCGGCCCCGTGGCCGCTTCGTCGTACGAGGTGGATCCAAGCGTCGCCTTGCCGTGCCGACGGCCGCCGTCCGGGTCGGACCGGCCGGTGTCGCCGTCCGGGTCGGACCGGCCGGTGTCGCCGTCCGGGTCGAACCGGCCGGTGTCGCCGGCCGAGGTCGCACGCTCCCGGGCGCTGGGCCCACCCGCCGGTCGCGTCCGTCCGGTCGGGCCCTCGGCCGGCCGCTGGCCGCGCGCCCGACTGCCATACGCGCGCCTCGTCGCGTCGGCCCGGTCGGGGTCGGCCTCGGACGATCGCCGCGCCGCGCCGGCGCCACGACCGCCGCCGCCGTCGCCCCCGACCGGGCCCCGCGGCTTCGCACCCGGTCGGGGTCGGCCTTCCACGAGCTGCTCGTACGCAGCCTGGATCGCGAGGAACCGGGCCAGCGCCGCGCTGCCGGCCGCGTCCGGGTGATTCGCCTTTGCCAGGCGCCGGTACGCCCGCTTGACCTCGTCGAGCGACGCCCCGCGCGAGAGCCCGAGGGTCCGATATGGGTCGCCGTCGAACGCCATGACGCCGGGTCAGCCGATCAGCTCGCCCACCGGCACCAGGTCGAACTCGGGGATCGCCTCCGCCGCCACGCGCCCGTGCGGGTCCAGGCTGACCGGCTGGTGGTACCGAGCGAGGTCCCGCAGCGCTCCCCCGTCCAGCGCACCGACCTGCCGGATGGCTTCCACGGAGGCCGCCCACGTCCCTCGATCGTAGCCGTCGCCGTCCTCGATCTTGATCGCCACGCCGGACGCGGCGGTGCTCTGCGTGCCGATCCGCGGGCCGGGCAGGATCGCCACTCCACGGAGGGCCTCCATGCCGGCCTTGCTTATCAGGCGACCTGGTGCGGCCTTCATCATCGACGTGTCGAGACGGTCGTGGCGCCCGGCCACCAGCTCGGGGTTGGCGAGCATCGCATCGCGGATGGCGGTCAGCGACGGCGCCAGCGCCGCACGCGGGTCGTTCGCAGGGACCGACGACGGGTCGGCGAGCATCGCATACGCTCGGGCGACCGCTCGTAACGGGAACGCGAAGGTTTCGATTCCGCAGCCGTCGATGCCCGCGCGGAGGCTCCCGGCCGGGGTATCGAAGGCCGCCGCGACCGAGGCGCGATAGGCGATCTGCGAGGGATGGCCGGGTTTCCAGTAGTCGGTCGGATCCCAGCCGCGGAGACGGCACAAGAGCAGGGATACGGTGTGCTGGCCCGAGCACATGTGGCGTATCGGGCCGGCCTTCTCGCCGTCGCGGGCCAGTCGTGACGCGGTCAGGGCGTCGAGCGGCATGCCCTCCGAACCGCAGCCGAGAGACGACTGGCTGACCCCGGTCCGGCGATAGATGCCCTGCAACGTCCGGACATGGAGATCCTCGCCCGAGTGCGAGCTCGCGAGGATGGCGATCTCTGCCGGCTCGAGGTCGAACGCCTCGATCCCGCCGGCCTCGACGAGGGCCAGCAGGCCGAACGGCTTGACCGTCGAGCGGAGATTCACGATCCGGTCGGCATCGCCGAGCTGGCGGATCAACCGGCCCACCGCGTCGACCTCGACGATGTCACCGCGGTGGACGCTCTCCTCGATGCCGTTGCGGACCTGGCGAACGAGGATGGGCGGGATCGCGCGGCTGCGGGCCGGACGGACGGTCGGACGCATGGGCTTCGTCGCGGAACGGCGGGCCGGGCTGGCCGGGACGGTCACGGTGGGTGGGTCTCCCCCCATGGCTGATGCGAGGACGATGGTCGGATGGCGCCGCGTGGCGTGAAACGACGGCGGACCCGCGTATGGTGACCGCGAGGATACCGCCTCGCTTGATACGATGGGCGCCACCTGAGGTCCACTCCCCTACGTCGACCGGAGGTCACCCGTGCCCGCCCCGACTGTCCATGTCTCGCAGCATCCGGCTGTCCTGCACAAGCTCGCGATCCTGCGCGACGAACGGACGGAACCCAAGAAGTTCCGCGAGCTCGTGCGCGAGTTGTCGTGGCTCCTGGGCTACGAGGCCCTGGCCGACGTCGGCGTCCGCCCACTCGCGATCCGGACCCCGATGGAGGCGATGACCGCCCACGAGCTGGACGCCAGGATCGGGTTGGTGCCCATCCTCCGGGCCGGGCTCGGGATGGTCGACGCGATGCTCGAGCTGATGCCGACCGCGCAGGTCTGGCACCTCGGCCTATTCCGCGATGAGCGGACGCTCCGCCCGGTCGAGTACTACAACAAGCTGCCGAACTCGGCCACCGTCGACCTGTGCCTGATCCTCGACCCGATGCTGGCGACCGGCGGATCGGCGACGGCCGCGATCGAGGTGCTCAAGAAGTGGGGCGCCGTGCGGATCAAGCTGGTCAACCTGATCGCAGCGCCCGAGGGGATCGACGCGGTCACCGCGGCTCATCCGGACGTCCAGATCCACTGTGCGGCGCTCGACCGCGAGCTCAACGACCGCGGCTACATCCAGCCCGGGCTTGGCGACGCAGGCGACCGGCAGTTCGGGACGGGCCTCGGGGGCTGAAGCAAGCGGCGGCGCCGGGGCTCCGTTTGACACGTTCTTCGATACTCGGGATCCGACACGGATTCCGGTCCACCCGAGGCGAGGATGCATGGCGCTTCCCGAGCGTGCAGATGTCGTCATCGTGGGCGGCGGCGCCGCCGGCTGCGCCCTCGCCGGGCAGATCGGCAGAGGCGGCGACCGCTCGATCCTCCTGATCGAGGCCGGTCCCGACATCCGTGGTCGCGTGCCGCCTGCCCTGCGCGACGGCTGGAACAACCCGTCGGGTGCGGCTTGGGCCTTCGACTGGGGGTTCACCTCCGAGCCGGACGAGGCCGGGAGCACACGGCCGGTTCGCCGTGGCCGTCTGCTCGGCGGGACGTCCTGGCTGACCCGGTTCGCCGTCCGCGGCGGCGCAGCGGACTTCGACGAGTGGGCAGCCCTCGGGAATCCCGGCTGGACGTTCGAGGAGGTCCTGCCGACGCTCCGCCGGATCGAGTCGGACCAGGACTTCGCGGATCGGGCCTGGCACGGAGGCGAGGGTCCACTCCCCGTTTCGCGCTACCTCGGCATGCCCCGATCCGAGGTGCACGAAGCCGCGCTGGCGGCCTTCGACGCGGTGGGCTTCAAGCGTGTCGAGGATCTCAACGCACCAGCCGCCGTCGGCGTCGGACCCATGCCGATGAGCACCCGCGACGGCCAACGGGTGACCGCGCTCGACGCATTCGTCGGTATGGAGTCGGCGCCCCCGAACGTGCGGATCCGCCCCGATTCGCTCGCTGACCGGGTCCTCCTCACCGGGGATCGCGCGTCCGGTATCCAGCTCGCCGACGGGACCGTCGTCGAGGCCGCGCAGGTGATCGTCGCCGCCGGGACGTACGGGAGCCCGTCGCTCCTTCTCCGCTCGGGGATCGGGCCGTCCGCCGAGCTGAGGGCGATGGGCATCGACGTCGTCGTCGACCTGCCCGGGGTCGGGGCGAACCTTGCCGACCACCCCGGGACGGATTTCGACACGGGCTGGCGAGGGTCGGCCGGAAATCCCAGACCGCTGCACAGCATCGCGACGTTCCACTCGTCGTCGACTCCGGCACGCTCGGCGCCCGACCTCATGTTCTGGATGAGCGACCCTGTCGACGGCGATGATGGTTTCTATCTGGACCCGATCCTGCTCAAGCCCAGGGCGCGGGGTCGTGTCCGGCTCCGAACGCTCGACCCGTCCGATCCACCCAGGATCACCCTCCCGGTTCCCGATTCGACGGATCTCGTCCGACTCGCTGAGGGGTATCGCCGGGCGCTCGAGATCGCGAACCGACCAGAGTTCCGACGACTCGGGTCCGAGCCGGCCCCGCCGGCGCCGCGTGACGACAATGACCTCCGATCCCGGGTCCTTGAGCAGGCCTACTCGATCCCCCACGTCGTCGGGACCTCGAGGATGGGACCGTCGCCGGCGGACGGTGACGTGGTCGACCATCTCGGCCGCGTTCACGGGGTCGGCAGCCTGTTCGTCATCGACGCCTCGGTCATCCCTGAGCCTCCGTCAGGCTTCCCTCACCTCATCACGCTGATGCTCGCAGCTCACCTCGGCGAGCGGATCGCGGGCGTGAGCTGATTCGGCGACGGAGGATCGCGAGAGCGATGGAGCCCGGCCGTTCCAGGCCGGCTCGCCGGGACCCGTGACCGTCGGGTCAGTTCCCGGCCTCGGTGATCTCCACGACGCCCTTCTGGAAGTCGGCACCGATGGTGTCATCTGTGATCTCGGCGAGCGCCTGGCGGGCCAGGTCGGTCCGGTAGGCGTTCGCTGGCGGTGGCCCGGGGATGATCCCGGCGCCGACGGAGACGTCCACGGTGTGTTGCCAGAGCGCAGGGTCCATCATCCCGATCCCGTGGGGTGACGGCCAGATCAGGGCGTTGACCTCGTTCATGTCCCAGGCCTGGTGTCCGACACCGAGGCTCGAGCCGTTCTTGAGCGTGTCCTGGACGCAGTCCGCGGGGTTGCTCCGGCAGTAGATCCAGCCCTGGAACGAGGCTTTCAGGAACCGGACGGCGAGATCCGAGTGGCCCGGTTCGGACAGCCACGAGGCACGGGCGAAGATCGCGTCCTGGAGCATCGCCGTACCCTCGTCGTTCCAGTTGATGACGTTGAGTGCCGTCGACTGGACGAGTGCCCCCGAAGCTGGATCCTTGGCCTCGAGGAGCTGGGCATACTCGTCGTAGATCGTCGCCTCGGCCACGTCCACCTGCTTCGACCGCAGGAGATCCATGTCGGCAGCCTGGATGACGGTCTGGTAGTCGGTGCCCTGGGTCAGCCCGACCTTGAGCGCGCCGGCCGTTACCTCGAACTCGTTGCCGTTGCCCAGGACGCCGACCTTCTTGCCCTTGAAGTCGGCTGGCTCCGTGATGTTGGAGGCCTTCCAGGACACCGATAGCGTGCCCGAGCGCTGGAAGACCTGGGCGATGTCGACGAGGTCCGATGCAGGGTCGCCTGATCGGGCCGCGAGCACCGCGGGCACCCAGCTGATCGTGAACTCCGGCCCGCCCGCCGCGGCGCCAGCCTGCTGCGGGATGACGTCCGGGCCGCCGGGCAGGATCGTCAGCTTGATCCCCTCCGCGTCGTAATAACCCTGCTCGACCGCGGCGTAATAGCCGGCGAACTGGGCCTGCGGCACCCACTGCAACTGGAGGCGGATCTCGTCGGCGGCGGGCGCCTCCGACGGGCCCGGCGTTTCGAGCCCGTCCGTTCCCGTCCCGCCCGGTGCGGCGCTCGATGGCGCTGCGGGCGGCGATTCCAGCCCGCTCGCGTCGCAGGCAGCCAGCAGCAGGCATGCCGACGCGACGATAGCCAGGCTCCTGCGCGAGGCGGTCACGGCCGGCCGTCCGGCGCGGTCGCTTGCCGCATCAGGCAGGGCCGGCCCCGATCGTCGGTTATCCGGCCACCGCCTGGTCCGCGATCTCGAGTGCGCGATCGATAACGTCGAAGCCTTCGGCCAGCTGCTCGTCAGTGATGCACAGCGGCGGATTGGTGTGGATCGAGTTGTTGGCGATCATCGTGTACAACCCGTTGTCGCGCAAGAACTTGCCGATCGCCTTCATCTCGTCCGACGTGCCGTTGAACGGCGTCAGCGGCGTCCATGGATCGCGGCTCCGGACGAGGTCGAGGATCCCGAACAAGCCCAGATTGCGGCTCGCCCCGACGCTCGGATGCCTGGCGGCAAGGCGTCGATGATGCTCGCGCATGACCGGATCGAGCCGAGCGGCGTTCTCGATCAGGCCGTCCTCCTCGTAGACGCCGATCGTGGCCAGCGAGGCGGCCAGGCAGACCGGGTGGCTGCTGTAGGTGAGGCCGCCCGAGTAGTACATGCCGTCGAACTTCTCGGCGATTCGGTGGGTCATCGCCACCGCGCCGAGCGGCAGGTACGAGCTGGTCAGCCCCTTGGCCATGGTCATGAGGTCCGGGGTGACGCCCCAGTGGTCGATCGCGAACCATCTTCCGGTGCGCCCGAAACCGGCCATCACCTCGTCGGCAACCATCAGGATCCCGTGCCGGTCGCAGATCTCGCGCACGCCCTGGATGTAGCCATCGGGCGGGATGAGGATCCCGTTCGTTCCGACGATCGTCTCGAGGAACACCGCGGCGATCGTGGACGGGCCTTCGTACCGGATCACGTCCTCGAGACCTTGCAGGCTCTCGGCCACGGGACGAGGTTCCGGCTCTCCCCAGCGGTGCGTGTCCGGGTACCGGACAACGCCCACGAGGCCCGGCTCGTTCGGCCACCGGCGCGGATCGCCGGTCAGCGTCATGGCCCCGAACGTCGCGCCGTGGTACGAGCGGTAGCGGGCCAGGATCTTGTATCGGCCCGTGAAGTGACGTGCCAGCTTGATCGCGTTCTCGACCGCCTCCGCGCCGCCGAGCGTGAAGAACACCTTGTCCAGGTCGCCCGGCAGGATCTCGGCCAGCTTGGCGCCCAGTCGAGCCCGGATCTCCGTCGTGAAGGCAGGTTGGACGTACTGGAGCTTGAGCGCCTGGGCGGTGATCGCGTCGATCACCCGCCGGTCGCCGTGGCCGATGTTGACCGACATCAGCTGGCTGTTGAAGTCCAGGATCCGCTTGCCCTCGGGCGTGTACAGGTAGACCCCTTCTGCGTGGTCGACCGCGATCGGGTCGACGGCGCCCTGAACCGACCAGGAGAAGAAGGTGTGCTCGCGCGAGAGCCTGGCGATCTCCTCGCTCGTCATCGAGCCTGGAGCGGTCGTGATGCTCATGGATCACCTCGGGACGGGCGCGGCATGGCCGCGAGCCTCATCGATGTCGGACGGACGTCGGCCTGACGCCGATTGCTGGTGGGATTACAGCACACCGCACGCCACCGCGGCGCCGCGCCCTAGCCGGCGTGATCGACCGAGTCGAGGCAGCGCAGGATGGCCTCCGCGGAACGCTCGATATCGGCGGTCGTCGTCTGCCAGCCCGATACCGAGACACGCATCGCAGCGCGCCCCGCCCAGGTCGTGCCGCCCAGCCAGCAGGTGCCGTCGCGCTGGACGGCGTCGATCACGGCCCGTGTCCGGGCGTCCCCCGCGGAGCCGTCGGCGTCGCCGGCCGGGCCCTCGAACCTGGCAACGACCTGGTTGAGGACGACGTCGTTGAGGATCGAGACGCTGGGCCCGGCCGCCAGCCGCTCGGCCATCCGGCGGGCGTGGGCGCAGTCGCGTTCGATGAGATCGACCAGGCCTGATCGACCGAGCGACCGGAGCGCCGCCAGCACGGCGAAGCCACGCGCTCGACGCGAGGATTCCGGCGTCCAGTTGTACGGGTCGCGTTCGGCACCGGCCGTCTCGATGTAGTACTCGGCACCGAGCGCCATGGCGCCATGGTGGGGGGCGGCGTCGCGGACGAAGACGAGGCCCGAGTCGTAGGGCACGTTGAGCCATTTATGCGCGTCGGTCGACCACGAGTCCGCGCCGTCGTGCCCGCGCATCCGGTCACGCATCGACGGGACGGCAGCTGCCCAGATCCCGAACGCGCCGTCGATGTGGACCCAGGCGTCGCGCTCGTGGGCAATCGGAATCAGCTCCGTGAACGGGTCGAACGCCCCCGTGTTCACGTTGCCGGCCTGGGTGCACACGATCGTCGGCCCATCGATCGTCGCCAGCACCTCGCGCAGGGCGTCCGGGCGCATCCGGCCCTGATCGTCGGACCCGATCCTGCGGATGTGCTCCCCTTCCCGTCCAAGGCCGAGCATCTGGAGCGAGGCATAGACGGTGACGTGCGTTCCGGCGTGGGTGACGACCGTGACCGGTGGCGCACCCTGCAGGCCAAGCCGTTCGACATCCCAACCGACCCGGGCCAGCACCCCATGGCGAGCCGCCGCGAGCGCCGTGAAGTTGGCCATCGTGGCTCCCGTGACGAACCCGACGCTAGTCCCGGCGGGCAGCCGCAGCAGCTCGATGAGCCACCCGGCGGCCACTTCCTCGGCCACGGCAGCCGCAGGCGACAGCACGTACAAGCCGGCATTCTGGTCCCAGGCCGAGGCCAGCCAGTCGGCACCCAACGCGGCCGGCAGGCTGCCGCCGACCACGAACCCGAAGTAGCGCGGACCGGCGCTCGCCACGAGCCCCGGCTCTGCGGCGGCGGCCAGGCCCTCGATCACGGCAACCGGGTCGCCGGGACCCTCGGGCAACGGCCCGCCCAGGGCTGCGCGAAGCGCTGCGAGGTCGACCGGGCCCCCGACTCGCCGCGTATCGAGCGATTCGAGGTAGGCCGTCGCGAGTTCCATCGAACGCGAAAGGAGTTTCGCGCGGTCCGTCATGGTTGCCACCTCTCGCACTGGACCGGCCGGGACGCGACCGTTCTGGACGCTGATGCTACCGTGACGGCACGCGCTTCGATGAGGAGGGCCGGATGGACCACGCGGCGTTCAAGGCCTGGCTCGATCGGTACGTCGACGCCTGGCGGCTCGGCGACCCGACGGCGATCGGCGACCTGTTCAGCACGGACGTCCGGTACGCCTTCGACCCGTTCAGTGAAGCCGTCGTCGGCCGCCCCGCCGTCGTCGCCGCCTGGCTGGCCGACCCCGACCCGCCCGGTTCCTGGGAAGCCGATTACGAGGCGTTGGCCGTCGACGGCGACGTGTGCGTGGCCCACGGCCGCACGCGCTACCTGACCGACGATCGAGCGGGTGTCGATCGGGAATTCGCGAACATCTTCGTCTGCCGGTTCGACCCCGAGGGCCGCTGCCGCGAATTTACCGAGTGGTACAACCGAAGGCGGACGGAGGCCCCGCCCGACTGATCGCCGGCGCTCGGGCGGTGTACCCTCTCCCCTCTTCGATGCCGAATTCGACCCAGCGTGTGAGGTGCCCTGCCGATGCCCCGAACCGTCCGAGGCGCACTCGTCCAGGCGAGCTGGACCGGCGACAAGGAATCGATGATCCAGAAGCACGAGGAGCGTGCGCGCGAGGCGGCGAGTCAGGGGGCCCAGTTCATCCTCTTCCAGGAGCTGTTCTACGGACCGTACTTCTGCCAGGTCCAGGACGCGAAGTACTACAGCTACACCGAGCTCATCCCCGACGGCCCCACCACGAAACGGATGCAGGACCTCGCGAAGCAGACCGGCATGGTGGTCGTCGCGCCGATGTACGAGGAGGACGACAAGGCGTCGGGGATCTACTACAACACGGCGGCGGTGATCGATTCCGACGGGCGCTATCTCGGCAAGTACCGCAAGACCCACATCCCCCACGTCAAGGGCTTCTGGGAGAAGTTCTATTTCCGGCCCGGGAACCTCGGCTACCCCGTGTTCGAGACCGCGGTCGGCAAGATCGGCGTGTACATCTGCTATGACCGCCACTTCCCCGAGGGAGCCCGGGCGCTCGGCCTGAACGGCGCCGAGATCGTCCTTATCCCGAGCGCGACGTCACGTGGGCTGTCGGAATACCTGTGGCGGGTCGAGCAGGTGAGCCATGCCCTGGCGAACGGCTATTACGTCGGGACGATCAATCGCGTCGGCGTCGAATCCGAGTTCGGCGATGACGACTTCTACGGCCAGAGCTATTTCGTGGATCCACGCGGCCAGTTCGTGGGTGACGTGGGCTCCGCACACGACGAGGAACTGATCGTCCGCGACCTGGACCTCGACCGGATCACCGAGGTCCGCAACACGTGGCAGTTCTTCCGCGACCGTCGGCCCGACGCATACGGAGACCTCACCCGGCCCTAGGACGCGCTACCATCCCATCCGGCTCGGCCGTCTGGAGGAGGACGGCCGAGCCGTCTCGTTTCGAGGCGGGAGGCCCCAGCCATGCAGTTCGGCTTCACGCTCAAGCCCGACCACACGCTCGAACGGACGCTGGCGCTGACCCGGCAGGCGGAGGCTGCCGGCTTCGACTACGGGTGGCTGTTCGATTCGCATGTCCTGTGGCGGGAGCCATACGTCCTGCTGACGCTGATGGCCGGGGCCACGACGCGACTGCGCCTCGGCACGTGCGTGACCAACCCGGCCACCCGCGAGCCGACCGTCACCGCCTCCGCCCTGGCGGTGCTCGACGAGCTGTCCGGTGGCCGGATGGACCTCGGCATTGGGCGCGGTGATTCCGCCCGCCGCGTGCTCGGCAAACCGCCGACGACGATGAGCACGCTCGAGCAGGCGATCCGGGTCATCAAGGACCTGGTCGAGGGCCGGACCACCGTCTACGAAGGCGCCGAGCTGCGCCTGCCGTGGACGGGGTCGTGGACGCTTCCGATCTGGGTCGCCGGCTACGGTCCAATGGCTCTGGCGATGACCGGGCGGGTCGCCGACGGGATCATCCTCCAGCTGGCCGACCCGGACCTGATCCGCTGGTTCGCCGGCCAGGTCCGCGAATCGGCAATCGCCGCCGGTCGCGACCCGGCGGCGATCAAGGTCCAGGCCGCCGCCGCCGCCTACGTGGGGCCGCGCGACGTCGGGCGGGAGCGCACGCGTTGGTTCCCGGCGCTCGTCTCGAACCACGTCGTCGACCTCGTGAACAGGTATCCGCGCGAGCAGTTGCCGGCCAGCCTGACGGGCTACATCCGGGAGCGGTCCGGGTACGACTACCTGCACCATGCCGAGGTCGGCTCCTCGAACGCGACGTTCGTGGCCGACGAGATCGCCGATCGGTTCTGCGTCCTCGGGTCGGCCGGGGAGCACGTCGACAAGCTGCAGGAACTGGCGGCCGCCGGCGTCGACCAGTTCAACGTCTACCTCATGAACGGCGACGAGGAGGCCCAGCTCGACGCCTACGGCCACGACGTCATCCCGACCATGCAGGGCGTCGTGGGGTCGGCCTGATTCCGGTACGGACCGGTGCCGTCGGGAGCAATTGACCTGCGCCTGTAGATTCAGGTCAGAGCCGGCTCTCGTGGACGCGAGGCTCGGATCGTCCCATCCGTGGTGACGCGCGCGCCAGGAGGGTGCCGATGTCGGATCGAGGATCGTTCGCCGGACCCGGCGCCTCCTCTGCGTTCCTTGCGGCCATCGTCGATTCGGCCGAGGACGCGATCTTGGGCCAGAGCCTCGATGGCACCATCCTGTCCTGGAACGCTGCGGCCGCACGGATGTATGGCTACGCCGCCGACGAGATCGTCGGCAAGTCCATCGACATCCTCGTCCCGCCCGACCGGCAACCGGAGATCGAGCGGATCTTCCGGGCGATCTCGGCCGGCGACCGGGTCGAACGGTTGGAGACGGTGCGCGTTGCCAAGAGCGGCCGGCGGGTCGAGGTGTCGCTGACGGTCTCGCCGATCGTCGCCGTCGACGGTCGGGTCATCGGCGCCTCGTCCATCGCCCGCGACATCGGCGAACGATCCCGCTTCGTCGCGGAGCGCCAGCGCGCGGAGCGCCTCGACGTCGCCAGCCGGCTGGCCCGCGGCATCGCCCGCGAGCTCGTCGACCTGGTCACCGCCATCCAGGGCCACGCCTCGCTGGTCCTCGAGGACCTCGCCGACGACCCGCAGACCCGCGCCTCGGCGGATGCCGTCCGGCGTGCCACCGAGCAGGCAGCGGTCGTCGCGCATCAGCTCCTGGCGATGAGCGGTGAGCAGGTCCTCGCACCGCGCGCCCTCGACCTCAACAGGGCGATCGCCAGCTCACTCCGCCTGCTGGGTGACGTTGCCGGCCGGGCCACCTCGATCGACCTCGAGCTCGACCCGCTCATCCCGGATGTCATCGTCGACCCGGACCAGCTCGACCATGTCCTGGTCGGTCTGGTCGCGGCGTCGCGTGAGCGGCTCCGCCCCGGTGGGCGGATCACCCTGTCCACCCGGCCCGGAACGTCGGCGGCCGGCGTGCCGGACGTCGTCCTCGCCGTCAGCGACAACGGCAGCCCCATCCCGTCCGAAGCGCTCGACCTGATCTTCGAACCATTCCCGGTCCAGGGTGGGCCGGCCGACGGAAACCTGTGGCTGGCCACCGCGCACGGCATCCTCAACCAGTCCGGCGGGTCCATCCGGGCCGAGACCGGGCCCGACGGCACGACGTTCACGGTCCGGCTGCCGGCCCACGTGGTGGCCAGCGCGTCGGAGGTCGACTCGTTCGTCGAGCCGCTGCCGCGTGGCACCGAGTGGATTCTCGTGGTCGAGGACGAGGACGGCGTCCGCGACTTCATCGAGCGAGCGCTCCTGCGGCTTGGCTACCACGTGACCGCCGTCGGCACCGGCGAGGAGGCGCTCGATCGGGTCCGTGGCTACTTCGCCGAGCCGGCCGACCTGCTCGTGACCGACGTCGTCCTGCCTGGTATGAGCGGGCCGGAGCTGGCGTCCACGCTGGGCGCGTCGCGTCCAGGGATGCCCGTGCTGTACGTTTCCGGGTACGCATCGGACGTGACGGCGTTCCACGGCCTGCCGGGCCTCGCCGATCACGTGCTGGCCAAACCGTTCGGGATGGACGTCCTGGCCCGCCGCGTCCGGGGGATCCTCGAGGAGCGGACTCGGGCCCAGGCGGCGTCGCAGGCGGCGGCGCAGGAGCCCACCGCCGACGCCTGACCGCCCCACAGGGTGAAGCGGTCGTCCCATCCTCCGATGCACCTCGGATGCATCGATGGTGCCGGTAGGCTGATGCATCCGAGTGTCATCAGAGCCGAGGAACAGACCGGCTCAGGGGCGGCCTGGCCGCCGTGGGCGCGACCCGTCGCCGCGCGGCCGGCCGGCGATCCGCCACAATGCGCATCTGATCGCCGAGGCGCCGCGCGAGGAGGAACGGATGCGCACGCTCATCACCAACGGGACGATCGTGACGGCCGATGGCTCGTATCAGGCCGACGTCCTCGTGGACGGGGAGACCATCGCCCAGATCGGACGCGATCCGGCCGGCGGGACGGTGACTGCCGACGAGACCATCGACGCGACGGGCAAATACGTGGTCCCGGGCGGGATCGATGCGCACACCCACATGGAATTGCCGTTCGGAGGGACCTTCGCCAAGGACACCTTCGAGACCGGGTCGCGGGCCGCCGCGTTCGGTGGGACGACGACGATCATCGACTTCGCCGTCCAGCCCAAGGGCCGGGCGCTGCGCGAGGGGCTCGACACGTGGCTGGCCAAGGCCGAGGGCCATACCGTCACCGACTATGCGATGCACATGATCATGAGCGACGTCAACGACGCGACGCTCGCCGAGATGGACAGGCTGGTCGACGAGGGGGTGCCCAGCTTCAAGCTGTTCACCGCCTACCCGGGCGTCTTCCTGAGCGACGACGGGTCGATCTTCCGGGCGATGCAGCAGACCGCGAAGAACGGCGGGCTGATCATGATGCACGCCGAGAACGGGCCGGTGATCGACGTCGTGGCAAAGCAGCTGGCCGAATCCGGCAAGACCGACCCGTACTACCACGGCGTCGCGCGGTACGCGGTCTTCGAGGGCGAGGCGACCAACCGCGTGATCCGCCTGGCGGAGGCGGCCGGCGCCCCGGTCTACATCGTCCACCTGTCGGCGAGGGATGCCCTGGCCGAGGTCCGCGCGGGACGCGATCGCGGATCACGGGTCTTCGCGGAAACCTGCCCGCAGTACCTGTTCCTGTCACTCGACGACCTCGGTAACGGGTTCGAGGGTGCCAAGTTTGTGTGCTCTCCGCCGCTCCGACCCAAGGATCATTGGGACGAGCTGTGGACCGGCCTGATCAAGGACGACCTGCAGCTGGTCGCCACGGACCACTGCCCGTTCGACTTCCACGGCCAGAAGGAACTCGGCCGAGGCGACTTCCGCAAGGTCCCCAACGGGCTGCCCGGGGTCGAGGATCGGGTCGACCTGCTCCACGACGGCGGCGTGGTCGGCGGCCGAATCTCGAAGGAGCGCTGGGTCGAGATCGTGTCGGCGGCGCCGGCGAAGATGTTCGGCCTCTACCCGCGCAAGGGAACCATCGCGGTCGGCTCGGACGCCGACATCCTGGTCTACGACCCGAACCGCAAGCGGACGATCAGCGCGGCAACCCATCACATGGACGTCGATTACTCGTGCTACGAGGGCCGGGTGGTCCAGGGGGCCAGCGACATCGTCATGTCGCGCGGGACGGTCATCGTCCGCAACGGCCGGTTCAGCGGTCGGCCGGGGTACGGCCGCTATCTCAAGCGCGCGCCCGCCGACTACGCGCGACTGGCCTGATCCGTTGTCCCCCGTGGCCACCGTCCGAACGATCCGCATCGCCTCAGACGTCGGCCGGCTGGCCGAGGTCCGCGAGATGATCCGGTCGGCCGCAACCGCGGCCGGGGCGGATCGATCGTTCGTCGCCGACCTCGTCCAGGCCGTCGACGAAACAGCCACCAACGCGATCGTCCACGGCCACGCCGGCCGGGTCGGCTGGGTCGAGGTTCGTGTCGCGAGGGAGGGCGATCGGCTGGTCGTGACCCTCGAGGACGATGCCCCGCCGTTCGACCCGACGACGGTTCCGGAGCCCGACCTCAGCGTGCCGCCCGATCGCCGCCGACCGGGCGGCATGGGCGTCCACCTGGCCCGCCTGTGCGTCGACGAGATCAGCCATCGACCGCGACCCGGCGGCGGCAACATACTGACCCTGGTTCGAACGCTGGAACCGCCGACGAAGGAGGACGCCTGATGGCCCTGGAGACCACAGTCGAGCAGGCATCCGGACGCGTGCCGATCACCGTGCTGTCGCTCGACGGCGAGCTGGATGCGTCCAACTTCGTGGAGCTTATCAACCACGTCCGGGGGCTGTACGACGCCGGGACGCGTCACCTGCTCATCGACCTGACCAACCTGCGGTTCATGGCGAGCTCCGGCCTGGTCGCCCTCCATGCGATCGTGCGGTTGATGCACGGCGAGCCGCCGCCGGATCCCGAAGCGGGCTGGGGCGCGCTCCATGCGATCGGCGAGGACGTCGCCGAGGGATCGACGCAGGTCGAGGTCCAGCTGTGCGGCGCGCAGCCGGCGGTCGAGCGAGTCCTCGGGCGGACGGGGCTCAGCCGACTGTTCCACACGCACCCGGGCCGGGCGACGGCCATCGCGGCGTTCTGAGGCGAGTGTCGATCGTCGCCCGCCAACACCGAGCCAGTGCCGTGACTGACGAGACATCGCCGCCGGGCGGGCCCGGCGTCGCGGCGATCCTGGCGCCGTTCCACGGCGTCGGGGCATCGCTGTCGGTTGCGATCCTGGACGCGGCCGGGGCCCGGGTCGCCGCCACGGCAGACGGGCCGCCGGCGCGCGGGGGGATCACCCGCGAGATCATCGCGGGGCCGCTCGCGGGCGGCCGCATCGTGGCCTGGGGCCCGTCGGCAACGACGCCGCTGGCCGCGGCCAGCATCGAATCCCTGGCAATCGCGCTCGGAATCGCGCACACGGTCGCCGGTGCCGGGATCGCCGACGTGGCCGCCGCGCGACGGATCGAGCAGGAGCTCGACCATGGTCGGCGGCTCCAGCGCAGCTTCGTCTCGCTCGTCGCGCCCGATGTCCCGGGATACGAGGTGGCCAGCCACTACGAGGCGGCCCGGGAGGTCGGCGGCGACTTCTTCGACCTGTTCCGGATGCGCCGGCGAGGGCGCCCGCTGAGCATCGTCGTCGCCGATGTCTCGGGCAAGGGCATCGCTGCGGCCCTCCTGATGGCCTTCTCGCGGCCGCTGCTTCATGCCGCGATCGACAACACCGCCGGCCCCGCGGAGGCGCTCGAGCGCACGAACTGGATCCTCGTCCAGGAGCGTCGCTCGTCGCTGTTCATCACCGCGCTCTGCGCCTCGCTCGCCCTGCCGACGGGCCGGCTCCGACTGGCCAATGCGGGCCACGAGCCGCCGTGGGTCATCCCGGGCGACGGCTCGCCCGTGACGCCGGTCGCCGTCGAAGGGCCGCTCCTCGGGGCATTCGGCTCGCTCGGGCTGTTCGAGGCCGAGGTCGAGCTCGGCGGGGGGGACGTCGTCCTGTTCTACACCGACGGCGTCACCGATGCCCGGTCGACGACCGGGGAACGGTTCGAGGAGGGCCGCCTGCTGACGGCCATCGAGGCCGCGCGCGGCAGCTCCGGCGATGGACGCGGCGACACCGCCAGGATCGTCGAGTCGATCCGGGCGGCGGTCACGGACTTCCAGGCGGGCATGGTTCCGGCCGACGACATCACGATCGTGGCGATCGGACGCCGCCGGCCGGGTATCGGGCGAGGCGGGACGCCTCGCCGCTCTCAGGCAGCCGCGGAGGACTAGATCTCCGACGGCCGCCGGGCGAAGATGCGCAGCGCGGCGAGGACGAGCGCCTCGATCAGGGTCCAGCCGACGAGCGCCACCAGCGCGGCGATGTCGAGGACCGAGCCCTGGTTCGCGCCGACTCGGTCGAGCGCGAACATCCCGCGGAAGGGTTCGACGAACGGGTCGGTGACGCTCAGGATGAACGCCACGACGTCGTTGCCGGGGTTCGCCACCAGGACCAGCAGCACGATCCGCAGGATCAACAGGGCCTGGAGGACGCCGAAGATGAACGCGACGAAGCGCCCGATCACGGACAACCCTTCCGGCCCGGCCGGCGTGTAGGCACGGTTGGTGGTGCGGACGGTGGTGACCGGATCGTCGGTCGTGGTGGTTACGGTCGCCGCCGGTTCGACGACTCGGGTCTCGCGCGTGGTTGCGCGCTCGTAGTTGGTCATTGCTGTGCGCCTCCTCTCGGGATGCGGCGTCAGCGTGTCCTCAGCGGGGTGACCCCCGCCCAACCGGGAGACCGGTTCCACTTGCAGCGTTGTGACACCTTGCCGGGGGATGACCGTCCATTCGCCTTCCCTCGCCCGTGGCTAACGCGTGCGCGGGAAGCCGAGGTCGATCTTTGATGTCCCGGGGTCCGGCCAGCGAGAGGTCACGATCTTGGCCCGCGTGTAGAACTGGATTCCCTCGGGCCCGTACATGTGCAGGTCGCCGAACAGCGAGCTCTTCCAGCCGCCGAAGCTGTAGTAGGCGACGGGCACCGGGATCGGCACGTTGATGCCGACCATACCGGCGTCGACCTCGAACTGGAACTGGCGCGCCGCCCCGCCGTCGCGAGTGAAGATCGCCGTGCCGTTGCCGTACGGGTTGTCGTTGACGAGCCTGACCGCCTCGTCGTAGGTGTCCACCCGTACCACGCTCAGGACCGGGCCAAAGATCTCGTCGCGGTAGCAGTCCATCGCCGGCGTGACGTGGTCGATCAGCGAGACGCCGAGGAAGAACCCGTCCGATTCCTGGTAGAGCGGGTGGTCACGGCCGTCGGCCACGACGGTGGCACCCTGTGCGGCGCCGTTGTCGAGATAGGACGCGACCTTGTCACGATGCTGGCGGGTGACCAGCGGACCCATCTCCGCCGACGGGTCGCTGCCCGGTCCGACCTTGACCTTCGGCAGCCGCACGGTGATCGCCGCAACCAGCGGATCCGCCACCGAGCCCACGGCGACGATCGTCGCGATCGCCATGCAGCGCTCTCCGGCCGAGCCGAAACCGGCCGAGATCGCGGCGTCGGCGGCCATCTCGACGTCGGCGTCGGGCAGCACGATCATGTGGTTCTTGGCGCCGCCGAGCGCCTGGACCCGCTTGCCGGCCCTCGTCCCCGTCTCGTAGATGTAGCGCGCGATCGGCGTCGATCCCACGAACGAGACGGCCGCGATGTCCGGGTGGCCCAGGATCGCGTCGACCGCCACCTTGTCGCCGTGGATGACGCTGAACACGCCGGCCGGAACGCCCGCCTCGGCGAGCAGTTCGGCCAGGAAGTTGGCGGCCGACGGGTCCTTCTCCGATGGCTTGAGGATGAACGTGTTGCCGCACGCAATGGCCGTCGCGAACATCCACATCGGGACCATCGCCGGGAAGTTGAACGGGGTGATGCCGGCCACGACGCCCAGCGGTTGACGGATCTGGTAAACGTCGACGCCCGTGCTCGCCTGCTCCGTGAAGCCGCCCTTGAGCAGGGTCGGGATCGAGCAGGCGAACTCCAGGTTCTCCAGGCCGCGGGCGATCTCGCCCAGCGCGTCGCTCGGGACCTTGCCGTGCTCTGCGGTCAGGTGCGCCGCGAGCTCCTTCCGGTGCGCCTCTACGAGGTTCCGGATCTTGAACATGATGTCGGTCCGCTTCGACAACGAGGTCGCCCGCCAGGCGGGAAACGCCGCCTTGGCGGCAGCGACCGCCATGGCGACCTCCGCCTCCGAGGCGAAGTCGACTTGTTTCGCCAACCGGCCCGTGGCCGGATCGTAGACCGGGCCCTCACGCCCGGAGGTCCCGGCAGCCAGCTGGCCGCCGATCCAATGGCTCACCCGACCGGCGGCCTGCGGCT
Source organism: uncultured Chloroflexia bacterium (assembly GCA_963766675.1). Taxonomy (GTDB): domain Bacteria; phylum Chloroflexota; class Limnocylindria; order Limnocylindrales; family CSP1-4; genus SPCO01. Next base: position 1,081,023 of record CAVYBA010000002.1, on the reverse strand, counting down.
GGGCGGCGAGGGCACCGGGCTCGGCGACCTGTGTCATGGGACGACTCTCCGTGATGACCGCACGAGGGCGGCCGCGGTTCGATGACGAGGGACCACGATACGCCCCCAGCCGGGCGATGTCCTCCGGGATGTGGGCGTCAGAACCTGGGCCGGATCTCCGGATCCGCCCAACGGACGTCCGCTGCCCGACGCGCCCGTTCCTCGCGGCGCGGGGCAACCGTCACGATCCAGACGAATCCAACCGTCGAGACGATGACCACGAGGATCGCGATCAGACCGCCCGCGTTGAGGCCCAGGGCCACCGCCCCGTCCCGCCACGAGCTCGAGATGACGACCCGCAGCAGGCCCCACGCCCCGAGGCCGAGGAAGAAGGCCCGCCCATCACGCCGCTCGAAGATGCCGGCCATCAGGACCAGGCTCAGCGCGGCAAGCAGGATCAGCGTCGCAATGCCCTCGAAGGCCTGGGACGGCACGGACGGCACGGACGGCGCGAGCGAGCCCCACGGGCCCGGTCCGGAGTAGGCCGTGGCCCAGGCCGCCTCGCTCGGCAGGCCCTGGCCTGCGCCGGTCAGGACCATCGACAGCTTGCCGACACCGAGGAGGAACAGCAGCGGTCCGGTCGCGACGTGCAGCCATCGACCGACCGGCGCACCGAGGAGACGCGCGACGTACGCGCCGGTCAACAGGCCGCCCAGGACGCCGAGCGCGAGCTCGAGGCTGCCGACGGCCGGGTCGGTGATCGCGCCGGTCCGCGACCCGAAGTAGTCCCAGTGGAGCAGTGCATACCCGATCCGGCCGCCGACGACCGCGCCCGGAACCGCGCCGATCGCGATGAAGGCCAGGTCGTCGGCCCGGAGCGCTGCGGCCCGGGCGAGAAGCGCCGCCAGCACCAGCGAGGCGACCAGCCCGCCGGCCAGGGCGAGGACACCCCAACGGACCGCCAGGTCCCCGAACGGGTGGGCGATCGGGTCGAACCCGAAGGTCAGGACGACAACGGGCACGGTGACTCGAGGGTCGCCAAGGACCCGGTCAGCCGATCTTCTCGACGAGCTCGCGGACCGACGCGGCAGAGGCGTCGAAGGCAGCCTGCTCTTCGTCGGTCAGACGGATCTCGAAGACACGCTCGCCGCCGTCGGCTCCGATGACGACCGGGACGCCGACGAACAGGCCGTTTGTCTTGAACTCGCCCTGCAGGTAGTAGGCGCACGGCAGCACGCGCCTGCGATCGAACAGGATGGACTCGACCATTTCGACGATGGAGGCCGCGGGGGCGTAGTACGCCGAGCCCGACTTGAGCAGGGCGACCACCTCGGCGCCGCCGTTGCGCGTGCGCTTGACGAGCTCTTCGATCCGCTCGGCGCTGAGGAGCTCCGTGATCGGGACACCGCCGACGGTCGAGTAGCGTGGCAGCGGGACCATCGTGTCGCCATGACCGCCGAGCACGAACGCACGAACATCTCGGACCGAGACGTTGAGCTCCTCGGCGAGGAAGCTTCGGAACCGGGCCGAGTCGAGGACCCCCGCCATGCCGATGACCCGTTCGCGGGGGAAGCCGGACGCCTGCATCGCCACGTGGCACATCGCGTCGAGCGGGTTGGTGACCACGATGAGGATCGCGTCCGGCGATACGGCCACGACCTGCTCGGTGACCGAGCGGACGATCGCGGCGTTCTTGAGGAGGAGATCGTCGCGGCTCATCCCGGGCTGCCGAGCCAGGCCGGAGGTGATCACGACGACCTTGGCGCCGGCCGTATCGGCGTAATTGTTGGTGCCGCAGATCTCGACGTCGTAGCCGACGACGGGGGCGGCCTCCATCAGGTCGAGGGCCTTGCCCTGTGGGAGGCCCTCGACGATGTCGATGAGGCAGACGTCGGCGAGGCCGGTCTCGATGATTCGCTGGGCGGTCGTGGCCCCCACGTTCCCCGCTCCGACGACGGTGACCTTGTGACGAGGCATCCGGATCCGGTCTCCTTTCGGGCTCGATCAGGGTCGGGCCATTCTAGGCGGGTTGTCGTCGTCGCTGGACTTCCGTCCATGGTCGAACTCGACGACGGGCGATGGCCGGTCGAGGCGCACGTGAGCGAGGCTGGTGCCTGCCGATCACCCACCGCCTGGAGCCACCGATTTGACGCTCACCCCGGGTTTGACGCTCCTCGGGCTGTTGCTCGTGGTGCTGGCCATCCCGCTGGCGTTCAGTCTGGCGCCGCTGGCTGTCGGGGTCATCCTGCTGGCGGTCGCAGTCCGACGAGCCAGCGCCGGGGCTCGCCCGGCCGGCCTGAGGTCGTCCGACGGTCAGCCGAGCCGCGGTCCGGCGGATCGGATCGATTCGCCGACACCGTCGGCGTAGCCCACGAAGTTGTCGGTGAACATCCGGGCGAGCTGGGCGGCCTGCCGGTCGTAGGCAGCTGGGTCGGGCCACGTCGACCGCGGCTCGAGGACCGACTCGGGAACGTCCGGGCAAGATTTCGGAACCTCGACGCCAAAGATCGGGTCGATCCGGGTCGGGACGGCCGCCAGGCGACCATCCAGCGCGGCACGGACCATCGAGCGCGTGTGGGCGATGTTCATCCGCTCCCCGGTACCGTACGGCCCGCCAGTCCAGCCGGTGTTGACCAGCCAGACCGGGACGTCGTACTCCTCGAGCCGGTCCATCAGCATGTGCGCGTAGACGCCCGGGTGACGGGGCATGAACGGCGCCCCGAAGCAGGCCGAGAACGTGGCCTTCGGCTCCTTGATCCCGACCTCGGTGCCGGCCAGCTTGGCGGTGTAGCCGCTGATGAAGTGGTACGCCGCCTGCTCGCGGCTCAACCGGGCGATCGGCGGCAGGACGCCGAAGGCGTCGGCGGTCAGGAAGACGATCGCGCGTGGCGCGCCGGCGATGCCGGTCGGGTCGGCGTTGCCGATGAAGTCGAGCGGGTAGGCACCGCGGGTGTTCTCGGTGAACCGTTCCGAATCGAGGTCCAGGGCGCGAGTCCGCGGATCGAGGTCGACGTTCTCGAGGACCGTCCCAAAGCGCCGGGTGGTCTGAAAGATGTCCGGCTCGTACATCGGCGACAGGCGGATCGTCTTGGCGTAGCAGCCACCCTCGAAGTTGAAGCTGATCCCGTCGCCCCAGCCATGCTCGTCGTCGCCGATCAGGCTTCGTCGGGGATCGGCCGACAGGGTCGTCTTGCCGGTGCCTGACAGCCCGAAGAAGACCGCGGCGTCGCCCGCTTCGCCGACGTTGATTGCCGAATGCATCGGCAGGACGCCCTCGTCGGGCATCAGGTAGTTCATCACGGTGAACGCGGACTTCTTGATCTCGCCGGCGTACTCGGTGCCGACGATGATGACCTCCATCCGGCGCAGGTGGAGCAGGATCGCGGTGCCGGTCCGGGTCCCCTCGGTGGCGGGATCGGCCTGGAACGATGGCACGTTGATGATCGTGAAGTTCGGCTCGAAGCCGGCCAGCTGCTCGGCGCTGGGTCGCCGGAACAGGTTCCGGGCGAAGATGCTCGCCCAGGCGCTCTCGGTGTAGACCCGCAGCCTTCGCTGGTGCTTCGGTGCGGCGCCGATCAGGCAGTCCTGGCTGTACAGGTCACGCGTCGCCGCGTGGTCGAGGAGTCTTGCCCGCAGCCGCTCGTAGTTCGCCTCGGAGATCGGCCGGTTGACCTTGCCCCACCAGATCTTCCCGCTCGATCCGGGCTCGTCGACGATGAACTTGTCCTCGGGCGAGCGGCCGGTGTGCTTGCCGGTCCGGACGACGAGCGGGCCCTCGACGGCGATCAGGCCCTCGCCGCGACGGATGGCGTCCTCGTACAGCTCGGCGGTCGGCAGGTTGGCGCGCAGGGTGCGGCCCAGGGCGGGTCGCGTGGTGGCGCGGCTCGGACTCGATGTGGCCATTGACTCGAACTCCCTTGGGCGCAGGCGATCACGCTTGGATCGACCGGCCGCGCGTGGCGGGACGCTGCCGAGGCAGGTCCACGGGAGTCGGCTTCCGCAGTCGCGTTGCCCGGGATGCTACCACGGGATTCGGCCACGGTTGCGAGACGGTCACGGAACGGTGCCCGAACCGCAGCGTTGCTAGGCTGTCCCACGTGAGCGACAGCGTGGACGTGGCGATCATCGGTGGCGGCATCGTGGGCCTCGCCACGGCGCTGCGACTCTCCGAATCGCGCCCGCACCTGCGAATCCTCGTGCTCGAGAAGGAATCGGAACTTGCCAGCCACCAATCGGGCCACAACAGCGGCGTCGTCCACGCCGGGCTGTACTACGCCAGCGGCTCGCTGAAGGCCCGCCTGTGCCGACAGGGCAAGGCCGAGCTGGAGGCCTTCGCCGCGGCTCGCGGGATCCCGATCCGGTATCCGGGCAAGCTGGTGGTCGCGCTCACGGACGTGGAGTTGCCTCGCCTCGCCGACCTCAAGGCTCGGGCCCAGGCCAACGGCGTGGACGGACTCGAGGAGGTCGGACCGGAGCGCATCCGCGAGCTCGAGCCGGAAGCGGCCGGGATCCGTGGGCTGTGGTCGCCGCGCACCGGGATCGTCGACTTCCGCGCCGTGGCCCTCGCCTACGCCAACGACCTCGCGGCGCGTGGCGTCGCGATCCGGACGGGCCGGCTCGTGAGTCGCATCGAGGAGCGCACCGACGGCGTGATCCTGGCGGCCGGCGGCGGCGAGGTGCGTGCCGGCAGTGTCATCGCGTGTGCCGGCCTGCAGGCGGATCGGGTGGCTGCGATGACCGGCGAATCCGGCCGCGGCGTGCCGCGAATCATCCCGTTCCGCGGCGATTACTACACGCTCAAACCCGAGGCCCGACCGCTCGTCACCAGGCTGCTGTATCCGGTTCCGGACCCGCGATTCCCATTCCTGGGGGTGCACTTTACGCCGCGCCACGATGGCGAGGTCTGGGTCGGGCCGAACGCCGTGCTCGCGTTCGCCCGCGAGGGCTATCGCCGGTCCGACATCGATCTCCGGGATCTCGCCGAGACCCTCACCTACCGTGGCTTCCTGCGGCTGGCGACGCGCTTCTGGCGGCTGGGCGCTGCCGAGATGTGGCGCGACCTGTCGAAGCGGGCCTACGTTCGCGAGATGCAACGGTACCTGCCCGCCCTGCGTGCGGATCAGGTCAGGTTCGGACCGTCGGGCGTCCGTGCGCAGGCGGTCAACCCGGATGGGTCGATGGTCGACGATTTCGACCTGGGCGGCACCGGTCGACTCCTGCACGTCCGGAACGCGCCGTCCCCGGCGGCGACGTCGAGCCTCGCGATCGGCCGGATGCTGGCCGACACCGCGATCGAGCGCTTCTCGTTGCCGTAGCCCCGCGAACAGCTCGTCCGGCCGTCGATGCACGTCGGATGCATCAGCGCGATTGCTGTCGATGCGTCGGCGCGAGTGATGGCGATGCGTCGTCGCGAGTGATGCATCCGACGGTCATCGGGTGACAGGATCCGATCCTGGACGGTGTCGTCCGGGACTTTTCCGGATCGCCGCCGTCAGGCCTCGTCGAGCGCCCGGCGCAGGTCGGCGATCAGGTCGCCGGCATCCTCGATTCCGACCGACAGCCGGACGAGCGCGGGATCGACCTCGAGCGGCGACCCGGCCACCGACAGGTGCGTCATTGCCGCCGGGAGCTCGATCAGGGATTCAACCCCGCCGAGCGACTCGGCCAGCGTGAACAGCCGCGTCCCCTCCCCGATCGCGATCGCCCGTTCCGCGGCGGACCGGCCGTGGCGCCCACCGGTGGCCGGGATGAACGACACCATGCCTCCGCCCGAGCGCATCTGGTCGCCGACCAACCGGGCCGACGGGTGCGCGTGCGGCCCGTCGGCGAGACCCGGGTAGCGGACCGTCGCCACGTCCTCCCTGCCGGCCAGGAACTCCGCGACCGCGGTGGCGTTCCGACCATGCCGCTCCATCCGCAGGTGGAGCGTCCGGAGGCCGCGCAACACGAGGAAGCAATCGAGCGGGCCGGGCACCGCCCCCATCGCGTTCTGCAGGAACCGCAGTCGCTCGGCGGCCGCCGGATCCGAGGTCACCGCGACGCCGACCACCGTGTCGGAATGGCCGGCCAGGTACTTGGTTGCCGAGTGGAACACGATGTCGGCCCCAAAGCGCAAGGGTTGCTGGAGCGCGGGCGAGGCAAACGTGTTGTCGACAACGACCATCGGACGGCGCCCCCCCTCCGCGGCTCGCCGCCGGACCGTCTCGACCGTCGCCGCGATGTCGACGACCTTGAGGTGCGGGTTGGTGGGGCTCTCGAACCAGACCAGCCGCGTCCGTTCGGAGAGGGCCTCCCATAGCTCGTCCTGGCCCGAGGCGAGGTCGACGTACCGGGCATCCACGCCCTTCGCACGATGGACTCGCTCGAGATAGCGGTACGTCCCGCCGTAGACGTCGTCGCCGACCACGATCTCGTCACCCGGGCCGGCAAGGTCCGCGATGGCGGCCGTTGCCGCCGAACCGGACGCGAACGCGATCCCCGTCGCTCCGCCTTCGAGCGTCGCGACCGCGCGCTCGAGACGCTCGCGGGTTGGGTTCTGCGACCGGGCGTACTCGTAGCCGCGCCGCGGCTTCGCGACGCCGTCCTGGGCGAAGGTCGAGGTCTGGTAGATCGGCGGCGCGACCGCGCCGGTCAGCTCATCCGGCTCGGCGCCGGCGTGGACCGCCAGCGTGTCGAACGCGTCCTTCCTCGCCTCGTCATGCACGGCGGCATTCTGGCATCCGGCCGGTCACGACGTGATCGTCCATTCGTCGAGCTCGAAGACGAGCTCCTCGCCGTCGATGTCGTCGATCTGGACGCCGGTCTGCTGAAACCCCAGTCGCGCGATGATCGCCCGGGACGCGACATTGCCGGGGGCGACGGACGCCCGGAACCGATGGATGCCGTGCTCGCGTGCCGCCCAGTCGAACAGTGCGCGGACGACCTCGCTGGCAACGCCCTGACGGCGGTACTGCGGTTCCACCCGATACCCGACCTCGACCCGACCCTCGGCATCTGGCGGTTCGTGAAATCCGACCGTACCGACAAATCGACGCGTCCCGTCCTGCTCGGTCAGGACGATCGCCCGACCAAGCCACGGCTGCGCCGACGGATCAACCTCGAGATCGACGATCCGGAACTGGAGGAAGTTGTCGAGCTGGACGGGCAGCTCGTCGGGGACGCGCACGCCGATCTCCTCCGAGGCCGCGTCGAGGTCTCGCGCGAGGAGCAGGGTCATGAACCGCATCGACATCGAGACCAGCTCGAATCGCGGGGTGCGGATCGGCGGCACGTCCATCCGCGCATGGTCGCATACGGCATAACATGATACATTTCTGTCGCACGTTTCCGCGACATCCGCCGAGGACCCCGATGAACACGATCACCCCCGAAACCCGTACCACCGTCGTCGACCCGATCCCGGCGCGCGAGCGGCTGCTCGCCTGGAAGGAGATCCTCGAGACGGCGAACCCGCCGGTGAGCCGTCCGCTCGACTCCGTCGGCAAATGGCTGGTCATCACCCGCGCGGCCGTCTTCCCGATGACCATCTGGTCGGGGCTGATCGGCGGCTTGTTGGCGGTCGAGGCGGCCCGGACGGCCGGGGGCGCCGCGGTCGACTGGGGCCTGTTCGCGGTCGCCGTTGTCGGCCTGGTCCTCGCCCATACGGCAAACAACATGATCAACGACTACTTCGACACTTCGCAGGGCATCGACACCGACGATTACGTGCGGGCCCTCTACGCGCCGCATCCGATCCTCGCCGGGTGGGTCACGAAGCGGCAGCTGGCGGCGGCGATCCTGATCGTCAACACGATCGACGCGCTGCTGATGCTCTACCTCGCGTCGATCCGCGGGCCGCTGATCGTCGCCTTCGCCCTTGGCGGCCTGTTCGTGTCGGTGTTCTACGTCGCCCCGCCGATCCGGCTCAAGTACCACGGCCTGGGAGAACCCGGCGTCTTCCTCGTCTGGGGCCCGCTGATGGTCGGCGGGACCTTCCTCGCGGCGACCGGCACGATCCCCGCCTGGGTCCTGCTCGCCTCGGTGCCCTACGCCCTGATCGTGACATCGGTGCTGTTCGGGAAGCACATCGACAAGATCGTCGCCGACACGAAGCTCGGCGTCCGGACCCTGCCGGTGATCCTCGGCGAGGCCCAGGCCCGGACGGTCGGAGCCTGGCTGATGATCCTGTTCTACCCGCTCACGGCGCTCATCGTGGTTGTCGGGCTGGTCGGGCCGTGGGTCCTGCTGATCGCCCTCGGCATCCCGCGGCTGCTCGTCGTGCTCAAGGTCTTCGACCAGCCGAAACCCGCCGCGCCGCCGCCCGGCTACCCGGAGCACGGCTGGCCGCTGTGGTTCGTGGCCTATGCGTTCATCCACACACGCCGGGCGGGCGGCCTGTTCACGCTCGGGCTGGTGCTCAACGCCCTGGTGCCCATCAAGCTGCCCTGGCTGTAGATTGGATTGGCGTTCCTGCGACACCGGGCCGAGCGCTGATCGGGCCTCGGCCCACGGGCACGTGTCATGATCCCGCCTCCCTTCAGCCAACCCCAGGCAGCCACACTGTGGTCAGCGGTGCGACGCGTCATCGTCCAATTGCGCCACTTCGCGACTCGCCTGGTCAGCAGCTGGGCCCGACCCTCGGAGGTTGGCGGAGAGGGCGCAGCGATCAGGCCGGGCGCACTGGCCGGTGGGCGAGGTACTCGAGGAAGTCGAGCTTGGTCACGACGCCGGCCGGACGGTCGCCGCGGATGGCGACGAGCGCCTGTGCGCCGCCCGACAGCAGGGCGAACGCCTCGTCGAGCGTCGCTGAGGCCTCGACCAGCGGGAGCGGCGGGTCCATCACCTCGCCGACCGTCCGCCCGACCACGGTCGGGTCGCGGAACGCGCGGTCGAGGAGGCCCTTCTCGCTGATCGACCCGACGAGGCCCACGACTGCGTCGCCTTCGGGGTCCTCGGAGACCGGGAGCTGGCTGATGCCATACGCCTGAAGCGTCGCGATCGCGTCGCCGACTCGTTCAGTGGTTCGCGCGACGACGACCGGCGGCATGCCGGGCGCGTGGTGTCGGTCGGCCAGCAGTTCGGCCACTCGCGTCGCCGCGCCGGTCGACGCGAGCAGTCCGTTGGCGCGCATCCACTCGTCGTTGTAGACCTTGGACAGGTAGTTGCGGCCGGTGTCGGGCAGGATGACCACGACCACCGCATCGGCGCCGCCATCCGCCCCGGTCAGGCCGCGGACCACGTCCAGCGCGGCGACGAGTGCCGTGCCGCACGAACCACCCGCGAGGATCCCCTCTTCCCGGGTCAGCCGCCGGGCCATGGCGAATGCGTCGCGATCGCTGACCCGGACCCAGCGGTCGACGACGGAGGGATCGTACGTGCCGGGCATGAAGTCCTCCCCCACCCCCTCGGTCAGGTACGGGCGCGCAGTGTCGCCGGACAGGATGCTGCCCTCCGGATCGGCACCGATGACCTGGATCCGCGCGTTGCGAGCCTTCAACGCCCGCGCCACGCCGGTGATCGTGCCCCCGGTCCCCGCGCTTGCCACCAGGTGCGTGATGCTGCCCTCGGTCTGGTCCCAGATCTCCGGCCCGGTCGTCGCCTGGTGGGCGTCCGGGTTCTCCTGGTTCCAGTACTGGTCGGGCTTGAACGCGCCCGGGATGTCGCGAGCGAGGCGGGCGGCCACGGAGTAGTAGCTCTCGGGCGACTCAGGCGCCACGTTCGTCGGGCAGAGCACCACCTCCGCGCCGTAGGCCCGCAGGAGCTGCTGCTTCTCTGACGACTGCTTGTCGGCCATGACGAAGATGCAGCGGTAGCCCTTGAGCGCGGCGGCGATGGCCAGGCCGTGGCCGGTGTTCCCCGACGTCGGCTCGATGATCGTGCCACCCGGCTTGAGCAGCCCGGCGCGCTCCGCCGCCTCGACCATGGGCAGCCCGATCCTGTCCTTGACCGATCCGCCGGGGTTGAGCATCTCCAGCTTGGCGAGCAGGAGCGGCTGGCGGTCCGCCGAGCCGAGGTCACGCGTCAGCCGGCTGATCCGGACGAGCGGCGTCCCGCCGACGAGATCGAGGATCGAGTCCGCGTACTGCATTCGGGGGAGGATAGCGCCCCGCCGTTGCCCGGTCAGCCGCGTCAGCCGTCGCGATCGAGCCGGCCCGGTCGCAGGAGCAGCCAGGTCAGGCGGCGCCGAAGGCGGCGGGGTCCGGCGGGCGGGTCCGCCGTCGAGGCGTGGAGCGTCTCGACGACCGGGCCGAGCATCCCGGCCAGGCGCTCGCTCATCCGGCGCGCGACCACGAGCTCCTCGCGCGAGCCGGGGGCGGGCAGCGCGGCGTGAGGCGGCAGCCCGGCGAGCGCCCGAGCCGATGTCGCCGGCAGGACGCGCGAGGCCATCCGCCGTCCGACATACAGCTCGTCCGTCCCGGCCATGGCGAGCGGCACGATCGGTGCGTCGGTTCGGAGCGCGATCACCGCCCACCCGACGCGGAACGGGCCGATCCGACCGGGCGGTCCGCTGATCGTCCCCTCGGGCATCTGGACGAACACGCCGCCGTTGCCGATCACCGCCCGGGCCGACGCGACGTGCTGCTCAATCCCCACGCCGCCGCGCCACACGGGCAGGAGGCCGCCGAGGCGGTGGATGAGCCGCTCGCGCCAGCGCGAGGTGAACGTCGACGGGCCGCTCCCAAGGAACCAGGCCCGCGGCGCGGCGGGGATGGCGTGGAGGACGACGAATGGGTCCATCCAGCCGCGGTGCGGCGCCGCGACCAGGAGGTAGCCCCCGCTCGGCAGGCGATCCTGCCCGTCGGTCCGGATCCGGAACCGGAAGACGACGAACAGGGCGAACCGCGCGAACAGTCGAACGGCGCGATAGAGGATCGACGCAGATGACTCTGGCGGACGGCCGAGCCAGGCCAGGCCCTCGATCGCCCCGCCCCGGGCGGCGGCGAGCGCCTCGGGTGAAATCCTAGCGGGCGGCGGGCGGCGTCGAACGGCACGGTCGTCCGGGCCGTCGGGCCCGAGCACGGTCAGGCGACCGCAGCGTCGGGCGACGGTTCGGGGAGCTCGTCGTCCCCGGGTTCGGCCGGACTCCCCGGCGCGCCCCAGATCGCCGCCTCGGGCCGCGAGGGTGGGCCGTCCACGGGATTCGCGTCGCGGTGCCGCCACAACAGGATCGCCACTGCCGGCAGGATGAACAGGAGCGACACGATCTGGGCCATCGGGACGCCGAAGAACGTCCAGTTGTCGTTGCGCAGGGTCTCGAGCATGAAGCGCACCACGCCATACCAGATGAAGAAGGTCAGGGCAAGGTCGCCCGGCCGGAGCCGATTCCGGAACCGGAACCCGAGCCAGATCAGGAAAGCGGCCCCCAGGACGCCCGACAGCGACTCGTACAGGAACAGCGGCTGGAAATGCTGACCCAGCGTGGCGGCTGGGTCGGAACCCGGCGGGCAGGCATACGCCTCGATCCGGTGCGCGCACTGGATGGCGATCCCCCACGGCAGCGTCGTCGGCGGGCCATACAACTCCTGGTTGAAGAAATTGCCCCAACGCGCGATGGCCTGCATGACGAACAGGGCGGGCGCAATGATGTCGGCCCAGCGCCAGATCGGTTGGTGGAGCCGCCGGGCGTAGACCACGACCGCGACCAGCCCGAAGGCAATGCCGCCGTAGACGCCGAGACCGGTATACGGCGGCAGGACGATCTTGAGCAGGTCGTCCTTGTACAGGGCCCATTGATCCACGACGTGATAGGTCCGGCCCCCGATCAGGGCGGCGATCGCGACCACGATCATCCCGTTGCCGACGATGTCCGGGTCTTCGCCCGCGCGCCGCGCCAACCGGACCATGACCGCATAGGCCGCCGCCAGACCGACGGCGTAGCCGATGCCGTACCAGTAGACGGGCAGCGGTCCGAGCTGGATCGCGACGGCGTTCGGGGTGAAGTCGAGCATCCGGGCGAGTGTAGCGGCCCCAGGCGGATGGGCTCCCTATACTTGCCGCCCGTGAACGCCGAATTCAACGTCTGGCTGCTGGTCGTCGGGTTGGTCCTGGGCGCCGGGCTCGTGTGGCTGGTGGTCATGGACTCGCGGCGCCGTGAGGCGGACGTCGACGACCAGGAGCGCCCGCGCGAGGCCGCGTGGCTGTCGGTCGTCATGGCCGAGGACGGGTTCGAGGTCAGTCCAGAGGCGGCGGAACGGCTGCTACTGCTCCACCGCGCCTACCTCGGCGCCCCGCCCCCCGACGAGATCGAGGAAGCCGTGCCGCCTCAGAGCCCGCCGTCGAGCACGGGCGGCGTGTCGATCGAGGCGCCAGACGCGCTGACCAGGGAGACGCCGAACCGGGCGTCCGACGACACCCCGGACACGGCCGGGACCGGTCCGATCCAGTAGGCAAGGCCGCCGCTGAAGAACATCTTGCCGACGCGCTGACGCTGGCCGCCGCGCTCCACCCAGCAGCGGTATTCCTGGCCGGCCGGCGGTTCCTGGAGCCCGGTCGCGACGACGACCAGCTCCGCCGTCGACGGCGAGAAGACCAGGCTACCGAAGAGATCGGGGTTCGAGGTGCCGGCCAGCGCCACGTGCCGAGCGTCCGGCTCGCCGGTCACCCGGAGCGTCGCGGTCGTCACTTCCTGCAGGCCGTGGATCGTCTCGGTCTGGTCGGCCAGCTGCTGATCGATGCGGCCGCCGACCACGAACGAGGTCGTCGCCACGGACAGGACCACCGCCGCGGCGATCGCGGCGACCCAACCGACGACCGATCGGCGAACGTTGGCCGTGCGAGCTGGGACGATCTGCGGGGTTGCCGGCTGGGTGGTCGCGAGCGGAATCACCGGCGGTCCGAGGTCGACGTCCACCCGGTCCGCCGCAGCGCCACGCGCGCGGCCGAGCGCGCGCACCGATGCCAGCGTGCGCTGGCGCAGGTCGGACGGCGGTAGGTCGCGCAGGGTTTCCCCGATCAGCCGGGACGTTCGCTCGAGCCGCGCGAGCTCGGCCGTGCAGTCGGCGCAGCCGGCGAGGTGGGCGGCCACCGCCTGCGCCACGGCGGTATCGCCGGCGACCAGCCGCTCGATCCCGCCCGGCTCGACCGCCGCCAGGTCCAGCTGCTCACGGGTTTCGTCGTGGTCCATGGTGTCCTATCGATCCTGGCCGGTCGAGACCGGCAGTGCATCGCGCACGGGCGGTGGCTCGAACTCCCCGCCCAACGCTTCGCGCAGCCGCAGCAGCGCCCGTCGGGTGCGCGTCTTGACTGTCCCAAGCGGCCACGCCAGCCGGTCGGCGATCTCCGCCTGCGAGAGCTCCTCCTGGTAGGCCAGCAGGATGACGGTTCGCTCGACTTCGGGCATGTTGGCCAGGGCGTTGCGGATCGCCTCGCGCAGGGCCGCCGCCGCGGCCGCCTCCTCGGGTCCGAGTGGCTGGGCGGCGCCGGCCATGACCGTGCCAACGGCTACTGCCCGCTCGAGGGCCTGCGTCTCGTTCTCGTCGCGCGACGACGAGGACAGGGTCACGAGCTGCGGTCGGCGTCCGGCCGCGCGCAGCCGGTCAACGGCGCGGTTCCGCCCGATCGCATGGAGCCAGGCGCTGAGCGATCCGGCGTTGGGATCGAACAGCTCGGCACGGTTCCACAAGGCGAGAAACGTCTCCTGCACGACCTCCTCGGCGACCCCTCGGTCTGACGTCAACCGGTACGCCGCCGCGAAGATCGCGTCGCCGTATCGATCGTAGAGCGTGCCCAGGGCCGCCTCGGACCCCGCCGACAGTTCGTGAACGAGGTCGGCGTCGTCGGCGCTCCCAGGATGGCGCTCTGTCACCGTCTACGCCTCGGATGGCCCATCGGTTTCGACGTGGCTCGCCGGCGCGTCAATCGGACGGCGCTCGAAGGCACTCGACAGGACGACGTCGGTCTTCGTCGAGAAGACATGCGGGTTGATCTGCAGGCGATGGATGATCCGTTCGAGGTCGAGCGTGTCGCGGACCCGGATCTTGAGCAGGTAGTCGGCCTCGCCGGCGATGTGATGGCACTCCTCGATCTCGGGGATGTCCCGGAAATCGACGGCGAGGTCGTGAGCCCCCTGGCCCGGAGCCTGGGTCAATGACGTGAAGGCGAGCACCGCGAACCCGAGCGCCTCCGGCGAGACGACGGCGGTGTAGCCCGCGATGACCCGGCGGGCCTCCAGCTTCTTGACCCGCTCGTGCGCCGACGGCCCACTGATGCCGACCTCCGCTCCGAGCTCGGCGTATGGCCGCCGACCGTCGGCCTGGAGCAGCTCCAGGAGCCGGAGGTCGATTCGGTCCAGTCCCGAACGAATGGGCACCTAGTCACACTCCATTAGGCAGTTTGGCATGACGGGTATCGATTCGTAAGGCTATCATCGGCCCAATAGGCATCGCGTCGATGCCATGCAGCGGAGGATCGAACGGTGGTCATCGCAATCATCCTCGGGTTCCTGGCGCTGTTCTCGTTGATCAGCCATGCGCTGGGCACCGAAGACGGCCGCCAGCAGGTGTACTTCCCCAGGAACGAAGTCCTGTTCTGGATGCGGTTCGGAAACCACTGAACCCGTTCAGCTTCGCCTAGCCTACCCGACGAGGCCCCGAACCACGGGGTCTCGCGCAATTCTCGGGCCCTACTGCCGCGGCCCTGTCACCACGTCCCGACCGTCCGGCAGTCGACCTCGACCAGTGAGCCGGGCGGCAAATGCGCCTCGAGGCAGTCGACGCCCGCCGGACCGACCAACGCGTCATGGACCGTCCCGGCCGGCAGGTCCAGCCGATCGCCGGCCTCCAGGTCGACGGATCGGTCCGTCGCGGGAAGTCCGAACCGGATCGAGCCTCGCTCGACCGCGATCACCTTGTCGTATCCGTGCGCGTGGGCCGGGTACCGATCCCCCGGTCCGTTGGACCAGCGGCCCGGATCGAGGCCCTCGCCCCGGAGACGCTCCACGACGGCGTCGTCCATGTCGACCCGCTCAACCGGCCGCGGTCACGCCGATCAACGAGCCGATGACGTAGGTCACGAGCGCCGCGGCCAGCCCGATCCCGAGCTGGCGCACGCCGGAGAACACGAGCCCGCGCCCGGTCAACAGGCTCACCGCGGCCCCGACGGCGAACAGGGCCGCCAGGCTCAATCCGAGACTGATCAGCAGGGCTGCGGTCCCACCTCCGACCACGTACGGCACGACCGGCACGACGGCTCCGATGGCAAACGCAACGAACGAGCCGCCGGCCGCGCCCCACGGCGAGCCGAGCTCGTCGGGATCCAGTCCGAGCTCCTCGCGTACCAGCATGTCGAGGGCGTTGTCCGGGTCCTCGAAGATCCGGTGGGCGATCCGCGCCGCCTCGTCCGGCGCGAACCCCTTGGCCCGATACGAGGCGGCCAGCTCCGCCTCCTCCTCTTCGGGCATGGCCTCCATCTCGGCCCGCTCGAGCGCGATCTGCCGTTCGAACAGCTCGCGCTGGCTCTGCATCGAGATGTATTCGCCGGCCGCCATGCTGAACGCGCCGGCCAGCAACCCGGCGATCCCGGCCAGGAGGATGAAGCTCGGGTTGCCAGACGCCGCGCCGGCAACGCCCATCACCAGCGACAGGTTGCTGACCAGGCCGTCGCTGACCCCGAAGATGACCGCGCGAAGCGTCCCGGACCGGCCGGATCGGTGCCACTGCTCGCGCTGGCCGATTTCCGCGGCGCTCGCCGCTTCGCGCGCCAGGGCGACCCCGTCGCGGCGGGCGCCGGCCGGCGTGCGCCCATCGCCCTCGGATCCGCGAGTCAGCCGCTTCCAGATCTCCGCATGCTCGCGCTCGTCGGCGGCGATGGCAGCCGCCTCGGGTGATCCGCCCTGGGCGTCATAGGCATCCTCCTCGTCGCCTTCGAGCGCCTTGACGAGGTCCGCGACGGCGGCGGTCCCGAACAGCCGGGCGGCCAGGATGATGAACCTGACACGCACCCTCGGGCCGCCGGGCGGTGGAACGTGGGCCCCCAGGTCGGTCAGCTTCTTCGCCCAGATGCCCGCGTGACGGCGCTCGTTCGCGGCGATCCGCCGGAACGCCTCGGCACGCCGCCCGTCCCGCTCGATCGCAGCGAGGGCGTCGTAGAGGAGGATGGCGTCGCGCTCGAGCTTGAGGTTGTCGAGGCTCTGCTCGACATCGATCGGGGCCACGCCTGGCATCGTAGGCGATCCTCGCCGCGTAGACTCGGAGAATGGCCACGTCAGCAGCGCCGCCGCTCCGGTACCTCGCCGCCGCCGACGTGGCACTCGCCATGCCGGACCTGGACGAGCGGCTTGCGCTCGCCGAGCGGACCCTGACGGCCCTGGTCGCCGATGCCGAGCTGCCGCCGAAGATCGCGATTCACCCGCGGCCGGACGGCTCGTTCGTCCACGCGATGCCCGCGTTCCTGGAAGCCGCCGACTCGTCTGGCGACGGCGACCTGGTCGGGATGAAGTGGGTCGCCGGGTACCCGGGGAACGGCGCCCTCGGCCTGCCGGCGATCCACGCCGTGGTGGTCCTCAACGACGCCGCCACCGGCGTACCGGTCGCGATCCTCGACGGGGGCCCGATCACGGCGATGCGGACCGCCGCGGTTTCCGGCGTCGCGATGACCGCATTCGCGCCGCGGGTCGCCGGCAGGGCACCCCGGGCCGGGCTGATCGGCGCGGGCGTCCAGGGTCGCAGCCACCTCGCGGTGCTTGGCCGGACCCTCCCTGGGGTGACGCTGCAAGTATTCGATCGCAACGTCGACCGTGCCGCAGGGCTGTGCCGCGTTGCGGCCGCAACGGCGGGGATCGCCGAAGCCGGGGTGGCGGCAGACGCTCGGTCCGCGGTCGCCGGAGCCGACGTCGTGGTCACGGCAGCGTCGTTCGGGCCGGTCCGCCAGGTGATGACCGACGACTGGCTTGCCCCGGACGCCCTCGTCGTCCCGGTCGACTACGCGACGTATTGCGCGGCAGACGTCGCCCGCGGCGCTGCCCTGTTCCTGGTGGATCATCGCGACCAGTTCCTGGCCAATCGCGAGGCCGGGCTGTTCGACGGCTATCCCGATCCGTCGGCGACCATCGGCGAGGCGCTGCTCGCCGCCACGCCGCGACCGGCGAGCGGTCGAGTCGTCGCCACCCACCTCGGCGTCGGGCTCGCGGACGTGGTCTTCGGGGCGGCGATCCTCCGTCGCGCAGAGACCCTCGGGCTCGGGATGCTGCTCGCGCGTTGAGACGTTCGCGTCGGCTGCAAGCAGCCGGGCCGTCGTCCCGCCACACTATCGGGCGATCGGCCGACCGGCCGGCGGAGGTGAGGGTCCGTGCGCGTCGTCAAGGGCATCGCCGTCCTCGTGGTCGCGGCGCTGCTGGTCGTCGTCATCGCGACGGTCGGGCTGCTGGCCGTGGTCACCGGACGCGCGCTCCCCCAGGAGTCCGGAACGCTCCAGGTGCCCGGTCTGGGAGCGTCGGTCAGCGTCGTCCGTGACGCGGCCGGCATCGCCCAGATCACCGCGGACACATCCCACGACTTGTTCTTCGCCCAGGGATACGTGCACGCGAGCGAGCGGATGTGGCAGATGGAGGTCTGGCGGCACATTTCGGCCGGACGGCTCGCCGAGCTCTTCGGTGAGAGCCAGCTCGACACCGATCGCTTCATCCGGACGCTCGGCTGGCGCATTTCCGCGCAGCACGACCTCGATGCCTATGCCCCGGCCACCCGCTCGGTCCTCGACGCCTACACCGCGGGGGTGAACGCCTGGCTGGACAGCCACCGCGGATCGCTCGGGCTCGCCTTCGTGGCGAGCGGGGACACGCCCGAGCCGTGGACGGACCTCGACACCGTGGCCTGGGGCAAGGTCCAGGCCTGGAACCTGGGCGGCAACTTCGACTCGGAGGTGTTCCGCTACCTGGCCGACGCCCAGCTCGGCGACCCGGCCCGGACCGACGAGCTGTTTCCGGCCTATCGGGAAGGCGCGCCGGTGATCACCCCGACAGGTCAGCCGGGGTCGAACCTTGCGGACGAGACTCCGGCCGCGCGTGCGGGCTCGGTCGCGGACGCGGGCCCGGCCGGCCCGGGGCCGGGATCCCGTCCCGCGGCCCGGCTCGATCCGGCGACCGTGTCCGCCTGGGAGGCCGTGGCGCGGCTTGGCCAGGCGGCGCTCCAGGTGGCCGGGCTGGATGCGGCGGACGGGCTCGCATCCGACCACGGGATCGGCTCGAACGACTGGGTGGTGGCGCCGTCGATGTCCGCGACCGGTGGGGCGCTGCTTGCCAACGACCCGCATCTCGGCATCTCGATGCCGTCGGTCTGGTACGTGAACGGGCTTCATTGCCGAACCGTCGACACCGCCTGCCCGTATGACGTCGCCGGGGTCTCGTTCCCGGGCGTCCCGGGCGTCGTCCTCGGGCACAACGCCCGGATCGCCTGGGGCGCCACGAACGTCGATCCGGACGTGGAGGACCTCGTCATCGAGACCGTCGATCCGGCGAACCCTTCGAATTACCTCCATGAGGGCAAGTCCATCCCGTTCGAGATCCGCCATGAGCAGATCAAGGTCAAGGGCGGCGACAGCGTTGATCTCGAGGTCCGCTCGACGATGCATGGCCCGATCCTGAACGGTGTGGAGGACAAGCTGGCGGCCGCACCACCGATGGCGCTCCGCTGGGCCGCGACCCAGGACACCGACCGAACGGTCGAGGCCATCCTCGGGCTCAACACCGCGGCCAACTTCGATGACTTCCGGCAGAGCCTGTCGCTCTACGGCTCGCCGTCGCAGAACTTCGTGTACGCCGACGTCGACGGCCACATCGGCTACCAGTTGCCGGGCGACATCCCGATCCGCTCCGATCCGAGCGACCACGGCGCGCGCCCGGTCCGGGGCGACGACGGCAGCGGCGAGTGGACCGGCCGCATCCCGTTCGACGAGCTTCCGTGGCAGCTCGACCCACCGGACGGATGGATCGTCAGTGCCAACAACGCCGCGGTCGACAGCGCCTATCCGCACTTCCTCGGCCAGGAGTGGGACCCGGGCTACCGGGCGGAGCGGATCGTCGACCTCATCAACGAGTACGGCGCAGACGGCCTGACGACCGACGAGCTGCGGGCGATCCAGTTCGACAGCTCGCCGTTGCGGGCGCGCGACATCGTCCCGCTCCTGGCCTCGACGGCGCCGGCGACCGAGGACGGCCGGACGATCGCGTCCCGGATCGCGGCGTGGGACGGCACGTGCGGGACTGACAGCATCGGGTGCGCGGCCTGGAACGCGTGGGAGTACCGGGTGTTGCGCGACCTCTTCGACGACGAGCTTGGTCCGGCGCTGGCCCGCGACTACGTCGGCAGTCCGTTCTCGTGGGTCCTGCTCAGCCAGCTCATGGATGACCCGCAGAATCGCTGGTGGGACGATGTCTCGACCCCCGACCGAACCGAGCACGCCGACACGATCGTCGCGAGGGCGATGGACGAGGCCGGCGCGGAGCTTCGCGCCTCGATCGGAAGCCCCGATCGCTGGTCGTGGGGCCGACTCCACACGGCCACCTTCCGCGAGCCGACGCTGGGCGAGAGCGGCATCGGGCCGCTCGAGTGGTACTTCGACGACGGGCCGCACGCCGTTCCGGGGATGGCCGGAGCCGTCAACAACACGTATTACCGGTTCACCGCGGCCTACCCGGATCCCGAGGATCCGTCCTACCGGCCGGTCGGCATCGACCACGTCTTCGACGTCACGAACATGCCCAGCTACCGACTGACGATCGACATGCACGACCTCGACGGCGCTCGGATCGTGATCACGACCGGCCAGGCGGGCAACCCCTTCGACCGGCACTACAACGACCAGATCGACGCCTGGTCGAGCGGCAAGACGGTGCCGCTTCCGTTCACCCCGGCCGCCATCGCGGCCGCCGCGGTGTCGACCCTGACCCTGACGCCATGACCGCAGCGCGACCGTCGGCGGCCACCGACGTCCTCGTCGTCGGCGCCGGCGTGATGGGCGCCTGGACAGCGCTCCAGGCGCGTCGGCGCGGCTGGAGGACCACCCTCGTCGACGCGTTCGGTGCCGGGAATTCGCGGGCGACCTCGGGGGACGAGACGCGAATCATCCGGTCGTCGCACGGTGCTGATCCGTTCTACGCACGCTGGTCGCGTGAGGCACGCGAGGCCTGGATCGCGCTGGGCGACGCGACTGGGGAGCGCCTCTTCCGCGCGGCCGGGGCACTCTGGTTCGCCCATGCCGACGGCGCGTTCGAGGCGGCGTCGGAGTCGACGCTGCGCGAGCTCGGAATCCCCGTCGAGCGGCTTTCGCCGAAGGCGCTGACCGCACGCTGGCCACAGCTCGCGGCCGACGACCTCGCCTTCGCCGTGTTCGAGCCGGAGGCCGGCCTGCTGATGGCGCGGCGTGGCGTGGCGGCCGTCGCCCGGCAGTTCGAGGCCGAGGGCGGCCGGTTCGAGCTCGCCCGGGCCGGACTCGGCCGGCGAAGCCGGCGGCAACTCCACGGCGTCGTGACCTCGAATGGCGAGCGTCACGTTGCCGACCAGTATGTGTTCGCGGCCGGACCATGGCTGCCCCGGCTGTTCCCCGACGCGGTCGGCGAGCTGATCCGCGTCACCAAGCAGGATGTCGTGTTCGTCGGGCCGCCACCCGGCGATGCGCGGTTCGACTCAAACGCACTCCCGTGCTGGGTCGATTACGGCGCCGCCTTCTACGGCATCCCGGCGGTCGAGCACCGGGGCATGAAGCTCGCGCCCGACCGATATGGGCCGATCTTCGACCCGTCGCATGGCGAGCGGATCGTGGATCCCGAGTCGGTCCGACTGGCGCGCCGCTACCTGTCGCGACGCTTCCCGGACCTGGCCGACGCACCCGTCGTCGAGACACGGGTCTGCCAGTACGAGACGACGCCGGACAGCCACTTCGTGATCGACCGGCACCCCGAGCTCGACAACGTGTGGCTCGTCGGCGGCGGCTCCGGTCATGGCTTCAAACACGGCCCGGTCATCGGGCGGCACGTCGTGGGGCGACTGGCCGGAGCCGCCCTGGCGCCCGGCGAGGAGCGCTTCGGGCTGGAGCACGCGCGGCTCCCCCAGGCCACGATGCGCACCGGCGCCGACGGCATGGCCGACGGCTGGGCGGACTGGTAGCGTCCCGCGGTCGCCCTCCTCCAGCCGAGCACATCTGACGGTACTGCCAACCAAGCCGAACGGCCTTGGCGAGGCTCGGTGTCCACCCGGTTCGGACCCGCCCGCGGTCCGCAGAAGGCGACGCGACGGTCGACCGGTCGTTCGTCTTGTTTCGAACGACTGCAGAATCGGCCGCGCCCGGGTCAACGTGGCACCGCCGCGCCCGACCCCGATCGAACCGGCCTACTCGTTTACCTCGAGCGGGCCGTCGGGCACCTCGATCAGGATCCGGCCCTCCTCGACCACCACCGGGTAGACGGCAAGCGGCAGCTCGGCGGGCGGGTCCAGGGGCTCGCCGTTCGACAGGTCGAAGCGCGAGAGGTGCAGCGCGCACGTCAGCGTGCCGGCGGTCAGGAACCCCTTGTCGAGCTCGAAGTACTCGTGGCTGCAGATCCCCTGGACGGCCGTCAGCTCGCCGGTGTTGACGACGAGGACCTGGTCCGTGCCGTCCACCCAGGCCATCTTCATGGTCCCCTCCGGGACCTCCTCGACCGCGAGCAGGTCGATCCGTCTCACGCCGCGGCGTCTGCCCCTGCGCCGATCCCGGCGTCCCACTTCTCCTCGAGCCGCTCGCGCAGGCGATCGCGGGCCTCGGCCACCGGGACCCGGGCGACGACGGGTTCGAGGAAACCGAGCACGATGAACTTGCGCGCCTCGTCCGGCTGGATCCCGCGGCTCTCGAGGTAGAACAGCTGGGTCTCGTCGATCGGCCCGACCGAGCTCGAGTGGGCAGCACGGCGACAGTCGGGCTGGTCGATCTCGAGCGACGGGATTGCGACCGAGCGGGTCGCCTTGGACAGGTTCATCCCGAATTCACCGAGGAAGCTGTCCGTCCCGACCGCGCTGCGGTCGATGACGATCATGCCCTTCATGAACGAGCGGGCCCGGTCAAGCAGCGCGCCCTTGGACAGCAGGTTGCCCGTGGTGCCGCGACCCGCGTGGTGCGTGTAGGACGTCAGGTCGAACAACTGGTCTTCGCCGCCGAACACGATCTCGACCTGTTCGACCGTGCTGCGGTCGCCCTCGAGATGGTTGTCCACGCGGCTCCGGACCAGTCGGGATCCGAGCTGGGCGAGCGCCCAGTGCAGCGACGCGCCCTCGCCGATGACCGCCCGGCGGTGCTGGAAGGCGACGGTGCTGCCGGGCAGCTCCTGGAGCGAGGCGACCGCCAGCCTGGCGTCCCGCCCGAGCGCCACCTCGAGCGTGCCGGCGAGCAGCGACTGGCCCGCTCCCGCCACCACCGGTCCCGACGGGACGAGCTCCTCGAGGAGCGACACCTCAGCCCTGTCGCCGATCCGGATGATCGTCCGGGTGATCAGGGCGCGGTCCGCGGCACCAACAGCCCAGCGGATGACGATCGGCCGCTCCAGGCGGACGCCGTCGGGGACATGCAGGCGAACGCCCTGGCTCCAGAACCCTCGGGCCAGGGCTGCCAGCTTCTCGTCGGCCGGGAGCCCTGCCCCGCCATCGATCTCCGCGCGAAATCCCTCCGGGTCGCGGTCGAGGGCCTGGCCGAAGGTCTCGAGGATCACTCCCGCGGCCATCACCGCGGGCTCGAGCACGAGACCGGCGACGCCGTCTTCGCGCAGGTCGATCAGGCCGGCGACGCCGTCGGGGAGCTCGGTCGAGGCGATCGCGTTCGGGGCGCTCGCGGTCAGGAGGTAGGGCCGGGCAGCCGCCAGGTCCGCGTTCCGCAGGTCGAGGTACGTCGTATACAGCTGGTTCGGCTCGATCGGCAATTGCTCGAATGCCTGGCACGCCGCCAGCCGCTCGGCGCGCAACCAGTCCGGTTCGGCACGCTCCGCCCCAAGTGCCTCCGCGAGACCCTGGTCGGCGAACGTGAACGGGAGATCGGTCGGGGCCCGGCGCACCGGGCGGGGTCGTGGTGACGCGACCGTCATCCGAGCGACCCCTCCATCTCCAGCTTCACCAGGCGGTTGAACTCGATGGCGTATTCCATCGGGAGCTCCTTGGTGAAGACCTCGAGGAAACCCTGGACGATCAGGTTCGTCGCCTCGTTCTCGGTCAGGCCGCGGCTCATCAGGTAGAAGACCTGCTCGGCGCTGACCTTGCCGACCGTGGCCTCGTGGGTCATCGACGTGTCGTCTTCCTGGATGTCGATGTACGGGTAGGTGTCGCTCCGACTGATGTCGTCGAGCATCAAGGCGTCGCAACGGACGCTGGCGACGACGTTCGTGGCGCCCGGCGAGACCTTGAGGTGACCGCGGTATGAGGCCCGCCCGCCGTCCTTCGAGACGGACTTCGAGACGATCCGCGAGCGCGTGTTCGGGGCGAGGTGGATCGCCTTGGCACCGGTGTCCTGGTGCTGGCCCTTGCCGGCCACGGCGACACTGATGATGTCGGCCGTGGCGCCCTCGCCGCGCAGGTAGATGGCCGGGAACTTTACCGTCTTGCGCGAGCCGGTGTTGGCGTCGATCCACTCGACGGTCGAGTTCTCGTAGGCGTGGGCGCGCTTGGTGACCAGGTTGTAGACGTCGTTCGACCAGTTCTGGATGGTCGTGTAACGCACCTTGGAACCGGGCAGCGCGACGACTTCGACGACCGCGACGTGGAGCGAGTCCGTTGCGTAGATCGGGGCCGTGCAGCCCTCGATGTAGTGGACCTTGGCGCCTTCGTCGACGACGATGAGCGTCCGCTCGAACTGGCCGGTGTTCTCGCCATTGATCCGGAAGTACGCCTGGAGCGGGAGCGGGACCTCCACGCCCTTGGGGACGTACACGAATGAGCCGCCCGACCAGACCGCCGCGTTGAGGGCGGAGAACTTGTTGTCCTCGGCCGGGACGACTGTGCCGAAGTACTTGCGGAAGATCTCGGGGTATTCCTTCAGCGCCTGGTCGGTGCCCATGAACACCACCCCGAGCTTCGACAGCTCCTCCTTCACCGAGTGATAGACGACCTCGCTGTCGTACTGCGCCCCGACGCCGGCCAGGAACTTGCGCTCCGCCTCGGGGATGCCCAGCTTCTCGAAGGTCGCCTTGATCTGCTCCGGGACGTCGTCCCACGACTTCTCTTCGCGCTCGGACGGCTTGCGGTAGTAGACGATCTTGTCGAAGTCGATCCGGTCGAGGCCATCCGTCCAGGTCGGGATCGGCCGCTTGAGGAAGTGCTCGAACGCGCGGAGGCGGTACTGGAGCATCCAGTCCGGCTCCTCCTTGACCGCGCTGATCTCCTCGACCGTGGCCCGCGTCAATCCGCGCTTCGTCTCGCGCAGATACGCAATCTCGTCGTGGAAAGCGAACTGCTCGCGCTTGTCGGTGACGATCTCGCGGGTGGCGGTCATGCGATCTCCGGTGTGCGGTCGTGGCGGGCTCGGGAGTCGCGGGACATGCGCTCGAGGCTCGGCGGTAATTCCGACCTAGATTATCGGGATTAACGGCCGAGGCGTCAACGACGACAGAAAGGAGCCGGCCGTCCCCGGGCGGACCGGTTCTCGGAGGCGCCTCTGCCTTGGTATGGTCGGCCGAGAGCGTCGCGCGACAGATGCGGAGGGAGAGTGATGGCCAGGATCCATTACGAGGCCGACGGGCCCGTTCCGCCCGACCGCTTCACCGCAGCCCTCACGGATTTCAGCGATCGCCGGCCCGAGCTGTGGCCCGGGCTCGACACCAGCTATTTCAAGGTCCGCCAGGTCGGGGACACCTGGGCGGAGGTGACCGAGGGAACCGACGTGCTTGGAGGCGTCTGGGCCCGCGAACGCTATGACTGGTCTCGGCCCGGCGTCGTCCGTTTGACGCTGCTCGACGCGGCCGACTTCAAGCCCGGCACCGTCACCGAATACACGATCACGCCGGGCTCCGCCGGCGGCTGCCACGTCAGCGTCGACTTCCGGCGCATCGCTCGAAGCCCCCGTGGGCGCCTCGTCGGGTTCGTCGTCCAGCTGATCGGGGCCCGACGGTTCGCCGGGGAGCTGCGAACCGCGCTCGCCCGGCTGGCGGCCGCCAACCCGTGACGGCGGCGGCTCAGGCCGGGAGCGGCGCCGGACGCCCGAACAGGTAGCCCTGACCGAGATCCACGCCCAGGGCTCGAAGCGCGGCCGCCTCTTCACCGGTTTCGACACCCTCGGCGATCAGCCGGCAGCCGGTCCGCAGGGCGTAGTACTGGAAGCCGGCGGCCATCGCCTGGCGGAGCTCGTCGCCATCGATGCCCCGAACGAGGCTGATGTCGAGCTTCGCGAAGGCCGGCCGGATCTCGAGGATATGGCGCATGCTGGCGTACCCCGCCCCGGCGTCGTCGACGGCGATCTCGACCTCGCCGAGCGCTGCGATCGCGTTCCGCAGGTCGGTGTAGTCGTCGATCGCGACGTGCTCGGTCAGCTCGAGCACGATCGGCCTCGTCACACCCGCGAGCAGCCGCCGCAGCTGTTTGCCGGCCCCCAGGACCACGGCCGGTGAGACGTTCATGGTGAGAAAGGCGCCGGCGGGGAGCCGCGGCGCTTCGGCAAGGGCCGACTCGAGCGCGGCGACCTCGTAGTCGTCGCCCAGGCCCATGGCCGCGGCCTCGGCGAACCGCACGTTCGGTGGCGTTCCGTCGCTGAATTGGGTGAGCGCCTCAAACCCGACCACCTCGCGGTTCTCGAGCGCGATGATCGGCTGGAAGACCGAATGGAAGGCATGGGCGGCCAGATCGCGCTTGAGTCGAGCGCGGATCTCCACGGTCTCCCGACGGTCGGCCAGGGCCGGGCCGGCCACCGCGGTCAGGATGCTCGCGTAGTCGATCGCGGCCGCCATTAGCTTGGCCTGCTCGCCGAGCGACGGGACCGCCGCCGCGCTCTCGCCCCCGATGTTGAGCACGCCGGCAAGGTTCTCACCGGCGTAGATCGGGGCACCGGCAACGAGCGCCATATCGACCGAGAAGAACTCGTTGGCCGCTTCGCCCGGCTCCGGTTCGGGGACGCGCTCGGCCCACGGTCCTCGTCCCGCCCGGTCGAGGAGATAGGCACCGCGTCCGGCCGGGAGCAGCGCCCCGCCGCGGAGCACGCCGGACTTCCGGCGATAGGTCGCGAGCGGCTGAAGCCGCCGGCCCGACACCAGCTGGAGGACGCTGATGAACGGGGCCTCCGTCCGCCTGGCGATCTCGTTGACGACCGCCTCGGCGGCCGCCTCGGGTTCGGTCGACAACGTCATGTGACCCAGCGCGGCAACGACGCTGGCCCGGACACGCAACTCGTCGGCCACGAGTCGCGACCAGGCCGCGTGACTGCGCAGGTGGGCGCGAACCCGGGCGACCAGCTCGTCGAGCCGGACCGGTTTCGCCAGGAAGTCGTCGGCGCCCGCGTCGAGGCCCTCGATCACACTCTGGCTCGTACCCGAACCGGTCATCATGAGGATGGGCAGGGTCAGGGTCTCGAGGCGGGCGCGGAGGGCCCGCACGACGTCCGTCCCGGACATGACCGGCAGACCCATGTCGAGCACGATCACGTCCACCGCACTCGAGTCGATGATCGCCAGCGCCGCCTCGCCGCTGTTGGCCTCCAGGACATCGAACCCGCCGCGGCGCAGGGCGATCGTGATCAGGCGCCGCAGGTCGTCGGCGTCGTCGACCACGAGGACGCTCGCGGAAGGATCGCGTGGCTCGGTCATGGCGGCGGCGCGCCGGGGTGACGACGATCGGCGGCCGACGCCACGGCCGCCAGCAGCTCCTCGGAAGGGACGGGCTTGGTCAGGAAGATGCCGCCCCGCCCGACGACACGCTCCAGGTCGAGCGTCTCGGCGGTATAGCCGGAGAGCATCACCACGCCGGCCCTTGGATAGCGATCGAGGACCAGCTCGGCAAGCTCGATCCCGGACATGCCGGCCATGACCACGTCGGTGATCAGCACGTCGATCGGCGCCTCGAGCTCCTCGAGGCGTCGAATCGCCTCGGCTCCGTCGGCGACCGCATGGACCTCGTAACCCGCCCGACGAAGCACGGTGGTCGTCATCTCACGGACCGACGTCTCGTCCTCGACGACCATCACCGTCCCGCCGGCCGCCGGGGCTCGCCGGCTCGGCCCCGGATGCCGCCCCGGAACGGGAGCGTCGATCCTGGGGAAGTAGAGCTTGAACGACGAGCCCATACCGGGCTCGGAGTACAGCCAGACCTGACCGCCGGCCTGCTGCATGATCCCGTAGATCGTGGCCAGCCCGAGGCCGGTTCCCTTGCCCTGCTCCTTTGTCGTGTAGAACGGCTCGAAGGCATGGTCGCGAGTCTCGGCGTCCATGCCCTGGCCGGTATCGCTCACCGCGAGATAGACGTACGGGCCAGGCAGGACGTCGATGTGCTGCGAGACGTAGGCCGCGTCGAGCTCCACGTTTCCCGACTCGATCGTGATCGTTCCCCCGTCGGGCATCGCATCCCGGGCATTGATCACGAGGTTGACCAGGATCTGGTCCAGCTGGCCTTGCGCCAACCGGACCCGCCCGGCGTCCGGATTGAGGCGGACGGCGAGCTGGATCCGCTCACCCATCAACGGCCGGAGCATCGGCTCGACGCTTTCGACCGCGGCGTTCAGCTCGAACACCTCGGGATGGACGATCTGCTGCCGGCTGAACGCGAGCAACTGGCTGGTGAGGGTCGCGGCTCGGGTGGCCGCCATGGTGATGGCCTTGACGTTGCGGAGCGCCTCGTCCGGGTCAAGAGCGGTTCGCCGGTCGGGGCCGAGATCCTCGGCGAGCAGCTCCGCGTAACCCTTGATCGCGAACAGGACGTTGTTGAAGTCGTGGGCGATCCCGCCCGCCAGGCGCCCGACCGATTCGAGCTTCTGGGCCTGCAGCAGCTGGTTCTCGGCGACCTTCCGCGCAGTGATGTCGACGACCGTGGCCAGGACATGCGGGCCGGCGGGTGTCTCGACCGGCGCCAGGCTCACTTCCACCGGGAACTCGGAGCCATCCTTCCGGCGGCCAGCCAGGTCGAGGCCGATTCCGGCCGGGCGGGCCACCGGGTGGGCGCGGAACCCGTCCCGCCGCTCGGCGTGGTGCGCCGCGGCGCGGATCGGCACGAGGATTTCGACGAGCTGGCCGAGGAGCTCGTCTCGAGGGTACCCGAAGGTCGATTCGACCTTGGCGTTCAGGTACGCGATCCGACCCGCAGAATCGGTCGCCAGGACCGGGTTCGGAGCACCGTCGAGGAGCGCAAACAGGCCGGCCGGGGACGTCGGGCCGAACGATTCTGGCACGCCGCGATGGTGCGGCCAGACGCGCTCGCCCATGCCTCTTCCTTCCCCCCCGGGCCCCGGTTCCCCAACGCGGCGACGGTAGTCGCACCTCTCCGGTTTGGTCAAGCGTGGCTTGTCCGACAGGCTAGGGTCGATCGCAGGATCCGTGAGCGAGGGCCGCGACCGCCAGGCCTGCCGGCAGGGGTACCGAATCCGTGAGGGCAGGCCGCTGCGCCCGTCCTGCCGAGCTCCATCGGCCCCTCAGGCGGGGTTGTCGGCTCCATCGGTGACCTCGGTCGGGGCCGTGATGTCGGCATCCGCAGCCGTGCCAGCAGCCGCGTCGACGGACGCGACCGATACCGGCTCACCGGTCTCCAGGTCGAGATCCACGATGTCACGAGATCGAATCTCGCCGATCCGGCGGCGGGCGTCCGATCCGGCCCGGTCCAGCCTGGCCCGGACGGCGGGGTTCCGAAGCAGGGCCCAGACGGCCAGGGCCGAGACGGCGATGACGACCGCGACGAGGCGTCGACCCGAGCGGCGCGGCGCCGGCCGGACCACCGCGACCAGGTTGTCGCGAGAGCGTTTGACGGCCGTCCAGCGCGGCGCCCGGAACAGGGTCCAGCGCGATCGTTTCTGGGCGGGTCGGGCGATCCTCGCGGCAGCGGCCGCGGCGGCGATGAGCTTGCCGGCATCCATGCCGGTCAGGCCCCGCCGGCGCCACTCGGTCGTCCGCAGGTCGATGCCCCGCATCCGCCGCCGCGGTTCGACCCCGGCCAGGTCGAGGTCGGGAACGTGGATCCCCGAGAGCACGCGGACGATCTCGTCGCGCTTGACCTCGGGCAGGTGGAGCTCCGGCAGGCGGACCTCCTTGACCGTGAACTCAGGCATCGGGCTGCCTCCGCCATGCGGTTTGAGGTAGCCCCAAGGATACCCCCGGGCCGACGGCCCGGGCGCCTGCCGAATGGCACCCGGGGCTTGCGGCCGTGTCGCGATGCGTCGCGGACGAGGGCGAGGCTCCCGTACCATCCGCCGGTGACCGCCACCCTCCGGCTCGATCGGGCGACCGCGCGGCGGTTCCTGGCCCGCCGCCACCTGCTCGTCCCGCCGCGTTCGCTCCCGGCCACGCCCGCGTCGGTGCTTCGGGTCGTGGACCGGCTCGGGTCGCTCCAGTTCGACCCCCTCGACGTCACCGGACGCAACCACGACCTGGTCCTCGCGGCTCGGATCGACAGCTATCGGCGGGCCTGGACGGACGCCCTCCTGTACGACGAGCGGCGCCTGTTCGAGGCGTACAACAAGGGTCTCTCGTTGCTGCCGACAGCGGAGCTGCCGTGGTACCGGATCGGCTGGGATCAGAGCCGCCGGGACCACGAGGAGGCGGCCTTCCGCGACCACGGCCCGCTCGTCGAGGAGCTCCTCGAGCGGATCCGGGCGGATGGCCCGCTCTCCCCGACCGATCTCGCGCCGCGCGCGGCGATCGACTGGTACTGGCGGCCGACCAACCCGGTCCGGGCGATCCTCGAGGCGCTGGCCGAGGCGGGGATCCTGGGCCTCGCTCGTCGTGACGGCAATCGGCGTGTCTACGACCTCGCCGAGCGCCTCTTCCCGGTCGAGCTCCTGGCCGAACGCCGGCCGGAGCGCGACCAGCGACGGCACAAGGTCCTGTCGCGCTACCGCGCCCACGGTCTGCTCGGTCGCAGCGGGAGTGCCGAGCTGTGGATCGGGACGGCCGCCGGGCGTGGACGCCCGGCGGGGAGCGCGCCGGAGCCGACGCGTGCCGAACTCGTGACCGAGCTCGTCGAGATCGGCGAGCTCGTGCCGGTCGCCGTCGAGGGGGTTTCCGGCGATCGGTTCATGCTCACCGGCGAGGTCGATCTGCTCGACATCGCGGAGGAGGGCGGCGAGGCGCCCGGCGTCGCCTTCCTGGGGCCGCTCGATCCGTTCGTCTGGGACCGCGAGTTCCTGCGCTCGCTCTACGACTTCGACTACGTCTGGGAGGTCTACGTCCCGCAACCGAAGCGGCGGTGGGGTTACTACGTGCTGCCGATCCTCTTCGGCGACCGGCTGATCGGACGGATCGAGCCACGGATCGATCGTCGGCATGGAGTGCTGCGCGTGCTCGACCTCTGGTGGGAGCCCGGCTTCGCGCCGGCTGCCGACGAGGGCTTCCTCGCGGCCTTCGCGGACGCGCTCGAGGCGCATGCCAGGTTCCTCGGGGCGACGCGGATCCATCTGCCGAGGGTGGCCCGCCATCGAGCCGTGGCGGGCGCCGTCCGGGCCCGGCTCGGGTTAGGTGGCCGGCTCAGGTCCTGACGGTGAGGCTGCTCCAGGCGCTGCGGTTGCCGGCCCGGTCGCGGGATCGGACCCGGAATTCGTACGACCTGCCGCGCGCCAGCGTCACCGACAGGCTCGTGTGGGTGGTGATCCCGGCCGACAGCCAGGCCCCACCGATGATCCGTCGCTGGACCTCGAAGTCGCGCAGCCCGGCGGTCAGCACCTGCAGGCGGGTGTCGGCACCGGTCCAGCGAACGGTGACCCGGGTCGTCGTCGCGCTGACGACCGACCTGGTCGTCAAGCCGGCCTTGGCCCAGCCCGGCGTTCGGTCGGGCAGCTTCATGAACACGCCCGCGTAATACCGATTGCCGCTTGCGGACACCGCAGCGGCGAAGCCGACGTAGTTGTAGTCGCTCGACAGGACGATCGCGGCGTGGACCGGCGAGGCGATCCAGTCGGTCATGGCTCGCGTCGTCGACTCGGGCTCCCCGGGAACATTGTTGAAGGCGAGCACCTCGCCGGCGGCGAACCAGGTCATCCCCGAGGCGCGGATGACGTCGAAGGTTGTCCGGCCGTCCGGGCCCACATGTCCGAGCGCGTCCTCGGCGGCCATCGCTTCGGCCCGGCCTCGGGCCATGGCCGCTGCCTGCGGATCGACCGGCAGCACCACCAGCCCATGGGCGACTCGTGCCTGGTTGAGGAGGCTGGTCAGGTCCGCGGCGGCGACATCCAACGTCGATGGATCGAGCCCCGGCAGCGTGTCCGCCGAGACCGGGTGCGCCGACATGCCGGCGGTGGTCAGGCCGATGACCAGGAGCAGGCTCAACGGGGCGAGACGGCGGACGACGGTGAGCACGTCCGCATCGTGCGGTCGTGGCCCGGCTCTGCCCATGGGCTACCGGTCACGTCGTTCGGGGGTCGTTGGTACTGGCCGGCCGGCCAGTGGTCCCGACCGCCCCAGGACGTCGCGGACCACGATCGTGCAGGATACGGAGCGCAAGCAGACAGGAGGCAACGATGGCCGCGATTCGACGCGCCGAGGCCCATTGGTCGGGGCCGCTCTCCACCGGATCGGGGACTGTCACGGCAGTCTCATCTGCGTCCTTCACGGCGCTGCCCGTCTCATGGGCGGCCCGGACCGAGACCTCGAACGGCATGACGAGCCCCGAGGAGCTCCTGGCCGCGGCGCACGCGGCGTGCTATTGCATGGCGCTCTCCGCGGACCTCGGACGAGCCGGGTCGCCGCCGGACCGGCTGGAGGTCAGTGCCGAGGTCACCTTCGACAAGGTCGATGCGGGCTGGAAGGTCACGTCGAGCGCCCTGACCGTCCACGGTTGGGTACCCGGCATGACGTCTGAGGGCTTCCGCGCTGCAGCGGCGGGCGCCGGTACGGGTTGCCCGATCAGCCAGGCGATCAAGGGCAACGTCGTCATCAGCGTCGAGGCCAGCCTCGAAGCCTGACGAGGGGTCAGCCGATCGTCAGCCGATTGTCAGTAGCCGACGCGGATTCGCCACCGTCATCGTCTCGATCTCGGCCTTCGAGGCGCCCGCCGCAACGAGCCGCGGAAGGAACGTCTCGGCCAGGTACACGTAGCCGTTGCCCTCGTAGCGACTGAGCTGCGAGTCGTGGCACACGTCCTGGCTCAGCAGGATCCGGTCGGCGTGGCCGCGCGCCAGCAGCTCGCACAGGAGCTCGACGATGCGCGCCTCGCCGTGACGCTCGGTCGGCGTGAAGCTCATCCCGAGGAAGTCGAACTCGAGGCAGGCGCCTCGACGGATGATCTCGAGGTAGTGGTCGAGCAGCGGATACGAGTCGGCGTGGCCGACGACCACGCGCGACGGGTCGGCGCCCTCCTCCTCGAACACCTTGAGCTGGGCGAGACCCACGTCCGACATCACCGCGTGCGTGCTGATCGCCAGCCCGGTCCGGCGTGCCGCCCGGGCGACCGCCCGATGGACGCGCTCCTCGGCCGGCGCCAGCCACGGCTTGTCGGTGCCGACCTCGCCGAAGATCCCGGGGCGGATCCCGGTCTCCCCCACTCCATCGGTCGCTTCGCGGACGAGCTCCTCCGCGAGGTCGTCGACCGTACGCTGATCGATCCGCGCCTCGGCCGGGTAGTAGGCGCTCCGGTACCAGCCGCCGCCCATGACGATGTGGAGACCGGTGCCCCGCGCAATGCGCTCCAGCCAGGCCGGGTCGCGTCCGACACCCGGCAGGGTCAGGTCTGCCAGCCCGCTGCCGCCGGTCGCCCTGAATCGCTCGAGCTCGGCGAGGATGACCGGCTCGTCACGGGTCAGCTGCCAGTAGTCCCAGCGATTCTGGATGTGCCAGAGCGAGATCTGGGTGTGTTCGTGGGGCAAGGTGAACCCGAGGTCGGCCGGTTCGATCGGCCCGAGCACGGTCTGGACATGGGCTGAGGGCGACACTGCGCCCGGATGCTACGCCCTGGCCGTGTTCGTCGCGCGTCCCGGGGCGATCTTCACGGACGTCCCGGGTCCGGCCAATGGCGCCGCTGCGGCGGCCGCCAGCATCGGCTCGAGGACGGCCATCGCCCGTCGCTCGAGCTCTTCCGGCCGGTATGAGGCGCCCGCCTCGATCCGCTGCAGCAGCAGTCCGTCGAGCAGCGCGAGGAGCCCTCGGGTCACCCCGTCGACATCGAGCCAGGCGGGCAGCTCACCGCTGGCCATCCCCTGCCGCAGGAGGAGCTGACCGGCTCCCACCAGGCGCTCGCGCCGTGCCGCGAGCATCTCCCGAACGCCCGGCTCGCGGTCGGCCTCGGCCCACGCCTGGACCAGCGAGATCTGGCCGGCGGCGCCCGCGTATTCGTCGATCGTCTCGACATACAGACCGATCGCCACGCGCATCCGCTCGAGCGTCGTCGTGATCCCGGCGAGTCGGACGACGAGATCGTCCAGGCCCCGGGCGGCGATCTGATCGCAGCTCTCGCGGAAGAGGTCGTCCTTGCTCGCGAAATAGGTGTAGATCGCGCCAACGGACAGCCCGCTCTCCTGGCAGACGTCCGCGATCGTCGCGTTGTGGTAGCCCTTGTGACCGAAGACACGCGACGCCGCGGTCACGATCCGATTCCGGACTTCCTGTTCATGGGCGGCGGTCACGCGCGGCACGTGGGCTCCTGAAAACGAACGGCTGCTCTCCCGGACTGTACCGGGCTGCAAGCGTGCTGACAAGGCAGCGGTTGACAAAACGAATGATAATTCTCTATGGTCGGCCCATCCGAACCACCGTGTGAGGTCCCGATGTTCAGCCGCTGGGGCGCCTTCGTCTATCGGTTCCGCCGCCCGATCGCCATCCTCGCGGTCCTGGTCGCACTCGGTGGCGCCGCCCTGGCGACCCGGACGTCGTCCGCGCTGAGCTCGGGCGGCTGGCTCGACAACTCGTCCGAATCGGCCGACGTGGCGAACCGGCTCGACAGCGAGTTCGGTGCGGGCAAGAGCTCCGTCATCGCCCTGTTCCGGTCGACGACCCTGGGCGCCGATGCTACCTCGTCCGCGTTCCAGGGCGCCATCGCGGCGGCCGAGACCGGACTCAAGCGGGATTCCCGGGTCACCGGGATCATCGGCTACGCCGAGACCGGCGATCGGCGGTTCATCAGCACGGCCGGCGACGCCGCCTACGTCGTGGTCGAGCTGGACCTTTCCAACGAGGCGTCGGTCGAGATCGTGGATGCGCTGCGCTCGGAGATCGTGGCGCCCTCGGGATACACGTATCAGCTCACCGGCTACGGCCCGGTCACCAAGGATTCGGCGGTCCAGTCCGAGAAGGACCTGCAGATGGCCGAGAGCGTCTCGCTGCCGATCGCCGCACTCGTCCTGATCCTCGTGTTCGCCTCGGTGATCGCCGCGGGCATGCCACTGCTCGTCGCCGGGCTGGCGATCCCGAGCAGCCTGGCGCTCATCTACATCGTCGCCCAGCAGGTCGAGATGAGCGTCTTCGTGCTCAACATCGCGACGATGCTCGGGCTGTCGCTGGCGATCGACTACTCGCTGTTCATCGTCAGCCGCTACCGGGAAGAGCTGCGTCGCGGGCGCTCGGTCGGCGAGGCCGTGGCCAAGTCCGTGGCGACGGCCGGCAAGGCGGTGGCGTTCAGCGGGATCGCCGTGGCGATCGGGCTGTCCGGGCTCCTCCTGTTCGAGGCACCGGCCATCCGCTCGATCGGGATCGCCGGCGCGCTCGTCGTGGTCTGCTCGGTCGGCTTTGCGCTGACGTTCCTGCCCGCCGTCCTCGGGATGCTCGGGCCGCGAGTCGATGCCTTCTCGATGGCCGGGCTGTGGCGCCGGGTCCGACCATCGACGCACGCCGCGACAGTGGCCCCACCGTCGCGCTGGGAGCGGCTCGCGCTCGCGGTCATGCGTCGTCCGGTGGCCGTGATCGTGCCCGTGCTGGCGATCCTGCTCGTGGCCGGCGGGCCGGTCCTCCACCTCGAGCAGGGGGTGCCGGGCGCCGAGATCTATCCGCCTGGCGTCGAGAGCCGCGATGCGTACGTCGCGCTGCAGACCGAATTCTCGCCCGGCGAGACGACCCCGATCGTGATCCTGGCGAATGTGCCGGGCTCGCCCACGGATCCGGCCACGATCAAGGCACTGTCGGATTACTCGGCGAACCTGGAGGCACTCGACGGGATCGATCGCGTCGAGGGTCCGTTCACGATCCGCAATCCGCAGACCGGCGAGCTCCTGGCGCCCGATCAGGTGGCCGCGCTCTACGCGCTCCCCGAGGGGCAACGGCCGGCCGGCCTCTCGGCGCTCCTGGGCGAGTACGTGCGCGGCCACACGATCCGGCTCGATGCGATCAGCCCGCTGCCACCGGCCAGGCCGGAAGCAACCGGGATGACGCCGACGATCCGGGCGCTGTCGGTCGGTGCCGGCATCACGACCCAGGTCGGTGGCAGCGCGCCGACCGGCTTTGACTTCCTGGCCTCGCAGGCCGAACGGGCGCCGTACGCGATCGGGCTCACCCTCGTGGTCAGCGGCGCGATCATCTTCCTCCTGTTCGGCTCGCTGATCCTGCCGCTCAAGGCGGTGATCATGACCCTGCTGTCGATCAGCGCCAGCTTCGGGGCGCTCGTCTGGATCTTCCAGGACGGCAACCTGTCCGGGCTGCTCGACTTCCAGCAGCTCGGGTACACGATCGCCGGGACCCCGATCATCATGTTCAGTGTCATCTTCGGGCTGTCGATGGACTACGAGGTCCTGCTCCTGTCCCGGATCCAGGAGGCCTACCGGCGGACCGGCGACAACCGGGCGGCCGTCGCCGAGGGCCTCGCCCGGACGGCGGGCGTGATCACCGGTGCGGCCACGATCATGATCTCGGTCTTCGCCGCGTTCGCCCTGGCCCAGGTGATCACGATCAAGAGCATCGGCGTCGGCATGGCGATCGCGGTTGCGGTCGACGCCACGATCATCCGGGTGCTCCTCGTACCGGCCACGATGCGGCTGATGGGCCGCTGGAACTGGTGGGCGCCGGGCATCTTGGGGCGGCTGGTCGACCGCCTGGGGTTCAGCCACGTCGAGGACGATGACGAGGAGGCCGCCGTCCCGCAGCGAGCCTAGGCCGGGCACCGCTATCGTTCGACGATGCGCGTCCTACTGCAGACCCACGTCCAGCCCGGAACGATCGACCGGCTCCGGGCGCTGTCGCCCGACCTCGAGATCATCGACGCGACCGCCGACGACGACTTCGACGTCGACGCGCTCGCCGATCCCGAGCTCGAGGTCATCATCGGGCGGCGAGTCCCCGCCGACCTATCGCGGGTCCCTCGCCTGCGCTGGCTGCAGGTCGGCTCGGCCGGTGTCGATCACCTCGCCGCCGACCCGCCGTGGGCCAAGAGCATCACCGTCACCAACGGCCGCGGCGTCTTCGCCATCCCCATCGGCGAGTACGTCAGCGGCGCGATCCTGCGGATCAACCAGCCGACCCGGCGCTGGGAAGCCGACCAGGCCGCGCATGCCTGGCCGCTCGACGACGAGCCCACCGCGTCGATCGTGCGCGGCCGGACGGCCGTCCTCGTCGGCTATGGCTCGATCGGCCGGGAGGTGGCCCGTCAGCTGGCGGCGCTCGGGTTGCGAGTCATCGCGGTCAAGCCGCGCCCGGACGTCCGCGCCGATTCGTCGTACCGAGTCCCGGGTACCGGCGACCCGGACGGCTCCATCCCGGACCGGATCGTCGGGGTGGAGGCGTTGCGCGACGTCGCGGCCGAGGCGGATTACCTGGTGTTGACGCTGCCGCTGACGGCCGAGTCGCGGCACGTGATCGACGCCCCGGTCCTGGCCGCCCTTCCCGCGACGGCCTGGCTGATCAACGTGTCGCGCGGCGCGCTGGTCGACGAGGACGCGCTGCTGACCGCGCTCCGGGGCGGACGACTGGCGGGCGCGGTCCTCGACGTGTTCAGCCAGGAGCCGCTGCCGCCCGATCACCCGCTGTGGGATGCACCGAACGTCACGATCACGCCGCACGTGTCCGGGGCCACGTCGAGGTTCCGTGACGACCTGATCGTCGAGAACGTCCGGCGCTACCTGGCCGGCGAGCCATTGCTGAATCCCGTCGACCCGGAGCGCGGATACTGACGTCCAGGAGGCTTCGATGACAGACCGTGATCCCATCACCCGCCTTGGTCCGGAGAGCGGCGGACACACCGCGGGCATCGGTGACGCGCACGTCTACAGCTGGGAGTGGGGACCAGACGGTGCGCGGCGGCCGGGTCTCCCCTGGATCGGGATCTTCCTGCTCGTGTTCGGCGGCCTGCTGCTGGTTCAGCAGGCCTACCCGGAGCTCGAGTCGGCTGGTTCCGTGCTGGTCCTGGCGATCGGGCTCGCGTTCCTGCTGAAATGGGCGATCGACCGCGGCAGCGGCTCGCTCTACGCCGGCGCCATCATCACCGCGCTCGCGGCGCCCGGGTTGATCGAGGCTGCGGGCGTGCATGCCAACGGCCTCGGCACGTTCTGCTTCGGAGTCGCGTTCCTGTTCATCGCCGCGGTCCGGGCGGCCTCAGGCGGCGGCTGGGGATGGCAGCTCTGGTTCGGCGGGCTGCTGGCCATCGTCGGCGGCGCCAGCATGAGCAGCTCCACCGCGGGCGACATCGTGGTGCCGCTGCTGCTGGTCGCCCTGGGCGCCGCGCTGCTGGTCCGCGACCTCGGGCGCGGCGTCCGCCGCTAGCGGACCCGGCATGAGGGCGCCGGCCTAGGCGACGGGGTCGGCCACCGCCGCCTCGATCACGTCACTGATGGTTTCCACGATCCGCTGGATCTCGTCCTCGGTGATGACGAACGGCGGCCCGAGCAGGATGGTGTCGCCGTCCACCCCGTTGGCGTTGCCGGTCCCGGAGTAGACGAGCACCCCTCGCTCGCGCGCCAGGCGAACGACCGCCTCGGTCACGCGGGCGGCCCGCGGGAACGGCTCGCGCGTCTGCCGATCGGCGACGAGCTCCAGCCCGACCATCAGTCCCCGGCCGCGGATCTCGCCGACGTGCGGGTCCTCGCCGAGCCGGCCCTCGAGCAGCACGCGCAGCCGATCGCCCTTGGTCGCGCTGGCGTCGACGAGCGACTCCGATTCGAGGACCCGGAGGACTTCGCCGGCGACCGCCGCACCAACGGCGTCGTGCGAGTAGGTGAACCCATGGACGAAGCCGCCGGCGCCCTTGACCACGTCGTGGATCTCGTCGGTCGCCGCGACGAAGCCGAACGGCCAGTAGCCCGACGTAGCGCCTTTGGCCGCGACCAACAGGTCCGGGCGGACGCCCCAGTGGTCCAGGGCGAACCAGCGTCCGGTCCGCCCGAAGCCGGTCATCACCTCGTCCGCGATGAGCAGCACGCCGTGCCGCCGGCAGATCTCGGCGATCGCCGGCCAGTAGTCGTCGGGCGGGACGGCGGCGGCGAGCGTCGCGCCCACGATCGGTTCGGCCACGAAGGCGGCCACGGTGCCGGGCCCGGCCGCCTCGAACGCCCGATCCAGCTCCGCCGCCAGCTCGTCGGTCGAGGCCAGCGCGTTGGACCCGGGCAGGCCGGCTCGGTACGGATAGGC
This sequence comes from uncultured Chloroflexia bacterium, assembly GCA_963766675.1. Taxonomy (GTDB): domain Bacteria; phylum Chloroflexota; class Limnocylindria; order Limnocylindrales; family CSP1-4; genus SPCO01. The sequence continues at coordinate 1,042,460 of CAVYBA010000002.1, read as the reverse complement.
GGCCGACACGTGCCGGAACCGCCCGAGCCAGCCTTCGTACGGGCGTCGAAGCGGCTTGCGTCCGGACAGGTCGAGTGCGCCGAGCGTGTTCCCGTGATAGCTCCCCCATCGCGAGAAGACGATCCAGCGCTCGGTCTCGCCGCGCGCGAGGTGATACGCCCGAGCCAGCTTCAGGGCCGTCTCGATCGCCTCCGAGCCGCCCGACACCGGGTAGATCGCCGGGCCGTCGAGCGGCAGGTGGCGGCCGATCGCCCTGGCATACGCCTCCAGGGGCTCGGTCGTGAACACGCTGCCGTGGGCATAGGCGAGGCGGCCGGCCTGGGCGGCCATGACGTCGGCGATCTCCCGGCGGCCGTGCCCGATGCCGACGACGATCGCTCCGCCTGCCGCGTCGATGTACTCGCGTCCGTCGGCGTCGACGATCGTCGACCCATGCGCCTCCACGGCAACCGGTGGCTGGGGCAGCGGTGACCGAAGGAAGACACGGCCGGGAGTCGGGATCATCCTCGGCATCGTACTTGACCGATGCGGGGTGGGTCCGTCCGGCCGGCCCGGGTGGGCTCCGCCCGACCGACTTCTCAGCCGGCTCTCATGGATCCCTGCGACGCTCCGTCCACCCCGGCCAACGACCCGGACCTCGGAGACGTCACCGTGACGGCATGACGCCCCGAACATCGGCGGCTTCATCGTCTCGATCGCCGACCAGGGCACGCTCGAGTTCGTGGTCATCCTCGCGAAGGGGTAGCCGTCCGGCGGCCGAACCTACTTCGTGTAGACGCCGCCCGGGTCGAGCTCCTCGCGGATCAGGCGCAGCTCCTCGGCGCCAGGCGGCGCGGTTGCCGCGAGATCCCCGGCCACGGCGACCTCCCAGCCGATCGTCTCGCGCACGGCGTCGAGCGTCGCGCCGGGATGGAGCGAATCGAGCCGCATCTCGCCGCGCTCGTCGAAGTGGTAGATCCCGAGATCGGTCACGACCACGCTCGGCCCGCGGCCGAGCCAGCCGCCCTCGCGCCGGATCCGCTCGGCCTGCTTGGCGCCACCCAGGTTGCCGGGCGACGTCCGGAAGTCGATCGCGTCGACGAAGCTGCGCTTGCTCTGGCGCATGATCACGAACACCTCGCGGGCGTTGATCGCGATCTCGCAGGCGCCGCCGGAGCCCGGCAGCCTCGTCCTCGGGTGCGTGTAGTCGCCGATGACGGTCGTGTTGATGTTGCCGAACCGGTCGATCTGCGCCGCGCCCAGGAACCCAACGTCGATCAGGCCGCGCTGCAGGTAGTACCCGAACAGTTCGACCATGCTGACCACGGCCGTCGAGCCGGTGACGATGGTCGGGTCGCCGATCGACAGCGGCAGTCGCGCCGGACGGGCACCGAAGACGCCGGCCTCGTAGACGAGCTCGAGATCGGGGGCCACGGTGCGCTTGGCGAGGTTGACGGCGATGTTCGGCAGGCCGACGCCGACGAAGCAGACGCGCTGACCGGCGAGCGCCCGTGCGGCCGCGACGATCATCATCTCGGACTTCGAGAAGGTGCCAGGCTCGGTCATGCGTACTGCCCGTAGTCGACCTGGCCGGACGGGGCGCTGCCGCTCGGCCGGAGCGATGCCAGCCGTTCGGCACCCAGCTTGTCGAGATAGGCGGCTCGGTCGTCCACCCCGTACACCCAATCGTCGAGCCACGCCTGCGTCGTCGCTTCGTCGCGGGTGATCGGGTCCCAGTCGAGATAGAACCGGTTGTCGCGATCGTAGACACCCTGGACGTAGGACGGGTGCGCGCCCCACGGCTCGACGACCACGGCGTCCACGATCAGCCCGGGAATGATCGTACGGTTCGGGTCGGCCCGGATGACCGACTCGTCGACGAGCTCCTCGACCACCACGATGACGCGCTCCGCCGCGAAGGCGGCCTCCTTCTGGCAGCCGAGCAGACCCCACACCTGGGTGTCGCCGCCGGCCGACGCCCGCTGGGCATGGACGATGGTGACGTCGGGTCGGAGCGGCGGGACCGCATAGATCGTCCCGTCGCCGTAGGGCGAGGCGATCGGCCGGATCAGCGGGTTGGCCACCGGCAGGTCGGTCTCGAAGTAGCTCCGGAGCGGGAAGAACGGCAGGTTCATGGCGCCCGCCGTGTAGCGCCCGACCATCCCGAAGTGGGAGTACTCCTCGAGCTCGAGCGGCTGGTCCGGGATCTCGCCCTCCACTCGACGCCGGATGGCGCCGAGGCCGCCGACGCCCGGGTTGCCGAGCCACGAGAAGATCAGCTTGCGGGCACAGCCGGCCGCGATCATCTGGTCGTAGATGAGGTCGGGCGTCAACCGCGCGAGCGTCAGGTCGCGCTTCCGCTGGCGGATGATCTCGTGGCCGGCGGCGAACGAGATCAGGTGCGTGAACCCCTCGATCGCGACCGTGTCGCCGTCGTGGACGAGATCGCGGACGGCGTCGCGCATCGACGCCACTTTCGAGCTGGTCACCGCGAGAGTATCGGGCAAGGAATGGGGCGACGGAGGGTGCCGTCGTTCAGACCGCTTCCTCGACCTCGTTGACGGAACCGGCAGCAGTCGCGGCGGCCAGGATCTCGCCGTCCTCACGGTGCTCACCGGCCACCGCGGCGACCGACGCGCCGAAGATCCGCAGCGCGGTCTCCATCTCGGCTTCGCTGACGGTCAATGCCGGCGACATCCGGACACTGGATTTGCCGCATTCGAGGACGAGCAGGCCCTTCTGGTAGGCCTCCCATTGGACCGCTTCAGCGTGATCGGCCGTGTCGAACTCGATGCCGATCATCAGGCCCCTGCCCCGCACGTCGCGGACGAGCGATGGGAAGCGTCGGCGGAGGTGGGCCAGCCCGGCCATCGCCTGCTCGCCGCGGACCGCCGCGTTGTCGACCAGGCCGCCCTCGAGCAGCTCGATCGTCGCGAGTGCAGCGGCACAGGCGACCGGGTTCCCGCCGTACGTGGAGCCGTGCGCCCCCGCGCCCCAGGTCTCGAGCAGCTCGGCCCGCGCGACCAGCGCGCCAAGGGTCATCCCGGACGCGATCCCCTTCGCCGACAGCAGAATGTCCGGCTCGACGCCCCAGTGCTCGATCGCCCACATCTTGCCGGTCCGGCCGGCTCCGGACTGGATCTCGTCGGCGATGAGCATGATCCCGTGCTCGTCGCAGATCCGGCGCAGCCCCTGCAGGAAGCCGTCCTCGGGGACGATGTATCCGCCCTCGCCCTGGATCGGCTCGACGATGATCGCCGCAACCTCATTGGCCGGGGCGAGCTTGTCGAACAGGACCTCGTCGAACCAGCGCAGGTCCTCGACCCGACCGAATGGGGCGTGGAAGATGCCGGGCAGGAGCGGCCCAAACCCCGCGTGGTATTTGGCCTTCGACGCGGTCAGGGAAACGGACCCGTAGGTCCGCCCGTGGAAGGCGCCGAGGAAGGCGACGACGTACGGCCGCCGGGTGGCGAATTGGGCGAGCTTGATCGCCGTTTCGACGACTTCCGTGCCCGAATTGCCGAGGTAGACCCGCTTGCGGCCGGAGATCGGCGCGATCCTGGCGATCTCGCGGCAGGTCTCCGGGTAGATCGGCAGGTAGAAGTCCGACGCGCTGAAATGGATAAGCTCCGCGGCCTGCTCCTTGATCGCCGCGACGACCTGGGGGTGCGCGTGGCCCGTGGAGTTGACCGCGATCCCCGCCGCGAAATCGAGGAACAGGTTGCCGTCGATGTCCTCGACCGTGAGGCCGTCGCCCCGGACCGGGACGATCGGGTACGCCCGCGGCAGGCTCGGTGACGTCCAGGTCTCATCGAACTCGACGTGCGCCTGGGCCCTGGGCCCGGGCAGCTCGGTGACGATGTGCGGAACGGGACGGCCTCCGCCGATGCGCGACGCGGGGATCAAGGTCCACCTCTGGGCTCAGTGCATAACGAGTATGCAGACTGGATATTGACATCGAGTATAGCCGAGGCCCCGGCCCGTCGGATGAAGCCGCGACGCGGCCAACGAGCCCCAGCCAAATGGCAGCTCCCGAGTAGGCCTGTCGGGTGGGTGTGGCGGCAGACGGCGTACGCGAGCATGGCCGGGATGTCCTTGACGACCTTCATCCAGTCGGCGAGCCGGTTCGCCAGCCGTCCGGCAGGCGACGCCCCCGTGACGACCGCCACCCGCGGGTTCGAGCGTGCCGTCCGACGGCTCTGGGTGGAGGATCGCCCGCTCGCCGAGCTGCGCTGGGCGGCGGTCACGCTTGGCGTGATGGCAGTCCTCGGGCTGATCGCCGGACTGTTGCACGCCTCCGGCGACTTCGGTCGGGTCCGCCTCGTTGCCACTCCGGCCGCCCTGCTCGTGGCAGCCGGAGCCTGGGGTCCGTATGCCAGCCGCATTGCCCGATCGCCGACGGTCAGGCTCTGGCTCGGGCCGGTCGTCCTGGCGATCGCCGTGGTCGGCGGCGGGATGACCGACATCGCCACGCTCCAGCTGCCGCCGGCCGCGCCCATGGTGGTGCTCGGCCTCGCCTTCGCCGCCGTGACACCCGGCTACCTCATCGGCGCCGGGGCGGTGGCGTTCTTCGCGATCCTGATCTTCCTCGCCCACGCGTTCCTGTCGTTCGCCCCGAACGCCACCGCCCAGGCGACCGATCAATTCGTGGTCAACGTCGTCGTGTCACTCCTTGCCTCGGCCGGGCTGGCCATCGTCGTCCGGATCGCCACCGAGGCCGAGGCACGGGCGAACCGGCTCGCTGACCTCAGCCGCGAGCGCCTCGACGTCCTCGAGCGGGTGAACGACATCGTCGGGCGCTTCGACGGCACGCAGCCGATCAAGTCCGTAGTCCAGGGGGTCGTCGACGACGTGGCCCGCGACTTCGACATCGCGCTCATCTCGATGTACCTGCCCGACGGCGAGGGCCGGCTGACGATGGTCGGCGTCGCCGGCTACCACGACGCGTTCCACATGATCGAGATGGGCGTCGGAGTGATCGGCCGCGCCGCCGCCAGCCGGACGGTCCAGTTCGTGCCCGACGTCCTGGCGGATCCGGATTACCGGGCCGCGCGATCTGACGTGCGCAGCGAGGTCGCCGTGCCGGTGGTCCACTCCGGGGAGCTGCTCAGCATCGTCAACTTCGAAGGCACGGAGGAACACCCGATCGGGCCGGCCCAGGTCGCGCTCGCCGAGATGCTGGCCCACTCCCTCGCCGGCGCGCTTCGGTCCGCGCGGCTCGATGATGAGCGCCGCGAGCGGCTCCATGCCATCGAACGAGTCTTGGCCGTCAGCCGGGCACTGGTCTCCGATCTCGACCGATCGCGGATCGTGGAGTCGATCGTCGAGGCGGCGGTCGAGTTGCTGAGCGCCGACGTCGCCGCGTTGTTCTCCCGCGGGCCGGATGGCACCTACCGGCTCGAAGCCGGAACGGGGTTTCCGCAGGGCGCGCTCGGACTGGAGATCCGGCCCGGCGTCGGGCTCACGGGCCGGGCGATCAGCGATCGGGTCCGGACCGTGGGCATCAACGAGGCCTCGACGTGGCCGGTCGAGCACCGCCCGGAGCGGCCGGGCGGCGACACCCCGCACGCGGCGATGGCGCTGCCGATCGTGGTCGACGGCCGGGCGGCGGCCGTGCTGCTGGTGACCCGGGTCGGCGCGGACCACCCCTTCTCGGAGCTGGAGCACGGGATCGCCGACCTGCTCGTCGCGCAGGTCGCGATCGCGCTCAACAACGCCGACCTCCATGCGCGCGTGGCCGAGTCCGCGCTGCGCGATCCACTTACCGGCCTGCTCAACCGCCGCTACTTCGACGAGGCGATCGAGACGGCCTACGCGACCGCCCGGCGCAGTGCCGACCCGCTGAGCCTGATCGTCCTCGATCTCGACCACTTCTCCGCGGTCAACAACGAGCACGGCCACAGCGTCGGCGACAGCGTCCTGCGGCGCGTGGCCGGCGCCATCAGGAACGCTGTCCGCGACGGCGATATCGTCGCCCGGTATGGGGGCGAGGAATTCGTGGTCATCGTGCCGGGAACCGACGAGGAGGGCGCGGTCGAGATCGCCGAACGGATCCGCCGCACGGTGAGCGTATCCGGCGACGAACTCATCGACGGGCGCCGGGTCCCCCTCACCACGTCGGCGGGCGTGGCGTGCCTGGTCGATGAATCGGATGGCCACGCGCTGTTCCGGGCGGCCGACTCCGCGCTCCTGGCCGCCAAGCGCGGCGGCCGCAACCGGGTCGCCAGGATCTGACCACGTGCCGGGCCGGCGGGTGCCGGAACACGCCCAGGTGGGGAACAGCACGGCGGACGGTGATCGACAGGACGGCGCCGGGCACCGGAGCGCGCTCTCGAGGCGCGTGCGCGAGGAGCCCGGGCGCCAACTCGGGAATGGGCCGCCGCGATGCTCCCTAGTCGACGACCGTGTGGCTCTGCTCGCGCATGAACTGGGCGACGTAGTACATCGATAGGCCGGCCTTGCCGGTGGAGCCGCTCCCCTTCCAGCCGCCGAACGCCTGGATCCCCGGCCATGCGCCCGTCGTGGCGCCGGCCCGGCGATTGACGTACAGCACGCCGGCCTCGGCGCGATCGAGGAACCGCCGGACCTCGGCCGGGTCCTCGCTGTAGACGCCGGCGGTCAGCCCGTACACGGAGTCGTTGGCGAGGGCGAGCGCCTCGTCCAGGGAGTCCACCGCCGCGACCGCGGTCAACGGGGCGAACAGCTCGTCGCGGAACAGGCGGTGCGAGGTCGGCAGATTGCCGACCACAGTCGGCTCGACATAGAAGCCGTGCTCCATGCCGGCGTCGCTCAGTCGTTCCCCGCCGGCGAACACCGTCCCGTCGCGGCGCGCTTCGGCGACTGCGGCCTGGTACCGGTCGACCGCGCGCTGGTCGATGACCGGACCCATCCAGTTCGCCCGGACGAGCGGGTCGCCGATCGTGATCGCCTCGGTCTTCTCGACCAGCCGGCGGACCAGCTCGTCGTGGACCGGCCGTTCGACGTAGACGCGAGAGTTGGCCGAGCACTTCTGGCCACCGAAGCCGAACGCGCTGCGCATGATTCCCTCGGCCGCCTCGTCCATGTCCGCCTTGCGCGAGACGATGGCCGGGTTCTTGCCGCCCATCTCGACGATGCACGGCCGCGGCCAGGCCTTCGAGAACGAGTGGAACAGCCGCATCCCGACCTCGTACGAACCGGTGAACACGATCCCGTCCACGCCCGGATGGTCCTGGAGCGCCTGTCCGACCGTGCCGCCCGAGCCCATCACCAGGTTCACCGCCCCCGCTGGAACCCCGGCGTCGATGTAGGCCTCGATCAGCTTGACCGCCGACAGCGGTGCGGCCGAGGAGGGCTTGAAGACCACGGTGTTGCCGGCCAGCAGGGCGGCCCCGCACGGCCCGGCGGACAGGGCCATCGGGAAGTTGAACGGACTGATCACCGCGAAGACCCCGTGCGGCCGCAGGATCGATCGCGTGTGGACGGTCGCGTCGCCGAGGTTGCCCATGGGGTGGTCGTAGCCGTCGTTGGCCTCGACGGTGGAGGCGTAGTAGCGCTGCAGGTCGGCGGCCTCCTCGACCTCGCCGAGGGCCTCGATCCGGTTCTTGCCGACCTCGATCGCCATCACCGCGGCGTTGACCATGAGCCGCTCGCTGATGAGATCCCCGGCCCGCTTGATGATCGCGACGCGCTCACGCCAGGGTGTCGCGGCCCAGGCCGGCTGCGCCGCCCGGGCGGCTGCCACGGCCTCGTCGACGTCCGCCACGGTCGCCTTCGCGAAGGTCCCGACGAGGCTGGTGGTGTCGATCGGGGTTCGCACCTCGAACGACCCTTCGCCGTCTCGCCAGGCACCGGCGACGTAGTTGCGATGGTGGCCGCCGAGCTCGGCCTTGACCTTCGTCAGGCCGGCCTCGAACTGGGCGTGGAGCTCCTCGTTGTCGGCCCGCAGGGTCGCGTAGGTGATCTTGATTCGCGGTGCGGATTCGGTCGTCATGGCGTGCTGCCTCGTGGCGGATCGAGCTTGCCGGAAGGTTGCCGTCAGTCTAGCGCGGCCACGACGTCGGCCAGCGACGGCGCGACCCCGTGGGGCTCACGGCCACCGCGCCCGTGGCCGTGCGACGCGGCGACCGCGTCCAGGCCATGCTTGCCGGTCAGGACCAGGACCCCGCACAGGCCTGCGCGCTGGCCGGCGAGCACGTCAGTCCGCACGTCGTCGCCGACCATCGCGATCTCCGACCGGCGCAGCCGATCGCCGCGGTCGGCGGCTTCGCGACGGAGCCCATCGACGGCCAGCGAGAAGAACGCCGGCGCCGGCTTGCCGATGATCTGGGCGTGAACGCCCGCGGCAAACTCCAGCCCGGTCACGTAGGCACCGGAATCGAGCGTCGGGCCGTCGGGTGTCAGCCACCAGGGGTTGCGGTGCATGCCGATCAGCCGGGCTCCGCCGCGGACCAGCCGGAAGGCCAGGTTCAGGTTGGAGTAGGTCAGTTCCTCGGGTGAGTCGCCGATGATCACCGCCGCCGCCGTTGCACCCGGCGCCGCCGCCTCGTCATGCGACATGAGGTGCTGGCCGTCGAACTCCTGCTTCGCGTCCGCCGACGACAGCACGTACAGCGGCTGCCCCGGGAAGGCCCGCGCCGCGTAGGCCGCCGACGCCGACAGGGCCGATTGGAACCGCTCCGGCGGGATCTGGTTGCCGAGCCTGGCGGCGAGCTGCGACAGCGAACGGCGACTCACCAGCGAGGTGTTGGTGACGATCCGGTAGGGCGTCCGCCGTCGCTCGAGCTCGTTGATGGCATCGACCGAGCCCGGGACGGCCTTTCCGGCCGAGACCACGACGCCGTCGAGGTCGAGCAGCAACCCGCGGATTCCACGGAGGGCGTCGCGGAGGGCGGGGGCGTCGACGGTACGCATCGCGCCTAGCGTAGCCGGACCGCGCAGGTATGCTGGGCCGGACGCCCGGATCCACGCACAGGAGGAGAGGGATGGGCCTGCTGGCCGGCAGGAATGCGCTGGTCTTCGGGGTGGCCAACGACCATTCGATCGCCTGGGGTATCGCGCGGGCGCTCCACGACGAGGGCGCCGAGGTCGGCTTCTCGTCGGTCGAGAGCCTCATCGAGCGTCGCGTTCGCCCGCTGGCCGAATCGATCGGGTCGACCTTCGTCGAGCCTTGCGACGTCCAGTCCGACGAGCAGATCCGGACGGTGTTCGATCGCTGGGGAGCGACGCGCGGATCGCTCGACATCCTGGTCCACGCCCTCGCCTTCGCCCGCCGCGAGGACCTCGAGGGAGCGTTCGTCGACACGTCGCGCGACGGGTTCGCGCTGGCGCTCGACGTATCCGCCTACTCCCTGGTGGCGCTCGTACGCGAGGCGAAACCGCTCCTTCTGCCGGGCGCATCGGTCATGACCCTGTCCTACTACGGTGCCGAGAAGGTCGTCGCGAACTACAACGTGATGGGCGTGGCCAAGGCGGCCCTGGAGGCCTCGGTCCGATATCTCGCCGCGGATCTGGGTCCCGGCGGCGTCCGGGTCAACGCGATCAGCGCCGGCCCGATCCGGACGCTCGCCGCGTCCGGGATCGCCGGCTTCAAGCGGATGTACGGCTCGTTCGCCGACGTCGCCCCGCTGCGCGCGAACATCACCCCCGAGGACGTCGGGCGAACGGCCGTCTACCTCGCCTCCGACCTGTCGAACGCGGTCACCGGCGAGACGCTGTATGTCGACGGCGGCTTCAACATCCTGGGCGTCCCGACCGGCGACTGACCCGATGCGCACCGCCGACGGTCGGTCGCACGCAATCCGCAACGTCATCTGGGACGTCGACGGCACGCTCTTCGATACCTATCCGGCGATCGCCCGGGCGTTCCGCGCCGCGCTCAACGACCTGGCCGCCGACGCACCGCTCGAGCGGATCGCCGCGCTTGCCCGGGAGTCGCTCGGTCATTGCGCGACGGCGCTGGCCGAGGAGCATGACCTGGATCGAGCGGCCCTCGAGGACGGGTTCAGCCGGCACTACGCGTCCACGAGTCCCGGGGAACAGCCGCCGTTCCCCGGGGCACGCCAGGTCTGCGAGTTCGTCCGTCGGGCCGGCGGGCAGAACGTGATCGTGACCCACCGCGGGCCGCAGGGAACCGCCGAGCTGCTCGCCGCCAGTGGCCTGACGCCGCTGTTCACGGGCTGCATCACCGCCGCGGACGGGTTCCCGAAGAAGCCCGATCCCGCCGCGTTCGAGGCGATCATCGAGCGGTGCGGTCTCGACCGCGACCACACCCTCGCGATCGGCGACCGCGAGATCGACGTCTCGGCCGGACGTGCCGCCGGCGTGGTCACCTGCCGGTTTGGCGTCGACCCGACTTGCAGCGCGGCTGACCTGGTGATCGAGGCCCTCGACGGGCTGCTCCGCTTGCTGCGAGCGTCGAACGGCAAGCCCGAGGCTTCCTAGGCGGCTCCGCCGCCCGGCGCGCCGCGCATCAGTGTCCCTCGCCGTCCGATGGACTCGATTGGCGGTCGGTGCAGCCACGACACGTCCCGACGACCGTGACGTGTGACAGGTCGACCTCGAATCCCCTCGCGTTTCGGAGCGCGCTGACAAAGCCCTTCGCTTCGGCCGCGGCCAGCTCCCAGCGGCTGCCACACGACCAGCAGAAGAGATGGCCGTGTTCGTCCCGGGGCAGGAGGTGGTACTCCTCCCCACCATCGAGTCCGTGGGCGTGGCGGACCAGGCCGAGCCGTTCGAGGACATCCAGGGTCCGGTACACCGTCGAGGGCGTGGTCATCGGGTCGACCTCCCGGCAGCGGCGCAGGATCTCCGCCCCGCTCACGTGGCCCTGGCTCGCCGCCAGCACGTCGATCAGTGAGCGCCGTTGCGGGGTCCATCGCAGCCCATGCGCGCGAAGGAGGTCCCGCGCGCCATGCCATGGATTCGGCGAGTTCGTCGTGGTCACGGTCACCTGCTGCCTGTCATCCGGGAACGAGCCTGCTGCGAATGATAGTCGGAGGGCTCACTGTTGCGACATGTGGCAATAACAGGCATCATGTCCACCTCCCCGCATGGGACCAGCTCGGAGAATCGATGTTCGCGAACGCCGTGCGCCTGATCACCACGCCGAGCGAGCTCCGCAATCGGATCCTGCGTGTCTACGCGTTCCTCCTGGCCTTCAACGTCGGCGCGTGGCTGCTCGCGATCGGCGTGTCGGTCCAATACCCAATTCTCCTCCCGACGGCACTCCTCGCGTATACCTTCGGGCTTCGTCACGCGGTCGACGCCGACCACATCGCGGCCATCGACAACTCGACTCGCAAGCTGATGCAGGACGGCCAGCGGCCGGTCGGTGTCGGCTTGTTCTTCTCGCTCGGCCACTCGACGATCGTGGTCGCCCTGTCGATCCTCCTGGCGCTCAGTGCGGGCGTCGTGAGCGACATCCCGGCCTTCCGGGAGGTGGGCGGGCTCGTCGGAACGTCGGTGTCGGCCATCTTCCTGCTGGTGATCGGGTTCATCAACCTCGCCGTGCTGCTGGACATCTATCGGATGTTCCGGCGGGTCTCGCGTGGCGGCGCCTACGACGAGCAGTCACTCGAGGACTTCCTCCAGAACCGAGGCCTGCTGGCCAGGCTCCTCCGGCCGGCCCTCCGGCTGATCCGCAGGAGCTGGCACATGTACCCGCTCGGCGTGTTGTTCGGGCTCGGCTTCGACACCGCCAGCGAGGTGGCGCTGCTGGGTCTGGCCGCAACATCGGGCGCCAATCACGTGCCGATCTACTTCATCCTGATCCTGCCCGCACTCTTCGCGGCCGGGATGTCGCTGGTCGACAGCACCGACGGGATCATGATGCTCGGAGCGTACGGCTGGGCGTATGTCAAGCCCATCCGGAAGCTCTACTACAACCTGAACATCACCCTCGTCTCGGTGCTCATCGCCTTCCTGATCGGCGGCATCGAGGTCCTCAGCATCGTCGGCGATCGCTTCGGGCTCACCGGCGGGATCTGGGACTTCGTCGGTGGGCTCGACTTCGAGATCATCGGCTTCGGGATCATCGCGATCTTCGTGCTGAGCTGGACGATCTCCACCATCATCTACCGTCGCCGGGGCTATGACGACCTCCCGGTCGCATCGTCCTCGGAAGTGGCGACCGGCTGACCTAGGACTGGACGGCGGCCGGTGCGCCGGCCGTCGGGAAGCGGCGGACGGGGCGCAGGTAGAGCGTCAGGACGATCGCGATGTAGGCCAGCCAGGCCGCGAACATCGTGATCGCCGGTGTCGACGTGTAGCCGAAGACGACGTACAGGAATTGCCCGACGACGTTCCCGTTGCCCTCGCCGCCCGGCAGGATGCCGTTCAGGTCGAACAGCGTCTGGGTACCGAACGTCACCACGGAGATCTCGATGAGCTCGAAGACCGCCTTGGCGACGAGGCCGCCGGCGATGAACACGAGGCCGATCCCGGTCCAGCGGAAGAACGTCCCGAGGTTGATGCGGCGCGAACCCTGGTAGAAGCCGACCCCGAGCAGGACCGCCACCACGAGTCCGACGATGGCGCCGACCATGACCCACCGCGCACCCTGGTCCGCTGATGCGGCCTGGCCAACCAGGAAGAGGGCGGTCTCGATCCCTTCGCGGAGGACGGCCACGAAGGCGAGCACCGCCATCGCCGTGACGGAGTCTTCGCGCAGGGCACGATCCACGGCCGCCTGCAGCTGACCCTTGACGTTGGCCGCCTGGCGGCGCATCCAGAACAGCATCCACGTGACGACGGCGGCCGCCACCAGCAGCGTGCCGGCCTCGAACAGCTGCTCGTATGGCTCCTGGAAGCTGCCGACCGTCACGTACAAGCCCACGCCGAGCACCGCGCTCAGGACCGCCGCCAGCGCGGCTCCGAGGAAGACCCTCGAGAACTGCCGTCGTTGGCCGATGCGGGCGAGATAGGCGCAGATGATGCTGACGATCAGGGCCGCCTCAACGCCTTCACGCAGGCCCGTCAGCGCGCCGCTCGAGAAGCCTCCGAGGTCCATGCTCGCCGCGGTCTCCAACTGTCGGGACGATCTTGCAAGGACCCATGATGTCCGAATGCAAGGCAGCTTGTCATTGGAAATCTAGCGAACGTCGCAGATTCGGTCAAGCGCCTCCCGCCATCGTGCCGTCAGCAAACCGGGAACCGGGCTTCGACGTGGCCGATCGCCCGCACGAAGCCGCAGCGATTCAGGAACGGGAGGGTTTGGAGCGGGAGACGGGGTTCGAACCCGCGACATGCAGCTTGGAAGGCTACACCGTCATCGCGTTTCAGCACCGTGCTCGGAGGCGCGAGCGAAACGCGTCCAGTTATCGTGTCGTCGCGAAGGGCTGCTGAGCCCCGTTCGCGCCGACGTGCCCGGCAACGCCGGGACTGCCGCGCTGACGCCCGAGGAGGTTCTCGCCGAGTCGGTGCGAGAGGTGCCCATCAAGGTGAGAGCCCCGACCCGGCAGGCCGGGGCTCTCCCTTACCCGTTGTGGTGCGACGATCGGCACACGGTGGCCCCTCCCGGTTAGGGCAGGAACCCGAGGAGCCTGCCGGTACCTGGGCTGCCAGCGACCGGGTTGTAGCCCGGATAGACCTGAACGACGGCAATCCTTGCGTCGGTGCCCGAGATCGTCGAGCCAGATTTGGTAGCGGATCCGGTCACGATGACGGCCATGTAGGTCGGCACCGTGGTTGGTGGGTTCGAGGCCTGGCCACCCGACGTGCCCCACATCCCACCGGCGACCGGCGGGGTGCTCGAGAGCGCGCCGGCGAAGCCCTTGAAGGCGGACGGCGCGGACCCACCGGAGAGGTTGTTCTGGCTCGACCACTTTGGGCTCCACCAAGTCACGGTGGCACCGACGATCGCGCTCCGGTCGCCGATCACGAATGCGCCACTCGTGGGATACGAGAACGTCATGGTCGCGACGGCGAACGGCGAGAGCGAGTTGGTCGTGCCGCAGATCTTCTGGTCGGCGGTGTCGAGCGTGGACGGGAGGTTGACCCAGGCGCCGACCCCAGAGTCGTAGTGGAGCAGGCTCGTCGGCGCTGGGCCCCCGGCGTACGAGATGCAGACCATGATCGACCCGCTGTAGGTTGCGGTTGTCTGGAGATCGTAGTAGACAGGCGGGCTGCCGATCGAGAAGCCCCCTGGGAGCGCCGGCGCGGACGTGCTCGTCGTGAGTGAGGTGATCCCGGCCGCCGTCACGTCCTGGAATGTCAGGTCCACGGGGCTAGTCCCGCCGGCGTAGGTGGGCACGACGGTCACGTCGTGACCGACGGGGGTAGCGCCGCCTGTGTCGCCGAGTTGCCAGGCCACTGCGTGCTGGCTGATGGTGCCGCCGCAGTGGCACGATTTGCCGACGGCGATGTGACCGCTTACTGCCCACGCATTGCTGTCGGTGTCACCCGGGAGAGTGCCCAGATCGCGCATCGCGGGCGATGCTGCTCCGAGGTCGTAGGCGAACGCGTGAGTGTTCGTGAACGAGGCCAGGTAGTTTGAGTCGCCAACCACGATATCGCCGCTCACATCATTGGCCTGGCTGGTCCTTCCGCCGAGGGTGCCCAGGTCGACCATCGAGGGTGACGGAGCACCAAGGTCGTAGGCGAACGCGTGGGAGTCGAACCCGGTGGTCAACGAGTTGCCGATGACGACCGAGCCGCTTACATCGCGGGCGGTGCTGGTCGTGCCGCCGAGGGTGCCCAAGTCGAGCATCGCGGGCGACGCCGTCCCAAGGTCGTAGGCGAACGCGTGGGTCACGAAATAGCCCGCCGCCGTCGACGAGTTGCCGACGACAACCGTGCCGCTCACGGCAGACGCCCCGCTGTTTGTGCCGCCTGAGATGGCGCCCAGGTCGATCATCGAGGGCGCCGCGGCCGCGAGGTCGTAGGCGAACGCGTGACCGACAAACGGCAGCGATTGACTGCTGTACGAGCGTCCGACGATGACGCTCCCGCTCACGCCACCGGCCCCGCTGTTGTTATCGCCGGAGAGGGTGCCCAAGTCGATCATAGCGGGCGATGCCGCCGCGAGGTCGTACGCGAACGCGTGAGCGACTTGGGGCAGGAACTCACCATTGTACGAGACGCCGACCACGATGCTGCCGCTAACGGCGTTGGGAATGCTCGTGTCGTCACCGGGGAGGGTACCGAGGTCAATCATCGAAGGCGAAGCCGCCCCGAGATCGTAGGCAAACGCGTGGGTGGCCGTAGCCGTGGACGACGTGCCGATCACGATGTTCCCGCTCACGCCAGTGGCATCGCTGAGGCTGCCGCCGGGTAGAGTGCCCAGGTCGATCATCGAGGGCGAGACCGCCCCGAGATCGTAGGCGAATGCGTGACTGACAAGATTCCCGGCAACCAGCGACCCGCCGACGACGATCTTGCCGCTCACTGCTTCCGCGGTGGCAGCGTAGCCACCTAGGGTGCCCAGGTCGATGATCGTGTCGGCCGCGGCGGCGGCGGCGGGGACTGGAAGCATGGCGCCGAGCAGGGCGAAGATCCCGGCAGCGACCGCGAGCCGGGCCTCCCGGCGTCGCCGGTGGCGTGGACCAATGGCCGGGGAATCTCCAGCCAGATGCGGCGCAGGTCGAGAACGGGACGCTGCCATATGGCACCCTTTCCTAGGCGCGGTCGCACCCACCCCGGTCGGGTCGGTCTCGCCATTGGCTCAGCGCATCGGTTGGCGACCGAGTTCTGACGGTGCGCTAATGGAGCTCCCGCTCCCATGCTCCCTGCCGCGATCGACGCATCGTAGCCGGGTGGCATCCAAATAGATACGCATATGGGGACGTTTCGCGGTGCGCTCGGTCACCACGCGGTTCGCCGCCCGCCTCGATTGCCCGACCATAAGCAGCGCGACCTGCGACCGATGACACGACTCCCGTCGCAATCCAATAACGAGCCGCTGCGCCAAGCGGCGCGTCGCCAAGCGTTACAGCACGCGACTCGGCAGCCTTGACCGGCTGCTGAGAAGGCCGGCCGTGCAGTTATCGTGTCGCCGTGAGCACGAGGCCGGGAAGTGGAGCGGGAGACGAGGTTCGAACTCGCGACATGCAGCTTGGAAGGCTGCCGCTCTGCCAACTGAGCTACTCCCGCCCCGGGTCGGCGCGCTCGAACGCTACCACGGTGGCCGTTCAGCGGCTCAGCGTGACCGGCCGCGGGATATGGGCAGCGGGAGCCTAGCCTCAGCGACGAATCGATCCTGTCGGGTAGCGTCGAAGCGATCCGCCTACTCGGCGGTGCGGACTTCCCAGGCGGCCAGCCGACGAACCGCCAGCGCGATCGCGACGGCAAACACGACCACGGCCAGGACGGCCGCCGTCTGGATCTCGACCGACGACGCGATCACGCCGCCGTCTCCGCCCGCGATCGAGCGAGCGAACGACAGGACGTACTGCCGGACGCTGAGCAGCGCGGTCCCGGCGAACAGCCCGGCCAGCAGCCCTTCCCAGATGAACACGTACAGCAGCCCGGCGATCAGCGCTCGGCTGGTCACGACGCTGAGCGCCACGAAGCCGGCGGCATACAGCAGCGAGCCGGGAATGACCGCCAGCGCGAACGCGACCGCGATCGACTCCCCTCCCCTGCCGCCCCCGACGATCAGGCCGGCGAGCAGCGTCGACGGGACGACCAGGGCCATCGTGACCCCGGCGGCGACCGCCGCCTTCGACAGCACGATCCGCCAGCGCTCGATCGGCTTGACCAGCAGGTACACCGCGGTCCCGTCATCGAGCTCGGACCCGAGCACCCCGGTCCCGAAGACCAGGGCCACCAGCGGCAGCACGGTCGCCACGACGAGGGCATCGAGCAGGCCGGCGGTCAGACTCGCCACGTCCGACGAAGTCCCGCCGAGTCGGATGATCCCGGCGATCAGGACGGGGACCAGCGCGAGCAGGGCGATGAGGATCGTCCGGCGGCGGCCCAACGCCCCGCGCAGGGTGACCACGATGATCGGCCAGCTCATCGGCGCACCAGGTAGGCGAACACGCTCTCGAGCGATTTGTCGGTCGGTCGCAGCTCGAAGAGGGTGATCCCCGTCTCGCGCGCCGCCCGCGGCAGCAGCATGGTGAATGCCGAGAACTCCGAGGCACGGACCGTCAGCATCCCGTCGACCAGCTCCACGCCGAACACCGACGGGCTCGCGACGAGCCGGGAGGCCAGCCGACGATCGTCGCTCGAACGGACCGTGAACGTGTGTGGCCGGTCGGTCATCAGCCGGCGAATCTCGCGGAAGTCACCCGACGCGGCGAGGCGCCCGGCATAGACCACGAGCACGTCGTCGGCCAGCCGCTCGACCTCCTCGAGGATGTGCGACGAGAAGAGGATCGTCCGGCCGGCCGCCGCCATCGATCGCAGCAGCTCCATCATGTGCAGGCGCTGCCGGGGATCCATGCCGTTGAACGGCTCGTCGAGGAGCAGCACCCGCGGCTCGTGGACGAGGGCCGCGGCGATCTTCGCCCGCTGGCGCATGCCCTTCGAGTACGTCCCGATCTGGCGGTGCTGAACGTCGGTCAGGTCGACGGCCTCGAGCGCCTTCGCGGCCGCGACCGCCGGATTGGGCAGGCGCTGGAGCTGGGCGTTGTACAGCGCGAACTGCCAGCCGGTCAGGTAGGGGTGGACGGCCTCGCGTTCGGGCACGAGGCCGACCTGCCGGTAGATCGCCGGATCGAGCCAGGTCGATTGGCCGTACACCTTGACCACGCCGTGGGACGGCCGCAACAGGCCCGCCATCATGTGGAGCAGGGTCGACTTGCCCGCCCCGTTCGGTCCGAGAAGTCCGGTCACGCCCGGACCGAGCGCGAACGTGACCTCGTTGACGGCCACGACGTTGCCGTACCAGCGCGAGACGTCGTTGAGCTCGATGGCCGGGGCATCCACCGGCGCGGACGAGCTCTCCGGCACACCCAGGAGCGCCGTCACGCCTCGATCCCCTGGTAGCGGCGCACGAGGATCGCGACCAGGACGACGGCGGCTCCGCCGGCGACCGCGAGATACAGGCCACCGGCCAGGTTCGCCTGCACGACTTCACGCGCTCCGGGTCGCGTGCCGAACAGGAACGCGTTGACGCCGTCGATGACCGACCCCGGAGCGGCCAGGACGATGTACCTGGTCAACCCACCGGTTGTCGATCGGAGCACCAGTTGCGCGACCACGCCCGGAACGATGAACACGGCCATGATGGCGGCGGTCGCATACGCCCGGCGCGGGGTGAACGCCGAGATGACCAGGCCGATCGAGCCGAGCAGCGCCGCTATCGCGAGCGCCACCGCCAGCACCGGGGCGATCGAACCGGCGTTGTCGCCCAGGGCGGCCACGACGTCGGCGTTGGAGATGACCAGCCCGACGAAGATCACGATCTGGGGGATGAGGATCAGGATGAGGATCGCCGTGGCGAACGCTCCGGCCTTGGCGATTACGTAATCGATCCGGAGCAGGGCCCGCGAGAAGTAGAGCGCCAGCACGTGGTGGCGCTGGTCGCGACCGAGCAGTTCGGGCGCCTGGGCGGCGACGAACAGCATCACGATCGTCGAGATGAAGCCGTAGTACGAGCTGTAGCGGATCGGGTCGATCTGCTCCGCCTGTTCGCCGGCGCCCGCCTGTGAAGCGAATGCTCGGACGGCGATGCTGATCACGGCCGGGAGCGTTGCGAGGATGGCCAGGCCGATCGGGACGATCTTCGCGCGACCGCTCCGCCCGATCCCGTACGCCGACCGCAGGCTGTACACGAAGAGGGCGTAGATCGCATGCCGGCGCCCCAGTCGTGGACCGTCGTAGCCGCGATAGCCGAGGTCGAAGATGCTCCCGGTCGCCGACGACGCGGTCGTGGCGAGCGTGGTGGTGGGTGCGCCTCGCACCGGCCCCGGGGGTATCGCCGGGCTCGGTCATGACGCGATCACCGCCGGTTCCGTGTCGGGCTTGTCACGGAAGAGGTCCTCGAGCGAGCGGCGCTGGTGCTCGAGCCGTACGAGCGGCAGGCCGAGGTCGACCACGGCGTCGCGCACGATGTCGTAGGCGCCCTCCGCGGGCCCCTGCCCATCCAGCCCGATCAGCACGGCGCGCCCGTCCAGGCGCGTCGGGATCCCCAGGCCGGCCAGCGCGGCAGCCAGCCGATCGCTGCCCTCCTCGACTTCGACGGCGAGAACGCCCGTCTGACCCGTGAACGAGGCCAGTGGCGCGGCGCTCAACAGGTGGCCCGCCTCGATCGCGACGAGGTAGTCGCAGACCCGCTCGATCTCGCCGAGCAGGTGGGAGGCGACGATGACCGCGATCCCGAACTCGGTGCCGGTCCGCCGCACGAGCGCGAGCATCTCGTCGCGACCGCTCGGATCGAGGCCGTTGGTCGGCTCGTCGAGCAACAGCAGCCGCGGGTCGTGGACGAGCGCCTGGGCGAGCTTGACCCGCTGCTTCATCCCGGTCGAGTAGCCACCGATCGGCCGGTAGCGCTCCTCGAACAGCCCAACGTGGCGAAGGACCTCGGCGGTCCGTTCGCGCGCCGCGGCCGGCGGCAGCCCGGACATCTGGGCGAGATGCGCCACCAGCTCGGTCGCCGAGTTGTCGGGGGGCAGCGCGTCGTGCTCCGGCATGTAGCCCACGAGCTCCCGGACACGGGTCCCTTCGCGGGCCGTGTCCAGGTCCATCACCAACGCCGTCCCGCTGGTCGGCGGCAGGAGCCCGAGGAGAATCTTGAGCATCGTGCTCTTGCCCGCCCCGTTGGCGCCGACCAGGCCGATGATCCCGGGTTCGAGCTCCAGGCTCAGCGCGTCGAGCGCGGTGACACCGGGGAACCGCTTGGTCAGCCGATCGAGGACGATGAGCGCCATGGACAGCGGATGGACCCCCGGAGGAGCGACGACTGGGCACGGGGAGCGGACCGGATCGACGGACCGCCACCGGCAGACGCGACCGGCCCCGCGGGACTGGACGATGGTACCCCGCCGGGAGCGCCGAGACTAGTCGGGCCGGCTCGCCGGGACCCCGAGCCGGACGTCGAGGACCGCATCGTCCGCGGCATCGAGCCGGAAGGACGCTTCTTCGCCATCGGCGGTGACGACGTAGTCACCGAGGAATCCGTTGAACCGGAGCGTCCCCGTGTCGTCCGTGATCATCGTGGTCGGCGGCAGCCACCACTCGCCCTTGACCAGCCCGTGCAGCGCATCGAAGGCCGGCTTCCTGGATCCGTCCGCACGGAGCAGCCCGGTCGGCGCACGGAGCCAGCCGCCGTCCTGGACCTCCCACCACGTGATCGCCGCCACGGCCGGGTGGGCGAGCAGCGTCCGGTAGTGCCGAACGATCTCGTCGGCCTGACGCGCCTCGCCGTCCGGCGTGCTCGGCCATCGGTCGACCTGGTAGTCGTTGAGGTCGACGATCTCTGGTGGCATCAGCCGGCCGGATACGAGGGTGCTCTCGGTGAAGTGGATGGGCAGCCCGAATCGAGCGAAGCGGCCGAGGACGTCGTCGGTGCGCGTCTCGCCCCAGTAGCCCTGGTGCATGTGCGACTGGAGCCCCAACGCATCGATCCGGATTCCGGCGGCCAGGCAGTCCTCCACGAGGTGCTCGTAGTCGACCGACATGTCGAAGTCGTTGAGCAGCAGCGTCGCGCCCGGGTTGGTCGCGCGCGCGGCGTCGAACGTTGCCTGCACGATGCCGACGCGCCCGAGCTTGCGGGCCATCCGCGAGATGCCGTTGTCGTACTTGGCGAAGATCGGCATGATCACGACTTCGTTGATCACGTCCCAGGTGTCGATGAGGCCGGCGAAGTGGGCGACCTCGCGCCGGATCCGGGCCAGCTGCGCCTCGACGATCTCGTCGTCGGCCAGGTCGAGCAGCCAGTCCGCGGTCACGCTGTGCCAGCACAGCGGGTGGCCCTTGACCTCGACCCCGTGGTCGACGAACCAGCGCGCAGCCGCGCGGAGGCGCTCCGTGTCCGGTCGCCCGCGTACCGGCTCGAAGCGACCCCAGTAGAACGGCAGCGTCGCGAAGTTGTAGAGCTCGAGCCAGTCGGCGGCGACGTGCTCGGCCCGCTCAGCGACCTCGGCGTCCAGCTCCTGGTTGGCCAGCTCGATCGCCTCGAAGCCCGTGCAGCCGAAACGGAATGCGTGGCTCCGCTGGGCAACGGTCACTGCTCGCTTGGCAAAGGGACCGTCCGGTCCACGGACCGTCACGATGGCGTCCGCGGCGCGGTTGCGGCGGATCAAATCGTCGGTCGTCATCGGGAGACGGTCGCACATCGATCCGGCCGACACAACGCGCGGGCGTCGCCGCCGGAGATGGCCCGGCGCCCGGCGTCAGTCCGCGGAGCGGCCGCCGTTCCGAGCCAGCCGCTCTCCGGGCAGCTGACGCCAAGGCGATTTGGGTCGGGTCGGCCTGCCCGGCCGCACCGGTCCGGGGCGCCCGGAGGCGCCGGCCGCGCGTGGACCGCCCTGGTGGCCGGGCCGTGGTCCCTGCGAGGATCGGACGAACGGCTGGTTCCCGATCCCCTGGCCGGGCCGGCGCGGCGACGCCTGGCCCGCGCCGGGGTGTGCCGGCCGCGCGAATCCACCGCCCCGCGGCGCCCCACTCGACGACCTCGGAGCGGTCGGCCGCGAGGCGTCGCTGGCCCGCGCTCCGCGATGCGGACCAGCCTCGAGCGCGGGCCTCGGCCCGCTTGCGGGCCGTCCATCGAACGTGGGCCGCCGCGACGCGAACTGGGGCGCCGGCGCGGGTTGAGGAGTGGCCGGCCCACGGCGCGCGGGCATGGACTGGTACCGCGCACCGCCCATGGTGCGAGGCGCTCCCATCGGTCGCGGGCCGCGGCCTGGCCGGGTGCCACCCAGGCCACCGCGCAGGATCGGCTCCGGGTGGATCCGCGGATCGGGCTCGAACCCGTGAATGGTCTCCGACGGGATCGGGTGACCGAGCACGTGCTCGATCTCGCGCAGGAGCTTGAGCTCGTCGACGCAGACCAGCGAGACGGCGTCGCCGTCGACACCCGCTCGCCCCGTCCGTCCGATCCGGTGGACGTAGTCCTCCGGGACCATCGGCAGCTCGTAGTTGACGACGTGCGGCAGGGCGTCGATGTCGATGCCGCGCGCCGCGACCTCGGTCGCGACCAGGACGGTGAAGCGCCCCGCCTTGAAATCGGTGAGGGCGCGGACGCGCTGCGGCTGGCTCTTGTTGCCGTGAATGGCGGTGGCCAGGATGCCGTCGTGCTCGAGCTGCGTGGCCAGTCGGTTCGCGCCATGCTTGGTACGCGTGAAGACGAGCGCCTGGTCGATCCGTCCGCTCTTGATCAGGTGGCTCAGCAGCTCGCGCTTCCGCTCGCGATCGACGGGATGGACGACCTGGGTCACCAGTTGGGTAGCCTGGTTGCGCGGCGAGACCTGGACCGACGCCGGCTCATGGAGGAAGTCGTCGGCCAGCCGCCGGATGTCGTCGGAGAAGGTTGCCGAGAACAGCAGGTTCTGGCGTCGCGCCGGGAGGACGGCGAGGATCTTGCGGATGTCGCGGATGAAGCCCATGTCGAGCATCCGGTCCGCCTCGTCGAGGACGAGGATCTCGACGTGCGACAGGTCGATCGTCCGCTGCGTGAGGTGGTCGAGCAGCCGGCCGGGCGTCGCGACGACGATCTCGGGCCCCGAGCGGACGGCACGAACCTGCGGATCGAAGCCGACCCCGCCGTAGATGGTGGTCGACCGGACCGGGCGCTGGGCACCGTAGGTCCGGACGCTCGCTTCGACCTGGAGCGCCAGCTCGCGCGTCGGGGTGAGGATCAGCGCCCGGACGGGCGGCCGACCCTGCCCGCGAGTCGCGTGAAGGAGCTGGAGCATCGGCAGCACGAACGCGGCGGTCTTACCCGTGCCGGTCTGCGCGCCGGCCAGGACGTCCCGGCCGGCCAGCACGAGCGGAATGGCCTCGCGCTGTACGGGGGTGGGGTCGGTGTAGCCCTCGTGGGCGACGGAACGAAGGAGCTCGGGCGACAGCCCGAGATCGTCGAATGACATGGAGGAAACGCTCCTGACGGGGCCCTCCCGCAAGCGCGGGGCCCGGTCTGGGCGTGAGGTGGATCGGGGTCGGACGGTGAGAGGAACCGGGGCGCTGACCGGAGCGCCCATCGAACACGAATACCCGCAGCATACACGACGGGGCGCGAAAGGCCGGAACGCGCGCCTGGATCGCTCGGGCTAGCCCTTGCGTTCGAGGATCGGTCGGGCGACCTCGGGCTTGTCGACCACGAAGGTGAACATCGCACGATCGCCCCACCGTCCCAGGAAGAGGTGGCCGATGATGTTCACCCCGGCATCCGCCAACGCGCGCGACAGCCTCGCCATCCCGCCCGGTCGGTCATCCACTTCGGCCAGGATCGACTCGCCTTCGATGTATGTGTACCCCCCGTCGTCGAGGATCGCCTTGGCCGTATCGTCATCGGCGGTGGTCATGATCACGTGGCCGCTGTCGCCCATGCTTCCGCCCCCGATCGCGCGAAGGTCGACGCCGCGCTCGGCGAGCGACTCGGCGAGGGTCGCCATGGCACCCGGCTCGTTCTTCAGCTGGACGACGAACTGCTTGGCCATTCGGATCCTCCGCGGGTCGTGTGGCCGTGATTCTACGGGTCGGCGTGGGCTCGTGTTAGGGTCCGACACGCCCGACATCACTCGCGGAGCGCCTCGTGATCTCGATCGATGCGGACCTGCCCGCGGCCATCGCGGCCGTCCTCGCCAGCCAGACCCCCGATCCCGGCACCCGCTCGACGACCCCGGCCGCGGGGATCGCCTGGTCATCGATCCGCTGGGGCGAGCCCGGCGACCGACCGCTCGTGCTGGTCCACGGCGTCACGGCGTCGGCGCGGATCTGGTGGCGCGTCGGTCCCGCCCTGGCGGCCAGCGGCCGGTGCGTCACGGCGGTCGACCTTCCCGGACACGGGCAGACGGGCTCGTGGCTCGGTCACCACCGGTTCCGTGACAACGCCAGCGATCTCGCGGCATGGATCCAGGCGTCCGGTTATATGTCGTCGGAGCTCCAAGTCGTCGGCCATAGCTATGGCGCGATGACCGCCGCCGCCCTGCCGCGGATGGGAATCCGGCCGGCCACCCTGGTCCTGCTCGACCCGCCGGCGGTGCCGCTCGCCCGCATCTCGCTGATGGCGAGCGATCCATCCGAGCAACCGGCCGACGAGCAGGCGGAGCTGCGCGCCACCCTCGCGGCCGTCAACCCGGACTGGTCGGCCGGCGACGTCGAGGCCAAGGCCGAGGCGCTCGGCCAGCTGGACGCCGAGGCCGCACGTGCCATCCTCCTCGGCAACGGCGACTGGGATGGCGGCCTCGAGGACCTCGCCGATCCGGCGGCAAGCGGGATCCCGACCTGGATCGTGCGCGGCGATCCGCTGGCCGGCAGCCTGCTGCCCGACGAGGGCCTCGCTCCCCTCAGCGCGCTCGTCGGGACGGACCACGTCGTCACCCTCGTCGGCGCCCCGCACGCCCCGCAGCGAACCCACGCGGGGCCGCTCGTGGCGGCGCTCCTGTCTGCCCTCGCCTAGCGATTCGACCGGATCGACATCGCCCGCCGATAGGCATCCACGTAGCGCGGCGCGGCACCCGTCGTCCAGTCGAAGTCGACGGCCATCCCGCGATCGAGCAGGCCTTCCCAGTCGGCTCCGCCCGACGAGCGGACCCTGACGGCGCGCCCACACGCGTCGAGCAATCCGGCGACGCTCGCTCCGTCGAACGAGAAGCCGGTGCCCTGCCCCGGGTTCGCCGTCTCGTCGACGACGGTGTCCGCCAGCCCGCCGGTCCGGTTGACGATCGGTGGAGTCCCGTAGCGGAGCGCGATCATCTGGCCCTGCCCGCACGGCTCGAAGCGCGACGGCATCGCGAAGATGTCGGCGCCGGCATAGATGCGCCGGGCCATGGCCCGATCGAACCGTTCGATCAGCGCGACCCGATCGGGATTGGCCGCGGCAAGGGCACGGAACCCCGCGGCCAGGCCGGCCTCGCCGCTGCCCTGTACGACCAGCCGAACCCCCCGTTCGAGGAGGACGGGCGCCGCATCGGCCAGCAGGTCGAAGCCCTTCTGCGGATCGAGCCGGCCGATCATCCCGATGACCGCCCCGGAATCCGAGGGGTCGAAACCGACCCGAACGAGGAGGTCCGCCCGGCAGGCCGCCATGCCGCGTCGGTCGGTCCGGGAGTAGGCGGCGGCGAGGTCGCCGTCCGTGGCCGGGTCCCAGACCGTCGTGTCCAGCCCGTTGAGGATCCCGATGAACCGGTCGCCCCGGCTCCGCAACAGGCCGTCCAGGCCCATCCCGAAGGCCGGCGTCAGCGCCTCGCCGGCGAACCCGGGCGAGACGGTGTTGACGAGCTCGGCCCGCTCGATCCCGGACGCCAGGAGGTCGATGCCGTCGGCTTCGGGGGCGACGATGCCGTCACCGGGCGACAGGCCGAGCTGGCCGAGGCGAGCTCGCGGCGTCCAGCCGTGGTAGGCAAGGTTGTGGACGGTCATCAGGATCGCCGCCGGTCCGACCACGGGATCGTCCGCGTAGCGCGCATCCCGGAAGATGGCCGCCGGGCCGGTATGCCAGTCGTGCAGGTGGAGCACGTCGACGGTCCGGCCGTCACCGCGCAGCGCCTCGAGCGCGGCCCGGCAGTAGAGCCCGAACCGCCAGGCGTTGTCGGCGAAATCCCCCGCGGCATCGCCGTAGAAGCCTTCGCGATCGAAGGCCGGCGGGTGGTCGACCAGGCGGAGGCGATAGCCGTTGGCCGGGATGTCCAGGACCGTGATCTCGCTGTGCCCCGACGGCGAGCGCGGGTCGGGGACGGAAACGACCATCGCGCGATCAATCGACGGCGGCTTGGCGACGCTCCGATAGCGGGGCAGGAAGACCTCGACCGGTTCCTGGATCGGGCCGCCGATGCGGCCCAGGGCCCGGGCAAGCGCGTCGACGACGTCGGCCAGCCCGCCGGTCTTGGCCCACGGTTCACACTCGGACGCCAGGAACGCGACCCGCATCGCCATGGGGCCATCGTACCGGTCGGTGTGCCTCCCGTCGCCGGCCACGGGCCTGCACCGCGAGGACCGTTCGAGGGTGAGCGCTGCCACTAAACCGGTTCACGTCACCCATTCGACCCGCTATGATGCGCGCTCATGGACCCCGTCCACGTCCCGTCGATCCCGGCCGCGAGCTTTCCTCTGCCGCCACGGCTGGAAGGGCTCCGCAGGCTTGCCTACAACCTCCTGTGGGCGTGGCATCCGAGCACTCGCAACCTGTGGAGCCTGATCGATCGGACCGCCTGGACGCGCTACCGGAACCCGATCCCGGTGATCAGCGGCCCGACCGAATGGTCGCGCCTCCTCGAAGACGAGAAGTTCCTGGCGGAATACCACGACGTCCTTGCCGGCTTCGACCAGTACATGGCAAACGGCTCGGACCATTGGTTCCATCGCCGGTACGGCACGGCGCTGACCGGGCCGATCGCCTATTTCTGTGCCGAGTACGGCTTCCACGAGTCGCTCGGGATCTACTCGGGCGGGCTGGGCGTGCTCGCCGGCGACCACATGAAGTCGGCCAGCGACATGGCGTTGCCGGCGATCGGCGTCGGATTGCTCTACCGGAAGGGCTACTTCCGGCAGTCGATCGACGCCGACGGCCACCAGGAGCACAACTATCCCGACTACGACCTGAGCCGGCTGCCGCTCAGCCGCGTGCAGGACCCGTCGGGTGTCCCGCTGACGGTGACGGTCGAGTTGCCCGGTCGCGACCTGACCGTCGCGGTCTGGCTGGCCCAGGTCGGACGCGTCCCGGTCCTGCTCCTCGACACCGACACACCGACGAACGCGGATTACGACCGCCCGATCACCAACATCCTGTACGTCCGCGGTCGCGAGATGCGGTTGCACCAGGAGATCGTGCTGGGGATCGGTGGCGTTCGAGCGCTGCGAGCCCTGGGCCTCTCGCCGGCTGCGTGGCACCTGAACGAGGGGCACTCGGCGCTGCTCCTGGCCGAACGCGCCCGGGAATACGTCGCCGAGGGGGACACCCTCGACGAGGCGCTCGGCAAGGTTCGGAGCGACAGCGTCTTCACCATCCACACGCCCGTTTCGGCAGGCAACGAGCGCTTCGACGCCGATCTCGTCCGGCGGGTCGCCGGGCCGCTCCTCGACAGCGGCGGCGTGCCGGTCGAGCGAGTGCTGGAGATGGGGCTCGGCGTGGACGGCGACGCCGGCCAGTTCGACATGACGGCGTTCTCGCTCCGGCTGACGAACGGCGCGAACGCGGTCAGCCAGCTGCACAGCCGGACCGCAAACGCGACGTGGCACGCGATCGCCCGCCGGCCGATCCTCGGGCTGACGAACGGCGTCCATGGCCCGAGCTGGATCGGCCTGCCCATCGTCGAGCTCCTCGAGGACCTCGGGGCGAACCTGGACGACCTCGATGCCAGCATGGAATTGGGCCGGTTCTGGGAGCGGATCGAGCGCATTGGCGGGCGAGACCTGTGGGAGGCGCACCTTCGCCAGAAGCGCGAGCTCGCATTGTTCGCCCGTGGCCGGCTACGCAACCAGTTCGCGCGTCACGGCGAGGCGCCGGCCGTGCTCGCCGAGCTCGAGACCGCGCTCGATCCGGGGATCCTGACGATCGGCTTCGCGCGCCGGTTCGCCACCTACAAGCGGGCCGGCCTTCTGTTCACCGACACGGATCGGCTGGCCCGGATGATCTGGGACGAGGAGCGGCCCATCCAGATCGTGTTCGCCGGCAAGGCCCACCCCGCCGACCGGCCGGGACAGAGGGTGATCCAGGACATCTTCCAGCGCACCCGCTCGCCGCAGCTCCGCGGCCGCGTGTTCATCCTGGAGGACTACGACATGCGTGTCGGCCGGTTCCTCGTGCAGGGCGTCGATGTCTGGCTCAACAACCCGCGCCGTCCGCTGGAGGCCTCCGGGACGTCGGGCATGAAGGCCGCCCAGAACGGGGTGCCCAACGTCAGCGTCCTCGACGGCTGGTGGGACGAGGGGTACGAGGGCGACAACGGCTGGGCGATCGGCGGCCGCGAGACGAACCCGGACGAAGCGGCGCAGGACTGGCAGGACGCGCAGGACCTGTATCGGATCCTCGAGGAGCAGATCGTCCCGAGCTATTACGAGCGGGACGCCTCCGGCCTCCCGCTGCGCTGGCTCGCGGTCATGCGCCGGGCCATGGCGACCGCGCTCTGGCGCTTCTCGACCACCCGGATGCTCCACGAGTACACCGAACGGCTGTACCTGCCCGCCGCCGGGGTCTCCGTCGCCCGGACCGAGACGCCGCCGCTCATCACCGAAGCCGGCTAGGCGGTCGATGGCACCGCGCATCTCGCTCGCCCTGACGATCCACAACCATCAGCCGGTGGGCAATTTCGGCTGGGTCTTCAGCGAGGTCTACGGGCAGGCCTACCTGCCGATGCTCGAGGCCCTCGAGCGACATCCCGCGGTCCGCCTGTCGCTCCATTACTCGGGTCCCCTGCTCGACTGGCTGCGTGCCGAGCGACCGGAATTCATCGCCCGCCTGGCGACCCTGGTCGCCCGGGACCAGGTCGAGGTCCTCGGCGGCGGCTATTACGAGCCGGTGCTGGCCTCGCTCCCGGAGCGCGACCGGATCGGCCAGCTCCGGCGCATGGCCGACGAGCTCGAGGCGCTCTTCGGCCGCCGCCCGGGCGGCGCCTGGCTGGCCGAGCGAGTCTGGGAGCCGGACCTGCCGACTTCGCTGGTGGCCGGCGGATACGCCTGGACGATCCTCGACGACGCGCACTTCCGGGCCGCTGCGATCCCCGAGCAGGATCTCTGGGGCCCGTATACGACCGAGGACCAGGGGCAGCGACTGACGGTCTTCGGCACCGAGCAGGGACTGCGCTACCGGATCCCGTTCCGTGCCGTCGAGGAGGTCATCGACTATCTCCGCGTGCACGCCACGGACGATGGGACCCGGGTCGGGATGATGGGCGACGACGGCGAGAAGTTCGGTGCGTGGCCGACAACCTGGCAGCACTGCTGGGGCGAGGGCCGCTGGGTGGATCGGTTCTTCGAGGCGCTCGAGGCGAATGAGGACTGGCTGTCGACGACGACGCCGTCGGCCTGGCTGACCGACCACCGACCGATCGGCCGGGTCTACGTGCCCACCGGGTCCTACGCGGAGATGGGCGAATGGGCCCTGCCCGCCGACGAGAGCCGTGAGTTCTCGGCGGTCCTCCATGCCGCCCAGGCGGCCGGCCGTCCCGAGGCGCGCTGGCTGCGCGGCGCCTTCTGGCGCAACTTCCAGGTCAAATACCGCGAGATCAACGACCTCCACAAGCAGATGCTCCGGACCTCGGCCAAGGTGGACGGCATGGACCCGGGGCCAGGCCGGCTGCTCGCCCGGGACCACCTCTACCGCGGCCAGTCGAACGACTGTTACTGGCACGGGCTGTTCGGGGGCATCTACATCAGCCACATGCGCCTCGCCACGTACGAGCACCTGATCGCCGCCGAGGACCTCGCCGACAGCGCGGCCGACCAGCTCCACGTCGGCGAGTTCCGTGACCTCGACATGGACGGGCTCGACGATGTCCGGCTGGCCGGACCGGGCCAGGTCGTCACGGTCGATCTCACCCACGGCGCCGGGATCGGAAGCTGGGACATCCGGGCGGTCCGGCACGCCCTGGCTGCCGTGATGCGCCGGCGCCCCGAGGCGTACCACCAGACCCTGCGGGCTCGAGAGGCGGAACTGGCCGCGACGACGGCCAGGGTGTCCGCGTCGGGCCCCCAGGACGGGCAGGACGGCACGGCGCCCGCCTCGATCCACGACATCGTCCTGATCAAGGAGCACGGCCTGTCCGAGCAACTCCACTACGACCCCTACGAACGACGTTCCGGCCTCGTCCGCTTCCTGGCCCTCGGGACCGATCCGGAGGCCTGGGCGAACGCTCGTGCCGACGAGCTCGGGGACGCGATCGACGGCCCATTCGAGGTCGAGCTGCTCGAGCTCGACCGGCTCGTGGCGACACGGACCGCGAAGGTACGGCAGCCCGATTCGGATGATTCAGCCGCGGTCCAGGTCACGAAAGAGCTGCGGCTCGACGGTGATCGGCGCGACCCGACGCTCGAGCTCGTGCTGACCGTCGAGAACCGGTCGCCTCGCGCGATCGATGCCCGGCTCGGGCTGGAGTGGACGCTCACCATGCTCGGCGGTGGCGGGAACCCATCTGCCTGGTGGGAGATCGGCGGCGAACGCGTTGGCCATGACACGCACGGCGACGTGGCCGCGGTCACGGCCCTGGCCCAGGGAAACGATCATGTCGGCGTCGCCGTGACAACCACCGTCTCGACCTCCGCCGCGGCCTGGTGGGCCCCGGTCGAGACGATCTCCAACTCCGAGAGCGGCTTCGAGCGCGTCTACCAGGGGTCCGGATTGCTGCTCAGCTGGCCGCTCAGCCTCGGCGCCGGCGACACGTTCAGCGTGCGGGTTCGCCATGTCGTGCGCACCGCCGTCGATCGCGCCGCCGAGGAGGCGGCGACCGCGCGTTCGTCGCCCGGCAGGTGACTCGCGGCCGGCTTGTCGTGCACGGCCATTTCTACCAGCCGTCCCGCACGGATCCGTTCAGCGGGACGATCCCGCGGGACCCGTCCGCGGCCCCCGCCCACGACTGGACCGCACGAATCAGCGCCGAGTGCTATCGGCCGAACGCGGAGGCTGGCAACCTCGCCAGGATCTCGTGGGACGTCGGCCCCACCCTGGCGGCCTGGCTGGAGGCCCATGACCCGGCGGCCTATCGAGGGTTCGTGGACGGCGACGCCGGCGACAACGGCATGGCCCAGCCGTTCCATCACACGATCCTCCCGCTCGCGGACAGGCGCGACCGGCTGACCGAGATTCGGTGGGGCCTGCGCGATTTCGAGCACCGCTTCGGACGGCCGGCGGCGGGCATGTGGCTGCCGGAGACCGCCGTCGACCTGGCGACACTTCGGGACATGGCCGAGGCCGGGGTTCGCCACACGATCCTGGCCCCGTGGCAGGTGCGCGGCGTCCGGGTCGACGCCCGCCGCCCCTGCCGGGTCGAGCTCGGCGACGGACGGCGGCTGGTCGTCGCCCTCTACGACAGCCCGTCATCGGGGGCGGTCTCGTTCGATCCGTCCGTGACCATGGACGCGGACCGCTTCGCCAGCGAACGGCTGGCGCCACGGTTCCTGACCGACCCGCTGCCGGACGGCGAGCGGCCCCTGGTCATCATCGCGACGGACGGCGAGCTGTACGGCCACCACCAACCCTTCCGCGACCTGTTCCTGCGCCGGCTTGTCGAGGACGGACGGGATCGATCCGGACATGGGTTCGAGGTGGGCTCACTGGCCGAGGCCTTGCGGGAACCTGCCGGACGCCCATTTCCGAGCCTGCGCCTCGCAGAGCGCACGTCGTGGAGCTGCGAGCACGGCGTCCTGCGCTGGAGTGGCGAGTGCTCGTGCGCCGACCGCGCATCGTGGAAGGCGCCGCTGCGCGCCGCGCTCGATCAGCTCGCGGCGGGTATCGACAGCGCGACCGAGCGACTCGCAGAGACCTTCCCGGGCCGGCCGGATCCCTGGGCGGCGCGGGACGGCTACGTCGACGTCATGATCGGGGCAGAATCACCGGCCGCGTTCAGCGAACGATGGCTGGCGGACGCGAACCCGACCTGGCGAGGCCGGCTCCTGGAGCTGATGGAGATCCAGCGCTGGCGGCTCGCGATGTTCGCCAGCGACGGCTGGTTCTGGGACGATCCCGCGCGGCCCGAGACGAAGGCCATCCTGCGGGCCGCGGCCTGGGTGGCCCGGCGAATGGATGCGATGACCGGACCCGTGTTGGAGCGCCGGCTGCTCTCGGGCCTGGCGATCATGCAGACGCCGGACCGGCGGCTCGACGGCGCGGGAATCTACCGGCAAGCGCTCGCCGAGGTGGGCCAGCCGATCCCCTGAGATCCGTCCCAGGCCCGCGGCCTGCGCGCCGCGAGCCGGAACGGATCGAGATTGGCGAAACGGAGGACCAGGGCAACCCGACCACGAAGGCCGGCGGTCGGTCGCCGATCCGATCCTCGCGGCTGCCGATTTGTCCGACGACGGTCTGTCGGAAGCCCAGGACGCCGCGGGGGCCATGATCGACCCACTTCCGGGTCGTGCCTTCGTTGTTATAGTGGACTAGGCCAAATCGAACCCTAGTTGGACTACCGCACTATGTCAAGTGACGATCGGCCCAGCCATAGCGTTAGCGGACAGGTGTCCGGCGGATCGCTCGACGTCGAGCGCGATTCGGACGTCCCGATCTCCACCCAGATCTTCTGGCAGATCACCTACCAGATCGATTCGGGCCGGATGCTGCCCGGGACGCGCCTTGCGCCGGTCCGCGAGCTTGGTGCTGCATTACGAGTCAACCCGAATACGATTCGGGCCGTCTACCGCCGTCTCGCGGACGCGGGCTACGTGACGAGCCGCCACGGAGCCGGCACGCACGTCGCGGACCGACCCCCGCAGCGACGAGGGACCGAAGCGCTCGCGGGGATCGTCGCCGAGATGACCCGACGAGCCGCGCATGCCGGGTTCACCGCAGATGAGCTGGCGGCCGCCACCTTCGCCGCCGCTGCCGAGCGGAAGCATCCGGGAACGCTCGTCCGCGTGCTCTTTGCGGAATGCACCAACGCCGACGCCGGCTACGACGCCGAGCGGCTCGTCGATGCCTTTCCGGGCCTGATCGAGGCCGAGGGTTCACTGCTCGACGACCTGCCGGACCGGCTCGAGCGCTTCCACTACGACCTCGTCGCCACGACGACGTTCCACGCCGACGAGGCGCAGGTCCTGGTCGCCGGACGGATCCCGGTCGTGGCGATGCTGGTCGGCCCGGGCTACCTCGAGCTCGTCCACGAGATCTCCGGGCTGCCCGACGGTTCGCGGGTCGGGCTCGTGTGCGCCTCGGAGCGCGGCAGCGACAACATCCTCGAGACGCTGGCGCTGGCCGGCACCCGCGGCGTCGACATCGTCTCGGCCCTGATCGGCTCCCCGGACGACCTCCAGCGCGTCGACCAGACCGCCGACTTGATCCTGCTGTCCCGCGAGGCACTGGTGGCCGGCCTGGACCGCGCGTTCTCGCGCCCGGAGCGCATCCGGCCGTGGACGTACGACTTCGACCCGTCGGGGCTGGAGCTCCTCCGGCGCGCGGTGGAGCACGTCGCGAGCACGCGACCCCTCGAGGCAGCACCCGCCTGACCGACGGCGACCGGCATCGGCCCGAGATCGGCTCGGCGTCGCGGCCAAGGCCGTACGATGCCCCGGTGAGACGGAACTTCCACATCCGCCGGGAGCCGCGCCGTCGATACGGGGTCGGCGGACCACTGATCGGCGTGCGAGGCGACTTGGTTCTGTCCGACACGGCCGGGATCCGCCGGCTCGCCGGTCGGATGAACGCCGAGCGGGCAGGCGGAGCACCGTCGGTCCAGGCCGGAGAGATCGGAGCGCTCGGGCTTCTCCATGAGATCGGCCACCTGATGGTCGCCCGCTACGAGGCGAGTCGCCGCCCGGGGGCCATGAGCGCGGCCCTTGCCACGCTCGATGCCCGGCTCGGTCCGGACAGTCGTCGGTTGCTCGATCGCTTCGGCCAGGAGTTCCCCGGCGCGGGCCCGGACCCCGAGCCACGGGCGGAGCGGCTCGAGGAGCTGATGCTGACCCGGATCTCGAACGAGAACCCGGCGCTCGGGCCGCTCGTCGAGCTCGTGGACGACCGCGACGTGGCACGTGGCACGCGCTACGCAGAAGCGATCGCCGGTCTCGAGGCCGTCTTCGCCGAGGGGCCGCCTGGCGATGACCAGGGCACCTCGCTCATCGAGCTGATGCGGATCCCGGCTCGCGTGGCGCCCACGTCGCTGGCCGCCCAGCTGCGGTATATCCGCGAGCACTGGATCGGGTTGCTCGGACCCGGGCTCGACGACCTGCTGCGGCGCCTCGACCTGACCATCGGCATCCTCGCCGAAGAGGAGCGCTCTCTGCACCTGCGGTTCGGCGGTGGTCCCGGCGGGCCCGGGCATGCCGTGGATACCCCATCGTTCGCCGGCGCGGCCGACGAGCCCGAGGCGTTCTCGTCGGACTCGGCATGGATGCCGCGCGTCGTCCTGATGGCCAAGAGCACCTACGTCTGGCTCGACCAGCTGTCGCGGGCGTACGGCCGACCGATCCGCACCCTGGATGCGATCCCCGACGAGGAGCTGGACACGCTGGCCCGATGGGGCGTGACCGGGCTCTGGTTGATCGGCCTGTGGGAACGGTCGAGGGCATCCGAGCGGATCAAGCGGATGCGCGGCAATCAGGATGCTGTCGCGTCGGCCTATTCGCTCGACGACTACCGGATCGCCGGCGACCTCGGCGGCGAGCCGGCGTATGCGCAGCTGCGCGACCGTTCGGCGACGCGCGGCATCCGGCTCGCGAGCGACATGGTCCCCAATCACATGGGCATCGATTCCCGCTGGCTGATCGAGCACCCGGAGTGGTTCCTGTCGCTATCCGAGCCGCCATTCCCGGCCTACGCGTTCAACAGCGCGGACCTGTCGTCCGACGAGCGGGTCGGGATCGTCCTTGAGGATCACTACTGGGACGACACCGACGCGGCGGTCGTGTTCAAGCGGTTCGACCGGTGGACTGGCGACGTCCGCTACGTCTATCACGGCAACGATGGCACGAGCTTCCCGTGGAACGACACGGCCCAGCTCAACTTCCTCGATCCCGCCGTTCGCGAGCAGGTCATCCGGACGATTCTCGACGTCGCCCGGCGCTTTCCGATCATCCGCTTCGACGCCGCCATGGTCCTGGCCAAGAAGCACATCGAGCGGCTGTGGTGGCCCGAGCCGGGGACCGGCGGCGGCATCCCGTCGCGCGCCGAGCACGCCATCCCCAGGGCGGAGTTCGACGCCCGGATGCCGGTCGAGTTCTGGCGCGAGGTGGTCGACCGCGTGGCGGCCGAGATCCCCGGCACGCTCCTGCTGGCAGAAGCGTTCTGGCTCCTCGAGGGTTACTTCGTTCGCACCCTGGGCATGCACCGCGTGTACAACAGCGCGTTCATGCACATGCTCCGCGACGAGAACGGCGCCGGCTATCGAAAGGTGATCCGCGAGACCATCGAGTTCGACCCCGAGATCCTCAAGCGCTACGTCAACTTCATGACCAACCCCGACGAGGAGACGGCCCTCGAGCAGTTCGGCAAGGGCGACAAGTACTTCGGCGTGGCCACCGTCCTGGCGACCCTGCCCGGGCTGCCGATGCTCGGTCACGGACAGGTCCAGGGGTTCGGCGAGAAGTACGGCATGGAGTTCCGGCGGGCGACGCTCGACGAGCGGCCGGACGTCGGCCTGGTCGATCGGCATGAGCGCGACATCTTCCCGCTGCTGCACCGACGCGCATGGTTCGCCGAGGCCCGCGACTTCCTGCTCTACGACCTGCTGACCGACCACGGCACGGTCGACGAGCACGTCCTCGCATACTCGAACGGGACCGGGCCGCAGCGCTCGCTCGTCGTGTACCACGACCGCTTCGCCTCGACCCACGGCACCATCCGCGACTCGGTGGCCTATGCCCTGAAGGCCATCGACGGCTCGAAACGGATCGTCCGCCGATCACTCGCGGAGGGTCTGGGCCTGCCGAACGAGCCTGGAGCGTTCGTGCTGTTCCGCGACGCCCGGACCGGGCTCGAGTCGATCCGATCGTGCCGCGAGCTGTGGGAACACGGCCTGCATCTCTCGCTCGACGCCTACGAGGCGCACGTCTACTGGGAGTTCCGTGAGGTCCACGACGGCGTGGCCGGCCAGTGGGCGCGCCTGGCCGGGCGGCTGGGCGAGGCTGGCGTTCCATCGCTCGAGGAATCCATGCGGGAGTTGCAGCTCGAGCCCGTCCACCTCCCGCTGCGCGAAATCGTATCGGGCGACGCCGCGCGGTCGATCGTCGACGGCCGGCCGACCGGCGCCGACTTCGGGGACCTCGATGCCGCGCTCGTCCCGTTCCTCGATGCCCTGGCGGACGCCACCGGGGTGGTGGGGGACGTCGGGCGCGTTGCGGCGGCGATCCGCAGCCGCACCGATCGCGCCGTCCCGGTCATCGGCGAGTTGGTCGGTCGCGTCGACCGGGCCGGGCTCCTCGGCTGGCTCGTCCTGGGCCGGACCGGCGACCTCGCACCGGCCGCCGACGTGGCGGCCACCAGCCGAGCCTGGTACGAGGAACTGCGACTGGCCGGCGCCCTGGCGAACGGCTTCCGAGGCGCCGGCCTCGACGAGTCCGAAGCCTGGAGCGCCGCACAGCTGACGCGCGTGCTCCTTGCCCTGCCTCGCCCCGCGGGGCTGCGGGGTCCGGCTCGGACGGCCGATCTCCGCCTGGTAGACCAGTGGCTGGCTCGTGATGCGGTCCGGACCGCGATCGGTCTCAACACCTGGGAAGGCGTCGAATACGTCGATCGTGACGGTTTTGAGGCCATGCTCCGGTGGGCCGAGCGTCTCGACGCGATCGAGGGCGGGACGACCTCCGCCGGGCCGACAGCCGACCAGAGCCGAGCGCCCGGGTTCGCCTCGAGGCTGTCGGCTGCGGCCGACCGGGCCGGTTACCGCGTGGACCGGCTTCGCGCCAGCCTCACCTCGAGCGAAGCCGGGAAGAAGGGCGGAGGCCGCGCCCCGGTCGCGCGGCGACGGCCGACGCGTCGGTCGTAGGGCGCGTCGGTCGTCCGCTGGCTCGACCGGTTCTAGCGGTCAGCCCAGGAGGATCCGCCGCAGCAACGAGGTGGGCGGGGCACCGTGCGACAGGACGGATTCGAGGTGGCGCCTGTAATCGAAGCCGGGTGTCTCGCCGAACCCGCCGACGACCGCGGGCTCGGGGACAGCGGCCGCGCCCCGCGGGTCGCCAGCCGCGACGGCGGCCCGGCGCCTGACCTCCCGCTCGATGTCCCACATCTCCATCGAGCCGGCGAAATACGTCGACAGCTGGGTCGACGAGAGGCGGGCGCGATCGAACTTCGCCCGGGCCTCGGCCTCCTCCTGGAAGCCGCCGTCGACCATCAGCGCGACCGCCTCGTCACCGGTCATCCCCTCACAATGGATCTTCGCGTCGATGATCGCGTTGGTGATCGAGCGCAGGTAGAACTTCCAGTGGGTCAGCAGGAGCGCCGGATCATCCGACCCGTACCCGGCGTCCATCATCACCTGCGTCACGTACACCGCCCAGCCCTCGGCATACAGGCCACTGCCGAAGATCGCCCTCACGAGCGACGGGCACCGATTGGCGTAGACCCCCTGGAGGTAGTGGCCGGGCACCGCCTCATGGATGGTCAGCAGCCGGAGCATCCGGTCATTGTCCTCGCGCAGGTTCGACTCCCGCTGCTCGTCGGTCCAGTCGTCCGGCATCGGGGTGATCGCGAAGAACGCCTTCTGGCCCTTGTCGAGCGGTCCGGGCGAGGTCAGCATCGCGCCGCCAAAGGCGCGCAGGAAGAGCGGCGTCCACTGGATCTCGAGCGGCTCGTCGGCGAGACCGACCAGGTCTCGCTCCAGGCAGAAGGCCTCGATCCGCGCGTGCTCCGCGCGGCAGAAGTCGAGCAGTTCGTCGGCCTTTGGGTGCTCGGCCGCCACGGCGTCGAGCACGCCGCGGACGAGCGCGCCATCGTCGTCCGGGCGCGGCGTGTCGGGGCACCAGGTCGGCCACAGGTCCGTCGCGATCCGGACGAGCTCGGCCCGGACGGCGACGTACTCACGCTCGGCTTCGGCAAGGATCCGTTCGGGCGTCAGCGGCTCCGATCGCATCGTATGGCGCATCTTCGCGGCGAACAGCTCACGCCCGAGCCGGCCCTCGCCGTCGCTCGCGGGCAGGACGACGTC
This sequence comes from uncultured Chloroflexia bacterium, assembly GCA_963766675.1. GTDB lineage: Bacteria > Chloroflexota > Limnocylindria > Limnocylindrales > CSP1-4 > SPCO01. The sequence goes on along the minus strand of CAVYBA010000002.1, from coordinate 1,004,676 downwards.
GCGCAGGTGCGCCTCGAAGCCGGCGACGGCCTCGCGGGCGGCCTGGGCCGCGGCGGTCAGGCGGGGGAGCACGATCGCCACGTCCGGATCCTGCCGGGCGGCGTGCGCCGCGTTGACGGCCTCGTCGATCTGCTCGCCGATCCCCGGCAACTGGCGGAGCGCGGCCTCGGTCTGGAAGCGCCCGATCGGTCGATCTTCGAGCCCGACGAGGCGCGCCTTCGCCGTCTCGAACACGCCCGGGATCCCTTCGAGTCGACCGGCGATCGAGGTCAACCGATCGGCCAGCGGCGCGAACTCCCTGGCCGTCAACGTGAACAGGCCGTTGCCGATGAGGTAGACCCACTCCAGCGGGTTCCAGGCATCCTCCTGGAGGACCGTTTCGTTGAACCGCGCAGCCTCGAGCTCGCCGACCAGGAGATCGCGGTCGACCGCGTCGTCCTCGCCCAGGTCCTCCATCGCGGCGAACTCGGCGAGCCAGCCGTCGATGAACGCCAGCTGCTCGGCGCGGCCGGCCTCGGACAGGTCCGGCCATCGAGCGTCGTGGGCATGCTCGCCGGTGGCGGTCGCGAACACCGGGTTGAGCCGGAAGAGCTCGGCGATGAACTCGTCGGTCCGTGCGCTGAAGTCGGACATGGCCGCAAAGTCTAGCGGCCCGACGGGCCCGGTGGCCGCCGGGAGCGCCTGGGCCGCCCGGCCCGCCGGGATGTCCGGCCGGCGATGGCCGGAGGCCCGGCCCCGGGCTCAGTAGCCGTACCGGCCGCCGCTGCTCGATGGTGCGGCCGAGGCCGGCGGGGCACCGCCTCCTCCGGCCGCCTTCGCGACCGCGAATCCATTGACGCCGTCGCCGGTGACGTCGCCCGCCTTCGTGTCACCCTGCCAGTAGTAGAGCGGCATTCCGTCGTAGGCCACCTGGGTCGTCCCGTCGGCCCGGGCCAGGGTGCTCAACGTCCCGGTCACGCCCGACCCTGCCGATGGCTGCTGGCCGGCGGGCACGGTGAGCGGCGGCCAGGCCGTGGCACAGCCCCCGGTGCAGGTCGACGTCCCGGCCGAGTCGCCGGAGTAGGTGTACAGCGTCATCCCGTTGGCGCCGGTCAGGATCATCCCGAAGTTCGACGAGCTGGTCGCCACGACCGTCGCCCCGGTGGCAGCCGACGGCGCCACGCTGGCCGGCGCGACGGTCGCCGGCGGTGACCCACCGGCGGCCGAACAGGCGGCCACGATGGCGGCCACGACGACAAGTCCACTGAGGACACGGTTGGGAGTCATTCGTTCTCTCCGCGAGGTGCTGATCTGGTCGGCTTGACTGCCCGTTCGTACGCCGCCGCCGCGTTCCCGGTTTCGGCGACCGCCCGGTACCATGCGAGGGTGTCAGAACCGGTCCCCGAGACATGGGTCCGACCCGTGATCCTGGACGGATCGCGGGTTCGGCTGGAGCCGCTCGCCCGCGATCACCTGGCCGACCTGGCGCTGGTCGCGTTCGACGAGGCGGTCTGGCGCTGGACGACCGCCCGGCCGCAGGACGAGGCCGGACTCGAGCGATGGGTCGAGACCGCGCTTGCCAACGCGGACGCCGGAGCCGAGCAGCCGTTCGCCACGATCGACCGCGCCTCGGGTCGAGCGATCGGCAGCACCCGGTTCATGTCGATCGTCCCGGAGCACCGACGACTCGAGATCGGCTGGACCTGGGTTGGCAGCGCGTACCAGCGAACCGGGGCCAACCGCGAAGCAAAGCTCCTCCAGCTGGGCCACGCCTTCGAGGTCCTCGGCGCCAACCGCGTGGAGTTCAAGACGCACGCCCGCAACGAGCGCTCGCGGGCGGCCTTGACCGGGATCGGCGCGACGTTCGAGGGCCTCTTCCGGAGCCACATGATCATGCCCGACGGGACGCTCCGCGACTCCGCCTACTACAGCGTGGTCGCTGACGAGTGGCCGACCGTGAAAGCCGGCCTCATGGCCAGCCTGGCGCGGTACCCTTCGCCCTGACGGTCATCGGGGGCCGGTCGCCAGTCCGAGTGAGGGATCGCCGTGAGAAGCTTCGTCGTCAACACGGTCGTCACGGCCGTCGCGTTCTACGTGCTCACCAAGCTCCTGCCCGATGCCGGCTTCGATAGCGGCGTGACCTACGCGGGCGAGCTGACCGGGCTCGTGGCGCTGGCGGTCATCTTCGGTATCGTGAACGGCCTGATCGGGCCGGTGATCCGGATCCTGGCCTTCCCGCTCAACCTGATGACGATGGGCCTGATCGGGTTCGTGATCAATGCCGGCCTGCTCCTGGCAACGGCGTACGTGGCCAATTCGACCGGGTTCGACCTGACCGTCGGCGCCTTCCCGCCCGACCTGCTCAAGGCCGACACCGTCGTCGCGGCGGTGATCGGATCGATCGTCCTGAGCCTCGTCGGAACCGCCGTCCGACTTGTCGTTCACGACTGATCCGGAGGCGCTCCGGCGCGCCGCTCGTCGGTTCGGGACGCCGCTCTACCTGACCGACCTCGCTCAGCTGTCCTCGGCCGCGGCCGAGGTCCGCGCCGCGTTCCCCGACCCGTGGATCCGGCAGTACTCGGTCAAGGCCAATGACGTGCCGGCTATCATCGCCGCGGTCGCGGCCGGGGGGTTCGGGGCGAATGTCGTGTCACGCGGCGAGTGGGCGGCCGCGACGCGGGCCGGCCTGCCCAACGACCGGATCACCCTGGAGGGGATCGGCAAGACCGACGCCGACCTCGGCGCTGCCGCACTCGCCGCCCGCGAGGGGCAGCCGTTGCGCTGGATCGCCATCGAGTCCGCCGAGGAAGCGGCTGCCCTTGCCGCGGCCGTTCGTGGACTCGGCCGGCGCGATCCGTCGGGATCGATCGACGTCCTCTACCGGGTCAACCCCGACGTGGCCCCGGAAACCCTGCCGGGCCTGGCCGTCGGTGCGGGCAGCTCGAAGTTCGGCATGAACGAGACCGAGCTGGCGGCGGCCATCGAGGCCGGCGGTGGGGCGAATGGCCCGTTGCGCCCTCGCGGCATCCACCTGCACGTGGGCTCCCAGCTCGGTGCCGTCGATGCCTGGCGCGACGCGGTCCGCCGCGCGCTCGCGGTGACCGCGCTGTGGCGTGGATCAATCGCCGCCTTCGACACGCTGGACGTCGGTGGTGGCTTCCCGGTCTTCGCCGTCGGCGAGCGGGCCCCGGGTCCGGGTCGCTTCGCCCGCGAGCTCCCCGCGCTCCTCGATGCGACCCCGGCGGATCGGCGGCCGTCCCGCCTGGCCGTCGAGCCCGGGCGATTCCTGGTCGCTCGTGCCGGATGGCTGGTCGCGTCCGTGCTGCACGTGCGCGATCGCGGCGGCCACCAGGTGGTCCTCGACGCGGGCATGACCGAGCTGATCCGCCCCGCTCTGTACGGGGCCCGGCACGCCATCCTGGCGCTGAGCTCGCTCGGCCGGGCCTGCGACGGTGCGCCGGCCGGCTCATTGGCCCCGTCGAACCGGGAGTCCGAGCCGACGCGCGTGGAGGGGCCGATCTGCGAGTCCACCGATTCGCTCGGCGTCCACGACCTGCCGCCGCTGCGGCGAGGCGACCTCGTGGCGATCGCCGATGCCGGGGCCTACGCGGCATCCCAGTCGTCGCCCTACAACGGGCGGCCACGACCCGCCCAGGTCCTCCTCGAACCGGACGGCTCGCTCCGCGTCGGTCGCCGGCGAGGCGCCGCCGGAGCAGGCGGGCAGCCGTGACGGCGGGCGAGGCCCCACGCACCCCGCGCCACCGGTTCTTGGCGCGGCTCACGACCGGCCCGCTGCTTGCCGACGGGGCGATGGGCACGCTGCTGTTCTCGCGCGGGATCCCCCAGCGGGCCAACCTCGACGAGCTCGTCGCGACCCGTCCGGAGATCATCTCGGCAATCCACCGCGAGTACCTCGAATCGGGCGCGGAGCTGATCGAGACGGCGACGTTCGGGGCCAATCGGGCTCGACTGGCCGACCACGGCCTGGCCGACCGGGCCGCCGCACTCAACCGTCGCGCCGCACAGCTGGCGCGTGAGGCGCGTGACGTCGTCGGACGGGACGCCTGGGTCGCCGGATCCGTCGGACCGCTCGGCGCACCAACCAGGGAGCTGTCGAGGGTCGGCGAGGCGGCTGTCCGTGCCGTGGTGCGCGAGCAGCTCGACGGGCTGCTCGAGGGCGGCGTCGACCTGTTCCTGTTCGAGACCTTCTCGCTGCTGGAGCACCTCCTGATCGCCGTCGACGAGGCCCGCCGCACCGCGGGGCTGCCCATCGTCGCGCAGCTGACCTTCGGCGACGACTTCGAGCTCGCCGACGGCACGACCCCGGCGAGGGCCGTCGAGATCCTGGCCGGGGCGGGCGCCGACGTGGTCGGCGTCAACTGCGGTGGCGGCCCGGAGGCGTGCATCGAAACGCTCGAAGCGATGCAAGCCGGCGCCGCCGGGGCGGGCGACACGACCGTTGCCGGGGGCGCGGGTTCCGCGTTCCCGCGCTCGATCCTGCCGAATGCCGGGCTCCCCCAGCGGATCGAGGGCCAATTCGTGTACGCCGCCAGCCCGGAGTACCTGGCCGGCATGGTGCCGCGCTTCCTGGCGGCCGGGGCGTCGATCGTCGGCGGATGCTGCGGGACGACGCCGCAGCACATCGCGGCGATGCGGAGTGCACTCGACCGGATCGCCGCCGAGGATGTCGCTTCCCCGGCTGCCGCCCCGGCCGCCATCGTCCGGCCGATCTCACTGGCGACCGCGAACGCGCCCGCCGAATTGGTGCCGCCGACGCGCATCGCCGCCGCCCTGGCCAGCGGCCGGTTCGTCGTGTCGGTCGAGATCGACCCGCCGCGCTCCGTGCGCATCGAGCGGACGATCGAGGCGGCGCGGCTGCTCGAGACCGCCGGCGTGGACGTGGTGAACGTCAGCGATTCGGCGATGGCCCGGGTGCGGATGGGCGCGCTCGCGGTCGCGTTCGGGATCCAGCACGATCTCGATCTCGAGTGCGTGGTCCACGTGACCACGCGCGACCGGAACCTGATGGCGCTCGAATCGGAGCTGCTCGGTGCCCACGCCCTGGGCGTCCGCACCATCCTGGCCCTGACCGGCGACCCGCCGCGGGTCGGCGACTACCCGGCCGGGACCGGCGTCTGGGATGTCGACTCGATCGGGCTGGTGGAGATCCTGGCCCGGCTGAACCGCGGAGAAGACGCGGTTGGCAGCCCGATCGGGCAGCCGGCCGGGTTCACCATCGCCTGCGCCCTTGACCCGACGGCTGCGGACGGCTCGACGGAGTGGGATCGCCTCGAGCGGAAGCTGGCGGCCGGAGCCCATCTCATCATGACCCAGCCCCTGTATGACGAGGCCCAGGTGGAGGCGATGCTGCAGGAGGCGGATCGGCGGTTCGGGCCGGGCGGCTTCCCGGTCCCGGTCCTGCTCGGCGTGCTGCCGCTGCAGAGTGCCCGGCACGCGGAGTTCCTGCACAACGAGGTCCCCGGGATCACCATCCCGGACTCGACCCGGGTCGCGCTCCGGGACGCCGGCGATCGTGGCGCGGAGGTCGGTCTGGAGCTGGCCCTGGACCTGCTCCAGCGTGTGGGTTCGCGCGTGGCGGGGACGTATGTCATGCCAAGCTTTGGACGATACGAACAGGCGGCCGAGCTCGTTCGGCGGCTGCGTGCTACGTGGGGGTGAACCGATGACTCGCCGTCGACGCACGTTCTCGATGATCGGCCTTGTCGGCTGGTGGCTGGCCGTCGCCGTGGGGACGGCCGGCGGCGCGTCGGCTGCCTCCCCGGCGGCGCCACCGCCCGGACCGCCGTTCCCGCCACCGGCTGCCGGCCAGGCGGTGTACGACTATGCGGGCATCCTGTCGCCTTCCGCCATCGCCGGCGCAGAGGCGACGATCAAGTCGATCGAGGACCGCACGAGCGCCGGCATCGTCGTCTACACGCAGGACAGCGGCGAGTACGACCTGACGACCGACGGGACGCGCGCCAAGGCGGCAGCCCTGATCGACCAGTGGGGTGTCGGGCGAGCCGGCTTCGACGACGGCCTGGCGATCTTCTTCGACCTCGAGCCAAACCGCCAGCACGGCCAGGTCCAGTTGTACGCCGGTCCCGGGTTCGAGGCGGCCTACCTGTCGAACGAGGAGCGCCAGGCGATCTTCGACAACGACATGCTCCCGTACCTGCGATCTGCCGACTTCGACGGCGCCCTCGCCATCGCGCTCCGGCGGATCGATGCCGCGGCAACGCCCGAGCACGCGGCGGCGCTCCAGACCTCGCGCCAGATCAACGCGGTCGTCGGGCTGGTCGGCGCGCCCATCGTCCTGCTGCTCCTGTCCGGCTGGGCGTTCTTCCACTGGCGCAGGTTCGGCAAGGATCCCGTCTACCTCGACGACCCGTCGATCCTGATGCCGGCGCCGCCACCCGAGCTGACGGCCGCGGCCGGAGCGGTCGTCATGGACGGCCACACGTCCCGCCGGGCGTTGACCACCGCCATGCTCGATCTCGCCAGTCGAGGCCTGCTGTCGTTCCGCCAGGAGGAGACGGGGCTGCTCGGTCATTCGAAGAAGCTCGGGATCGACGTGGTCCCGGCTCGCGGCGACGCGGAGATCGAGGCGCAGCGCGCGCGCAACGCCCGGCGACCGATCGGACCGGCCGAGGAGCTCGCCCTCCGCGACCTGCACGCGATCGGCGGCAGCTCGGAGGGCTCGTACATCGAGCCGGAAGACGCCACCAAGTTCGGCGAGAAGGTCGGTGGGTTCAACCGCACGCTCGAGTCCCATGTCGTCGCCCGCGGCTGGTTCGCCCAGAAGCCGAGCCAGGTCGTGACGGCCTGGGCGCTGCGTGGCACCGCGGCGATCGTCGTCGCGGTCGTCGGGCTGATCGCCGGGCTGTCCATCCCGTTGGCGGGCCTGACCCTGATCGGCGCGGCCGGCATCGTCGGCGGAGTGGTGGTGCTCTTGTTCGCGTGGAGCATGCCGGCGGTGACGATGTCCGGCGCGATGATCCGGGCGATGCTCGCGGCCTACCGGCGGACCCTTCAACGAACGATGGGGCAGGCGCGCTCGATGCAACAGGTCGTCAGCGACGCCAAGCTCGACTGGCTCGAGACCCCCGATCAGGTCGTGGTGTGGGCGACCGCGCTCGGCCTCCAGGCGGAGATCGAGGGCGTGTTCAGGCGGAGCCTCGAAGACGTCCGGCCGGGTCACGGGACCGGGGTGATGCCCTACTTCCCGATCTGGTACCAGACATCGGGTGGGTCCTCGTTCACCGGTGCCGGAGTCGCTGGAAGCGGTGGCGGCATCTTCTCGAGTTCGGGCATTCCGGACGTCGGCGGGATGATGTCGTCACTGGGCACGATCGGCAATTCGCCGGCCTCGTCCGGGGGCGGCGGGTTCTCCGGTGGCGGCTCCGGTGGCGGTGGCGGGGGCGCCGGCGGCGGGTTCTAGACGGCCAGACCCGTGCGGCTGACGTCGCCCGGTTCATGACCCGACAGATCGGCGGTTCAGGGCCGCGCCCGTCCGGGCGCCCGACGGTACACTCCGCCCATGGGTGCTGTCGAGACAATGGAAGAGTTCTTCGAGAAGCTCAACGGCGGCGATCGCGAGGCCGCGGTGGCGCTCATGGACGAGAAGACGGAGATGCGCGTGCACGTCGGCGACAGCGTGCAGACCTTGCGCGGGGTCGAGCGGGTCGGGGGCTGGTTCCTGCGCGGTGACGCCGGACTGAAGATGATCCCGGGCGAGATCCGGGACACCGGCAACACCTACGAGGCCGACCTCCTGGTCGTCCGGCCCGGTGCCCAAAGCCAGCACATCGACGCCACGTTCCGGGTCGAAGCGGGGAAGATCACCGCGATCAACATCGCCCCGCGATAGCCTTGGGCGCCCGGGCGCGGGTCAACGCCCGGGCGCGCGGCGCGCCAGCGGCTGCTACGAAGCCGACGGCTCCGCCGATGCGTCGTTGATCACGTCGGGGGCGGTCGTCGGGATGATGAGCTCGTCGCCGATCGCGATCTTGTCGCAGTTGGTGATCGTCGCCTTGTTGGCGGTGCACAGCTGATCCGTCGTCAGGCCAAAATGCTTGGCGATCTTGGACATCGTGTCATTGGCCTTGACCACGTAGACCTGTTGGGTCGGGGCCGCCGAGACAGACGGCTGCGCGCTGCCCGACGCCTGGACGCCCTGGCTCGAGCTTGGACTGGCGGTTCCGGTGCCGCCGCCGCCCCCGCCGCCCACACCGAGGAGCGCCGGCAGGAAGAAGAGGACGACCGCGGCGATGGCGACGGCCAGCGCGAGCACGGCGATTCGCGGCAGGCTGCGGCATGCCCACCCGGGTTCGGATCGTCGGGTACGCCTCGAACCGCCGCGAACGCTCCCACGCTGGCCCGACGATCGCGTCGCGAGGCGGCGCCGACCGCGTCGAGCTGACGCGCGGCCGGTTGCCTGGACGAGCCGGCGGCTGATAGCCGTGAACCGGCCGATCAGCCGATCGCCTGGGCCCGACGAGGTCAGCCAGCTCGGCGTCCGGCGGCGCGGCCACGCTGGGCGCTACCCCGCCGCGATGGACCGCGGAGGGCGTAAGCGCCGCGGGAGGCACGTCGCCGTCGCTGGATGCGAGCCGATCGGCGGCGCTGCCGGCGAGGCCGCGCCCCTCACCCGATCGGCCGGCAAGGAACTGGGGCGGACTGGCTACCTCGGATACGCCTCGACCGTCCGGTGCGCGCCTCGAGCCTGGGCCGGCGGCGCCGGCACCGCCGGCCGCCCAGGGCGGCGGTGCGGCCCAGTCACGCGGCGGATTGCGCCGGATCGTGGGCTCCTCGACCGGCGGCGGCGTGTCGCGGCCGCCGGTCGATCCCGCAACGGCGTCACCGTCGGCCTCGTCTGCGGGCGCCGGGTCGCGCTGGTCCGCCTCGTCGTCGCCGTCCTGCCCGTCGTCGCGCGGTGGTGCCGCGTGCGGGCGGGCGCTCGCGGCGGGCGCGACCGCGGGTCGCTCCCCTTCGCCACGCGCATGGGCGGCCTCGCGCCTCGCCCAGTCCTGGAAGGTCGGGCAGACCGGGAACGCACTCGACAGGCAGTACGCCTCCTGGTGCGCAGCGGCGCGCGGCGCCGGGAGCGGCTCGGCGAAGCAGCGGTGTCGATGGTCCGGGCTCGTCGACCGCGATTCGCGATCGTCCTCGAACGCCACGAACGGACAGGCCGGCGCGCCGTCGACGCTCGGAAGCCCTCGCTCGGTCATCGCGAAAATGATACGCGCCGGAACAGCGCGGAAGCGGTGCGACACGCCGGGGGATCGCCGTGGCCGGCTGCGGCGTTCAGGCTGAACGGCCCTGTCGTCCGCGGGCGAGACCCGTCAGGCTCTCGGACTGGACGAGCGCCGCAGGCCGCGTGCCCAGCCACATCATCCGCGTGCGGCGCTCCTGGGAACGGCGAGACGGCGCCGGGGGCTGCGCTCACGGACGCCGGGGGAGACGCCTCGTGGCCGCCATCGCGACGACCTCCATGCCTGCGTTCGTCTCGACGTCCGATCGCGCTTTGATCGAGGCCCGAGTCCTCGGCACGTTCGAGGTCGTCGCCGCGGGCCGACGACTCGGGCACGCGGACTGGCAGCGAGTCTCGGCCGAACGGATCGTGAAGCTGCTGCTGGTCACGCCCGGCCACAGCCTGTCACGCGAGCGGGCGGCGACCCTGCTGTGGCCCGACGCCGATCCCGAGTCGAGTCGCGCCAGTCTTCGCAAAGCATGGCACTTCGCCGGGCGGGCCGTTGGCCCGGGGCAGGCCCTGACGGCGATGGACGGGCGCATCGGCCTGGTCGGCGACCAGCTCGACCTCGACCTCGACCGGCTGCGTGCGGCCTTCGACCTGCTCGCGGGTCCGTCGCCAGCGGCGAGCCGCCGGCTCGAGGATCCGTGCGACAGCGCCCGGGCGGCAGCCATCGAACACGCCGTCGAGGTGATCCTCGAGCTTGGCCATCGCGAGCTCCTGCCCGACGATCCGTACGAGGATTGGGTCGCCGTCCCGCGCGAGTACCTGCGAAGCCGCTGGCAGGGGGTGGCGATCATCGTTGCCCGCCAGGCCCAGGCGTTCGGACGAGTCGCCGAGGCGCGGGCGATCGCCGACCAGCTGCTCGACGACGATCCCGCAGACGAGGCCGCTCATCGCCTGATCATCGAGCTGCTCGCCGCGGAGGGCCGCCATCACGCGGCGCGGCGCCAGTTCGAGCTGTGCCGGCGGGCCCTCCACGACGCCGTCGACGCCGAGCCATCGCCCGAGACGATCGACACGTTCCGCGCGGCCGAACGATCGGCCGGCCTCGCCACCCCGACGCCGTCGACCGCTCCTCGGCTTATCGCCCGGCAGGCTGAGCTCGCTCGGATCGAGATCGTGCTGGACCGGGTCGTGGGCGGGAACGTGGACTCGCTCGTCATCCGTGGGCCGGCCGGGATCGGGAAGACCCGTCTCCTGCACGAGGTCGCCGCTTACGCTGGCGCGGCGGGCTGGCAGGTCCTGCGCTGGCAGTCCGTCGAGTCGGCAAGTCGAGCGGCCTACGCGCCTCTTCGGCTGATGCACACGGTGGGCTTGACCGCGGCCGAGGTGGAGACCTGGAATGAGCCCGCACGCAGTGCCATGGCCACCGTCGCACCCGGGATCGGCGTGTCGGCATTGGTCCCGTTCCTGGACCGATCGGCCCTGATCGACGCGCTGGTCCTCGCGATGGAGTGCGCCGCCCGCGGTCGACCGCTCCTGCTCGCCATCGACGATATCCCGTGGCTCGACGGCTCGACCCTCGAGATCCTGCAGCGCCTCCTGGCGGGGTTGGCGCGCGCTCGCATCTTGATCGCCGTCACCTGCCGCGACGACGAATCCATCCCCGACGCGGCGGCGGCCCTGGTCGAGCAGATCCGACGAACGGGCGGGCTCGATCTCCCGTTGCGGCCGCTGGCGGCAGCGGACATGGAGTCCTTGATCGTCGTCAACCTCGGTGGCCGCTCGGTGCAACCCGAGCTGGCGAAGCGCGCCTACGAGCAGACCAACGGCAATCCCCTGTTCTGTCTCGAGTTGATGCGGACCGGTCGGGACGGCGGCACGGTCAGCCTCGTCGGCGACCGGTGGACGAGCACGGCGCAAACCGGAACGACACCACTGTCCGAGCCGCCCGACAGCGTGCGTCGCCTCGTCGCCGGCCGCTCGGCGCGGCTGGCCGGGCCAACGCTCGATCTCGTCGTGATCGCCGCGGAGCTGGGCTCCGACTTCTCGTTCGAGACACTCGAGGCCCTGGTGCCTCCCTTCGAGGGCGGGCTCGTGGCGGCGCTCGACCGCGCGATGGCCGCGGGGTTGCTGATCGAGCGTGGCGGTGGGTACGGCTTCGCGCACCCGCTGTACCGCCTGGCCGTGCGCGGCTCGTCCGGGTCGGCTCGCCGGGCCGGCGTGCATCTGAACATCGCCCGCGTGATCGGCGGCTGCCATCCGGACGACCCGCCTGGCCAACTCGTCGACGCGGCGGCCGGCTGCACCGACGTCGCGACGGCGGCGGACCACGCCCTGACCGCCGCCGAGCTGGGGGCGGCGGGCTCGCTGCCACTCGCCGTCGCGTTCGGGTTCGCCGCCGCCGACCGGGCGGTCAGACTGTTCGATCCGTCGGCGGCGAGCCTCCTGGAGCGATCCCTTGCGGCGTGGACGAGACTCCCGGCCGAGATCGCCAACCAATTCGATGCGTCCGCGGGCCACGCCAGCCTTGCCGATCTGCGGCTGCGCGAGGGGAATGAGAGCGCGGCGGACGAGTCCTTCCGCAGGGCGATCGCCGCCGCACGGACGCCGGATGAGCTGGCGCGCGTCTATGGCGCCTTCTTCTGGTTGCCATACCGCCACGGGGATTTCGAAGGGACCTTGAGCCTCCTCGAGGAAGGCTTCGCCTGCCTGCCGCCGGATGCCGTGGTTGCCCGCGCCAATCTGAACCGCTGGGTCGGCTGGATCCTCGGCCGTCTCCAGCGATACGACGAGTCGATCGAGCGCCTGTCGGATGCCGTCCGCGTCCTCGAGGCGGCGGGCGCGCCTCGAGACGCGATGAACGCGCTCGACCAGCTCGGGATCATGCTCGAAATGGTCCGCAGGTCCGACGAGGCCATCGATCTCCTCGAGCGATCGCTGGCCATCGCGCTCGACCTGAACGACATCCGGGGCGAAACCGTCCGGATGCACCTGGGCACAGCGCTGACCCGCTCGGGCCGACCGGGCCGCGCCCGGCCGCACATCGCTAGAGCCCTCGAGGTGACCCATCAGATGGGCGACCGATATCTCGAGGCGGTCACTGCCTGGGCGGCCGCCGAGATGGAGGACGCCCTCGGCGACGTGACCGCGGCCACCGAGATGCGGCGGCGTGAGCTCGCCCTGCTTGCCTCGATCGGCGGCAACCCGCATAACGAGGCCCTGGCGCACGCCCATCTCGCCCACCTCGCCCGCCGCACCGGCGACGACGCGACCTTCGCGGTCGAGGCCGCCGAGGCTCGACGACTGGCCGAGGCATCGCCGCACCCGGGCTACGGCGCGCGGATCGAGGAAGCGCTCGAGATCGCGAGCTGGTCCGAGCTCGAAACCGGATGAGCTCACGCGGAACGCCCCCGGAACGGCGGCTTCGGACACTCGGCATCGTGCGGGTGCGGTGGCCCACTGCCCACCGCGGAGGGAAAGGGCGATGATCCTGGTCGCAGGTTCCACCGGCATGCTCGGTGGCCAGATCACCCGAGGGCTGATCGACAAGGGTCGCCGGGTCCGGATCCTGGTCCGGCCCAACTCCGACCATCGGTCATTGGTCGTCAGCGGCGCCCTGCCGGTCGTTGGGGACCTCAAGGACCGGCTGTCGCTGGACATCGCGTGTCGTGACGTCGACACCGTCATCACGACCGCGATCTCGATCGGGCGCGGCCCCGATGACACCATCGAGTCGGTCGACCTGGCCGGCAACCGGAATCTGATCGAGGCGGCCGTTGCGGCCGGCGTCCGGCAGTTCGTGTTCACATCGGCGCTGGGTGCGGCGCCCGACAATCCCAACCCGTTCATGGCAGCCAAGGGCGCGACCGAAGCCCTCCTCCAGTCGACGAGCATGCCCTGGACCATCCTCGCGCCGAACGCGTTCATGGACGTCTGGCTGGCGGCCGTCGTCGCCGCGCCAATCCTCGCCGAGCGCGACGTGGTCTATGTCGGCAGCGGCGCCCGACACCACTCGTTCGTCCACAGCCGCGACGTGGCTGCCTTCGCCCTCGCCGCCCTCGACCACCCGAAGGCGATGAACCGCTACCTGCCGATCGGCGGGCCGGAGCCGATGTCGATCCTCGAGACGATCGCGACCTTCGAGCGGTTGCTCGGGCGGGAGGTCCCGCACCGCGGCGTGATCCCCGGCGAGCCGGTACCCGGACTGCCGCCGTACATGTGGGAGCTGCTCGCGGGGCTGGATGCGTTCGAATTGGCCATGGAGATGGGCGGAATCGCGGCCGAGTTCGGCGTCCGACTGACCTCGCTGGAGAGTTGGGTCGAGGAATTGGTTCCGGTGGCGATCGCCTGACAGGCTCGAGCGCGGGCGCCGCCGTCGCCGTCGCGCTCGAGGAACGCTAGGGGAACGCCGTCCGCGCATCGTCCCCGACCAGCGGGATGGCAACGAGGCGCGGTCTGGACCCGGTCGCCGGGACCGCGCGGAGCCACTGGCGAGACCGACCCCGCTGGAAGCTGAGGGGTGGGTCATGCTCAAACGACAGACGGCGGCGCTCGTGGCCGCCGGTCTCATCGCCGCCGCAGTCCTGGCACCCGCCACGGTTGTGGCCAGACACAGCGACGGAGCCGACGTCGCGCTGCCGCGCGTGGTTGCCATGCTGCCCTCCGGAGCATTTGCCGAGAGCATGGCGGTCGATCGGTCCGGCGCCGTCTTCGTGACCACCACGGCATGGTCATCGGATGGACCGAGCGCCGGCCAGGTCTGGAAGGTGACCGGCGGGATGACATCGCCCTTCGGGCCGCGAGTCGACGTCGGGATCTTCACCGGCCTCGTCTTCGACGACGCCGGGTATCTCTACGCGGGTGTGATGTCATGGCTCGACCCGACCTTGGACGGCGTGGACTCCCGCATCCTGCGATACGCACCGGACGGCTCCGTCGAAACCGTGGCGACCCTGCCGACCGGCGACTTCGGCACCGTCGGAATGGTCAACGGCCTGGCCTACCATGGCGGCTTCCTGTACGTCGGCGACGTCACAGGTTCGATCTGGCGCGTCCGTCCGCGGACCGGCGTTGACCAGGTACTCGAGGCGCCCTGGCTGCACGACCCGCTGCTCGAGCCGGCCTTCGATTGGCTCGGCGTTAACGGTATTGCCTTCCGTGGCAATGACCTGTTCGCCCTCAACTACGAGGCGGGCACCGTCCTGCGGATCCCGTTGCTCCACGACGGCACGGCCGGCGAGCCGACGGTCTTCGCCGAGGACCAGATCCTCGTGACCGCCGACGGGTTGACGGTCGATGCGGACGGCTGCCTGTGGATCACCGTCAACTACCTCGGCGGAGGCCCAGGCGGCGGTTTGCTCCGGGTCGATCGCGACGGAACGATCGCACCGGTGTCCGGTGATCCGGCCTGGCTCGACTACCCGACGCAGGCGGCGTTCACCCCGTCGCACGGCGCCAACCGGACGCTGTACGTCCTGAACGGGTCACTGGATCAGGGCGCGCCGGCCCTGGTCGCCCTCGAAGGAACCAGGCGCTGAGACGAACGCCTTCGGATTGGACGATCGAGCGAGTTGCAACAGGAGGCTCTTACATGCAACGACGATTCTCTCGCTTGCTTGGTGCGCTGGTGATCGCGCTCGCGATCCCCACCGCGGCAATGGGGGCCACCACGCCGGTGGCCGTGTACCACGGAACCTGGAGCCATGCCCAATGGAATGGCAACCCGAGCGCCTGCTTCTTCGTCTTTCTCGGCCAGGTCCAGGCATCGGGCAACTGGAACGTGACCATCCTTCCTGGCGGCAGCAAGGCGGTCGTTCACATCAACCTGTTCACGACGACCCGCGACCCGGTGACCGGCGCGCCGTTCCGCGTTCACGTCGACGCCTGGGGTGGCCGCGCCCTCGGCGACTTCTGGATGGTCGACTCGACGTCGTCCGACGGGTTCGCCCTCCATCTCGACATGACGAACACGCCCATGGCGTCCTGGAACACCTTCACGCTTGACAGGGGCAACCTGACGTTCTCGATCGCCCCGTGGTTCATCCCGGATATCGCCTGGTGCGACGCCGCCGTCGCCAACGGCACGCAGCGCTGAGAGGAGGGCATGATGATTCTCGTCGTCGGTGCCACCGGCATGGTCGGTGGCAGGATCTGCCGCAAGCTCGCGGCAAAGGGCGTCCCGTCCCGGGCGCTCGTCCGGACGACGGCCGATTCGACCAAGGTCGAGGCGCTCCGGGCGCTTGGCCTCGAGATCGTCGACGGTGACCTCCGGAATCCGGCGTCGATCGCCGTTGCCTGCCGCGGCGTCTCGGCGGTGATCGACACCGTGTCGTCGATGCCGTTCGCCTATGTCGCGGGCGTCAACGACATCGCGACGACCGACCTCGATGGTTCGATGCGGCTGATCGACGCGGCGAGGGCGGCCGATGTGCGGCACGTGGTGTACACGTCGTTCTCCGGCAACATCGACCTCGATTTCCCGCTCCGCAACGCGAAGCGGACGGTGGAGGCGTACCTCAAGCTGAGCGGGCTCTCCTACACCATTCTCCGACCGAGCTACTTCATGGACGTCTGGCTCAGTCCGGCCGTTGGTTTCGACGCCGCCGCGGCCAAGGCGACGATCTACGGCACGGAAGCCCGGGCCATCAGCTGGATTGCCGCCGACGACGTCGCCGAGTTTGCCGTCCGGAGCCTGACTAACCCGGCGGCGCGAAATGCAATCCTCGAGCTGGGTGGCCCGCAGGCCCTGGCACCCGAGGACGTCATCGGGCTCTTCGAGCGGATCACGGGGCGCCGGTTCGACGTCCAGCACGTGCCGGCGGTAGCCCTCGCCGAGCAACACGCTGCCGCCACGGATCCGATGATGCAGTCGTTCAGCGGGCTGATGCGCTGCTACGGGGCGGGCGACCGGATCGACATGCAGGCCACGCTGCTCGACTTCCCGATCTCGCTCACCACGGTCGAGACGTTCGCCGCGGCGAGCACCGGGATGACGCCCGTTCCGGCTTAGACCCGGCCGTCTGCTTCGCGCCTGAAGCGCCGGAACCCGGTCGTCAAGACCGGGTTCCGGCGTTCACTCACCGCGCCGATCAGCTGCGATCCACGGCCCCGGGGGGCGATGTCCGTTGGCGGATCGCCGCCAGCCCGACGCTCAGGGCGCAGGCGCCGATCAGGACGATGGCGGCGAGCCCAGCCACATCAAGGCCAGGCGCGGGCGCGCCGGCAGCGATCGCATCGGTCGGCGGCGGGGACGCGTGGAGACCGCCGGCGGTCTCGACTGCCAGGGCTTCCACCGAGGCCGTCGCGGCCCCCGACGTTGCGGTCATCGTGTAGACGCCGCCTCGGCCGGGCCCGGCCTCGATGGTCGCGCTGAACGACCCGTCGTCCTTGGTTCGGAGCGCCTGCGTCCCCGCATCCGCCCCGTTGCGCAGGATGACGAGCTGGACATCGGCATCGGCCGGAAAGCCCGAACCGGCGACATCGATCTCCTGGCCGGGGACCACGCTCGCCGTGAGCGTCGGCTCGGCGGCCGCGACGGTTGACGGCATCGCCGCGAGGACGGCGGCGGCCATCAGAGACAACAGGCTGAGTCGACGGTGCATCGCGGAGGAGCCCCTTCCTGGCATGTTCTGGGCGGGACGGCGCCCCGGTTGCGCGCCATGACGCCGGCTGGTCGCCGCCGGTTCCTGCACGGAGCGCGAACCCGCGGCCCCTCGTTCGATGCGGGAACCCGCTGGACCGAACAACTCTGGCTGGTTCGGCATGGTCCGTCGCAATCTCTCGGAGTACTCGGCTGACGCGTGTTTGACAGCCCTCGGCCACACTCGGACACTTCGTGGACTCGGACGTCGTGCCAGAGTCACCTTCACCCCAAGACGCGTGACCTCCAGTCCCAAAGGAGCGTGCCATGTCCCGACTGACCCGATGGCTATCCCCAACGGCCATCGCCCGCGCCCACTGTGACCTGCCGTGTGGCGTGTACGACCCGGAGCAGGCCCGAATCGAGGCTGAATCCTGCTTCCGGATCATGGAGAAGTACCAGGCGAGCTCCGACGACACATTCCGCGCCCGAGCGATCGGGATCAAGGAAGAGCGCGCCGAGCTCGTCAAGCACCACCTCGACGTCCTGTGGCACGACTACTTCAAGCCCGAGCACCTCGAGGTCGTCCCGAACCTGCACGAGCTGTTCTGGAACGCCAACAAGCAGGTCTCCAAGGTCAAGGCGTCGGTCGACCCGGCCGACGGCCAGAAGCTGCTCGACCTGATCAACGACGTCGACGCCGCCTGGAAGGCGACCGGCGGCCCCGGCAAGACGCGCGTCGCCGGCCGGCCGGGCTGAACCCCGACCCTTGTCAGACCGGAAGCCCCGTCGGACGGCGGGGCTTCGCCGATTCCTGGGCCCATGGCGGGTGGCCGTCGCGGAGGCCAGCATGCGTCCGGCCGTCGAACCGGGCGACTGGCTGCTGGTCGACCCGACGCCGACCCGCTGGCCGCGTCGCGGTTCGGTCGTCGTCTTCCGCGAGCCGGATGGCGACGCCCTGGCCGTTAAACGTCTGGTCGCCGGCCCCGGCGATCGCGTCCCGTTCGCGGAGGGCTATCTCGAGCTCGCCGAGGACGAGGCGTGGCTGGTCAGCGACGCGACCGCCGAGGTCACGGCCGCAGCCGGCTTCGGCGAGCCGATCGACTCTCGGCGATACGGTCCGGTCCAGCTCGACCTGCTGGTCGGGCGTGTCTGGCTCCGCTACGCGCCGCTGCGGCGGATCGGACGGATTCCGCCGGCACCCTCTTGAGTCGTCGATCGCGGCGTAGGAACACGCAGGCAGGTGGATGCAGCCTCGCTGGGCCATCGCGGAGTTGCTGCGCCTGGCGACCATGGCGACGGCGCCGGCGCCGGCGGACTTCCGGCTAGACACCCACCTTCGAAGCCAGCGTGAGGCCGGCGGCCTGGCAATCGTCGGCCAACGCCGCCTGGGCGTCGACCGTCGGCGACCAGCGGGTCGGGAAGCAGACGATCCGGTCGAGCCCGACCTGGTCAAGCTCGCCGAGGACATCGATCCGTGCCTGGCCGGTCGGGCGCATGTCCTCGTCACGGGTGTAGAGCGAGAAGCGGAGGGTCGCCGGGTCGCGGCCCTCGATCTCGCACCGTGCGCGGACGTCGGCGATCCGCTCCCGGATCTCGGCCGGTGACAGGAACACGTAGTTGAGCTCGTCCGCATAGCGGATCGCCAGGCCGGCCGTTACGCGCTGGCCGTTGCCGCCGACGATGATCGGGATTCGCGGCTGCTGGATGCCCTTTGGAACGTTGATTGCGCCGCGGACGTGGGCATACCGGCCCTCGTACGACGCGCGTCCGGGCCCGAACATCTCGCGAACCACGGCCAGGTGGTCGCCCAGCGCGGCCATTCGCTCGCCGAGCGTGGGAAAGCCATACCCGTAGGCGCGCCACTCCTCTTCCTTCCAGCCGGCGCCGATCCCGAGCTCGAACCGGCCGCCGCTGATGACGTCGATCGTGGACGACAGCTTGGCGGTGAGGGCAGGGTTCCGGAACCCCGTGCAGACCACCATGTGGCCCAGGCGAACACGTTCCGTGGCCATCGCCAGCGCGGTCAGGACGGAGAAGCCTTCGAAGGTGATCTCGTCGGTCGGCTCGGGAACGGTGTGGAAGTGATCGAACACCCACAGCGACTCGAAGCCAAGCGTCTCGGCGTTCCGGGCGAGCTCGACCGTCCGGGCCCACGCGTCGGCCGGATCCCAGCCGTCGTATTCGCCCTTCCAACCCTGCGGCGCCATCAGGCCAACCTGCATGCCTACCTCCTCCTCGGTCGCAATGGTGACGCGTTCGGCGCTTCGTTGCCGTGGATCCGTCGCGGGCCGCGGGCCGCCACCGGGCGGTCCCGGGTCGCACCGTATCCTCGGTGCCTGCGAAGGAGCCACCGAATGTCCACTGACGCCGCGTTCGATCCGACCACCCCCCTGCCGAGCCCACCCGATCCCTGGCAATCCACCGAGCAGCCCAGCCATCGCAACGGGCCGCCGTATCACATGACCGAGATGATCGACGCCGAGCCGGCGCTGGCCGGTCGGCTGCTCCGACGCGATCCCGCGGCAAACGGCGTGGCGGCCCTCGCCGCCGCCGTCCGGAGGACGGCGGCGGCCCGCGAGCCCGTGGTCGTGACCGGCTGCGGCACCTCGGAGCACGGGGCGCAGGGCACCGCCCTGATCCTGCGTGACGCGATGCGCACCGCCGGGCTCGGCGATGCGCTCGTCGTCGCGGAGCAGGCACTGGAGCTGTCGCTCGAACCGCCGGAGCGCGGGCTGCTGATCGGGATCTCGCACGAGGGCGGAACCGCCGCCACGAACGCGGCCCTCAGGGCGGCGCGAGCCGCCGGTGCGCGAACGGCACTCGTCACCGTCAGCGCCCGCTCGCCCGGCGGCGCGATCGCGGAGACCGTGGTCGAGACGGGGGAGCTCGACCAGAGCTGGTGCCACACGATCGGTTACCTGAGCCCGCTGCTCGCCGCCGCGCAGGTCGGTGCCGTCCTGACGAATCGCGTGCTCGACGTCGACGCCGTGGTCGGCCTCCTCGCCGCCGGCGCCGGCGACCGCGACGCCGCCGAGCGGATCGCGGCGGCGCTCGGCGACGCTCACGAGCTGCTCGTGATCGCATCGGGGGCCGACCGGCCGGCCGGCCGCGAGCTGGTCCTGAAAGTCGAGGAGGCGTCGTGGCTCCCCTCCGCCTATCGCGACTTGGAGACCTTCCTGCACGGCCATCTGCCGGCCACCGGCCCGGACACCGGACTGGTCCTGATCCTGACCGAACGAGCCGGCCAGCACGAACGGGTGTCCCGGGCGCGGCAGGCCCTCGCCGCGGCCCGCGAGATCGGCTTGCGAACCGGCGCGATCGTGTCGCCCGCCGTCGATGCCGAGCTGGAGCCCGGGCTCACGCCAGCCGGGCGGCTCGTCGTCGGTGACGGCGCCGGGTTGCCCTCGGCCGTGGCGGCCCTCCTCGGTTCGGCCACGCCGCTCCAGTTGCTGACGGAACGCCTCGCTCGGGTCCGCGGCACCAACCCCGACCCGATCCGCCGGGACGATCCGGTGTACCTCAGGGCGTCCGAGGCGGCCGGCGGCTGATCCGGATCGGGCCGCAGCAGCCGGGCCCCGCGATCAGGCCTGCCGACAGCCAGTTGACAGGCCCGGCGCGTCCGGTGCCACGAAGTACGCCGGCATTGGTGCGTGCCCGGCTCGGCGACGCTGGCTCGATCGGCCGTGGCCGAGCCCTCGTTCAGCAACCCGAGACGAGCGCCTCGCCCATCACGTCGATCATGTCCAGGTCCCAGGGCAGGAAGTCCTGGAGCATCAGCCGCTGGACGCCGGCAGCCTCGTAGCGGCGGACCGCGTCGCGGGCGGCGTCGGGCGTGCCGGTGACCCAGCGCGTGGTGCGCTCCTCCAGCCAGGCGACGTCGTCGGCATCCGCTCCGAATGCCTCGGTCACGGCGACGCTCCTGGCCTCCATCTCCGCGTCGGAGCGACCGACCAGCACGCCGACCATCGCCGACCGGGCGAGCGTTGCGGGATCGCGCCCGAACTGCCGGCAGGCGGCATCGATGTCGGCATAAGCCTGGCGCGTGTGGTCGGGGCTCCTGGTATTGAGGTTGAACTCGTCGGCATAGCGCGCGGCGAGGCGATACGAACGTGGCGTGCCCCCACCGCCGATCAGGATCCGCGGTCGCGCGCCGCCGATCGACGTGCGCGGCCGGCCCGGCACGTCGACGGGTTTCGGGTGGAAGCTCGCGCCTTCGATCGAGATGCTATGGCCCGTGTACGACCAGCCATCCGGTTCGCCCCATAGGCCGTGCAGGATTGCAAGCGTGTCCTCGAGCAGGTCCGCGCGGTCGCCGATCGGCGGGAATGGCAGCCCGAGCTGGCGATGCTCCACGTCGTTCCAGCCGGCTCCGACGCCGACCTCGATCCTGCCGCCACTCATCTCGTCGACGGTGGTCACGAGCTTCGCGAAGTTGCCCGGATGGCGAAACGTCATCGGCGATACCAGCGCGCCCAGCCCGATCCGCTGCGTGTCGCGGGCGAGGCCGGCCAGGACCGCCCAGGCATCGGTGGTCGGACGGCCGGCGGGACCCGGGAAGCTCTGGTAGTGGTCGGATCGGAAGAGCGTGTCGAAGCCGTTCTCCTCGGCCCGCCTGGCGATCGCGACCTGGTCGGCGTAGCTGAGGCCCTGCTGGGGTTCGATCATCAACGCGAAACGCATGTCGACTCCTGCATGCGACGCGGACCGTTCAGGTTGACAGGATCATCCGCGTCTGCGACATTATTCATGTGACACAAACTATAGGAACCGAGATCACGGCCGGGTCGGCCAGGGAATCGGCGGGGGACCTCGCGTCCGCCATCATCGCCGATTTCCGGGCGACCATGACCCAACTGAAGTGTGCGTCGAGCGAACGGCTCCTCCGCGAGGGCGTAAGCATGGCGCAGGTCCACATCATGTACACGATCCAGCGCAACGGCGAGATGACGATGAGCCAGCTGGCGGACATGCTCAATGTCTCCGACTCGAACGCCACCGGCCTCGTCGACCGGATGGAGGAGCGCGGCCTGATCGTCCGAGACCGCGTCCCGGAGGACCGGAGGGTCGTCGTCGTCAAGACGACCGAAGCGGGCGAGCGACTCCTGAGCGAGGTCGACGCCCTCAGCGACGATGTCCTGCGCTCGGTCCTCGACCGGCTCGATCCGTCCCAGCTGGCGGGCGTCGGCCAGGCCGTCGCCGACCTCCGCGTGGCGGTCGATGCGGTCGTCGCGGCCGAACAACAGCACCACGCCGTCTCCACGATCGCTCCACGATCGCCGTCCACCCTGCGAGATGCCGACCTTGCCAACCATCACACGGAAGGGATTGACCACTGATGGAATCGTTCCCGGCTGAGACCAACGGGTTCACGCCGTCACTCGCCGACGACCCCGCCCTCGGCCTGAGCCATCGAGCCAAACTCGAGATCCTCGGCGCCGTGCTGCTCGCCCTGTTCCTGGGGGCGCTCGACCAGACCATCGTCGGGACGGCCCTGCCCCGGATCGTGACCGACCTCGGGGGCAACGAGTACTACACCTGGGTCGTCACGATCTACCTGTTGACCTCCACGATCACCGTGCCGTTCTACGGCAAGCTGTCCGACCTGTACGGCCGCAAGCCGATGATGATGTTCGGGGTGGCCATCTTCCTCATCGGGTCGGCCCTGTCCGGCCTGTCGCAGAACATGGCGATGCTCATCCTCTTCCGAGGCATCCAGGGCATCGGCGCTGGCGCGCTCTTCCCGATCGCCCTCGCGGTCATCGGCGACCTGTATACGCCGGCCGAGCGCGGCCGCTACCAGGGCCTCTTCGGTGCCGTGTTCGGGATCTCGTTCATCATCGGGCCGGCGCTCGGCGGGATCCTGACCGACAACGTCAGCTGGCACTGGATCTTCTACGTCAACATCCCGGTCGGCCTGGTCAGCCTCTTCGTCCTTGCCCGACTGTTGCCGACGGTCAAGCGGGCCGGCGCGACCCGCAACTTCGACATCGCCGGCGCGGGCGTCTTCATCGTCGCGATCAGCGCACTGCTGATCGGCCTGACCAACAAGCAGTCCGGCGACTGGCTCGACCCCGAGGTCGGCGGTCTTATCGCGGCCTCGGCCGTGCTCGGCGCGCTGTTCCTCCTCATCGAGGCGCGGGCCAAGGAGCCGATCATCCCGCTCGACATGTTCCGGAACCGTACCTACACGGCGTCACTCGTGTCGACGTTCATGGTCAGCTTCGGGTTCTTCGGGGCGATCATCTTCCTGCCCCGCTGGTTCCAGTTCGTCCACGGCTCCAGCGCCACCGAATCCGGCTACCAGATCTTCCCGCTGCTCATCGGGCTGATCGGCAGCTCGATCGTGTCCGGGCTCCTCGTTTCGAGGACGGGCCGCTACAAGGCGATCATCGTCACGGGGCTCGTGATCATGACCGTCGGGATCGCCTTGATGACCCAGCTCGCCGCCAACACGGAGATCACGACCCTCTGGATCTGGATGTTCATCACCGGTCTCGGGATCGGCCCGACCCTGTCGGTGTTCACGATCGTGGTCCAGAACGCCGTGCCGTTCAAGCAGCTCGGCGTCGCCACCAGCAACCTGACGTTCTTCCGCCAGATCGGCGGATCGGTCGGGCTGGCCGTGACGGGCACGATCTTCGGATCCCGGCTCGTCGACGAGCTGCCCGGCCAGCTCACCGCGGCCGGGGTCCCTGCACAGGCCGTCAGCCAGTTCTCGAACGCCGGGACGGGCGCACTGGACAACCTCGTCGGAGTCGGTAACGACCTCGGGGCGCAGATCCTGAGCCTCGTGCCGCCGGCCGCCCAGGACGCGGTCAAGCCGATCATCCCGAACATCGTCAATGGCATCCACAGCGCCTTCACCATCGGCGTGACCGCCGCCTTCCAGATCGGGGTGGTCACCACGATCCTGGCGGCGGCGACCGCCCTGTTCCTCAAGGAGATCCCGCTCCGAACCCACACCGGCGAGGCGCCGACGCCGGCCGCCGCCGCCGTTGGGGCCGACGCCATCCCCCCACGTTGGACGGGCTCGCCGACCGCCGACTGACCCTCGCTCCTCCTCTTGGCCAACGACCCCGGTGCCCCGCACCGGGGTCGTTGGCGTTCCGGCAGGTACGATGCCCGGATGGATCCCGTCGCCGCCACGTTCCCGATCCACCTCCAGGCGCCCGGCGCAGCGGATGCCCCGTTCGAGCCGCTGCTCGACGTGGCTGCCCTGCCGCTCGGGTCCCTCCGGCGCGTGTCGCGGGCGGACCTGGACGTGCTGCTGGCCCATACCTCCGCCGGGATCGTGGCGACCGACGACCGCTGCCCGCACATGAGCGCGCCGCTGTCGATCGGCCAGCTGGACGGCTGCGTCGTCGCCTGTCCGCTGCACGACGGTCGCTTCGACCTGGCGACCGGTGACCCGGTCCAGATGCCGACCACGGGAGGCCTCTACCCCGACGGCCGCTACCACCCGGTCTGGACACCTGACGGCCGCGAGCCGAAGGTCGATCCACCCGGCAGGAAAGCCGAGGCGCGGCGGCTGACCCGGATCCGTCGGGTCCGCTACTACCCGGTTCGAATCGTGGACGGCCGGATCGAAGTGGCGCTCCCGCCGGTCCCCGAGGTCTAGCGAGGCGACCGCGGCCGGCGTTCGTCCAGGCCGGATCCCATGGCGCCCGCCGATCCGTTGTCCTTATCGGCGCTGAACGCGCGGACGATCCTGACCACCTCCGCCGGATCGTCCGTGACCTGGAGCAGGTCGAGGTCGGCTTCCTCGATGTTGTCCCTCGCGAGCAGGCTGTCTCGAATCCAGTCGAGCAGTCCCGCCCAGTACGCCCGGCCGACCAGCACGACCGGGAAGTGGCGAACCTTGCCGGTCTGGATCAGGGTCAGCGACTCGAACAGCTCGTCGAGCGTGCCGAACCCGCCGGGCAGGATGACGAAGGCATCGGCGTATTTCACGAACATCACCTTGCGCGCGAAGAAGTAGCGGAACTCCACGCCGAGGTCGACGTAGCGGTTCATGCCCTGCTCGTGCGGCAGCTCGATGTTGCAGCCAACCGACAGTCCCCCACCCTCGCGGCACCCGCGGTTGGCGGCCTCCATCGTCCCGGGGCCACCGCCGGTGATGACCGCGTAGCCCGCCTCGGCCAGGCGACGAGCAATCGTCCGCGCGAGCTCGTACTCGGGCTCGGTTCGCTTCGTCCGCGCCGACCCGAAGACCGTGACTGCAGGACCCACGTCGGCCATGGCGTCGAAGCCCTCGACGAACTCCGCCTGGATGCGGAGGGCGCGCCAGGGGTCGGTGTCGAGGAAGGCCGGGCTCGGGCGCCGCTTGAGGAGCTTCTCGTCCTCGGTCGACCGGGCGTCGCCCTGGAGGATTCGGCTGGCTTTCGGCGTGACCGTCATCCGACCCGCCCGACGCGATCCGGGCGACGTGGGTGGCATGCGACTAGGATGCCACCCGGGAGGTGTCCATGCGCAGTCGCTGGATCATCGCGGTGGTGGTCGCGCTGATCGGGCTCGTCTTCATTGGCCAGGGGACGAACATCCTGCCTGGCTCCGGGGGCATGTACGGCGACGATCGCTGGGCCGTCGTGGGCCTGCTGATGATCGTGCTGGGCTGTGCGATCGGGTGGTCGGCGTTCAGGAACCGCCGCTCGGCCTGAGCCAGGCGGTCCACGTCGCCTTGTCCGGCCCGACGGTCACCGCGTTCCCGTGGCGGACCAGTGGCAGCCTGAGCAGGTCCACGTCGGTCAGGAGGCGGGCCACGATCTCCGCGTCGTCCATCCGCAGGTAGGCGAGGCCGGCGTCTCGATAGGGCCGACTGGCCGGATCCATGAGCGCGGCCGGACCCAACCGCTCGGTGAACCTCCGCAGCTCGCCCGCCGCGATCGGCCGGCGGCGGAGATCGACGAACGAGATCGCCACCCGGCGCTCCTTGAAGAAGCGGATCGCGGCCCGGGTGGCTTGATCGCGCTCGAGCCCAAAGACCTGGATCGGGGACGCCTGGGACATCAGCCCACCAGCTCACGGTAGAGCGGCGTCGGGAACCTGGGGACGGCCTGGACCGATCCGTACCACCTGGACAGGCGGTCCGCCTCGGCCTCCACCTCGCGGGCCATCTCGCGGCCCACATCGTCGAGGAGCCTGGTGACGACGTCCCCCGCCGGCCGGACGGCCCAGCCGCCCACGATCCGCCCATCGATCCAGATCGTGGCGCCCGCGTTGCCGTTCGAATCGAACAGCCGGGCCCTGTGCGCCCCGAGGTACCAGTCGCGCGCCTGCCAGCCCATCGTCGTCGGATCGAGCGCGGGGAGCAGCGCGACCCAGGGCTCCGGTCGCGGCGTGGCCTCCAGATCGTCGGACAGGATGTACCCGGACGCGCCATCGAGGTCGACGGCCACGGTCGCGTTGCCTGTAAGCGCGGCCCGTACCTCCCGGGCGCCCAGCCCGGTCCACCATCGGATGTCGGCCTCGGTCCCCGGCCCGAAGCGCTCCAGCCAGCGTCGGACGAGCGCCACCTGCGCAGCGTCGACCGGCATCGTGTCAAGCGGCCGACCAAGCCAGCGATCGAGCGGAGCCCAGCGGTACTGGCTGCTGATCCAGGTCCCCCGCGGCCGCGCCCGGACAACGCGTCCGTCCACGGCAAGCTGGAGCAAGACTCGTCCGGCCATCCCGAGATCGGCCTCGTACTTCTTGCCGACGTTGACCCGTGCCCGCTCGCGCAGGGCCGGGACGTCTTGGGCGACCTCGCGAGCGGTGGCCTCGCCGCGACGGCCGAGTGCGCCCAGGGTCGCCGACTCCGCCTCGCGCAACCAGGTCGCGGGATCGTCGACACCGAGCATCGCCACGAGCTGTTCCGAGCGCCGGCGCTGCGTCCGAGCCACGCCCAGGGACGCTGCCGCATGGACCATCGCCACGTCGTCGACCGGAACCACGAACATCGTCCGGCGCATCGCCAGCATGCGGACCAGCCGGCGATCGTCGTACAGCTCGCGATCGACCGCCTCGATCGTTGCCTCGGTCATCCGGGCCCGCACCGAAACGTAGACGGTGGCCGGGTCCGTCGCATGCAGGCAGACGACGTCCCTGGCAACCTGGAGCACGCTGGCGACCCGCTCGGCCGGCGCCACGTGATGGCGCACGGCGATCCGAGCGCGGCGCTCGGCAACGCTGATGCGGTGTGTTGTCACGCTCGGCAGCCCTCCCCGCGGATCACCACCCAAGCGTACCGCCGCGACGCGTCGGTGCTGGTCCGCCGGGTACCATGGCCGCCACAGGAGGTGGCGCCTTGACGGTCTGGTTCACGGTCAAGCTCGACGATCGACCCGGTTCGCTCGCGCGCGTCGCCACTGCGCTCGCCGATCGCGGCGTCAACATCACCGGGATCGTCGGTGTGGCCGAGGACACCGACGGCGCCCTGATGCTGACGACATCGGACCCGACGGCCACTCGCGAGGCGTTCGCCGGGCTCGCCCTCGCCTACGAGGAGCACGATCCGGCCGGCGGCCTGGAGCCGGATTCGATGTCGGTGAGCGACCTGCGACCCGGTGCGGCGGGACGGGGTTCGCTCGGCTGATGGCCCGTCGGCGTGCCGCCGAGGCGGCGGCGATCCGGTTCGACGTCGTGGACCGGCCCGAGGCGATCTCGGCGGTCACCGCGCGGGTCACCGAGCTCGGCGGTCGCATCCGGGCGCTGGCCACGGTCCGCGAGATCGACGGCGATCCGCCGCTGACCGAGATCGAACTGGAGGTCGAGGGCGTCACCCAGGATGCCCTGTCGGCCGGGCTCGAGAGCCTCGCCGACGTCCGGTCGATCCACCGGACCCGGGCGCTCGACCAGGTCTTCGGCAAGCGGGTCATCGTGGTCGGCGGCGGTGCACAGGTCGCCCAGGTCGCGCTCGGTGCGGTCAGCGAGGCGGACCGACATAACCTCCGCGGCGAGCGGATCAGCGTCGACACGATCCCGCTCGTCGGCGAGGCACACATCGCTGCCGCGGTCCGGGCCGTTGCCGATCTGCCGCGCGCCCGTCTGCTGGTCCTCGCCGGCTCGATCATGGGTGGCGACATCAGCCTGGCCGCCGACGAACTCAGGTCGGTCGGCATCCCGATCATCGCCCTCAACATGGTCGGCTCGATCACCGAGCACGTCGACCTCGTCGTGTCCGACCCCGTCCAGGCCGGCACGATGGCCGTCATGGCGGTGGCAGAGACGGCCACCTTCGACCTGGCGCGGCAGCGCGGCCGCCGCTACTGATCGGGCCCGGCCGTGCGCATCGCCACCTGGAACGTCAACTCGCTCAAGGCCCGCCAGGAGGCCGTCGACCGCTGGCTGGAGCGGGCCGCGCCCGACATCCTGCTCCTCCAGGAGACCAAGCTGACCGACGGCGACGCCCCGGTCATGACCTTCGCGATGGCCGGCTACCAGCTGGTCCACCACGGCGAGGGTCGCTGGAACGGGGTCGCGATCGCGGCTCGCGACGGCCTGGCGGTGACCGACGTCGTCACCAACTTCGGCGACGGGCCGGTCCGCGATTCCGGTCCCGGCGGGGCCGGTGCCGAAGTCGCCAGCGAGGATGACTTCAACCCGTTCGACGAAGCGCGGATGCTGGCCGCAAGCATCGACGGGATCCGGGTGGTCAGCCTGTACGCACCGAACGGCCGGATCGTGGGTTCGCCGTTCTATGCCGGCAAGCTGGCCTGGTTCGAGCGGCTTGCCCGCTGGATCCATGAGTCGGGCGCGGCCGCCGGCCCGCTGGTCATCGGCGGGGATCTCAATATCGCCCCGACCGACCGGGACGTCTGGGACGCGGCCGCCGTCCACGGCGGCACGCACGTCTCGGAGCCCGAGCGGGCGGCATTCCGCGCGCTGCTGGCCACCGGGCTGGTGGACGGCTATCGCGCGGTCCACGACGAGGCCGGCCGGTTCTCGTGGTGGGACTACCGTGCCGGCATGTTCCACAAGAACAACGGCATGCGGATCGACCACCTGCTCGTCTCCCTGCCGATCGCCGGGCGGATCGTCGGCGCCGAGATCGACCGCGACGCTCGAAAGGGTCCGCCGATCCCGTCGGACCACGCGCCGCTGCTGCTCGACCTCGACGCACCGGGCCGTCTTGTCGATCCCGACTGGGCCGGCGCTCTCGCCCGGATCGCCGCCCGCACGAGGCCGGGGAGACACTGACCTAGAACGGCTACGTCCCGGAGAACGGGACGGCGCGCGTCGCGTCTCGACGGCCGAGCGTAGGCTCGGCCCTCGATGATGGCCCAGCCGGTCCCGGCGTCCCCCGAGATCCAGCTGCTCGACCTGGAGAAGCGGTTCCGCGAGATCCGGGCGGTGGACGGCGTCTGCCTCGAGGTCGTCAGCGGCGAGTTTTTCTCGCTCCTCGGGCCATCCGGCTGCGGCAAGACCACGACGCTCCGGATGATCGGCGGCTTCGAGCTGCCGACCGCGGGCCGGATCCTGCTCCGGGGCCGCGACGTGACCACGGATCCGCCGGACAAGCGACCGGTCAACATGGTCTTCCAGCACTACGCTCTGTTCCCGCATCTCAACGTCGGCGACAACGTCGCGTTCGGGCTGAAACGCAAGGGCGTGTCGCGGGCGGAAACCGCGCGCCGGGTCGCCGAGGCACTCGCGCTCGTACGACTCGACGGCTACGAACGCCGCCGACCACACCAGCTGTCCGGTGGGCAACAGCAGCGGGTCGCGCTCGCCCGGGCGCTGGTCAACCGTCCCAACGTCCTCCTGCTCGACGAGCCCCTCGGGGCGCTCGACCTGAAGCTCCGCCGCCAGCTCCAGCTTGAGCTCAAGCGGATCCAGCTGGAGGTGGGGATCACGTTCGTGTACGTGACCCACGACCAGGAAGAGGCGCTCACGATGAGCGACCGGATCGCGGTCATGCACGCCGGCAAGGTCGAGCAACTGGGCACCCCCGAGGAGCTGTACGAGCGGCCGGCCACACGGTTTGTGGCCGATTTCATCGGCACCACCAATCTGCTCCGCGGGCAGGTCGAAGCCGACGGCGCGGTCCGCCTGTCGTCGGGTGAGCGGACCCTCGTCGCTCACGACACCCTGGCCGCCGGGACGGAGCTCGAGCTGAGCGTCCGGCCCGAGGCGATCGAGCTCGTTCCCGCGGACGCTCCGGGGTCGATCCGGGCCAACATTGAGCAGGCCGCCTACCTGGGCACGACGATCTCGTACCAGGTTCGAACCACCGGCGGTCTCGGGCTGACGGTGCTGGCACCCAAGACGGGGGTTCGGCTGCCGGTCGGCAGCGAGGTCGCGGTTGCCTGGTCGCCGTCCGAGGCGCTCGTCCTGGGTCACGGCCCCGGCATGGCCGAGGCATATGGGGGACCCGAGCAGCGGGAGGATGGTGCGGCATGACCGATCGACACGACGGTTCGACCCTCGACCTCGAGCGCGATCTGGTCCGCTACCTCGCGGAGCGTCGGATCTCGCGACGCGTGCTCCTCGAGCGGATCGGCGCGCTCGGTGCGGCTGCGGCGCTGGCCCCGGTCATCGCGGCCTGCACGGGGAGCAGCGCGTCCTCGGCCCCTTCGCTGCCGGCCTCGGCCGCGACGTCCTCCGCGGCGTCCGCGCCACCATCGAGCGCTCCGTCCGAGAGCCCGAGCGCCGAGCCGACGCCGGCCCCGACCCCGGAAGCCGAACTGGCCATCTACAACTGGGCGGACTACATGGGCGAGGACGTCGTGCCCTCGTTCGAGTCGAAGTACAACGTCAAGGTCACCTACGACTTCTTCGACACCTACGACACGATGTACGCGAAGATCGGCCAGAACGGCGGCGGCTACGACCTGACCTTCCCGACCTCGGTCGACATCCCGGCGCTGCTCAAGCGGAACCTGATCCAGCCGCTCGACCTGTCCCTGATCCCGAACGTCGTGAACCTCGCCGCCGAGTGGATGAACCCGGGCTACGACCCGGGCAACGCGCACTCCATCCCGTACATGTGGTGGACGACCGGCGTCGCCTACGACACTGCCAGGATCAAGGACAAGCTCACCAGCTGGGCCTCGCTCTGGGACCCCAAGTACGACAAGCACATCGCGATGCTCGACGATGAACGGGAGGCCTTCGCGGCCGCCCTCTTCCGGCTGGGCAAGAACCCGAACACGACCGACGACGCGGACCTCGATGCGGCGCTCGGGCTCCTCAAGCAGCAGAAGCCGCTCGTCCGGACCTACACCACCGACGACATCGGGGTGCTGTCTTCGGGCGATGCGTGGATCGCCCACGCCTGGGGCTCAGACGTCTACCAGGTCCAGTCCGAACGCGACACGGTGGTCTTCTACATCCCCGAGGAGGGCGGCGTCCGCGGCTCCGACACCGCCGTCCTGCTGGCGAATGCCAAGCACCCCATTGCCGCGCAGCTATTCATGAACCATCTGCTCGACGCCCAGATCAGCGCGTCCAACACCAACTACATCGGGTACATGGGTCCGAACGCGGCGGCGAAGGCGTTCATCGATCCCGACATCCTGGCCGACCCGACGGTGAACCCGGACCAGGCCGTCATCGACAAGCTGGCCGAGCTGCTCGATCTGGGCGCCGACCTCGAGAAGTATTCGAAGCGCTGGAACGAGCTGAAGGCGGGTGCGTAGCCGGCTCGGTGCCGGGCCGCTGACGCTGCCCGGGCTCGGCTGGCTGTTCCTCTTCTTCATCGTCCCGCTCGGGATCATCTTCGTCGTCAGCCTCGGCACCCGAGACGAGTTCGGCGGCGTGGTGCTCGACCACGTCTCGCTCGACAACTACCGGACGGCGCTGGCGCCGGAGTTCCTGCCGACCGTCTGGAACTCGTTCCGGTACGCCGGTCTGACGGCCATCTTCTCGATCGCGATCGGCTATCCGGTCGCCTACTGGATCAGCCGCCGCGGCGGCGCCCACAAGGCGCTGCTGCTGATCCTGGTGATGCTGCCGTTCTGGACGAGCTACCTGATCCGGACCTACGCCTGGATGATCATCCTGCGCGACAACGGGGTGGTGAACTCGTTGCTCCAGGCGGTCGGACTGACCGACGAGCCGGTCATCCTGCTCAACACCGACCTGTCGGTGGTGCTCGGGATGACCTATGGCTTCCTGCCGTTTGCGATCCTGCCGCTGTACGTCTCGATCGACCGGCTCGACGACGCGCTGATCGCGGCTGCGCGCGACCTGTACGCCAGCGGCCGGAGTGCCTTTCTGCACGTCACCCTGCCGCTGACGATGCCAGGGATCATCGCGGCCGCGATGCTCACGTTCATCCCGGCCATCGGCGACTTCGTGACGCCGGACCTGCTCGGCGGCGCCCAGACGACGACCATCGCCAAGATCGTCCAGGTCGAGTTCCTGTCGGCCCGCGACTGGCCGGCCGGCGCGGCCCTCGGCTTCCTGCTGATGCTGGTGACGATCGGCGGCACGCTGGCGACGCTGCGGATCCTCCGCCAGGAGGTGCTGTAGATGCGTCGCGAGCGAAACCCCCTCCTCACCGCGTTCGCCGTCGCGGTCTACGTCTTCCTGTTCACCCCGATCGCGATCCTGATCGTC
Organism: uncultured Chloroflexia bacterium; assembly: GCA_963766675.1. Taxonomy (GTDB): domain Bacteria; phylum Chloroflexota; class Limnocylindria; order Limnocylindrales; family CSP1-4; genus SPCO01. Next base: position 972,379 of record CAVYBA010000002.1, on the reverse strand, counting down.
TTCTCGTTCAACGTCTCGAAGCGCAACTTCATCTGGCGCGGGTTCACGCTCGATTGGTACCCCGCGCTGTTCGCCAACCGCGACCTGCTCGAAGCGCTGGGGCGGACGCTCCAGGTGGCGGCGATCGCCGTCCTCGCCTCGACCATCCTCGGGACGCTGCTCGGGCTGGGGCTGGCACGCATGCGGTCACGCGGCCGCGGCACCGCCGAGACGCTGCTGCTGCTGCCGATGGTCACCCCCGAGATCATCATGGGGATCAGCCTGCTCCTGTTCTTCGCGCAGCTGTTCGGCGGGCAGGGGTCGCTGGTGCAGATCACGATCGCCCACGTCACGTTCTGCATCTCGTACGTCGCGGTCGTGGTCCGCGCCCGCGCGGCCGGCCTCGACCCGCAGCTCGAGGAGGCGGGCCGGGATCTCGGGGCCTCGGCGTGGGGCGCCTTCAGGTACGTGACCCTGCCGCTGTTGGCGCCGGCGGTCGCGGCCGGGGCGATGCTCGCCTTCGCCCTGTCGTTCGACGACCTGGTGATCACGACCTTCAACGCGGGCGTCGGCAGCAGCACGCTGCCGCTGTACATCTACTCGAAGATCCGGTTCGGGGTGACGCCCGAGATCAACGCGATCTCGGCAATCATCGTGGCGATCACCGGGATCGCGGTCTTCCTCGCCTGGCGGTTCGGCTCGCTCGGCGGCGAGCGGCGTCACCGCGGCGAGGCGCCGCCGACCGAGGGCTGACCGCCGCGCCATCGCCACCGGAGGCTGCGCAGGTCGGCTCGGTCGGCTCCGCCGCTACCATCCGCCCATGGATGCCTCCGCAGCCCCGATCCTCGAGATCGGCGCCGTCCTCCTGGCCGCTGCCGCGGGCGGCTGGCTCGCCCGCAGGCTCGGGCTGCCGGCGATCGTCGGCTACCTCTTGGTCGGGATCGGGGTCTCGCCATTCACGCCGGGATACGTCGCCGATCGCGAACAACTCGAGCTGCTCGCCGACGTCGGCGTCGTGCTCCTCCTGTTCGAGGTCGGAATCGAGGTCGACATCGAGCGGCTGCGGCGCGAGCACGGACCGCTGCTCTGGGCGGCGCCGCTCCAGGCGCTGCTGTCGACGGCGATCGCCGGGACGGCGTTCCTCGCCGTCGGGTTGCCGCCGCTCCCGGCGGCGGTCGTCGGGCTATGCGTCGCGCTGTCGTCGTCGGTCGTCATCGTCAACATCACGAGGAGCCGACGGCGGACCACGGATCGGGCAACCGAGGTCGGCCTGCTGGGCTGGAGCGTCCTCCAGGACCTGGTCGGTGTCGCGCTGGCGGCGGTGCTGCTGGCGGCGCTGGAATCGGATCGGCGATCGCTGATCGAGGCGCTCGGGGGGCTGGTGGCGTTCGGCGTGCTGGCCATCGCCGTCGCGCGGCTGCTGCCCCACGTCCTCCGCGCGCTGGGCGACGAGCACGACCTCTTCCTGATCGCTTCGGTCGCATCGGGGCTGACGGTGGCGGGCGTCGGCGCCGTGACATTCGGCGTGCCGCTGGCGCTTGCCGCGTTCGTCGGCGGTCTGGCGATCACCGAGAGCCACGAGGCCGACGAGGCGCGCCGGCGCCTCCTGCCGTTCCGCGACGTGTTCGCGGTGCTGTTCTTCGTGGCCATCGGGACGCTCGTCGACCCGAGCCGGCTCGGTACGGCGCTTCCGTCGGTCGGACTGCTGCTGGCGCTCATCGCCGTCGCCAAGGTGGCCGTCGCCTGGCTGCTTGTGCGACTCGCTCGGCTCGAGGTTCGGCCGCTGCAGCTCGCCGTCGGCCTCGGCCAGATCGGGGAGTTCAGCTTCGTGCTGGCCACGGCTGCCGTCGCCGCGGAGGCGATCGACCAGGTGCTCTATGTTGCGATCATCACGGCCGTGGCCGTGAGCATCGGCGTCAGTTCGGTGGCGGTCCGCCTCGTCCCGGTGCCGGCCGCAGTGGAGCCGCCCGTCGCCTGACCAAGATGGACGTGCCGCTCGAACTCGGCCGCGGCCGTTGCGGGCCAAGACGCCCAGGGTGCTCAGTCCCGGGCGCCCGCCCTGGCCCGCGCCGCGGCCCTTGCCTGGGCCTTCCCGCTCGAGCCGTTCACGTCCGCCGTCCCGGGCTTTGGCGGCGGCACGTCGTAGCGCTCGCGGACGGTTCGCATGGCGCGAAATCGGGTCGCCGGCATACCGGTCGGCGACCATCAGATCGAACGCATGGACCGACGCTTCCTGGTTCGAATAGCGCCCGGCAACCCACGAGCTCGAGGTCGTCCCCCGCTGCTGGAGCTCGCAGACGTGCCAGTCCTGCCGGTTGGTCAGGTCCCAGAATGCGACGGCGTCGGACGGGTCGAAGCCGGGCATCGCGATGGTGTCGACGTCGAACAGCCAGTCGCAGACCACCCTGGTTCGGTCCGGACCCTCGGGGACGAGCCGGTGGAGCAAGAGGTAATCCGGATGGATCGAGATGAACGTCATCGGCCAGACGACGTAGTAGAAGATCCGGCGTTCGTCGACCGGCGTGATGCCGGGCATCGGCGGGCGGCCGGCCCGCGAGCCGTGGCCGCCGTCGAGGGCCATCGTCTCGGCCTCGCCGACGAGCTCCATCCAGCCACCCTGCCACGCCCCGTGCGGCTCGTAGTCACCGCCCAGGTCGTACGGGGTGAGCCGGTTGAGCTGGGGATGGACGCCCGGGCAGTGGTAGCACTCGGAGTAGTTCTCGGCGATGAACTTCCAGTTCGCGCCGACCTCGTACTCGGTCCGCTTGGCCGAGCGGAGCCGGTCGAAGCTCGAAGCGGCCGAGATGCTCGACCAGGTCGCCGAGCTGATCGCGCAGGGACGGGCCGTCCGTTGACAGGTTGACGAAGACGAACCCCTGCCACGTGTCGAGCCGGACCTCCGCGAGGCTGTACGTGTCGAAGCTGAAGCCGTCGAGGTCCTCGGTGTGCTTGGCCCGGATGAGCTTGCCCTCCAGGTCGTAGATCCAGGCGTGGTACGGGCACTGGAAGCGCACGATCGTGCCGCAGGCCTCCTCGACGACGGCCGTGCCCCGATGGCGGCAGACGTTATGGAAGGCGTGCAGCCGGCCTCCCCGATCGCGGACGACAATGAGGTTCTCCCCATCGACCTCGACGAGCAGGTACGTGCCGGGATCGGGCGCGTCCTCCTCACGGGCGACGAGGACCCAGTCCCGTCGCAGGATCTCGCGCCGCTCCCAATCGAAGATGCCCGGATCGTGATACGTCCGCCTGGGCAGCAGCGTGGCCGCACGATACTCGCGCCGGACTGAGGCCAGCTCGTCGGCGGTCAGAATGCTCGGCCCGGTCACGTCAGCCTCCTTCTCGGTCACGTCGACATCCTTCTCGGTCACGTCTGCTTCCTCACCGTTGGCTGCGCCCGCCGTCGGCCCCGCCGATCCGCTCGCGGCGCCGGTTGTGTCGCCGTCCGGCCGTTCCGGGCCCCCCCGCGGTGACCGGTTCCGGCGCAACCGGGATGTCGGGCAACTCCGTCTGGTCGACCAGCCCGGACCTGATGATCCGAGCGCAGCTCGGCGTCGATCGCCGGGTCCGTCTCGAGCTGGTGGTAGGCGGCCAGCCGGCGGTCGACCTCTTCGACGGCGCGCTGGTACGCGTCCTTGGCGCCCTGCCTCGTCCAGGCCTCGCGGTTGTCGCGGTCGACGATCGGGCTGGGCAGGTACAGCTCCTCGGGCCAGTGGCGCGTGGTGTGCTCGGCCATGATCAGGTGCTGGTCGGCCAGCAGTTGCTGGATCAGGCTGTCCACCGGGAGGTCGTCGAGCGGCTGGACCTCGCGGACGAAGCGCAGCGCCTGGCCGCACATCTCATCGTCGAAGACGAGCTTGGGCAGGCTGAACACGAGCAGGAAGTCCAGCATCCCGGGGCCGGACACGGAGTTGACGCCGGCGAGCGCGGCGATCAAGCGCACTCCCGAACGTCTCCGCACCGGCCTGTGCATCCAGGATCGGCCCATCCGACAGGGCCATGTACGACTGGGTCGGCAGGCCCAGCGACTTGCCGACCGCGACGTACGCCGCGTCGAGCTGGAGTGCCTCGATGGCCGACATCGGCGAGCTGGCGATCTTCATGTGGAATGTCGCCGGCGCGCCGCCGAACAGGACCGGTGCGCCCGGGCGGATGACCTGGGCCATGGTGATCCCGGCCAGGACGTCGACCGTGTGGAAGACCGTGGCCCCCACCGTGGTGACCGGCGCGATCAGGCCCATCAGGGTCACCGGCACGATCTCGACCGCCACGCCCGCCTCGACGCAGTCGATCAGGTTCTGGCAGGAGTCCTCGCTGTACCGGAAGTTGCCGGTCGCGGTGATCGTGAAGATCGACATCGGTCGAGCGATCAGGTCGGCCCGGTCGCGTCGGAAGAGCTGCATCATCTCGACCATCCGGGGCACGCCGTGCTCGGTGAAGGCCCCCGACACGACCGGCTTGTTCGAGTTGGTCAGGGTCATGTACAGGCGCCACGCATCGGACACCTGGGCCTCGATGTCGTTGTTGGTCGAGAAGGCCGTGGCCAGGTACGGGAGGTTGGCCAGCCCGTCGGCCAGCCGCACGTACTCCACGAAGTCGGTCGAGTTGGCCAGTCGTGTCTCGCCGGTCCGGTGGTCGAGGACCTTGAGCCCCGATGACCCGGGCACGAAATGGACGCGGTCGCCGCCGAGCTCCGCGTGCGGCTCGCCCGCCCGGTCGTACAGGAGAAACGAGCTCGGCGCGTCGGCGATGGCGCGGCCCACCACGTCGCGTGGGAAGAGCACGCGCCGCCCGGAGTGATCGAGCGGCAGCCCGTGGTCCAGCAGGCGTCGGCGCATCTCCTGCCCACGGATCTCCATGCCGACCTCGGCCAGGACGCGCTTGGCCTCGTCGACGATCCGGGTGGTGAGCTCCGGACTCAGGATCTGCAGGCTGGGACGCATCCACTCTCCTCGGGTCTGGGCGGCCTGGGCGGCCTCGTCGCCGACCTCGCCGCACGATGCATGTCGGATGCATCGTCCCACGGATCGGAATCGACACCTGCGAAACGATGATGCATCCGAGTGGCATCGGTGGGGACCAGTTCTGGCCGGCGGGCCGCGAACCGAGCGCTCCAGGCCCGCCGCGCATGCCGGCCCAGACATGGTGACGCCCGACGGCGGATGTCTCCACCATCGGGCATCAGGCCGAATCCCCCGGAATGAGGCCGCGGCGAACCGTACCAAAGTCACGGGTGTCGCGCAAGACGATCGCCGTCGGTACGCGGTGCCCGCCGGCACCGCCGGGGCCGTCAGTCGAGCGTCACGCGCTCGTGCCAGTGCGGGACGCGGGTGGCGAAACCCAGGTCGCGCACCTTCGGCTCCATCGCGACCTGGGCCTCGGGATCGCCATGGACCAGGAACACGCGCCGCGGATAGCCCGGGTCGCCCGGGCGCTTTCCGGCGATGAAATGGCCGAGCCACTCGAGCAGCTCGCCCTCATCGGCATGGGCGGAGAAGCCGCTGATCGAGCGGACCTGGCAGCGGACCCGCCGGACCTGGCCGTCCAGCCGGACCTCCTTCACGCCGGCCTGCAGGTGGGCCCCGAGCGTCCCCTCGCCCTGGTAGCCGACGAACAGGATCGTGGCCTTCGGATCGTCGATCAGGTTCCGCAGGTGACCGACGACGCGGCCACCGGTCAGCATGCCGTTCGAGGCCACGATCATGTACGGGCGTGGCGCCCGGGCGATCGCCTGCGACTCCTTCATGTTGTTGACGATGAATTGCTTGGGGTAGTCGAGCGGGCTGGCGCCGTCGCGCAGCAGCTTCGCGGTCTCTTCGTCGTAGTCGTCCGGGTGGTGTCGGTAGATGTCGGACGCCTTCGACGCCATGGGCGAGTCCAGGTAGAGGGGGAGCAGCGGGATCTCACCGCGTTCGATCAAGCGGTCGAGCTCCCAGACGACTTCCTGCGTTCGTCCGATCGCGAACGACGGGACGAGCAGCACGCCACCGGCGTCGCCGACCATCCGGATCGTCTCGGCAAGGACGCGGATCGCCTCCCCTTCGGGCTCGTGCTCTCGCCCGCCGTAGGTCGACTCGACCAGGACGTAATCGGCGCCGGACATCGGCGTGGGGTCGCGGAGGATCGGCGTCCCCGGGCGCCCCAGGTCGCCGGAGAAGACGATGATCCGCTCCTCCCCGCCCGGCTGCACCTGGATCCGAAGCCGGATGATCGCGGAGCCGAGGATGTGGCCGGCATCGACGAACGTCGCCCAGACGCCGGTCGCCACCTCGGTCTCCGCGCCGTAACGCACCGGCCGGAAATGGCTGAGCGTCAGTTCGGCGTCGTGCGCGGTATACAGCGGCTCGTCCAAGTCGATCGCGAGGTGCGGCGGCTGGGCTCGGAGATCCGCCTCGGGGTCGCGCGGCCAGGTTGGCGGTGCGACGGGCTCCACGGTCGTGGGGACGTGCTCGCCGGTGGCCAGCGCGGGATCCGATCCCTCGGCGGTCACGGCCGGCTCGGGCGGGCCGTCCTCCGCCGCGGCGAGCGTCAGCGCCGCCTCGTAGGCGGCCTCCTCCTTCCGCTCGTCCTCCGCGACGCGTTCCGGATGACGCCTCTCCCAGCGCGCCTCGCGCTTGGCGAACTCCTCGTGCAGCTTGCCCGAGTCGAGCAGGACCAGCGTAGCCAGCTCGATCGTTCCGGCGGTGGCGTGGATGGGCCCGGCATAGCCCTCCTTGACGAGGAGCGGCAGGAGTCCGCAATGGTCGAGATGAGCGTGGGTCAACAGCACGGCGTCCAGCCCGGCCGGGTCGAACGCGAACGGGACGCGATTGCGGATCGACTCGTTGGGGCTGCCCTGGAACATGCCACAGTCGATCAGGATGCGGGCCTGCCCGGTCTCCAGCAGGTACTGCGACCCGGTCACGGTGGTCGCCCCGCCGAGGAAGTGGAGCTGCATGAGGTCCGGGTCAGACCGGGATGGCCACGAGGGCGTCGATCGCAACGGCCAGGAACAGCAGGCTCAGGTAGCTGATCGAGTACTTGTAGAGCCGGATCGCCCCGGCGGTGGACGCCTCCTCGGACGACCCGCGCCGCCACAGGCCGTACGCCTGCCACAGGAAGATTGCGCCCAGGACGAGCGCCGAGCCGAGATAGATGGCGCCCATTCGCGCCACCGCCCACAGGACCAGCGAGATGGCGACCATCAGGACCGCGTAGAGCCCGATCTGCCGCGTCGTCTCGGGGATCCCCTTGACCACCGGAAGCATGGGCACGCCGGCCGCCGCGTAGTCCTTCCGGATCCGCAGCGACAGCGCCCAGAAGTGCGGCGGCGTCCAGTAGAAGACAAGCGCGAACAGGAGCAGGGCCGGCACGCCGACGCTCCCGGTCACCGCGGCCCAGCCGATGACCGGCGGCAGCGCGCCAGCCGCGCCACCGATCACGATGTTCTGCGTGGTGGTGCGCTTGAGCAGGACGGTATAGACGACCACGTAGAAGCCGATCGCGAGGAGGGTCAGGAAGGCCGCGACGAGGTTCACGAACCAGGCCATCAGGCCGATCGAGATCGCTCCGAGGATGAGCCCGAAGACGACCGCACGCTCGGGCTCGACCTGATGCGCCGGGAGCGGCCGGCGCCGGGTCCGGGTCATCAGCAGGTCGATGTCGCGATCGAGGTAGCAGTTGATGGCGTTGGCGCTGCCCGCGGCGAGCGTGCCGCCGAGCATCGTCCAGAAGACGAGCGCGCCCCAGCCCGCCCAGTCGACCGCGCCGCGCAGGCCACCCGCCCCGGGCAGGTCACGCGTGGCGAGGACCATCGCCGGAACCGTGGTGACCAGCAGCAGCTCGATGATCCGGGGCTTGGTCAGCGCGATATAGGCGCGGACCGCGTCGCCCGGGGAGCGCGTGCTCGCAACGACGCCGGCGTCCCCGTCGGGTCCTGCGGCGATGCCGCTCGCCGATCGCGCCGTGTAGTAGCTGGTCACGGTCAACCCGGCCATCGTCGCCCAGATCGTCGCCCCGAGGGCCAGGTGCAGCGTCTGCGTCCACTCCGCCATCCGGGTCAGCACCTGCGCCCCGCCGATCACGACCTGGAGCGCAAAGAGGAGCGCCGCGCCGATCGCCAGCCGGACGAGCGTCCGACGGTCACGCTGGGTGCGCCAGGCGACGACCGCGACGCCAAGGACGATCAGCCCGACCACGGCCGCGACCCACCGATGGAGGACGTGCGGACCGGTGACGTCGGTCACGGGCGGCACAAGCGACCCGCCCATCAGCGGCCAGTCCGGGAAGACCAGGGCCGAGTCGGTGGCGGTCACCTGCGATCCGAAGAGCAGCAGCGCGAACGTGGCGGCCGCGGCGAACGCAGCCAGCAGCGTGAACCGCTGGCTGGTGCCACGCCTCGGCAGGTGCGTGGCGTAGCCGGCGCGGACCGTCAGGAAGACGAGCAGCCCGACGAGGGCCATGGCGCTCGCGAGGTGGGCGGTGACGGACTCCCCGCTGTTGCCGAGGCGGACCGTTTCGCGTCCGAGCCAGGCCTGGAAGCCGACCAGCGCCACCGCACCGAGCGTCGGCCAGAGGATGGAGGCCCGCGATCGATGGTCGCGCAGCGCAAGCACGGCGAGCCCGAGGATCTCGAAGCCGATGACCACCGCGATCGTCCGGTGGATCCACTCGATCCACGCCTTCGAGTCACCGGCCGGCGGGAGGAGCTGCCCGTGGCAGAGCGGCCAGTCGGGACAGCCCAGCCCGGAATCCGTCGCGCGGACGACCACGCCGATCGTGACCAGCCCGAGGGCGGTCGCGAGGCAGAACGTGGCGAGCTGCTGGAAGCGGTTCACGAGGCGCCATTCTAGGCGCGGGAGGCGCTGACCGCCGTGCGCGAATCCGGGGCCCACCGGACGGGAGCGGCGCCCGGCGCTACGCTGTCGCCATGCGACGATTTCGGACCCTGCTCGGCCTGTGCGCCGCCCTCCTGCTGGCCGGTTGTTCGGCGGCTGGATCGACCGCGGCGCCGCCCCCGCCATCGAGCGGGGCCAAGGCGTCCGTGCTGCCCGTCGTCATCTCCTCGGAGCTGTCCACCGGCCCCAACAGGTTCCTCTTCTCGTTCGTCGATGCCGGCAGTGATTCGCCGGTGGGCGCGCCGGATCGGACGGCCAGCGTCGCCTTCAGTGGACCCGGCGGGCAGACCATTCCGGACACGACGGGCTCGTTCATCTGGGCGATCGAGAACGTCAGCGGGATCTACGTCTCGAGTGTCGACTTTCCGGCGTCCGGCGACTGGGTCGCCCATTTCACGACGGCGGCCGCCGGCAAGCCCGCCGAGCCGATCGACTTCCAGTTCCAGGTCCTCGACAAGAAGCACGTGATCGTGCCGGGCGACAAGGCGCCGTCGGTCGACACGCCCACCCTGGCCTCCGTCGGTGGAGACGTCTCGAAGATCTCGACCGACAGCCAACCGGACAAGGCGTTCTACGAAACGTCGGTCGCCGCCGCACTGGCGGCCCACAAGCCCTTCGTCCTGGTCTTCGCTACGCCGAAGTTCTGCCAGACGCGGACTTGCGGACCAACCCTCGACAAGGTCAAGGCGGTCGCTGCCGCGCACCCCGACGTGACCTTCATCAACGTGGAGCCGTACAAGCTCCAGGACGACCAGGGCCAGCTCCAGCCGGTGCTCGATGCCAACAACCAGCTGCAGCCGGTGCCTGCCACCGACGCCTACGGCCTCCTGTCGGAGCCGTACGTCTTCGTCGTCGGCGGTGACGGGATCGTCAAGGCGAGCTTCGAGCTGATCTTCACGCCCGCTGAGATCGACGGGGCCCTCGCCGGCATCAAGTAGGCGATGCCGCCGGCGTCGACGCCGCCGGGCCGCTCCCGGGAGCATCGGCCAGCCGGATGGCGACGAGGTCGCTGCCTTCCCGCCGGTAGGTCACCACGACCTTGACCCCCGTCGCCGCGTGCTCGAGGAGGTGACCCGGTGGGAACTGCGCGCCATTCTCCAGGACGCCGATCTTGAACACGACCGTCCGGCCATCGTTCGTCCGGATCGTGAAGCCGCGGACGTCGGTGAGACCCGACGAATCGACGGCCACGACGAGGCCCGTCTCGGTCTGGGCCGCTGCCTCGCCGGCGATCGACGCGACGACGATCACGAGCGCAACCGCGGCGATGAGCAGGCCCCCGCCGACGCCGAGGCGCCGGGCGGTCACCCGCCGGTGCCGCTGCTGCCCGGCGTGTGCAGCGGCGTCCCATCCGCGCAGCGCGGGCACGTCGTCGCGCCCGGCTCATAGGTCGGCAGCTCGAGCTGCCAGAGCGACCGCAGCGGGTACGTCCGGACGGTCGTCGGCGAGGTCAGCGACGCCTTGCCGCCACTCCGATCGACGAGGACCACGCACTCGACGATCTCGCCTCCCATCGCCTCCACGGCCGGGACCATGGCCAGGAGCGAACCGCCGGTCGTGAGGATGTCGTCGACCAGGAGGACCCGCTCGCCCGGCTCGATCCGGAACCCGCGCCGGAACTCGCGGCGGGTCGTGCCGTCACCCGCACGAACCTCCTCGGCAAACAGGGCCCGGACGCCGAGCTGCCGGCCGGTCTCGAAGGCCAGGATCACGCCGCCGGTCGTGGGTCCCGCGACCAGGTCAACCAGTGTCGCACCGTCGTGGTCGCGGCCGTGCTGGGCGATGAACCCGCACAGCTCACTCGTCGCCGCAGGGTCCTGGAGTACCTGAAACTTCTCGACGTAGGCGTCGCCGTGCCGGCCGCTCTTGAGCTGGAAGTGGCCCTCGCGGAAGGCGCCGGAACTGCGGAACAGGGCCTCGGTCCGTGCGGCGATCGCGAGTCGCGCTGCGGCCTCCAGGCCCGGGCGAACGGTGGTCACGACCGGAAGTCTACGCGGGCTCGGCGTTCGGATCAGCGGCGAACGAAGTGGGGTCGATCCGGCGCAGCTCATGCACTTGGTCAAACGCGCGATCCGGACTGATGATCTCGGTGATGCCCTCGTGAATGCACGTGGCCGCGTGCACCAGGTCGCGGGTGCTCAGACCTGGGTACTTGATCGCGAGGTCGGGTACGCGTCGCATCAGCGCGTGCGTGATCGGGAGAACCGGCGCAAAGATGTCCATCGCCTCGATGGCCAGCGCCCGACCGAGGTCGGGGCGCCGGATGCTGATGAAATCGGTGGAGAATCTCCTGGATCACTTCCGCCGAGATCACGCCTTCGAGCTCACCACGGGACACTCGGGCAACAACGCGACGAGAAGGGTCACGCATCGGGTGCTCGCCGCCGCCGGCGTACATCACGACGGCGGTGTCGACAAAGATCATCACCAGTCGCCGAGCTGGCTCTCCAGAATCTGCGCCTTCATGATCTCCCAGTCGTCCACGGGTGCATTCAGGCTGATGAGTCGCTCATACGCTCGTTGGCGGCGATCCGGCTCCGCGTCAACGAACGAATCGACGGCCTCCCTGATGACCGACCCCACCGAGCGCCCTTCGCGCGCCGCGATCCGCTTCAAGCGTGCGAGCTGGTCCGGCGACAGGAGCACCTGGGTCCGTTCGCTGTACATGCACATACCATACCATGTGCACCCTCTGAGCTACGGACGGTATTCGACGCCCTTCGCCGACGGCCGTCCCTTGCCGGCCGGCAGCGCCGTCCCGATGAGGTCGCGATAGGAGGTCAGCCCTCGGCGGGCGCAGGTCGCCGCAAGCTCGTCCGCCAAGCGGAGCGGGACCGTCGGGTCGGCGAAGATCGCCGTGCCGACCTGGACGGCGACCGCGCCGACGGCCAGGAAGTCAAGCACGTCATCGAGGTCGGACACGCCGCCGATCGCGATCACCGGGATGCGCACGGCCTGGACGGCTTCGTACACGACGCGAAGGGCGACCGGCTTGATCGCCGGCCCGCTCAACCCGCCGTAGATGTTGCCGAGCAGCGGGCGATCGCGGCGCGGCGACAGGGCGATCCCCGACAACGTGTTGATGGCGGTGAGCGCATCCGCTCCGGCGTCCGCGATGGCCCGCGCGATCGGCCGGATGTCGGCGACGTTCGGGGACAGCTTGACCAGCAGGGGCAGCTCGGTCACGCGCCGCACGGCCGCCGTGACCTCCCCGGCCGCACCGGCGTCGATCGCGAACTGGAGCCCGCCGGCGCCCACGTTCGGGCAGCTGATGTTGAGCTCGATGCCGGCGACACCGGGCACGCCGTCGAGCCGCCGGGCGACCTCGACGTAGTCGTGGACCGACTCGCCGGCGACGTTGACCAGGACCGGCGCCTTCCACGTCGCCCACGTCCGGGCGTACTTCTCGATGACCGCGTCGACGCCCGGGTTCTGGAGGCCGATCGAGTTGAGCATGCCGCCCGGCGTCTCGGTCACCCGCGGCGGCGGGTTGCCGATCCGCGGCTTAAGCGTGGTCCCCTTGCAGCAGATGCCGCCCAGACGGTTGACGTCGACCACTTCGCCGTACTCGATCCCGTAGCCGAACGTGCCGGAGGCGACCAGGATCGGGTTTGGCAGGACGAGGCCGCGGCCGAGGTCCACGGTCACGTCGACCTGGCTCGGAACGAGCTCGATCGTTGCCGGAGGCTCGCGCGACGCCGTCCGGACTCCGTCGGGTCGGCCAGTCAGCGGTGCCCCGGACGGCCGACCACCATCGGATCGAGCGCGTTCGGGCCAGCCCGCAGCGCGCCTCGGGGCAGACGGCCGTCCGGTCGCGGTCATCGCCCGCCGCTTCGGCTTCATCGTTGCCGCATCCCGGTCACCAGCCCCCCTCCCAGGCGATCTCGTCGCAGGCGAACACCGGGCCTTCGCGGCACACGCGCTGCGGCGTGCCCGACGTCGTCATCACGACGCATCCCAGGCAGGCGCCCACGGCACAGCCCATGTTCTGCTCCATCGAGACCTGCAGGAAGGCCTTCCTCCGCGCCGCCGGCGATCCGGCCGGCGCCGTCTTGCCGCCACCCCGCTTCCGTCCGAGCTTGGCGACCCCAAGCCGGTCGCGCCGGCCGGCCACCAGCCGCGCGAGCGCCGCGAGCATCGGGGTCGGGCCGCAGGCGAAGGCCTGGTCGGCCCAGGCCTCATAGCCGGTCACCAGCTCGGTGACGAACCCGTGATGGCCAAGCGAACCGTCGTCCGTCGCCACCACGTATTCGACCTCGTCGGGCAGCAGGCTCGATGGATAGACGTCGCGAGCGGACGCCGCCCCGAACAGCAGGGTCACCTGTCGCCCGGCCCGGATGGCTTCGTCCGCGAGCATCCGGACACCCGCGATCCCGAGACCGCCGGCGATCAGGAGCAGGTGCTGGCTTCGCGAGTCGACTTCGAACGGTCGTCCCAGCGGTCCGAGCAGGTCGATCGCATCGCCCGGCCGGAGCCTGGTGAACCACTCCGTGCCTCGACCGATGACCCGGAAATGCAGGGTCACGATCCCGGTCGCCGGATCTGCCGTGTTCAGCGAGAACGGACGGCGCAGGACCAGCCCGGAGAAGTCGCCCGTCCTGACGTGGACGAACTGGCCGGCGCGTGATCCGACCGCGAGGTCAGGCGCGTGATAGGACTGGAGCCACTGGCCGGGCAGAATCTCGCGACTGTCGACCAGCTCTGCCGACGCCAGTCGCATGGTCACGCGGTCGGTTCGTCCCCGGCGGTCGGCTCGTCCTCGCTTGACTCGTCTTCGTCGCCGGCCTCCTCGTCGTCGTTGTTCTCCGGAGCCGTCGTCTCGTGCTCAGCCGCGTCAGCACCGGCCTCGCCGGCCGCCCGCTCGAGATCGGGCGCGACGGCGGGAAACGCTTCGGCCAGGGCATCCGCCAGGTCGCCGAAGACGTCGGTCGGGTCGTAGAACTCGACCAGCTCCTCGGCGCCGTCGAGCGTTCGCCAGGTCTGGTCCGAGTCCTCGGGGATGACCTCCGCCCGGAAGGTGCCGCCGGCGGTCAGGGTCAGGCGTTCGTCATCGTCGTCGACGATGATCAGGTCGCCGATCATCGCGATCAGGCCGGCCGACGCCGATTCGAAGTCCTCGAGCAGTCGCGCCTCGTTGCGCTGGCTGCGCTCCTGGTACTCGAGCGCCAGGTCGTACAGCCGGCGGGCCGCGGACTCGTCGTCATCCTCGCTCAACGAGATCGGCTGTCCGGCGGCCCACGAGTCGGCGGCCGCGGCGTACGGATCCTCGCCGAACTTGATCGTCTCCTCGGGCGCGATCCCGGCGCTCTCGAGGAGGTCGTCCTCGGCGGTCGGCTCCGGCGGCAGGCCGGCGGCCTCGCGGGCGGCCTCGCTGAACGCGGCATAGACATCGGCCGGGTTGTACAGCTCGACGAGCTCGGAGGCCGACTCGATCACCTCGGTCTCGCTGACCCACTCGCCGGTGTCGTCGTCGAGGTAGCGGCTGCGGCTGCGGAAGGTGAGGTCGGGGGCGACCGACAGGTAGTCGGGCTCGTCGTCGATCAGGGTCAGGCCACCGACGGCGGCGATCCGGGCGCGGTGGTGGTCGAGGAAGTGGTGGAGCTGCTCGGCTGCCTGGCGGATGAAGTCGGCTCGTTCGAGGGCGGCATCCGCCGCAAGCTCCCCGAGCAGGTCGTTGTGGCTATCCATGGGGTCGCCTCCGTGCTGTCGGGAAGTCTACGGATGGTAGACGAGATCGGGACCCATCCGTTCTCGCAGGAACATCGAGTGATGGCGCTCGAAGATCCACTCGCCGGCCCGATGGCCCAGCACGCGGGTGCCCTCGTCGGCCTCCAGCCGGTCGAGCGTGGCGTAGTCGGGCAGGTCGAGCAGGATGACGTTGTCGAAGTCCCAGCCGTGGGCGACGTTGAACCAGCCGATGAAGCGGATGCCGAAGCGCTCCTCGTACTCCTTCACCTGCTTCGGGAAGATCGTGCGCATGAAGAACTTGAAGAACGGATCGCGGCCGCGCCGAACGCTGAAGTAGGTCGCGAGCACGGGCACGGTCCGCTGGTCCTCCCTGTCGGTCGGGCGCCACAGGGCAGCCCGGACCTATTGTGGCACGGGCCCTCGTGGCTCGACCGGTGGCGACGCCGCGGAATCCTCCAGCTCCCCGACCGTTCGGGTCTCGCTGGCAAGTGGCCGGCGACGACCACGCCGGTCGGCGGCGACCAGACGGAGGAGGAAGATGATCGTCTGACCGGTCACCAGCAACAGCACGATGACCGCGAACAGCATCGCCGCGCTGACCGTCGGCGACCAGTCCCAGTAGACGCTCAGCGGGGTCAGCACGACGAACACCGCGAGCACGGCGAGCTGGAAACGGAAGCAGCCCAGGCCCGGGCCGCGTTCGGGCTGCAGGTCCTCGCCGCGGTACTGGACGGGTCCGCTAGTCGCCCGCGGACGCCGAGGCGGCGTGGGATCGGCGTCGGGATCGAAGGGGACGGGGGGCGTGGCCGATGCTGGTCGGGCCTCGATGGGTTCGGGTTGGTCGCCCGACTGGTCGGTCACGAGGCGCAACGATACGCGGGTCCGCCCTGAGACGCGGCCCGGGCCGGGTCAGGCCGGGCGGGGATCGGTGGCCAGGCCCTCGACGATCTCCGCGCCGGGAAGCGCACGGAGAATGGCCGGCGTGGAGATGACCTTCCAGTGGCGCGATCCGCCGCCCAGGATCACGCGCTCGCGCTCCATGACCCGGGAATCGATCCAGATGGGCAGGTCGGACGGCAGGCCGAACACGGTGACGCCGCCGATCTGCATGCCGATCAGCCGAGCGGTCGCCTCGGCCGGCGCGAACGACGCCTTGCGCGTCCCGAGGCGATCGCGTACGACGCGGTTCACGTCCAGGCGGTACGGCGCCAGCGTGACGCAGGCTGCGAACCTGGGCGGGTCCGACTTGCCGACGACCACGATCGTGTTGGCGGAGTCCTCGGGCAGGAATCCGTACGCCGCGCAGAACGCGGCGGTGTCAGCCAGCGCCGGATCGCAGGCGAACAGCTCGTAGGCCACGCCGAGGTCGCGCAGGTGGGCTTCGAGCCAGGCTCGGCCGCCGTCGTCCGTCATGGGCAAGACGATAGCGGTCGGCCCGTGTCTCGGTCGGGCGGCGGCGCTGCGACGACGTGTCGGTTCCGTCGGAGGTGTATACCCCTTGCATGGAAGACGTCCTGTTCACCGCCGGGCTCGTGGCCGTGATGGTGCTGGCGCTCGCCCTCCTGGCGAAAGGCTGGGTCCGTTCATCGAAGATCGGCGGCTACCGGGCCACGCACGGCGTCGACGGGGCCGAGGAAGGCCCCGGCGTCCGCGAAGACGACGACGTGCACTGGGACTGGGGCGGCGGCGGGAAACCCCCGTCCTGAGCGAGACGGCTACCATCCCGGCCCATGACCCAACAGCGCCCGACTCGCGAAACCCCCGAACCGCCGCCGGCGCTAGGCTCTTGGCCAGGCTCGCCGGCCGAAGTCAAGCGGTACCTCGCCAGGTTCGCCTGGCATCCCGAGCCGGGACTGATCGGCTATCGCGACGCGGGCGCCTCGCGCGACGCCCTCGAGCAACTCGGGGCGGACAGCTGGGCGGCAGCACTCGACTACCTCTATGACCATGCGTTCGAGCGGGCGATGGGGGCGCCGTCCGGCTACGACGCCGCGCGGGACGCGTTCTTTGGACGAGATCGCGGTCCGGCCCCGGCGCCTGTCGTGCCCTCTCCGTCGGCGACCGTGCTCGAGGAGTTCCGGCGGCGTCTCGCGGGCGGCCAGCTGAACTCGCAGCATCCCCGACAGTTCGGCTACTTCACGCCGCCGCCGCTGCCGATGTCGGTGATGGGCGAGCTGCTCGCCCAGGTCACCAACCAGGGTGTCGATGTCTGGCACGCCGGCCCGTTCGCAGCCTTCGTGGAGGAGGAGGTCGTGCGGTGGCTGTGCGATCTGGTGGGCTACGGACCGGCGTCGTTCGGCCTGCTCACCTCAGGTGGGGTAATGGCCAACTTCATGGGCATGACCCTGGCCCGGGATGTCCACCTCGGCCGGCTGCTGGGCGCTGGCCGAGCCCCGCGCGGGGCGATGCTCGACGGTGTCCGCGTCTACACCTCCGACCAGACCCACTTCTCGATCGCCCGATCGCTCGACGAGCTCGGCTTCCCGCCCGAGACGCTCGTGGTCATCGCGGCGGATCGGTCGTTCCACCTGCGGGCCGAGCCGGTCGCCGCGGCCGTGGTCCGCGACCGCGCCGCGGGCCTGACACCCTTCGCGATCGCCGCCGTCGCGGGGTCAACCAACACCGGCTCGGTCGACGCCATCGGCGAGCTCGCGGACCTCGCCGAGTCCGAGGACCTGTGGCTCCACGTCGACGCGGCGTACGGCGGTGCGGCGCGGTTGTCCGCCCGCGACGGCGGCCGCGTCGCGGACCTCGGTCGGGCCGACTCGGTCACCGTCGACCCGCACAAGTGGTTCTTCCAGGCGTACGACATCGGCGGGCTCGCGGTCCGTGACGGGGCGCACCTGGCCCAGGCCTTTGGCGGCCGAGCGCCCGAGTACTACCGAGGTGGCGAACGCATCCGCCAGCCGGCGTCCACGGTCGACGCCCACGACGGCGAAGCGGACCAGCTCAACTTCTACAAGCTCAGCTTCGAGGGAACGCGGCGATGGCGCGCGCTCAAGCTGTGGATGACCTGGAAGCATCTCGGCACCGAAGGGTTCGGTCGGCTCGTCGAGCTGACCGACGACCTAGCGGCGCATCTCGCCCGGCGCTGCGCCGAGTCGGACGATTTCGAGGCGCTGCCCGAGGTTCCCGAGCTGTCGGTCGTCTGCTTCCGGCACCTGCCTGGGGGGCGCGCGGCGGCGATGGCGCTCCCGGCCGCCGAGCTGGACGCCCACCAGGACCGCCTCCAGGCCGCCCTCGAAGGCTCCGGGGATGGCTGGCTGACGACCACGCGCCTCCGCGGCGCGACCTACCTCCGCGCGGGCATCGTCAACTACCTCTCGACCGAGGACGACATCGACCGCCTGCTGGCCACGCTCCGTCGCCTGGCGGATCAACCTCTCGACCGCGCCGCCAGTCGGTCCTGAAGCCGGAACCACTCGCCGACGAGGGGCAGGAACCACGGCCGCCCCTCGTATGGCGCCGGCACAAGCGGGAACGTCAGTCGGCTCAGCACCGGTGGCTCGCCACCGGTGAGCCACTCCCCCACCTTCGTGCCGAGGTGGGTCATCAGCGCGACGCCGGTCCCGCAGCAGCCCATGGCGTAGGCAACGCCGCCTGGCGTCCGACCGACATGCGGCATCCGGTCGAAGGTGAATCCCACGTTGCCGCCCCAGGCGTAGTCGATCCGGTAGCCGGCCAGCTGCGGATGCACCTCGAGCAGCCCCCGGTGGAGGATCTCGGCGCTGTGATCGATCGAGGTGGGCATGAAGCTCGCCCGCCCGCCGAAGACCATCCGGCGATCCGCGGACACGTGCCAGTAGTACAGGAAATTCTTGGTGTCGAAGAACGACCGGCCGTTGGGCGACAGCTCGCTGGCGAGCGCCTCGGGCAGCGGCTCGCTGGCGATGATGTAGCTCCCGATCGGGATCAGCCGGCGGCGGAGGGTGGGCGCGACCCCGTCGGTGTAGCCGTTGGTGGCGACGAACACGTCACGCGCGAGGATCGCCCCGCGCTCCGTCTCGACGACGAACCGGCCGTCGGCCTGCCGCCGGATCGTCCGGGCCCGGACGTGCTCGTGCAGGTCGGCGCCGGCGCGATCGGCGGCGGCCGCGAGCCCCGAGAAATAGCGGCCCGGGTGGAGCAGCCCGCTCTCCGACACGACCAGCGCGCCGAAATAGGCGTCCGAGCCGATCTCTCCGCGGATCTGCTCGCGCGACACGAGCCGGCTCTCGACGCCCATGAACGCCAGGTTGTCGCGGGCGTGTTCGAGCTCCCTGACGTGGGACGGCGCATAGGCCAGCTCGAGATGGCCGACCTCGCGGAAGTCGCAGTCAATCGCCTCGTCGGCGATCAGCCGCTTCACCGTCTGGTAGCCATCGAGCGTCTCGCGATAGAGCGCCCGGCCGGTTTCCTCGCCGTAACGGGCGATGAGCTCGCGCGGACCCCACTTGTAGCCGGCGTGGACGATCCCGCCGTTCCGGGTCGATGCGCCGAATCCGAGGGTCTCGGCTTCGATGAGCGTGACGGCGACGCCGCGCCGGGCGAGCTCGCGGGCGGCGTTGATCCCGGTGTACCCGCCGCCGATGACCACGACGTCGGCCGTATCCGGCAGGGACCGACCCGATCGGGTCGGCAGCTCCGGCATCGTGGCCTGCCAGAGGGGCCGGCGCTCGAAGTCGCGATTGAGGGTCGACGTGCCCATCGCGGAAGGGTAGCCATCGCTACCGGGTGCTGCGCCGCCGTTTCGGCGAGCAGTCCGGGCCGTCGGTCGGCAGGCGAGGATCAGGCCTCCGGCGCCTCGTAGGCAACGCGGCCGTCGGCGATCGTCAGCAGGACGCGCCCCGGCAGCTCGGACCCGATGAGCGGCGAGTTCTTGCCTCGCGACAGCAGCGACTCCGCGCTCACGGTCCAGCTCGTCGACCGGTCGAACACGACGAGGTCGGCACGCGTGCCTTCCACCAGCCCGGCGGAACTCCGGCGCGACCGACCGCCGAGCAGCGCCAACGGGCCGACGGTCAACGCCCCGATCGCCTGGAGCAGAGGCAGCCGGCCGGCGTCGACCGCGGCCAGCAGGATGCCGAGGGCGGTCTCGATCCCACTGATCCCGTTGGAGGCCAGCCCGAATTCGAGCGCCTTGTCGACCTCGGCGTGGGGGGCATGATCGGTCACCACCGCGGCCGCGGTCCCGTCGACCAGCGCCGCCAGGCAGGCCGCGGCGTCGCGGTAGGCCCGCAGGGGAGGATTGACCCGGAGCGACGTGTCGTACGGCGGTCCGACCAGGGCGCCATCCGACCACGGGTCGTCGGAGGCATCCCACGCCCAGCGACGCGCCCCCGCCACCCATTCGTCCGTAAACCCAAGGTGATGTGGCGTCACGTCACACGTCACCGGCAACCCCTGGGTCTTCGCCGCACGAACCAGGTCGAGCGCCGCTGCCGTCGAGAGGTGGGTCAGATGCAGGCGGGCGCCGGGGACATCGCGAACGACGTCGGCCAGCACCGCCAGGTCCCGCCCCACAGCGCCGACCTCGGCGGCGGCCGGCCAGCCGCGCAGCCCGAGGACCGTGGCCACGTAGCCTTCGTTCGCTTCGGCGCCCGAGGTCAGCGAGAGATCCTCGGCGTGATCGACGATCGGCAGGTTCAGGGCGCCCGCATAGGCCAGCGCCGAGCGCAGGATCGTCGCTGAGCGAACCGGTGCGCCGTCGTCCGAGAAGCCCACGACTCCCGCATCGGCCAGCTCTCCGATCGCCGAGAGCTGCTCGCTGGCCCGGGCCGCGGTGACCGCGCCGTGGGCCAGGAGCTCGACCGGCGACCCGGATGCGCCGGCTGCGGCCCGAATCCGGCCCAGGACGCCGGGTTCGTCGAGCGCCGGGTCCGTGTTCGGCATCGCACAGACCGTGGTGAACCCGCCGTGCGCCGCGGCGGCCAGCCCGGACGCGACCGTCTCGGCATCCTCGTTGCCGGGCTCACGCAGGTGCGCATGGAAATCGACGAGTCCGGGCGCGATGACTACGCCGTCCGACCCGATGCCCTTCGCGTCGACCCCGGACAGCCAGGTGACGGCCTGGAGGATCCCGCCACGGACGACGATCTCGCCGGGCCCCTCGCGGCCGGCCGCGGGGTCGACCAGCCAGGCCCGGCTGATCTCGAGATCCACCTGTGGCGCGGTCACGACGGGACTCGCGTCCCGGCGAGCAGGTACAGCACCGCCATCCGGACCGCGACGCCGTTGGTGACCTGGTCCGTGATCACCGACTGGCGGCCCGCGGCGACGTCCGGCGCGATCTCGACCCCTTCATTCATCGGGCCAGGGTGCATCACGAGCGCCTCCGGTCGCGCGAGTGCCAGGCGCTCGCGGGTCAGACCGTAGCGTGACGCGTACTCGCGCAGCGACGGCAGGAGCCCACCGGACATCCGTTCGCGCTGGATGCGCAGCGCCATCACCACGTCGGCGTCCCGCAGCGCCTCGTCGACCGAGGTCGTCAGGTGGAACCGACGCCCTGCGGCCCCGCGGTTCGCCCAGGCCTCGAACCCGCGGACCAGCGTCGCCGGCCCGCATAGCCAGAGGTCCGCGCCCGCAGCGGTCAACGTCCAGATGTTCGACCGGGCCACCCGCGAGTGCAGGATGTCGCCGAGGATCACGACCTTCCGGCCGGCCAACGACCCGCCGGGCATCCGCTCGCGCATGGTGTACAGGTCGAGCAGCGCCTGGGTCGGGTGCGCATGCCAGCCGTCCCCGCCGTTGAGCACCGAGCCGCTGAACACGTCGGCGGCCAGGTATGGCGCGCCCGACGACGAGTGACGCATGACCAGCATCTGCGCGCCCAGCGCCTCGACCGTCCGAACGGTGTCGATCAGCGATTCACCCTTCGCGACCGAGGAGCTCGCCGCCGCGATGTTCACCACGTCGGCCGACAGGTTCTTGGCGGCCACCTCGAAGGACACGCGCGTCCGGGTCGAGGCCTCGTAGAACAGGATCGTGACGGCCCGGCCACGCAACGCCGGCACCTTGGCGATGGGCCGGGCCAGGACTTCGCGCATGGCGTCGGTCGTCCGCATGATCAGGTCGAGCTCGGGCGTCGAGAGCCGGTCGACGTCGAGCAGGTGCCGATGGCGCCAGGCGACGGGCTGGCTCTCCGGGACGTCGTCCACGGACGGGACGGCGACGGCAGGGCCGCCGGCCGGATCGGCGGCCACGTTCATGCGACCGGCTCCGGCTGGGGCACGGGGACCATGCGCTCGATCTCGACCTCGTCCACGCCATCGACCTCCTCGAGATGTACCCGGACGAGCTCCTCGCGCGAGGTCGGGACGTTCTTCCCGACGTGATCGGCGCGGATCGGCAGCTCGCGATGGCCGCGATCGACGAGGACGGCCAGACGGATCGCCTGCGGACGACCGAAGTCGACCAGGGCATCCATTGCGGCGCGGATCGTGCGGCCCGTGTACAGCACGTCGTCGACGAGGACGATGGTCTTCGCGTCGATCCCGGTGGGCAGCTCCGTGCCCTTGACGATTGGCTGCTGGGCGACCATCGACAGATCGTCGCGATAGAAGGTGATGTCGAGGGCCCCGACCGGGAGCGTTACCCCTTCGTGCTCGGCGATCGACGCCGCGATCCGATGGGCGAGCGGGACGCCGCGGCGCTGGATACCAATCAGCACCAGGCCGTCGGTGCCGGCCTGCTTCTCGACGATCTCGTGGGAAAGGCGGATCGTCGCCCGGCGGATCTCGTCCGCGGTCATGATCTGACGGCCGCTCATCGCTCCTTCCCGGCCTCGCGGGGCCTTCCGGGCGGCCTCACTGGGCCGTGGCTTGAAGGGTCCCGCACAGGATACCGCGCCGCGTAGGGCGGGATCAGTAGACCGAGACCGTCACCTTGGTCGTCCCGGACCACCAGGCGCAGCCGCAGATGGCGAAGAAGTCGGCCCGGTAGAGATCCACGATCCGCGATGTCTTCTGCGGACCCCAGTCGGTCACGACGCGTTCGACGCAACCGCGGCTCCCACAGATGACCACGGTCGTACCACGCGGCAGGCGCATCGCCGTCGTGCCGTTGTCATAGAAGGTCGCCTCGCCCGTCAACGTGTAACGGGGCGGCTTGCGCGCGAACGCCGAGGCCGGATCGGGCTGGTTGAGCTTGAACCGGCCGGTCGGCCCCGTGTCCGGCGCGGCGCCGGGCTCGATGAACGACGTGTCGGCCGCCACCGATCCGGCAGCGGCGTAGGCATCGTCAAGCGAACCGATCGAGATCGTCGATCGCGCCTGGTACGCCGGGACCGAGAGCGGCTGGAAGGCACTGGCCGGGAGGGGTTCGATCGGGTTGGGGACCCGTGAACCCGCGAGACCCGGTAGCGCCACCAGGGCGAGGGCGGCGATGAGCACCGACCCTACGACCAACCTGCTTGGCCGCACGAGATCTGCAACGATACGACCCCTGACGGCAGCCTGCACGCCACCGCCGCACACCGGCCGACGTGGGCCGGCATAGGCGCCCCGGGAGTGAGGGAGCGAGCGCACTCCGTGTGCGTGAGCGACCGAGCGACGGGGCAACGCGGCGATCCGCCGCCATCGCGAGCCGGGCTATTGGACGACGATCGCACCTTCGACTGGGATGCTCTCAATCGCCCCAACCGCGTCAGCGGTCCAGGCCACGATCTGGATCCGGCTCCCCTCGCCGCCCTGACCCGGTGGCGTGGCCCAGGCGAGCCGACCGGCGCCGATCGAGAAGCCCGGCAGCGCCGGCACGTCCTGCGGAGCGCCGAGTGGGTGATCGACGAGACCCGTCGTGGGATCGACGTGGAGGAGGGTCAGCCGCCCGATCGACGGATCGACGGGGTCGGCGATCCAGACCGCGAGCCACGTCCCGGTGTCGTCCCAGCGAGCATCGAACTCGGCAATCGGGCCTTCCGCGATGACCTGCGGCTGGAGTCCCGCACTCGCGCTCGGCGCCGGCGATCCGTCCGGCGCAAGCACCGGCTCGTCCGTGGCGAGATCGGACGGTGATGGCGACGGCGACTCGCTCGGCAGGTCGGCCGGGCCGGGACTCGCGGTGACGTCGGGGAGGGCCTGGAACGCATGGATGACGAGCCGACCGGTGGCCGGCACGAGCGATAGCCCGTCAGGTCCGCCTCGAACGGTTCCCTCCCAGGCCGCGACCCAGACCCCGGTCGGATCCACGACCGGTTGCCAGTCGGCGCCGGCCATCGGCGTCTCGATCCCCGTGAGAGGGTCGATCAGGAACGTCTGCGCCGAGAATTCGGGGCCGGGGGTGGGGGCAGGCGACGGCGCCGCATCGAGCGCGTCGGTGGCGGCGGGCGTCGTTGTCGCTGCTGGCGTGGGAGTCGGTTGGTGTGGGTGTGGGTGTGGGTGTGGGTGTGGGCGTGGGCGTCGGTGTCGGCTCGACCGGGATCGACGGGCTGCCCGATGCTTCCACGTCCGGCAGGCCCGCGTCCACCGGCGTCGCACGGCTCCCAAGCAGCTGGTTCCCGACCCAGGAGGCGAAGACGCTGGCGTGGTCGGTCGTCAGCGCCACCGCCACGGGATCACCAACGTGCCACACGTAGATGTCCGGCCCGGCCGAGTTGTCGGCAGGCCGCGCACTGAAGGCGAACCAGGCGCCGTCGGGCGAATAGCCGGCACCCCGGCCGACGATGGTGACGTCGGTCATGATCGCGACCGCGCTGGCGGCCGACGGCTCGACGGTCAGACTGGCGTCGGGCGCCACGGAGTCCGACGGCCCACCAGACGGCGGGATCGATGGTGTGGGCAGGATGATCGAGGGGCCGGGAGACGATGCCTGGTCCAGGGTCTCCATCGGCGCCGATTCGAGCGCGTACGCGGAACTCGATGGCGGCGGGCTCTCGACCGCCGCGGATTCGGTCGGCGCCGGGCTGTCGGTCGGCTCGGCGGCCGGCAGCGCGACCACGATGACCGCGTCGACGCCCCGGGCGTCGGTGCCGACCACCACGGCCTGGTCGGCCACCGGTGACTGGAAGACATACCTGGGGATGGCCGTCAGCGTCACTGGCCGGGCATGCCCATCGGCAAATGGGGCGCAGTCGGGCTGGCGGTCCAGCGGGCACACGGCGTCGACGTTGGCCACGTTGTAGGCGAAGGCGCCGTCGTCACGAATACCGAGCCAGCGCACCTGGCCGGCGCCGACGGCGATCGCGGTCGGAGCGGCACGGAGGCTGATCGCGGGGCTCTCCGGGTGGCTCGACGCGAGCGCGATGCCTCGATCGCCGAGGAACCCGCCCGACAATGCGGTCGCGACCAGCACGACGGCGACCACCGCCAGAGCCGACAGCGCTCCGACGGCCGGCCGCGACGCAGCCGGGGATCTAGCGGCACGACGTCGGTATCCCCTGGCGCCGGCCTCGCGCTCGATCCCCGCTGCGGTTCGCGCCCACAGATCCCTGGGCGGCTCCGGGTTGGCATCGCGGAGGCGGCGCAACATCGCGCGATCCGCCGCGTACGCCGCGGCGATCTCCGCACAGGCCGTGCAGGACGTCAGGTGCGCGTCGAGCCAGGCCGCCTCAGCCGGCGGCAGGGCCGCCTCGAGCCGCTCGGCCGCCCGGACGCGGGCGCGCTCGTGGGGCGAACTCCAAGGATCGCTTCGGCGGCCCGGGCCCCGGCTCATCGAGAGTCCGCCCGTGGCGCGGGCCGACCCGTGTCCGGTGCCTCGCGGCGTTCCGCCGCCAATGCCTGGCGCAGGCTCTCGCGAGCCCGGGTCAGCAAGGCGCGAGCCGCGACGTGGCTGACGCCGAGCGCGGCCGCGAGCTCGAGACCGGTGAGGTCGTGCAGCTCGGCCAGGAGCAGGGCCGCCCGCTGCCGTTCCGGGATCCGGGCGAGCGCGTGCTGCATGTCCGCCGACAGGTGCGCCTCCATGACCAGGTGCTCCGCGGACGGCGCCGCCCCGGGGGACTCCCCCGTCCAGGGGAAGAACCGGACGATCTTGCGGCGACGGATCTCGTCCAGCGCCACGCGATGGGCGATCTGGTAGAGCCACGCTCGCGCGTTCTCGGGCTTCTCGAGCGTGTCGTAGTTGCGGTAGGCCTTGATGAACGCGTCCTGGGTGAGGTCCGCGGCGAGCTCCGGCTCGCGAAGCATGCGCAACAGGTACGCATAGATCTCGCCGTGATGCTTGCCGAACAACGCCTCGACGAAGACCGCCGCCTCGTCCCGGTCCCAGACGCCGCTCACGGCGACACCTCGCGGTCCGGTGTGGGATGTGCGGCCGAGGGAAACGCTGGTGTCGGCGAGAGACAGATCGACGACCACGAAGGCTCCGAGCGGAGAACATCACGAAGCGCGGTCAGTGGGCGGCGCGCGCTCGTCGGCCCAGAGACGACGGGCCGAGAGCCGGTGTGACGCCCCATCGGCGCGAGGGCCGTCAACCCGAGCCACCCCCCGCCAGCTCAGCGCGGGCCAGGAGCTCCTCGACCGCGTCCTCGGGCGAAACGGGGTTGACCGGCAGGCCGGTGCCCAGCTCGAGACCGGCGATCTCGCGCAACCTGGGATGGATCTCCCAATGCCAGTGATAGGTCGCGTCGATCTGCTCGCGCAACGGGGCGCTGTGTAGGACGAGGTTGTACGGCGGCCCGTCCAGGCTGATGGCGAGTCGCGACAGGACCTGGCGCAATGCCTCGGCCGTCGCGGCGAGATCGGCCCCCGTGGCACGCCCGAAATCGGCTTCGTGCCGGCGCGGCAGGATCCAGACCTCGAACGGCGAGCGCGACGCGTACGGGGCGATCGCCACGTTCGATCCGTCGTCCCAGACCAGTCGCTCGGGCTCTGCCGCCGCCTGGCGAACGATCCGGCAGAAGGGGCATTCGCCTTCACGGATCACGTAACGCGCCGCGCCGCCCATCTCCTCGGCGATCCGATGCGGGATCTGGGGCAGGTCGTACAGGTCGAGGCACAGATGATTTGTCCGGGCGCCCGCCTGGGCGCCCCAGTTCTGGACGACCTGGAGGTAGTCCGTCTGGGCCGAGGCACGCGCCGCCGCGACCGCATCGCGGGCAGAGCCGACGAGGGCCTCGATGAGGTCGTTGCCGACCGCGTGCAGCGGGCGGTGCTCCCCGGGCGGCGCCACGATCGTCCGCCAGCTCCCCGTGGCCCGCGCCTGGGCGAGCGAGACCTGGGCGATCGAGCGATCAAGCTCGCGGGCATCGCCGTCCGTCCCGACGACGTGGAACGCAAAGTCCTTGAGCATCCGCACCCGGACGCCGTCACCGGCAGGCACCGAGCAGTTCGCGCAGCCGTCGACCTGGTCGTCGACGGCCTCCGCGGCCCGCGCAAAGCGGTCGCGATGGAACGCACGATCGACGACCGTGGCGACCCACCAGCCGGTGATCGGGTCCTTGCGCAGCTCGAACAGCCCCGCCGCCATCGATCAGATCCAGTCGACCGGCGAGCCGAGTGCTTCGGCCAGGGTGACCGCGAAGAGCCCGGCGGCACGCTCGACCGACGCTGTCGACGGGCGCGCGGCGTGATCCCCGAGCTCCGCCGCGATCGAGGTCGAGATCACGCCCGGCATCCCGCAGGCATCGATCAGCTCGAAGTCAGCGAGCGCGACGGTCACGTTGAGGGCAATCCCGTGATACGTGACGCCGCGCTCGACGCGTAGGCCGAGTGCGCCGATCTTGCGGGAATTGTCGCCGTCGGGGTCGCACCAGCAGCCCGGATGGCCGTCGCGCCTCCCCGCCGCGACGCCGTGGGCCGCACAGGTCTCCGCGAGCGCGGCCTCCAGGGCTCGGACGAGCGACCGGATCATGAGCCCGCGCTGCGAGAGGGCGAGGATCGGATAGGCCACGAGCTGGCCCGGCCCGTGATAGGTCACCTCGCCGCCACGCTCGACCTGGATCACCTCGATGCCTCGAGCGCGCAGGACCCCCGGGCTGGCGAGCACATGGGCCGGGTCGGCGTTCCGCCCGAGCGTCAGGACCGGCGGGTGCTCGAGCAGGAGCAGCTGGTCGCCGATCCGACCGTCCGCTCGCTCGGCCGCCAGGCGGCGCTGCAGGGCGTGCGCCGCGCGGTAGTCGATCCGGCCAAGCCACCGGGCCGCGATCGGTCCCGAACCGACGGGCGATCCGTTACGCGACGAGGCAAGGGAATGCGCGGCCACGGCCGCACGATAGCAGGACCGCCTCATCCCGCCGGGCACGCCGATGCGGGCACCCGCGTGGGACGTCCGGCCGCTCGTCGCGGGAACGTTTACGCTTGCGCGGAATTGATCAAACGCTCGATCCGCGCATTCGTATGCATTGACCGATCCGGTCGGATCGGCAGGAGCTGGGCGCGACATGGCCACCTATACGATCGGCGTCGACTTCGGGACGGAATTGGGACGCGCGGTCCTCGTCGACGTGGCCGACGGCCGGCAGGTGGCGACCGCCGTCCACCGCTATGCCAACGGGGTCATCGATGAACGGCTGCCGCTCGCCGATCGCGACGTCCGGCTGCCACCGGACTGGGCGCTCCAGGACCCGGACGATTACCTCGAGGTCTTCCGCCAGGCCATTCCGTCGGTCCTCCGCCAGGGCGGCGTCGACCCCGCGGACGTGGTCGGGATCGGCATCGACTTCACGGCCTGCACGATGCTCCCGGTGAAGGCGGACGGCACGCCGCTCTGCGACCTGCCCGAGTTCCGGGACTCGCCCCACGCCTGGGTCAAGCTCTGGAAACATCACGCGGCCCAGCCGGAGGCGGACCGGATCAACGCCGTCGCCCGGGCAACCGGGCAGGGCTGGCTGGACCGTTACGGTGGGCGAATCTCATCGGAGTGGTTCTTCGCCAAGTCCCTGCAGATTCTCGACGAGGCGCCTGAGCTCTATGCCGCGGCCGACCGGCTGATCGAGGCCGCCGACTGGGTGGTCTGGCGGCTGACCGGGGTCGAGAGCCGCAATGCCTGCACGGCCGGCTACAAGGCGATGTGGTCGAAGGGCGACGGATTTCCGGACGCGAGCTACTTCGGCGCCCTGGATCCGCGGCTGGCGACGGTCATCGACGACAAGATGAGCCGCAACGTCCGGAGCATGGGCGAGCGCGCAGGCGGAATCTCCACGGAGGCGGCCGCCTGGACCGGTCTCCGTCCCGGGACGGCCGTCGCCGTCGCCAATGTCGACGCCCACGTGGCCACGCCCGCCGCGACGGTCATCGACGAGGGGCGGATGGTCATGATCATGGGCACCTCGACGTGCCACGTGGTCCTGTCCCGTGGCGAGCACGCGGTACCGGGCATGTGCGGCTACGTCGAGGACGGGGTCATCCCGGGCTTCTTCGGCTACGAGGCCGGCCAGTCGTGCGTCGGAGACCATTTCAGCTGGTTCGTCGAGCACGCCGTCCCCGGCGCGTACGAAGCGGAGGCGCGCGCCCGCGGCCTCGACATCCACCAGTTCCTGCAGGAGAAGGCCGGCCGGCTGCGCCCGGGCGAGTCCGGCCTGCTCGCCCTCGACTGGTGGAACGGCAATCGGTCCGTGCTGGTCGACGCCGAGCTCGGCGGGTTGTTGATCGGGGCCACCCTGGCCACGACGCCCGAGGAGATCTACCGCGCGCTCGTCGAGGCAACGGCCTTCGGGACACGAGTCATCATCGAGACGTTCGAGGCCCACGGCGTGCCAATCCGCGAGATCGTCGCCTGCGGCGGTCTGGCCGACAAGAGCCCGCTGATCATGCAGATCTACGCCGACGTGACCGGCCGCCCGTTCAAGCTCAGCGCCTCAGACCAGACGCCGGCGCTCGGCTCGGCGATGTTCGGTGCGGTCGCCGCGGGGGCGGACGCCGGCGGGCACGGGACGATCGCGGATGCGGCGCGCGCCATGGCCAGGCTCAAGGATCGCGGCTACGAGCCGATCCCGGAACACGTCGCGGTCTACGACGAGCTGTACCGCGACTACCTGCGGCTGCACGACTATTTCGGGCGCGGCGGGAACGACGTGATGAAGACCCTGCGACGCCTCCGTGGCGCGGCCGCCGCGGCCGCGGGAACGACACCGGCGATGGCGGCGCCGACACGCGAGCCGGCGCCGGTCGAGGCCTGATCGATGCGCCTCGAATTGCTCCGCCGCGAGCTGGTGGACCTCCACCAGGAACTGCCGCGCAACGGGCTGGTCGCCTGGACCGGCGGCAACGTCAGCGCGCGCGATCCCGAGTCGGGACTGGTGGCGATCAAGCCGTCGGGCGTCCGCTACGGCCAGCTGACGGCCGCGAGCATGGTCGTCCTGGACCTCGACGGGCGGATCGTCGAAGGCGAGCTCAAGCCGTCGTCAGACACGGCCAGCCACCTGTACATCTACCGGCGCCGGCCCGACGTCAACGGCCTGGTTCATACGCATTCGCGCTATGCCACCGCATTCGCCGCGGTCGGCCGGTCGATCCCCGTCTACCTGACGGCACAGGCGGACGAATTCGGCGGCGAGATCCCGTGCGCCGGGTTCGCCTTCATCGGCGACGACTCGATCGGCAGCCTGGTCGTGGACGGGATCGGGCAGTCGCCGGCGATCCTGCTCAAGAACCATGGCGTGTTCACGGTCGGCGAGACGGCCCGCGCCGCGGTCAAGGCCGCGGTCATGGTCGAGGACATCGCCGCGACGGTCTTCGCCGCGCTCCAGCTGGGCACGCCGGAGGTCCTGCCGGACGACGCCGTCGAGCGCCTCCACCGGCGATACACCACGGTCTACGGGCAGTAGCGGCGCGATTTGGCCGCCGATCGGGTGGATCGGCACTCGTCGCCTGAACTCGGCGCGGCGTCCTGGCTCGGACGTGGGATCATCCGTGGCTCATGGAACCGATCGCCTTCGCCCTCGGCGTCTTCCTCCTGGCCCTGACCTTCTGGGACCTGTTCGAGACGGTCGTCGTCCCTCGCCCGACGCCAGGCTGGTTCCGGATCGCGCGGTACCTCGTGCGCGGCTCGTGGCGGATCATCCGGACCGTACGCGACGGGCAGCACCGACGCGCCTACGACACGATGCTCGGATTGTTCGCTCCGGCGGTGACCGTCGCGCTGCTAGCCGCCTGGCTGATCTGCCTGGTCGTCGGCTACGGACTCGTCCTTTGGGCGATCCGGGATGAACTGGCGCCCATGCCAACCGACCTCGGCACCTCGATCTACTTCTCGGCGACCTCGCTCCTGACGATCGGCTTCGGGGATATCGTCGCGACCGGCACGCTGGCCCGGATCGTCGTGACCACCGCCGCCGTCGGCGGCCTGGGGGCGGTGGCCCTCGTCGTCACCTTCCTGTTCTCGTTGTATGGCTCGTACCAGCGTCGCGAGATCGAGGTCGTCCGGCTCCAGGCGGCGGCCGGCGGCCCGCCGTCGGCGGTGGCCCTCCTCGAGACGTACGCCACTCTCGACCTCGTCGACCGGCTGCCGCGGTTGTTCGATGACTGGCAGCGCTGGGCCGTCGAGGTCCTCGACTCGCACATCGCCTACCCGCTGCTCGGCTTCTTCCGGTCGAGCCACGACAACCTGTCATGGATCAGCGCGCTCGGGAGCGTCCTCGACGCGGCCAGCCTCGTGCTGACAACCATCGAGGACGTGCCACGCGGCGAGGCAAAGCTGTTCAAACGCGTCGGCACGCACCTCGTGGAGGACATCTACAACCTGGGTTTCCAGGTCGGGGTGACCGGCGCCCTCGATCGCTCGGACTATGAGGCCGCCTGCTACCGGCTTCGTGAGGCGGGCTACCGGCTGGCGCCCGACGAGGACGCCTGGCCGAAGTTCGAGGCCGCTCGCGCGACGTACGCCTTGCGCCTCGAGGCCATGGCCCGCTACTGGGCAACACCGGCGACGTCATGGCTGGGCGACCCGGTCGAGCTCCGCCAGCCGCTGCACCAGGTCGAGGACGTCTGACAGGATCTCGTCCAACCTTCGACGGAGGACCACCGATGGCCAGCGGGACCCCCCGCACCGAGTACGCCCGCGCGCTTGCCGAACATGCACGGCGGGCAAGGCACGTCGACCATGCCGCGCTCCCGCCGCTGCCCGCGCGCAGGCTGGCCGTCCTGGCCTGCATGGACGCGCGGCTGACGGTGGAGGAGATGCTCGGCCTGCGCGCCGGGGACGCCCACGTCATCCGCAACGCCGGGGGTCTCGCCACCGACGACGCGATTCGCTCGCTGGTCATCAGCCAGCAGCTGCTCGGGACCGAGGAGGTCATCGTCATCGAGCACACCGGCTGCGGCATGCTGACGTTCCGTGACGACGAGGTCCGCCGGGAGATCGTCGAGCGAACCGGTGCCGACGTCGACCTGCCGCTCGGCGCGTTCGCCGAT
The DNA here is from genome assembly GCA_963766675.1 of uncultured Chloroflexia bacterium. Lineage (GTDB taxonomy): Bacteria > Chloroflexota > Limnocylindria > Limnocylindrales > CSP1-4 > SPCO01. The sequence continues at coordinate 940,575 of CAVYBA010000002.1, read as the reverse complement.
CTCGAGAGCAACCTCCGAGCCCAGGTCGCGCGGATCCGCGCCCACCCATGGATCACGGAGGGGCCCGTCCACGGCCTCATCTACGAGGTCGAAACGGGTCGTCTCCGCGAGGTTTCGTGAGTGGATGGTGCCGTGCCATCCGAATCCGCCGGGGTCGCCGCCTATCCGGCACCGCCCGGTGCGCATCGCAGCTCGAGCCACCGAGTCCGGGTCGCAGGCCAGCCGGTGTTCGTCGAGCGTTGGCGCGGTGTCCACTACGCACGGTTCGCCATGCACGGCCCGCAGGTCGTCCGGATCGCCGTCGACGAGCCGATCGGGGCGTACCAGCTCTTTCCCGCGCGGCACGTCGCCACCGCGGAGGTTCACGGCAACGAGCTCCGGCTGGTCCTCGAGACCCCGGCGAACCTTGTCGTCTGGATCGATCGTCTCGAGAAGCTGTTCCTCCTGCCCGATCCCATCGACGGGGCGGGGCTCGACCTCGAGGCCGGCGATGCCATCGACGTCAGGGCGCTTGGAGCCGATCCGACCGGGCGCGTCGCATCCACGGACGCGATCCAGTCGGCGATCGAAGAGGCCGCATCGCGGCCCGCTGGCGGGACGGTCCTCGTCCCGGCCGGCCGGTTCAGGACAGGGACCCTGACCATCAGGAGCCATGTGGCGCTGCACCTCGCGGCGGGTTCGCTGTTGCAGGGCTCCGCCGATCCGCGTGACTATCCGCTCGACGCCGGCCGCCGCGAGAGCGCCGGCGACGAGAGCCTCGCACCAGACGTTCGGTATCTCGGCCGGACGATGACGTTCACGAGGCTGCTCCTCGTCGAGGGCGCCACCGACGTCCGGATCGTCGGGCGTGGAACGATCGACGGGAACGGAACCTACCTGCGAACGCAGGCCCTGATCGCCCCCAACCTGCTGCGCGTCCGCGAGAGCACCGGCGTCGAGGTTGCCGGCGTTCTGTTCCGGGATTCGGCGGCCTGGTCGCTCCACCTGCTCGCCTCCAGCCAGGTCGCCTGCCGGAACGTCAAGATCGTGAACGACCGGACGACCCTGAACACCGACGGCATCGACCTGGACATGTCGTCCGACGCGGTCGTTGACGGGTCGTTCATCTTCACCAAGGACGACGCGATCTGCGTCAAGGCCACCGGCCACGCGGAGCTGTCGGGGGAGCCCAGTCGGGTCCGCGTGACCAACAACCTGGTGAGCTCGGTGGATGCGGCACTCAAGGTTGGGACCGAGTCCGACGCGGAGCGATTCCGGGACATCGCCTTCGAGGGCAACCACGTGTTCGAGTCGGGCCGCGCGATGTCGGTCGTCGTCCGCGACGGCGCCAGCTACGAGCGGGTGGCGTTTCGCCGGACTGGCGTCGGCCCAGGGGTCGGGCACCTGATCGAGCAGGTCATCGGCGTCCGAGATCCCGCTGCCGCCCTGGGCCGGATCCGCGATCTGACCTTCGACCAGGTCGACGCGCCGACGTTCGTGAAGCCGCCGAGCAACTGGACGTGGTACGCGCAGTTCCGGCCCGGACGGCCGGGCCGGGACACGCCAGTCAACGTCTTCGAAGGCGCCGACGACGAGCACAACGTGACTGACCTGCATCTGGGGGGAATCGCGGTTGCCGGCGAGCGCCTGCGCGACGCGAATGCCCTCGAGCGCGCGGCCGGCGTGACCATCGGGCCCCACGTCCGGGAGGTCACGATCGACTGACGAATGCCCCGCCGGCCCGACGGATCAGATCCACACGAACGCCACGGTCGCGGCGAGGAGCACGGCCAGCACCAGGCTGACGATCCGATGAGCGCGGGGACGGGCTATCAGGGGACGCAGCAGTTGGCCGCCACCCGCCCAGATCGCCGCCGTGGGGACGACGACGAGCATCATCGTCAGCGCCACGATCGCGCTCCCCGTCGCGAGTGACAGGCTCGGCGGCCGGAAGGTCGTCATCGCCCCGATCGCAAAGATCCAGGCCTTGGGATTGATGACCTGGAAGGACGCCGCCTGGAGCACGCCGAGCGGTCGACCGACCGTCCCTTGCTGGACGGCGCTCGCCCCGGCGATCTGGTACGCGAGATAGAGCAGGTAGGCGGACCCGCCGATCTTCATCGCGAGCGTGATCTCCGGCACCGTCGTCAGCACGGCGCCGAGCCCGGCGGCAACGACGAGGGCCATCGCCCCGATCCCGAGTGCAGTGCCCACGACGTGCCGGAACGACCGCCGGAATCCGAAGGACGCACCCGAACCCCACAACAGGACGTTGTTGGGTCCGGGCGTCACGGAGCTGACGAACGAAAACGCGATCAACAGGAGGAGCTGCTCCATCGGTCGACGGTAGGTGGCCGGGACAGTGGGGTCTTGTACGATCCTGCGGTGGAGACGGCAGGAGGCGGCGAGGCGATCCGGGCGTGGAAACCGGCGATCCCGGGCGTCCGTGAGGTCCTCCACGCTCGGTTCACGGATCACGCCTACCCGCCGCACACGCACGACACTTGGACGCTGTTCATCGTCGATGACGGCTCGATCCGCTACGACCTGGATCGCCGGCCGCGCGGCGCCGCTGGGGCGATGGTCGGGCTACTGCCGCCTCACGTCGTCCATGACGGCCGACCAGGAACGCGTGACGGCTATCGCAAGCGGGTCCTCTATCTCGAAACGAGCCTCATTCCGGAGCGGCTCATCGGGCCGGCCATCGATCGGTCGGACATCAGGGCCATCGGGATGCGCGCGCAGATCGCGCAACTCCATGACGTGCTCGCCCACCACGACGACGCCTTCGAGGCAGAGACGCGAGTCGAGCTCCTCGCGGAGCGGATCCGGACGACACTGGGCGATGCGCCGGATGTCGTCGACCGCCAGCAGGGCCACCGGATCGCGGAGCGCCTTCGCGCCCACCTGGACGCCCACCTGTTCGAGCCGATCACGCTGTCGGCGGCGGCTGGGCGCGTCGAGGCCGGAGCGACGGTCGCTGCCAGGGCGTTCTCGGACGCGTACGGCATCGCGCCGCATCGCTACCTGATCGGCCGGCGGCTCGATGCCGCTCGCGATCGCATCCTGCGCGGCCAGTCGCTCGCGGACGTGGCCGTCGAGGTCGGCTTCGTCGACCAGGCCCACCTGACCCGGCGGTTTCGCGAGTTCCTCGGAACGACGCCCGGACAATTCGCTCGATCGCGCCGGAGGATCGCCTGACGGATCCGGAGAGGGCGCGACCCGTGCGCGTGGACCGCGGGCCGGCTCGCTCAGGTCTTCGAGTCGGGCCCGCTCGCCTTCGCGCCGATCTGCGCGTGGTAGGCACGGGCGCAATAGCGCTGAAATGCAAGGGGCAGATCCTCCGTGGTGACGTCCTCGCCCCTGGACCATTGGCTCTCGAGCGTCTGGCGCTCGCGGGCGAAGGTGTCCGCAAGGCGGTCCATGACATCGCCGACGAGCGCATCCGCCTGTTCGACGGCCGAGCGCGGCTCATCGACGGAGTTCGACTGGACGTCGGTCCAGCGAGTCCGCAGATCACCCGATGCCCGTTCATCGAAGAGCGGCGTGCGCCCGCCATCGCGCATGACCGGCTCCGCGGCCTGCGGCGCATCCGAACGCGGGTCCGTCTCGGGGGCGGGGTCGGGTGCCGCGACCGGCTCGCTGGCGCCCGATGTCGCGGGCTTCTGGTCAGGCACGGACAGGTCTCGCGGATCCGTTGTCGTCTGGGTCACGATGTCCTCCTTGTCAAGGCGGGCTCACGGGATCGATCGGGTTCGAGATCGCTGTCGCCCCGGCGGGGCTCGCCGTCGCCCGTCCCGAGCAGATCGACGAAGAGCGCCCGGTATTGGACCATCGCCTGGCGAAGGGCCTCGGTGTCCTGGCCGGTTCGACCCTCCTGCTCCATCGCGATCAGGTGGGCGGCGCGATAGTGCTCGACGACCTTCGGGTGGTCGACCGAGATGTCCGCGACGCGCTGGTCGAAGTCGGCCACCGGGTAGCCGCGTGCCGCCATGACCCGCTGGATCAGCTTGTCGGCCTCGGCGATGGCCGCAGCCGGCTCCTCCACGAACTCGGCCTGGACGGCGCGCCAGGCAGCGGCGTAGCGGTCCCGATCCGGCGGGGAGAGCGGTTTCAGCTGCAGCTCCTGCACGCGCCTCCGCCGTGCATCGAGCTCGGACTCCGCGGCTCGCCGACTTCCGGCGCCGGCGACGGCCCGCTGGAACTCGGGGCCGAATGTGGCCCGAAGCTCGGCGCTGTGTCGGCGCTCGAACAGCCGCCAGCCGACGATGACGAGCAGGACCGCCACGGCGACGACGAGCAGGACGGTGGTGTCCATGGGGTGCGGCCTCCTATCACGCTGCGGTCCAAGGAGGCCCCATCGAGCGTCGCGACGACCCCAAAGGCGATCCGTGTCTCGTGCCGTCGACCTATCAGTTACGGGTCGAACGCCGGAGCCACCCTGACCGCCCGATCACATGCGGACGGCGCCGATCAGCCAGAGGATCAGGAGGATCAGGAGGATCAGGAGGAGGTCCCGATCACGCCCAAGCCGCCGGGATAGTAGTTCCCCACGACGATCGGTAGCCGTTAGCCTGGCCCGCCGAAGAGGAGCCGCAGGACCACGTCCGATCCGGACCGCCATTTCCCTAGGCGAGGAGGTCGCCGACTTCGCCAATCCGTTCGAGCGTCTCGCGATCGTGCGGCGCGGGCATCCGGACGATGACCGTCCGGAAGCCAAGGTCGCGGTAGGGCCGGATCGTGTCCGCAACGAGCGAGGGCGGTCCGAGCAGCTCGATCGCGCCACGCATGTCCCCGACGCCGTTCGCGGCGAGGAGCGCCCGGTAGGCGGCGTCGGCGGCGGCGGGCTCGTCACGGATCACGATCGGGAAGCTGACGGTCAGCTCGATCGTCGCGCGATCCCGCCCGACATCCGCGCAATGCTCGTCGAGGATCGCCAGCTTCTCCCGGACCTCATCGATCGTGCCCGACGTGTTCCAGGCGTCGGCTCGAAGGGCAACCGTGCGGAGCGTCTTTCGCGGTCCGGAGCCGCCCACCAGGATGGGCAGGTGGGCCTGGACCGGGCGGGGCGCGCTCAGTGCCTCGGTCATCCGGTAGTAGCGACCCGAATGGCTGAACCGCTCGCCGTCGAGCAACCGGCGGATGAGCATGACCGACTCGTCCAGCCGGTCGAGCCGGTCGCCGAACCCGGTGCCCCATTCCGGGATCCCGAAGGCCTCGTGCTCCCGTTCGAACCACGCTCCGCCGATGCCCAGGACGGCGCGCCCAGCGGTCACGTTGTCGAGCGTGGTCGCCAGCTTCGCGGTCAGGCCCGGGTTGCGGAACGTGTTCGCGCCGACCATCAGGCCCAGCCGGATCCGGTCGGTCACCGCGCCGACGGCGGCAAGCGTCGTCCAGCCTTCGAGGATCGGCTGCTCCCACGGGCCGAAGATCGCCATCAGGTGGTCCCACGTCCAGACCGAATCCCAGCCGGCGGCCTCGGCGAGGAGCGCCGCGGCGCGAAAGTCAGCGAAGGTCGTCTGCTGCGACCACAGCTGCGCCCCGAATCGCATGTTCATGGCCGCATTCTGACGGATGGCTGCCACCGCGGCCCGCCCGTCGCCTCAGCAGGAACCCTTGACGTACGGCCGGATGCAGCCGACGAAATGATCCGCCTCGACCTCGGCGAGGGCGGGCGCCGACGATCCGACCGCATCGGCCGCGTCCCGCTTCGGATGCATCTCGTGGTAGGCGCACCGGTCGGCGGTCGACGTGACCGTCGTCGCGAGCTCGTGCTCCACGCGCTCCCACTTCTTGTGGAGGAGAGGCACCGACGCGATGAGCATCTTGGTGTAGGGATGGATCGGGTTGCCGTAGACCTTCTCGGTCGCCCCCATCTCCACGATCTGGCCCCGGAGGAGGATCAGGGTTCGCTGGCTGCTGTAGTAGCCGAGCGACAGGTCGTGGGTGATGAACAGGATCCCGAGGCCGCGGGCCTTGAGGTCGCCCAGCAGGTTAAGCACGTCGATCCGGGTCGATGCGTCGAGCATGCTGATGATCTCGTCGGCGACCAGCAGCCGGATGTCAAGCAGCAGCGCCCGGGCGATGAGCAGCCGCTGGAGCTGGCCGCCGCTCAACTGGTGCGGATACTTGTGGAGGACCTGCGCCGGGTCCAGACCGACGGCCTCGAGCGCACCTTCGACACGACCGTCCCACTCCGAGTCGGGCATACCGTGGAAGTACACGCTCCGGATCATGCCGAACACGTGGTCGGCCTTGAAGATCGGGTTGTATGAGCTGAACGGATCCTGGAAGACGCCCTGGACGAGCCTGTAGTAGCCGCGACGCGGCAGCGTGCCCACGTCCTGGCCGTCGAAGGTGATGGTGCCGCGGGTCGTCTGCGTCAGCCGCAGGATCATCCGCCCGATCGTCGTCTTGCCGCTGCCGCTCTCGCCGATCAGCGAGACGACCTGGCCGGCGTCGACGTTGAAGCTCACGTCCCTGACGGCCGGCAGGTCGGTGCCGCCGAACGTCCCGACCTTGTAGATCTTGGAAACGTGGTCGAGGGTTAGCACGGCGTCAGGCAACCTTCCAGCAGGCGACCTGGTGGTCGCGATCGACCTCGACGAACGGCGGCTCCTCGCGGCATTGCGCGTCGGCGAGTGGGCAACGTGCCTGGAATCGACAGCCGATCGGTGGATTCAAGAGCCCGGGGGGGCTGCCGGGGATCCCGGTCAGTCGCTTGTCGGCGTAGCGCACGCCGACCTCGGGGAGCGACGAGATCAGCAGGCGGGTGTACGGGTGCTTCGGCGCTCCGATGATCACGTCGGTGGCGGCCTTCTCGGCCAGCTTGCCGGCGTACATGACGGTGATCGTGTCGGCGACCTGGGCCAGGATCGACATGTCGTGGGTGATCACCATCATCGTCCGGACGAGCTCGCGGTCGCGGAATTCGATGAGCGTCTCCGCGACGGCCTTCTGGGTCGAGACGTCCAGCGCCGAGGTGATCTCGTCGGCGATCAACAGCGACGGATTGAGCAGCGTGGCGATGACCATCACCATCCGTTGCTTCATGCCGCCGGAGAGCTCGATCGGGTACCGGTCGAGGACGTCTCGGCCCAGGCCGACGAGCTCGATCCGGCGTTCGATCTCGGGCCGCATCGCCGCGGCGTCCTCGCCCCGCGATTCGAGCAGGTCGGCGATCATCTTGCCGATCTTGCGCGTCGGGTTCATCGCGCTCATCGCGTACTGCGGGATGATCGACACGGCCCAGAAGCGGAACTCGTCCATCGCGTCCGAGTCCATGATCGGCAGCGTCACGTCGTCGAGGAGGACCTCGCCGCCGACGTAGCGCATCCGGCTGTCGAAGTGCGTCAGCGCCTTGCCCAGCGTCGACTTGCCGCAACCGGACTCTCCGGCGAGACCCATGATCTCGGCGTCGGCGATCGTGAACGTGACGCCGTCGAGCGCCCTGACATCGCCGGCCAGGGTCCGGTAGTAGACCCGGAGATCGTTGACCTGCAAGCTCACCGCGTCACAGCTCCCGAAGCTTGGGGTTGAAGATCTCGTCGAGGCCGACGTTCATCACGTACAGCGCTCCGACGATCGCGGTGATGGCCAGTCCCGGCGGGATGAACCACCACCACAGCCCCAGTTGCAGCGCGCTCCACAGGACCGCGCTGTTCATCATCAGGCCGAGCGAGATCCCCTCGGTCGGCCCGAGCCCGATGAAGTCCAGGGTCGCGGCGATCAGGACCGCGCCGCCAAACAACAGGATGAACGTCATGAACAGGTACGAGCCCATGTTCGGGGCGATCTCGCGGAAGATGACCTTCCAGCTCGGGAGCCCGCTCAGGTTGGCGAGGTCGACGAACTCACGCGACCGCAGCGAGAACGTCTGGGCACGGATGGCCCGGGCGGCCCACGGCCAGGACGTGAACCCGATGAACGCGGCCTCGACCACCACGCCGCGGGCGCTCAGGAAGGCCGCGATCACGACCAGCACGACGAGCGTCGGCACGACCAGGACGATGTTGGTGATCATGTTGAGGACTTCGTCGACCATCCCGCCCTTGTAGCCGGCGATGAACCCGATCGAGATCCCGACGAGCGCGGCGAGCCCACCGCCAAGGAGTCCCACGAGGAACGTGGCCTGCAGCCCGTTGACGAACTGGGCGAAGACGTCCTCGCCGAACGTCGTGGTGCCGAACCAGAAGTCGGCGCTCGGCGGCGCTCCGGTCGGTCCGTCGAACGCGTTTGGATCGGTCGGGTCCAGGACGGGACCGACGATCGACAGGACCAGGAAGAACAGGACGACGGCGGCGCCGAACAGGATGCGCTTGTCGCGCAACGCGAAGTAGAGCAGCTCGCGGCGCTGGCGCACCGGGGCGACGCCGGGTGCCGCCGCGATCTCGGGCACGGCTTCAGGCACGGCCGCCTCGCCGGGTGCCGACGTCACGGGTACCTCTCCCTGGGCGCTCACCCCGCACCCCCCTGCATCCCGACACGGGTTCTTGGGTCGACCACGACGTAGGCGATGTCGATCAGGAAGTTCGCCACCAGCACGCCGACGATCACGAACAGGAAGACGCCCTGGAGCAGGAAGTAGTCCTCGTTCTGGATCGCCTGGAGGACGAGGTAGCCGAGACCCGGGTACGAGAAGACGACCTCGGTGACGAGCGCGCCGGCAACGACCACGCCCAGCGACAGGGCGAGGCCGGTCACCTGGGGCAGCACGGCGTTGCGGAACGCGTATCGGCGGACCAGGCTCTGCGGGGCGCCGAGCGCCTCCAGCCAGTGCGCGTAGTCCGACTCGAGCTCGTAGATGATCATGTTCCGCATGCCGATCGCCCAGCCGCCGAACAGGACCAGGAAGAGCGACAGGAAGGGCAACAGCCAGTGCGTGTAAGCGCTCAGGAAGAACTCCCAGGTCAGCGTCGGCGACATCGACAGGTCGTACGCGCCCGCGAGCGGGAAGATCTTCAGCACGGACCCGAGGCCCCAGGCGAGCAGGATGCCCAGCCACATGTAGGGCGTCGCGGTCAGGATGTAGCCGATCGGCAGGGCCATGGTATCGAGCCGCTTCCGACGAGCCGCGTAGGCTCCGAACTGGTTGCCGGCGATCCAGCTCAGGATGATGGCCGGGATCAGCAGGCACAGGGTGAACGGCAGCGCGCCCATGATGACGCTCACGACCGACTGCGGGAACAGCCAGACGCTGATTCCCAGGTCACCGTGCAGCAGCGCCCCCCAGAAGTTCAGGTACTGCTCCCAGATCGGCTTGTCGAGCCCGAACGCACCCAGGAAGTAGCCCATCATCCGGTTGGCCGCATCCGGCTGGAGCTGCATGCGCGAGAGCATGCCCGTGACCGGATCGCCCGGCATGAAGCGCGGGATCGCCCAGTCGACCGTCACCGCGACGAAGAACGTCAGGACATAGGTGACGAGCTTGCGGAAGAAGTAGCGGCGCACGACGCCTCCCGAAAGCGCTGGTGAGCTGGGAGCCCCTGTCCCTCCCGCCGGTGTGCGAGGGGAGGGACAGGCGGCTCCCGAGAGACGTCTAGTGGGCGGCCAGCTTGAGCTCGGTGAGCATCAGGACAGCGCCCATGTTCCAGTAGCCGCGCCACGTGACCGGCACATAGTGCGGGCTGCCCGCGGCGGACGACGGCCAGTTGGTCCACACGGCGTTGTTCGCCTGCGACCACATGCCGTTGTACCAGAGCGGGATGATCGGGAGGTTCTGTAGCTGGATAGTCTGGATCTTCGAGATGATGGACTTCATCGTCGAGATGCTGCTGGTCGGGGTCGTGTTCAGCTGCTGGACGAGGTTCCAGAGCGTCGCATTCTTGTACCGACCGTCGTTACCGGCGTTCTGCACCTTCTGGATGGGCTGCCGGAACATCCAGTTGTAGTAGGCCCATGGGGTGTTGGCGATCTGCGCATCGTTGACGATCGCCAGATCGAAGGTGCCCTTCTGGATCTTGTCGGTGCGATCGTTGTAGGACGGGAAGGCGGTGTGGATCTTGATGCCGCCGGTCTTCGCGCTCTGGGCGATGGACTGGATGGAGGCCATCCAGTCGGTCCAGCCGCTCGGAACGATGAGCTCGAGGTCGATCTTCGAGCCGTCCTTGTTACGGAAGTACCCGTCGGAGCCCAGCTTGTAGCCGGCGGCCTTCAGGATCTTCTTGGCGTCCGTCGGGTTGTACTTGTAGCCGTACTTGGCGACGACCGACTTGTCGATGTACTTGTCCCACGTCGGCAGGAGACCGGTCGGGCTGGCAGCCTTGACGATGTTCCCGTAGACGTTGTTGACGATCTTGCTGACGTCGATCGACTCGGCGAGCGCGCGTCGGAAGACCGGGTCGTTCATCGGCTTCTTGACGTCGTTGGTGGCGAGCCAGGCGGTGTTGGCGGAGAGCATGAACGGGGCGGTCGGATAGTAGGTCTGGATGCCATATCCGCCGATGCCGCTGACGATGCTGTTGATGCCCGGCAGGAAGTTGTTGCTGAGGTCGATGTTGCCCGCGAGCATCTGCCCGAGGGACACGTTGTTGCTGCCGTTGACCTGGTCGATGACGTACTTGGGCTTGACGTCGAGGCCGGCAAGGGTCTTGCCCCACCACGCGTCGTTCTTGACCCAGACGACCTTCTGCTGGTCATAGGTCAAGAGCGTGTACGGGCCGGTTCCGACGGGGTCGGGGTTGTTGCCCATGACGTCGGTCTCGGAGCGGCCGTTCCAGAGGTGCTCCGGCAGGATCGCCCGGGTGTACAGCCAGTTGGACCACTCCTGGTACTGGGCCTTGGAGAAGGTGAACTTCACCGTGAGGGGGTCGACCTTCGTGGCCGTCTGCAGGAAGTTGAACAGCGTGCTGTACGGGACGCTGGCGAGCTTGCCGAGGTTCACCGTATAGACGACGTCGTCGGCCGTGAGCGGCTGGCCGTCGCTCCACTTGATGCCGTCGCGAAGCTTGAGGGTGTACTCCTTCGGGCCGGTCCAGCTGCCGCTCTTCGCGAGCCACGGCGTGAACTTGTCCGAAAGCGGGTTGTAGATGAAGAGCGGCTCGTAGAGCAGCCCGAACGTGCCCGTCGTGTAGTCCCAATCCTTGATCGGATTGAAGTCACCAGGGGGTCCGTACATCGTGCCGCTCGTGTAGAGCGTCTCGCTGCGCGGATACGAGGTCGGGATGACCTGTGCCGCCCCGGTCGCCGCCGGGAAGATGGCTGCCAGCAAGCTCACGCTTGAGAGCAGAACTACCAGCCTTCGCTTTGGACCCATGCACTTCCTCCTTCGTGCCCCCTCCGCCGACGGAGGCGGGCGAGACCTGCGTTGCAGACCGTCAACGCGTCGTCACTCGTGAGGCACACCTCCCACGCTCGATTGGCGGATAACGAGCTCCGTTGGCATGAGCACCCGTCGAGGGGCGCGGCCCGGATCGCCGAGGAGCTGCAGCAGCGCCCGGGCGGCCTCCATCCCGTGCTGGCGGAGCGCCTGGCGCACGGTGGTCAGCGGCGGATCGAGATGGACGGCGAAATCGACGTCATCGAAGCCCGCCAGGGCGACGTCTTCCGGGACCCGCAGCCCACTGGCGCGGATGGTCTCGAGGGCGCCGGCCGCGGAGGCGTCGTTGGCGCAGAAGATGGCATCGGCGCCGAGCTCGATGAGCTCGGCCGCGGCATTCACCCCCGACTGCCGAGTGAAGTCGCCGTCGATCAGGAAGCGATCCGATGGCAGGCCCGCGCGCCGCATCGCCCGCTGGTAGCCGGTCACCCGGTCATCGCCCGCGACCGTCCCGCGACTACCCGTGACGTGACCGACCCGCGTCCGGCCGATGGAGATCAGATGGGTCGTGATCGCGTCGGCCGCCTGCTCGTTGTCGATGTCGACGTAGCTCGCGCTCCGGTCGGCGCGGCGGTGCCCGATCAGGACGGTCGGCAGGTCCGACGACAGGAGACCGTCGACGACCGGATCCTCGAGCGTGTGCGCCGAGATGATCACGCCGTCGAGGAAGCTCATGCCGAGGACGTGGTCGAGCGTCGCTTCCTTGGTTCGATTGCCCAGCCAGAGCATCATCCCGGTGCCCTGCTCGGCGAGGTAGTCGGTGATGCCCTGCAACAGCTGGGAGAAGTACGGGTCCGGGAAGAGCAGGTGCGGATCGACGTGCACGACGACGCCGACCACACCGGAGCGCCCGGAGGCGAGCTTGCGGGCAGCGGCGTTCGGCCGGTAGCTGGTTCTGGCGAGGACTTCCTGCACCCGCCGTCGGGTGGCCTCGGCCGCGGACCCGCCGTTGATGACCCGCGAGACGGTCGCGCGAGAAACGCCGCTCAACGCGGCAAGGTCGTCCAGCGTGCGAGCCGTGTAGTGCTCGTTCGCGGCCCCATCCGAAGCCTTACCGACCACAGCCCTCTCCCGCGGCAGGAACTTGGAAGCGCTCCCAAACTAGGCCGCGCGAACGCGACCGTATAGGGTCATTTGGCCCTTTTTGGCAACCTTGGCCACACCCTACATTCGTCGGAAGCGCTCACAATGGAGGCTCAGCAGACGCACGTGGCAGCCCGATCGGTCCACCCCGGATCGGCACCCGCCGACGGTCGCGCGATGCCCTGGGAGGAGCGACCGGCCGGCAGCCGCGAGCTGCTGTGGCGCTCAGGTCGGAACCCCGTCATCCCGCGTGACCTGCTGCCCCGCTCCAACAGCATCTTTAACTCGGCGGTGGTGCCGGTCGAGGGCGGCTTCGCCGGCGTCTTCCGCGTCGACGACCGATCGCGCGTGATGACCCTGCACGCAGGGCGCAGCGATGACGGGATCGACTGGCGGATCGATGCCGAGCCGATCCGGTTCGAACCGGCCGACGGACGGGTCGCCGAGATCCAGGAGCGATTCGTCCACGCCTACGACCCACGGGTCACCTGGCTGGAAGACCGCTGGTACGTGACGTGGTGCATCGGCTACCACGGCCCGACGATCGGGATCGGCTATACGTTCGACTTCCAGACCTTCCACCAGCTCGACAACGCGTTCCTGCCGTTCAACCGCAACGGCGTGCTCTTCCCACGCCGGATCGACGGCCGGTACGCGATGCTCAGCCGCCCGTCGGACAACGGCCACACCCCGTTCGGCGACATCTTCTGGTCGGAGAGCCCGGACCTCGTCCACTGGGGTCGCCATCGCCACGTGATGTCGCCCGTGGCGTGGACATGGCAGTCGACCAAGGTCGGCGCCGGACCGACCCCGATCGAGACGCCCGACGGGTGGCTGCTCATCTATCACGGCGTGCTGACATCCTGCAACGGGTTCGTCTACGCGATGGGCGCGGCCCTGCTCGACCTCGAGGAGCCCTGGCGGGTCATCGCTCGTGGGCGTGACTACCTGCTCTCGCCGCAGGTCCCCTACGAGCAGGTCGGGGACGTCCAGAACGTGGTCTTCCCGTGCGCGGCCCTGGTCGACGAGGCGACCGACCGAATCTCGATCTACTACGGCGCGGCCGATACCGTCACCTGCCTCGCCCACGGGTACCTGTCCGAGATCGTGGCCTCGCTCCGGAGCGGCGACTGACATGGCACGGCCCCACGGGTCGGGTACCGGCCGGGACGCCATCGGGTCATTCGGCCCTTCTGGGAACCGTCGCCCGAGTGCGAGATTCGGGGCGAGCGGCGGGCACGACGCCCACGGCAAGGCGGGTTCGTCAGCTTGTTGCCGGGCCTTGCCCAGGCATGGAGGTTCTTCGTGACCGAGCAAGGGACGCCACCCGGGCCGACACTGCCTGCGCGGACACCGCGACGGCGGACCCCGGCGAGGAAGCCGTCGCACTGGTCCCGCGACATCACCCTCGGCGTGATCGGGATCTTCGTGATCCTCGCGGCAGTCGGCTCGGCCGCAAGTCGTAGGGAGAACGTCACCGGTGCGACGGCCCCGCCCGACGTCGTCGCGTCGCAGGACGAGGCGGAGGCCGAAGCCTCCGACTCGGCGTCACCGACACCCGGCGGGACGACCCTGCTGTCGATCAAGGGGACCGGCCCGATCACCTCGGACGAGTTTCACGCCAGCGGCCTGAGCGTGAACATCGCCTACACCTACAGCTGCCCCACTGAGGACAGCTTCACGCTGAACTTCTATGGAACCAACGGCAGTCCGATCCTGCCCGACGTGCTCGCCAGCGAATTCGGCACGACCGGACAGGACACCGCGAACGAGCCGCTCAGTGGGGCGACGGGGCCGTTCACGGTCGAGGTCGACTCGCCGTGCGATTGGACGATCGAGGTGACCGGCACGCCCTGACGGGCCGACCCGTCCCCCGGGTTCGATACTTCCGGAGTCGCCTTCCGGCCGGTAGGATGACGTTCCCGTCGTGCTGAGGAGACGTGATGACGACCGATCTCACCGTTGCGCTGGTCAATCAGCCCGGCACGCTCCTGCGGGCGAGTGACGCACTCGGACGGGCCGGGGTCAACATCGAGGGTGCCTGCGGCTACGTGTCCGACAACCAGGGCGTCTTCCACGTGCTGGTCGAGGATGCGCCGCGCGCCCGCACCGCACTCCTGGACGCCGGCCTCGAGCTCCAGGCCGAACGCGAGGTGGTCGCCATCCCGGTTGAGAACCGGCCCGGCTCCGCGGCAGCGATTCTCCGCCGGATCGCCGCGGCAGGGTTGAACATCGATCTGCTGTACGTGACGGCCGACAGCCGCCTCGTCCTTGGCGGGTCCGACCTCCCTGCGATCAGGGCCGCACTCGGCTGACGGCCGCGCCACCGGCGAGCGGACCGCCAGGCTGGCCGTCGGCGGTTCGGCGTTAGGGCGAGCCGACCCGGGGTGGGCCGATCAGCGGTCCTTGAGCTTGCGCCAGCCGCCGGCGCGGTTGTTGGCGATGATCTGCCTGAACATCGCCGCGAGGGCTCGCTCGTTGACGGCTTCATCGCGCCGATACGACACGGTCCGGGCGGTCTTGTTGTCGTGGCCCGCGGTGATGATCCCCTCGGGGTCGGGCACGATCGCCCCGTCGTACAGGAAGACGTTGACGTGGTCCTTGGCCACCAGCAGGGCGCAGACGTTGCCGTGGAGGACGAAATAGGGTTGCAGCGTCCGCTTGATCGTCTCCTCGACCTCGGGATCGGCTGCGTGGACGAGATCGCGGACCCTCCGGCAGATTTCCCCTTGCCAGTCCGGGAGCGCATCGATATAGGCGTCTACTCGAGGGTCCTTGACATACCCCATGCGGAGTCACCTCCCGTTTGGGAGTGTAGGACCCCGGATCAGTCGCGACCCCGCAGTCTCCCCGACCGCGCAGCCTCGCTGCCGCAGGCAACGGATGACCCGGTGATCCGGTGACGCCCAATCCGCCCGGCGTCAGCCGGAAGTCCGGATGCCATCGGCCGGTTGCCGGATCCCAGGCAGTGGCGACAGGACGAGCAGCAGGATGGAGGCGGCCATGCCGGCCCACCCGATCGCGATCCCGCCGCGAACGCCGATCCAGCCGGCTAGCAGCGCAGCCAGGAGCGCGCCAAGCGGGTAGGCGATCCCGTGCGAGAAGACTTCGAGGGTCGCGTTGACCCGCCCGAGGATGTGGTCCGGGACCACGCCCTGGATGAGCGACAGCTCGGCCACGCTCTCGACGGTCTGGAGGCCGTCGCCGACCAGCTGAGGGATGAACACCATCGACGTGGCGAGTACGAGCGGACCGCCAGCGAGGGGCGTCAGGACGCCGACCATCGAGGCGCCGGCCGCCGTCCAGATCAGCGCGGGTCCGAAGCCGAGCCGCGCGATCACCCGGGACGCAACGAACGAGCCGACCAGCGAACCCACCCCGCCGGCCGAGACGACGACGCCGAGCAGGAACGGCGTCAGGTGCAGGTCCTGGATGAGGTAGATCGTGTAGAGGACGCCGTAGAACGAGCCGGCCACATGGGCGATGACCGAGCGGAGGGTCAGGGGCACAAGCACCGGATGCCGGCGGACGAGACGCAGACCCTCGAGGATCTCGGTCCGAATCGGCGTCGGGGTGGTCCGAGCGGGTCGGCCCGGCTCAGGTGCACGGATCAGCAGCAGGGAGATCGCCGAGACCGCGAACGATACGGCGTCGACCAGGATGGAGAACGGCGCACCGATCGCCTGGACGAGACCGCCGCCCAGGCCGGGACCGCCGATCTCGGCGAGCGAAGAGCTCGTGGCCAGCTTGCTGTTGCCCTCGACGACACGCTCGACCCCGATCAGCGATGGGACGTACGCCGGGTAGGCGGCATCGAAGAGGGCCCCCAGGCAGCCCTCCAGGAAGACGACGACGTACAGCTGCTCCATCCGCAGGATCCCGGCGGAGTACGCCGCGGGGATCGAGAACAGCAGGACGGCACGGAGCGCATCCGCGCCGATCAGCAATGGCCGGCGGCGGAGCCGGTCGACCCACGCGCCGGCAAACAACCCGACCAGGAGGACGGCGAGGCTCGCGGCCACCACCAGCAGCGCCATCTCGAACGGTCCCGCCCCCAGCACGAGCAGGGCGACCAACGGCACGGCCGTGCGGGTGACGACCGAACCGAGCTCGGACACGGTCTGGCCGACCCACAGCTTCATGAAGTCCCCGTGCCGCCACAGCGAGTCGATCACGGGATGGGCCGGCGGCGGCTATCTGCGCAGGGTTCCGCGTTCTGGTGCATCAGGGTCGAGGATAGGCGGCCCGCGTCGGCCGTTGCCGGTCGAGGCCGGCCGCCGCCGTTCGACCCCTCAGCGCCAGCCGAGCTCGGGAGCCACGTACTTCAGGATGCCTTCGATGGCGTGGGCGTTGTACTCGACCCCGAGCTGGTTCGGAACGGTCAGCAGGAGCGTGTCGGCGGCCTGGATCGCCGTGTCGCCGGCCAGCTCCCTGACCAGGACGTCGGGCTCCGCGGCGTACGAGCGCCCGAAGATGGCCTTCGTCTGCGCGTCGATGTAGCCGACCTGGTCCGCCTCCTGGTTACCGCGGCCGAAGAAGGCGCGGTCCCGATCGTCGACCAACGCGAAGATGCTGCGACTGACCGATACGCGCGGCTCGCGCTGGTGGCCGGCTGCGGTCCATGCCTCGCGGAACAGGCGGATCTGCTCCGCCTGGAGCTCGTGGAATGGCACGCCGGCGTCCTCGGTCAGCAGTGTCGACGACATCAGGTTCATGCCCTGCTGGCCGGTCCATTGGGCCGTCGCGCGGGTTCCGGCGCCCCACCAGATGCGCTCCCGGAGACCGGGCGAATGTGGCTCGGGGCGGAGCAGGCCGGGCGGGTTCGGGAACATCGGTGAGGGGTTGGGTTCGGCGAACCCGGAGCCGGAGAGCGCCCGCAGGAAGACGTCCGTGTGCTGGCGGGCCATGTCGGCATCGGTCTGGCCTTCGGGCGGGACGAATCCGAAATAGCGGAATCCTTCGATCACCTGCTCGGGCGATCCGCGGCTGATCCCGAGCTGCAGGCGACCGCCCGAGATGAGGTCGGCGGCGCCGGCGTCCTCGATCATGTACAACGGGTTCTCATACCGCATGTCGATGACCGCCGTACCGATCTCGATTCGCTTCGTTCGAGCCCCGATCGCGGCGAGAAGCGGGAATGGCGATGCCAGCTGCTGGGCGAAGTGGTGGACCCGGAAGTAGGCGCCGTCCGCGCCCAGCTCCTCGACCGCCTCGGCCAGTTCGATGGACTGGATGAGCGCGTCCGACGCCGAGCGCACCTGCGAGTAGGGCGACGCCGACCAGTGCCCGAACGACAGAAACCCGATCTTCTTCACCGCGAAAGTGTAGGGTCGACGCCGCTCGGGATGCATGGGTGGCCGGCGTACGACTGACCATTGACGAACACGGCCTGGGCATTTCCCGACGGCTGACATGCCCCAGCCAGGCCGATCGCGGAGCGGCGAGCCTTTCGGGGTTGATGTTCGTCGTGCTTCAATTGACCGCCCATGAAGCAGAACCGCTCTATCCCGGCAGCAACGGTCATCCCGGTCCTGGTCTATCCCGACGTGGGCCAGGCGGTTGCCTGGTTGTCAGCGGCCTTCGGGTTCGTCGAACGGGTCCGGATCGGCGAGAACCACCGCGCCCAACTCCAGTTCGGCGAAGGCGCCGTGGTCGTCGCCGATGTCGCTGCTGATCGCGACGCGCCGCGGCCTGGTGAGGTCACCCACTCGGTCATCGTGCGAGTCGAGGACGCGCGAACGCACTGTGAACGCGCCCGGGCGCACGGGGCGCGGATCCTCATGGAGCCGACCGATATGGCCTACGGCGAACGGCAGTACAACGCGGAGGATCCGGGGGGTCACCGGTGGACGTTCTCCGAAACGCTCGCCGATATCGCCCCGGAGGCATGGGGCGGAGAGTCCATCAACGCCGATTGACCCTCGCTCGCTTCGGCGACCCCTGTGCCGGATCAGCTATGACCACCTGGCGTGCCGGGCCTGGGCAATCAGCCGGTTGGGACCGTTCTCGGCAGGGGCAGGCCGTTTGGGAGGATCGTGCTGACGTCGCTCGGCAGGAATGGTCCGAGGAGCGCGAGCATGACCGGTACGGTCGAACCGCGGAGCAGGCTTGCCGTCACGGAGCCGTTGACCGCCTGGGCCAGGTCCTTGAGGCCACCCGGCTCGAAGGCCGGTCCGAGGGTCGATTTCGTCCCGAAATACGTGTCCAGGATGACGACGAAGGCTGACAGGATCAGGACTGCCTCGACACCCCCGACGAGGGCGCCGAGGGCCTGGTCGAGCTCCTTCGTGATGCCGCTCATGTTGACCTTGCCGAACACGGCGCGGCTGACCAGGTGGAGGGCCGCAAGCACGACCGGAAACGCGATCGTGTAACCGACCAGGTTCGCGTATTCCGGCGGGATGTCCTTGAAGAACGTGCTCGCGACGGCACCGACCGGATACCGGAAGTAGGCGCTGAGCACGAACGACAGCGCCATGAACAGCAGGCCGATGATTTCGGCGAAGAGCGCCCGTCCGCCAGCCTCCGAAGATGAAGCCGGCGATGAACCCCACCAGGATGACGTCCATGTCGCGATCCCCGAGCTTTCGATGCTGGACCTCGTGGCCTGTACCGTGCCGGCCCCGCGGACCGTCGCCCCCGGTGGCCGACCGAAGACTCTCACGTCGGGGTGACCGGGACAATGCCGCATTGCTGTCCGACCCGTTGATCAGGGCGGGAAACCAGGCACGAACTCCCGAGGCAGGCGAATGGGCTCGGCTTCAGGCCTTCTCTCGGCGGATGGCAACGATGGTCCCGATGAGGCTCGCGATGATGGTCACGCCAAAGGCCGCGCACCAGATGCAGATGGCGTGGATGACGGCCAGCTCGAGATAGACGAGGTACAGCTCGACGAGCGCGCCGGCGAGCCCGATCCCGTATAGGACGTAGAGAGCGCGAACGTCCGACCGTCTCCACCAGACCACGGCTGCGGCCATCGTGACCAGGGAGTAGGCGACGCCGACCGCCGCGATCGGGATGCCTCCGATCTCTGCGTAGGCACTCGTCTCGACGGCCTCGCAGCCACCCGATGGCCCGCACACCGGAGCCACACCAGCGAGCTTGACGACCGTCAGGTAGAGCGCGATCCCGAGTCCCGTCGCCGCCAGCAGCGTCAGCAGCCGGCCGGATCGCCTCGAATCGCGGCTCGTCATGGGGCCGTCGGTGCCGGTGATGAGGAGGCCGCCGGGGACGCAGCCAACGGCGGCGAGCCGGCAGGGCCGGTCTCCTTCAGGGCCGCGTCGATCGCCGATGCGACCGTCGGGAAATCGAACCCCGTGGCCTTCACGCCGTTCACGAAGATCGCCGGAGTCCCGTTGACCCCCGTCGATCGCCCCACGTTGGTCTCCTGCGTGATCGCCTGTGACACGGATTCGTCGGCCAGACAGTGCTGCCATTCGCCGACGTCCAGGCCCGCCGTGCCGGCCATCGCAGCCAGCCGGTCGGCCGAGAACGCCCCGGAGTTCTCCTTGGCCTGGTTGGCGAAGAGCAGGTCGTGATACTGCCAGAACCGACCCTGCCGATCGGCGCAGCGTGCCGCTACGGCGGCGTCGAGCGATTCCTGCCCGATGAACGTGAAGTCGTGGTAGACGAGTCGGACCTGACCGGTGGCCACGTATGTCGAGACGATCCGCGGCTCACTGGCGGTCCAGAACTGCTCGCAGAACGGGCACTGGAAGTCCGACCAGACGTCGAGCGTCACCGGAGCCGACGCGGGACCCAGCTCGCGATCGTGGGCGAGGGTCGGCGGAGTCGTCGCCGCGGGCGCCAGCAGCACGCTCGCAGGTTGGTTCTGGAGGGCGAGGAATGCGACGACGCCGAGAGCCAGGACGAGCGCGGCACCCGTCACTGCCCACAGCGGCAGGAACCGGGTGGGGCGGTGCGGCGGCTGCTGGCGCGCGGCCCGGCGCCCTTCCCGGCGCTCTCGGCGAGTCGTCGGTCTTGCCGGATCGGTGGCGCGGGATGCCTCACTCGTGGCGCGTCGGTTCATGGTCGGTTGTCCTCGCCGGTGTCGTGGTGGTGTGTGGCGCTCGCCGGCGGAGACCGTGGCGAGCGCGAGGCCTGAGCCGATGGCCTGGTGATCGATTCGTAGCCCCGTCGCAAGCGACGCCGTCACGGTGCCGGCCCAGATGGGAGAGCAACGTCGAAGGCGAACTCGCGTCGGCCCGAGCGCTGACCGCCTTCGGCGTCGCCGATGCCCCGGCAGGCCGTGCCGTTGGCCAGAGACTAACCGGTACGAGCCGTCGCCGACGGATCAGCCGCCTGCACCCGGCAGCCGGCGGCCCAGACGGAGGCGATCGGCGGACGTCCCGATGGTCACGTCCGGATCATACGGCGAGCTGCGAACGGGACCCCCGACCGCCTATGGCTGGGAAGCTGCCGGCACGACCGCGTAGGCAGCGATGGCCGTCGTGATCGGCACCGCGGCGAGGACCCCAAGGACACCCACGACCGTTCTGACCACTTCGACCGAGATCTGTTCCTCGCTCGCGGTCGCGCCCACGTTCGACACCTGCAGGACGATCAGGACGACGAGCGGCAACGCCGTGCCCAGGTAGGCGAAGACAAGCGTGTTGATCGTCGCCGCGAGATGCGACGCTCCGATCCGCATCGTTCGCCCGAACAGTTCGCTCCGGGACAGGTTCGGGTTGGCCAGGCGTAACTCCTCGACCGTGACGGCCTGGCTGATTGCGACGTCGTTGAGCACGCCCAACCCACCGAAGATGACGGCCGCCAGGAGCAGCCCCGACAGATCGATGCTGTGGCTGGTCAGCTGCGACAGGGCGACCACCTGGTCCGAGCCCTGGGCCGGGGTGAACCGCGCCATCGCGGTGACGACTGCGGCAAGGACACCGGTCAGGCACAGGCCCAGGGTCGTTCCGGCCACGGCGGCGAGCGTCGTTCGGTTGAGCCCCTGGGTGAGCAGGAAGCTCAGGATCGTGACGAGGATCCCGAACGCGATGGCAAGCGCCACGGGGTTCCAGCCGATGATCACCAGCGGGATGAACAGGCGAAGGGTGAGCACGAGGGTGAGAGCGAGGGCGACGATGGCGCGCAGGCCACGCCAGCCGGCGATCACGGCGGCGGCGACCGCGAGCAAGCCGAAGAGCATCTCGAGCAGCGGCAGCCGCCAGCGGTCGATCAGGATCAGCGAAGTGGTCCCGTCGGGCGCGGTGTCGACCTCCACCACCACCTCGTCGCCGACTCGATAGTCGGGGAGCTCGAGGGCGCCGCTCGGTCCCTGGATGAGTCCTGTCTGCTGCCGACCGACGAGTGGCCCATCGAGGAACTCCACGGTCGCCTCGGGCGGCGCGCCGCCGCCCGAGTCCCTGGTCCGACGGGACCCCCGACGCGGGAGCCGAGCCGCCAGGCGGCTGGGAATCGCCCGGGCCCTCGTCGGATTGCGTCGTCGCCACGACTCGAGCGTGATAGACGTCCCCGATGTTGCCCCGGGCGGCCGACGGGACGAGGTCCGGCAGGAAGACGGCGAGCAGGATCGCGGTCACGACGGCGCCGAGGAACACTCCCATCTGGCGATTCGCCGCTCGAAGCGTCGTCAGCGCCTCGCGATCCTCCACGTAGAACCTCGCTGCGATTAGCCCCACTGTCACCAGCGCAAGACGAAGGGAACAGGCTGATTCGACTGGTCAGCAAGAGGGTGGGTTCCCACCGAGGATACCGAAGACGGCGGATGCCATGGTGAGTGTGTCCTTGACGGCGCATCGCCGTCCATTGGCAGCGCCCGGTAGTGTTGATGGCTGATGGCTGGCTGGCGCGCGCGGACGAGATCGCCGGGGCTCGTGTCGATCGGGCTCGGGCTCCTGGTTGTCGTCGGCCTCGTCGCCTTCACTCCCCCTCAGCCACCGTCCGAGGTCGGGCCGGTCGAGGCATTCCACGCCAGGATCGTCGACCTCCTGGGCGAACAGCGGCCCGACCCGAGCCAGCCCAATGGGGGCTTCCTGCCCGACGCTCGAGTCGAGCTGCTCGACGGGCCCGACGCCGGGAAGCAGCTCGACGCCTACCTGCAGGCGCCCGGCGAATTGCAGGTCATTGCCAACTACGCGGTCGGCGACGAGGTCGTGGTGACCCGGACGGTGACACCGGATGGGCCGCCGTTCATCGCGGTCGTCGACCGTTGGCGGCTGCCACAGCTGGCCTTCCTCGTTGCACTGCTCGTGCTGGCCGCCGTGGTCACCGCCGGCTGGCGGGGCGTGCGGGCGATCCTGAGCCTGGCCCTGTCGGTCGCCGTCGTCGTCCGAGTCCTCATCCCGGGCGCGCTGGCGGGCCTGCCGCCGGTCCCGCTCGCGATCGGGCTGTCACTCGTGCTCACCGTGGTCGCCATCGCATGGACTGAGGGCGTCACGCGCGCCGGCGTGGCCGCGATGCTCGGAACCGCAAGCGCCCTCGGCCTGACGGCCATCCTGGGCGCGGTCGGCGTCACCCTTGCTGGCTTCACGAACGCAGCCGGGACGGACCTTGTCTACTTTCAGGCGGCAGGCGGGGCCGGCCTGGACCTCCGCGGGCTCCTGCTCGCCGCCTTCGTCATCGGAGCCCTCGGCGTCCTGGTTGACGTCACCGTGACCCAGGCCGCTGCCGTCGCCGAGCTGCACGATCAGGCGAAACTGTCCGGTCGTGCGCTGTTCGCCAGCGGCTCGGCGGTGGGCCGGTCACACATCGGCGCGTCGATCAACACGCTGTTCCTGGCCTATGCCGGCGCGTCGCTGCCGGCACTCCTGGTGTTGGCAGCAAGCGCGCAACCCCTGGTGCTCGTCCTCAACAGCGAAACGACCGCGAGCGAGCTGGTTCGGACCATCGTCGGTAGCGTCGGCCTGCTGGCAGCGGTACCGGCCACAACGGCCATCACCACGATCCTGCTCGGTCACTCACGGGACGACATGTCGGCATCGAAACCTGCCTCGTCCGATCCCGGCTGGCTCCTGCGTTTCGGCGTCCTCGGTGCGGCGTCCGCCATCGTCCTGGTGTTGGCGTTGATTGCCGGGTCGCTGGCCGGCACGCCACCGCACCCGGCCGCGCCCGCCCCGGACGTCTTCACTCCGCCGTCGCAGCCAATCGAATCCGCGCCGTCGACGGCTCCCGGGAGCCCGACCGACGCGGCGGAGCCATCGGCGGCGCATGGGTCGCCGCCCGTGTACGACGTCGGACAGCCCGTCTCCCTGGCCGAGCTCGGTGGCCAGCCGGTGACGATCGTCGTCCGCAGCGCGAAGGTGACCGATAGCGCGGCCGGTTCGCGAACCGTCGAGGTCGAGATCGAGTTCACATCCCCAGCCGCGCTTGACATCGCGCCCGACGACTGGCGACTGTTGACCGACCAGGGTTCGGAGTACGTGGCCTCGCCCGATGGGTCGCGGGGCCCGCCACTGACAGCGACCACATTGACGCCCGACCAACCGTTGACCGGCTGGCTGGCGTTCGCCGCGTCTTCAACGGATCAGTCCGGATTCCTCGAGTTCGTCCGGCCGAACGGCGAGCCGCTGTTCCTGGTGAGTGTCTTCTAGCGGCCTGGCCATCGTCGCGGATGATCGCCTCGACCCCGCGCCGGCACCTGAAACGAAATCAGGACGATCTTGGATGGGAAGGCGAGCCAGCGTCATACTCCCCGACATGGCGAGCGAGGTGACCTCCGCTGCACAGGGCACGCCCCGGCGGCCGGCCGACGGAAGCGCCCTCGACCCGCTCGTCGGACCGCAGTGCTCCCTCGCAGTCCAGCTTCGGCGAGCGACCGGTGCCGTCATCGGGCGGAGTGCCGAGCTGGAGGCGATCTCCCAGGAGCTGAAGGAGGCGTTGAGCCGCCTGGCCGCGGTGACCCTGGAGGGCGAGCCCGGCATCGGCAAGACACGCCTGCTCCTCGCCGCCGCCGAGCTCGCGTCGGGAATGGGGTTCACCTGTGTCGCGATCACCGCCGACGAGGAGATCCGCGGGCCGTTCCTCGTCGCGCGAAGCCTGTTCGCCTCGAGCGCCATCCGCGACACCTGCGCGGGGACGCCCGCGGAGCCGGCGCTCAGGCGCGTCGTCGACGCGCTCTCCGGCCGTGACGAGCCCGGTTTCGAGTCGCTGTCGCCCGATGCCAAGCTGCTCAGGGCCTTCGATCTCGCCGGCGTCGCGATCTCGGCGCTTGCCGGGATGCGCCCGCTTGCGCTGTTCATCGACGACGTCCAGTGGGCCGACGACGACACCCTGCGCCTGCTCCGCTACGTCGTCCGAAGCGACGCGGATCGACCGGTCTTCCTGTTCCTGACGATCCGTCCGGACGAGTTCGCCGCGGTCACCGAGGCGGTCAACTTCGTCGCCGACATGGAGCGGATGGGGCTCGTCCGGCGGCTTCGACCTGGACGGTTCGGCTCGGTCGAGACGGCCGAGCTCCTGAAGCGTGTCCTGGGCGGCCCTGTCGAGGCAGCCTCCGTCGCCGCGATGCACGTCCAATCCGAGGGAGTGCCGTTCATCGTCGAGGAGCTGGCCCGGACACACCGCGAGGCCGGCACCCTCCAGCAGTTCGACGGGGAGTGGCGGCTCGGCCGCAACGCCGCCCGGCTTGTGCCGGCCGCCGTCCGCACGCTGATCGACCGGCGCGCCGCTCGACTCCCGGCCAGGACCCGCGCGGCGCTCGGAGACGCGGCGATCCTGGGCCGCAGCTTCAGCCTTCGTGATCTCCGCGCGGTCCGCGCTCGGATCGGCGAGGGCGACATCGCCGCGGCAGCGGGCGCAGCCCTGTCGTCGGCCGCCGGCGCCGTCGCGCCAGGCGACGGTCCCGAACCGGTGGCCGACGATCTCGCGCCGGCCGTCGGGGCCGGGCTCCTGTTGCCGCAGGCCCAGGGTGAGCCCGCGGACTACACGTTTACCCACGAGCAGGTCCGCCAATTCGCCGCGAGCCAGCTCCCGGCGGCGCGTCGTCGGCAGGTTCATGCCGCGATCGTCGATCTGCTCACGGAGGGTGGCGACCCGGACCCCGCCGGCCTGCCCATGCTCGCCCAGCACGCGCTGGCCGCCGGTGACACGGCGAGGGCCGCCCGGTTCTCGATCGATGCCGCTGAAGCGGCCCTCGGCTCCAACGCCCCTGAGGAGGCGCTGCGGCTCGTGGAGCAGGCGCTCCCGGTCGTCTCGTCACCCGCCGATCGGCGTGTCCTCCTCGCGACCCGGGACGACGCGTTCGCCGCGCTTCGCCGCACCGGCGAGCGGCTCGATGGCCTGACCGAGCTGGCCGCGCTCGCCGAGGCGATGCGCGACCCGGCGGTCGAGCTGGACGTCCAGCTCCGGCGCGCGTCGGCCCTCCGGATGAGCCACGACGAAGACGCCGCCGCCGAACTGGCGCGCCGCGTGCGGACTCGCGCGGCCGAGCGGGGTGATACCGCATTGGAACTCCGCGCGGCCCTGGAGCTCGGGCAGGCGCTCCTCCGGAGCCCGCTCGGCGAGTCGTTCGGGGGCGCTGCCGTCGAGATCGACCTCGACTCGGCCGACGAGGCATACCGCCGCGCCATCGTGCTCGCCGAGGAGATCCACGACGACCGCAGCCTGGCAGCCGCCCTGCGCGAAATCGGGACGATCGATTTCGCCAAGGGCCGCGGGTGGTTCTCGGCCCTGGTTCGATCCGGCCAGGCAAACGAGCTGCTTGCGGCGCTGGCGTCGGGCGCCGGCATCGAGGAGACGATCCTGGCGACGCCGGTCGGCCCGCTCTTCATCGAGTCGACCAAGGTCCTCGATCGCGCCCTCGGCATCTTCGAGCGGCTCGGCGACCGCACCGGTGTCATGTCGACGGTCATCGCGATGGCCTACACGCAGTACGGAATGGTCATCCATCTGGCGTCCTCGGCGCGCCACCTCGAGGAGATCCGACGGGTCACCAGCCGCTTGTCCGAGCTCGTCACCGAGAGCGAGCGCGCCCGGCTCGACCTGCAGATGCTGTTCGGGGTCCACGTCTGGTCCCGGGCCAAAGTGGTCCCGGACACGGCGCTGTCGCGCGGCGAGGAGGCCTACCGTGCCGCGAAGCTCCAGGGTGACCGGGCGATCGAGTTCCTCGCCGCCGGCGGGATGGCGCTCAGCCTGCGCGAGCTCGGCAACGTCGACGAATGCCGAACGGTGGCTCGGCCTCGCTGCCGCCGCGGCATCGATGGCGCCCTCGCGGACTCGCTCCATCCAGCTCGAGACCTGGCGAGGCATGGTGAGAGCGGCCGCTGGCGACGCCGAAGGCATGCGCGAGCACCTCGAGAAGGCCGTCGCGATGGCAACCGAAGGAGGCCGCGCGCCCGCGCGATGCGAGGCGCTGGCCCGCCTCGCCATCGAGGCGGCTCGGCTCGTTGCCGCGGGTGCACGCGGCGGCGAACTTGACGAGGCCCTCGCGGAGCTTGTCGAACGATCCGCGGCACAAGTCAAGGAGCTGCTGCCGCTCCTTCCCGGTCACGCGCCATGGGGCGCCCAGGCCGACGCCGCACTGTCCGGCGTCGCCTTCGCACGCGGCGACGGGATGGCCGCTGCGATGGCCGGCGGCGCGGCGTTCCAGGCACTCCAGGCCGGCCTCCATGAGGATGTCAGCCTCGAGATCATCATCCCGGCGGCCCGGGCCGTGCTCGCCGGCGGCCCATCCGAGATGGAAGGCTTCGTCCGGGGATTCCTCCAGCAGACGCTGGCGAGGATCGCCCAGGGCACGGCCGACGAGAAGATCCGCGTCGCGTGGCTTACCGGGCCTGTCGGGCGGGAGCTCGTCGAGCTGGCCGGGCCGATGGAGGCGCCGGTCGCTACGGCACCCGGGACGGCCACGTCGGGGCAGCCCAGCCTCGACGAGACCGAGCGCCGCATGTTGCAGCTCCTGACCGAGGGTCGGACGAACGCCGAGATCGCCGCCGAGCTCGACCTGGCCGAGGACGACGTGGTCAAGCGCCTGGCGCGGCTGTTCGCTCGGCTCGGCACGTCGACGCGCGCCGAGGCAACCTCAATGGCGTTCCGCGGGCTCGCCTCGGTGGGCTCCCACTGATGGCGATCCGGGCGCGCGTGGATCGCCACAAGTGCATCGGCGCCGGGAATTGCATCACCCTCGCGCCGACGGCTTTTGATTGGCTGGCAGGCGATTTCGGCAAGGGCGACGTCGTGGGGCCCGACAGCGTCGACGAGGAGGTGCTTCGCGCCGCGGCGTTCGCCTGCCCTACCGCGGCGATCATCCTCGAGGACGTCGCCGAGCTCCTGCCCTGGCAGTTGCGCGGCAAGGCCGGTCCGGCCCGCCGGGTCCTGAAGACGTTCATGTTCACCGATATCGTCGGCTCCACGAGCCTCGTCGAAGCCCTCGGTGACGAGGCGTGGGAAACGATGCTGCGCTGGCATAACACGGCGCTCCGCGAAGTGTTCACGGCGCACGGCGGCGCGGAGATCTCCACGACCGGCGACGGGTTCTTCGTCAGCTTCGACTCGCCGGACCTCGCGGTGGCGGCAGCGATGGCGATCCAGCGACGCCTCGCGGAGCAACGCGCGACCCAGGGGTTCGCGCCACAGGTCCGGATCGGACTCCATGCTTCGGATGCGACGCAGGTCGGTGGCGACTTCCACGGCAAGGGCGTCCATGAGGCAGCCCGCATCGCGGCGCTCGGCGGTGCCGGCGACATCGTCGCGAGCGTTGCGACGGTCGGCGACCTGCACCGGACGTCCGGTCCGCGGAGCGTGACGCTCAAGGGCCTTTCCGGCCCGATCGAGGTCGTGAACGTCGACTGGCGTTGAACGCCATCCGAAGGCGGAACGCCAGCCAATACGAAGACCACGCGCGCTGTCCGAGCCGCGACACGATCGCGGTCCTTCGGCAGCTTCGCATCCCCACTGCCGGCCGCCCGCGAACCGTGGCCCGTTCAGTGGTAGTGTCGCGGCCACCGGGGATCAGCCGAGTGGCGTCTGCCCGGCCCGCGGGCTCATCGGAGAACCTGCCGCGTGACGCGGTCCTGCGAACACTTCCAGGCGCACCCTCAGGTCGACCCGCCGCTCGATGTCTGCTCCTCGTGCATCGAGATCGGCGCCACCTGGGTCCACCTCCGCCAGTGCCTGACGTGCGGGCAGACGAGCTGCTGCAACGCCAGCCCGAACCGGCATGCCATGGCCCACTTCGACGAGAC
Organism: uncultured Chloroflexia bacterium; assembly: GCA_963766675.1. GTDB lineage: Bacteria > Chloroflexota > Limnocylindria > Limnocylindrales > CSP1-4 > SPCO01. The sequence goes on along the minus strand of CAVYBA010000002.1, from coordinate 912,054 downwards.
GGGCCATCCCATGATCCGCTCGGTGCAGGCCGAGGAGGACTGGCGATGGTGCTACGTCGACGACCGCCTATACCTCCCCGGCCCGACCGGCTACGAGGTCGCCGCCGAGTGATGCGAGCGGCCATCGATCGAATCGAAGGGCCGACGCCGATCGACTCAGGATTGCAAGGAGACACCCCATGATCGAGTACGTGTCGCCGGGCCCGCATGGACCGCTGGCCAGTGTCCTCGCCGTCCGCAAGGGGAAGGGTGACGGCCAGGGCGGCGGGCTCGAGCACCGGGAGGCGTTGATCTACACGCTCGGGAAGGCCGCCGAACTCGAGCATCTCGTGATGCTCCAGTACCTGTTCGCGGCGTTCTCGCTCAAGCAGAACGTCAACGAGGGCCTGTCCACCGAGACGCTTGGCGCGGTCCAGCGCTGGCGGAAGACGCTGTTGAGCATCGCCGAGCAGGAGATGCTCCACCTGGCGCTCGTCCAGAACCTGCTGACGGCCGTCGGGGCGGCCCCTCGCCTTGCCCGCCCGAACTTCCCGATGCCGGCATACAGCTACCCCGCCGGCGTTCGGATCGAGCTGCTGCCCTTCGGGGAAGCGGCGCTCCGCCATTTCGCCTTTCTCGAGCGGCCGGACGGGATGGACATCGAGGATGCCGAGGGGTTCGAGGCGATCGCCCGGGCCGTTGCGCTGCCGCACGACGAGAAGGACGAGATCGTGCCGCACCTGCAGGAGTTCGACACCATCGGCCAGCTCTACCGGTCGATCCAGGCCGGCCTCGCGTACCTCGCCGAGCGGCTGGGTCCCGATCGCCTGTTCATCGGACCGGCCAACGCCCAGGCCACCGAGGAGCACTTCCGGTGGGCGGAACTCGTCGCGGTCACCGACCTGTCGTCCGCGCAGCGCGCGATCGATACGATCGTCGAGCAGGGCGAAGGGGCGCGCGGCGAATGGCGGGACGCCCATTTCGGGCGCCTCCTGGGGATCCTCGACGAGTATCTCGAGATCAAGGGCGCGGACCCCGAATTCGAGCCCGCCAGGCCGGTCGTGGCGGCCAACGTCCGGCAGCAGGCCACGGGCGTCGTCGTGCCACTCATCAGCGATCCCGGAACGACGCGCTGCATGGACCTGCTCAACGTCTCGTACGAGGTCCTCCTCCAGCTGCTATCCCGCTACTTTGCGCACACGGATGAGTCGCCCGAACAGCTCGAGGTCCTGGCCGACGTGTCGGTCGGCCTCATGTTCACGGCGATCAAGGCGCTCGGGACGGTGGTCACGACGCTGCCGATCGGTCCGGACATGCCGGGCGTCACCGCGGGACCTGGGTTCGAGCTCTTCTACCAGGTCGATTACCTGCTGCCACACCAGGAGGCGGCGTGGGTCCTCATGGAGGAGCGACTGCGCGACGCGGCCGCCTTTGCCGTTCGCTGCGGCGAGCTGTGCACGCCCGCGCTGATGGAGCCCCTGGCCAAGGTCGCCAGAGCGCTCGAGAAGTACGCCGACCAGCTCGTGGCCGCGAAATGAGGCATGGGCGGTCGATCGAGATGAGGTGGGCCGACACCGCCTGGTTCACGGCATACGGATGATCGAGCCGGTCACGAGCAGGCCCGTCGGTATCGGCTGCCACGTGCCCACGGTCTGATTCAGCCTACTGAATCTCGACCGATCGCTGCTAGAGTGCGCCGCAATGGCTAGACCGTGGGTGCCCGGGGTGCGGCTGTCAGAGCTTGTCGCATCGCTGTCGCTGGCCACCGATCTGGGTCTCGGGCAACCACAGGAGCACGTCCTCCGCCAGACCGTCATTGCAAACCGGCTCGCGGCGGCGGTCGGCCTTTCGGAAGGCGAGCGGGCCGCAGCGTTCTACGTGTCGCTGCTGGCGTGGGTGGGATGCGTCGCCGACTCGCACGAACTGTCGCGCTGGTTCGACGACGACAATCAGATCCGGGCCGCGAGCTACGAGGTTGATCGCGCCGGTCTGCCGATGATGCGGTTCCTGTTGGGGCACCTGGCGCTGGGTGGCTCGCCGCTTCAAAGGGTTTCGATGGTCGGCCAGTTCCTGGCGGGCGGGATCATCGACGTCATGAGCTCAATCGCCTCCCACTGTGAGACGACCGGCGACATCGCGGATCGCCTGGGGCTCACCCCTGAGGTCCGGCGAGCGCTGCAGCAGGTCATGGAGCGTTGGGACGGCAAGGGTGGGCCGGCAGGCCTCTCGGGTGACCAGATCGAGCGGGTCATGCGCGTCCTCCACGTCGCGAACGAGGCCGAGGTGTTCTGGCGGACGGGCGGGCTACCGGTCGTCCTGGAGATGCTTCGCCGGCACCGAGGCCGGGCTCTGGACCCCGCGCTGGTCGACATCTGCGTCGAACGGGCCGACGAGATCTTCGGCGACCTCGACGGCGTGGATGCTTGGAGCGCCGTGATCGATGGGTGCACCGCCCTCGACAAGGAGCTCGACGAGACCGAGCTCCAGACCGCACTACAGACGATGGCCGACTACGCCGACGTCAAGTCGCCGTGGTTCCTCGGCCACTCTCGCGCCGTCGCCGCTCTTGCGGCGGAGGCGTCCCGCCGGGCCGGCCTGCCGGCCGGTGAGGTCGAGGCCGTGGAGTGTGCTGGGCTCGTTTGCCGACTCGGAACCATCGGCGTGGCGGGCGGCACGTGGAACCGGCCGGGCCCCTTGTCACGGATCGAGTGGGAGCGGGTGCGGACGGTCCCCTACCTTACCGAGCGAGTGCTGCACCGCCAGCCCAGGCTTGCCGCGATCGGCGCCATCGCGTCGATGTTCCACGAACGGGTGGACGGGTCCGGGTATCCCCGTGGTCTGTCCGGGAGTGCGGTCTCTACGGCCGCACGCCTGCTGGCGGCCGCCGAGGTCTACCAGGCGTCGATCGAGGCCAGACCGTATCGGCCCGCGGCGTCGCGCGCGGAGGCGGAGGCGGTGCTACTCGGCGAGGCCGCCGGGGGGCGGCTAGACTCCGCCGCGGTCGACGCCGTGCTGGCCGCGGCGGGACATCGAACGCGCCGCCGTCCGAACCTTGTGGCCGGACTGACCGCCCGCGAGGCCGAGGTGCTGGCCCTCCTCGTTCGAGGGTTGTCGAACAAGGATATTGCCGCCTCGCTGGCGATCTCGCCGCGCACGGCCGGTAGCCACGCCGAGCATATCTACAACAAGCTGGGCGTCAGCACCCGCGGATCCGCGGCGATGTTTGCGATGCGCCACGGGATCGTCAACGCGACGCCCGCGGACACGGAGATGCTCGAGACGGCCTGATGCGCGCGCCGTGCGTTCCAGCGACGGGAACTCGACGGTGAGGTGGAGCGCCGACGCGTGCACCGATGGATTACCCCGCCGATCCGCATCATGGCGACCTTATCCGGCCTTGCCTTCAGCACTCAGGACGAACGCGCTTTCGCTGCGGATGCTGCACTGTCACGGGCGACCTTCGGCGCCTCTTCGCCGCATACATCGATGCGTCGGCGCGACCGACAACAGCGGCCATGGCTTCATCGGCTTTCGCTGACGCCGCGCCGGCCGAAAGCCTGACGACAAGCCCGTCGGCGAGACTCGTCCGTCGGACCGCCGCCCTGACCCGAGCGAGGTAGCGAGCACCGCCCCTCCCGTCGGTCTCCGGCATGAGGACGAGGAATTCGTCGCCGCCGACCCGGGCGACGATGTCGCTCGCCCTGGCCTGACTGCGCAGTACCTCGGCCGCTGCCCGGATGATCTGATCGCCCGCCGCATGGCCGTGCCGGTCATTGACCGCCTTGAGGTTGTCCAGGTCGGCGCTGACGATCGTGACCGGATGTGGGTACCGTCGCCGGCGCGCCTCCTCGGCGGACAACAGCTCGTCCCACATGGCGCGGTTCGCCAGGCCGGTCAGCGGATCCACCCTCGCCTCGCGCGCAAAGCGGTCCCGGTCCGCGGCAAGCTCCTCGCGCGAGATCGCCTGAATGAGCAGCGACTCGGCGACATCGGCCAGGGAATGGCCGATGCGCTGGCATAGATCAGTGAACCCGCGTGGCCGCGTGGCCGCGTGAGCAACCACGAGGACACCGAATGGTCGGGGCCGTCCGATCGGGAGCGCCAGCCGTGCCACCAAACCCTGGTCGCGACCCAGGGCGTCCCCGGCTTCGGCCTCCAGGTCGGGCTCGAGGACCGCCCCTCGTTCAGCACGTTCGAACAGGGTGACGAGTGTGCCCCGGATCGTGTCGGCATCGAGGCGGGCAGGCCAGTCGCGGGTGATCACCTCCGCGATGAGCTCGCTGCCATGGCGGACAAGGACTGCGCCAACCTCACAGGACAGCGGTTCGGCGGTCATGGCCGCGATGTGGCGGGCCGTCTCGGACAGGCGCTCGGGGCGGTACTCCATCAATGCGCGGATGGCATGGACGATCTCGAGTTCGTCGGCCAGCAGCTTCGCTGGAGCGATCTGCTGGAGGTTCGCCACGAGTTGCGCCGCCACCGGTATCAGCGAGGCGTCGGGGTCGCGCAGGGGCTCATCGCCGCCGAAGACGACGAGATGCTCGCCGCCAACGGGTATGAGCAGGGCATGCCTGGCCCAATACGGACCGACCACTCGAACGGCATCGGGTCCGCCGTCGACTCGCCCCGGCCGGCTCGAGCGGTGGACCTCGCTGGCGAGCGGCTCGTCGGCGAGCGCGAGGTCGACGATGCCGCTCCAGCCGCTCCCCCGTCCGCTCCCGCCGATCAGGGTCAGGCTGTCTCTGGTGACCCGGAAGATCAGGGTATCTGCCGTGATCGGATCTGGCCTACCGTCATCGGGCAAGGGCATGGTCACGACAACCGACTTCACCTTCAGCACGGAGCGCAAGCCACCGCTCGGGACCGGCACCCGGTCGGGTCGTCACGGGCAGCGCTCATCGTACCGTGGGTCGCGTCAGTTGATGTGGCGAAGCTCGGGCCAAAGCTCGTGCCAGGGTCGAATTGGGTCATCGCACACCCAGATCGAGAGCCCTTGCTCCTGGGTATCGAGGCCGTAGCCGTTGTCGATCGTCGTGGCCATCCGGCATCCGCGTCTCGAGGTCGATGAACAGGAGGGCCTGCCGCCAGTCGCCACGTCGAGGGTCGATACTGGCGCCAACCCGCTGCCCGCCCCTTGAACGGAGTGTCATGCCAGTCGGCCATCGCTCTCGCCGCCCGCTCGCGGTGATCGTGTCGATCGGCCTGCTCGCCGGACTGCTGGCAGGAGTGCCGCTGATCGGCCCGTCGGCCGCCATTGCCGCTCCGCCGGTCCCGGCCTTCAGCCACATCTACCTGATCGTGATGGAGAACCGCGAGGCGAGCCGGATCGTCGGTAACGTGCAGGCGCCATACCTGAATGGCCTTATCGGCCAGTACGGGCTCGCGACGAACTATCACGCGGTGACCCATCCATCGGAGCCCAACTACCTGGCGTTGTTCGCGGGCAGCACATTCGGGATCCGGGACGACGGGGTCCACAACCTCGCGTCCTCAAACCTCGCGGACCAGCTGGCCGCGCACGATCGCACGTGGCACGTCTACGCGCAGGATTACCCGGGCAACTGCTCCCCGACGCCTGCCACCCGCGGCGGCGTTGACCTGGTCGCCCCGGCCGGCTGGTACGCCCGCAAGCACGACCCTGCCATCAGCTTCACTGACATCGCAGGCAACCCGGCCCGTTGTGCCCAGATCACCCACCTGGCGAGCTTCAGTCCGACGGCCGCGAATTTCGAACTGATCGTACCGAACATGACCAACGACATGCACGACGGTTCGATCGCCGAAGGCGATGCGTTCCTGGCCGCGTTGGTGCCGCGAATCACCGGCAGCCTCGCCTTCGCGGAGAGTCTATTGCTCATCACTTGGGATGAAGGTGGCTCGAACCTCGGAGGTGGCGGCCGCGTCGCGACCATCGTCGTCTCGCCGCGTGTCCACGCCGGCGTTCGATCGCCGGTCAGTCACAGCCACTACTCGCTGCTGCGCACGATCGAGGACTCCTGGGGGCTTGGCTGTCTGCGCCAGGCCTGCAAGGCCAACAACCTGGGTGAGTTCTTCACCCCGTAGCCGGTCTGGCCATCGCCGTCCGCGCTTACGTCGCAGCCCCGACTGGCCCGCGACGAACAGACACTCCGAGGATGACAATGGCTTCGATCGGGGTCTGCGAGACCGGCTCTTACGAATCGTGGATTAAGCGAACTGACGTTGGGCGTGGACGGTGAGCCTGTTCAAAGACGAAACCGCGCTTCGTCGAGAAGACGCATGGACGCGGCTGCGCGGGGGTTCGCGTCATCCGGCGACTACGGCATCGTCGTTGTCGGCATGACCGAATGCCTGGTGACCTGCCAGCTGGCCGACGCGTGGTAATCGGCGCTGAAGCGACGACCCGACAGACGTTGACGGTACGTGGAGTCACCCGGCTCGCGTCCACGCTCAGCAAACGTCAATGAGAGTCGCCCTTGGCTTCCGGGTCCGGAGCGGCCCGCTCGATCGGATCGTCGACCGGTTGCGCGGCAGCCCTGCCGGTCTCGTCACGCTGGCGCTGCTCACTGGTCTTGGCGCCGGCATCGGGGCGATCGTCTTTCGATGGCTGATCAGTGTCTTCACCTTCATCTTCACCGGCCAGTCCGACTACGGGGCCGTGAGCCGCCCAGTGCATCCGGCATTCCCGGACGTCGGCGTCGGGTTCATCGTCGCCGTCCCGGTCATCGGTGGCCTGATCTACGGCCCGTTGGTCGAGCGCTTTGCCCGTGAGGCCCGTGGGCATGGCGTCCCCGAGGTCATGCTCGCGGTCGCCGAACAGGGCGGCCGCATCCGGCCTCGTGTCGCGATCGTCAAGTCGCTGGCGTCTGCGATCTGCCTCGGGTCGGGTGGCTCGGTGGGACGGGAGGGGCCGATCGTCCAGATCGGCTCTGCGCTGGGGTCGGCGATCGGCCAATCCCTGCGGGTCAACGAGACGAACCTGCGACTCCTGGTCGCATGCGGGGCGGCGGGGGGCATCTCGGCGACCTTCAACGCCCCGATCGCCGGCGTGTTCTTCGCCTTGGAGCTGATCCTGCGCGACTTCGAGGTCCGATCGTTCGGCTCGGTCGTCCTGGCCTCGGTCACCGCCAGCGTCGTGGGCCGAGCGGCGTATGGCACAGCCTCGTTCCTGCCGCTGCCACCGTTCCGGATCATGACCGTCTGGGAATACCCGCTGTATGCGTTGCTCGGGCTGACCGCGGCGGTCATCGGGGTCGCATTCATTCGCACCCTGTACGGAACGGAGGACCTCATAGACCGGCTGTGGGGATCTCGGCCGGAGTGGCTGCGGCCGGCCGTCGGCGGGTTGGCCCTCGGACTCCTGCTCCTGGCGGTGCCGCAGCTCTACGGCGTCGGCTATGCGCCGCTCGAACTGGCCATCGGGGGCGGAACAGGTCTCGGCCTCGTGCTCCTGCTGCTCGTCGGCAAGATGTTGGCCACGAGCCTGACCATCGGGATCGGAGGCTCCGGGGGTGTCTTCGCCCCGTCGCTGTTCATCGGCGGGATGCTGGGGACGTCCTTCGGAATCGTCGTCGGCTCCATCGCCCCGGGCGTCGTCGGTCCGCCCGGCGCATACGGGTTGGTGGGCATGGGCGCCGTCTTCGCCGCTGCAGCCCGCGCTCCGATCACGGCCGTGCTCATCCTGTTCGAGCTGACCGGCGACTACCAGATCATCTTGCCGCTGATGCTCGCCATCGCGATCTCCTCGGGCCTGGCCGGCTTCTTGTCCGATGACACGATCTACACCCTCAAGTTGCGCCGTCGCGGGATCGACATCGCTGCCGGACGGCCGTCCAACCTCATGGAACGCTTGACCGTGCGCGATGCGATGCGACCGGTCCCGGCCCCGCTGGCGGCGGATGCGAAGTTGGCTGATTTCATCGAACGTTTCGCCGGGGAGAGCGTCGACGCACTGCCGGTCGTCGATGCGGGCGGGATCTACGTCGGCGTCGTCACGTCTTCCGGGCTGGAGGGAAGCATCCGGAGTGATGGCCTCGAGTCAACGGCGGCCAGCCTTGCGCAGGGGGTCACGCCGGTGCGGGCGGATGAAACGCTCGAGCAGGCCATCGAGCGTCTCGTCATCCAGGGTGGGACCGGCGTCCCTGTCGTCGATGTCGGCGGCGGCCTGGTGATCGGCTGGCTGACGCACCTCGACGTACTCGCCGCCTACAGTGCTCGGGTCAGCGGAAAGAGACCACCGCCCGGTGTGCCCGATGCATGGGAACGTCACGGGGTGTAGCCCAATCCGGATGGTTCCACCCAGCGCGAGGACGTCCAACCGGCCTCCGTGCCAAGTGTCCGCGGCGCTGCGAAGAGGCTGACGTTCAGCTGCGCAGGCTGAGTGTCAACCGCAAAAGGGATCGAGGCTCGAGGGGCTGAACCCAGAGCGCGCTATGCGAAGAACGCCGTGATCGCCGCCGTGTCGTCCGAGAACGCCCACCGCTCCGTGATCTTGCCGTCCTTGAGGTGGTAGATCTCGGCGGTTCGGTAGGTGAACGTCTTGCCTGCCCGTGTGGCGGTCGCCTGAACCAGGGCGATCGCGTGATCGTCACTGGCGAGGACGTCGTGGGTGATGCCCGTGATCTCGTAGTCGGCGGCACCACCGGGGCCGGAGGCCCGCAGCGCCTCCTTGCCACGCCGTGGCTCCGCGCGCCCGATCTCGTGCCACACCACGTCGTCGGCGATGAGGGCATCGAGCTGTGCCATGTCGCCGCTGTCGAAGGCATCCTGCAGCGCCCGAGCGACCGCCAGATTGTCGCTAGCTGACATGAGCCGCTCCTCCTGCTCGGGGCGATCGTGATCTGTATTGCCACGCGCCCGTTGGCGGAGCTTAGGCGCTCGTCGCTGTCTCGTCATCTGTCGAACACGATGGTTGATCCGGTCTGCTCGCAGATCGCGGAGATGATGAGGCCGACGATCTGGCGACAGCGACCCCAACTCCCGTCGAGACAACCTCGCGGGGGATTACAGCCAGCCCATCCAAGCTAGTCAGGTGATCGCGGACCGCATGCGTTGAAGCGTCGATCGGGAGCGGATACCCGCGCCTGCTGGCTGCTAGACCCCGACCGGTTCGCGAACGAGGATGACGGTCGTACGGCCGGGCAGCGGTTCCATGTAGTTGACGAGGAGCTTGGCGAGGTGGGTCGGCCGGCCCATCTGCTCGCGTAGGCGAGCGTCCTCATACGGCGTCACGACGTCTCGGATCCGGCGGAGGGCGGCAGCGAGGTCGGGCACGATCTTCTGACTTCCCACGACCAGGATCACCCGGCCCGCGCCGGCGGCGTACGGCCCGATCTGACTCCCGGAATACGAGGCGCTCACGAGGGCGCCGTCGAGGGTCACCGCCTGGACGCTTCCGAGCATGAAGTCGGGCGCCGAGCTGATCTTGCGGATCTCGCGGTTCTGGGTCCTGCGGTCGAGCGCCATGTACTTTGGGCGGACAGGATCGAAGCGCGCGATATCGAGGAAGGTCTCTGTCAGTCCCAGGTCCTCGAGCGTCTTGGACTTCGCCCAATGGACCTCCGACCCCTCCGGCACGAGCTCGAGGACCCGGTCGCGCGCCTCGCTGCCGGTATCGACCACGATCGCCGCGATGTGGTTGTGGCCGAGGACCGCGGCGACGGCCTGCAGCGCTTCCTCGGAGGCCTGGGCAGGACGGATCGTCGTATCGGTCATCGGCTCGGTCGTGCCTGCCATGGTCGGCGTCCTCGATGAAGGGCAGTTGCACACGCAACTATACGCCCGCAAGGCCTATGCCTCCGCGACCACGCAGCCTGGCCCCCCGAGAATGGCCACACCATGAACCCATCGTGCTCCCGGTGTTCGTCCCAGGTTCCTTCGGGAGCGCCCCGCGGCAGTCGAGAAAGTCAGCCCGTCCCGCGCCCTCCGACGACGACCTCACCGAGACCGACGGGTGTGCCCCGCCGCAGGGAGTTCGGGATCTCAGCGATCTTGTCGACGTCTCGCACGAGCGCCTCGAGCGCATCGTCCGGCGCCTCGCCCGCGATCTCGACCCGGTAGCCCACTGGGGTCGAGACGGCCGGCTCGCCGGCGTAGTCCCCCTCGACGACGACACGGACCGAGTTGAGGGATATCCCGCGCGCGCCGGCCTCGCGGAAGAGGTCGTTCGAGACGCACCCGGCGATCGCGAGAAGGAGGAGCTGGCCGCCGTTGAACCCGAGCCCGCCGCCGCCGACGCCTGCCGGGCGGTCGACGACGAGCGTGTACGGTCCGGCGCTCCCGACGGCGTTGACCCGACCGGCGACGTTCCTGGTCTCAACCGTCAGCATCGCGTCCTCCTCGTGTTCGGTGTGACCAGGCGAAGGTGGCGGACGAGCGGGGGCCCACCCCGACTCGGCGCAGTGAGTAGGCCATCATCGGCAGGCCGGCCCGGTCGACACCAAAGCTGTCATGCCGGTCGGCGATGTCGTCTCCGAACCAGCGCGCCACCTCCGAGTGTCCGCGACGCACCCGACCCACTCGAGGGTGACGACTCCATCGGCTGGCCGAGGCCGAGGTCCGTCGCAAGCGAGAATGCGGCGACCAGATCAGCCAGCCTGATCCCCATGTCGGGTCGGCTGGGTGCCGCTGCCGGCGCGATAGACGAATTGGGTGGACGCACGGCCACAGTATCCACGATGGCGCCCTGGGCCTCGACTGTGGTGGCGGCCTTCCAGACCTCGCCCATGCCAGCGTCCCGAAGATCGGACGGGCCGGGCGCGGTTGGCGGAGGTTCAGTCTCGGACGTCTGTGAACGCGTCCGTTCTGCCGGCTCCTGCGTTCAGACTGCGAATGGGATCGGCCCGGGGCTCTCCGCTTCAGAGGATCGTGACGGCTTCGGCGCTCTGCCGTATGCCGTTGCCAATCCTCATCCCACTCGGCCATCAGGGCCAACGGTGCGGCGATGCTCAGCGACTCGGCGGAACGTCCGCGTCTCCCCAGGCCGCGCTGCCAAAGCTATCCGGCCGAACATCCGAGACTCCCCATGTCGCCGCGGTCGGACCGTAGAGTGCCTCCCACGCCGCGCTGCTCAGGCTGTGCGGTTGAACGCCCGAGCCAGGCGTGTCGAGGGTGATTGAGATGCCGGCCACGCCTTCCCGGGCGGCGCTTCCCTGTATGCCCTGGCCGCGTACGAGGCCAGAACCCGTGAGGATGCCGACAAGGAACGCGACCACGGAAACTGCCGTGACAAACGGCAGCCAGAAGCGGGGGCCGCGCGGGGCGACGAGAGAACTGAACATGGCGGGTTCTCCTTCCATGGGACGCTGGATGCGCTCGAACAAGGAACGCTCGCGGCGTACGAGGCGGGGACCATCAGCCGGCGCGGTCGCGCGCCGAGGGGACTGTCAGCTGGGGCCCGGGCTTGAACTTCGGTCGCGCCACCGGCGTGTCATCGGCCTTCGCAGGCTCGAACGACACCGTCGACAGAAGGGCCTCGAACAACGGGTAGTTGTAGAACGGATCCGGGGATTCGGAGATCAGGTAGACGCGTCCCCCGGCGAAGACGAACGCGTCATTCTCGCCGCAGCCGGTGCTGATCCAGGCCGGCAGCCCGTCGACGGTGGCTCTCGCCATCTTGGCCGGGGTCGGCGAGCAGTCGAGGTTCGCCGGGTCGCGCGCAACGCCCGCGGCTTCGTAGTCGGTGAGCCAGCGCAGGTTGGTCACACCGGTCGGCAGCGGCTGGGAGGCGACGAAGACCGACACGTCGGTACCGGCGGATCTGAACGTGTCGAGAATGGTCAGGTCGGCTGGGTCGGCTGGGTGTCGGGGATCGGAGGCAACGGGATCGACGCCGGCCGGCCACGGAGCGGTCGCCTTGGTGGCCGACCAATCCGCTGGATAGCGGACGGTGATGCCGTGCCGCGCCGAGGTGAATGTCTTCCATGTCGATGTGTCGACCGCGTTGATCGCCGCCGACGCTTGGGGCAGGACCGAAGGCGAATCTGACGGTGACCCGGAGGCCACGGACGGCCCTCCGCCCTCGTTCGACGACGGCCGGTTGATGAGGAGCGTGCCGCCGATCGCGACCACGGCAACCGCCGCGACCCAGGCCAGCGCGGGAGCGTAGCCACCGAACAGCGCGAGCCTCCACGGTGCGCGCGAGACGACTCGCCGTTGGGGAATCGAAGGGAATGCCGCCAGGACCGTCTCGACGAGCCGTTGCGGCGCGTCCGTCGGACCGTCCTCGAGCCAATCGTTCAGGTCGTCTTCGAAGACCGGCGTGCGGTTCATGCGGTTCGCTCCTGGGACGCGCGCGGACGGGCGTCCGACTCGATCGCAGCCCGCAGCTGTCGGGTCGCGTAGTGGAGCCGGGACCGGGCGGTCCCGACGGGAATCCCCAGGGTCTCCGCGATCTCGGTGAGCGGATAGCCCAGGTAGTGATGGAGCACGACGACGGCCCGCTGTTCCGGAGACAGCCGGCGAAAGCCACGCTCGAGCTCGTCCCTCGCGGCGACGGAGACTGCCGTGTCGGGATCGAGCCGCGGTTCGGTTGGGATCAGGCGAACGTGCGCGGTCCAGCGACGATCGCGCCGCGCTTCGGCATAGCAGGCATGGACGACGAGCCGACGAAGCCAGGCGTCGAACTGCCTGGGTTCCTTGAGCGTCGGGAGGTCGCGCCATGCGCCAAGAAGGGCCTGTTGGGTGGCATCCTCGGCGCGCTGTGGGTCACGAAGGATCCGGTGCGCGAGGGCATAGCACCGACCAGCGTTGGCGGTCGCGAGCCGAGCGAACGCATCCTCGTCGCCCCGGCCTGCTCGCTCGACCAGATCCGCCTGCTGCATCTCGACCCCTCGGTCGGGCCGGCCGGTATGGCCGCCTCACTGAGTATGGAGCCGGCTGCCGTGGAAACGTTCAAAGATCGTGATGGAACGCTGCCTATTCCGCCACACCGTCTCATGGTGTCTCGCGGTTCCTGGTGATGGCCCGTCCGAAGGCGAGATGGTTCGCCCATGCGCCGTGGCGCCCGCTACAGTCCCAAGGTGAATCAGCCCTCTCCCGCGGGCTGCTGAGGAGGAGGGACGCAAATGGCTGGATGGCTGCTCGTGGTCGGCGCGCTGTCGTTCATCGTGGGCGCGGCCAACCCGGCCCTCGGCCAGGTCTGGTCCGCGCCCCAAGAGGCCCAGCTCCGGCTCCTCGCCGACGCCGAAGCGGCATGGACGGTGACGAACTCGCTCTTTCTGTTCGCCACGGTCCTGACCGCGGCGGGGCTCTGGCTCCTGCCCGAGCGCATCGGGGAACGTGGGCTGGTGCCCGCTCGCGCCGCGACAGTCGTCTACCTCGTCGGCGCTTCCGCGTGGCTCGCAGCGCTCGTGTTTCGGTTGACGGTGACACCCGATGCGGCAACGGCCTTCGTTGCGGCTGGTTCGCTCGACCCGGCGTTCGTCATCACCGATCACTGGGCGGCCGGTCTGTTCGGCGCCTTCACCTATCTCGCCGGCGGCGCGCTCACAGCGATCGGCGTGGCGGAGATTCTGGGGGGCGCATTGTCACGTGTCGCCGGGTGGTTCGCCGTCGTCATCGGGATCCTGATGGTGGGCGGCTACCTCATCCTTGGGGACATGCCTCCATTCGTCGCATATCTCCCGACGGGATTGCTTGGGGTCGTATTGCTGCCAAGGCGGAGCCGCTCGGACGCCCATCGAATGAGGACGCACGAAGGACCTGGCTGACGGCGCCAGCCGCGCGGCGCCGAGCCGGGCCAGGCGTATGGGCTCAGGTCACGCCGAGCGCAACTCGGGCCGCGTCCGATGGCGCGAGAGCAAATCCTTCGGCCCACGCACTATCCGCAAGATCCGCCGCACGCTGGCGCCGAAGCGGAACCGCCGCCGCGTCCCGGAGCAGCGACCCGCGGGGATCGATGCCTTCGACCTCGCGCACCCGAGCCGCTGCCCCGTGCAGGGTCAGCGCCGCCCGATCGCGGCCGGCTGGGAGTGTCGCGCCAAATCCGTCGAGTGCCTCGGCGAGCGTCGGCATGTCCTCGACCCGCTCTGCGCCCTCGATCGCACCCCTGAAGGCGCGCTGAGCCTCGTCTATCGCACCCGATCGAAGCGCCAGGACCCCGAGCAGGTAGTCACAGCGCGCCGTACAACGAACGTCGCCGGTCATCCTGAAGACGGGCGCGGCGGAGCGTAGGAGCGCAGCCGCATCGGGCGCGCCCCGCCGCACGCCCAGGTGACCGAGGCCCGATCGGGCGTGGGCTGCTTCGCGTTCGCTGCCGTGCCGCGCGGCACGCTCGAGCGCCTCGACGAACATCGTCTGGGCCGTGTCGAGCTCGTTGTCCTCGACCACGAGCCGCAATCCTGACAGGTAGAGCATGTTGGCCACGCTGAGCTCATCGCCGGTCGCGGCGAACAGTTCACGGGCGCGCGCCCAGAGCGCGATCGCAGCAGCGGTGAGCTCACTCGCCCCGAGCCCGAAGAGGGCCTGGGCGGCGCCATGGCGGTCACCCGCATTCATGAACCAGTCGTAGGCGCTCTCCAGGAGGCGCCTGGACTCCCCTGCTCGCCCGGACGTGCGAGCGAGCCGGATGCCCAGCTCGGCCTTCGCCAGGGCCACGATACGGGCATCACCAAGGTCCTCGGCCAGGGTGAGGGCCTCCGAGGCAAAGACGATCGAAGTCCGTGGGTCCCATGCCTCGATCAGGTTCGAGGTCGACACCAGCGCGCGAGCCCGCGTTGTCGTCGGCGTGGCCCCCGGCGTGGAGACGAGCGCGATAGTGCGCTCGATCCACTCGTGACGACGGTCGTACTCCTCCCAGAATGGCCCGAGCGCTGCGATGATCCTGAGCGCGGACTCCCGTTCGCCCGACCGCTGCGACCAGGCGAGCACGGCGCGGATGTCGTCGACGTCCAGCCGGATCCGGGCCACCCAGGCCGGCGCATCCGGGCCGATGAGGTTGGCCTCGGCCTCATCAGCCCGGTCGGCGTAGAACGCGGCATGACGACGCTCGAGCTCATCGAGTTCTCCGGACACCGCCGCATGCTCTCGCGCATAGTCACGGACGGGGAAGAGGAGGCGGAACCGGTCGGCGCTCTCGGGGCGCGTGTCGGCCTCGACGAGCGAACGGTCCACCAGCGACGCCAGCAGCCCGACGATCTCGCGGCGCGTCAGTGGCGAGCCGCTGCAGATCGCCTCGATCGCCGCGAGCCCCGCGGAGCCGGCGAAGACGGACAGCCGGGCGAAGAGCCGCCGCTGGGCGATGGTCAGAAGCCGGTAGCTCCAGTCCAACGAGGCTCGCAGGGATCGATGGTGCGAGACGCCCGACCGTCCGAGTGGCGAAAGGGCAGCGAAGCTGTCATCGAGCGCGGCTGCGATCTGCGCTGGCGAGTATGCGCGGACCAACGGCGCGGCCAGTTCGATCGCCAACGGCAGGCCGTCCAGTCGGCGGCAGATCGCCGCGATCGCCACCAACTCCTCCTTCTTTGGTCGGAAGTCCGGTCGCGCCGCGCGAGCCCGGTCGTGGAAGAGACGAGTTGCATCGTCTCGGACGTCGATTGCGACGTCTCGGGCCGACGACGGCGCTGCGCGGGAGCCGAGCGGACGGACGCCATAGGTCACTTCCCCGTCGAGCCCAAGCGGCTCCCTGCCGGTCGCGAGCACCTGGACCTCATTGGCCGCGCCCACGACCGCGCGGACGACCTCGGCAGCGCCGGCAAGGACCTGTTCACAGTTGTCGAGGACCAGCAGGGCACGGCGATCGGAGGCGAGCGCTGCAAGAGCTTCGATCGGCGACCGATCCGGCGCGGGCTCACCGCCCAGGGCAGCAAGCACCATGTCGGCCACGATCGCGTCCTCGGAGATGGGGGTCAGGTCGCAGAAGACGACTTCAGCGCCCTGACCAACGGGGGGATGAGCGCGACGCAACGCGACTTCGATCGCGAGCCGGGTCTTGCCGATCCCGGGGGCGCCGACGAGCGTCACCACGGGCGTCGCGTCAAGCAGCTCCTCGACTTCGCGGAGCTCGCGCTGCCTTCCGACGAAGCTGGACATCGGCTTCGGCAGCCGCTGCGCGGCTGGGGAGCTTGCTCGGAGGAGCGATGGCCCGATCTGTGCCAGCGACACCCGATCGTGGAGACCGAGCTTGCCGAGGAGCGCCGACACATGACTCTCGACCGTGCGGACCGATCGTCCAAGCCGTTCGGCGATCTCGCGGTTGGTGAGCCGCGCGACCAGCAGGGCGAGGACCTCGCGTTCACGCTCGGTCAGGCCGGCTCGCGCAAGGCCATCCGGGGACCCAGGCAGCAATGGCGCCCTTGTCTGCGGCTCCACGGCCGCAACGATACCGACATAGACGCAGGCCGTCTCCGTAGTCAGCACGGATGACGCGGCTGCCGTCGGGGTCGACGCTCCCTGCAGCGGCCGGCATCGGCCGAGACGAACAGGAGGAGCCGACATGGCGGTCACGGTGGCAACCCTCGTTGCCGAGGCGAAGTCGCGGGTGGAGAACTTGACGGCGGACGATGTGGCAGCCGAGCTTGCTGCCGGCGCCGCGCTGCTCGTCGACCTCCGTGAGGACGATGAGCGGTCGCGTGTCGGGACGATCTCCGAGGCGATCAGCGCGCCAAGGGGGATGCTCGAATTCTGGGCCGACCCAACCAGCCCCTACCACCGGCCCGAGTTCGATCCGGTTGCCAGGATCATCCTCGTCTGCGCGTCCGGAGGTCGCTCGGCGCTCGCGGCCGACACCCTTCGGCTGCTTGGCTTCGGCCGGGTCGCCCACCTCGATGGAGGGGTCAAGGCGTGGATCGCGAGCGGACGGCCCGTCGCGGCCTAGGATGCTAGGCCTGTCGTCCAGGCTCCAGCCGCGGACCACCCGAGAGGAGGCCATCGTCATGTCCGAACTCGAATTGCTCGGCCGTCGATGGCTGGCCGCGGTCAGGGTCCGGGACTTCGATCGGCTGGAGCGGCTGCTGGACCCGGAGGTGCGGTTTCGAGCGCTGATCCCTCGTGGGCTTCGAGAGGCCAGTCGGGCGGTGGACGCGGTGCGCTTCCTGCGAGCCTGGTTCGCCGAGTGCGACGTCTTCATCGTCCGATCTGCAGAGGTAGATCAAGTCTCCGATCGCATAAGGGTCCACTACCGCGTCGACGTGCACGAGGAGGGCGCCTGGTCGACCGTCGATCAGACCCTCTACGCAGCGGCTCGGGCCGATCTCCTCACGGACGTCACCCTAGCCTGCTCCGGGTCTCGGCCAATCGAGGCGCCCGTCGATCTGGAGCCAACTTCAACCTCGAACTGACTGGGCCGATCTGCTTCGCAGACGGCGAGGCGGAACCCGAGTGGAAGGGACCGGAGGCATCGCCTCGATGAGCCCAGCACCGAACGGCGCGAACAAGCCGCGACGGGGCTTCTCTGGCCAATCCACGAGAGGCCCCGACGCCGTCCGCTTGAGCCTCGGCACGGGTCACTCGCCGCCACGATTGCGACGTCGTGCTCAGGGCGCGGGCCACCCTCGCTGGCATGGAGAGGCGATAGAGGCGTCGTCACCCGCCGCGACAGAGGCCGCTGCGGTCGTCGAACACGCGAACGAAACCGACACATGCGCCAGCCATAAGCGCGAAGATCATCGAGGCGTAGAGGGCGCTCGCGTTGGCGGCGTCGACCGCATGCCTCGAACGCCGGTCGACCGTGTGGCTCGCCAGGACTGCAGTCAGCTCCGCCGCCAGCTTCGCCGGCCGGCGCGACCTCGTTCATTACCGTTCGCCAGGTCGCCGGATCGCACTGTCTCGAGTCTTCGGTATCGGGACGTGCCGGATTCGTTCAAGTCGGCCCGGTCGAAGGTCCAGCCCCGCGGCACCGGGCTCCTCGCCCTAACCCTTTGGAGGCTGCCCCAGGCCCCCTGCCTCCTCGGCCTGATTGCTGGTCGCGAGGCCGGGCAGACCACCGCCGGCGACCTGCTGCATCGTGCCGGCCAGCCCACCACCACTCGGGGCAGCCGCGATGTCGCTGACCCCGGCCACACGAGCGAGGCTTTCATTAGTAACAGCGCTCCCAATTCGGGACGGCGACTGTGTCTCCATGCCCTTCTCACCCATGCCGATCACCCGTCTTCGCTCACTCGAACAACTTGTGGATGCCCAACGGATCCAGGACATCGCCAACGATCTCGCCGACGTCCGGTCCCGATGTTTCGGGTTGCTGCTGCGGCCCGGCATTTGCGAGCGGCTCGCCCATGCCTTCGACGCCCGATGCTTGGCCAACAGTCGCCGACGACGCCTCGGCACCCACCCCGGCCGGTCCCATGCCCTTCTCACCCATCCGGTTCCTCCGCGTCGCTCAGGGCTCCGGGTCGAACGAGGCGGCGCCCATGGGGCCATCATAGCCACCCAACCTCGCCGGTCCAAGCAGCAGCGGCTTCACACTTCGGCCAATCGTCACACCCGCGACCGCGAGACTTCCGCGGAATGGTGACGGAGCCACGATGGGCTCTCGCTGGCCGGGACAACGTGAGTCCCGCGTGATCGGGAAGGCCTCAGCGCCTTGCCCGTGGTAGCTGGTAGGGGTCACGGGCACGGGACCCCGGGAATGCACACTGGCGTGGGGGTCGGCGGTGGCGGAGGCGGCCCGCCGCACGTGCCCGTCGCCGGGTCGCAGGGCGTCGGCGTCGGAGGTGGAGGCTGTGGGGTCGGCGTGGGCGTTGGGGACGGCGTCGGTGTCGGTGTCGGTGTCGGGGTGGGCGCGGGGGTCGGGGTGGGCGCGGGGGTCGGCGTGGGGCGCGGGGTTGGTCGCGGGGCTGGGGTCGGCGTGGGGCTCGGGGTTGGTCTCGGGGCGAGTGTTGGCCGCGGCGTTGGGCGCGCAGTCGGCGTCAAAGTCGGCCGCACCAAAGACGGCGGCTCGGGAGAGGTCGCCGGCGGTTCACCGGACGGACAGGCGGCTGCCGCCGCATCGGGGGGGCACGACGGGCTCGACGATGGTGTCGGTTCGGAGCATGCGCTCGACAGGACGGCTGCCCCGGCTTGCGCCGAACAAGCTGGCGTTGCTCCAGGCGAGCGTGGAGCGGCTGAATTCTCGGTCGCAGGTGAAACGACCGGAGTCGCACACGCCTGCACGGCCGCATCCGCCGCACAGCCCGAAGAGTTCGTGTTTGGCACGCGCGGACCCGGCAACCCGACGTAAGCAAGCGGGATCAAGCTTCCGATAAGCAGCACGATCGCGATGCCGATCGGTCGGCGCCGCCACCACGGAGCCCGAGGCGGGCTGGATGCAACCGGCGGCGCAGGCGCCGCCAGTGGGGTACCTGGGGGGCCGACGCCGGTACCGATCGGCCTTGCCCACGGTGCCGATTTGGGCCGCCTGGCCTTGCCCGGCGGAACGGGAGCGCTCGACTTCCCCTGCTCATCGGCCGGTAGCGAGGGTTCCGGGGCCAGATCGAAGACGCCTGGGCCGTCGTCGTAGGGGTCTGCGACCAAGCCCGCCGATGGTCGGGCCGCCACCGCCGCGATCGAGGCGTCGAGCGCACCGCTGACGAACCGGTCGGCGAAGACGGCGGATGATTGCCGCGGGATCCGGACATAGAACGCACGGTCGGGATGCTCAATTCGCAGCAGGGTTGAACCCCAGGTGACCGATGCCGGGGTCGCCCTCACGTTGCCCGTTGCCAGGCGCCCAAGGACCGGCACGTGCGGACCCGGCACGGCTGCTGGTACCCGGTGCCGGCGTCGAATCCGGGGTTCGGTCGCCAGTCCTCGTTCGAGGAGCAGTGGTGCGCGCCCTTCGACGAGCTCGTCGACACGGGCCAGTTCGTCATCGCTTGCGATCCCGGCGGCGATCGCCCGGATGGCAGCCCACGCCTGCTCGAGACGATCCCCGGCCCGCTGCGTGCCTCGACTGAGCAGCACGAGACGGGCGGAACGGCCGAGACGATACAGATCGTCCCCGTAGGCAGCCCGGTCGACGAATAGCCCCGGGCGCTGCCAGGTCTCGACAACCCCACCCTCGTCAAGGGGTGCCAGGACAGGTGGCTCGTTGGCTCGTTCGTCATTCCAGGTGACGATGGTCGAGGCCAGGAAGAAGACGGAGGCGGCGACCAGGTCGGCTCGGCGTTCGATGAAGTCCGTCCCGGCTTCCAGGCGATCCGGCCGTGGGCGGACAAGCAGGCCGGGAGACGCCCGACAATCCGACAGGAGCATCAGCGACGGGGCGAACGTCCGGACGTAGCGATGGACGACACGCCAGCCGATCTCTCCTGGACACGCCGCATTCAGGTGTGTGGAGTAGCCGCGGACCTCGATGCGTCCGAGCACCGGCCCGAGATTCTGCAGTCGGCGGAGCAGGTACTCGCGCCCGACGAGGGCGTCGTCGGCGAGCTGTCCGGCGATCCCGCGGGCCAACTCGCGCGGCGGTGTTGCGATCTCGGCCTCTGGTGAATCCGCGGTGAGCACGGCCCCCGAACCGAGGAACCGTGCCAGGGGGTCGTGCGGCACGCGCCGGATGGCGGTCCGCGGGGCCACGCGATCGATGAGGTCGGCGAAGTCGATGACCGTGCCATCGAGCGAGAGTCGGTACTCCTGCTCGATCCCGGCGATGGCGGCGGGTCCGGTCAGAATGGGGCGCGACTGACCCCGCAGCAGGTCGGCGTCCGGCGACTCGGAGCCCGCCCTGAGCCCACTCCGACGACGTGGCGCGAACGCACCCACGATTGTCTCCCCGATCGCGGCCGGTCCCGATTCGCGCCATTCTCGTCGTCGTGCCACGATTGAGCAACGGCCCGCGAATCCGATCGAGTCCATCGACGAGGTCCCGGCGCCAGAAACCGCCGCCCGTCGGCTACCCGCTAATCGCCACGCCGGATCAGGCGGCGGCGCACCAGATCGGCGCCAACTACCGTGTCCCGCTCCGCGGCCGACGCGGTCAAGGCCGCCCTGTTCGTCTAGCCGCGCAACGGCCAAGAACCTGACCGCGCCGAGCGCCCACCACCAGCGCTCGTCATTGGCCGGAGGAATCAGGGAGACGGGACCGTCAGCTTGTCGCCTGGGTGCAACTTGGTGGGGTCCGTCACCTGCGGGTTGGCCTTGCGGAGGGCGGCGAGCGTGATGTGGTGCTGCTTGGCAATCCCGATGAGTGTGTCGCCTTTGCGCACGACATAGATGGTCGCAGGCGAGCTTGGCGATGCCGCGGGAGCTGCGCTCGCCGACGGCTCGGCAACAATGCTCGGACTCGGTACCTCTGGAAACACTGATGGTGCCGCCGAGGCGCTCGGTGCCGGCGACTCCGCGGCCCCGCAACCCGCGACCAGAGCCGCCATCGCATGATCCAAACGGCTGGTGGCGACGCGCGGTGGGCTTAGGTCGGACGCCTGGCACCAAGCGAGGATTCGCCCTGGATCCGCGGGGGCGTGCCGGCCAGGCCGAGCAGGTCGGGCACGGTCACGAAACGGTAGCCCAGATCGCGATAGCGGGCGATCACCACGGGCAGGATCAGCGGCGTGAGCGCCGGGCCGCCATGGGCGAGCAGGACCGAGCCCGCCCTGCCGCGCAAGGCCGCGGCGATGAGCTGCTCGGGCGTCGCGTGACGTGACGTATCGGCATCGGTCGTATCCCACAGGAGCACCGTCGGGAACCCATTTTCGGCGGCCAGAGCGACGAGCGCCTGGTCATAGGCACCGTATGGTGGGCGGAACACCGGGAGCATCGGTC
This sequence comes from uncultured Chloroflexia bacterium, assembly GCA_963766675.1. GTDB lineage: Bacteria > Chloroflexota > Limnocylindria > Limnocylindrales > CSP1-4 > SPCO01. The sequence goes on along the minus strand of CAVYBA010000002.1, from coordinate 890,424 downwards.
GCCCGGTCATGGTCTCGACGATCGTTCGCGCCTCGACGATCTCGGCCGCCTGCGCACCGGGCGCCAGGCGGGTCATCATCGGGTGGGACCGGGTGTGGTTGCCGATGGGATAGCCCGCATCGCCGATCGCCCGCCAGAGGCCGCGATCGACGCGGGCGGCATTCGCATACGGGAAGAACGTGGCCGGCACACCGTGGCGCTCGCAGGTTTCGAAGATCGTCCGCGTCCGGCCGGGTGACCAGCCATCGTCAATCGTGAGCGCGATGACTCGCTGATCGCGCGGACCGTGCGACACGGGCACCAGGGCAGCGCCGCGCGCTACCGATGCGGCGACGCTGATGAGCACACCGTGCCCGGCAAGGGCGAGAAAGGCGCGGCGCGTCAAGTGGTGGAGAGCCATGTCCTCCCCGGATCGAGGTGTTCAAGCTGTGGCGACCGCCCAACCGGAGTGCTCGCTGCCTCACCGCTCGAAGCCCATCGGGCGGGACCGACAGTACGATCCGCGGGCGCTCAGCGACCAGTCAGTTGTCCACGAACGCATCGGCTCACAACCACTGTCGCCCACATTCGTCGCGCGAGTGTTGACAACCGGCCAGAGGTCGGCCCACGGCCGTCGAGTACCCCGGAGCGTACCCTCTTCAGAGAGCACATCATCAGACGAGAGGTCGCCATCGACGCCAAGCAGCCAGGCCGGAGTGCGAAGGCCCGACTCGCCGGTCTCCGAGCGAGGTCGATCAAGGTGCTCGACGAGAACTGGCAGGGATCGTCGACAGTTCCGTGTCGGACGCTGTATCCGCATCAGTGGAGCTGGGACTCGGCGTTCATCGCCCTAGGTCGTTCGTGGTACGACCAGGGCCGAGCGCAGCGAGAACTCACGACCCTCTTCGCGGCCCAGTGGGCGAATGGCAAAGTTCCCCACATCGTCTTCAACCCTGCGGTCCCGGACGACCGCTACTTCCCCGGGGCCGGGTTCTGGCAGTCAGCGATGCGATCGCCGAATGCGCCGCCTGACATCCAGACCTCCGGGATCACCCAGCCTCCCATTCATGCCCGGGTGGCTCTGGAAATGCACCGTCATGCCCGTGACAGGGAGTCGTCGAAGGCGTTCCTCGCCTGGCTCTATCCGCGCCTCGTCGCCCAGCACGCCTATCTCGACCGTGATCGCGACCCGACCGGGATCGGTCTGGCGTCGATCGTCCACCCGTGGGAGTCGGGTCTCGACAACTCGCCCGTCTGGGACCGCGATCTGGCGGAGCTCGCCATCCCGCCTGGCGCCATCCCGCCGTATCAACGCCAAGACCTGGTCGGCGCGAAACCAGCCGACCGCCCGACCGACCGGACCTACGACCGCTTCGTCTACCTCGCTGCCCGCTACCGCGACTCCGGCTACAACGACCAGGCCCTCAGGGATGCGCCGTTCACGGTCGCCGGCCCGATGTTCAACGCCATTTACCTATGGTCCACGCACGCCCTCGCGGAGATCGCGGAGATCGTGGGCGCCGACCGGCAGCCACACAGGGAGGCCGCCGATCGCATCCACGGAGCGATGCTCCGGTATCTCTGGGACGCGCGGGAGGAACGGTTCGCCGCGGTGGACGTGCGGACGATGGAGCGCGGTGTCGAGGACACGATCGTCGGGTTCGCCCCGCTCCTCGACCCTGAACTCCCGGCGCACGTGCGCCTCGCAACGGTCACCACGCTGAAGTCGAGGTGCTTCCACGGCGACGAGCCAGGAGCATTCGTCGTGCCGAGCTTCGATCTTCTGAGTGCTGACTTCGACAGACGCCGGTACTGGCGGGGTCCGATCTGGATCAACACGAACTGGCTTCTGTGGTCGGGGCTCCACCAGCACGGGCGCGACGGCGAGACGAACGACATCGTGCTGAGCAGCATTCAGCTGGTGGAGAAGTCTGGATTTCGCGAGTATTTCGACCCGATCGACGGCACCGGCCACGGCAGCGACGGCTTCGGCTGGACCGCCGCCTTGATCCTCGATCTGATCGAGCGTCATCGGGGGCCCTCGCGAACTCGCCTGCTCGAGCAGTTGGTTTGAGCGGCCCTCGCGACGGCTCGCCCGGGACGCTGGCTAATACCGGACGTCGTGGTCGACCAGGGCCTCGATGGTGGCGTTCGGATGCTCTTCGTTCATGGATCGCTTGTTGTGGACGGAAGGCTCATCGTCTCACACGAGTCTTGGTAGGGAGGCACGTGGACCGGGCGGGCTTCGTCAAGGGAGGCAAGAGGGCTGAGAACCGACACCATCTGCTCACGGTGATGCTGCCGATGACAACCCCCGGGACCGGCTACGCCTGACTCTCGAGCAACTGCTCCGCGGCGAAGAGGTTGATCCCGCTGTCGATGAGGTCGAGTAGCTCGCGCATCGTCCGTTCCTCCTCGACCTGCTCCTCGATGAACCATTGGAGGAACTGCTGGCTTCGATGATCCCCCACGTCCTGGGCGGCCTTCGCGAGGACGTCGAACTGTCCCGTGACCCGGATCTCGCTCGCGAGCGCGGTCTCAACCGCCGCCTTCGCCGAGGCGTAGTGGGTCGTCCCGACAGCAATCGCGGGCAAGTCGAACGAGACGTCGTTGTCGACGAGGAAGGTGATGATCTTGGACGCGTGCTGCGCTTCCTCGACGGACTGGCCATGGAAGAGCCGAGCCCACTTCTTCAGGCTCTGCCCCTCGAAGTACAACGAGATCCCATAGTAGTTCTGATGGGCGCTCAGCTCGTGACCGATCTGCTCGATCAGGAGGTCGCGGACCCTGTCGCTGATCATGTTCGCTGTGCTCCTTCTCGGTCTTCCTGCAGTCCTAAGGATACGTGCGGTCGACTCGCCGGTATCCCGACGGCGCTGTCCTAGCCGCGGGCTCGTCAGCCAGATAGAGATCGCCAGGACCAGCACGCCGACTAGCCACGGCACGAGCAGAACCGCACCGGCAAGCAGGCCGACTCCATCTACGCTGCCGGCTGGTCCAGAAGAATCGGAGTGTGGCGAGCACCCTTTCGATCGCGGCCCCGCGCTCGACGAAGCTGCGCTCGACCGCGACCGGATACGCCGACAGCGCGAGTCCCGTAGCGGCAATGCTCGCCGGCGAATCGGGCGCCGTCTTGTCGAGCACCAGTCCGTTGTGCGGGTTCGTCTCCTGCAGGAAGTACCAAAACGTGTCGCGCTGAAGGGATTCCAGTTCCAGGTCGACCACGAGTTCGTCAGGATTTAAGGGCTTCGCCGGCTTCCCCGCAGCCTTCGCTCTGTTCACAGGGAACACCAGGGCACAAACGCTATTTGGAGAGCGCGTCGCGAATGACGTCGAGCTCCTTCCGTCGTTTCGCGGTGACTTTCGGGTATTCCATCTTCAACTCCTGGAACGCGGTCAGGACAATCTGGGAAACGATCAGGCGCGCGGTGTCCTTGTCATCTGCCGGGACGACGTACCAGGGCGCGTCCTGCGTGCTCGTCGCGCCCAGGCACTCCTCGTACGCCTCCATGTACTCGTTCCAGTGGCCCCGCTCGCGCATGTCCAACGGGCCGAACTTCCAGTTCTTGTCCGGCTCCTCGATGCGTTCGAGGAAGCGCCTCCGCTGCTCGTCCTTCGAGAGATGGAGGAACAACTTGATGATCCGGGTGCCGTTGCGGTAGAGATGCTCCTCCAAGTCGACGATCGAGCGATATCGATCCTTCCAGATCGTCTTCTCGTCGCGCAACGCGCTCGGGAGGTTCTGGCTGCGAAGCAGGGCCGGATGCACTCGAACGATGAGCACCTCCTCGTAGTAGGACCGATTGAAGATCCCGATCCGTCCGCGTTCCGGAAGCCGACGCGTCGTGCGCCAGAGGAAGTCATGCTGCAGCTCCTCGGCGCTCGGCTGTTTGAAACTGAAGACTTCACAGCCTTGTGGATTGACGCCGGACATGACATGCCGGATGGCCCCGTCCTTACCCGCCCCGTCCATCCCCTGGAAGATCAGCAGCAAGGCATACCGGTCGGATGCATAGTGAAGGCGCTGCAGCGAACTCAGCTCCGCCACGTGCTCAGTCAGGAGCTTCCGATACTGCTTCTTCGACTTGCAGATCGGCTCCACGCTCGTCGGCCACGTGTCGAGTTCGACCTTGTCTCCGGCCTGAACCCGGAAGTCCTCCAATCGGATTGGCATCCTGTCTCCTTCGTCCAGGTCGGTCGCTGGCTCGGTCGGGTGCTCATGCATCGGGTTCACCATCGCGGTTCTCCGGCTGCGCTTTCTCCGAGTCCTGAATGGCTCGAACGTCCTCGCCCCCGAGCTCCTCATGCAGGTCGTGGGCTCGCTCAATGAGCTGCGGCGTCACGGCGGCCTTGGGCTCGGCCGGGGCGTCGGGCGTCCGAATCTCGCGCTCAGCTTCGAGCCAGTCTCGAGATGCCTGGCCTTCCCCGCGGACTCGCTGCTCATAGAGCTCGTAGGCCCGGGCCGCGATCTGCGGTGTGAGATCGAGCGGCTTGTTGGCCAGTAGCGGCTCTTTCGTGGGGTCGAAGATCCGATAGGCGAGCAGCTTTACGCGGTCATTCACGAGGAACCACACGAGCGCGTACCCCCAGACGAACAGCGCCCAGCCCCAGCCGAGCGGCGTCATGAAGAGCCCGAACACCGCGATCAGCGTCGCCACTGCCTGAGTGCCGAACACAGCCACCAGCAGAACCCGCGCGGGGCGGATGCTCCAGAACGGGCCGCGCGTGCGGGTGAGGAAGATCGTCAGGTGGCCCGCCACGGACAGCTTCAGGTACATCAGCGTCTGGATGTGGTCTCGGTCGAGGTTGAAGACGCGCTCACCGAGGTAGAACAGGCCGAAGGCGGAGACGACCCCGATGACCCCCAGCACCGTGGCGATCCCCGAGCACGAGGCGCATGTTCCAGGCCTCGGGCCGGTCCTTGTAGTGGACGTTGTCATAGGCGATGGACAGGATGGCGCCGTCGTTGAGCAACGCCAGCATCACGATCATGACCGCGGTCACCGGATAGAAGTTGAACACCAGGATCGCGAGCGTCATGAACAGCAGCACGCGCAGCGTCTCGGCGATGCGGTAGATCGCGTAGCTGTTCATCCGCTGGAAGATGCGGCGGCTCTCCTTGATCGCGTCGATGATCACCGACAGGCCGGGCGTCAACAGCACGATGGACGCCGCCGCGCGTGCCGCGTCCGTGGCGCCCGACACGGCGATGCCGCAGTCGGCCTTCTTGAGCGCGGGGGCGTCGTTCACCCCGTCGCCGGTCATGCCCACGATGTGGCCGCGCTGCTGCAGGACGTCCACGATGTGGAACTTGTGCTCGGGGAACACCTGGGCGAAGCCGTCCGCGTGCTCGATCGACGCCGCCAGCTGCGCGGTCTCGTGATGCTTCGTGTCCCCGAAGCCGCTGGCATCGAGGATGTTCGTGCCCATCCCCAGCTTCTTGGCCGTCTCCTGGGCGATGGCCAGGGCATCGCCCGTCACCATCTTGACCGTGACGCCCATCTCGCCCGCGGTCGCGATGGTCGCCTTGGCATCGTCCCGGGGCGGGTCGAACAGGGGCAGCACGCCCAGGAACTGCCACTTGCCCTTCCCGTCCGCCCGGGCCACGCCCAGCGAGCGGAATCCGCGTGCCGCGAACTCGTTGACCGCCTCGTCGACGGCAGGCCTTCACCTGTCCGGCATTGGCCGACATCTCCAGGATCACCTGCGGCGCGCCCTTGGCCACCTGGAACGGCTTGCCGTCCGAGCCCTTGACGGTGGCTTCGGTGCGCTTGTGGACCGGGTCGAATGGCTGGAAGTGGACCACCTCGTAGCCCTTCAGGGCCTGGTCGTCCTTCAGGCCTCCGAGCACGGCCAGGTCGATGGTGTCCTTGTCCTCCGCGCGCGAGGCCAGCGCGGCGCACAGGACGACCTCGTCGGCGGGGACGCCGTTCACGCTGAACGGATCGCCCAGCGTCAGCTTGTTCTGGGTCAGCGTGCCGGTCTTGTCCGCGCACAGCACGTCCACGCCGGCCAGCTCCTCGATGGCCGCCAGGCGGGTCACGATCGCCTCTCGCTTGGCCAGCAGGCGCGCGCCGACCGCCATCGTCACCGACAGCACCGTCGGCATCGCCACGGGTATCGCGGCCACGGTCAGCACGAGGGCGAACTGCAGCGTGGTGAGCATCGGGTCGCCGCGGAAGAGCGCGACGACGATGATCAGGGCAACCAGAGCCACCGCGAGGACGATCAGGTAGTCGCCGATCTTGAGCACGGCACGCTGGAAATGGCTGACGGTGTGCGCCTCCTGCACCAGTTGCGCGGTCTTGCCGAAGTAGGTGTTCGCACCGGTGGCGTAGACCATCGCGTCGATCTCGCCCTGGCGGACGATCGAACCCGAGAAGACCGCCTCGCCGGGCTTGCGCGTGGCCGGCAACGACTCGCCCGTCAGAGCGGACTGATCCACCTCGATCGGGTCGCCCGCCAGCAGGCGGGCATCTGCCGGCACGATGTCGCCCAGGCGCACGCGGATGACGTCACCCGGCACCAGCTCGCGCGCCGCCGGGGCGGTCCACTCCCCGTCCCGCTTCACCCGCGCCTCGATCGCGAGCTTGGCCTTGAGGGCGGCGATAGCGTTGCCGGCCTGGTGCTCCTCCCAGAACCCGACCACGGCGTTGGCCAGCAGCAGGACGAGGATGATCGCGAAGTCCGGCCAATGCTGGGCGATCGCCGACAGCACGACGGCCGCTTCGATCATCCACGGGATGGGACCCCAGAAGTAGGTGAGGAACTTCAGGAAGGGGTTGTCCCTCTTCTCCTCGATCTCGTTCGGCCCGTACTGAGTCAGCCGCTTCTGCGCCTCGGGCCTGGTGAGGCCGTCTGGCGACGATCCCAGCTTCGCCATCAGCCCCGCCATGGGTAGCGATCTCAGGGCGTCCCTCGCAGTGGGCGTGGGCTCCGGCTTCCCTTCAGCCGCTATGGCTTTCGCACTCATGCTGGCGACCTTCCTCCCGCGACCGCCGGGTCGAGGACGCCCCCCGCCTCCCGAAGGATCGGCACCATGAGCGCCGCCTTGGTGTCTGGTTCGCCGATACCTTGTCGTTGGTACTTCACAATCCGATCGCGGACTGTAGCCAGCGCGACTTCGAGATCGGACATCTCTTCCCACCCCAATTTGGGTCCAGGCCATGTGTGGCCGCCCGGGCCGGATCGTGGGCCGGATAGGACACGTCGGATAGGGGCTCAGAGCATTTGGCTACACGACGTGGTCATCGTGTCTTTCGTTCGCTGAGGCCCGACTCCTCAAGAATCCGGGCTGTCGTTCCGCTGACCCGCACAGTAGCCTCGACACGTGCATGAAGAGAGCTTCATCTTAGGTCGACAACAAGAACTGACCGCCGCGCCCGTATTGGCCAGCCTGCTCTCGGAGGGGCATCACTTTACCGACGTGCGGCGACCCGACCAAGGCCAGGGCCGGTCTCCGGACTTCGTGTCCACGCTCGGGGAGGGCGTCGACGCACTGCCGGTCGTCGATGCGGGCGGCATCTACGTCGGCGTCGTCACGTCTTCCGGGCTGGAGGGAAGCATCCGGAGTGATGGCCTCGAGTCAACGGCGGCCAGCCTTGCGCAGGGGGTCACGCCGGTGCGGGCGGATGAAACGCTCGAGCAGGCCATCGAGCGTCTCGTCATCCAGGGTGGGACCGGCGTCCCTGTCGTCGATGTCGGCGGCGGCCTGGTGATCGGCTGGCTGACGCACCTCGACGTACTCGCCGCCTACAGTGCTCGGGTCAGCGGAAAGAGACCACCGCCCGGTGTGCCAGATGCATGGGAACGTCACGGGGTGTAGCCCAATCCGGATGGTTCCACCCAGCGCGAGGACGTCCAGCCGGCCTCCGTGCCAAGTATCCGCGGCGCTGCGAAGAGGCTGACGTTCAGCTGCGCAGGCTGAACGTCTCGGCCTAGTGAGGTCGGAGGCTCAAGCGGCTTAGCCCCCAGACGAACGACCTTCTCGGCACGGTCCGAGTTGCGCCCAGACCTGCGGCCGAGCTACCTGCTCACGTGGCCTAGCCGCGTGGTGGCCGTTCCTGTCCACGAAGTCAGGAGCCGAGTTGGTCCCGCAGCCACACGTCGGCGAGGCCCAGCGCGGCATCGATCGCCCCGCTGACTACGGCCCCTGGACCGAGAGATGACGCCACGATCGGTGGTGGCATGGCGACGATCGAGCGGAGACGACTGGTGACACCCTCGGCGAGCCGGTCAAAGGAACGGCTGATTCCACCGCCGATGACAACCACCTCCGGATCAATGATCGCTACGACATCAGCGACGAGCCACCCCAGGCGCTCGGCGAACAGATTGATAGCCTCCTTCGCGGCAGGCTCGCCGCGAGCGTCCGCTTCGAATACGTGGAGGGCCCCGTTCGCCGGGGCGGTACCACCGAACCTCCGGTAGTCCGCGATCAAACCGTCGGCCGTCAGCAGCTGCTCGATCGGAATCACCTGAGGTTTGCGAGCCTCATCGGCAGGAATCGGTATCCAGGCGACGCGTCCGGCGGCATTGTGGACCCCGCCGTGGACCAGCCCGCCGGCAATGACCCCGAGGCCGATCCCCTTGCCGACATCGAGGACCGCGGCGCTCTGGGCTCCCGCACAGGCCCCTCCCCGCAGCTCCGCGAGCGCCGCGAGATGGTCATCCTGCCGGACGACGATGTCGGTTCCGAGGGCGGCACGCAGTCGAGGGCCGAGATCCAGCCCTTCCCACTCATGGTGCTGGGAAGCCCGGATGATCGTCCCATCGGGTCCCGCCACCGCCGGCACACCGATTGCCACTCCCACCAGTTCGGTGGTCTTGGCCGGGTTGGCCCCCCGGAGTTCGGCGATGATGGCCAGCAGGCGTCCGGCAAGATCGACCTCAATGGCGGCTGTCGGGATCTCACGCGCCTCAATCACCGTCCGGTTGAGGTCGGCGAGCTCGGCACGGGTCGTCTCGTTCCCGACGTCGATGCCGATGACATGCGCGATCGACGCATTGAACCGGAAGAGCGACGACGGGCGCCCAACCGCACCCACGGCGGTCCTGCCGGCGGGGATGACAAGCCGGCGTAGGCTCAGCTCGCCGACTAGGCGATGCACGCTCATGCCGGTCAACCCGGTTGCGGTGGTTATCTCTGTGCGGGAACTGACGCCGGCGGCCCGCACAGCCTGGAGCACCGACCAGGCATTGGCGCGCCGGATATGCTCGCTTGTGAGCGGGGAGCCGGCTGCCTTCGCTCGCGGCACTGGCCGAGCGCCGCGGGGACGCTCACCTTGGTGGTCCAGTGCGCCGGTCTCCACGCCGCCTCCGTCACGATCGTGAACGTTCGCCGTCCGACTGGCGACTGGTCTTGCCGGAGGGTAGCAACGATGGCGGTCTTCCGCTTCGTCGGGCTCCTTCTCCGGCTTGCTGGAGGGCACCCGGGACAGGATGGCTCAGGCAGTGACGCCCGCACGCTCCGCGGCGATCGCCTCGTGAACCTTGGTCCACCCGGCGATGAAGGCGTTCCGGAAGTGCTGAACCGGCCCGAAGCTCTCGTATTCGTCGACGGTCAGCCCGCCGAGCCGCATTGCCCGGCGGAAGTCCTCGAACGTCGCCTCGAGACGCGCCAGGGCAGAAGGGTCGATCGGATCGTCGATGCCGATGGCAAACGGGATCGGGCTCGACATCAGCTCCGCGAAGGTGGTCCAGTTGATCGTCGCATGAAGCTCGCCCCCGACCAGCCCCGTCAAGTCGAGTGGGATGCGAGCTCCTCCGCATAGCAGCGTCACGGGGTAGTCGCGCTCTTTCGCGAGGCGGTAGCACTCCCGCGATAGCGCCACCCCGGCGAGCTCCATGTCAGCACCGTCTGCGGACAGCCCGTCGCGCATGGCGACGTCCTTGAGGTGATCGCCGAAGATCCCGGTGATCGGGCTCATGAAGAACGGCGGCCGTACGCTCGTTCGCGCCGTCGCGCGGAGGTACCGCTCAGACGTGTCAATGAACTGCGCGACGCTGAACACCTCGGTCACAATCGTGGGATACCCCTCCGCAACCAACGCCTCGAACGCCTCGAGTCCGGCCGCGGTGGCCGGGATCTTCGGCGCCACGTTGGTTGCCACTGCGTGGCCCTCGTGCGCTTCGTGGAGGATGTGGGTGGCGTCGGTATCGGCCTCCGGAGCCCCCTGAATGGACACGAACCCGAGTTGCCCACCCGAGGCCTCGTGGAGCGGCAGGAATCGTTTAGCGATCCGAGCCACGAGGCGCTGCTGGACTAGGTCGGCGGCGCGCAGGTCATCGTCCGTGGCGCGCACGCAGTCCGCGATGATCGGCAGAATCTGGTTTGGCGCGCGTTTAAGGAGGCTGCCGCCGTAGGCCGGGTTCGTGGTGGAGCCGACGGCGCCCTGCCCCAGGGCGAGACCGATCTCCTCGGCGGTGGGGTTGTTGACCCAGACCCGGGTCGCGGTCTCGGCCGTCAGCCGGTTGAAGTAGGTCGCGGGCATTCGCATCTCCCTGGATGGAGGATCATCGGGTATCGATTGCGTCAGGAGCCAGCCGGAATTGCCTCGGCCGGCGCCTGGGACGGCAGAACCTCCGCCTGCACCTGCTCGAGGGTGCGCTGAAGCTTGGCCACGATCTCGTCAACTTCATCGTGGGTCACGATCAACGATGGGCTGATGAACACCTCATCGCTCGCGTACGCGCTGCCGCCGCTCTGGTAGATCACGAGGCCATTGGCGAGGCCGCGGGTGTGCACGCGCCGGCCGACACCGAGCGCCGGGTCGAACCGCGCCTTCGTCGCCCGGTCGGCGACGAGCTCCATGCCCCACAACAACCCCTTCCCACGCAGCTCGCCAACAATCGGAAGCCGAGCGACGATCTCGCGCAGCCGGGTCTCGAGGTAGGCGCCCTGCGTGGCCGCGTTCTGGACAAGGCCTTCCCGCTCGATGATGTCGACCACCGCGAGGGCGGCGGCGCACGCGGTCGGATGGTTCTGGTAGGTCAGGCCGTGGGTGAAGCGCCCCTGTTGCTCCTCGAACGGCTTCACGACCTTCTCGGAGATGATCAGGCCGGAGAGAGGGACGTAGCCGCCGGACATGCCCTTGGCCACGACGAGGATGTCGGGCTGGGCGTCCCAGTTCATGTAGCCCATCTTTCGGCCGGTGCGGCCGAAGCCGGTCACGATCTCGTCGGCGATCCACAGGACGCCGTAGCGGTCGCAGATCTCGCGGATCGCCTCGTAATACCCGGCCGGCGCGGTCAGGGCCGGCGCCGCGGCACCAACCACGGGCTCAGCGATGAACGCCGAGACGTTCTCCGGCCCGAGCTCCTTGATTGTGCTCTCGAGCTCGCGGGCGCAAGCGACCGCGCAGTCCGGGTACGTCTTGCCCAGCGGACAGCGATAGCAGTAGGGCGCAGGGATCTTCGCCGTCGGCAGCGCCATGTAGCCCTGATACATCGACTTCCTGGCCGCGACATCCCCGACGCCCAGCGCGTACATCGTCGCGCCGTGGAAGCTCCGCTTCCGGCCGATCACGACGTTGCGGGCTGGGTTTCCATTGAGGGCATGGAAGTTGTGGGCAAGCTTGATCGCGCTCTCGACGGCCTCCGAACCACTCGAGAAGAACACCGCGTGGGAGAAATCGCCGCCCGCGAACTCGGTCACCTTGGCCGCGAGCGCATGGGCTGGCTCGTTGTGGAACTCGTTGTCGTGGACGTAGTCCATGCGCATGACCTGGGCATGCATCGCGTCCGCGACCTCGCGTCGGCCGTGGCCGATGCTCGAGACCGAGATCGCGCCCGACGTCCCATCGATGTACTCATTCCCGTCGGCGTCCCAGAGGCGGATGCCCTCGGCGCGGACGATGACCGGGAACGTCTGCCCGAAGACCCGCGGGAGGAGGTGGCTGGTCGTCATGCGTGACCTCCTAATCGACGGCCAAGCTCGCCGTCGTTTCGATATTTATAACTGACTGTTAGAAACCTGGCCAAACGATACCCACCCTGTCAAGCAGATGCCTGGAACGCCCAGGTCATCCAACTCGCTGCGTCTCGACAGCGGCGCCCCGTTATCGGCCACGCGCGAGGATCGTGACCATCTCCGGTACGGTCTCCCTCCCGTGGCCGCCACCCGCGGCATCCGCGTAGACGCGATGGACCGCCTCGGCGGTTGCACGTGACGCACCCACCTCCTCGGCCAGGGTCGTGTAGTAACCGAGATCCTTGGCCGCGTTCCCGATTGTGAACCGGTAAGCCGTGGTGTCCCGCGTCTCGATGTAGGGGCGCATGCGTTCGAGCATGGTGCTCTTGCCGCCGCCGTTGGCCAAGACCTCCACGAAGAGGCCGATGTCGACCTGGGCGCGCTCCGCGCAGGCGACTGCCTCAGCAAGCACCGCCGCGAACCCCATCGAGACGAAGTTGTGCAGCAGCTTGAGTTGGTGCCCGGCGCCGAGCGGACCGGCGTAGACGATGCGCCCGGCGTACTCGGCGAAGAGCGGCTCGTACTCCTTGAACAACGTTGGGTCGCCGCCAACCAGCAAGTTCAACCTGCCCGCGGCGGCGTCCTTCGGCGTGCCGGTCATCGGTGCGTCGAGGAAGCGCCCGCCGGCCTTCGCGACTGCCTCGGCAACGCGCATGGTCGACGACGGGATCGCCGTGGAGTGGTCGATGACGACGGTGTCCGGTCGCATGTGCTCGATCACGCCACGGTCGCCCAGGAGCACCGCCTCCACCTCTGGCGAGCCGGTCACGCACAGGATGACGACGTCGGATTCGGCTGCGAGCTCAGACAGGCTCGACACCGGATGCGCGCCCGCCGCCACGAGGTCTTCGACCGGCTGGTTGCCTGGGTATTCGAGGAAGGCCAGCGGATAGCCGTGCCCGGCGAGCGTGGTCGCGATTCCATGGCCCATGGCACCGATGCCGACCATTCCGAGCCGCTTGTTGGTGATGTTCATGTCGTCCTCGCTAGCGATCTGATTCCAAGACGGCCGGCTTGGGGCTACCTCGCACGCGCGGCCGAGAGCGGCTGGCGCGCCGGGTGGTTCCCGCTGGACGTGACGCCGTCAGATACTGGCGGTGATTCCGCCGTCCGCAAGATAGGTGGACCCGACGACGAACGACGACTCGTCGGAGGCGAGGAACAGGGCAACGTAGGCTTGCTCCCGCGGTGTTGCCATCCGCCCGATCGGAGCCCAAGCGTCATAGGCGACCTTGGTCGCCGCCGGATCCGGCGAGTTGTCGATCTCGCTCTGCAGGAGGGGCGTGTTCGTCTCGCCCGGGCAGAAGGCGTTGACCCGGATGTTGTGCTTGATAAGGCTGATCGCGATCGCCTTCATGAACATGTGGAGACCGCCCTTTGAGGCGACGTAGACCGGGATCGCTGGGTCGGCGACGAAACCCATTTCTGAGCCCGTGAACAGGATGTTCCCACCACCCTGTTGTTTCATGTGTGGCACCACGGCCTTCGTGAGAAGGAAGGCAGCCTTCAGGTTGACATCGATGACGCGGTCCCAGTCCTCCTCGGACAGGAGCTCGATCGACTCGACAACCTTCTGGACTGCCGCATTGGAAATGAGAACGTCGATCCGCCCGTACTGGCGGATCGTCTCGGCGACGACGCGCTCGACGTCAGCGGAGATCGCAACGTCACCTTGCATCGCGACGGCAGAGTACCCGCGCTCACGAATGCCGGCCGCGACGCGCTCGGCCTTCTCGGCGGTGAACGATTCGACGACGACCTTCGCGCCCTCCTCAGCGAATAGCTCGGCACAGGCCTGGCCGATGCCCGATCCGGCGCCCGTCACGACAACGACCTTGTCCTTCATCCGATCCATGTGTGCGATTCCTTTCGTGCCTCGGAACGCCTGATTGCATGCGCCGGTCGAATCAGCCGAGACGCCCCACGGTGACCTAGACGCGCGGAGCACTCGTCGTGCGGAGGCCGCCTGTCGAGTGCCGGCGCTTGCCACGACACAATCGCGTTGCGGACTGCTCCCGTTGCTGAGGTTCCTGCGGGCCCGGCCGGCGACCACGCTCGGCCGCGCCCGCAGTCAAAGGAGGGCGTCGACGCTTAGGCGCCGAGGTGGGTTTCGATCTCGTCCCCGAGACCCTTCAGCTTGATCTGCTTCTCTTGTTCCTCGTCGGCCTCGACGAACATCGTCTCGCCGATGACGTCGAGTCGCCGGGGGTCGCGATTCCGGATGTACATCATGAGCGCGAAGCCCACGACCACCCAGGCGATGATGATGATCGGGAAGTAGCTGAGCGGCGCCGCCGGCAGCGGGAAGACGCTGAACCAGAAGGCGGCCACGAAGGTCGCCGTGCCGAGCGCCGGCAGGAGGCCGTGCCGCCACCAGCTGAACTCGGCGCGGTACTTGGTCCACATGAAGTAGATGAGCAGCAGGTTCGTGGCGATGAAGATCGGCAGGATTCCGAGGCTCGAGAAGAACCCATTGTTGCCGAAGGCAGCCTGGGGCCCCCACAGGAGGCCTGTGGCGATCGTCAGGACCGCGCTGAAGGCGCTAAACCCAATGATGGCTCGGTACGGCGTCATGTGGATCGGGTGGGTCCTGCCCAGCCACTTGGGCAACACGCCTTCGCGGCCCATCGCGTAGAAGATCCGGAAGTTGGCGTTGTGGATGGCGATGAGCACCGCAACGTTGGCGGCCAAGGCGGCGAGATCGATGAAGACCGCGTAGTAGTCGCCAAGGTAGCGGCGGGCGAGCGTGTCCAGTGGGATCGGGTCGGCAGCGAGGGTATCCATGTGCGACGGACCGAACCCGACCACGACCGCGTAGAGAGCGAAGATGAACCATAGGCCGGTCAGGGCGACCGAGCCGAGAAGCGCGATCGGGATGTTGCGGCGGGGGTTCTCGCATTCCTCGGCGACCGTCGTCGACGACTCGAACCCGAAGAACGCGAACAGGATGAAGATGAACGCCAGCCACACGCCAGAGAGCGGTGTCGAGGCCGCTGGTCCGGGGGCAAGCGATGGCGTGAACGACTGCGGGGATTGGCCCTCCGCGCCTCCAGTGACGACGATATAGATCAGGAGGATCGCCATCACCAGAACCTCGAGGGCCACGAAGATGATGTCGATCCGCAGCGAGTACTTGATGGATTCGTAGCCCAGCCACGCAACGAAGGCGATGATCGCCAGGGCGAAGAACCACCAGTAGGCATTCAAGTCGATGCCGAAGTCCCGCAACAGGACCTGCGGGACGAAGTAGCCAAACAGGTTGGTGTTGATGGGGCTCTGGAAGGCGTAGGCGAGAAACAGGAGCCAGCCGACCATGAACCCGATATACCGGCCGCCCGATCTGGCCGCGAACGAGTAGAAGGTCCCGGCCGAGGGCACCCGCTTGGTGAACTCCGCGAGGGTATTGGCCATGAGCAGGACGCCGGCAGTACCGATGATGAACGCGAACGGCGCGGATGCTCCGGCCTGGTTCGCGATCAGGGCGCTGATGAAGATGACGCCGATGGTCGGCGAAATGAACGCCAGGCTCATCGCCATCGCGCTCGGCAAACCGATCGCGTTGCGCTTCAGCCTATCGTCATGCGCGCCAGCCGGGGCCGTGGCCACGCTCATGGAAGACCTCCTCCACACCCATTTCTATCGCACTGGTAGAAAGTGCGCGGCGCGGATACTACGCGCCCGCAGAGCGCTGCGCAAGGGGCTTATTGCACCTCGTTACGGATGGCAGCTGAGGTCCCGGCATCGGGTTAGTCACCGCTCGTCGGTCGGCGATCTGCCGGTTGTCCGAGCACTCGCCCGGCTCTGGCTTGCGACGCTCCGCCTTCGCCGAGATCACCTTCGACCGTGGCGTACGCGCCAAGTCCCGAGGGGTCGGCATCTGGCTCCGCGAGCTAGACGAGTGCGTGGGCGGGCTAGGAGACGACCGGTTTTCTCCACGAGGCACTGCGGAGTTGACTTCGGTTTAAATCGTCGGATCTGCTGGGCGACAGGGTTTCGGACCGCTAGACGATCAACTCGTCGCGGCCGCATTGGTTCGGGCCGCACTCGGGCTTTCAGCCGCCCGGAGCCGACGAGATTCTCTGGAATAGCGGCCTGCCAACGATGCGAGCGCTGCCTTCTCGCCCCCGGACCGACGCCGACGAGGCTGTCGCGCGGATGGGCCAGCGTAGATCGCCGCTCAGATCTCAACCTCGTCTGATCGACATTCTGCTGTGCAGGCTGAATGTCTCGGCCCAGTGAGGTCGGAGGCTCAAGCGGGCTAGCGCCTCCCTAACTCAGCAGTCGCTGCACTTCCTAGTGATCAACCGCACGCCGAGGGAGTCCCTCCCGGCGAGGGTGCGAAGCGCATGAGGCCGGGTACCTGCGCGGCGCCCTCTCGCCGAAGGCGACGCAGCGTCAGATCGAGACGCTCGCGCCGTTTGTCGCCGCTGGGGGATCCGTTAGCGACGCCGCCGAGCTCGTGGGTATCCGGCCCAGCACCGTGAAGCGTCATCTCGCCGACCTCCGAGCGCGGTCGGGCCTCACGAACGAGCAGCTCATCTACCGCGGCCGAGCGGAGCGGTGGCTGCACGTACCGGCTCTCGAACCGCGGTCCCCGGTATGTGACGGACAGCCGGAGTGGGCTGCAACTCAGCCGCGTCCGGGAAGTGACGGCTCGGAGCTCTTCGCTGTCTGAAGCGACACCTCGCCGATGTGATCTATCGGACGATGGTGGCGGACGCGACCGCCAGGAGGCCCTTGACGACATATGAGCTCTTGATCGTGTTAGGGCCTCCGGTCCGGGATTCGCTTGTGCCAACGGCAGCGAGCCGCACGCACGTGCGTATGACGGCGTCTGCGTCGCCCTGTCACGTCGACCGCGATCGACTCAGCTCCAGCCGAAGCCACGCGCCTAAGGCAAGTGCCCCGGCTGCCGGCACGAACGACCAAGCCGCGAACATGAGCAGGGTGGCGGCGATGACCTGCTGGATCTCGGCGAGCGAGTCCCGGCCGGCTGTCGGGCCTAGGCTCACGGCGACCGCTTCGGCGCTGGTGCTCAGCTGGCTGAGCGAGGCGGCGTTATCTGCGAGCGCGTCCCTGTTTCCCGTGAGACCCTTGGAAATGAGTGCGAGCTGGGCATCGAGGCCCTCCATGCTCCCGCCAATCCTTCCGACCGCGTCCGCCGACGACGACAATGGGGTCGCGCCCAGGAAGCTGACCCCACGAAGCTGCGCCTCAAGCGCGGATAGGTCCGACCGCACCTCGGTCGCGGTGACCGCCGCGGATGACACGGCCTTCGCGGTCTGATCGACCGTCGCGCCAAACGACTGGGCGGTCGTCGCCGCACCGCGGAGGACGTTCGCGGCGAGCTCCATCGTCGTGGCGAGCCGGGTTACCGTCGTCTTGCCCTCGCCGCGAAGGCTGTCGATACGGGCATTGACCCAGCCCATCGCGCCAAACCCGATGGCGGCCACGATCAATCCGATGATGCCGTAGGCAATCAGCCCTCGGCTCAGCGTCCGCAAACCAACGCCCAGACGGAGGCCCCGAGACTCCTCCATCGTCACCTCTCACGTCTCAGAGCATCACCGATCGGAGACGGTGTGCGGTTGGACCACTTGGGCAACGGCGACGTATGCCGTTCCTCGCGCGAATGGGGCAGGCGCTGACGGGAATCTCCGGCGTCCACCGAAGCCGGCGACGCGGTAGCCGATCCAGACGATCAGGAAACCCGCCGCCTAGTGAATGCGCGCCACACGAAGAGGACCACGATCGCCCCGATCGCCGAGATGACGATGCTCTCGATGTTGACCCCCGTCACGTCGCCCTTGTGGAAGAGCGTTTGAGCGATGTACCCCCCGACGAGCGCTCCGACGATGCCGAGGATGACCGTGCCGATCAGGCCTTCCCGTCCGCCGACGATCATGTTCGCGAGAAACCCCGCAATCGCGCCTAGGACGATCCAGCTGAGGATGCCCACGGTTGCCCCTCCTTCTTCGTCTCCGTGCGTTGTCGATGAGGGTGCTCGTCCGCCGTCTACGTTGGCACGTGGGACCAGGCAAGGCAATGGCCCGACTCGATCATGCGCCCAACAGCCGAGATCACGTCACCGACTGCCGCTCGAATGCGGCCATCCTTCGATCGCTTGGCGCCACACGATGGCAAGATCGTGCACTGTCGCTCCAGGGAGATCACACCAATGCACACGGGCGTCCTCTGGCGGGTGACAGGACCCATTGGTCTCGGCCATGCTCGCCCTGAACCATCCAGCAGCATCAGCCTCGCACGGAGATCCCGCGATGCACAATCCAGGTAGTGCCGTCGTCCTGAGGCCGGGCGAGGGGCGCTCGGTCGACCTCGGCAACTTCGCCATGTCGATCAAGGCGACGGCTGCCGACACGGGCGGAGCCTTTTCGCTCCTCGAAGCCACGGAACCCGCCGACTTCGGGCCCCCGATGCACATCCATCACGATGCGGCTGAGGCCTTCTACGTTCTGGCTGGCGAGTACATCATCTTCCTCGATGACCAAGAGGAGCGCTGTCCCGCCGGCTCGTTCATCTTCATCCCCGCCGGGCTTCGCCACGGCTTCCGCGTCGGGGGCGTCCCAAGCCGGAAGCTGAATCTGTACGCGCCCGCCGCCATGGTCGGCTACTTCGACGAGCTGAGCGCCGTCATTGCCGCTGACGAGGCGGATCCCATCCGGCTCGACCAAATTGCAAGGCGATACGCGATGGAAGTTGTTGGCCCGGTGCCAGAGGGTTACCTCTAGTCACACGGCATCCCTAGCCAACGACAAACGGCGTGGCTGTCGGTCAAGACCGGGTGACATTGACGCACACTCACTGATGTCGCGGGGGCGTCCCCCGGCGCGTGGAGCATTGCCGTGCCGTCGATCGATCAGCTGCTGCTCCGCACTCCGAGCGCCAAGAGTGCGGCTGGGTCCGCTTTGATTGGCGACAACAGGGCTTCCGCCTCGCCCCACCTGACCAGGACATCGTCATTACTCGTCTGCGAAATCTGGGCGCGCGCCGTGGAGACCCCGATCACCCGGCCAACACGCGGTTTGACGAAGACGAGCTCGCCGTTATCCAAGTCGATCCCGAGTGCCGTGCCCGGCAAAACGCCCGGAAATCCCATGCAGTCGCGGACACGCCAAACGCCGAGTCCGTAGGAACCCCAGGTTGACGGGTCCTCCGGAGGAGCCCTGACAGGCCGCGGTCCGACTGCGACTTGCAGCGTCTGCGAGACGGAGCCACAATCGTCGGCCATGACCTGCTCTTATCCTGCCGGGGAGCGCCAGTGTAGGGATCTGTCCTCCGGAGTCCATGGAGCTTCGCGCGAGCCTCTCATCTCTGGGTACATTGGCGCACGCTGACTGAGGCCAGCGTAGACGTCCACCGACCGAGCCCCACACCGCTGCTGCAGACGCTCCGACTGGCGTCTGCGCCATCAACTGGCTCAGGACCGAGTGGATTCCTCGAACGCCAACCCAGTCGGCTGCGCGAATGAACTCGCCGAACTGCTGGAGCATCTGGTGCGTTACATCGCGTCCAGAGATCAGGAGGTCCAGATGGGCAACCAGCGCGACGAGCGAGTCAACGGTCACTACGGTTGGTCCGGGTTGATGGAAGCGATCGCGGACGAGATCCGCGGGAAGGGGATTGACCCGGAGCGCGTAACCGTCGCGCAGCTCGCGCCGGTTGACAACTACCAATGGCACCGGCTTGCGGGCACACTTGCCTTGGCGCATGTGGCGAAGATCACTGCTGCCGACCGCGTCCTCGACGTGGGCGGCGGGATCGGGGGGCCCGCCCGTCAGCTCGCGCATCGCCTCGGGTGCCACGTCACCGTTCTCGACATCACGACCGAGTACTGCGCCGTTGGCGAGACGCTCACGAGGTAGACCGATCTGGCTGACTTCGTGTCGTTCGTTAACGCGAGTGCCCTTGAAATGCCGTTCGCCGACGGCTCCTTCGACGTCGTCTGGACCCAGCATGCGTCGATGAACATCGCTGACAAGGCGGGTCTGTACCAGGAGATCGCACGCGTCGTGCGGCCGGGTGGCCGGTTCGCGTTCTTCGATGTCCTCGCAGGTCCGAACCAACCGATCCACTTTCCCGTTCCGTGGGCGACCGATCCGTCCTTCAACTTCCTGCTCTCCCGAGGAAACCCGAGACCTAATCGCCCAAGCGCGATTCCGGGAGTCGCGCTGGCTGGTCGATGGCGACCTTCAGGAGGAGCTGGAGCGGCCCGACCCGCTAGCCGAGGACTCTGGCCCACAGGCGGAACTCGACTCCGGTCTGCTCAATGGGCCAGACGGACCGCAGATGGGGATGAACGTCGGGCGGAACAGCCGAGAAGGTCGAAATCCTGCCCGCTCTCGGCGTATTCGAGCGGCTCTGACCTGCGTTCGCGCGGGCGCCGAAGGCCTGTTGCGGCCTTCGTCTCCGGGTATGTTCGCGCACGCTGGCCGACGCGGATGTCCGCTTAGCCTCGACTGATACTCGCGCTGGCCGATCTCGTCGATGCCGTACCCTCGATCAGCGGCGTGACGGGCGTCACCCGCGCACGTGAGGCGCGCTCCAGCTCGCGAACCGCTGGTGCTGCCCGCTTGCTTCCCGCCGTCCACCTGTCACCATGACCCGACGGATGCGTGCCGGCTCTGGGCGCTGCCGCGCCGGCTGAGCGGAGACCACGATGCGTTCCAGCGTCTCGCGTCTTGACCGTCACCTCGAACTCGCCTCACGGGCGTTTATTGCCGCGCTCCTCGCCGTGGCCGTCGGCGGCTGCGCAGGCCCGACTGCGGCCACGCCGCTGACAGCGACCGCAGGCGCGACGGCCAGCGCCGGGAGCCTGGCGCCCGCTATGGCCGCGAGCCCTTCTATGGCCGCGACCAGCAGCGCGGCTCCGTCGCAACAGGTTGCGGCGATACCGGGCCACTCGACATTGCCGTCCGCCTCCCCGGCCGAGACCTCGGGAGAAGCGGCATCGTTGACGTTCACAGCCATCCCGGTCAGCCAGCCGAATGAGCTCGCGGTCCTCGGAGCGTCGGTGTGGGCCGTCGCCGAGAGCGGTCTGGCGCGGATCGACATCGCGACGAACCGGGTGAAGCTGTTCGACATCGGGGCCGGCACGGACTCGCTCGACAACCTCGCCGCGACGCCCGCCGCGATCTGGGTGGCGGACTTCGACGGGAGCGAGGTACGCCAGGTCGACCCCGCGACCGGCGCGGCACTCCGCACGATCGCCGTCGGCGCCGCCGAGGGTGTCCTCCCAGTGGGCGGGACCGTCTGGGTGACCAACCACCACGAGGGGAGCGTTACGCGGATCGACGCCGCGTCCGGCCGGGTCCTGGGCACCGTGACCGTGGGGCAGGCCGGCTCCGGCGGGCCGCAGCAGCTCGCCGAGGGTGCCGGCAGCGTCTGGACCGACGAGTCCAACAACTCCACCCTCGTGAGGATGGATCCCTCATCGGGAGCGGTGCAGGCCACGATCGCGATGCCCCAGGACTTCGGGGACTGCGGCGGCATCCTTGCGACCGGGACGGCCGTATGGGTGACGGGTTGCCACGACTCGATGGACGTCGTCCGGATCGACCCCAGGACGAACACGATCGTCGCGGACGTCGCCCTCGATGGCTACGCCCAGGACCCGGTCGAGATCGGTGGCGAGGTGTGGGTCGCGGCGGCGGGCTTCGCGCTGACGGACGAGCTGGAGCGGATCGACCCCGCCACCAACCGGGTCGACCGAAGAGTCCGCGTCGACGCCCTCGCCGATGACGCCGGGTCGGCCATCGCCGGCGACGACTACTGGATATCGAACGGTGCCGATGCGGTCCTGCGTATCCCGCTGTCCGAGCTGGCAGCCCCCTAAGGCCCGAGCCATTCGCCTGGCCCTGGACCTCCGAAATCGACCAAAGTGGCGCGCTCGTACCGAGTGACATTGACGCACACTCACTGACCCGCGAGTGCTATGCCTAGATGCGGCTCGACGATCGCGTTTGAATAGACATTGCGCCGTGGCACGGACCTGGTTGCCATCCGACAGACGTGGAGGACAGACGAGTGACGCAGGCGAATATCGCGCTGCTTCGTCGCGCGTGGGCGGCGTACCACCGTGGCGATGAGGATGCCTTTGCGGCCTGTCTCACCCACGACTGGCGGGAGTACACCCCGACGGAGGCTCCGCGACGCTCGCGCACTGCCTGGTGAGCTTGAGCAGTCGCCCATTGAAGGCGGTCGGTCGGGATGGGAGAGCCGAGATGAAGCAGCGCGCAATGTCGATCCGTCAGATCAGGACCATCGCCATCCCGGTGAGCGACCAGGAGCGCTCGCTCGCCTTCTACACGGACGTCCTCGGGTTCGAGAAGACGCTCGACACGCCGTGCGGGCCGGGACAGCGCTAGATCGAGGTCCCGCCGGCTGCTGGCGGGACGACCCTCGCGTTCCCGCCACTCGGAGAAGCGCAGCCAGGCATCGACACCGGGATCCGATTCGAGACCAATGACGCCGAGGCGGATCACGAGGCGCTCGTGGCCGCCGGCGCAGACGTCGACGCCGAGATCCTTCGCTACCCGGGCGTCCCGCCGATGTTCCCCTTCCGCGACCCGGACAGGAACCGCCTCTACGTCGTTGACCGGATGTGACGCCGGCGGTCGGGCGACGGTCTTCTGAGCCAGGACTTCGGGACGATACACAGGGCATCGAGCCAGGCGGTCACTGCGGAGGTGCCGATCCGTTTTGTAATGCCAGGCGAGTCGGCTGCTGGCGGAACAGGCGGTCCACCTGCCGATGGAGCGCGACGATGGTCCGGCTTTGCGCGAATTCCCGTCGCTGGCCGGCCTCGGGGGCGTGGGTCGCGCCACCGGCGACGGCGACTGCGGCGGCCACGAGGAACAGATCGATGGCGGAAGTGGCCGATTGGGTGGCGACTGCAAACGCCACGTACCCGACGACGTATGAGATCGCGGCGAAGGCCGCGAGCACGAATCGAAGGCGAAGCATGAGGAAGGCAAGACAGCGAGGAGCATGAGCGCCGGTGCGCCGTATAAGTCGAAGGTGTCGGTCAGCGCACCGAGGCCGAGGATGGCGATCCCGGCCGTGCGTCCATCCCGACTGACACGGCGCACCGCCGCCTTCGCCTCCGCCTCCGCCTCCGCCTCCGCCCTGACACGATCTGCTCATGGTGAGCAGCCCGGACCTATGCAAGCGCACGACCGCTCGCCTGTAGTAGTTCCAGCTCGGACGGTAGCGCCGGCGGTCACGCCGCTGTCATAGGGGCACTACCGCAAGCGCCCGGACGTGGCTCGAGGTTGCCTCGGTGAGCCTACCTCGCCTCGGGCGCGGTCGCGTGACGCCCGGGGCTGCGCCACCCTCCCTGCCCAGCCGTCCACGGGCGTCTTTCGACGCCAGAAATCGGCTTCGGGTTACGGACGCAACTCACTGGCACCCTCTGCATGCGGCTTCACCGGAGTCGACCATCTCCGTCGCCCAAGTGCCGGATTTCGGCAACACGGGCTTACACTCGGCGTGTGGAACAGCAGACGACCGAGGAGCAGTGGCGCGCCATCCTCACCGGCGAGCACCGAGGCATGCTTGCCCTTCGCCGGCGGTTCGGGCGTCTACCGTCGCCACCGCGATGCAAGCTCTGCTACGCGCCGTTTCATGGCATCGGCGGCGCGTTGCTCAAGCCATGGTTCGGGCCGTGGGAGCGCAACCCGCAGCTGTGCAAGAACTGCATCAGGGCCCTCACGAAGCAGGGCGTCGGCGGCGCCGAGGTCGAGATCTCGATGCTGTTCGTCGACATTCGAGGCTCGACCGGCCTCGGCGAACGGCTGGGGCCCGCGGCGTTCGCGGCGGTGCTAACCGCGTTCTACCGGCTCGCGGCTGACGCCATCGTCGAGACGGACGGCGTCGTCGACAAGTTCGTGGGAGACGAGGCCATCGGCCTGTATATCCCGAGCTACTCGGGTCGGGACCATGCCCGGCAGGCAATCGCAGGCGGTCGTCGGCTCATCGAGGCTACGGCACGGTCCAATGCGTCGGCCAGCGGGCCGATCCCCGCCGGTGGGGGTGTGCACACTGGCACGGCGTACGTTGGGACGCTCGGGTCGAGCGAGGAGATCTCGGATTTCACCGCACTCGGCGACTCGATGAACACCACCGCGCGACTCGCGTCGCTGGCAGGCCCTGGCGAACTCCTGGTCTCGCTCGCGGCAGCGCAACATGCCTCACTCAACGCGACCGGACTCGATCGGCGGACCGTCGAAGTCCGAGGGCGCGAGACGACCCTCGACGTGTACGCGCTGCGAACGGTGCAACGAGACGGAGACCGCGAAGGAGGCGGCTGACCTGCCGTGGCACGAGCGTCCTACAAGGGCTGAACGAGGCCGATGAGCAGTGTGTTTCGACGGCGCCCGGGATGGCCGGAGCGCGTGTGGTACCTCTGCAGTCGGGTGACCGTGACCGGTTCTCCTTCGGGACCCAAGTTCGTCGCGTACCGTCAGACCAGCGGCATCGTCAGCTAGCGCGGCCGCGCGGTCCCCCCGAGGAGGTTCGCGCGGAAGAACGAAACGGCATCGGCGGCAACCAGGCCGCGTACCTCCGCGCCCGCGGGGTTGCTTGCCAGGAACTCGTAGTGACCGATCTCGTCGCCAACCGATCGCGCATCGGCCCCGGCACGGCCGCATATCGCAGTGCGTTCTGGGCCGGCGGCGCGATGTCGTCAGCGTCACCCCAGCGCACCGCCAGCGGTCGATCGATCGCGGCAAGGCTCTGCTCCGTCAACAGCGGCCCAATCGCCGGGCTGACCAGGAAGGCCGCCTCGACCCGGTCATCCCGAAAGTCGCCGTACGAGTCCTCGATTGCCTCACCCAGTCGGTCCGGCGATACGCGCGCCACCAGGTCGGTCTGCAGATTCGGATACTCAGGGAGGGGCGGCAGGTCGAGCTGTCCGAGCAGAATCGCGGCGACGAGCTGCCGGTCGAGGCGGGCGCCGAGCAGGGCCGCAGCCGTGTAGCCACCAAGGGAGAAGCCGGCCGCGCCGACAGGACCAAGCGGTTCCCGCCCCGCGAACCAGTCCAGCGCGAATCTCAGATCACGGACCCGCTCCCAGACAAAGGCGAAGCCCTCAGGCAGGTACCCATCCACGAAGTTGTTGCCGTGGTGGTCCACCGCCAGAGCGTAAAAGCCGGCGTCGGCGAGCGGTTCGGAGAGCCACGACATCTGGCTGGCGGACCCACCGGTACCGTGAGAGACGAGGATCGAGGCGGCGTGGCGTGGGGACCGCGACGGTGACCAGAGCTGGACGCGAATCGGCCTATGCTCGGTTCCCTGCCAGGCCGGCCGCTCCGGATCCACCACTCGAACGTCGCTGGCAACACCGTCAATCCACCTTCACTGATCAGGCTTCGAGCGAGCGTAGCTTCTACAGGGGCTGTCAGCTGCCGGCGCCCGTCTGCGGCCGCACCGTGTTCCGTTCGGCGAGCGACCCGTGCCGGAGGCCGATGGCCCCGGGCAGGGCCGCGAACAGGATCATCGCGACGACCGCCGGGGCAACGCCCACCGTCGCCAGTAGGCCGCCTGCGGCCAGACCCCCGATCGGCGGCGTCGACTTGGTCATCGTCCCGAGGAGGCCGAAGACACGCCCTCGCAGTTCGGCTGGGATCAACCGCATCCGGATGGTATTCGCCCACATCGTCACCGGCGACTCCGCCAGCCCTGCCACGAAGATGACCAGTGCCGCCACGGGGAGTGGCGGAGCTAGTTCGAGCGGGAGGAAGGCGAGTCCGGTGGCGAGCACCCCGGCGGCGATCGAGCGTCCGAGGGGCCATCTCCAGTGCACGGCGCCGAGTCCCAGTGCGCCAACGAACAATCCCGCGGTAAAGGCACTCGCGAGCAGGCCATAACCCGTGGCGTCGACCGCCAGCACGTCGCGCGCGTACACCGGCAGGAGGACGGCCAGGATGCCCTCGGCCAGGTTCACGCCCATGAACATGGCGGTGATTGCCGTGAGCGCCGGGGTCGCCAGGATGAAGCGGCCGGCCGGGCCGAGCCCGGGAGAAGGTCGTGCTGCAATTCGCGGGGAGACCGCCCCGTCTACGCCTGGGTTCCGTTCCGGGAGTCGCGCGACGAGCATGCAGCCAACGAACAGGAAGTACGTCGCGGCGTCCAGGCCGAGATTGGTCGCTGCCCCGACGATCCCGATCAGGACGCCCGCCAATGCGGGTCCCGCCGCCCCGGCGACGCCGAACGACAGAGACCCCATGGCATTCGCGGTCGGGAGATCGTCGTCGGCCACGAGATCCGGCACGAGCGAGCGGACGCCGGCGACGGTCACCATCCAAAGGAAGCTGTAGTTCGCGGCCACCAGGTCGAGCTGGAGTTGGCCGAGTGTGCCGGTCGTGGCGGCGATCGGGACGGTCAGCATCGCGAGCCCGCGCACGGTGTTGTCGGCCATCAGGAGGCGGCGGCGATCGAAGCGATCCAGCAGGATGCCGGCGGCAAGCCCGCCAACGATGATCGGGCCCGTGTAGCAAGCCGCAAGGATCGCCACGTCGGCCACGCCACCGCCGAGCTCGAAGGTCAGCCACACGAGCGAGACCCACGTCACCGCGTCGCCGACGACCGAGATGGTCGCTCCGACCCAGATGCGGCCGAAGCCTGGAGTGCGGAGCAGCCGCAGGTAGCTCCTCATCGCGCGTGACCAAGCGGAACGTGGCGGGCTGTACAGGTCCGGTGCATCAAGCACACACCATGTCGGCCCTTCATGCCACGGACTGTCAACAATGGCTGCGAGGCCGGCGCGTTGGGACCTCGTTGTCTCCCCCGTTGAACGTTCCGAGGACCTGATTCGTCAGTAGTGCGTGATCGGGACCAACACTGTGCCTATCGTGGACGCCGTGGATCGGCCAGGCGGCGCAGACGACGTGCGGGCACGCCAGTTCGAGGGTCTCCTGGACCGGGCGGCGCTCGACCGGGCATGCCGCGTCGCCACGCTGATCTTGGGCAATCCGGTCGAAGCCGAAGACGCGGTGCACGATGCGGCCCTGACGGCGTGGAGGCGCTTTGCGGATCTCCGCGAGCCGTCTCGCTTCGAAGCCTGGTTCGGGCGCATCCTGGTGAACGCCTGTCGCGATCGGCTCCGAGCCCGCCGGCGGCTTCCGATCAGCATTGACATCACCAGCGTCGCGTTCGTTCGAGATGGCCGATCGGCAGATCCGGCCGACACCGTCGCTCGCGAGGCACTCATCCGGCGGGCCGTTCGGTCGCTCAGTGCGGATCACCGCGAGGTCGTGGTCCTGCGCTACTACCTCGACCTTTCAGTCGAACAGATCGCCGAGCGTACCGGTGCTCGAGCTGGCACTGTCAAGTCGCGGCTGCACTACGCGCTTCGCCAACTGCGCGCCGAGGTGGATCCAACTGGCGAGGGAAGGACGTTCCGATGACCAACCATGAGCCTGAACACCGCCTCGCCCCGCCCCTCGACCCGTTCGAAGAGGAGATTCGGCGAGCGTTGGCATCCACGCCGACCGAGCGAGCATCGGAGCAGCTCCTGGCTCGGATCGCCACGATCCCGCGAGCGAATCGGGTCCACGAACGTCCGGCTCGTCGAGCGATCTCGTGGCTGCCCCCGGCCTCGGCAGATCGGGTGTCGTCAGACTGGGTCTCCGATTGACCACCGTGGCCGCCGCGGCAGCCATCATCGTCGCCGGCTCGCTCCTCGTTGGCGGGATCGTGACGGTGCCGAACGTCGGCGGGCGCAGCCCTGCGCCTCCAGACGGATCGCCGTCTGCCGCCGCCGAGGGCCATTCGTCGGCAGCCGCATCGCCGTCGCTGAGCGCAACCGTGAGCGCGCCACCAGCTCCGACTCCGGTCGCCGGACCCATCGGGGCACCGCTCCCGGCGGACTTCCAGTCAGTCGCGGGCACGTTCCTGAACGCGGATCTCGGATGGGTGCTCGGCCGCACGACGTGCTCGGGGAACCCGTGCGCCGGGATCGTTCGAACGGCCGATGGTGGCGGCACCTGGGTCAGCATCCCGGCGCCCAAGACGGCGTTCACCACCGGTGAAGCGGGGAACGCCGGGGTGAGCAGGTTGCGTTTCGCGGATCCGATGAATGGTTGGGCTTACGGACCGGACCTGTGGGCGACCCATAATGGTGGGGCGACCTGGCAGGAGATCTCGCTGCCAGGCACGACCGGTGTCAGTCAGGTCATGGCACTCGGGACGGCAGGCGGCGCGGTTCACGTGGCCTTCTTCGATGGCGGCAGCTCGGGTCGCCTTGCGATCATGACGAGCCCGGTCGGCACGGACGGCTGGGTGACCTCCTCCACCTCGGTCGTGCTCGGTGCCGGACCGGTCCCGCAAGCTCAGATCGTGCTCCATGAGCATGACGGCTGGCTGATCGAGGTGGATCGCACGATCGTCGCCGGCGCTCGCTTGGTGTCCGGCGCCTGGACGGCCTGGCAGCCGCCGTGCAAGTCGGTCGAAGGTCCGGCGCTCCTCGCCGCGTCAAGCTCGTCCGACCTCATCGCGGCCTGCGATGTCGGGCAGTGGTCCACGCCCACCGGCGTGCATCTCTTCAACTCGTCGGACGGTGGTGCGACCTTCGTCGCAGTGGGGCCGAAGGTGCCGGTCGGGAGCCTCGACGCTGTCGCGGCTCCGTTGACTGGCGTGGCCCTCGTGGCCGGCCCCCAATCCGAGGGGACGTCGGTCGTCGCTGGTTCATTTGACGGCGGAGCCACCTGGGCGCCGGTCCTGACGTTTCAGCCAGCGACCTCGGTGGATCTTGTCTTCCCGACGGCGACCGACGGGTTCATGATCGCAACCCAGCCCAACGGTCCCTCCAGGATGTTCTCGACCAGCGATGGCGGTCGGACCTGGTCGCGCCTTGCGATCGCCGGAGGCTGACGGGTAGCCTGACGGCCTCTTCGATCTCCGTCAGAGGCGATGCCTCCCACGAAGGACGAAGAACGCAGACGATGCCGTCCCACCAATCAACGGACGCCCGCCCGCCGACGGCGGGCGTCGGGCCACTGCCCCTGGCCAGATCACACTCGTCGACATTGCGGCGGTCTCGCCGCCTCGCTTGCTGATCGGCTGCCTCAGGCTCGATCCGCCGAGGCGATGGCGCGCAGATAGCCGGATGGTCCTCCCTGCAGTTGGTCACATCGGCCTGTGGACTGCGCGCACCGCCTTGTCCATAGTCCGAACCAGGAACGCCCAATGTTCCGATGATGGAAGGGAATCGCCCGCATGCTGCCGCTTTATCTCCGACTTACGGAGTTGCTCCGAGCCGATGACGAAGGGCAGGGGCTCGCCGAATACGCCCTGATCCTTGCACTCATCGCGATCATTGCGATCATCGCGCTCATCTTTCTGGGCAACCAGGTCAGCTCTGTTCTCAGCAAGGTGGGCAAGTCCATCTGACATCGTCGCCTCGGCGCGGCGCGGACCAAGCTTGGGCGCGCAATTGACTGTGCCGAGGCATCCCTGTCTGGTTACATTGGCGCATGCTGACTGAGCGCACGGACCACTCCCTCACGCTGACGGCGATCACGCGAAGCAGTCACAACGACCTGCCCACGAGACGTTGACGCCCTGATCGTGCATCGACAGACAGCGGCAACTCAGGTTCGCCCCCGAACCCTCACTCATTGACGTCGGTTGCCCCCAAGCGCATCGTTCGCTCCGTGGACCGACGCGTGTACGACCATCTGAAGTAGGCCATCGAGGACCTGGGGGCGGCGTCGTCGTTCATGCGGGCGCCCGTTAGGCAGGCAAAGGCGTCAGGCAGCGGCGGCCGCCGAGCGGCTGGTACCGAATGCCGCTCCGGCGAGCGTCCCGAATACGATCACCAGGAAGCCGAACACGCCGGATGTGAGGCCGGCGTGTTACGCCGCTGGTCCGATCCACACTGACTCCCGGCTCCCCACCGGATCGTCCGCGCCGTCGCCGAGCCCCGATGGGCGGTGGCGACTTCGGCGTGATCGGGTCACGCAGCGGGAACTCCTCCTGGCGGACGCTCGACCGCGGCGCCTTAACTGGAGGTATGAGGTGCGGCAGTCATCTCGTACTCCTCGATCAGGCCCCACGTCTCGCCGTCGAGGGTGAACTCATTGCGCCATGTGGCGTGATCCCGATCGATCAGGATCCACGTCAACCTGATGCGCGGCAGCGCGTCCGAGAGGGACTCGTAGACGAGGCGATCGCCCTCGATGCGCCCGCGGTAGATGGCAAGGGTCGGGCCGTTGTTGTCGGCGCTGGTGGCCCGGTATTCGTCGGCCACAGGGTCCCAACCGGTGATCCAGTGGAGCCGCCAGGTCAGCACCAACGTCCCGTCGGCCAGGAGTTGGTCCTGCTCGAAGTCGCAGTCGTACCACAGGCCGTCCTGGATCCGCCGGCAGACGGCCCGGCCGGCGCCGCTCATCTCGGGTGAACCCGGTCCCATGCCGCCGGCCTGGATCGTTCCGGTCCACGTCCAGTCGCGATAGAACGGGGCCAGGGCTTCCATCTCCGGGCCCGCAATCGCGCTGTGCGGAAGGTGGCTCGCGGTTTCAGTCGTCATCGAGTCCTCCTCCGACGGCTCATGTCCAGCCGTCCCGTCATCTCGCGAGCGCCGCCATCGTCGTCGCGATGAGCCACTTCGCGCCGATGAGTACGCCGAGCGCGACGGTCGCCGCACGGGCCGGCGCCAAGGCGTCCGGTTGACTGGGTAGAAGCTCGGTGATGGGTTGCAGAACACTGGTCCAGCCGAAGACGCCGGCGGCCACGACGACGAGGGCGACGATCCCGAGCACGATGCCGGCGACGATCGCGGGACTCGTCCAGCCCGCCGCAGGCGCCTGTGAGAAGCCGGCCACCGCGCAGCCTGCCATCCCGAACACGGCAACGGCGATGAGCGCGCCGACTCCTGTGCCGACGAGGGGCAGGTTGGCGCGCGAGGCAGCCGCCACGGCGATGGCGAGCGCAATCACGACCAGGATGGTGCCGAGCACGAATGTGGAGTCGAACAGCCTGACCATGACAGGTTCTCCTGGATCACCTCGTGTCAAAATGCCCGATCGGAGCGGGGAATGAGCCCCGAACAACTCGAATCATCGCCGCGGCCCAAGCTCGAAGAAGTGCCAATGGTCCCCGGGGCGAGGGCCGCTCGGACCACTCCCCGCACGTGAAGGTCGATGCGCCGGCCGCGACCCTAATGGCCGGCAGCGGTTGGGGCTCATGGCTGCAGCCGGTGACGTTCCTCGCTTCGAGCCGAACCCCGAACTTGCTGGCGCGGGAGTCGGGTCGATCCGAATACCAGCTCGTCGGGGCGACATTCATGGGTTGTCTTGCCCGTCACCAACTCCTGACACGGCAACCAATGGCGAATTGACAGACTCGATTTGATGCTGTCCTGTCTAGACTGACTGAATGTCCGCAGCGGATCTTGGCGCCCATCTCGCGCCTTGGCACGACTTCTTCATCACCGCCGGCGCCGCGTCGGCCAGCCTACTCGGCCTGCTCTTCGTGGCGCTCACGCTGAACATCGAAGAGGTCACCGACCCCGAGCAGCCCATGCTCCTGCTGCTGGCCGAGCAGTCGTTCTCGAGCTGGCTCACCGTGCTGTTCCTGTCCCTGTTTGCGCTCGTGCCGAGCCAGCAGCCTGCCGGATTTGCGAGTGAGCTCGCGATCGTCGCAGGCCTCGGCCTCGTCCGGAGCTTGGTCAACGGCGTGCGCGTCGGGCGCCGCGGGCAGCTGCCCTGGGGCTGGCGCCATGCCGTGAGGCGCTTTGCCATGCCAGGGCTCGGCGACATCGCCGTACTGGTCATTGCCGCGAACGTCGCGACCGGCCGGTGGCCGGACACCGTCTGGCTAATCCTCGCCACCGTCCTCCTGGTCATCTCGGCGGCGGAGGCATCGTGGGACCTCCTCGCCCGGGTCGGGATCGAGCGACGAGCACGCCGCGATCACTGAGTGACGACCTCACCTTCGAGCACGAACCTCCCGCCTGGCCGCGAGCGGGATCCGGATGCTCCTGATGGACCCGCTCTACAACGGCTGGATCCGGCGGCAGCGGCGGAGCGACCGCGAGACGCTCAAGCCCGCGCCCTGGCGAGCGAACCCGCCCGTATCGGTCGACCTGTGGGCTCACGGTTGCGGCGGCATACAAACGCCAGGTCACGTCGGCACTGGCGGGGCTCGCTCCGACCCCACCAAGCTTCGCCAGCGTAGCAGTGCGCTCGATCGCTATCCCGGCGGCCGGATCGGCCGAGTTCGTTGGAGGGGCGCGCCGGATGCTCGAGCCCGCGCCCCGCGACGAGCCGGACGTTGAGGTCGCAGCGGGAAACGGTGGACTTGGTGGAGCGCCTCGGGGCGATCCACCCTACGTGCGGGGAAGCCCTCCTCGGGGCTTGGGATCGGCTGCGCGAGCATGGTCATGACTGGCAGCGCGCTGCGGCTCATGGAGCTCGAGAGGCCCTCAATCAGACGCTCGCGCGGATCGCACCGGACGCCCTGGACCCAAAGACGGGCAAGCCAACTCGCGAGGCAAGGCTTCGGGCGATCCTTCCTGCGAGCGCCGCACAACTGGAGTGGGTCGAGTCCATCGCCACCGGGCTGGAGACCACCATCGTGCTGCTCAATGCCGAGGCCCACGAGCACGAGGAGAGCCGGTTCAGGAGCCGCGAGGCGATGGTGGGTCTACTACGATCAGTCGAGGCGATCCTGTGGGTCGTGCTGGACCCCGACATCCGGTGATCTGACCTTGGGCGGCGGCATTGAGCCGAAGGATCGCCTCCGCTAGAATGTGGCCTCCTCCCGAGCGGGAGTAACTCAGTTGGCAGAGTGTCAGCTTCCCAAGCTGAATGTCGCGGGTTCGAACCCCGTCTCCCGCTCCACTCCCCTCCTCACGAGTCTGCCGAGCCCAGTGACCCGTCATGTCGCTGCGACTGAGCGGGGCGAAGGTTCCGGGGCATGAGGCCGGCGTAGGGCAATGGTTCGGGTCAGCCCCGGGAGGGATCGCGTCGCCTCAGTGACGTGACCCGCAGGCATGGGTCATCGGCGAAGCGCCCCCGCAGCCAAGCCCTCGATGAAGCCACGCTGCAGCACGAGGAAGAGGATCAGCGGGGGGAGAATCGCCATGGCCATCCCCGCGAAGGTGAGCCCCTGGTCGGTGGCGTAGAAGGTTGAGAAGCGGCTCAGCGCGAGCTGCACCGTGAACGCATCCGGCTTCTGGATGAGTACGAGTGATCCGCTGAAGTCGTTCCACGTGAACACCGAGACGAGAACGGCCACGGCGACGAGGCCCGGCCGCGCGAGCGGGACCATGATCCCAAGCAGGACCTGGATCCGGCCGGCTCCGTCAACCCGGGCGGCGTCGATGACGTCGCCGGGGATCGTGCGGAAGTAGCCGGTGAGGATCAGCGTTGCGAACGAGACGTTGGCCATCACGTTGAACAGGGCAAGCCCGGGCAGGCTGTTGATCAGGCCAACGGCGCGGAAGATCGAGAAGACGGGGACGATGAGGACGTCCGTCGGGATGATCAGCGGCGCCAGGACCACCATGAAGAACACGGCGCGAAGGGGTGGGCGCAGCCGCGTGAGCGAATACGCCCCGAAGACCGACGCGACGAGCACCAGCGCAACCGTCAGGGCGGTGACGTACGCCGAGTTCGCGAGCGCAACACCGAGCTGGCCGCGGCTCCATGCCTCGCCGATGTTCCCGAGCGCCGGTGGCCACGGCATGTCCCACGGAGCGCGATAGATGTCGGCGCTCGGCCTGATCGCGTTCGCCAGCGTCCACGCGACCGGGTACAACCAGACGATGGCGAGGACAGTCAGCAGCACGGCGGACCATCGAAGCCGAGGCAGTCTGGTCACGAGCTCACCAGCTCGGCGCGTCGCTCGAAGAATCGGTACTCCACCAGTGCCAGCACGAGGATCAGGAACAGCAGGATCATGGCCATCGCTTGCGCGTACCCGACCTCGAGGAACCGGAAGGCCGTGACGTACACGTCGGTGGCGACCGTCTCGGTGGCGTGCGCCGGACCGCCCTCGGTCATGACCCACACCATGTCGAAGATCCGCAGGGTCCCGAGCGTGGTCAACAGGACCAGCGTGAACGTGTGCGGCCACAGCAGCGGCCACGTGATCCGCCGGAACTGCTGGAACCTGCCGGCGCCTTCCAGAACGGCGTATTCGTAGTACTCGGGCGGGAGACTCTGGATCGCCGCCAGGTACACGACCATGACGAAGCCGGCGAACCGCCACACGAAGGCGACGACGATCGCCCACAGCGCCGTGTTGGCGTCGGCCAGTGGCGCGATCGTGAGGGTATGTATGCCGAGGGCGGACCCGACAGTGGCAATGATCCCGAAGAACGGCGCGTACAGGAACTTCCAGACCTCGCCGACGGCCACCGAGGCAAGGACGAAGGGTGCGAAGAACACGATCCGCAGGAACGTCCTTCCGCGCCTCACGTCGGCGACAAGCACGGCAAGGAACAGCCCGACGCCGATCAGGAGGACGACTGCGGCACCGGTGAACAGGAACGTGTTCAGCAGGCTCCGATGGAAGACGGCGTCTCCGAAGATCGCGCGTCCGTAGTGGTCCAGCCCCACGAAGTTCGTGAGGTCGAACCCCCTGGTGTCATGGACGCTGAGGACGATGCCGTAGACGAGTGGGTAGAAGAGGAATCCAGCCAGGATCACGAGGATCGGCAGGAGGAACAGCAGGTCGGTGGCAGTTTCGCGAGAGGAGCGACTCAGGACGACCCATCGAGGTCGCGACTCGATCACAGCCGGCCCGTCGGGGTGGATCGCATGTCGCGCGTCATTTGCCGACCGTCAACCACCGACCCGCGTCCATCAGCAAGGTGACGTCCGATTCGACGGTTGCGCGGTTCGCCTGAAGCACCTCGTCCCCCGATCCCAATCTGGCTGAACCCCTTGCGCTCTGCCGCGCAGTGCAGGGTCATCGAGGACAATAGCCGCGTGGAGCCGGTTGATCCGACCAGAGATCGCGCCTGGGAGCGCAGAATCGGCCGGCGGGATGTGCTCAAGCTTGGTGCCGCCATCGCCGCGGGCGGCGCGGTGACGCCGCTGCTGGCCGCATGCGCCGCGCCAGCCGCGACGGGAATGACCGCTTCCATCACGGCGGTGGTCGAAGGCGGCGATCCGAGTTCCGACCCTGCCATCAAGAAGGTCTACGACGACTTCAAGGCGCTGCACTCCGGTGTCGAGTGGGACATCCGGGCGTTGCCGGGCTTGGGCCCCGAATGGGATCGCCTCGCCCGCGCCGCATTGGCATCCGGCGAGTCGGTGGGCCTCGTCGAGCTCGACGGGTTGTTCGTGCGAGCCTGGACCCGCGACGGTCTGCTTGCGGACCTCGGTGCTGACCCGAGGATGGCCGACGTCCTCGCCCGCGTGCCCGATCGATTCCATCTCGGCGGTCTCGGGGAGACAGGTGTGCGAGCCTTTCCGCTCGCCCTGACCAGGGGCGTCCAGACCACGGGCCTCTACTACAACAAGGCGCTGCTCGATCAGGCCGGTGTCGAGCCTCCGACCACGATCGCCGATCTCAAGGCGATGGTGAAGCCGTTGTCGGCACTCGGTGCCGCTCCGCTCGTGCACTCGTCGGGTGACGCCTCCTTCAACCCGCTGCTCGTCATGTGGGTCCTGCCGATGATCGCGGAGCGTGCGGGCGACCCGATCGAGTTCGTCGAGAGCACGATCAAGGGCGAGGTGGGGTACGACAGCCCCGGGTGGATCGAAGCCTTCCAGACCATCGCCGACCTTCGGACGTCGGGTGTCCTGCTCGAGGGGTCCGGAGCCACCGATTACGCGACCATGCAGCAGCTCGTTTTGCAGGGGAGGGCGGCGATGACCTACAACGGCTCGTGGATGCTTGCGCAACTCCAGGCCGGCACGCCCACGGTCCCGTTCGAGCTGCACGTCGGGCCCCTTCCAGTCGTGGACGGGTCCCGGACCGCCCGTTCGATCGTGGCGTGGGGCGGCTTCGCGCTGCCGGCCAAGGCTCCAACCAACCGGGACAGCGTGTACGAGTTCCTCGAATACGCGAGTCGACCCGAGGTCGACAAGTCCGTGGTCGAGGGCCTGCAGTCCTATTCGCCGATCGCGGAGTCGAATGTGGCGATCCACGACGCGGTCGCCCGCGAGTTCCTGCCGATGTTCGCCGACGCGATCCCGTCGCTCAACTGGCTCTGGGAGCCGGAGATCGATGCCGAGATGAGCGACCAGGTTCAGGCCCTCGTCAAGGGTGACACGGACCCGACGTCCGTGGGCAAGGCCATCGAGGCCGTGGCGCAGGAGCTGCGTTCTTCGGGCCGAAGCTACTACTCCTGACCGACGCTCGATCCCACGTGGCAAGTCAATTGCTCGAGACGAAGCTCTACGTCCCAAGGCTGCGACGCGGTCTCGTCGCCCGACCGAGGCTGAGCGAGCGCCTGGGTCACTGGACCGAATCGAAGTTGACGCTCATCTCGGCCCCGGCGGGCTTTGGCAAGACAACGCTGCTGGCCGAATGGCTGGCGGCCGTTCCGGCGGATCGAGAGTCCGTAGCCTGGGTTGCCCTCGACGCGGGCGACACCGAGCCCGCGGTGTTCTGGACGTACCTGATCACTGCGCTGGAGACGGTTGTCCCGGGGGTCGGCGCAAGTGCGCTGGCCGGCCTGCAAGGACCCCAGTCGGCGCCGATCGACGCGGTCCTCACGACGCTGCTCAACGAGCTCAACACAGTGACCCGCGACATCGTGCTGGTGCTCGACGACTACCACGAGGTCGACGTTCCCGACATCCAGGCCGGGATGGCGTTCCTTCTCGATCACCTCCCGCCACGAGTCCACCTCGTGATCACCACCCGCGCTGACCCCGCCCTGCCGCTCGCGCGGCTTCGCGCACGCGGCGAGCTCGTCGAGATTCGTGCGGCCGATCTGCGCTTCACGCTGTCGGAGGCCGACGCGTACTTCGATGGAGTCCTGGGACTTGGCCTGGCCCCACAGGACGTTGCAGCCCTGGAAGGTCGCACCGAAGGCTGGATCGCCGCGCTTCAGCTCGCGGGACTGTCGATGCAGGGGCGCGACGACGTTGCCGGATTCATCGCTGGCTTCGCAGGCGATGACCGCTACATCGTCGACTACCTCGTCGAGGAGGTCCTGCGCCGTCAACCCGACGAGATCCGGGGCTTCCTGTTGGACACCTCGATCCTGGCGCGGTTCACCGGCCAGCTGTGCGACGCGGTTACGGGTCAGCACGGAAGCAAAGCCACGCTCGCTGAGCTCGATCGAGCCAACCTGTTCCTCGTTCCGCTCGACGACCGGCGCCAGTGGTACCGCTACCACCACCTGTTCGCCGAGGTGCTCCGGGCGCGCCTGCTCGACGAGCGCCCCGCACGAGTCCCGGACCTTCACCGGCGGGCGTGCGAGTGGCACGAGCGCGAAGGCGATCGCTACGAGGCGATTCGCCACGCCATGGCGGCCGGCGAGATGGAGCGGGCGGCTGACCTCGTGGAACTCGCGGTCCCGCTGACGAGTCAGCGACGTCAGGAGGCCACGCTGCGCCAATGGCTCGAGGCGCTCCCCGACGAGGTGCTCCGGAGGCGGCCGGTGTTGAGCAACGCCTATGCCGGTTCACTCCTCGTCAGGGGCGAAGTCGAGGGCGTCGAGGAGCGTCTGCGCGACGCCGAGCGATGGCTCGGCCCGACGGGCACGTCAGTCGACGGCCCTGGCGCGATGGCGGTGGTCGACCAGGCGGCGTTCCGCCGATTGCCGAGCTCCATCGCCGTCCACCGAGCCGGCCAGGCGCGGATCCTCGGAGATGTCACCGGCACGATCGCTCATGCCCGGCGGGTGCTCGAACTCGTCGGGGAGGACGACCACCTCGAGCGAGGGGGCGGAGTCGCGTTGCTCGCCCTCGCCTACTGGACGATCGGCGACCTCGAGGCGGCTTCCGGTTCCTATCCCGCCGCCATGGCCAGCCTGGAGAAGGCTGGGCACCTCTCGGACGCGATCGGCTGCGGACTCGCCCTCGCCGACATCCGCCTCGCGCAGGGGCGCCTGCACGAGGCCCTGCGCATCTACGAACGAGGACTGGCGCTGGCGAACCAGGCGGATGGGTCCGTCATCCGAGGCGCCGCGGACATGCACGTGGGCATCAGCATGGTCCTCCTCGAACGAAACGATCTCGACGGCGCCAGTCAGCAGCTGCTGGCGGCCCACGAGCTGGGCGAGGACAATGGCCTGCCCCAGAACCGCTATCGGCGGCGTGTCGCCCTGGCCGCGATCCGACGGGCGGAGGGCGACCTTGACGCAGCGGTGGGGCTGCTCGCCGAGGCGGAGCGCGTCTACGCGGGCGACTTCTCCCCGGACGTGCGCCCGGTGGCCGCCCTGAAGGCGCGGGCGTGGATCGCCCAGGGGAGGCTGCCGGAGGCTTGGGATTGGGCTCGCGAGCGCGGCCTATCCGCAGACGACGAGCTCGGCTACGTCCACGAGTTCGAGCACGCCACCCTGGCCAGATTGTTGCTGGCACAGGGAACGCGGGACCGTACCGACCGCCTGGTGGACGACGCGATCGATCTGCTGGGCCGCCTGCTGGAAGCTGCCGAACAAGGCGGGCGGAACGGGAGCGCGATCGAGATCCTGGTTGCGCAGGCGCTCGCCCGCCACGCACGAGGTGACATTGCCGGGGCGCTCGGCTCGCTAGTGCGTGCCGCGACGTTGGCCGAGCCCGAGGGGTTCGTCCGCGTCTTCATCGACGAGGGGCCGCCCATGGCGGCGCTGCTGAAGCTGGCGGGGAAGCAATCAGGCGCTCCGGGGTATCTGCGCCGGCTGCTCGCCGACATCGCATCGACACCGGGACAGGGGCCCGTGCGGCAATCGCTGATCGAGCCGCTCAGTGAACGAGAGCTCGAGGTCCTGCTCCTCCTGGAGAGCGATCTCGATGGCCCGGACATGGCGCGGGAGCTCACCGTGTCGTTGGCCACGGTTCGAACCCACACCAGGAACATCTACGCGAAGCTCGGCGTGAACAGCCGGCGGGCGGCCGTCCGCCGGGCCGCCGAGCTCGGCCTGCTCTCCCGGGCCCGGGACCGCGGACCCTCCGGGTAGTCCTTCGCCGCGCTCGCGCGGAGCTGCGCCTCGCGCAGGCAGGGCGATTCTGGGGCTCGCTCGCCTGGATCGCGAAATCATCACCGCGCTCATCAGTTGTGGTGATGCGCGCTCATCACATCCGCTTCCACCTTGTGTCGAGTGACTCGGGTCGGTGTTGCCGGCCGGAGATCCGGTTGGCAACACGCACAAGGAGTGGAATGACCGAACGACACACCTCGACACCCGACTCCCGCGATGCCGGACGCTACGAGATCCGGATCACGGGCCACCTCGACGCGCACTGGGCCTCCTGGTTCGACGGACTGGCCGTGACCCAAGAAGGCCACGCGACCACGGTCATCAGCGGCTTGATCGTCGACCAGGCAGCGCTCCACGGCGTGCTCCAGCGAGTGCGGGACCTCGGTCTGCCACTGGTCTCGGTCATCCGCATCGAGCCCGATCAACCCAGCCCGACCGGCATGGAATCTGGGTAGCGCCGATCACGAACGAGCGTAGTCAGTTCGACCAGACAACAACTCACGGGCTTCTTCAATCCACCAACCAGGAAGGGACATCGAGATGACAACCACTTCGCGGACAACCACGGCGAACCGAGCCCCGATGGATGCAGCGCGGAAGACCGCGCTCGCCGTTGGAGTCCTGTTCATCCTCACCTTCATCACGTCGATCGGCGGAGCGCTCGCCTACGGGTCAGTGCTCACGGATTCGAACTACATCACCGGTGCGGGCACCGACACCCGCGTGTTCGTCGGGGCGTTCCTCGAGCTGTTCCTCATCATCACCAACATCGGCTGCGCGGTCGTCCTGTTCCCGCTCCTCAAGCGGCAGAACGAGACCCTCGCCCTCGGGTACGTGACGGCCCGCTTGGTCGAGTGTGCCTTCATCGGGATCGGCCTCCTGAGCCTGTTGACGATCGTGACCTTGCGGCAGGGGGCTGCGGGCTCGGATGCGGGCTCGCTCGTCGCGGTCGGCAAGGCGCTGGTCGCCCTCCACAACTGGACGTTCCTGCTCGGCCCGGGCTTCGCCGACGGAATCGGGACCGGGATGATCCTGGGCTGGCTGATGTACCGGTCCGGCCTGGTGGGGCGACGGATGGCCCTCTTCGGGGTCGTCGGCGGCCCGCTGCTCGCCGCTTCCGGAGCCGCCGTGCTCCTGGGCGTGATCCCACAGGGCTCCGTGGTGCAGGGCATCCTGACCGTACCGGAGATCATCTGGGAAGCGTTCCTGGGCCTGTACCTGACCTTCAGGACCTTCAAGTCGTCCCCGATCCTCGAGACCGACAGCCACGAGCAGGCGATCGCGCCGGCCTACGCCGCCGCCTGAGGGAAAGGCCCCGGAGCCCGCCTCCGGGGCCTTTCCACATCCCCGGCGTCAGCGCGGCCGCCCTCTATCCGAATGAACAAGACGAGAGGAAACACGCTCATGAACGACGCACAGATCGGCGGGCTCGCCGACCACGAGCCAACCACCGTCCGGATCCCTCCCCGGGTTGCCATCCGCATCTTCTGGCTGCTGCACCGAGCCGCGTATCGGCTCAGCGGCGGCAGGCTTGGCCTCGCCCGGCCGGAGGCCGGCGCGAAGTTCGGGCTGATGCGCATCACGACGGTTGGGCGCCGTTCGCGCCAATCACGGGTGGCGATCATCGGCTACTACGAGGACGGCGCGAACCTGGTGACCCTCGCAATGAACGGCTGGAGCAGGACCGAGCCGGCCTGGTGGCTCAACCTCCAGGCCACGCCAGAGGCCATGGTCGAGCTCCCCGACGGACCGCGAGCGGTTCGTGCCCGGATTGCCTCTGGCGACGAGCGAGAGCGGCTGTGGGCGAAGTTCGTCGACTACCCGGGTTGGGGGGACGACCTCGACGGCCTGGCTGCGCGACGTCCGGTCCCGACCGCCGTCGTCGTGCTGGAGCCGCAGGATGCGGATGCACGGAGTCAGGCCGTCGCCACGGACCCGTCCGATCGAGCTGCCACGGGGTCTGGCCCGCGGGGCGCCGGGATCGCTGCGGCCGAGCCGCACGCCGGTCGTCGGCTTCGTCTCCGGTTGCGATACCTGTGGCTCCTCCCCGGCATCGGCCTCGCGCTTTTCGCCAACACGCAGGCCTCCCAGCTCGCTGTCGGGCTGGCCCCGCTCCTGGCGTTCGGGATCGCTCCCGACCTGCCACGGCTCGTCGGGCTGCGTCGGCCGGCGATGCTTCTGGTCCATAACGCGATGCACCAGCCCGCGCTGGCGCTGGCCGTGTTGCTCGGGTCGGCGGTGACCGGGCTATCGCCGTTCGCCTACGTCGGTGCGCTGGCGTGGCTCGGCCACATCATCGTCGGCTGGGGCACCGGGGATCGAATCCGGTCCACGGAAGCGCCGGCTCCAACGGATTCGCGAGGCGTACTGGCCGGCCCCTTGGTGCTCGCGCCCGAACCGGCAAGGACCTCCACTCGATGATGGAGGCTGTCTAACTCGTGGCCCGCGGCGTCGTGATGGGCGTCGCGGGCAGCGCCATGATGGACGCCCGGAGCCTCATGCTCCGACACGGATTTGGCATCCCGACCCTTGACTGCGCCGGCGGAGCGAGGCAAAACGCATCGACCCGGCCAGCGACATTCTGTCCGACTAAGCAATGTGCTCCGGAGGACGTTCTGCTCGGATCTGGCCTGTCGATCCGGCGCTACGTTGAGGGTCTCGACTGACGAGAATCGTCCCCTTCGCGGCGCCCGGTTTGGGGAGGTAATCCGCCCGTAGCCGAGAGGACGCGGCAAGAGGACCTCCCGCATCCCGGAGTCGACTCGTCAATGATGCTCTGACGACGCGCCTGTGCCGACCAAGAGGACCTCAACCAACGGGAGTCGATCGAGCAGTTGGTCCGGTAGACCTCGTGTCGTCAGCCGGCGGAGACCTGTCGCTGCTCGATATGGAACGACGATGTGCGAGGCCCGCTTGGTCCGTGCCACTTCCACGAGTCCAGCGGCCACGTCGGCGGCCTCGACGTTTACCGTCTCGGCGCCCAGGTCAAGAGCATCGTCAAGCGCCTCCTGCAAATCGCGACCATGGTCGAATGAATGGCGTCCGCTTTCGGGCGTGTCTACCACGACCGCTATGTACCCGGCGTGGAGCGCCGCCGCGAGATTGGCCGCGCGACGGACGGCCCGCCTCGAAGCGGGACTCCCATCGACCAACACCAGGACCCGCTCGGTCACGAGTGGCATCTGCAGTCCGCCGATCCTGTCTTCGAGCTGGCCCTCGACGCGACGGGCGACGAACCGCAGCGCGAGCTCGCGCAGCGCGGTGAGGTTCGACTCGGTGAAGAACCGCTCGAGCGCGATCTGCGTGCGTTCGGGCGGGTAGACGTTGCCATGCTTCATCCGCTGGCGAAGCGCATGCGGGCTCATGTCGACAAGCTCGATTTCGTCTGCGTCGAAGAGCACCTCATCCGGCAATCGCTCGTTGACCGGCGCACCGGTGATTGTGGCTACCGCATCGGCGACGGTGTCGAAGTGCTGCACGTTCATCGTCGTGACCACATGAATCCCGGCGTCGCGGATCACTTCGACGTCTTGCCAGCGCTTCGGTCGTACGGATCCGGGGGCATTGGTGTGGGCAAGCTCGTCGATCAGGGCGACCGTCGGCTCACGGGCGAGGATCGCCTCGGTGTCCATCTCCTCGATCACAACGCCCCGGTACTCGATCCGGCGTCGGGGCACGATCTCCAGGCCCGCGAGCAGCTCGGTCGTGTGCGGCCGGCCGTGGGGTTCGACGAATCCGACCACGAGGTCAGTGCCTCGAGCCAGTCGCCGAT
This sequence comes from uncultured Chloroflexia bacterium, assembly GCA_963766675.1. Taxonomy (GTDB): domain Bacteria; phylum Chloroflexota; class Limnocylindria; order Limnocylindrales; family CSP1-4; genus SPCO01. Next base: position 847,596 of record CAVYBA010000002.1, on the reverse strand, counting down.
GCCCCTCGTCGAGCATCTTGTAGGTCTTGCCGACGCCGGGCGCCATCCCCAGGTAGATCCGAAGGCGGCCGCGACCGCCGCTGGCCTCTGCCTGGATGCGCGCCAGCATCTCGTCACCCGTCGGGCGAACGTCGAACTGGTCGCGCTCCGGATCGGTCACCGCAACAGCCCGTCCAAGTCGAGGTTCAGGAGGAGCACATTGACCCGTGGCTCCCCGAGGAACCCGAGCAGCGGCACCTCTGTATGACGGGCAATCGCCGCACGCACGGAATCCTCGCTGATTCCACGGGCCTTCGCGACCCGAGCGACCTGGTAGTCGGCCGCGGCGGGGCTGATGTCCGGGTCGAGTCCGGAGGCGGACGTCGTCACCAGGTCGACGGGTACAGGTCCCCCACCGTTGGCGGCGCGGAGGCGATCGACGTCGGCGGTGATGCGGTCGATCAGCGCTTGGCTGGTCGGCCCGAGATTTGAGCCGGCGGAGCCGCTCGCGTCGTAGCCGTCCTTTCCGGCCGCCGAGAGCCGCCCCCAGAAATACTTGTCGTCACTGAATGCCTGGCCGATCAGGCTCGAGCCGACGGTCGTCCCATCCACCACGATCAGGGATCCGTTGGCCTGTGACGAGAAGGCGACCTGCGCCACGGCGGTTACGGCCACCGGATAGATCACGCCGGTGATTACGGTCATGGCGATGAGCAGGGCGACCGCCGGCCACAGCCGCTGGCGAAGGAAGGTAGTCATCGATCGGTCCTAGGCGAGGTGGAGGGCGGACACGACGACGTCGATCGCCTTGATCCCGAGGAAGGGGGCGATGATCCCGCCGAGTCCGTAGATGAGCAGGTTGCGCTGGAGCAGCTCGCTCGCCGGCGCCGCGCGGAACGCGACGCCGCGAAGGGCAAGCGGGACCAGGGCGATGATGATCAAGGCGTTGAAGATGACCGCGGACAGGATCGCGCTCTGTGGAGTGGACAGCCCCATGATGTTCAGGGCGCCGAGCTCCGGATAGACGGCGACGAACATCGCCGGCAGGATCGCGAAGTACTTCGCGACGTCGTTGGCGATCGAGAAGGTCGTGATCGAACCGCGCGTGATCAGGAGCTGCTTGCCGATGGCGATGACCTCGAGCAGCTTGGTAGGGTCTGAATCGAGGTCGACCATGTTGGCCGCGTCCTTGGCCGCGGACGTCCCACTGTTCATCGCCAGCCCCACGTCGGACTGGGCCAGGGCTGGGGCGTCATTCGTCCCGTCACCGGTCATGGCGACGAGATGGCCGTCGGCCTGTTCCTTGCGGATGAACGCGATCTTCTGCTCGGGCGTCGCCTGCGCGATGAAGTCGTCGACGCCGGCCTCGCGCGCGATCGTCGCCGCTGTGCGGGGGTTGTCGCCGGTGATCATCACCGTGCGGATTCCCATCTTGCGAAACTCGGCGAAGCGTTGGACGAGTCCTTCCTTGACCGTGTCCTTCAGCTCGATCAGGCCGAGGACGCGGCCGTCGTTGCGGATGGCCAGCGGGGTCGCACCCTGGTCGGCCAGGCGGTCCGTCGCCTCGAGCAACTCGACCGGCATCGAGCCATTGAGGTCGGAGGCGATCGCGTCGACCGCCCCCTTGAGGACCAAACCGCCGGCTGCTGTCCGGATGCCGCTCGTGCGGGTCTCTGCCCTGAACGGGATCTCGTCGGTAATGGTGTCGGCGAGCGACCGGAACCCGGCCTCGTCGTCCGCGCCGGCAGCGGCGTGGATCTCGGCGAGCCGCTTGCGTGCCAGTTCGACGATCGAGCGACCTTCGGGCGTTTCGTCGCGGATGGACGACACGAGGGCGGCCGTGACCGCATCGACCTCGGCCACCCCCGGAGCCGGGGTGATCGACGCAGCCAGGCGATTGCCGTAGGTGATCGTGCCGGTCTTGTCGAGCAGGATCACGTCGACGTCCCCGGAGGCCTCCACCGCGCGGCCGCTCATGGCCAGCACGTTGAAGCGGGCCACGCGGTCCATGCCGGCAATCCCGATGGCCGACAGCAGGCCGCCGATGGTTGTGGGGATCAGGCAGACGAGAAGCGCGACAAGCGCGACCGTGTCGACCGGTGTTCCGGCGTACTGGCCAAACGGGCGCAGGGTGACCGTGGCCATCAGGAAGATGATCGTCAGCCCCGAAAGCAGGATGGCCAACGCGATCTCATTTGGCGTTCGCTGGCGCTTCGCGCCTTCGACCAGCGCGATCATGCGATCGAGAAACGTTTCGCCCGGGTTGGTCGTGACGCGGATAACCAGGCGATCGCTCGTCAGGGTCGTCCCGCCGGTTACCGAGCTGCGAATGTCAGTGCCCGGCTCCTTCAGGACCGGGGCGGACTCGCCGGTGATGGCCGCCTCGTTCACGAACCCGATTCCCTCGATGACGTCGCCGTCACCGGCAATCGTCTCGCCCTCCTGGACCACGATGATGTCGCCCTTGCGCAGCTCAGATGAGCCGACGGTCTCGACCGTGCCGTCCGCCATGCGGCGGTGCGCCCTCGTCTCCGAGCGGGTCCGCCGCAGGGTGGCCGCCTGGGCCCGGCCGCGGGCCTCGGCGACCGCTTCCGCGTAGGTCGCGAAGAGGACGGTGAACCACAGCCAGATCGCGATCTGGACCTGGAACCCGCCACCGGACGCCCCTGACGTCGGCTGGGCGCCGGTCACGTTGGCGAGCCAGATGATCGTGACCAGGGCCGCCGTGATCTCGACGACGAACATCACGGGGTTCTTGATCAGCAAGCGTGGATCCAGCTTGCGGATCGCGTGCGGGATTGCCGCCCGAAGGAGGTCGGGATCGAACACTCCCTTGGGCTGCGGTGGCTGCTCACCCGATGGCTTCGCTCCCCCGAGGGTGACGAACCGCTGGAACCTTCGGGTGCCGCCACCCGTGTCGAGCGTGAACAGGGAACGACGTAGGATCATGAGAAGACCTTTCCGGCGCTCTGGAGGAGCTGCTCGGCGATCGGCCCGAGCGACAGCGCCGGGAAGAACGTCAGGGCTCCGACGATGATCACGACGCCGATCAGGAGGACGGTCCACAGCACCCCCGTCGTCGGGAACGTGCCGAGGGACGGCGCCACGCTTCGTTTCGCGGCCATGGAGCCGGCGAGGGCGAGGATCGGCACGATCATGCCGTAGCGGCCGATCAGCATCGCGAGCGCCCCGGTGACGTTGTAGAAGGGCGTCGCCCCGGTCAGGCCGGCAAAGGCGGAGCCGTTGTTGCCGGTCTGGCTCGAATAGGCGTAGAGGATCTCGCTGAACCCATGGGGGCCCCTGTTCAAGGGTCCGGCCACGCCCTCGGGCAGGACCGTCGCGAGCGCCGTGAAGCCGAGGATGCTGGCCCCGAGCACCAGGGCGGTGATCATGGCCATCTTGATCTCGTAGGCCTCGACCTTCTTGCCGAGGTACTCGGGCGTGCGCCCGACCATCAGGCCGGCGATGAAGACGGCCAGGATGGCGCCGATGACGAGCATGCCGTACATGCCCGCGCCGATGCCGCCCGGCGTGATCTCGCCGAGCTCCATGTTGAACAGCGGAACGAGGCCGGCCAGCGGCTGGGCGCTGTCATGCCACGAGTTGATCGCGCCCGTGCTCGTGCCGGTCGTGGCCGCCATGAACAGGCCCCCAACCGACGCCCCGAAGCGCGTCTCCTTACCCTCCATGTTGCCGAGGGTCGCCTGGTCAACGCCCGCTGGGAAGAGCGGGTTGCCATTGAACTCGCTGTGCATCGCGAAGACGGCGCCGACGAGCAGGATCACGGCCATCGCACCGAAGATCGTCCAGCCTTGGCGACGACTGCCCGCATACCTGCCGAACGTGTAGGTCAGGCTGAAGCTGATCGCGAGCAGCGCGAAGATCTCGAGCCAGTTCGTGAGTGGCGTTGGATTTTCGAATGGGTGCGACGAGTTCGCGTTGAAGAAGCCACCGCCGTTGTTGCCGAGCTCCTTGATCCACTCCTGCGAGGCGACCGGGCCCATGGCGATGCTCTGCGTAGCGCCCTGAAGGGTCGTGGCGACCTGGCTCGGGTTCCAGGTCTGCGGCACGCCCTGCCAGACGAGGACGATCGCGCCGACGAGGGAGATCGGCAAAAGGATGTACAGCACGCCACGGGTCAGGTCGACCCAGTAGTTGCCGAGGGTCTTGGTGCTCCGGCGGGTGAGTCCGCGGATGAGGGCAATGGCCACGGCCAGCCCGGTGGCGGCCGAGGTGAAGTTGCGCACGGCGAGGACCGTCGCCTGGGTGACGTATGTCGCACCCGTTTCGCCCGAGTAGTTCTGCCAGTTGGTGTTGGTTTCGAAGCTGACCGACGTGTTGAACGCGAGGTCAGGCGACATCGGGGGAATACCGCCCTGGTTGAACGGCAGCACGTCCTGTAGCCGGAGCACGACGTAGCCGGCAAGGATGGCCACGAACGCCATCACCAGCACGGAGATGGTGTAGCCCTTCCAGTCCTGCTCACGAGTCTCGTCGATGCCGCAGACGCGGTAGATGAAGCGCTCGACCGGTCGGACGACCGGGCTCAGGAAGGTGCGCTCACCCTCCATGACGCCGTGGATGTATCGGCCGAGAAATGGCGTGACGAACAGGACCGCCGCAGCGATCGTCGCCAGCGTCAGGAAATCACCGGTGGACATGCTCAGAAGTCCTCGGGTCGAAGCAGGGCCCAGAGCAGGTAGAAGAAGACGAACACCGCGGCAACGCCGGCCAGCACGTCGAGGGCGTTCACCGGCGGACCCGGTCGCACAGGACCAGGTAGCTGCCCAACGCGAGGATGCAGGCGACGAAGATCACCACGATCTGGAGATCAGCCACGGTTCGAGGACTCCTTCTCGATCGCTCGCTCGACCGTCGCGACCAGCGTGTCGAGCGGAAAAGGCTTGGGCAGATACCCGGCGACGTGGAACTCGGCGAGGCGCTTCGGACTGACCGTGGTCGCACTGGTGATGACCACTGGGGGCGACCCTGCCTCCGTGAGAGCCGGTCCCCGGAGGAACTCCCATCCGGTATCGCCTGGCAGGTTCAGGTCGAGCACGACCACCGCCGGGCGGAGGCCCTGGTCCAGCGTGGACGCCGCTTCCTCCGCCGATCCGGCTTCGTGCGTGTCGTAGCCGTTGGCGCGAAGGTGGCGCGACACGATGCGCCGCAGGCTCTCGTCGTCCTCGACGATGAGCAATGGCACCGAGCCGCCGTTCATGGGCCTGCCTCGCTCCACCGCGATGTCCATCCCGCCCTCGTCGGCATTCCACAACGGAGCCACCGTGACGCCGGCCTCCTGTGCCATCCGCGCGGCCGCGGGGAGGAGCGTCTCTCCGAGCTGGAGACCCCCAACGACAACCCTTGGAGCGCCACCAAGGGCCACGAACTCGATCGCCTCGCGAACGAGATTGAGCTCGCGATCGAAGGTGGCGGGCACGACGTCGGCCATCCGGTCCCGCTGGCTGTCCATGAGCTCAGCCTGCAACCATGTCCCAAGAGGCCACGGGGGCTGGCGACCGAGCGGGTCTAAGTTCCGCCTAAGGTCGTTCGGGGGCGACCTCTCGGACGCGGTATCCGACGCCTGGCACGGTCACGATCAGATCACTCAACGTCCCGTCGGGATCAGCGGCCGCGAGCTTCCGGCGAAGCTGACTGACGTGAACGTACACGTAGCTGTCCTCGCCCTGGTAGCCCTCGCCCCAAACCGAGCGCAAGAGGCGGCCCTTCGTGACCAGCCGCCCCGCGTGCGTCAGGAAGACCCGCAGGATCTCGAACTCGCGGGGAGTCAGGTTCACGCGAGTGCCGTTGACCCGGACTTCGTGACGGGCGGCCTCGAGAACGAGCGGCCCCGCCACGATCCGCCCGGCCAGATCCGCGTCCGGTCCCGCCGCATGACGCAGCGCCACCTTCAGGCGAGCGTGGAGCTCATCCACTCCGAAGGGCTTGGTCACGTAGTCGTCGGCGCCGCGCTCGAGCGCCTCGACCTTCTCCTGTTCCTGGTACCGACCGGACAGGATGACGATCGGGGTCGCCGCCTCCCGCCTGATGCGGCGCACGACCTGCAACCCGTCGATGTCGGGCAGGCCGAGGTCGAGCAGGACCACATCCGGCCGTCGCTGCTCCCATCGCCGCAGAGCTGTCGTCGCATCGATTGCCTGGTCCACCGAGTAGCCACGGATCGTGAGCTCACGAGCAACGACGGAGCGAGTCTCCTGATCGTCCTCGACGATGAGCACCGTGGGCCGAGGCGTGAAAGGCTTCATCGTGCCGCCGCCGTCAGCGCCTCGGCGGGCACCGTCGCACGGGGCAGGTCGATGTCTATGGCGAGGCCGCCAAGGCTGCCATGCCTGGCAGTCACTCGCCCACCGGTCGCGTCGACAAGTCCTCGGACGACCGCGAGGCCGATTCCTGTCCCCGATCGTGACCCGGCCGACCTGCCGGGAACGCGATAGAACTTCTCGAAGATCCGCGACAACGCGTCATCGGGGACGCCAGGACCTGCGTCCTCGATCGTCAGCCGGACGAAGCTTTGCCCATTGAGTTCGGCGGCGCTGACTCGGATCGGCGTCCCGGGGGGTGTGTACTTCACGGCGTTCTCAACGACGTTCGTGATGGCCTCGTCGACGAATACCGGATCGACCTCGACCGGGGTTGCCTCAAGACGCAGCTCGATCGGCCGATCGGCCAGTCGCGGCCGCAGACGATCGAGTGTCTGGCCGACCAGGTCGTCCAGTTCGAACACGTCGCGCTCGGCGCGCAGCCCTCCTGCCTCGATCCGCGATAGGTCCAACAGGTTCGTGACCAGTCGGTTCAGGTATTCGACCTCCCGGTCGATCGCGTCGGCGCTCTCCAGTTGGTCGGCCTCGCTCAACCCGGCGCCCGGGCGGAGCGTTCCGGCGGCAGCACGGATGGTCGCGAGGGGAGTACGCAGGTCGTGGGACACCGACTGGAGCAGGGCGGATTTGAGCGCATCGCTCTGGCGGGCAATGTCCGCCGCCTTCGCCTCGGCCGCGAGGCGTTCCTGACGGAGCGCCTGTCCCAGCTGGTCGGCGGTCGCCGCGAGCAATCGGGTCGAGGTCTGGTCGGGCTCGGCGGAGCCGCGAGATCGGGACGCCCAGATCGACCCATACGTGCCATCGCCGGCCTCGATCCGAACACGGAACGCATCGACTTCACTCGCCGCCTTCGCACGATGCGGCGTCGGTACATGGATGCGGACCCATCGTGCCGGTGTTTCTCCCGGCATCCGACGGAGCACCCGATGGAGGCCGATGGCCGGTCGCGGTAGGTCGCTTGCCGTGTCGGCCACGACTTGTTCACGCACGTCATCCTGGCCGAGCGAGACCCAGATCCGGTCCATCCCCGTCTGTTGCAGCAAGGTCTCCACGATCTGATCGAGAACCGCCGGGGTCGACGCACGGATCGCCAGCGTCCGACTCACCAGCGAGAGGGCTCGCGCCTCGCGCTCGCGCTTGATGGCCTCCTCGGCCCGAGCCTTTTGGCGAGCGGCCAACTGTCCGACGACGATCCCGACGAACAACAGGAGAAGCAGGTTCACCAGTTCGCTGGGTCGGGCGACGGTGAGCGTGTAGCGGGGATCGATGAACAGGAAGTTGTAGAGGAGGAATGAAGCGACCGATGCCAGGACCGCCCCCCAGGTCCCGGAAACAATGGCGGTCGAGACCACCGCGACCAGGTACAGCGATGATGGATTTGGGACGCCCAGGCCATCCTGAAGAACCGCCACCGCCGCCGTCGCGGGCGCCAGCGAGACGGTGCACACGGTGAGCAGGCGGGTGAAGGCTCGAGGGCCCGCGAACCGCGTCAGATCTCGGAGCTCACCGTTCGAAACGGCCATCGACTCGGGGAGGCGACGCGATCGCTGGGCTGGCATACGGAGCATGCCTCGCGGCGGCCTGGCGCCTCGAACTCATCTCTCGAGGGCGATCCGACGGTCGACCTCGATCAGGATGGTCGGGCCGACAATCAACGTGACAGAGCCTGTATCCCCGCGCTCCATGCGAAACAGGAGGCCGTTCGCCTGAGCCGACGCGGCCGCAACCGGGGCCGCGTCCTCGGCGCCCGCGAGGCAGGCCAGGCGCACCGAGTGGGCGTATCCATCGACGACCATCCGAATGGCCGTGTCGACCTCAGCACGAGAGCGTTCGATCGGGTCGTCATCCAGAGCAAGCGGAACCATGCGCGCACCGCTGTCCACGTCCCAAACCTACGAGCGGCACCCAAGAGGGTTCAGGGCTGACACAGACGTTCGGTGCTCAAGTTCCGCTCAAGATCTCGCAACAAACGGACCGAACTCGCTCGGCGGAGACCTGGTCCACACGGTTGCAAATCCGAAGTGCGCACCTGGAACGCGTTTGGTGCCGGCACGTCGTCGCGGCCGGCGCATGATCCTGCCGTCGTGGCGGCCGGTCGGGTAGATTGCCACCGTGAGCTTCGACGTCGCCGCCGACGCCTACGACCGGTTCATGGGCCGCTATTCGGTCTTGCTCGCCCCGCAGCTCGCGGACCTGGCCGGCGTGACCGCAGGCCAGCGGGCGCTCGACGTAGGATGCGGACCCGGCGCCCTGACCGGCGAGCTGGTCCAGCGGCTCGGCGCGACGGCGGTCGCGGCCGTCGATCCATCGCCGTCGTTTGTCGACGCCGCCACCACTCGCCACCCGGGCGTCACCGTGCGGCAGGCGACCGCGGAGACGCTACCGTTCCCGGCCGGCTCGTTCGACGCGGCGCTCGCCCAGCTCGTCGTCCATTTCATGGCCGACCCGGTCGCCGGGCTGACCGAGATGCGGCGGGTGACTCGGCCGGACGGCGTCGTGGCCGCATGTGTCTGGGACCACGCCGGGGGTACGGGCCCCCTCGGGCTGTTCTGGACCATTGCGCGCGAGCTCGATCCCGGCGTCGACGACGAATTGGGGCTCGCCGGCGCCCGCGAGGGCCACCTGGCCGAGCTGTTCGCTCGGGCCGGCCTCAGAGACGTGGAACCGGCGACGCTGTCCGTCGATCGCGAGCACGCGACCTTTGATGACTGGTGGGAGCCGTTCACCCGGGGCGCCGGTCCGGCCGGTGCATACGTCGCGGGCCTGGACGAAGCTCGCCGCCACGAGCTCCGCGAACGATGCCGTGCCCGGATCGAGACCGAGCCGTTCACGGTCACGGCGCGCGCCTGGGCGGCGCGAGGACGCGCCTAGCGCCGGCCGGCCCCCGGTTGCGATGTGATGGAACTGCAAGCACGGACCACTTGGATTCGGTCGAATCCGAGCTATGCTCGCCAGACCGGCGGTCGAACCTCTGGGGGGCTCGTTCGTCGGTGCCAAGCCGGGTATCCGACGCGACGAGGTGCCCCTCGACCGCTCGTCCGATGCCCGAAGAGCGACGGCGGTCCCGCCCCGCTGCGGTGGGACCGCCGCTTCTCGTCCTCCGGGCAACCGGCCCTCGGCCCTATTGGGCGAGCCGCGAGTAGAGCCGTCCCGCGATGAGCAGCAGCAACGTCAGGCCGGCAGCCAGGACCAGGCCGTCGACGACCAGGCCATGCTCCGACGTGCCGCCGACGACCATCTGGCTCCGGATCGCGTCGACCATGTAGGTCAACGGATTGACGGTCGCCACGACCTTGAGCCAGTCGGGCATCAGCGATACGGGATAGACGGCGCTGCTGGCGAAGAACAGGGGCATGGTCATGAGCTGTCCGATGCCCATGAACCGTTCGCGCGAGCGGACCAGGCAGGCGATGATCAGCGAGAAGGTGGCGAACAGCGCCGAGCCGACGACGATCGCCGCCGCGACGGAGACCAGCGCCAGCGGCTCGACGCGCAGGTGGATCCCGATCAGCAGCGCGACGACGTATACGAGGATCGACTGCGCGAGCCCTCGGACTCCACCGGCGACCGCCTTGCCGAGCGCGAGCGCGGTTCGAGGCGCCGGGCTGACCAGGAGCTTGCCTCAGTCGAGCATCACCAGCGGCGCGAGCCCGGCCAACGGGCCACTCGACTTGGGTCTCGACAGCTCGGGCTCCGGCCCGCGCCCCGCCTCACGCGCCGCGAGCTCCTCGTCGAGCAGGGCGAGCAACGTCGGGATGCCCGACTGGAGGGCCGCACCATATGCCGGCCCGATGTGCTCCATCAGACCCTGCTCCCGCCTCGTCTTTGGCGCCGCGAACCGGAGGTGGATGATCGTGCCGGACGCCACGGGTTCGAACTCGATGGTGTGCAGGACCTTGACCGGGCCCGTCGGCGTGTCGAGGATCGTCCGGTCGGTGACGTAGTCGTACGGTCGCCAGTCGAGGATCTCCTCGATGACCGCGTCCTTGCCGTGACGGCAATGGTTGGCCGCGCCGACGCCGCGCCGGCCACCCGTGGCGCCCTCGATCCTGACCTCGGTCACCCACGGTTGCCACGCCATCCGCTGCCCGGGCTTCGTCAGGAACTCCCAGGCGACCTGCGGCGGGGCCTTCGTCTCGATCGCGAGGTCGAGGACCGCCTCGCCGGGCGCGACGAAGACCCGTCCGCGTGCCTCCTCTTCCCGCCAGCGCCGTTCGAGGTCGAGGATCCAGCCCGGGACGTCGCCGATCCGGTCGTAGCTCTCCGTGTGCGGCCGCATCCCGAGCGCCGCCGGGTCGATGTCGGTGGCGTCGATGCAGGCCTGGCTGATCAGCGCATACGCACCGATCCCCTCCCGCTCGACGACATCGTTCTTCAACAACCGATGGATGACGATCACGTCCGACCCGAGGAGCTCCTGCCGGCCGGCCACCCGCTGGATGATCGCCTCGCCGTGATGGACGACGAACTTCAGGTCGAGGTCCGGGATCCTCGCGCACGCGTTGCACTCGCACGACGTCGCCTGGCGGACGTCGCGGCGTCGCCGCCGGAACCCGAAGTAGCAGCGCTCGATGGTGTCGAGCAGCATCGACCCGTCGACGCGGTCGGCGAGCATGTAGGTGAACGCGGCGTCGCCCTCGAGCTTGGCCAGCCGGAAGTTCGGACGGAGCGCGGTCACGACGGCACCGACCAGGTCCGCCAGGATGTCCTGGGCGTGGTCCAGCTCGACATCGGCCAGGTAGCCGGTGTACCCGGAGATGTCGGCGATGAGGAAGCAGCTGGGTTGCGCGGTTGAGACCACGGTTCCTCGCCCGGGCGGCAGATCGGCGCTGCCATCGTATACGTGAAACCACTCCCCAGATCCCCGGCGTGTGCTGTACGCTCGCGGCCCAACGTCACCTTGGGAGTCGGGCGCGTGATTTGCTCGAACTGCGGAACAGAGAACCCGTCCGGCAAGCGGTTCTGCGGTGACTGCGGCGCCCCGCTCGCGTCCGGCTGTCCGGTCTGCGGCGCGACCAACCCACCGGGCAAGCGGTTCTGCGGTGACTGCGGCACGGCGTTGGCGGTCGGTGCCGTGCCGGCCCGGGCCGCGCCGGCTGTCGACCTCGCGCCGACCGGCGAAGCGCCCGTTGCCGAGCTGCGGCTGGTGTCCATCCTGTTCGCCGATCTCGTGGGATTCACGACGCTCGCCGAGGGACGGGACGCGGAGGATACCCGCGAGCTCCTGACGAGCTATTTCGACATCGCCAGGGAAGTGGTCGGTCGCCACGGAGGCACGGTCGAGAAGTTCATCGGGGACGCCGTGATGGCCGTCTGGGGTGCGCCGACCGCGCACGAGGATGACGCGGAACGAGCGGTCCGCGCCGGCCTCGAGCTCGTCGACGCGGTACGCAACCTCGGACCGGGCATCGCGGCGCGCGCGGGTGTCCTCACCGGGGAGGCGGCCGTCACGATCGGTGCGACCAACCAGGGCATGGTGGCCGGCGACCTGGTCAACACGGCGAGCCGGCTGCAGTCGGCGGCCGCGCCCGGAACCGTCCTGGTGGGTGAAGCGACCGAGCGGGCTGCTTCACGAGCAATCGCCTTCGAGGTCGCCGGAGAGCAGGTGCTCAAGGGCAAGGCTTCGCCGGTCGCGGCCTGGCGAGCCGTTCGAGTGGTCGCCGAACGCGGAGGACGGAACCGGACCGAAACCCTGGAGGCGCCATTCGTCGGTCGGGACGATGAGCTCCGCCTGCTCAAGGACCTCTATCACGCCACGGCACGCGAACAACGTGCGCGTCTCGTGTCGGTCGTCGGCCCGGCGGGAATCGGCAAGTCGCGGCTGGCCTGGGAGTTCGCCAAGTACGTCGACGGCCTCGTGGAGCGTGCCTGGTTCCATGACGGGCGCTCGCCGTCCTATGGCGACGGCATCAGTTTCTGGGCCCTCGGCGAGATGATCCGCAGGCGCGCGTCGCTGCTCGAGACGGACGACGAGTCAACGACCCGCGCCAAGGTCGCCGAAGCCGTCGCGACGCACGTCGCGGATCCCGCCGAGCGGCGCTGGATCGAAGGCGCCCTGCTCGCCCTGCTCGGCGTGGACAAGGGATCGATCGCCTCGGACGAGTTGTTCGCGGCGTGGCGCACGTTCTTCGAACGGATGGCGGCGACGGGCCCGGTGATCATGGTCTTCGAGGACTTCCACTACGCGGACTCGGGCCTGATCGATTTCGTCGACCATCTGCTCGAGTGGTCGAGGACCTTGCCGATCTACGTGCTCACCCTGGCCCGGCCGGACCTGCTGGAGCGACGCCCCGACTGGGGCGCCGGCAAGCGGAGCTTCACGTCGATCTTCCTCGAGCCGCTGCCGGAGGCCGCGATGCGGGAGCTGCTGGCCGGGCTCGTGCCGGGACTTCCCGACAGCGCGGAGCGGGCGATCATCGCCCGGGCCGATGGCGTTCCCCTGTACGCGGTGGAGACGGTGAGGATGCTGGTCTCCGAGGGCAAGCTGACGCTCGACGGCGGCGCCTACCGGCCGACCGGGGATCTGACCAGCCTGGCCGTGCCCGAGACGCTCAGCGCCCTGATCGCTTCCCGTCTCGACGCGTTGCCGCCGGCCGAGCGGGCGCTTGCGTCCGACGCCGCGGTCCTCGGGCAGAGCTTCACCCTCGAAGGCCTGGGGTCGGTCAGCGGGCTCGACGAGGCCGACCTGGCCGCTCGCCTTCGGTCGCTCGTCCGTCGCGAGATCTTCACCCTCGAGACCGATCCCCGGAGCCCGGAGCGGGGTCAGTACGCCTTCGTCCAGGCCCTGATCCGGGAGGTCGCCTACAACGCCCTCGCCAAGCGGGAGCGCAAGGTCCGCCACCTTGCCGCCGCTCGATTCTTCGAGAGCCTCGAAACCGACGAGATCGCGGGCGGCCTGGCCGGGCACTACCTTGCCGCCTACCGCAACGCGGCCGAGGGCGCCGAGGCGGATGCCGTCGCGGCGCAGGCTCGGATCTCCCTCAAGGCCGCCGCGGATCGTGCGATCGCGCTTGGATCCTACGACCAGGCGCTGCTGTTCCTGGACCAGGCGCTCACGGTCACGACCGACAAGGCGGAGCTGGCGGACCTGCTCGAGCGTGCGGGCGAGGCGGCATCGGCCGGCGGCCGCCGGGAGGCTGCCGAGCAGCGGCTGATCCAGGCCATTGCGGCCCAGCGCGAGCTCGGCGATCGCCCCGCGATCGCCCGTGCCACCGCGGCTCTGGGCCAGGCCCTGCTCTCGGCCTACCGGACGCCAGACGCGCTGGCCCTGCTCGAGCCTGCCTTCGAGGAGTTCCGCGACCTGGCGATGGACCCGGCCGGCATCGCGGTGATGAGCCAGCTCGCCAGGGCCTATTTCTTCGCCGAGGAGAATCAGCGATCGGTCGAGATCGCCGACCAGGTCCTCGCGTCGGCGGAGCATGCCGACCTCCTGCCGATCGTGGCCGACACGCTGATCTCGAAGGGCACCGCGCTGGCCTCCCTCGGACGGGCCATCGAAGGGGCCGGCGTCATCACTGCCGGCCGGGATCTGGCCGAGGCGCTCGGCCTGGCGACGACGGTCCTGCGCGCGGTGAACAACCTAGCGTTCGTCGAGGGCGACCGCGACCCGCGGGCTTCGCTCGAGACGTCCCGGGTAGGTCTCGCGCTAGCGCGCCGGCTCGGCGCCCGGGGCTGGATCGCCGGGTTCGTCGGGAACGTCGCCGAGTTCGGTGTCCGGACCGGTGACTGGTCGGAAGGGCTCGCCGAGCTCGATGCGGCGCTCGACGAGGACTGGGCGGCGCCGGACCATGCGTTCCTCGTCCTGAACGCGGCCGCCATCCATGCCATGCGCGGCGAACCGATCGAGGATCGGCTGGCCGCGGTGTCCGAGTTCGTGGCCGCCAGCGACGACCTGCAGATGCAGGCGAATGGGATGTGGACGAACGGGGTCATCGCGTTCGCGGCGGGCGACCTCGAGGCCGCGCGGGCCGCATACCATCGAGCCGCCGCGCTCGTCTCGGGCCTCGCCCCGCCCGGGCTCGCGAGAGCCGCGCGCGCCGCGCTGTGGGCAGCCGACGTGTCGGCCGCCCGGGCCGATCTTGCGGCCGTCGAAGCCACCGGCTTCCACGGGCGCGCAATCGAGGCGGACCGGCTCACGATCAGGGCCGGTATTGCCGCGCTCGATGGGCGGCGGGTCGAAGCGCTCGGCCTGTACCGCGAGGCGCTGGCCGCCTGGGGCGACCTTGGGCTTGCCTGGGACGAGGCGATGTGCGGGCTCGACATGGCCCTGCTGCTCGATCCGGCCGATCCCGAGGTTCGGGCCGCGGTCGACCGAGCACGCGACCTCCTCGTCCGGATCGAGGCCCGCCCGTTCATCGCCCGACTCGACGAGGCGGCCGGCCGACCACCTGAAGCGGCACGGCCCATCGACTCGCGAGGCGTTGCCTCCGACGGCGTGGGAACACGGATCTGACGACCGCCTGAGCGTCCGCCGCACCCGTGCGTCAGACCGTCGGCGCCTTCTGCCCCCCGGTCGTGGCCTGGCCTGGTTCGGGACGATGCGGTACGCCATGGTGTGACTGCTCAGGAAACGCGCGCATGAGTCGCCGCAGCAGCCCGTGGAGCTCCTGCCGCTCCCGCTCGCTCAGCACCGACGCGAACATCGCCTCGCGCTTCGCCTGCGTCCCGACGGTCGCATCCCAGGCAGCGTGGCCGGCCTCGGTCGGCTCGACCAGCGTCCCGCGGCGATCGTTCGGATCGGGCAGCCGCCGGATGAACCCGGCCTTCTCGAGGCGGTCGAGCCGGGCGGTCATCGCGCCGCTCGACAGCCGCATGTCCTCGGCCAGGTGCCCGGCCGAGCGCTGGTAGGGCGCGCCGTAGCTGCGCAGCCGGCCGAGCAGGTGGAATGCCCGCCGATCGAGCGCGTATTGGGCCAGCGTCTCTTCCTGGGATCGATCGAAGCTCTTGGCGAGCCCCTGGATCCGCTCGACGATCCCTTCGGTGAGCGGGTCCAGGTCCGGGATCTCCCGGGCCCAGACCGCGAGCATGTCGTCAAGCCGGTCGGTGTCGCCGTCGCCGCTGCCCATGGGCGGAGTATCTCGCCAGGATTGAGTGACGTCAAGCTTCTTCATCTCAAGTGTCTTGACATCAAACTACATAGCGGGTACAGTCTCGACCGCCGTTCGATGCAGAGAGTCTTCAGATCGAACGGAATTCGCTCGGCAAGGACTGCGGGAAGGGTCAAGTCATGACGGGGTCGTACACCACATTCGAGGTCGAGGCGGCACGCCGCCGCGAGCTCGTCGAGAGCGCGCTACGGGAAGCCGCCGAGCGCCGGATGCTCGGTGAGGCGAGGCACGTTCCGCGCGCGAGCGACGAGGCCTCGCCGATCCGGGGCCTCACCAGGGCGGCGACAGGCGTCTTCAAGCGGGCGAGCCAGCGCGCCTGAGCCGTCATTCGAGCGACGAGCCGCATCACGTCACGCGGCTCGTCCCATGTCAGCCGGCGGAGGCGATGCCTCCTACCCGGCGACCACCGCGTCCTGGAGTCGGTGCAGGAATCCGATGTACGTTCGGAGCTCGTCGTCGCTCAGGGCTCCGGCCCAGCCCTTTTCGTGCCCGTGGATCAGCGTCCTCAGCTCCTGGAGGACGTCGAGTCCCGCCGGCGTGATTTCGGCGATCTGGCCCCTGCGATCGGACGGGTTCGACGAGCGACGGACGAACCCGCGACGCTCGAGCGAGTCAAGGACGCCGGTGACCGTCGCCCGGGTCACGATCAAGCGCTCACTGAGCCCGGACGGCGACATGGGTCCGTGGTCGCGGAGCAGCCCGAGCACCAGCCCCCCTGCCGCACTGACGTTCAGCGGCCGCAGGAGCCGCCCGATCCGGTCGAACAACATGTCGGCGGTGCGGATGGTGTTCATCACGGCTTCCGTCGCCAGGGCGTTCCCTTCTGGCGTCTGGTCGTAATAGTCGTCGGGCATCTGGATCCGGCTCATCGGCCCATGATACGGGTATTGACAATAAGGCGCCTAACCATATTGTTAGGGCCCTAATGACTGGCAGATGACCGGTCGTCGCACGCACAGGAGTGCCTCGAAATGGTGAAGGTGATCGTCCAGCACCACGTCATCGACTATGACCGATGGCTCCCGGTGTTCACCGAGCACGAAGCCGTACGCCGCCAGCACGGCGCGACCGGCCACAGCATCAGCCGCGAGGTCGCCGACCCGAACTCGGTGGTGATCGTCAACGAGTTCGCGACGCTCGACGGGGCCCGGGCATTCAGTCAGGATCCATCGCTCCACGCTGCGATGGCCGCCGGTGGCGTGGATGGGACCCCGCAGGTGTGGATCGCCGACGACGCGGAAACCCGGACCTACTGAGCCGGGCCACCTAGGAGGAACCCACGATGCACGGCGGATTGATGGTGGTGGCCACGATCCCGGTCAGTGACCTCGACCGGGCCAGGACCTTCTATGGCGAGACGCTCGGGCTCACCCTCCTCTGGGAGAACCCGGCGTCGATCCGGTTCCGGTGCGGCGAGTCGAGCGAGCTGTCAACCTTCAAGCGCCCCGCAACCGTCACCCAGCACACCCTGGCCCATTTCGAAGTGACCGATATCGAAGCGACCGTCAGGGAGCTCGAGGGCAAGGGCGTGGAGTTCGTCGACTACACGGACGGACCACTCGTGACCACCGGGCACATCGCCCAGCTCGGTCCGGCGCGCGGCGCCTGGTTCCGCGACCCCGACGGGAACTTCCTCGGCCTTCGCGAGGGCTAGGGCGATGACGTTCGGCGGCGCCAACCGAAGGGAGCGCCGCCGATCGGTCATCAGCCCATCGGGCGAACCTGGGTGAGACGGACGGAATTGCCGGACGGATTCCGGAACCCTGCATCGATGCCGTACGGCCGCTACGCCGCGTTACGTCGATCCGATCTCGACATGGCTCGCCGGCGATCGAATCTCGTCAGTGGACTCGCGAAGCCGAGCCCGGCCCAGAACGGCTCGCGCAGCTCGGCCTTGAGGATCTTGCCGGTGCCGCCCTTGGGCAGCGCGTCGCGGAAGTGGACCTCGCGCGGGACCTTGTGGGCGGCGAGACGCTCGCGGCACCAGGCGCGCAGCTCCTTGGCCGTCACCTCGGCGTCCGGCTTGAGGACGACGATCGCGACCGGGACCTCGCCGCGCTTGTCGTCCGGAGCGGCCACGACCGCGTTCTCGAGGACGCCCGGATGGGCGCCGAGGACGACCTCGATCTCGACCGACGAGATGTTCTCGCCCGGCGCTGATGATGATGTCCTTCGAGCGGTCCTTGATCATCACGTAGCCGGCTTCGTCGATCGTGGCCATGTCGCCGGTGTGCAGCCAGCCGTCGCGGATCGTCTCCTGCGGTCGCCTCGGGGTCGTGGTAGTAGCCGTCCATCACGGTGTTGCCGCGGACGACGATCTCGCCGATCTGCTCGCCGTCGGGCCGGACGTCGACCCCGTCGGCTTCGACCACCCGGATCTGAACGCCGGGGATCGCCCAGCCGGTCATCGCCAGGCGCTCCTGGCGGCGGGCCGGCGGCTCGCTGTCGGTCAGGACCTGGCGGGGCTGGGCGAGCGTGATGATCGGCGACGTCTCGGTCAGGCCGTAGCCGACCATCGCCTGGGCGCCGATCTCCGACTCGAGCGCGCGCACGAGCTCGGGCGACGCCGGCGACCCGCCGATGATCAGCTGGCGCAGGCTCGACAGGTCGAAGCGCGACCGCTCGCGGCTGTGGAGCACCGCGTTGAAGATGGTCGGCACCGCCAGCAGCCGGGTGACTCGGTGGCGCTCGACCATCGTCATCAGGGCGGTCGGATCGAAGCGGCGGAGCATGACGTGCTGCCCGCCGATCATCGTCAGGAAGTGCGGCACGCCCCAGCCGTTGACGTGGAACAGCGGGACGACGTGGAGCACGACGTCGTCCTCGGTGAAGGCGAGCCCGACCTGGGCGGCCATCGCGTGGAGGTACAGCTCGCGATGGGTCATCGCCACGCCCTTTGGCAGGCCGGTCGTGCCGCTCGTGTAGAAGAGCTCGGCCAGGGCGTTCTCGTCGATCTCGGGATGGAGCGGGTCGGGCGAGCCCGAGGCGAGCAGCGCCTCGTACTCGTGGTCGGCCAGCCCGCCCGGCTCGCCGTCGAGGACCACCAGTGTCGGCCTGGACGCTGAGCTGCGGCCGGATGGCCTCGACCAGGGGCGCGAAGTCGCGGTGGAAGAAGACGACCTTCGACCCGGCGTGGTCGAGGATGTAGCGCGATCTCGTGCGGGGCGAGCCGGATGTTGACGGGGTTGAGGACGGCACCCGCCTCGATCACGCCGTAGTAGGCCTCGAGCAGGTGGTGCGTGTTGAAGGTGATGAACGACACGCGATCGCCCGGGGCGACGCCGAGCTCGACGAGCGCGTTGGCCAGCCGGTGCGTCCGCGTCGCGAACGCCCGGTAGGTGAACTGCGAATCGCCATCGATGACCCCGATCTTGTCGCCGAAGAACATCGCGGCACGATCGCGGAACTCGAGCACGGACAGGGGCACGAACATGGCTGACCTCCGGCGCCACGATAGCAGTGGACGCCTGCCCGAATCGACCGCCTGGGCGTCCGGTTCGGGCCACCTGCTTGACCCTGCCGCTGGCAGCCCGGTCGGGCCGACGGCGTCGTAGGCCAGGCAGGCCGGGGGGCGCCCGCCTGGCTGGCGAGATGCTAGCAGTTCATATACTAGCTGTCTAGTATTAGATTCCGACCGCGTGGCCGCGGCAACCGGCGGCGCCCGGGATCGCTGGATGTCGTTCAATAGGCGCGTATCGGCAACGCCCGACGAGGACAGCGATGACGATCAGCGAGCGGGCCGGCCGCCCGGCCGACCCTACCATCCTCGTGGACGTCGACCGGCTGGTTGGCGCCTACTACGATCGACGCCCCGACCCATCCGTGGCCGGCCAGCGGGTCGCCTTCGGGACCTCGGGCCATCGCGGCTCGGCCCTGAGCACGGCCTTCAACGAGGCCCACATCGTGGCCACGACCGAGGCGATCTGCCGCTACCGGCAGGACCGGGGAGTCGACGGCCCGCTGTTCATCGGTCGGGACACGCATGCCCTGTCCGAGCCGGCCTTCCGAAGCGCGCTCGAGGTCATGGGTGCCCACGGCGTCGACATCCGGGTCGACGCGGCAAACGGCTACACGCCGACACCGGTCATCTCGCACGCGATCCTGACCCACAATCGGGGTCGCCGCGACCACCTGGCAGACGGCATCGTCGTCACGCCCTCGCACAACCCGCCCGAGGACGGCGGCTTCAAGTACAACCCGCCCAACGGCGGGCCGGCCGACACGGACGTCACCGGCTGGATCGGCGAGCAGGCCAACGAGCTGCTGGCGACCGCGGTCGAGGCCGTCGAGCGGGTCCCGTTCGAGCGCGCCCGGGCGGCCGCCACCCCGCACGACTACCTTGCCTCATACGTCGGGGACCTCGGCGCCGTCATCGACATGGACGCGATCCGGGCGTCCGGTCTGCGACTCGGCGTCGACCCGCTCGGCGGCGCGAGCGTGGCCTATTGGCCGGCCATCGCGGAGCGCTACGGCCTCGACCTGACGGTCACCAACGACCGCGTCGACCCGCACGTTCGGGTTCATGACCGTCGACTGGGACGGGCGGATCCGGATGGACCCGTCGTCGCCGTACGCGATGGCCCGGCTGGTCGAGCTGCGCGACCGCTTCGACGTCGCCTTCGCCAACGACACCGACGCGGACCGTCACGGGATCGTTGCACCGGGCGTCGGGCTCCTCAACCCCAACCATTTCCTGTCGGCGTCGGTGGCCTACCTGTTCGGGGGGGCACGAGCGTGGGCGCCCGACGGTCGCCGTCGGCAAGACGCTCGTGTCGAGCGCGATGCTCGATCGTGTCGCGGCCGACCTCGGTCGCCGCCTGCTCGAGGTCCCGGTCGGGTTCAAGTGGTTCGTCGCCGGTCTGCTCGACGGGTCGCTCGGGTTCGGCGGCGAGGAGAGCGCCGGGCGCGTCATTCCTCAGGCGCGACGGCACGGTCTGGTCGACCGACAAGGATGGGATGATCCCGTGCCTGCTGGCGGCCGAGATGACCGCCCGGACCGGGCGCGACCCCGGCCAGGCGTACGAGCGCGCTGACCGAACGGTTCGGGTCACCGGTCTATCGGCGGATCGATGCGCCGGCGACACCCGAGCAGAAGGCCAGCGCTCGCACGGCTCTCGCCCGACCAGGTCACCACGACGACGCTCGCCGGCGAGCCGTTGACCGGGGTCCTCACCACGGCGCCCGGCAACGGCGCGCCGATCGGCGGGCTCAAGGTGATGGCCGAGCACGGCTGGTTCGCGGCGCGCCCGTCCGGGACGGAGAACGTCTACAAGGTCTACGCCGAGAGCTTCATCGACGAGACGCACCTGGAACGCCTGATCGAGGAGGCGCAGGCGATGGTGTCGACCGCTCTCCGGAAGGCCGGCTGATCGGGCCGGTTCCTAACCAAGCGGTGCGCCGCCGGTCGCGCGGATCCGCTGGGTCAGCGCACTGAGGACCTCGAGCCGGAAGACGGGCAGGCGCTCCAGGAGATCGAGGAAGTCGTCCCGCTTGACGGTCAGCGCCTCGATCGGCTCGAGGGCGGTCACGGTCGCGGTCCGAGCGCTGCCGTCGACCAGCGCGATCTCGCCGAGGAAGTCGCCGGGGCCCAGGTCCCGAAGGGTCGTGCCGTCGCGGTCGACCCGGGCCCGGCCACCCACGATGACATAGAAGGCGGTTCCCGGGTCGCCTTGGCGAACGATCGGCTCGCCGGCCGCGAAGGTCACATCGGTGGCGGCGGCGCCGATCGCCTCGAACGAGCGATCGGACATCCCCGCGAACAGCGGCACGAGCCGGAGCAGGTCGGCGGTCACAGGCATTCGGGACCCTCAGCTGACGGTTTGGCGACGGTGCGACGCGACCGTACGACCGATTCGTTAACCCTTCGTCAACGAGCCGACGGACGACCCGGACGACAGCCGGATCACGTTCCACGACCGCGCCGGCAGGGTCGCCGTGAGCAGCCCCCGATCGAGGGCCGTTCCGGCGATCCGGTTCGGGATGACGCGATCGGGGTGGGCGGCGGTGTTCGAGGCGTGGATGTCCGGATCGGCCAGGACGCGGTGCTCGACCGCCGTGAGGTCATCGAGATCTCGCAACGTCACCTGGAAGCTCCAGCGAACGGTCGACGCGGTTGACGGCGAAGACGGTGATCGTGCCGCGGGTCGCGTCGTGGACCGCCACGGCTTCGATCGCCGCGATCGCACCCTCGCCGCCGGCCCGGTAGGCCGGTCCGTCGATCGCCAGTGGGATGACCGCTCCCGCGGCCAAACCGAGCGACATCCGCGAACACGTGGAACGACGTCTGCCGCCAGGCCGGCCCGCCGATCGATCGTCCGGATCGCCGGGATCACGTTGACCAGCTGGGCGAGGCAGGCGATCCGGACTCGATCGGCGTGCCGAAGCAGCGTGATCAGCAGGCAGCCGACGGCGAGGGCGTCGGCAAGGTCCTGTTCGTCCTCGGCGAGCGCCGGGTCCCGGCGGAACCGCGCGTGCAGTCTCGCGCGCCTCGCGAGCCTGATGGTCGGCCAGGTGCCAGACGTTCCATTCGTCGACCGACAGCG
Organism: uncultured Chloroflexia bacterium; assembly: GCA_963766675.1. Lineage (GTDB taxonomy): Bacteria > Chloroflexota > Limnocylindria > Limnocylindrales > CSP1-4 > SPCO01. The sequence goes on along the minus strand of CAVYBA010000002.1, from coordinate 825,630 downwards.
CGATCCGCCGGGCGCTCCCCCTCCTGGCGGCGACGGCTGTCGGCGATGGCGCTGACCCGCTCGATCGTCCGGTCCAGGTCGAGCGAGCAGGCCAGGAACTCGTCGACGGATCCGTACGCCGGCCGGGTCGTAGTAGGCATGGATCGAGACGAAGTCGGTCACCTCCCAGGCGATGTCGAGGACCGCCTCCTCCCAGGTTCCGAAGGTCGGCATGGCGGACCCCGAGCTGCCGCAGGTCGACCAGCTCGATCGATGGGTCGACCCGGCGCATGGCCGTGCCGGCGGCGAGCGCGCGACGACCGTAGGTCTCGGCCGTCGTGTGGCCGATCTGCCAGGGACCATCCATCTCGTTGCCCAGGCACCAGATGCGGACGCCGTACGGTTCGACATGCCCGTTGGACGCCCGCCGGTCCGCGTAGCGCGTGCCGACCGGCGCGTTGCAGTACTCGACCAGGTTGCGCGCCGCGCTGGCTCCCCGCGTCCCGAGGTTGACCGCCAGCATCGGCGCGACGCCGGCCAGCCTCGCCCAGGCCATGAACTCGTCGGTCCCGACCGTGTTCGGCTCGATCGGTTCGCCAGGCGCGATCGTGGCGCGACGGTCGATCGGCGGGCGGCCCGACGCCGTCCTCCCAGCGGTAGCCGGACACGAAATTCCCGCCCGGGTAGCGGACGATCGTGACGCCGAGCTCACGCACCAGGTCCAGGACGTCGCTGCCGCCAGCCGGCGGCATCGGCGGTCGGATGACCCGGCTCGTAGATGCCGCCGTAGACGGCGCGACCCATGTGCTCCACGAACGATCCGAAGAGCCGCTCGTCGATCTCGCCGAGTGGCCGTCGCCGGATCGACGATCGCCCGGGCGTCAGCCAACCGTGGTTTCGGTCAGGTAGCGATGCCGCCGCAGGAGATGGACCGTCGGCCCCACGAGCTCGAACTGGGCCGCCAGCGGCAGATCGTCCGACGAACTCCCGACGAATACCTTGATCACGCCCGGCTCGACGACGCGTCGGTAGTCCGCGCCGACGTAGGCGAACTGCTCGGCGAAGAGGCGGAACGAAACGCGGCACCGCTGACCCGGCTCGAGGCGAACCCTCTGGAACCCGCGCAGCTCGAGCACGGGTCGGGCGACCGTCGCCTCCGGGTCGCGCACGTACAGCTGGACCACCTCGTCGCCGCACCGCTCGCCGGTATTGGTCACGTCGGCGGCCACCGTGAGCTCGCCGCCCTGAGTGGAGACCTCGGTCCGGTCGAGCTGCAGGTCGGACAGCTCGAACGAGGTATACGACCGCCCGAACCCGAACGGCCAGAGCGGCCTCGTCGACCCGTCGACGTAATCGCCCTTGGGGTTGGACCGCCCGCCCGTCGGGTGATGTCGGTAGGAGACCGGCACCTGCCCGACAGTTCGGGGCACGGAGACCGGCAGCTTGCCACCCGGGTTCTCGTCGCCGACGAGGGCCGCGACGATCGCCTCCGGTCCCGCTTCGCCGGGCACCCAGGCGTAGAGGATGGCCGCGCAGTGCTGCGCCGCCCACTGGAGCGCGAGCGGTCGGCCGCTGACGACCACGAGGACGACCGGTGTACCGGTCGCCACGACCGCCTCGAGCAGCTCCTGCTGGCGACCCATGAACCCGAGGTCCTGACGATCGCGAAACTCCCCGGTCGTGGAATTGTCCGTCAGCCCCGAGCGCTCGCCGAGGACGACGATGGCGACCTCGGACGTCCGCGCAAGCTCGACGGCCTCGGCGATCTCGGCATCGGTGCCGTCGTGGATCCCGGTGCCTCGGCAGTGCTGGATGTCCGCACCCGGGAGCCGGGCGTCGATCTCGTCGAGGACGGTGCGACGCCCGGCAAGCTCGTCGGCCGGCACGATCTCGTCGGTCAGCGGGAAGCCGAACGCATTGCCGTTGTGGCGCATCTCGAGGAGCGTCTCGATGTGGAGCAGATGGGCGTAGTCGCCGAGGAGCTCGCGGGCACTCGCCGCGATGGGGCCGATCACGGCCAGGCTGGCGATGTCCGGTCGGAGGGGCAGCACGCCGTCGTTCTCGAGGAGGACGAGCGAGCGACGGGCGAGGTCCCGGGCGATCCGGGCCTCGTCCTCGGCGAGGGCCGCCAGCAGCTCGACCGACGGTGGCTCGACATAGGGCTGCTCGAACAACCCGAGCCGGAACTTCATCCGGAGCGCACGCTCGACGGTGGCGTCGATCAGGGCCTCGTCGACCAGCCCGTCAGCGAGCGCGCGCAGGAGGGGCTCGCCGTAGACCACCGTCCCGGGCAGCTCGGCATCGACACCGGCCCGCAGCGCCATGGCGGCGACGGCGGCGGGATCCGACGTGAGCTTGTGCTGGGTCGACACCATCTGGAGCCCGGTGTAGTCCGAGGCGACGATTCCGTCGAAGCCCCATTCCTCGCGCAGGATGCCGGTCAACAGCTCGTGTGAGACATGGCACGGCAGGCCGTCGACGTCGCAATACGCCGGCATGATGCTGGCGATCCCGGCGTCGCGGACGGCGGCCTCGAACGGGAAGAGCTGCTCGTCGCGCATCTCGCGCGCGCCCAGGTGGGCCGGGGCCTGGTTGAGGCCTCCTTCGGCCAGGCCGTGCCCGACCATGTGCTTGCCGGTCGCGATGACGCCGTCGGCGAGCCGCTCGCCCTGGATTCCCCCGATGTAGGCGCAGCCGATCTCGGCGGCCAGATATGGATCCTCGCCGTAGGTCTCCTCGATCCTCCCCCAGCGTGGATCGCGCGTCGTGTCGAGCACGGGTGCCATCGACTGGCGGGCGCCCGTCGCGAGCATGCGCCGGCGCAGCGTCGAGGCCATCGCCCTGACGAGCGGCGCGTCCCACGAGGCCGCCGCGCCGATCGACTGCTGGAAGCACGGCGCGTCGCGGGACAGCAGCCCGTGCAGCGATTCCTCGTGGATGATCGCCGGGATTCCCAGCCTCGTCTCTTCGACCAGGAACCGCTGGACGTCGTTCGCCAGCGCAGCGACCTCGCACGCCCCGAGGTTCGTGGCGCCGGCGAGCCGGGTGACCTGTCCGATTCCGTTGCCGACCAGCTTCCGGGCGTGCTCGCGGTCGAGCGTGCCGATCCCGACGATCTCGAACGACCAGACCGAACCGAGCTGGGCGATCTTTTCCTCGATGGTCATCCGCGCCAGGAGATCCGCCACGCGTTGTTCGATGGGCAGCGTGGCATCGCGATAGGGTGCCTGTATGGTCGTCATCAACCCTTCACCGATCCGGCTGTCAGCCCGCGGACGATCTGCCGCTCCGCGACGGCGTAGAACAGGATCGCCGGCACGATCGCGAGGACGGTGAACGCGAGGATGCGGGCCTGATCCGAGGTGTACTGCCCGGAGAAGTTCAACACCCCGAGCGGGAGGGTCCACTGGTCCTCGCCGTTGAGCAGGATCAGCGGCAGCAGGAACTGGTTCCACGTGGTCACGAGGGCGAGCACGCTCACGGTCGCGATCGCCGGACGAGCGAGCGGCAGGAGCACCCGCCAGAAGAACCCGAAGGTCGTGCACCCGTCCATCCGCGCGGCGTCCTCCAGCTCGGCCGGGATGCTCCGGAAGAAGGGCCGCAGGATGATGATCGTCAGCGGGAGCCCGAAGGCCGCCTCAGGCAGTGCGACACCGACGAAGGTGCCGGACAGACCGAGATCGCGGACGAGGATATACAGCGGCAGGATGGCCACGGCGGCCGGGAAGAGCAGGCCGAGCGCGAACAACGTGAAAACCGCCTCCCGTCCGCGGAACGCGATCCGGGCGAAGGCGAAGGCAGCCAGCGAGGCCGGTATGACCGTCGCGGTGACTGCCATGACGGCCACGATCACGCTGTTGAGGACCTCCTGCCAGAACGCCTGGCTGTTCGGCCCGGCGATGACGTCCGAGTAGTTGGAGGTGACCCACGGACTGGGGATGATCGCCCCCGGGTCGCCGACCAGCTGGCCGTTGGACTTGAAGCCGCCGAGGACCGCGAACACGATCGGGATCAGCACCAGGGCGGCGACGATCACGAGGACGACGTAGGCCGAGATGCCGACGATCCCGAGCCTCGGCAGGCTCGTCCGTCGCCGGGCATCGGCGCCCGCCGCCACCCTGGATCCACCGGCCGTCGTGGTCGCCATCGCGTTACCCGTTGAAGCTCGTGATCGCGCCCTCGACGTCTCGGCGGAGCACGAACTGCAGGTACAACAGGGCAAGCACGAGCGCGCAGATGAACAGGATCACCGCCTGAGCGCTGCCATACCCCATCTGCTGCTTGACGAACCCGCTGATGAACATGAGGACCGCCATCGTGTTCGAGGAATTGACCGGACCGCCCTTGGTCATGACCCAGATCATGTCGAACAGCTGGAGCGCTCCGATCACCGACAGGAAGACGGATACCCGCAGGGTGGGCCCGAGCAGCGGCAGCGTGACGTAGCGGAATGACTGCCAGCGCCCGGCACCGTCGATGAGGGCGGCCTCCTCGATCTCATGCGGGATGCCCTGGAGGCCGGCCAGCAGGATGATCATGTGGAACCCGAAGTACTTCCAGGAGATGATCACGAACAGCGTCAGCATCACGATCGACGTGTCGCCCAACCAGTCCTGGACCAGGCCGCCGGCGCCGGCGCCGGTGAGCGCCGTGTCGACCAGGGCGTGGGGTCGGAGCATCAGGCTGAAGACGATGCCCGTGATCGCCTCCGAGAGGACGTACGGCAGGAAGAAGATCAGGCGGAAGATTGCGCGTCCCGGGAACCGTCGATTGAGCAGGACGGCGAGAGCGAGGGAGAACGGGACCTGCAGTGCGAGCGACAGGATGATGATCAGCACGTTGTTGCCGACCGCCGCCCGGAACACGTCGTTCGCCAGCGCCACCTGGTAGTTCTTGAGGCCGATGAAGTTGGTCAGCGGCTGCAGGCCGTTCCACTTGAACAGGCTGTAATGGGCCGCCTGGACGATCGGGAACAGGACGAAGACGACGTAGAGCGCGAGCGCCGGCAGGAGGAAGAGGCTGATGGTCAGCCACTTCGACCGCCTTCGCGCCCTGGCCGAGGCCCCTGCCCCCGCAGGGCGGGCGCCGATGGCCCTCATCGTCGTCAACTACGTCCCTCGGTTCCGTGACTGAAATCGAGCGGGCCGGCGTGAGCCGGCCCGCTCATTGTCGCCATGCTGGCGGCTCCGTGAAGACGCGACGGCTACTGGGTGGCAGCCGCGTCCGTAATCGCCTGGCAGACCTTCTCGGGTGTCGAGGCGCCGAGGAACAACGCGACCGTCGCGTCGTTGATCGCGGCACCCATCGCCGGCGAGGTGGCCTGGTCGAGGTACAGCTGGATGAAGCTGGCCGCGTTGCGACCGGCGACGACCTGCTGCAGGTTCGGGTCGGTGATCGTGCTCTCGGTGCCCACGATCGGCGAGACGGCGGTCGGGGGGTTCGAGCTGTTCAGGGCATCGGCGTTATCGACGCTGCTGAAGAACTTCAGGAAGTCGATGGCCTCGGGCGGCGCATTCTTGCCCACCGCGATTCCGTTGCCGCCGCCGACGCCGTCGGTCGCTGCACCCGCACCACCGGTCACGGCCGGGAACGGGAACCAGCCAAGGTCGGTGCCGAGGCCCTTCTTGCTGGTGCTGTCCGCGGCCTGGACTCCGGGGGCCCACTGGCCCATCAGCTCCATGGCGGCCTTGCCGTTGCCAACCGCTGCGGCCTCGTTGTCGTAGGTCGCGCTCTTGTAGCCATCCTGGTATGGCTTGAGGTCGTTGAGCTTGAGGACCTGCTCGCCGGCCGCCTTGCAGGCGTCGGTGTTCCAATCGCCGGACTGGATCATCTGCTGCAGGGCATCGGCGCCGCCGATCCGCAGGACGAGGTACGTCCACAGGTGCATGGACGGCCACTTGTCCTTGCCGGCGATCGCGAGCGGGGCCACGCCCTTGGCCTTGAGCGTGGTCATGTCGGACAGGAGCTCATCCCACGTGGTCGGCGGGGCGCTGATCCCGGCGTCGCTGAAGATCTTCTTGTTGTACCAGAAGCCGATCATCCCCATGTCCCACGGGATGCCGTACTGCTTGCCGTTGTACGAGTAGATGCTGAGGGCGCCCGGATTGACCGTGTCCTTCCAGGACGCGACGTCCGCGGTGACGTCCTTGAGCATCCCGGCGTCGGCCTGCGCCGCCATCGTGCCGCCGCCCCACGACTGGAACAGGTCCGGCGGCGTGCCGGACTGCATCTGCGTCGCGAGCTTGGTCTTGAAGGCCTCGTTCTCGAGGACGGTGATGTTGATCGTGACGTTCGGATGGGCCGCCATGTAGGCGTCCGCGATGTTCTTGAACAGGGTCTTGCCCGGATCATTGGTGGAGATGTGCCACCACTCGATCGTGACCGGGGCCGCGGCCTGCGACGCCGGTGCTTCCGACGGCGCCATGCTGGCTTCGACGGACGGGGCCGCCTCCGAGGGCGCCGCGACCGACGGGGCGGTCGTTGCGCCGCCCGCCGAACAGGCACTGAACACGAGCGCCATGACGCCCATGACGCCAAGCATTCGCCAACGCGTTGTCACTCCTGACCTCCTGTCATGTCCTCGCTCCTCCACGTGCAGTCTCGCTCGACTCGTGACGCGCCGCGCATCCTCCAGCTGGCTCCTCCTACGGCTCGATTGCGCGAATTCGACCTACCCGGTGGCAGGGAACCACCAGGCGGCCGTGACGGGAGTGCTGATCGGCGTCCAACCAGGCAAGCGTCTCGAAGACAGGGACGACCTCGTCCCGTTGCGTGGAGGAGGCACAGAACGGGACGAGATCGCCTCCAGGAAACTGACGAGCAGGCGCACCGATCATCGCTCTACCGCCAGAAGCCGGCTGGACCCGTTGACGGATCCTCGTCGACCTCGCTCAGCCGCGAAAGTTTCGCCCGAGTGAGCGATCGCTTTCGAGAATCGGACTGTACGCACCAATGCCGGCGCCGTCAAGGTCCCCAATGGACCCCCGGTCACAACCCGCTCGATGACGAGCTCCTGGCGGCAAGATCGGCCAAACGCGCTCCGAAAGTTTCGATACACTGCGGCCATGGCCACGACACCTTCGGCCCCCCGAGCCGGTACTCGTCGTCAATCCACGATCGCCCGGATCGCCGCAGCGGCCGGCGTCTCGGCACCGACCGTCTCGAAGGTGATCAACGGGCGCTCGGACGTCTCGCCCGAAACGCGATTGCGTGTCGAGGCCGTGATCCGCGAGCACGGCTATGAGCGATCGCGCAAGTCCGTACGGCCCGCGCCTCTTCTCGAGGTGATCTTCCACGAGCTCGAGAGCGACTGGGCCCTCGAAATCATCATGGGCGTCGAGCAGGTCGCCCGCGAGCACGACATGGCCGTGGTCCTGTCCGAGATGCAGGGACGCCGAACGCCGGGCCGTAGCTGGATCGAAGGGGTCCTCGCCCGCCGCCCGACCGGGGTGATCGCCGTCCTGTCCGACCTGAGCGAGGGCCAGCGAGCGCTCCTGAACTCACGCGGCATCTCGCTCGTCGTCGTCGACCCGACCGGCGAGCCGTTGCACGATACGCCGTCGATCGGCGCGACCAACTGGAGCGGTGGCCTGGCGGCGACGCGCCACCTGCTCGGGCTCGGGCATCGGAGGATCGGAGTCATCGCCGGTCCGGAGAGCGTCCTGTGCAGTCGTGCCCGGCTGGACGGCTACCGGGCAGCGATGGACGAGGCGGAGGTTCCCGTCGACCCGAATCTCATCCGGTACGGCAACTTCCACGTCCAGGACGGCGTGACGGAGGGTCGGGCGCTCCTGCGTCAGCCGGATCGCCCGACCGCAATCTTCGCCGGCAACGACCTCCAGGCGCTCGGCGTCTACCAGGCGGCCCGCGAGGCTCGCCTCCACATCCCCGAGCAGCTCAGCGTCGTCGGCTTCGACGACCTGCCGGTCGCGACCTGGGTCGGGCCGCCGCTGACCACCGTCCGCCAGCCGCTGGTCCAGATGGCCGTGGCCGGCGCCCGTCTGGCGTTACGTCTCGCCAACGGCGAACAGCCGTCGCAGACCCGCGTCGAGCTCGCCACCGAGCTCATCGTCCGGGAGAGTACTGCTCCGCCGATCGAGCGCCTTCCCTGACTGGCCATAGGTAGAGGAGATCGATGGGGAGCAGCTCGCTCGTCGCCGGAGTCGACAGCTCGACCCAGGCGACCAAGGTCGTCGTCGTCGACGCCGACGATGGGACGGTCGTCGCCAGCGGCGCGGCGCGCCACGAGGTCACCGGCACCGGCGGCGCCCGCGAGACGGACCCGCGCGATTGGTGGTCGGCTCTGCGGACATCCCTGGCGGCGACCGGTCGCGCCGGCGAGATCGGCGCCATCTCAGTCGCCGGCCAGCAGCACGGGCTCGTCGTCCTCGACGCTCACGGGCAGCCGCTCCGCCCCGCGTCGCTGTGGAACGACACCCGGGCGGCGCCGGATGCCGAGCGGCTCACGGACCGGCTCGGAGCGGCAACCTGGGCCCGGTTGACGGGGCTCCGACCGGTCGCCTCGTTCACCGTCTGCAAGTGGGCCTGGCTGCGCCGCACGGAGCCCGAGGCTGCCCGGGCGACCGCGGCGATCCGACTACCGCACGACTACCTCACCCAACGGCTGACCGGGCGAGGCACGACGGATCGAAGCGACGTTTCCGGCACGGGTTGGTGGTCGCCGGCGAGCGGTCGCTACCTCGACGAGATCCTCGACCTGCCCGAGATCGGGCTGTCGGCCGATCTTCTGCCGGTCGTCGTTGGCCCGGCGGACATCGCGGGCAGCGTCTCGGCCGCTTCTGCCGCCGAACTGGGACTTCCGCCGGGGATCCCGGTCGGTCCCGGCGCCGGCGACAACGCGGCCGCCGCCCTCGGGCTCGGGCTGACCGTCGGACAGGCGGCGATGAGCCTGGGCACCTCGGGCACGATCTTCGCGGTCGCGGATCGCCCGGCGGCCGACGCCAGCGGGATCGTGGCCGGGTTCGCCGATGCCGCCGGCCGGTTCCTGCCGCTCGCCGCGACCCTCAACTGCACGGTCGCGGTCGACCGGATGGCGGCCTGGCTCGGGATCGATCGCGACGACGTGGCGCCCGCGGGCGACGTCGTCGTCCTCCCCTACCTCGACGGGGAGCGGACGCCGAACCTCCCCGCGTCGAGCGGCACCATCACCGGTCTCCGACATACGACGACGCCCCAGCAGATCCTGATGGCCGCCTACGAGGGCGCCGTCGCCTCGTTGCTGGTTGCGTTCGACGCGATCGAGGAGTCGGTCGGCGGCCTCGACCCCGAGGCACCGCTGCTCCTCATCGGTGGCGGAGCGCGCGGCGCGACCTGGCGGGCGGTCGTGCGGCGACTGACCGGACGTGCGGTCCGGATCCCGGACGCGGTCGAGGCGGTGGCGATGGGCGCTGCCGCCCAGGCGGCGGCCATCCTCCGCGGCGAGCGCCCGACGGACGTCGCGAGCCGGTGGGATGTCGGTCGCGGGATGCTCCTCGAAGCCGTCCCGGCAGATGCCGACCGCCTGGCCCGCATCCGGGCGGTCCTCCAGTCGGAGATCGATGCACAGGCCAGGCCCAGGACCCTCTGACGTGGTCGTTCGGTACCTCCGGGCGGGGCGCCGGACCGACCGACGCGGTACGATGCCGAGCAACCGGCTTTACCGAGGATCGTCGCTCCCCGGCTGACGCCCGGCTCCACATCGGCCACCCCGCAGGAACATGCCGCAGACGGTCGCGACCCATCCGGACGCCGCCCCGACCGCCGCCGTCCAAGGGGCGACCGAGCCTGCGTCCGGCCCGTGGTCGCACCTGGCCGGTCTCGACGGCCTGCGCGCAATCGCCGTCCTGGCGGTCCTCGCCTACCACACCGGGTTCGGCGCCGCATCGGGCGGCTTCCTGGGCGTCGAGGTGTTCTTCGTGATCAGCGGATACCTGATCACCGCGCTCCTGCTCGGCGAGCATCGTCGCTCCGGCCGGATCGACCCGGTCCGCTTCTGGCTGCGCCGGGCGCGCCGGTTGCTGCCGGCGCTGTTCCTGCTGCTGGCCGCGACGCTGGCCGCCGCCGTGGTCGTGGTGCCCGAGGAGATCGCCCGGCTCCGGCCGGATGCGCTCGCGGCCCTTGCCTACGTGACCAACTGGCACCTCATCGCAGGCGACCAGTCGTACTTCGAGACGGTCGGCCGCCCGTCGATGTTCATGCACCTCTGGTCGCTCGCCATCGAGGAGCAGTTCTACGTAGCCTGGCCGCATCGTTTTGTCTGCCCTGCTGCTGGCAGGCCGCCGGGCGGGGCTTGCCTTGACGGTGGCCGGCGCCATCGGGTCCGCCGTCTGGATGGCCGTGCTCTTCCAGCCGGGCGCCGATCCGTCGCGGCTGTACTACGGCACCGACACCCGCCTGACCGGGCTGCTGCTGGGGGCCGCCCTCGCCTTCCTGTGGGTGCCGGTGACCGCGGTCGCCGGCGGCGCCGCCGCCGCCCCGAGGATCTGGACGAGCCGTCGCGTCGGCCGACTGGTCGATCTGCTCGGCGTGGCCGGCCTGGCCACGGTCGCCTGGCTGTTCACTTCGGCCGACGCGTTCGACCCGTTCCTCTATCGCGGCGGGCTCGCGATCGTTGCGATCGCGACGATCGCCGTCATCGCGGCGGCGGTCCACCCGCGCAGCCGGCTGGGGCCGATCCTCGACTGGGGCCCGCTGCGCTGGATCGGGACCCGTTCGTACGGCATCTACCTGTGGCACTGGCCGGTCTTCACGCTGACCCGGCCGGGGATCGACATGGCCCTCGACCCGGTCCCCACGCTCGTCCTTCGGTTCGGGTTGACGGCCGTCCTCGCCGAGCTGTCGTTCCGGTTCGTGGAGGCGCCGATCCGCTCGGGGGCTATCGAGCGCGCCTGGCGACGCTTCCGAACGGGCGATCCGGCGACCAGGCCCGGGCTTCGGCGCTGGTCGGCACCGGTCAAGGCCGGCGTCCTCGCGATCGGGCTCTCGGTCATGCTCGTATCGGTGGCGCTGGCGAAGCCGCCAATGGCTCCCGACGGCATGGTCACGGGTTCGATCGACGCGCTCGTCGTCCCGGCGGATGGGTCGCCGTCGCCCTCGGTTGCCGCCCGAGCTTCGGCCCAGCCCTCCGTGGCGCCCGCCCGATCGCCGAGCGCCGGCGCTTCGCGTCGGCCGACGGCCGCGCCCGCGAGGCCGGCGCCACCGTCCGACTCGTTGGCTCCGTCGCCCGAGACACCCGCCGATTCCGCGTCGCCGTCCGCGACCGCGTCCACCGCCCCCTCGATCTCCGCGGCGCCGTCCGCCAGCCCGCCGATCCTCGCGTTTGGCGAATCGGTCATGCTCCAGAGTGCGACGGCCCTCGCGCACGACCTCGGGCCGGTTCGGGTTGATGCCGCGGTGGGGCGCCAGATCGGCGACGGCATCACGATCCTCGAACGGCGCGAGGAGACCGGCGGGCTGGCCCAGACGGTGATCGTCCAGCTCGGCAACAACGGCCCGTTCTACGACGGGCAGTTCGACGAGGTGATGGCCGCGCTGCGCGACGTCCCGACCGTCATCTGGATCAACGTCCGCGTGCCCCGCGAATGGGAAGCGCACAACAACCGGATCATCGCCAGCGGCGTGGCCCGCTACCCGAACGCGCGGATGGTCGACTGGAACGCCGCAACCGAAGGCCGGCCCGACCTCTTCTGGAACGACGGCTATCACCCACGGCCGGCCGGCGCCAGGCTGTACGCAGACCTGGTGGCCGCCGCGCTCCACTGACCGTGGCGTCCGCGACGCCTCCGCGGTCCCGGCCGATCTCAGCTGGCGGCGGCGATCTCGAGCTTCCGGCGAGCGACGAACGCGTCGACCGCCTCGAGGATCGGCGGATCGAGCGGCGGCGGGACGGCCTCCGCGAGCAGCCGTTTCCAGATGAGGTTGGCACGCTCGGTGGCGGTCCGTGACCCGTCGGCCCGCCACGTCTCGAAGTTGCGCCAGTCCGACACGAGCGGCCGGTAGAACGCCGTCTCGTAGCGCTCGAGCGTGTGCGCCGTCCCGAAGAAGTGGCCGCCCGGACCGACATCGGCGATCGCGTCGAAGCCGAGACTGGCCTCGTCAACGGGGATCGGCTGGAGGACCTCGGACAGCATCTGCAGGATCTCGGCGTCGACGATCAGCTTCTCGTACGACGCGGTCAGCCCGCCCTCGAGCCAGCCTGCGCCCTGGTACAGCAGGTTGACGCCGCCCATCACCGCGCCCCAAACGGCCATCTCCGATTCGTAGGCGGCCTGGGCGTCGACGACGTTGGATGCGGTCGTGTTGGATGACCGCCACGGCAGCCCGTAGCGTCGGGCCAGCTGCCCGCTGGCCAGCGCGCCCTTGACCGATTCTGGCGTCCCGAAGGCCGGCGCGCCGGTCCGCATGTCGACGTTCGAGGTGAACGCGCCGTAGACCATCGGGGCGCCGGGCCGGACGATCTGGGCGAGCGCGACGAGGAACAGCGCCTCGGCATTCTGCTGGGCGATCGCGCCGGCCAGCGACACCGGGCTCATCGCCCCCGCCAGGGTGAACGGCGTGGCGACCACGGGCTGGCCGTGGAGCGCCATCTCCATGAGGCCGTCGCCCATCGGCCCATCGAGACGGAGCGGCGAGTTGGTGTTGATCACGGTCATCAGCGACGGCTCGCGCAGGAGTCCGTCCCGGTCGACGCCGCGAACGAGGCAGGCGACCTCGAGCGCGTCGCGAACCGGGACCGCTCCGAACCCGAGGCACTGCCAGGTCTTGTCGAGCTCGACGGCGAACGTCCGGTACATGTCCAGGTGACGGGTGGCCACCGGCAGGTCGGTCGGCTCGAGGGGACCGCCGCCTTCCTGGTGGATGATGTCGAGCGCGCCGATGATCCGGACGTAGTCGACGAAATCCGCGAAGTTGCCGGCGCGTCGACCGCGGTCGAGATCGCTCACGAATGCCGGCCCCCCGACGGCGCCGAAGACGAGGTTCGAGCCGCCGAACGTGATGCCGCGATCGGGGTTCCGGGCATGCAGCTCGAATTGCGACGGGGCCAGCGCGACGAGCTCCTCGACCTGGGCCGGGTCGAGCCGGACGTTCCGGCGTCAGCCGGTCAACCCTGGCCCCCGCAGCGCGGAACGCCTCCAGCGCACGGTCGCCCAGCACCTCCATCCCGATCTCGGACAGGATCCGGAGCGATGCTCGGTGGATGGCCTCGACCTGGTCCACCGACAGGATCTCGACCGGCCGGAACGGGTTGACCAGCCGGCGCCACGGGAGCTGGCTGATGCCCGGCGCTGGGCGGCGCGGTCGTCGGCGAGGCCCGTCGTGCGAACCGGCGGGTTCGGAGCCGGTCGCGCCCGGATCGGCTGGCTGGCGGGATGGCTCCACGCACAGATCGTAGATGGGACCGGGCCGGCCACGACGGGAGTCCTGCGTGGCGCGTTGGATGTGTCGACCCGTCGGCACGGACAGCGGCCCGTTCTCACGATCGTCTCAGAGGCCCGCGATTGAATGCCGATGTCTGGCCGCATGGCCGACACCCAGAATCGGTCCGCCGACCCACGTGGCGCGGACCCTGCTCCAGGACACAGAGGGATCCCCGATGAAGTGGAAAGTGGCAGCGGTGGTCCTGCTGCTCGCGGTCGGCGTCGGTACGGCGGGCTATGTGGTGCTCGCGCCGGGCGGTAACGGCCGATCGCAGAGCCAGTACCTGACGGCCGCCGTCAGCCGCGGCAACGTCACCGAGCAGGTCGTTGCCACCGGCAGCGTTCGTTCCGCCGCGACGTACAACCTCGCGTTCGGGACCGACCCGGTGTTGTCGACAACCAGCAGCTCGAGCTCGACCAACGCTGCCAGCTCGAACGCCTCGAGCAGCTCGTCAGGCAGCTGGTTGGTGACCAAGGTGAACGTGGCCGTCGGCGACCACGTGGCAAGCGGCGACGTGCTGGCCACCGCCGACACGGCGAACGCGAAGGCCGCGCTCGACGTGGCCAAGGCCAACCTTGCAGTGGCCAAGGCCAAGGCTGCCGTGGATCGCGCTGGGCTGACCGGGCCGCAGCGCGCGGCGGCCTACGACTCGATCCGGCAGGCGTTGCAGCAGCTCACCGTCGCGAAACAGAGCCAGTCACAGACGACGGCCCAGAACAACCTCAAGCTGGCACAGGCGAAGACGGCGCTCACCAAGGCGCAGCAGCAGCTCGCCGATGACCAGACAGCCGGTCCGCCGAGCGCCACGATCACCGCCGACCAGGCCTCGATCACCCAGGCGCAGCAGCAGCTCGACACGTTCAATCTCCAGCTCCAGGGCACCCAGGCCGAGGCCGGCGTCACCAGCCAGCAGAACCAGCTCAAGCTCAGCCAGGCGCAAGGCGTCCTGTCGGCTGCCCAGCAGAAGCTGGCAACGGACCAGGCGCAGCTCGCGTCCGACGCCGCCAAGCTCAGCGCCGACACCACCGCCCTGGCGGCACAGTCGGTCATCGACGCCGACAACGCGGCGATCGCAGCGGACAACGCAGCGATCAAGGCTGACCAGTCGGCCGTGACCCAGGCGCAGCAGCAGCTCGACACGCTCAACCTGCAGATCCAGGCCGGCAACACCCAGTCGAGCGCCACCGATCAGCAGAACCAGCTCAAGCTCAGCCAGCTCCAGGCTGCCCTGGCGGCGGCCCAGCAGAAGCTCGCCGACGACCAGACGGCCGGTCCGGCCGCCGCCACGATCAAGGCCGACCAGTCGGCTATCGACCAGGCCCAGCAGCAACTCGACACGCTGAAGCTGAGCGTCACGTCCTCGGTGACGTCGGCGACCAACCAGCTGGCGTCCGCGGAGCTGTCGCTGTCCAGCTCGCAGCACAACTACTCGATGAAGGTGGCGCCGGCGGACGCGGCGACGATCGCCACCGACCAGGCATCGGTGTCGTCGGCGACCACCGCCGTCAACAACGCCAAGGACACGCTCGACCGCTACTCGCTAGCCTCCCCCGTCGACGGCGTGGTGACGGCCGTCAACGTCGTCGCCGGGGCGACCGCGCCGTCCAGCACGGACATCACGGTCGCCTCGCTCCAGATGGAGGTGAGCGCGACCGTCACCGAGACCGATTACCCCTCCCTCCAGGTCGGCCAGGCGGTCAGCGTCACGATCACCGCGCTCGACAAGACCGCCACCGGTACGGTCAAGGAGATCGACCCGATCGGCACGCACATCCGGCACCGGCGGCGTCGTCAGCTACCCGATCGTGGTGGCCATCGACCCGGCGCCCGACGGTACCGCCTCCGGGCATGAGCGCCGACATCGAGGTCACCACGGCCGAACAGGCCGACGTCCTGTCGGTGCCGGCCACCGCACTCAACGGCAGTGCCGGCAACTACTCGGTCCTGGTCATGGGCGCCGACGGCGTTCCGACGGCGCAGCCCGTCGATGTCGGGCTGGTCACGAGCTCGCTCGCCGAGATCACGTCCGGCCTGACCGAGGGCGAGACCGTGGTCACCGGCGTCAACGCGACCCGGACCGGGACGGCACGCGACGGCCGGCGGCGGTCTGGGCGGCGGCCTCGGGATCCCGGTCGGCGGGGGTGGCGGCGGCTTCTTCCGCGGCGGCGGGGGCGGCAACTGAGATGCTCGACGCGATCATCTCGCTCGACCAGGTCAGCCGGGTCTACTCGATGGGCCGCGATGGAGGTGCCGGCCCTCGTCGACGTCAGCCTCAAGGTCCACGCCGGCGAGTTCGTCGCGATCGTCGGACCGTCCGGGTCTGGCAAGACCACGATGATGAACATCCTCGGTTGCCTTGACCGGCCGACCCACGGCCAGTACCTGCTCGCCGGCACACCGGTGGCCGAGCTCGACGACGACGGCCTGGCCAGGCTCCGCAGCCTGACCATCGGCTTCGTGTTCCAGTCCTACAACCTGCTGCCGCGGACGACCGCGCTCGACAACGTGGCCACGCCGCTCCTCTACCAGGGGGTCTCCCGCCGCGAGCGAGCGGCGCGCGCGACGGCCGCGCTCGAGCGGCTCGGCCTCGGCGATCGGCTCCACCACGAGCCGACCGAGCTGTCTGGCGGCCAGCAGCAGCGGGTCGCTGTGGCGCGCGCGCTCGTCACCGAACCCGCGCTCATCCTGGCCGACGAGCCGACCGGCAACCTCGACAGCCATTCGGGCGCCGACGTCCTGGCCGTCCTGCGCGAGCTCAACGCCACTGGCCGCACGATCGTCCTGATCACCCACGACCAGGAAGTCGCCGAGGCCGCCGGCCGGCAGGTCCACCTGCGCGACGGGCGGGTCGTGGCATGACCCTCGTCGAGCTGCTCCGGCTCGCGCTTTCCCGCCTCCGGACGAGTCGTCTGCGGGCGGCCCTGACCATGCTCGGCGTCATCATCGGGGTCGCCTCCGTGGTCGCGCTCGTCGGTGTCGGACAGGGCACGACCGCCAACATCACGTCCCGGCTGGCGGGTCTCGGGACCAACCTGCTGACGGTCAGCCCGACCGGCCGCGGCGGGACGACCTCGACGAACCTGACGCTCGACGACGCGACGGCCATCGGCCAGCTGGCATCCGTCAGCGCCGTGGAACCGGAGATCTCCACGACCCAGACGATCAAGGCCGGCACCCAGAGCGAGACCGTCAGCGTCGTCGGGACGACCAACGCATTCGCGACCGTCCGCGCGTACGACGTGTGGCAGGGCTCGTTCCTGACGCCGGTCAGCGTCGACCAGAAGCTCCGCGTGGCCGTCCTCGGGGCGACGACCGCGACCAACCTCGACCTCGACGCGACGGCCATCGGCAAAACGGTGACCATCGGCGGACTCCCGTTCCAGGTGATCGGGATCCTCCAGGCCAAGGGCGGAACCGGCTTCCAGAACCCAGACGACCAGGTCATCGTGCCGGTCGGCGTCGTCCAGAAGTACTTCGTCGGCGGCAAGAGCGTCCGGAGCATCGGCGTCAGCGTGGCGACGGCGGATGAGATGACCGCGGCGAGCGCCGAGATCACCTCGCTGCTGACCGAGCGCCACGGTCTCTCAGCTCGACCGCGACGGCCGACTTCAACGTGTTCAACCAGACCCAGCTGCTGGACGCCGCGTCCTCGATCAGCGGCACGCTGACGCTACTGCTCGGCGGCATCGCCTCGATCTCCCTGGTCGTCGGCGGGATCGGGATCATGAACATCATGCTGGTCTCGGTCCGCGAGCGAACCCGCGAGATCGGCATCCGCAAGGCGATCGGGGCGCGCGGCCGCGACATCCTCGCCCAGTTCCTCGTCGAGGCCCTCACCCTGTCGCTGCTCGGCGGGCTGATCGGCATCGTCGTCGGCCTTGCGGCGTCGGCGGGCATCGGCCAGCTAGCCGGCTGGGGATTCCAGTTCAACCCGACGACCGTGGTCGCGGCCGTCGTCTTCAGCCTCGCGGTCGGGGTCGTGTTCGGCGTGTGGCCGGCACGACAGGCCGCCCGCCTCGATCCAATCACCGCCCTGCGCTACGAATAGAAGGAGACCCGCGTGAGCTTCGATCCAAACCACCCGGCCAGCCCGGAACCCGGTCCGCAGCAGAGTGCGTCGTTCAGCCCGCAACCCGTGGTCCCGAGCGCGCCGGTCGTCCAGAGCCCCAAGCGCGGGTCGTCGGGCGGCTGGCTCAACGTGATCCTGGTCGTGGCGGTGGTCGTCGCGGTGGGCGGTGTGGCGTTCGCCATCGGCCGCAACACCGCGCCGGTCGCGGCCGCGTCGGGCCGCGGCAACGGAGCGTTCGGCAACGGCAACTTCGCGCGCGGCAGCTTCACGCCCGGCGCGTCCGGCGGCCCCGGTGGCGGGTTCTTCGGCGGGCTCCGCGGCGACGGCGGGCTCAGCCTGACGGGCACCGTCCAGTCGATGACCGCCGACACCCTGACGATCACGACCGCAACGGCCAGACCGTGACCTTCACGCTCGGCGCCGATACGACCTACAACACCCAGGCGCCGGCGACGGCGGCCGACGTCAAGGCCGGCTCGAAGGTCGAGGTCCAGCTCCAGCTCGCCGGCGGGGGTGTCTTCCGTGGGGGCCCGGGCGCCAGCGCGCAGCCGTCGGGTGCCCCGGTGGGCACGGCCGGTAGCGTCACGGTCGTCCCGTAGCGACGGCGTAGGCTGACGGTCATGCACCTGCTCGTCGTAGAGGACGATCCACGCCTGGTCCGGCTGCTGCGACGGCTGCTCGAGGAAGATCGCCACATCGTGGAGACCGCCACGACCGGGCAGGACGGCCTCGACATCGCCGACGCCGCGGCGGGCATCGACGTCATCGTCCTCGACCTCGGGCTGCCCGACATCTCCGGACTCGAGGTGGCCCGGCAAATCCGCGCGTCGGGGTCCGAGGTGGCCATCCTGATGCTGACCGCCCGCGACACGGTCGGCGACCGGGTGACGGGGCTCGACGCGGGCGCGGACGACTACCTCGTCAAGCCGTTCGCCTACGAGGAGCTCGCCGCGAGGCTGCGCGCCCTCGCCCGGCGCGGGGCGAAGGCTCGCCGGCCGGAACCCAGGTTGGTGGCCGGTCCGATCGCGCTCGACGAGACGTCGCGGCGGGTCACCCTCGACGGACGCTCGATCGATCTCAGCCCACGCGAGTTCTCGCTTCTCGAATGCCTCCTCCGTCACCCGGGCCAGACGCTGTCGCGCGACCAGCTCCTCGACCAGGCCTGGCCGTTCAGCGTGGCCGTCACGCCGAACGCGGTCGACGCCTACGTTCACTACCTGCGCGAGAAGCTCGGCGCCGCCGGGCGGCTGATCGAAACGGTCCGGGGGGTGGGCTATCGTCTGGCGGATGGCTGAGGTGCCCGACGGGATCACGACCCCGCCCGACCCGGCCGGCCCAGAACTCGCCGCCGAGACGGCCGATGGACGGCTGATCCGGCACGTCCGGCGCAATCTCGTGCTGTGGAGCGGCGGGACGACGCTGATCGTGCTGGTCGTGCTGGCTGCCGCGCTCTACGCGGCGGTGGCCGGCTCGCTGGCCAACACCGCAACCGCCCAACTCGAAGGCCGCCTCGATCTGGTGCGGTCGATCCTGACCGGGCAGCGACCCGATCCGGACGAAACCGGGCCATACGGCTTCATCTTCGGCGGCGGGAGCACTGGCACGATCGCGCTGGCCGTCGACCAGACGGGCCAGGTCCTCGCCCCGCGCGGGTTCCGGATCCCACCTGGCCTGCCCGGACATGGACGGGGTCGCGGCCGCCCGCGCCACCGGCCGGGACATCCGGACCACCACCCTGCGCAGCCAGGCGATCGGGCAGAACGCGTCGGACACCACGGTCGAGACGCCGGTCCGGGTGCTGACCGAGACGCTGGCGGTCAACGGCCAGACCTACGCCGTCCAGGTCATCCAGGACCGCGTCGCCGAGCAGCGCACGCTGGAGACGATGCTCGCCGTGCTCCTGATCGGCGGGCTCGTCGTCGTGCTCGTCGCTTTCGGGTTCGGCACGGTCTACGCGCGTCGGGCGCTGGTCCCGATCCGCGAGTCGCTGACCACGCAGCGCGCGTCGCTGCGCCGCCAGCGCGAGTTCGCCGCGGACGCGAGCCACGAGCTGCGCACGCCGTTGACGGTGATCCGCAGCAGCATCGACTACCTGCGGCGGCATGGCAGCGAACCGGTCGAGACCGTCGGCTCGGCGCTCGAGGACATCGACGAGGAGGTCGGGCACATGACCTCGATCGTCGAAGACCTCCTGCTGCTGGCCCGCTCGGATTCGGGTGCGGTCGAGCTCGAGCACGTCCCCGTCGACCTCGGCGACGTCGCGGCCGACGGGGCATCGGCGCTCGGCAAACCGGCCACGGATCGGGGCGTCCGGGTCGAGGTCGACCCCCAGCCGGCGGTCGTGTCGGGAGACCCGGCGCGACTCCGGCAGCTGGTGATGATCCTGGTCGACAACGCCATCCGGCACAGCCCGACGGACGGGCGCGTCGGGGTGGAGGTGCGCGCCGACGGCACGGGGGCGTCGCTCACGGTCGAGGACGACGGGCCCGGCATCCGGCCCGAGGACCTGCCCCATCTGTTCGAGCGCTTCTACCGGGCCCACGGGGCGCCGGGCGGCGGAACAGGCCTGGGCCTGGCCATCGCGGCCTGGATCGTGGACCGGCACGGCGGCAGGATCGAGGTCGCCAACCGCGCCGAAGGCGGGGCGCGGTTCGTCGTCCACCTGCCGACCTCGGCCGCGATCGGGGCGGGGTAGCGCAGCGATCGCCGGTTCCTCAGGACGTACGCGCTGACGCGCTCCGGGAGCGGCGGGGCCCGACTCGCGGCGGTCGGTCAACCACCTCGGACCAGGTACCGCTCCATGTTCCGGTCCAGACCACGCGATCCTCACTCGGTGATCGCGAGCGCCGCGTAGTCCGGGTGGGACGTCAACCAGCGAAGGCCGTCGAGCCCCATCACGAACAGGGCGGTGGCATAGGCATCGGTGAAGGCCAGCGCCGGCCCGACGACCGTGACGCTGCGCAGCCCGGACGGGGCGGCGCCCCCATCCCGCGGGTCGCGGATGTGCTCGCCGCGCTCGTAGCTCCCCGATGTCGCCACCGCCCGATCCGATACGGCGAGCACGGCGGCGACCTTGTCGGCCTGGTCCGGGTGCCGGATGCCCACCCGCCACGGTCGGCCGGGCGAAGCCTCGCCGCGGGCCACGATGTCCCCACCGGCGTTGACCCAGTAGTTCCGGGCACCGGCGCTGTCGAGGATCCAGGCGGCCTCCTCGATCGCCCAGCCCTTCACGTACCCGGACGGGTCCGGCCGGCCATCCTGCCGGTACTGCCGGGCGTCGAAGGCGCCGTCGGTCACGAGGGCCAGGTGGTCGCACGCCGCGAGGACGTGCCGAAGATCCGGGCTGGCGTCGGCCTCGGTGATCTCGCCCCTGGCGAGCCGGCTGACCTCGCTGTCCTCGCGATACGGGCTGAAGCGCTCGTCCGCCGCGCGGAGCTGCCCGAAGAACCGGTCGAGGGCGTCGTCCGGGACGACCGGCGGGCGAACGGCGACGCTGATGGTCGTGCCCATGATGGCTTCGACCCTGCGGATGTCGCCGATGAGGCTAGTCGGCTCCACGGACAGCGGGCGGCCGGAAGCCGGACCCGCTGTTACGGGCGCCACGGCGCGCGGCTTCAGCTGACCCCGCCGGTCGCCTGGGCGATCAGCGAGGCGGCGTCGGCGATCGGGATGGCGAAGCCGAGCCCCTCGGCCTGGGTCGACACCGCGGTGTTGATCCCGATGACCGCGCCGCTGGCGTCGAGCAGTGGGCCGCCACTGTTGCCGGGATTGATCGCGGCGTCGGTCTGGAGGAGGCCCTTGAGCGTCTCCGGCTGGCCGGTCGCCTCATCCTGGACGGTGATGGTGCGCCCCGTCGCCGACAGGATCCCGCGGGTCACCGACTCGGTGAAGGTCCCGAGCGGGCTGCCGATCGCGATCGCGCTCTGGCCGACCTGCAGCTTCGAGGAATCCCCGATCCGGGCGGCGGTCAGCCCCGTGGCATCGATCTTGACCAGCGCCAGGTCCTGGGTGTCCGAGATCTTGACGACCGTCGCGTCGAACTGGCGGCCGTCGGCGAGCTCGACCGTCAGCGACTGGCTGGCGCCCTCGACGACATGGCGGTTGGTCAGGATGTAGCCGTTCGAGGTGAGCACGATCCCCGAGCCGACACCGGTCGAGGGAATCGCCAGCAGGCCGCGCGACGACACGCCTTCCGAGGTGATGGTGACGACCGAGTCCTTGACCGCCGCGACCACGTCGGTGAGGGCCGGCTCGCTGGCCGCCGGCGACGAGTTGTCGCTACCGGTCGCGGTGGTCACCGCTGCCGGCGGGGTGGCGGAGGACGCGGTGCTCCCGAGCGAGCCGGCGAGCGGACCGGTCACGAGAGCGGCGGTGCCGCCCGCGGCAACGACGGCCGACAGGAGCGACGCGGCAAGCACCGAACGGAAGCCAGCGGAACGGCGGGGCCGCCGCGGCGCGGCCGCGACGATCGGCACGACGGATTCCGTGCCGGCAGTCGGCTCCGGGTTCGGTGTCCAGGCGATCGAGCCGGGGGCGGGGCCGTCGACGAGCGGCTCGCTGGTGGGTGGTGATGGCTGGTCGTTCGGGTTGAATGGGTTGCCCAGCATTGGACGCTCCGGACTCTGCGTGGGCTCGCGGGTTGGATTTGATCAAACCTAGTACACCGCTCGAACGTGAGAACGCCCTGAGAATCGAGCGCGCGGCACGGGCCCGAAGGCCGCGCGCCGCGCGTTCGTCGCCGATGACCGAGGGTCAGCTGGCGCTGGAGGAAGTGCTCGGAGTCGCGCTCGGGGCGGCCCCCGAATGATCCTGGCCCTTGTCCCACGGACCACCGCGGAACATCGGACCCATCCCGCCCGGACCCGCCTTCATGCGGGTGCCGGCATGCACCGTGGTTGCGTCCAGCGAACCGTCGGTCCGTTGGGTCCCCTCGGCGATCACGATCGAGCCGACCGTGATGTCGGAGAGCTTCCCGCCTGCATTGCCGTTGACGTCATAGGTGGTGCCGGAGCTGACGTGGATCGTCGCGCTGGCGCCGCCCTTCTGGTCGATCGTGATCGTGTCGGTCCCGACCGCCATCACCTGGCCGGCGACGACCGGCAGGACGACCCGGATCTGGCCGATCGTGTACGACCCATCGCTCCCCTTCGTCTCACCGAAGACGATCTGGTCGCCGACCTTGAGGTCGCCAAGGGCGATGGCCTGGCCGCCCCTGCTGATCTTGGTCGAGGCGCCGACCGCGATGGTCCGGGTCCAGCCGTCGTCCGTCTTGAGCGACAGGCTCGACCCGTCGATGGCGCTGATCGTGATGTCGCCGAACCCGCCGAGCTTGAAGCCCGGGCCGCCGCGCATGTCGAGCCCGGCGCCGGGGAGCCGGAGCGGTCCCATGCCGCCGAACGGCACGCTCGGGTTGGCCGGCCTGTTCGTGCCGTTGTCGGACCCGGTTGCCGGCGTCGGGGATGGCCCGGGCGATGCGCCCATGGCGGCCACCGCTCCGACCACGAACAGGATGGCCGAACCGGCCACGATTCCGATTCGA
Organism: uncultured Chloroflexia bacterium; assembly: GCA_963766675.1. Lineage (GTDB taxonomy): Bacteria > Chloroflexota > Limnocylindria > Limnocylindrales > CSP1-4 > SPCO01. The sequence continues at coordinate 802,627 of CAVYBA010000002.1, read as the reverse complement.
ACCGGCACCGAACGGGTGAGCGAGCCGACCGGCCGTTGCTCGGCGGGCCCGCCGATGTGCTCGTGGAATTCGATCTGATCAGGTTCGGTCATCGATGACCTCCGAAAGCGGTTGCCGCGGTTGCGGGATCGTGGCTCGCCCGTGGGGCGAGTCGTGGAGCCAACTCTGGAAGCGGATTCTTCGAGCATTCTGAAAGGACCGACAGGATCGCGCCATCAATACGCGAACCGTTCGGCGTGGATCTGTCGCGCCGGCAGGCCCAGCCGGCGGAGCGACGCTTCGACGTGCTGCATCATCGGCACGGGACCGCACACGAACACGTCGCGCTCGCGAACGTCGGGCACGAGGGCTCGCAGGCCGTCGGGCCCGAGCGGATCGAGCGTCCGTGGTGCCTGGTGGCGCCTACCGGGCAGGTACTGGACCTCGGCGCCGCGGATCCTGGCCAGGGCTTCGAGCTCCTGGCGAAAGACGATGTCCTCCTCGCGCCGCACGCGATAGAGCAGGGTCAGGTCTCCTGGGCGGGCCGGCAACGCCTCGAGCAGGGCGCGCATCGGGGTGATCCCGATCCCTCCGGCGATCAGCAGGACCCGCTGCCGCGTCCGCCTGGCGCCGGTCAGGATGCCGTACGGCCCCTCGACGAAGATGCGCGTGCCGACCGCCATCCGTCCGAGCTGCGCGGACCAGTCCCCGAGCTCCTTGACCGTGATCCGCAGCCAGGAACCGTTGGGCGCCGACGAGATCGAGAAGGGGTGGCCTCGCCACCATCCATCGCGGGTCAGGAAGCGCCAGACGAAGTACTGCCCGGAGCGGACCGCCAGCCGGTCCAGCTCGCGGCCGGTGACGTAGATCGAGAACACGCCGGGCGCCTCGCGGACGACGCTGGCGACCCGGAGCCGGTGACGCAGGTTGAGGCTGATCGGTCCGAGCACGCGATGGGCGAGGACCAGCGCCACGGTCGCGGCGTACAGGGTCACCCAATAGGCGACGGCGACGGGATCGTGGACGAAGTCCGTTCCGACGAACAGCTGGTGGAGGAACCCGAGCGCGATCGCCAGGTAGGCATAGAGGTGGATCCCGTACCACGTCTCGTACGACAGCTTCCGGCGCGCCGCCCGCATGGAGCTGATCGCCACCGCGGCGAAGAGCGCGCCGCTGACGGTGGCCATCAGCACGTACGGATAGGTCGTGACGAGGGTCAGGAACTCGGCCACCGGATTCTGCCGATCGCCGATGGCGTAGCCGAGGGTCGTGAACGCGCCATGACCGAGCAGCAGCCAGACGGTCCCGAACCCGATCCAGCGATGCGCCGCGGCCAGCCGGTCCATCCCGAAGACCTGGTCGAGCCAGGGGCTGCGCGACATCAGGACCAGCTGGATGAGCGCGAAATACGTGCCGAACAGGGCCGTGACCTGGCCGATCCCGGTGAGCGCGCCACCGAACGTCGACAGCTGGTCGACGCCGCCGTGGCGGACCCACATGGCCAGGATCAGGACCCCGTTCGCAACCAGCACCAGGACGATCTCCGCCGCCGTGATCGACCAGGTCCGCGGCAGCGGCACCGGGCGCGGGCGCGGAGCGGCAGGTGCGGCTTCGCGGCGCTGGGCATGCTGGGTGGCCGCGCGCAGGAGCATCGGTTGGTCGGGCATGGGCAGAGCCTCGCGGTGCTCGCTGAGACGATCCTGAGAACGGCCGCCGCGCCGCGGTTCTCATGGTGTCCTCAGACGAGCCCGCGAAACTCGGCCCGAGATCGATCCGTCGATCGCCGCAACGGAGGTCCCGATGTTCCCACGACGGGGCGCGATCGCCCTGGTGACCACGGCCATCGCCCTGGTCCTGCTCTTCAACTTCAAGACGCCCGACCAGGTGCCGGTCACCAATGGAATCGCCTCGACCGGCGGCTCCGCCTCGACCACGAGTGGCACGTCGGGCTCGGGACGCTCGAGCAGCTCGTCGGGCGGCTCATCCGGCTCGACGTCGACGAGTGGGACGACATCGGGCTCGGCCGCGCAGGCACCGCCGACGGCCGGTGCGCCCGCCGCGACCGGCACGGAAACCCTGACCGGCGCCGTCTACTCCTCGCGCTACGGCAACACCCAGGTCCAGGTCACGATCACGAACGGCCAGATCACGTCGGTCACCGCCCTCCAGCTCCCGACCGGCGGCCGCTCCGGCGCGATCTCCGCCTACGTCGAACCGGTCCTGTCGAGCGAGGCGCTGCAGGCCCAGAGCGCCAACATCGACATCGTCTCGGGTGCGACCTACACCAGCGAGGCGTATGCCCAATCCCTGCAGTCCGCCCTCGATCAGGCGGCCGTGACGACGGCCCCCGCCGGCTGAGCAGCCAACCACCGTCGGCGATCGCGCCGTCGCCCGCCTGTCCGCATACTTCGGGCCAGGAGGTCGGACATGCGGATCGTCGTCACCGGTGGCAGCGGCAAGGGTGGGACCTGGGTCGTTCGAGACCTTCGCGAGCACGGACACGACGTGCTCAACGTGGACACGCGTCACGACGGCAGCGCGTTCGGGCTGTGCCTTCTTGCCGACCTGACTGATCTCGGCCAGGCGCAGGAGGCGCTGTCGGGCGCGGACGCGGTGGTCCATTTCGCGGCGGTCCCCGCACCGCAACTGCGACCCGAGGGTGAGACGTTCCGCAACAACGCGATGTCGACCTACAACGTCTTCGCCGCCGCGGTGTCCCACGGCATCAAGCGCGTGGTCTGGGCTTCCAGCGAAACCGTCCTCGGCTTGCCGTTCGACACCCCGCCGCTGTTCGCCCCGATCGACGAGACGATCGAGCCTCGCCCCGAGACTTCCTACGCCTTGTCGAAGCTCGTCGGCGAGACCATGGCGACGCAGTTCGCGCGGCGGACCGGCACGAGCTTCGTCGGCCTCCGGATCTCCAACATCATGGAGCCTGCCGACTATGCGCTCTTCCCGACCTATTGGGACGACGCGCGGCTGCGCATGTGGAACCTATGGGGCTACGTCGACGCGCGGGACGTCGCCGCGGCGGCTCGGCTCGGACTCCACGCGGCGATCGACGGCGCCGAGGTCTGCATCGTTGCCGCCGCCGACACGGTGATGACCCGCCCGAGCGCCGACCTCATGGCCGAGGTGTTCCCCGACGTCCCGCTCCGGCGTGCGGTGCAGGGCCGCGAGACCCTGCTCTCGATCGACCGAGCGCGTCGCGTCCTGGGCTACGAGCCGGCCCACCGCTGGGAGGACCACGTCGGACGGTAGGCGCGCCGCGGGCGTGGGGATGCGCATGCGGCGCGCGTCCGGTCGCCCGGTGTTCCGGTGGGCTCGGATCGTGCAGGCCAGCTTCGAATCGGCCGCCTCGGATCGGCTTGATGGTTCGGCTTGGTCCGAACCATCGCGAGTCGCTGCCCGAGGACACGGGTCGCCGACCGACCGCGGACGAATGGGCTGCCGTACCCTGTCCCGGTGCAGCAGGAACGGCCGATCTTCGGGAGGGACGGGGACGGCGTGGCCTGGCGACCAAGCCGGCGAACTCCTGCGCGAATCGCATCTCGGCAGGTTCCTCCGAAGCACCGGCGAGCCGGCGCTGGACGCCCTCCAGGCGCGAGCAACCGCCGACCCGGCCTGGTTCTGGGGCGCCGCCGCCGATGACCTTGGCCTGGCCTGGGAGCGACGGCCCGACGACGGTCATGGACACGAGCGGCGGGCCCGCCTTCGCCCGGTGGTGGCTCGGTGGCGAGCTCAACTACGCTGCGAGCGGCCGTGGGGCCGCGCCTCGCCCGCGACCCGGACGGCGCCGCGCTCACCTGGGAAGGCGAGGACGGCACGATCCGGCGGCTTACGAACCGCGAGCTCGCGGCGGCGGTCGATCTCGCGGTCCGGCGGCTGCATGCCCACGGGGTCCGGCCGGGCGATCGGGTCGGGATCCTGCTGCCGATGCTGGTCGAGACGGTCGTCGCGGTCCTCGCCCTGGGCAGGCTGAAGGCCATCTACACGCCGATCTTCTCCGGCTATGGCGCGCCGGCCATCGCCACCCGCCTGGCCGACGCGGAGGCCTCCGTCCTGATCACCGCGGACGGATTCCAGCGACGCGGCGCCTGGGTCGCGCTCAAGCTGGTTGCCGACGCTGCGGTTGCGGAGGCCCCGACCGTGCGTCGAGTGCTCGTGGTCCAGCGGGCGGCCGGGCGCGGTCGCAACCCCCTGGACGGACGGCCGCGACGCGTGGTGGCACGCGCCGGTCCCCGGCGAACACGACGGACCGCTTCCCGACCACGGCATGACCACCGATCCGGAGACGCCGTACCTGGTCATCTACACGTCCGGCACGACCGGCCGACCGAAGGGCGCCGTCCACGTCCACGGCGGCTTCCCGATCAAGGGCGCGCAGGATCTCGCCCACCAGTTCGACCTGGGTCGCGGCGACACGCTGTTCTGGTTCACCGACCTCGGCTGGATGATGGGCCCCTGGGCGATCTCCGGATCGCTGCTGCGGGGCGCCCAGCTGGTCCTGTACGAGGGCGCTCCCGACCATCCCGGGCCGGATCGGCTGTGGTCGATCGTGGCCCGCCATCGGCGTCACCCATCTCGGCCTCTCGCCGACCGTGATCCGCGCGCTGATGGCGCACGGCGAGGAGCCGGTCCGGGCCCATGATCGCTCGTCGCTGCGCGTCCTCGGCTCGACCGGCGAGCCGTGGAACCCGGATCCGTGGTGGTGGTATTTCCGGGTCGTCGGCGACGGTCGCTGCCCGATCATCAACTACTCCGGCGGCACCGAGGTGTCGGGCGGGATCGTCAGCGGCAACGTCCTCGGGCCGATCAAGCCCGCGTCCTTCTCCGGGCCGTGCATCGGGACGGCGGCGGACGTCGTCGACGAGGCCGGGCAGCCGGTCCGCGGCGCGGTCGGCGAGCTGGTGATCCGGGCCCCGATGCCGGGCATGACCCGCGGCTTCTGGCGCGACGACGAGGGCCGCTACGAGGCGACCTATTGGTCCCGGATTCCCGGGGCTATGGCTCCACGGCGACTGGGCGACGATCGACGACGACGGGTTCTGGTACATCCATGGCCGGAGCGACGACACGCTCAAGATCGCCGGCAAGCGGGTCGGGCCGGCGGAGGTCGAGAGCGCCGCGGTCTCGCACCCGTCCGTCCTCGAGGCCGCGGCGATCGGCGTCCCGCACGAGATCAAGGGCGAGGTGGTCGTCCTCCTGGTCGTCCTCCGGCCCGACGAGACCGACGATCCGGGGCTCCGGACCGCCATCGCCGACGCGGTCGCGGGGCAGCTCGGCAAGCCGCTCCGACCCGACCGCGTCGCCGTGATCCCGGCCCTGCCCAAGACCCGTTCCGGCAAGGTCATGCGCCGGGCGATCCGGTCGGCCTGGCTCGACCTCGATCCCGGCGACCTGTCGAGCCTCGACGACGCGCACACGCTCGAGGCGATCCGGCAGCGCGCCCTTGAAGCGCGCACTGGCAATGAGGAAGCACGGAAAGGATCGAGATCGTGACGGAATCGGTGGCAACCCGAGCAGCGACATCGTGACCTGGGACGACCTCGACCGGATGGTCGGTGGGCTTGCCGACCGGCTCCGGAGCGAGTCGTTCGACCTGATGCTGGCGATCACCCGAGGCGGGCTCGTTCCGGCCGGCATGCTCGCCTACCGGCTGCGGATCCGGAACATCCTGGTCGCCGCGGTCGAGTTCTACGACGATCAGGGCCAGCCCGGCCCGCATCCGACGTTCCTCCAGTTCCCGGCCGACCCGCTGCTGCGCGGCCAGCGGATCCTCGTGGTCGACGAGGTGTGGGACAGCGGCACGACGATCCACGCCGTGACCGAGCGGATCCGCCAGGCCGGCGGCCAGCCGACGACCGCGGTGCTCCACTGGAAGCCGACGCACTCGGTCGTTCCCGGCGAGCCCGACGTCTCACGCGGTGACGACCAGATGCCTGGGTGGTCTACCCGTTCAAGGCGGGCGGCTAGAATCCACGCCCTTCGCCCCCGGACCGCGATGGAGCAGAGGAGCCCGAGATGGCCCGTGTCCTGCTGCTGGTCGGCACCAAGAAGGGTGCCTTCATCCTCGAGAGCGACGCCGGCGCGGCGACTGGTCGAGTCGCGGGCCGCTGTGCGAGGGCTGGCCGATCCACGACCTGATCGTCGAACCGGGCAGCGGCGCCATCCTGGCCGCCGGCGGCAGCCCGTGGTACGGCCCGGCCGTCTTTCGATCCGAGGACGGCGGGACGACCTGGACCCACTCGTCGGCGGGGCTGACCTATGGCGACGCAGGCCGAACCGATCAAGACGGTCTGGTCGCTCGCGGCCACACCGGACGGCGGGCTGCTCGCCGGGCGTCGAGCCCGCCGGGCTGTTCCGGAGCGACGACCGCGGGGCAACGTGGCGACACGTCGAGGGGCTGACCAACCACCCGACCCGGCCGACCTGGGGACCCGGCGCCGGCGGCCTGATCCTCCACACGATCGTCCCCCACCCGACCGACGCCGGCCAGGACGTGGGTCGGCATCTCCGCGGTCGGCGTGTTCGAGACGCGCGACGGCGGCGCGTCATGGGAGCCACGGAACGTCGGCGTCCGGGCGGAGTTCAACCCCGAGAACCGCTTCCCGGTCACCGGCCAGTGCGTCCACAAGTTCGCGATGGCCGCCGGCGAGCCGGAGACGCTCTACCAGCGCAACCACTGCGGCGTCTACCGCTCGGACGACGGCTCGGCGACGTGGCAGGAGATCACCGGCAACCTGCCGACCGACTTCGGGTTCTCGCTTGGTCGCCCATCCGCGCGACCCGGAGACGTGCTGGGTCATCCCGCTCAGCACGCCCAGAGGAGGGCCGCTACATGCCCGACGGCCAGGCGGCGGTCTGGCGGACGCACGATCGCGGGCGCCTCCTGGATCCGGTCCGACGACGGGCTGCCGACCCACGACGCGTTCCTGTCGGTCCTGCGCGAGGCGATGGCCCGCGACACGCTCGACCCGGTCGGGATCACCTTCGGGACGAGCACCGGCCAGGTCTGGCACAGCGCCGACGAGGGCGTGTCGTGGCGGATGCTCACCGACACGCTGCCCGAGATCTGGGCGGTCGAGTCGGCCGTCGTCGACGGCTGACGCCGGCCCGCACGATGGCGACCGTCCTGCTGCCGCGATCCCTGCTCGCGCTCTTCCCCGGCGTCGAACGCCGCCATGAGGTTCGCCGGCGAGACGGTCGCCGCGGTCATCGACGCTCTCGACGGGACGGTCCCAGGTCTGCGTGATCGGCTGGTCGAGGCGGGTCCGCGGCTCCGACCGCACATCAACGTGTTCGTCGACGGCCTGCCGGCGGCGCTCGACTCGACGGTGGCCGGCGCCTCGGTCATCCACGTGATCCCGGCGGTCTCCGGCGGCTGACGCGCAGGTGGCTCGCCGCGACGACTAGCCTCGCCGACCGAGCGCCGGCTCGAACGGATCGAACGCCTCGGTCCGCTCGGCGACCGTCTCGACGGCGCGGGACGTGGTCCACCCGGCGCCGAGCGGGTCGCCGGCGACCGTCCGCCAGCCCTGGTCGGCAAGCCCGTCGAGGGTGGCGGCCGCGGCCCTGACCACCGCCCGGGCATGGACCAGGGCCGACCCGGTCAGGGCACCCGGCGCCGTGGCGGCCGCGACCTCCCTGCCCGACCGAGGACCCGGCGCGCAGCGTGGCAACCGCACTCGATGCGTTCGCCATCGGCCGGATCGAGACGACCCAGGACGAGCGCGACGTCGCCGGCGTGCACGGCCGCGGCCGCCTGGACGAACCCCCAGAGCTCGCCCGGAGTCGTGGACGACGGCTGGACGAACGCGAACGGGTGAGCCGGGAAGAGCGCCCGCCGGACCGCGACCTCGCGCGATCGCGCGCGCCGCCGGTTCCGCCTCGTCGGCCAGCCAGGCCGGCAGCGGATCGACCACGATCTGCGCGGGCGACAGGCCGTCGGCGCAGGGCGAGCGCCACGCCGATCAACTGCAGCGCCAGCGCCCGTCCGGCACGCGTCGCCGGGTCCGACGGCATCCCGGCCGACAGGTCGGGCGCCACGACCAGCGGTCCCGGGTCCGACCATGACGAGGGTCCCGGCCCTGCTGAGCAGTCGATGGGCGAAGGCATGGTCGGCCAGGGCGCGGTCCGGCTCGACCCCGCCGGCGACGATCTCGGCGACGACGTCCGACGCGATCAGGTCGATCCGCTCGAACGCGGCGACGACCGCACCTTCCGGTGCACCGAGTGACGGCAGCACCGTCGCCAGCCGGACGTAGGCCCCGCGCTCGGCGGCCGCTTGGTCGACGAGGCGGCGCAGAGCCGCGAGAGCCCGCTGGCTGCCGATCGGCGCGGGATCGGCCGGTTCGCGACTGGCCGCTCCCCGGGCACCTTCGCGCGGCCGCCACTCCGGGACCTCCCGCCCGGCGGCGCTCAACCGGCCGGCGAGCTCCCGGCCGATCGGCACCTCGATCCGGATCAGGTCCAGGCCGGCCGCCGACCAGCGCGGCCGCCTCGTCGACCGCGATGTCCTCGTCGGGCTGGCGGAGGGTGGCCCCCAACCACGGCCGGGGCGGGTCGCCGAGGAGCGCCATCGTCTCGTGCCGGACGGTCCGCTCGGCGTCGATCCGCTCGATCGCCGCGGCGGCCAGCCGCGTCGCCTCGATCTCGGCGACCGCCCGCCGGTCGGGCTCGCGAAGGAGGGCCGTCTCGAGGGCGAGGTCGACGGCGCCCGACGCCACGTCGCGCGCCAGCTGCTGCGGCTCCTGGTCGTACTCGAGGAGGGCCATCGCAAACGGGCAGGGCGATCCCGGCCGACAGCGCCTTCGGCTCCCGCGCCAGCCACCGATTGACCACGCTGCCGGCGAGCGGCGCGCCGGCCGCATCCAGCCCGTGGACGCCGAACAGCCGCAGGATCGCGCGCTCCTGGCCGACGGTCGTGGTGGCGCGGGCCCGCGCGCCCCAGGCACCGGCCAGCGATCCGGCGGCCTCGAGCAGCCGGTCGGTCGGACCCCAGGGGTCAGTCATCGCGACCGGGATCGCGGAGCTGGAGGAGGCGACTGGCTAGGGCCCGCACGCCGACAGTATGGCGCGACTGGATGGCAGCCGACCTCAGCCGGCGCGATCGGCCGCTGCGCCGGACCTTGGGGTCGACGTCCGCCGCGGTTCCCGCGTCCTCCGGCCCGGTCCGGGCCTGGTGCCCGATCCAGACGTGGCCGTCGGCGAACCGCTCGGCCTTCCAGATCGGCGCCCGCGCCTTGGTCTCGTCGATCGCGTAGCGAGCGGCGGCAAACGCCGCGTCGCGATGGGGAGCGGCGGCCGCGACCGCGATCGACGGCTCGCCCAGCGGCACCTCGCCGGTGCGATGGACGATCGCCAGCCGGGTCACCCCGAACCGGGCGGCGACCTCGTCGGCGATCGCGGCCAGGACCGCCAGGGCCATCGATTCGTGGGCCTCGTACTCGAGCGATTCCACGGCGCGGCCGGCGTGCCGTGCGGCCTCCGCCTCCTGCCCGGGCGCCGGGCGTCCCGGGCGTCGAGCGGGTCCGGCCGAGGAACCCGACGAACGCCCCGTCCTCTGGCACGGCCAGCCGGTCGGCCAGCTCGCCGAGGATCGTCGCTTCCGAACGGGGCCTCGCGCAGCTCCAGGATGCGGATGCCGTCCTCCGGCGCCGCCGCGCGCCCACCCGACACCGGCGGGATCATCGCCACCTCGTCGCCGTCAGCCAGCGTGCGTCGCTGGATCGGCGTACTCCCCGTTCCGGGCGAACCGCATCGAGGGACCGCCGGGAGCGAGCACCGGGTAGCCGAGCGACGAGGGCGTCCCAGGCGGCCTCGACGTCGGCGCCGTCCGGCAGCTCCAGGGCGACCTCGCGCGTCCCGGCCAGCTCGCGCTGGATCGCGAACAGCCGGACCCGGATCTGCAGCGTCATCGGGCCGTCAGGCTCGCAGCGTGGCGATGAGCAGCCCGTCGCCGACGGGCAGGATCGTGGCCAGGAAGCCGCGGTCGGCCAGGACCGCCCGGTCGAACGCCTGCAGGGCCACGCGTGTTCGCGTCGGCCGGGTCGACCGGCCGGGCGCCCGACACCCGGCCGCTCCACAGGACGTTGTCGGCGACGAGCAGCGCGCCCGGAGCGAGCCGCGGCCGGAGGGCCTCCAGGTACCGCTCGTACTCGGGCTTGAGGGCGTCGATGAAGGCCAGGTCGAATGGGCCGGCGAGGCGCGGGTCGCGCGGCGGCGAAGGCGTCGAGCGCCGGCGCGTTGACGACCGTGATCTGCTCGTCGGCGATCCCGCCCTGCCGCCACCAGCCGCGGGCCAGGTCGGTCCGGACCTGGTCGGGGTCGATCGTCACGATCGTGCCGCTCGGGCCCTGCCCGTAGGCCATCCACAGCGTCGAGTAGCCGTACGCCGTCCCGACCTCGACGATCCGCCGCCGCCCGCCGGCCAGGACCGCCAGGACGCGTCCCGCGTCGCGATCGACGATCGGGATGCGTGCGCGGCTCGGCGGCGGCCTCGATCGCCGCCAGCGCCGGCGGCAGCGGCTTGGCCAACGACTCGATCCAGTCGAGGTCGACCGCGCCGGGGATCCAGCTCCGTTCGTTCTTGCCCATGGCTACCTCATACCAGCAATCCCGCGCCGAAATAGAGGCCCGCGGCCAGGATCGTCCCGGCCGCGATCGATCCGACGTTGATGTACAGCAGGCCCGGTCGCCGATTCCATCGACCGCGTGCGGGCCGTCTGGACCGACGCCCACGACACGATCAGCGGGAAGATCAGCCCGACGATCAGGCGCAACCAGACGAACAGCGCCCAGGGACCGACCAGCGCGGCGAACGGCGCGCCGTCGGCCGGGCCCGGCGCCGGTGGCGATCCAGGCCCAGAACAGGACGACCTGGAGGATGACCACCGCGAACAGCGACCGAGCGAGGAGGATCAGCGGCGCCTCCGGGCAGCTTCGGCGTCACCAGGTACCAGTGGCCGAGGATCATCGCCGCGAACACGCCGCCGGTCGCGGCGCTGACGACGACCAGCTGGGCCAGCAGCGTCACCGTGCCGAGCGAGCCTCCGCCCCAGGCCAGGGCGCCGAACAGGAGCGTCGCGCCGCCGAGCGACCAGCGCGGCGAGCTCGACGACGGGCGCCGCCCGGGGCGCCGACCCGGCGGGCGACGAGGCCCGGCCAGCGGCGACCAGGCAGAACGCGCCGAGCGCGATCGCCCGCGGGCCGTCCCAGCCGGGATCGACGGTCACCGGCGAGCTGCCGAGCGACGCCGGCAGGGCGCCGTCCGAGGCCCACGCCAGCAGCCCGAACCCGATCGCGCAGGCCGTCGTGAACCCGAGGTAGCCGCGCGTCGCGGCGGTCCGGCGGCGAAGCAGCACGACCGCCGCGTACGACCCGAGCGCGAGGCCGGTCAGGACCGTCCAGTTGATGAACGCGAGGTTCTGGGCGATCTGCGTGGCCGACACGAACGCGAGTGTAGCGGCGTTGCTAGCATCCACCCCGGAGGTGCGCGATGAGTCTCGATCGCGATACGACGTTCACCTGGTACGGCCACAGCCTGCTTCGAGGTCCGGACGCCGGGTGGCAAGGTGATCCTGTTCGATCCCTGCTTCGCCAACCCGAGGAGCCCTCGGACGGCCGACTACGATCGGTCGATGCGATCTGCTGCTGGTCACCCACGGCCACTTCGACCACATGGGCGACGCCGTGTCCCTGGCGAGCCGGCTTGCGGCCGACCTGGCCGTGCATGCACGAGATGAGCCTGTGGCTGGCGCGCCGACTGCCGGGCGGGGCCGACGCCGCGATCGGGATGAACAAGGGCGGGACGTTCGCGGCCGGAGGGCATCAAGGTCACGATGGTCCACGCGGATCACTCGGCCGGTGACTGGCACCCGGGCGGTGAGACGACGCTCTACCTGGGCGAGCCCGTCGGGCTTCGTGGTCGAGCTGGAGAACGGGTTCCGCTTCTACTTCGCCGGCGACACCGCCCTGTTCGGCGACATGCGCCTGATCCGCGAGCTCTACCAGCCCGAGCTGGCCTTCCTGCCGATCGGCGGCCACTTCACGATGGGCCCGCGCGACGCCGCGATGGCGGTCGAGCTGCTCGGCGTCAAGCACGTGGTGCCGATCCACTACGGGACGTTCCCGCTCCTGGCCGGGACGCCCGAGCAGCTGCGCTCTGAGCTGGTCGGCGCGCGGCCTCGGCGACGTGGAGGTCCATGCCCCGGAGCCCGGCGGCAGCGTCTCCTGACACCAGTCGCAGCGGGAGGACAGGCTGCCTCTCGTCTATACCACACGAGACGTTGCTGGTGCGCACCCGACGAGGGCAGATGGCCAGCTGCTCGCGGCTCGCTATGCTCGCGGCTCGCTTATGATCGACGGCGTTGCGTTTGCCACAGGAATCGCACATCGAATGCCCCAAGCCGCCACGCCGATCGCGCCACACAAGCCCGCTTCTGCGTCCCGCAGATGTCGGAGCTGCGGAGCCCCCCTCGATCGCCTGTTCGTCGATCTCGGCATGTCTCCGCCGTGCGAGGACTTCCTGACCGAGGATCGGCTGAACGAGCCCGAAACGTTCTACCCGCTGGATGTCCGGATCTGCGACACCTGCCTGCTTGTCCAGTTGCCCGCGTACGTCTCGGCGGAGGACATCTTCAGCGAGTACGCCTACTTCTCGTCATACAGCGACAGCTGGGTCGCCCACGCCGCCCGGCTCGTCGACGAGGGGGTTCGCCGCCAGGGTCTCGACAGTAACTCGCGGGTGATCGAGATTGCCAGCAACGACGGCTATCTCCTCCAACACGTGATCGCCCGCAGGATCCCAGCGCTTGGCATCGAGCCGGCCGGCAATATCGCCGCGGTCGCCGAGGCAAAGGGCATCCCGACCCTGAACGAGTTCTTCTCCAAGTCGTTGGCAGAGGAGATCGTCAAGACGACGGGGCCTGCCGACTTCCTGGTCGCCAACAACGTCTTCGCCCACATCCCCGATCTGAACGACTTCACGGCCGGGCTGGCCACCATCCTGCGGCCGGGCGGGTTGCTGTCGATCGAGGTCGCCTACCTCGTCCGCCTGATCGAGCGGAACGAGTTCGACACGATCTACCACGAGCACATCATGTACTACACCGTGCTCAGCGCCGACGCCGTGCTGGCGCGCCACGGCCTGCGCGTCCTCGACGTCGAGGAGCTCGAGACGCACGGTGGCTCGATCAGGCTATGGGTCGTCCACGACGACGATCCCCGAGCGTCGACCGACTGCGTCGACGAGATCGAGCGCCGGGAACGCGCGGCCGGCTACGGGTCGCCAGACGGCTACGGCGGCTTCGCCGGCAAGGTCGAGGCGACCAAGCGCGATCTCCTCGAGTTCCTGATCGACGAGCGCCGGCGTGGCTCGACGATCGCCGGCTACGGTGCGCCCGGCAAGGGCAACACGCTCCTCAACTACTGCGGGATCCGCACGGACCTGATCGACTTCCTGGTCGACCGCAACCCCTATAAGCACGGCCGGTTCACGCCGGGCACGCACATCCCCATCTTCGCGCCGGAGCACCTGGCCGACGTCCGTCCTGACGTGATCCTGATCATGCCCTGGAACCTGCGCGACGAGATCGCGTCGCAGCTGGCGGACGCGCGAGCCTGGGGGGCGCGCCTGGTCGTGGCGATCCCGAAGCTCGAGGTAGTTGGCCGATCCTGACGTCGGACGAGGGTCGTCGACAGCATGCGGATCAGTGTCGTTCTGCCGGCGCCCTTCTCGCCCAGCAGGCCGAACAGCTCGCCCTGGCAGATCTCCTGCGAAACGTCGTCGATCGCCTCCTGCGTCGTCCTGCGCCAGAGATAGAGGGCGAGGTAGCGATAGCCTCGCAGTTGCCGGAACCGCTTGGTCAATCCGTCTGTCTCGATCGCGTTCAATCAATCTCCGCACGATCGTCTGGACAGCGAAGATCGGCAATCCTACCGCGGAGCCGGCTGTGCCGGTCGATGCCGATCGCCAGGCCATCGCGATCGGCTGCCTCGCCACGGGCCGAAACCCACGGAGCGGCGCCGAGGCCGGGTATCCTGACACGATGCTCAGACTGGCGTTTCTCGTCTGTCTATGACCTCGACCGTCTCGCCGGTCACGATCGCCGCGGTCCTCGGAAGCAGCTACGACGCCATTTCCTCGACTGTCGGACTGATCGCGATCCTACTGCTCCTGTTCGCCTTGGTCGCAAAAGAGATCTCGCGAGCACGCGGTGACCCGATCCCAGTGGTGGCCGCGTGGGATGTCGCGGCCGTCCCGTTGCTGTGCGCCGCTTCCGTGGTTCTGAGCCTTCGACTCATAGTCCTCCTCGCCTAAGCCATGACCTTCCGCATGGCTTCAGATACCGTCGAGGCCCGTGTCGCGAAGGCGGCGGTCGGCAAGGAGCTGTTCATCCCGGTGCTCGTAGCGGCCATCGGCGCCGCCGAAATCGTCCTCGTCTTCGTTCACGTCGGCGTCGGGCTGCTGCTGGAAGCGATCATCGTTGGCACCATCCTCGTTCTCCGGTCTGCCCGTCACGATCGGTTAGCGGGCGACGCGATGGTCCCACTTGTGCTTGTGCCGCTCCTGCGCATCCTTAGCCTGACGGGCCCGTTGCCCGGCATTGCCCCGATCTATTGGGTTGCCGTAGTGGGCGCGCCGCTGATCGTTGGAGGCTGTCTTGCTGCCCGGGCCGCCCGTCTGACCCGACGAGCAGTGGGACTGGCGCGCACGCCGATCGGCCCGCAGCTGGCGATCGCCGCGCTGGGGATCCCGGCAGGGCTCGGCGCGTGGGCAACCGGGGCGTCCACCTCGCTGATCCAGCGCAATGCTGGTCTCCTCGAGCTGGTGCTGATTGCCGTCGTGCTGGGGGCGTTCGCCGGTGTTACCGAGGAGTTCGTCTTCCGGGGCGTGATCCAGCGCGGACTGACGCTCATGTATCCGCGCAGCGCCGTATTACTGACGGCCGTCCTGTATGGAACGTCGTACCTCGGATCCCTTTCCTTCGGATACGCAACGTATATGACGCTGGTGGGTCTCGGATACGGAGTCGCAGTCCAGCGAACCGGGTCGATCCTCGGCGCCTGCGCGAGCCATGCGATCCTGATCGTTGGCGCGTTCATGATGTGGCCGCGGCTGATCGGCTGAGACGCGCTAATTCGTGCCTGTTGTAGATTGGTTCGGGCGTTCTCCCCAAGGCAGGCACGGGCGGTCTCGGATCGTCCGCCGCGGGCACTCAAGCCGCGGCGCTCCAAGGCTGAAAGGGTGGGCCGGCCGATTGCGGCACGATGAGGTCGAGTTCTCGGAAGTGGCTCGGCGATGCCGACGCCCGCTACGCTCGTGCTCGCCCTCGCAGGTACTACGCGATGGCTGATCGATCCACGCCGGCGACCGGCCGGCCTCATCAAGGGTGGGCAAGATGGGCCCGCTCCGCTGGCGTGCGATCTGGTCCGGACCTGTCGACCCTCCGGGCCTTCGGAGGGCACTGGATTGCGCGGTGGACGGCAGTCAGCATCTTCGTGTCGGTCGGCCTCACGATCCTGGCCGCGACCCTCTGGTGGGCGAACATTGGCGGGATCGATGAAGCGCGGATCAGCGATGTCGGATTGATCACGGCATTGCCAGCCGGCTCGATTCTGGCACCGATTATCCTGGCTGCCGGCTTCATCGTGGCTGTGACCCATCGCCGCTTCTGGCAGGGTCTCCTGACGATCGATCTCGTGTTGCTTGTCCTCATGCTCCACGGCGTCACGTCCATGATCCAGGAAGCCCCAGGGTTCTCGACGACCTACGTCCATGCAGGCTTTGTCGAGGCCATCATGCGAACCGGCCAGCTGTTCGTGGACCGGGACGCTCGGTTCAGCTGGCCGGTGTTCTTCATACTCGGGGCGTTCCTGACCTCGATCGCCGGACTCGACAGCCCGCTCCAGCTGACCAGCTGGATCCCGGCTGTGTCCAATCTGCTCTACCTCATCCCGCTGTTCATGATCCTTCGGGCGTTTACCGCCGATCGGCGAATCGTCTGGTTCGGGCTGTGGATCTTCGTTATGGCGAACTGGGTTGGCCAGGACTATTTCTCCCCCCAGGGGTTCAACGTGTTCCTGTACCTGACCGCAATCGCTATCCTGACGACCTGGTTCCGCACCGGATACGAACCGCCGCTCGCCGGTCTGGCGAAGCGTGTCCGCCGCTTGGTGCGCTCTCCTCACCCCGAGGAGCCCGCGGACCTCGAGGTCATCAGAGCAACATCGCTCGACCGCCGCGGCAGGGCCGGGCTAGTGCTGGTGCTCGTCTTGCTGGCGGGCGTCGTGGTCGCAAGCCATCAGCTCACCCCTTTTGCGCTGCTGGGCGCGACCAGTGTGCTGGTCGTCACGAGACAGACGCAGTTGCGAGGATATCCGCTTCTGGTCGCCATTCTGCTCGGCACCTGGTTGAGCTACATGACCCTCGGCTTCCTCGCCGGCCACATCAGCAGCCTCCTAGCCGACGCGCTGCAAGCTGAAGCCGTCGCGGGGGCAGCTGTCGGCGACCACCTCCGGGGGAATCCCGGCCACACCTTCATTGTCTACGAGCGCATCGTCTTTGCCGCGACCTTCTGGGGAATCGCGTTTCTCGGTGTACTGCGGCAATTCTGGAACGGCCATTGGGATCTCACGCTGGCGCTCCTTGCGGGCTTCCCCTTCGGATTTCTAGCCCTCCAGAGCTATGGCGGCGAGATTTTGTTGCGCGTCTATCTCTTCGCGCTACCGTTCATGTGCTTCTTCGTCGCGGGCTTCTTCTTTCCGCGGCTGCGCCCCACGGCTCGCCTGCAGTCGGTACTGATGTTTGGACTTTCCGCCGTCCTCATCGTCGGTTTCCTCTTCGCCCGGTTCGGCAACGATCGGGCCGACTTGATGACGGCCGACGAGGTCGCCGCGGTCGAGCGTATCTCGGTCGTGGTCCCCGCCGGGTCGATCGTCGCAACCGCCAACCACAACTCGCCGTACGGCTACCGAGATTACGACCGTTACACGCAGCTGAGCCTCACCCCGTCGTTCGTCTCGGGTAGCGTGACGTCCATCGCCAACGCGATTGGGTCCCTGCACGACTCACGACCGGTCTACGTGTTCCTGAGCCGGTCCCAGGAGGCGTATTTCGACCTCATTGGGTTCCCGTCGGAGCAGTGGCAGCGCCTGGTGGGTCAGTTGGAGACGTCGCCCAGCTTTCGGCTGGTGTTCCGCACACATGACACGGTCCTCTACGAGTACCTCCGCACGTCCAGTTCAAGGGCGCCATGAAGCGTCGAGATCACGTTTGGCCGTACCTCATTTGCCTCCTCGGCGCCGCCAGCGCCCTGCTGGTGGTCCTGGGGCTCCAGGTCGCGCCGCGTGCCTCGGTGGTGCTCGCCTTCGCATGCGTCTGCCCTGGCATGGCATTGATCCGGCTGCTGCGGATCGACAATCCCGTGCCAGAGCTCCTACTCGCAGTTGTCGTGAGCCTCGCCCTCTCTGCGGTCCTAGCCACGGTGTCGATCTACGCCGGTATGTGGGACCCGAAGATCACGCTTCTCGCCCTCGTTGAGGTCAGCATCGTCGCTGTGTTGGTCGACCTGCGGCGGCCGGAGCGACCACGCGCGTGACCGTTTGTCCCCGTGGTGCCAGCAGTCACCACGAAGCTGAAACAATTCGACGTACCGCGGTCCGAGCTGTTGACTGCGTCCGGCGCCAGTACTAAGGTCCTACCCTCGAGGCAGGACTCGAAGACTCATTGGGCCGGGGCAGACAACAGAAGCGCCAGGGGCCAGTCGTCCCATATCCACAACCGCACAAGATGGGGGATTTGCATTGCCGTACCCTAAAGTCAGTGTCGTGATCCCAGCCCTGAACGAGGCGGCAAATCTTGCGCACGTACTTCCCAAGGTGTCGGCCGACGTCCACGAAGTGATCCTCGTCGACGGGTTCTCGGTCGACGACACGGTCGCAACGGCGCGGGCCTTGCTCCCGCGCATTCGCATCGTGCTCCAAGACGGCCCAGGCAAAGGAGCCGCCCTTCGAACCGGGTTTCGTGCCGCGACCGGCGACATCATTGTCATGCTCGACGCCGACGGATCGACAGATCCGGGCGAGATCCCGGCATTCGTGGAGGCGCTGGTCTCCGGGGCAGACTTTGCCAAGGGCTCTCGCTTCCTGCCAGGAGGCGGCACATCTGACATGCCGCTGCACCGGCAGCTCGGAAACCAATTCTTCGTCGGACTTGTTCGCCTTCTCTTCGGCGGCCGCTATACCGATCTCTGCTACGGCTACAACGCCTTCTGGAACCCATCCTTCCGCTCCTGGCCCTCGACGCTTCCGGATTTGAGATTGAGACCATGATGAATATCCGTGCCCTGCGAGCCGGCCTGATCATCGCCGAGGTACCGAGCTTCGAGGCCGCCCGGATCTGCGGCGTGGGTCGGCTGCGAACCTTCCCGGATGGCTGGAGGGTCCTCAAGACCATCTTCCGCGAGCGACTTCCCAGAACGTCGTTCGGAAGCACGACGGCGCATGCGTTCCCCAATTGGCGTCATGACGAGCTTTGACGAGCGCGTCGCCGTCAAAGTCGAGCTCGAAGCCAGTCGTGACGTGGTCGGAGAGCTCATGGGCCAGTGATGGCGCGAGTGGTGACCGTTGTCATCTGCTGTTATACCTTGGCCAGATGGGAGCTACTTAAAGCATCGATCGAGTCCGTCCTTCGACAGACGGTTCGGCACGTCGAGCTCGTCGTCGTCACCGATCACAACCCTGAGCTCCACGACCGCCTGCTATCCACGTTTCCCGCCCTGCACGTCGTCCAGAACCAGAACCGGTCCGGCTTGTCGGGAGCGAGGAACTCGGGCGTAGCCGCGGCCGCCGGCGAGATTGTTGCCTTCCTGGATGACGACGCGGCAGCCGAGCCCGAATGGCTCGGAGCGCTGGTCCGGGTCTACGACGACCCGGAGGTCCTGGGGGCGGGCGGGTCCATCGAACCTGTCTGGGCCAACGGACGGCCCGCCTGGTTCCCGGTCGAATTCGACTGGGTCGTCGGGTGCACATATCGAGGCATGCCGACCAAGGTCGCGACGGTCCGGAATCCGATCGGCGCCAACATGTCGTTCCGGAAACGTATCTTTGATGACGTCGGCGGGTTTAAGGACGGTCTTGGGCGGATCGGCGATACACCGGTGGGTGGCGAGGAGACGGAACTGTGCATTCGGGTCGCACGGCACGACCGTCGAGCCCGCATCGTCTACCAGCCAGCAGCAAGGGTGTATCACCACGTGCCCGCCGTCCGGGGGACGTGGCGGTACTTCCTCAGGCGTTGTCTCGCCGAGGGCATGTCCAAGGCAGCCATCACGGACACTGTCGGGCTGGGTGCCGGACTCGCGAGCGAGCGCTCGTACGCGACGAGAACCCTGACGAACGGGGTTGCACGGGGCCTCATGGCGGGCATTCGTGGAGATTCCTGGGGACCGGTTCGCGCCGCGGCAATCGTGATCGGCTTCGCCGTCACCGCCGCCGGCTATCTGATGGGCTCGCTTCGGCCCGCCGCCCTCGTAGCACAGGTGGCGCCGCGGGAGCCGTCACGGAGTCGCCCCCACTAGGCAAGAGCTCCCTGTCCGTACCTGATGGCTGCCGCTCGGTTTCCGCCCCTTCGCTAGTGTGGTCCAGGCCTACACCAACTGAAACGTCGTCACGGTTGGTCGGAATGGTTTCAGCGTCACTTTGGTCATCGGGGATGTCGGCAGCCATTCGCGGCCCGGGAAGTTAAGGAGCGGGCAAGGCCCGTGGTCTCGCAGTCTTCCCGCATGACGATCGCGACTCTCCGCATGACATTGCCCGTGGCAAGACGGAATGACGGGATATGGCGATTGCAGTCCGCGAACCGCCAAATCCCGAACGCCGCGGTACCGTATGGCCATGACGACCGCCGGACAGCGTGAACCACGCGGCCGCCGGCCAACCATCGCTCACTCGACTCAAGTCCCGCGACGCGAGACGGGCCCGACCAGCCAGCGTTGCACCCGCCAGCGCAAATACCTGTCTGGACCGAACCCGATTGGGAGCACCGTCGTCGGATCTCGCGCCAGGCTGTGCCGATCGAAGAGTGGCGGCTGGGCATCGCCGAAGAAACCCTACGGGCCGCCTCGTCGATGAGGCGTCCCGAACCGCCCTGTCGGCGTCCGCGCTGCTGGTCGCCGCCATGCCATTGCTCATCGGGCTAGCGCTCCTCTGGCTGGGGTTCGGGGCGGGCCAAATGACCTTCCGGACGTGACGTTTCGCCTGTTTGGGTCAACCGACCGGGTAAGCCGCGGAGTACGAATGGCCAATTGCCGGGCAAGGACATCCGGACATACTTGGTTCGTTCCACGAGCGATGTTGACCGACTAAGCCACCCTGCGCGGGGACTCGTCAAGCAAGATCGCACCACGAAAGGGCACACCCGTCGCGAGGCGGGGCCGCAAAGCCACGGGGACTCTCTGAGTTAGCCGGGTAGCCGAATGGAGCCATCAGTTGACGTTCTGGAATGGCGCCTCCTGGGTCGCCGATGGGCACACCAGCCCACCATCGCCTCCAAGACGAGCTCATCGACGCGTGCGAGACCTGTTGGCCACATTGCCGATCGTTCTCCTGCTTCCCGCGCTGATGGTCCCGTATTTGTCCGCGGGTGCCGCCAGCCTGACACCCATGCTGAGCACCTCCGGCTCCGTCCCTCCAGGAGGGTCTCTGGCCATCGTCGGAGATGGGTTCCCTAGCCGGTCGTGGGTACAACTCCAGTGGGATGGCTCTGCTTCCGGCATGCCGTCCGTTCGATCCGGCTCCGACTCCAGGTTGACCGCGACAATCGCCGTGCCGAACACGGCCACGGCCGGTGGCCACCTGCTCTCCGCCATCAGCCTCGACCGCGGCTCGAGGGGCGGCCGAAGACCCGATCCGGCGAGCGCTCTACTGGCCTCTGTCACCATCAACGTGTCCAGCTCGTCGTCTAGTCCTACTCCCGTTCCGACGGCGACTCCAACGCCTTCGCCCGTGTCGGAACCGTCGCCTGAATCCCGGTGCCGGTCGCTTCGCCCGTCGCCGACCCCGGTGCCGGTCGCTTCGCCGTCGCCGACCCCGGTGCCGGTCGCTTCGCCATCGCCGACCCCGGTGCCGGTCGCTTCGCCGCCGCCGCCCGCGCCGCCGGTCGCTTCGCCGTCGCCGATCCCGGTGCCGGTCGCTTCGCCGTCGCCGATCCCGGTGCCGGTCGCTTCGCCGTCGCCGATCCCGGTGCCGGTCGCTTCGCCGTCGCCGATCCCGGTGCCGGTCGCTTCGCCGTCGCCGATCCCGGTGCCTACACCCATTCCTTCACCTACGCCCAATCCTACTGAGACAGCTCCGAACAGCGACCTTCCGGGCTGGAAGATCGCATTCAGCGACGACTTCACGCAGAACCTTTCCGAGGGCCAGTTTCCATCCGCTGTCAGCTCCCGCTGGTATGCGTATTCGTACGGCTGGAAGGACACGAGCAAGAACGGGACGTACGACCCGAGCATCGTGAGCGTCCATGACGGCGTCCTGGATGCGTTCATTCGGACGACGAGTGGGGTTCATCGAGTTGCCGCATTCGGGCCTGAGATTTCCCTCATAAGTTTCTCTCTATCAACTCTACGGACGATATGCGGTGCGATTTTAGACCTGAACTCGATGCACGGATACAAGGGCGCGTGGCTGATGTGGCCGACATCCGAGGTTTGGCCTCAGGACGGCGAGATCGATTTCCCCTAGGGTGACTTCGATTTCGACGTTTAACGCCTACATGCACCGTCAGGGTGCGACCTCTGGCTCAGATCAGGACGCCTTCTCCACGTCTAGCAGATGGACGGATTGGCACACGGCGGTCACAGAGTGGACGCCGACCTCGGTGCGATTCCTCCTCGACGGCGTCGTGATTGGCACCTCCAGGTCCCGCATCCCGAACACCCCGATGCGTTGGGTGATTTCAGAACGAGACGACGCTCAATGGCTTTGCGCCGAGCGACTCGGTTTCCGGACACGTCCTGATTGACTGGGTGGCGGTCTGGAGCTACGCCCCATAGGAACCCAAACGGCTGAGCCCAGTTTCGGCGACGCAGCCCAGACCCCAGCCGCATTGACGGCTGGGATCACTGCGACCGTCGGTTCGTGCGCTTCGCCCTCGACGGAGCCTGGAGCGTCGAAGATGGCTACCGGGCATCCTGTCAACGGAGCACCCTGAAGCAGTTGCTACTGCTACTTCGGGAGCCGATACCCTTAGCGCATGCGCGTCGGATACTCGCAGACACTCGACCGGATCTGATGTGGGGTTCTCCTGGAATTCTTGTCTCCGAGATGCCCCGGCCGCTGGGGTACGCCCGGGGCTGGGGCGCGCGCATTCCCGGTGCCAATCCCCGAGTTGCGAATCATCAGCTGAGCCAACGAACGTAGATGACGGCCGACGGTACCTGAGATGAAGGTAGTCAGTATCGTGGTGGGGGCAAGGCCTTCGGCTGCGCGAGTTCTCGGACGCCGTGCCAAAACCCATGGCGCCAATAGGGCCCCGACCGATCCTGTGGCACGAAATGCGCTATTTCTCGCATTTTGGTCACACCGAATTTGTTCTGTGCCTCGGTTACCGTGCCGAATCAATTCAAGGAGTATTTCCTCAACTACAACGAAGCGATGTCGAATGATTTTATTCTCAGCGACGGCGGCCGAGCCATCGAAATGCTGAATACGGATATCGAGGACTGGCGGATCACCTTTGCATACACTGGCCTCCACACGAACGTCGGCCAGCGCCTTCTCGCGGTCAGACGGCACCTCAGCGATGAGACCTACTTCTTGGCCAACTACGGCGATAACGTGACCGATGCCCCGCTGAACGATATGATCGATGATTTCAAGCGACGCGATAAGGTCGCGGCGTTCCTGTCGGTGCGGCCGACCAGCACATTCCACGTCGTCAGGTCCGATGGCGGCGGCACGGTCCTGGAAATGGGACACGTACATGAGTCCAGCATTCGCATCAACGGAGGCTACTTCATCTTTCGGCGGGATATATTCGACTACTTCGAGCCCGGCGACGAACTCGTGGAGCAACCCTTCCAGCGGCTAATTGAGAAAGGCAAGCTCATTACCTACGAATATGATGGGTTCTGGGCGCCAATGGACACGCTCAAGGACATGCAGACGCTGCAGGCCCTGTACGAGCACGGGCGCCCTCCTTGGGCGGTATGGGTGGGCGACAATCCGACGGACGAGGGCCGCTGATCGTCCGTGACAATGCGTAAGGTCACGATCGGTACGCCTCGCCGACCCTTGTCCGTGCTGGCGATCGGAGCGCACGCGGACGATATCGAGATCGGCTGCGGCGGCACGATCCTTCGCCTCGTCCAAGCTCAGCTCCTAAGCGACATCACGTGGTTGGTACTCGGCGCAACCGGTGATCGTGCCATAGAGGCGGAGCGAAGCGCTTCGGTGTTCGGTTCTGGCGTCGCCTCGATGGACGTTCGCGTCTCAGGCTTTCGCGATGGCTTCTTTCCGACAGAGCTTAAGGCGATCAAGGAATCCTTCGAGCACCTCAAACCCAGAATCGAACCTGACCTCATCTTCACCCACCGGCGCGAGGATCTGCATCAAGATCACCGGCTGACGGCCGAGCTGACCTGGAACACCTTTCGGAACCACATGATCCTCGAGTACGAGATACCCAAATTCGACGGAGATCTCGGGCCACAGAATTTCTACGTGGAGCTGACGGAAGCTATTTGCGCCCGCAAAACGGGCCTGATCATGGCGCAGTTCCCAAGCCAGGCGGGGCGGGACTGGTTCACGGAGGAGACGTTTCGCTCCCTGCTGCGGTTGAGGGGAATCGAGGCCCGCGCTTCATCGGGGTATGCGGAGGCCTTCACCGGTCGAAAGATCGTCCTTTGAACAATCGTCGATCGTTGGCGTGGGATTCAAAGCGCCCCTGTGGACGACTCAGGGTTGGCCGTAATTCGCCATGGTCCAGCGAAGTTCATCGTTCAACAGGCCAATGGACATGAGTTGCCCGATCCTGGCGAGCCGCGTAAATCGGGGCCCGGTAAGATCGGAGATCGTCAAGCCAACCTCTTGATAGGCTGCGTAGAGTTGCTCGACGCCGGCCTCAATCGTCCAGGTCGGTGTGAAACTCGGCACTTTCTGGGCGATCTTCTCGAAGGAGACGCGATAATCTCGAAGGTCTGGCCCTGCTCCTTCGGCAAAACTAACCCGGCTGCCGGGAACGACTCCCTCTACCATCCTCGCAATGTCGCGAACCTGGACGTTGCCGTCAGGACCTCCGATGTTGAACGCCTGGTTGTGGACCGGTTCACGCGGAGATTGGAGGATGGCCAGAAACGCTCGACCGATGTCCTCGACGTGAACCAACGGCCGCCACGGGGTTCCATCACTCGTCAGCCGAACCTCGCCGGTGCAATATGCAAAGCCGGTTAGGTTGTTCACAACGATGTCGCCGCGGAGACGTGGGGATACGCCAAATGCCGTCGCGTTCCTCAGGAACGTTGGGCTGAAGCGCTCGTCAGCGAGAGCACCGATGTCGTGTTCGGCACGTGCCTTCGACTCACCGTATGGGGTAACCGGATGCAGCTCACTCGTCTCGTCGACGACATCGTTGCCTGCCGACCCATACAGGCTGCACGAAGAGGAGAACAGGAAGCGCCCTACCCCAGCCTTACGAGCCGTCTTGGCCAAATGCAGCGCGCCGAGATGATTGATCGAATACGTGGTGACAGGATTGATCTCGCCTAGAGGGTCGTTTGAGAGCGCAGCCAGGTGAATTACGGCATCGAAGCCATGAAGATCAGAGACTTTCACGTCGCGGATGTCCCGCGTCAGCGACGGCCACGCCGAAACCTGAGCTCCAAAGTCGCAACCATCGAACAGGCCGATGTCGAGGCCCACGACCGTGTACCCGGCTTCGTGCAGCAGCGGCATCAGCACCGCGCCGATGTAGCCAGTGTGTCCGGTAACGAGCACGCTTTCAGGCATCCTGATTCACCCAGGCAACGACGACGGTCGGGCGAGGGCTCCGCGGCCGCGCCGGAGTCACCCTACGACGTTCCAATCTGCGGCCGCTGTTTCCGTGGATCGAGGTTGGGCTAGGTCGACGGTGAGCCATAACGGCAGCCTAATGATACGGTGGACCGGACAGACAGGGAGCTGCGACGGCGAGGTTTGCCCGGTGACTGTTGCGTTTGTCAGCCGCTGGAGTATCGCATCATGCTTGTCGCGTCCCGTCAATCCGGCGCCGGTGCATTGACCGAGACCCGAAAGACTGGTTCTGGGCCGCCTTGGAGCGCGAGTGCCGGGTCGTAAGGAAGGACGAGGGTGCCTCGGAGCCAAACCATTGGGCCAGGCTTGATCGGAGCATCGACAGTTGCGGCGCCCCGGCGTCTCGAGGCGAGAGGATCGGCCTGGCTATCGGCCACGGAATGCGTAGTTCGGGATCGTTCCATGCCAACGCCGCCTCCAGGTCCGGGGCGTAGTACGCGTCGTGTTTGTAGCAGACGTCGGCCCAGTCGCTTATCACTTGGAAACCGTGGGCGCAGCCGGCGGGGACGAAGATCTGACGGTGGTCAATATCATCAAGTGTGAACGATTGCCATTGGCCGAATGTCGGCGACCAAGGTCGCAGATCGACGACCGCCTCGAAGATCGTGCCTCGCGCGCAGCGCACAACTTTCGACTCACGCAGTTCCCGGCGCATGTGGAGTCCGCGCAGCGTTCCGCGCCGAGACCGAGACTGGTTCTCCTGGACGAACGATCCTGGATCGATACCGGCCAGCTCGAGGATGTCCGCTGACATGGTCCGCACGAAGAACCCGCGCAGATCCAGAATCGGCTCGAGATTCGATCAACAGGACCCCGGCAAGCTTGGCGGGTCTTATGGTGGGCTCGGCTATGGCGCGCCTCCTGAACGACGATCGTGTTGGCTGTTGTCCTGTGCGGCCAATTATGGATGGCTGGACGCATGGTTGAGGGCATGCGACGTGAGCCCGATTCTGACATTGGGGCTGCGATGTATGAGCTCGTTCGCGAGTTGTATCCAATACCGCGGAGCCTGACCGGTGAGGGTGTTCGTTCAACGCTGGAGAGAATTGGCCGGCGAATTCCGCTGGAAATCCACGAGGTGCCGAGCGGCACGACGGTGTTCGATTGGACCATACCTCGTGAGTGGACGATCCGGGATGCCTACATCCTCGACCCGAGCGGTCGGAAGATCCTGAACTTTGCCGAATCGAATTTCCAGGTGGTCGGATACAGCACACCTGTTCATCGCCGACTGGCTCTTTCGGAGCTCAGGTCGCACCTGTTCACCCTACCCGAGCATCCGGATTGGATACCGTATCGCACCTCCTACTACAACGAATCATGGGGATTCTGTTTGACGGAGCGAAAGGTTCGTGAGCTCACGGAGGGGGAATACGAAGTCGTGATCGACTCGAGCCTCGAAGACGGATCCATGACGTACGCCGAATGCATCATCCCGGGGGAGATAAGAGACGAAGTTCTGGTCTCTGCTCACATATGCCACCCATCCCAGGCGAATGACAACCTCTCGGGGATCGCCGTCGCAACATTCATTGCATCCTGGCTCCTCGAACAGCCTCGCCGCCTTTCGTACCGGATCCTCCTCGCGCCGGGGACAATCGGGTCTCTTGCGTGGCTAAGCCGCAATGAGGAACGGCTTCGTTGGATTCGCCACGGCCTGGTGCTGGCCGGGGTCGGCGATTCAGGCAATCCAACCTACAAGCGGTCGAGGGTGGAACACGCAGAAATCGATCAGGTCGTTGAGCAGGTCCTGCGCGAGCGAGGACGTCCGTACGAGATCCAGCCATTCAATCCGTGGGGGTACGACGAACGACAGTTCAACGCGCCGGGATTCGGACTCAGCGTGGGGCTGTTCATGCGGACGCCGCACGGTTGCTACCCTGAATACCACACGTCAGCAGACAACCTTGAGTTCGTCAACCCAGCCAGTCTGGCCGACTCCCTTGCCGCGTTGCGATCGATAATCGGCATACTCGAACGGAATCGGACGTATCGCAACCTCAGCCCAAAAGGGGAGCCGCAGCTCGGCAGGCGCGGCCTCTACCGCCCGATTGGCGGCGCATCGGCGCAGCCGAACCAGTTGGCGATGCTCTGGATCCTCAACCAGTCGGATGGGTCGAACACGCTGCTGGGCATCGCGCGACGATCAGGTCTCGTGTTCGATCAAGTCAGCGACGCGGCTGACGCGTTGGTGAAGGCTGGCCTGCTGGCTGTTTCGGACGAGGTGGAGCCTCATTGACTACGGGACGACCCGGCCCTCAGCGGACGGATTGGAGGCACCAATTGCCGCTCCGCTTCGGAGCCACCCTTGCCCGGCCGCGAGGAGAGGCAATCGCCACCTACTGGCCGTTGGCCGGCCTCCAGACCGAGCAGGTCAGGCACCGGCAGGTATGCGAAAGTAACCGGCTGGGACCCCCGGCGACCGGCGCAGGACTGATTTCGAGCGGGATGCAGGAGATGGCGATCACGCTGCCCGACATGTTCCAGTGTCGCACAATGCATTCCATGATCCGCGTCGCGCGAAGTTGCTCGCGGCATTCACGCAGATGCTCGCGCCGGGAAATGTCGGCGTGTCAAAAGGACGCCGGCCGGCGATCGATCGCGCGGTATCGCCGGCGATGATGGAATGGTCGCCGACATGAACGCGCAGGCAAGGCAACAGGAGGCCAGCCCAACGGACAGCGTCCTCGACACGGACTTGTGCATCATCGGCGCGGGTCCTGCCGGTATCGCCCTAGGTCTGGAATGTGTGGGAGCGCCCTTCCGCGTCGATATCCTCGAGAGTGGGCGATTCCATAACGACCATGACGTCCAAGCGCTGAGCGCGGGTACTGTTCGCTCCAGCTACTACACCTCCACCGCCATCGAGCAGGGTCGCCACCGGCAATTCGGGGGCACGAGCAACAAGTGGGCCTACCAGGCCGAGCCCGGAGACGGGCGGATCTATGCTCGATGCCTTCCACCGGAGGCGATCGACTTCGAAGCTCGGCCGGGCGTCAACGGTGACGGTTGGCCCTTCGCACTCGAGGAACTCGGCAGCAGCTATACCCGAGCCCAATCGATCTGGAACGGCGGACGCTTCGAGTACGACGTGGAGTCCTGGTCCGATGCTGCGTCACCGCCTCTGCCGACCAGGGGAGACATCGTTAGAACACGCATTTGCCAGCATGGATCACGGGACGTGTTTACGTTCCGATATCGGGACGACCTCGAGGCAGCGGAGAACGTGACCGTCCACCCGGGTTGGACCGTGCTTCGCCTGGAATCGGACACGTTTGGAAGCCGCATCGTTGGCGCGGTTGTCCGCCGCTCCGACGGTTCCAGTGTGATCGTGCGGGCGAAGGTGGTCGTTCTGGCCGCGGGCGGAGTCGAGAATGTGCAGCTCCTCCTCCTCACTGACGCAACCAAACCAGGTGGACCGGGCAACCAGCACGACAACATCGGTCGATATGCCACAGATCACATCGAATTCCGCATGGGGACAATCGTTCCATCCGGCCCAGAGATGATTGATCTGTTGAGTTTGTACGATATCCGACGGGTCGGTCGCTATCTCGTTTCCGGCATGCTCACCATTGCGGAGTCGGTCAAGCGCCAGGAAGGGCTGCTTAACCTGAGCGCGGTCCTCGTTCCGCAGACGGCAGGCTTCGGGTCATCGGCCCACCGATCGATCGCAACACTCCGAGCCGCGAGAAATAGCGGGCCGAGCCTCGCGATGCTTTCGGACCTGGGCGCCCTCCTCCGGGCACCTCGCGAGACAGCTGAAGCGCTGCGCCTCCTCGGACGTACCTACCACGAGTATCACGGCGGTTGGTCGCGTCCTGGCGTCGAGCGAAGCGGCTTTCGCGCAGTCGAGATCCACGCTGCCGCTGAACAGTCGCCCGAACGTCAGAACCGGATTACGCTCAGTACGAAGCAAGACCACGTGGGGCGCCGGAGGCCATGCTTTGAGTCGGACTGGTCGCTGCGCGACCGAGACAACGTGACGCGTTCAGTCCGTATCCTCGGCACCGAAATCGAGGACTCCGGCATCGGACGCTACCGGCAGTGGGTCGATTTTGAGGGTCGAGGTCGCCCGGTGGCGACGGGCTACCACCACCCAATGGGTGGAACCCGTATGCATCCCGATCCCGCCTTGGGGGTCGTCGATGCGACTGGCCGCGTGCATGGGATCGAGAATCTGTATGTTGTCGGAAGCTCGGCCTTCTCGAATGGGCATGGTTACGCCAACCCGACCCTGACCATCCTCGCTTTAAGCGTCCGTCTGGCAACCCACCTCAAGTCGACTCTACGCTGACGGCGGACCCGTCGACAAGACATGCCGAAGAGCGACCGGAGTCGTCCGATCGATGCACCTGCTGGTCGACAGGCCGGCCACCTGGCGGTCGCTGACGCGGGCTCCGACCTCCACACGCGTCCGCGCGCTCTGATCACCGGCGCATCGAGCGGCGTTGGAGCCGCAATCGCACGAGAACTCGTTGGCGCAGGAATGGAAGTGTTGGGCGTCGGCCGTAACGCTGGTCGCCTGCAATTCGCGGGCAATGCCTCGGATTGGCCGCCGGGTGCGGGTCAGTACGTTCCAATCGTCGCCGATCTTGCAGTGCCTGAGGATCTTGAGTGGATTGTCACCAGTCTGAGGGCTAAGTCGCTCGATGTCCTCGTGCATGCCGCCGGGGTGTACCTCCCCGGATCGGCCAAGGACCTCCCTCCCGATGTCGCCGACGCACTGTACCAGGTGAACGTCGGCGCACCTGCCACATTGACCTCAGCGCTCGCAGATGCCCTCGCAAGGGCCGCGGGACAGGTCGTCTTCGTCAACTCATCGATCGCGTTGAAACTGCCCCCCGACCTCGGCGCATATGCGGAGTCCAAGCGGGCGCTACGCGACCTTGCCGATTCCAGTCGATCTGTCTTAAATCGCCGCGGGGTGCGGGTCGTGACGCTCTTCCTCGGGAGAACCGCCACACCCATGCAGGCGGCCGTCCACGCTTCTGAACGGAAGGCCTACTGGCCCGAGCGGCTCATCCAGCCACACGACGTCGCCATGCTCGTTTCGGCGCTCCTCACATTACCGCGAACCGTCGAGGTCACGGAGGTCCGCCTCCGGCCTAGCCAGAGGCCGTGAGGCCGTGGGTCCAGGCTCACCAGCGTGCGTCGACGCGCCCGGGTGGGCTGTCTGCATCAATCGATCCCCGGCCCCATTGACCGATATCCTTATGTCGAAAGGAGGCGATGGCTTTCCGTCGAAGAGCGACTGAGCCGTCGCCCGTCGTTGCGACCTGCAAATGCCCCCCCTGTTTTCGGTAGTCATCCCGGTACGGAACGACGCCAGGTGGCTCAGTGGCGCGATCGCCAGTGTCCTCAGTCAGACCTGCGCAGATTGGGAGTTGGTGATCGGCGACAACGCCTCGAGCGACAATTCCCGGCTGGTGGCGGATACTGGCGACCCGCGCGTGCTTTACAGGCGTTTTGATGAGGCGGTCGACGTCATTGCCAGCGTCAACCGCACAGCATCGCTCGCCAACGGTCGTTGGATCGTCCCTATTGGCGCAGATGACCGGCTGATGCCAGAGGCGCTCGAGACCTTCGCTGCCGCGATCACCGAGCGGCCCGGACCCGTCATGGTTGTGGCTGCCTGCTCCCGCATCGATCAGGATGGGCAACCCGCTGCGGCAACATGGCGCTTCTACCAAGGACTCGCGGAGATTGAGCCGGGCGACCACGATACGCGGTCATGGATCCGAGCCGTGACCGCGAGCGGTCAGCCGCCATGGAACATCGGATCGATTGCATTCAACGGCTCCATCGTGAAATCCCTTGGCGGCTTCCTCGACCCCTCCGCCGGACCGGCCAGCGATATCGAGCTCGTTCTGCGTATGGCGATCGGCGGAACGGTACGGTACGTCGACAAGCGTGTTCTTGTATACACACAACGAACGGACTCCGACCATCGCCTGCAGCAGCGGCAAAATCGTATCGCCGACGATGAGGACACGGTGCTGTCACGCGCGCTCCGAGCCAGTCTCTCTAACTTTGAACGATGGCGGCGTCCACTTGATGCACAAGAGCGCGGCTGGATCGAGGACGCCATCGCCCGATCGTTTCTGCAGCGGGCGGGCCACCACCGTCTGTTGCCTGGCGGGATGGGGCGCCGGGGGGCATGGCACGACGTCCGACGGGCATGGAACACCAGCCATGCGGCGGTGCTCGCGCCCCGTGAGTTGCTGATTTCGCTGGGTACCCTCGTTGCTCCGACCTGGACGCTCGAGGCTGCGAATCACGTCTTGCGAGAAGCGAGGTCGTAGCAGATGGCAGAAGCGCTGCGACTGCGCGTCCTAGAGGTGTCTGCGCGGTTCCTCCCACAGGTCGGGGGAGTCGAGCGCCACATGTTCGAGGTCGCAAGCCGCCTGCCCACGTATGGCATCGATGTCGAGGTGCTGACGACCGACGCTACGGGAGAACTGCCGCGCAGAGAAACGATCGAGGGGATCTCCGTTACGAGGATCAGGGCGTGGCCGAGCGGACGCGACTACTACCTGGCCCCAGGCATCGTCTCAGCCATCCGCGCGGGCGCCTGGGACATTGTTCACGTCCAGGGTGTGCATACCCTGGTTGCACCGCTGGCAATGGCCGCAGCACGCCACAACCGCATCCCCTATGTCGTGACGTTCCATAGCGGCGGCCACTCATCCGCAATGCGCGCCCGATTTCGCCACCTTCAATGGCTCGCACTTCGACCCTGGTTGCGCGGTGCGAGCCGCCTGATCGCCGTCTCGGGCTTTGAGCGCGATCTGTTCGCGGCGACACTAGGGCTTGCCAGTCAACGTATCGCGGTCATTCCGAACGGCTCTGAGATGCGTGTCGACACAACCTTAGTCAGCACGGCGCCGGTCGACCACAATCTCGTGATCGCTGTTGGGCGAGTCGAGCATTACAAGGGCCATTGGCGCCTCGTCGAAGCGATGCCTACTCTCCTCAAGCGACGCCCGGCAGCACAACTTCGGATCGTCGGTGACGGTCCCGACCGGGCGCCGCTGTTGGAACGGGCACGAGCGTTGGGAGTCGCCGATCACGTGGAGATCGCCCCGATCGGGACCGCGGACCGGGCCGCGATGTACGAGCTCCTTTCGCGTGCCGGAGCCGTGGCTCTCATGAGTGACTACGAGGCCCACCCGGTTTCTGTCATGGAGGCTCTTGCTCTTGGCAAGCCTGTCGTGGTTGCTGACACCACGGGTCTGAGCGAGATCGCGGCGCACGGCTGGGCGACGGCGATCCCACTCCGGAGCAGCGGGCCAGCCATCGCGACCGCGCTCCTGGAGGCGCTCGACAGCCCGCCGCACGGTCCCGTCCCGCTTCCCAGCTGGGATGATGCCGCCCGCCAGCTTGCGGCACTCTATCGAGAGGCTAGTATACGACCGCACTTGAACGGGCCGCGTCCGCAACAGGCGACCCCTTCAGGTTCGGGCGATTAGCCCGCTTGCCCGGCGCGCCGTGTCTGCGGCTCGGTGCGTGCCAGAGAGTTCATCCAAGCGAGCTGATCCATGCAGGCTGCCGTCGCGGCGAGCCAGGCGACATGCCCCATGACGGCGCTACGCCAATTCCTGGCAGAGATACGCCTGCCCCTCTTCCGTAACGCCTCGGCGCTCCTCCTGAGCAGCGTCCTGACGAGCGGCCTCGGGATCGTCTATTGGGCGCTAGCGGCCCGCCTCTACCCAGCGCGCGACATCGGGCTTGGCGCCTCGCTGGTCTCTGCGATGATGTTTGTCGCCGGGGTATCCCAGCTGAACCTCCGCTCGGTGCTCTATCGATACGTCCCCAGAGCCGGCCGCCGGGCGCGCAAGTTGGTCGCTGGAAGCTATCTCTTCGTCACAGCCTCCTCGATCGGCCTCGGTACAATCGCCGCCCTGCTTGGCATCCAGCTGGGCGCGGCCCCGGTCGAGACAGCCGCAGCCGGGCTGGTCGAGGTGTCAGCATTCGTCATGTCGACTGCGATCTGGAGCGTCTTCGCGTTTCAGGACAGCGTGCTCGCCAGCCTGCGTCTCACGGTATGGGTACCAATCGAGAACGGGGCTTTTGCGATACTGAAGCTCGCGATCCTGTTCGCCTTCGTCAGCCTTCATCCGTTCGGCGTGTTTCTCTCCTGGCTGCTTCCGGCGCTCCTCGGCGTGTTCGTGATTTCGGGCCTGATCTTCGCCTATGTGCTCCCTCGGATCAGTGATCCGCCCGAGATTGAGCCGCTCAAGATCGCGGGTATCGTCCGCTACGTCGCCGCCGACTATGTCGCAGGCATCTTTTCGACCGCTGCAACCGATCTCATGCCTGTCCTCGTATATCTCCTTCTTGGCCCTATACAGAACGCCTATTTCTACCCGGTTTGGCTAATCGCAACGATGCTGCGGCTTCTACCGGTCGCGATGTATTCGTCGCTGATGGTGGAGTCGGCGGCGGGTAACGCGGATTTCCATCGCGACGGCCGGCGAACGATTGTATGGATCGCGCTCGGCCTGGCTGGCCCTATTGCAGTACTGGTGGTAGGCGCGCAGATGGTGCTCCTGGTATTCGGGCCGGATTACGCTGCGGCTGGGGCGCTACCGATGCGGCTGCTGGCTCTGTCAACGGTGCCCTACACGATCAACAACTTTGCGGCATACCTCGCCCGATCGCGCGCTCAGATGCGCCGCGTCGTCCTCATCGAGGCGGGTGTTTCTGTGCCGTCGCTAGCGCTGACGGTTGCGCTGCTACCACCTTTCGGCCTGACAGGCGTCGCATTGGCGCTTCTCATCAGTCAACTGTTGGTGGCGTCAGTGCTCATGGTGACGGTCATGCGGTCGGTCATTCGTGTCTGGCTCCACTGAACGGGACGCGGTTCCAAGACGGCGGACAGCTTGCGGATTTTCCGGCGAGGGACGAGCGGGTCGCGAGGTCGGCCAGCTCGCCGGCGCCTAGGTGTGCAACTGACGATGGCCGGTCACACCGGGCTCCCTGTCTTCTGGCGCAGTTTCTCATAGGGCGTCTGCCCGCCGAGGCCGCCGTGCGGCCGGTCGAAGTTGTAGAAGTCCTCCCACTCCTGCAGGCGCTCGGCGAACAGGCCTGACTCGTCGATCACGACACCGTCGAGGAGCTTGTAGAACTCGTCCGCGTCGATCCGGTGCGACCGCTCGACCTTGCCGTTGAGCCGCGGCGTCGCCGGCCGGATGTAGACGTGCCCGATGCCGCGGTCGAGCACGTGGTAGTGGAACCCCGACTGGAACTCGGCGCCGTTGTCGGTCTGGACCGTCTCGACCCGGAACGGCAGCCGGGCCAGGACCTCGTCGAGAAACCGGATCGAGGTCGCCTGGTTGCAGCGGTCGTAGGCGCGCAGGACGCGGATCCGGGTGCAGTCGTCGATGGCGGTGTACTGGTAGTGCTTCTTGCGGGAGCCCGGCAGCGGCGCGATGAACTTCACGTCGATCTGGACGCGCGAGCCGGGCTGCGGCTTCTCGTACCGCTTCCAGCGGTCCTTGTGGCGGCGGTAGCGCTGCGACGCCGGCAGCCGGCTCATGTCGAGGCGGCTGAGGATCCGCCAGATCCCCGACGGGCTGAGCCGGAGCTCGTGGTATCGCTCCAGGTACATCGCGATCTTGTGCGGCCCGAAGTGGTAGGTCTGGCGCAGGTAGACGATCTTGCCCACGACCTCGGCCTGGGTGGCGTTCGGGCTCGTGTGCGGCCTCGACGAGCCGTCCCGCAGCGCCGCGAGTCCGCCCGCCTCGTACCGCCGCAGCCACTTGTAGTAGGCCTGCCGGGTGATCCCGTAGTAGCGGCACGTCTTGCTGACGTTGCCGGTCACCTCCTGGGCGTGGCGGATCACCGCCAGGCGGTGCGCGGCTCGCCGGTCCAGCTCGCGATCGGTCATCGGTCCTCCTCATTACCGGAGGACCCGATGTGTACACCATGTCCGTCAGTTCTATAGCAGGTTGCCCTAATGCCTCTTCTGCCGAAGGGTGCTCCTGACATTCCGCTCAAAGAGCGCGAGGATCACCAGCTCAGTGGCCATTCCCAGGGCGGTCAACGACCAGCTAGCGACCATGAATGGAACGTAGCGAGGCGATCGCCGCATTCCGCCCGACGCCCTGCGTAGCTGCGGCGCGAGGCGAGCGTGGCGGAGCAGGAGTCGCGCCATCCCGCGTCCGTACCAGAATTGCTGACGCGCGAACTGTCTGAACGTGTCCCGATCCTCGTGAAAAGCGAAGGCGACATCCGTGTGAGCAAGGTGCGCGCCCACCGCGACTGCCCGGAAACACCAGTCATGATCCTCCGCCGCCCCGCGGAAGATAGGGTCGAATGGAACGGAAAGCAAGACCGAACGGCGGATTATCGTTGCCTGGCAGCCGATTACCGAGGCAGGTCCAGGGCGCTCCTGAACTCCGCGCCGCCAGATCTCGCCTCGTTGCCAGTACGTGGGGTTTTGGGCAGACGACCGGAGCTCTGCCTGGACAGCGTCGTAGCCGTTGGCCGTCGCCACGTCGAACAAGCTCGAGAGGGTGCCGGGCGTCACAATGGTATCGCTATCGACGTACGCGACCCATTCGGTCCGGCTCGATCGGGCGCCGAGCTCGCGGGCGGCGCCAAGGCCCGCACCCAGGTCGCTGATGACGTCGGCCCCGGCGGCGAGAGCGATTTCTGGCGTCCGGTCCGTGGAAGCTCCATCGACGACGAGGATGCGCTCCGGTCCGGCGGCTTTGAGCGCGACGATGCAGGCGCTGATCGACGAAGCTCAATTCCGCGCACATACGACGGCTGTGATCGCCAGATTCGACTCGCTCGAAATCTCCAAATCTCCGACAGGAACTCCGACGCTGACATGCTAATGGTTGATTGATGTCGGCTGGCGGCCGGATCGGTGCAACCTTTCGCCCGGACAGACGGGGCGTATCGGACTGGTCCTGACCAAGAGACTGTTCGCTGTCGGCCTCAACAAGACCAGCCACGGAACCTCTCCGACTCGTCTACGGTGTTCAACCTGCGCACAACCGGTCACCTTCCACGATAATGAGAGATCCCGAACGCGACGTTGGTCCAATGCAATCGGCGGGTTCCCACCAGGGACATGGTTGCCGGTGCCTGGAAACCGTACTAATTCCCCGGCTGGCAAGCGGGTTCTGAGACCGTGGGTCCCTGCCGGGTTCCCCTCCGACGCGGAGCCTGAACAGCCGGCCATCAGAGGGAGAAACAGGCCGCGAACTCGTTCGCATCCTCGGATCGATATTGATACGACCCACCCATAGGCCCTTCGCAGATGCGCTGCAAAACACGGAGGACTCGATCCGTCCACATCGGAAGCCCGCTGTGGACGCAGACCAGCGCGACTTGGGGAGACACGCTGCCCTGCGCGACGTTCTCGCAGACGTGTTCCCAGACAACCTGACGGACCGCGTTCGGGACAGCGGCGCGCACGCCTGACGGGCCGTGACCAGCCCGGCCAGGGCTGCTGCAAGAATCGTGGCAACGACGAGCGATCGGAGTGGTCGCCGGTTAAGCCGTCGACCAAACCCGGCAACGGGTTCGATGCGCATGAACGCCCATTCGACCCTGACCGATCGCTGTAACTCGAGGCACGTTCCCGTCTCCCCGTTGTTCGTTGGATCTCGCCGAACGTACAATAGATCCTCGCGTGGAGGCCTCGGTGGTCCGTTGGACTGTTTCAACGGCGGATGAGGAACGAATCGATCGCCACGATCGGCCGACCCGGCGTTCCATCGTTCTTGATCGTCAGGCGATGCGTTCCGGCGACGGACCAGATATGCGTGAAGAGCGCCAGCGGGCGGCCATGAATCGGGTGGCGCCCAGATCGACGGTGCGAACGAATTTGCCGTCAAGATAGACACGGGCCTTGCCGCGCGTGGGACCCTTTGGGCCTACCCGGTCACCGCCGAACCGGTGAATCGGATAGTGGCACGAGCGTTCCGAGATCGTGCGAAATGCACAGCGCCGCCAAGGTACATGCGGCTCTTGGCGATTGCCCAGCCGGCGGAGTACGTGATTTGCGCGCTCGAGTCGCTGTAGCGGACGGCCAACCTGTCTTGAGACGCCCCGAACGAGGAGCCTGTGGTCGGCGTGGTCATTGGCGCGACCTCTGGCACCGGCGTGGAGCCGGCCGTCGCGGAGGCGCCAGGACTGGGGGAGACGGTAGGCAGCGGTGTGCCACCGGCCGCCGGCATTGCGCCAGGCGTGAGTTGGCGTCGGGCGTCCGAGAAGGAGTCGACGTTGGCGATGACGGAGTCGCAAGCGTCCACACCAACAGTCTGTCGATCTGAATGTGGCCCGAGACCATCCGACGGAGCCCCGCCCGAGAGCCCTGTCTCGAACTGCATGGCTAGGTGCATCGGGCTATTCGGGACGCGGCTCGCGGAGCGCCCGATGCTCACGCCGTCGAGGAAGAACTCACAACGGATCCCCGGGATCCACTCGATCACATAGTCGTGCCACGTCTGCCACGACGTTCCGGTTGGCGTCTGATACCAGTCCTGGTCCGCGCCAAGTGCCGCGTCCTGATGATGCATGAATGCCTTGGGCTGGTCCATGAAGTTTGATTCCGGAAAGTCAATCTCGCCGTCCGTTGGCCAATTCCCCGACATCGGCCAGAACAGCGGGACACCCTTGTAGCCCGCAATGGCATCGGCGCGAATGCGGAATTCGACGCGCATCCCGGCTAGGTCGCCACCCGATGAGGGCGTCCCGCCGGCAACGGCGAGAAGGCCGCGACCTTGTGCACGTCGCCGACCGTGCCGATGGCCACGTCAAGGACACCGTCCTGCACGGCGATGATTTCGGGGCTGTAGGTGCCGTTGCCGCTGGTGTCCTTCCACGGGCTCGGATACACGAAGTAGCGGCCGACTGAGGCTGTGGCGAACGATCCGCGAGCGATCGGCGTCATGAACTCGTCGTAGAAAGCGAGATTCCACCCAGGCACGTCGGTCACGGACTGTGAGACTGGCGCCATTGCGGTGTTGCGGACAGTCATCTCGTTCGCGTGTTGATCTAGCGCAACAGTGGCGCCGGCTCCGACGAGAGAGACAGCCAGGACCCCGGCCAGCGCCGAGGACGCGGTCGGTCCAGCAGGCCGATGGGTTCTGGTATGGCGCGGGACAGAATCGTCATCGGCAGGCACCAAACCGCGGTCTCGATTTGAAAGACGCAATACTCAAACCTGCTGCAGAGACGTTCGAATGATCGTCGGCATCGGAAAATCGACGGCATCGGAAACGAGACTTCGGAGACGAACTGCAAGACACAAGAATTGGATCCAAGCCCGCCAGGATGATTGCTGCGCGGTCCCCTGCAGCCACAGGCGACGACCAGCCTGCCTGTGACGACCGTGGTTGAGTGCCGCCCAAAGACTATCGCGGACTGGTGCGCTTTGGCAACCCGCTGTGCAACTGACGTTGGCCGGTCACACCGGACCCCCTGCCTTCTGGCGCAGTTTCTCATAGGGGGTCTGCCCGCCGAGACCGCCGTGCGGTCGGTCGAAGTTGTAGAAGTCCTCCCACTCCTGCAAGCGCTCGGCGAACAGGCCTGACTCGTCGATGACGACACCGTCGAGGAGCTTGTAGAACTCGTCCGCGTCGATCCGGTGCGACCGCTCGACCTTGCCGTTGAGACGCGGCGTCGCCGGCCGGATGTAGACGTGCCTGATCCCTCGGTCGAGCACGTGGTAGTGGAACCCGGACTGGAACTCAGCCCCGTTGTCGGTCTGGACCGTCTCGACCCGGAACGGCAGCCGGGCCAGGACCTCGTCGACGGTGCGCGGCTCGCCTGTCCAGCTCGCGATCGGTCATCGGTCCTCCTCATCACCGGAGGTCCCGATGTGTACACCATGTTCGTCAGTTCTATATCGGCCTGGAACGCCTCGAGCTCGGCCTCGGCGTCGGTGACCTCGTAGAACTCCTCGGTGTGGGTCCGGTTGGCCCGCTCGACCGCGCCGTGGAGCTTGGGCGAGCGCGGCGGCAGGACGAACAGCTGGATGCCGGCGAGCCTGGCAGGCAGCCTCGAACTCGGCCATGAACTCGGAGCCGTTGTCGATGCTGATCGCCCGGACCGGGAAGGGCATCCGCTCGGCCAGCCGATCGAGCACCGCGGCCGGCGGCCGGGCGGTCGCCCGTCGGCCGACTGACCTGTCCCAGCGACTGACCACGTCGCGGGCCGTGAACTGCTTCCAGACCTGGCTGGGCAACGGCCGGATGTCGAGGGTGTCGAGCTCGACCAGGTCGCCCGGCCGAACGACCGCCCAGTCGGCCGGCTTGCGGATCGCGTACGGCCGCGGCCAGCGCCGCTGGCGGACGCTCATCCGGCGTCGCACGGCCGGTTCGTGCAGCTCGCCGAGCGCGAGCGGGCCAGGATCCGCCCGATCATCGATACCGACAGGACGATGCCGACCCGGCGCAGCAGCACCCGCAGCTTGTCCTTGCCCCAGCGCGGGTACTGGAGCCGGACCTCACGGACGGCTCTCGAGCTGCTCGATCGTCCAGGTCGCTCGACGCCGCCGGCGCGGCGCAGAGGGCCGATCCTCAAGGGTCTCGAGGCGGAGTTCGGTCGTAGCGGGCGAGCCAGCGATAGACGGTCGGCCGGCTGTAGCACGAAATGCGCGCGGTCAGGTTGACGTTCCCGCCGTGGGCCCCGGTGCCAGTCGACCATCGTCGAGCCGGCGCCGGGCGTCGCGCGACAGGTCCGGCGCGGCCGGCGCGGGGCTGCCGCGCCGCGGCGATCCGGACCTGGCCGAAGGCCCCACGTCCGCGGCGGGGCGACGGCTGCGTGAAGACTTCGGCATCGAGAGTCCTCGTGCTGATGTCTGAACACCACCAGCGTAGCGAGGGCTCTCGCCTCGTTCTCAGCCCCGATCGCGCCTCACTCCGCGCCCAGCCCCGGTGTCACGGACGAAGCCGGATACGCCCAGGCGCGCAACAGTCCGGACGGTCGCGCCTTAGGAATGTCGAATGGCCGCTGTGGGGACTTAAGCCATGGCCACTCGACAACCCGGTGTTGCCGGGATCGTCCGGCGCATCGAAGATCTCGTCCAACAACGACGATGCGCGGGCATCCGGCGAGCCGATCTCGTGCTGGTGCCGAAATGCACCGGCACGTTCGACAAGCGTGCCCTACGAGGACGCGCGAGGAATAATCGATGTAGCCGTGGGACGCGGCTCCGGGTTAGCATGACCCGCGTAATCAATCAACCCGTTCCGGGACTCATCGTGGGGTTCGCAGGATCCATTCGTCCCGTCAGGGGCGCGCTATTGGCTCTGCTGACGATCGTGACGACCGTCGGCGCCGGGCTCGGCTGGGTTGTCACGCCCGTGAACGCCGCATCGGTGCCCGAGACGGGCTTCCAGGACACCACCGTCTTCTCGGGCCTGACGAACCCCACCGCCATTCGGTTCTCCCCCGATGGCCGCGTCTTCGTCGCCGAGAAGTCCGGCCTCATCCTCGTGTACGCAAGCCTCTCGGCGACGACGCCCACCATCTTTGCCGACCTGTCGAGCAAGGTCGACAACTACTGGGATCGGGGCCTCCTCGGGTTGGCCCTGGATCCCGGCTTCCCGACCACCCCGTACGTCTACGTCCTCTACACCTACGATGCGCCGATCGGCGGGACCCCACCCGTCTGGAATGACGCGTGTCCGAGCCCTCCAGGCCCGACCACCGACGGGTGCGTCGTCAGCGGCCGGTTATCCCGGCTGCAGGCCTCCGGCAACCAGATGACCGGTGCGGAGCAACCGCTGATCAACGATTGGTGCCAGCAATTCCCGAGCCACTCGATCGGCGACCTGCGGTTCGGACCCGACGGGGCGCTGTATGTCAGCGCCGGCGACGGCGCCAGCTTCGGGTCCGCGGACTACGGCCAGTATGGCGGCAGCTCAGGATCACCGACGCCCCGAAATCCGTGCGGCGATCCGCCCGGAGGGGTCGGCGCGACCATGACGCCGCCAACCGCCGAGGGCGGCGCGCTGCGAGCCCAGAGCCTCCGACGGCCGTCGTCCGAGCCCGTCGTGCTGAACGGCACCATCCTCCGGCTCGATCCGACCACCGGGAACCCGCTTCCTGACAATCCCCTGATCTCGCACCCGAGTACGAACGCGCAGAGGATGGTCGGGTACGGGTTCCGGAATCCGTTTCGCTTCACGATTCGACCCGCGACGAACGAGCTGTGGATCGGAGACGTCGGTTACAACACCTGGGAAGAGATCGACCGGATCCCAGACCCGCGGGTCGCAACGGTCGCCAACGGCGGATGGCCCTGCTACGAGGGTCCGTCCCAGCAATCGTCGTACGCGGCCGTCAACCTAAACTTGTGCTCCACGTTGTATGCGAATCCTACCGGGCTGCTGGCGCCGTATTACTCGTACAACCATGGATCGGCCGTCGTGCCCGGCGAAGCCTGCCCAACGGCTAACGGTTCGGTGATTTCGGGGATCTCGTTCTACCCTGGGGGGACGTACCCGGCCGTCTACACCAATGCCCTCTTCTTCGCCGATCACTCCCGGAACTGCATCTGGGCGATGCGAACCGGGGCCAACGGGCTGCCCGACCCGACGAAGATCGAGACGTTCATCTCGGGCGCCGCCAACCCCGTTGACCTCGAGTCTGGCCCGGGCGGCGATCTCTTCTACGTCGACTTCGATGGCGGCACCATCCATCGGGTCGTCTACAACGCAACCGATCAGGCACCGACGGCCGTCATCGGTGAAAGTGCGACGGGCGGTCCGTCACCGCTCACCGTCGCCTTCGATGCCAGCCGATCGAGCGATCCGGATCCGGGCGACACGCTCACGTACAGCTGGGATCTCGATGGCGACGGCACCTTCGGCGACTCGACCGCCATTGCTCCGTCGTTCACCTACACGAGTCTCGGGATCTACACCGTACGACTGCGCGTGACCGACAGCCACTCGCTCTCCAGCACCGCGACTGTCGCGATCAATGTCGACAACGCAGCACCGACGGTGGCGATCGACACCCCGTCGCCGAGCGTCACCTACGCCGTCGGCGATTTCGATCGCCTTCTCCGGTCATGCAGCCGACCATACCGGGACAGCACTGCCCGCCTCAGCCCTGAGTTGGACGTTCATCATCCACCACTGCACGACGATCACCTCGTGCCACACCCACCTGATCCAGACGTTCGTCGGCGCGTCCGGGACGATGACGGCCCCGGATCATCCGTACCCCTCGTACCTCGAGCTCCAGCTGACGGCAACTGACAGCGCCGGCCGGACCGCGTCCGCGAGCGTCGCCCTACAGCCCAAGACCGTCGGCCTGGCGATTGGATCGGTCCCAAGCGGCCTGAGCCTCATCGTCAGCGGGAACGACCCCGCGCAGACGCCGTACACCGCAACCGTTATCGCCAACTCGAGTCAATCACTGATTGCTCCGGAGACGCAGGTCGTGGGGTCGACCACATACGTGTTCAGCGGGTGGTCCGACGGCGGCGCGGCGACGCATGACATCGTCGCCCCGACCGGCGGTGCCTCGTACACGGCGACGTACGCCGCGGGCAGCACCACCAGCTACCTGTCCGATCTCGCCTACTCGGCCGTCGCCAACGGCTGGGGTCCGGTCGAGAAGGACCTGAGCAACGGCGAGCAGGCCGCCGGCGACGGCCACCCGATCACCCTCAACGGGGTCGTCTATGCCAAGGGCCTGGGCACCCACGCCGCATCGGACGTGCGCTACACGATGGGCGGCACGTGCAGCCTGTTCACGGCCACGGTCGGCGTCGACGACGAGGTCGGGGCCAACGGCTCGGTCGTCTTCCAGGTCTTCACCGACGGGACCAAGGTGTACGACTCGGGGCTCCTCACCGGGAGCAGCCCGAGTGGCACGGTCAGCCTCAACGTGACCGGCAAGACCGCCCTCCAGCTGGTCGTCACCAACGGCGGCGACAACATCGACTTCGACCACGCCGACTGGGCCGACGCCAAGCTGACCTGCGGCTCGACCACCGACACCACCCCGCCGAGCGTGACCGGCACGAGCCCGGCCAACGGCGCCACCGGAGTGGCCAGCTCGATCGCGCCGAGCGCGACCTTCTCCGAGGCGATCGACCCGACGACGATCAGCACGACGACGATGACCTTGACCAACCAGGCCACCTCGGCCGCGGTCGCGGGCTCGGTCGCCTACAACGGGACGAGCCACGTCGCCACGTTCAGCCCGAGCGCCGCGCTGGCCGCCGGGACGACCTACCTGGCCCGGGTCAAGGGCGGCTCGACCGGGGTCAAGGACCTCGCCGGAAACGCCCTGGCTGCCGATGTGACCTGGACCTTCACGACCGCTGCGCTGACCGCGAGCCAGGTCCGGATCGAGACCGCGGCCAATGGGACGGGCACGGTCGTGCCGGCCCAGAGCCTCGCCACCGGCAGCGCCATCACCGGCTACGCCATCAGCCGGGATTCGGCCGGCGGGTTCATCGCCAACGTCCCCGCGAACTGGTCGCTGACCTCGATCAGCGGCGGGGTGGTCGCCACCGACCTGGTCGTCGCGGGCGACGCCAAGAGTGCGACGTTCACCGGTCACGCCGCCGGCTCGGCGATCATCCACCCGGCCGTGAGCGGCCTCACGTCGGTCAATTCGGGGACGATCACGGTGACCGCGGGCAGCACCACCAGCTACCTGTCCGATCTCGCCTACTCGGCCGTCGCCAACGGCTGGGGTCCGGTCGAGAAGGACCTGAGCAACGGCGAGCAGGCCGCCGGCGACGGCCACCCGATCACCCTCAACGGGGTCGTCTATGCCAAGGGCCTGGGCACCCACGCCGCATCGGACGTGCGCTACACGATGGGCGGCACGTGCAGCCTGTTCACGGCCACGGTCGGCGTCGACGACGAGGTCGGGGCCAACGGCTCGGTCGTCTTCCAGGTCTTCACCGACGGGACCAAGGTGTACGACTCGGGGCTCCTCACCGGGAGCAGCCCGAGTGGCACGGTCAGCCTCAACGTGACCGGCAAGACCGCCCTCCAGCTGGTCGTCACCAACGGCGGCGACAACATCGACTTCGACCACGCCGACTGGGCCGACGCCAAGCTGACCTGCGGCTCGACCACCGACACCACCCCGCCGAGCGTGACCGGCACGAGCCCGGCCAACGGCGCCACCGGAGTGGCCAGCTCGATCGCGCCGAGCGCGACCTTCTCCGAGGCGATCGACCCGACGACGATCAGCACGACGACGATGACCTTGACCAACCAGGCCACCTCGGCCGCGGTCGCGGGCTCGGTCGCCTACAACGGGACGAGC
Source organism: uncultured Chloroflexia bacterium (assembly GCA_963766675.1). Lineage (GTDB taxonomy): Bacteria > Chloroflexota > Limnocylindria > Limnocylindrales > CSP1-4 > SPCO01. The sequence continues at coordinate 758,308 of CAVYBA010000002.1, read as the reverse complement.
CACGTCGCCACGTTCAGCCCGAGCGCCGCGCTGGCCGCCGGGACGACCTACCTGGCCCGGGTCAAGGGCGGCTCGACCGGGGTCAAGGACCTCGCCGGAAACGCCCTGGCTGCCGATGTGACCTGGACCTTCACGACCGCTGCGCTGACCGCGAGCCAGGTCCGGATCGAGACCGCGGCCAATGGGACGGGCACGGTCGTGCCGGCCCAGAGCCTCGCCACCGGCAGCGCCATCACCGGCTACGCCATCAGCCGGGATTCGGCCGGCGGGTTCATCGCCAACGTCCCCGCGAACTGGTCGCTGACCTCGATCAGCGGCGGGGTGGTCGCCACCGACCTGGTCGTCGCGGGCGACGCCAAGAGTGCGACGTTCACCGGTCACGCCGCCGGCTCGGCGATCATCCACCCGGCCGTGAGCGGCCTCACGTCGGTCGATTCGGGGACGATCACGGTGACCGCGGGCAGCACCACCAGCTACCTGTCCGATCTCGCCTACTCGGCCGTCGCCAACGGCTGGGGTCCGGTCGAGAAGGACCTGAGCAACGGCGAGCAGGCCGCCGGCGACGGCCACCCGATCACCCTCAACGGGGTCGTCTATGCCAAGGGCCTGGGCACCCACGCCGCATCGGACGTGCGCTACACGATGGGCGGCACGTGCAGCCTGTTCACGGCCACGGTCGGCGTCGACGACGAGGTCGGGGCCAACGGCTCGGTCGTCTTCCAGGTCTTCACCGACGGGACCAAGGTGTACGACTCGGGGCTCCTCACCGGGAGCAGCCCGAGTGGCACGGTCAGCCTCAACGTGACCGGCAAGACCGCCCTCCAGCTGGTCGTCACCAACGGCGGCGACAACATCGACTTCGACCACGCCGACTGGGCCGACGCCAAGCTGACCTGCGGCTCGACCACCGACACCACCCCGCCGAGCGTGACCGGCACGAGCCCGGCCAACGGCGCCACCGGAGTGGCCAGCTCGATCGCGCCGAGCGCGACCTTCTCCGAGGCGATCGACCCGACGACGATCAGCACGACGACGATGACCTTGACCAACCAGGCCACCTCGGCCGCGGTCGCGGGCTCGGTCGCCTACAACGGGACGAGCCACGTCGCCACGTTCAGCCCGAGCGCCGCGCTGGCCGCCGGGACGACCTACCTGGCCCGGGTCAAGGGCGGCTCGACCGGGGTCAAGGACCTCGCCGGAAACGCCCTGGCTGCCGATGTGACCTGGACCTTCACGACCGCTGCGCTGACCGCGAGCCAGGTCCGGATCGAGACCGCGGCCAATGGGACGGGCACGGTCGTGCCGGCCCAGAGCCTCGCCACCGGCAGCGCCATCACCGGCTACGCCATCAGCCGGGATTCGGCCGGCGGGTTCATCGCCAACGTCCCCGCGAACTGGTCGCTGACCTCGATCAGCGGCGGGGTGGTCGCCACCGACCTGGTCGTCGCGGGCGACGCCAAGAGTGCGACGTTCACCGGTCACGCCGCCGGCTCGGCGATCATCCACCCGGCCGTGAGCGGCCTCACGTCGGTCGATTCGGGGACGATCACGGTGACCGCGGGCAGCACCACCAGCTACCTGTCCGATCTCGCCTACTCGGCCGTCGCCAACGGCTGGGGTCCGGTCGAGAAGGACCTGAGCAACGGCGAGCAGGCCGCCGGCGACGGCCACCCGATCACCCTCAACGGGGTCGTCTATGCCAAGGGCCTGGGCACCCACGCCGCATCGGACGTGCGCTACACGATGGGCGGCACGTGCAGCCTGTTCACGGCCACGGTCGGCGTCGACGACGAGGTCGGGGCCAACGGCTCGGTCGTCTTCCAGGTCTTCACCGACGGGACCAAGGTGTACGACTCGGGGCTCCTCACCGGGAGCAGCCCGAGTGGCACGGTCAGCCTCAACGTGACCGGCAAGACCGCCCTCCAGCTGGTCGTCACCAACGGCGGCGACAACATCGACTTCGACCACGCCGACTGGGCCGACGCCAAGCTGACCTGCGGCTGAGCATCCTCGATCTACCTGACATCGGCGCTGATGTGGGCCCTATCATGAAGGCCGGTGGTCGTGAGGGCGGGAATGGGCGCAGCGGCTCACCGGGGCAGGAGGAAACGATCGATGATCGCCGGCCGGGCTCGGATGCTGTCAGCCTCGCTCCTGGGGATTGCTCTGCTGCTCCCCTCGTCTGTCGTGCCCACGAGCGCGGCCACATGTACGCTAAATGCGCCGGCCACTGTGAACGTTGGCATGCCACTCGACATCAAGGGAGCCGATTTCCCGGCATCGTCCACCATCGACGTCTCGATCGGGCTTGAAGGCGCGACGCCTGACGAGTTCTCCGTTCAAAGCGACAGCGGGGGAGCCTTCACCATCAGCCTCACGCCGGAGCTGTCAGACGTCGGGAAGACGACCGTCGTAGCAACGGCAGGCAGCGCTTGCACCGCCCAGGCCGTGTTCACCGTGACCGGCACGGCGACCACGCCCACGCCCGTGGCCACTCCATCTCCACGGGAGCCGGCTCCGACAGCCGCCGGCCGACCTCCGAGGACCGACACCGAACCACGGGTCCCTGGAGCGCCGAACGGGCCGATGACCACGTGGGCGCTGGCGCTGGTGGTTCTGCTGATCGGCGCCGGTGGCGTGTTGACGACCCGGCGGGCCCGGCAGCGGTAGCCGACCAGCCGACCGATCCGAGGGCCGGCAGATCGTGGACGCTCGCACGATCGTCCTCGTCTTCGCCGTCATCGGACTCATCGCATGGATCGTCCGGCTTCGATTCGTCGGCTTCGTCGCTGACGGTCGGCTCGATCGGGCGTCGCACGAGCGGATTGCCCAGCGCCTCGAAGGGATCCAGGATCGAACGCGCGGAGAGAACCATCGACCGTCGGTCGAAGGTCCGCAGCGTGGGCAGGAAACAGCGATGCTCGGCGCACGGCGGCGGCTGTGGCGAGATACGTCGACGGTCCTGCTGCTGTTGGGAACCGCGATGATCGCGATCCTGATCACGACGAGCGGCAGGTCTCCAGACGGAGCGGTTCTCGGGATCAAAGCGACCCCAGGGCCCAATGGGAGCGCGGGGCTCGTGGGCACGACCACGCTGCCGCTCGCCAGCCACATCGGCAACGGGTCTGCCAGTCCAGGTCGCTCGCCCGACGATTCCGTCGTCGCCACCGAATCGCCCGGCCCGACGCCGACATCGTCGACGGCATCGGAATCAGCTCGGCCAGATACGCGCCCGTCGTCAGCATCGACACATCCCGTGTCCACGAGTCGGCCCGGCTCGAGCGACCGACTCGCCGTCCTGACCCCGTGTGGTTCCGGGACAAACTGCTACGTCTACGTTGTGCGCCGCGGTGACAACCTGGTCAGCATCGCGCATTGGTTCGGGATCCCGTACCCAACCGTCCTGGCGCTGAACCCGCACATCCGAGAGCACACCTTGCAGGCCGGTGATCGGATCATCCTGCCTCCGCCGCGGCGCTGACCGGATTCAGATCTGCCGCGGATCGGTGTCGCCGCGACCTCGCCCACTCTCGCCCAGCCGCTCGTCATAGCGGCGGTCGCGCCACGCCAGGGCCGCCTTGAGCCCGTCGCGCCGGACGATCGTGTCCCACTCGCGCTGCTCGGGCGTATCGGCCGCATTGATGATCGCCCCGAGGTCCAGCCCGGCCTCGACCGCGAGCCGGAACCCCGCCGCATCCATCGCCCGGTTGAGCATCTGTTTCGTCGGCGCCATCACCTCCGGCGGGGTCCGGGCGAGGCGATCGGCCAGGGCGTCCACCTCGGCCGGGAGCCGCTCGGCCGGGACGACCCGGTTGACCAGCCCGATCCGCTCCGCCTCGGCCGCGTCGATGAGGTCACCGGTCAGCAGCAGCTCGCGCGTCCTCTTCTGGCCGATCAGGTAGGGCATGAGCAGCGTGACCGGCGCCGAACCGTACCGGATCTCGGGCTCGCCGAGCTTCGTCCCCTCGGCCGCGACCGCCAGGTCGCAGGCCATCGCGAGCTCCAGCCCGCCGGCCAGCGCATAGCCATGCACCTGCGCGATGACGGGCTTCGGGCAATCGAGGATCTTGAGCGTCGCCGCGACATCGGCCGCGAGCAGCTCGCGCCAGCGGACCGGCCCGGGTGCCTCGCCCTCGGCTTCCTCGGTCAGGTCGTACCCTGAGCAGAACGCCCGACCGGCGCCTTCGATCACGATTACGCGGACGTCCGGGTCGGCCGACGCCGCGTCGACCGCCGCCGACACGGCGTCGACGAGCTCGCCGGACAGCGCGTTGAGCTTGGCCGGCCGGTTCAGGATCAGGCGAACGCCCCACGACTCGGTCCGCGTGAGGAGGACCCCTTCGTCAGGCATCGTCCGGACCCTCCAGCACCACGAGCGCATCGACCGCGAGGGCGGCGGCCGACGTGGCCACGACTGGGTTGAGGTCGACCTCGACGAGATCCGCCCGCTCGACGATCAGCCGCCCGAGCGTCACGACCATCTCCGCCACCGCGACCCGGTCGACCACCTCGCCCCCCCGGACGCCTGCCAGGAGGCGGGCGCCACGGAGCTCTTCGAGCATCGATTCGGCCGTCGCTGCGTCGACCGGCGCGAGGCGGATCGCCACGTCGTCGAGGACCTCGGTCAGCGTCCCGCCGAGCCCGACCACGACCACCGGACCGAACAGCGGATCGCGCCGCGCGCCGAGCAGCAGCTCTAGCCCCGGCGTCGCCATCGGCTGGACGAGCAAACCCCGGACCGCGAGACCCTCCCGGCGGGCGATCCCGAGGAGGAGCTCGGCCGAGTCGCGGATCGCCTCTTCATCGAGGAGCCCCAGGATCACGCCCCCCATGTCGCTCTTGTGGACGAGCCCGATCGCGTCGAGCTTGACCGCCACCGGGCCGCCGAATCGACGGGCGGCCTCGACCGCCCCGTCCGGGTCGGCGGCCAGGACGGCCTCGATCGTGCGGACCCCGGCCGCCCGAAGGAGTTCGAGGCTTTCGAGCTCGGCCAGCGTCCTCGATGGGCCGCTGCGCCTCCCGACCAGCGATCCGAGTGGCGCCGGGTCGGCCCCGAACGAGGTTCGATCCGCAGCGAGGGCCGGCCAGGCCACTCGCCACGGGCCATTGGTCTCGCGGCGCGCCCGCCGTCGCTCCCATGTCGCCAGCCCGGCGATCGCGCTGAACGCCTCGACGACGCCACGCAGCAGCGGCGCGCCGCCGCCGATCGTGTCGAGCACGGCCTTCGTCTCGGGCGGCGGCTCGCCCGAGGTGAGCGAGACATACACCGGCAGGATCTCGGGTCGGTCCCGGGTGGCCGCAAGGAGCTGGAGGGTGACGTCGTTGGCGGTCGCGACCTCGGATGGCGCGGATCGGTAGGGAAAGTCGTGGACCAGCACGAGCACGTCGTAGGCGCCCGAGCCGGCCATCGATTCGAACGCGGCGTGGTAGGCGGTCGGCGGGTCGGCCGCACCCCACGGATCGAGCGGGTTGCCGACGTAGCCCATCGTCGGCAGGGCCGCCAGGATCTGCGAGCGCGCTTCGTCCGGGATCGGCGGCAGGTCGACGCCGATCGACGGTGCGAGATCGGCGATCAGCGAGCCTTCACCCGTCGACACGGTCACGACGCCGGTGCGACCGAGACCCACGTGCCGGCCGGTCCGACGGAGGCCTTCCACCAGTTCCGCGGTCTCGAGCAACTCGTCGAGATCCCGGCAGCGGATGACGCCGGCCGCGTCCAGGGCGGCGTCGGTGACTCGCGCCTCCCCGGCGAGCGAGCCCGTATGGGCGATCGCCGCCGTCTGGGCCTGATGGCTCCGGCCGACCTTGACCGCCATGATCGGCTTGCCGAGGTCGAGCGCGCGGTCGGCCAGGGCCAGGAACCGCTCCGGACGCTTGAATCCCTCCACGAACAGGATCACCGAGCTGGTCTCGGGGTCGTCGAGGCAGTACGCCAGGTAATCGCAGATGTCGAGAACCACCTCGGACCCGCAGCTGATGATCCGCGAGAAGCCCACCCGCGAGCCCGAATGGACAAACGCGTCGGTGACCGACCCCGACTGGGCGATCCCGGCCACGCCCCCGCGCGGCAGGTATGGCGAGACGTCGCCGATGTAGGTGGCCGCATTCGAGGTGAGGTCGATGACGCCCATGCAGTTGGGCCCGACGAGCGCCAGCCCGTGCTCGCGAGCGATCCGGGCGACGTCGGCCTGCATCGCCGCCGCCGCCTCGCCTCCCTCCACGACCCCGCCGCCCGGGATGATCACCGCCGGGACACCGGCGGCGGCCGCCGCCTGCGTGACTGACGCGGCACGCAGCGGGTTGAGCGCCACGATCGCGACGTCGGGCCGCTCCGGCAGCTCCTCGAGCGAGGGATAGCACGGCTGGTCGTGGAGCTCGGTGTACTTCGGGTTGACGAAGTGGCAGCGCGTCGCGCTGTCCATGACCCGCAGGTTGTCGCGAACGGTCTCGGCGATCCACGAGCGGGGCGACGCACCCACGACGGCAATGCTTCGGGGCGCGAACAGTGGCCGCAGGTCGATCGTTCCGGTTCGTGGCCAGCTAGCCGCCGCACGCGGCGCCGGTTCGATCATCCGACGACCCGACCGACGCCGCGCTTCTCGAGCGCCCGCGCGATGATCAGCCGCTGGATCTCGGACGTCCCCTCCCAGATGCGGTCGACGCGGAGCTCGCGAAGGAACCGCTCGGGAGCGAACTCGCGCATGTAGCCGCGACCCCCGAATACCTGGACGACCCGATCGGCGCAGCGCCAGGCCGCCTCCGATGCGAACAGCTTCGCGAGCGACGCCTTGGCATGGACGACCTTGCGGTCGACGCCGCTGTCGGCCAGCCATGCGCACTGGCGGGTGAGCAGTCTCGCCGCCGCGGCGTCGGCCGCCGAATCGGCCAGCGGGAAGCTGACCCCCTGGAAGTCGAAGATCCGCTCGCCGAACTGGACCCGTTCGGTTGCCCATTCGACGGCCAGCGCCAGCAGCCGCTCCATCGCCCCGGAACAGCGCGCCCCGATGTGGATCCGCTCCTCGACGAACCACTCGTTGGTCAGCTCGTCGGCGCGGCCGATCCCGCCCAGGATCGCCGACGCCGGCACGCGCACGTCATGGAGGACGAACTGCGGATGGCTGTCGGCGAACGTGTGCGTGTAGTCGGGATCGTGCTGGACCTCGAGCCCAGGCGTGTCGTAGTCGACAAGGAACAGCGTCGGGAGGCGGACGTCGCCGTCGACGACGTTGCAGTGGAAGATCATGAAATCCGTGTCGTCGGGGCCCGTGACGAACCATTTCTCGCCGTTGAGCCGGTAATCACCGGTGGCGGCATCGCGAATGGCGGTCGCCTCGATGGCCCGGGCGTCCGAGCCGGCGCCGTTCTCCGTGATCGCGTAGCTCCCCGTGCGCTCGCCTCGGAGCGACGGGTCGAGGTAGCGCCTTCGCTGGTCGGTATCGGCGTGGATCAGGACGTTGTAGGCGCCGGGAATGAACGACCAGAGGCCGCCGGTCGACTGGCCGAGCTGCTCGTGGACCAGCACCTGCTCGAGTACCGACCAGCCCTGCCCGCCGACCTCGCGCGGGAGCGACCCGCCCTGGAGCTTCGCCGCGATGGCGGCCTCGCGGATGGGTCGCCCCCACCCGCGCGGGACGTGCCCGCCGGCTCGTTCGAACTCGACCTCTCGAGGTTGGAGCACGTCGCGCACGAAGGCGCGCGCCCGAGCTTGGAGCTCGAGCTGCTCGGGGCTGAGGGTGAAATCCATCCGGGGAAGGATGCCTCAGGGGATGCCGGTCTCCGCGCCGACGTCGCGGGGCCCGGGACGTGTCCGCGAGGCCGGCCCGAGCCTGCACGAGGAAGTTCGTCGTGCGCCCCGCGACCGTCTGCGCTCGTTCGAACCAAGCCGAACTGTCCGGAGGTCCATCCGCTCCTGCGGGCAGCATCGATCGGAATCGGTGGCGTTGGCCCCGCCGGCCGGACGGACGACATTCTCGAGCACTGCCCCCAAACATGATCCGCGCACAGGAACCGACCTGAGCTCTCCGCCCGGAACGGGAGCGCCTCAGCTGCGGCTGCGCCAGCACCATGATCCGGATCTCGGTCATGTCCTCGATCGCCCAGCGCAGGCCTTCGCGTCCGAGCCCCGAATCCTTGACGCCGCCATAGGGCATGTGATCGATCCGGTAGGTCGGCACGTCGTTGACGATGACGCCGCCGACCTCGAGCTCGCCGAACGCCCGGAAGGCCCCGGCCAGGTCGTTGGTGAACACGCCGGTCTGGAGCCCGAACATCGAGTCGTTGACCCGGGCGATCGCCTCGTCGAGCTCCCGGAACGGGAACGCCACGACGAGCGGAGCGAACGCCTCGTTCGAGCAGACCTGGGCGGTCATGGGCACCTCCGTCAGCACCGTCGGCGGGAAGAACGTGCCGTTCGCCTTGCCTCCAAGCAGGAGCTTTCCGCCGAGTGCGACCGCTTCGTCCACCCAGCGCTGCGTCCGCCCGGTCGCGGTCGCATCGACCATCGGCCCGAGGTCCGTCGCCGGATCGAGCGGGTCACCGACCTTGAGGTTCGCGGCGCCGGCCACGAATCGGCGCAGGAACTCGTCCCACACGTCCTCGTGGATGACCATCCGCTGGACGCTGATGCAGACCTGCCCGGCATAGCTGAACGCGCCGACCAGGCAGCGCTTGACTGCCCAGTCCAGGTTGGCGCTCTTGTCGACGACCACCCCGGCGTTGCCGCCGAGCTCGAGCACGACCTTCTTCTTGCCGGCGCGTTCCTTCATCCGCCAGCCTACGGACGGCGACCCGGTGAACGTCAGCAGCTTGAACCGGTCGATCCGCGACCATCCGGTCGCCCAGCTCGCGGGTCATCGGCAGGATCGAGACGGTCCCCGCCGGCGGGCCGGCCGCCTCGATGATCTCGGCCACCGCGAGCATCGTCAGCGGGTCCTTGGACGGCGGCTTGAGCACGATCGGATTGCCCGACGCGATCGCCGGGGCGATCTTGTGCGCCGCCAGGTTGAGCGGGAAGTTGAACGGGCTGATCCCCGCGATCGGGCCGATCGGGAAGCGGCGGGTGATGCCGACCCGGTCCCTGGAGCTGGGTAGCAGGTCGAGCGGGATGACCTCGCCGGTCATCCGTTCTGCCTCCTCGGCGCCCAGTCGGAAGGTCAGGCTTGCCCGATCCACCTCGACCAGTGCGTCACGGATCGGCTTGCCGGCCTCGGTCGCGATGAGCCGGCCGAGCTCCTCGCGGCGTTCGCGAATGCCCGCGCTGATCTCGCGCAGGATCCGGCCGCGCTCGTAGGCCGGCAGCTTGCGCGTGACCTCGAACGCCGCCACGGCGGCCTCGACCGCCTCCTCGTACTGCGCCGCGGTGGCGTTGTAGGTGGCGCCGGCCGGCTTCGCGGGCTTGGCCGGATTGTCGACGACGAGCACGTCCGGCGAGTCGACCCAGCGACCCGCGAGGAAGATCGGATGCGGCTTCGTGGCACTGACGACGGTCATCTGGCACGGTCTCCTGTCGGGTAGCGGCATCGTACAACCGGCCGGCCGCTCCCAAGCCCGACGCGCACACGGGCGTCTATCGGGGCGCCTCGCGGAGAACCGCTAGATCACCGTCGGCTCGAACAGCTCGAGCAGCCACTCGCCCACGGCCCCGGCGTAGTCGCCGTGGGCTTCGAGCGGGACTCCGCTGAGGGCGCGTTCCCAGGCGAAGGCCCGTCCGACGGCCCCTGCGCGCAGGGCGATCCCGACGGTTTGGTTGAGCGCGATGCGTGGCTGCTCGGCCGTCCAGGGCTCCAGGTACGCATCGCGCAGGGCGAGGAGCTCGGTCCGCCCAACGGCCGCGTCACGGCTCGCGATGCTCCGCAGCGTCGCCAGGAGGGTGCCGAACGGGTGCGCCACGACCGCGTCGCCCCAGTCGAAGATCCGGGCGTTCCCGGTGGAGTCGTCGGCTGCCGGTCCGAAGAAGACATTGCCGTCGTGGAGGTCGTCGTGCTGGAGGCTGGCCTCGATCCCGCTCAATTCGAGGGCGCCGCACCACTCGCGGTACTCCGGCACCAAGCCACGGAGTCGGTGGCGGTCCGCGTCGTCGAGACCGGTCGCCGGGCCCTCGATCAGTCGGGCGAACAGGCTGGGCAGGCTCGCCGGTCGCAGATCGGGCACGCCGAGGTCGACGAGCGTCGTTGCGCGCTGGCCCAGGTCGCGCTGGAGGCTCGCATAGGCTGGCAGGAGCCGCTTCCACTCTTCGACCCCGGCCCTGCCGCGGAGGCCGTCGCGCAGCCGGGTCCCGCCGTCCGGCAGCAGGAGCCAACCGCGGTCGACCTCGATCGCGAGGGGCCGGAGGAGCATCGGCGTGCCCCAGCTGGCAAGGGCTTCGAGGAGACGGGCCTCGTACGCGGTGCCCGGGCCGGCGGCTTTGAACCAGACGTTGCCGGCGCTCGTCGGAACGGCCATGACCGTCGACCATGGCCGGACGTGCGGCTGCTCGACCGCGCCGACCCGCCTGCGGCCCAGCCGATCGAGCTGTTCGTCGACCCACGAAATCGCCTCGGCCTGCCAGGTCGGCTCCAACCAGGTCGACGTCCAGGTCATCCGTCCTCCCGTCACGTCCCCTCGGCTCCGGGCTCGATCGCCGAGCGTATCATCGGGTTCCGAGCGCTCAGAGGAGGGATCCGGATGTTGGCCGAGTTCAAGGCCTTCCTGCTCAAGACGAACGCACTGGCGCTGGCGATCGGCGTGATCATCGGCGGTGCGCTGGGTACCGTCGTGAACTCGCTCGTCAACGACATCATCATGCCGCCGATCGGGATGGCCCTCGGTGGCGTGGACTTCAGCCAGCTCAAGATCGTGCTCAAGGACGCGGTCGGCGGCGATCCGGCGACAGAAGTCGCCATTCGCTACGGCACGTTCCTCAACGCGATCATCGCGTTCGTGGTCATCGCGTTCGTCGTCTGGCAGGTGTCACGGACGTTCATCAAGGAGCCGCCACCCGCCGCTGCCAAGACCTGTCCGTTCTGCAAGGAAGCGAACGCCGTCGACGCGTCGAAGTGCCGGGCCTGCGCGAGCGCGATCTGAGCTGCGCCTGACGCTCGCGCAAGCGTCCTCAGGCCCCTGCCGCCCTCGGATAGCTCCCGAGGACCCGGACCATCGTCGTCACCGAGCCGAGCGCGTCCAGCGCGGCCTTCGTCGCCGGCGTCGGCTGCGTCGGCATCCAGGTCGACCCAGAAGACGTACTCCCACGCTCGCTCCCGGCTCGGCCGCGATTCGAGCTTGCTCATGTTCAGCCTGTGGTCGGCGAATACCCGCAGGACCGCGAGCAGCGTCCCGGGCTCATTGCGGACGGCGAGCACAAGGGTCGTCCGCCGGCTGGCACCGGCCCCCGCGCGGCCGCCAGCGCTCGACGACGCGGGCACGCGCTCGCCCGGCCGTGCCAGGACCACGAAGCGGGTCCGGTTGCCCGTCATGTCGCCGACGTCGTCGACGAGCACCTCCAGCCCGAACAGGCCGGCCGCGCGCGGAGACAGCACGGCCGCGGCGCCACGCTCACCGCGGTCCGCGATTGACTTGCCAGCGCCGGCCGTGTTGTAGGTCGTGAGCAACTGCCAAGGCCGCGACCGAAGGAACGCCTCCGCCTGTCCGAGCGCCTGGATGTGCGAGTAGACCCGCTCGATCTGGTCGATCCGCTGGCCCGGCAGGGCAGCGAGGCAGAGGCTGACCGGGACCACGACCTCGTCGATGATCTCGAGGTCGTGCTCGAGCAGGAGGTCGTAGTTCTCGCGGACGGTCCCGTTGATGACGTTCTCGATCGGGACCACGCCCGCGGCCGCCTCCCCGTCGGTCACCAGTCCGAAAGACCTCGCGAAAGCTCCCGACCGAATGACGCTCGACGTCGCCGAAGGCAGCCAGGACAGCGTCCTCGGCAAACGCACCGGGTTCGCCGGCATAGGCGATCGGCAGGGTCGTGGCCATCGCGCGCGGAGTCTAGCGGGCGGCGGTGCCGTCCCGGTCGTCCTACCGCTCGAACCAGGCCGCCGTATCGTGCTGGCCCTGGTCCTCGTCGATGTCGGCGCGCTGCTCGCGAGCCTTGCCGGCCGATACGTCTGGGCGCCGGTGGCTGCCGGCAGCCTCGGCGGCCCCGGACCAGTGCGCCTCGGCCGAGCATCGAGTTGAGCGCCAGGAGGTAGGCCTCGATCGAAGCCGCGATGATGGAGTCGTCGCGTGCCTCTCCGAGGTACTCGCCACTTCCCCGCTCGCCTTCGTGCTCCGGCGGCGCGATCCGGACCTCGACCCCGCCAACCGTATCGCTCCCTTCGCCGAGAGCGTGAATGTCGAAGGCCAGCAGTCGAGGGTGACCGTCGAGGACGCCGTGGAGCGCCTTGTCGATCGCCCGGTAGAGCGCGTCGATCGCCCCGTTCCCGGTGGCCGACGCTCGCCATTCATGCTCTCCGGAGGTGATGACGACGGCTCCGCGGCTTCGGACGTTGCTGCCGGACGTGACGGTCCAGCGGGCGAGTTGGAGGGTCTGCTTCGGCGGCCCGGGGCGTGGCGGTCATCTCGGTCACCTCCGTGGCGTGGCGGTCGCCCCGTGCGCGGCCGGCGTCGACGGACGCGGCCGGCGCCGGTCGGTCGGACCGTCGTGAAGTGGCGTTCGTCGCGCCGGCGCAGCTCCGAGCCCGACTTCCAGATCGCGAACTCGAGCGAGTCGGCGAGCGCCGCCGCCGAGGCGGCGATGATGTTCGTGTCGCTGCCCATCGTCGACCAAGTGCGCGTGCCGTCCATCGAATCGATGATCACCCGGGTTCGCGCGGCGGTCGCCGCGACGCCGTCGAGGATGCGGACCTTGTAATCGACGAGGCGAACGTCGTCGAGCCCCGGGTAGAACGCGCGGAGCGCCTTGCGGAGGGCGGCGTCGAGGGCATTGACCGGGCCGTTCCCGTCGCCGGCCGTGTGCAGCATCTCGCCGTCGACCTCGACCTTGACCGTCGCCTCGGCCAGCAGCTCGCGGCCGTCGCGTTGCTCGACCAGGCACGTGTAGTCGACGATCCGGAACGGTGCGGCGTAGTCGGCCGAGTGGCGCCGGATCAGCAGCTCGAAGCTGGCTTCGGCGCCTTCGAACGCGAGCCCGTCGGCCTCGAGCTGCTTGATCAGCTTCGACAGCTCACGCGGATCCACGACGCCCTCGAGCTCGTGGCCGAGCTGCTCGGCCCGGATCGAGATGTTGGCGCGTCCGCCGAGCTCGGACACGACCAGCCGCCCGACATTGCCGACCGCGACCGGGTCGATGTGCTGGTAGCTCCGCTCGACCTTGGCCACCGCGGCACCGTGGACGCCGCCCTTGTGGGCGAACGCCGAGCGACCGACGTAGGGCTGGTAGTCGTTCGGCGTGACGTTGGCGATCTCGGCGATCGACCGCGACAGGTCGGTCAGCCCGGCAAGGTGCCCGCCGCCTACCGGCACGAGGGGGTGCGGCGTCTTGAGCGCGAGGTTGGCCAGGATGCTGACCATGTTGGCGTTGCCCGCCCGCTCGCCATAGCCGTTGATCGTCGCCTGGACGTGGCGCACGCCGGCGGCGACCGCGGCCATCGAGTTGGCGACCGCCAGCTCTGCGTCGTTGTGGGTATGGATTCCCCAGGTGACCGCGGGTGCCCCCGGATCGGCCTCGAGCGCACCGCGGACCTCGGCGATGATCCGGGTCAGCTCGTCGGTCAGGGTGCCGCCGTTGGTGTCGCACAGGACGAGGGTCCGGGCTCCGGCCTGACGGGCCGCCCGCAATCGTCTCGAGCGCGTAGTCGCGGTCGGCCTTGTAGCCATCGAAGAAGTGCTCGGCGTCGTAGACCGCCTCGCGGCCACGGTCGGCCACGAACGCGACCGAGTCGGCGATCATGTCCAGGTTCTCGGTCGGTGTGGCGCCCAGAACCTCGGTGACGTGGAGCAGCCAGCTCTTGCCGAAGATCGTCACCACGGGCGTCTCGGCCGCGACCAGCTCGCGCAGGTTCGGATCGTCCCCGGGCTTGTTCGCCCGGTGACGCGTGGAGCCGAACGCCGCCAGCTTCGCCGTCGTCCCAGCGCATCGTGCGCGCGGTCGCGAAGAACTCGATGTCCTTGGGGTTGGAGCCCGGCCAGCCGCCCTCGATGAACGGCATTCCGAACTCGTCGAGCATCCGCGCGATCCGCAGCTTGTCGGCGAGCGACAGCGTGATGTTCTCGCCCTGGGTTCCGTCGCGCAGCGTGGTGTCGTAGAGGACGACCGGCGCCTCGTCGAGTGGCGCGGCGGTCATGCCGGCACGCCTTCGGTCGCCGCGCCGGCGGCCACGGCGGCCACGACGGCATCGGCAAAGCCAATCGTCCCGACGACCCGGAGCCGATCGCGGTCGCCCGCCCCGGCGAGGTCGCCGGTCCGGTAGCCGGCATCCAGCGCGGTGGTCACCGCAGTCTCGACCGCGGCCGCCGCATCCTCCCGCCCGAGCGACAGCCGCAGCAGCATCGCCGCGGACAGGATCGTCCCGGTCGGATTGGCGCGATCCTGCCCGGCGATGTCGGGCGCCGAGCCGTGGATCGGCTCGTACAGCCCGAAGGTCCCATGAGCCGTCTTGCGCTCGCCGAGCGACGCGGACGGCAGCATCCCGAGCGAGCCGGCCAGGACGCCGGCCTCGTCCGACAGGATGTCGCCGAACAGGTTCTCGGTCACCAGCACGTCGAACCAGGCCGGTTGCCTGATCAGCAGCATCGCGCACGAATCCACGAGCTGGTGGCTGACCTCGACGTCGGGGTACTCGGGACGCAGCTCCTCGACGATCGTCCGCCACAGCCGGGACGTCGCCAGGACGTTGGCCTTGTCGACGCTGGTCAGTCGCCGGCGCCGGCTCCGTGCCAGCTCGAACGCGAGACGGACGACGCGCCGGATCTCGGGCTCCGAATAGGGCAGCGTGTCGGAGGCGTGACGCTCCCCTGGTTCTCCGGTCGCCTCGATGCGGTCGCCGAAATACAGCCCGCCGGTGAGCTCGCGGACGATCAGCAGGTCGACGCCGTCGAGCAGCTCCGGGCGAACCGGCGCGGCCGAGGCGCCGATGACCGGATGGACCACGACCGGTCGAAGGTTGGCGTAGAGCCCCAGCGTCCCGCGCAGCTTGAACAGCGCCTGCTCGGGACGAACCGGTGCCTTGGGGTTGTCCCATCGCGGCCCGCCGACGGCACCGAGCAGGATCGCGTCGGCGGCGCCGCAGGCAGCGACATCGTCGTCGCGGATCGCCACCCCATACGCGTCGATGGCGTTGCCGCCGGCGGCGTGTTCGGACCAGTCGATCGCGAAATCGAAGCGCGACGCCGCCGCATCGAGGACGCGGCGAGCGGCCGCGACCACCTCGGGGCCGACGCCGTCGCCGGGGATCGTGGCGATCCGGTACGTGGGGCGCTGCGTCCGCTGGCGGAGACCGTCGGTCATGGGAGGGGCTCGCCTTCGCGCGGCGAGACGAACGCGACCTTGAGGCCGTTGATCTCGGCGCCGTGGAGCTTGTTGACCGCCACCAGGTACGCGTCGAGCGACGCCTCGATGATGTTGGTGGATAACCCGTGGCCGGTGACCACGAGCGCTCCCGGCCCCTCGTCCGACGAGCGTCGGCAGCGAACCAGCGCCTGTCCCTGGGCATCCTCGCCGCCGCTGACCGCCTTGATCTCATACTCGGTCAGCGTCGGGTGCCAGTGGAGGACCGGCTGGAGCGCTGCGTCGACCGCGGAGAACAGGGCGTTGACCGGGCCGTTGCCGGTGGTCTCCGCCGTGCGCTCCTGGCCGTCGACGGTCAGGCTGACGGTCCCAGTCGCGTTGCCACCGTGGGACGAGGTCACGCTCCAGCCAACCAGAGAGACCGACGCCGGGACCTCCGACGAGCGCTGCTCGACGAGCGCGAGCAGGTCGTTGTCGGTGACCTCCTTCTTGACGTCGGCGAGGGCGACCGCCTGGCGGTAGATCTCGTCGAGGGCCTCGCCCTCCAGCTGGTGGCCGAGCTCCTTGAGCTTGCCCTGCAGCCCCCGCCGACCGGACAGCTTGCCGATCGTCAACTGGCTGCCGGACAGTCCGACCGACTGCGGCGTCATGATCTCGTAGGTGAGCGGATTCTTGATCACGCCGTCCTGGTGGATCCCCGACTCGTGGGCGAAGGCGTTGCCGCCGACGATCGCCTTGTTCGGCTGGACGGCGAACCCGGTCAGATAGCTGACCAGCCGGCTGGCGGCAGTCAGCTGCTCCGTGGCAACTCGCGAGACGAGGTCGGGGAACTGGGTCGGCCGAGTCCGGAGGGCCATGACCACCTCTTCGAGCGAGGCGTTGCCGGCCCGCTCGCCGAGGCCGTTGATCGTGACCTCGACCTGGCGGGCGCCGGCCTGGACCGCGGCCATCGTGTTGGCCGTCGCGAGCCCCAGGTCGTTGTGGCAGTGGACGCTGACCGTGGCGTGCGAGCCGACCAGGTCCACGACCTGGCGGACCAGCGCCCCGAATTCGGCCGGGATCGCGTAGCCGACCGTGTCCGGGATGTTGACCGTGGAGGCGCCCGCGTCGACGACCGCCTCGTAGATCTGCATCAGGAACTCGGGATCGGTCCGGGAGGCGTCCTCGGCCGAGAACTCGATCTCTGCGTCGCGCCCAAGCTGCTCGCGCCCATGCCGGACCCAGCGGACCGCCTCGGCGAGCGCCGTCTGGCGGTCGATCCGGAGCTTGTGCTTGAGGTGGATGTCGCTGGTGGCGATGAAGACGTGGAGGTGCGGTCGCTCGGCGACCTTGATCGCCTCGATCGCCCGTTGCGGGTCGCCGTCCTTGCAGCGCGCCAGCGCGGCTACCGCGATCCCGCCCTTCGTCTCCTGGGCGATCCGCCGGACCGCTTCGAAGTCGCCGGGCGAGGCGGCCGGGAAGCCGGCCTCGATCACGTCGACCCTGAGCCTGGCGAGCTGGCGCGCGACCTCGAGCTTCTCGGCCGCGGTCAGTCCGGCACCGGGCGCCTGCTCGCCATCGCGAAGCGTCGTGTCGAAGACGCGGACCGTGCCCTCGGCCACGAACGGGCCGATCGGACGGGCGATCGAACGCGGTCGAGCGCCTACGCCCCCGTTGGCCGCGCTCATCGTGCAGCTCCCGGCGTCGTGGTGGCCGCCTGGGCCTGGCCGGCCTGGACCTCGACCGGGTTGAGGAACGGCATCTGGGCACGCAGCCTGGCGCCGACCTGCTCGATCTGGTGGTCGCGGTCGGCGGCGCGGAGCCGCTCGAACTCGGCGCGCCCGGAGTCGCTCTCGGCGATCCAGCGCGATGCGAAGCTGCCGTCCTGGATGTCGCGGAGGACCGCCTCCATCGTGGCCCGGACGTGGTCGTCGATGATCCGCGGCCCGGACACGTAGTCGCCGTACTCGGCCGTGTCACTGACGCTGAAGCGCATGAAGTTGAGCCCACCGCGGTACATCAGGTCGACGATCAGCTTGAGCTCGTGCATCGTCTCGAAATAGGCGAGCTCCGGCTGGTAGCCGGCCCCCACGAGCGTCTCGAACGCCATCTTGACCAGGGCCGCGGTGCCGCCGCACAGGACGGACTGCTCGCCGAACAGGTCCGTCTCGGTCTCCTCGGCAAAGGTCGTTTCCAGGACGCCCGCGCGGGTGTTGCCGAGCGCGCGCGCGTAGGCGAGCACGCGCGCGCGCCCGCTGCCCGACGCGTCCTGGTGGACGGCGAACAGCGCGGGTACCCCGCCACCGGCCTGGAAGACGCTGCGCACCAGGTGGCCCGGACCCTTGGGCGCGACCATCCCCACGTCGACGAAGTCGGGTGGCGTGATCCGCTTGAAGTGGATGTTGAACCCGTGGGCGAACATCAGCAGCTGGCCGGGGCGTAGGTTCGGTCCGATCTGGGCGTCGTACACGGCCTTCTGGGCGGTATCCGGCACGAGGATCATGATCACGTCGGCGACCATGACCGCGTCGGCCACGTCCAGGACCCGGAGTCCCGCCTCCTCAGCCAGCCCCCGACTCTTGGATCCTGCGGCCAGCCCGACGACCACTTCCACCCCGGATTCGTGGAGATTGAGTGCATGGGCATGGCCCTGGCTGCCGTAGCCGATGATGGCCACGGTTTGACCGGCCAGGGCCGATGGATCGGCGTCATCGTCGTAATACATCCGTGCTGTCATCGCTTGATTGCCTCCTCGATGGACCCCGAGCCCCGGGCCATGACGACGGCACCGGTGCGGACCAACTCCTTGATGCCGTAGGTCCGGACGAGCGCGACGAACGCGTCGACCTCGGACTCGGTGCCGGTCACCTCGACGATGACCGAGCCATCGGCCAGGTCCACGACCCGGCCGCGCGAGAGTTCCACCAGCTTGAGCACCTCGGCCCGGTTCGAATCCGTGGCCCGGATCTTGACCAGGGCAAGCTCCTGCTGGATGGTCGGCTCGGCCGTGACGTCCTGCACCTTGAGGACGTCGACCAGCCGGTAGAGCTGCTTCGCCGCCTGCTCGACGGCCACGTCGTCGCCGTGGAGGGTGATCGTCATCCGGCTGACGTCATCGCTGTCGGTATGGCTCACCGCGAGCGAATCGATGTTGAAGTTCCTTGCGCGCATCAGGCTGGACACGCGATTGAGGACGCCCGGCTTGTTGAGGACGATCGCGACGAGGACATGCCGACGCGTCTCCCCGCCGCCGGGCAGCGCGCGCGGCGGCGGGGAGCTGTGGGCCGGGACGTGTGTGGCGGCCGGTGCCGGAGCGGCCGACGCGTTCGCCGTGGGCACCTTCCCGTTCGAGCTCGGGTCGCCGCTCATTCGTCGGCCCCGCCCCACTTCTCGATCAGGTCGGACAGGCCCTTGCCGGCCGGCATCATCGGGAAGATGTTCTGCTCTTCGGCGATCTCGAACCAGATCAGTGTCGGGCCGTCGACCGCCTGGGCCGAACGAATGGCCTCGTCGACGTCGCCTGGGGTCCGCGCCCGGAAGGCCGGGATGCCGTAGGCCTCGGCGAGCTTGGCGAAGTCGGGACCGGGCAGGTTGGACGAGTGGTAGTTGCCCGCGTAGATGATCTCCTGCCACTGGCGGATCATCCCGAGCTTCTTGTTGTCGAGGAGCGCGATCTTGACCGGGATATGGTCGGCGACCAGGGTCATGAGCTCCTGTGACGTCATCTGGAAGCCGCCGTCGCCGGTGATCGCCCACGTCTCGCGCTCGGGGCAGCCGAGCGCCGCGCCCATCGCGGCCGGGACCGAGAAGCCCATCGTCCCGAGGCCGCCCGAGCTGACATGCGTGTTCGGGTGGCGGAAGCCGGCGTAGCGGGCAAGCCACATCTGGTTCTGGCCGACGTCAGCCACGTAGGTCGCCTCGTGCCTCGTCAGCTCTCCGATCCGCTCGATCACGTAGTCGGCCGACAGGAGGCCATCCCGCCATGCGCCCGAGCCGTGCCAGCTGGAGGCAACGGAATCCGCCTTCCACTCCGCCAGTTGGGCGAAGTAGTCGGCACGCGTGGCCGGGTCCACCGCCTCGACCATCGGCGTCAGGGCGCGCAGCACGCGCCCGGCGTCGCCGACGATCGGCACCTCGACGGCGACGTTCTTGCCGATCTCGGCCGGGTCGATGTCGACGTGGACGATCCGCGCGTACGGCGCGTAGGTCCGCACGTTGCCGGTCACCCGGTCGTCGAAGCGCATCCCGATCGCGAACAGCAGGTCCGCGCTCTGGATCGCTCGGTTGACGTGCTTCCAGCCGTGCATCCCCATGTAGCCGTAAGCCAGCGGATGGGTCTCGTCGATGACCCCGATCCCAAGCAGCGTCCAGGCCACGGGGATCTGCGCCTTCTCCGCGAAGACGCGCAGCTCGTCCCACGCCCGGGCGTGGAGGACGCCGTGCCCGGCCAGGATCACCGGGCGCTTCGCGGCGGCGATCTCGGCGGCGGCCAGCTTGAGCTGCCGGCCGTGGCCGTCGACGTTCGGCCGGAACCCCGGCAACCCCGCGATGACCTCGTCCTCGGTCGGATGCTCGGCCGACGTCTCCTGCTGGAGCGCGTCCTTGGTGATGTCGATGTGGACCGGGCCGGGACGCCCGGACCGGGCGATGTGGAACGCCTCGGCGACCACACGCGGGAGGTCGTTCGCATCGCGGACCAGGTAGTTGTGCTTCGTCATCGGCAGCGTGATGCCGTTGATGTCGATCTCCTGGAAGGCGTCCTTGCCGATCAGCGCGCTGGGCACGTTGCCGGTGATCGCGACCATCGGCACCGAGTCGAGGAGCGCCGTCCCGATCCCGGTCACGAGGTTGGTCGCGCCCGGCCCGGATGTGCCCATGCACACGCCGACCCGTCCGGTCACGCGGGCGTAGCCGTCCGCGGCGTGTGCGCCGCCCTGTTCGTGACGGACGAGGACGTGCCTGAGCTCCGGGTAGTCGCCCAGGACGTCGTAGAGCGGCAGGATCACCCCGCCCGGGTAGCTGAAGAACACGTCCACGCCCTGGCGCAGGAGCGCCTCGCACAGCACGTCCGCCCCGATGCGCGTGCGCCGGAGCTCGCGACCCTCGTGGAGCATCTCCTTCCGGGCGCGTTCGACCGCGGCGGCCTCCGACGATCCGTCGTTCGGGACGTGGCTGCGTCGCTCGGGAGCGGCTGTCGTCAGGCCGACCGAACGTGGTGGGTTGGCCGGGTCTCCCTTGGTCATGGTCATGGCGCTCGAGATCCTCCGTGGCGGTTCGTTCGTGGCGGTTCGTTGCGGCGGAAAACGAAAGACCCTCGCCGCCCGGCGAGGGTCCGTAGGAAGTCGGTTGTGGTCGAGCCTAGCGGCGCTCGCCCCTCCGTGATCCTCGGTCTCGCCGGGAGCCGGTAATGAGCCCAAGAAGGCCATCAAGCCCCGGGAGCGAGCGAAGAAGGGAGAGGAGGGATACGTCCGACAGGGTCGTCGGCTGGAGCGGAACGTGCACGCGCCGACCATCAGCCGTCACGACGACGGCAACCGCACGGCGATCTCCACGATCCAACCAGCCCATTGGGCCTCCGATCAGGACGACTGCGGGGCGGTCCCGCAGCGTTCCGGGCAGTCTAGCAGGGTTCGTGCACCCGTCAACCGTCGGACCTCAGGCACCGTCGGACCTCAGGCCGGCACGGCGCCGAGGGCCTGGACCAGCCAGGCCGACCCACGAACCAGGCTGTCGAGATCGATCGCGGTCGTCGGCGGCTGTTCGGCCGGTCGCCCGAGCAGGTAGCCCTGCCCGGCGCCGATCCCGATCGAGCGGACGACCTCCAGCTGGGCCGGCGTCTCGATCCCTTCGGCGACGACCAGGGCGCCCCAGCGGTCGGCCAGGTCACGCAACGTCCGGACGACCTCGAGCGACTGCTCCATCCGCGTCCCGCCCTGCACGAGTGACAGGTCGATCTTCACGATGTCGAACTTGAGCTGACTCAGGAGGCGGAGTCCCGCGTTACCCGAGCCGACGTCATCGGCCGCCAGCCGGATACCCGCCACTCGGCAGTCCTCGACGGCACGACGCAACCGGTCGATGTCCTCGACGGCCTCGCGTTCGGTCAGTTCGAGCACGATCCGGCGCGGATCGAGGCCGTGGCGGACGATGATCCGGAGCAGGCCCTGGATGCTGAACTCGTCCATCTCGAGCGTGCGCGGCGACAGGTTGACCGTCAGCGAGCCCGGCAGGCGGAGCCGCGACGCGGCACCCATCACCGCCTCGAGACAGGCGATGTCGAGCTCGGCGGTCCGCCCGGTCGCCTCGGCCGCGGCGAACATCGTTCCCGGGTCGTTGAACCCGGTGTTTGGCAGCGGCCGGACGAGACCCTCGTAACCGCGCGGCGCGCCGCTGACCAGGTCGTAGATCGGCTGGAACACGGCCCGTACCGCGCCGTTGGCGGCCACTCGAGCCACGAGCGCCGACAGCTCGGCCGGCTTGTGCTCGGTGGTCGCGCCTTCGTGCCGCTCCCGGTCGTAGATCGTCACGACCGTCCGGCCGTGGCGCTTGCCCCAGTAGAGCGCCGCGTCCGCCTGGCTGTACAGCGTCTCGCGATCGCGCGCCGAGCCGGGGACCGAGGCGATGCCGGCCGAGAAGGACAACGCGTTCGCCCCCGCCCGCCGAGTGTCGCCCTCGAGGCTGGTTGCGAGCAGGCGACGGGTCACGACGTAGGCGCCGTCAGCATCGGTCTCGGGCAGCAGGATGGCGAACTCGTCGCCACCGATCCGGAACGCGCGGTCCGATCGCCGGAGGGTGCCCAGGACGTTCGAACCCAGCCGTCGCAGGAGCAAGTCGCCGGCCGCATGCCCGTCCGAATCGTTGGCCTGCTTGAACTCATCGAGATCGAGCAGCACCAGGGCGAGCGCCCGGCCGTACCGGGCGGCGATCGCCCACTGGCGCTCGATCTCCTCCTGGAACGCGCGGTGGTTGCCCAGCCCGGTCAGGCCGTCGAGCAGCGCCTCGGACCGGGCCTGGTCGTAGGCGCCCTCGAGCGTGCGCAACGCGGCGCCGAGCTCCTCGGCGGGTTCGAGCACCCGGTGCGCCAGCCAGACCGTGAGCAGGCCGAGGACGGCGGCCAGGCCGATGATCAGGAGCGTCGGGACGAGCAGCGAAGTCCCGGGCCCGCGCGCGTAGCCATAGACGACCGGCGCGGAGATCGCCACCGGGATCGTGAACATCGTGAACAACGCGAGGAAGAGGCGGAGCCGGACCAATCGCAGATTGGTCGACCCGCCTCGCGCCAGGACCGGGGGCTGCGGATCCTCGGGAATGACGAACTCCATCGACGTCGGGTGGGACACCGTTATAGCCCGGAGGGCCCACGTTTCCACCAACACCTTCGTACCTCCCGCCGACGGGACCAATGGGAACGGAGCCGGAGTCCAGGCGTATCGAAACCGCGTCGGCAAGCGTTCGGACGACGCGCGTTGGCACTCTCGGGTACCCTCCGTATCCTGTGACACGAGCAGCGCCATGAACCAACCCCGCACCATCGTCGAGAAGATCTGGAACGACCATGTCGTGTCGCAGGACCCGGGGAGCCCGGCCGTCCTGGCGATCGACTTGCACCTCGTCCATGAAGTGACGAGCCCGCAGGCGTTCACGGGCCTGCGCGCGCGCGGGATCGGTGTCCGGCGGCCGACCCAGACCGTCGCCACGGCCGACCATTCGATCCCGACCACGGACCGCAGCCTGCCGTTCCTCGACCCGATGGCCGCGGCGCAGGTTAGGCAACTGGAGGCCAACTGCGCCGAGTTCGGCATCCCGCTCCACGGGATCGGCGATCCGAATCAGGGAATCGTCCACGTCATCGGCCCGCAGCTCGGGCTGACCCAGCCGGGCATGACCATCGTGTGCGGCGACTCGCACACCAGCACGCACGGGGCATTCGGGGCGCTCGCCTTCGGGATCGGGACCAGCGAGGTGGAGATGGTCCTCGCGACGCAGACGCTGCTCCAGCGCGACCCGAAGACGTACGAGGTCCGCGTCGACGGCCGGCTGACCCCGGGGGTCAGCGCCAAGGACGTCATCCTCGCCCTGATCGCCCGGATCGGCGTCGGCGGAGGCACCGGCCACGTGTTCGAATACACCGGCGCGGCCATCCGCGGGCTGACGATGGAGCAGCGGATGACCATCTGCAACATGAGCATCGAGGGTGGTGCGCGGGCCGGGCTGATCGCGCCGGACGACACGACCTTCGAGTACCTGCACGGGCGGCCGCACGCGCCGCACGGCGCGGCATGGGACGCGGCGGTCGACGGCTGGCGCCGGCTGCCGACCGACGACGGCTCGACCTACGACAAGGCGATCACGATCGACGCCGACGCGCTCGAGCCGATGGTCACTTACGGCACCAACCCGGGCATGGGAATCCCGATCAGCAGTCGCGTCCCGAGCCCGGCCGACCAGCCCGACCCCGGCCAGCGTCGGGCGCTCGAGCACGCACTCGAGTACATGGACCTGCGCCCCGGGCAGCCGATCCTCGGCCAGAGGGTGGACGTCGTGTTCGTCGGGAGCTGCACCAACGGTCGGATCAGCGACCTGCGTCTGGCGGCCGGCGTGCTGAAGGACCGCCACATCGCCGACGGCGTGCGGCTGCTGGTCGTGCCCGGCTCGGACGAGGTGAAGCGCGAGGCTGAGCGCGAGGGGCTCGACCGGATCTTCAAGGCCGCCGGCGCCGACTGGCGCGAGGCCGGCTGCTCGATGTGCATCGCCATGAACGGCGACCAGCTGCGACCCGGCCAGTACGCCGTCAGCACCAGCAACCGCAACTTCGAGGGGCGACAGGGCAAGGGCGGCCGGACGTTCCTGGCGTCGCCGCTGACCGCGGCCGCCAGCGCGATCGCCGGCGAGGTTGCCGACCCGCGCCGTCTGCCGGGGATCGAGGCGCTCGCCGCGGTGGGCGGCCGCTGAGATGGCCGACCCGTTCCGCGTGTTCACCAGCCGCGTGGTGCCCCTTCCGGCCGAGAACGTCGATACCGACCAGATCGTCCCGGCCCGCTACCTCAAGGTGACGGACAAGGATGGCCTCGCCGAGGCCCTCTTCCGCGATTGGCGGTTCAACGAGGACGGGTCGCTCAAGGACCCGCCGTTCATCCTCGACCGACCGGGCATGCCGGGCCGGCGCATCCTGCTGGTGGGCGACAACTTCGGCGCCGGCTCGTCGCGCGAGCACGCCCCGTGGGCGCTGGCCGCCTGGGGTGTCCGGGCCATCCTGTCGACGTCGTACGCCGACATCTTCCGGAGCAACAGCCTCAAGAACGGCGTGCTGCCGATCGTGGTCGATCCCGCCACGCACGCGCGCCTGTTCGACCTCCTCGCCCGCGATCCTGACGCGGAGCTGACCGTCGACCTGGCCGAGCAGGGCGTGCTCCTGCCGGATGGCACGACGATCGACTTCGAGATCGATCCGTTTGCGAAGCGGATGATCCTCGCCGGCACCGACGAGCTCGGCTACCTGCTCGGCAAGGACGCCGAGATCAGCGCCTGGGAATTGGCGCACCCACCCCGGATCAACGCCCTCACCCCGGCCGGCTGACCGCGCGGCCATCGCGGAACCGGACCCCGGACCGAGACGTCTGCCGGCCATGACTACGACCGCCCGGATGCCCGGCCTGCGATTCGCCCGTCTCCTGGCGCCAACCATCGTCCTCGCCGCAGTCCTCGCGGCGTGCGCCTCGGGCGGGACCTCGGCCACGGCCGCGCCCGCGAGCCGCCCACCCGTCACGGTCACGCCGCCAACCGGCTCGGCCCAGCCGGGCGGTACCCTCCCCAGCGCCCCCGGGCCGATCGGCGGTGGCGACGAGCTCGTCGTCCCGAAGCCCGGCCAACTGGACGTCCATCCCATCGCCGCCGATTCCTTCGCGGCGCAGGTCGACGGTCACCACGTGGTCCTGACGATCACGTACACCAGCGGGGTGGAGCCGTGCTCGATCCTCGACACGATCGTCGTGCAGCGTGGCGAGGGCAGCTTCGCCGTGACCCTGCGCGAGGGGCACGGACCCGGCAACCAGGTGTGCATCATGATCGCCCGGATCATGAAGACGCAGGTCGACCTGGGCCAGCTGGATCCGGGCACGTACACGATCAGCGACACGATGCGCGGAGCCGACCCGATCCAGGTCGTCGTCAGCTGATCCGATCCGTCCGCAACGGCGCGGACCCCTCGCCTGTGCGACGATCGGGCGGTGAACCTGCTCGATCTCCTGGCGATCGTCCTCGCGATCGTCGCCTTCATCCTGGGCGCCCGATCCGGCGCGATCCCCCAGGTCGGTGGCTTGCTGGGCGCGATCGGCGGCGCGGCGCTGGCGATCCTGGTGCTGCCCGCCCTCGCCGACCCGCTGTCCGGGATCGATCCCAGCCTGCGGCCATTCCTCGTCATCGGCGGCCTGATCGGGATTGTGGCCATCGGCGAGTCGCTCGGTGCCGGGGTTGGTCGCTGGTCGATCCGGGGCGTGGGACAAGGCCTGCTGAACAACGCCGACCGAGCGGCGGGCGCGGTCCTGGGCGTGGCCCAAGCGCTGCTGATCGTCTGGCTCATGGGCGGGCTGCTCGCCGAAGGTCCCTTCCCGACGCTGGCCCGGGCGGCGGGCACGTCGGCCGTCGTCCGAACCCTGTCGAGCGTCCTGCCACCGCCGACCGAGCTCGCCGTCGAGCTCCGGACCTGGCTCGACGTCTCGGGCCTGCCCGACGTCTTCGTCGGCTTCGAGCCACTGCCCGCGCCGCCCGTCGAACGACCGGCGAACCGGGTCGCCGAGCAGATCGCCGCACCCGCCGAGGCGAGCGTCCTCAAGGTCTCCGCTGCCACATGCGGCCTGTCATCGGTCGGCACGGGCTTCGCGATCCGGAAGGATGAGGTCCTGACGAACGCGCACGTGGTCGCCGGGGCAGACAGCCGCGGGATCCGGGTGACTGCCCGGGACGGTCGGCTCCTGGACGCGGTGCCGATCCTGTTCGACCCGAAGCTCGACGTGGCGCTCCTGCGGGTCCCGGGCCTGGCGATCCACCCGCTCCAGTTCGCCGCCACGGATCCGGCCCGCGGCGCGCTCGGAGCGACGCTCGGCTTTCCGAACGGCGGCCCGCTCACGATCCTCGCGGCGGCCGTCGCCGGCCGGTACCCGGCCACCGGCTACAGCATCTACGGGACCGACCAGGTCAAGCGGGACATCCTCGAGCTCCGCGCGGCGGTGGAACGCGGCGACAGCGGCGGACCCCTGATCCTGACCGACGGCACGGTCGGCGGGGTCGTGTTCGCCGAGGCACGGACCGATCCGAACGTGGGCTACGCGCTGACAGCCAGCGAGGTCGTCGAGCGGATCCGGCCCGCCCTGGACCTGACGGCGGCCGTCGACACCGGCGGCTGCGTCGACTGACCGGTCGCAGCGGCGATCCCCGGCGCTACCATGCCGCGGTGCATTCGCGCCGCGCTCGATGGTTGGCCGCAACGGCCGCGATCCGGGCCGTCCTGCGCAATGGCGACTTGAGCCGGCTCGAGCTGGGCTGGCTGGCCGCCAACGCGGGGACATACGGATTCCTGGTCGTCACGCTGGTGGCCGCCTACGAATCCGGTGGCGCCCTCGCGGCCGGGCTGCTGACGGTCGTCCGGTACGTCCCGCCGACCGTCCTTGCCTCGCTGGCCGGGGTCCCGACGGCGCGCTGGCGGGCGGACCGCGTCCTGCTCGCCGTCAACCTGACCCGCGGGGCGTGCATGGCCCTGACCCTCGTGGTGATCCTGGCCTCCGCGCCGATCGTGCTCCTGTTCCTGCTGGTCGCCGTCGAAGCCGGGTTCGGCGGGCTCACCCG
Source organism: uncultured Chloroflexia bacterium (assembly GCA_963766675.1). Lineage (GTDB taxonomy): Bacteria > Chloroflexota > Limnocylindria > Limnocylindrales > CSP1-4 > SPCO01. The sequence continues at coordinate 731,061 of CAVYBA010000002.1, read as the reverse complement.
GCCGCTCCACATGAGCGTGCTGCCGTGGCTCGCCAGGACGCCGGGCGAGCTGGTGGCATCCAACATCGCCTCGAGCGCCGCGGAGGGGATCGGAACGCTGCTCGGTCCCGCACTCGCCGGGGTCCTCATCGCGGCATCGGGAGCCGCAGGCGCGGCGGTTGCGCCGGCCGTGCTGATGGGCCTGGCCGTGCTCGCCGTCGGGTCGATCCGGGTCTCGATCATCCGGTCGGTCCCGGCCGCACCGACACTGCTCGCCGGGCTGACCGCGGGCTTCCGTGTTGCGCGTCGGACGCCGGCCGTGCGGCTCGTCCTGATCGGAATGGCGTTGCAGACGCTGGTCCGGGGCCTCCTGACCGTGCTGATGGTGGTGGCCGCCGTCGAGCTGCTCGGTCTCGGCGAGCCGGGCGTCGGAACCCTCCAGGCGGCCATCGGCGCGGGCGGCTTCGTCGGCGCGATCATGGCCCTGAGCCTGACCAGCGGACGGGCGTTCGGCGCCACGTTCAGCATGGCGCTCGCCCTCTGGGGCCTGCCGATCGCGGTCATCGGGGTGGTGAGCAATCCCGTCGTGGCGGTCGGCCTCCTGGCCATCGTCGGCATGAGCAACGCGATCTTCGACGTCACCGGGTTCACGATCCTGCAGCGGGCCACTCCCAATGCGTCGCGCGTGGCCGTGATGGGCCTGGTCGACAGCATCGCGGCGGCCATGGCCGCCCTCGGCGGGTTCATCGCTGCACCCCTCCTCGCGGCGCTCGGCATCGACGGCGCCCTGCTGGTCACGGGCGCCATCCTGCCGATCGCCGCGGCGCTGATCCTGCCGAGCCTCCGGCGCGCGGAAGCCGCGACCGTCGGCAACGAGGCCTCCGCGCGTCTCCTCCAGTCCGACCCGCTCCTCCAGCTGCTGTCGCTCTCGGTCATCGAGGAGCTGGCGGCGGTGATGCGTCCGGTGTCGTACGAGGCGGGTCACAACCTGATCAAGGAAGGCGACATCGGCGACGAGTACCTGATCATCGCCTCCGGCGACGTCGAGGTCAGCACCGGCGGTCGAGTCCTCCAGCGGCTCGGACCGGGGCATGGCGTCGGCGAGATCGCCCTGTTGCGCAAGGTCCCGCGCACCGCCACGGTGCGGGCGATCGGTCCCGTCGAGGCCTGCGCGCTCCATTGCGACGCGTTCCTGTCGGCGATCACCGGCCAGGCGGGCGTCCGCCAGGTCGCCGATCGGATCGTCGACGAGCACCTCACCCGATCCTCGACGTCGCCGCCGCTGTAGTCTGGGGTCCCGGCCCGACCGATCCGCCACGCAGGAGGACGCTCCCGATGCCCGATGCGCCGACCCCTTCCGATCCGGCCAAGCGCCATTCCGCGGCCCTCACCGATGGCCCCGACCGAGCCGGTGCTCGCGCGATGCTCAAGGCCATCGGGTTCACGGACGAGGACCTTGCCAAGCCTCTGGTCGGCGTGGCGACGACCTGGATCGAGACCATGCCCTGCAACTTCAACCAGCGCCGCCTGGCCGAATCGGTCAAGGCCGGGATCCGCGCCGCGGGCGGGACGCCCATGGAGTTCAGCACGGTGTCGATCAGCGACGGCGTGACGATGGGCACCGAGGGCATGAAGGCGTCGCTGGTCAGCCGCGAGGTGATCGCCGATTCGATCGAGCTCGTCAGCCGCGGCCACCTGTTCGACGGGCTGGTCTGCCTGGTCGGCTGCGACAAGACGATGCCTGGCGCGGCCATGGCCCTGGCCCGTCTCGACATCCCGGGGCTGGCGCTCTACAACGGGACGATCTACCCCGGCACCTACCTCGGCCGGAACGTCGACATCGTCAGCGTGTACGAGGCCATCGGGGCGTACCGCGCCGGGAAGATCACGCTCGACGACCTGCACGCCATCGAGAACGCCGCCTGTCCGGGCGCCGGGGCCTGCGGCGGCCAGTACACGGCCAACACGATGAGCACGGCGCTCGAGTTCATCGGCCTGTCGCCGGCCGGACTCAACGGCATCCCGGCCGAGGACCCGAAGAAGGACGAGGCCGCCCGCCGCTCGGGCGAGCTCGTGATGGACCTCGTCCGGCGCGACATCCGGCCGTCGAGCATCGTCACCCGCGACGCGCTCGACAACGCCATCGCGTCGGTCGCCGCGACCGGCGGCTCCACCAATGGCGTACTCCACCTGCTGGCGATTGCCCACGAGTTCGGGATCCCGCTCGACATCGACGACTTCGGGACCATCGCCGACCGCACCCCGATCGTCGGCGACATGCGGCCGGCGGGCCGCTTCTCGGCGTCCGAGATGTACGACGCGGGCGGGGTCGGGCTGGTCATGCGCGAGCTGCTCAAGCGCGACCTGCTCCATGGCGACGCGCGGACGGTCGACGGCCGGACGATCGCCGAGATCGCCGCCTCGGTGGTCGAGACGCCGGGCCAGCAGGTGGTGGTGCCGATCGAAACGCCGATCAAGCCGATCGGCGGCCTGGCGATCCTGCGTGGGTCGCTTGCCCCCGAGGGTTGCGTCATCAAGCTGGCCGGCCACGAGCGGCGGCAGCATCGCGGTCCCGCCCGTGTCTTCGATTCGGAGAATGCGTGCTACGACGCGGTCCGCGGCCAGCGGATCAAGCCCGGCGACGTCGTGGTCATTCGCTACGAGGGCCCCGTCGGCGGACCCGGGCATGCAGGAGATGCTGCAGGTCACGGCCGCGCTCGTCGGCGAAGGCCTCGGCGATTCGGTGGCGCTGCTGACCGATGGCCGGTTCTCCGGCGGCACCCACGGCCTGATGATCGGCCACGTGGCGCCGGAGGCGGCGCTCGGCGGCCCGATCGCGGTCGTCGAGGAAGGGCGACCCGATCGTCATCGACGTCGACCGCAAGGCACTGGATCTCGACGTCGCACCGGATGACATCGCCCGCCGGTTCGAGCGCTGGACGCCACCCGCGGCCCGCTATCCGGGCGGCGTGATGGCCAAGTACGCGGCCCTCGTCGGGTCGGCGTCGCAGGGCGCGGTGACCACCGGCTCGCGGATGACCGCGAGCCTTCGGACTCGGTGAGCCGCCCGCAACGGGTCGCGATCGGGATCAAGACCTCGCCCCAGGACACGGACTGGGCCACGGTCGACGCCGCCTGGTCGCGGATCGGCGAACTCGACGTCTTCGAGTCGGCGTGGGTCAACGACCACCTCACGAACGCCAACGATCCGCGGGGTGGCGCGAGCCTGGAGGCACTCACGGCGCTGGCGGCGCTGGCGCATCACGTCCCCGGCAAATGGCTCGGGATCGCGGTGCTGTCGGCCACCTTCCGGCATCCGGCCGTCCTGGCCAAGCAGCTCACCGTCCTCGACCACGTCACCGGCGGCCGCCTCATCGTGGGGCTCGGCGCGGGCTGGCACGACCCGGAGCACGTTCCGTTCGGTATCCCGTTCCCGCCGATGATCGAACGCTTCGACCGGTTCGAGTCCGCCCTCGGCGTCGTCCGGGCGCTCTTCTCGGATTCGGCGCGGACGCTGCCCGGCGTGACCCGGCCGGACCGGTTCTACCCGCTCGATGGAGCCACCAACGAGCCCGGGACGTTGACGCGGGGTGGACCGCCGATCTGGCTGGGAGGCCAGCGCCGTCGCGGGATCGACCTCGCAGCCCGGTATGCACAGGGCTGGATCACGCCGCACCTGCTGCCGGGTGGACGGACGGACCGACTGCCCTACTTCGTCGAGCTGCGCGCAAGGCTCCTGGACTCGGATGGCCGAGATCGGCCGCGATCCGGCTGGCTTCGAGTTCGCCCTCCAGGTCCCGACCGGGACCGGCGGACGATCGCGCCGGGACGGACTCGCGCTGGCGCTCGAGGGCGTGGCCGCCGGCGCCACGTACGTCGTCCTGTCGATGCCGCCGGGGCTCGGTCCGAACGGAATCGACCTGGTCGCCCGGGAGATGGCCGTGCCGCTGCGCGAGGCGACCGGGTGACGGTCGACATCCACGAGGCCGGCCACGACGACACGGACCTTGCCGCCATCGCCGCGATCGTCAACGTCGTCACCCCGGCCGATCCGACCTCGATCGACGAGATGCACTGGTCGGACGCGACCTACCCGGGAACCGTTCGCCTGGTTGGCGAGCTCGGCGGCCGGCCCGTCGGCGTCGCGACCGTCGGCCGGATCTACATCCATCCGCCGGAGTTCGATGGCCTGTGGGCGACCATCGCCGTGCTGCCCGACGTGCGTCGACGCGGCATCGGCGGCGGGCTCTTCGCGGCCATCTCGGAGCGGACGCGAGTCGCCGGCAAGGGCTGGCTGTTCGGGTCGGTCACCGACGACCAGCCCGATGGCGTCGAGTTCCTGGTCCATCGTGGGTTCACCGAATACGAGCGGAGCAAGATGGTCAGGCTCGAGCTGGCCGGGCTCGCCCCGCCGCCGGTCGACCTGCCCGACGGGCTCCAGCTGACCACGCCTTGCCGAACGGCCGGACCTCGTCGACGGAGTCCGGGAGGTCGCCCTCGAGGCCTTCCCGGACATCCCGGGCGGCGAGGTGCCGATGTCCGTCGGGGATCCGGCCGAGTTCCGGGCCCGCGACGTCGACCGGCCGGGCATCCTGCCCGAGGCGTTCATGCTCGCCGTCGAGGGCTCGTCGGGGCGGGTCGTCGGCTATGCCAGCCTGATCCTGCAGCCGGGCAGCCGGTCGGTCGCCTGGCACGACATGACCGCGGTCCGGCGGTCGTGGCGCGGCCTCGGCGTCGCCGGCGCGCTGAAGCGGGCCACGGTCGGTTGGGCGATCGCCAACGGGCTCGAGGCGCTGGAGACCGGCAACGACGTCGACAACGCTCCCGATGCGGGCGGTCAACGCCCGGCTCGGCTACAGGCCACAGCCGGACTTCGTCGTGATGCGCGGCCGGCCATTCGGCGGCATCATGGAGACGTGACGACACCACGGATCGATCGTCCGACGGTCCTGCCGCCGGACCCGGAAGCCTACGACGAGGTCCGCAACCAGCACGCCCGCGCGCGCGGTCTGTCCGCGCCGTACATAGCCGGCGGACGCGACCCGAACCCGGAGGTGGGACGGCGCGAGGAGCGGTTCTACGGTCGGCTGCTGCTGGCCATGGTCGCCGCGCTCATCCTCGGCGGGTTCATCATCGGCGTGGTCCTGAACTGGGTCCTGGCCGGGGCGGCATGACGACCCAGGTCGACGTCTCCGTCGCGCGAGCTCGACGAGGCGACCTGGGAGCGCGCGCACGTCCGCCTCGTCGACACGCTCCGCGACCTGATCCGGATCCGCTCGATCAATCCCCCACCGGCAGAGGCGCCTGACGGCGAGCTCCTTGCCGCACGCCATCTCGAGGGCCTGCTCCGCGAGATCGGCCTCGAACCCGAGGTCGTCGAACCCGTCCCGGGACGCGGTTCGGTGCACGTCCGCCTGCGCGGTGACGGGACCGGCGGCGACCCGTTGCTGTTGCTGTCGCATCTCGACGTGGTCGCGGCGCCGCCGGATCGCTGGACCCATGAGCCGTTCGCCGCCGACCTCGTCGATGGGTACGTCTACGGGCGCGGGGCCGTCGACATGAAGGGCGATGGTCGCCCTGGAGCTCGAGGTCGTCCGACTGCTGGCGGAGCAGGCGACAGCCGGCGGCCTGGATCCGGCCCACGACCCGATCCCCGGCCTCCGCCGTGATGTGCTGTTCACCTGCACCGCCGACGAAGAGGCCGGCGGTGCCGCCGGCGCGAAGTGGGTCGTCGAGGAACGCCCCGACTGGCTGCGCGCCGCCGGTGCATTGAACGAGTGCGGCGGCGTGACCGTCACGGTCGCGGGCCGTCGGCTGTACCCGATCCAGGTCGCCGAGAAGGGCTACGCCGCGTACCGGATCGCGGTCCGCGGCACGTGGGGCCATGGCTCCATGCCCCGGCCCGACAACGCGGCCGTGCTGGCGGCCGAGGTGGTCGCTCGACTCGCACCGGCAGAGCCCGCTCGGGTGACGCCGGTCATGGCGCGGTTCCTCGAGCAGGCCGCGGCGGCCATGCCACCCGCCATCGCGTCGATCCTGCGCGGATTGGCTTCGGAGGACCTCGCGGTCAGCTCGAAGGCGGCCGCGGCGATGGAGGCGTCGTGCGACCCGATGTATGCACGAGCCCTGCGAGCGCTCCTGCGCGACACCATCAGCCCGGACGTGATCCAGGCCGGCATCAAATACAACGTGATCCCCGGCGACGCGGTCGTCGAGGTCGACTGCCGGATCCTGCCGGGCACGACCGAGCCGCAGATGCGCCAGGTGCTCGTCGACCGACTGGGGCCCGACCTGGCCGCGGTCTGCGAGATCGAGTTGAACGTCTTTGGCGCGCCGGTCGAGGCGGCCGCAGACGGCAAACTGTTCGACCTGCTGGTTGAGACGATCGTGGACCACGACCCGGACGCCATCCCGCTACCGGCGATGGTCCCGTTCGCCACCGATGCCAAGCACACGCGGCGGCTCGGCGTGCCGACCTACGGGTTCTCGCCCCTTTGGCTGGATCCCGACGAGCGATTCCTCGAGCTCTTCCACGGTGTCGACGAACGAGTGTCGGTGGACGCCCTGCGCTGGGGCCTGCCGGTCCTGTACGACGTGGTCCGCCGCTTCTGCGGCTGAACTCCCCGAAACCGGCCCGAGCCGGCAGTCGTATCACCGCCCATGACTGATCGCCCGTCTGGGCTTGCCGCAGCCCGGTTCGGGGTCGGCGTGCTCGCCTTTGCCCTTGCCGCCATGATCCTGCCGCCGCCTGCCCCCGTCAGGGCCGCGACGGTGGCCGTCGCGGCCGAGGACTACGACTACTCGCCGGCGTCGCGCACGATCCGGGTCGGCGACACCGTTCGATGGTCGTTCGCGGACGACCGGCACTCCGTCACGTCCCGCGACGGCGTGTTCGACTCCGGGATCAAGGACCCGGGCGGCTCGTTCCAGTTCACGTTCACGAAGGCCGGCACCTTCCGGTACTACTGCGTCGTCCACCCGGGCCTGATGTCCGGCACGATCGTGGTCGTGGCGGCGTCGCCGACCCCGAAGCCGACGGTCCGACCATCGGTCACTCCGCGACCCACAGCGCGGCCAACCGCGACCGCGCGACCGACCGGGGAAGCGACGCCAACCCCGTCCTCCGCACCAACCGACGCGGGTCTGACCCCGTCTCGCGGACCCGCCGTCTCTGCCGCTCCGGACGCCTCGCCAGCGGCATCGGAGGCGATCGTCGTGCCGGCGAGCCCGTCGAGCGCTCCCGGCACGCCGGCTCCCGCTGCGAGCCCGATCGAGCCGGTGAGCGCCAGCGACATCACGCCACTCGTTATTGGTGCGGTGCTGCTGGTCGTGATCCTGGCCGGCGGCGGCCTGCTCATCGCCCGGCGGCAGCGCCCGATCTAGGGCTTGGCCGGCTCTCCCCCGCCTCGTGCGTCGGTGACCCGGATCTCCTCGTTGCACGACGCGCAGCCGTAGACCCGACCGTTGGCCCAGTCGCGCTCGGGGTCGAGCTCGGCTGGGTCGAGATGGCTCGGCCTCGGCTCGAGTGGCGACCACGAGCCATCGTTATGCCGGTGCTCGAGGCGGAGCACCGTTTCGAGGCCACTCAGCTGAAACATCCGTCACCTCCTGTCTGGCCCGATGGTGACGACCGTGCCCCGCGGAGGCAAGTCCGACGGCCAGCTAGTCCTGCGGCGTCCGGATGAGCCGGCCGCGCCGGGAGATGGCGTGTGTGGCCAGCGCGGCGACGCCCATCGCGACGATGGCTCGCTCGGCGGTCGGGAGCGGCCGGACGGCCGCCAGGAACTGCTCGGCTCGCGCTCGATCGACCACCCGCAGGATGGCGTGGCCGCGGGGCGTCAGGCGCAGTGTCCGTTGGCGCTTGTCCTCCGGCTCCTGGTGACGCTCGACCAGCCGGCGACGGACCAGGCCGTCGACGAGACGGCTCGTGGCCGACGGCGACCGGCCGATCGCCTCTGCCAGTTCCCCGACCGTGAGGGTGCTGCCATCGGCGAGGACGTACAGGCCCGCAAGCTGGGTGAAGCCCAGCCGGAGCTCACCGAGCTGACCGGCAAAGCCAATCACCAGCTCGCGCCAGAGGGCCCGACCCATTGCCACGCGCTCGCTGATCTGGCGGACGTTCGGCAGCCGGTTGCCGGCCGCCAGGACCGGCGCGGACAGGTCGGCCTCGAAGCGTCGGGCGATCGAACGTACCGGCGCCGGGCGCGTTGGACGGTGGCCGTTCGGGCGTTCCTTGGGCACGCCACAGGGTACGGTCCGCCGCCTGACGTATGCAAGCGTGCATGCGAGTTCCTCGAAGTCGGGGACTGGGCGCCTACCCTGACGGACGATGAGCTCACTGGCCTACGTCTTTCCTGGGCAGGGCTCCCAGGCCGTCGGCATGGGTCGCGCCCTGGCCGAGTCCTCGCCGGCCGCGGCAGCGGTGTTCGCAGCGGCCGACCGGGCCATCGGCGATCGCGTCAGCGCGTTGGCCTGGGACGGACCGGCCGAACAGCTCGATCTCACCGAGAACGCGCAACCCGCCCTCCTCGCGACCTCGATCGCGATCCTGGCCGGGCTGCGCGAGGGCTGGGCCGCCGCGGGACACGCCGGCCCGCGGCCGCGCTTCGCCGCGGGACACTCGATGGGACAGTACTCGGCTCTGGTGGCGGCCGGCGTCATCTCGCTGGAGGACGGCGTGCGGCTCGTCCGCGAGCGCGGGCGCCTGATGCAGGCCTCGGGGCAGGGCCGCGATGGCGCCATGGCGGCCCTGATCGGGCTCGACGATGCGCGGCTGCCCGAGCTGGTCGCCGCGGCCTCGACGTCCGGCACCTTCGTGGTCGCGAACCGGAATGCGCCGGGCCAGGTCGTCGTCTCGGGCGAGCGCGCCGCGATCGAGGCCGGCGCGGAGCTCGCCCGGTCGATGGGGGCGAGGCGCGCGATCGTCCTGCCCGGTCTCGGTCGCGGCGCACTCGCCGCTCATGGCGCACGCCGCCGATGGCATGCGTCGGGCTCTCGCCGGCGTGACGTTCCATGACCCGGACCCGGCGCTCCTCGCCAACGCCGATGGCCATCCGCTGACGAGCGCCGAAGCTTGTCGCAACGAGCTCGTCGACCACCTCACCGCCGGCGTGGACTGGGTCCGGATCGTCGAACGGATGGTCGCGGACGGCGTCACGACGTTCGTCGAGATCGGTCCCGGCCGCGTGCTCACGGGTCTGATCAAGCGGATCGCCCCGGACGCCGAGCTGATCGCGGCCGACGACCCGGCATCCGCCTCCAGCCTGCTCGAACTCGCCACCGCTCACCGCCTGATTCGTCCGCCAAAGGAGAACCGCACCTTGCGCAAGCCCGATTACGACCGCCGCGTCGCCGTCACCGGCCTCGGCGTCATCAGCCCGGTGGGCAACGACGTCGCCACGGTCTGGTCCAGCCTGGTCAACGGCGTGTCCGGTCTTGGGCCGATCACCAAGTTCGACACGACGCCTTATGAGGCCAAGCTGGGCGGCGAGGTCCGTGACTTCACGGCATCCGACTGGATGGACGCCAAGGCAGCCCGGCGGAGCGAGTCGAGCCTCCATTTCGGAGTCGCCGCGGCGAAGCAGGCGCTGGCCGATTCGGGCTTCGAGCTGACCGACGAGAACCGGACCGAGGTGGGCGTGATCTTCGGCTCCGGCGCCGGCGGGCAGAGCCTGATGATCGACAATTACGCGACGCTCCATGGCCGGGGCCCGCGAGCGGTCAGCCCCACCTTCATCGCCAACGCCCTGGTCGACAGCTGCTCCGGGATGATCGCCATCGAGACCGGGGCGATCGGGCACAACGTGTGCATGGTCTCGGCCTGCGCCACGGGCACCCACAACGTCGGCGAGGCCGCCGAGGCGATCCGGCGCGGGGATTGCATCGCGGTCATCAGCGGCTCGACCGAGGCGCCGTTGCTCGAGGTCGGGCACGCCGGCTTCTCCAACATGCGCGGGATGGGCATGCCCCGACCGGGCGAGGGGCCGGAGACGGTGTCGCGGCCGTTCGACCTGACACGTGACGGCTTCGTCCTGGGTGAGGGTGCCGGGTCGCTCTTCCTCGAGGATCTGGAGTTGGCCAAGGCTCGCGGCGCACGGATCTACGCCGAGGTCGTCGGCTACGGGTCGGCTGCCGATGGCTGGGACATGATCCAGCCGATCGAGGCCGGCGTGGGCGCGGCGAGGGCGATGAAGATGTCGCTCGAACGGCGTGGGGTACCGGCCGACGAAGTCGACCTCATCAACCCGCACGGCACCTCGACCCCGCTCGGCGACAAGCGCGAGGCCGAGGCGATCTGGACGGTCTTCGGCCCGCGGGCGGCGGGGGCGCAACGATCGCTCGCGATCAGCGCCACCAAGTCGATGACCGGCCACATGATGGGCGCAGCGGGCGCGTTCGAGGCATTCGCGACGGTCAAGTCGGTCGCCGAGCAGTGCGCCCCGGCGACGATCAACTACCGCGACGCCGACCCCGACTGCGACCTGTGGATCGTGAGCGAGACGACGTCGCTGCCCATCCGCTACGCGCTGTCGAACAACATCGGCCTCGGCGGCCACAACGGCGCGATCATCTTCAAGCGCTACGACGGCGACTGAAACGGTCGGCTTGCCGGAGGGCGCGGCCGCCCGTCCCTTGCGCCGCGGCCCTTCGCGGTTCGCCGCGAGACTTGTCTCCGTCACCGGCAACCTGGCGCAGGTGGCTGCCGCGGCCAGAAACGCGGACAACTCCGTGCGCCGGCGGCGCGCACGGCTACAATCGAGCCCTGCCCATCGAGCGCTGAGCGCGGCGCTTCCGCCGCGGATCGCCTGACCACCCTGCGGGGAGAACCAAGTGCCTGAACAGGACCCCGCCCGCCGAGCGGTCGTGACCGGCCTCGGCGCAATCATGCCGATCGGCAACGACTTCCCGACCTATTGGGCCAACCTGCGCGCGGGCGTCACCGGCACCCGTCTGATCTCAAGCTTCGATACCGACCGGTCATGAGGTGAGGATCGCCGCCGAGGTCCTCGGTTTTGATCCGGCCACCGTGATGGATCCCAAGATGGCCCGCCGGATGAGCCGGTTCATCCACCTGGCGATGGGCGCCGGGATGGAGGCCGTCAAGGACGCCGGGCTCGACTTCGAGCAGATGACCCAGGAGCAGCGCGACCGGGTGGGGGTGGTCGTCAACACCGGCGGCGGCGGCGTCGAGCAGATCATCGACGGCACGCACGTCCACGACCAGAAGGGCCCTCGTTTCGTCAGCCCGTTCGCCGTGCCCGCGCTGTCGGGCTCGATGGCCGCCTGCATGCTGTCGATGAAGTACGCCCTGAGCGGTCCGGTGATCACCCAGGTGGCCGCCTGCGCGACGTCGGTCATCGCCTTCCACGACGCGCTGCGGCTCATCCAGACCGGCGAGTGCGACGTCGTGCTGACCGGCGGCTCGGAGGCCCCGATCAACACGATGGGCGTCGCTGCGCTGTCGAACATGACCGCGCTGTCGAAGCGCAACGACTCGCCCGAGACGGCGTCGCGCCCGTTCGATGCGACGCGCGACGGATTCGTGCTCGGCGAAGGGGCCGGCGTCGCGATCGTCGAATCGCTGGCCCACGCCCGGGCCCGTGGCGCTGCGCCGATCGCCGAGGTGCTGGGCGGCGCGCTGACCGCGGACGCATTCCATATCAGCGCCCCCGATCCCACGGGCCGCGGCCAGACCCGGGCCATGACGCTGGCGCTGCAGCGCTCGGGCGTGGCTCCGGATGAGATCGACTACATCGTCGCCCACGGCACCGCGACCGGGCTCAACGACTCGACCGAGACCAAGGCGATCAAGGCCGCCTACGGGGCACACGCCTACAAGGTCGCGATCAGCTCGCCCAAGTCGATGATCGGCCACCTGGTCGGCGCTGCCGGGATCGCCTCGGCGCTTGCCGCCATCGGGGCCATCCGCGACCAGGTGATCCCTCCGACGGCCAATCTCCATACGCCGGACCCCGAGTGCGACCTCGACTACGTCCCGCTCGTCGCGCGACCGGCCCGCGTCGAGACGGCGACCATCAACGGGTTCGGGTTTGGCGGCCAGAACGCCGTGGCGGTCTTCCGGCGAGTCATCGACTAACCGTCGCGGAGTCCGCGGCCCTCGAACGCTTCGATCCAGGCGACGTGAGCCGCCGACAGCGCGACGGGGCGCTCCGTGGCGTAGTCGTAGCGAACGAGCACCGACTCGCTGACCGCGACCAGTCGCGGCGACGCGCCGGGCACGGCCGCGAGCAGGCGGTGGTCCAGCGTGAACGACGATCGGCCGATCCGGACCGCCCGGGTCTCGACCGTGATCACCTCGCCGTGGAAGGCTGGGGCCCGGTAGGTGATTCTCGCCTCGGCCAGGATCAGGCTCTCGGCACCCTCCGTGCCGAGCCGGACCGCCTCGCCGGTCACCTCGGTCCAGTAGCGGATGCGGGCGACCTCGCAATACGTCAGGTAGATCGCGTTGTTGACGTGACCCATCGCGTCGGTGTCGGCGAACCGAACGACGATCTCGACCCGATGCCGGTACGGGCCGGGGAGATCGCGGGGATCGGGACGCATTTCAGGCCGATGGTCATGCATGGTCCCGCAGTGTAGGGGCTATTGGTCCCTCGACAGACCGGTCGTCCGCGTGCGAGGATACTCCCTGGGAGTATCCTCCCGGACGATCACACCGGAGCCATGACCACCACCGCCGCCACCTCCACGCCCATCGAGATCATCTCGTTCCCCGTCGAGGGCATGACCTGCGCGTCCTGCGTCAACCGGATCACGCGCTTTCTCCAGAAGGTCGACGGCGTCGACGTCGCCGAGGTCAACCTGGCGACCGAGACTGCCACCGTCCGCTTCGACCCGTCGCGGCTCGGGGCGGCCGACCTGTTGGCCGCGGTCGACGCCGCCGGTTATGTGGCCCGCCTGGACCAGCTCGCGAGCGACGGCACCGAGGTCGCCATCGAGCAGCTGGCCGAGGCCCGGTCCGATCGCGACGCGGCGGCAGCTCGACACCTGGCCTCGCTCCGTCGCCGACTGGCCGTCTCCGCACTCCTCAGCCTGCCGATCCTTGGCGGGCTGGCGCGAATGACCATCGCCCCCGGCCTGCCGTCGCTGCTGTCGGAGCCGCTCTTCCAGCTGGCCTTCGCGACCCCGATCGAGTTCTGGGCGGGGTGGCCGTTCCTGGCCGGAGCGTGGCACGGCCTGCGCCGGCGCAGCGCGGACATGGACACGCTGATCGCGGTCGGGACGCTCGCAGCCTACGGCTACTCGGTCTCGACGATCGTCGTGCCGGGCTTCTTCCGATCCGCCGGGCTCGGCGCGGGCGGCACGGAGCTGCCGCTCTACTTCGACACCGCCGCGGCGATCGTCACGCTGATCCTGCTCGGGCGGTTCCTCGAGGCGCGCGCCAAGACGCATACGTCGGAGGCCATCCGCCGCCTCATCGGGTTGGCGCCCCGGACGGCCCGCGTCGTTCGAGCCGGGCGAGAGATCGATGTGCCGGTCGAGGCGGTGGTCGTTGGGGACATCGTTCGAGTTCGGCCGGGCGAGACGGTCGCCGTCGACGGCGTCGTCGTCGAGGGTGCGTCGGCCGTCAACGAGAGCATGGTCACCGGCGAGAGCATGCCGGTGGCCAAGGGACCCGACGACCTGGTCATCGGCGCCACGCTCAACACGTCGGGGACGCTCACGTTCCGGGCGACGCGGGTGGGGGCCGACACGGTCCTGGCGCGGATCATCCGCCTCGTCGTCCGACGCCCAGGGGTCGCGCGCTCCGATCCAGCGTCTGGCCGACGTGGTGACCGGCTATTTCGTCCCGGCCGTGCTCGGCCTGGCGGCGCTCACGTTCGTCATCTGGTTCGCCTTCGGTCCGCACCCGGCACTCAACCTGGCGGTCCTCAACACGATCGGCGTGCTGATCATCGCCTGCCCGTGCGCGCTGGGGCTCGCGACCCCGACCTCGATCATGGTCGGGACGGGCAAAGGCGCCGAGTCGGGCGTGCTGTTCCGCAACGCCGAGGCGCTCGAACGGCTCGGTGCCGTCCGGACGATCGTCCTGGACAAGACCGGGACGCTGACCGAGGGCAAGCCGCGCGTCACGGATGTGGCCGTCGTCGAGATCGGCGGCCGATCCGGCCGCCATCCTGCGGCTCGTCGCGGCCGCCGAGCGTGGCTCGGAGCATCCGATCGCCGAGGCGATCGTCCGTGACGCGACCGAGGTTCGGGGCGTGGTGATCCCGGTCCCCGCTGCGTTCGAGGCGATCGCCGGTGACGGCGTGACCGCCATGGTCGAGGGCGTGGCCGTCATCGTCGGCCGCCCCGCCTTCCTGGCTGCAGCGGGGATCGAGGTGACCGCGCTCCAGCCCGCCGTCGATGGCTTCGCCAGGGACGGCAAGACCCCCGTCGTCGCTGCGTTCGACGGTCGGATCGTGGCCGCGATCGCGGTCGCGGATTCGCTCAAGCCGGGGTCGGCATCGGCCGTGGCCGACCTGCGCCGGCGCGGGTTCGAGGTGGCGATGCTGACCGGTGACGACCGCCGCACGGCCGAAGCGATCGCGCGGGGCGCGGGCATCGACGTCGTCATCGCCGACGTGCGGCCGGAAGGCAAGGTCGACGCGGTCCGCCGGCTCCAGGCCGGGGGCCCGGTCGCGATGGTCGGCGATGGGATCAACGACGCCCCGGCGCTCGCCGCGGCAGAGGTCGGCGTCGCGATGGGCACGGGCACCGACGTGGCGATGGACGCGGCCGGCGTGACCCTGATGAGCGGCGACCTGCGAGGGCTCGTGACGGCCGTCGGGCTGTCCCGGGCGACGATGGGCAACGTCCGCCAGAACCTGTTCTGGGCGTTCGCCTACAACTCGATCCTCATTCCGGTGGCCATGGGCATCCTGTACCCGTTCACCGGGATCCTGCTCGACCCGATCCTGGCCGCAGGGGCGATGGCGTTGTCGTCGGTGACGGTCGTCTCGAACGCGCTCCGGCTGCGCGGGTTCCGACCCGCCTGAGGCTTGCCGGAGGCGACACCAGCGGGTGGCCCGCTACCCGGGCGCCACGTGCGATTCGGCACCTTGTGGCGCGTCATGGGGTGCCTCACACTCGCGCGATGGACGACCCCGTGGCGATCCGGACCACGCTGGCCGGGCCGTGGGGTCCGGTTCACGTGGCCGCGACCGAGCGCGGCATCGTCGCCGTGGAGTGGCTGACGACCGAGGCGGCCTTCGACGAAGCCCTGGCGCGACGGCTCGGTGGTCGCGTCGTCGCATCGAAGCCCGGGCGCTCGTTCGGTGGCCGAGCCTTCGACCGCCGCGAGCGCAACCTTGCCGGCGGGGTCAAGGCGGTCGAGACGTTCCTCGGCGGCCGGCCGCCCAAAGCGGACGTCGCGCTCGACCTCGGCGATCGACCCGCCTGGGATCGACGCGTGCTCGGGGTGGTCGCGGCGATCCCGTGGGGCCACACCGCCAGCTACGGGGAGGTTGCCCGACGGATCGGATCGCCACGAGCGTCGCGGGCGGTCGGTGGAGCGCTCGGCCGCAACCCCGTCTCGTTCCTGATCCCCTGCCATCGCGTGATCGCCGCCGACGGCACGCTCGGCGGATGGGGCGGCGATCGATGGGGCGATCTGACCCACCGGTTGGCGATGAAGCGAAACCTCCTCCTGCGTGAAGGCATCGTCGTCGCGGCGCCGGAGGGCTAGACTCCGTCGAACGTCCTCGGGGATCGCAGGAGGATCGCTTGACCGCCGCCCCGTCCGCGGCTTCGCCCGCAGCTCCGTCCATGTTCGCGGTCTTCCACAAGCGGGACTTCTCGCTGCTCTGGATCGCCCAGCTGGTCTCCACGATCGGGTCGTCGCTGACCGACCTGGCGGCCGGCATCCTGGTCTACCGGGTCACCGGTTCCGCGCTGAGCGTCGGCCTGATGCTGATGGCGACGGCGATCCCGAGCCTGGTCGTCGGGCTCCTGGCCGGCGTCGTGGTCGACCGCTACGACCGGAAGCGGATCATGATCGCGACGGACCTCCTGCGCGCCGGGCTGGTCGCCAGCATCCCGTTTCTGATCTCGTATGACGTCGCATTCCTGTACCTGATCGTGCTGGTCGCCAGCGGCATCAAGCAGTTTTTCGACCCGGCCGAGCAGAGCGTCCTGCCCGACGTCGCGTCGGAGGAGGAGCTGGCGTCCGCCAACGCCTTCCTGTCGATCAGCTCATTCGGGTCGACAGCGATCGGGTTCGCGGCGGCCGGCCTGCTCGCCTCGATCAGCCTCAACCTCGCCTTCTGGTTCGACGCGGCGACGTTCATCTTCTCGGCCGTCTGCATCCTGTTCGTGCGAATCGCCCCGAACGCCGCCCAGGAGGCGACCAACGTCCGGGCCGTGGTCGACAACCTGCGGTCGGGCATCCGGACGCTCGTCAACAACCCGATCCTGCGCTCGACGCTGCTCGTCTTCGCGCCGGTCCTGTTCGCGTTCGGCCTGTGGAACGTCCTGCTCCTGCCGTTCGCCGTCAAGACGCTGGGTGGGACGGAGTTCCAGTACGGCCTCCAGGAAGGCCTCACGTCACTGGCCTTCGTGGCCGGCAGCCTGATCATGGCCAAGTACATCGAGCGACTCGCACCGGGGACCTGGATCGTCATCAGCCTCGCGGCGATGGGCGTGGCCGGGATCTTCTACGGAACGGCCCAGAACATCGGGTTCGCGATCTTCTACGTCATGCTCTCGGGCTTCATGCAGCCGCCGTCGTCGATCTCGCGGCAGCTCATCCTGCAGCGCAATACGCCGCGCGAGTTCCGGGGCCGGGTCTTCAGTGCCTTCTTCGTGTCGCGCGACATCCTCTTCCTGCTGGGCATGGTGGCCGCCGGGCTGGCCGACGTGGTCGACATCCGGCTGTTGATCGTGGCCGCCTCACTGGTCCTGATCGGGTCCGCCGCGCTCACCCAGCTGATGCCCGGCCTCGGGCGACCGGCGGCCGAGTGGCGCCGCTCCATCCAGCTCCTGCGCACGGCGCCCGCCGCCGCGACCGCCGCTCTCGTGCGGCCCGCGACCCTGGCCGACTTCGATCTGCTGGCCGGCCACCTTCTCGCCCTCGGCGGGCTGGACGCCCCAGCCCGGCAGGCCTTCGTGAACAGCGCGACCGTGCACGAGGTGGCATCCGGCACGGCGGTCATCAAGCAGGGCGACGCTAGCGATTCGGCCTACTTCGTCCTCGGCGGTCGGCTGGTCGCCGGCGTGCCCGAGGCCGACGGTGGCTACCGGTCGCTGTCCACGATGGTGACCGGCGACTTCTTCGGCGAAATTGCGGCACTGACGGGCAGCCCCCGGACCTCGAACGTCCTGGCCGAGGAGGCCTCGATCCTGATCGAGGTCCCGGCGGCTACGCTGCGCGCGCTGATGGACGTCCCGGCGCTCAACTCGCTGTTCACCACGACGCTCACCGAGCGACTCGGCCGGACGACCGGCGCCGACCGGCCGCGACTGTCCGGCCTGGACCAGGAGGCGCTGCGCGACTTGCGAACGCCGCGGCCCGCGGTGGAGGTGCTGCCCCGGACCTACCACGATGAGCCCGCTGTCAGCTAGCCGACACGCTGGCCGTCACGCGACGGCTGGGCGGCCTGGACACCGCCGGGTAAAGTGTCGGACATCAAGACCGTGATCAGCGCGGTGGAAGGGAACAAGGGCGATGACGAACAAGCGACGGCAGGCGCCGATGGAGGGGTTGGTCGAACGCCGGGCAACGCCCGGCGAACAGTTCATCGACATCAGCAACGACGTCGAAGGCCATGGCCTGCCGCTGCCGGCGCCGCCGATGGACTTCCGGAACCGAGGCGCGGGCCACGGCGGGGAGGCGCTGCCGGCCGGCGACGACGAGGAGACCGAGCACCGCTGAACCCGGTTGGGGGGCAAGCCACCTGCAAGACACCGCCCGATCCTCCCGGGCGGTGTCTTCATGCCCGTGGCCCCGGGTCCCGATCCGGATCCGAGGCCGTGGCCGCCAGCATCGCCTTGACCTCGAACGGGGTCGCGTCCGGGTAACGAGCCCGGATGAGCGCCGCCCGCCCGGCGAGGTGCGGCGCCGCGAACGAGTTGCCGGTCGCCCGGATCCGCGTGCCGCCACGCCACGCGACGTCGACGTCGAGGCCGTGGGCGCCGAACTCGACCGGCGGCGCCGGGTTGTAGAACCACGCGTCGGGGTCGCCCAGGTCGTGAGCCGCCACGGAGATCACCGCAGCGAACAGCGACGGGTACGACGCGCCGGTGACGTTGTTGGCAGCCGACACGAGCAGGGTGTTGGCAAAGTAGGCCTCGTCGGCGAGCTCGTGGAAGCGTTCCGCCATCGCCTCGCTACGGGACGACAGGCTCAGGTTGACCACGCCGAAGCGCTGCTCGACCGCCCATTCGATGGCTGCCGCAAACGACGGGCCCCCGCCGCGGTTGTCGGCGCCGAGGACGCGGATGGAGACGAGATCGGCGGCCGGCGCGATCGCGTGGACGATCCCGGCACAGGCGGTTCCGTGACCGACCAGGTCGACCCGTTCCACATCCTCGACGATGAGTGGCCCGTCCTCGCCGGGCTCGACGCGGAAGCTCGCAACGAGCCTGCCCCCGACGGCCGGGTGATCCGGCTCGACCCCCGAATCCACGATCGCCACGGTCACGCCCTCGCCCCGGCTGTCGCCGAAGACCATCCGGCGATCCAGCGTGCCGAATGGCCGCTCGCGCCCGAGCCGCCGGCGAGCGGTGCCGGCAAAGGCCTCGCTCCAGGCCGGCAGCGCGCGTTCCGCCACGGGGACGATCAGCCCCGCGGACGCCGGCCGGATCGGCTTCGGCGACGCGTGCGATCCAGCAACGCGTCGAGCCAGTCGATCGCCAGTTCGACGTCGTCGGGATCCGCGGCCCGCAGCCGCCCGATCCGATCGGCCAGGCGCCACAGCGGATCGTCGCCGCCGAGCTCGATGGCGACCTGCTCGATGAGGACGTCGATCGCGTCCGGGTCGAGCGCCGACGACGCCAGCGGGCCGCCGGCGGGACCCTCCGGGTCGACGTCGGACAGCGTCGTCAGCCCCCCGAGCGCCAGGCGGAGGA
This sequence comes from uncultured Chloroflexia bacterium, assembly GCA_963766675.1. Classification (GTDB taxonomy): domain Bacteria; phylum Chloroflexota; class Limnocylindria; order Limnocylindrales; family CSP1-4; genus SPCO01. Next base: position 712,014 of record CAVYBA010000002.1, on the reverse strand, counting down.
GCCGGCCGGCGCCGCGGTCCAGCGCGGTCGCACGCGCCGTGGCCGTGGCGGCGCCCGCTACCCGCGTCGCGACCTCGACGTCGGTGAGGTCGAACGGCGCGCCATCGAGACGGTCGAGCCACTCCATCACGCCGATGATCCCGTCGTCGTCGACGAGCGGGACCGCCAGCAACGAACGCGGGACATACCCGGTCCGCTCGGCCGTCTCGCGCTCGAACCGCGGATCGATCCGCACGTCGGCGATCGCCAGCGGCTGCCCGGTCGCGAAGGCGTAGCCGGCGATTCCCTCGTTCGGCGCCACCGACAGGCCGACCACGCCCTGGCCCTGCGGTCCCGCGGCTGCCCGGAAGACAAGGCGATCGACCGCCGGATCGTGGACGGCGATCGACGCGGCCGTCACGTGGAGCGCCGCGGCGCCAGCGTCGGCGACGGCGTGGAGGGCCGGTTCGGCGTCGGTCGGGGCAAGTCGCTCGACGGCCGAGAGTCGTGCCGCGATCGCCACGAGCGCCTCGAGAGCCTCGAGGGCCGCCGCGGATCGCGCCCCCGGCCGGCCGCCGTCGGTCATCGCCGGGCGGCAGCCGCCAACCGGCGCGGATCGGGGACGACCAGCTCGTCGCCGTCGAACCGGAGCAGACCCTGGTCGATGAAGTCGGCGAGGAGGCGGTTCACCGACTGGCGGGAGCCCCCGATCATGCTCGCCAGCTCCCCCTGCGTGTATGGCCAGGGAAGCCGGGACTCGCCCGACGGCGGCGTCTCGTCGGCGCCGTTGATCTCGCGCAGGAGGTGCCGCGCGAGGCGACCCGGCAGGTCCAGGAAGTGCAGGTCCTCGACCTGGGCGGTCAGGCGCCGGATCTCCCCCGCCAGGGCCTCCAACAAGGCCCGGCGCAGGGCCAGCTCGCTGTCGACCAGCCGATCGAAGGCGTCCCGCCGGAGGACGAGGGTCTCGACCGCCTCGACGGCGGCGGCCGTGGCGGACCGTGGCGCGCCGTCGAGCAGGGCCAACTCGCCGAAGAACCCGCCGGGACCGATCGTGGTCAGGATGGCCGGCTCCGCACCGTCCTCGGCGGTCACCGTGATCTTGACCGAGCCGGCGGCCACGATGAACAGCGAGTCGCCCGGATCGCCGGCGTGGAAGATGACCTCGCCGCGGCGGAAGCGGCGCACGCGAAGCGCGTTGGCGATAAGTCCGGTGGCGCTTTCGTCTACACCTGCAAAGAGCCGACAGGACCTGAGGGCGTCTACTGCCAGGAGCCCTAGATCCGACGTCGGTGCCATGGCCGGCCATGGTAGCCGGGCGCCGGTGGTCACGTTGCGGTTGGTCCGGTGCCAGATCGGATGCGCTCGATGAACTCGCGGGCCTGCATCGCGGAGACCACGTCACCCTTGCGCTCCCAGACCTCGATCGCCTCCACGGCACGAGTCTCTGCCGCTGCGGTCCGACCCGACAGGGCCAGCACTTCGGCCAGGCTCAAGAGGGCCTGGCCCCGGGATTCGAGGTCGTCGGATTCGCTGATCAGCCGTAGTGCCTCCTGCGCAACCCGCTCCGCCTCCTCGGTCTCGCCGCGCCGCGCGAGGATCCTTCCTCGGACGGATCGCCACAGGAACTGTGTCGACACGTCGTCAGCCGCGGCTACCTCCTTGCTGTAGTCGGTCATCGTGGCGGCCTCGTCCAAGCGACCCTGGCGGTAGATGGCCTCGGCCAGCACCGCTGCGGTGGTGGAGACGTAGTTTTGCTCGCCCATCAACCTCAGAGTGTCAAAGTCCCCGCGCAGCTCGCGTTCGGCGGCAGCCGGTTCCCCCGCGAGCATCTCCACCCAGCCGGAGTCCAGCGACGTCAGGGCTGCGAGCAACCTGACCCCCAATTCATCAAGGGTCGCTCGGCTGCGGCGATAGAGCTCGCGCGCCCGGTCGAACTGCCCCCGCATCGCCTCGAGGTGGCCGAGGACGGCGAGGATCAATGATTCCGACTTGCGGTCACCCTCGGCTTCGAGGAGGAGCAGCTCGCAGCGGCGGATGGCGTCAGGAACCGCCATCTCGCCCAACAGCGCGCACATCGCGAGCGTCGAGCGAGCGCGAGTCTCGATCCGACGATCGCCGGCGAGCCGTGCGTGCTCGATCGCCTTCTCGGCGGCGTTCGCCTCGAAGACGTAGCGACCCGTCGCTCCTCCGACTTGCGAGAGCAGGCGCCACCCCCTGGCAAGGCCCTCGTGATCGGCGGCCGCCTCGAGGATCGGAAGCGCCCGTTCGACCTCGCCGATGACGTCGACCTCGCCCGACCCCGCGGTCATGTATTCGAGGTATAGGTCCATCAGCCTGATCGTCGTCATGAGAGCGGGATCGGCGAGGGCGGCGGGGGACGCTGCGGCAGATGCCAAGGCCGCGTGGGCCGCCTCGAATTCGCCGAGCTCCATGAGCGCCTCCGCGGCATCACGCAACAGGATCGCCCGGGTCGCGGCGGCTTCCGGAAGCAGGGCGGCCGCGCGCTGCAGAAGACCCGCTGCGGCGGGCATGTCGCCTCGTGCCATGGCGCGCCGACCCGCGGCCGCAAGGCGCCGTGACGCACTATCGCCGACGGCTCGGGCGTGGTCGTCAATCGGCCCGAGCTCCGTCCGGTACCGGTAGGCCTGCTCAAGGTGGTAGCCCAGGATCTCCTCGAACTCGATCTCTCGGCCGCGCTCGCGGTTGACCGGCTCGGCCCAGTCGACGAACCGTTCGTGGAGCTCCGCGCGCGTTCGCTTGAGGAGGCTGCGGTACGCGGCGTCCTTGATGACCGAGTGGCCGAACCGGTAGAAGTCCTCGTCGGACGTCGTCGTCGGGCGGACGAACTGCTTGGTCGTCAGCGAGCGAAGCTGGACCGGCACACTCGCCGCGACCGGCTCCGGGACTAGGTTCACCACGGCCTCGACCGCGAAGCCCAAGCCGATCACGGACGCCGGATCGATGACCTGCCGCTCCTCGCCCTGGAGGGCGTCGAGCCGGGCGGCGACCAGTGCCTGGACCGTCGGCGGAATCTCGATCTCCTTCGAGCTGGTCGCGACCCACGCCTTGCCCTCGCGTCGGATGGCGCCGGTCTCGACGAGCATCGCCGTGATCTGCTCGACGTACAGCGGGTTGCCCTCGGCGGCGCCGACGACGCGCTCCCGGACCGACGCCTCGAGCCCACCGAGCAGCTCGCCGATGATGGCATCGGACTCGTCGCTCGAGAGTGGCTCGAGAACAACCGACTCATCCTCGTGCCCGTCGGCCCAATCCGTGCGGGTCTCGAGCAGCTCGCGTCGGGCCGTGGCAAGCAGCAGGATCGGCGAGCCGTGGACGGCGTCGAGCAGGTGGTCGAGCAGCTCGAGGAACGTCGGTGCGGCGACATGGATGTCGTCGACGATGGCGACGAGCGGCCGTCGGCTGGCGATCGCCTCGAGCAGCCGGCGGATCCCCCAGAACAGCTCGGGCCCGGGGAACTGCGTCGGCGACAGGCCGATCGCCGCGCCCACCCGGTCGACGATCGGGGCCGGGTCTTCGCGGTTGCCGGTCGCCCGCCGGACGATCGCCTCGATCTTCTCGAGCGCCATCTCGCGCGGGTCCTCGTCGCTGATCGCGGCTGCGGCCCGCACGATCTCGGCGATCGGCCAGAACGTGACGCCATCGCCGTACGGCAGGCACCGGCCACGCAGGACCTGGCTCTTCTCCCTCGACGCGGCCCGCGTCGCGAACTCCCGGACGAGCCGCGATTTCCCGACACCGGCGTCGCCGATGATCGTGACCAGCTGGCACGACCGGGTCGCCTCGACCTCGAGCAGGGTCATCTCCAGGCGGTCCAGCTCGGCCTGGCGGCCGACGAACGGCGTGGTCAGCGAGGCCCGCTCGGCATGCGGCCCACGGACCGTGATGAGCCGATAAGCGGGCACCGGCTCGGCCTTGCCCTTGAGCGTGAGCGGCGGGATCGGCTCGACGTCGATCTGATCGCGGGCCAGCCGATAGGTCAGGTCACCGAGGATCGTCTCCATCGCCCCGGCCGCCTGCTCGAGCCGTGCCGCCGTGTTGACCGCGTCACCGGTCACCAGCCGTTGCCCGAGGCTGGCGTCCCCGGCGATCACCTCGCCGGTGTTGACGCCGATGTGATTGCGCAGCTCGAGGCCCCAGGCCGCGCGGAACTGCTCGTTGAGGGCCGGGAGCGCTGCCTGCATGTCCGCGGCGGCACGGACCGCCCGGACGGCATCGTCCTCGTGCCGGACGGGCAGGCCGAAGACCGCCATGACGGCGTCGCCGATGAACTTCTCGACGGTGCCGCCGTGTCGCTCGAGCGGCACGCGCATCGCCTCGAAGTAGCGGGTCATGACGTCCCGCAGCGCCTCGGCGCTCGGCGGCCGCGCCGTCGAGCGTCGTCGGCTTCGGGTCGGCGAACACGAGGGTGACCGTCTTGCGGCTTTCCCGCGCCGCGACCGCTGGTGGCCAGCACCGCCCCGCACATCCCGCAGTAGCGAGATGCCTCCGGGTTCTCCTCGCCACAGGCCGGGCAGAGCCGGAGCCCGGCAGCGGCCGTGTCGGCGGCGGCGTGGCCGGCCTGCCGCCTGGGCTCGACCGACACGCAGCCGGTAGGCCGCGACCGGCGTCGGTCATCCCCTTCGGGCGTCACCGGGCCCGACGGCTTCGACCTCCACGGCGTCGCGGACGAGCTCGTACGTCGACTCCGCGATCAGGACCTCGAGCGGCGGGGCGTTCTGCTCCATCGCCGACGAGATCTTCATCGTGTCGCCTGTCAGGACATGCTGGCCGATGCTGGCCTCCCCGAAGATCACGTCGCCGGTCGCGACCCCGGTCCGGACGACCAGCCGGACGCCCCACTTCTCCTCGAGCTGATCGTTGAGGCTGGCCAGGGCGCGCTGGCTCTCGGCGGCGGCCTCGACCGCGCGAAGCGCGTCGTCGTCATGCCGGACGGGGAGCCCGAAGACGGCCACGATGGCGTCGCCGATGATCTTCTCGATCGTGCCGCCATGCGATTCGAAGACGGCCCGCATGTCGTCGAAGTAGAGCGTCAGGACCTCGCGCAGCGACTCGGGGTCGAGCCGCTCGCCCGAGCGCCGTGGAGCCTTTCAGGTCGGAGTTGACGACCGTCGCGAAGCGACGAATCTCGGCCGCACCACGACGGCTGTCGACTGCTGCGCCGCACGCGCCGCACTGCCGGAACCGCTCGGGCAATTCAGCTCCGCAGTTCGAGCAGACTCGGGACCCCACTGACCGAGTCTACGGGATGTGATGGACGACCCCGATCCGGAGCCATCCGACCGGGCCCGGGACAAGGAACACCGCCCTGCCTCCTGGACCGGGGCGGTGCTCGAGATCGCCAACATGCCGTCGGGATCCACCCCTGCGGGTGGACTCGCCGGCAGCCTATCGAGAGTACGGATCCCCCGGGTTCGACAGGATCTTCACCAGCTCACCGGCGGACGTCCATTGGCGATCGAGCACGCATGGCGCCCGCGCTGTGCGAAGGCACTGTTCGGGTTGCTCGACAGGCAAGGGCGAAGCAGACCCGTATAGAACTGCTGACCCATGGCCGCCGAGACCACGGGATCGGGCTGGGCCTTGAGGCCGAAGTAGGTGGTGAACTGCGTCGGGGCGCTGTAGCAGACCTGGTAGATGAGCGCCTTGGCCAGCAGGAGCTTCGTGGTCAGGAGGCTCTTGCCGACGAGGATCGTCTCGGTCTTGTATCCGGTGGACGTGTACGTCCATCCGAACGTCTGCGTCCCCGGGATCGGGGAGAAGCCACCGTACCTCAACGCCGAACAGTCCAGGCTCACGGCGTTCACGGTGGCGCCGAGGCCGGCGCCGGACTGTGGGGTATTCGGGGAGACGGTGAAGATGTTGGCCGTGCCGCCGGTCGTCAGGGTGCAGTCGACGGCGCATGCCGTGGCGGCATCCCAGATCTGGAAGGCGTTCGAGGTCGCACCCGTGATATTGGCGCCGTCGGTCGGCGTCACCTGCAGCGTGTAGGCCTTCGTGGCGGTCGGGATCGAGACCTTCGGCGCGAGCGTGATCGTTCCGCTGCCGACGATTCGCGGCGCCCAGGGTCAGTCCGTCGGCCGCCCCGCCGTTCAGCAGGAGGTCCGACCGTGACGTCAGCCGCCACCGGGACCAGGGCGTCGATCGAATCTCGGACCTCGAGGGCGATCGGCGCACCGGTCATCATTGAGGTTGGCGCTCGTGATCGTCTTGCTCTTGCCGGCGTCCGCCGGCTGCGCAGTGAAGACGAGGTGGCAACCCGTGGCAACAGCGGTCGTCGGCACGGGTACTCGGGCGTCGTCGCCGGTCTCATCCGGGTCCGGATCGGGCGGATCGTTGTCGCCCTCGAAATACACCGCCCGTTTCCGCTGCTCGCGGCAACGGGGGTTGCCACGAACGCACGGAAGTCGTCCCGACTGCCGGACAACGAACGTGACAGCAGCAGCTGCTGTCCGCGCCCGCCGACGAGGGACTGACCTGATTAGCCAACGACATCGAAGGACGATGCTCGGCGTAGGTCGAGACGTGTGACCCGACGGTGCTGCCGAGAGAAGGAAGATGGGAGCCGGCCGGCGCCCGAGGACGTACACCGCCGAACGCTGGGAGCCGCTGAGCCGTCGAGCGTGAATGTGTCGGTCGATCCGGCGCACACCGTCCACGGCGTCAGGGTGGCCGCCGATGTTCGGAGCCGCGCTTACCGCGCCGCCGAGCAACGGCGAGGGTGGCCAGCACCGACGCCGCCAAGACTGCCGCCGATAGTCAACGTCGCGAGCCCGCGGCGCGCACCCGTCGCGCACGCATCAGGAAATGGCCATGTAACATCGTGATCCCTCCGTGGACGACGCCGGTGGGCCTGCACGATCCGCTACGTGGCCGAAGTCCGATTCGCGTCGATGGCCCCATCAATCCCGCTCGGCCCTGCGGGATCAGTCCCGGACCAATGACGTCGCCGGGACTAGTACGAAAGTCCTGGTGGCGCGGAGAGTGCGGCAGGCCCCAACCGGTGTCAAGTCAACAATCCGACACGCAGCCGCGCTGAGCCTCGAAACCGTTGACCCGACGCACCGGCCGAGGACGGAGCCGGCGTCGCGAGGGACGCCGCGGAGGGGTCGCGGGTCAGTGCCGGACGGTCGTCTCCGGCGCCTGGATCGTCGCCTGCTGGGCCGCCGCGTCGTTGAGGCCCTGGGCCAGCGCCCGGGCGAGCGCCGGGCTCATCCGCGCCCGGGCCACGATCTGGCCGATGTCGACGTGCGGCCCCGGCTCGAGGCTCGGTTGCGAGAGCTGGAAGGTGACCGTGACCCCGAACGGGCCGACGCTCACCGAGATGCCGTCGGCGTAGAAATCGGGGTAGTCGGCCATCGCTGCCTCCTGGTCAGTTGCGCGCGATCGGGCGCATCGGATAGACGCCGACCACGATCGGCGTCCGCGGGTCGAGCGACAGCTCGTAGCCGATCTCCCCGGTTCGCAGCAGGTCGCCGAGCAGGCGCCCCTCGTGCGACGGCAACCCGACGTAGATCCAGCCGGGATCGAGCCGCACCGGCGTCACGTCGTCGTCCTCGCCGTTGATGCTGAACCGGCGCCGCAGCTCGTGCATCGGGACGTACGGGCGGCTCTTGATGAACCGGCGGAGCTGCGGGGCCGTGCACTGGCCGGGCCGCGGCTCGGGACCCGCGGACAGGCGGCGCGCCACTGCGGCTGGCCGCCGGCCCGCGGGCATCGGGCGGCGCGCCTTCCGGTCACGTCGACGCTGCGGATCGGCCGAGCGCGGCGGCGCCTCCTGTTCCGTCGCGCGACGACGGCTGGTGCTCGGCCGCCGGACCGCGGCGACGGGTCGCGCGGGCGGACCGTCGGTCGTGCTCGCCGGGGCGCGATCCGACGCCGGTTCCCGGCCTCGGCCCGTCGGCCGTGCCGAGCGCGGCTCCGGTTCGGGCGACCGTGATGACGCCGGCTCATCGGTCGAGGGCTCCGGGCCGACGGCCCGGACGGACGGTTCAGCGCCGGAAGGGCGCCGTGAAGTGGTGGTCATGTGATCTCGGACGGTTGTCCGGAGCGCATCGGGCACGCCCCGAGACCCGATGATACCCCAGCCCGTCCGAACGGAGCCCGACGTCCGGACTCAGACCGTGCCGGGCGGCGTCAGCCGTCGACGACGTACAGCTCGCGCGACGACTCGATTGAGCGTGATCGGGCCGTCCGGACCGCAGACCACGATGTCCTCGATCCGGGCGCCGTATTCGCCCGGGAGATAGATGCCGGGTTCGACCGAGAACGCCATTCCTTCGCGGAGCGACTCCCCGTTGCCGGCGATGATGTACGGCTCCTCGTGACCCTCGAGGCCGATCCCGTGGCCGGTCCGATGGAAGAACGCCTCGCCGAAGCCCTCGGCCTCGATCGGTCGGCGGGCCGCGGCGTCGATCGCCTCGCAGGCGAGTCCCGGGCGAACGGCCCGAGTCGCAGCGGCCTGCGCCCCGAGGAGGACCGCGAACAGGTGTCGGAACCGCTCGTCCGGACCGTTGCCCGGGTCGCCGCCGGTCACCCACAGCGTCCTCGTCGTGTCGGACCCGTAGCCGCCCAGCGATCCCGCCGATGTCGAGGACGATCGGCTCTCCGGCCCGGATCACTCGATCGGAGGCCTCGTGATGCGGCGAGGCCGAGTTCGGCCCGGAGCCGACGATCGCGAAATGGGCCTCGTCGTGGCCCTCGGCGAGCAGCCGTTCGCGTACCTCTCGGGCGACGTCGGCCTCGGTGCGACCGACCAGCCGGCCGGCGGCGATCTGGGCCACGACCCGGTCGGCTGCCCGGGCGGCCAGCGTCAGCAATGCGATCTCGTCGGCGTCCTTGACCATCCGGATCTCGCGCAGGAGCGCCGAGGCGAGCGAGAACCGCGGATTCCCGAGGCGGTCCTGGAGCGGCAGCAGGTGGCGGGCCGGCAGGTCGTCCGAGACGGCCGCGCTGCAGGTCGCCGTCCGGTGGCTCCGCCCGTGGCACGCACCAGCGATGCAGCGAGCGCGTGGGCGTCGTCCCCTTCGTCCCAGGTCACGACCGGCAGCAGACCGGCCGCAGCCGGAGGCGCCAGACGGGCCGGCGCGGCCTCGAGCCGCGGAACGACGAGCGACGGCTCGCCGGCCGCCGGGATCACGAGCATCGTGAGTCGCTCGAGCGGCATCGCCGCGTAGCCCGCGAGATATCGCATGTCCGCGCCGACGCCGACGAGGATCGCCGACAGGCCGGCGTCCGCGGCGAGGCTTCGAGCCGCAGCGATCCGCTCGGCATAGCGGGTCGCCGGGAATGGTCGGGCGGGTCGAGCTCACGTCGTCGGCTCCATCGGCAGCGGATCGGCCAACCAGGCACCGATGAGTCGCGGGCCGTCCTCGAACACCCGCCGGTAGGCGAGCACCCGGTCGGCGCCCGCGGCGATGGCCCGCCGCCGCGCCTCGCGATCGTCGTGCTGGCCGACCGCCAGGACTGGCCGCCCGGCCGATGCGGCGGCGGCGACCGCGGCGATCCCGTCGTAGGCGCGGGCGGTGCAGGTCGACGATCGCCCGGTCGACGCCGGGAAGCGCGGCCTCGAGGCCGGCCGCCGACCGCGCCGGCACGGCGATCGCGCCGGCCCCGCGGACGAGGTCGGCCAGCCTGGTCGCCCAGATCAGGTCGTCCGCCAGGATCGCGACCCGCTCGGTCAGCTCATCGCCTCCGCGAGGTGGTCGAAGACGTCGCGCGCGGTGACGACGCCGGTCGGGAGCCCGTCGCGAACGATCGGGATATGGCGGAAGCCGCCGACCGCCATCTCGTGGATGGCGAGGGCGATCGGGTCGTCGTGGCGCAGGACGACCGGATCCGGGGTCATGAAGTCGCGGACGTGGAACGCGTCGAGGTGCTTGCCGGCCGCCTTCACCACCGCGTCGCGGTCGGTGAAGATGCCGACCAGCCGGCCGTCCGACCGTGACCAGCACGACGTCCGATCCCGACTGCTGCATCTGGGCGATGACCGTGTCGACCGGCGTGTCCGGGCCGACGGTCAGCGGCGGTGGGGCGCCGAGCTGGTCGAGGTGCTCCCCGAGCAGGCGGCCCTGGAAGGACAGGCGCGGCTGTGGCACGTCGTGACCGGCCAGGTCCGCGCCGCAGTTGTCGCAGACCTCGGCGCCCGGTCAGGTTGTCGAAGCCACAGACCGGACAGCGCATCGCTTCGTCCCTTCCGCCTTCGGGCCTAGCTCGACCGTCCAGGTCTCGCCGCCGTTGAGGATCTGCGCGAGATCGCCCGCGCCGCTCGCGGGCCACGGCGGCGGTCAGCTGGTCGGCGATCAGCTGATCGTGGGTCGGGCGCGAGACCGCGCGGAAGCACACCGACCGGGACCGGGAACTCGGGCCAGAACATCCGCGACAGCATGAGCGCGAGGTACGGCTCCTCGGCCTGCTCGTCGTGGACGAGCAGATCGGCCTCGGTGATCCCGTTCTCGCCGATCGTCACGACCTCGGGGTGCAGGCCGTTCAGCCGGATCCCCTTGTCGCGATCCTTGCCGAAGATCATCGGCTTGCCGTGCTCGAGGACGAGCATCCGGTCCTCGCGGACCTCGCGGTCGGTGAAGTCGCGCCACGCCCCGTCGTTGAAGATGTTGCAGTTCTGGAGGACCTCGACGAAGCACGAGCCGTGGTGGCGGCCGGACCGCTCGAGCGTCTGCTGGAGGTGCTCGGTGTGGGTGTCCACCGAGCGGGCCACGAAGCTCGCCTCGGCGGCCAGGGCGATCGTGAGCGGCATGATCGGCGTGTCGACCGTGCCGGCCGGCGTCGACTTGGTCCGCTTGCCGAACTCCGAGGTCGGCGAGGCCTGGCCCTTGGTCAGCCGTAGATCCGGTTGTTGAACATGACCAGGTTGACGTCGACGTTGCGCCGCATCGAGTGGAGGACGTGGTTGCCGCCGATCGACAGCGCGTCGCCGTCGCCGGTGATGACCCAGACCATCAGGTCCGGCCGGGCCGCCTTGAGTCCGGTCGCCAGCGTCGGCGCCCGGCCGTGGATCGAGTGGAAGCCGTACGTGTTCATGTAGTACGGCAGACGGCCCGGAGCAGCCGATCCCCGAGATGAACACGATGTTCTCGCGCGGGTAGCCGAAGTCCGGCATCACCTTCTGGGTCTGGGCGAGGATCGAGTAGTCGCCGCAGCCCGGGCACCAGCGGACCTCCTGGTCGGACACGAAGTCCTTGCGGGTCAGCGCGATGACGGCCGCGTTCTCGGGACTGAGCGGCGGGGCGGCGGCTGCGCCGTTCGAGGCGGCCGACTGGCCGTTGGTGTCGGTCATGAGCGGTTCTCCGCGAGGAGGCGGTCGGCCTCCTCGATGATCTCGACGATCCGGAATGGCTTGCCTCGGACGCGGTTGTAGCCGACCGCGTCGATCAGGTACCTGGCCCGGATCAGCAGCGACAGCTGGCCGAGGTTGACCTCGGGGACGAGGACGCGCCGATAGCTCCGGAGCACGGCCTCGGTGTTGGCCGGGAACGGATTGAGGTGTCGGAGGTGGGCGTGGGCGACGGACTTGCCGTCGGCGTCGAGGCGTTCGACCGCCGAGCGGATGGCGCCGTACGTCGAGCCCCAGCCGAGGATCAGCAGGTCGCCGCGTTCGGGCCCGAACACCTCGAGCGGCGGGATGTCGTCGACGATCCCGGCCACCTTGGCCGCGCGCAGGGTCATCATCCGGTGGTGGTTGTCCGGGTCGTAGCTGACGTTGCCGATGACGTCGGCCTTCTCCAGGCCGCCGATCCGGTGCTCGAGGCCGGGCGTGCCCGGGATCGCCCACGGCCGGGCCAGCGTGTCCGGATCGCGCTGGTACGGGCGGAACGTCGCGGCGTCGGTGGCGTTGTCGACGGCGAGGCTCGGCAGGTCGGCGATGTCCGGGATCCGCCACGGCTCGGAGCCGGTCGCCAGGAACGCGTCGGACAGGTAGGCGACCGGGGTCATGTACTTGAGCGCGAGCCGGCAGGCCTCGATCGCCAGGTCGAAGCACTCGCCGGGGGTGGCGGGCGCGACGAGCGGCATCGGCGAATCCGAGTTGCGCCCGAACATGACCTGGAGCAGGTCGCCCTGCTCGATCTTGGTCGGCATCCCGGTCGACGGGCCGGCGCGCTGGACGTCGACGACGACGAGCGGCAGCTCGACCATGACCGCGAGGCCCATCGCCTCGCTCTTGAGCGCGATCCCCGGGCCGGATGACGCGGTCAGCGCCAGCGCCCCGCCGTACGAGGCGCCGATCGCCGCGCCGATCGCGGCGATCTCGTCCTCGGCCTGGAAGGTCTTCACCCCGAACGCCTTGTAGCCGGACAGCTGGTGGAGGATGTCCGAGGCGGGCGTGATCGGGTAGCTGCCGTAGAACAGGTCGCGCCCGGCCAGCTTCGAGGCGGCCAGGAAGCCGAGGGCGGTCGCCTCGTTGCCGGTGATGTTCCGGTAGGTGCCCGGATCGAGCCTGGCCGGCTTGACCCGGTAGTGGGTGTGGAACGCCTCGGTCGTCTCGCCGTAGGCATAGCCGGCCTTGAGGGCGCGCTTGTTCGCTTCGGCGATGACCGGCCGGGCCGAGAACTTGTCGTCGATCCAGTGCAGCGTCGGGTCCATGCTCCGCTCGTAGAGCCAGAACATCAGCCCGAGGGCGAAGAAGTTCTTGGTCAGGTCCATCTGCTTCGAGGTCATGTCGAGACCGTCGAGCGACCGCGTGTTGAGGGTCGAGATCGGGATCTCGAAGACCGTGTAGGCCTTGAGCGAGCCGTCCGTCAGCGGGTTGCTCGCGTAGGCGGCCTTGTTGAGGTTCGCCTGGGTGAAGGCGTCGCTGTTGACGATGAGCGCCCCGCCGGCCGGCAGGTCGCCGACGTTCGTCTTGAGCGCCGCCGGGTTCATCGCCACCAGCACGTCGGGCTGGTCGCCGGGCGTGTGGATGTCCGACGACGAGAAGCTGATCTGGAACCCCGACACGCCGGGCAGCGAGCCGGCCGGCGCCCGGATCTCGGCCGGGAAGTCGGGCAGCGTGCTGATGTCGTTGCCGAAGACCGCGGCCGTCCGGGTGAACTGGGTGCCCGTCAGCTGCATGCCATCGCCGGAATCGCCGGCGAACCGGATCGTGACTCGCTCGAGCTCCTGGACGTCCGGGCCGAGCTCCGCTGGTGGTCGTGGTCGTCATCCGCCTTCGGCTGCCCTCATGCGCTGGTGAAGCCGCGGCGGGAGATTGAGGAGCTCCTCCGGGAACGACTCGGCCAGGTAGTTGATGATGTCCGCCTGTCGGACGACCCCGACCAGGCGGTCGGGTTGCGTCGACGATCGGCACGTTCCGGTAGCGGCCCGTCCGCATCAGCACGATCGCGTCGCGGATCGTGTCGTCGAGGTCGAGCGTCTGCGGATCGGTCGTCATGAGCGACTCGACCGGCTGGGTCAGGTCGACCCGGCCGCCGACGATCTGGCCGAAGATGTCGCGCTCGGTCAGCACCCCGAGCAGCCGCCCGGCGGCATCGCAGACGAAGACCGAATTGCCGGTTCCGGTGCGCTGGATGGTGCGCACGCACTCGGCCAGCAGGGTCCCCGGCAGGACGGTCACGGGCTGGCGCCGGCTCAGGACCCGCAGGCGCTCTTCGGCCAACGACGGGACGCGTCGGATGACCGCGGCTTCGGTGATGTCACTCACCTTGCCAGTGTAGTGCGTCGCCCGTTCGCAGGGCTGCTAGCCTCCGGCCGATGGATCGTCGACGCGCCACCGGGATCGCGCTGGTACTGGCCTCGGCGGCCGGTTTCGGCTCCGGGTCGCTGTTCGCGCAGCCGGTCTATCACGCCGGGGTGAGCTGGCTCGTGCTGTCCGCCTGGCGCTTCCTGTTCGGTGCCGGGTTGACCTGGGGCTGGCTGCTGCTGTCGGCCGATCGACGGCGCGGCCTGCGTGCCCTCGACCGACGAGCGATGGTGGCCGCCGCGCTCCTGGGCGTGCTGTACGTCGGAAACTCGGGGACGTACTACGCCGGGCTCGAGACCGTATCGCCCTCGCTCGCGGCGCTGATCGTCTACCTCTATCCGGCGCTCGTGGCCGTGCTGTCGCTCAGGATCGGACGCCGGCTGCACGGCGGCAGGGCGTGGATCGCGCTGGCGATCGCGCTGTCGGGCGTCGCGCTGGCGGTCGGCGGGATCGATCGGACGGTCGCTCCGCCGCTCGGCGGGCTCCTGCTGATCGTCGCCTCCCCGGTCATCTACTGCCGTCTGGATCGTCCTGTCCGCACGGCTGTCGGGCGAGCGATCCGACGCCGTCGGCCTCGACGCCTCCGGCGGTGCGTCGGCGACGGCGGCGACCGCCGTGATGATGAGCGCCACCGCGACGGTGTACTGGCTGGTCGCCCTCGGCGGCGGCCAGGCGGTCCTGCCGGCCGACGTGCCGGTAGACGCCTGGTACGGCCTCGCCGGCGTGGGCGTCATGTCGACCTTCATCGCGATCCAGACGTTCTATGCCGGGGCGCAGCGGGTCGGGGCGGCGCAGGCCGCCTTGATCAGCACGGTCGAGCCGATCTGGACGATCGCCCTGGCGGCCCTGTTGTTCGGCATCGGGCTGACACCGGTCCAGCTGGTCGGCGGGGTCCTGATCATCGTCGGCGTTCTGATCGCCCAGACCGGTCCGGCCGCCGGACGAGTGGCAAGCCCCGCGCTGCGCGTCGCGGACGAGTAGGACGCTCCGCGCGCCGGACGATTCGCCGGCCAAGGCCAGCGTTGTAGACCGGCGGAGACCCGCCATCCGTACCGTGTGTCCGCCGACGTTGATCGCCCACGGGAACGCGACGAAGCGCGTCAGCGTCAGCCGCGGGCGAGCCCCAGCACCGCCCGGGCCCCGTCGGCCACGAACGATCCATCGGAACCCAATCCGATGAACCTGAATCCGAGCGCTCGATGGCGAGCCACGACGGCCATATTGAACAGGAGGATGCCGGCCGCCTTGCCGGCCCCCTCCGCGGCGGCAACGACGCGTTCGAGCGCGTCGGCGAATCGCCGATCGTCGAACTGGCCGGGGATGCCCATGCTGTGGCTGAGGTCCGCGGGCCCGACGAACAGGACGTCGACGCCGTCGATCGCGGCGATCTCGGCGGCGTGCTCGACGGCGCTCGGCGATTCGATCTGGATGATCCCGACGATCCGCCGGTTGATCGCGCGGACGTCGGCGTGGCCGAGCTCGCCCAACCCGGCCCCGCGGGTCGACAGCGCGAGACCGCGGGTCCCGTCGGGCGGGTAACGCATGAACGAGACGGCCTCGGCCGCCTGCTCCGGCACGTCCACCCGGGGGAGCATCAACCCATGCGCGCCGAGGTCGAGGACCCGACCCACCCGAAGCCGATCGGCCGAACGCGGTCGGACGAGGGGCGTGGCCGGGGTCGATGCGACGGCGTACAGGCTGGTCAACAGGCCGGATTCGTGCGCGGCGCCGTGCTCGAGATCGATGATCACCCAGTCGAATCCGGCCCGCCCGCAGATCTCGGCCGCCGTCGGCGAATCGAGCGTGGCGAACGTCCCGAACAACGTCTCGCCGCCGAGAATCCTGGCCCTGAGGTCGGTGAAGCCGGGAACCGGCGCCAGGGAAGGCCGATCTGTCATGGGCAGATGATGCCCGCTCGCGGCGCCGGATGGGCGCCGGTTGGGCGCGGGTGGGCGCCCCGGCGAGCCTGTGGCTACGAACCGTTGATCAGGCCGCCCGTGTCGACCACCTCGAGATCTCGCCCGGTGATGACGTCGAGCTCGTGGAGGACGTCGTCGTCGAAGCGCGGATCGCTGGCGCCGGTGATGTACCACGGCGATCCGTTGTCGGCGAGGATCATCCCGTAGCGCTTGAGCGCCTCGGCGATGACCCTCGCCTGCGGCGACAGCCCCGACGTGTCGAACGAAGCCTTGAGCCGGACCCGGAGTCCCATCGGTGGCAGCGACGTCGAGCTCGAGGAGCTGGCGAAGTGCCTCGCGGGGTAGAGGTAGGCGCGACGGGTCCGGCCGGCCGTGAAGCGCAGGGCATGGGCGATCATCCCGGCGGCGACCTCGTCGTAGCGGACGAGACCGGGCAGGATCGGCAAGCCCGCCGCGTCGGCACTGGTCCAGCCCACTGGGCGAAGCGCATTCGAGCGCAGGTCCCAGGTGGCACCGCTCCCGGCGGCCCATGCGCCGCCGGACCGGCGGGCGTCGAACAGCTCGTAAAGCCGGCAGGCGTCCTTGTCGACCATGAGGATGTGGCCGTCCGATCCACCCTCCTCCTTCGGGCTGGCCGGGATCGGGTAGCCGACGTGATCGGACTCGTCGTCGTAGTCGAAGGACACCGTCGAGCGCGGCGTCGTGGCGGTCACGATCTGGTACGGGATACCGTAGCCGGCGTACGACCCGAAGTCCATGTGCAGGCCACGGTCCAGGCCGATCGAGCCGATCAAGGTGGCGGAGTCGGCGGCCACGGGCCGACCGTCGATCCGGGTGTTCCAGACATTCGTCGCCGGGAAGACGGGGCAGTCGGGGGCGCCCGGCAGCGTCGGTGCCCCGACAATCGGAGTCGGGGTCGGGGTCGGCTTCGGCTTTGGCTTCGGATGGCTTGCGGCGGAGGTCGCGTCGGTCCCGGCGCGATACTCCGCGCCGTCCGACCAGCCATCGTGGTCCGTGTCGGCGACCCTCGGGTTGGTCTTGAGCCGCTGCTCGGCGGCGTTGGTGAGCCCATCCCGATCCGGGTCCTCGCGACCGTCGGGCACCCCGTCCCGGTCGGTGTCCCAACGCCGCGGATCGGTGTGGGACCAGGTGCGCTCGAACGTGTTGGACAGCCCGTCGTGATCGGTGTCGGTGATGGCCGACGCGCTGGCGGGGACGAGCAGGCCGGTGACGAGCAGGGCGGCGAGCGTCGCGCTCCAGGCACCCCGGCGAGTTCGAGCCTCCACGCGTCGATGGTGCCGGCTCGCGCCCGCCACGGGAATGCCTCGGTCGTCCCGAAGCGTTCTGCGCAGTGGTCCGGTTCCTCGACGCACCGACCGGCGTGGCGTCGGCCCGGGCGGCTCAGTCCGGGAACGCCTCCGGGCCGCGCTCGCTGAGCTCGCGGGCCTCGCCCGAGGCGTCCTCGGCCGGCAGCCAGCTGTAGGGGTACCGCCCGTCGTCGAGGTCCATGGCCGCCTGGGTGACATGGAGCGGGTTGAAGGTGTCGACCATCACCGCCAGCTCCTCGGTCGCCTCCTTGCCGATGGACGCCTCCGCCGTGCCCGGGTGTGGCCCGTGGGGGATCCCGGCCGGATGGAGCGTGAACGACGCGATGTCCACGCCGCGGCGGCTCATGAAGTTGCCGGCGACGTAGTAGATGACCTCGTCGCTGTTGATGTTCGAATGGTTGTACGGCGCCGGGATCGCCAGCGGATGGTAGTCGAACTTGCGCGGCACGAACGAGCAGACCACGAAGTTGCGCGCCTGGAACGTCTGGTGGACGGGCGGCGGCTGGTGGACCCGGCCGGTGATCGGCTGGAAGTCGCCGATGTTGAACCGGAACGGCCAGAGATAGCCGTCCCAACCCACGACGTCGAACGGGTGGTGCCGGTAGTGATAGGCCGTGATCCGGTCGGCGGATCGGACCTGGATCACGAACTCGCCCTCGTCGGCGCGCGGCTCGGCGAATGGGGGCGCATGGAGGTCGCGCTGGCCATACGGCGAATGCTCGAGGAGCTGGCCGTACTCGTTCCGATAGCGCTTCGGCGGCTCGATTTCCGACGGCGCCTCCAGGTAGAGCATTCGCTGGGGCGAGCCCGGGTCCGGATCCAGCCGCCAGGTCGTCCCGATGGGCAGCACCAGGTAGTCGCCGGGCCCGTAGCGGAGCGGCCCGAAGATCGTGTCGCAGACGCCGCTCCCCTCGTGGACGAACAGCATCTCGTCGGCGACGCCGTTGCGGTAGAAGGTCCCGGCCGGCATCGACCCAGCGGGGCGGACGACGCCGAACACCACATCGCGGTTGAAGTACAGCGGGATCCGGCCGGAGATCGCGTCGCCGCGCGGTTCGAGCGGCCCGGTCTTCGTCAGCCGATGGCGGTGGAGCCCGTCGTCGGCCGCCTCGAGGACGACCGGGCCGACCGCCTCGATGCGGTGGGTTCGCGTCGGCGGGACGAGGTGGTAGAGCAGCGAGCTCCGACCCGTGAACCCCTCCACGCCGAACAGCTCCTCGGCATACAGGCTGCCGTCGGGTGCTCGATGCTGGGTGTGGCGCTGCCGGGGGATGCTGCCGCGGGCGACGTAGTACATGCGACTGGCCTCTTCGATCGAGCGGCAAAGCTTAGTCCGCTTGTGCGGCGTTGGCCGCTCCGCCTACGGGGTGAGGAGGTAGAACCGAAGCGCATCTAGGGCGGGCTCGTCGAGCTGCTCGAACCCGCGGAAGCCGGCCGCTTCCGCATAGCGCCGCATGGTTGCTGGCCGAATCGCCGTGCCCGTGGCGGCGGTCGGTCGCTCCGTCATCGTCCCCGGCAAGCAGGTGAAGATGCTGAAGCCGTAGAACATCCGCTCCAGGGCGTCGGCCGGGGCCGTGAACGTGTCGGCTGTCCTCTCATCGGCGACGAGGAGGACGCCCCCGGGCCGGAGCAACGCCCGTACCGCGGAGAGCACCTCGACCGGGCGCACCATGTCGTGGACCGCTTCGACGATGACGGCCAGGTCGTAGAGCCCGGCGGCAGTCGGGTCGGCGGCGTCGCGGACCTGGAACGTCACGCGATCATCGACCTGCGCCTGCCGAGCATGGTGACTCGCGAGCTCGATCGACGACGGGTCGAGGTCGAACCCGTCGACGACGACGGAGGGATATGAGCGAGCGATTCCGATCCCAGCCCAGCCGACGCCGCAGGCGATGTCGGCGACGCGGGCCGGTGGGTCGGCGCTGAGACGCTCGTGGATCGGCGCGATCGAGGGGAGGATCTCGCTGCCGAACTGGCCGACCAGCCAGGGCCGGTTGAAGTCGCCCTGCGCCTCGATCATGTCCGGTCCATAGGCAGACCAGTCGACGCCGCCGCCGGTCCGAAAGGCGTCAAGCACCTGGGGGATGGCCATGGCGCACGCGACCACCGCTCGCCCGAGCGGCGCGATGGAGTAGCCGCTGTCACGATCGAGCAACGGTTCTGCGTGAGCGGCGGGCAGGGCGTATCTCCTGGCCGCAGCCTCTGCTGACGCGTTCGCCACCTCGAGGATGCCGGTGACAGCCTGCTGCTCCAGCCACTCCCTGGCATAGCGCTCGTTGATTCCGACGCGGCCGGCCAGCTCGCTCGACGTCGCCGGGCCCCGGTCGTGCAGCGCCCGGTACATGCCGAGCCGATCGCCAAGGTGGACGGACATGACGTCGAACATGCCGACGCTCGCCTCGAACAATCGACCGACCAGGGCGTCGGCGGATGGCTGCGGAGTGGTGGGGACGAGTTCACGCTCCACGAGGTACGCCTCCTGTCGTGTTCGGTTGGCAGGGTCTGCGAAGGCTACCGAGTCGTGCGACGGTTGGGCAAATGGCGGGGCCGTGCTTACTGGGACCCGACGACGTCGCTGCGGCGCTCGAGCAGGACTACGTCCCGCCACCGGCCACGACCGTCCTGCCCGAGCCCGCGCTCGACGCCGACACGGCGGAATCCGACCTTCTCGTGGACCGCGAGGCTCGGGCCGTTCTCGGACAGCACGGCAGCGAGGAGCGTCCACAACCCGGCCGCCTCGGATGCGGGGATGACCGCCTCGAGCAGCGCGCGCCCCACGCCCCGGCCGCGAGCACCGTCGCCGACGTACACGCTTTCCCACGCGACGCCAGCGTAGACGCGTCGCTGCGAGTAGGCGGTCAGGGCCGTCCAGCCGAGAATCGGTCCACCCGAGACGTCGCGCGCCACCAGCCGGCAGTCGTGCCGGTGCGAATGGTCGAAGTGACTCCAGTCCGGCGCCTCGCTGTCGAGGGTCGCATACGTCGTGGCGATCCCCTCGGCGTAGATCCGGTGGACCTGCGGCCAGTCGTCCGCGGTCATCGCCTCGATCAGGATCGTCGTCGTCATGCCGCGAACCGTAGCCAATCGCCGCCGAGGCTGCCGTCGCTGCCCGAGTGGCGGATCAGGACGGCCAAACCACGATCGGTGATCGGAGCGCCCCGAGCCGTTCGACCCGGAGGACAACCTCGTCGCCCGGCTGCAGGTACCGGCCCAGCGTAGCTTCGCGGATCTCGAGCAGCGAGCCACCGCCGACCGTGCCGCTGCCGACCAGGTCGCCCGGCCGGAGGCGTGCGTCCGCCGATGCCCGGGCCAGCATCTCGCCAAATGAGAACTGGACGTCCGACCAGCGGCCGCGGCTCGTTTCGGCGCCGTTGACCGAGGCCGTCATCGCCAGGTCGAAGCCGTGCGCCCGGCGGGCATCGGCGAGCTCGTCCGGCGTGACCAGGTACGGCCCGAACGAGCTGGCGAAGTCCTTGCCCTTCGCCGGCCCGAGCCGGACGACCGTCTCCTCGCGCTGCAGGTCGCGGGCCGACCAGTCGTTGAAGATCGTGAAGCCACCGATCGCTTCTTCGGCTCGCTCGGGGCCGAGGTCGACGGCCGGCGTGTCGATCAGCGCTGCGACCTCGAGCTCGTAGTCCAGCTCCGACGAGGCGGCCGGGCACCAGACCGGCTCGTCCGGACCACGGATCTCGGAGACGTTGCTGAAATAGAAGACCGGCAGCCGGTACCAGGTCTCGGGGATCTCGCCGCCACGCCGCTCCCACATCGTCCGGACGTGGCCCTCGAACGCGTAGAAGTCGCGGATCGACGGAGGCCGGAGCACCGGCGGCCCAAAGGCGAGGTCAGCGACGTCCAGGATCGCGTCGTCCTCGGATCGCGGCTCGAATCCCTCGAGCAGCTCGCGAAGCGCCTCCACGCGGAGTCCGCGAGCGAGGTGCTCGTCGAGCGTCGTGACCGGCAGGCGATGGAGTGCCGAGTTGTGCTCGAGGTGCGGGTCCGCGGCCACGGCCCGTCGGCGCGCGAGGTCCAGATCCAGCCATGTGGCGGGCGCCTCACCGGCGTCGAGGGCTGCCGCCAGCCGCCAGGTGCCGCCTGCCGGCCCATGGCGTTCGCGGACGTGGGCGACCTTCATCGACGCATCGCGACCGATTGTATCGAGACGTCGATCGCTCTCGCCCGATGCACCAATGGTCATCCGCTCACTGGTACCACCAAGGGGTGCGCCGGGCCGCTCGGGAGAAGTACACCTCACTCACTCTCAATACCCGTAGAGGAACTTCGGCTTGACGACCCCGGTCCGAGGGGAACCGATCGCAGCTGATCTCGACTCGTCGACCCGGCGTCCGGGGCGGCGGCGAACTGACACATCAGGCAGGGAATGGATGCGCTGGCCGCCGCAGCGACCGTCACTGACGGCGTCCGCCAAGATCTGGTCACTGACCGGCGCGCTTGCGCTGGCCAGTGTCGCGATCGCTTTCGTGACCCTGCGCGACCGCACCGGCCCCGTGACGCCGTTCACGGTGCCCTGGCCCGTGATCGCCCTGGCCGTGGCGATCGCCGAGCTGAAGGTCGTCGAGGTCCACTTCCGACGGGAGACCCACTCCTTCTCGGCCAGTGAGATCGCGGCCGTCATCGGGTTCTTCTTCCTGCCGCCCTTCGAGTACCTGGCGGCGCTGGTCGTCGGCGCAGCGGCCGCCATGATCGTGAGCAAGCGTCCACGGCCGATCAAGCTGGCCTTCAACATCGCCAACTTCGCCTTCATCGGCGTGGTGTCGCTGTCGATCCTGTATGGCATCGGCCGCCTGGACGGTGCTCCCGACATCCAGGATTGGGTGGCGGTGTTCGCCTCGACGACGGTCGGAACGGTCATCGGCGCCGTGTCGGTCGCCACCGTCATCACCCTGTCGGGCGGCGCTCCGCAGTACCAGAAGCTGCCCGACATGATCCAGTTCGGCGAGATGGTGGCCCTCGCCAACACGAGCCTGGCCCTCCTGGCGGTATCCATCCTGTGGCTCGACCCCGCCCTGCTGTGGCTGCTGGCCATCCCGGTGGGCATCGTCTCGCTGGCCTACCAAGCGTACGTCTCGGAGCGGGAGAAGCACGAGCGACTCGAGCTGCTGTACCAGTCGTCGCGGATCCTCCAGCACAACGTCGAGCTCGATTCCGCTCTGCTGGAGCTGCTGAACCATGCCCGCACGATGTTCCGCGCGGAGGAGGCCGAGATCGTCCTCTATCCCCGTGATCCGGCGGGCGATTCGCTGCTGACGGTGTCGCGCCACGACGGCCGGGACGAGGTCATGATCCCGGTCGGGTCGATGCTCGACGAACCGATGCACAAGCGGTTGCGCTACGCGACGGGCCCGTTCTTCCTGACCCGCGGCGGGTCGACCGATGTCCGCATCGGCATGGCCAGCCCGTTGCGCGGGGAGACCGAGCTGATCGGCGCGATTGCCATCCGGCAGCGACTCACCGAGGGGACGACGTTCAGCGACGACGACATCCGGCTGCTCGAGACGCTCGCCAACCAGGCCGCCGTGGCGCTGGAGAACGGCCACCTCGAGCAGTCGCTCGCCGAGCTGTCCGAGTTGAAGGAGGAGCTCCGCTACCAGGCCTTCCACGACCCGTTGACCGGGCTGGCCAACCGAAGCCTCTTCCTGGAGCGATTGGCGGAGCGCCTCGCGGACGAGGGCCGAGACGCCCAGCCGGCGGTGCTCTTCCTCGATCTCGACGACTTCAAGGTGGTGAACGACACGCTCGGCCACGGCGCCGGCGATCACCTCCTCGCGGAAGTCGCCGAGCGCCTCAAGAATGTCCTGCGCGAGGATGACTTGGCTGCACGGCTAGGCGGCGACGAGTTCGCGATCCTCGTCGACGATGCGCCTGAGATGGGCATGTCGATCACGATCGCCGAGCGGATCATCGACGCACTGCAGATGACGTTCCTCATCTCCGAGGAGGAGATCACCATCGGTGCCAGCATCGGCGTCGCATTCGGCGGTGGCGATGAACGCGCCGAAGATCTCATGCGCAACGCCGACCTGGCCATGTACATGGCGAAATCGACCGGCAAGAACCGGATCTCGGTGTTCGAGGAGAACATGCACGACGCCGTGGTGGCCCGGCGTGAGCTGAGCGCCGAGCTCTCCCGGAGCGTCGGGCGCGGCGAGCTCGCCGTCTACTACCAGCCGATCGTCGACCTGCAGTCGGGTCGAGTGGCGGGTCACGAGGCTCTCGTCCGCTGGCGGCATCCAACTCGCGGCCTGCTCGGACCCGACGAGTTCATCCCGCTCGCCGAGGACAACGCCTTCATCCTGCCGCTCGGGCACTGGGTCCTCGCCGAAGCGTGCCGGCAAGCCGCAAGCTGGACCAGGCTTGGACCGAACGGCCAGCCAACGACGATCTCCGTCAACCTGTCGGCCCAGCAGCTTCAGGAACCCGGGTTCATCGATGACGTCCGGATGATCCTCGCCGCGACCGGTCTCCCGTCGGACCGGTTGATCCTGGAGATGACCGAGACCGTCATGTTCCAGGACACCTCGGTGGTCATGGGCCGGCTCCAGGCCCTCCGCGACCTGGGCATCCGGATCGCCATCGACGACTTCGGGACGGGCTACTCGTCACTCGGCTACCTGCGCCGGTTCCCGATCGACATCCTCAAGATCGCCAAGGAGTTCATCGGCCCGTCCGAGAGCCAGGAAGACTGGGCCTTCGCGGGAGCGATCGTCGGCATCGGCCGGACGCTCGGCCTGGCGATCATCGCCGAAGGAATCGAGGAGCCGGGCCAGCTGGAACGACTTCGCGGCATGGGCTGCCAGTACGGCCAGGGCTTCCTCTTCGCGCGACCGCGCAGCGCGGAGACGACGACCGCCGATCTCGCGGCGGTGGCCGGCGCGTCTTCGATCCCGAATGCCCGGCACGCCGGCCAGCGGTTCGGGCACGCGGCGAGCCCCTCGCAGCTCGTGGCCGATCGGCAGGCCCGGCCCGCGTAACGCCCAGTCGCAAGGAGTCGCCCCGTGTTCATCCTGTATGCCGTGCCCATCGGGCTCCTGCTCGGCCTGGTCCTGGGCGGGCGGCCCGCGGGCCTTGCCCAGCTGCGGTTTCGTTGGTCGTGGCTGTTCCTGGCCGGACTCATCGTTCAACTGGTCCTGTTCTTCGATCCGGTCAGCCGGCGGGTGGGCGACCTGGGCCCGCCGATCTACGTTGGATCGACCGCGGTCGTCATCGCCGCGGTCCTGGCGAACACGCGAGTCGCCGGAATCCCGATCGTCGCGCTCGGTGCGCTGAGCAACTTCGCGGCGATCGTCTCGAACGGCGGGTACATGCCGGCCGACCCCAACGCCTTCGCGGCGGTCGGCAAGACGGCGCCGGTCGTGTACTCGAACAGCTCCCTCGTCGCCCACCCGATGCTCGGGTTCCTGACCGACTTGTTCGTCCTGCCGACATGGCTGCCGATGGCCAACATCTTCAGCATCGGCGACATCCTCATCGGCCTTGGCGTCATGGCGGTGATCGTCATGGCGATGCGCCGGGCCGTCCCGACGGAACCGGGCGCTGAGGTCGCGAGTGCGGCCCTGTCCTCCTGACGGCCGACAACGCCCATCGGTGCTCGGCGGCAACTCCCTCCATCGGCCGGATCGTCTAGTACGACGGGGTCATGGGACCCCCGGGACGAATGGGCGACCCTGCGGATGAGCGACAACCGTCACTTCACCGCGTGCGTCGTCCAGGGCAAACCCGTCGCGAGACGGGGACGCAAAGCCAAGGGTCTCCATTCGAGATCGCCCGGCTACCGACACCGAGGTGCCTCGGATCCTTTGGAAAAGGAGCTTTCACGTGAAGGCGAACCTGGCGCGCTTCACCTGGATCCTGTTGCTGCTCGCAACCATGGCCCTGACACTGGGCGCAGGGTACAGATGGGATCTCATCCGGATCCTGATCTGACCTTGACGCCGCTGTCCAGTGCTGAGGCACCCCGCGTCCCCCCGGAATGGTCGGCAGTGGCGCGCACCCCACTTGGCTAGGAGGCCGCACAGCGCTGACGCTGATCGCCCCCGGCTTCAAGCATGATGGCAAAGACCGCCGGTTCGCCGGCGGTCCTTCGCGTGGGGAACTTGCGGTGCGCAGGCTCGCGGAGTCGCGCATTGCCGGTGCCAGCGGGCAACTCCCACGAATGGCGCCGGGTGCCCGTACCTCCGGGTCATTCGGTGGCCGGGACGAGCGGTGCATCGTCGCAGGCAAGCGACAAGCGTCACTCATCCATGGGTCGTCCAGGGCAAACCCGTCGCGAGACGGGGACGCAAAGCCAAGGGTCTCCATTCGAGATCGCCCGGCTACCGATCCCAGGATGCCAAGGTCCTTTGGACAAAGGAGCTATCCCGTGAAGGCGAACCTGGCGCGCTTCACCTGGGCCTTGATGCTGCTCGCAGCCATGGTCCTGACCGTCGGCGCAGGGTATCGGTGGGCCTAGTCATGAAGATGATCTTCATGACCCAGACCTCCGGCATCCTCGTTTCCCCGACGGCGATCTCTACTTCGGTGTTGGGCCCAGAGGCTGCACAGCGCTGGCGCTGAGCCCTCGCGGACCTGAGCAGCACGCTGAGAGACCGCCGGCTCGCCGGCGGTCTCTCAGTCTTCAGAGATTCCCGCGCTTCGCCTGCTCCCGCTCGATCGCCTCGAACAGGGCCTTGAAGTTGCCGACGCCGAAACCGCGCGAGCCGTGGCGCTCGATGATCTCGAAGAAGAACGTCGGGCGGTCCTGGACCGGGCGGGTGAAGATCTGGAGGAGGTAGCCCTCCTCGTCGCGGTCGGCCTCGATGCCCAGGTCCTCGAGCGTGTCGATCGGGACGCCGACGTCGCCGACGCGGTCCGCCAGCGTGGCGTAATACTCGTGCGGGAGGCCCAGGAACTCGACCCCATTGTCACGCAGCCGGCGGACCGTCCCGACGATGTCCTCGGTTCGGAGCGCGATGTGCTGGCAGCCGGGCGATCGGTACCAGTCGAGGTACTCCTGGATCTGGCTCTTCTTCTTGCCGGTCGCGGGCTCATTGATCGGGAACTTGATCCTCCCATTGCCGTTGGTCATGACCTTCGACATGAGGGCCGAGTACTCCGTGTGGATGACCTTGTCGTCGTAGTGGATGAGCTGGGCGAAGCCGAGCACGTCCCGGTAGAAGTCGACGAACCGATCCATGTCGCCGAGTCCGACGTTGCCGACGCAGTGATCGACCTCGAGGAGTGACAGCCCCCTTGCCGCCTTCGCCGGCGACTTGACCTTGCGATAGCCCGGCGCGAAGACGCCGGCAAAGCCGGAGCGGTCGACGAACGAGTGGAGGACCTCGCCATAGGTGTGGATCGACGCGCGACGGAACACGCCGTCGTCGCCGCCGTCGAGCTCGGTCGGGGCCATCGCAGAAAGCGCGCCGCGGGCCGTGGTCTCGCGCCAGGCCGATTCCACGTCGTCGACCGAGAAGGCGATGTCATGAACACCGTCGCCGTGCGCCCGGACATGCTCGGCGATCTCGCCGTCCGGCGTCAGCGGGGCCGTGAACACGAAGCGGATGTCGTTCTGGACCATGACGTAGCTGGCCCGATCGCGGACCCTGGTCTCGAGACCGCTGAACGCGACCGGGGTGAAGCCCCACAGGGCGCGGTAGTAGGCGGCGGCCTGGCGGGCGTTGCCGACCCAGAACTCCACGTGGTCGATGCCCTTGAGGGGCAGGAAGTCGGCCGCCTTGGCGTAGGCGTCCGCGTCGAGATGGGCGCCTGCCTGGTTGGCGGCACCTCTCGAGATCGTCTCCGTCATCGCCGGTCTCCGTGCTGCGAGCGGATGCGGTCGGGCCGCGACCGGAGCCACGGCACGACCGGTGGTCTTGGCCGTCCATGCTACCCCTCACGTGCCACACTGCAGCCATGGGCGACGACGATTTCGACGAGCGGCTCCGGACGGCCGGCCGGCGCCTGGACGAGCTGCAATCACGGATCGATGCCGGGGCTCCCTGGCCGCTGGCCGACCGCTTCGACCACGATCCGGAAGCCTCCTGGGGCCCGATGGAGATCCTCGCCCACGTCGCGGAGATGCTCCCCTACTGGCTCGGCGAGGTCGAACGGATCCTGGCCGGTCCCGCGGAACCCATCCCGTTCGGTCGCCTCGGCACGGATCCCGTTCGGATCGCGCTGATCGGCCGCGATCGGCTGCTGCCGACGGCTGAGCTCTATACGCGGATCGACTCGTGGCTCGAGCGCTGGGGACACCGCCTCGGGTCGCTGACCGCGGCCCAGCGCGCCAAGGTCGGGCTCCATCCGAGCCTCGGCGAAATGACCGTCGAGGCGATCGCGGGCCGGATGGTCGTCCGGCACCTTGGCGAGCACGTGGACCAGCTCGAATCGATCCTGGACGGCCGGCCGGCGACCGCCTGACCGCGCCGGTGTTCATCCTGTACGCCATCCCGATCGGGCTCGTGGCCGGGCTCCTGCTGGGCGGGAAGCTGGATCGCCTGGCCGACCTCCGGCTGCGTTGGGCGCCGCTCGCGATCGCCGGCCTATTCGTCCAGGTCGCCCTGTTCGCCGATCCCGTCAGCGCGCTGGTCGGAGACGCGGCCCCGGCGATCTACGTGGCCTCGACCGCGGCGGTGCTGGCGGCCGTGCTTCGCGACGTGCGCGTGCCGGGCATGGCGGTCGTCGCGCTCGGCGCCGCGGGCAACCTGGCGGCGATCGCCGCGAACGGCGGCTACATGCCCGCCGATCCCGCCGCGCTAGCGTCCGTCGTCGAGCTGTCGCCGGGCTATTCGAACAGCGTCGTCCTCGCCGACCCGGCCCTTCGCCCGCTCACCGATCTCTACGCGCTGCCGTCGGCCTTCCCGTTCGCCAATGTGTTCAGCGTCGGCGACGTGCTCATCGGGATCGGCATCGCGTTCGTGATCGTGATGGCGATGCGAACCCGGCAGGCGAGCGCCGTCGGCACCGACGCTGCGGCAGGCGGCTAGAGCGGGCGTCGATAGCGTCGGCGGCGTCGCCTGGCCTCGGACGTGTCACCCGAATCAGTCGCAACGATGCTGATTGAACCGTCGGCCTCGAGCACGGCCCGCTCCATCTGTGAGACGTCGTCGAGCCCGTGCTCGCGCAGCGCGGCCTCGACGTCGACGAGATCGAGGCCCTGCCGGACCAACTCAGGGAGGAGCCACCTGCCGTCGCGTCCGATCTCGGTCGGCCCGAACTCGAGCAGGCGCCGGACCAGCGGCGACCGAACCCTGAGCAGGCTGAGGGCCCGGTTCAGGATGAACAACGTGGCGATCACGACCAGCCCGCCGAGGACCGACGTGTCCGTCCCGGTGATGGCCGGTTGGAGCGCGTTCGCGGCCAGCAGGACCAGGGCCAGATCGAACAGCGTGAACTGGCCGATCTCGCGCTTGCCGAACAGCCGGAGCGCCCCGAAGAAGACGGCGTAGATCAGGACCGCTCGAACTACCAGCTCGACGAGTGGCGTGCCCAGCGTCCACACGGTCGTCAGCCCTGCGCCCCGGGATCACCGCTGGCGACCGCCCGACGCAGGATCTCGAGGACCTTGTTCTGCCCATCGAGGATCTCGACCTGCCGCTTGGCGAGCTCGTGCAGCGCGACGAGCGTCGCATGGTCGGCCCTCGCTCGTGCATCGCCGGCGGCCTGCGCGCGGTTGGCGCTGACCTGGAGGGAGATCATGATCGACAGCTGGGGCAGGTTGAGCAGGGTCAGGAGCAAGGGCCAGGGCGTCTTGTCGAAGCCGACGATGTTGCCGGCGAACAGCCAGACGACGATCCCCGTCGTGATCCCGACGAACAGCCACATCGAGCCGATGAGCCGATTCACCATATCTGCGATGCGGTCCAGCACGCCCTCGCCGGCGACGTCCGCTCGACACGACCAGCCGCGGCTCGTGGAGGCGCGGCGTCTGCTTCGCCCGCGCCATCTCGGCCTCGTGGCGGGAACTCGTACGATCGGCCATCGCTGCCACCTCGTTCGAGATCGACGACCGGCCGCATGGCCGCGGCCGGCCAATGGCTACCTGGGCGGCTCGTCCAGGACGTTGGTCTTGAAGAACGCCAGGACTCGTTCGTAGGCGTCGCGCCGGTTCTCGCGGCGTTCCCAGCCGTGCGCCTCGTCGTCGTACCAGTGGACCTCGTGACGCTTGCCCTCGATCTCCAGGGCCTCGACCATTCGCTCGGTCATGAGCGGCACGACGCGCTTGTCCTTGCGCCCGTGGAGGATCAGGAGCGGCGCCTCGATCCGCTCGGCTCGGTAGACCGGTGAGCCGCGCCGATAGGCCTCGCTGCGGTCCGGGTCGTCCGGCGACCCCATCATCTTGTGGAGGTCCAGGCGCCCGGGCCGATCGCCGTGCCGGTAGCTCTCGGCGATCTCCGAGTCGCCGAACAGGTCGATCCCGGCCCGCCACAACGCTGGTTCGTCGACCAGCGCGCAGAGGACCATGTAGCCGCCGTATGAGCCGCCGTAGATCGCCAGCCGCCCGTCCGCCCAGGGCTGCTCGGCGGCCCACCGGGCGGCATCCACCAGGTCGTGGACGTCGGCGTGACCCCATTCGCCCTCGTTGGCCCGGCGGAATTCGCGGCCGTAACCGGTCGACCCGCGGAAGTCGACGTCGAACACGGCGAATCCCTCGGCGACCAGTCGTTGCTTGAACGGGACGAAGCCTCGAAAGGTCTGGCCGGTGGGCCCGCCGTGGATGTACAGGACGGTCGGCACGCGCCGGCTGCCGCGCTTGCCGGTCGCCGCGGGTGGCCGCCACACGGTGCCTTCGACGCGCAACCCGTCACGCGCGACGAAGGCGACGCGGTCCGCGACTGACGTCCGGCCGGGCGTGAGCGGCGACCGGAGCACGACCGGGAGCGAATCCGTCACCTGTCGTGGGTGGGCGCCAGCCGCCGCGACGCCCGGGACCGGGAGCAGCCACAGGTCCTGCGGCCGCGCCTCGCTCTCCCCGATGGCCACGACCCAGGCGCCGTCGGCGAGCCAGCCGACCGATCGCCAGACGCCGTCCCACGGATTGATCCGCGTGCCGGTCGCGACGAGCGACACCGTTCGCGGGGCCTTTGGCGGACGGCCGCGGCCACGTTTCACGGCGGTCCCTCCCGGCAGGTCGCCGACGAGCAGGTCCTGCAGCCCGTCGTGCACCTCGATGTGGACGAAGCGCCGCCCGTCCGGCGAAGGAAGCGGCGCACAACCGACGCCGCTCCCGGGCTCGCCATGCTCGCGATCCCCACCGGTCAGGACCACGCGCTCACGTCCGTCGGCCGCCAGGTGGATCACCTGGAACCAGCCCTCGGCATCCGAGACGAAGAGGAGCGACCCGTCGGCGAGCCATCTCGCACCGGCGTCGACACTATGGTGGCCGGCGATCACCCGGCTCGACCCGGTCGCAACGTCGACGAGGGCGATCTGCGAGGTCTCGCGCGGTTCGGGATCGAACTGGGCCATCACCGCGATCGTCGTGCCGTCCGGCGACCATTCGAACTCCTCGACATCGATCCCGGCCGCGGTCAGGGCGGTCGCCTCCGGCGGCCTCGGATCGGCCGACGGCCGGCCGCGCCGCGGCACCGGCGCGTCGATCAGCCAGATCTGGGACCAGCCCCGACGTCTCGAGATGAGGGCGAGGCGGTGCCCATCCGGCGACCAGCGGGCCTGACGGCCGCCGCCCGGCTTGGCGACGACACAGGTCAGGCGCGACCCGTCGGCCTCCATGACCCAGATCTCGTCGTCGCGAAGATAGGCGATCCGGCGACCGTCGGGCGACCACTGCGGATCCGAGATCGGCTTCTCCGAGGCCGTGAGCTGGGTCGGATAGCCGCCCCGGAGCGACAACGTGAACAGCTGGCGCGCCCCGCCGGTCTCGGCCGTATAGGCGACGACCCGGTCGCGCGGGTGGAGACGGAACTCTCGCGGCGAATCGACCGCAACGAGCGCTTCGACCGGCAGGAGCGAAGCCGCCGCGCCGATGACCGGCCGGTCGGCCATCAGCCGTGGCCCGCCGGCAGTTCCGCCGTCGTGGTCGTCGGAGCGGTCGTCGCCTCCGTGGTCAACGGCCTCCGGTCGGCCGGTCGCCCGGCGCCGTGACGCTGGCCTCGAGCTGGTCCCCCAGCTCGATGGTCCGCCGGTAGGCGGCCCAGACAGCCTCGGACAACACGGTCCTCAGACGTCCCGACTCGAGCTCGTGGAGCGCCGCGGCCGACGTCCCGCCGGGCGAGGTCACCATGTTGCGGAGCTCGGCCGGGTGCATCCCCGACTGCTTGGCAAACAGCGTCGAGCCTTCGAGCGTCTCGATGACGAGATCGTGGGCCATGTGTCGCGGGAAGCCCAGGTGGACGGCCGCGTCGATGAGCGCCTCCATGACCAGGAAGACATACGTCGGCCCGGTGCCCGACACGGCGGTCGCCATCGCGACCATCTTTTCGTCGTCGGCCTCGATCTGGTGGCCGAGCGCGCCGAGCAGGGCAGCGGCCTGGGCGCGTTGCTCAGTCGTGCAGTCGGGCGTGGCGTACCAGACGGTCATGCCCTTGCCCAGCCGGGCCGGGGTATTCGGCATGCTCCGCACGACCTGGTCGTGGCCGAGGATCCCGGTCAGGGCGGCCGTGGTGGCCCCGGCGAGGACGCTGACGACCAGCTGGCCGCGCCGAAGATGCGGCCCGATCTCGCGCCCCACCTTACCGAGCATCTGCGGCTTGATCCCGAAGATCACGACGTCCGCGCCGTCGACCGCCTCCAGGTTGCTGGCCACGGTCCGGATCCCGTATTCGCGCGCCAGCTGCTCGCGCCGCTCCGGGCGGGGATGGCTGGCGACGACCTGGGCGGGTTCGACCAGGTGGCCCCTGAGGATACCCGCGATCATGGCCTCGGCCATCACGCCTGAGCCCACGGTCGCGATCGTGGAATTCTCCAGGGGGGACATCGGGCGGAGTATAGCCGCGCTCAGTGGCGCTTCTGGGCTCGCCGGCTCACGCGGCCCGCGCCACGCCGGTCAGGAAGAACCGCCCCGTGCTCGTCACCCGGGCGGACTCGAAGCCGGCCCGCGCGAGCGAGGCCTCGAGTTCGGCCGGCTCGTAGTAGACCTTGACCACGGTGAACTCTCGGCCGTCGTCGAGGCGTCGGACCGACTGGTCGTCGGCCGGCGAAGGATGATCGGTCGCGCTCGACTGCGGGTCCAGCCGCGAGTCGATGAAGGCAAAGGTCCCGCCACGCCTGAGCCAGCGCCGGACGATGCCGAGGAAGGCGTCGAGGCGCTCGCGGGGAACGTGGCTCAACCAGAAGCCGGCGAAAAGGGCGTCGACGGCGCGGTCCGGTTCGGCCCAGGCGTCGCGGACGTGAAGATGGGCGCGCAGCCCGTGAGCCAGCAGCCGCTCGCGCGCCCGGTCGAGGGGTGCGCCGGTTCCGTCGTACAGGAACAGCTCGCCCTTGGTCGCCAGCAGCGGCGACCACCATCCGGTGCCGGCGGCCAGCTCGACGATCTCGCCGTGGATCGGCAGCCCGTCAAGCCAGCGACCCGCGGCATCGAGCTCGGTATTCCAGGCCGCGTCGTGGATCGGGCCGCGGGCGTAGCGCCCACGTCTGAGGTACCAGTCGTCGTACTCGGGCGCACGCGCCTCGTAGTAGGCCAGCATCTCGGCGCTCGGCGATCGACCGGCGCGATGGACGGGCGGCCCGGGCTGGCCGTGCGCTCCGCGCTCGCTGAGCGCTTCGTGGAGCCGGAACCGGAGGAAGCCGTTGTCGCCGGCTCGACCGACGCAATCGGGGCAGAGCTGGGCCCAGCCCTCGAGGTCATCGGGCCCCCGGCAGGTGTGCGCCTGGCCGCACCACAGGCAGTCGAACGTCGATCGGAACGGCATCGGTCGGCTACGGCTCCACCGGCGTCCACGAGCCCGGCGGCGCGACATCGACGAATGCCTGCGGGTCGAAGATCTCCGCGAGCAGCTCGATTCCGTCGATGACGCGCGGCCCCGGACGGCTGAAGTAGGCCGATCCGTCCAGCGCGAACACCCGGTCGCGACCGACGGCGGCGAGCTGGCGGTACTCGGGTGGGCGGGCCAGCCCCTTCCAGGCGTGAACGGTCTCGGCCAGGTGCAAGCCGCACGGCAGCAGGAGCAGCATCTCGGGGTCCACCTCGGCGATCGCGTCCCAGCCGGTCTGGCGGGACGGCTCACCGTCGGCCCCAAGGAGGTCCCAGCCACCGGCCCGTCGGATCTGCTCGGGGACCCAGTGCCCGACGGCGAACGGGGGATCGAGCCATTCGAGCCCGACCACCCGCGGTGATCGCTGGCCGCCGTCGCGCCGTGCCTGGACGAGCTGCTCGATAGCACCGAGCCGCTCGCGCAGCGATTCGACGAGGTCGATCGCGCTGTCCTCGGATTCGGTCATCGCCCCGACCGTCGTGATCGTGTTGAGGATCCCCTCGATCGAGGTGGGCTCGAGCGACACGACGGTGATGTCCGCGTCGATCGCCCGCGCGACCTCGTTGACCTCGCGATAGCTGACCGCGCACACCCGGCACAACTCCTGGGTCAGGATCAGGTCGGGCCGGGTCTCGGCCAGCGCCCCTTCGTCGAGCGCGTACAGCGAGGAACCGCCGTGAACGGCTGCGGTCACCAGCCGATGGATGTCGCGGGGTGTCGCCGCGCCTGCGAGATCCTGGACGCTCCGGGTGACGACCGGCTTGCCGAGGGCCGCGGGTGGGTAGTCGCATTCATGCGTCACGCCGACGAGCTCGTTGCCGAGGCCGAGCGCGCAGACGATCTCGGTGGCCGACGGCAGCAGGGAGACGATGCGCATGGCGGGTGGTCAGGCGATCCGGCCCGGGTGGGTGGGCCGGCGGCGGCTACGCGGGTTTTGCCTCGTCGACCATGGCTCGAGCCGCCGCCTTGTCGGTGTACCAGGTCGCGTCCATCACGGTGTACTGCGCCCATTCCGGCGGCAGCGACTCCTCGGGGAAGATCGCATTCACCGGACACTCCGGCTCGCAGGCACCGCAGTCGATGCACTCGTTCGGGTCGATGAACAGCTTGCGATCCGTGCCCTCATCGTAGTGGATGCAGTCGACCGGGCAGACGGAGACACACGCAAGATCGAGCACGTCGATGCATGGCTCCGCGATCACATAGGTCATCCAGATCCTCCTCGAGGCTCACCTCCGTCGCCTGACCAGCGCGGGGCACAGAGCGTACCACCGGCAACGCTCACGACGTGCCGCCGCTGACCCAGCGAATCGGGATCTGCATCCCCTTCGCCCAGTGGCCCGGGATGTGGCAACCGACGAGCCACGCGCCAGCGCTCGCGCCGGTCGCCGCATCGGCGGGGACGGTCCAGACGAGATCGACCCGCTCGCCCGAATGGACGACGATCCGGACCCCGGCGACGTCGGCAGGAACCTCGACCAGGGGCGTCGGTCCGGGCGGCGCGCCAACGGTGGCGGCCTCGGCTGCCTCCCAGGCCGACTGGACCGCTGCGTCGCCGATGACCGCCTCGTGGACTTCCAGCCCGCCGTTGATGACGTGGAGGAGGATCGTCTCGCCGGGCACGAGGTCGAGGGTCGACGGCACGAACGCGTAGTCGCGGGCGATCAGATTGACCTCGCGTGGCGCGCCGGACCTCCCCGCGACGATCGGCGGGGTCGCCGAGCTGCCGACCGAGCTGCAGGCGGCCAGCGTGAGGGCGACGGCGATCGCCGCGAACGCTCGCGACGAGCGCCGCAACGGGGCGGCCCGCGGTGGTGCCGGAAGGGGGTTCGAGCGAGCCGCGGGACGAAGCACGCCGGCAAGTCTAGAGCCCGCTCGCCTCGCGTCGGCGCGCCACGTGGAACCCCCTCGGCGTGGCTTGACACGCCCAAACGCGCGGGGCACAGTGCGGCGCACTCGCACGACCGCGTGGCTCGGCGCGATACCCAGCTGAGAGGTCCTGCTTGGCGATCCCGACCGATCTCCCTGGCCCGTCCGCGCCGGGGCTGCCGACCCCGGGCATCGCCGTCCGGCTCGAGGGTGTGGTCAAGCGGTTCGGCGACGACGAGGCGGGTCGCCGCGTGGCCAGGTTCGTGGCGCCCAACTCGAGCGGCCAGATCACCGCCGTGGACGGCGTCGATCTCGAGGTCCGCGACGGCGAGTTCTTCTCGATGCTCGGACCGTCGGGTTCGGGCAAGACCACGACCCTGCGGATGATCGCCGGCTTCGAGCTGCCGACCGAGGGCCGGATCCTGCTCCAGGGAGTCGACGTCACGAACGTCCCGCCCTTCGACCGCGACGTCAACACGGTCTTCCAGGATTACGCCCTGTTCCCGCACATGACCGTGGCCGACAACGTGGGCTACGGGCTGGTCGTGCGCAAGGTCCCCAGGCCCGAGCGCGCCAACCGGGTCCGCGACGCGCTCAGGATGGTCCGCCTGGAAGGCTACGAAGGGCGCCGGCCGGGTCAGCTGTCGGGCGGTCAGCGCCAGCGGGTGGCCCTCGCTCGGGCGCTCGTCAATCGGCCGCGGGTCCTGCTCCTCGACGAGCCGCTCGGCGCACTCGACCTCAAGCTCCGCGAGGAGATGCAGATCGAGCTCAAGGCGATCCAGCAGCAAGTTGGCATCACCTTCATCTACGTCACGCACGACCAGGAGGAGGCGCTCACGATGAGCGACCGGCTGGCCGTGTTCAACAACGGCCGGATCGAACAGGTGGGGGCGCCTGCCGAGGTCTATGAGCACCCCGCGACGCGGTTCGTGGCCGGCTTCGTCGGGACCTCGAACCTGCTGCGCGACGACGTCGCCGAGCGGGTCCTGGGCACGCGCGGCACGTTCACGATCCGGCCCGAGAAGATCCACCTGGCGGCGCCCGACGCACCGGTCGGGCCCGACGAAGGGGCGGCCTCCGGGGTGATCCGCGATGTCGTGTACCTGGGGCCCGACACCCGCTACATCGTGACCCTCGACGCGGGGGGTGAGCTGGTCGTCACCCAGCAGAACCTGGCGACGACCTCGACCGAGGCGCTCGCCCAGCAGGGCAAGGCTGTCCGCCTCGTGTGGAAGCGGCAGCACCAACTACCCATCGCGGAGGGATCGTGATCCAACGAGGAGGAGGAACCATGCGGATCCGAGCACTGTCGGCCCTGGTCGCGATCGCGGCCGTCGCCGTGGCGGCCTGTTCGAGCTCGGGCGGGAGCGCTGCGCCGAGCCTGCCGACGACCGTCGGCACCGGCGAGGGCGCACTCACGGTCCTGGCCTGGCCGGGCTACGCGGAGAACGGCTCGACCGACCCGACCGTCAACTGGGTCAAGCCGTTCGAAGACGCGACCGGCTGCAAGACCACGGTCCAGACCTTCGGCACGTCCGACGAGGCGTTCAGCCTGTTCTCGACCAACCCGACCAAGTTCGACGTCGTGTCCGCGTCTGGTGACGCGAGCCTCCGGCTCGTGCGCGCGGGCTACGTCCAGCCGGTCAATGTCGACCTCGTCCCGAACTACGCCGACATCTTCGCGGACTTGAAGGACAAGCCCTACAACACCGTGGACGGCACCCATTACGGGATCCCACACGGGCGCGGCGCCAACCTCCTCATGTGGCGGACCGACAAGGTCAGCCCGGACCCGACCTCCTGGTCGGACATGTTCGACGCGACCAAGCCGTGGGCCGGCAAGGTCTCCGTGTACGACGCGCCGATCTACATCGCCGACGCCGCGGTCGTCCTGATGAAGACGAAGCCCGACCTGGGCATCAAGAACCCGTATGCCCTCGACGACACGCAGTTCGCCGCCGTCGTCGACCTGCTCAAGGCGCAGAAGCCGGCCATCGGGCAGTACTGGACCGACTACACCAAGCAGCAGCAGGCCTTCGAGACCGGCGACGCCGTGATCGGCACGACGTGGCAGGTCATCGACAACCTGCTGGCGGGCGAGACCCCGCCGATCCCGGTCAAGGCCATCCAGCCGCCCGAGGGCGCCACGGGCTGGTCCGACACCTGGATGATCAATTCCAAGACGGCCCACCTGAACTGCGCCTACAAGTGGCTCGACTACATCGTGTCGCCGAGCGTGAACGACCAGGTCGCCGAGTGGTTCGGCGAGGCGCCGGCCAACAGCAAGGCGTGCGCCGTCTCTGACGCCGCCAAGACCAATTGCGACACGTTCTATGCGGCGGACACCGGCTACTGGAAGTCCGTCTGGTACTGGCAGACGCCGGAGACCAAGTGCGTGGACGGCCGGACCGACGTCACCTGCAAGGGGTTCGATGACTGGGTCAAGGCCTGGACCGAGATCAAGGGCTGATCGGCTGACGAGCACGGCGACGGCCCGGGCGATGGTCGCCCGGGCCGTCGTGGCCTGCCCCGGATGACGGCCGCCCCGGTCATCGCCCGCTCCACACGTCGGCGTCTCGCGGCCTGGCTCTCGTCACGGCCCAGGCTTCGTCTGGGGCTGCTGCTGGCCGGGCCCGTCGCCTGGCTGGTGGTGGCCTATCTCGGGTCGCTGGCGGTCCTGCTGGTCAACTCGCTCTGGCAGCGGGACGAGTTCACCGGGCTCGTCCAGCGCACGTTCACGGCAAGCAACTTCACGGAGCTCGTGTCCAATCCGCTGTACCGCACGGTCCTGCTGCGGACCGTCGGCATGGCCATCGCGGTAACGCTCACCTGTGCCGCGCTGGCGTTCCCGATCGCCTACTACATGGCTCGCGTCGCGTCGCCGCGGACCCGCGGCCTCCTGGCGGTCGCGGTGGTCATGCCCCTCTGGGCGAGCTACCTGGTCAAGGCGTACTCGTGGCGGCTGATCCTGTCCCAGGAAGGGCTGCTCAACTGGCTGCTCCAGCCACTTGGGCTGCACGGTCCCGGACAGACCGACGTCGGCCTGTGGCTGGTATTCACGTACCTGTGGCTGCCGTACATGATCCTGCCGCTGTACGCCGGCCTGGAACGGATCCCGGGCTCGCTCCTCGAGGCATCGTCGGATCTCGGGGCGCACGGCTTCGCCACCTTCCGGCGGGTCATCTTTCCTCTTGTCGTGCCCGCCCTGGCGGCAGGCTCCATCTTCACGTTCTCGTTGACCCTTGGCGACTACGTGGCCCCGTCGCTGATCACCACGACCCAGTTCGTCGGGAACCTGATCTACCTCAACTTCGGCGCGCCCGACCTCCCGTTCGCGGCCGCGCTGTCCGTGGTTCCACTCCTCGTGATGCTGGTCTACCTCCTGCTCGTGCGCCGCCTCGGCGCGTTCGAATCGCTGTGAACGGGCGGCTCGGCCGGATCGCGTTGCGGCTCGCCACGATCGGCGTCCTGGCCTTCATCTACGTGCCGATCCTGGTGGTCGTCGCCTATGCGTTCAACTCGAGCGGGACCACCTCCTGGCCGCCGGCCGGCTTCACCACGAAGTGGGTGGAGACCGCGCTGGCCAACAGCGGCCTCCGCGACGCCTTCATCACCTCGCTGGCGATCGCCCTCGGCGCATCCGTGATCGCCCTTGCCCTCGGCAGCCTGGCGGCCCTGGCGGTGGCCCGTTACCGGTTCTTCGGGCGCGAGGCGATCTCATTCGTCGTGGTCTTCCCGATCGCCCTGCCGGGCATCGTCACCGGCATGGCCCTGAGCACGACGTTTGCGACGACCGGGCTGCCGCTTGGGTTCCTGTCGATCGTCATCGGCCATGCGACGTTCTGCATCGTGCTCGTCTACAACAACGTCATCGCCCGCCTGCGACGGACCGGACGGTCACTCGAGGAAGCCTCCGCCGACCTGGGTGCCGACGCCTGGGAGACGTTCCGGCGCGTCTCGTTCCCGGCCATCCGCTCGGCCATGCTGGCCGGCACGCTGCTCGCCTTCGCGCTCTCCTTTGACGAGGTCATCGTGACGATCTTTACCGCGGGCGGAGTTACGACGCTGCCGATCTGGATCTTCCAGAGCTTCCGGCTGGCCAACCAGGTCCCGCTCGTCAACGTGGCCGGGCTCGCCGCGATCCTGCTGTCCGTGATCCCGGTCTACCTGGCCTCGCGGCTGACGACCGATTCCGGAGCCGTGCCGGGCGCGAGGACCTGATCGGTCAGATCCACTTGTGACCGTCGATCAGGGCCATACCGAGGAGCATCAGGGTCAAGAGGACGCGGACCACGGCGAACATCGAGCCGGCGTGAGAACGGAGCGTCTGGGTCATCGGGCACCTCCCGGCCTCGACAGCCGGCAACGGTCCGGCGGTGAACCCCTCCAAGGAGTGCCCGGTTCGAAGCGCCGGGGACAGTGTCGCGACTGACGCTTATCTGTGACTTATCCGGTCGGCCGGGGGCGTTCGATCAGTGCCGCCCGCGACGTCCCGTCGTGCCGGTCGGCCGGAGCGCCTCGGTCTCC
The DNA here is from genome assembly GCA_963766675.1 of uncultured Chloroflexia bacterium. GTDB lineage: Bacteria > Chloroflexota > Limnocylindria > Limnocylindrales > CSP1-4 > SPCO01. The sequence continues at coordinate 672,749 of CAVYBA010000002.1, read as the reverse complement.
TTGGCGCGGCGAGCGAGGACCGTCTCGATCTCGCTCGCCAGGCGACGACCGATCGGGGTGCGGGCGAGCCATTCGAGATAGTCGGGGTCGTGGTCGACCAGCTTGTCGACGGACCACCCGGCGTATCGCCCGAAGTCGATGACGGTTCCGCTTTCGCGCGGGGCGGACGGGACGCCGCGAGCCTGGCTGGGTGCGTACCCGACGATCGGTCCGTGGACCATCCGGTCGGACGATCGGCGGGTCTGGGTCTTGGCCAGCTGGGCGTCGTAGGCCGCCCGGGCGTCGCGATCGCTGAGGACGCGCCAGGCATCGTTGATGGCGACCATCAGGGCGCCGTCGCCCCCGAAGTCGGGATGATGCTTCCTGGCCAGAGCGCGGTAGGCCGCTCGAATGACATCGAGCTCGGCGCGGCGATGAACCTGGAGCACCTCGTAGAGGTCGGCCATGGCTCTACCGTAGCCACGGCCGGCCGGGCCGGAACCGCCCCGATGGTCGGAACGGGACCAGACGATAGTCCCGCCGGGCTACATCGACGGCTGGTAGTCCGGCGCCAGGAAGCGCTCGGGATCGTCGCGGAACTCGAGCAGGCAGCCCTTGCCGCAGAACCAGTAGGTCTTGCCTTCATGCTCGAGCGACAGCTGGCTGGTCGAGGTGTCGACCGCCATGCCGCACACCGGATCGCTGTTCGATGGCCATGTTGTCCTCCTTGTCGAGTACTCCTGGGGAGTATAGCCGGCAACGTGCGGATTGTCGGCCCGGCGCGTACAGTCAGCGATGGGATCGACCGCTCGCGAGTCCGCACGGGCCAGCCTCGTGGCGGAGCGGACTCGCCTGATCGAGGAGATCGGCGCGGCAGTGGCGGTCCCCGAGCAGATGACCTACGGGTCCCAGGCGGCCGCCGCGACCCAAGTGTTCGAACAGGAGCGCGAGCTGGCGCTGCGCGAGCGCGCCGAGATGCACCTCGAGGCGGTCGACCGCGCGCTGGACAGGCTCGAGCACGGCACCTATGGCACCTGCCTCCGCTGTGGCCGGTCGATCGCCGAGGCCCGCCTCGAAGCGTTGCCCTGGGCCGAGCACTGCATCGACTGCCAGACGATCGTCGACCGGGGGCGACGCTGACCGGCGTGGCCGGCCCCGCCCTCGTGTCGATCGAGGCCATCCGGGCGGCAGCCGTGACGCTGCGCGGCGTGGCGGTCCATACGCCGCTGGTCGCGTTCGGAGACCCCGCCGATCGGCGCTGGCTGAAGGCGGAATCGCTCCAGCCGATCGGCGCCTTCAAGATCCGCGGCGCCTACGTGGCGGTGGCCTCGCTGACACCCGACCAGCGGACGCGGGGCGTCATCACCTACTCCTCGGGCAATCACGCCCAGGGGGTCGCCCGGGCCGCCCGACTGCTCGGCGCGCCCGCGGTCGTCGTGATGCCGTCGGATGCACCGCCGGTGAAGCGCGAACGGGTGGCCGCGGACGGCGCCGAGATCGTGGTGGTCGGGACCGCCAGCGACGAACGGCAGCGCGTCGCCGAGGCGCTCGCCACCGAGCGCGGGCTGTCGATCATCCCGCCGTTCGACGATGATCGGATCATCGCCGGCCAGGGCACCGTCGGGCTGGAGATTGACGGCGACCTCGACGACCTGGAGGCAGTCATCGTCCCGATCGGCGGCGGCGGCCTGGCCAGCGGTGTCGCGACGGCGATCAAGGCGCTCCGACCAGGCGCGCGGGTGATCGGGGTCGAGTCCGAGCTCGCGGCCGACGCACGCGAATCGCTGGACCGGGGCGAGATCGTCCGCTGGCCGGCCGAGCTCGTTTCGCGCACGATCGCCGATGGCACGCGGACCCAGGCGCTCGGCCGGCGGACCTTCGCCCACCTGCGGGCCTACCTGGACGAGATCGTCACCGTCACGGAGAGCGAGATCGCGGCTGCGGTCCGGCTCGCAGCCGAGGCGAGTCGGCTGGTCGTCGAGCCGTCCGGCGCCCTGAGCCTGGCGGCCATGGCGTTCCGTGGAGACGAGCTCGGCCTGGCCGGTCGGCCGGGTTCCGTGGTCGCCGTGATCAGCGGCGGCAACGTGGATCCTGCCCGTTACCGCGAGTTGCTCGGTTCGCCGATCCCGACGCGCGGCTGAGCCGGGTCACCCGCGCGGCTCGCCGCGCTCGCCGGCGAGTCGCTCGGCGAGGCGCTGCTCGCGGACCCGGATCAGGGCCAGATCGATCTCGGCCTGGCGGTCCTCCCTCGCCGCGGCCCGGCCTTCGGCGCGCATCCAGCCGGCCACGAGGACCATGATCGCGGTCAGGAAGATGAGGTCACCGGACAGCCACATGATCCCGGCGGCCAGGTGTTGATCCTCCATCACGCTCGGGCCCCACGCGCGGATGAGCGTCACGTAATGCGCATAGAGCGGCGTCGGCACGTTGAGGATGACGACGGCCAGGAACGTGTTCTGGGTCATCTGGAGGAACACGTGGACGATCCGCATCGGGTGTCCCATCCGCCACGGGGAGGGGTCGACGCCGACGGCCGGCCACCAGAACAGGAGCGCAGTGCCCAGGAACAGCGCGTGCTCGAAGTAGTGGACCGCCGGGTCCTCGAGCGCGGCGTTGAACAGCGCCGAGAAATGGCTCACCCACATGACTCCGCTGAAGAGGATCCAGTCGGTGACCGGGAAGGTGAGGAACCGGATCGGCCGCGAGTTGAGGAAGGGCAGGATCCAGCGCTTGCGGGTCGACGGTGAGGCGAGCCGCAGCATCGAGCGTGATCGGCGCCGACAGCGCGATGAGCGGCGCCGCCACCAGCATCAGCAGGATGTGCTGGACCATGTGGATCGAGAACAGGCTCGTGTCGTAGCGGGCGATGCCGGAGACCAGGGCGAAGGCCAGCGCCACCATCGCCGCCAGGAACGCGACTGTCCGACTGCGCGGCACCGGATTGGCGGGATGCAGGCTATCGACCCGCCGGACCGCCCAAAGCCACCAGCCAGTCGCGACGGCGATGCCGAGCGTCGGCAGCGGCTCGTACGTCCAATCGAGGAGCAACGTGGCGAGGGTCGGCGCCTCGGTCGGGGCCAGGCCGTGGGCGAGGACGGGCGTGGCGAGGACCGTCGCGACGGGAAGCGTTGCGAACGCTGCAACAAGACGGTGGACTGGGAGTCGCCTGACCATATGCGCATCCTCGCACGAACGGCGTTCCGGTTAGAATGGCGCCGGTTCGGCCCGGGAGGGTCGACACCGCACGCTCTGATCGGTCGTCACGCCCCGTCCATGCGCGCACCACCCCTCGAGGACGTTGATGTCGAGCTCCCCACGAACACGCCGCTCGTCGACCGTTTCCGTCGTCGTGGCCGTGGTCGTGTTGGTCGTCCTGGCGGCCGCAGCGATCGTGTCCGGAGCGGGCCAGGCGTTCGTCACCAGCTTGTATCCACCGGTCGCGGTAACCGAGCAGGGCGCCCGGACACGGGACCTCTACACGATCGTGTTCGCGATCGCGACAGTGATCTTCTTCGTCGTCGAGGGGCTGATCCTGTGGACCGTGCTGCGCTACCGGCGCAGCCCGGGCGACGACGTGCTCCCGGCCCAGATCCACGGCAACAACGTCGCCGAGCTCGCCTGGACGATCATCCCGAGCATCATCGTGGTGTTCCTGTTCGTGATCTCCTGGCAGACGCTCAACCAGGTCGACTCGGTGTCGGCCAGCCCCCAGACCAAGATCCGGGCGGTGGCCGGCCAGTTCCAGTGGCAGTTCGATTACCTGGCGAATGACGGGACGACGGTCGAGTACACGCAGGTCCAGGCGACGGGTGACGGTGGCGGCCTGTACGTTCCCGCGGGACGGGACATCCAGCTGCAGCTCACGAGCCAGGATGTCATCCATGCCTTCTACGTGCCGCAGTTCCTGTTCAAGCGCGACGTCGTCCCCGGCCGGATCAACAAGTTCGACTTCACGGTGGACGCCGCCGACGCCGGCCAGACCTTCCGCGGTCAGTGTGCGGAACTCTGCGGGATCGGCCACAGCATCATGCTGTTCGAGGTCCACGCCTTGTCGCCGGCCGACTTCGACGCGTGGCTGGCGGACGCGATCGCCAAAGCGAAGGCGACGCCTGCGCCGCCACCGAGCACTGCCCCGGGCGCCAGCGGCCAGCCGGCGCCGAGCGGTGGCCAGGGGGCCGGCCCGACCCTCCAGGTGAGCGCGTCCAACATCGCCTACGAGCAGTCGAGCCTGGAGGCTCCCGCCGACACGCCGTTCTCGATCGAATTCGAGAACAAGGACGCCGGCGTGCCCCACAACGTCTCGATCCACAAGGACTCGCCGACCGGCCAGGAGGTCTTCAAGGGGGAGATCTTCAACGGCCCGGGCAAGCGAACGTACAGCGTGCCCGCCCTCCCCGCCGGGACGTACGCCTTCGTCTGCAGCGTTCACCCGAACATGACCGGCACCCTGACGGTCAAGTAAGGAGCCCCGATGGCGACGACCACCCTGACGCCGGCCGCATCGACCTATCAGACGGGCTTGTACGCCTGGCTGACGACGACGGACCACAAGAAGATCGGGATCATGTACCTGATCAACTCGTTCGTCTTCTTCTTCATCGCCGGGTCGATGGCCCTGGTCGTCAGGAGCGAGCTCGCGCAGCCGGGGCTCCAGTTCGTGAGCGACCTCCAGTACAACGAGCTGTTCTCGATGCACGCGACGTTCATGATCTTCGTGTTCGTCATCCCGATCCTGGCCGGCTTCGCGAACTATGTCGTGCCCCTCCAGATCGGGGCGCCGGACATGGCCTTCCCGCGGATCAACGCCCTGTCGTTCTGGATGCTGCCGCTGGGCGGCCTGATCCTGTTGCTCGGGTTCGTGACGGGCGGAACGGCCGCGGCCGGCTGGACGAGCTACCCGCCGCTATCCGAGGATCGGCCGCTGGCCGCGATCGGCGCCGGGCAGGACCTGTGGATCGTCGGGCTCGTCCTGATCGGGACGAGCTCGATCCTCGGCGCGATCAACTTCCTGGTCACGATCTTCAAGATGCGGGCGCCGGGCATGACCCTGTTCCGGATGCCGATCCTGGTCTGGACGGTCATGGTGACGTCGGTGCTGGTGCTGATGGCCACGCCCGTCATCACCAGTGCCCTGATCATGCTGTTCATCGACCGCAACTACGGGGGCTCGTTCTTCGACCCGCGGGTGGGCGGCGACCCGATCCTCTACCAGAACATCTTCTGGTTCTACTCGCACCCTGCGGTCTACGTGATGATCCTGCCCGCGATGGGCATGATCAGCGAGATCCTGCCGGTCTTCAGCCGGAAGCCGCTGTTCGGCTACAAGGCGTTCATCTTCGCGACGGCCGGCATCGGGGCGCTCGGTTTCTCGGTATGGGCGCACCACATGTTCACGACGGGTGCGGTCTACCTGCCGTTCTTCAGCCTCATGACGTTCCTGATCGCGGTGCCCACCGGGGTCAAGATGTTCAACTGGATCTTCACCATGTGGCGGGGCAAGCTGACCCTGTCGACCCCGCTGCTGTTTGCGCTTGGGTTCCTGACGATGTTTCTGATCGGGGGGATCAACGGGGCGTTCAGCGCCTCGGTGCCGGTCGACTTCGCCCTCCACGACACGTACTGGGTGGTGGCCCACCTGCACTACGTGCTGTTCGGCGGGTCGGTATTCGGGGTGATGGCCGGGTTCTACTTCTACTTCCCGAAGATGACCGGTCGGATGCTCAACGAGACCGTCGGCAAGATCCACTTCGTGCTGATGTTGGTCGGGTTCAACCTGACCTTCTTCCCGATGCACGAGCTCGGGCTGGCGGGCATGCCCCGCCGGATCGCCGACTACTCGTCCACGGCCGGCTGGAACGACCTCAACCTGTTGGCCACGATCGGCGGCTTCACGATCGCGGCCAGCATGCTGCCGTTCCTGTGGAACGTGTTCGTCTCGCTGCGCAGCGGCAGGATCGCCGGCGACGACCCATGGGAGGCGAACACCCTCGAGTGGGCCACCACGTCGCCGCCGCCGCCATACAACTTCGACCACCTGCCCGAGATCCGCTCGGAGCGCCCGCTGTTCGACCTCCGGCACGGCCGGACGGCCACCCATTGAGCCGCTGCTGACGATGAGCGCCGACAGCCACGCCCTGACCACGGACCAGACCCCGCTCGCCGGGCTCACCCACGATCGACGGGGCGGGATCAGCAACCCCGTCCTGGGCATGCTCCTGTTCATCACCTCCGAGGTGATGTTCTTCGGCGGCCTGTTCGCCGCCTACTTCAGCGTCCGGGCGAACGCCCCGCAGTGGCCGCCCGAGGAGTTCCACGACACGCTGAAGATCCTGCCACTGGTGGGCCCCGCCACGATCCTCCTGATCACGAGCTCGTTCACCTGTCAGTTCGCCGTGTGGGCGATCCGACGCGACGATCGGACCGCGTTCCTGCGTGCGATGACCGTGACGGTCGTGCTGGGGATCACCTTCCTGCTGATGCAGGCCACCGACTACACGGCGCTCGGCGGCGATGGGTTGACCCTGTCGTCGGGCACGTTCGGGACGACGTACTACACGCTGACCGGCTTCCACGGCGCGCACGTCTTCGGCGGAGTGGTCATGCTATCGGTCGTGCTGTATCGAGGCACGGCCGGGCAGTTCTCGAGCCGGCACCACGATGCGGTCGAAGCCGCGTCGCTGTACTGGCACTTCGTCGATGTCGTCTGGATCCTGCTGTTCTCGCTTCTCTATCTGTTGCCGGGTAGGTAGGAGTCGACCGCCGTGCACCCGATCCGCCATCCACGCAACGCCGCCCTGGTCGGGATCTTGTTCGTGGTCATCGGCGCGATCTACTGGGCCGTCCCGACCTACGGGAGCTGGCATATCGACTACGCCGGCACGACCCTCCTGGTCTTCCTCGGCGCGGCCATGGCCCTGATGGCCTACGTGCTCGTGGCCGGGTCCAGCAAGGAGTGACCCGGATCGTTCGCCGTCCCGCGGCCTGATCCGACCGGACCATGCTCGAACAGATCTGGAACGGGTTTCTTGGCCTGACGTCCCAGCTGGTCATTCCGGACTGGGGCAAGCTCGTGGCGCTGGCGCTGCCCGTCGGGACCACGGTCCTTGTCGTGCTGCTCATGGCCCGTACCGTGTTGCAGGTCGCGACGGTGCCGCCCGCCCGGCGCGGGAAACGCCGGATCACGCCGGCCACCCCGCCGGACGTCCATATGCCGGGGCCGTCGTTTGCCCCGATCTTCGCCGCCGTCGGCGCGTTCCTCCTGTTCCTCGGGCTCGTATTCGGGGGAATCGTCCTGGTCCTCGGGGCAATCGCGCTGGTCCTGACCCTGCTCTACTGGCTGGCCGAGGGACTGCGGATCTACGACCACGACATCGCGCCGACCGCGACGGTCCTGCCGGTGGTCGTGCACGACGGACCGCCACCCGGGGTGCACGTCCCCGGGCCGTCATGGCGTCCGATCGTCGGGGCGCTGGGAACGGCGCTGCTGTTCCTCGGGCTCGTGTTCGGTGAGTGGTTGCTGGCCGCCGGGGTCATCGCGCTGATCATCGGCCTCGTCGGCTGGCTGCCCGACGCGCGCAAGGAGTACGTCAAGACCGTGGAGGCGGACCGGACCGGCCACCTCGAGAACATCCCGGCGCCGCGAGTTCCCGCCCGGACGCTCACCTTCCTCGCGATCCTGGTCATCGGCGCCGTGGTGCTCCAGTCGGGTGTCTTCGCGGACAAGTCGGCGACCGGGAGCTCAGGCAGCTCGGCGGCCCCGCCGGCCGCGGGTGCCCCGGGCGCTTCGGCCGGGTCCGGCGGCGCGACCAGTTCGGGCGGCCCCGCCGGATCTCCGGCGGCGGGCTCGGGCGCGCAAGCGGCCGACGTGACCGTCGAGGCCAAGAACATCGCCTACACCCAGACGTCGTGGACGGGCCCGGCGAACCGGGCCTTCACCATCGCGTTCTCCAACCAGGATCCGGGCACGCCTCACAACATCCAGATCAAGGATTCGACCGGTGCCGTCGTGTTCACGGGCGATATCTTCAACGGCGTCGAAACGCGGATCTACCAGGTTCCTGCCCTGCCGGCCGGCGACTACACGTTCGCGTGCGTCGTCCACCCGAACATGACGGGGACCGCCAAGCTCCAGTAGCGGGTCGGCCGGCATGCCACGGCGCCCGATCCTGCTCGCCCTCGCGATCGCGCTGGCGACGACCGCGGTCGTCGTCTGGCTCGTCGACACGCAGCCCGGCGCCGACACGGCCCACGTCGCGGTCGGCAATCGGGCGCCGGCGCTCGGCGGGACGACCCTCGACGGCAGCGCGTTCGACCTGGCGAGCCTCGCGGGCCATCCAGTCCTGATCAACTTCTGGGGTCCGTCGTGCGTCCCGTGCCGCGACGAGTTCCCGCTGCTGGAGACCAAGCTCAAGGAGCATGCGGCCGATGGCTTCGCCGTGGTCGGCGTCCTGACCGATGACCCACCCGATCCGGCGCGCGCGTTCGCGACCCAGTACGGCGCGACCTGGCCAACGGTCATCGATCCGGACCAGGCCCTGAAAGCCGCCTACCGCGTGGCGGCGCGACCCCAGAGCTACTTCGTGGACGGCGGCGGGATCGTTCGCAAGATCCAGATCGGCGAACTGACCGACGAGGACTTCGAGCGGCAGTACCAGCAGATCGCGCCGTGACGTCGGGCGGGTCGCCGATCGGCGTCGTCGGCGCCGCCGCCCGCGCCGCGATCGCGATCGACGGACTGGTCAAGCGGTACGGCGATCGAGCGGTGCTCGACGGCGTGTCGATGGCGGTCGCGCCCGGCGAACTCGTGGCGCTGCTCGGCCCGAATGGGGCGGGCAAGACGACGACCGTCGAGATCGTCGAAGGCTACCGCCGGTCGGATGGCGGAAGCGTCCGCGTGCTGGGACAGGATCCGGTGGCCGGGGGACGATCGCTGCGGGCGCGGGTGGGGCTGATGCTCCAGGGCGGCGGCATCGACCCGCGGGCGAAGCCCCGCGAGACCCTCGTCCAATACGGCCGGTTCCATGCCGACCCGCGCGATCCCGACGAGCTGCTCGAACTCGTCGGGCTTCGCGCCGTGGCGCGGACCACGTTCCGACGGTTGTCCGGCGGGGAGCGGCAGCGGCTCGGCCTGGCGCTCGCCCTGGTCGGCCGGCCCGAGGTCGTGATCCTCGACGAACCGACCGCGGGCATGGATCCCGAGGGCCGGGCGGCAACGCGGGCGATCGTGGCCGGACTGCGCGACAGGGGCGTGGCGATCCTGCTGACCAGCCACGACCTGACCGACGTCGAGCGGATGGCGGACCGCGTGTGCCTCCTCGCCGGCGGGCGGATCGTGGCCGCGGGATCGCCGGGCGAGCTCGCCGCCGGTGCCAGGCCGAGACTGCGCTTCCGGTTGGAGGGATCGCTGGACCCCGCGGAGCTGGCGAGCCTCGCCCGGGCCCTGACCGACGTCCGGCCCGGCGCTTCGATCGAGGCGGCGGCGGACGCGGGCTACTACCGGGTCGATGGCGCCACGCCCGACGCCGAGCTGATCGCCGCGTTGGCCGCCTGGTGTGCCGGCCCCGGCGCGATCGGCTCCTCCGGGAGCTGCGGACGACGGGTGGGACGCTCGAGGACGTCTATCTCGAGCTCACCGGCGCCGCGACGCCGTCGCAAGGCTGGCCCTCGTGAGCCGGCCGGCGTCCTCGGTTGCCGCCACCCTCGCCCAGACCGCGACCGAGCTCCGGCTCACCGCGAGGCGCGGCGAGAACGTGCTCGTCACGATCATCATCCCGGCGGTCGTCCTGCTCTTCTTCGCGTCCTCAGGTGTGCTGCCGACCGGCGCCGGACGCCCCGTCGACTTCCTGCTGCCGGGCTCGCTGGCGCTCGCGGTCATCGCCACGAGCCTTGTCAACCTGGGGATCGCGACGGCCTACGAGCGGCACTACGGCGTGCTGAAGCGGCTCGGCGGTTCGCCGCTGACGCGCGGCGGCCTGCTCGCCGCCAAGATGCTCGCGGTCCTCCTCGTCGAGCTGGCCCAGCTGCTGCTGCTCGTCGTGATCGCGGTGCTCGTGCTCGACTGGACGCTCCCCGCGGGAGCGGCGCCGTTGCTCCTGGCGGTCGCGCTGCTGCTGGGCACGGTCGCCTTCGCGGGGCTCGGCCTGCTGCTGGCCGGCGCGCTCCGCGCGGAAGCGACCCTCGCGCTGGCCAATGGCCTGTTCCTCGTCGCGCTGATGCTCGGCGGGATCGTCCTGCCGCTCGACCGCCTGGCCGACCCGCTCGCGGCGCTGGCCAGGGTCCTCCCGGCGGCTGCGCTGGCAGACACATTCCGGGTTGCCCTCGGGTCGGGCGGCGATGCCGTCGGGCCCGTCGCCATCCTCCTTGGATGGGGCGTCGGGGCGGTCGGGCTGACCCTACGCACCTTCCGCTGGGAGTAGCGCGCCGCCCGCCGGGTCACCGGCTCACCGGGCGCGACAGCCGCCCGGCCGGGCGCAATCCGCCCGCTACCCTTGCCGGCACCCGAGAACCCGAGCGAGGGCGGCATGATCCTGACGTCACCCTTCCATGAGCGAACGAGCGCGCTGAACGAGACGGGCCTGTGGAGCCATTGGTCCGGCCACCTGGCCGCGAACCGCTACCAGATGTCCGACAAGTTCGAGTATTTCGCCGTTCGCAACAGCGCCGGCATCTTCGATTCGTCCCCGCTCTACAAGTACCGTCTCCACGGGCCGGACGCGGAGCGGTTCCTGGCCGGGGTCCTCGCTCGCGACATCCGCGCCTGCCCGCCGGGTCACGCCCAGTACACGGCCTGGTGCGACGATCGCGGCTTCGTGATCGAGGACGGCGTGGTCTTTCACGTCGGCCCGGACGAGTACCTCCTGACCTCCGCCGAACCGAACCTCGCCTACTTCTCGGACCTGGTCGGGCGAGCCCGGGTCGAGATCGAGGAGATCACCACGACGTTCGGGATCCTGGCCATCCAGGGCCCGCGTTCTCGCGACCTGCTGGCCGCGCTGGTTCCCGGGGTCGCGGACCTGTCGTTCTTCGGCCTGACGACCGGGACGATCGCCGGTTCGCCGGTTACCGTGTCGCGGACCGGCTACAGCGGCGATCTCGGGTTCGAGATCTGGGTGCCGCGCGATGACGCGCTCCGGGTATGGGACACGCTGTGGGCCTCGATGGACGGTCAGGGCGTCCTGCCGTTCGGGCTCGCGGCGCTCGAAATGCTCCGGATCGAGGCCGGCCTCCTCCTCCTCGACGTCGACTTCGCCTCGAGCCGGTTCGGCTGGACTGACGAGGACCGCTCGACGCTCATCGAGCTCGGCTGGAGTTGGATGGTCCGCGGCCTGGCCGGCGATGACCGCGCCTTCATCGGCCGGCGCGCGATTGAGCGGGAGCTGGCCGACGGGACGTCGCGCTGGCGGTTGACGGGACTCATGCTCGACTGGGCCGAGTACGACCGGATCTACAACGGCGCCGGCCTGATCCCGCCGAAGGACCACACCCCGGTCCTGGGCGAGATGTTCCTGTACGACGCCGAGGACCGCCAGGTCGGCTACACCACGAGCTACATGTACTCGCCGGTCCTCCAGCGCCACATCGCGCTCGCCCGCGTGAGGCCGCCGCTCGCCGCTCCCGGTACGCCCGTTCGACTGGAGATCGACGTGAACCATCGCTACGAGTACATCCCTGCCCGGACGGCGCGGCTGCCGCTCTACAACCCGCCGCGGAAGACGGCCTGACATGGCGAAGGCGAAGGCCACCACCACGAAGGCGGCCGCGAAGCGCGGTGGGGCAGGCGGGACGGACGATCGGACGTACGACGCCATCGTCGTCGGCGGTGGTCACAACGGCCTGACGAACGGTGCCTACCTCGCCAAGGCAGGGCTAAGGACGCTGATCCTCGAACGTCGCCCGCTGGTCGGCGGCGCGGCGATCACCGAGGAGCTCTACCCGGGCTTCAGCTTCACCACGTTCTCGTACGCGCTCAGCCTGCTCCGGCCAGACATCGTCCATGAGCTCGAGTTGACCAAGCACGGCTTCCTGCCGCTCCTGATGTCGTCGACCTTTGCGCCGATGGAGAACGGTGATTACCTGTGGCTCGGCCAGGACCACGACGGGAACCTCAAGGAGATCGCCCGCCACAGCCAGCACGACGCCGACGCCTACGAGCAGTACTCGCACGACATGGAGATGGTCTGCCACGCGCTCAAGCCGCTGCTCGACGCGCCGCCGCCCGATCTGTTCAGCGATGACCCGGAAGAGCTGCTCGCGCTGGCGTCGCTCGGCTCGCGCTTCCGGCGGATGGACAAGCGCGTCCTCCACAACGTCGTTCGGCTGCTGACCGGCAGCGCCGCCGACTTCCTCGACGACTACTTCGACTCGGACATCGTCAAGGGCTACCTCGCCTCGTCGAGCATCATCGGCACGAAGGTGGGGCCGCGCTCGCAGGGCTCCGGGCTCGTCCTGCTGTACCACACGCTCGGCGAGCACGACGGCGAGTTCGGGGCGTGGGCCTTCCACAAGGGCGGCAACGGCGGGTTCACCCAGGTGCTCGCAAAGGCGGCCCGCTCGTTCGGGGCGGAGATCCGGCTGGAGTCGCCGGTCGATTCCGTCATCACGAAGGGCGGTCGCGCGATCGGAGTGGCGCTCGCGGACGGCACCGAGTACCAGGCCAAGACCGTGATCAGCGCGCTCGACCCGCGCCGGACCTTCCTCGAGCTGGTCAACCCGCGCGAGTTGCCGGCCGATCTCGTCGAGACGATCGAGCGGTTCCGCTTCCAGGGCACCTCGGCCAAGGTCAACTTCGCGCTCGACGGCCTGCCCGAGTACCCTGCCCTGCCCGGCCGGGGTGACCAGTACCGCGGCTTCACCAACATCGGCCCGTCGATGGACTACCTCGAGCACGCATTCGACGAAGCCAAGTACGGCTGGTACAGCTCGCGGCCGTACCTCGACTGCGCGATCCAGTCGACGATCGACCCGGACATGGCGCCGCCCGGCAAGCACGTCTGGAGCTCGTTCGTCCAGTACGCGCCGTATCAGCTGCGCGAGAGCGACTGGGACACCGAACGGCAGAACCTGGGCGACACGGTCCAGCGGACGATCGAGTCGTTCTTCCCGGGCTTTGGCAAGCTCGTCCTGCATCGCGAGGTCGTCACCCCGCTCGACATCGAGCGAACGGTCGGCCTGTCCGAGGGCAACATCTTCGCCGGCGAGTTCCTCGCGCCGCAGATGTACTTCTTCCGGCCGGCGCCCGGCTGGAGCCAGTACCGGACCCCGATCGACGGCTACTACCAGTGCGGCTCGGGCACCCACCCGGGCGGCTGCGTCATGGGCGCGCCGGGCAAGCTCGCGGCGCAGCGGATCCTCAAGGACCTCGGTCGGGCCTGAGCGCGCTTCCGCGACCCCGCGCAGGCCTCCGGCGACCGGCCGCGGCGACTCCGAGGCGGCACATCGTGCCCGAATGGTCCTGACTGAGGGACCGAGGCGTTCGGGACGCCGGGCAACCCCAGGCACGGATCACGCGGCCAGTCAACATCGACGGATACAGAAGAACCCCGGGCGGTCGGACCCGGGGTTCAGGTGCAGGCAGGTTGGTTGCGGGGGTCGGATTCGAACCGACGACCTTCGGGTTATGAGCCCGACGAGCTGCCGCTGCTCCACCCCGCCCGCGTACGGTAGCACAAGGTCGCGATCCCGGCCTGTGCCGAAGGTCCCGGAATCGGCTCGCTCAGCGACGCAGCCGCCGCCCGCCGAACGCCAGCCCGATCGCAAGGCTCGCAATCATCACGCCGCTGAAGACGTAAAGGGGATACAGGATGTCGATGCCGGCCAGCACACCGGCGACCAGCGAGGCGACGATGAACCCGACGGTGCCAGCCGCACCGAACAGGCCCTGCGCGGTCGACGACCGACCGACCGGCGAGTTCGCGGCCACGACCGCGTAAAGCGCCGGGTTGAGCAGCGCGAACCCGGTCGCCTCGACCAGGATCAGCGGGATCGCGAGGTTCGGGTCAACGAGGCGGGTGTAGAGGAAACCGGTCATCGCCGGCAGGATCGAGCCGACCACGATGAAGCCGAACGAGCCGCGACGGTCCACGAGCCGCCCCGCCACCGGCGAGAAGAGCAGGATCGGCAGCCCGAACATCGCGAAGGTCAGGCCGATCAGCCCGAGACCCGCTCCCAGGCGCTGGAGGAACAGGCTCCAGATGACCTCGTACGTGCCGGCGGCGAAGTTGCCTCCGAGGTTGATGATCAGGGCGGCGAGCAGCCCTCGGTTGAGCAGGCGGACGGGCACATCGGCGGGTAGGGCGTCGCGTTCGACAGCCGTGGCAGCCGCGGCTCGACGCGTGGTCGACGGCGAATCCGGCGGAAATTCCGTGCCATCGGGCGGCAGTGACGGATGGGTCCGCGACGCCGTCTCGTGTGACCGGAGCGCAATCGGGACGGCAGCCAGGATCGCGGCGACCCCACCGAACACGAAGACGAAGCCGACCCCACCGAACCGGTCGGCCCCGATCGCTCCGATCGCCGGTCCGAGCAACAGTCCGCCCATCTGGGCCGCCCCGTAGAGCCCGAAGGCTTCACCTCGACGCTCGGGTGGCGTGGCGTCGGTCAGGTAGCCGCGCGCGGCCGGGTCGTAGATCGCCGTCGATAGGCCGGTGGCCGCGCGAAGGACGGTGAACGCCAATGGGCCGGTGAGCGCCAGCGGGAGCATCGTGAAGCCCCCGGCCAGCAGGAGCCCGACCACCATCAGCGGGACGCGCGGCGTCCGGTCGGCCAGCCAGCCGAACAGCGGCTCCCCGACGAGTCTCGCCGCAGGCCATGCGGCGATGACCAGCCCGAGCGTCGCGAAGTCCACGCCGTGGCTCGTGAAGTAGATCGGCAGAATCGGGAGCAACGCCCCGAACCCGACCCACACGATGAACTCGGCGAGGAGCAGCGGCGCGATGGCGCCCCAATGCGCCAGCCAGCTCGCGAGTCGCCCGGGCATCGGCAGGCCGCTCATGGAAGGAGCCTACCGTCCGGCCTTGCCCGGACCGGTGAGGATGCGCGGCACAGGACGTCGAGCCCGGGCGGGGCACGCCCCGCGTTCGGTGCGCGGCGCTCGGCGCTCGGCGCTCAGTGCTCGGTGCCCGGCGCTGGGCGCTCGACGCTTATGATCGCCGCGTGATCATCCCCGCCTGGATCCTGGCGCTCGGCCTGGTCGTCGGCCTCCTGGTCCTGCTGCCGGCCCGCCGGCTCCAGCTCGCCGGGCTGAGTGGACGGGCGATCGGGATCTATGTGCTCGCGCTGTGGCTGGCCGGGATGGTGATGGCGGTCCGGCCGATCGGCGCCCGCTTCCTGATCCCGATCGCGCTGCTCGCCTACGTCGCGCCGTTCGTCGCGGCTCCCGAGGTCGTCGGCCGGGTGCTTCGCCGCGGGCAGCCGCGCGATCCCCGAGCCGATCCGCCCCGACCGCCGATGAAGAATGTCACCCCGCCGGACGACCCGGGCTCGCCCGCCTGACCTTACGCGCGGCTTACGATCGGGCCTCTCCCTACTGATGCCTCGGCACGACCATGACGATCGCGGTCCGACGGACCATTCGATCAAGAGGCAACGGAGATTTGACATGTCCATCCCTCGCTGGCGCCTCGCCCTGACGATTGGCGCGCTCGTGGTTCTCGGCGCGGTCGGCAGCAGCCTCGTCCAGGCTGCGGCGTCGCCATCCGGCCCGTCGGCCGGCGGCGCGGATGCCGCAGCGGCCGCGGCCGCCGACAGCGCCCTCCAAGACGCGCTGGCGCTGACCAGTGATCCGGGCTCGAGCGGCTCGGCGACGCCCGTCCAGCTCCTCGCGCTACGCGATCGGATCCAGCAGCGGATCGCCAACGTCCGCGGCCGTCTCGTCCACGGCACGCTGACCGTGCTCGATCGCGACGGGAAGCTGGCTACCTACCAGCTCGATCACGGCACCGTGTCCAGCGTCGGCAGCGCCTCGGTCACGATCGCCGAGGCCGGTCAGACGTCGACGTCACGGTCGACACCTCGACCGCAACGCGCGTTCGCAAGGGCGGCAAGCAATCGTCCCTGTCCGACCTGAAGGCTGGCGACGAGATCCTGGTCCGCTCGGTGGTCGTCGGTGGTTCGGCGACGGCGAAGCTGGTGCTGGTCCTCCCCGCGGCGACGACGGCCGCGCCGTCCAGCGTCGGGAACGGATAGCCGGGAGGCGCTCCGGCAGGCGCGAGGCGCGGACCAGGCGGCGAGGCCGACCCTACCCGGAGCAGCCCGCCGCCGCATCATGTCCGGATGCGGACCGATCTCGGCTGGATCCTCGATCCCTCGACCACATTCCTGACCCACGGCACGTTCGGGGCGTGTCCCGAGGCGGTGCTCGCCCACCAGCGGGCACTGCGCGACCGGATGGAGGCCGAGCCGGTGCGCTTCCTGGACCTCGACCTGCCGGCGCTGTACGACGCGGCCCGCGCCGAGATCGGCCGGTTCCTCCATGCCGATCCCGAGGGTCTCGCCTTCGTCCCCAATGCCACGACCGGGGTGAACACCGTCCTCCAGTCGCTCCGGTTCGAACCCGGCGACGAGCTGCTGACCAACGACCACGAGTACAACGCCACGATCAACGCCATGCGCGCGGTGGCGACCCGCGATCGAGCGGATGTCGTGGTCGCCCGGGTCCCCTTCCCGATCCGCGATGCCTCGGAGGCGCTCGAGGCGATCCTGGCGGCGGTGACCTCGCGAACCCGCCTCGTCGTTGTCAGCCAGGTCACCAGTCCGACGGCCCTGATCCTGCCGGTCGAGGCGCTCGTCGCCGAGCTCGCCGAGCGCGGGATCGACACGCTGGTCGACGGGGCGCATGCACCGGGCATGGTCCCGCTCGACCTGGACGGCCTTGGTGCCGCCTACTGGACCGGCAACGGCCACAAGTGGATGTGCGGCCCGAAGGGCGCGGCCGTGCTGTGGGTCCGTACGGACCGGCGGGAGCGGATCCACCCGATCGTGGTGTCGCACGGCGCGAACCTGCCGATCGTCGACCGATCCCGCTTCCGCCTCGAGTTCGACTGGACCGGCACGCCCGATCCGACCGCGTCCCTGGCCCTCCCCGCGGCGATCGACTGGATGGCCGCGGAACATGGCGGCTGGCCGGCGATCATGGCGGCAAACCACGAGCTGGTGCTGGCCGGCCGAGACCGCCTGGCAAGGGTGCTCGGGATCGACGCGCCGGCACCGGATTCGATGCTCGGTTCGATGGCCGCGCTCCCGCTGGTCCGGGTGCCCGACGAGCCGGCGGCCAGGGAGCTCGGCCGCCGGCTCCTCGAAGAGCATCGGATCCAGGTTCCGGTTGGTCCCTGGCCGGTGCGAGCGGCACGGGCCGATGGCCGCGAGCCGACGATCCTCATCCGGATCTCGGCGCAGCGCTACAACGAGCCGGCCGACTACGACCGGCTGGCCGACGCACTCGCGAAACTGACGGCCGAGTAGATCGCATCGAGGAACCGGCTCGGGACTCGCCCGATCCGGCGAGTGGCCGTCAGGCCGGCGACGGTCGCAAGTCGCTCCCACGCCGTGTAACTGAACGGATACGGGACGTACGGGTTGCCGTGGTCGGCGTCGTACTCGACCACGACGAAGTGCCCGCCCGCCCGCAGGTGCGACGCCAGCGCCCGGACGACTCCCGACTGGCGGTCGCGGGGAACGAAATGGAGACTATTGGCCGCAACGAGCCCGTCGAAGTCGGGCAGCTCGAGCGGCTCCGTGAAGTCGGCCACGAGCGGCTCGACCGCCACCCCGGGGAACGCGGCCCGCGTCACCGCGACGGCCTGCCGCACGGACAAGGCGTCGCGATCCACGGTCACGATCCGCCCGCCCGGCCCGAGCAGGTCGGCGAGTGCAAGGGTGAAGGCGCCCGTCCCGGCGCCGATGTCGGCCCACGTTCCTCCGGGCGCGATTGCCCCTCGCAGGAGTCCAACATGGTCGTCGTGATCCACCCGCCTAGCCCGTACTCTGGAGCCCGGCCGCAACGCCGTTGACCGTCAGCTGGACGAGCCGCAGGACCCGGTGGCGCCCGGGATCGTCCGGCTCGAGCGCGCGCAACCTGGCCAGGAGGCGGACCTGCAGCTCCGACAGCGAGTCGACGTACGGATTGCGCAGGGTGACGGATCGCTGCAGGACCGGTGAACCATCGAGGAGCTGTTCGTGGCCGGTCAGCCGCCTGACGATCGCGACGGTCCGCCGGTACTCCGATTCGATGGCGTCCCAGCGGCGATCGTCGCCGGGACCCGTCGCCAGCGAGGCATACAGGCGGGCGACGCCCATGTCCGCCTTGGCCAGGCTCATCTCCGCGTTGTCGATCAGGCTGGACAGAAAGGGCCAGTCACGGGCCAGTCGCTCGATGGCGTCCAAGCCGGCCTCGCCGTGGGCCTCCCGGTACGCCTCGAGCGCGGTACCGAGCCCGTACCAGCCGGGCAGGTTGATCCGCGCCTGGGCCCAGGCGAACGTCCAGGGGATCGCCCGCAAGGCGTCGATCGCCGGCGCGACGTCGCGCCGGCCTCGGGCCGCCGGACGGGACCCGAGCCGCAGGTCGGACAGCTCGCGGATCGGCGTGATGTCCCGGAAGAACGAGGCGAAGCCCGGGTCGTCGTGGACGAGCCCGCGGTAGGCGATGCGGGAGGTGGCCGCGAGCTCGGCGAGGATCGGTGCACCCGTTTCGTAGGCGCGTCGCAGCCGCGCCTCGTGCTCCGGCGTGGACGCCACCAGGACGGCGCCGACGGCCTGCTCGAGATGGCGCTCGGCGATCGTCGCGTCCGAGTAGTGGGCGGCGATCACCTCGCCCTGCTCGGTCACCTTGAGGCGGCCGTCGACCGAGCCCGGAGCCAGGCCGAGGATCGCCCGGTTCGTCGGGCCGCCGCCGCGGCCGATCGCGCCGCCGCGCCCGTGGAAGATCGTCAGCTCGACGCCGCGTGCCACCGCCGCCTCGACCATCGAGGCCTGGGCCTGCTGGAGCATCCAGGCACCCGCCAGGAAGCCGAGTTCCTTGTTCGAATCGGAGTAGCCGAGCATCACCTCCTGCCGATCCCCGTTCGCCCGGATCCGGTCGCGGTACGACGGGGTCGTCGAGGAGCTCCGAGAGGATCGCGCCGGCGCGTTCGAGGGCGGCGCTCGACTCGAACAGGGGCACGACATCGAGGGTCAGCGTCGGATCGTCCGCGACGTCGACGGCCGTCGCCAGGCGAGCCAGCTGGTGCACGGCGGCGACGTCTGCCGCCGAGGCCGTGAAGCTGACCACGTACCGCCGGCAGGCGTCGGCACCATGCCGTGCCTGGGCGGTCGCGATCCCGCGGAACGTGTCGAGCACCTCGCCCAGGGTCACCCCGGCGGCCAGCTCGGTCGAGGGCGGCCGGCCTGCGCGGAGTGCCGCCAGTGCCGCCGCATGGACGGCGGCGTGCTGCCGGATCTCGAGCGAGGCGAGGTGGAACCCGAACGTCCCGAGCTGCCAGCGGAGGTCCGCGACCTCGCCCCAGGCAACACGGCCGAGCCCATCGGCGGCAAGCGCCTCCTGGATCTCGACGAGCTCGACATCGAGGTCGGCCGGGCCGGCGTACCGGCCACTGCGTGGACCGGCCTCGCCGGTCAGGGCAGATCGTGTCCGGCGGAGCCGTTCCGCGATGAACCCGAAGCGCTGCCGGTAGGGTTCCTCCGGGAAGCGGCCGCGGAGCTGTCGATCGGTCTCGGGCAGGTCCTCGGCGTCGCGGGCGAGACGTGACGCCAGCGCTCGCGAGACCCGGTCCGGAGGAGTCGTCGCGGCGATCGTCTGCATCAGGCGGATCGCGACCGCTTCGTAGCCGTGCAGGACGTGGTCGGCCTGGATACGCAGCGTCTTCTCGGTGACCTCCGCGGTGACACCGGGGTGACCGTCCCGATCGCCGCCGATCCAGCTGCCCCAGTGGAGGAACGGTGGGACGAGCGGCGACCGGGTCCCGCTCCGTCCGGTATCCGCGGCCGGGCCCGGTGCCCGACCGGACGCCGGATCGAGCGCTCCGTCGAGCACCCGGTAGACACGTGGCGCGAGGGTGAACAGCGTGGCGTCGAAGAACGCCATCCCGGTCCGAACCTCGTCGAGCGGCGTCGGCGCGACGAGACGCAGGTCGGAGGTGCGCCACAGCAGCGTGATCTCCTCGCGCAGGCGCCGCCGGATCTCTCGGTCCTGGGAAGGCGTCAGCCGTGGATCGTCGAGTCGCTCGAGGAGCGCGGCGCAACGGCGGAGCGCCACCAGCACGGTTCGCCGCCGCGCCTCGGTGGGATGGGCGGTGAGCACCGGCGAGATCGATAACCGGCCGATCGCCGCGAGGATCTCGGCCTCGCTCCGTCCAAGCCGCCGAAGCTGGCCGACGGCGTCGGCGATCGAGTCGTTCAGGACGCCGTCGCGCGCCGCCCGTTCGCGGCGGCGGAGGGTGCGGACGCGGGCGTGAGCCTCGGCCAGGTTCACGAGCGCGAAATAGAGCGAGAACGCACCGATCACCGCCTCGGCCGAGCCGAGGTCGAGATCGTGCAGGTCCCGATCGAGCCGTTCCCGCTCGCGTGGATCGTCGTCGGCGCGCAGGGCGATCGTCCGCCGACGAATCCGCTCGACCAGCGCGAAGAGCTCCGGACCAGCCTGCTCCGAGACGACCTGGCCGAGGAGGGCGCCCAGCAGGCGGATCTCGGTGGCGAGCGGGTCTCGTGCGCCCGACGTGCCGATCCCGGCCGGTTCCGCCTGGACCGCGACCGATCGTTGCGGCCTGGTCACGCTCGCACCCGGGCTGAACCGTTCCGCGCCCCAGCCATCACCGCGCCGCAACCGTTCTGGACGGCAACCTTCCGTAGGCTTGTATGGTGATCGCCGTGACCACCTACGAAGCGAGCTCGAGAGCCGGCCGAATGCCCGACGGGGTGCCCGACCGCAGGCCCCAGACGGGGCATCCGCGGTCCGACCGGCAATCCTTGGGCGCCCATGCGGACGGCCATCGGCCGTCGACTCGGCCAGAGCTCGCGCCGGGTGCCGCCGACCAGCTCGAGCAGCTGCGCTTCCTGCACGAGGTCGCCCGGCTGGCGACGACCGCCCGAACCTGGGACGAACTCCTGGAGACGGTCGTCGACCGGACCCGCGATGTGCTCCACGCCGACGTCTCCTCGCTCTACCTGCTCGATCGGGATGGAGCGTACCTGACCCTCGCCGCCACCAACGGGCTGGATCGGTTCCAGATCGGGCGGGCCCGGGTCCCGTTCGGCGAGGGCGTGACCGGTCGCGTGGCGGCCGGGCGTCGACCGGCGGTCATCGCCGACGTCCGGGCCGACCAGCGGTTCCTGTGGGTCCGCGGGATCGACCAGCGCCGGTTCGTCGCCTCCATGCTGTCCGTGCCACTGACCTGGCACGACCAGATCGTCGGGGTGCTCAACGTCCAGACCGAGCAGCCCCGCGACTTCAGCGAGCACGACGTGGCGCAACTCGGGGCAGTCGCCGACCTCCTGGCCGGGATCATCGAGAAGGGGCGGCAGCAGACCGAGGCCGAGGCCCGGGTGGAGGCGCTCAAGGCGATCGACGAGGCGCGAAGCGAGCTGATCGCCCTCGTCACGCATGAGCTTCGCACGCCGCTCGCGGTCGTCCGCGCCTACACGGACCTCCTCGCCGACGAGCCGCCACTCCGCGGGCGCGAGTCGCGCGACCTCGCCCGGCGTGAGACCCGGGCCGCCTGGCATCGCGCGACCCTGGAACAGATCGAACGGCTCGATCGACTCGTCGACTCGATCCTTGCGTCCGTCCGCGTCGTGCCCGAAGGGCCG
The DNA here is from genome assembly GCA_963766675.1 of uncultured Chloroflexia bacterium. GTDB lineage: Bacteria > Chloroflexota > Limnocylindria > Limnocylindrales > CSP1-4 > SPCO01. The sequence continues at coordinate 650,975 of CAVYBA010000002.1, read as the reverse complement.
GCGGCGGTCATCCCGGTCGACCTCGGCGTCCTGGTCGACGAGGTCGTCGCGTCGCTGCGGCCGATCCTGGAGCGCCACCGCGTGGAGATCCAGCCGAGTGTGCGGCTGCATGGCCTCGCCGACCCGCCGCGTCTGCGCCAGATCGTCGAGCACCTCATCGAGAACGCCGTCAAGTACGCACCGCCGGAGACGGCCATCCGGATCGACTGGGGGCTGCACGAAGGCGTCGTCCAGCTCGGTGTCTCCGACGAGGGGCCGGGCATCCCGGACGAATGGCGCGAGCGCATCTTCGAGCCCTACGCCCGCCGCGACACGCACACCGCCCGGGGCTCCGGTATCGGGCTGTACGCCGCCAAGCGCCTGGGCGAATCGATGGGCGCGCGCCTGTGGTGCGAACCGGCCCGGCCACATGGCGCACGATTCGTCGTGGCATTGCCGGCCGCCGTCGCCATCTGATGCATCATCTCCGGCCACCCAGCACGAGTGAGGACCATGATCACGATGAGTAGCCGCCCGCTCCGAATCCTCGTCGTCGACGACGACCCGGCCATGGTGGGCGCCATCACCGCGCTGGTCGGGACCGAGGGCCACCAGGTCATCACCGCCTACGACGGGTTGACCGCGGTCAAGCGGTTCCGCGAGGAGCACCCGGACCTGGTCCTGCTCGACCTGGCGATGCCAGGCCCGGACGGCTTCAACGTGGCTGGCCAGATGCGTGCGGTGGGACCGGCACCGATCCTCGTGGTCTCGGGCGAGAGCGGCGAGGCCGCCAAGGTCCGGGCGCTTGGGATCGGCGCAGACGACTACCTGACCAAGCCGTTCGGCAAGGGCGAGCTGCTGGCCAGGATTAGCGCGGTGATGCGCCGGGTCGATCGATCGACGGCGTTCGGCGCGCCGGGCGGTGGTCCGCTGAGCGTCGGCGACCTGCTGATCGAGCCCGGCCGTCACGAGGCGCGGGTCGGCGACACGGCGCTCGCGCTGACGCCCACGGAATTCCGGCTGCTCGAGGCGCTCGTCCGGGCCGGCGGGGACATCGTCCCGCACCTCCAGCTGGCTCGCTCGGGCTGGCCGGCCGAGCCGGATCCCGACCTGCTCTGGCTGAAGCCGCACCTCGCCCGCCTCCGCTCCAAGGTCGAGGCAGCCGGTGGACCGCAGGTCGTGGCAGTTCGCGGCGTCGGCTACCGGATCGTCACCGACGACGAGCGACCGAACTGACGGATCGGGCCGAGGCGACCGGGACGGGCCGGGCCGGTGGAGGGTTCAGACGGGCAGGGCGATCGGCCGGCCGTCGGGGTCGTGCATCGCCTCGGCGCAGTCGATCCGGCAGCCACGCGCGTCGCGGCCGGCAAATCCCTGGAAGTGGACGAACGCTTCGCCCGACGCGGCGAGCCGGCAGCCGCAGGCGACACAGGTCACCGGCGCCAGGCGCCCGTCACGAACGGCCGTGAACCCGAGCTCGGAGTCGGATGGATGGATCATGTCGGCACCTCCCGAACCGGGATGAGGCTGAAGGGGAAGGACGACACGTCTAACCCGGGGTGACGCGTCCCCATGCTCGATCCATCGTAGGGACGCCGGTCTCGGCCGTCGGCGGCGAAACGGGGACGGCTGCGTTGCGGTCCGGTTGCGGGCTCATGCGGGTCGCGGGGTCGGCCCTGTCAGCGGCCGGCGGGGCCGGCAAGACGATCGGCTCCACGAGCCAGAAGGATGCGCCGAGATCCGCATCCTCGAGCAGCCCGCCGGCCAGCTGCGATCCCGCCGCGCGTTGTCCCTCGAGAAGCCGCACGAGCTCATCCAGCCGGTCGGGGCCGTCGGCTCGGTCGGCCATGGCCGCACCCAGTCGGATCGCGGCCACGCTCCGGACGTCGAGGGCGGCGACGTGGCGACCGCTCGGGTCGTACAGGTACGCCCGGCCACCGGTCATCCCGGCTCCGAAGTTCGCGCCGATCGGACCGAGGACCACGACCGTGCCTCCGGTCATGTACTCGCAGCCGTGAGGCCCGATCCCTTCCACGACGGCCTCGGCACCGCTGTTGCGGATCGCGAACCGCATCCCGGCTCGCCCAACGAGGTGGAGTCGGCCGCCGGTCGCACCGTACAGGACGGTGTTTCCAGCGATCGCCTCGGTCGCGGCCGTGGCACGCAGCTCTGCTTCCGGGGTCACGGTGATCGCGCCCGCCGGAGAGGCCCTTCGCGACGTAGTCGTTGGCCTGGCCGGTCAGCCGCAGATCGATCCCGAGGCCGGCGAACGCCCCGAACGACTGGCCGGCCGCGCCCTGGAGCTCCAGGCTGACCGGACCGTGAAGCTCGCCGCGCTCGAGCGCGCCGGTCAGCCCCGCCCCGAAGGAGCGGTCGGCGGTCGACAGCCGCAGGCCGGCGGCCGTCACCGAGCCCTGGCCGCGGAAGGCGGCGGCGATCGCGGCCTCCAGCGGTGACGCGGCTTCGCGCCGGATGTCGCGCCCGGCGCTCGCCGGGTCGGCCCGGCGAGCCGCGTCCGCGGGCCAGCGGCCGGCGCCGATCACCGGCGCGAGCTCGGCCCGAGCGGCGGGCAGCGGGGCGAGCAGCCGGCGGCTCTCACCGACGATCTCGCCGACCGATCGGGCGCCGACCGCCGCCAGCTCGCGCCGGAAGTCCTCGGCGATCGCGGTGAAGAACCGGACGACCGCCTCGGGGGTGCCGGCGAACTTGGCGCGGAGGTCCTCGCGTTGCGTGGCGATCCCGGTCGGGCAGGTGTCGAGATGACACTGGCGCGCCATGTCGCAGCCGATGGCCACCAGCGCCGCCGTCCCGAAGGCGAACTCCTCGGCACCGATCAGTGCGGCCACCAGCAGGTCGCGGCCGGTCTGGAGGCCGCCGTCCGTGCGGAGCGCGACCCGGTCGCGAAGATCGTTGCGGAGCAACACCTGGTGGACCTCGGCCAGGCCGAGCTCCCAGGGCGCCCCGACGTGCTTGATCGACGACAGCGGCGACGCACCCGTTCCCCCGGCGTGCCCCGACAGGTGGATGTACGAGGCGCCGGCCTTGGCCACCCCCGCGGCGATCGTCCCGACCCCGCGTCCGGCGACGAGCTTGACGCCGATCCGGGCACGCGGGTTGATCGCCCGCAGGTCCGCGATGAGCTGGGCGAGGTCCTCGATCGAGTAGATGTCGTGGTGGGGCGGCGGGCTGATGTAGCTCTGGCCCGGGCTGGCCGCGGCGCAGCGCGGCGATGTAGGCGGTCGCCTTGCGACCCGGCAGCTGGCCGCCCTCGCCCGGCTTGGAGCCCTGGGCGATCTTGATCTCGAGCTGGTCGGCGCGGGCCAGATAGGCGGCCGTCACCCCGAACCGGGCGGAGGCGACCTGCTTGATCCGGGCGTCGTGCCGCCGGCCGTCGGGACCGGGCGCATACCAGGCCGGATCCTCGCCACCCTCGCCGGTGTTGGCCGAACCGCCGGCGCGCTGGATCCCGATCGTCAGGGCCTGGTGCGCCTCGGGGCTGAGGGCGCCGACGCTCATCGCCGAGACCACGAAGCGGCGCACGATCGAGGCGGCGTCCTCGACCTCGGACAGCGGCAGGCTGGTCCGCGCGCGACGAATGCGCAGCTCGTCGCGCGGGACCGCGTGATCGGCGGGAGGTCGGGCGAGCGCGGACCGATACCGGGCGAGCTGGGCGTCCACGTCGTCCGGGGCGATGCCGTCGGCGCCACCGACAGCCAGGAGCGTCATCTCGCTGGCGATCCGCGGCGAGAACAGGTGCACCTCGCCATCGGCGCGGAAGCGCGCGAACCCCGGGTCCGGGAGGCGCGGCTCGCGGCCGGCGGCCGGTTCCGGGATGGCCAGGGCGGCGGCGCGGCGGCGGATCAGCCGGGCGGCCAGGTCGTCCAGCGTCGTCCGGCCCGGCCAGGCGGCGGCGGTCGGGAAGCAGCGGGCGACGACCGCGGCGTCGAGGTCGACGACGTCGATCAGGGCGCCGCCGATGTACGACGACACGGCGCTGATCCCCATCCGGGCCAGCGTCTTGCGCAGGCCGGCCTCGAACGCGTCCAGGAGCGCGCCGACGGTATCGACCGGCGCCTTGTCCTCGGCGCCGCGCGTCCCGGCGAGCTCCGCCGCGAGCTCGATCGCGAGTCGCGGCTGGACGGCCGTCGCGCCGACCGCGAGGAGCATCGCCATGGCGTGCACGTCGAAGATGTCGACCGCGCTCACCGCGATGTCGGTTCGGCCGCGCAGGCCGGCCGCCGTCAGCGCCGTGTGCACCGCGCCGGTCGCCAGGATCGACGGGATCGGCAGCCGATCCATCGACCAGGCGCGGTCGGTGATCAGCAGGATCGTCGCGCCGGACCGCGAGCGGGCGACGGCGTCGTGCGCCAGCCGGTCGAGCGCGGTCGTCAGGCCGGCCGGGCCGTCGGCCGCCGACCACGTCGCGTCGAGGACCCGGATCGAGGCGCCCTCGCCCCGAAGCTGCACGAGCAGGCCGTCGAGGTCGGCGACGATCGGCCGCTGCAGGCGCGCCGTCCGCGGCCCCCGCGGCATCCCGCCGAGCAGGGCCGGGCGCCGGCCGAGCTCCACCCGCAGGTCCATGACGATCCGCTCGCGCTCCGGATCGATCGCCGGGTTGGTGACCTGGGCGAAGGCCTGCCGGAGGTGGTCGGCGACCGGCCGATCGAGCCGGGCGCGACCCGGCGTCGGCGTGTCGTCGCCCATGCTCCACAGCGGCTCGTGGCCTTCGAGCGCCATCGTCTTGATGTCGAGGCGGGCTCGCTCGGCGTCGAGGCCGGCCAGGTGCCGGAGCGCGTGCGAGGTGTGCGCGTCGTGGGCGGGAATGGCCGCCTCGAGGCGATCCTCGTGGACCGCGCGCGGGGCGTCATGGATCGCCAGCCGGCGCAGGACGCGGTGCTTGGCGTCGGCGTCCTCGAGGATCGCGTGCCGGCCGGGCTCGACCAGCAGGAGCTGGCCCGGGCCGAGGCGGCCCCGCCGGACGGTCTCCGCGGCGGTGAACGGGACGGCGCCCGCCTCCGAGGCGACCGACACGAGCCGATCGCGGGTGACCGAGAAGGCCGCGGGCCGCAGCCCGTTCCGGTCGACCAGCGCGCCGACGCGGATCCCGTCCGCGAAGACGATCGCCGCCGGGCCATCCCACGGCGCCAGGAACCCGGCGGTCCGCCGCCGAAGCGTTGCGACGTGGGGATGCGGCGCGCGGCGAACGGCCAGCGCCTCGGGGATGGCGGTCAGCAACGCCGGCGTCAGCTCCCAGCCGGTCACGAGCAGGAGTTCGAGGGCCTCGTCGAGCGACAGCGAATCGGAACCTTCGGGCGACAGGAGCGGCCCCGCCGCGACGAGCTGGCGAGCAAGGGCTGACGTCGCGGCGTCGCCCGCCCGGCCGCGGACCTCCTCGCGATTGCCGCGAACCGTGTTGATCTCGCCGTTGTGAGAGATCGAACGGAACGGTTGGGCGAGTCGCCAGACCGGATGCGTGTTCGTCGCGTAGCGCTGGTGGAAGACCGCGTAGCTGAGGCGCAGTGGCGCCTGCAGGTCGGGGAACAGGTCGGCGAGCCGACCACCGGTGACCAGGCCCTTGTAGACGATCGTTCGAGCCGACGCCGACGGGACGGCAATCTCGCTCAGCGCCCCACCGGCGGATCGCGCCGTCGTCTCGAGGCGACGGCGTGCGATGATCAGCTGCCGCTCGAACGCGTCGTCGGCCAGCGGGCGGGTGTCGGCGTCGCTCCGGCGGGGCCGACCGACGATCGCCTGGGCGAAGGCCGGGCGCGACGCGGTGGCGGCCGCCCCCAGGGCGCCGATGTCACTCGGAACGGCTCGCCAGGCCGCCACCGGCAGGCCGGCATCGGCGAAGACCGATTCGACCAGGGCGCGGGCGGCACGCTCGCTGGATCTCCCGCGCGGCAGGAAGAGGGAGACGACCCCGGGCCGAAGAGCCGCGGCTTGCGGACCGCAGATCAGGTCGAGCAGCGTGCGATCGAGCGGCAGGGCCACTCCGGCGCCATCACTCGATTCGCCGTCCGCACCGAAGGCGCCGCGATGGCCGAGCGCGCCCGAGACCGGCCAGGGCCAGCGGCAGCACTCGCTCGCGCGAGCGCCCACCCGCATCGGCCACGAACCCGACACCACAGGCGTCGTGCTCGAAGCGCGGGTCGTACAACGGTGTCGCGGGACGACGGTTGCGCGATCGCTGGTTGGGCTCCATTGGCTGGTCTCCGAGGGAGGGACGGATCGGCCGCCGTCGAGAGGAGTTCGACAGCGGCCGATCTCGGTAGTGGGCGACGCCGGGACGATGGGGAGGTCATCGTCCCGTGCCGCCGTCAGACTTGATAGGCAACCTCGCCGTGCGCCGAGAGATCCAGGCCGAGCGCTTCCTCGGCCGGCTTGACCCGGATCCCGAGGATCGCGTCGACGACCTTGACGATCACGAACGTGGCCGCGACCGCATAGCTGATGACGGCCACGACGGCGATGAGCTGGTTGACGAGTTGCAGGCCGTTGCCTTCGAGCAGGCCCGTGAACGCCGGCTGGACGGCCGCGGTCGCGAAGACGCCGGTGGCCAGAGCCCCGAACATGCCGCCGACGCCGTGGACCGCGAAGACGTCGAGCGCGTCGTCGACCTTGATCCGTTCGCGCAGGAGGGTCGCGCTGTAGCACAGGCCGCCGGCGGCAAGGCCGATGAACAGCGAGCCGCCGACGCTGACGAACCCGGACGCCGGAGTGATGGCAACTAATCCGGCGACCGCGCCGCAGGCCGCGCCGACGACGCTCGCCTTGCCCTTGTGGAGATAGCTCGCGAGGACCCAGGTGATGGTCGCAGCCGCGGCGGCCGTATTGGTCACGATGAACGCGCTGGCGGCCAGGCCACCGGCGGACAGGGCCGACCCGGCGTTGAAGCCGAACCAGCCGAACCAGAGCAGGCCCGCCCCGAGCACGGTCATCGGGACGTCGTGCGGGGTCGTCGCCTCGCCGTTGGTCGTCCGCCTTCCGATCAGGAGGGCCACGATGAGCGCCGAGACACCCGAGCTGATGTGGACGACCGTCCCGCCCGCGAAGTCGAGCGCGCCCAGCTTGTACAACCAGCCGTCCGCGGACCAGACCCAATGGGCGATCGGCGAGTAGACGAAGATCGACCAGAGGACGGTGAACAGGACGAACGCGGCGAATCGCTTGCGCTCGGCGAATGCGCCGGTGATCAGCGCCGGGGTGATGGCCGCGAACATCAGCTGGAACGCCGCGAACAGCACGAACGGGATGGTCGTCGCGTAGACGCTGCTCGGCGCCAGGCCGACCCCGTTGAACATCGCGAAATCGAGTCCGCCGATGAGGCCGAACCCACCCAGGTCCGGGCCAAAGGCCAGCGAGAACCCGATCACGACCCAGACCACGCTTACCAGGGCCAGACCGAAAAAGCTGTGCATGACCGTCGATAGGACGTTCTTGCTGCGCACGAGGCCGCCGTAGAAGAGCGCCAGGCCGGGCAGCATGATCATGACCAGCGCGGTCGACATCAGCATCCAGGCGGTGTCTCCGGTGTCCATTCGCGATCGGTCCTCCGGTTGCGCGGCCCGTGGCACGTCCGGGCATGCACGGAAGGCTACGAAGCGGCACGGTCGCGGGCGACCCCGCGGCAGGACCGACAAGGATTCGGTTGGGTGCCGAAGGTCACGCGGTGTCCGGGCTTCGTTGCGACTCGGGGTCGCCGATCGCCGAGCGGCCACCGTGCGCGGTCAGTCGTGGGCGAACCGGTACTCGTCCACGTCGCGGACCGGCTCGTAGCCGATCGCCCGGTAGATGTGGTTCGACGTGGGGTTGGCGAGGTCGGTGAACAGGAAGCAGAACCGCCGGCCGGCATCGAGCTGGAGCTGGCTCGCCTGGGCAACCAGCGCGCTGGCGTAGCCGCGGCCTCGCGCGAGCGGGGGCGTATAGACCGGACCGATGCGGATGCCGTGCGGTGTCGCGCCGCCCACACCGCAGAGTGAGACCGTCTCGACGTCGTGCCACAGGTAGAGGGTCCGTCCGCGGCCCTCGAGCCAACGGTCGGTCAGCGCCTCGTTCGCCTCTGGATCGTCCTCGCCGAGCGCCTCATCCGTGAAGGCCCGCATCCATGCCGCGACCAGGGGCCGGTCATCCGGTGTTGCGATCCGGAGCCTGCCGGGAACCGGTGGAGGCGGGACCACGGCTTCCAGACAGAAGATCCGCTCGGACAGGTGGTGACGCCACGACCGGCCAGCGGCGGCCGCCCATCGCTCCGCGAAGGCGCGGGCATGGTCGACCGGCCCGAGCACGCCGGGCAGATCGTCCACGAGGCGGTCGGCCACCAGGAGATCGATCGCCGCCGGGTCGTCGATCTCGCTGAGCACGAGGTTGTGCGGCGGCGTCCGCATCGCGGCCCCGACGACTCGGGCCCCGTCGACCACCGCGGCGAACCACGCCGGTCGCTCGCCGAAGGCGGCCGGCCGGTCGCGGACGTACGAGCTGATCCCGAAGATCAGGTTGTGCTCGGCCTCGCGCGCCTCGAGGAAGGGGCCCGCGCTCGCCAGAAACGCATCGACGTCGGCAAACCCGCGGACCTCCATGCGCCGATTGTGTCGGGCGGGAGGGTCCTCCGTCCACCTCGTCGAACGTCCATGGCCCGGTGGCCACGCACGTCGATGGAGTCGAGCAGGCGACGCACTCAGCCTTGCGTTGATCACCTCCCCATCCGACCGGAGTCATTCCCGATGAGCCTGTTCACCGACCTCTTCCAGATCGCCTTCGTCCTGGCCGTGACCGCGGTCCCGATCGCCGTTTCCATCCGCCTCCTGGCTGGCTGGACAGACGAGGGCGGCAGCCTCCTCCAGCTCACGCCGATGGCGTGGCCGCGAGGAGTCCAGGAGGAAGAGCCGCAGCGCTGGAACCTGGACCGGCTGACTGCCTGAAGCGGCTGCCGGCGGTCCCGCACCAGCCGAAGGCGTCACGTGGATCGGGACTTCCGTGTCTTGTGGCGGGCTGTCGGCCCTGCCTACGCTGCGCCTCCGCCGGGGCAGCTGGAGGAGCCGATGCGCACAAGCGAGACGCCTCGCCAGGACCTGGCGGGGCGTTCTTCATGGCGCGGCGCTGGCGAGCCGGGTGGGATTCGAACCCACGACCAAGGGATTAAAAGTCCCGTGCTCTGCCGCTGAGCTACCGGCCCGCAGACAGGGTACCCGACGACCCGCGCAATTCGCGAGGGGCGTCGTCCACGCGGCAGTTGGCCGAGCCCGCGCGACGGGCCGTCGTCACGGGCGACGTCAGGGCAGGAGTTGCCGGAGCGCGAAGAACAGGTTCGCGGGTCGCTCGGCCAGGCGGCGCATGTACCACGGGTACCAGTGCTCTCCGTACGAGATGAGCGCCTGGACCCGGTAGCCCGCCGCCGCCAGCCGATATTGCTGATCCTCGCGGATGCCGTACAGCATCTCGACCTCGAAGCCGTCCCTGCCGATTCCGGCCGCGCCGACCTGGTCCGCGACCTGCTCGATCAGGTTCACGTCGTGCGTCCCGAGACCCAGCCGGATCGGCCGTCCGCGGCCGTCGAGCAGGAAGCGGACCGCGAGGCCGAGGAAGTTGGCGTCGATGCTCCGCCGGCTCGTGTAGGCGATCGACGACGGCTCCTCGTAGGCGCCCTTGACCAGGCGGATGGCCGGATCGAGCGGGCGCAGTCGCTCGATGTCGGCCGCCGTGCGGCGCAGGTACGCCTGGAGGCAGATGCCGGTCTTGGGCTGGACCGCGCGCAGGCGCTCGTAGAGCGAGACCGTGGCCTCGCAGTAGGCGCTGCCCTCCATGTCGACCCACAGGTACGAGCCGGCGGCGGCCGCATGCTCGGCGATCCGCACCAGGTGGGCCAGGCAGGCATCGGCGTCGTGGTCCAGGCCCAGCTGGGTCGGCTTGACCGACATCTCGCCGTCGATCCCGGCGGCCACGATCTGGTCGATCGCGGCGACGTAGTGGTCGGCGACCTCGGTCGGCCTCGGCAAGGTTCGCGAGGTTCTCGCCGAGGTGCGTGTAGAGCGTCCGGATCCCGGCCGCCTGGAGCGGGATGGCCGCCCCGAGCGCGTCGGCCAGGGTCTCGCCGGGCATGAACCGCCTGACCGCGCGGCGGACGAACCGCATCCGGGGGAGCCGGTCCTTGAGCCAGCGATTCCTCGCAGCCCACAACAGGAGATGACGCACGGATGCCTCCTCATGCCCCGGGATATGGGGCTCGGACAGATGGTACGCGACCATGCCGCTAGAATCGCGGCCCATGGCCCGCTTCTACGACATCGACGACGCGAACGCGCTCCTCCCCGAGCTAACGACGATCGTCGGCGTGCTCGGCGAGCAGCGCTCCGAGCTGGTCCGGCTGCGCGACGAGGTCCTCGCCGCGGGACGGCCGGGCAGCGAGGGCGCGGCCGCGGCCGTCGGCGGCGCAGGCGGGGCGGACGGACCGCCGATCTCGAGCGAGCTTCGCCTGACGCGCCTGCGGATGCAGGGCCTGATCGACCAGATGGCGGCAGGCGTTGCCCGGATCGATGCCCTCGGCCTCACGCTGCGCGATATCGAACGCGGGCTGGTCGACTTCCCCGCCCTGGTGTCGGGGCGCCAGGTCTGGCTGTGCTGGCAGCTCGGCGAGACCTCGGTCGGCTGGTGGCACGGGCTCGAGACCGGCTTCGACAGCCGCCGGCCGCTGGCGGAGCTGGCGTGACCGCCCGATCGGTCGTCGTCGGCTCTGACGGCCGGGCCAAGGCCTTTCGGCCGATCCCCGAGCAGGAGCGCGGCATGGCGGTCGCCGCCGGGTTCGCGGCATACGAGCGGGGCGACTTCTTTGCCGCACACGAGCACCTGGAACCCGCCTGGATGGGCACCGACGATCTCGCCGAGCGGGCCTGGCTGCAGGGCCTGATCAAGCTGGCCGCGGCCTACGTCCACGGCGTTCGGGGAAACCCGGCCGGGATCGTCCGGAACCTGGAGGGCGCCCGGTCGCGCCTGGCCGAGGCCGCTGCGGAACGGCCGGTCGCGACAGCGCCGGACGGATCGCGACTCGACCTCGGACGGCTCCTCGCCGCCATCGACCTGCGGCTGGCGGACCTCGCCGCCCACCCGGGCGGTGCCACGCTTGAGCCTCCGGAACTCCATCAGGACGGCGCCGTGAGCGGTCCCGGCACGATCGCGACCGTCGACGTGGCCGAGGCGGACCGGCGCCTGCGCGAGGATCCCGGCGCGGCCCGTCCTGCTGGACGTCCGCGAGATGAATGAGTTCGTCGAGGTTCGGGCTCCGGGCGCGGTGCTCATGCCGACGTCGGCGTTCGTGGCGCGGTTGGACGAGCTCCCGGCCGACCGTCCCCTGCTGGTGATCTGCCACCTCGGGAATCGCTCGGCCGCGGTGACCGGCTACCTCGCTCGCCTGGGCCGGACGGACGTCGCGAACGTCGCGGGCGGCATGGACGCCTGGACGCGCGCCGGGCTGCCCGTCCGTCGCGGTCCGCTGCAGGCAGGCGAGGGCGCTCTCCCGTCCGACTGATCAGGGGCGCGTACCCGCCGGCCGGCGGACGCGCTAGTGCGTGCGGCCCCGCCGCCTGAAGACCCGACCCATCATCGCCCGCGTCTGCTCCTTGTGGGCGAAGGCCCAGCCGATCAGCAGCAGGATGACGAAGTCGACAGTGCCGACCCCGGCGGCGTTCAGGTAGCCGAGCTGCTGGCCGATCTCGCCGTCGATCTTGAGACCGGGCACGGTGGCCCCGACCAGGCCGACCTGGAAGAACGGGGTCTGCGGCGCGGTGTTCGCGCGGGCGCTCGAATTGAGGATGCCACCTACCGTCGCGCCGCCGACGAGCACGGCGTTCGGGCCGGTGACGACCGGTGCCGCGCCTTCGAGGCCAGGGGCCGGAAGGTCCATGACGTCGAGGTGCTTCCATTCCGTGAGGTCGCCGGTCGAGCTCGGGATCGCCCAGTAGACCTGGGTCTTGGGACCGTTGCCGTCGTCGCCGCCGGCGAGATACAGCGCACCGTTGGCGGCCCAGCCGGACGCGTTGGTCCGGGCGACCGGAAGATTGGCGCTGTTGCTGACGTCCCAGCGGATGACCTTGCCGGCGTCCGGGTTGGCCGGCAGTCCGGCCGCGGCGGCCTTGCCGAAGGCGCCGCGCTGGACGGCCCCGACCGGACCCTTGGCGTCGCTGCCGCCGAACAGCCAGACGTAGTCGCCGACGACCGCCGCGATCGCGTCGGCCTGCGGGGCGACGAGCGGCTGCTCCGTGCGTCCACTTGCCGAGCGCGCCCTTGCGTGTCGAGGAGCGACTTCCAGGTCGTCGTGACCGGTCCGTCGGCATTGCGACCCCCGATCAGCAGGACGCCGTCCGTGGTGACCGCGGCGGCCGCTCCGCTCCGCGCCTCGGGCAAGGTCAACGCGTCGGGGGCCGCCTTCCACTCCCCGAGATCGCCGGTGACGCTGTCGGGCGTCAGCATGATAGACGGTGGTCGTCGGGGCGCCCTTGTCGTCCTTGCCGCCGATGACGTAGATGCTGCCGGCGACGTACGCCACGCTCGCGTCGGCCCGCGGCGCGGGCAGGTCGGGCCCGGCTCGTCCACTTGTCGAAGTTGCCCGTCCCGACCGTGCGGGCGACGTACACCGTCTTCTGCGCGGTCGTGCCGTCGGAGCCGCCGATGTACAGGATCTTGGTGCCGACCTGGAGCACCGCGCCGTCGGTCCGTGGCGGCCGGCAGGGCGAGCTCGGCCGGCGATGGGTGCCAGGGCACGAGCGCGCCGACCGGCGCCGGGCAGGGCAGCGCTCTCGTTCTCGGGCGGGCAGAGGTTGACCGGCGACCACGCGAGGACGCCCAGGTCGACCGTCTGCCCAACCGTCAGGTAGTAGGCCCGGTCGGGCAGGTAGCCGAGGATGAAGATGATGATGATCAGCCAGACGAACGCCTTGACCGACGCCCACGTCCAGCCATCGGCGTCGAGCAGCCCGAACAGGGCGCGCCGACGCGGCACCGTCATCCCTGCTCCGAGCGCCTGCTGGGCCATCGTCCTCCATCCTCAGCCGCTGGCCGATCCGGCCGCCGCGGCGAATCGCTACTTGACGGTGAGCGTTCCGGTCATGTTCGGGTGCACGTCGCACGTGAACGGGTAGGTGCCGGCCTTCAGCGCCGGAACGTCGTAGTTCTTGGTGGCCACGCCGGGGAAGATGTCGCCCTTGAACACCGACGTCCCGCTGGCGTCCTTGATGTCGACGTTGTGCGGCACTCCGGCGTCCTGGTTCTGGAACTCGATCGTGAACGGCGTGTCGGCCGGGGCGGTCACGTCGGTCGTCGTGTACGCGATGTTCTGGGCGACGATCGAGACTGTCTGCCCGGACGGCGCCGCGGCGGAGCCTGACGGCGCGGCCGCCGACCCCGACGGAGCCGGCGAGCCCGAGGCCGACGGCGAGCCGGACGGGGCCGCCGAACCCGACGCGAACTCGCTGGTCCAGCAGTCCGGGTACGGCGTGGCGCCGGCGGCCGGCTTGTAGTTGGGGTCGACCCAGCCCTTGAACGTCTCGACCTGGCCGGTGACCGGGTCGTGGACGGGTTCGTTGGTCGTCGGGTCGCGGACCGTGTAGGTCTGGTCGTTCGGGGCGCGGATGAACGCGATCAGGTCGTCGATCTGGACGTAGTTGAGCGGACCGGGCGGAGTCGCCGGTGTTCGACCAGACGGGCATCAGCGAGTTCGGCATTGCCGCAGACGTACCGGCCGCCGGTGTTGAGCACGGTCCGGATGTAGTTCTCGTTGAGATGGGCGAACAGCTTGTCCTGGCGATTGAGGGTCGGCCCGATCAAGCCCTCGCCCTGCGTGCCGTGGCAGCGCGCGCAGTTGGCCTCGAACAGGTTGTAGCCGCGTTCCACGGCGGTCACCTGCTGGGCGTTGGTCTCGGCATCCAGCCGTGGCTCGTTGATGCCGAGCGGCCCGAGCTCGTAGAACCAGTAGACCGCGACGAACAGGGCCACGATCACGACGATCAGGAACCCCACCCAGCGGGCATTCGACGACTGGCGGACGACCTGGGCGGCGCGCTCGGGCGTCAGCTCGAACGTGCGAGCCTGCGGCGGCGAGGTGAACCGCTCGACCGGCGCGGGCTCGACCGGCGGGCGCGGAACCGGCAGCCGCTGCTCCGGCGGCCCGTCGGGAGTCTCGGCCATCAGATGCAGCCCGTCGGGGTGCGCGGCGGGATGATCCCGGGCTGGCCGACGCGCGACAGGCAGCGGCCCGAGCGTGATCTTGCCGGTATTGATGGTCAGGGCGCCGGCTGAGTCGACGCTGATCGAGAACCGGTCCATGCTCCGAGGCGCCGGGCCGTACTGCGCCCCGGCGGCCTTGATCCCGAGTCGGTCATAGCGCGAGCCGTGGCATGGACATTCGAACCAGAAGTTCTTGAGGCAGGGATTCGGCTTGCAGCCGAGATGCGGGCAGCGCTGGTAGAGCGCGCGCACGTTGAGCGCGGTCCCGTCGCCGACGCGGGTCCTCGCCGGCCAGGAACTGCTGCTGGCCCGGATCGTGGAGGACGACGAAGGCGCGCGCCTCCGGGTAGTAGGCCGGGAAGCCCTGGTCGATCGGCAGCGTGGAGTTCTGGAGCTTGACCGTCGCGAGATCGCCGATCTTGATCGGCGCCCCGAAACCGCCCTTGAGGTTCGGCCAGGCGAACCCGAGCGTGCCCGCCGTCACCTCGAGCAGCCACAGCCCGATCCCGGTCCCAAGCGCGGCGCGCATGACCTGCCGGCGCGACAGGCCCTGGACCTGCTGCTTGCGCAGCGACTTGATGGCCTCCTTGGTCAGGGCGGCCGGCTTGTCGATCGGTTGGACCTGGTAGTTGCTCATCGGGACGAAGATTCCTTGACGCGACGGTCATAGGGCGAAGTGGAGGCCGGGGCTGGTCACGTACGGGATGACGAAGGTGTAGCCCGGACCGCGGAAGAAGATGCCGACGAAGGTCACGATCAGGCCGAGGCAGCAGAACATCGTGAACAGCATGACCGCGGTCTTGCGTTCGCGACGGGCGGACCGCCTCGAGGTTGCCGCGGTCGATGTACGGGATGAACGCCGCGCCGACCAGTACGAAGGTCGGCACGAGCACGCCGGCAACGGTCGGGTGGAAGTAGGCCAGCAACTCCTGGAGTCCCAGGAAGTACCACGGCGCCTTGGCCACCGCCGGGGTCACGTTGCCGTTGGCCAGCTCCTCGAGCGGTGCGTTGATGAACAGGCCCATCGCCAGCAGGAAGACGCTCATGACGCCGGCCGCGAGGAACTCGATGGCGAGCAGGTGCGGCCAGGTCATGACCGTGTCGTCGGGTTCCTTCTGGACCCGGACGACGGCGTCCTGCTTGACCAGCGCGAGCAGCCGGTACGGCCGCGCCGACATTGGCACGCGCTGCTTGTCGATCTCGGTCCGTCGCGCGGGGTCGACCGGCTGGACGACCCGCTTCTCGGTCTCGGTCGGCTGCTTCGTGTCGGTCATAGCGGCCACGCCGAACTGCCTTGCGGGCCGCCAGGGCGGCCAGATGCAAGGCGCCGAGGAGCACCGAAGCGAGCGGGCTGGAAGGCCCGTGAGCGAGGAGCGGACGCGGCAACGCGGCAGATGGCTGTCATAGCGGTCCGCTGATTCCACCGTCTTTTCGAATTCGCCAGAAATGCACCGCCAGGAATATTGCGGCGATCAGCGGCAGGAAGATCACGTGCCCGACGTAGAACCTGAGCAGCGTGTTCTGCGCCACCTCCAGTCCGCCGAGGAGGATCAGCTTGGTCGGCGTGTTGAATAGCGGCGCGTAGCCGCCCATGTTCGTGCCGATCGTGATCGCCCAGTAGGCGATCTGGTCCCACGGCAGCAGGTAGCCGGTGAAGCTGAGCATGATCGTCAGGAACAGCAGGACGACCCCGACCACCCAGTTGAACTCGCGCGGCGGCTTGTAGGCGCCGTGGTAGAAGACCCGCATCATGTGCAGGAAGACGAAGAAGACCATCAGGTGGGCGGCCCACCGGTGGATGTTCCGGGTCAGCAACCCGAACGTCACCTGGCTCTGGATCTCGAGGATGTTCGTGTAGGCCTGGGTGGCCGACGGCACGTAGAAGAACATCAGGTACACGCCGGTCACGGTCAGCACCAGGAACAGGAAGAACGACAGCCCACCCAGGCAGAACGTGTAGGCGAACTTGACCGCGTGCTGGCGGACGCGGACCGGGTGGATGTGCAGGAACACGTTGTTCATGACCGCGTACGCGCGCGAGCGCTCGTCGCGCGGGTACGGCTGGCGGAACAGCGACCGCCACATGGCGCTCCGGCGGATGCTCTGGTCCACCCGCTCGAGGAAACTCACCGGGCTCCTCCTGCCACGCCGGGCGTCCCGGCCAGTTGCGCGTCCCGATACGACTCCTTGTAGAGCCGGCCGTCGGTCGAGATCTCCTGCAGCTCGAACCGCTCCATCGTAATGGCGTCGAACGGGCAACGCTTGACGCACAAGGCGCAGCGGATGCAGCGCTCCTCGTCGAGGATCATCGCGCTGCCGTTGTCCCAGCCGTACGCTTCCTCGAGCTCGGGCAGCAGGCCCTCGGACTTGAGCTGGTTGACGTCGACCATGTGGATGACGCCTTCCGGACAGACGTCCGCGCAGGCCCCGCACAGCACGCAGCGGAACGGGTCGAACCAGATGTTGTAGTTGCACATCAGGCAGCGCGTCGACTCGGCGACCGCGGCGTTGGCGTCGTATCCGAGCTCGACCGGCGTGTTGAAGTTGACGACCGGCTCGGTCGACGGCATGCGGGCGGCCAGGGGGGCCATCGGGATGTGCTGGCGCGGCAGGACGTCGTAGAACTCGGGCATGTCGTGGCGCCAGGAGCTGGTGATCTTGACGTTCGCGGCGACCGTCACGTCCGACCGCCCGGCCAGGTAGCGATCGATCGCGTAGGCGCACTTCTTGCCGTGACCGGCGGCCTCGATCAGCGTCGTCGGGCCGGTCACGAAGTCCCCGCAGGCGAACACGCCGCGGACGTTGGTGGCGTACGTCGCCGGATCGACCTTGACCCGCCCACGGTTGATCTCGAACTTCGACTCGACCGGCAGGAAGGTCAGGTCGGCCGCCTGTGAGACCGCCGGGATCACGGTCTGGGCGGGGATCTCGAACTCGGATCCCTCGATCGGCACCGGCGATCGGCGACCGGAGGCGTCGGGCTCGCCGAGCCGGTTGCGGATGAACCGGACCGCCGCGACCTTGCCGTCCTTCCCGATGATCTCGATCGGACTGGCCAGGAACTCCATCCGCACGCCTTCGCGCTCGGTCTCGCCGAGCTCCTCCTCGTCCACGACGAGCTCGGAGCGGGTCCGCCGGTAGACGATCGAGACGCGGTCCGCGCCGTGACGGAGGCTCGTCCGCGAGCAGTCCATCGCGGTGTAGCCACCGCCGATGACCACGACGTCGCTGCCCACCGTCGAGCGGCTGGCCGAGATTGGCCTTCTTCATGAAGTCCACGCCGTAGTCGACGCCCTCGAGGTCGGCGCCCGGGATGTCGAGGGCGACGGCGTCCATCGCACCGGCGGTGATCGCGATGCCGTCGTAGTCGCGCTGCAGCTCGTCGAACGTGACGTCCACGCCGACCTGCGTGTCGAACACGAACCTGACGCCCAGCCGCTCGACCAGTCGGACGTCCATCTCGATCGCCTCGCGGGGCAGGCGGAAGGCCGGGCACGCCGATGAGCATCGTGCCGCCGCCGTACGGCAGGCTGTCGAAGACGGTGACCTTGTAGCCCTTCATCGCCAGCTCGCGGGCGACCGCCAGCCCGGCCGGCCCGGCACCGACGACCGCCACCCGCTCCTCGCGCGGCGTGATCTGGGGCATCACGTCGGGGATGCCGGAGGCCTCGTGCCATTCGACCAGGAAGCGCTTCATCGCCCGGATCGCCAGCGGCCGATCGATGTCGCCGCGGCGGCAGGCGCGCTCGCACGGTGCCGAGCAGACGTACGAGCACATCGCTGCGACCGGGTTGGGCTCGCGCGACAGGATGTAGCCCTCTTCGAACCGGCCCTCCGCAGCGAGGTTCAGGTAGCCGCGGCAGTTCGTCCCCACCGGGCAGGCTTCCTGGCATTCGATGTTGCACTGGAGCCAGGACGCGTCCACAGGCTGGACGAGGAATTCCGTGGGCTGGTCGATGACCAAGCGGGCGTGCCTTTCCCTGATGCTCGTTGACCGGTCGGGGATGGACGATCGGAGGTGGCGCCGACGCGCGGAATCTACCATCGGTCCCCGAGGACGTGCACGCTTGGTTGCGGGACGGGACGGGTCGATGGACGGGGGCACTTCCGGATCGGCCGGATGTTCGATCCGGAGTTGACGATGCTCTCGGACGCAGCTACGCTGCGGGCGAAATCGTCGCGCCCAACTAGGAGCCTGAGGGGAGATGCGGGCCGCGTGACCGTCAGCGAGTTCACCTTCCTGGCCCTCGGCCTGGTCCTCGGCCTCGCCAGCGGCATCGCCCTCGTCGAGGTCATCAGGGCACGGCCGCCAGCACGCCGCGAGGTCCACGTTACCGTGGCCCAGGACGCGATCCCGCGCCGCCGGCCCGCCACCCTGTCCGACGACGCGTTCATCGTGGTGGGGCCCGAGCCGGCTCGCGGCGGGCCCGCGGATCGGCGCGAGATCGATCTCCCGATGACACCTCCCGGGACAGATCGCCGAACGCACGTTCAGTCTCATGGCCCGGGTAGACTTGCCGGCGAACCGACCCCAGGGTCGCCCGGCATGGCCGTTCCCGTCGTCCCGGACGCCGAGCCGGTCTTCCGGATCCAGGGCCTCGAGTCGACCCGACGATCCGGCCCACGTGCGGCCCTGGTCGGCTTCACCATCCGGCCCGGTGAGGATCCGGTCCTGGCCGAGCTCCGGGCGAGCATCGTCGTCGGCCGCTGCCGGCAGGCCGGCTCCGGCGCGACACGAGACGGCCGTGGCAGTCCTCGAGCCCGACCCCCCGGCCGCCGCGGCCGAGCCTCCCGACGCTCAGGCGCCACGGGGCGTTCCGGCGCGGCCACCCGCCGCGACCGAACGATGCGCCGAGGAGCGGCGGATCGCCGACGAACGGTGTGAGCTGGCGAGCCGTGCCCGCGCACGCGCCGACGAAGCGGCGACGGCGTTGCAACTCGCCCAGCGCTCGTACGACGCGCGCGAGACGGCGGCGCAGGATGCGGCATCGCGGGGTGACCCGCGAGCCGTTCGAGCGGCCAAGGAGGATGCCCAGCGGGCATTCCGGGCCGCCAGTCGAGCCGCGGCCGATGCCGAAGCCGTAGAAGCAGCGGCTCGCGACTGGCTGCACGAGATCAACCGGATCAACACCCAGGCCCGGGAGGCCGCAGCCGCCGCGGCGCAGGAACGTGCGGCTGCGGCGGCCATCGGTGCGACGCTCGAGCGCCTCAGCCTCGAGGCCGACGTTGCCAGGATCGGGGCGGACACGGCGGAGGCGGCCTGCGTCGTCGGCCCGGTCCGCCGTCGCCGAGTGCGACGAGCGCGAGGCCGTTGATCCGGGCGCCGTCCTTCTGCCGCCACTGCCGCCGGTGCCGCAGGCGGACCGACCCGACGCCGATGAGCTGCTCGAGGTCGCCATCGAGGCCGGCGCGACGCCGCGCATCTTCCGGCTGCTGCGCGGCGACCGGTCGGCGATGACCACGCTCGTCGGCGCACTTGCGGCGGGCGATCCGTCGCAGGCTCCGCACTGGCAGGAGCTCATCACCACGCTCGTGGACGCCATCCTCGCCGACGCGATCGAATCCTCGGCCCTGGAGTTCCCGACCGACCATCCGTTCTGGGGACCGTTCAGCCTGAGCCAGGCCCGGGAGATCGTCCACGCGCTCGGATCGCTGGGCTACCGGTTCGACGGTCGGGGCGGGTGGCTGGACGATCGGATCCCGTCGCAGCGCGATCTGTCGATGGCGCTGGGCTACGCCGGGCTCGACCCGATGCGCGTCCGCCGTTGGCCGGACGAGGCGGCCAGCCGGGTGCTGTTCAGCGAGGTACGCGTCGCGGCCGACGAATACCTGGCCGTCAATGCCGGCGACCTGACCCTGGGCGAGATGGTCACCATGCTCGGTCGACGGGCCGATGGTCTCGCCGAGCTATGGAATCAATGGGGCACGATCCGGCCCCTGCTCCTGCAGGACGCCTGACAAGCGCCTCCAGATCCGGGACCGGTCCTAGCCCGGACCCTCGTCTTCGTCGTCGTCGATCACGATCAGGCGTAACGCCTCGGCGGCCGTCGCGCCGATGCCGGCGCCTTCCTCCGCGGCCCAGCTGCGGATCCTCGCGTCGAGCCCGGCCGGGTCGTGGATCTGGCTGGCGTGGGCGTGGAGCGCCTCGAGCTTGCGCTCCAGCGTGGCACCGATGTCGACCCAGGTGTCCGCCCGGTCCGACCAGAACAGGTACATCCGGCGGACGCGGTGTGCTGCCAGGCCCGATCGCGCGAGTGCGGGGAAGGCCATCGGGTTGCGGGCGGCCGGGTAGACGGCGTCGACGGCGGCCAATCCGGCCGCACGGTGATCGGTGTGGTTGATCCCGCCGCCCCTGTAGAACAGCGTTTCCGGGTCGGTCGCCAGGACGGCATCCGGGCGGAACGTCCGGATCTCGCGGACCAGCTGCTCGCGCAGCGACAGGTCGTTGGCCAGGGCGCCGTCCGGCTGATGGAGGAACGTGACGCCCAGGTAGCCGATGATCCTCGATGCGGAGCGCTGCTCGGCTTCGCGCAGGGCGCCGAGCTCGAGCGGGTCGGCATCGGGATCCTCGCCACCCTGGTCGCCGCTGGTGCAGCACACCAGCCAACCCTCCGAGCCCGCGTCGATCCATCGCGCGGCGGTTCCGGACGGGCCGAACTCGGCGTCGTCCGGGTGGGCCACGATCAACATGAATCGATCGGGACGCCAGGCGTGACCGGTGGCTGATCCGGGCTCCGTCATTGGGCGTTCAGGTTCGGATTCCGGCCGCGCAACATCCTGTTGCAGCCGGTAGGCAACGAGCGGTACATTTGCGGCCGAGGCTTCGCTCGTCTCCCCCCACGAGCGAAGCCTCCTTCGCTGTCCCGGTCACCCTGCGACGGCGCCTCAGTTGATCCAGGGCCGCCAGCACGTCCGCCGCGTGGCCTGCCGCCCGGACCTTGGGCCAGACGCGAGCGATCCGCCCGTCGGGACCGATCAGGAACGTGGACCGGACGATCCCCATGTAGCGCCGCCCGTAGTTGACCTTCTCAGCCCACGCCCCGTAGGCATCTGCGGCCTCGGTGGCCCTCATCGGCAAGGAGAGTGAACGGCAGCTGGAATTTCTCGCGGAACGCCCGCTTGCTGGCGACACCCTGTGGGCTCACGCCCCAGACATCCGCGCCGCGCTCGCGGATCGTGTCGTTCCGGTCGCGGAACTCACAGGCCTCGGTCGTGCAACCGGGGGTGTCGTCCTCCGGATAGAAGTACAGGATGGTCCAGCGTCCGCGCTGGTCGGACAGGCGGTGGATCGTCCCGGTCTCGTCCGGCAGGGCGATGTCGGGGGCCGGGTCGCCAACGGCCGGCATGCTCATGGCGGAAAGCGTAGCAGGGGATTCCACGACGAGCAGACGCCCGCCCCGCAGGATGACCCGCGCCGTTTCCTCGGCCCTGACGTTGGACAGGCCTCGCGCCGGTCCCTGCGGCAGTGGCTCGTCGGCGAGGCGATAGACGAGCCCGGCCGTGGTCACCCCGATGACTCCCGGCCCGACGGGCAGCAACGAGACCACGTCGCCACGTCGGCCGACGAGCCGGCGCTCGACCGGGCCGCCGTCCCGGCCAGGCGCCTGGATCAGCGAGATCCGTGTCCGGGCGTCCAGGAGCACGGCCGGCCGATCCCCCAGAGCAGGAAGCGCGAGCAGCCCGATGTTGGCCAGGCTGTGGTCGATGCGCGGGCCGCCCAGCGCGCCGACGACGACCACCCCGTCGGGGCCGCGCCGAAGCGCCGCGAGCACGGCCAGCTCCGTGTCCGACTCGTCCTTATCCGGCCGGCTGCGTTCAAGCGGGACGCCGCGGGCCTCCAGCGCCGTCGAGCAGGTCGGGCTCCACCGAATCGCCGTCCCCGACCCAGACGTCGATGGCGACCCCGAGCCGCTCCGCGTGGCGGGCGCCGCCGTCGGCGGCGATCACCAACCCGATCGCCTCGTCCCAACCGGGCCATGCGGCATCCAGATCGGACCGCCGTGGTGCGTCGCCGTCGGCGAGGATCAGGGCATGCATGGTGGCGGCGATGCTACGCTGCCGAACGTCTGCCCGAACGGCCCGATGCTAGACTCCGGCCGTGCCCGAGGCCCCCGTCCATCCCGCGATCCAGCGCGTCCTTGACGCGGCTGCCCGCAAGGGTGTCACGCTCGAGGTTTCCAGCTTCGCGGAATCGACCCACACCGCGGCCGACGCGGCGGCCGCGCTCGGCATCGAACTGGGCCAGATCGTCAAATCGCTGGTGTTCGTGACGGACGGCGAGGGCGGTCCAGCCCCGTTGATCTGCCTGGTATCCGGACCGAACCGGGTGGACGTCGCGCGACTCGCAGCGGTGACCGGCGAAGCCGATGTGCGCCGCGCGACGGCACGCGAAGCGCACGACCTGACCGGGTTCTCCATCGGCGGCATCCCGCCGATCGGCCACCTCCGGCCCGTGCGGGTGATCATGGATCCCGACCTTGGCCGGTATCCGGTGGTCTGGGCCGCCGCCGGGTTGCCAACGGCGGTCTTCCCGGTGCCGCCGGGAACGCTTCGGATCCTTTCGAACGCCACGGTGGCGCCGATCACCGAAGTGCGACTTCCCGCCGATCGCCCCCTGGACGGAGCGGGCGTCCGCCCGGCGGGCGCCTGATCGCTTCGGGCAAGGCGGTGACGGCAGAACCCGAGAATGCCACGATCGCCTATCCGGGCGGCCTGCGTGCCCGCTGGCGATGGGGCGGCAGCGGGTCCGGCGCAGCGGTGTTCGCGTTGTCCGAGGGGGGCGGCAACCTGATCGAGCTGGGACCGCGGGTAGCCGCGGACCCGGATGCCCTGTGCCGCGCCGAGTTGCGACTCGAGGGGCCCCGTGGCGCGTGGACCGCCCGCTTCGCGTCGCTCATCCACGACGTGCCACGGGCGATCCACTGGGATTCGGCCGGCCTGCTCGTCGTCGCCTACGGCTTCCACACGTTCGGCCTCGACGCGGCCGACGGCGAGGCCCGCTGGGAGCATCGGTCCGCGACGCCCTTGATCGGGCTGCTCGGGTCGTCGAGGCTCGCCCACGTGCTCGTCCAATCCGAGCTCGAGACCTTCGCCATCGAACCTGACGGCACGGTTGCCTGGCGGGTCGCACATTCGGACGTCGTCACCGCGGTCGAGCTTGTCGGCGGACGCCTCGTCCTGACCGGGTTCGACGGGCAGCTGAGCGCCGTGGATCCGGCCACCGGGCGGGCCGCCGGCTGATCGCGCCTCCCGCCGGCTGATCGGCAACCCAATGGTGGTCGGCAGTCGTCGGCTGACCGCGCGGGAGCTCGCGTCCGTTGTGGACAGACGGTGGATAACCGGCAGCCGAGCCACTGAACTGGTGGACGATTCCGTTGACCACGGCGATGCCGGGCGCCTAGTGTTGCGGTCAGCCCGGAGGGGCCGAGCGACACTAATGGCCGAGATCGCCTCAAGGCCCATGTGTCGGGTAGGTTCCTTCGGGCCCTTTCGTGCCCGGCGCGTATGATCCCCGCCGTGTCACCCCTCTCACCGCTGATCGCGGGCATCGTCGCCCTGGCGCTCGGGATCCTGCTGCTGCGGTCGTACGGCACGAGCTTTCGCGTGGGACGGCTCCTGGCCGCCACGCCGGTCGTCGACGTGGCCGAGGCCCGGGCCCTGGCGTCGGGGGGTCCGCGCTACGTCGCGATCGAGGGGCGGATCGACTCCGAAACCGACTTCGAGGACGCCGCCCACCGCCCGCTCGTCTACCGACGGACGAGGCTGCAGGTCCGCGGCCCGGCCGGCTGGACGGACCTCGACGATCGGCGGGAACGAGTGCCGTTCGGGATCCGCGACGGCCTCGAGTCGATCGCCGTGGACGACGCCGTCCTCGATGAGGGACTCGTGGTGATCCTCCGCGAGTCGGAGGGCACCGCGGCGGACATCGCGGACCGTGTGCCGCCCGAGACCGCACGCGACACGCCGGCCCGGCTGCGGATCGAGCAGGTCAGCTCGGTCGAACACGCAATCGTCGTCGGCGTCCCGGCCCTTGATCCGTCCGGCGCCCCGATGATCAGCGCCGGTCGAGGTCGGCCGCTGATCCTGACCACGCTGGAGCGGCCCGAGGCGATGCGAATCCTGGCGCGAGGCGAGACGCGCCGGCCCGTGCTGGCAGTGGTGTCGCTCGCCGGCGGACTGGTGCTCGTCATCATCGGGCTGGCCTGGGCGCTGGCTGCCGCCGCCACATGACCCGCCGAGCCGCGTTCACGGCGTTCGGGCTGGCCGTCTCGGTCTGGCTCGCCACGGTCACCGCGGCCCTGGCCGCGAGCCCGACGCCGAGCGCCGCCGTCGGTGGCGATCCCCGAAGTGCCGGCCAGGGTCCGGGCCTGGTCGGCGATCCTGCCTTCGCCATCCTGGCGGTGATCGCGATCGGTCTCGGAACCGTCCTGATCACGCTTGGGTACGTTCGCCTGACCGCGCCGGACCGAGGCTGACGGGACCGGGACCATCGGCCTATTGGCAAGAACTGTGAGCTTGCTAGGCTCGGCGCGTCGAGTTCACATTTCCTCCATTGGACGATGCCACCAAGCTTTCCTTCCCGGCCCACGGACGCGACCCTGTCGGTCACCAAGGCCGCCCGGCTCCTGGGCGTGCACCCGAACACCATCCGGACGTGGAGCGACGCCGGGCGGCTGCGCTACTTCCGGATCAACTCTCGGGGCGACCGCCGCTACCGGCTCGGCGACCTCCAGCGATTCCTGGCCTCCGCCGCGCCGCAGACCGCGGTCGTCGGCCCGTCGGCTCATGCCGGGAGTGCCCGTCGCTCCGCAAATCCGGGCGCGGCAGAGAGCCTGGCCGTGGCTGCGAGGCAGCGCACAGGTGACGTCGACCCGCTCGGCGCCGAGCGGCGCAGGCTGGACCTGTCGGTCACGACGGCCCTGGCTCGGCTGGCCGGCCACGCGCACGACGGGGTCGATCCGTTCGAGGACGGCCGCCGGCATCATCCGCGACACCTACGGGCACCGCCACGTCTCGATCTGGGAGCTCCACGGGGAACGGTTGAGCCCGACCGTCGTCGCCGTGGCGTCCGATACGGTCGAGCCGCGCCTGACCGACCTGCCGCGAACCTTCGGGATCCTGGGGGCGGCACTCGGCGTGGGTGCCGTCGCCGCCGGCGGCGCACCCGACGATGGCGTGCTGCTGGCGACCGTCCAGGAGTCGGCGATGCTGCCGGTCGTCCCGGACGGCCGGCCCGAGCTGGCCATCGCGATCCCGGGACCGGACGGCCCATGGGGCGTCCTGCTGATCGCCGGTGAAGCGGCCGGATCGCTCACGCCGCAGGATCTCGAAGCCGCGCGAGCCTGCGCGGCTGGCCTCGGCGCGCTCGTCAGCGTCACCCGACGAGGCGCGGAGATCGATCACCTGCGCCACCGGGCAGAGGCGCTCCGCAGGGTGGCCAGCGACATCGGGAGTCGTCTCGACCTCAACCGGATCCTGACCGGCCTGGTCGACCACGCGATGGTCCTGTTCGAAGGCGACGCCGCGGCGGTGTTCCTGCAGCGCCCGGACGGCACGATCGGTGCGGAGGTCAGCCGCGGGCTGTCGAACGAGTACCTCAACAGCCTGCGGACCTTCCCCGCCAGGTCGCTGCCAGCCGCCGCGATCAAGGCCAATCAACCGCTGTTCTCCGTCGGCTACCGCGACGACCCACGCGGCGCCGACGTCCGGGCGGCGGTCGTCCAGGAGGGATTCGACACGCTGTGCACGGCGCCGCTCCGCGATGGCGGCGCAGTCCTCGGTCTGCTCAACGTGTATCACGACCGGCCGCACCCGTGGACCGAGTCCGAGATCGAGACGATCTCGGAGCTGGCCGACCAGGCCGGTGTCGCCATTCGTGCCGCGCAGGATTTCGACCGGATGGCGACGTGGGCCGCGCAGCTCGCAGTCGATCCAGCAGCTCGGAACCCGGCTCAACCGGCTGTCCGGGGTGACCGAGATCGGCCTGGCGATCGCGACCGAGCTGCGCCAGCTCATCGACTACCACAATGTCCGCGTCTACCGGCTGGACGGGCAGGAGCTGGTCCCGGTCGCCATGAAGGGCCAGGTCGGCGAATACGTCGACGAGACGCCCGACCAGCTGCGCGTGACCCTCGGCCAGGGGATCACCGGTTGGGTCGCCGTCAACCGGATCGCCCAGAACCTGGGCAACGCCGCCGCCGATCCGCGCGCGAACACCATCCCGGGCACCGAGGACGACCTCGACGAGTCGATGCTGCTCGCGCCGATGCTGTTCGACGACCAGGTGCTCGGCGTCCTCGTCCTGTCCAAGCTTGGCCTCGACCAGTTCAGCGACGACGACCTGCGGCTGCTGGTCATCTACGCCAGCTTCGCGGCCCAGGCGATGGCCAACGCCGACGCCACCGAGCGGCTCCGCGACCAGAGCCTCGCGCTCGAACGCCAGCTCCGCGGCCAGCGCGAACTCCTCCAGATCACGGAGTCCATCCTGACCACGCTCGACGCCCGCGCCGTCCTCGAGAGCATCACCGAGCGGCTGGGCGGCCTGATCTCGTCCGACAACATCGCCATCGAAGTCGTCGACCCCGCCATCGGGCGGCTGACCCCCCTGACGGCGCACGGCATCCATCGCGAGTTCTACATGCAGCCGTGGGAAGCCGGCGAGACCGGCGTGGCGACGTGGGTCGTCGAGCACAACGAGCCGGTCTACATTCGCGACGAGACGAGCGACCCGCGGGTCAATCATCGGGACGATGGGGAGCCCAACGACGGAAGCCTGATCGTCGTCCCGCTGCGCAACCGCGGCGGTGCGATCGGCGTGCTGACGATCGAGCGGCTCGGGACCGGCAACACCTTCTCGTTCGACGAGTTCGAGCTCGTCCAGCTGTTCGCCGCCCAGGTGTCGATCGCGCTCCAGAACGCCGAGGTCTTCCAGGCGGTGCAGGTTCGCGCCCGGACCGACGGGCTGACCGGGCTGCTCAATCACAGCACGTTCGAGGAATGGCTGGCGCGCGCGGTCCGCGAGGGGAACAAGTTCAGCCTGATCATGCTCGACCTCGACGACTTCCGGGACGTCAACAACAGCCTCGGCCATCAGGCCGGCGACGATCTCCTGCGACGGATCGCGTCGGGGCTGGTCCGGGCCGGACGTGATACGGACCTCGTGTTCCGGTACGGCGGAGACGAGTTCGCGTTCCTGCTGCCGCACACCGACGGCGACGGCGCGCGCCAGGTCGCCGAGCGGGCACGCCAGGCCGTCCGGGCGACCTGGCGTCCGATGAGCGCGTCGATCGGCATCGCGACCTTCCCGATCGATGGCATCACCCCTGGCGAGGTCCTGCTCGCGGCCGATCGAGCCTGTTTCGTCGCCAAGCGGGGCGGCCGCGATCGAATCGCCAGCGCGGCCGAGGGCCTGGCGCTGGCCGCCGAGTTCTCGCTCCAGGAGCCAACGCCGGTCGATCCCGTCGAGCCGATCGCGCTCTGACCCGTCACCCGGCCGGCCGGGGATCCGTCACGATGGCCGAGATGCGCGTTCCCGGCACGCCCGTGGCGATCCCGATCCTGCTCCTCGTCGAGAGCCTGCTCATCGTGGGCGCATGCGTCCCGCGGCCGGCCGACCTCGTCGGTCCGTCGGCGAGCGTCGGAGCGACGGCAAGGGTCACGGGTGGGTCCGAGCCACCATCGCCGGTCCTCCCCGCCGGGTTCACGCCGATCCCGTCGTTCGTGCGGCCGACCCCGCTCCCGGCGCCGACGTTCCTCGCCTACGCGGTCAAGCCCGGCGATACGCTGACCTCGATCGCACGCGTCTTCCGCACCACGCCGCGGAGCATCGCCTTCTGGAGTCGCGCCGAACACCCGTCGCTCGATCCCGAATCCACCTCGTACCAACCCGATCGGCTGGAGATCGGCTGGGTCCTGCTGGTGGTTCCAGACGCGGTGTTCGATGAGGGCGAGCTGCTCGACACGACGCCGAGCCCTGAGGGCAGCCCGCCGGTTGACACCGAGTCGGGGCCGACGGCGAGTCCGACGGGCGGCTGAACCCGGGGCGCTATCGTGTGGCGATGCGCCCAGCCGCCGGAGCCGGCCCGAGGATCGTGGTGACCGTCGCCGAGGCGGCCCGCCAGCTCGAGCCTGGCGTCGCGCTGCGGAAGAACCAGCTGTACGCCGATGCCGTCGCCCGCCACGGGGCGACCCCGATCGTGCTCGATGCCTCGACCCCTGCCGTGGACCGCAGGACGGCATTCGGCGCGATGGACGGGCTGCTGCTGAGCGGCGGGGCGGACATCGAACCGACGCGCTACGGCCACCCCGACCAGGGTTCCACCGGGATCGAACCCGATCGCGACGCGCTCGAGGCGGACGCATGGGCCGCAGCTCAGGCCCGCGGCGTTCCCGTCATCGGCATCTGTCGCGGCTTCCAGGCGATCAACGTCCTGTCCGGTGGCACGCTCCTCCAGCACGTGGAGGGCCATGCCGGGCCGAGCTGGGGTCACGGCCCGGCGACGACCCACCCGCTCCGACTGGCACCCGGGACGCGGCTCGCCCGGGTGCTCGTGCCGACCAACGCCCGCGCCGGCGTCCTCCAGGTCAACTCGTATCACCACCAGGCGATCCGACCCGCGGATCTGGGCCCAGGGCTGGTGGCGAGCGCCTGGGCGAGCAGCCCGGCCGGCGACCTGGTCGAGGGACTCGAGGCGGCCGACGGCCGGTTCCTGATCGGGATCCAGTGCCATCCGGAGCGTACCGAGTCGACCCCGGCGGCCTTCGAGCGGCTGTTTGCGGTGTTCGTGGACGCGGCCCGGGGACCGCTGAGCCGCCGCCCGGGCTAGGTCCCGGCGAGGTCCGTGAGGAGCTGCGGCGTCCACAGGTGCGACGTGGTCGTCGTGAATCCCGCGATTGTCATCGCGACGACCAGCGCGGCGAAGAACGCGATGATCAGCCAGTCGGCTCGATCAAACTGGAGGTGGCGGAGCCACGTCCGCTTTCCCGTCCCGAACGCGCGCAGGTCCATGGCGTCGATCGTGTCCTCGGCGCCCGCGATCGCGTTGACGGTCAGCGGCGTCAGGATCGGCAGCATCCGGCGAAGACGGGCAACGGGCCCACCCCGGCCGGCCATTGGGTCGTAGCCCCGGATCCGCTGGGCGTCGATGGTCTGCTGGTAATCCGCCCCGAGCGACGGCAGGAACCGGAACGTCAGGTCCACGCCGATGGCGAACTTCTCGGGGATACCGAGCCGAGCGAAGGCTGCGCCGAAGTCGGCCGGCGCGACGCAGAAGGCAACGGGGAACCCCACCGCCACCATGGACACGTAGCGCATCCACTGCGAGGCCGCGTAGCTAAGCGACTCCGCCGAGACGATCGTGCCGAGGAGCGGGATCGTGAAGAACGGGTGGACCACGACGCCTTCGAGGCGACTACCGGTCAGCAGCGTGTTGAGGAATACGACCAGGGTGACCAGGGTCAGCGCGGCAAGCCAGTTCCGCCGCACGGCGCGGAACGGGATCTGCGCGGAGCGGTAGTACAGCAGGGCGACCGCCAGCAGGGCGGCGACCACCCGTCCGTCCCACACCTGGATGGCGGCCATGATGAACAGGACCGAGACCAGGATCAGGACGCGGGGGTCGCGGCGAGCGAGCCACGACCCCCGTCCGAGATAGCGCGGAGCGATGTTCACGATCGGCTCACGGGCCCGTCAGGTAACCGCGGGCGCCGGTCACCGGCCCAGCTGCTCCTTCACCGGCTCCCAGGCGTAGACCAGGATCGGGGTGACGATGAGCGCGGTGATCACGTCGGCGACCACGACCGGGACGTACGACCCGGTGACGACGGCATCGAACGACGAGCCGCCGACCCAGATGTCACTGAACACGAACAGGAAGCCGATGATGGCGCCGACGGCTCCGGCGATCGCGCCGGCAATCGCCCGTCGGCCGATCGCGCCGGTCATCCAGGCGGCGAGATACAGCGGTGCGAGACCGGCGATGAAGCCGGCCAGGCCGTTGGCCAGGCTCCAGTTCCAGTAGGTCGTGAAGCCATAGCCGTGGAGCTGGTCGGTGATCCCATTGCCGACGAGGCCGGCGAACAGGCCGACGATCGGTCCGAACGCGTAGCCGAAGAAGGTCACGATGCCGAAGGCCGGTCGAATGGACACATTCGAGGTGCCCGGCAGCAGGAAATCGAACAGGCCGAGGACGCCGTACAGGGCCGCCCCGATGGCGGCGTAGACGATCGTGCGCGACGAGACCTCCCAGAGGTTCGACCGCGACATGGTCAGCGATGACATGAATCCCCTCCTACGTGTCATCCCCCACTCCCACGAAATCAGCCAGCGTCGACGCCCGACCCTCCTTCCGCCCCGGCAAGGACGCCCTCCGCCGTCGCGATCCGCCGGGCGAGGGTTTCGGCATCGAGGAACCGATCGTCGCGATCGCCCCAGCGGGCGTTGGCCTGCATCAACGACGTGCGGGTCAGGTTGCAGGCCTCCCAACGCGCCTCGTCCACGATGACCTCCTTGGGGACGCCGTCGGCGACGATCCGACCGTCCCTGAACAGCAGGATACGGTCCGCATGCGTCAATGCAAGGTCAACGTCATGCGTGATGAAGTACACGCTCTCGAGGCCGGGCATGGCCAGCACCTCGCGGATGAACCCTTCCGCCGTCTGGTGGTCCTGGCCGGCCGACGGCTCGTCGAGGATCAGGCTGGACGGCTGGATGGCCAGGGCAATCGCCAGCGCCAGTCGTTTCTGCTGCCCGAACGAGAGTGACAGCGGCGGTCGGTCGAGGATCCCCTCGAGCTCATCGAGGGCAGTCCGGCGCAGCGAATTGGCCACGATCGCCTCGAACGTCGCCGGGTCCCGGCCCAGGTTCCTCGGCCCGAAGACGAGCTCTTCGTGAACGGTGCGTGCGAACAGCATCTGGCTCGGGCTCTGGAACACGTACCCGAAGATCGTGGCCAGGTCGGCGGTGGATCGGCCGCCGGCGTCCTGGCCGTCGACGAGCACCTGGCCGGAGGTGACGGGGAGCAGGCGCATGGCCGTTCGGAACGCGGTCGTCTTGCCCGACCCATTCGGCCCGAGCACGGCGACCACCTCGCGAGAGCCGAGCCGACAATCGACGCCGTGGAGGATCCGGTGGTCGCCAATGGATGCTTCCACGGCACGGAATTCCAGCCGTGGGGGCGGTTCCTCGAGTGGTCCCGCCGGCGGGGCCTGGGCATCGGTCCAGCCGGGCACCGACGGTACCGGGGCGAGCCCGCCAACCCGGGCCCGGGCAAGGACGACCTCGAACGGGAGCTTGACCTCGCGTGGGTCGGCGATCTCGAGGAACCCGTCCACCGAGCCCAGATATCGACAGCGCCCGGTATCGAGATAGAGGACGCGATCCGGGCGGAGTGCCAGCGCCTCCTCGACGCGATGCTCGACGATCACGACCGCTTCGCCGCGATCGGCGAGCTCCCGCAGGATCGCAAGCAAACGGGCGGCGCTGACTGGATCGAGGTTGGCCAGCGGCTCGTCGACCACGTACAGGCGTGGTCGCATCATCAGGACCCCGGCCATCGCCAACAGCTGCCGCTCGCCACCCGAGAGCGCGGCGGTCTCGCGGCCCAGCAGCGACGCGATGCCCGCCTGGTCCGACACGGCATCAACCAGCGAACGGATCTCGTCGCGAGGCACGCCGAGGTTCTCCGGCCCGAAGGCCAGCTCCGCCTCGACCGTGGCGCCGACGATCTGCTTGGCCGGGTCCTGGAGGACGGTCCCGACGGTTCGGGCGATGTCACGCAGCTTGAGGTCCGTCGTCGCCTGGCCGGCCAGCCTGACGGCTCCGGTCAGCTCCCCAGGGTAGGCGTGCGGGATCAGGCCGTTGATCGCCCGGATCAACGTACTCTTGCCGCAGCCGGACGGCCCGGCGACCAGGAGGACCTCGCCCGGCGAGACCGTCAGCGACAGGTTCCGGATTGCGGGCTCGGTCGCGCGGCGATATCGGAACGTGAGGTCGTCGACCTCGACCAGTGCCGGCTCGCCGCTCATCCCTGTCAGGCGGAGCGGATGCGGACGGGCCGGTCGAGCGCCAGCCCGAGCCGCCGGGCGACGTCTCCCTGGTTGTCGGCGAGCTCGAGATTGCCCTCGGAATCGGCCATCAACAGCGACGAACCGAGCGGCACCCGGCCGAAGGTGACCTCCCAGACCGTCCGTTCCTCGACCGCCGGCGCCCCACCGTGGGCGGGGAATTCGACGACCAGGGGGCGGCCGGGCGTCAGCGGGCCGAGCGACGCCTCGAGGTCGGCCGGGACGCCCGCGAAGGTGACGTTGCCGAAGATCAGGACGTGGACGATCACCGATTTCGAACAGCCCGTCGCCGATCGTCGGGCGGATCGCGGGCAGTCGTACGAGCGCGTCAACCGGAACGATGGGGCCGATGGACTCGAACGAGATGCCCGCGGCCAGGTGGGCGCCCATCGGCGCAAAAATGTCTCGCCCGTGGAAGCTGGAACTGATCACCGGCAGCATCAGGTCGCGATTCTCGAGCGCGCGGGCCTCGACAATGCCACCGAGCGCTTCCGCGGCAGGTACGAGGAGGCCGTTGTCCGGACCGATCAGGATGTCGCCCCGTACTGTGCGCAACCCGATCGCCAACCGCTCGGTCCCCACGCCGGGATCCACGACGGCGACGTGGACGCCGATCGGCATGTGCGGCAGGGCGAAGACCAGGGTCCCGGCCCCTTCCCGGATGCCGTAGCGCGGGACCTGATGCGAGATGTCGATGACGTTCGCGTCCGGGCAGATCCGGAACATGACGCCCCGGCAGACGGCCGGAGCGGCGGGACCGAAGTCCGTCGTGAAGGTGATGATCGGTCGCATCCGCGGATGGTACCCAAGCGCGGGCCCCCGGGAAACGTCCGAGCGTGTCGAAGCGGCGCCGGGAGGAGGTTCGGCGCCGCTTCGACGACTGCGCCCGGCGGCGAGCGGAGGGAGATCGCCGCCGGGTCGGAAGAAATCGAGGATCAGTGGGGTCGCTGGCGCTCCCCTTCGCCGATCCCGAAGCGGGCCAGCCGGTAGAGCCGCTGCAGGAACAGCAGGTGGTTGATCTGGCCGAGGGTCCAGCGCAGGTCGGCGATGGGCATGCCGCACATGAAGGCCGTCAGGCTGGCCGCCTCGCCAGGCGTGAGGCCCTCCTGCTGGAGTTGCCGGAACGTGGCTCGCGGTGCGGGTGCCGGCCCGGCCATCGACGACGGAACGGCCGTCGGGACCTTGTTCGGGCTCGTCGGAGTCTCGAAGCCGGACGCGTCCTCGTGCGCTGCCGCGGCCGGTGCCGATCGTGAGTCGACGAGAGATGAGGGTTCGTGACGCCGTGATTCTCGCGGTGCTCGATCGGCCATGGCCCACGTCCCGTGGTCTGCTGACTCCACCGCCGGCTGGTCCGGTCGGGTGCGGTGTGGGCATGTTCCCCGGGGCGATCGACGATGGCGATGACCCTCCGGTCCCGCCCGCCGTGGTACTTGCGGCCATAGACTCTGGGGCGTGCGGGTCCGCAGGTTCGAGATGCGCCTCATCGGCAGTGCCCTGGTCGCTTGCTGGCTCGTTTCCGGTGGACTGATCCTGCTCACCTACCGGCCGGGTGGCCCGCTCGACCTGGTCGTCGGGCTGACCACGGCGGGACCGATCGCGATCGCGCTGGCGAGCGTCATCTGGCCGCCGGTCGCTCGGGGCGACGTCGCATTTCCCGCCATCGTCTGGCTGGGGTTGATCGGGTTGCTGTGCCTCATCCCGTCGATCGCCGGGATCCTCCCACAGCTCACGACCTTCGGCTCGCAGACTTTGCTCCCGTCGATCGAGGCCGTCTATCCGTGGCTCGTCGCGCTCATGGCGACGAGCCTGTTCAGCGGCTTCGGGCTCGCGCGGCGGCTCCAGGGTGGAACCGCCATCCGGCGGCGGCGGATGCTGACCGGGCTGGCAATCGCGGTGGTGGCGACCGGCCTGTCAGGCGCGGCATTCGGCGCGGCGGCCGTTGTCAATGAGATGGCCCTGCGGGACCGGCCGACCGCCGCTTCACCGTTCGGTCCGACGACCGGCCCTGCCCAGCCGCCGTTGTGCGACACGGCGCTGACGATCGGCCGGACAGCCCGGCTGTCGCTTCACCTCGAGGGCACGATCGATCTCCGGCCGCTCGGCTCGATCGACCTGTCCGGCGTGCGGGTCGGCGGCGATTTCCGATGGCAGGCATACGTGGCGACGACCAACCAGCTCGGCCTGTACGGTGCGGCACTGACCGGACAGCAGGGCTGGGTCCGGACGCCGTCCGACGACTGGCACGCCGTCCCGATCGGGTCGGTGGCCGACGACACGCTCGATGAGCAGGCGGTGACGGTGGCCCTCAGCAAGGGCTACCGGGCCACGGCCGAGGATCGTGGGGTGGAGGTCATCGAGGGCGCCCGCGCTCGCCGTTGCCGCATCGCCGTGGACGGCGAGATCTTCGAGCTTGCGTTCCCGCAGGTCCGGCTCCTCGTCGGTACGGCCGATCTCCATCGCTGGCGCGGCCAGCTCGACTATTGGGTCTTCCTCGACGGCGAGGTCGGGCAGATCGCGGGCAGCATCAACGGTGAGGCGACCGCGGTCGTCGCCGAGGCGCTGCAGGGCACCGTCAACGTGCTGCTCACGGCCACGGAGCGAGGGACGGGCCTGGTCGTCTATCCTCCTGTCAGATGACGCTGGACGACGAGCGCGCGCCCTACGCCGCGAAACGCGACCGGCTCGCCCGGATGACGCGGCTCGTCTCGATCCTCCAGGCGCACCCCGACGGCGTGCGCACCGCCGATGTCGCCGCGCGCGTCGGCATGTCCGTTCGAACGGTGTACCGCGACCTGCGGGCGATCGACGAGGAGATCGGCGTACCGGTCTGGGCAGACGGCGGCCGGTGGGGCATCGACCAGGAGAAGGCCTTCCTGCCACCGCTCAAGTTGACCCACAACGAGGCGATGGCCGTGGTGCTGTCCGCCCGCCTGATGGTTCGCTATGCGGACAAGTACGACCCCGACCTCGCGTCCGCCTTCGAGAAGCTCGAACAGGGCCTGCCGCCCGCCCTGGCCGAGCATGTCGAGCGGACGCTGGACGTCCTGTCGAAGGCGCCCCGCGACGAGCGGTTCATCGCCAACGTGCGGCTGCTGACCAGGGCCTGGGCCGAGCGGCGGGTGGTCGCGATCGACTACGAGCCGGCGCCCTACGACCGGGGGTCCTCGCCGCGGCGGGCGACCGTGCGACCGTACCTGCTCGAGCCGTCGCTCCAGACTCATGCGCTCTACCTGATGGGCTACGACGAGGAGCGGCAGGCGCTTCGGACGTTCAAGGTCGAACGCATCCGGACCGCGGCGTTGACCCCGCGGACGTTCGAGCCGCCCGATCCCTCGGCGACGACCGTTGCCCTGCGACCGGCCTGGGACATCATCGCGGACCAGGAACCGGTCGAAGTGGTACTCCGTTTCGCGGCGCGCGTGGCGAGTCGCGTCCGCGAGGCGACGTGGCATACGACGCAGTCCGTGGCCACCGAACCGGGCGGCTCCCTGCGTTGGAGCGCGACCGTGTCGGGGACGATCGAGATCCGGCTGTGGATCCTGTCCTGGGGTGACGACGTGGAGGTCCTTGCCCCCGAGTCGCTTCGGGCGGACGTCGCGGCGACGCTCCGCCGGGCGGCCGGACGATACGAGGTCACTCCGGCGTGAGGCTGACGTCGATTCTCCTGGCGGTCGCGCTCCTGGGTGCCTTCGTCGTCCCGGCGAACGCGGATACCGGCGGAGCGGGCAGCGTCGACCCGGCGATCTCGCTGATGAATCGGATCAACCAGGAACGCGCGGCGCGCGGTCTGGTGCCACTGCAGGCCGATAGCCGGTTGTGGTCCATCGCCGGGGAGCGAGCCACCCGGCTCGCGACATCCCAGGTCCTGAGCCATTCCGTCGCGGGGTCGATGCCGGCCGACCTGGCGAGCTACGGCGTCCGGTGGTATGGCTACGGCGAGGTGATCGGCTACGCCTCGGGTTCGATGGTCGGGGCCAGCCTCACGATCATGCAGCTGTGGATGGCCAGCCCCGATCACTGGCCGCTGCTGATGAGCGCCCGGTACAACTACCTCGGCGTCGGGTTGGTCCGGCGCGCTGACACGGGCCTGACGTACGCCTCGGTCGCGCTGACCGAATCGCCCGACCGGACCGGGGCGCGAGCCGCCTCGACCGGTGCATCGGTTTCCGGGAACACGATCCGCTGGTCCTGGCGCGGGTGGGACCCGCCGCTCCAGACGCACACGGCCGGGCTCCGCGACTTCACCCTGCAGCTGAGGATGGATCGCGGCGCCTGGGTCACGATCGGGACCGCCGTGACGGCCACCGCGCGCTACACGCGTAACCGGGCGCGCGGACACTGGTATGGCTTGCGCGTTCGCGCGCGGGATCGGGCCGGCAACCTCGGCCCCTGGTCGCGCGAGCGCCGCGTCTGGTTGCCATGACCGCGGCGCCGCGACGGCACCCATTCGC
Organism: uncultured Chloroflexia bacterium; assembly: GCA_963766675.1. Lineage (GTDB taxonomy): Bacteria > Chloroflexota > Limnocylindria > Limnocylindrales > CSP1-4 > SPCO01. Next base: position 614,268 of record CAVYBA010000002.1, on the reverse strand, counting down.
CGCGGTCAACCTGATCAGCGACCCCATCCACGGATACGTCGAGCTCACCAAGCGCCTCACGCCCGCGCAGGCGAGCGCCGCCGGCCTGGACGAGGAGACGGTCGCCGAGGAGGACCTGCTCGACACTGCCTGGCTCCAACGCCTGCGCCGGATCAGCCAGCTCCAGAGCGCCCGCTGGGTCTTCCCCACGGCCGAGCATTCGCGGTTCACCCACGGGCTCGGGGTCATGCACGAGGCCGGGCTGTGGGCTCGATCTCTCTATCCGAGCCTCCGTGGATCGCTCGCGGCGACGGGCGAACCCTGCCCGTCGGAAGGCCTTGTCGTGGAGACGCTGAGAATGGCCGGCCTGCTCCACGACGTGGGGCATGGGCCGTTTGCCCACTTCTTCGACGACCACGTCCTGGCCCAGTACCCGGCGCCGGCCGACCCGCGCCGATCGCCGGGCAAGCGACTGACCCACGAGGATCTGTCGCAGCAGATCATCGAGGACGAGCTCGGCTCGTCGATCCGCGGTCTCCGTCGAGCGCCCGGTGCGGACCCGAGTCGCGACGCGCTGGCGCCCGGCGAAGCGATCGACCCGGCGTGGGTGTCGTACCTGATCGCCAAGCCGGCGCTCGCGGATCCCGCCAAGCCGCGCTGGGTGCGCTGGCTCCAGCCGCTCCTGTCCGGCGTCTTCACGGTCGACAATCTCGACTACGTTCGGCGCGATGCCTATCTGACCGGAGTCGCCGTCGGCCCGGTGGATGTCGAACGGTTGCGTCGATACACGTTCATCTCCGAGGGGGGCCTGACCATCTACGAGCCGGGGCTGGCGGCCCTCGAGATGTTCCTGACCGCTCGGCGGTTCATGTACCAGCAGGTCTATTTCCACCGGACGGTTCGCGCGATCGACCTCGACCTGGCCGAGGTGTTCGGCGCGTCAGTTCGGGCGATCTTCGGCGACGGCTCACCGGCCGAGCGGCTGACGGCCTACGCCGACCTGGACGAGTATGCCCTCCTGCACCAGGCCGCGCGATGGGCGCGGGGCATGGACATCGAGAGCGGCCAAGCCGGCGAGGCTCGGCCCGGCAGCCAGCTCGTCGCACGATCGATCGCCGACGCCTGGCAGTCCATCCTGCTGCGCCGTCCGAACTGGCGATCCGAGGCGGAGGTCCGGGCCGAGTACGAGGCCGGCGCGGAGCCACAGGCACTGATCGAAAGCCTCGGCCGGGCCGAGCACGGTCGGGTCGCGATCGACCTGGCGATCGTCGACGCCCGGCCGACCGAGAGTGTCGGCGCCGAGCCGCGCCTCGCCATCGAGATGCGCGACGGCTCGCCCGGCCCGACGCTGGCGGAGGCGCTCGGCAGGCTGCCGGCGTATGCCCTCATCGGACGACGCTATCGGCGAACCGCCGGGTAGGACGCCGTGTCGGACCAGGCGGATGCGCCGGACCGGCTGGGCGTCGCGGTCGGGCGCGTCGAGGTGCCTATTCCTCGAGATGCGGCCCGGAGTCCGACGGCACCGTCGGCGCGGGCGACGGCTCGGCCGCCACGTGACGCGCCGCGAGCACCAGCAGCGGATCGATCCGGGCGATCTCCTCGGTGGCAACCCGAGGCGTGCCCGGTCCGACCCTCGTGTACCACCCGGCAATGACCGGATACAAGTTGGCGGCTTCGGCTTGCATTATCCAACCCGCCTACGCAATACTTGCAGCATGAACCGCCGGTTCCTCTCGGAGTCCAAGAAGAAGCTCTGGCGGCCCTGCCGGGAGGCACGGGCCCTGGGGCGATAACCGGCGCGTCACCAGCGACGTATCGGGGCCTCCAGGGAACGGAGGCTCCAGGGGCCGCGGCACCACGATGGTGACCGCGGTTTTTCGTGTCCCTGTCCCTCCGCCCGGCGGCCCCACCTGCAGCGAGGGACCACGACATGGAGCGAATCACCATCGTCGGCGACGGAGGTCTCGGCCGTGCCGTCGAGGCGGCCTTCCTGGAGCGCACGCGCGGTTCGGCCAACCCGACGCAGGTCCGCGTGCTTGGGCGTCCGGGCGGTCCTCGCCATCGGCCGTCGGATTTCGACCGACCTGACCTGGTCGTCGAGGCCTCCCGTCCGGAGGCGGTCGCCGCGAATCTCGAGGCGGCCACCGATGCCGGGGCCCGTACCGTGATCGTCGCGACCACGGGTTGGTCGTCCGACCGCCCTCGCGTCGAACGCCTGCTCCTCGAATTGGGCGTCGCCGGCGTCGCCGCGTCCAACTTCAGCCTCGGCGTCGCGCTGTTCGGCCGGCTCGTGGAGGCTGCCGTCGACCTGTTCGGAGGGGTCGACGCGTTCGACCCCTACCTGCTCGAATGGCACCGCCGGGCGAAGCACGACCGCCCGTCCGGCACGGCGCTCGATCTCGCTCAGAGGATCGCCGATCGACACCCTCGACTTGGGTCGCCCGCGGATCTCGAATTGGTCTCGGTACGGGCCGGCTCGTCGCCGGGCATGCACCTGGTCGGGTTCGACGCGCCCGGCGAGACGATCGAGCTGCGCCTGACTGCCCGCGATCGGTCGGCGTACGCGGCCGGGATCCTGGCCGCCGCCGACTGGCTGGAGGCCGGCCCGCGAGCTGCCGGCCTGCACACCTTCGATCTCGTCGTCGACGACCTGCTTGCCCGCCACCCCATTGCAGCCTGATTGGAGCTTCCGATGTCTCGAACCGCCTCCGCGCTTCTCTCCCCGACGACCGACCCGTCGACGCCGACGCGCACCGGCCGGCCCAGCCTGCGCGGCGCGCTCACCGCGCTGGTCACCCCATTCACGGACGACGGCGCCCTCGACGAGGCCGCGTTCAGGCGACTCGTTCGATGGCAGATCCTGGCCGGCATCGACGGGCTTGTCCCGTGCGGCACCACCGGCGAGTCCCCGACCCTGAGTCCGGACGAGCGCGAGCGGCTCATCGCGGCGACCGTCGAGGTCGTCCAGGAGCGACCGTCGCGGGACCGGGTCCGCGTGATTGCGGGAACGGGCAGCAACGACACTGCCGCAACGATCCGGGCGACCCGACGCGCCGCGGAACTCGGAGCGGATGCGGCGCTCGTCGTCGCGCCCTACTACAACCGGCCCGACGGCCGGATGCTGGAGGCCCACTTCCGGGCGGTCGCGGATGCGGGCGACCTGCCGATCGTCGTGTACAACGTCCCGTCGCGGACCGGCTCGAACGTCGACGCCGACACGTTCCTGCGGCTGGCCGACCACCCACGGGTGATCGCCGTCAAGGAGGCGAGTGGCAACCTCGACCAGATCGCCCGGATCTGCCGCGACCGGCCGCGCGACGTGGCGGTCCTCGCCGGCGACGACGCCTGGACCCTGCCCGTCCTGGCGATGGGCGGCGATGGGGTGGTCTCTGTGGCGTCCAACCAGGTCCCGGGCGAACTGGTCGCCCTGTGCGCGGCGGCCCGAGCCGGTGACTGGGACCGGGCCCGCCGGACGCACGAGCGCTGGCTTCCGCTGTTCCAGGGCAACTTCCGCGGCGGCCCGAACCCGGTGCCGGCCAAGGCGGCGCTGCGTCTGATGGGTCTCCTCGAAAGCGACATGGTCCGCGCCCCGTTGCTCCCGATCGATCCGGACGGGCGGGCCGCCATGGCGGCCCTCCTGCGCGGGCTCGGTCTGCTGGAAACGGGCGGCGGCCGGATCGCCAGCCGGCGGGGATCGCGCGAGGCCGTGGCGTGACCACGGAGCTCGAAACGGGCGGCGGCCCGGCCCGACCGGTGCAGACAACCGGTCTCTTCGACGCCGGCAGGATCCTCGATGGCCTTGAGGCTGGTCGCGTCCGGGCGGCCGAACCGGATCCCGGCTCGCCCGACGGGTGGCGCGTCCGCCCCGAGGTCAAGGAAGCCATCCTTGCCTGCTTCTCGGACCGGACAGCCGAGGACTGGACCGCCGGGCCGCTGACGTTCCGGGACCGCGCCGCGGTCCCGCCGCGGCGGGACCTCGCCGGCGGGCCGTGGCGGATCGTCCCGGGTGGGACTGCCGTTCGGCGCGGCGCCTTCCTGTCGCCGGGTGTCGTGGTCATGCCGCCGTCCTACGTCAACGTCGGGGCGTGGGTCGGTCCGGACTCCATGGTCGACTCGCACGTCCTCGTTGGTTCATGCGCCCAGATCGGGGCTCGCGTCCACCTCGCGGCCGGGGTCACGATCGGCGGCGTGCTCGAGCCGCCCAGCGCGCGGCCGGTGATCGTCGAGGACGACGCGTTCGTGGGTGCCGGCAGCTCGCTGCTCGACGGCGTGCTGGTCCGGGCCGGCGCGGTCGTCGGCGCCGGCGTGATCCTGACCGGGACTTCACGCCTCTACGACCTTGTCCGCGACCGGGTCATCGAGGGACGTCCCCAGCGGCCGCTCGTCGTCCCGGCCGGGGCCGTCGTCGTGCCGGGCTCCCGGCGAGTCGCCGGCGCCTTCAGCGAGTTGCACGGCCTGGGCGTGGCCGTCGCGCTGCTGGTCAAGGACCGCGATGCGGGAACGTCGGCGCGGGTCGCGCTCGAGGAGGCCCTCCGATGACCGTCGTTCTGGGTGCCCGCCCCGATCGAGATCGGCGACCGAGACGCACCGGCATCCTCCGGGACGGACGCCTCGGCGGCGTCTCGCCGGACGACCTGGCTGCGCGGTTCGCGACGCCGCTGTTCGTCTACGACCTCGACGTCATCGACGGCCAGGTCGAGGCGCTCCGGGCCGTCCTGCCGACGGTCGTCGAGCTCGCCTACGCGGTCAAGGCCAATCCGGCGCTGTCCGTCGTCGCCCACCTCGGAGGTTGCGGACTGGGCGCCGATGTCGCCTCGGGCGGCGAGCTGGAAACGGCTGCCCGGGCGGGGATCCCCGCCGACCGGGTCGTCATGACCGGCCCGGGCAAACGCGACGACGAGCTTCGGGCGGCGGTCCTCGCCGGGGTCCGCGCAGTCACCATCGAGTCCGTCGGGGAGCTGGCCCGGCTCGAGGCGATCGCGGCCACGCTCGGTCGCCGGCAACCGGTCATGCTCCGCGCGGCGGTCTCCGGCGGTCACGGCCTTGAGCGGGTTCGACTCGTCGGCGACGACGGCGCGCGCAAGTTCGGGATGGATGCCTCGGACCTGCTGCCCGCCGCCCGACGAGCCGCCGCGTCGCCGCATCTCGAGCTGCTCGGGGTCCACGCCTTCGGGGCGTCGAATGTCCTCGACGCGGACGGCCTCGTCGAGCACGTGGCCGCGACCGCCGCAATTGCCCGCCGGGTGGCGGTAGCCGTCGGAACGCCGCTTCGACTCATCGACGCCGGTGGCGGCCTCGGGATCCCGTACGACGTCGACCAGCAGCCGCTCGACCTTCCCAGGTTGGGCGCCGGCCTTCGCGCCCTGGCCGCCGGGTGGCTCGCGGACCCGGTGCTGCGCGGCGCCCGACTCCTCCTGGAGCCCGGTCGGTTCCTGGTCGGGCCGGCGGGGGCGTACCTCGCGCGTGTTGTCGACCGCAAGACCGTCGACGACACGATCGTGATCATCCTCGACGGCGGGATCCACCACCTGCTCCGGCCGGCACTCGTCGGCCAGCCGCACCGGATCCTCGGGCTCGGGACGCCCGTTGCCGCGGCCAGCGACGGCCGGAAGCTACCCGTCACCGTCGCCGGCCCGCTCTGCTCCGGCCTTGACGTATTCGGTCGCGCCACGGTCATGATCCCGCCCGAGGTCGGCGACCTCGTCGCCGTCCTCGACGTCGGCGCCTACGGCTTCACCGAATCGATGCCCCTCTTCCTGTCGCACCCGATGCCGGCCGAGGCGGCGGTCCGAAACGGGCAGGCGGCGCTGATCCGGCCGCGCATCGAGCCGGGCAGCTGGCTCGACGCCCAGGTCGTGCCGTCCTGGGACCGCGGGGTATAGTCGGTCGATGCTGCGACCGAGGCGCGCTCCGCGTTCCGATGCCCCGTCGCCGGGGCCATTCGACCCGGCCGCCTTTCCTGGTCCGGCGGAACGGCGGCGTGCCGGTGGGGCGGCGCGCGCCCGCTGGGACGCACTGCTCGCCACGGGCCGGCCGATCCTCGCCGACGGGGCGATGGGCACGATGCTGTTCTCCGCCGGCCTGCAGTTCGGGGACCCGCCCGAGGTCTGGAACCTGAGCCACCCGGACGTGGTCCGCCGGATCCATCGCGGCTACCTGGACGCCGGCTCGTCGATCGTCATGACCAACACGTTCGGGGGCAACCGCCTGCGACTCGGCCTGCACCGGCTCGAGGGCCGCGTGGCCGAGATCAACCGGACCGCGGCGATCCTGCTCCGCGGCGAGGTTGAGGAGCACGGTGGCGAGGCGCTCGTCGCCGGGGACATCGGGCCGAGCGGAGCGATCATGGCGCCGACCGGCACACTCGATTACGACGAGGCGGTCGACGTCTTCGCGGAGCAGGCGGCCGCCCTCCTGGCCGGCGGCGTGGACCTGATCTGGATCGAGACGATGTCCGATCTGACCGAGATCAAGGCGGCGATCCAGGGAGTCCGCCGCGTCTCCGTCGGCATCCCGCTGGTGGCCACCATGACCTTCGACACGCGCGGTCACACGATGATGGGCGTCTCGCCCGAGCAGGCGGTCGTCGCGCTCTCCGCCTGGGGAGCGGACGCGGTCGGCGGCAACTGCGGCAACGGGCCCGATGAGCTGATCGGCGTGGTGACCCGGATGCGCGCCGCCGATCCCGACGCCGCGCTGGTCGCCAAGTCCAACGCCGGCATGCCCGAGCTGGTCGACATGCGCGCCGTCTACCGGAGCGACCCGGCCGAGATGGCGACGCAGGCCGTCGCCATGCGGACCGCCGGCGCGACGATCATCGGGGGGTGCTGCGGGACCACCCCCGGACACCTGGCCGAGATGGCGGCGTGCTTCGGCCGCGACACACCGGAATCGACGGATGCGCTAGGCTGACCGACAGCAAGCGCCCGGGTTCCGGCCCGTCACCCAGCGTCCCCGCGTTCATACGAGATCGCCGTTTGCCCAAGCTGCCGAGGCCCCTCGCCGCCCCGACGATCGCGCTGGCGCTGATCGTCGCGGGCGCGCCGCTCTCGATGCTCCCGACCCCCACGGCCTCCGCGGCCGTCGTCGCCCCGTACGTCTCCGCGGGTCGCGAACCGCTGGCGCCGGGCGTCGACCACGACTGGGGCCGCATCACCACGAGCATCGGCAGTCAGGCCGTGAACCTCGTCGAGGTGGACGGGTCGAACCCATCGATCGTCTTCGAGGAGTCGCTCTCCAACGGGCGTGTGACCGGCCTTGAACGCGTCAGCAGTCAGGCCAACGACCACAACGCCGAGGCGCACCGCGTGATCGCGGCCATCAACGGCGACGTCTGGGCCGGCTTCTCGAACGACGCCGAGTCGGCCCCGAACGGCCTCGACGTCGAGGCCGGCGAGCTCATCACCGCGGGTACGGCCGGCCGGCCGACGTTCGGGGTCGGGCCGGATGGCCGCCCCCTCCTCGGCTCGCCGCTGGTGACCGCGACGCTCACGACGACGACGCTCGGGCAGTTCGCCATCAACCGGATCAACCAGCTCCGTCGATCTGGCGACCTGGTCCTGTACACCCCGCATTTCGGTCCCCGGACCAGCAGCGCCGCGTCGGGCGTCGACGTGATCATCACCGGGGCAGCGCTTCCGATTCGGACGTCCGGCAGCTGGACCGGGGTCGTCCAGCAGACTCGGATCGCCGACGGCGGTGGCCCGATCGACCCGGGCGCCCTGGTCGTCACGGTGCCGACCACCTCGCCGCTGGTCAACATCCAACCGGGCGAGCAGGTCACCCTGACCACCACGGTGACGCCCGGCTGGGAGTCGGTCACGCAGGCGGTCGGGGGCCGCGAGTGGATCGTTCGCGATGGCGCCGTGAACATCTCGCCGCACCCGGCAAGCGCGGATGAGATCCACCCGCGGAGCGCCGTTGGCCTGACCGCCGACGGGCGGTTGATCCTGGCGACCGTCGACGGTCGCGAGACCGGCGTCAGCGAGGGCGTCCGACTGACCGAGCTGGCCGAATTGATGATGGAGCGCGGTGCCGTCCAGGCGATCAACCTCGACGGAGGCGGCTCGTCCACGCTCGTCGTGCGACGCGCCGGGACCGACGCTCCCGTGATCGTCAACAAGCCGTCCGATGGCGTCGAGCGACCGGTGACCAACAGCATCCAGGTCGTCAGCACGATGCCGACGGGGCCGCTGGCCCTGCTCAACGTCAAACCGGCGACGCCGAGCGTCTACAAGAACGAGACCATCGACTTCAGCGCGACCGGCATGGACGCCGGTTATGACCCGGTCCCCATCCCGGGTGGCCAGCTCAGCTGGTCGGTGACGGCCCCGATCGGCACCATCGATGCCACCGGGCACTTCGTGGCAACCAGCCCCGGCACGGCGCAGGTCGTCGCCACGGTGAGCGGCACCGCGGCCAGCGGCCAGGTGGGCGCGGCTCAGGTGGTGACCGGATCCGCGCCCATCACCGTCTTGGCGGACACGAGCGCGCCGGTCGCCAGGGCGCCAAAGGTCAGCCTGCCTGTCGGGCGCGGGATCGGGACCGGCGGAGTCCCCGTGACGGTGGCCTGGGACGCTGCGACGGACGTTGGCTCCGGCGTCGCGTCGTACGAGCTCCAGCGCAGCGTCGACGGCCACGCCTGGACCACCATGCCCAAGGCTTCGCCCGCAGCCCGGACGTCATCGCTGACCTTGCCCAGGAACCGTACCTACCAGTTCCAGGTCCGAGCGGTGGACGTGGCCGGGAACGTCGGCGCGTGGCAGCCGGCCGGCAGGTTCAAGCTGACGGTATCCCAGGAGAGCACGCGCTCGCTGTCTTTCGTGCGCGGCACCTGGAGCCGGACGACCTCGGTGTCGTACGACGGGCACGCCGCGCGATCGACGCGGACGACCGGCGGGGTCGCCCGCTTCACGTTCACCGGCACCGGGTTCGCCTGGGTGGCGGCCGTTAGCCCGGTCCGCGGCCGCGCGGAAGTGCGGATCGACGGCAAGCTGTCCGGAACGGTCGACACGCATCGCTCGGTATCGGCCGCCCGGCTGATGGTCTTCGGTCGGTCGGCGATGTCGAGCGGCCATCACACCGTCGAGATCCGGGCGCTCGGCACAACCGGTCATCCGAGGGTCGACCTCGACGCGTTCGTCACGATGTCGCCCGTCGGCGGAACCACGCCACCATCGCCGGCGCCCACCCCAACGCCGACGCCGACGCCGACCCCGACGCCCGGTCCGACGCCGGTCCCGACCCCGACGCCGACCCCGGCGCCGACACCCCCGGGGTCCAGCGCGGTCCTGGTCGGTGCCGGCGACATCGCGTCATGCGGGCTGACCGCGGACACCGCCACGGCGAAGCTCGTGGCCTCGATCCAGGGGACGGTCTTCGCGGCCGGCGACGAGGCCTATGAGAGCGGAACGGCGGCCGAGTTCAAGAACTGCTACGCGCCGACCTGGGGGCCCTTCTTCGATCGAACGTATCCGGTCCCCGGCAACCACGAATACGTGACGTCCGGCGCGGCCGGCTATTTCGGCTACTTCGGCGCCCGGGCGGGACCGCCCGGATCGGGCTGGTACGCCTACGACCTGGGAACCTGGCGGATCTATGCGTTGAACTCCAATTGCGCTGTCGTCGGCTGCGGTCCCGGTTCGGCCCAGGAGCAGTGGCTCCAGGCCGATCTCACGGCCAATCCACGGGCCTGCGTGCTCGCGTACTGGCACCACCCTCGGTTCAGCTCCGGGCAGCATGGCAACGACTCGGAGGTCGCGGCCCTCTGGAACGACCTGTATGCCGCCGGCGCGGACGTCATCGTCAACGGCCACGACCACGACTACGAGCGGTTCGCGCCGCAGACCCCGGCCGGCAAGGCCGACGCGGTGAACGGCATCCGCGAGTTCGTCGTGGGGACCGGCGGCGCCTCGCTGCGCAGCTTCTCGACGGTCCGCGCCAACAGCCAGGTGCGCAACAGCACGACCCACGGGGTGATCAAGTTCACCCTCGGCGAGGCCGGCTACACGTGGCAGTTCGTCCCGATCGCCGGCCAGACGTTCAAGGACTCGGGCACCGGCTCCTGTCACTGACCGACAGCCTCGATCGTCGCCGGCGGCCGGAGGCGACCATTGGGCCGCGGTCGCGAGGCAGCCCCGCCATCCGGCGACGATTGCCAGCTGCGTAGACGGCCAGCCGATCGTCCCTTCGGCCGGCCGTCTGCATGTGGTCCCGGGAGCGAAACCCTGAAGCCCGCGAGGGTGGCAGTTCGGCGATCCGCCGGACGGACGGGGCCGTCGAACGCCGATCGTCGACCGAGGTCCGGCGACCGAGCCGGGCATGACTCGGTCGCTCAACCCAAGCTCGAGCGACCCAACCCCACCCCGTGAGGCCCTCGCTGGACGATTTCGTTCCGAGCTCCACGCCCTTCCGCCGTGGAGGCGAAGAGTTTCGCAACGGGAGGCGGGGAGCGTCATGACGATCCGTCATCTCCTGGCCGTCTCGTTCCGTCTGCCGGCCGGACGCTCGGGATTTCCGGGAGCTCAACGGACCTCACGGACCGCGTGACCGTCCGAGAGCCGGCGTCAGCCCAGGATCACCCGCACGCGATGCCGTCCGCCATCGTCCATGAGCGGGATCGCTGCGCCCGGACCCTGGAGGACCACACCGTCGAGCTCGGCCGAGACGACGCCCCGGCTGACGCCGTGCGGGTTCTCGACCTCGATCAGGTAGCGTGACGTGTGGTACGCGAACTCGATCTCGAACCGCGGCCAGGCTCGCGGGATGCACGGCTCGATCAGGAGCGTCGCCCCGCGCAGGCGGAACCCCAGGATCGATTCGATGCCCGCCTGGTACATCCAGCCGGCCGAGCCCGAGTACCAGGTCCAGCCGCCGCGGCCGACGTGGGGCGGCTCCGAGTAGATGTCGGCGGCCATCACGTAGGGCTCCACCTTGTAGCGATGGACGCCCGCCCTCGTGCTCGCGTGGTTGATCGGATTGAGGATCGAGAACAGCTCTCCGGCCTTGTCGCCGTCGCCGAGCATCGCCGAACGCGAGCACCGACCAGATCGCGCCGTGGGTGTACTGCCCGCCGTTCTCGCGAATGCCCGGCAGGTAGCCGCGGACGTAGCCCGGATCGGCATCGGTCTTGTCGAACGGCGGCGTGAACAACAGGACGAGCCCGTCGCCGCGACGGACGAGGTACTCCTCGACAGCCGCCATCGCACGCTGCTGCGTGTGGCGGGTTGGCGGCCCCGGACAGGACGGCCCACGACTGGGCGATCGAGTCGATCCGGCACTCGAGGTTGACTGCCGAGCCCAGCGGCGTGCCGTCGTCGAAGAACGCGCGGCGGTACCAGTCGCCATCCCAGCCGTGGCGCTCCAGCGACCGGCGGAGGCTCTTCATGTGCGACCGCCAGCGCTCGACGCGGGCCCGTTCGCCCCGCGCGACGGCGATCGGGACCATCTCGGCGAGCACGGCATGGAGGAACCAGCCGAGCCAGACGCTCTCGCCACGCCCCTCGTTGCCGACCCGGTTCATCCCGTCGTTCCAGTCGCCGGAGCCGATCAACGGCAGGCCGTGCGCACCGACGGCCAGGCTGGCCTCGATCGCCCGGGCGCAGTGCTCGAACAGGGACGCCGATTCTCCGGAGAGTTCCGGCAGGTAGTACGCGTCGTCCTCGCCGGCACGGACCGGCGCGCCCTCGATGAACGGCACCGGCTCGTCGAGGATGGCCGTCTCGCCGGTGACCGCGACGTACCGGCTGACGACGTACGGCAGCCATAGCCGGTCGTCGGAGATCCTCGTCCGAACGCCGCGGCCCGTCGGCGGGTGCCACCAGTGCTGGACGTCGCCGGCCTCGGAACTGCCGCGCCGCCGCGCGCAGCAGGTGCTCACGGGCGAGGCCTCGCTCGGAGATCGTGAGCGCGAGGACGTCCTGGAGCTGGTCGCGGAAGCCGTAGGCACCACCCGCCTGGTAGAACGCCGTTCGTGCCCACAGCCGGCAGGCCAGCGCCTGGTAGAGCAGCCAGCCGTTGAGCAGGATGTCCATCGACCGATCCGGGGTCCGGACCTTGATCGCTCCCAGGGCGGCGTCCCAGTACGCGCGCGACCGCGCCGCAGCGTCGCCGCCATCGTCGAGGTCGCGCCCGCGCCGGATCAGGTCGCGCGGCCGCCTCCGGGCTCATCGGCCTCGCCGAGCAGGACGCGGACCGTCGTCCGCTCGCCGGCGGCCAGCTCGAAGCTGCACGCCAGGGCGGCGCACGGATCCATGCCCGGCGCCGGTCGCTCCCGAGAGCCGATGGCTGCGCTCGAGCGCGGCAGGCCGGTCGTAGGTGCCGTTTCGCCCGAGGAACTCGGTCCGGTCGGCGGTCCAGGCTTCCTGCCGGCCGCCGAGGTCGAGGAAGGCGACCCGGTCGGCGAAGTCGGGGTTCCAGGGGTTGCGCGCCAGGAGGGCGTTCGTGCTCGGCTCGAGGTCGGTCACGATCGTCGGTGCGGCGCGACCCGCGGGAGGTGCCCAGGACCCACTCGGCGTAGGCCGTCACCGACAGGCGGCGCCGGCGGCCGGATTGGTTCTCGATCGTCAGGACGCCGATCTTGAGGCGATCGTCGAGCGGCACGAACTGGACCAGCTCGAGGCGCGATCCCGCCATGGGTGTGCTCGAATCGGCTGTAGCCGGGCCCGTGCCGCGCCACGTACGTGGCATCTCTCGAGCCGGATCGGCGCCGCCGTCGGCCCCCACAGCTCGCCGGTCTCGTCGTCCCGGACGTAGATCGCTTCGCTGATCGGGTCCGAGACCGGGTCGTTCGACCACGGCGTGAGCTGGTTCTCGCGGCTGTTACCGGACCAGGTGTAGCCGGAGCCGGACTCCGAGACGAGGAACCCGAACGAGGGATTGGCGACCACGTTCAGCCACGGCGCCGGCGTCGATTGGCCCGGACCGAGGACGGTGACGTACTCGCGACCGCTGTCGGCGAAGCCGCCGAGCCCGTTGAAGAACTCCAGCTCGGGCCGGAGGGTGGCGTTCGCGGGCGCGGGCGTCGAGGTCGCGGCCGGTCTCGGCGGCATGGATGCCACCGGGCGCTGCGGGCGCTCGAGTCGGATGACCTGGTCGGCCAGGCTTCCGCGCCGGCTCAAGAGGACCGCCCGGGCCGCAGCCTGGAGCATCGTCCGGTCCTCGGCCGAGAGCTGGTCGCCACGAAGGATGAACACCCGGCCGCGGCCCTCCTGCCCGGGTCCGGATTGGCTCGTGCGGACGACCGTCTCGAGCACGTCCTGGAGGCTGTCCGCGTAGGTCGGGCCGTGCTCGTTGAGGATGACCAGGTCGACGTCGAGCAGCTTCAGGCGCCAGTACTCGTGTGCGCGGAGGAGCTGTCGGACGATATCGACGTCGTCGGGCTCGTCGATCCGGACGAGGACGATCGGGAGGTCGCCGGAGATGCCGTGCGCCCACAGGCCGGACGCGCCCCGGTGGTTCTGCGCAAGCAGGCTCGACGGCGGCCGGAGCGACGGGTCCGAGTAGATGATCCGGTTGGCCAGGCGCTGGAACAGCAGCGCCTCGTCCTGGTCGATCCCCAGGTGATGGAGCTGGACCTGCGCCTGCGTCCAGGCCAGGGTCGCCGCGCGTTCGAAGGTCGCCGACTCACGGTACTTGTCGGCCAGGTCGAGCACCTCTTCGCGCGAATCGGCCACGACGGTCGAGAAGATCGCGTGCGCGGTGGCGCCGGCGGCGAGCGAGATCCGCAGCCGCAGGCTGAAGATCGGATCGAGCACCGCACCGACCGTGTTCGACAGCGGACGGCCGTCGATCACGGCGGCCGCAGCTCCGGCCAGCCTGCCGCGGCCGAGGAAGCGCGCCCGATCGGTTTCGTACTGGACGACGCCCGGCAGCCGCGCCCTCGACGGCGGCGACGTGCGCCGCCCAGACCTGGCGGTCCGAGGCGTACCTGGGACGGCGGGTCGCCAGCAGCGCGTTCAACTCGGGCACGAACTCCGTCTGGACGAAGAGGTTCTGGAATGCCGGATGCGCCACGTCGGCGGCCTGCGGAGCTAGCACGATCTCGGCGTACGAGGTCAGCTCCACCTCCCGTGCCTGCGAGCCCATGTTGGTCACCGAGACACGCCGGATCTCCGCGTCGTGCTCGGTCGAGACGACGACGATGAGGCGCGTCGCGATGGGTCCGTCGCGGCGACGGAATTCGGCATGGTCCTCCGCATACTCCACCTCGTAGCTGTCAGCCTCGGTGCCGCTCGGCTGGTATCCCACCGACCAGACCGCACCGCTGTGGCGATCGCGCAGGAACAGGTAGCTGCCCCACGGATCGCGCGTGACGTCCTCGCGCCAGCGGGTGACGGCGAGGTCGCCCCAGCGGCTGTAGCCGGAACCGGCAGCGGTGACCATGACGGCGTACCGGCCGTTGGACAGCAGGTGCGTCCGCGGGACGGCGTCGTGCGGTGAGGTGAACCGGCGAAGCACGGGCGGGACCAGGTCCCGGACGTCGGGCGCCGCTCTTGACCTCCTCCGCCCTCGGCCGCGCGACGAGGACGTCACGCGGCATCCGCTCCTGGAGCAGGAGCTCGGTTGCCCGAACCAGCGGATCGGCGTGGAATCGATCGACCATGGCCGACCCGGTGAGGACGTTGCCGATGGCGACCAGCAGCATGCCCTGGTGATGCGCCATGTAGCTCATCACCGGTGCCACCGGCGCGCCCTCGGGCAACCGCCGCGGCGTGTAGTCGAGGGCCTCCCGGAACCCGTACTGCACCGGCGGCGCCGGCTCGCGTGAGCCGCTCGAAGTTCCGGACGGCCGCCTCGGCGTCGACCATGGCGGCCAGACCCGTCGCGTACGGGGCGATCACGAGGTTCTCGCTGAGGCCGCGCTTGAGGCCGAGACCGGGGATGCCGAAGCTTGCGTACTGATAGATCTGGTCGAGGTCGCGCGCGTTGTACGCCGACTCCGAGATCCCCCACGGGACGCCGTTCGCGGCGCCGTACCCGATCTGGCGGGCGACCACGAGTCGGTAGGTCTGGTCCATCAGGCTTAGCGGGTGCGCCCGCATCACCAGCGCCGGCATGAGGTACTCGAACATCGAACCCGACCACGAGATCAGCGCCGAACCCCGCCCGACCGGCGTGAGCGCCCGGCCGAGCCGGAACCAGTGGTCCGCGTCGACATCGCCCTTGGCGATCGCGAGGAAGCTGGCGAGCCGGCATTCCGAGGCCAGCAGGTCGTAGTAGCTCGGATCGATGGCGCCGTCGGTGACGCTGAACCCGATGGAGAAGAGCTTCCGCGTCGGGTCGAACAGGAACGTGAAGTCCATCTCCTCGAAGAGCCGGCGGGCATGGGCTGCTACCGCCCCGAGGCGTCGTTCCAGCGGCGCGGGCATGGCCGGACGGGCGTCGCCGCCGGTCTCCGGTGCCAGTGCCGGGTCGGCGCCCACGATCGGCATCGGCGAGCCCGCGATGTCCTTGCGATGGCTCTCGACGGTCGACGCGGCGGCCTCCGCCCAGACGACGAGCTCGTTGTTCGGGTCCCCGCCCCATTCGGACGTCAGGACGGCGGCGATGTCGGCCAGTGTCCGGGTACGGGCAGCCATCTCCGCGAGCCACTGGGTCCAGGCGCAGGTCGAGGTCACGCCATCAACCAGCGCGGGCAGATCCGCGAGCGCCTCGTCCAGGTTGCGCCGCGTCAGCGTTTGAGATCGCCCCTCGTCGGCGTCGCGCCGTGCGGCCTGTTCGACGAGAGCCAGCGCATCCCCGACTCCCGCCGCGGCGGCGCCGGTGGGAATCGGGTGCTCGAGGACGTCACGGCAGGCGCCGGAAACCGTCAGGAGATGACCGGCGAGGTTCCCGCTGTCGACCGAGGACACGTACCGGTCGCCGAGCGGCTCGAGGGTGCGCGTGTCGTACCAGTTGTAGAGGTGGCCACGGAACCGCTGGAGCTGGTCGATCGTGTCAAGCGTCGCTTCGAGCCGTTCGACCATGTCGCTGGTGCCGATCCAACCGAGGTCGCGCGCGGTCACCGTGGCGAGCAGGTACAGCCCGATGTTCGTCGGGGAGGTCCGGTGGGCGATGACGGGCTTGGGTACATCCTGGAAGTTGTCCGGAGGGAGGCCGTGGTCCTCCGGCCCGACGAAGGCCTCGAAGAACCGCCAGGTTCGGCGGGCGATCAGGCGGAGCGCCTCCATGTCCGCCGGAACGAGGGCCGTCGGGCCAGATGCCGCGGGTGGCCGGCTGACGACGCTCGCGACGACAGGCGCCACCGCCCAGAGTGCGGCGAAGGGGATCGCCAACCACGCCGACTCGGGGCGTACGACGACCACCGCGCTGCCGATCCCGATGGCCAGGCCGACGCCACCGGCCATGCGGCGATAGAACCCGGCAATCCGCCGGTCCGCATTGGCCTTGGCCTGGGCCGCGGTGGTCCATTCGAGGAGCTGCCGTCTGGTGATGCCAAGTCGGGTGAGCGCTCGCACGATCGCGTCGGCCATCAACCACGCCTGGTCGGCGAGGAACACGACGCCCAGCCCGACGTGAACCGCGGCAAGGCTGATGTCACCACCGACGGCTCGCAGGTGACTCCGTCTCGAGATGCCCTGCCGACGCGGCAGCAACCCGGCGACGACCGGGATCAGCTCCGGGATCAGGATGGAACCGAGAACCAGCCCGGTCCACGCGGCCGGCAGGACCGGGACCAGCCAGGCCACGCCGAGCGTGGCGAGAGCCAGCGGCGCGGACCCCGTCCGACGGAGGTTGTCGATCATCTTCCAGCGCCCGATCGCGGGGATCGCGGGTCGTCGCCGCCCGCGGGCGTCGCGTGCGCGGCCGAGGATCCAGGGCAGGAGCTGCCAGTCGCCTCGGGCCCAGCGGTGTTGCCGCGCGGCGGCCTCGAGATAGTGGGACGGGAACTCGTCGAACAGCTCGACGTCGGTCACCAGGCCGGCCCGGGCGAAGAGGCCCTCGAACAGGTCGTGGCTCAGGAGCGTGTTCTCCGGGGCACGATCGGCCATCGCCGCCTCGAACGCATCGAGGTCGTAGATCCCCTTGCCCGTGTAGCTCCCTTCGCCAAACAGGTCCTGGTAGACGTCCGACACGGCCGAGGCATACGGGTCGATGCCTGCCGCGCCGGAGTAGGCACGCTGGAAGATCGTGGCCTCGTGCTCGGCCGGCAGGGTCGAGGTGATCCGCGGCTGGAGGATCCCGTAGCCCCGCGTGATGCGCCCCGATTCGGGATCGAAGCTGGCCCGATTGAGCGGATGGGCGATCGTCCCCACCAAGCGGTCGATCGCGCCCCGCGGGAGCTTCGTATCCGAATCGAGGGTGATGACGTAGCGGATGCCGGCCGGCGGCACGGCCTCTCGGGCGCCGGTGACCAGGATGTCGGTGCCCGTGCTTCCGCGCAGCAGCGCGTTCAGCTCGTGGAGCTTGCCGCGCTTCCGCTCCCAGCCCATCCACCGCCCTTCCCCGGGATTCCAGCGGCGCTTCCGATGGAACAGCAGGAACCGCGCGCCACCGCCCGGCGCCTCGCCGTAGCGATCGTTGAGCCCTTCGATCCCGGACACGGCGGCGGCCAGCAGCGAATTGTCGTCGGGTGCCGTCTCGGTGGCCGCGTCGAGCCAGTCGGACAGCAGCGCGAAGCGGACGTCTCCGTCGGGATTGGCCAGGTAGTGGATCTCGAGCCCCGCCACCCGAGCTTCGACGTCGGCGAGGCTTCCGAGCAGGGTCGGCACGACGACGAGCGTGCGCAGGTCGGCGGGGACGCCTTCGGCGAGCTCCAGCCGTGGTAGCGTCCTCGGACCGAGCAGTGCGGCGACACCGCGGTTGATGAGCGAGACCGCAAGGTCCGAGGCAGGTCCCAGTCCGACGAGGACGACCAGCAGGAGCGCCAATCCGTCGCCGCCCGACAGCGACAGGATGAGCGGCACGGCCAGGACGATCGCCGTGAGCCCAGCGATGCTGCCCAGATAGGCGATCGTCGCGGACCGTAGGTAGGCGCGACGAAAGCGGACGGCCAGCGGGAGCCGGACCCGGAGTGCGCGCTCGAGCGCCGGCCGAGCGTCGCCGATCAGGAACCGGCCTGGATCGGCCGTCGATGGCCCGTTGGCGACATCGCCGATGTCCGCCCCAGTGGTGCCTGGATTCTCGGTCGCCGGCCGGGCCGCCATGTCGATCGCGGCCCGAGCCACGTCGATCTCGGTGACGCCCGCGCTGCGCGCGATCTCCTCGATCGCATGGCGGTACCGGTCTCTCGTGGCAAAGTCCATCGCGGCGAAGTCGCGGTTGACCCGCAGCGACTCGTCAATGAGGCTGACGCTCTCGACGAACTGCGCCCAGTCGAACCAGGAGATCAGACGCATGCTCGTGATGACGTTCCGAACGGTCACGTTCATCGACGCCTGGCGCTGGTGTTCCAGCCGGACGGTCTCCTCGGCGGTCGTGGCTTCCGAGGCGAGGAGCTCCTCGAGACGCTGGAGCGCCGGCGTCACGGCCGGGTCCTGATCCCGCAGGCGCTGGAAGAGCTGGACCATTCCGGCGGTCGGCAGATGCAGACGCTCGAGTCGGCGCCGGGCCAGGTCCGCGCCATCCGAATCCGCGACGCCGATGCCGAGCAGGCCGTCGGCAAGTTCGTCCGCTCGAGCCCGCGCGACCCGGCCGGCCACGATCTGTTCAGCCAGGCGGCGCAGGTTCTCCACGAGCAGGATGCGCAGGCTGATCGCCACCGCCCAGAGCTCGCCGAGCGTGAGCGGCTGGACACGCTGATAAGCCGCCACCAGCCGACGAAGGCTGTCCGGATCGAACCGACTGTCGGTGTGGGCGACGTACGCCCAGGCCAGGCCCAGAACCCGTGGATAGCCCTCGAGCGGACCCTCCGCAAGCTTGGGTAGTTCCCGGTAATAGTGCGCTGGCAGGTCGTCGCGGATCTCGCGGACCTGCTCCTCGACGATATGGAAGTTGTCGACGAGCCATTCGGCCGCCGGCGTGATCGACCGTTCGTCCTTGATGGCCTCCGACAGCGCGCGATAGGCGCCGAGGAGGACTCGGCCGTTTTCGGCGACACGACGTCGGATCGGCCGCCCGATCCGCGGCCGCTGCGTGACCGACTGGGCCGCCGCGAGCGTTTCACCGTGCTGCTCGAGGCGTTCCACGCTGAACAGCTCGGCGACGATCGGCTCCGATTCGTCGATCTGGCTTCGGGCCTGGCTCAGGATCGCGATGCGAGGCTCCCGTCAGGACTTGTCAATTGGCACCCGAAAAGGCGCCGAGGTGCTCGGTGAGTCGGAGGTTCTCGCGATAGTCGATGGGGATCTCGACGACGGACGGGCCGTCGTGCAGTCCCCGCGCAAGCGCTCGCAGCGCGTCAGAAGCTCCCCGCCGGAGCACGCCGTTGCCGGCCGGCACGATGGGCCGCTCAGACGCCGCCAGCAGGTTGGCGGCATGCGCGATCGCCTCGTCGGTCGGTTCGGGGAAGTAGGCGTGGGCAGGCACCAGTGGCCTGACCGGATCGCCGGATTCCGGCGGCATTGCCGCGATGTCCTCCGGCAGCTCGATGTGTGTGGGGCCGGGCTTCTCGAGCATCGCGAGCCTGAAGGCCTTGCGGACGATCTCCGGGATTGCCTCGACCCGCTCCACTCGGGTGTTCCACTTCGTGAGGGGCTCGAACATCCGGACGATGTCGACGACCTGGTGCGCCTCCTTGTGGAGCTTGCTCGAGGAGGCCTGGCTGGTGATGGCGACCATCGGTGCCCGGTCTAGATACGCGTCGGCGATCCCCGTCAGGAGGCTGGTCGCGCCGGGCCCCAGGGTCGATAGCGCCACCGCCACGCGGCCGGTCAGCCGGCCGTGGACGTCGGCCATGAATGCCGCGCCCTGCTCATGGCGAGTGGTGACGTGGCGCACGGTTTCGGACCGCGACAGCGCGTCGAGGAGGGCCATCGTCTCCTCGCCGGGCACAGAGAACACCCACTTGCAGCCTTCAGCATCGAGGCAGTCGACGATGAGGCGGGCGGCGTTCCGGGGTTCACGGGCGGGATCCGTCACCAACGGAGTGTACGTACTCGGCCCGCATCCTCCAGTTTCGCAGGCTGGCTTCTCTGCAGGCGGCGCCGAACGCTACCGAGTGCCGCGACTCAGTCCGCCGGAGCGAGCGGCATTGACCACGAAGATCACAGCGACCGCACCGAACGTCGCGATCGCGATGCTCTCAACGTTGATTCCGTCAACGGCGCCGATCCTGAGAACGCTCGTCGCAATGAAGCCACCGACGAGCCCCCCGACGATGCCCAGGACGACCATCATCACCAGGCCCTCGCGGGAGCCCATGATCTGGTTCGCGATAAAGCCGGCGATTGCACCGACGACGATCCATGCGATGAGACCCACCGTGTTTCAATCCTTTCGCTTTGCCGCCCCGGGAGGCAGCTAACTTCCGACGGAAGGCGCTTGGCCGCCCCAGCGCTCGATCAATTCCCTCGCGCCCCGGCGACTCCGGGCGCCGGACCGCGGTGGCGCCGCATTCGATGGCGCCACGATTTCGATTTAGTGCTAACCGGGCGGCCCACTGCCGCCGATCGTCCACGCCCCGGGAGAGTCGGTGGACCTTGTGTGCTGACGTGGACTGCGCCGTCGCGAAGGTGGCGACCCTTTGGCGTGCTCACCACTCTGCCCCCCTGTCACGGGCGCGTCATGACAGGATGTCATCCACCTGGTGCCCTGACGGATCCCACGGGGCGTCATGGCCGCGACCTGTCGCAAGGTGCGGGTCCGTGCCTTCTGTCGGCGCCGAAGCACGTGCCTCGTGGCTGGCCACAGTGACGGGTCGTAATGACAAGCGACGGGAGCCTCGATAGGTTCCGGTGAGCCTCCGACCGAGTCGCGATGCTGGATCTATCCGGCGGTGGCTCCCACCCGAGGTTCACGACAGGAGGCCCGCCATCGCGCGAGCTCATGCCATCGACACCCCACTCGCGACGCGAGTCATCGCCATTATCCTGCTGGTATCGGCGTGTAGCGGCGGAGGCATCGTCACGACTGCGGCACCCGCCCTGATCCGGGTTCCAGCGGGGGCCAACGCGATCGCGCCGATCGCGCCCGCCCCAAGGACCGGCCCAGGCGTGCCGATCGCGCCCGCCCCAAGGACCGGCCCAGGCGCGATCGTGTTCGGCACGGCGTACGATCCGAAGACGCTTCGGATCGCCAAGCCATTGACCAGGTTCAAGCGGACGTTCCCGGAGATCGCCTGGAGCGCCAACCTCAGCCGTGGGGTCAACGCCGCCGAGATGTCATGGGTCGTCGTGCGCCGATCAACTGCGGGTGTCGAGAAGGCCGTGTTCGATGTCGACGAAACAGTCGACGGTCCGGACGTTGTCAAGGTCGCGAATGCCGGCGACCTCGCTCTTTGCGTTGGGAACGTCGCTGGCACGTACGTAATGCGCTATGTCGATGCGGGCGAGGTCCTGGCTGAGGGCACGTTCACGCTCGTCAAGTAGGGACGGCTGTGGCCCAGGATCGCACGGGAGCGCTGCCGACCACGTCGCGGGTTCGAGACGTTCGAGATGAACCGACCGCCTTGGGCCGGGCACCGTCGCGGTGAGTCGCGGGTGGGGGCGCCGAACCCGTTGTGACGTGGCGTCATGACCGAACGCCGACGAGGCGCCATTCTCGATGCCGGCTCGCCTCCGGCGGGCCAGTACCGACAGGTGCATCCATGGGCGAGCAGGTCGTCGTACATGATTCAGACGCGGACGCAGGGACGCAGCAAACGGTTACCAAGGTAGGCCAGGGACACGGCGAGGAAATCGGCGGGGCCGTCGGAGGGGCCATCACCGGCGCGGTCGTCGGGTCCGTCGTGCCGGTCGTCGGCACCGTTGCCGGGGCGGTGATCGGCGGGGCGGTCGGCGCGCTTGCCGGCAAGGTCGAGAATGAGGGCAAGGGAACGATCGTCGAGACGACGACTCGGACCTAGGCCTCCTCGCTGGCTCAGCGTGATGCTGAAGCAGCTGGGTTCCGTGCGCTTCCTGCTCCGAGTCGACCCGATGCCGCTTCGTCAGGCGTTCTCGATCCGGTGATTGCGAAGGGCCGTCGTGACCCACTCTGAGGGACTCTTCGATCTCCGCGGGGTGTCGTCGTGGCCCAACTGCCGGTCGAGCTGATTCTCGTTCGCCAACTGGCCCATGGCCTTGCCGTGCCGACCTTCGTGGTCGATGCGGCGGGCGATCTGGTGTTCGTCAACGAAGCTGCTGAGGCCCTGCTCGGGCTTGATTTCGAGGACGCCGGCCAGGTCTCCTTTGCAGACTGGACCACAGCCTTTGCGTCACGTACCAAGGGGCGCCAGCGAGCCGACCCGGCGACCCATCCCCTGGCTATCGCCATTCACAGACGTACACCGGTCCATGGACCTCTTCGGATCGTGGGCCGAGATGGCGTCCTTCGCTCAATGGTGGTAACGGCCATCCCCCTGGAGGGCTCACGCCGGCAGCTCCTCGGTGGGCTTGCGATGTTCTGGGAGCCGAGGCCCGGATGATCGTCCGCTTGTGGGGGACGCGTGGGTCGCTAGCCAGCTCCGGCCCCGAGACGGCCGGCTACGGGGGGAACACCGCCGCGGTCGAGATCGTGAGCTCCACCGGGAATGTCCTCGCGCTAGACGCCGGGACCGGCGTCCGTCGACTCGGGGCCGCGATCGATCCGGCTGCCGAGCGGGTGGACGTCCTCCTAACCCACCTCCACATGGATCATATCCAGGGCCTCGGCTTCTTTGCCCCGTTCTTTCGGCCCTCGGGCTCGATTCACGTGTGGGGCCCTGCCTCGGCGACGATGGACCTGCGGACTCGCCTCACGCGCTACCTCTCGCCGCCGCTGTTCCCCGTCCGGATCCGCGACCTCGACGCTCGCGTCGTGCTCCATGACGCGCCCGAGGAGCCGGTGACCATCGGCAGCTTCGAGGTGGTTGCCCAGCACGTCATCCACCCTGGACCAACGGTTGGCTACCGGATCTCCGCCGACGGCGCGAGCGTGGCCTACCTTCCCGATCACGAGCCGGCGCTCGGCGCGCGCCGGTTTCCCGAGGAGCCGCGCTGGACGTCCGGCTTCGATCTGGCTTCAGGCGTCGATCTGCTCATCCACGACGGGCAGTACTCGGACGACGAACGCGCGGCGCGGATCGGCTGGGGTCACAGCTCGGTCAGCGAGGCCGTCGCGTTCGGGGAGTTGGCCAACGTTCGCCGGCTCATCCTCTTCCACCACGACCCATCCCACTCCGATGCCGTGCTCGACGAGCTAACGGAAGCGGCGCGCGCCCGCGGGACATCGATCGAGGTTGTCGCTGGTCGCGAGGGCGCTCACTACGACCTCGGATCCGGCGTCCACGCGTAGCTGGGCCGTCCATGTCGGCCCCAGGGTGGACGCCAACACCACGGCCACCGCTGTGTCACGCCGGCTCCCGCCGGACGATGCCGACTCCCCAGATCACGATCAGCTCGACAATCGTCCTGCCCACAAAGCCGACGACGGCTGCGACGTCGAGCGTCGAACCACCCGATGTGAGGGCGTTCGCCGCCGGAAGCGCGGGTGACCCATACCCGACCCACAGGCTCGGGACCACGTCGCTCTTCGAGGCCGGAGAGGAGGTTGGCGGCCGAGCCCAGAGGGAGGTGCTCGGCCGCTCAACCTTTGCGGCAAGGCTGCGATCCATCCCCCAGGACGGGTAGCCTTCGCCGGAGTCGAAATCGCGGAGGTGCTGCTCGCGAGTCCGCAGCGAATGTGCGCTTTCGCACAGGCCTGTCATGACGACACGTCATCTCGAAGGGATGGCCGATGTCGTGCCAGCGGCGGCCGATCAATCGGCTTCCTGGACGATCAGTGCAGCAGTTGGGCCGCCAACAGGAAACCGACGATCGGGCCGCCGACGACGATGACCGGCGCGAGCACCAGCGCGACGAGCAACAGGAGGGCCGCCCCGATGACGCTCTCGCTCACGAGCCAGCGCACCGAGCGTCGATCGGACGGCCGTCCGCGCTGTCGGTCATAGCTTGATCACGCCGACGAGGAACAAGATGACCAACACGATGACGATCACGCCGACGATCCCGACCCCGCCGCCTCTGGTGTTCATTCTGTCTCCCGATCAGGGTTGATCGGACGAAGCGCCGGAGGCCATGCCGCTGGCGGGCCCGAGTCACGTCGGAGTCTGTCGATGCGATCCGCCCGCGTCATGACGATCCGTCATTGGGAGTGCTGGGCCCGGCGGTTCCTGACGGCCAGACGGCCCCGGCGAACGGCGGCCTCGCTCAGCCCCTCAGCCGGTCGCCGGTGGTCGGTGCGCCGTCCCAGCCGCGGTTCGAGAAGGTCGGGACGAACCGATAGCCCTGCCCCGGCACCGTCGCGATGAAGCGCGGGTGGCGGTAATCGTTCTGGAGCTTGATCCGCAGGCTCCGGACGTGGCGGTCCACGATGTTGCTCTCGGCCACGAAGTCGGTGCCCCAGATGGCGTCGAGGATCTCGTCGCGGGTGACGACCCGGCCGGCCCGGCTGGCCAGCAGGTAGAGCAGGCTCTGCTCGATGCCCGACAGATGGATCACCGAATCGCCCGCACGCACCTCTCGACTCACGATGTCGATCTCGATCTCGCCGAGGCGGATGGTGGGCACGATCGGCCGATCGGTGCCGAACGCCCGGCGGGTGATCACGATCGAGCGGGCCAGCAGCTCCTCCGGCGAGAAGGGGACGGTCAGGATGTCGTCGACGCCGAGATCGAAGGCGTGCAGCTTGGTCCTGAGGTCACCCCGCCGGGTCAGTCCGAGCACCGGCGTCACGCCGTGGGACACCCGATCCGAACTGCCCAGCCGCCCCAGCAGCGCGGTGCTGTCCTGGTGGTCCATGTCGACGATGGTCATGTGCGGGTGCCACTCGCCGAGGATCATCATCGCCTCGGCCAGGCTGGTCGCCGAGCGGACGACAAAGAGACCATGGTTGAGGGTCAGCTCGATCAGGTCGACGACGAGCGGGCGGTCGTGGAGCACCAGCGCGCGACGACCTCCGTCGGGAGGTGTCCCGGCGCGGGCTGCTGGATTCGGCGCGTGCTCGAGGCTCACTGCTGTCACCTCCACACACCAGACCCACCGCATACGGCGGTGGATCGACGTTGATTCTACCGCCGACGATGCCCCATGTCGCGCGACGTGTCACCCACCCGAAGGTGCCTCCGCGGAGCGGTCGGGTATCATCGCCGGCGTCCGCCCGTAGCTCAGTGGATCAGAGCGACTGACTTCGGATCAGTAGGTCGGGGGTTCGAATCCCTCCGGGCGGGCCACCGAGCCGCCAGATGCCTGACGAATGGCACGATCCCGTGGCGATCGTGCCAGCGGTTGCGCCGCGAAACATGTCACCCACTCGGGGGATCGGTAGCCCCATACGGTGAGGGCGATGATGCGCACTCCATCGAGTTGGCGTCTACCCCAGCCGCTTCAGCGCCTGACTGTTTCGTCCTTCGACTTCTGATCGACCGCACCGGCTGCCGCACCCGATGCCGCACCGACTGCGCCTCCGATGACAGCTCCAACGGGCCCGCCGACGACCGCACCGATGACAGCGCCTGCGGCCCCGCCAGTGATCGCGCCTCCGAGCTCCTCGTCACCGTGCGGGATGCCTGGCGGCTTGAGCTTCGCCACCATTCCAGGTTGCTCGCCACCCAATTCGGTCACCGCGTCGCGCTCGGTCGTTCCGTGTTCGGTCAAGGCAGGCGCTCCTTTTCGTCATGAAGTCCGTTCCACCCGGCCCGCGAACATCAGCCCACTGCGGATGCTTCACCAGCTGGTCTCCGAGGAAGCACGGTGCATTCGAAGGAGAGCGATTCGCCCCGACCGCACCGCCTCCACGGAGGACAAGAACCCGGTGACAAGCGTGCCGCATGCAAGGCCCCGGGTCATGAAGCTCGGTCATCCCCCTGGTCTGGGCGATGACTGGATGTCATGACGCCGGGAATCCAATGGGCAGAGTGGGAACGAAAGGCTCGTCGGTGTCTCGAGGTACGACCCCGCGTGACGGGCATCCCGCGACGCGCGAGGTGGCGCACATGGCGAAGCAGAACGGAGGTCAACTGACCCTCGGGTCGACGACGCCCGAGGCCCCTGGTGCCGGGGTCAGGAACACCATTTCGGATGCTCGGAAGGCGTCGAGCGCCGACCAGATGGTGGCCGACGCCGATCAGTCGGCGTCGGATGCCGACCAGGTGTCCTCGGACAGCGACCAGACGGCATCGGAACGAGACCAGACCGGCGCGGACCGCGATCAGCAGGCATCGGACCAGGACCAGGCGACCACCGACAGGGACCGGGCCGGCCATCACGACCTGTCGCCCGATGACGAGAAGGCCTACCAGGTCTCTCGGGAGAATCGAGAGGCTGCTTCGTTCGAGCGCCTCGGCAACCGCCTGCGCCGCCAGGCCACGGCTCACGATCGGGACGAGGCCGCGGCCGACCGGGACCGGATGGCGGAGATCCGCGACGAGGGTGGTCGGGGGCGGGACGCGCACGCAGCAGATCTGAAACTGCCCTCCAGCGAACGCGAGGCCCAGCTGCTCCACGAACTCGAGGAGCTGCGTGCACAGGCCGCCGCAGATCGGAGCCGGGCGGCGGACGATCGTGCCAGGGCCGCGGCAGACCGAGCCAAGGCGGCCGGCGAGCGGGCTCGCCTCGAGGCGGAGCTGCAGGCCGCTCACCTCGACGAGCTCACCGGGGCGTATCGGCGCGAGATGGGGCGCCTGGCCCTGACCCACGAGATCGAGCGGGTGCGACGGTCAGGCGGTCCGTTCGTCGTGGCCTTCGTCGACGTCGACGACCTCAAGACGGTCAACGTTCGCGATGGCCACGCCGCGGGCGATCGCGTCCTGCAATCGGTCGTCCGCGCGATGCGCGCGCGGCTGCGATCGTTCGACCCGATCATCCGCTTCGGTGGCGACGCGTTTGTGTGCGGCCTGGGCGGCACCGACCTCGCCGAAGCAGCGCAGCGGTTCGACGCGATCGGCATCGCGATCGAGGCGGACGCCGGGGTCGCGATCAGCGTTGGGTTCGCCGAGCTCGAGCCTGGTGACACCGCCGACGGGCTGACCGAGCGTGCCGACGCGGCCATGCTCAGGCTCCGGGCGGCGCGTCGCTCGAACCTGTAATCGCGCTCGAGCCCGCCGCCGGAAGCGCGGGTGACCTATACCCGACCCACGAGCCGGGACCACCTGGCCGAGCATCTGGTGGAAAGGCGGCCGCCAGGACACCCGCCAGCGTGGCTCCTGTCCCTCGTGTCCATGGAGGCTCGCTGCCTGTCACGTCGACACACGAGACCGAGCGCCTACCGTGGAGCCGCGGGCGGCTCCACGGGTCGTTCTCTGCCGGGAGCTCGTCCGTCTTGTGTGATGACGGGTTGTCATGAACTACGGCCATTCGCGCGAGACACTCGCGCATGGCATTCCACGGGTGTCATCGTTGCCCCGCTTCCCCGGATGCTGATACAGCGAAGGAGAAGGCATGACCACCGAGCAAGTCGACCAGACGGTCGTCACCGAGGGCCCAACGTCAAGCGCCGGCCCGGAGCCTGTGCAAGCGGTGCCGGAACAGCAACCAGTAGCAACCGGCGCACCCCGGCAGACGGTGCGCACCGACTACGAGCGCACCTCGATCAGCCCCGGTGGTTCCGAGATGACCCGTCGGGTCATCGTCTTCGTGTTCGGGCTGATCCAGCTCATCATCGGTCTGCGAGTCGTGCTCCTGCTGCTGGACGCCCGCACCGGCAACGCGCTCGTGTCGGCGATCCTCGACGTCAGCAAGATCTTGGTCGGGCCCTTCGAGGGGATCCTCAAGACGAATGCCCTGACGTCGGGGGGTTCGATGCTCGACGTCGCCGCCGTCGTCGCCTTCGTCGGCTGGTCGGTCCTCGAGCTGATCGTGATCTGGGGCGTCGGCATCTTCCGCCGCGAGCCGGCCTGACCCGGATGGCGCCCTCGCTCGAACTGGCGCGTAGGCCGCTGGCGTCGGAGGCCCTCCGCTCCATCGTGTTCTTGGCGCTCGCGCTGGTCGCGATCCTCGTCCTGCTCCCTGCGGCACTGGTCGCAGCAGCGATCTGAAGTCGCCTTCCAGGACTCCGTTTCCGCGCTGGCGCGATCCGGTCCGCCGATCGAGCCGGCCGAAGATAAGCAACGAAAGGACGCACAACCCATGGGGTTCATCGCCTGGATCGTGGTCGGCGCGATCGCCGGCTTCCTCGCCAGCCAGGTCATGCACGCCCGTGAAGGCCTGGTGATGATGGTCGTGCTGGGCATCGTCGGCGGGCTGGTGGGCGGGTTCGTGGCCACGAGCGTGCTCAAGATGGGCTCGGTCGACGGGATCAACCTCGAGAGCATCGCGATAGCCACGGTGGGCGCGATTGCCGTTGTCTACGTGGTCCATCTGGCGACCGGTTCGCGAGGGTTCCTTCCGCGCAGGTGATGGATGTGGGTCGTGCCCGCCGCGTTCCGGGCGTCCAGGCCAGTGCGATGCTCGCTGCGACGATGCCAACTGATCAGCGCTTCGTCAGGCGGCAAATCGGAGCCGATCGTCGCCTGCCGTCCCCCGGCGCCGGAATACGCCGAACCGGCCTGATCCAGCCATGCGCGCCGATCCGGAACCCGGGCCGCGCGTTACCGGTGTTCCGGATCCGGCGCAGACCGGCATCATCCGGTCTTGAAGTCGCATCTCGGGGCTGAGGTCATGCCGGGGCGCCGACCGTCGCCCGCCTCGGCTAGACGACCTCCCGCCTGATCGTGGCCGTCGCCAGCACCGCAAAGACCGCGACGAACGCGGCCAGCACCCCGACGTCGACCTGGAGCGCGGCGTATCCGAGGTCGGCGCCGCGGATTACGACCTGGCGGAGTCCGTCGGTCGCGTACGTCAGCGGCAGCACGCGGGCGATCGCCTGGAGGACATCGGGCATCGAATTGACCGGGAAGAGCACGCCGCTCAGCAGGGCCTGCGGGACGATGACCAGCGGGATGAACTGGACGACCTGCAGCTCGGTCCGGGCAAAGGTCGACAACAGGATCCCGAGGCTGACCGCACCAAGCGCCAGGAGCATCACGACCAGGAAGGCCAGGAGCGGGCTCCCCGCCACCGGAACCGCCAGCCCGACCGAGAAGGCCGCCAGCGGCCCGATCGCCGGCACCCGAACGTCGAGCAGCGTCCAGCCCAGCAGGACCAGCACCTGGATGGTGGCGAACAGGCCGAACCCCAGGCTGTACCCGAGGACGATCTCACCACGCGACACCGGCGTCGCCAGCAGCCGCTCGAGCGTTCCTCCGATCCGCTCCCGCAGGAAGCTGATGCCGGTCAGGATGTAGACGAAGAAGTACGCGAAGAACCCGAGGAACACCGGGGCCAGGTGGTCGACCACGTCCGAATCGGGTATGCCGTACACGGTCCGCGGATCCAGTCGCGGCAGGTGGAGTCCCGCGTCCGGCAGCGCCTGCGTGACCGCCGTCGTGATCGCCCGCTGGAGCGATACGAGCTGCTGGCTGTCCGCCGTCGGCTCGAGACCCGGCGTGACCACGGTCAGGCTCGGTTGGTTGCCGGCGACTAGTCGCGCAACGAAGTCGGCCGGGACGACGATCGCGATGCTCGCCGACCCGTCGCGCAGGGCGGACTCCGCCGCCGCCTGGTCGGGCGCGTCGACCACGGTGCCGCCGTCGGCACGGATGGCCCGCTCGAGCGCGCCGACCATCCCGCCACCCGCCTGCCCGGCCTGGTTCACCACGACCGCCGACACGGGCGTTACCTGCTGGCCACGAAGGACGTACGCCATCAGCCCGGTCAGGACCACCGGCGCGACGAACAGGAGCGCCATCGAGCGTCGATCGCGCCGCAGTTCCTCGACCAGCCGGCGGAGCAGGGCGACCACCCGACGGGCGCTCATGCCGCCGGTTCCCCGCCCGTGCTGAATCGAAGGAACGCCTGCTCGAGGTCGGTGGTGCCGGCTCGGGCGCGGAGCGCCTCGCCCGTCCCCTGGGCGATGACGCGGCCGCCGCGCATGAACAGGAGCTCGTCGCAGCGGTCGGCTTCGTCCATCACGTGGCTGGACACCACGATCGTGGTCCCCTGGCCGGCGAGCGCATGGAAGTGGGCCCAGAACTGGACTCGAAGGGCGGGGTCCACGCCGACGGTCGGCTCGTCCAGGAAGAGGATCGGCGGTTGGTGGACCAGGGCGCACGCCAGCGACAGCCGCCGGCGCATGCCGCCGGACAGCTCGCTGGCCAGCGTCCCGGCTCGATCGCCGAGCTCGACGACGGCGAGCGCGGTCTCGGCGGCCTCGCGGTCGCGGACCCCGTACATCGCAGCGAAGAACCTGGCGTTCTCGACCGCGGTCAGCTCCGGGTAGATGCCGTCGCTCTGGGTCATGTAGCCGATCCGAGCCAGGTTCGCGCGCGACGGCATGGCCACGCCGAGGACGCGGGCCTCACCCGCGGTCGGTCGCCCGAGGCCCGTCAGCATCCGGATGAGCGTCGTCTTTCCCGAGCCGTTCGGGCCGAGCACCCCGTAGATCCGGCCCGCCGACAGTTCGAAGCTGACGCCGTCGACGGCCTGGATCTCGCCGAACGACTTCCGGAGGTCGATGGCCTGGACCGCAGGTGCCAGACCCATCGCGACGGTCTGCATGACGACCTGAAGGGTACTCTCGCGAAACCGAGACCTACGCAAGCTCCTCAGCCGGTGGCGGAGGCCCTCACGAGGGGGGTACGATCCGGCGCTACCGCGGAACCGGCGCCGCCGGCCGTCCGTCTGGCCGGTGGCGCCCCACTCCTGCCGGGCGCCAACAGCGTGCAAAGGTGGTTTCGATGTCCCAGTCAATTCGAACCATGGGCGCCTTCGCGCTCGGCGGCCTGATCGTTGCCGTGGCGGCGCTCACCGTCCGGCCTGCGCCCGTCGCCGGGGCGCCGGCCACCGGCACCGACGTCGCCCTCCACACACTGACGGTCCAGGGCAACGGCAAGGTCACCGTCGTGCCAGACGTGGCGCGCGTGTACCTCGGCGTCACGCTCACCAAGCCCACCATCAAGGAGGCGCGCGACGCCGCTGCCCAGGCCATGACCGACGTGATCGGCGCGATCAAGGGACTCGGCGTGGCGGATGCCGACATCCAGACGACCGGGCTCAGCCTGTCGGCGCGGTACGCCCAGAACTCCTCGACCAGGATCGTCGGCTACGTCATCAGCGAGCAGGTCCAGGTGACCGTCCGCAACCTGGACAGGGCGGGCGACGTCGTTGACGCGGCCACCGCCAAGGGCGCGACCGACGTGAACGGGATCTCGTTCGAGCTCGCTGACCCTGCCAAGGCCATGGATGATGCCCGCGCCGCCGCCGTCGTTGCCGCTCGGACCAGCGCCCAGGCGATGGCCGGCGCCGCGCATGTCACGCTCGGGGCCGTCGTCTCGATCTCGGACGCGTCCGCGCCGACACCGATCTACTACGGCGCCGCCGGGGCAGCCCCGATGGCCGACGTCAAGACTCCGGTCCAGCCGGGAACGCAGGACGTGTCGGCCAGCGTCACCGTGGTGTTCGAACTGGACTGAGCCGCACGCCCGGGCATCCTGCTCCCGGGTCGCGGATCCGCCTCGAATCCGTCGGGCGCGTCGCTGAGGGTACCCTCACGCGATGCGCCCGATTTCCATGCCCGGCGGGGTCTCCGATCACCGGACGGGGATGATCGCCGCGGCGGGGGCGGCCATCGTGTACGGCGCGGCGTATCCCGCCACCGCAGTGGCCCTGCGGTCCTTCTCGCCGCTGGCGATCGCGGGCTGGGCGTGCACGCTGGCGCTGGTCCTGGTCTTCGTCCTTGCCGCCGGCGGATTCATCGAGCGGCCGTCGACCGGCAACCTCACCACTGCACGGTTGATCCGGCTGGCTGTCCTGGCCCTGCTGGGTGGTGCGGGGTTCATCGCGGCAGTCAACGTTGCGGTTGCCCTGAGCGGTCCGACGATCACCGGGTTCGTGGCGCCCCTGTACGCGGTGCTGGCGACCCTGTTCGCGGTGCCGATCCTCGGCGAGCCCTTAAGCGCGGTGACCGTCGCCGCGTTCGTGATCGCCCTGGGTGGCACGGTACTGTTGGCTGGAACCGCACCGCTTGGGGCGCCCCTCGCGGGGATCGGAATGGCCTTCGCGGGCGCCGCGATGTTCGGGCTGTACCTGGTGCTCACGCGACGCTGGTCCGGCCCATACCAGCTGGATGGGACCCTCGTCACGATCGCGAACCTGTTGGCCCGCGGGCCGGGGCTGCTGGCCGTCGCCATCGCGGTGGAACCGCGGCCGCTGATCCCCGCCAGCATCGACCCGGCGGCGGCGCTCGCCCTGCTCTCGATCGTCGTCGGTGCGAGCAGCACCGGCAGCCTGCTGGTCATTGCCAGCGTGCGCCGCGTGCCGGCCGGAAGAACGTCGGCCGCGCTCCTCCTGACGCCCGTCTCATCGGCGCTGATCGCCGCGCTCATGCTGGGCGATCGACTGCCGGCGAGCGGGTTGGTTGGCGCGGCGCTGATCCTGATCGGGATCGCCGGGGCGAGCGGTATGGTCCGGTTCCGCGCGGCTGAGGCCTGACGGCCAGGGCCGGCACGGCTCACGGCTCAGGCCCGGGCGGCTCCTTCGGCACCCCAGCGCCGGCGCTCAGCGTCGAGGTCGAGGGGCATGACCGCGCCCCGCTTCTCGAATTCACCCCACGCTTCCCGCGGCACGCGCCACATGATCTCAAACTCGTTGCCGTCCGGATCGGCGCCGTAGAGCGACTTGGAGACGCCGTGGTCGGAGGCGCCGCGGAGCGCAGCAGCGTCCGACAGGATCGCCGCGGCGTCCGCCAGGTCGTCGATGGTGGGCACCTCCCAGGCCAGGTGGTAGAGGCCGACCGAGCCGCGCGCCGGGCGAGGCGCATCGGGTCCGACCGAGAACAAGCCCAGATCGTGGTGGTTTTCCCCACCGCCGGCGCGCATGAAGACGGCCTGGCCGCCCATCTCGGTGCCGACCACCTCGAACCCGAAGACCCGACCATAGAAGTCGGCCGCGACCGCCGCGTTCCGGACGAACAGCACGGCGTGGTTGAGCCGCCGAATCGGAATGCTCATCGGCGCAGTCTGCCTCGACCTGTATGCGCTGTCGACTTCGATCACGCGGCTTCCCTGACCGTTTCCGGTGCCCCGACGAGGCGCCAGCCCGATCGCCACGTTCCGTCGTTGTCGATCTGAAGCGCGATGTTGAGGAACGCGAGGGACTCGAGCTGCCTGGCTCGAACGAGGGGTCCGACGTCGACCGGGTTGAGGCCGATCGAGCCTGCCAGCTCGAGGACAGCCGCCTTGGCAGCCGGATCGTCGCCGGCGACGAAGCCGTCAAGCTGGATGCCGTCGACCACCGGGTCGGACTGGCGCGATGAGAACAGCGTGTTGAACGCCTTGACCACCTTGGCCTCCGGCAGCAGGACGGCAACCTCCTCGGCGTTCGAGGTGCTGGTGTCCATCTCTGCGCCGTTGGCGCCGAACGACATCCGGTTGGTGACGTCGACGACCGGCTTGCCGGCGATCACGGGCCGGATGTCCACGGCCACGGCGGCGACGCTGGCGAACGGCAGGGCGAGGACGACGACGTCAGCGCCGGCGACAGCCGTGCGTGGCGTTGGCGCGGTCGACGCGTTGGCGGTCAGCGCGGCGGCAGCGCGGGCGTGCTCCGGATCTCGCGAGGTGATCACCACCTCGTGCCCGGCCCGGCTGAATGAGGTGGCGAGTGCACGGCCGACATTGCCGGCCCCGACGATGGCGATCTTCATGGAGATTCTCCGTTCCCTGGCTTGACCTGTTTGCTCGTGTCAAGCAGACTTGGTTGCGGCAACAACATATCGAGAACTGCCACTGTTGTCAAATGTTGTTGTGAGAGGGCAAACATGACCACCGAAGAGCGACGGCGACCCGCCATCGGCGGCCAGGTGAGGCGCTGGCGACGCGAACGCGGGCTCACCCTCGCGACCGTCGCCGAGCGGAGTGGCCTGAACGTGGGCTACCTGTCGCAGATCGAGAACGACAAGGCGTCGCCGTCGCTCGCCTGCCTGGCCTCGATCGGCGAGGCGTTGAATGTGCCGATCGCCTGGTTCCTGATGGACGAGGCCCCACCGCCACAGGTCATTCGAGCCGCGGAACGAACGTCACGGGTCAACGACCTGGGCAGGATCGAGCTGGTCGATGGCGGCCTGTCGCGCGACATCAGCGTCATCGAGGCGATCGCGTCCCCCGGGAGCCGGACCGGTGCCCACGCACATGCCGGCGACGAGCACCACATCATCCTGCGCGGCCGGTTCCGGATGACCCAGGGCGACAATGTCGTCGAGGCGGGACCTGGCGACTACGTCCGCTGGGACGGGGCGATCCCCCACGACGCCGAGGTCATCGGCGATGAGGAGGGCCACATGCTGGTCGTGACCCTCCTCGCGAAGTCCTGATCGACGACGTCGATCGGTCAGCCGGCGTCGACCGGAGCCTCGGCGGATGCGGGAAGCCGGAGCTGGAGCACGGCCCGCAGGAACATCGCGCCGGCCGTCAGCGCGAACAGGCCCAGGCTGATCCAGAAGAGCGGACGGGCGACCGGCAGGTTACCGGTGCTCGTGAGCAGCTTGGGCAGATCGCCCAGGTAGGCCTGGTCGGCGCCCTCCAACCCATAGATCTGCGGAACGATGTAGAGCACGGACGCGATGACGAGCAGGACGCTGACCAGGCGGAACGCGGCCGGATCCTCGTCCGGGTCCCGGATGATCTTGACGCACAGGGCCCAGAACAGGACCAGCACGGACAGCGGCGCGGTGATCGGCAGGCCGTCGCCGACGAAGTACAGGTTCGGCATGAAGAAGAGCATCCCGAGCCCGAGGGTGATGACCAGCAGCGCATCGCGGAACAGGACATAGGACAGCCACCAGACGTCGCCGCCGAAGCGGAGCGTCAGCGATTGCAGAAACCGGATCACCGCCGGGCGCGCGAAGTGCATGACCAGGGTGAACGTCCAGAGCATCGGCAGGACCGCGGCCACCGACAGGACGAGCCAGCCGGAGGCGCCGGTGGTGAGTGCCTGGGCAAGGTCATCGGCGTTCATCGGGCGATCTCCGTGGTGGACTCAGCTGGTCGTCGACCGGTCGAGCGCAGGTTGTAGCCCACGGCGACCAGCCCGAGCAGGCCGGTCAGCGCCGCGGACAGGTAGCAGAGCGGGAGGGCGAGGTCCAGGTTCTTCGAGCTGACCAGGAACGGCATGATCACGTCGACCCGCTGGCCGTGGAGCTCGGTCATCTGGACGCCCAGGAAGTACGGGACGATATAGAGGGTTGCTCCCAGGCCCAGCAGCCCAACCTGCGCCCTGAAGGCCCGGAGCTCGTCGCCCGGACGGACGAGCTTGATGAGCATGACGGCGAAGGCGCAGACCGCGGCAAGGCCGCCGGTGATGGGCAGGTCCTGGCCGGACACCACGTCCGGGTAGAAGAAGATGAAGCTGCCGATGAAGACCTGGACGACGATCAGGTCGCGCAGCCCCACGTAGATGATCCACCACAGGTCGGCGCCGAGCCGGAGGGTGAACTTGCCGGTCGTCCGGACCATGTACGGTCGGCCGAGGTGGAGCGCCACCGCGAGGAGCCACAGGACGACGAGCGCCGCGCCGATCGTGCCCTCCACGAAGCTCTCACCGGCGTCGAAGAAGCCGGAAACCTGGTCTGGGGTCATAGCGTTCCTCCAGCAATCTCGGTGGTGGCGGGTCGGGATGGTTGGATCGCAGCGGGCAGGTCTGGCCCGCGGCCGGCCTTGACGTCGTAGGTCGGGCCGGCGTACACGGCATCGCAACGGAAGCACCGGCCGGCCTCGGACCGCGCGGTGGCCTCGTCGAAGCCCACCTGCGTCGCCTCGAACGAGCCCGGTTGGACGATCGGCAGCGGCGCGTGCGCCCGTGGACGGGTCGACAGATCCACGGCGACGGTCGCCTCTCGCGGCGTCCGATAACGAACTGCGGCGAGGATCTCTGCCTCGCCGTTCGGGACGCCGGCGAGGTACTCGTGGATCGAAGCCGCCGCCCGACGGCCCGAGGCGACCGCGTCGATGATCGTCTTTGGCCCGGAGACCACGTCCCCACCGGCGAAGACGCCGGCGCGGCCCGTTGCCAGGGTCCGCGGGTCGGCGACGATGCCGGCCCAGCCGCTCACCTCGATGCCGGCTCCCTCCGGCAGGATCGACGGGTCGGGCTCCTCGCCCACTGCGACGAGGATCGTCCGGGCCGGGAGCTCCCGGTCCGTGCCCGGGACGGGGATCCAGGTGCTGCGGCCGTCCGGCGCGTGGCCCGCGGCCGTTGTTGGATCCGCGGGAGCGGTCTCGGTGCACCGAATGGCGATCACCTCGCCATCACGGCTGACCACCTCGACCGGTGCCAGCCCGGTTCGGATGACGATCCCTTCGCGCTCGGCGGCCTCGATCTCCTCGACCTGGGCCGGCATCTCGGCGCGGCCGCGGCGATAGATCACCGTGACCGGCGACGCTCCGCTGCGCCAGGCCGAGCGTGCCGCATCCATCGCGGTGCTGCCACCGCCGACGACGACGGCCGGGCCGCTCAGCCGGGACTCCTCGCCGAGGTTGACCCGCTTCAGGAACAGGGTGGCCGGGATCACCCCCGCGGCGGCGTCGCCGGGGACGCCGAGTCGCCGGCTCTTCGAGGCCCCGGTCGACAGGAAGACCGCGCGGTAGCCCTCGTTCTCGAGGTCGCCCAGCGTGAAGTCGCGGCCCATCGCGCTGTCGAGCCGCAGGTCGACTCCCAGCCCGACGATCCGTTCGATCTCCGCCTGCAGGACGTCGCGGGGCAATCGATAGGAGGGAATTCCGATCGCCATCATCCCGCCCGGCACCGGCATCGCCTCGAAGACGGTGACGGGATAGCCGAGGCGGGCGAGGTAGTAGGCCGCGGACATGCCGGCCGGCCCGCCGCCGACGATCCCCACCTTCTCGGTCCGATGCACGCTCGGTCGATCGACGGGTGGCAGCTGGCCATGCTCCGCGGCAAAGCGCTTGAGGGTCCGGATCGCGATCGGCTCGTCGAGCACTCCGCGGCGGCAGACGCTCTCGCACGGCGCCGTGCAGATCCAGCCGCACACCGAGGGGAACGGATTGACCTCGGCGGCCACGGCGTACGCCTCGTCGTACCGTCCGGCACCGATGAGGCCGACGTAGCGTCCCGCATCGGTCCCGGCCGGACAGGCGGCCTGGCAGGGCGCGATCGGGACCGTCCGGCCCTGCGTCTTCATCGAGCGCCAGACCTGCCAGGCCTGGTCGCGGCTCGCCGTCTGCCAGTGGAGCAGGTCTCCCCAGGGCGACGGGTGCTCACGCTTCAGCACCTCCCGGGTGACCTCGCCGAGTGGCAGCCAGGGCTGGCGGCCGGGGGCCTTGCCAACCGGTCGCTCGATCGGGCCCTGGCGCGGCGCCAGCACCGTCTCGGTCGGCTGCGCGACGAGAGTCATCACGTTGACCGGGCACTCCCCGATGCAGATGCCGCAGCCGATGCACTCGCCGACCTGGATGGGGTGTTCCATCATCCAGGTTTGCGGCCGCCCGAAGCCGCCCGTCTCGATTCCGGGTGCCTGGGGCCGGGACATGTCGAGCGCCTCGACCGGGCAGGTGTCCATGCAGACGCCGCAATTGATGCAGCCCGCATGATCGATGTCGATTCGATAGCCCATGGGGCGGCCTCCTGCGTCCGATGACGGAAGCAGCATCCGCGTCCCGCCATCGATCCACCACCCCCGCTCGGATGGGTGGGATCACTCGGACGGGTGGGACGCACCGGGCCGATCGGCCCGGGCCGTCGGTCATTCGGGGTCGAGCAGGCCCTCGCGCAGGGCGCGCATCGCGACCTCGGTTCGGCTCTCGGCGTGGAGCTTCTCGAGGATGTTGCGGAGGTGGTACTTCGCGGTGTTCTCGCTGATTCCGAGCTCGGCCGCGATCTCCTTGTTGTGCCGGCCCGCGGTCACCAGGCGGAGCACGTCGAGCTCTCGAGCCGTGAGCCGGTCCGGCGACGCCTCCTCGGCGGTCTCTCGTTCGGACAGGTGCCGGATGATCCGGGCCGCGGTCGCGGGCGTGATGGCCGCGTCGCCGCGGGCGACGGTGTCGATCATCGCCCGGAGCTGCGCCGCCTCGAGGTTCTTGAGCAGGTAGCCGCGGGCGCCCGACTGGATGGCGGCAAACAGGTCGTCCTCGTCCTCGCTCACGGTGAGCATCACGATCGGGGTGTCCGGGCCGAGCCGCCGCGATCTCTCGGGTGGCCTGGACCCCGGTCTTCAGGGGCATCCGGACGTCCATCAGGACCAGGTCCGGTTCGAGGCGGAGCACGAGCTCCACGGCCTCGACGCCGTTCGATGCGCTGCCGACGACCTCGTGGCCCCAGGCCTGGAGCAACGACGAGACGCCGTCCCGGAAGAGGGCGTGGTCGTCGGCGAGGACGATCCTCACCGAGCGATCCCGGTTCGGGCAGGTTCCGCCGCGGCCTCGACCGCGACAGCCAGCTGGACCCGGCAACCCCCGCCGGGCGGGGTCGTCCATTCGACGCTCGCGCCGATGCTCGCGGCGCGCTCGCGCATCGCCTCGATGCCGTAGCGCGGCCGGTCGGCCGGTCGTGCGGCGGCGTCGATCCCCTGCCCGTCGTCGGCGATGACGACCTGGAGACGACCGTCGACGACCGAGAACGCCACGTCGGCACGCCCCGCCCCTGAATGCTTCCGAACGTTGGTCAGGGCCTCCTGGACGATCCGGAAGGCCTGCGACTCCACGTCCGGGGCGAGCTCGAGGTCCCGGGCGGCGCCAGATGCCTGGACCCGAACCGCGATCTTCGCGGCATCGGCGAACCTG
The DNA here is from genome assembly GCA_963766675.1 of uncultured Chloroflexia bacterium. Classification (GTDB taxonomy): domain Bacteria; phylum Chloroflexota; class Limnocylindria; order Limnocylindrales; family CSP1-4; genus SPCO01. The sequence continues at coordinate 575,408 of CAVYBA010000002.1, read as the reverse complement.
GCCGCGTACTCCTCGACCGATGCCACCAGTCCGACCCCCGGCGGCACCGGGCTTCGCAGCCCGAGGATGGCCTCTCGGACGTCGACGTAGATGGACCGAGCGGCCGCGGCCAGATCGGCGAGCAGGCCACGGGCCTCGGTCGTGCGGCCGGCCACCAGGAGCTCCTCGATTGCCTGCGACTTCGTGTTGACGTAGCCGAGCACCTGCGCCAACCCGTCATGCATCTCGCGCGCGATCCGTTCGCGCTCGGCGTCGACGGCCAGCTCGCGGAGTCGCGCCTGGAGGCGCGCGTTCTCGATGGCGATCGCCGCCTGGTTGGCCAGCGACGACAGGGTCTCGACCTCGTCGACCCCGAACCCGCGGGCCTGCCTCGATCCGACCAGCAGGAGCCCGATCGTCTCGCCCGCTCGCTGCAGCGGAGCCTCCAGCCGAGCGATCACCAGGTCCGGCCTGACGAACCGCGAGACGCCTGCGGCCTGGTCGGCAAACCCGCCGGCACGATCGACCGCGCCGTCGGGACCGCTCGAGGCGGCCACGTGCGGCTCGCCGTCCGAGCCGTTCGTGACGAGGAGCGCCACATCCACCTCGAGCAGGGCGCGGGCCTGCTCGACGACGGCCCGCAGGATCTCATCGACGTCGGCCAGCGCCGCGATGGCGACGCTCACCCGATGAAGCGCCCGCGCGGATGCGGCGCGCCGCTCGAGGTCGAGGTTTCGCTCGCGGAGCGTATCGGACAGCTGGTCGATCCGCCGGAAAGCGATGGTCGACAGGCTCCACGCCAGCCCGGCAACCACGATGACGACCACGACCGTGTCGAGCGGGAACGGCAGCTCCGCGTCGAGCAGGCCGTCGCTGATCAGCTCGATGATCGCCACCGCGAGGATCGGCACGACCACACTGAGCCAGCGGATCCGTCGCATCCCCGAAGGATAGTCACCTCGGCGCACGGCGCGGCCGAAACGCAACCTCGGGTGCGGCGCATCCGGCGTCGACAGCAGGTATCCTTTCGCGCGACCCCAGGCGTCCGCCGAGGCCATGCCCCGTCCCCGGCCCCGCAACCCTAGTCAGGTGGTTTCCATGAAGATCGGTGTCGCCAAGGAGACCGCGCCCGGCGAGCGACGCGTCGCCCTGGTGCCGGAAGTCCTCGGCAAGCTCGAGGCCGCCGGGCTCGAGATCCTCGTCGAACAGGGTGCCGGTGCCGGCGCCGCGATCCCAGACCGGGCGTACGCCGACGCCGGCGCGACGATCGTAAGCAGCGTCGAGCTGTACGCCCAGGCCGACGCGATCCTGCGCGTCCAGAAGCCGAGCGAGTCCGAGGTCCGGGTGATGCGCGCCGGACAGGCCGTCATCGGCTTCCTGTCTCCGCTGATCGATCCGGGGACCGCGCGCTCGCTGGCGGCCCAGGGCGTGACCGCGATCAGCCTCGACGCCATCCCGCGCACGCTGTCCCGGGCGCAGACGATGGACGCGCTCAGCTCGCAGGCCAACGTCGGCGGCTACAAGGCCGTCCTGATCGCCGCCGGCGCATACGGACGCTACTTCCCGCTGCTGACGACGGCCGCCGGGACGGCCAGGCCCGCCAACGTCCTGATCCTCGGGATCGGCGTCGCCGGACTCCAGGCAATCGGAACCGCGCGGCGGCTGGGCGCGGTCGTCAAGGCCTACGACGTCCGGCCGGAGACCCGCGAGCAGGCCGAGTCGCTCGGCGCCCAGTTCGTCAAGCTGAAGACGACGATCGACGCGACGGGGGCCGGCGGCTATGCCCGCGAACTGACCACCGAGGAGCGCGCGGCCCAGCAGGCCGAGCTCAACGAGGTCATCGGCACGATGGACGTCGTGATCACCACGGCCCAGGTCCCCGGCCGCAAGCCACCGGTCCTGGTCACCGCCGACGCGGTCGGGCGAATGAAGTCCGGCTCGGTGATCGTCGACATGGCGGCCTCGGCCCTCGGGGGCAACTGCGAGCTGAGCGTCACCGGCGAGACGGTCGCATCGCCCAATGGCGTCACGATCATCGCCCCGGAGAACCTGCCGGCCTCGATGCCGGCCGGTTCGTCGGCGTTCTACGCGCGCAACATCTCGGCGCTTCTGCTCGGGATGGTCAAGGACGGCAACCTCAACCTCGACTTCGAGGACGAGGTGACCAAGGCCACGGTCATCACGCACGGTGGCGCGGTCGTCTCGGAGCCGGTCAGGAAGCTGCTCGAGCCGGCCCCCGCGGCCGGAGCCGGAGGTCCCCCGTGAGCCCCGAACTCCTCTCCGCCCTGACGGTCTTCGTCTTGGCGATCCTCGTCGGCTTTGCCGTGATCAGCAAGGTCCCGGCCACGCTGCATACGCCGCTGATGTCGGGCGCGAACTCGATCCACGGAATCGTCCTCGTCGGGTCGATGTTCATCGCGATCGAGGCGACCGATCTGCCGAGCCAGATCCTGTCGCTCGTGGCGGTCGCGTTCGCGACCATGAACGTGGTGGGCGGCTACGTGGTCACCGACCGGATGCTCCAGATGTTCAAGAAGAAGCCCGTCGCCGCGAAACCGGCCGAGCAGGCCGAGGGCTGAGCGATGGACTTCAGCACCATCTCCGATCTCGTGCGCCTCGCCTGGCTGGCCGGGGCCGCCTGCTTCGTGATCGGCCTGATGCGGATGAACTCGCCGGCCACCGCGCGAAACGGCAACCTGCTGTCGGCCGGCGGGATGGCGGTCGCGATCGCGGCGACGGCGATCCTCCTGTTCGCGCGACCGACCGTGGAGGGAGGCCTCAACGGCACCGGCTGGGCGATCATCGTCGTCGGCATCCTCGTCGGCGGCGGCGGCGGCCTGTACACCGCCAGGACCGTGAAGATGACCGCGATGCCACAGTTGGTGTCGCTGTTCAATGCCGCCGGTGGCGGCGCGGCCGCCCTGATCGCGATCGACGACTACCTCGGCCTGCGGTCTGCGCCGGATCCACAGGTCAACGTTGCGACCGTCCTCGATATCGTCATCGGCAGCATCACCTTCACCGGTTCGCTGATCGCCGCCGGCAAGCTCCAGGGCCTGATCGCCGGCAAGCCGATCATGATCCCTGCCGGTCGGATCGTGACCGTGGCGCTGGCCGTGATCACCGTGGTCGGCGCGGTCTTCCTGTGGGCCGGCAACCTGAGCGTGCCGGTCATGTTCCTGATCCTGGCCGCGGCGCTCATCTTTGGCGTGACCATGGTCCTGCCGATCGGCGGGGCGGACATGCCGGTCGTGATCTCGCTGCTCAACTCGTTCACCGGCACGGCCGTGGCGATGGCCGGCTTCGTCCTCGGCAATGACGTGCTGATCATCGCTGGCGCCCTGGTCGGCGCCTCCGGCGCGATCCTGACCAAGCTCATGGCCGACGCCATGAACCGATCGGTGATCAACATCATGATCGGCGGGTTCGGCGGCGGCGAGGGCACGCAGACGGCTGTCGGAGGGGCCGGCGGCTCCGTCCGGTCGATCGGCGCGGACGACGTTGCCATCCAGCTGGCCTACGCGCAGCACGTGATCGTGGTCCCGGGCTACGGGCTCGCGGTCGCCCAGGCCCAGCACGCGGTCCGCGAGCTGGCCGAGCTGCTCGAGGAGCGCGGAGTGGACGTCAAGTACGCGATCCACCCAGTCGCCGGCCGGATGCCGGGTCACATGAACGTGCTGCTGGCCGAGGCCAACGTGCCCTATCCGCAGCTCAAGGAGATGGACGATATCAACCCCGAATTCGAGCGCTGCGACGTGGCGCTCGTCGTCGGTGCCAACGACGTCACCAACCCGGCGGCGCGGCGACCCGGATCGCCGGTCTCGGGCATGCCGATCCTGGACGTGGACAAGGCGCACTCGATCGTGGTGATCAAGCGATCGATGGGGCGCGGCTACGCCGGCATCGATAACGAGCTCTACACGAACCCAAAGACCGGGATGCTGTTCGCCGACGCGAAGGACGGTCTCGCCGCGCTGACCGCGGCGGTCAAGGCGCTCTAGGCGTCGAGGTTCCGGGCGGGACGGGGCTCCGGCGCGCTTCCGACCCTGCCGGCCGTGCCGCCGTGCGACCAGACCTGCCGGCCGTGCCGCCGCGCGAATTGGCGGAACAGCCACCACAGGACTCATATGGCCACTGGGTCACCGTGCGGTGGCCTTCGGGTTCCGCGACCGGGCTCCTCGGTTGATCGGCTGAGCGTGGCGCGGCGGTCGAGGGCCGCGGCGGGCTCGGCAAGGTCGCTCGGGCCGACCATAGGAGTCTCCCGATGCATGTTCCGCCGGATTGGCGCGGCGGGCTGGCGCGGCGGGCTGGCGCGGCCGGCGGGCGGGCGGCGCCCGAGGCGTCTCAGGCACACCGGCCCTGAGTGCGGCCCATGAATCAACGAGTCCCGACTCTCGAGCCGCAGGCTCCCAGGTCGACGCTCGGCCCCTTCCCCGGCTGGGCGATGCGGCCACGGACCAACCCGGGGACGCCGCTACCGGGACGCGCGTCCCGCTTCGGCGGCACCGGCGCGCCCGGCCGAGCTCCGGGTGGCGCGCGTCGCCCTCCGTCGACGTCGGTCTCAGGCGCCTGCGCCGGGCGACGCCGGGGCCAGGGTACCGGCCGCGGTGTGGAGGTCGCTCAGCTTGAGGGGCGCCAACGTGCCCAATGATTCTGCGACCACGATCGCGTCGTCGCCCGCTTGGAGCACGAAATCACTCGGCGGGTTGACGAACGCTCGCCCGCCGCGGTTGACCGACAGCAGCGTCGCCTTGTGGTCGCTGCGGAGGCGCGCCGCGACCGCGTCGATCGACAGGCCGAGGTATTCGTCGGGGAGGGTGATCCGGTACAACTCGGATCCCTCGCCGCCGGACACGATGTCGGTGACGATCGCAGACAGCCCGGGGTACAGGGCGGATCGGGCAAGCAGATGGGAGGCCACCTTCGACGTCACGAGCAGCTCGTCGACCTCAGCCCGCTGGAAGTGCGGCTCGTGGCGCGGGTTGTTGACTTCGGCGACCGTCCGGACCTTGGGCGCAACGGACTTGATCGCCATGATCGTCAGGATGGAGTGCATGTCGGATTCGTCCGACATGTCGGCGGGGAAGACGAGGGCCGCGTAGGCGTCCGCGATCCCGGCCCGTTCCAGGTCCGACGCATCCGTCGCGTCGCCGCGGACGAAATACACCCCGCTCCCGCCCGGGTTCTTCTCGACGTCGGCCAGCACCACGACCTTCTGCTGGTAGTCGTCGCCACGAAGCTCGTCGATCAGGTCGCGTGCCGTGCTGTTCCAACCGCACACCACGATGTGGTCCTGGTGGCCGGATGCGCCCAAACCCTGGCCCTCCTTCAGCAGGAAATCGATGACCATCGCGACCAGGGCCCCGGTGATCATCCCGAGCATGGCGACGCCAAACAGGATAAGCAGCCACCCGACCACTCGTCCGCCGGGCGACGTGACGAAGTTCGCATCGCCCTGGCCGAGGACGGTGGCGATCCCCCAGTTGAACGAGTCGAACAGCGACTCGATGGTCAGCGGTTTCTCGAAGAGCGTGATGAGGACTGCGGCAATCGCGACGAAGACGATGATCCCCTCGGCCAGCGACAGGAAGAAGCGGCGGTCCAGCTGGCCACCGATTCGTCGGATGTGCCACGCAACGCGACGGATCAGCGGACTTGAGAGCAGCGGGACCGACAGCTGGGGGAGGACGGACCGGCTCAAGGCTCGCGTCGACGTGAGAAATAGCGGCGCTCGATCGCCTGGAGCGGCCAGAGCGAGATCAGCACGATGATCGTCGTCGCGATGGCCACGCCCCAGGCGCCCGCGCCGGCCGCCATCCCGACGGCGGCGACGACCCACAGGCTGGCAGCGGTGGTCAGGCCGTGGATCGTTCCGCTGGCCTTGAGGATCGATCCGGCTCCGAGGAACCCGATGCCGGTCACGATCTGCGCCGCCACACGACCTGGATCGGAGCCCTGGCCGAACGAGTAGATCGACAGGACCGTGAATGCAGCGGACCCGATCGACACGAGCATGTGCGTCCGGATCCCGGCCGGATGCTCATGCCGCTCGCGTTCGATGCCGATGACCGCGCCCATGAACGCCGCGGCGATCAGCCGCCAGGCGAGGTCGAGCTGGAGGTTCAGGTCGGACATCGCGGCAGTCTAGCCCGGTCGGGAAGCCGCTCACAATCCCGGGTCAGGCGATCGGGTCGACCAGCTCGATCCGGATCCGCTTGTTGATCCGGCCCTTCGACTCGTAGCCCGTGACGTGGATCCGGCCGACCTCGGAGGTGTTCGCAACGTGCGTGCCACCATCGGCCTGGAGGTCAAGCCCGACGATCTCGATCGTCCGAATGTGCTCGATTCCGGGCGGCAGGAGGTTGACCTTCGTCCGGATCAGGTCGGGGATCGCGAACGCCTCATCACGCGGGAGGACGGCCACCCGGACCTCGCGCGCAGCTGCCAGTTCGGCGTTGACCGTGGCCTCGATCGAATCGACGAGGTCACCGGTCATCCGCTCGAACTCGAAGTCCATCCGGCCGCTGCCGGGTTCCATGTTGCCGCCGGTCACGAGCGCACCGTGGTCGCGCCAGACCACGCCGCACAGGGCGTGCAGGGCGGTGTGCGTTCGCATCAGGGCGAGCCGTCTCGCCCAGTCGAGATCGACCCGCAGCGCATCGCCGACCGCCGGCGGATCGCCTCCGTCCGGCTCGAGCTCGTGGACGATCTCGCCGCCGACCTTGCGGGCCGTGCGGACCGTCCAGGAGCGACCGTCCGAGGCGCGCAGGACGAGGCCGCGATCCGACGGCTGGCCGCCGCCGCCCGGGTAGAACGCCGTCCGATCGAGCACCAGCAGCGCGGCCTCGCCCACCTCGACCGACGCAACACGCGCGTCGACGGACCGCAGGTACGAGTCCGAGTAGCAGAGCTGCTCGCCGGCCGGGGTCATGTCCCGTCGCCTACTGCACCGTGAGCGTGCCGGTCATGTTCGGGTGGACGCTGCAGACGAAGGTATACGTCCCGGCGTCGAGGGCAGGCACGTCGTACGTCGTGGTCGCCGGGCCGGTGATGATCTCGCCCTTGAAGACCTCGGTACCATTCGCGTCGCCCTTGTGGATGGAGACGTTGTGCGGGACGCCGGCGTCCTTGTTGTCGAACTCGATCTGGAACGCCTTGCCCGCCGGGGCGGTGACGCTCGACTGCTCGTAGGCGATATTCAGGGCGCTGATCTTCACGCCGCCAGCTTGCCCGCTGGCGGCCGGGCTCCCACTCGCCGAGCCGGACGCGGCGGCGCTCGGCGGCGGCGTCACCGAGGGAGCCGGAGCGTACGTCCAGCCGGGAGTCGCGCTGACACACGCGGCAGCGCTGGCGCCGACGATGACGGCGAGGGCCAGGGCGGACAGGCGTCGGACGTGTGGCATCGGGGACGAACCTCTGCGTGGGCTGCGGGTGGCCGCTTTGGGGAATGCCGCGCGAATCTACCGCGCAGGCGTCGATCGTGTCGCGGGCGATGGTGGGGTCCGGGGTGGTCCCGGGCCGGTCATGGTACCGCTGGGGGATGACCCCCAGTACCTTCGGGTCGGTTGATCCGCGACCGATCGGGTCTAGTCTCGGGCTCCACCTCATTCAGGACTGGTGGACCTGGACTCATTCCATCAGATCGGAGCCCACCCAGATGGCCAGCCTCATCACCCGGACCCGGCGACTTGCGCTCACGGTCGGACCGCTCGTTGCGATCGCGCTGACCCTGGCCGCCGGTCACAAGTGGTAATCAGCCGCTCATAGACGCCAACCTCGTCCGGAGCCCATCCGGACGGGCGCACAGCGATCCGATCGAGACCCGGAGACCCTCCCTCCGGGTCTCGCGGCGTCCGGGACCTCGCGAGAGGCCGGTAGCCGCCTAGTTCGGGCTCGTCAACCCGAGGCGGATGGCGACGGTGGCCGCTTCGACGCGCCCGGAGACGGCCAGCTTCGCCAGGATGTTGCCGACGTGGACGCCGACCGTCTTCTGGCTGATGAACAGCCGCTCCCCGATTTCGCGGTTGGTGCGGCCCTGCGCGACCAGGGCCAGGACCTCACGTTCACGGCCACTGAGGCCGAAGGTAGCCGGTCGGTGCGTCGTCGGCGCCGCGTCGCCGGCGATCGCCCGAACCAGGGCCGACTGCCCGTCCGAGTCGGCCGCCGAACGGGCGCCCGCCGCCGGCCCGACGGGAACCGCGGCGGTGGTCGCCGCCGGTTCCTCGCCAAGGAAGGCTTCGGCCGCGGGCGGCAGGCTCAACCGGGCCCGGCCGGCCAACTCACGGATCTCGCGCAACAGCGGACGGGCATGGAGCTCGAGCGCCACCCGGGCCGCCTCGTCGATCGGGACGCGCGCGTCGGCCCGTCCCGTCCGGCCGGTCTTTCCCATCAATGCCGCCTCGGCCTGCCGCCAGCGAGCGAGCGCGGCATCGTATGGCGCCGACAGCTCCGTCCAGGCGTCGGCGACGTGCGCCCAGACCGCGGGCCGATCGTCTCCTTCGAGCCGGCGCTGATAGGCCCGTGCCGTGGCCAGGTAGGCCTCGGCAATCCGGCGAGATCCAGCGGTCGGAGGTGCCGCACCGGCACGCACCTGCGCGGCGGCCGCGGCGATGACCTCGGCGCTCCGGGCTCGCGCGGCCGCCAGGGGTGCGAGCTGGCGGTGCTCCCGTGCCTCGGCGGCGACGGCGGCGTCGACCTGCGCGACCATCGCCGCCATGCGCGCCGCGAGAACCCATTCCTCGGTTGACCTGACGACCGCCCAGCCACGCTCCACCGAGCGACTGGCATCAGCGACATCGCCACGCCACAGCGAATAGGACGCCGCCACCAGGTAATACGAGCCGGCCAGCTGCGGTTCGCGCAGCGCATCGAATTCAAGGACGGTCTGGCCGAGCAGGCGGGCGGCCTCCTCGCCGGCCTCGGTCTCGATCTCGACGGCAGCGAGGAAGATGAGGGCGTCGAGGAAGATGATGCCGACCGGCGCCCAGCGGAGCGCCCGGACGCACAGCGAGCGCGCCTCCGTCCAGCGCCCGAGCAGGATGAGGGTCTCGGCGACGTTGCCGGCGAGGAAGTTCCCGTAGACCGCCTCGAGACCGGCGGCCCGTGCCTCGTCGATGCCTCGATAGGCGACCTCGACGGCGTCGGCGCGCCGACCGACGAGGTCGAGCACGGTCGTGAGGTTCGCGCTGATCCGGAACAGGAGGTCGAGGTCGTCGATGGCGCGGGCGCCGGTCTCCGCCTGGTGGAGCAGCGCGATCCCGCCTTCCGGATCGCTGCCCCAGGCCATCGCCACCCCCAGCGTCGTCATGGCGTGAATCTCCTGCTCGCGGGCGGCCGGCTCGCAGGAGCGGGCAACCCGGATCGCCTCCTTCGCCAGGCGCTGCGCCTCCGAGAAGACGCCCTCGAGCATCCTGAGTCGCGCCAGCGCGGCCAGCACCTTGGCCCGCTCCGGGCTGGGCTCGCGGGGGATGAGCTCGATGGCGCGCCGGGCGGCGACGATCGCGCCCGCGGAATCGCCGGCGGCCCGGCGCACGTGCGACAGCCGCTCGAACAGCAGCCCCAGCCGAATCCGATCACGGCGGGCATCCAGGCCCGCGGCGGCCGCTTCCAGGTAGGCGGTGGCCCGAGCCGTTCGCCCGATCGCGTAGGCCGATTCGGCGGCCCGGAGCTGCAGCTCGGCGATATCGGTGGTCGGGCGGTCGCCGCGCCGGCGCGAGCCGCTCGACAAGGCAACCGGGGGATGCACCGCGAGGGCCAGCTCGAGCACGGACAGCTCGTCGGCCGGGGCGTGCCGTTCGCCGGCGGCGGCCGCGGCGTCGATCGCGGCATCGCGGGCGCGCTCGGGTTCGTGGGCGTCCAGCCAGTACCGAGCCGTTCCCACCGCCGGACCGTCGAGGCCCGTCGCCAAAGCGGCCAGGTGGCGCGTCCGGAGCATCGGCAGCATGTCGCGCTCGACGGCCTGCCCGATCGCTTCGTGGCGGAACCCGATCTCGCCGTCACGATCGACCACGAACCCATGCTCGAGCGCCTCGCTCAACCCGGCGCGCAGGTCGGCATCGAGGACACCGTCGCCGTGGCGCGGGGCGGTGGTCGAGCGCGGAGCGGATCGTTGCGTGTCGTTCTCGTACGCGGCGGCGACGTCGGCCAGCTGCTGCGCGGTCAGCGACCGGCCGGCCGGGGCCAGCAGTCGGAGCACGCGGCGGCACTCCGGCGAGCGAGCGGCCGCTCTGGCCATGACCAGGTCGTCGAACGAATCAGTCAGCGATGCCGTCGGCAGCTCGCGGCGGGCGGCCAGCAGTTCCTCGACGACAAGCGGGATCCCACCCGAACGTTCGACCACCAGCAGGAGCAGGCTGGCCGGAGCGCGTTCGCCCTCGATGCCTTCGATCAACGCGGCAAGGTCGTCGCGGTCGAGCGGGGCCAGCGACAGCCGGTCGAGCGAGGGCGGGGCCGACGCCGACGAGATCGACGCGAGATCGTCGGTCCAGGGGTGGTCGCGCGAGACGGCGTCGGGCTGATCGGTGCCGATGACCGCCAGTCGCTGATCGCGTGCGACGCGGATCAGGAACGTGACGAGCGCCCGCGTCGCGGCATCGGATCGGTGCAGGTCCTCGAGGATGAGGGCCACCGGTTGCTGCTCTCCGAGCCGACCCAGCACGCCGAGGATGCCTTCCAGCGTGCGCGCCTGTCGCCGCTCGGGGGCCACGATCGTGCCGCGGCCCGGCCGTTCGCTCGGGAGGCGCCGGGCCAGGTCCGGCAGCAATCTGACCAGCTCCCCGCTCGCCGGGCCGAGGATCTCGCACAGGTCCGCGTCGGGCAGGCGACGGAGAGCCGGCCCGATCGCCCGGATCACCGGACCGTACGGTGCGTCCGCGCCGGACGGCCAGGCACCGCCGCGCAGGATCGTCCACGGTGAGGCGAGTTCGCCTACCCTGCCCACGGCTTCGTCGAGGAACCTCGTGACGCCGATGCCCGCCGTTCCGCTCACCAGCAGCGAGCGCGATCGACCGCCGGTCACGCCGTCGAGCAGCGAGGCGAGGCGTGCAAAGGCAGCTTCGCGTGCCACGAACCGCGCGCTCGTGTACCTGGCGGGCATGGGGGCATTCTAGGTGGCCCGTCCGCTGCGGCGCCATGGGTCCCGCAGTCCGACAAGCCCGCCGCCCCGGAAGTCCGCTAGGCTGCCACGGTGACCGAGGCCCGGCGACCGCCGCATCCCGCCAACACGCTCAACGAGCTGCCCGGCGAGGAATGGCTGTACTTCACCAAGTCGCTGCTCACCACCGCGTATCCATCCGAGCTCGGTCACGCCGCACGACGGGCACACGGGGCAAACAAGCCTCCGCGCCTGATGGCGCGGTTGATCGAGTTCTTCAGTCGGACCGGCGAGCTCGTCCTCGATCCGTTTGCGGGGGTGGGCGGGACCTTGCTCGGGGCGGCGATTGCACGAGGACCGCGGCGAGCGCTCGGGATCGAGCTCGACCCCCGTTGGGCGGCCGTCTACCGCGAGGTCCTGCTCGGCCTGACCGCCGAGCGCGATGGCGCGGGGCCGGACCTGGTCGATCTCGGTCCCGCCGATCCGGGCGGTCCGCGTGGCTTCGATCCGAGCGGCCTCGAGCTCCGGGTCGGCGACGCCCTGGAGATCCTGCCGACCCTCGACGAGGCGTCGGTCGACCTCGTGGCCACCGACCCGCCGTACAACCTGCAGCTCCCGATGACCATGGCCGGCGGGGTCCTGTCGGAGACCCACGCGAACCGTCGGACGGATTACGCGATGATCACCGACTCCGCGGATGACCTCGCCAATGCCGCCGACTACCCGGCCTTCCTCGATCGGATGGGCGACGCGTTCCGCGAGCTCCATCGGGTGCTGCGCGACGGGCACTACGCGGTCGTGATCGTCCGCGACGCGTACCAGGATGGGCGATACGTGTTCACCGGCTCGGATCTCGCGGCACGGGCGTCAACAGCCGGCTTCGTTCCGAAGGGCGACCTGATCTGGTACCAGGCCGGGACCAGGTTGCGGCCGTACGGCTACCCGCACACCTTCGTGCCGAACATCGTCCACCAGCACATCCTGGTGCTGCGGAAAGCGCCGGTCGGGCGTCAGGACTCGCGGCGGCGCGACTCGAGATAGGCCTCGAGGACGTCCGTGTCCTCGTCGCCCTCGCCGAGCGTCCAGGTCTCGGGCGCCAGCGGCATCGTGGCGACCGGTCGATCGTCGTCTGGCGCGTCGTCGGTCACGATCTCGCCGAGGGTCATGTTGTGGACCCAGCCCTGCCGGCCGTCAGGCGAGAGGATCAGCCAGTAGGCACCGTACTTCTCGAGGAGCTGCACCTCGTCTCCCCGGTCGAGATAGCCCGTCTCGACGCCACGGAGCTCATCGGGCGTGTCGAGCATGCGCACGATCCGGTAGCGGATCATCCGGCGCTCGCGCCCGTCGAGGGGGCCCACGAGACCGTCATCGAAGGTGAGCCGGGTCGGTGTCGTCGCATCTCGAATTGGGTCGGCCTTGCGGGCCTGGAGCAGTGACGGGCGGCGCCAGCGCGGCAGCTGCGCCTCCGGGTCCTCCGCCTCCTGGAACGCGGGGAGTGGCGCGGGCATCGGCCGCATGCCGACCCCGAGCGCCGCGGCGGCGGCGAGCTGGTCGTCCGGGCCCGGCGGATCGCCGGCGCGACGGCGCTTGCCGAACAGGCCGAAGGCCATGGCCGCGGCGACCGTTCCGGTCGCCATGACCGCGGACGTCGTGAGGGCGAAGCCCGTGAATGGGAGGCCGGACAGGCCGAGCATCGCAAGGGCGCTGGTCAGCGGGCCCCACGACCGTGCGCCGCCGGACGCGGCCCCGGTCAGGGAGCCGTCGGGGCCTGCAACGGGACTGGTCGGATCGGTCGTCCCGGTGGTGTCGCCTGGGCCGTCGGTACCACCCACGGGGCCGACGACCGCGGTGACGCCGGCGGCTGAGGCGGGACTGCCGGCCGAGGAGCCGCCGCCGGTGGGCGCCCCGTCACCGGCTGTCGTTCCGTCGCCCGGCGCCGCCGGACCGTCCGCTCCCCCGATCGTGGCTCCAGGCAACGACGACCCGTCGCCGGATGGAGGAGCCGTCGACCCATCGTTGCCAGGAGTCGCGGGCTGGCCCGGATCCCCGCTGGGCAGGGGCGCGCCAGCGACCGTGCCCGCGGGCGACCCGGTCGGCAGGGGCACGCCGCCGAGCGGCGTCGGTGTCGGAGTCGGCGACTGGTACGGCTTCGGTGTCGGTGTCGCGCGGGGCGTGGCGGTCGGCGCCGGACTCGGCCTCGGCGTTGCCGTCGGGGTGGGGCGAGGCGTGGGCGTCGGCGATGGCTTTGGGGTCGGCGAGGCCTGCGGGGTCGGCGAGGGCGTCGGCGATGGCGAGGGGGTCGGCGTCGGCCTCGGCGTTGCAGTGGGCGTCGGCGATGGCGAGGGGGTCGGCGTCGGCCTCGGCGTTGCAGTGGGCCTCGGCGATGGCGAGGGGGTCGGCGTCGGCCTAGGCGATGGGGTCGGCGTGGCAGTCGGGACCGGGGTCGGCGTCGGGGTCGGGACCGGGGTCGGCGTCGGGGTCGGCGTGCAGTCATTGCCGATGTGATGGCCCTGCCCCTTGTCGCACGGGTCGCTGCCGTACGGGGTGGAGGTCGCGGCGACCGGCAGGACGAGGCCGAGCAGCAGGACGGCCGCGGCGACCATGGCCGCGGCCCACGACCAGGCGTCGTGCCGTTCGCGGCGACCTCGCTTGACGACCACTGGCTGGGCCTCCTCGGCCGGGAACCCGATCCCGGTGCACTCGGAGGATGGGCCGCCACGTGTGCTCGGACAATGGTACGGGGGTCCGGGTGCGAGACCGGCGCCGGACGCCGGTGGTCCCATGGCCCTAACGTGGTGCGATCTGCCAACACCGAGGTCCGGTCCGGTGCGGTCTGGAGGAGCGGCTGGGCCCACTGGCGGCCGGTCGCTAGCCGCAATGGGGATTGGCCGACAGCTGCGGATGGGCCATCGTTGGGTAGATGGCACTCATCACTCCACACGGCCGGGCTCCCCGGCTCGGCATGCTCGTCAGCGGATCCGTGTACGGCTCGTTGCTGACCGCGGCCGGCCTGGGAATCGCGTATCTCGTCCTCGCGACGCCGCTGGTCTCCGTCCTCTCGACGGATCGGCTGACCGGAGCGGGCCGGACCCAGGTGGCGTTGGGAATCCTGTCCCTGTCGTTGATCGCGGGGGGCGCCCTCCTGCTGGCCGGCACCAGCCGACTGGCGACCACGGTCTCGCGTCTCAGGGCGAGCCGCGAGAGCGGCGGACCCGGGGCGCAGGCACTCGCGTCGATGGCCGATGCGGTCTGGGTCGCGGCGGACGTCATCCCGAACAATGGCCGCACGATCCCGGAGCTGGCGATCGGGACCTTCGGGGCCGCGGTCCTGCATGCCCTGCCCGGCGGGCGGCACTACCGCCAGGTCGGAACGGCCTGGGAATACCTGACCCGAGACGGCTGGACGCCGATGGACAACCCGCTCGACGAAGCCAACCGCGATGCGGAGTGCGTCCGCCGCTGGCTGGCCACCGCGGATATCGACTTCGTCGTCCGCGTGTACGCGGCGCTGATCGTCAGTGATGCGAGCGTCCCGCGTTCAGCGACCTGCGCGGTCGTGACGCCGGATCAGCTTCCGAGCTGGATCGGGGCGCTGCCCAGCCAGCGCAGCCTCACCCCTGCGCGACAGCTTCGCCTGCGGTCGCTGACACAGCGTGGCCGGGCTGCGGAGTCCGATTCGCGAGGTTGGTAGGGGAGCCAGGACTCGAACCTGGAACCAGCGGGATATAAGCCCGCCGCTCTAACCAATTGAGCTACTCCCCCGCCGCGCGTACCCCGGGGATGCTACACCCGGTTCACGCCACGACCCGTGGTCAGTCGCCGCCCAGGAGGCGGCCGGCGATCGCCCGGATGCTGAACGGACGACCTCGGAGCCGCCCGGCGGTGGCGCCATCGGAGGCGCGGTCCGCGCCGTGGATCTCGTAGGTTCGGGCTGCGAGATAGGCCGCCGACTCGCGCTCCTCCTCGGTCTGGAACACCTCGAGGGGAAGTTCGTCGGGGTCGAACGGGCGCGGACCGGCGACGGCCTGGACAGGCGGTCTGGCATAGGCCGGGGCGCCATACAGCTTCGGCAGCGCGACGTGCCGTTCGTCTATGGACACGCGAGGACCTCGAGACTGGAGCGGCGAGGAGCCGGATACCCGGGCACGCCGTGATGGTTGCCGAGCGAGAGTACCGCGAATGGCCGCCGCGGGCCAGCCCAAGTCGCAGACGGCCTTGCTCTCAGCCGATCAGCGGTCGGACGATCTGCATGGCGGCGACCATGACGAGATACGCGATCGGGACAGCGGCAAAGAACCCGAGCGCTGCGCTCCAGGCCGTCCGCCGGACCGCTGTCCCGGCGCCGGTCGGCTGCGGCACGACGAGGTAGGTGACGACGCTCCCGCTCGCGAGCACCACCGCCACGTAGACGACCATCGCCAGGATCCGCAGGTCGCCGCCGGGCAGGGCGGCACCTCGACCAAGCGCGACGTCGTAGGCCAGATATCCGAGGGCCAGGACGATCGCGACGACCAGGCTCGACAGGACCGCGCGAACGACGGGTCGTGGCGCTCCGCGAAACTGGCGCCAGCGCACCGCGGCCCAGGATCGTTGCCCGACGGGTCCGCGTCCGTCCGGCTTCGCGCTCACGTCCCGCCCAGCATCGCCAGCCGGCGCCGGGGCGGCAGCGTGTCCGGCGTGTGCCTCGCCAGGAGCTCGACCGCCCCGGCCAGCCGCTCGAGCTCGTCCTCGGAGGTGAAGAAGCCGACGCTGATCCGCAGCGCGTCGAGGCGCTCGATGGTCCGCGCGATCGCGAAGACCCGGGCGCCGAGCTCGGAAAGAGCGGCCTGGGCGGACCAGCCGGCGATCCGGAACGTGACCAGCGTCGCCATCCGATCGACCGGCGTCAGGACGGTCACCCCATCGATCGCCGCCAGGCGCGCCGCGGCAGCCCGGGCCATCGCCGGGCCGCGCCCGAACACGTAGTCGAGACCGACGTACATCGACAACCAGCCGATCGAGCGGGCCATCCCGACGATCGACGGGCGATGGTAGCCGGAGGCTTCGAACCGCCGGGCGTCTGGCCACCATCGGGCGAGACCGTCGCCGTCGGCCGCCTCAAAGCTGAAGAATCCGCCGAGCCCCGGCGTTACCCCGTCGATCAGCGATGGCCGGACGACCAGCGCGCCCATCCCCTCCGGACCGAGCAGCCACTTCTGGGCGGGCACCGCGTAGTAGTCGGCGCCGGTCTCGTCGAACCGAAACGGGATGGCCCCGGCGGCCTGGGCACCGTCCACGACCAGCTGCGCACCCCGGGCGTGGGTCAGCTCCGCGATCCGGGCGATCGGCAGGACCGCCCCGGTCGCCCAGGTGACGTGCGATACCGCGACGACGCGGGTATTCGGCGTGATGGCGACATCGAACGCCGCCAGCGTCCGCGGGTCGTCGCCGTCGTCGCCGGCGTCGACGATCGCGAGATCCGCGGCTCCGCGGTCGCGCATCGAGAACAGCGGCCCGAGCCCGCCCAGGTGCTCGTGCCGGGTGGTCACGACCCGACCGCCGCGATCGGCACCGGCTGCGGCGAGGACGCCGATGTTCATCGCGTCGGTCGTCGAGTGCGTCAGGCCGACCGCGCCGACGTCGGTCCCGAGCACCGCGGCGACGCCCGCACGGGCTTCGGCCATCCGGCCGAGGAGGTCCTCAATGGCGTCCGGATGGGCCCGCCCGACATCGCGTTCCCAGGTCGCCACCTCCGCCATGGCGGCGGCGGTCTCGGCCGGCAGCGGACCGGTCGTCCCGGTGTTGAGGTAGATCCCCGCGGCGAGGGCCGGGAGGGCGGATCGCACCGCCTCGAGCTTCTCGGGGCCAGGCGGGAACGGGACGACCACGGCCGTATGATACCGGCCATGCATGGCTTGGCCCGTCCCGAGATCCTGGCCACCACCGAATGGCTGGCCGAGCAGGTCGGGCGGCCCGGCGTGCGCGTACTCGACCTTCGCTGGCGGCCCGACGGCACCGCCGCGGCGGTCCACGCCGTCGGCCATATCCCGGGCGCGGTCAAGGTCGACTGGCGCGTGGAGCTTACCGATGACGTTGCCGACGGAGACGCGTTCGTCCTGGCTGCGCCGGACCGGATGGCAGCGCTCGGCGAACGGGCGGGTATCTCGGACGGCACGACCGTGGTGGTCTACGACGACAGCCAGGGCGTCTTCGCCGCTCGCGCCTGGTGGAGCCTGCGGGCGTATGGGCTCGAGTCCGTGCGGATCCTCGACGGCGGCTACCCGGCCTGGGTCGCCGAGGGCCGCCCGGTCTCGAACGCCGAGGTCGTGCCGGGCTCGGGCGGGTTCACCGTCCGCGGACCCAACCGGACGCGGCTGACGACATCCGACGTCCGCGGGCTGCTCGGCGCCCCGGACGTGACCCTGCTCGACGCGCGGGCGCCATCCGAGTACCGCGGTTTCGAGGGCAACACCAAGCGGCTGGGGCACATCCCGGGCGCGCTCAACGTGCCGGTCGGGGCGACCAGCCTGCCGGGCAGCCAGCATCTCCGCGACGGGACGCAGCTCCGGGCGCTGCTCCATGCCGGGAATGTGAGCCGCGGGCGGCGGATGGTCTGCTACGACGGCTCGGGCGTGGCGGCCTCCAAGCTGGCGTTCGTGTTGACCCTGCTCGGCCACGAGGACGTGGCCGTGTACGACGGCGGCTGGGCGGAGTGGGGCAACCGGCTGGACCTCCCCGTCGACCGCTAGTCGGTTGGGTCAGGGGGCCGGGCGTTCGCTGCGAGAACGGCTCAGCTCGGCGCTCAGAACGGCCGATCGATTTCCGGCCACGCGGGATCTGATGGGCGCGGCGTCTCCGTCGCCGCCGTCGGGAAGCCCGTCGACTGCGTCGGCGTCCCCGACCGGTCCAGGCCGGCCCACGGATCGATCTCCCGGAAGGGCGCGAGGAACTGTGCGCGGCTGTGATTGATGGCGACCACCAACGCCGTCTTGCGGGCCTCACCGACCCGATCCGACCAGTACGTCGCCTCGGTCACCGGGACGAAGCGGCCCATCAGGTCCTCGAGCGCCTCGTGCAGGTCGCGTTCGGGCATCAGGTGGATGTGACCGGTGACGGTGAACGGCGGCACGGAGATCAGCGCACGCTCGGCGACCTTCGGCACGCGGAGCTCGGGCGTTGCCTCGACCGGCTCGTCGGCGACCCCGAACAGGACGGCCCCCAGGTTGACCTGGGCGTAATCGGCCTGGATCGCCTGGCCGGTCGAGCCGAACTCGTCGAACGTGGCCTGGGCCAGGACCAGGAACTCGTGCTCCGCCGTGTTGAGCATGTCCGTGACTCGCCGATGACGGGTCAGGATCGTGCCGCGCACGACGAAGGCGTCCGTAACGAGGGTGATGCCCGTCGGTCTAGCGTCGCCCCCGATGCCAGCTAACACGCGGCTAGCATACCCGGCCGGATCGCCGCGGCGCGAGGCGTTTCACGGGCGCGCCGTCCGGAGCCGCCGCGGCTCTCGCGCCGGCCGTGACCAGGTGCTCGGCGCCGTGCTGCAAGCCCTCGTACAGCGCGGTCACGGTCTCGACGGTATCGATCTCGTCCACGGTCTTGTCCGGGCGCAGCCGAGCGATCCGCGGGAACCGCAGCGAGAACCCGGACCCGTGGCGACCCGACCGGACGATGACGTCGAAGGCGATCTCGACGACCACCGTCGGCTCGACCTGGCGGTACCGCCCGAAGGTGGCGATCGTGTGCGCCTCGAACCAGCGGGTCATCTCGGCGATCTCCGCGTCCGTGAGGCCGCTGTATGCCTTGCCGATGTTGACCAGCCGCCCGGTCGCGGAGTCGCGGACCGCAAAGGTGTAGTCGCTCAACACGCCGTGGCGCTTGCCGTGCCCGACCTCGACGCCGACGACCACGCAATCGATGGTGGCCAGGGCCTTCTTCATCTTGAGCCAGCCGAGCCCGCGACGGCCCGGCGCGTAGACACTCTCCGGATCCTTGACCATCAGGCCCTCGTTGCGCCTCGCCCGGGCCTCGAGGAACGCCGCCTCGAGCGCGTCAGCGTCGGCCGCGACCGTCAGGTACGAGCGGGCGAACCGCCCGCCGGCGTCGCCGTCGGCGAGCGGCAGGTCGAGTCCGTCGAGTCGGGCCCGTCGTTCACGCAACGGCAGCGCGAGGAGCGGCGCCACGATCTCGCCGCGACCGGGCCCCAGGCCGAGGACGTCGAACGCGACGTAGATGACCGGCACGGAGGCGAGGATCGCATCACTCGGCGTCTTGCGTCCGAGCCGCGTCTGGAGGGCGATGAACGGGAGCACCGTGCCGTCCCGCCAGCCGAGGATCTCGCCATCGAGGATCCCGTCCCAGGCCAGGCCTCGGGCCGATTCGACGATCTCCGGGTAGCCGCCGCTGATGTCGTGCAAGTCGCGCGAGTACAGCCGGACATCCGGACCTAGCTTGTGGAGCTGGCAGCGGATGCCGTCGTACTTGTCCTCGACCCAGACCTCCGGCCCGAGCCGGGCGACGATCTCGTCGGCGTCCTCGGCCGGGGACGCGAGCATGAACTTGAGCGGATGGAACAGGGTCAGCGCCGCGCCCGCGAGTGCGTCGTCGCGGGCGAGGCCCGCCAGGAGACCGACGTCGCCGACGAGCATGCCGGCCTGCTTGACCGCATCGAGCGGACGGTCGAAGGCACGCGCGATCGCGGCCTCGAGGAGGCCCTCGCGCAGTCCGATCCGCAGGTCGCCGCCGAGGACCTTGACCACGTGCTTCGCGGTCAGCGGGTCGGTCCGCTCGAGCAGCTCGCGCAGGATCGCCGACTTGCGGGCCGGACCGGACGCCGATTCGATCGCCGCAAAGGCCTCGGCCACCTCGGGGAGCGTCGGGCTGCGCTCCGGGTCCGGCGCGTGCCCGGCGGCCATCAGGACGTCGGCCACTGCGATCCCGAGGTCCGACGAGCGGTCGTACGCCTCGCCCAGCGCGGATCGACCGACCGACGCCAGATCGCTCACCGTCGATGCGATCGCCGCCCAGCCGAGCCCTGTCGCGCGCTGGTCCGCCTCGGCGAACGGCCGGCCGGTCAGGAAGATCGCCGCGATCGGCAGCTCGTCGGCCGACAGCGAGCGCAGGTAGTCGGCCAGGAGCGCGGTCTTCTCGGACGTCTTGGTGGTTGCCGCCAGACGCTCGGCCACCTCGCTCCAGCGACGCATGGCCGCGATGGTATACCGTGCCGGACATGGCACCGACGGGCTGGTTCCCGGAGATCCTGACCGGCGATCTGGTGGTCCTGCGCCGCCACGTGGCCTCGAACGTTGCCGCATTTCGGCGCTGGTATGCCGACCCGGAGATCGCTCGGCTGGCGCGCTACCAGCCATCCCCGATGCGACGCGAGGAGATCGACCGATTCTTCGAGGCGCGGGTCGTCGGTCCCGATGCGCTCGCCATGGCCGTCCACGAGAAGGCCACCAACCGGCTGATCGGGACGTGCGCGTTCAGCCAGCTGGACGGCGAGAACGGGTCGGCCCTCTACCACATCACCATCGGCGAGGCGGACGCCTGGGGCCACGGCTATGGCACCGAGGCGACCAGGCTGATGCTCGACCACGCGTTCGGCACGCTGTCGCTCCATCGGATCGGCCTGTTCGTGTTCGAGTTCAACGTCCGGGCGATCCGGGCCTATCAGCGCTGCGGGTTCGTCGTCGAAGGACGGTCCCGCGAATCGATCTGGCGCGACGGTCGCTGGTGGGACGAGCTGGCGATGAGCATGCTGGAATCGGACTGGCGGGCGTTGCGGACGCAACGAACGGCGCAACCCGTCCGGGCCGGAGATCCGTCGATCCCCATCTCGGCGACTGAGCCGATCGGGGTCGCCGCCTCCGATCGGCTTCGACGAACGATCGCGAGATGGCGATGACGACCGGCCCCGGCGCCGACGCCGCGCGATCCGAGGTTCGCGAGCTGATCGCCGCGAAAGGCCACACGGTCGTCAACGCACGAGCCGCGGTCGCCCGGCTCGAGGCGGCGTTCGCCGCCGGCGACCTCGCGCGGACGCCCTCGATGGACCTCTTCCTGGGCGACCTCATGCGCGCGCTCGAGCAGGACGAGGGCGAGCGGCTGGGCGGCAAGAGCGCGGAGGCAGCCCGGTTCATCCTCCGTGCCATCGATCGGGAGCTGGACCGCGCCTGAGGCGAAGTGCCGGGCCCCGACGCCCGCCGTTCCCCCCTCCGACTCCCGTCGACCCTAGCAACCCGCGATGCACGTCGGATGCATCAGCTGGTCCGGGGAGCTGCCGGACGGCGATCACGGGATCCAGGTATCCGCCGCGTGATGCATCCGACGGACATCGGCGGGACGTCCCTTGCCCGGCGGGCGATGTCCCGCCGCTTGACTCTCGGGCCGCCCGAGGGTTCACGATGCATCTGTGGATGAGCTACTGACGATCGGGCGTTTCGCCCGGCTGGCCGGGCTGAGCGTGGGGGCACTGCGCCACTACGACGACCTCGACCTGCTTCGGCCGGCGCGGGTCGACCCGTCGAGCGGCTACCGACGCTACCGGCGCGATCAGGTGGAGCTCGCCCGGACCATCATCCGGCTGCGGGACCTCGAGGTTCCGCTCGATACGATGCGCGAGCTCCTCGCGACCGACGACCCGCAACGACAGCGCGAGCTGCTGCGCGACCACCGAACAAGGCTCGAAGCGCGAACGGCGCGTCTCCAGCGCGTGCTCCACATCCTCGGCCAACTCGGCAGCACGGAGGCAGACCCTATGACGACGCAGGCGACCACCGTCGACCTCGACCCGGCGACCCGGCGCAAGCTTGCAGCCGACTTGTTCAATCACACCTGGACGTTGCTCGAAACGGAGCGACGGACCCCGGAACAGGACGACGAGATGCTCCATGCCGCGCACGCCTCGCGCTACCACTGGGGCGAGGTCGGGGAGCCGGTGCGCCTCGTCCGTGGCGAATGGCAATGCTCCAGGGTCTACAGCGTCCTGGGGCGGGCGGAACCGGCGCTCTGGCATGCTCGCCGCTGCCTAGCGCTCGTCGAGGCCAACGGCATCGCCGACTTCGACATCGCCGCAGCGTACGAAGCCATGGCTCGGGCGCACCTGGCGGCGGGCGACCTGGCCGACGTTGCCGCCTGGAAGGCTCGCGCCAGGGCCGCCCTGGACGGCATCGCCGATGCCGACGACCGCGAGATCATCGAAGGGGACCTGGCGACGCTTCCCTAGCTGCCCCTCTACACTCTGGGTCTTCTCGACCGACACGTTCCGGGAGGCCCACCCGCCATGACCGACCTCAAGCTCGGCGTCCTGCTCTGGAACCAGGCGACCTCGTGGCCCGAGATCCTCGGCGCCACGAAGCGCCTCGAGCGCCTCGGCTACGACCACGTCTGGGCCTGGGATCACCTGTACGCCATCTTCGGGGACCCGCACCAGCCGATCTTCGAGGGCTGGACGTCGCTCGCGGCCTACGCCGCCTCGACCGAGCGGATCCGGCTGGGGCTGCTCGTCGGCGCGAATACGTTCCGCAATCCCGGCCTGGTCGCCAAGGAGGCGACCACGCTCGATCACATCAGCAACGGCCGATCGATCCTGGGCATCGGTGGCGCCTGGATGGAACCGGAGCATCGCGCCACGGGGATCGACTTCGGGAGCGGCTTCGGGCAGCGGCTCGACTGGCTCGACGAGTCGGTCGCGGCGATGCGAGCGGCCCTCGACGGCCAACCCGTCACGTCAACCCCCGGTGGCCACTACCAGTTCGACGACCTGCGCGTGCTCCCACGACCGGTCCAGGCCCACCTGCCGATCATGATCGGCGGCAGCGGCGAGAGGAAGACGCTCCGAACGGTCGCCCGCTACGCGGACATGTGGAACGCCATGGGTCCGCTCGATTTCATCGCCCACAAGGTCGACGTGCTGCGCGAGCATTGCGACGCGGTCGGGCGCGACATCTCCGAGATCGAGTTCACGCTCGGGGTCAAGGTCACCATTCGCGACACCGA
Source organism: uncultured Chloroflexia bacterium (assembly GCA_963766675.1). GTDB lineage: Bacteria > Chloroflexota > Limnocylindria > Limnocylindrales > CSP1-4 > SPCO01. The sequence goes on along the minus strand of CAVYBA010000002.1, from coordinate 552,355 downwards.
GGCCGAGGCGGTCCGGGTCATGCACGAGGCGATGGCCCACAACAAGACACCGCTCGCCGACATTGCGGACGACGACACCTTCTGGAACGGCACGCCCGAGCAGCTCGCCGATCGGCTGCGGCCGTATGTGGCACTCGGATTCAGGACCGTGATCTCGGAGCACCCGGCCCCCTTCGACGTCGAATCGCTCGAACGCTTCATCGGCGAGGTGAAACCGCTCGTCGATGCGGGCTAGGGGCCGGTCATGACCGGGCCGGCCAGCCACGCCACCGGGGCGACCGTCGATTTCGAGCACGTCACCAAGCAGTACGACGCGCGCGCCAAGGGCGCGCCGGGCGCCGTCAACGACCTCTCTTTCCACGTTCCCGCGGGCAAGATCTGCGTGCTGGTGGGACCGTCCGGCTGCGGCAAGACCACGTCGCTCAAGATGGTCAACCGGCTGATCGAGCCGACCGCCGGCCGGATCCGACTCGACGGCGTGGACACCGCCGGGCGCGACGTCACCGAGCTCCGGCGCGGGATCGGCTACGTCATTCAACAGGTCGGGCTCTTCCCGCACCAGACGATCGCCCAGAACGTGGCGACCGTCCCGCGCCTGCTCGGCTGGCCGGCGGCCCGCCAGCGCGAGCGCGCCGACGAACTGCTCACGCTGGTCGGCCTCGACCCGGCCCGGTACCGGGATCGCTATCCCCGACAGTTGTCCGGTGGCGAACGCCAGCGCGTGGGCGTTGCGCGAGCGCTCGCCGCGGACCCGCCGGTGATGCTCATGGACGAGCCGTTCGGGGCGGTCGACCCCATCGTCCGCGAGCGGCTCCAGAACGAGTTCCTCCGCCTCCAGGAGGATCTGGCCAAGACGATCCTGTTCGTCACCCACGACATCGACGAGGCGATCAAGATGGGCGACCTCGTCGCGGTCATGCAGCTCGGCGGGAAGCTCGAGCAATTCGCCCCGCCGGCCGACATCCTGGCCAACCCGGCGTCGGAGTTCGTGGCCCGCTTCGTGGGTGCCGATCGCGGGCTCAAGCGCCTGTCGCTGAGCCGTGTTTCGGAGCTCGAGCTGCGGACGGCGGTGACCGCCCGGATCGGCGACGCGGCCATCGAGGCGCGGCGGCGGTCGGCGGCGGATCCCTTTCCCTACCTGCTGCTCGTCGACGCGACGCGACGGCCGATCGGCTGGATCGCCGACGACGCCATCCCCACAGAAGGCCAGCTGACCGAGCGGATGGCCCACTCGATGTCGCCGTTGATCAACCGCCGGACGACGCTCAAGGACGCGCTGTCGATGCTCCTCGACGCCGATGTCCAGGCCGGGATCGTGATCGATCGGACGGGCGCGGTGCTGGGCTTGGTGACCGCCGACATGATCGCCGAGCGGATGCGAGAGACGGCCGGCGACGTCCGATTTGCCCAGGTCAACCTCGACATGAGCGAGCAGGCCGATTCGGCCGCGCCGATTCCCGTTCCCTCGGGCGAACCGGCGGAGCCCGCCCCGACATGATCGACTGGGGCTGGGTGTCGGACCATCTCGACAAGGTCGCCTTCCGGACCCTGCAGCACCTCTACCTGGCGGTGATCGCGCTGGCCGTCGGGTTCGCGATATCGTTCGTCCTCGGCGTGATCGCCGCTCGCTCGCGCCCGGTCAACGCGCTCGCGACCGCCATTGCCGGGCTCGTCTTCACCATCCCGAGCCTGGCCCTCTTCGCGGCGCTCGTCGGGCCGCTGGGGCTGTCGGTCGTGACCGCCGAGATCCCGCTGGTGCTGTACACGCTCGTGATTCTGCTGCGCAACGTGGTGGCCGGTCTGCAGGCAGCGCCGGCCGACGTGCGCGAGGCCGCGGATGGGATGGGCTTCACCGCCATCGGCAGGCTCTGGTCGGTGGAGCTGCCCCTGGCCGTACCACTGATGATCGCCGGTCTGCGCGTGGCCGCGGTCTCCACGATCGGGCTCGTCACGATCACGGCGACCCTCGGTGATGCGCTCGGCGGGCTCGGGTTCTTCATCTACGAGGGGATGAACCGTGGGTTCGCGACCGAGATCTATGTCGGGGCGATCCCGACGATCCTGCTGGCGCTGGCCGCGGATCGGGCGTTCGTCGGGCTCCAGGCACTGGTCACGCCATGGGCCCGGCGGGGCCGCCTGTCGGCCGAGGCCGCGACATGAACTTCGTCACCGAGACCGCCGCGTGGTTGACCAATCCGGCGAACTGGGACGGCCCGAACGGCATCCCGGCACGACTGTCCGAGCACGTCGAGATGTCGCTCTTCGTGATGCTGGTCGCGATCGCGATCGCCCTGCCGGTCGGCCTGGCGATCGGCCACACCCGCCGCGGCGTGACCCTGGCCGTGGGCCTGGCCAACATCGGTCGGGCCATTCCGACGTTCGCGATGATGGGCATCGTGGCGCCGTTCACCCAGGCGATCGACCCGGGCAACGGGTTCGGGCTCTATCCGACCCTCGTGGCCATGATCATCCTGGGCATCCCGCCGATCCTCGTGAACGGCTATGCCGGCGTCAGCGAGGTCGACCGCGACCTGGTCGAGGCGGCGCGCGGCATGGGCTTCCGCGGCGGGCAGATCCTGCGCGGCATCGAGATCCCGCTGGCGCTGCCCGTCATCGTCGGCGGGATTCGTTCGGCGGCGGTCCAGGTGATCGCCACGACGACGCTGGGTGCCATCTTCGGGATCGGCGGGCTCGGACGATTCATCGTGGACGGAATCGCCCAGAACGACGACGGGATGCTGTTCGGCGGCGTCGTCCTGGTGGCCGGTCTGGCCATGCTGGGCGAGCTGCTCCTGAGCCGGGTGCAGCGGCTCTCGTCCGTATCGGCGCGGGTGCGGTCGACACCACCACCGTTCATCCAGCCGATGGCTGCGCCTCGGCCGCCGGCCACGATCTGATCCGGCCGGTCGACCCGAAGAACACGAGAAACAGGACACTTCCTGCCGGGATTGTTGACACGGACTGGTGACAATTCGCTGGTATAGTCCCCCGACTGCCGGCAGTCCCAGCACGGCGGAACACGGAGGAACCCACATGCGGATACGCCGCACGCTCGCCCTCGGGGCGTCGATCATGGCGCTGGTCAGCGCCTGTTCGACGGGTGGGGGCAGCAGCGCAACACCCAGCAGCGTCGCCAGTGCGGCCCCCAGTACGGCCGCCAGCGCGCCGGCGAGCACGGAACCGAGCGCAGCCCCCAGCGCCGCCGCCTCGAACCCGACGATCCGGCTCGGCAGCGATGGCTTCTATGAAGCCAAGCTGATGGCCGAGATCTACGGCCAGGCCCTCGAGGCGAAGGGCTACACCGTCGATCGGACCGCGATCGGGATCGGCGCCCGCAAGGTGTCGGCACCGGCGCTCGAGAGCGGCCAGTTCGACCTGAAGCCCGAGTACATCGGCAGCGGCCTCGCCTTCTACGACCCGGGCGCGCAGACCGGTGACCCGATGGTCAACCGGGCGGCGCTCCAGGCGGTGCTCAGCAGCAAGGGTGGCGGGATCACGGTTCTCGCGTTCTCGCCGGCCGCCGACCAGAACGCCTTCGTCGTCCGCAAGGAGACGGCCGACCAGTACCAGCTGACCAAGATGAGCGACCTGACCGCGATCGCCGGCAAGCTCAAGTTCGGGGTCGCGACCGACTGCCCGACCAATCCGGTCTGCGGCAAGGCACTCAAGGACGCCTACGGCATCGACGTCGCGAACGCGACCAAGCTGTCCGCGTGCGACACGCCGATGGCCCAGGCACTCAAGGGCAAGACCATCGACGTCGCGGAGCTGTGCTCGACGCAGCCGGACATCGCGGTCAACGGCTGGGTCGTCCTCCAGGACGACAAGCAGACCCAGCCGGCCGACAACATCGCGCCGCTCGTCCGCGACGACCTGCTGGCGAAGCTGGCCGACAAGAGCGCCTTCGAGAACATCCTCAACCAGGTTTCGGCCGCGATGGACACGGCCACCCTGACCGACCTCGGCAAGCAGATCGCGGTCGACAACAAGGACATCGCCGAAGTGGCAAAGGCCTGGCTCCAGAGCAAGAACCTCGGCGGCTGACCAGTACCCCCACCGATGCACCCTCGAACCCCCGGCACCGCCCGGGGGTTCGTCGTTCTCCGGGCTACTCGTGCGGCCGGCGCGCGGTCAGCTGCGGGGAGCGCCGCAGCCGCATCCGATGGAGGAGGTAGCTGCCAACTACCCGGAGCGTCGACAGACCGTAGACGACGCTCCGTCGCAGTCCGACCGACGATGCCTCCTCGAAGTAGCGGGTCGGCACGCCGATCTCGCCGATGCGGTCGGTCATCCCGGCCGCCGCGACCTGGGCGATCAGCTCCTGGTCGAACACGAAGTCGTCGCTGTTGAGCTTGTAGGGGATGGTCTCGAGCAGGCGTCGGCTGTAGGCCCGCAGGCCGGTGTGGTACTCGGACAGGTGCAGCCCGAAGGCCAGGTTTTCGACCTCGGTCAGGAAGCGGTTGCTGACGTACTTCCAGCGCGGCATCCCACCGGCCAACGGGTCGCCCAGGAAGCGACTGCCGAGCATCAGGTCACGCGAGCCGTCGGCGATCGGCGCGATCAGGGCGGGGATCCGGGTCGCGTCGTACTGGTAGTCGGGGTGGAGCATCACCACGATCTCGGCGCCGGCCGCCAAGGCCGCGTCATAGCAGGTCTTCTGGTTCCCGCCATAGCCGCGGTTCTCGGGATGGATGATCACCACCAGGCCAAGCTGGCCGGCGATCTCGACGGTCTCGTCGGCCGACACGTCGTCGACCAGGATGATCTCGTGGACCAGCTCGTGGGGGATGTCGGCGTACGTCCGCTGCAGCGTCCGGGCGGCGTTGTAGGCGGGCATGACGATGATCAGCCGCGGCTGGTGCGTCAGGTCGGCAGTCGTTGCGCTGATCGGTCCGGACGCGGTCGGCATGTCCACGGCGCGAACACTACCGCAGCGATCGCACCGTCACGGATTTGTCATCGTTCCGGGGCGCCCTCGTGTGGGACGATAGGGATGCCACGCACGAGGTCCACGAATGTTCGAACGTCTCTTCGGCAATCGCGACCAGGATCCGGCCGTCGCCAGTCGGATCCCGCCGGGCCAGTACCGGACCGAGAAGTTCCCGGTCCTGCATTACGGGGCGGTGCCGCACACCGACCTGGCCACCTGGGACTTCCGTGTCTGGGGCGAGGTCGACTCGCCGTTCAGCCTGACCTGGGACCAGTTCAAGGCACTGCCCCGCAAGGCGGTCGCGACCGACATCCACTGCGTGACGCGCTGGACCAAGCTCGACACGGCGTGGGAAGGCGTGCCCATCCGGACCATCCTGGAGATGGCCGCTGTGCGGCCCACGGCGACTCACGTGGTCTCCCACGCCGAGCAGGGCTACACCGCCAACCTGCCGCTGGCGGTCCTCGACGACGATGACGTGCTGTTGGCCGATACGTTCGACGGCCAGCCGCTCGAGCTCGAGCACGGCTACCCGCTCCGCCTGCTCGTGCCAAAGAAGTACTTCTGGAAGAGCAGCAAGTGGCTGCGCGGGCTCGAGTTCCTCGACCACGACCAGCTCGGGTTCTGGGAACGCTACGGCTACCACAACGACGCCGACCCCTGGCGCGAAGAGCGATTCAGCGAGTAGGCGACGGGCGACTGGGCGAGCGGGCGAGCGGAGCCCGTCGTCACTCGGCGTTGGACGTCCGCTGCCGCCGCCCGGCTAGGGTTGTGCCGCTGGTTCAGCTCAGTCGGGCAGCATCGGATCGGCGTCCGTCGGGCGTGAAGCAGCGCATCCGTTGCCCGAGCAGGACGACCTCGCGATCGAGCAACGTGAGCAGTCGCTCGAGCCGCACCACGGTCGTGCTCGCCTCGAGCAATTGCTGGCGGCGGGGAAGCTCGACCTGGACGATGCCCGACAACAGGTACGAGAGGACCGTCGGGTCGTCGGGGATCGCGAGCCCGCGGGTACCCTCGACCGGCGCGGCCGGGGCCGGATCGGCCGGATCGCGCTCGAGGGTTCCCGGTTCGTCCGGCACGTCGGCCTCGAGCCTGTCCGTCGGCACCACCGGCTCATCCGAGCGGGGCGCGTCGATCTCGACGCGGATGTCGAGTGCCTGACCGGTCTCGCCCTCGCGGATCCGCATCAGCTCGAGGTAGCGCACGAACCGTCGCACGGCGGTCGCCGCGAGGCGTTCGGCGCGCCGCTCGTCGCCGATCTCGTCGTCCAGGGTCGTCACGTCGGCCATCAGGTAGGGCGCCCGGCCCGCGTCCACCGTGTCGATCGCGAACCGACCCGTCGCGGCGGCCAGCAGGTCGTAGCGGCCGTCGGCATACCGTCCAGCCTCGCGGATCTCGACGAGGGCGCCGACGTCGGCCAGCGCCGGGGCGGAGCTCGAACCGACCTCCCGTCCTTCCCGGATCAGGACGACGCCGAACGGTGCACCGGTCTCGAGGCAATGGCGGGTCAGGGCCCGGTAGCGATCCTCGAATACGTGGAGCGGGAGGACGATGCCCGGGCACAGGACGGCGTGGAGCGGAAAGAGCGGGATCTCCATCGACGCGGGCGAGCGCTCCTCGATTGGCGGCGACCGCCGACGGCCGTCGCAGGTGGCCACCGTTCGCGAGTCTAGCCCGCCTTTGCCGTTGCCGGCTTCGAAGACGCTGTGGACCTTGGTCGACGAACCGTCGCGCTCAGGTCAGGCGGGATTCGGTCGATGGCCTCCGTCCGCACGTCGCGCGCATGAAGGTCGCCGCGATCCGGCGGCCTCGGTCGTTGATTCGCGAAGGCGAGCGAGGCTCGGCGCGCGCTGAGCGCGATCGCCGCCGATCGTCAGGTCAGTGCGCGCAACTCCGCGCGGAGCCGGCGTCGTCGGCCGTGCGGAAGCTCGAGCCACAGCCACAGGCCGCGACGGCGTTCGGGTTGTTGACCGTGAAGCCGGCGCCCATCAGGGTGTCGACGTAGTCGATCTGCGATCCCTTGAGCAGGTCCACGCTCTGGCCGTCGACGTAGACCTTGATCCCGCTGGCCTCCATGACCCGGTCCTCGGCGGTCGGGGCATCCTCGAGCATCATCCCGTACCGGAACCCGGAGCAACCGCCCGAGTACACGTACACGCGCAGCCCGATCTGCGGATTCGTCTCATCCCGGGTCAGCTCCTGGAGCTTGAGGACCGCGGCGTCGGTGAGGGAGACGACCGTCGGCTGCTGGTCGATCATCAGGCATGAACCTCCGGGATGAGGGCTGACTTGTTGGCGGTCGCGCGTTGTTGCCGGTCATCGTACGCAAGGCAACGGGTTTCGACAAGCACTCGCGTCGAAAACCTCGACTGAACCGGGCCTCGGCCGCCGGTCACGGTCAGGTCTCGACCCGCTCGATGATCGTCGCGATCCCCTGCCCGACCCCGATGCACATCGTGGCCAGCCCGTAGCGACCGCCGGTACGGCGCAGCTCATGGGCCAACATCGTGATCAGCCGCCCGCCGCTCATGCCGAGTGGGTGGCCCAACGCGATCGCGCCGCCGTTGACGTTGACCTTGTCGGGATCCAGCCGCAGCTCGTTGACGCACACGATCGACTGCGACGCGAACGCCTCGTTGAGCTCGACGAGATCGAGGTCGTCGACCGTGATCCCCGCCCGCTCCAGCGCCTTGCGGGTAGCGGGGATCGGGCCGATCCCCATGACGGCCGGGTCTACGCCGGCCACGGCCGTCGCGACCACCCGCGCCATCGGCCGCAGTCCGAGCTGGCGAGCCCGGTCAGCCTCGACGAGCAGCACCGCCGACGCGCCGTCGTTGATCCCGGACGCATTCCCGGCGGTCACCGTCCCGCCCTCGCGGAACGCCGGCCGCAACCGGGCGAGCGCCTCGGCCGACGTGTCGGCCCGGGGGTGCTCGTCGCGTGCCACGAGCACCGGATCGCCCTTCCGTTGCGGCACCGGGATCGGCACGATCTGGCTGTCGAACCGGCCGGCCTCGATCGCGGCCACGGCCTTCTGTTGCGAGGCCAGGGCGAACGCGTCCTGCAGGTCGCGGCCCACCTCCCAGCGCTCGGCCACGTTCTCCGCGGTCTCGCCCATCGAGTACGGGTAGTGGAGCTCGGCCAGCTTCGGGTTGAGGAACCGCCAGCCCAGCGTCGTGTCCTGCAGCTCGCGCGGACCTCGATCCCAGGCCGTGTTGGCCTTGGCCATGACGTACGGCGCCCGGGTCATCGATTCGACGCCGCCCCCGATGAAGACGTCACCGTCGCCCACGGCGATCGCATGGGCGGCCGAGTTGATCGCCTGCAGCCCGCTCCCGCACAGCCGGTTGACGGTCAGCCCACCGACTTCCACCGGGAGCCCGGCGAGCAACAGCGCCATCCGGGCGACGTTGCGGTTGTCCTCGCCGGCCTGGTTCGCACAGCCGAGGATGACGTCCTCGATGAGCGCCGGATCGATCCCGGATCGGTCGACGACTGCCTGGATGACGGCGGCCCCCAAGTCGTCCGGCCGGACGCCGGCCAGTGCCCCGCCGTAGCGGCCGACCGGCGTCCGCACCGCCTCGATGATCCAGGCCTCGCGGAGCTGGCGATGCAGGTCACGACTCATGACTCGATTGTAGGTCGCCGGGGCGGGCCACCCCGCCGCGGATCAGGGCAGCGGCTGGTCAGGGCAGCTGCTGCAGGATCGCTGCGGCGTCGGCCTCGGTCGCGGCCGACGTGAAGATGAACGCGTCGCCCTTGAAGTAGCCGTACGTCTTTGAGCCGGTATCGTCGCTGACGTAGACCGACTTGCCCCCGACCGTCTTCTGGGTATACGTGTTGCCCGACTTCTGTTCCTCGGACAGGAAGGTGGATTCGAGCAGGCTCGTGTCGACGCCCTTGATCCGGAAGATTCCGGCAACGCAATCGCTCGTCGACACGGCGATCGCGTACGCAACGTCGCTCGGCGTCTTGCCGATCGCCTGTAGCACCGCGACGAAGTCCTTGTTCGTGGCCTGGTTGACGAAGTTGTCGCCGGTCTGGCTCGTCTTGATGGCCGCCGACCCGCACAACTTGTCGGGAAGGACGGCCTCGAGGTCCTTCGCGTTGCTCGGCAGGTTGAGGCTCGGGATGGGTTGTTCGCTCGACGCCTCAGCGCTCGGCTGCGCGCTCGGCTCGGTGCTCGGAGCTTCGATACTCGGTCCGGTCGACGGGGCTTGCGACGCAGCCGTCGAAGGCGGCGGTTGGCTCACGGTGGCCTGCGTCGAGGGCGCCGGAGTCGCGCTGCCAGAGCACGCCCAGACGAGGAAGGTCATCGCCACGATACCAGGCAGTCGTCGAATCCCCGCATTCATCGCCGCTCTCCTGTTCTGACGAGCGCGATCCAGCCCGTCCGTCGCCGCTCGCGCCGACGAGTGTAGGCGATCCGTGATTCGTGTCGAATCATGCGCTCAGATGGACTCGCCACACCTTCACGCCTCGATCGTGGCCGCGGTGGCCCGCTCGAACGGGCCGACGGGGTGCCCGGCGCCGATGCGCATCGCGAGATCGATGTCGTCCGCCGACGCGACGCCGTCGGCGAGCGCCGCATGCGCCTCTGCGTCGATCGCGGCGAGGACCCGCCCACGGATGTCCGACGCGCGGATCGACGAGGGTCCGGCCCTGAACTCGGGGTCGACCGCAACCCGCGCCCCGTCCTCGTACCGGTAGAATCCGCGGCCCGTCTTTCGACCGAGTCGGCCCTCCTCGACCAGGCGCTCGAGCAACGTCGACGGCCGCAGCCGATCGGGTCGTCCGAGACCCTCCCAGACCGCGCGTGACGCGGCGAGGTTGATGTCGACGCCCGCCAGGTCGATCAGCTCGAACGGTCCGAGCGGGAAGCCGTTTGCCCGGAGCGCGGCATCGATCGCCTCGACCGGAGCATCGCCGGCCTCGAGCATGCGCAGCGCCTCCACGGTGAACGGGCGGTTGACGCGATTGACGATGAACCCCGGCCGATCGGCGCAGCGAACGGGGGTCTTGCCCCACGCCGTCATCAGCGCGACCGACCGCTCGACCACGGACGCATCCGTATCGGCGGCGGCGATCACCTCGACGAGCGCCATGAGCGGCGCCGGGTTGAAGAAGTGCAGACCCAGGACGCGCTCCGGGCGATCGGCGGCAATCGCGATCGCACCGACCGACAAGGCGCTCGTGTTGGTCGCCAGGATCACCTCGGGCCGACTGGCGGCACCGAGGGCTCGGAAGATCGCTCGCTTGAGGTCGAGATCCTCGAGGGCCGCCTCGATCACGAGCTCGGCTTCGGCAGCGACGGCGTCGAGGCTGTGGGCGTCGCGCAGGGCGGCCAGACGGCCGGTCACCCAGTCGTCGATGCTGTCGGCGTCGAGGTCGAGCCGGGCGGCGCGACGAACGAGGCCCTCGCGGATCCGAGCTCGTCCACGCGCGATCGCGGGCTCGTCGACGTCGTGGAGGACGACCTCGTGGCCGTTCTCGAGAGCGACCTGGGCAATCCCCGAGCCCATCGTGCCCGCCCCGACGACACCGATGACCGACCGATCCATGTCCTCATGCTCGCACAGTCAGCGCAGCCCACCCACGGCGAGGTCAGACGGGCTTGAACGCCTCGAACGACTGGCGGCACGCCGTGCAGTGATGGATTGCGCGGCATTGCGTCGGCCCGAAGGCGCTTTCCAGGGCGGTCCGGGTCGAGCCGCAATGCGGGCACGGAACCGGCACGAGCAGCTGGACGAGGATCGGTACATCTCCACCGGTGGGCATCGGTGGCGCGAAACCCGATGAGCGGAGCTTCTCCCGACCCTCGGGCGTGATCCGGTCCGACGTCCACGGAACGTGGAACTGGAACTCGACCTCGAGCGGGCGACCGAATCCCGCCAGCCGGGCTTCGACCGTCGACCGGATAAGGTCGAGCGCCGGGCAGCCGACGAAGGTCGGCAGGAGGGCGACCTGGATCCGATCGGGCTTGACGCGAACCGCCTCGACCATGCCCAGATCCACGATCGATACGACTGGGATCTCCGGGTCGGCGACCGCGGACAGGGCGGCCATCACGGCGTCCTCCGTGACACCGACGTGGGCGAGACCGCTCACCAGGTCGTCCCCGGTTCGCTGCGCCGGACCGAGGTGAACTCCGACCACAGCCAGCGAAACGCCGGCGCGTGATCGAGCCGACCACGCTCGGGCCGTGCCGCGGGCGGCGGCATCGGCAGGTCCAGCGACGCGAAGACGGGGCCGATCTGCGCCCGCCAGCGAGCTTCGAGCTCCGGCATCGATGCCGACAGGATCGCGGCATCGATCAGGGCCGGCTCCTCGGCGAGCGGCGTGAACACGGTCGCGGCGTCGTATTGGAGCTCGCGCAGCGCGAGGAGCAGGCGGGTCCTGGCCTCCCCGTCGACCCTCGCCAGGCGTTCCAGCCAGGCGCCGACGTGCATCCGGTGGTAGCGCTCCTCGCGGATCAGCTTGCCGACCAGGTCGGCCAGCGGAGACCAGCTGCCGCCGGCCAGGGCCTCCAGCCGCACGCCGTCGGCGGTGTCGTACAGGTATCGCCGGGCGATGGTCATGGCCCAGTCGCCGCGACCGTGGTCCAGGAGCCGGCAGTGCCGGTAGGCCTCCGGCTGGCGATCGTAGGCGAGCGCGTCCGGATCCGCGCCGAGCAGCTCGCCGAGCCTCGCGTACAGCGCCGCCGCGTGACCCAGCTCGTCCTGGGCGAGCGAGCTCATCGCGATGTCTTCCTCGAGCAGCGGGGCGATCCCGGTCCACTCCGAGTCGCTGAAACCGATAACGAATTCGTCATCAGCCATCGACCGGAGCAGTTCGCTCAATGCCGTCACCGGCAGTGCTGCAACGGTCACGAGGGCTGCTCCTTGCCGGCGGACCTGGCCTTTGGCCTGGATTCTCCGGAGATCTCGCGGGCGGCGGCCAGCTTGTCCCGCATGACATAGCCACCCGGCTTCTTGTAGGAGCGGTCGAGCGGCGGCTGGAGCAGGTCCGGATCGGACAGGTCGACGATGTCCGCGCGCCGGACGATCCACAGCCGGACGCTCTCCTGTCGCCGGCCGTACAGCTCGCGGGCGTAATGGGTGGCAAGCTCGGCATCGGGCGCCATCACGCTGCCGCCGTGGCGCATCGGATCTCCATCCTTCTCCTGGCGGAAGACTTCCCAGGCTTCGAGCTCGCCGGTTGGCGTCACGACCGCAGCAGCCTCAGGCCGCCCGCGGCCCGGCAAGGATGGCGTCGCGGACCCAGCGGGTTTCCTCGCGCGCCAGCCGTCGGAAGCCAAGGCGAGCCTGCGACATCGGCCCGTGATTGGTGACCACCGTCCGCAACTCCTCCCAGTCGGGCTCGCCGTACGTCCACGTCCCTGCCGTCTCGTCGTACGCCAGGGCCGGATCCGGGATCGCGAGGCCCAGCTCCCGGATCCGTGGCACGTAGATCGTCAGGAACTCCTGGCGGAGCTCCTCCGACGTCTTCGCCTTGATCCGCCAGTACAGGTCGCGGTCCTTGTCGCGTGGCGAGCGCGGGCCGTGCATCTGCATGAGCGGGCCCCACCATCGCTCGAGCGCGTCCTGGATCGCCGCACGCTGCCGCGCCGATCCGGTGGCCATGGTCACGACCACGTCCCGCCCGTGCATGATGTGGACCGACTCCTCCCAGCAGATCTTGCGCATCGTCCGGGCGTACGGCGCGTAGCTGCTGTCGCGCAGCGCCTGCTGGGCGACGATCGCCGCGGCATCCACCAGCCAGGCGATCATGCCCACGTCGGCCCAGCCGACGGTCGGGTAGTGGAAGACGTTGTGGAACTTCGTTCTGCCTGCGAGCAGGTCATCGAACATCTGCTCCCGCGGCTTGCCGAGGTCCTCCGCCACGCGGTAGAGCAGCTGGGCGTGGCCGACCTCGTCCTGGACCTTGGCCGTGAGCGCCAGCTTGCGGCGGAGGGTCGGCGCACGCATCAGCCACTCGCGCTCGGGGAGCACGCCCATCAACTCGCTGTTGGCGTGCATCTCCACGAAGCGGAGGACAGCGCTGCGGTACTCGTCCGGCATCCAGTCCGTGGCTTCCACCTTCCCGCCGCTCGTGACGTGCGCCTCGAACAGCCGGAACCGCTCGTCGTGCGGCAGGTCGTCGTTGAAGGCGGGGCGGGCGCGGTCGCGTGGGCCGAGGATCGGCTCGAGTGCCAGCGGATCGGTCATGGTATGGCCCTCGCGGATTGGACCGCTCGCAGCGAGAGGTCGGCATACAGGTCGGCGATCGCACGGCCGGACAGTCGGCCATTCGGGTGGTACCACGTGACGATGCCGTTGAGCGCGGTAAGGATGTACGTGCTGGCGACCGCGGGATCCTGGGCCTGGAAGATGCCGGTCTGGATCCCGTCGGCGATCGTGGTGTTGAAGCGCAGCTCGTAGGCATCGCGACGCCGCGCGATGTCCGCGCGCCGATCACCCTGCAGTGCCCGCCATTCGTGGACGAAGACGCTGGCGCGTTCGATGTCGTCGGTGATCACCCCGACATGAGCCCGGACCAGCGCAATCAGGTACACGCCGCGCCCGAAGGCGGCGGCGCCGGGGTCCCCCGCTTCGACCGCATCGGCCGCCGAATTCGAACCGGGCGGCCATGTGCTCGACGATCGACCACAGGACCTCCTGCTTGGAGGTCACGTGGGCGTACAGGCTCGCGCCCTGGATGTCGACCGCGCGAGCGATGTCGCGGACGCTCGTGCCGGAGTAGCCACGTTCGCGGAACAGCGAGCTGGCAGCCTCTTCGATGGCCTGACGTCGCGTGATCTCGACCACGCTTCGATCCCCCTAACTAACGCTCGTTAGGACGGGCAGGGTACGGCGCAGAGCGGGTCGAGTCAAGGCCGCAACGGCGCAACGCGGTGGTCCCTCGGCCGCTGGGCGGGCACCGGGCGACCAACCGGACCGTGGTCACGGGGCCGGGCGCCGGGTCGGGCGCCGGCGACCGAAGCGGCGCGGGACCGGCGACGCTACTCCCCGCGGAACCGAGGCGGCCGCTTCTCCAGGAACGCCGACAGTCCCTCCCGGTGGTCGGCCGTGGCGCCGGCGATCCCCTGCCGCACCGCCTCGTCGTCGAGGACTGCGTCGAGGCCCAGCGTCCAGCTCCGGTCGAGCGCGTGCTTGGTGAGCGCGAGTGCCTTGGGTGCGAGCGCGGCCAGCCGCAACGCCACGGCCCTGGCCTCGCTCATCAGCGAGTCCGGGGGCACGACCCGGGCAACCAGCCCGATCCGTTCGGCGTCGGCCGCCGAGAGCGGCTCGTCCAGCAGGGCCATCTCCGCGGCGCGCGCGGGACCGACCAACCGTGGCAGGAACCAGGTCGCGCCACTGTCGGGCACAAGGCCGATCCGGCCGAATGCGATCCTGAATGCGGCCAGCTCCGAGGCGACCCGGACGTCGCACGCAAACGCGAGCGAGGCCCCTGCCCCGGCGGCCGCGCCGTTGATCGCCCCCACGATCGGCTGGTCGAGGGTCCGCATCTGCCGGATGATGGGGTTGTATCGCTCGCGGAGCTCGACGGCGAGTGGCGCCACGCCGGGCTCCAGCCGCTCCCTGAGGTCCTGCCCGGCGCAGAATGCCCGCCCGGCACCGGTCAGCACGACCGCCCGCACCGTCCGATCGCGGGCGACTTCGCGGAACGCCCCGAGCAGGTCGAGCTTGGCCTGGACCGTCAGCGCGTTGAGGGCTTCCGGACGGTCGAGGGTGATCGTCGCAACCGCGTCGGCGACGCCATAGCGAACGGTCTCGAACGAGGGCGTGGAGCGCTCGCCGGCCATCAGGCTGCGGCGGTCGGCCTGTCGAACTCGATCAACTGTCCGTCCGCGAGCTCGAACACCCGACGGTCGATCGGCTCATCGGCGCCACCCGACTGCTCGATCACGAAGTCCGCGAAGAGACCCCCGAATTCGTCGTCGCCGGGCGGCATCGAGCCGGCGATCAGCAGGTGGCGCTCCGGGATCCCCACGAGGATCCGACCGTACGCCCCCAAGGCGGACGCCAGGTGCGTGACCACGTCAGGCAGGAGAATCCGCACGGCGTCGAAGCCCTCTCCCGTCTGCGAGCTGAGGAGATGCCGACCGCCCGACTCCTCGCTCGACCAGGCGGCGGTCGTCGACCAGGCCGCCAGGTTGCGCAGCGCGGCGTCGTGGATCTCGCGCGGCTCGATCCCCCAGCCCAGCAGGTGGTCGCCGTTGACCACGATGTCGAAGCCGCCGGCCGCGATCGTATAGACGACCGGCAATCCGGCGGGTCCCCGATCGAGGAGTGGCTGGGCATGGCTCTGCGTCGGGTGGGTGCCGAGCGACTCGCGATCGATCGAATCGATCGCGAGTCCCTGCGTGCCCACTGGGCGGAAGGCCGGATAGATCAGGGTCCTGGCAAGCTGCCAGTCGTGCTCGGGCGAATCGGCGATCGCGGTCGTGGGCTCGGCCGGCGCGACGTGGCCGCTCACCGGGGCGAAGGCATCGATCGGGCTCAGGTAGTCGGGCGGCGCGTCCCGGAGCGTCGCTGGCGGCGCATCGCCGAGGTCGCGTTCCAGGTCGCGCCCGACATCGCTGCCACCTGGCAGTTCCTGCTCCATCGTCCTCTCCTCCCTGATGCCGTCAGCGACCCGTCCAGGCGGGCGGGCGCTTGTCGACGAAGGCGGCCATCCCTTCCGCCTGATCATCGGTATCGAACAACCGGAAAAATGCGTGCCGTTCCCGGGCAAGCCCTTCGCCCAGCGCACGTTCGCTCACGTCGCGGATCGAGGCGATCGCGGCGCGAACGGCGAGCGGCGGCATGGCCGCAATCCGGGCGGCAAGCTCGAGCGCGGCATCGACGGTCGCCTCCGACGGCACGACCAGGGTGACCAGGCCGAGCGTCTCGGCCTCCACCGCGGAGATCGATCGACCGGTCAGGATCAACTCCGCGGCCCGGGCCTTGCCGATCGCCCGGGTCAGCCGCTGCGTGCCGCCGGCACCGGGCATGACGCCGATCCGGATCTCGGGCTGCCCGAACGTGGCGTCCTCCGCGGCCACGATCATGTCGCAGGCCATCGCGAGCTCGCAGCCGCCGCCCAGCGCGAACCCCCGGACCGCGGCGACGAGCGGCAGACCGATCGCCCAGATCCGGTCCCAGGCGCCGAACCGGCCGCCGTCGCGAAGCGAGGCAGCCGTCTGCTGCGACAGCTCGCGGATGTCCGCCCCGGCTGCGAACGCCCGGCTCCCAGAACCCGTGATCACGATGGCCCGCACCGTCGGGTCGGCGTCCAGTCGCTCGAGGGCATCGGCCAGGGCGTCGAGCAGGTCGAAGCTCAGCGCGTTCAGCGCCTCGGGTCGATCGAGCGTCACGAGGGCCACGCCGGCAAGGGCGCCAGGAGCAGCGGACGCGGGTGCGGGTGCGGGGACGGCCACGCGAACCAGCTCCCGGGCGGATGCCGCCGGAGCCTCGCCGGTTGAATCGCGCTGCGCTGGGGCGTTGGTCACGAACGATCCTCGACTGCGCTCCGAACAGTATCCATTGGTTGGGAAGCGGCGGCGGCCATTTCCAGCACGTCTTCGAGGATGAGCAGGGTGACCAGGCCGGGTGCGATCTCACGTAGGATCCGACCGGCCTGGCGCATCGGCTCCGACCCGAGGCCGGCATCGAGCGCGGCCCGGTCGTCGAAGCGCATCGAGGCGACCAGGATCAGGTCGGTCGCGTCCCCGAGCACCCCCGCAACGCGGCCGAACCGCGCCTCACGGAGCCCGGGCGTCCGGGCGACGAGCGGCAGATGCTCGTCGGCGTAGCGGCGCTCGAACGTCGCCTGAGCCTCGGAGCCGCCGGCGGGACGGCGGTAGAGGGCAAGGAGCGTGGTCATCGGACACCTCCGTCAGAGCGATGGCAACGAACGATAGAAGCCGAGCAGCGCCTCGTTGACGAGCCGGGCGCGGCGGACCATCAGGTCGTGACCGCAGTCCGGCACCACGAGCAGGTGGCCGTCGCCGAGCTGGCGAGCCAGGCCCCAGGCCTGGTCGACCGGCACGAACGGATCCCCGTCGCCACAGGCTACGAGGGCCGGGACGGAGACGGCATGGATCTCGGCGGCGGAGAGGAGCGGCTGTGCGGCGACGTCCTCGGCGATGGCCGGCAGCAGCCTGCGCCATGCGCCCGCACCCTGGACCCGATCATGTCGGCGTCCGAGCGAGGCCGCCCAGTCCGCGTCGACTCGCTCGATCCGGTCCGGATCCATCATCCGTCGCGCCACGCTGGCGCGTGGTTCGCGGAGCGGTGAGACCCCGGTGACGACAAGGCTCCGGACCCGCTCCGGGTGGCGAACGGCGAAGGTCAGCGCGGTCATCCCGCCCATCGAGAACCCGAGCAGGTGCGTGCTTTCGAGGCCGAGCGCGTCGAGGAACGCTTCCAGGTCGTCCACCAGCCATGCGGCCCGGAACCCGGCTGCGGCGTCCCAGCGGGTGGTGGCATGCCCGCGGGCGTCCGGGACATGGACGGTGAAGAGGGTGCCGAGGGTGAGGATCTGGCCCCCGAAGTTGTCGCGACCCGAACTGGTGGCTCCGTGAAGGAGGACGATCGGCGGTCCCGCGCCGGCCATTTCGTACCCGACGTCGAGATGGTTGGCACGGATCGTCGGCATCGTCGGTCGGGCCTAGCGCTCCGGCTTGCCCTCGACCTCGGCGGTCGCGGCACGCTCGATGCGCAGATAGCGCCGCCGGTAGTAGAGGAGCGGCATGGGGTGCTCGAGCTCGTTGGCGAGCGTATCGACGCGCCCGATGAACAGGTCGTGGTCGCCGGCCGAGAACGTCTCGACAACCGTGCACTCGAGGGTCGCGATCGCCCCGTCGATCAGCGGCAGCCCGGACGTCCCCGGGTGCCAGGCGGCACCACAGAACGCGTCGCGACCCGGCTGGACGGGGGCGCCCGCGAAGCAATCGGACAGCGCCTGCTGGTCCTCGGACAGGATGTTCACCGCGTATCGGCCGGCGGCGCGGACGATCGGGGTCAGGAACCGGCGACGGTCGAGCGCGACCATGACCAGCGGCGGATCGAGTGAGACCGAGCTCAGCGCGTTGACGGTGATCCCGAACGGCCGGTCTCCGTCGAACGCGGAGACGACCG
Source organism: uncultured Chloroflexia bacterium (assembly GCA_963766675.1). Classification (GTDB taxonomy): domain Bacteria; phylum Chloroflexota; class Limnocylindria; order Limnocylindrales; family CSP1-4; genus SPCO01. The sequence goes on along the minus strand of CAVYBA010000002.1, from coordinate 534,301 downwards.
TCACGCCAGTGACGAAGTGGCCCATGACCCGGCGGAAGACGTCCGAATCGATGGCGGGGGTCGTGCTCATTCGCGGCGAGTGTAGGCGCGATCGCGGCCGCACGAGCCGGGTCACCGTGCCGCGCGGGCCTACAATTCGCCGATGACCGACCGCGACCGACCGACGACCAGGATCGAACGAGATTCGATGGGCGAAATGCAGGTCCCGGTCGACGCCCTCTACGGAGCATCCACCCAGCGAGCCGTCCTCAACTTCCCGATCTCCGGCGAGCGATTCCCGCGCGGCTTCATCCGGGCGCTCGCCTTGGTCAAGCTGGCCGCCGCTGACACGAACGCGGCGCTCGGGCTGCTCGATCCGGCGAAGGCGCAGGCGATCGCCGTCGCGGCGCGCGAGGTCGCCGACGGCCGGTGGGACGACCACTTCCCGATCGATGTCTTCCAGACGGGATCGGGGACGTCGACCAACACGAACATGAATGAGGTCGTCGCCCGGCTCGCCTCGAACCGGCTGGGCGCCAGGGTCCACCCGAACGACGACGTCAACAAGTGCCAGAGCTCGAATGACGCGATCCCGACCGCGCTCCAACTGTCGGCCGCCGTGGCCATCGAGGAGGCGCTCATCCCGGCCCTCGTCGATCTCCAGGGGGCGCTCGCGACGAAGGCGGACGAGTTCTGGGGCATCGTCAAGACCGGTCGGACCCACCTGCAGGACGCGACGCCGATCCGCCTCGGCCAGGAGTTTGCGGGCTATGCCGGGCAGGTCGAGGAAGCGATCCGGCGAGCGCAGGCCGCCCGCGACGAGCTGCTGACCGTGCCCCTCGGCGGGACTGCGGTCGGGACCGGGATCAACGCCCACCCGCAGTACGCCGCGCGCGCCTGTGCGCATCTCTCCGAGTTGACCGGCCTGCCGGTTCGCGAGGCGCCCAACCACTTCCACGCCCAGGCGTCGCTCGACGCGGTGATCGCCGCGCACGGCGGGATCCGGGCGATCGCGCTCGGCCTGTGGAAGATCGCCTCCGACGTCCGCCTGATGGGCATGGGCCCGCGGGCGGGCATCGGCGAGCTGGCGCTGCCCGAGACGCAACCGGGCTCGTCGATCATGCCGGGCAAGGTGAACCCGGTCATCGTCGAGTCGCTGACGATGGTCGTCGCCCGCGTCATCGGCAACGACGCGACGGTCGCATTCGCCCAGACCGGCAGCCTGCTCGAGCTCAACGTCATGCTCCCAGTCACGGCGGTCTCGATCCTCGAATCGATCTCGTTGCTGGCCGCGTCCGCGAAGCAACTTCCGGATCAGGCTCGTCGAAGGCGTGACCGCCACCGAACGGGGACCACACCTCGTCGAGCAGGGCCTGATGCTCGCGACCGCGCTCGCGCCGGTCATCGGCTACGACGAGGCGGCCAAGCTGGCCAAGGCCGCCCTGGCCTCGGGGCGGACGATCCGCGAGCTTGCGCTCGAGCGTGGCATGGATCCGGCAGACCTCGACCGGCTGCTGGATCCGGTGGCCATGACCGAGCCGGGCCTCGGCACCGGGGGAGCTGGCGGCGGCTGACGCCCGCTACAATCCGCGCCAATGGCCACGACACGCCTTTGGGATCGCGCCGCTGCCCTCGTCCCCGCTGACGGCCGCCGCCGGCCCGAGGTCGAGGCATTGCCGGTCGGGCTGCCGAGCGTCGGGCAGCTTTTCGACTTCATGCGCGATGCCGAACTGCGCTTCGCCACGCTCCGCCTCCGGGTCGAGGAGGTCTCACAGACCTCGCGCGGCGAGGAGACCGTCGCGACGGAGGTTGCGCTCCGGCACCCGGGTCACGCCAAGGTGACGACGACGCGCGAAGCCGATCGCGGCAAGGCCGAGTACGACATCTGGATCGGCGACGGCGACCTCGTCCGGACGTATGCGTCGGCCCACAAGCTGGGCACGCAGCGGCCGGTGCGCAATCGCCCGCGCGGCCTGGGCGATCGCGACTTCCCGGGCTCGTCGCGGGTGTACGAGCCGCTGACCGCGCTGCCGATGGAGACGCTGCCCGAGACGTTCATCCATCCCGCCGGTTACTGCCAGAACGTGCTGGCCACCGGGCGATGCACGGTCATCGGCGCGGAAGTCACCGACGGACGGGAGGCGATCGTCCTCCAGTGCGACCACCCGCGAACCATCGAGATGGTCGGCGACCGGCCCGACTTCCGGATCCAGGTTGCGGTCGACCGCGACACCGGGATCATCCTCCGCCTGGTCGAATCGATCGGGGGGGCCACGACACGAGAGGCGCGGGTGACCGAGATCCTGCCGGACGCGCCGCTCGCCCCGAGCACGTTCCAGTTCGTCTTCCCCACCGGGACGACGATGCTCTACTGACCGGAGGGTCTTCCGACCCCCGGACGCGGCGGGTATAGTGCCGCGCATCGTTCGGGCCTCGGCCGCTCGATGGAGCGGGCCCAAGAGGTTCCACGTCGACGACGCTCTGGAAGGAGGGCAGCGACCCGCAGCCGCCTGTTCGGCGCGGTGGCCTCGCGACCGCCGACAACCCTCTCCCTTGACGCGCCACTCCGTTACGTCCCCGCGTTCCACGCGGCGCCCCGAACCGGGTTTGCAGCCGCGATCAGGATCGGACCCATTGGCGGACCGATCGACCGGCGGCCAGACGGCAGCCGGATCCTGAATAGAGGGAGGACCCGATGACCCAGCGTCCGTCTCGCGAAGACACGATCAAGCAGGACGTCGCCGACCTGCACCGGCTCGGCTACGCGCAGGAGCTGTTCCGCTCGATGGGCGGCTTCAGCAACTTCGCGATCAGCTTCAGCATCATCTCGATCCTGACCGGCGCCGTCATCCTGTACGACTACGGCCTGGCCTGGGCGGGAACCGCCGCGGTCATGATCGGCTGGCCGCTCGTCACCGTCTTCGTCCTGGCGATCGCGGCATCGATGGCCGAGCTCGCGTCCGCCTACCCGACCGCCGGAGGCCTGTACTACTGGGCCTCCAAGATGAAGGACAAGAACTGGGGCTGGTGGACGGCCTGGTTGAACCTGATCGGCCAGTTCGCGATCGTGGCCGGCATCGACTACGCCGCCGCCGGTTTCATCAATGCCACGATCCTCGATCGGATCACCGGCGGCGTGTTCAACACGACCGAGATCATCCCCGGGATCCTGAACGGTCAGCTGGTGACGATGGGCGTCATCCTGCTCGTCCAGCTCGCGCTCAACGTCGCCGGCATCAACCTCGTCGCGATGCTCAACCAGGTCAGCGTCTGGTGGCACATCGCGATCGTGGCGATCGTGGTCGTATTCGTGTGGGTCACCGGCAAGCCCGACCAGTCCGGCCTGAGCCTGTTCTCCATCCAGCCGCTCGACCAGGTCGGCAGCTGGAACAACGATCTCGGATTCATCAACCTGCAATACGGCCCGGCATCGAGCTATCCGGTGATCATGGCCTTCTTCTTCTCGCTCCTGCTCGCGAACTGGACCTACACCGGGTACGACGCGTCCGCCCACGTCGCGGAGGAGACGATCGGCGCGCGGATGTCGAGCGCGTGGGGCGTCTTCCTGTCGGTCGCCGTGAGCGCGGTCGTCGGATACATCTTCCTGGTTACCCTGACCACCCACCTGCCCAATCTGAGCACGCTGTTCCCGAACCCGTTGCCCGACGACCTGTCTGGCGCGAGCCAGTACTACTTCGGCGGCGGCGTGGCCGTGATCTCGATCCTCAACTACAACCTCGGGCAGCTCGGCGACGTCCTGGCGGCCGGGATCGCCATCGCGATGTGGTTCTGCGGCCTGTCGTCCCTGGCGGCGGCTGGGCGGATGTTGTTCGCGTTCAGCCGCGACGACGGAATCCCCGGATCGCGCTGGCTCAAGACGGTCAGCCACCGCTATCGCACCCCCGCCAACTCGCTGGCCGGGGTCGCCGTGGTGGCCTGGCTGTTCACGGTGGCGGCCTTCATCGTCGGGACCGGCACCGCCATCGTCATCATCACCGCGATCAGCACGATCTTCCTGTACGCGGCCTACGGCCTCGTCATCTTCCTCGGCGCCACCACCTCGGAGTGGCGGACCCACCGCGTGTGGAGCCTGAGCGGCTGGTCGAAGCCGGTCGCCTACGTCGCGATCTTCTGGGTGCTGGTGCTGATGGTCCTGTTCTCGTTCCCAACCTCGGGCAACATCTCGTGGCCGTTCATGATCGGCACGGTCGTCCTGCTCGTCGTCTACTACTTCGGCTGGGCGCGTTCTCGCTTCCAGGGACCGAAGGTCATGGGCGCCGAGGCGCAGCTGACCGAGCTCGAACGCGAGTTCGAGCACGCCGCCGAGGAGCTCGGAGGCTCGGCCCAGGCCTGAGCTCCCCACCCGTACCGCCATCGAGGGCCGGCCGGCACGTCCGGCCGGCCCTCAGCCATTCGCACCGCATCCGGAGACCGTCATGAGCGCTCGCCATCACGCCCACCCAGATCGACATCCGCGCCTCGAAGAGCTCGAGGCCATGGTGCGCGACGGTCGGATCGACACCCTGATCGTGGCCATCACCGACATGCAGGGTCGGCTGATGGGCAAGCGCGTCCAGGCCCAGGCGTTCCTCAACGGCGTGATCGACCATGGCGCGCACTTCTGCACGTATCTCCTGGGCACCGACATGGAGATGAACACGCCCGAAGGTTTCGCGCTGATGAACTGGGAGACCGGCTACGGCGACTGGATCGCGAACCCGGTCTGGGAGACGCTCCGCGTCCTGCCCTGGCTCGAGAAGACTGCGCTGGTCCTCGGCGACGCGACCGACGAGGAGACGCACGCCGAGATCCCGGTCGCGCCGCGGACCATCCTCAAGCGCCAGGTCGACCGGGCCGCGGCCGCCGGCTACGCGGTCAAGGCAGGCTCCGAGTTCGAGTACTACGTCCTCAAGGAATCGTGGGAGGAATCGAACCGCCGCGGCTGGGCCATCCCCGAACGATTCGGCTATTACAACGAGGACTACCACCTGCTCCAGGCGACGAAGGCCGAGCCGCTCCACCGGCTGCTGCGCAACCAGATGACCGAGGCGCGCATCCCGATCGAGTTCAGCAAGGGCGAGGCGGCGCCCGGCCAGCACGAGGTCAACATCCGCTACGACCACGTCCTGGAATCGGCCGACCGGAGCGTGATCTTCAAGCACGGGGCCAAGGAGATCGCGTACCTCAACGGCTGGGGAATCACGTTCATGGCCAAGCCCGACGCATCGTGGACCGGCTCGTCGGGCCATCTCCACATGAGCCTCTGGGACGTCACCGCCGACCGGTCGCTGACCCACGACCCGGACGGCCGGCCTGCCGTACGGCATGAGCGAGCTGTTCAGCCATTTCGTGGCCGGGATGATGAAGCTGTCGCGCGAGCTGGCGATCTTCATCGCGCCGAACATCAACTCCTACAAGCGCTACGCGTCGCTGTCCTGGGCGCCGGTCAACGTCGTCTGGGGCCGCGACAACCGGACGACCGGCTTCCGGCTGGTCGGCCACGGCTCGGCCCTCCACGTCGAGGACCGCTTCCCGGGCGGCGACATGAACGCCTACCTGACCTACGCCGCGATGCTCGGCGCGGGCCTGTACGGGATCGAGCACGAGCTGGCGCTCGAGCCCGAGTTCAAGGGCAACGGCTACATCGCCACAGGGCCACCCGCGGATGCCGCGCGCCCTGTACGAGGCGATCTGGGAGCTCGAGCGGAGCGAGGCCGCCGTCGAGATCTTCGGCCAGGACGTCGTCGACCACTACCTCAACGCCGCACGCTACGAGCAGCAGGTCTACGACTCGGTCGTCCACGACTGGGATCGCGAGCGGTACCTCGAGCGAAGCTGAGCTCGGAGCGCCCGGGCGCGCCTAGCCGGCGGCGACCTCCCTGAGGCGCCGCGCGACGTCCGACGTGCCCGGCGGCCTCGGCGGTGGCGGCCGGCGTCTGGCCGGCATCGGTCGCGGCCGACGGATCCGCCTGGGCCGACAGGAACAGCTCGACCAGCTCCGGGATCGCCGTTCCTGGCCGCCGCGTGGAGCGGCGCGAAGCCGCCGACCTGGCGCGCGTTGACGTCGGCACCGGCGGCCAGCAGCAGGCGGCAGACCTCCAGGTGCCGGCTGGCGGCCGCGCTGTGGAGCGGCTGGACGCGCATCTCGTTGTCGGCCACCGCGTTCACCTCGGCGCCCGCCTCGAGCAGGATCCGCGCCGCCTCGGCCTTGCCGAAGAAGGCCGCGAAATGGAGTGCCGTGTACCCGTCGGCGGAGCAGGCCGCGACGGCCGCAGGATCCTCGTCCAGGCGGGCGCGCAACCGGTCGACGTAGCCGAGCGCCGTCGCCTCGAACACGTCCAGCTCCGGATCGGCCTGCAGCAGCGCGTCGGTCACCGCGCGATCCAGGCGATAGCGGGCGAGCATCAGCGCCGAGACGCCATGGCCAGGTCACGCGCCGCGGCCAGCTCCGGATCGGCACGCGACCAGCTCGGCGACCCGGGCCGCGTCGCCATCGTTGACCGCGGCGATCAGCTCCGCGTCCGTCGGCATGGCCGCATCGTACCCGGGCTGCCCGGCCGGGCGGACGGATCCGGGCGGGTGCCATGCACGGGCGCTACTCTGACGCCGACGCGAACAGAGAGGAGTGCCATGCGGCTCGAGGGCAAGGTCTCGATCATCACCGGCGGCGGCAGCGGGATGGGACGGGTGGCGGCCGCAGCTGTTCGCGCGCCCAGGGCGCCCGCGTCGTGGTCGCCGAATACAACGAGGCGGCCGGCGCCGAGACCGTCGACCTGGTCCGCGCAGGCCGGTGGCGAGGCCACGCTTCGTCCGCGCCGACGTATCGAAGGAGGCCGACGCCAAGGCGCATGGTCGATCACGCCGTCGCCACCTACGGGCGGCTCGACTGCCTCTACAACAACGCCGGCGTGATGCCCGAGGCCGACCACTCCGTGACCGACACGGACGTCGCGACGTGGGACGCGGTCATGGCCGTCAACGTCCGCGGCGTCTTCCTCGGCTGCAAGTACGCCATCCCGGCGATGATCGCCGGCGGCGGCGGCTCGATCATCAACATCGCGAGCTTCGTGGCCATCCTCGGCTGCAGCGTCCCGCAGGACGCCTACACCGCCTCGAAGGGCGCGGTCCTGTCGCTCACCCGGAGCCTGGCGGTCCAGTTCGGCCCGAACGGCATCCGGACCAACGCCATCTGCCCGGGCCCGGTCGAGACGCCGCTGCTGATGGACTGGCTGCTCAAGGACGAGGCGGCCAAGAAGCTCCGCCTGGCGCGCAACCCGACCGGTCGCTTCGGCAAGCCCGAGGAGATCGTCAACCTGGCCGTCTACCTCGCCTCCGACGAATCGCGCTGGACCAACGGCGCGTCGCTCGTCGTCGACGGCGGCATCAGCGTCAACTACTTCTGAGCCGAAACGAGGCGATCCCGATGACGGACGGAGGCACGACGATGGCGAGCGGCCGGATCGCGATCGGGGTCGATGTCGGTGGCAGCGGGATCAAGGCGGCCGTGGTCGACGTGGAGGCCGGCCTGTTCCGCTCGGAACGCATCCGCGTCGCCACGCCCGAACCCATCCACGCCGGAGGCCGTGATCGCCTCGATCGGCCGGATCACCAAGCGTCTCGCCAGGGCCGCCAAGCTCGGGCCCGACCACGCCGGTCGGCGTCGGCCTGCCGGGCGTGACGATGGACGGAACGCTCATGACGGCCTCCAACATCGACCCGACCTGGATGGGCTTCCCGGTCGTCGAGCGGCTGCGCAAGGCGACCGGCCGGCCGGTCACGATCGTCAACGACGCCGACGCCGCGGGCATCGCCGAGATGCGCTTCGGGATCGGCAAGGACCGCCCGGGCGTGGTCATCTTCCTGACCCTGGGCACGGGCGTCGGCTCCGGCGTGTTCCTCGACGGCAAGCTCGTGCCGAACACCGAGTTCGGCCAGATGGAGATCCGCGGGCGGGCGGCCGAGCGGCGATCCGCCGCCGCGGCCCGCGTCCGGCGCGGCCTGTCCTGGAAGGCCTGGACGCAGGACCTCGACGAGCACCTGCACCGGATCGACCAGCTGATGTGGCCGAACCTGATGATCCTGGGCGGCGGCGTCAGCAAGCGCGGCGACCAGTTCATCCCGCAGCTGACCGTCCGCGCCCCGGTGGTCGCCGCCCAGCTCCGCAACGACGCCGGGATCATCGGCGCCGCGATCGTCGCGGCCGAGCCGCCGCCCGGCGTCGTGGACGCCGAGGACCGCGCCGGCTGATCGCTGTCCGGCGGCGCCCGCAGGCCGGCCCGCACCCGCCGGCACGAGGATCCATCGAGAGGCGTCCGACCGGTTCCGGCATGGCCCGGCGTATCATCCCCGCACCGATTCGCAGCCCATCCGACCCATCCGAAAGGCCCGAGATGACGACCCCGACCGCCGAGCCCAGCGCACCCACGGCCGCCCGAATGATCATCGGCGGCGAACCCGTCGAGGCCGCCGACGGCCAGACGTTCGAGGTCGTCAACCCGGCGACCGGCAAGGTCATCGCCACCGCGCCGCAGGGTGGCCCGGCCGACGTCGATCGGGCGGTGGAGGCGGCCCGGCGCGCGTTCGAGGACCGCAAGGGCTGGGCGACCTGGGCGGCCGGCAAGCGCGGCCGGGCGCTGGCCAAGCTGGCGGCGCTGATCAAGGACCACACCGAGGAGCTGGCCCAGCTCGAGAGCCGCAACGTCGGCAAGCCGATCTCCGGCGCGCGCGGCGAGATCACCGGGGCCGGCCTCGTCTTCGACTACTACGCCGGCGCGGCCAACAAGGTCTTCGGCCAGACGATCCCCGTCTCCAAGCCGGGCCTCGACCTCACCCTGCGCGAACCGATCGGGGTGGTCGGGCTGATCGTGCCCTGGAACTTCCCGCTGCTGATGGCCTCCTGGAAGGTCGCCCCGGCGCTGGCCGCCGGCAACACGGCGATCCTCAAGCCGGCCAGCTACTCCCCGCTGACCGCGATCCGGCTGGCCGAGCTGGCGCTCGAAGCCGGGATCCCGGCCGGCGTCCTCAACGTGGTCACCGGTCCGGGCGGCTCGGCCGGTGCGGCCCTCGCCGGGCACCTCGGCGTCGGCAAGGTGGCGTTCACCGGCGAGACGACGACCGGCCAGGAGATCATGCGGCTGGCCGTCGGGCAACGTGAAGAAGGTCTCGCTCGAGCTCGGCGGCAAGAGCCCCAACATCGTGTTCGCCGACGCGGACCTCGAGAAGTTCGCCCGCGAGTCGCCGTACTCGGTCTTCGACAACACCGGCCAGGACTGCTGCGCCCGGAGCCGGATCCTGGTCGAGCGGTCGGCCCACGACCGGGTCGTCGAGCTGTTCGCCGAGGCGACGCGGAAGGTCAAGGTCGGCGACCCGGCCGATGCCGCGACCGAGGTCGGGACGATGGTCAGCTTCAAGCAGCGCGACCGGGTCAGGGACTACATCGAGATCGGGCTGGCCGAGGGCGCCACGCTGGTCGTCGGCGGTGGCGAGCCGCAGGATCCCGCGCTGGCCGAGGGCGCCTACCTGATGCCGACCGTCTTCGATGGCGTGTCGAACGACATGCGGATCGCCCGCGAGGAGATCTTCGGGCCGGTCGTGTCGATCATCGCCTTCGACACCGAGGAGGAGGCGCTCCGGCTGGCCAACGCCACGCCGTACGGCCTGTCCGGCTCGATCTGGAGCCGCGACATCGGCAAGGCGCTGCGGACCGCGCGCGGCCTCCAGTCCGGGCGTCATCAGCGTCAACTCGAACAGCTCGGTCCACACCGAGGCGCCGTTCGGCGGCTACAAGATGTCCGGGCATCGGGCGCGAGCTCGGGATGTCCGCCCTCGACCTCTACACCGAGGTCAAGAACGTCTTCATCGACCTGAGCTGAGGTGGTGCGAGCGTCGTGGCGGACGGCGAGCCTGCCGCCAGCGGCGAGACCGCCCAAACGGCCGTGAGCCCGCCCGCAGCGGCCGCCCAAATGGCCCGGTTCGGGCCGTCGATGGCCCCGATTTGGCGAACCATGCACCGAGAGACTCTTGTGGCAACCAGGCGGCTCAAGACGAGGTCGGCAGCGGGTCTCTGCCGCCACGCCGAGCGTGGCCGGCGGCTCGTCGGGTCGTGTGCGGCATGAAATCCGTCCCCGATCGGCCACACGAGTCCTCGGGTGACTGCGTACGCCCGACCAGACGCAGACCTCGGCAGAGGACGCCACCGGGGACCGCTCAGCGGGCGCAGCGCGCCCCGACGCCACCAGGCGGTGCTCGCTGTGCCCGCTCGAGCAGACCACGACCTTCTCGCCGTCGCCGGACCAGGTCGGTGATCGTCGCATGGCTCCTGCTGCCTCGACCGGCGATCGTCGCCGCCGGGGTGGTCGCCCGCCTGCCCGGTCCGGAGCGAGCGCCGGACACCAATGCCGCGTCGAGGCGACACGAGATCGCCGGGGTCGCGTCTGCCGACGGCCCATCCGCTGCCCCAGCCGCGGCGGCGATGTCATCCGGCGGACCAGCGGGGCTCCCGAAGTCCTGGACCGACGCGTCGACACACGCTTCGGGGAGGATGGCCTGATGGGCGGGATCGTCTTCGGCGACAACGTCCCGAAGCCTGAGCCAGGCCGACATCGAGCGGGACGGCTTCCGCTACTACCAGCAACTCCTCGCACTCGGCCCGGCGCCGAAGCCAGTAGCGCGGCCCGATGTGGCCGCCTCCGCCCGTCACGGCAAGCCTAGAGCCAGCCGCCCTCGCCCGGACGAAGCTCCGGGTGACGCAGGTCGATCCAGTCGCGCAGCGCCCAGATCGTGGTCTTGAACGCGATCTCGCGCCACGGGATGGCATCCGGCGCGAAGGCGACGACCTCCGTCGCCTCCGGGGTCGGCGCCGCCGTGCCACCGATGATGCGCGCCTCGAACGCGATCGTGACCACGATCGCCTCGAGCCGCGTGTAGAGCCCCACGATCTCGCCGGGCTCGACGAGCAGGCCCGTCTCCTCGAAGGTCTCGCGGATGGCCGCCTGGTTGACGGTCTCGTCGACCTCGAGGAAGCCGCCCGGCTGCGCCCACGACCCGAGGCCCGGCTCGATCCCGCGCCGGATCAGGACGATCTCGCCGCCTTCGGTGATCGGCAGGGTGGTGACCACGAGCCGCGGGTTGACGTAGGCGATGTGGCCGCAGGCGGCACAGACGAGCCGCTCTCGGTCCTCGCCGGGGACCGGCCCGAAGCGGAGCGGACCGCCGCAGCTCGAGCAGAAGTTGAGGTTCTGGGCGAGCCAGGCCGGGACGCCTGTCGCCGGTCGGCAGGTCCGTGGACCGGCCGTCCGGGCCGCGGTCGAACGGCTCGCTCATCGGCGTCCACGGCCGTGCCGTCACGCGAGGAGGACCGCGATCGATGCCGCGACCAGCGCGGCCAGCCCGACCAGGCTGACCGCCACCCAGGCGAGCCGGAACAGGCCGCGCCCCGATCGATCGGCATCCAGGCCCAGGCCGCGCGCCAGATCCGCAGCACCGCGTCGGCGGTGGTGAGCACCAGGAGCGGCGCGGCGAGCGCGACGCACACCTTGACCAGCGGGCTGCCGAGCGAGGCGCCGAGCTCGAGCGCGCTGATCGCGACCGCGCCGCAGATCAGCACGACCACGCTCAGGTTGATGTAGTGGGCCTGGAGCGGCGTCGGCGCCACCTCGGGTACGGACCGTGCGGGCAGGCCCTGCAGGCTCGGTCGGCAGCTGGGACGCGCCGCCCGGGTCGGCGGGCAGCTCCGGCGGCGCCACCTGGCGGTCGAGGACCGGCATCCCGGGTTCCCAGCGTTCGTCGTCCATCCCGCCCGAGTGTAGCGAACGGCCTCCGAATCAGACCGTTCCGGGTCTCGGCCGCCTGCGCGTCGTCGACGGCGACCGCACAGGTCGGGCACCACCAGCGCGTCTCGAGGGACGTGCCGCACGGCTCGTGATGGAACGGCTCCGCCCCCTCCGAGCGGCGCGCGCCCCAGTCGGCCAGCAGCCGCAGCGCCGATGCGAGCTCGCGTCCTTCGGCGGCCAGCGCGTACGACATCCGCGGCGGCCGCTGCTGGTACGGCGTGGCGACGATGATCCGCTCGCGCTCGAGGCGGCGCAACCGGTCGGCCAGGATGTTCGGCGCGATCGCCGGCAGCGCCTCGGCCAGTTCGTTGAACCGGCGCGCCCCGTCCAGCAGCGCTTCGACCAGGAGCAGGCTCCAGCGGTCGCCGACGCGCTCGAGCGCGGCTTCGAGCGGCGACGGGCTGCGCCGGACCGGCGACAGGGCTCGACGGGCGGCGATGTCTGGCATCGGCTCGATGGTAGGGGTGGGCTGGAGGGCTTGTCACGGATCGGGACTTGTCATCCTGAGCTAGTCAGTTGTAGATTGCAAGTCGACAAGTCTATCGCACCCAGCAACCGGATCGGAGCCGTCAGTCCAATGAGTGTCATCGAGGAACTGCAGACCGCCGTCGCCTCCATTGCCGAGCAGGTCGGACCGTCCATCGTCGGGATCGGCCGCGGCACCCGCGGATCGGGCGTCGTCATCGGCGCCGGGAAGGTCCTGACCAATGCCCACAATCTGCGCGGCGACGAGGTGACCGTCACCTTCGCCGACGGCCGGCGAACGCGCGGCGCAGTCGCCGGATACGACGGCGACGGCGACCTCGCCGTCATCGACGTCGACACCGGCGGCGCGACGCCGCTCGCCTGGGGCGACGGGTCCGCCCTGGTCGTCGGAACCGCAGTCTTCGGCGCCTCGGCCAGCCATGACGGCGGGGCGCGGGTCACGTTCGGGCTCGTCTCGGCCGTTGCGCGCGAGTTCCGCGGGCCCGGCGGACGGCGGATCGCCGGCAGTGTCGAGCACACCGCGCCCCTCGCGCCCGGCTCGTCGGGCGGGGCCCTCGTCGATGCCGCGGGGCGGCTGGTGGGCCTGAACACGAACCGGATCGGCGAGGGCTTCTACCTGGCGCTCCCGCCGACGAAGGGCCTGCGGGCCAGGGTCGACGCGCTCGGACGCGGCGAATCGCCGAAGCGCGCACGACTCGGCGTGGCGGTCGCGCCGTCGCACGTCGCGCGCCGGATGCGCCGATCGGTCGGCCTGCCGGAGCGTGACGGCGTGCTCGTCCGAGGCGTCGAGGAAGGCAGCCTGGCCGACGGCGCCGGGATCGAGGCCGGGGACCTGATCGTCGAGGCCGGCGGCCGCCCGATCGTGGCGGCCGACGACCTGCTCGAGGCGCTCGACGTGCTCGAGGTGCCGTTCGACGTCAAGCTCGTTCGCGGCAGCGACGAGCGGACCGTCCGCGTCGGCGGCGGCGCCTCGGCGACCGGCGAGGCCTGACCGCAGTGGTCGCGCTGGCGCTCCACGGCCCGCGCTCGTCCCGTCGTCCCACGACGGCGATGGGACGTCGATGACGACGCCGCCTGGATGCCTACTCGGTCGCGGTCTCGACCGCCGCCGAGCGGCTGATCCCGTCGGTCGCCAGCCTGCGCGTCACGCGCCAGGTCGGCGGCTGGTCGGGCGGCGGCGCCGGTTCGGCCGTCGCGATCGAGCCGGCCGGCCATCTCGTGACGTCGGCCCACGTCGTGGCCGGCACGGAACGTGGGACAGCCACGTTCATGGACGGCTCCGAGCTGTCGTTCCAGGTGGTCGGTCGCGATCCCCTCTCGGACCTTGCCGTCCTCCGGCTCGGCGGCGGGGAGCCGCGGCCGGCCCACTGGGCGACGCGGATCGGCTGCGGGTCGGCCAGCTGGTCGTCGCGATCGGCAATCCGCTCGGGTTCGCCGGCACCGTCACGGCCGGGGTGGTGAGCGCGCTCGGGCGATCGCTGGCGGCCCGCGAGGGCCGGACCAGCCGGATGGTCGAGAACGTGATCCAGACCGACGCCGCGCTCAACCCGGGCAATTCCGGCGGTGCGCTCGCCGACTCGCGCGGCCGGGTCGTCGGCATCAACACCGCGGTCGCCGGGGTGGGCTTGGGGCTGGCGGTCCCGATCGATTCGGCGACGCGCCGGATCCTCGACGCGCTCGTCGTCGACGGCCGGGTCCGTCGCGCGTTCCTCGGGATCGTCGGCGGCGTGCGGCCGCTTGCCGAGTCGACCGCCGCCCTTCTCGGACGCCGCCGCGGACTCGAGATCGTCCAGCTCCTCGAGCCCAGCCCGGCAGCGAACGCCGGCCTCCGCGTCGGCGACGTCGTCGTCGACCTCGACGGCGATCCGATCGAGGGCGTGGGCGACCTCCAGCGACGGTTGATCGGCGACGTCGATCGGCGGACGGCTGGCGATCACGGTCGACCGGGCGGCGAGCTCCGGTCGATCTCGGTGAGCCCGGTCGAGCTCGCGTCCTGAGGACCGGGTAGCATCGGCTGGCCATGCCAGGCCAGCCGGTCAACCGGGTCGTGTTCGACGAGCGCTTCGAGACGCTCGTCCCGCGCCGGTGCGCTCGTGGAGCAGCTCGCCGGTGGCGCGATCTGGGCCGAAGGCCCGGTCTACGTCCCGGACGACGACGCGCTGATCTGGAGCGACGTCCGGAGCAACCGCGTCCGATCGCTGGACGGCCACAGCCGGCGACGAGACCTCTATTCGCGCCGGCGACTTCGCCAACGGCCACACCCTCGATCGCGATGGCCGGGTCCTCGCCTGCGAGCATGGGCGGCGGCGGGTCGCGCGCTACGAGGCCGACGGCACGCGGACGACGATCGTGGACCGCCACGAGGGCCGCCGACTCAACTCGCCCAACGACCTGGTCGTCGCCTCGGACGGCGCGATCTGGTTCACCGATCCGCCCTACGGGATCCTCGACGACAGCGAGGGCCATCGGGCCGACTCCGAGCTCGGTGGCTGCTTCGTGTTCCGGTTCGACCGCGAGACCGCCGAGCTGACCGTCGCCAGCGACGTCGATGGAGCACCCGAACGGCCTGGCCTTCTCGCCCGACGAGTCCGTGCTGTACGTGTCGGACACGTCGGCTGCACGGATCCCAGGCGGCAACCACCACATCCTCGCGTTCGATGTCGTGGACGGCGGTCGGCGGATGGCGAATCCGCGGACCTTCGTCGTCATGGAACCGGGCTTCGCCGACGGGCTGCGGGTCGACGTCGAGGGCAACGTCTGGACCTCCGCCGGTGACGGGATCCACGTCCTCGACCCCCGCGGCGTCGAGCTGGGACGGATCCTCCTGCCCGAGGTCGCGAGCAACTGCGTCTTCGGCGGGCGCGACGGGACGGCGGCTGTTCGTCACCGCGACGTCGAGCCTGTGGTCGATCGAGGTCGGGATCCGCGGTCTGGCGACACCCTGGACGAAGACGGCCGGACCCCCATGAGCGGCCGCGGGGTACACCCGACCTTGCTGCTGTACGACGACGAGTGCGGACTGTACACCGCCACGGCCGCCTGGCTCGCGCGGCGGGTACCCGCGCGCCGATTGCGACTGGTCGCGGTGTCCGACGTCTCGAGCCAGCCGGGCGTCCGGGACCTCGTGGCGGGCCGTGACCTGACGGCCGCGCTCCACCTGGTGACGCCGCCCGGCCGCGTGCTCACCGGCGCCCGAGCCGTCCTCGCGGCCGGCCGTCTCGTGCCGCGTTGGCGGGCGCTCGCGATCCCGTTCGATCAGCGCCTCGGTCAGGCCCTTCTGGAGCCGGTGTATCGCCTCGTGGCGCGCCGGCGGAGCGCCATCGGCCGCCTGCTGGGATTGCCCGCCTCGTGCCCCATCCCGACCGCCGCCGAGCGGCCGCGCTGAGGGTCGCCGGTCAGGGCCGACCCGCTCCCTCGGCGTCGCCGGTCAGGGCCGACCCGCTCCCTCGGCGTCGGCATCGGCGATGACCGTGTCGGTCTGCCGCGCGCGCCAGCCGGCCAACCGCGCAGCGAGCGCCTCGTCGGACAGGGCGAGGATCGCGGCGGCGAGCAGTCCCGCGTTCATGGCGTTCCCGATGGCGACGGTCGCGACCGGGACGCCCCTCGGCATCTGCACGATCGACAACAGCGAATCGAGCCCGCCCAGGTGCTGCGTCGGGATGGGCACGCCGATGACGGGCAACGCCGTCTTCGCCGCGAGCATTCCGGGCAGGTGGGCCGCTCCCCCGGCGCCCGCGACGATCACCCGGATCCCTCGCCCGGCGGCGCCCTCCGCGTAGGCGAACAGCCGGTCGGGCGTGCGGTGGGCGGACACGACCTTGAGCTCGGATGGAACGCCCAATTCGTCGAGGATCGACACGGCGGCCTCGAGCACCGGGAAGTCCGACCGACTGCCGCCCACGATCCCGACGACCGGCGCGGCGCCGGAGCCCCGGGCGCCCGGCTGACCGGCTCCACTCATGTCGTCGCCTCCTGGTCTCGGGTCGGCTCGCTCGGGCTCGTCCGCCCAGCGGAGGCCGGCGAGCGCCGCCCTCGCCCGTTCGAGTGCCTCGTCCACGCTGCCGCTGAGCGCGGTGAGGTGTCCCATCTTGCGACGCTCGAAGACGCGTCGCTTGTCGTAGACGTGCAGGTGGACGGCGGGGTCGGCGAGCGCGGTCTCTGCGCCGGCAAGTCGAGCCGGATGCGACCGGCCGGTCCCCAGGAGGTTGACCATGGCGGCGGCCGCCAGGGCGACCGGCGACCCGAGCGGAAGCCCGCAGATCGCACGGACATGCTGCTCGAACTGCGAGGTCGCGGCACCCTCGATCGTCCAATGGCCGCTGTTGTGAACGCGCGGCGCCAGCTCGTTGACGAGAAGCGATCCGTCGTCGAGCAGGAACAGCTCGGCGGTCAAGGTGCCGCACAGGTCCATGGCCACGGCCAGCTGCTCCCCGATCGCCGTGGCACGCTCGGCAATCGCCGCGATCCACCGGTGCCGGAGCGACGGACTCGACCAGGATCCCCGCATCGTGGCGGTTCCGGGCGATCGGGAACGGCACCGTGACTCCATGCACGTCGCGCGCGACCACGATCGACAGCTCGCCCTCGAAGGCCAACTCGCGCTCGGCGAGCAGCGGTACGCCGGGCAGCAGGCCGAGCCGCGCCCAGGCGCACGTCGAGCTCGGCGGCGTCGGTGATCCGGAGCTGTCCCCGGCCGTCGTAGCCGCCGATCGGCAGCTTGAGGCGGATCGGCAGGCCCAGCGCGTCGGCGGCGCCGCGAGCCTCGGCGGCCGATCTGACCTCGCGCCAGGGTGCGACGCCGACGCCGGCCGCTTCGACGAATCGCCGTTCGGCGAGACGGTCCTGGGTGACCGTCAGCGGTCGATGGCCGGGACGGACCGGCAGCCGAGCCTCGAGCGCGGCCACGACCTCGGCCGCCACGTGCTCCAGCTCGTAGGTGATCACCGCGCTCCGGTCCGCCAGCCGCAGCGCGGCTCCGACGTCGTCGTACGAGCCCACGACGACTCGATCCGCGATCGACGCGGCCGGGCAGTCGGGGTCGGGATCGAGGACGGCGATCCGATAGCCCATCGCCCGCGCGGCGAGGGCGAGCATCCGTCCGAGCTGACCGCCGCCGAGGATCCCGATGACGGCAGGCGGCAGGATCGGCGAACCCGGGGGCTTGGGCGATGCGACGTCCATCCGGTCGAGTGTAGGGGTCGCGGGACCCGGCTACCCTCTCGGTCATGCCTCGCGAGCCGCTGCCCCCGGTCCGCCACGTCGTCCTGGTCGGGCTGATGGGCGCCGGCAAGACCACCGTCGGACGACGTCTCGCCGCCAGGCTCGGCTGGCCCTGGCACGACTCGGACGCCGATATCGAAGCCGCGACCGGACTGACGGTTCGCGACCTGCGCGAGCGCGACGGCGTCGAGGCGATGCACGACCTGGAGGCCGCGCAGCTGCTCCACGCGCTCGTCGGAGCCTGGCCCGAGCGTCATCTCCGCGGCGGCGAGCGTCGTCGACGCCCAACCCTGTCGAACGGCCCTGATCGCGCCGGGGGTTGCCGTCGTCTGGCTCCGAGGCTCGCCGGCCATCCTGGCGGCCCGTTTCCCGTCCGCCGAACATCGGCCGGCCTACGGCGCCTCGCCCGAGGCCTTCCTTGCGGCAGCAGGCGAAGCGCCGCGGGCCACTGCTCGGCGCGCTCCAGCCCATCGTCATCGACGTGGACGAGCTCGATCCCGACGAGGTGGTCGCGCGGGCGATCGAGGCGCTCGGTAGCATCGCGCCATGAGCACGCGCACTGCCGCTGATCCTGGACGTCGACACCGGGATCGACGACAGCCTGGCGCTGCTCTATGCCGCGTCGTCGCCGGACGCCGAGCTGGTCGCCGCGACCTGCGTGTCCGGCAACATCGACGCCCGGCAGGTCGCGATCAACACGCGCGCCGTCCTCGAGCTGGCGGGCCGGACCGACGTCGAGGTCGCGCTCGGGCGCGAGGTCCCGCTCGTCCGGCCGCTCGAGACGACGCCTGAGACGCACGGGCCGCAGGGCCTCGGGCACGCCGAGCTGCCACCGCCGAGCCGGCCGCTTTCGGAGCGGCACGCCGTCGACCTGATCGTCGACGAGGCCCGCCGCCGACCCGGCGAGATCATGCTCGTGACCCTCGGGCCGCTGACCAATCTGGCGCTCGCGCTCCAACGCGAACCGGCGTTGCCGCGACTGTTGCGCGGCTACACCCTGATGGGCGGGGCATACGGCGTGTCGGGCAACACGACGCCCGACGACCGAGTGGAACATCCACTGCGATCCCGAAGCGGCCAAGATCGTGTTCTCGGCCTGGGGCGCCGCGACCGCGGCCGATCCGATCATCCCGCGACCGCTCGCGCTCGGGCTCGACGTGACGGAACAGGCGAGGGTCGTACCCGACGACGTCGTCCGGCTCGCACGCCGCGCCGGCAGCCGGCCGGACGACTCGATCGCGCTCGCCCGCGGCGAGGACCCGATGCACGCGACGCGGTCCGTGGCCGAGCAACCCGATCGTGCGCTACGTCGCCGACGCCCTGCGCTTCTACATGGAGTTCCACGCCCAGGTACGACGGGTTCTACGGGGCGTTCATCCACGATCCGCTCGCCGTCGCGGCGGCGCTCGACCGTTCGCTGGTGACGACCGAGGCGCTGTTCGTCGATGTCGAGACGGCCGGCGAGCTGACGGCCGGGATGACCGTCGCCGACCGGCGGCGGCTCACCGGAAAGCCACCCAATCTCGATGTCGCGCAGACAGCCGACGTCGGGACGTTCCTCGATCGGCTCATCGAACGCGTCGGGGGGCTGGCAGCGGACCACCCGGACGTGTCACGCTAGGCGCGAGAGGGGTCAATCGCCGATCGGCCGCGCCGATCGGACCGAGGTGGAGGATGGCCATGGCGCAAAGCTGGGTCCGCTCGATCGTCGGGACTCATCGCGTTCTTCCTCGTGCTCGTCCTTGGAATCAGCCTGACCGGATCGATCGATTTCACGCCGGATCCGAACACCGGCCTGATCGCAGCCGGCAACACGCTGGTCTGGCGTCCTCGTGATCGCGATGCTCGTCGGGCTCGTCGTCTACGCGACCACCGAGTACGCGCAGACGCGGCGGCTCGACTCGATCACCAACCAGTTCGACACGAGAACGATCGTGCTCATCCCGATCGCGATCGCGATCAACATCATCCTCGGCCAGACCGTCGCCGCCGTCCTGAAGGTGCCGATCTATCTCGACTCGATCGGGACCATCCTCGTCGGCGTCCTGGCCGGCCCGATCGCCGGCGCCCTGACCGGTGCGCTCGCCAACCTGATCTGGACCTACGTGCTGCCGGCGCCGTTCCATTCCGACTATGCCGCGCCGTTCTTCATCGTGGCCGTCGAGATCGGGCTGGTGGCCGGGATCTTCGGTCGCCTCGGATTCTTCCGGAGCCGCCCGAATACGTCGACGCAGCGCCTGGCTGATCGGCGGCGTGATCGTCGCGGTCATCGTGGCAGTGATCGGGATCTACGGGTTCCTCCCGTTCTACCAGGGCGCGGACGTCACGTTCTTCGCGCCACAGGCCGCCGATGCCCCTGCATCCGGACCCGCTGTTCGTGATCCTCGGCTGGATCGTCGCGGCGATGCTCGTGGCCGCCGTGGTGGGCCTGCTCGCCCTGCTGTTCGTGCGGCGCGATCTCGGCGCGGCCTACGTCTTCGTGGCCGGGCTGCTGTGCGGCATCCTGTCGGCGATCATCTCCGCCCCCATCTCGACCGTGTTCTTCGGCGGGGTGACCGGCTCCGGCACGGATCTGCTCGTGGCGACGTTCCAGAAGGCGGGCTCGGACCTCGGGACGGCGGTGCTCCAGCAGGGGCTGCTGTCCGACCCGATCGACAAGACGCTGACCTTCTTCGTGGTCTTCGCGATCCTCGGGGCCCTGAGCCGGCGATTCGTCGCGCGGTTCCCGCAGGGCGAGAAGGCCGTCGGGCTGACGGAGGGATAGCCCATCGACTCCGCGACCATCGACGGCGCCGGCCGGCTCACGGCGGACGACGCCGCGTTCCTGGCTCGATTGGCGCCGGCGGCGCCGAGCGCCTACCACCGTCTGAATCCGCTGACCAAGGCGGTCGCCGCGACCGTCGAATCGCTCGGAGCGTTCGTCATCGGCGGGTACCTTGGCCCGCTGGCGATCATCGCCCTGGCGATCCTGCCGGCTGCGGCGATCGCGGGCGTGGCCGGCCGGCTCATCCGCGATCTCGGCCCTGCTGACGCTGCCGATCGCGATCTCGGTCGTCCTGGTCAGCGTCTTCACCCGGGCGGGCACGACCGTGCTGTTCACGATCGGGCCGTTTGACGCCACGGCCGAAGGCGTCGACTTCGCCGGCCAGACCCTCGTCCGGCTGTTCGCGATCTCGACGTCGATCGGGCTGTTCGGGCTGACGACGGAGCCGCGCAGCTTCGTCCTCGACCTGGAGCGGCGGCGCCTGTCGCCTCGGTTCGCGTTCGTGGCGCTGGCCACGCTCGAGGCCGTGCCCGCCATGGTCGAGCGGTCGAGCGTCATCGCCAGCGCCCAGCGTGCGCGCGGGCTCGATACGGAGGGCAGCCTGCGCGCCCGGCTCCGGGGGATCCTGCCGCTCGTTGGCCCGGTGATCCTGTCGTCGCTGACCGAGGTCGAGGAACGCAGCCTTGCGCTCGAGGTCCGGGCCTTCGGGCGGCCAGGGCGCCGTCAGCTGCTCTGGCGGCTGCCGGACAGCCGGCCCCAGCTCGTCGCCCGCCTGCTGATGCTGGCGACGCTCCTGGCCGCGATCGCGCTGCGCCTGGCCGGCGCCTTCCCGAGGCTGCCCTGACGTGCTGCAACTGACGGGTGCCACGTACCGCTATGCCGGCTATGCCAAGCCGGTCCTCCACGACGTCGACCTGCGGCTCGACGACGGCGAGATCGTCGGCCTCGTCGGACCGAACGAGGCGGGCAAGTCGACGCTCTGCCTGGTCGCCTCGGGGCTCGCCCCCGCCTCGATCGGCGGCGACCTCAAGGGCACGCTGACGCTGGATGGGACCCCCGCGGCCGGCCTGAAGACCCACCAGCTGGCGGAACGAGTCGTGGTCGGCTTCCAGAACCCGAACACGCAGCGGTCCGGGATCGCCGCGACCGTGTTCGAGGAGATCGCGCTCGGTCCCGATGAACCTCGGCCTCCCCGTCGAGGAGACGGTGGCCCGGACACGCGAGGCGATCGCCCGACTCAGGCTCGAAGGGCTGATCGACCGCGACCCGCAGCGGCTCTCGGGCGGCCAGGCGCAGCTCGTCGGGATCGCGTCGCTGCTGGCGATGCGGCCGCGCCACGTGATCCTCGACGAGCCGACCGCCCAGCTCGACCCGGCTGGGACGCGGCTCGTCGGCGAGGCACTTCGAGCGCTGGCCGAGATCGGGACATCACTCCTGATCGCCGAGCACAAGACCGACCTGCTTGACGAGGTATGCGGCCGGATCGTCGTGATCGACGATGGTCGGATCGTGCTGGACGGTCCGACCGCGACCGTGTTCGACGACCCACGGCTCCACGCGCTCGGCGTCGAGCCACCGGCCCGCGCGAGGCTCGCCCAAGCCCTGACCGAGCGCGGGATCGACCCGTCGGCGATCGCCGGCGGCGTAGCGCCGGAGCTACGCGCGTGACCGCCGAGGTGATCCTCGAGACCCAGGGGCTCGTCCATGTCTACCCGGGCGGAACGCGGGCCGTCGACGGCGTGGACCTGGTCATCCGGCGCGGCGAACGGGTGGCCATCGTCGGCCAGAACGGCTCGGGCAAGACGACGCTGGTCCGCCATTTCAACGGCCTCCTCCGCCCGACCGAGGGTCGCGTGCTCGTCAACGGGGTGGACGCCGCGACCAAACGGGTCGCCGCCCTGGCCGGCTCGGTCGGCCTGGCCTTCCAGGACCCCGATCGCCAGATCTTTGCCGCACGAGTCCGGTCCGAGGTGGCGTTCGGGCCCAAGAACCTCGGCCGATCCGGGGTCGACCTCGAGCGTGCCGTCGACGACGCGCTACTGGCCACCGGCCTCGAGGGCGAGGCCGGCTCGAATCCGTACGACCTCGGCTATTCGCGGCGCAAGCTGCTCGCTCTGGCGTCCATCCTGGCCATGGGCACACCCATCGTCGTGCTCGACGAGCCGACGACCGGCCAGGATGCCCGCGGCGTGACCCGGATCCAGCGCGTCGTCGCGTCGCTGGCCGATGGGGACCGGACCGTGATCGCGATCAGCCACGACATGCGGTTCGTCGCCGAGACGTTCGCGCGCGTCGTGGTCATGGGGTCGGGCCGGGTCCTGCTAGACGGCACACCAGCCGAGGTCTTCGCAGAGTCGGCCTGGCCGACCCTGGCGTCGACGTACCTCGAGCCGACGCTCGCCGCCCGGGTCGGGGCGCGACTGGGGCTCGGCGCCACCCCCACCGAGGAGGGCCTCGTCGAGACCCTCGCCAGTCGGAGGTCGGGTATCCTGCCGGCCTGATGGCCCGACCAGGTCGTGCGAACGGGGCACTCGCCGCCATGCTGGTGGCCGTCCTGCTCGGCGCCTGCTCGCCGGCAGAGCCGACGCCGTCCACGGCGTTCCAGTCCGCCATCGTCGCCGGCCCGACCGCCTCCCCGCCCGCGCCCAGCCCAAGCGAACCCGCGGCATCCCCGACGCCCGAAGTCGTCGCGGTGGCGCCCGCGCACTGGACCGACTGCGGCCGTGGGTTCCTGTGCGCCGACGTCCGCGTTCCGAAGGACTACGCGGCTCCATCGAACGGATACGTGAACATCTCCCTGATCGACCTGCCGGCCACGGATCCGAAGACCAGGATCGGGTCGCTGGTCGTGAACCCCGGCGGCCCCGGCGGGTCGGGTGTGGACTTCGTCCGCGAGAGCGCGAGCGTCTTCTCGGCCGCGATGCGCGAGCGCTTCGACATCGTCGGGTTCGACCCGCGCGGGGTGAACTCGAGCACCGCGGTCCGGTGCATCGACAACCTCGACGAGCAGGCACAGATCGACCCGACGCCCGACAACGCGACCGAACTCCGGGCGCTGATCGACTCGGCGCGGGCCTATGCAGACGCATGTGCCGAGCGCAACGCGGACCTGCTCCCGTACCTCGGCACGGATTCGGTGGCGCGCGATCTCGATGCCATTCGGCAGGCCGTCGGGGACAAGCAGCTCACATACCTCGGCTTCTCGTACGGGACGCTGATCGGATCGGTGTACGCCGACCTCTTCCCGGACCACATCCGGGCGATGGTCCTCGACGGGGCGATCGATCCGGCGCTCGATCTCAAGGGGCTGCGATTCGGGCAGGCCAGGGCGTTCGAGGACGAGCTGACCAGGTTCCTCAAGGACTGCTCGTCGCGGCCGTCCTGCGCGTTCTACGAGAAGGGCCAGACGGTGCAGGCCTTCAATTCGCTGATGGCCTCGATCGACGCCAGGTCGCTGCCGGCCATCCGCCTGAACGATGCACGCTCGGTCGGCCCCGGCATCGCCTGGTCCGCGGTGGTCGCGGCGCTCTACTCCAAGTCGTCGTGGTCGGTCCTGGCGACGACGCTCGCGCTTGCCAAGCAGGGCGACGGATCGCTGATGCTGGCAATCGCCGACCCGTACCGCGGCCGCAATCCCAACGGCTCCTACTCGAACGAGCAGGACGCCTACACCTCCAATACCTGCCTCGACTTCCAGGCACCCACCGACACCAAGGTCTACTCGACCTGGGCGACAGAGCTCGAGGCGACGGCGCCGCACTTCGCCGACCTGTTCGCCTACAGCGACCTGCCGTGCGCTTTCTGGCCGGTGCCCGCGGAGCGAACGCCTACGGCGGCGAGCGCCGCCGGCGCCCCACCGATCGTCGTCGTCGGCTCGACGGGCGACCCGGCCACCCCGTATGGCTGGGCCGTGGCGCTCTCCAGGGAGCTCCAGTCGGGCATCCTGGTCACCCGCAAGGGCGACGGCCATACCGGCTACGCCGCCAGTTCCTGCGTCAGGCGAGCCGTCGACGCCTACCTGCAGGCCCTGACCCTCCCGAAGAAGGGCCTGACCTGCACGTAGGCCGGCGCCGGCTCAGGGTTCGCGATTGATCCAGACGCCGCCCGGTCCGGTGTAGCTGGCTCCCTCACCCCACGCAGCGATCGTCTGCCCGGTATTCGTGATGGCCAACTCGCCGTGGCGTCGGAGATCCGGACCGGCGCCGACCAGGTCGCGCCACCGTCGGTCGACTTGCGAACCCAGGTGCTCCCTACCCGAGCGGTACCTCGGTCGCCGCCCCGCCGCCGATCCGCCACGCTCGGATCCCTGGCTGTCCCGTGGCTGGATCGGCCTGGTCCTCGGCGAGCGACACCAGCAGGTAGAGCGAATCCGGGTAGAAGGCCAGTCCGACGTCGGTGGGCGACGGGACCGCGGGGGTGTGCGTATGCGAATGAACGATCCCCCAGAACACCTCGCCGGCGGCGTCGGTGGCGATCGTCAGGCGCAGCAGGTCCTCGGGATCGATCTCATAGCGGTAGGGCGAGGCGGCCCGGTTCCGGGTGGGCTCGAAGCGCAGGGGCCGACCAGCCTCGCCGGCGGCTCGGTCGCCGATGATCAGTCCGCACATCTCGTTGGGATACTCGGCCCGGGCCTGGGCGATGAGGGCCTCGCGGATCGCTTTCGGCAGTGGGACTGCCGGCGTGTCGGTCACGTCCACCCTCGCTCGACAGGAGGGCTCCACCCGGCCATCGCCGTTGGGTGATGGTGATCACCCATAGTGATCGGTTGGGAGTCGGCGCTCGGAGGATCGGGCGCGGCGCCTGAATCGGCGGCCACCCGGACGGCGGCCCGGGGCACCCACCCCGCGGCGATCACCCAAGGGAGATGGTCGGTCGCACGGTCCCCGGGGCGCCACGCGCGGTGCGACCGTCACCACCAGTTGATGCCGCCCTCGAGGGCCTCCTCCATCTCGTCGAGGCTGGTTGCGAACGTGCCGGCCGAGAGGTACTTCCAGCCGCCGTCGGGGAGCAGCGCCACGATCGTCCCGGCGGTCATCTCGCGGGCGACCCGCGTGGCCGCCACGAGCACGGCGCCGCACGATGGCCCGGCGAAGATTCCCTCGCGGAAGACGAGCTCGCGCAGCGCGGCGATCGCGTCCCGATTCGAGACCAGGTACTTTGCGTCGATCAGCGACGGGTCGAGGATCTCCGGGATGAACCCCTCGTCGAGCGAGCGGAGGCCCTGGACACGCTCGCCCGGAAGCGGCTCGGCGGCAACGACGCGAACGCCGGGCTTCTGCTCCCGCAGGTAGCGCGAGACGCCCATCAGCGTGCCGCCGGTGCCGAGGCCCCCAACGAACACGTCGATCTCCGGGCAGTCGGCCAGGATCTCGGGGCCGGTCGTCTCGTAGTGGGCCTGCGGGTTGGCCGGGTTGCCGTACTGGTACGGCATCACGAACCGCTCGTCCTTGCCGACGAGGTGCTTGGCCAGCGCGATCGCCCCGTTGCTGCCCAGCGACCCCGGGGAGTCGATCACCTCCGCTCCGAACAGCGCCGCCATCTGGCGTCGCTCATTGGTCACGTTGTCGGGCATGACCAGTGCCACCCGGTAGCCCTTGCGCCGCCCGATCATTGCCAGAGCGATGCCGGTGTTCCCCGACGTCGGCTCGAGGATGATCGAGTCCTCGTGAAGCAGCCCGCGTGCCTCGAGATCCTCGACCAGGTACTTGGCGACGCGATCCTTGACCGACCCGGTCGGGTTGAGCATCTCGAGCTTGGCGAAGATCCGGACGTCCGGGTTCGGCGACATCCGCGGGATCTCGACGAGCGGGCGTGTAGCCGATCGCGTCGAGGATGCTCTCGAAGCCGCCCGCCGTGGCGGGGCAGGTCGTCGTGGTCGTGGAAATGCGGGTGCTCGGCGTCGTGGTCACCGTGCGCGACGTGATCGACGGGCGAGGCGTGGCCCTCGGGCGGAATGGCGCGCAGGGCCGGCATGGCCATCGGCCTCAGCCTCCGGCCATCGCCGGAAGCAGTCGGACCTCGTCGGCCGGCGCGACGGGCGTGTCGAGCCCGGCCAGGTAGCGGACGTCCTGGCCGTTGACGTACACGTTGACGAACCGGTTGAGGTCGCCGTCCTCGGTCAGCAGCTGCGACCCGAGCGACGGATGCTTCGCGACGAGCGCGTCAACGACCCCGCGGATCGAGTCGCCGTCGAGCTCCATCGACTTCGCTCCGCCCACGTTCGCGCGGAGCACGGCCGGGATGAACACCGTGCTCACGCGCGGGCCTCCGGCGAGACCTTGCCGGCCAGGCCGGTCGTGGTCAACAGGAACGGCGCGTCCGCACCGACGGTCGAGACCGCCAACGGGCGACCCGCCTTCCGGGCCTCGACGGCGGCGTCGGAGCAGACCGGGCAGTTCGGATCGCGCCGGAGCTTGAGCTCGGTGAACTCGGTCTCGAGCGCATCGAACAGGAGCAGCCGGCCGGCCAACGTCTGGCCGATGCCGAGCAGTACCTTGAGCGCTTCGTTGGCCTGGAGCAGGCCCAAGGATGCCCGGGCACCACGCCGAGCACGCCGGCCACCGAGCAGCCGGGCGCCAGCTCGGGCGGCGGCGGCGTCGGGTAGAGGCAGCGGTAGCACGGCCCCTCGAAGGGCACGAACGTCGTCAGCTGGCCCTCGAAGCGGAAGACGCTGGCGTGGACGACCGGGATGCCGGCCGCAACCGCCGCGTCGTTGAGGATGTAGCGCGTCTCGAACGTGTCAGTCCCGTCCAGGATCACGTCGTAGCCGGCGATGATCCGCTCGACGTTGGCCGCGACGAGCATCTCCTCGTGGGGGACGACCTTGACCTCGGGGTTGAGCGCATTGATCGACTTGCGCGCCGACTCGACCTTGCGCTCCCCCACTCGATCCGAGGTGTGGATGATCTGGCGCTGGAGGTTGGACAGGTCGACGACGTCGAAGTCAACGATCCCGATCGTGCCGATGCCGGCGGCGGCGAGATAGAGTGCGGCCGGCGAGCCGAGCCCGCCCGCGCCGATCAGGAGCGCCTTCGAGCCCAGGAGCTTTGCCTGGCCCTCGGATCCGACTTCGGGGATCAGCAGGTGGCGGCTGTAGCGCTGCTTCTGCTCGGCGCTCAGCGAGACCGGCGTCTCGAACGTGAGACCCGCGCCCTTCCAGGCCTGGAACCCGCCGGACATCGAGGCGACGTCCGTGTAGCCCATCTCGGCGAGCGTCTGGCCCGCGAACAGCGAGCGGATGCCACCCGCGCAGTAGAGGATCACCTGGGCGTCCCGATCAGGCGCGACGGCCTCGATCTGCTGCTCGATGTAACTCTTCGAGACGTGGCTCGCGCCGGGCAGGTGGCCCTGCTCCCACTCCGAGTCCTCGCGGACATCGACGATGGTCGCGGAGCCGACGGCCAGTGCGTCGACCTCCTGCGGGCTGACTTCCCTGATCTGGGCGCGGGCCTCGCGAAGGAGATCCGCGTAGGACTTCGGCATGAAGCGATTGCGACTCCGATGATCGACAGGCTGGCCGCCGGTGCGGCGCCAGGGCGGTTGGAGGGTGGTCGCGGTCCGGACGGAGCCGCGGGACGATCGCGCCGGCTCAGGCCGGCCGACGACACCTGCAGCGACGCTCGATCCGAGTTGGACGGGCGGGACCGCGGTTCACGCGCCGGCCTCGGCGGGGCTCGGAGTCCTGTTGGTCGGATCGGCCGCCCCGAGGTCCGCCAGGACGTGCTGGAGGCTGTCGTGGCTGAGCATCGCGCACTTGAGCCGGGCCGGGCTGATCTCGATGCCGAGCAGGTCGAGCAGGTCATCGGCCCGGAAGCCCGCGACCTCGGACAGTGGCTTGCCCTTGATCTCGTCGGTCAGGAGCGAGGCGCTGGCCTGGCTGATGGCGCAGCCGCGGCCGGTGAAGCCGACCCGATCCACGATCCCGTCCTTGACGCCGAGCATGAGGGTGATCCGATCGCCGCACAGGGGGTTGGCGCCCTCGTACGACGCGTCGGCGTCCTCGACGACGCCGAAGTTGTGGGGCCGCCGGTAGTGCTCGAGGATGTAGTCGCGGTACAGGTCGTCCATTGCTCGCCCGAGTGTAGCGCGAGACGCCAATCCCGACCAGCGAGGTCGGATATCGATCACGCCACCGGCGCGGACTACCCTGCCGGCGTCAGCAAACGCCCGGCTTCCGGCGCCGCCAGCTCAGGCCACCTGGATAAATCTGCATGTTCGAAGTGGACCTGCGCGCGCCGCGCGACGATCATCACCGCGAATGCCTGTCTATGCGAACTCCGTCTGCCCGTACTGCTCCACTCCCCTGGAACCGCTCCCCCAGGGCAACCAGGCATGCCCCGCCTGCGGGCAGGCGATCCATGTGCGACTGGGTCCCGACGGTTCTGTCTACCTGCTCCAGGAGCGCGATCTTCCGGTGCTCGAGCAGGCGTGGGGCGAGTACCGACAGCAACTGTCGGACGCACGCGCACGCACGGTTCGCCAAGCTTCACGCGGGTGGTGGGTCATCATCGCGCTTGCGGCGGTGGTGCAGCTCGGCGTGGTGCTGGACGTGGCGGTCCCCATCGGCCGGGCGGTCCTGTCGGGATCCGCGGCCGGGATTGGGGCGGGCGCACTGACCGCAACGCGGCCGGCCCCGACCGAGCACGCGCCCGCGCCATCGGTCGGCCCCGACGCGACACCGCGGAGGGCATCCGCGAGCCCGACCAGCACCGGTGTCCCGATCGCCAGCCCGATGATCACCCCCAAACCCAAACCGACTCCCAAACCGAAGCCGACCCCGAGACCCACACCGGACACCAAGCGCCCCACCATCACCGCGCGAACACCCGGTCGGGATGCGGTCAACGTCAGTGGCGGCAGCACCATCCGGATCGTCTTCTCGGAGCCGGTCCGGAATGTCTCGGACGCCACGGTCCAGCTCGTGAATGTGCAGGGCGGGTGGCTCGTGCATGCGAAGGTCCGGTACGACGCCGCGAGCCGGACGACCACGTTGACACCGGATCGGCGGATGTACCCCCGAACGGTCTACCGCGTCACGGTCCTTGCCGGGATCACCGACGGGTCGGGCAACCGACTGGCTCCGACGAGTTGGTCATTCCGGATCGGGGCGCGCTGAGCACCGAGACGGCGGAGCCGCGTTGCTCGGCTGGACCCTGGGCCCCGAACGTCCCTAGACGTCGAAGACCCGTTGCACGCCCTTGAGGCCCTCTGCGAGCGCGTCGATATCGTCGCGCGTCGAGTAGACGTTGAACGACGCGCGCGCCGTGGCTGCCAGATCCAGCCGCTCGTGGAGCGGCATCGTGCAATGGTGGCCGGCCCGCACGGCGATCCCGAACCGATCGAGGACCTGGGCGACGTCATGCGGGTGGACCCCCGGCAGGTTGAACGGGACGACACCGCCGCGCAGCGAGGGGTCCATCGGCCCGTAGAGCGCGATGCCCGGGACCTTCCGGGGAAGCACCTCCAGCGCGTACGCGACGAGGTCGCGCTCGTGCTCGCGGACGGCGCCCATGCCGAGGGCCATCAGGTACTCCGCGGCCACGCCCATCCCGATCGAATCACCGACGGCCGGCGTGCCCGCCTCGAACTTCCAGGGGATCTCGTTGAAGTCCGACCGCCGGAGATGGACCTCGCGGATCATTTCGCCGCCCGACAGGAACGGCGGCATCGCCTCGAGCAACTCCCGGCGTGCCCACAGCGCCCCGGAGCCCATCGGGGCAAGCATCTTGTGACCGGAGAACGCGTAGAAGTCGCAGCCGAGGTCCTGGACGTCGACCGGGAGGTGCGGGACCGCCTGTGCGCCGTCGACCAGGACCAGGGCGCCGGCTGCGTGCGCCATCTCGGTCATCTCGCGGACCGGGTTGATGGTCCCGAGCGTGTTCGAGACGTGGGTGAACGCCACGAGCTTCGGCTTGAGCCGCAACAGGACCTCGAAGACATCGAGGCGGAGGATCCCGTCGTCGGTGATCGGGATGAACTCGAGATCGCCGTCCTTCTCCTGGACGAGGATCTGCCACGGGACGAGGTTGGCGTGGTGCTCCATCTCGGTCAGGACGATGGGGTCGCCGCGGCCGATGTTCCCGCGTCCCCACGAGTACGACACGAGGTTGATCGATTCGGTGGCGTTGCGGGTGAAGACGACCTCGTGACTGTCCGGAGCGTTGATGAACCGGGCAACCCGCGCTCGGGCTTTCTCGTATTCGGCCGTCGCCTTCTCGCCGATCGTGTAGATCCCGCGATGCACGTTCGCGTTGTATCGACGGTAGTAGTCGTCGACCGCGTCGATGACGACCGGTGGCTTCTGCGACGACGCGGCCGAGTCGAGGTAGACGAAGCGGTGACCGTTGATCTCCTGGTCGAGGATCGGGAAGTCGCGCCGGACGACCGTCGCATCGAACGCCGTCGAGGAGCCGGCCGCCATCGGGGCGTCGGCCGCCGGTTCGGAGGTGATGGCCACGCCGGTGTGGCCCGCCTAGCGGGCGGCCTCCACCGGCTCGAGATCGGCGCCCGACGGCTCCCGGGGCATCAGGAGCGCCTCGTCGGGGACGTCCGGCGACAGCCCGGCCTCGCGCAGGATCGGGCCGTAGCCCTCGTCCTCGAGGCGGAGCGCCAGGTCCTTGCCGCCACTCTTGACGATGCGCCCCTGGGCCAGCACGTGGACGACATCGGGGGTGATGTAGTTGAGCAGCCGCTGGTAGTGGGTGATCAGGAGCACGCCGAGGTTCGGATTGAGCATCGCGTTGACGCCCTCGGCGACGATCCGCAGCGCGTCGATGTCGAGACCGGAATCGGTCTCGTCGAGGATCGCCATCTCGGGCTCGAGGACGGCCATCTGGAGCATCTCGAGGCGCTTCTTCTCGCCTCCGGAGAACCCCTCGTTGACGTAGCGCGCGGCGATGCCCTCGTCCATCTTGAGGAGGGCCATCTTCTCCCGCATCCTGTTTCGGAAGTCGCGCATGGAGATGCCGCCGCGCATCGGGTCGGTGGGATCGATGTCGGCGCTCTTGTCGACGCCCTGGAGCTTGGCGTTGAGGGCCGAGCGGATGAAGCTCGCAACGCTCAGGCCGGAGATCGCGATCGGGTACTGGAAGGCCAGGAAGAGGCCCATCCGGGCTCGCTTGTCCGGCGACAGCTTGAGCAGGTCGCGGCCCTTCCAGATCACCTCGCCGCCCGTGACCTTGTAGGCGGGGTGACCCATCAAGGCGTACGCCAGCGTCGTCTTGCCCGAGCCGTTGGGGCCCATGATCGCGTGGACTTCGCCCTTGCCGACCGTCAGGTCGATCCCCTGGAGGATCTCGGCCTCGGGATGGGCGACCGGCGCGACGCGCAGGTCGCGGATGACGAGGTGCTGGTCTGGTGTGGCGGTCTTGGTGTCGCTCACGAGCTGGTCACGGCTCCCTGGAGGTTGGGGGAATCGGCGGTGGTCACGGCCGCCGCGGCGACGCTCGACGTCACGGCGGGTCGCGGCGGGACGAGGTCCGCGAGGGTCATCGAATCGAGCGCGCCCGTGACAGCATCGCGCACCCGGACCCAGAGCACGTTGACGGTGCACCGCGCGGACCGGTCGCAGCCGACGTGGGCCGGATCCTCGCTGGCGCACAGCATCGGCGCGACCGGGCCCTCGAGCGCCCGGAGCACCTGGGCCATCGTGATCGACTCGGGTGCGTGGGCGAGCTGATAGCCGCCGTGCGCGCCGCGGGTGCTGGTCACCAGTCCCGCCTCGCGCAGGTTGATCACGAGCTGCTCGAGATAGGCGCGCGGGAGGTCCTCCTCGGCGGCGATCTCGGCGAGCGACGCCGGCCCGTGGCCGTAATGCCGCCCGAGCTGCACCATCAGACGCACGCCGTACTCGCCCTTCGTGCTGAAGGCGATGGCGCCGCTGCCATGGAACGGCGGCCTCTGGGCCGCGATGGTCGTGGCGGTGGAGGTCAGGGAACGTACCCTCAATCCCGAGTGAATTCGTCGGGATTAGTGTAGGCCGACGCCATCAGGGCGTCAACGAGAACAAGGGGGTAGTAGATAGGGCAGTCGGATGTTGCCACGAGCCACGGCTGGGATACCGACTCGTATCCCTCAGGTCCGCGAAGAGCGGAGGCTCATCGGCGACTCAGGACACCGCGCGAACCGGTGGCGAGGTGGACGACGAAGATGACCGCGATCGCACCGATCGTGGCGATCACGATGCTCTCGATGTTGATGCCATTCACGGAGCCCGTCTTCAACATGCTCGTGGCAACGAAGCCTCCCACGAGACCGCCCACGATGCCGAGAACGACCATCATCACGAGGCCCTCACGGGCACGCATGACCTGACTGGCGAGGAAGCCGGCGATCGCGCCGACGATGATCCAAGAGAAGAAGCCCATGTAGGTCCGTTCCTTCCGGTGTTGCGCCGGCCACCGTGTGGCCGACCTTATCGGCGAGCGAGGATCCTGCCCGCCAGGGGACCGCAGGGCGGTCGTCGACTCGGTCAGACCGGCTCGCGTCGGAAGATGCCGATGGCCCAGATCGCGATCAGTTCGACGATCGACCAGCCGACAAACGCGAGGATGGCCGCCACGTCGAGCTTCGATCCGCCCGCGGTGAGGGCGTTCGTATTGAGGATCCCATTGAACGGGCCAACGAACACCTGGCTCAGATTGAGGATGCCCGACACGAGGCCGTTGGCCTCTCGCGCGTCAAGCAGGAGCAGAACGATCCGGGCCCCGATGACGATCTGGATCAGCCCGAAGATCAGGACGATGACCCGCCTGGTGATCTCCGAGCCGCCCGGGGCCGATCGCGTGATGTGACGGCTGTCCGTCTGCACGGTCCGCTGGACCGCGGCCGGCTGCTCGCCGACGGGCATCGGCGGCGTTTGGGTGACGACCGTCTGGTCGACCTGGTCGATGGCCATGGCTTCCTCCGAATGTCTGAGGCATCCGGGGAAGCGGCGGAATTGGACCGCCGCCGGGAAACGCACCGGCCACTGCTGCGTTTGCATTGGACCACGTCACCGTGGTATTGTCAACTGTAGTTAGAGAAATCATCTGTAGGACATGACCATGCTGGCATCTTCGTTCGGTTCGGTGCTCAGGCGAGCCCGTGAGGTGCGGGCGCTCTCGGCCGTCGACGCTGCGCGCGCGGCCGGCATCTCAGCTGCGTACCTCAGCAAGCTCGAGAACGATGCCGTCAAGAAGCCATCGCCGCATGTGCTCCTGCAGTTGAGCGAGGCGTTGGCCGTGCCCTACGGCGACCTCATGCGCCTGAGTGGGTACCGCGTCCCCGGGGAGCACGACCAGGATGTCATCGCCAGCGTGGGGGCAGCGCTGTTTGCGGACGTCACTGCCGATGAGCGCGAGGAGCTCCTCGAGTACCTCGCGTGGTACCGGGCTCGCAAGCGATCTAGGCGCGGCGCCAATGGCGGTCACTGACCTCGACGGATCCGGCGTATTCCCACTCCGCCAAGTCCGGCGGCGACCAAAGCCATCGGCTCCAAGAGCAAGGCGAATCGCGACCGCCGGCGCCATCGTCGCAACCTTCGGCCCGGCCGTGACGCCGACCGGCAACTCATCCACAGCAGACCCTTCAGGAGGAACCATCCCTTGGCAACTGCCACAGCCATGAAATCGGTCCGCGGCTCGAAGTCCATCCGACGCACGTTGGCCAAAGCCACTGCGATCTCGACCAAGCTTCGCCCACTCGGCGACCGGGTAGTCATCCAGCCGAGCGCCCGCGAGGAGATGACCAAGAGCGGCATCGTCCTGCCGGACACCGCCAAGGAGAAGCCCCAGGAAGGCCTGATCCTCGCCGCCGGTCCCGGGAAGATCCTCGAGGATGGCAAGCGCGAGGCCATGGACGTCAAGACCGGCGACAAGGTCCTCTATGCCAAGTACGCCGGCACCGAGTTCAAGGTCGACGACGAGGATCTCCTCATCGTCAGCCAGAAGGACATCCTGGCGATCGTCGCGGACTGACCGGGACACGCCACCTCGACCACGCGTCACCCGGTCGCCAGCGAGCCTCCGGACATCTGGAAAGGACCAAACGCGCCATGGCCAAGCAACTCCTGTTTGACGAGACTGCTAGACGCAGCCTCAAGCACGGCATCGATCGCCTCGCCGACGCGGTCAAGGTCACGATCGGCCCCAAGGGCCGCAACGTCGTGCTCGACAAGAAGTTCGGCTCGCCGACCATCACCAATGATGGCGTGACGATCGCCCGGGACATCGAGCTGGACGACCCGTTCGAGAACATGGGCGCGCAGCTGCTCAAGGAAGTCGCCACCAAGACCGACGACGTCGCCGGTGACGGGACGACAACAGCCATCGTTCTCGGCCAGGCGATCGTCGCCGAGGGTCTCCAGAACGTTAGCGCCGGGGCCAACCCGATGGGCGTCAAGCGCGGCATCGAGAAGGGTGTCGACGCGGTAGTCGCCGAGCTCAAGAAGCAGTCGCGCCCCGTCGACAACCGGAAGCAGATCGCGGCGGTGGCGTCAATCAGCGCGGCGGATCCCGAGGTCGGCGAGATCATCGCCGAGGTGATGGACAAGGTCGGCAAGGACGGCGTCATCACCGTCGAGGAAGGCCAGAGCCTGGGCCTCGAGACCGAGTACACCGAGGGCATGCAGTTCGACCGGGGCTACCTGTCGGCCTACTTCGTGACCAACCCCGATCGGATGGAGGCGGTCCTCGACAAGCCGCTCATCCTCATCACCGACAAGAAGATCTCGAGCGTGAAGGACATGCTGCCGGCCCTCGAGCTTGGCGTCGGACAGGGCAAGCCCATGCTGATCATCGCCGAGGACGTCGACGGCGAGGCGCTGGCCACGCTGGTCGTCAACAAGCTTCGTGGCACCGTCGCCGTGCTAGCGGCGAAGGCCCCCGGCTTCGGCGATCGCCGCAAGGAGATGCTCCGCGACATCGCGGTGCTGACCGGCGGCACGGTCATCAGCGAGGAGATCGGGCGCAAGCTCGATTCCGTCACGGCCGAAGACTTCGGCCAAGCGCGTCGAGTGGTGGCCACCAAGGACGACACGACGATCATCGACGGGGCCGGCAAGGCCGACCAGATCAAGGCCCGGATGACCCAGATCAAGGCCCAGATCGAGGACACCACCAGCGACTACGACCGCGAGAAGCTCCAGGAGCGGCTCGCCAAGCTATCCGGCGGCGTCGCGGTGATCAAGGTCGGCGCGGCCACCGAGGTCGAGCTCAAGGAGAAGAAGCACCGCATCGAGGACGCGCTCTCGACGACCCGTGCGGCCGTCGAGGAGGGTCTCGTCGCCGGTGGTGGCGTGGCACTGCTCCAGGCGATCCCAGCGCTTGACCTGGTCGAGCTCGTCGGCGATGAAGCCGTCGGCCTCGACATCCTGCGCCGTGCGCTTGAAGCGCCCATCCGCCAGATCGCCGACAACGCCGGCGCCCATGGCGAGGTCATCGTCGAGCACGTCAAGAAGCTGCCCAGGGGTCACGGCTATGACGCGCTCAAGGGCCAATACGGCGACATGTTCAAGAAGGGGATCGTCGACGCGGCCAAGGTGACCCGGTCGGCGCTCCAGAACGCAGCATCCATCGCAGGCCTGGTCCTCACGACAGAGACGCTCGTCACGGACCTCCCAGAGAAGAAGCCGTCCGTGCCCGCGGGTGGCGGCGGGTATGGCGGGGATATGGACTACTAGGCTAACGCCCACGGGGGCGGGACCCGAGCCCCAGCGGCTCGGGTCTCGCCGGCCAGGGTCGCGCGGTGTCTGCGCCAGGCGGTCGGCTGCCTCACCCCGGCCGAAGACCGGGCCCCCGTCGACCACCGCAAGGCCGGCAGCGACGTCCGGCGACTTGGGGCCGTCCGATCAACCACCCCGTCAACGACGTGCGCTCACCCGAGACGGCGATCCGCGCATGACGGCGACGCCGCCACCTCGCCATCTACGCGGCGACGACCCGATTCCGACCGGCTCGCTTGGCCATGAACATGGCGACGTCGGCCCGGCCGATCAGCGCCACCATCGTTGGATCGGCGGGATCGATCCCCGCGCAGCCGGCGCTGACAGTGATGTACAGCGGATGCCCATCCGGACCGGCGACCGGGCGCGATTCGAGCTCCCGGCGGACCTCGTCGGCCACGCGCGTCGCATCGGCCAGGCTCGAGTCCTCCAGAATCGCGACGAATTCCTCGCCCCCGTAGCGGGCCACGAGGTCCGCCGACCGCAGACGTTCACGCAGGATGCCGGCGAACAGTCGCAACGCGTCGTCGCCGATGAGGTGCCCGTGAAGCCGATTGAACTGGCCGAACCGGTCCAGGTCGAACATGACGGCTGCCAGCGTGCCGTGGGGGGCCCGACGCTTGTAGCGGGCGATCGCCAGGTCCGCCGCCGCATCGAAATGCCGCCGGTTGTACAGCCCGGTCAGCCCGTCGTGGATGGCCAGCGCGGACACCTCCTCCACGAGCGAGGCATTCGCGAGGGCCAGAGCCGCCTGCGATCCGACGATCGCAAGGACCTCGCGCTCGGTCTCCGTGAACGTGGCGTCCTGCCCGGCGCGTCCGAGTGAGATGACCCCGAGGACCTGGTCTTCATGGAGGAGCGGGACGGCGACCCCGGAGATCGAATCGAACGGGACGCGGGCACGGAGCGACCTGGCGTAGTCGTCGCGTCCGTGGTGATCCATGAACGTAACGGTACGGTTCACGATGGCCCGCCCGGTGTTGCCGTCGCCGGGTTGGATTACGCCGCCAACCGCCTCCTCGGACAATCCCCGAACGGCCTGGACGTGGAACTGTCGATCGTCACGATCGAGCGTGGTGATCACGACCGTGTCGGATGGGACCACGCGGCTGACGGCTTCGACCAGCGCCTTCGCGAGGCGAGCCGGATCCAGGATTGCATTGGCAACGCCGGCGAACGTGGCAAGTGACGCGAACAGGCCCGCTCGGTTGCGCAGGGCTTCCTGCTGCGCGTGGAGGAGCAAGGCGGTCGACACCCGATCGGCGACGGCGCCGGCGAGGCGCAGGTCGGCGGCTGTCAGCCCGCCGCGGACGGCGGACTCGATGTTCAGGACGCCCAGGACGACTCCATCGCCCAGCAGCGGCACGGCGATCTCGGAGTGCACCCGACCGTCGCCCGGCCGATAGTCCGCGTCGGCGAGGACGTCGGGCACGAGGACGGCCGTCCTGTCGCGGCACGCGCGGCCGATGACGCCTACGCGGCTGTCGATCCGCTGCGGCAGCTCGGAGTATCCGAGCTGGGCCCCGAGACGCATGTCGTCCCCGTCGCGCAGATACAGGGCCAGGTACTCGTATCCCATCCGGTCGTGCAGCTCGGCGAGGACAGCGTCCAGGGCGTGGGCGACCGGCCCCTGCTCGGCGAGCAGACGTCCGACCGTCTCGATCCCGCGGACGGCTTCGTCGGCTCGACGTGCGTCGGTGATGTCCGTCCCGGTGGAGATCACGTGCGTGACGCCGCCGTCCGCATCGGTCAGGCAGGTGTTCTCCCAGCGGATGAGTCGCTGGACACCGGACCGCGTCAGCCAGTGGTTCTCGTGCGTATTGGGGAAGGCGCCGGCCTGCAGGTCGGCGACGACTGC
This sequence comes from uncultured Chloroflexia bacterium, assembly GCA_963766675.1. GTDB lineage: Bacteria > Chloroflexota > Limnocylindria > Limnocylindrales > CSP1-4 > SPCO01. The sequence continues at coordinate 496,463 of CAVYBA010000002.1, read as the reverse complement.
CCGCACCTCGTCCGCCTCCGCGGCGGGCAGCACATCCCAGAACGTTCGTCCGATCACCTCGGCCGAGCTGTATCCGCTGAGGCGTTCGGCGGCGCCGTTGAACCTGACGACACGTCCCTCGCAGTCGGAGACGACCACCAGCGCACCCTCGACGTCGAGGATCGCGTTGATGAATCGCTCCTGCTCGGCCCGGCTCTGCTGTGCCTCGACCGTCTCGGTGATGTCCCGCGCGACGGACACGCTGCCGACCAGGCGGTTGCCCTCCAGGATGGGCTGGACCGTGGACTCGAGCCACATCTCGCGGCCATCTCGCAACCGAACGGTGCCCCGTCCTCGCCACGTCCGCCCTGCGGCGAGCTGCTCGAAGAACGAGCGCTCATCCTCATTGCCGGCCATCCTGAACGGCAGCAGCTCACCAAACGGGCGGCCGACGGCGTCGCCCGACGGGTACCCGAACAGGCGCTCGGCGGAGGCACTCCAGTATGTGACCCGGTTCGAGGCGTCCGTCGCGAAGACCGCGTCGGAGATGTGATCGAAGATCAGGTGCTCGATCTCGCGGCCGGCGCCGGCCGAATGATGCCAGTCGCTCGCCACGGGGGCATGTGCCGATCGAGCGCGTGGGCTGGACTTCACGTTCACGGTTCGTCGCCTTCTGCGGCCGGCGTGGGCCGGCCGAGCAGGTACCCCTGAGCGAAGGGGACGCCGATCTCGCGAAGGGTGGCCAGCTCGGCCTCGGTCTCCACGCCCTCGGCGATGGTCTGGCTCTCGGACTCGCTCGCGAAATGCAGCAGGCCGAGGACCAGGGCCTGTCGCGTCCGGTCACTCTCGATTCCGCGAACGAGGCTCATGTCGAGCTTCACGAATGCCGGCCGGAGCTCGACGATGTGGCTGAAATTCGCGACGCCGGAGCCGGCATCGTCCACGGCCACCTGGACCCGGGGCCGGAGCCGCTCGATAGCTGCCCGGAGCCGCGCGTAGTCGGCAACCGGGACATGCTCGGTGACCTCGAGAACGATGGCCCGTTCGGAACGACGCAAGAGGCGCCCGAGCTGCCGGCTCCCCGCCAGGAGGTCTGGTGAGACGTTGAGGCTCAGCCAGGCCGACCGGGCCAGTCCCCTCGACGCCGAGATCGCCGCCGCAAGGGTCGCGAGCTCGAGCTCGGCCTCCAGGCCTACCGCGCGCGCGTCGGCGAAGACGAGGTCGGGCGAGACGCCGCTTGTGAACCGCGTGAGGGCCTCGTAACCGGCATGCCGGCCGGTCGCGAGGTCGACGATCGGCTGGAAGACCGGCCGGAAGGCGGCGGTCTTGATCAGCTCGGCAATGCGGTCGCGCGTACTGCCGACTTCGGTCAGGCTCGAGATCGCCGGGCCGATCACCGCGCCGGCAAAGCCGGCGAACTCGAGGAGGGCAGGCAGAAGCTCGGTGAGCTCCTCCATTGCCGCGGGCGATCCGGATGCTGCGGTCATCAGCCCAACGAGCTTGCCGCCGTGGCGTATCGGTGCATAGGCAATGGCCCTGGTCGCGATCTCATCGTGCACCTTCTCGTACGGAACCACGGCCGCCGGACCCGCGCCTCGACCCAGGGCCCTTCCTCCGCCCGCTCACGGACCGTGCGGCTTCGTCGGAATGGCAGGCGCCGCAACGGGACCGGGACCTCGTCGGCGCGGACGAACGCCAGCGGCGTCGCGGGCCCGCCGAGGGTGAAGTAGGCCAGCGACGCGCCGGCAACGCCCGGCAGGCAGACGACCTGCCGGCAGATCGCCTCGGCGGTCGCCGTGAGCGTCGGCAGGATGGGCAGGTCGGCGATCGCTCTCGCGATCGACACGCGCTCACGCGTCATGCGCTCGTGGGTGGCCTCCAGGGCGCGCTCGCGGGTGACATCGCGCTTCACCGCGACATAGCTCGTGATGGCCCCGGATTCGTCGACGACCGGCGAGACGACACTCTCTTCCTGGAACAGGCTGCCGTCCTTGCGCCGGTTCGTGATGTCGGCCGTGAACGATTGCCCGCTGGTCAGGGCCGACCACATCGCCGCGTAGAACAGCGGCCCCTGGACGCCGCTCTTCAGGATCCGCGGGTTCTGGCCGATGACCTCCTCGCGCGTGTAGCCGCTGACCCGCTCGAAGGCCGGGTTGACGAACTCGATGCTCCCATCGGGGTCGGTGATGACCACGGCATCGGCCGTCTGCTCGATGGCCCGCGCCAAGCGACTGATCCGGCGTTCGGCGCGATGGCGGGCGGTGACGTCGCGCACGGAGAGCACGTAGCCGTCGCCGAGCCTGGCGACCCGGTGCTCGAGGATCTGGTCGAGCGGACCACCGGCAGCCCCGGGATCCACGTACGCCACCGAACCGGACTCGAACGGGACGCCCGTTTCGACCACGCGCACGTACGCGTCGAAGAGGCCGTTCGTTCGATGAGCCGGGAACAGTTCGAGGAGCGTTCGTCCGACCTGGTCCTGCGGCGGGACCCCCGACAGCTCTCCGACCGACGGGTTGGCGTAGTCGATGCGGAAGTCGACGATCGCTCCGGCCTCGTCGCGCACGCTGGAGACGACCGCGACGCCCTCCAGCATCGTGTCGAATGCCGTCCGCAGACGAGCCTCGGAGGACTCCAGCGCCCGGACCGCTTCGACTCGCTCGGTGATGTCGTGCATGACCCCGACCCAGGCGGAGACGTCACCGCTCGCGTCGAGGATCGGTTCGATGTGGACCTCGAGGCGACGCAGCGTCCCGTCGGGTATCCGATGATCGACCTCGGCGATCCACGGGCTGCCGGCGCGCACCGTCCGGGTCATCGCCGTGTACGCGGCAGGATCCAGGCCGAGCCTGGCGACCTCCTCGGCCCGTCGCCCGATCAGGCCGGCGGGCTCCAGGCCGACGCTTGTTGCGTACGCCCGGTTGGCGAAGACGATCTGGAACCCGGCGTCGGTGATGACGATCCCGTTGGCCGACTGCTCGATGGCGGCGATCAGCCGATCACGGTCGCGGGCATGTTCGCGGCGGTCGGTCACGTCTCGGGCGACCGTGATGTTGCCGATCACCGCCCCATTCTCGTCCGCGATCGGCGAGATCGACGTCTCGGCGAACTGGATCGTTCCATCGCCGCGCCGGCGGGCGATCTCGCCGGTCCAGGGATCGCCGCCGGAGAGCGTATGGGTGATCTCCGCTCGAACATCCGGCGGCAGGCCCGCGGCAAGATTGACGAGGGAGGTCGGGCCACTGTCGCCAGGCGCGTGGCCGAGCAATCGCTCGAATGCCGGGTTGGCGTACTCGAAGTCCCCGGCCGGATCGGTGATCAGGACGGCCTCATGGGTCTGCACGAGTGCCTGCGCGAGCCGTCGATTCTGCAGCTCGAGACGTCGCTGGTCGGTGATATCGGCGATGGTCCCGACCATCCGGATCGGCCGACCGGATCGGTCCAGGGTGAGGACGCCGCGTCCATGGACCCAGCGCGGCTCGCCCGTGTCCGGACGGACGATCCGGTACTCGCGGTCGAAGCGTCCCCGCTGCGCGAGGACCTCCGTGGCGAAATACGTCTCCATCGCCTCGCGGTCGTCGCGATGGATGAGGGATGCCCAACCGGCGACGGAGCGCTCGTAGCTCGGGCCGATCCCGAGGATCGCGTCGAGACCCTTCGAGCTGACCCACCGGCCGGTCCGCACGTCGAGCGTGTACGACCCGATCTGCGCGACGGTTTCGACGGCATCGAGCCCATGCGGCACGGGCCCGTGCCTGCCCGCGGGGCCGACGCGCCGGCGCCTGTGTTCAGGCGCCTTCAGCCCACCAGCCTGCTGGTTTGCGCCAGGCGGAATCGGCAAGGCGGGACCGGCGACTGGTTGGCGTGGACCGATGGCCATGTGCGTCGAGCTCGAGACCTCGCGCGGATTGCCCGGCGATCGGCTGAGCGAGACCTGGGCTCGTCATTCCGTTGCCGTGTCGCACCATTAAGCCTCGTCATTCGGACGGCGGCTGTGGACCATCGGTACTGGATGCGGGGCCAAAGGTCCGGAAGACGGCCGGCCGGAGGAAGATGCGGGGCGCCTAGCGCTTGGTCACCGCAAGCGACGCGGTGGCGCTGTCCGACAGGACGAGACCACCTTCTAGCGCAGCCCGTGGAGCTGTCGATTCCCCCGACCGGACATCGGTGCGCGGCGGCACCCGGCGCAACGGCATCGCCGGAAGCCTGAGGCGGACGGGGTCAGGGCGTCGCCAGGAAGGCTTCGATCATCGGCCGGACCAGGTCGCGGCGCTCGAGCCACGGGAAATGGCCGGACCGCTCGATGAGTTCCAGCCGCGCGCCGGGGATGAGCGCCGCCGTTTCGATGGATGCGCGCGTGGGCAACGGGTCGGCTTCGCCGTGGATCAACAACACCGGCACGTCCAGCCTTGGCAGGCCGCGCTCCAGCGTTCCGGCCGCCCAGTGCGAATCGACCGAGGCCAGCGTGTCCGGCACGCCGTAGAGCGGAACCTCCACGCGGAGCGGTCGCGGTGCTGGCACGTCGTTGTAGATGAACGTGTAGGCCGGGAACAGCGCCGCCAGGATCTGCGACGGAAGGGTCGGGTCATCGGTGCCCGAATCCCCGAGGGCCACGAGCGCGTCGAGCCGGGCGCGGTCCGCCGGTCGAAGCCGCGCCACGAGATTCTCGGCGAGGGCCCCACGACCGCCGTCGGCCAGGGCGCCGAGCGTGTCGAACAGCACCAGTCCCTGGACGCGCTCGGGGTGCGCCACCGCCACGTGCATCGCGAGGTGGCCACCCCACGAATGGCCGATCAGCCAGGCGCGATCCCAGCCGAGATGATCGAGGACGGCGATCGAGTCGGCGACGTGCGTCTCGACGTCGCGCGGCCCCTCGAGCGTGCTCGGCGCGAGGCCGCGCTGCTGCGGGAGGACGACGTCGACCGCGCCCGTCGAGCGCCTCGACAAGGGTGACCAGGTATTCCGCGCCGAGGCCGGGCCCGCCGTGCAGCAGCAGGACGAACGGCAGACCGGGAGGCTCCATCCCCCGCCGCGTCGCGAAGATCTCGCCGCCGGGTACCGGGACATGCAGTGTGTCGAAGGTCAACAAATCGTCTCCTGGCTTGTCGCGCACGAGCTGGCGGGTGCGTCGCAGGTGCGAAGATACCGACTGTGAGCCTGCCTGTCGGAGACGTCACGTTCCTGTTCAGCGATATCGAAGGGTCGACGCGACTCGCCCGGCAGCTCGGCGCCGAACGATGGGCTGCCCTCCTGCGCGATCACGACCTCGCCGCCACGAGCGCCGTCAGTGCGGCCGGGGGGACCGTGGTCAAGCACGAAGGCGACGGAATGTTCGCGGTGTTCGTCGACCCCGGCTCGGCAGCCGCCGCGGCCGTCGAGCTGAGCCGCGCCGCGACCGAGCTCGACTCCGACGCCGCGCATCCCGTCCGCGTCCGGATCGGCCTGCACAGCGGCACCGGGATCGTGACCGGCAGCGGGCTCGACTACGTCGGGCTGGACGTCCACTACGCGGCGCGATTGTCGGCAGCCGGGAATGGCGGCCAGATCCTGCTGTCGGACACGGCGGCACAACGCCTCGGCGGAGCGGTCCGCGGTGCGACCCTCGTCGACGACGGCTTCCACCGGCTGAAGGACTTCGATGAGCCGCGCCGGCTCCATCGACTGATCGTCCCCGGCGTCGCCGACGACGATCGACCACTGCGTACCGCGGACCTGCCGACCAACCTGCCCGAGCCGGTGACGACGTTCGTCGGCCGGGAACGCGAGGTTTCGGACGTCGTCAACCTCCTGGACGGCAGCCGCCTCATCACGCTGACCGGCCCGGGTGGAACCGGCAAGACGAGACTGGCGATCGGGGCGGCGGGCTCGGTTCGGAATCGCTTCCGTGACGGCACCTGGTTCGTCGACCTCGCCCCGTTGCGCGACCCCGGGCTCATCCCATCGGCAGTCGCCACCGCGATCGGCGTGCGTGAATCGCCGGGCGTGCCGGTCATGGACTCGCTTCGGGAGCACCTGCGCGACCGCCGGCTGCTCCTCGTGGTGGACAACCTCGAGCAGCTTCTCCCCGCCGGTGCCGACACGATCGCGGCGCTGCTCAAGCACGCGCCCCAGCTCCGGGTGCTGGTCACCAGTCGCGAGATCCTGCGGATCGCCGGCGAGCAGGAGTACCCGGTCCCACCCCTCGGCGGCGGCGACGCGGTCGAGCTGTTCGTGGAGCGCGCCCGGCTCGTGCGGCCCGGCTTCGAATTGACCGATGCCAGCCGCCCGGCCGTGACCGCCATCGCGGACCGACTCGAAGGGCTGCCCCTCGCCGTGGAGCTCGCCGCCGCGCGGATCCGCCTGTTCGCCCCGGAGCGGATCCTGGAACGCCTCGGGCGTTCGCTCGACCTGGGCGAGGGCGCCCGCGACCTGCCCGAGCGGCAACGCACGCTGCGCGGCGCGATCGCCTGGAGCGTGGACCTGCTCAGCCCCGAGGAGCAGGCCGTCTTCCGCCGGCTGGCCGTCTTCAGCGGCGGCTGGACCGCCGAGGAGGCCGACCGGGTGGTCGACCCGGGCGGGACGCTCGGCCTGGACGTCATGACCGGGCTCGAGTCGCTGGCCGACAAGAGCCTCGTCCGGATCGCACCGACCGAGCGCGGGGAGCCGCGATTCACCCGTCACGCCTTCGTACTCGAATACGCCGCCGAGCTGCTCGACCGATCGAACGAGCGGCCAGGCTGCGAGCGCCGCCATGCCGAGGTCTTCGCCGACTTCGCCGAGACCGCCGAACCGCACCTGATGGCCCAGGACGCCGAACCGTGGCTCGACCTCATCGACCACGAGCGCCACAACCTGCGTGCGGCGATGCGCTGGTCACTCAACGTCGACGAGCCGTCATTCGGCCTGCGGATCGCGGCGGCGATCTGGCGGTTCTGGCATCAGCGGGCGGAGCTGCGCGAGGCGCTCGGCTGGCTGGACGAGCTGCTGGCCCACCCGGCAGCCCAGGCCGACTCGGCGCTCCGGGTTCGCGGCCTGTCGGCTGCCGGTGGACTGGCCTACTGGGCGCAGCAGTTCGCCAAGGCCTGGACCCGGTACGAGGAGGCCCTGTCGATCGCCGAGCGGCTCGGCGATCGCTCGCTCATCGCCAATGCCGAGTACGAACTCGGGTTCCGCTACGTCGTCGAGCCCGACCCTGCCGGGCTCCGGCGGCACGAGGAACGGGCCCTCGCGCTCTATGCCGAGCTCGGCGACGAGGACGCGGCCACCCGAGCTCGGCAGGCGCTTGTCCTCGGAACGTTCCTCGGCGGCGACCGGGCGACGGCGCGTGAGCTCGAGACGGCCAACCTCGAGTCGTTCCGGGCGAGCGGGTCGTGGTACCGGACAGCCGACAGCCACACGCTGCTGAGCGCGATCGAGTACCTCAACGGCAACGGCGCCGCTGCCGTCGAACACATCCGCGAGGCGCTGGCCATCGTCGGGCCGCGAGGGATCGCCACGCCGACCATCGGCGCCCTTGGCGTGGCGGCGCTCGTCGCCCTCGAGAACGGCGAGCTCGAAAAGGGTGCCCGGCTGGCCGGTGCATCCGCCGGGCTGGCGGTCCGTGCCGAGGTCGCCAACGCGATGATCCTCGTGCTCCACCTGCCCGACCCGGTGGTCATCGCCCGCGAGCGGCTCGGGGAGGCGGCCGACGCGCTCGTGGCCGAGGGCGAGGCGCTGTCCTACGACGCGGCCATCGAGCTGGCCACTCGCTGACGGCGCATCCCGCTCAGGCCGCCGCGAGGACCCCCAACCGCTGGAGGTAGGCCTGCCGCCAGCGCTCCGTGAGGTCGACGGCGTTGAACGTGTACAGGTGCAGGGCGACGACGCCCGCAGCCGGATCGGCGATCGATGGCGCCACGCCTTCGAGCAGGCCGTCGGGTCGGTAGAAGCCACCGGAGCGGATCAGGCGCGCGATGAACCTCGTGTTCTTGACCAGGAAGCGGTGTGTGTCGGCCACCCCGATCCGGGCGCTGATCGCCAGCAGCCGCTGCGGTTCGGCGACCCCCGGGAGGCCGACGTGGACGGGCAGGGTGATCCCCTCGGCGCGTCGGGCGCCGAGCCAGGTCGCGATCGCCGTCGGATCGAAGCAGAGCTGGGTCGTCATGTAACTGGCGAACGGGGCCTTTGCCCGGAGCGCGTCGAGGAGGGTCCCGTCGGCGATGAACGCGTGGCCCTGCGGATACGCCGGGATCCCGATCTCGCGCAGCGGGTGGCCGGTCTCGGCCATGGCGCGCAGCAGCGACAGCCCGTCCGGGTAGTCGCCCGGCTCCTTGGCGTCGCCCCCCACGACGAACGCCCGATCGACGCCGGCGCCCTCCAGCCAGGTGATCAGGTCGGCCAGGTGCGCGCGATCGCGGACCATCCGGGCGGAGAGGTGCGGGACCGCGCGGAAGCCTCGGGCCTGGAGCCGCTCCGCCAGCGCGACCGTCGCGTCGATCCCCTTCGTGGGCGAGACGGTGATCGAGACCGTCGAGCCCGGTGGCAGGAAGGCCGCCTGATCGAGCGCGTTCCTGAGCGGGACAAGCTCGAAGGTCGGAGCGCGCAGGATCCCGGCGAGCGCCGCGGCGCGATCGTGCGTCAGCGAGGAGCGGCGACGGAAAAGCACGCGGCCTCAGACCTCCGAGTCGGGCATCGACGCCTTGCGCCGGGCGATGAAGTCGAGCAGGGCCTCGTCGACGGCCGGGTCGATCGGCGGCGCCTCGTACTCCGCTAGCATCCGCTTCCAGACGGCGTTGGCGCGCTGGGCCGCATCGAGCGAGCCGTCCTCCTGCCACTGCTCGAAGCTGTTGTTGTCGGCGACCTCGCTCCGGTAGAACGCGCTCTCGAAGTTGGCCAGCGTGTGCGCGTTGCCCAGGTAGTGCGTGCCGGGCGGGTTGGACAGGATGGCGTCGAGCGCCTGGCCGTTCGGCGTCATGTCCACGCCGTTGACGAAGACGGCCATCATCCCGCACTGGTCCGCGTCGAGGATGAACTTCTCGTAGCCGATCGCGAGCCCGCCCTCCAGCCAGCCGGCGGCGTGGAGCACGAAGTTGACCCCGGCCAGGATCGTCGGCTGGAGCGTGGCGGCCGACTCGTAGGCCGCCTGGGCGTCCGCGATCTTCGAGGCGCACAAGGATCCACCGGAACGGAACGGGACCCCGAGCCGGCGAGCCAGCGCGGCCATCACGTACAGGACGAGCGCTGGCTCCGGGGTCCCGAAGGTCGGCGCGCCGGACTGCATCGACATCGAGCTGGCGAACGAACCGAGGACCACGGGCGCGCCCGGCCGGACCAGCTGTACGAAGGTCATGCCGCCGAGCGCCTCGGCGAGCGTCTGGGCGCACACGCCGGCCGCGGTGACCGGCGCCATCGCACCGGCCAGGATGAACGGGGTGATCAGCGTCGCCTGGTTGGCCTCGGCGTAGGCCCGGGCCGCGCCCAGCATCGTCGCGTCCCAGACGAGCGGGGAGTTGGCGTTGATCAGGCTGACGATGACCGGGTGCGTCTCGAGGTAGTCGGCGCCGAACGTCAGGCGAGCCATCTCGACCGTGTCGCGCGCCCGTTCCGGCGCGGTCACCGAGCCCATGAACGGCTTGTCGCTGTAGCGGATGTGCGAATAGACCATGTCGAGGTGCCGCTTGTTGACCGGGACGTCGACCGGCTCGCAGATCGTCCCGCCCGAGTGGTGCATGTTGGGCGAGGCGTAGGCGAGCTTCACGAAGTTGCGGAAGTCCTCGATCGTGCCGTAACGGCGGCCGCGGTCCAGGTCGCGCACGAACGGCGACCCGTAGTTCGGCGCGAAGACCGTGTGCATTCCGCCGATCTCGACGTTGCGGGCCTCGTTGCGGGCGTACTGGGTGAACTGGCGTGGTGCGGTGGCCTGTACGATCTCGCGGCACATCCCGCGCGGGAATCGGACGCGGACGCCGTCGACCTCGGCGCCCGCGTCGCGCAGCAATCGAAGGGCATCCTCGTCGCCGCGGAACTCGAGCCCGACCTCCTGGAGGATCGTATCGGCGTTGTCCTCGATCTGGGCGAGACCCTCCTCGTCGAGGACCTCGAATGGGGCGAGCGTTCGGGTCAGGAACGGGACGTGCTCGGCATGGGCCGCCAGCCGGAGCGCCTGGCGGGCGGCCCGTCCTCCGCTCCGATGTCGCTGCGTCTCGATCATCCGTCGGACTCCCTGCTGCCGGCGACCAGTGCGCGTCGCCGTCGTCGCTCACGGCGCGCTTCCGAGCCGTTGGTCCCGTCGCCGGCCCGTCGTGCCGGCAGGGTCACCACGCGCGACAGGTTCGCGAACGGCGCCGTCCGGTGCGGGAACGCCATGGCCTCGACGAAGTGCTCCTGGAAGCGCGGCTCGACGGCGGTCTCAATCTTCTCGACACGGCGGACCACGCCTTCGATCTCGGCGCGGGCGGCGCCGGACAGGAGCGCGATCAGGGCACCTGTGCCGGCCGCGTTGCCGGCCGAGCGGACCCGCGCCAGGTCGCAGTCCGGGATGAGCCCGAGAATCATCGCGTGCGTCGTGTCGATCTGGCTGCCGAACGCACCCGCCAGCCGGATCTCATCCACCTCGTCGACGCCGAGCTCGTCCATCAGCAACCGAACGCCGGCGTACAGCGCGGCCTTGGCGAGCTGGATCGCACGGACGTCGTTCTGGGTGATGACGATCCGTGGCCCGGTCGTCCCGTCGTCGGCCGGATCGTGGAGGACGTAGCTGAACGTCCGACCGTCGCGGACGACGCGCGACGTGCGCGCGGAGAGCGATCCGTCGATCACGCCGTCTGCCGTGACGACGCCGGCGAGGAACAGCTCGGCGACGACCTCGATGATCCCCGAGCCGCAGATCCCGGTGATGCCCGGCCCGTCGGCACCTGGGCCCGCGCCCGTCATCGCAACGGCGAACGCGGCCTCGTCGGACCAGGCGTCCAGCCCGATCACCCGGAAGCGCGGCTCGAGCGTGTCGCGGTCGATCCGCACGCGCTCAATGGCTCCCGGCGCGGCCCGCTGGCCGCCGCTGATCTGGGCGCCTTCGAAGGCCGGCCCGGTCGGACTGGACGCAGCGAGCAGCCGGTGCCGGTCCCCCAGCACGATCTCGGCGTTGGTCCCGACGTCGACGACGAGGGTCAGCCGATCCGCATGGTGCGGTTCCTCGGCCAGGATGACCCCGGCCGTATCGGCGCCGACGTGTCCGGCGATGCATGGCAGCAGGTAGACCCGAGCACCCGGATGCGCGCGCAGCCCGAGCTCCGCAGCCGTCGTCCGGACCGCGCGATCGGTGGCCAGCGCGAACGGGGCGCTCCCGAGCGGCGTCGGGTCGATCCCGAGCAGGAGATGGTGCATGATCGGATTGCCGACGATCGCCAGCTCGAGGATCTCGGCGCGCTTGATCCCGGCGCGCATCGCGAGCGTGGCGATCAGCCCATCGAGCGCCTTGCGGACCGCGGCCGTCATCTCGGCCGCCCCTTCGGGATGCATCATCGCGTACGAGACCCGGCTCATCAGGTCCTCGCCGTAGCGGATCTGCGGGTTCATCACGCCGGTGCTGGCCAGGACCTCGCCGTCCGCCAGGGTTGCCAGGTGCCCGGCGATCGTGGTCGAGCCGACATCGATCGCGACGCCGTATGCGCGCTCGTGGAGCCCGGGCCAGACCGCGATGACCCGACTGGCCTCGTGGACCGCGACCGTCACGCCGTACTCGCCGGCGGCGAGCGTCGGCTGCAGCTGGCGCACGACCTCCAGGTCGGCCTCGAGACCGGTCAACTGCCACTCCCGCTCCAGCGCCTCGAGCAGCCGGCCGAGGTCGCCGGTCGGCGACGCGAGCTCCGGGGGGGTGACCTCGACATAGTGGAGCCGCACAACCGGGTCGACCGTGAAGGTCCGCACGTCGAGGCCCTTGCGGACAACCTGCCGATGGACCTGGCTCTCGGGCGGGACGTCGACGAGGACGTCGCCGGACACCGTGGCGGTGCACGACAGCCGGCGATCTGCGGCCAGGCCGTGCTCCGCCCGGTAGGCCGTCTCGAGCGAGGCGAACCCTGACAGGTGGTCGGGTCCGGACGTGATCCCGTGCTTCGGGAACTCGCCGATTCCCGGGCTCACCTGGCATCGGCCGCAGATCCCCCGCCCACCGCAGACCGAGTCGATGTCGACGCCGAGCGAGCGGGCGGCATCGAGGACGGTCGTGCCGGCCGGGAACCGGCCGCGGCGGCCCGACGGCGTGAAGATAACGAGCGGGTCGTCCCGCGTCGCCACGGCAGCCGGTGTCTGCGGACGTGCCCGCGGCGCCATGTCCGGCGGCCTAGACGACCGGCGTGGCGGCACGGCGGTTGACGCGGCGCCGGCCGACCTCGCCCTCGGGGACCGCCGCCCGGTTGGCCAGGATCCACCGGCCACAGTCGGGGTCGTGGCCCATCAAGACGTCGGCGGCCATGACGGCCGACTTGACCTCCGGCATCAGCGGGTTGGTGATCGCCGAGGTCATCCCGCTGGCGATCGCCATCGGCAGGAACGCGGCGTTGATCCCCTCGCGATGCGGCAGCCCGAAGCTCACGTTGGACGCGCCGCAGACGGTGTTGACCTTGAGCTCCTCGCGCAGCCGCCGGACGAGGGCGAAGACCTGCCGGCCGGCGGTCGACATCGCGCCGATGGGCATGACGAGCGGGTCGACGACGATGTCGGACGCCGGAATCCCGTGGTCCGCGGCGCGCTCGACGATCCGCCTGGCGACGGCGAACCGGACGTCGGGGTCCTCGCTGATCCCCGAATCGTCGTTGCTGATCGCCACCACCGCGGCGCCGTACTTGCGGATGAGCGGCAGGACGCGCTCCAGCCGCTCCTCCTCGCCGGTGACCGAGTTGACCAGGGGTTTGCCTTGGTAGACCGCCAGTCCGGCCTCAAGCGCCTCGACGATCGACGAATCGATCGACAGCGGCAGGTCGGTCAGGCCTTGGACGAGGTGGATGGTCCGGGCCAGGATGGCCGGCTCGTCGCTGAGCGGGATTCCGGCGTTGACGTCCAGCATGTGGGCGCCCGCCTCGACCTGGGCGAGCGTGTCGCGCTCGACGCGGCTGAAGTCGCCGGCCTTCATCTCTTCCGCGAGGAGCTTGCGACCGGTCGGGTTGATCCGCTCGCCGATGATCACGAACGGCCGGTCGAAGCCGATTACGACCTCGCGGCTGGCGGAGCTGAGGCGCGTGTCGGTCATGTCGGGGAGGTCTCCGAGGTGGCGGGCGGCAGGACGGGTCCACCGGCGACCCCGCCGGTTTGGATGAGCTCGGCGAGGCTGTGCTTGTCGTACTCGATCTCGAGCCGGTCGGATTCGGTTCGGACCTCGGCCTCGAGGTCGTCGCCGCACGGTCGCTGGACCTTGTGCCATTCGGCGATGTAGTCGTTGTAGGCGCGCTTGCCCGCCCGGTTGGCGGCCTTGTCGATGGCGACCTGGAAGCGCGGGTGGAGGACGACCTTACTCGAGCGCCGTGCGTCCTTGGCCACGACCTGGGCGGGAATGTCCCGCCACCAGATGACGGACAGGATCGGCGGCACGTCAGTGCGACTCGCTCGCGGCAGGGTCTTGCGTCTCGCGCAAACCGGCGACGTGCGGTTGCGCAGGATGCACGTTCCGTCGCCGCGGCCGCTGGATCCGTTCCGATGGTTGCGCCGCGTGCAATTCCCGGGCCGTGCGGGCGGCGCCCGAGCGCGTTCCTTGCGCCAACCGCAACGGGCTGGCTGATTCGACCCGGACGAGGGGCCCAGCAGCGACGGTGCTTGCATCTCGTGCAATCGCATGGGGGAGTGGCGCCCGGGCTGACGCAGCGGCGGACGCGGTGGCGGCGGCGCCGGACGCGGCGGCGGCGCCGGCCGCGGCGGCGGCGCCGGCCGTGCCGCGCTCGATGGCCGTGCCGCGCTCGATGGCCGTGCCGGGTTGGACGGCCGCGGCGACAAGGCTGGTCGCCAGGTCCCCGTAGCCGGTCCGCCGCAGCTCGAAGGTCAACCCGAGCCGCCGGGCCGCCCGCCGCGCGGCCGTCATCAGGCCCGGGTCATCGGTCTGCGCGAGATACACTAGCCGGTGGTAGTTGCCGAAGTACGCGGACAGCAGCTCGGGGTGCCGGTCGAGGCCTAGGCCCGCGATCACCAGCCGGTCGAAGTTGCGGGCCAGGAAGTCGGTCAGGTAGAAGGTCGCCGGGTCCTGGTCGCTCATGACGGCAAAGGCCGCGGAACCGGCGTAGAACTCGTAGCAGTGGGCGCCCGGCAGCCGTTCGACGCCTTCGTCGGCGAGGACGAGGTCGAGCAGCCCGCCGGTCCCGCAGTCCGCATAGGCGATGAAGATCCGCTCGTAGTGAGCGCGGGCGACCCGGATCTTCGCGCGCACCGCGGCCGGGATCCCGCCCGGTCGGTTGTGCAGGGTCGCGGGCAGGCAGGTCACGTCGACGTTGGCGAGCCCGGCCTGGTCGATCACCGCGACCAGCTCCCGGGCGAGCGCCCCGCAGCCAATGACCAGCACACGCGACGGATCCGGCACCTGTCCTGCGCGGGCGGCGGGCGCGAACGCGCGCATCCGCTGGTCCGCGCGCACGGGCCGCACCGACGCCATCACGCCGCGCTGGCGCGACGCTCGTCGATGAGCCGGCGCGCGGTCTCGGCGGCGACGCCGGCGTCCCGACAGTAGGCATCCGCGCCGACCGCCGCGCCGAATTCCTCGTTCAACGGTGCTCCGCCGACCAGCACGATGTAGTCGTCGCGGATCCCCTTGTCGCGGAGCGTCTGGATGACGACCTTCATGTACGGCATGGTCGTCGTCAGGAGCGCCGACATACCGAGGATGTCCGGCTTGTGCTGCTCGAGGGCTGCCATGAACTTGTCGGCGTCCGTGTTGATCCCGAGGTCGAACACCTCGAAGCCTGCCCCTTCGAGCATCATCCCAACGAGGTTCTTGCCGATGTCGTGGATGTCGCCCTTGACCGTCCCGATGACGACCTTGCCGATCGGCTTGGCTCCGGTCTCGGCCAGCAGCGGTCGCAGGACGGCCATGCCGGCCTTCATCGCGTTGGCCGCAAGGAGGACCTCGGGCACGAAGAGGATGCCGTCGCGGAAGTCCTCGCCGACGATCTTCATCCCGGCGACGAGCGCTTCGTCCAGGACCCGGGTGGCCTCCCAGCCGCGTCCGAGGAGGATGTTCGTGCCCTCGACGATCTCGGCGGCCATCCCGTCGTACAGGTCGTTGTGCATCTGCTCGGTGAGCTCGTCGTCGGACAGCGCGGCGAGATCGATCTCGGCGTACTCGTCCTGGCCCATCGACGGCTCTCCTCGGCAGCGAAAACGGCGGGTTGGCGGCGGCTTAGCGGCGGGTTGGCCGGAACTCCCAGTTGCGTTCCACGATGTGGAACTGTGCCGTATGATGGAACCCGACCGAGTTCGAAATCTAGCCGAGCGGGAGCCGGATGTCCAGAGTCCAGTCCATCGAACGAGCCTTCGCCGTGCTCGGCGCGTTGGCCGAGGGGCCGATCGGCGTGACCGAAGTCGGAGAGCGGGTCGGTCTCCCAAAGTCGACAGCCGCGCGTCTCCTGGCGTCACTCGCGCGCGAGGGTGCCGTGGAGCAGGTCCCCGGCGGAACCCACTACCGGCTCGGACAGCGGCTGGTCACGCTCGCTGCCGGGATCCGCCCAACCGGTTCGGTCGCGGCACTTGCCCGGCCGTCGCTCTCGGAGCTCGCCACGACGGTCGGCGAGGCGGCCGGCCTCAGCGTGCCGGATGGATACCTCGTCCACTACATCGACCAGGTCAGCAGCCCCAGGCCGGTGTCGGTTCGTGACTGGACGGGAACGCGGATCCCGATGCACGCGGTGTCGTCCGGCCAGGTGCTCCTCGCCTTTGCCTCGCCGGTGTTCGTCCAGCGCTACCTGGGTCGCCCGTTGGAGCGGTTCACCGGTCGGACGCTCGTCACCGCCGCCGACCTGCTCGAACGGATGCGGCAGGTCCGTCGCGACGGCTTTGTCTGGGCGATCGAGGAGTTCGACGAAGGAATCTCGTCGATCGCCGCCCCCGTCGCGGACGCGTCGGGCGAGGTCGTGGCCGCCGTGCATCTCCACGGCCCGTCGTACCGCTTCCCGGCGCCGGGCAGCGAACAACTCACCGCCGAGCGGGTGGTCGCGACCGCGGCCAGGGTGGCCGGGAGCCTCCGCCAAGCCTGAGGGTGGCGGGGAACCTCCGCCAGGCCTGAGTGTGGCGGGATCGCCTTGAGCGATGCATCGCTGTCAGGCGGCGGCACTGCGGCACGCGGTGAAGGCCGCGCGGATGGGGCATGGCCCCGGGCCCCGCCCCCACGGGTCCAGGACCCCACGGCCCGGGAAGCTGCGGAATAGTCACCGCCAGACTGGTATGGCCCAACAGGACCGCGGTCACGGATGAACCGGGATCGCCTCGCGGTGTCAGTGAGCGCGAAATCGACCGGCCGTCGTGGGTAACGGGCGATCCGGCAGTCGACCTGTCGCCATGACAGTCCCTGGGTGACTATTGCACCGTCCTTGAGCGTCGATTGCGAGGTGTCCGTCGTCGAGGACCGTCGGGCGCGACCTGGCACATCCCGAAGGCGCCGTCCTCACGCGCCCGCCCTCCGGCGGATCTCGGCGCTGATCGCCGGAACGACCTGGTGGAGGTCGCCGATCACCGCGTAGTCGGCGGCGGCCATGATCGGCGAATCGGGGTCCGTGTTGATCGCCAGGATCCGCTTGGCCGCCTTGCAGCCGACGATGTGCTGGATCGCCCCGCTGATCCCGCACGCGATGTACAGGTCGGGCGCGATCCGGAGCCCGGTCTGGCCGATCTGGTCGCTGTGCGGCCGCCAGCCGGCGCTGGTCACGACGCGTGAGCCACCGACCGCCCCGCCCAGCAGCGCGGCCAGCTCCTCGAGCTCGCCGAATCCTTCGGCGCTGCCGACGCCCCGACCACCACCGACGACGACCCTGGCGTCCGTCAGCGAGATGCCGCCCGTCGCCGGGGCCTCGAGGCCGGTCGTGCGCGCGACCAGGTCGCGCTCGCGGACCAGGGGCGCGAACTGCGTCACGGCCACCGCGGCGCCGCCTCCGGGCGTGGCCGCATCGTCGACGGGGATGACGTGTGGCGCCACCGTGAGCAACGCGACGTCGGCGGTCAGCACGGCATCCTCGAGCAGGCTGCCCGCCCAGCGCTGACGGGTGAGTCGCCATGGGGAGCCCGGGGTCACCTCGACCACGTTGGTGACCAGCGGACGCCCGGTCCTGGCGGCCAGGTGAGCCAGGACCTCGTGGCCGCGGTCGCTCCCGCCGGCGATGACGGCCGCCGGGGTGCGCGAGCCGACGAGCTCGCCGATCGCGGCAGCCCAGGCCTGCGGGGCATAGGCGTCCAGTCGTCCATCGTCGACCACGTGGGCGACGGCAACGCCCTGCCCTCCGAGAGCGACCCCGGCTTCCGCGGCCCCGCCACCGAACAGGACGGCCTCGACACCGCCGCCGACCGACGCCACCAGCGCGTCCGCCAGCACCAGTGCCTCGCGCGACCCACGGTCAACCTCGCCGGCGGCGTGCTCGACGAAGACCAGCACGCCGCTCATCAGCCGAGCACGCCGATCCGAATGAGGACGTCGACGACGGTCGCCGCCGCCTCCGCGCCCCGCCCGAGGATCTCGACCTGGGCGCCGTCGTCCTCGGGTAGCCGCAGCCCGAGCTTGACGGCGCCGTGCTCCGACCAGGTCGGCTGGATGCGTTCGACGTCCTTGCGCTTCGCCCGCAGCCGGCCCGGGACCGACGGGTAGCGCGGCAGGTTGAGGCCCTCCTTGACCGAGACCACCGCGGGGAGCGGCACCTCGTAGGTTTCCCAGCCGCCGCCGGCCGCCTCGCGCCGGGCGAACGCGGACCCGTCCTGCAGGGCCAGCGATTTCACGCCGGTGACGACCGGTCGATCGAGGGCGACGGCGACCCGGATCCCGACCTGGAAGTCGCCCGTGTCGGCCGCCTCGTTGCCGAACAGGATCAGGTCGAACGGGACGCCGGTCGCCTCGTGCGCGCGGACGGTCTCGACGATCGAGGTGGCCGTGGCGATCGGGTCGAACTCGCGCCCGTCGGTCTCGAGGAGGATCGCGCGGTCAACGCCGACGGCCATCGCATCGCGGAGCTGCTCCTCCGCCGCGGCAGGCCCCAGCGTCAGCACGGTCGACGAGCCACCCTCGGCCTCGACGATCCGGACGGCCTCCTCGACCGCGCATTCCTCGTGCGGGCTGATCGTGAAGCCGAGGTAGCGGGTGTCGATCTCCTGGCCGTTGGGCGTCAGGACGATCCGGCCGCCCGTCGCGGGGACCCGCTTGACGCAGACGAGGACCTCCATGGGGTCCTAGCTCCGGATCCGGTGGTTGTCCGGGTCGAGCAGTGGCGTCGCGCCAACCACCGCCACCGTGACCGGGTAGCGCTCGCCGAAGTACTCGACGGCGAGCCGCGTCCCCCGGACGGCCTGCTCCGGCGGCAGGTAGGCCATCAGCAGGTGCTTCCCGACCGACGGGCCGGAGCCGGCGCTGGTCACGTAGGAACGGCGGCCCTTCGCGTCGACGAGCGGCGTGCCCTCGGGGGTCAGGATCGGCTCGCGACCAAGCATGTAGCGCTTCACACCGCTCGACGAGGTGGGATCGTCGACGGTCAGCGTGCAGAGGACGCCGACGGGCGGACGCGACCGCTGCTCGAGGTAGGCGGCCTTCCCGATGAACCCGGCGTCCTTGACCGTCGAGCGGGCCATACCGGCCTCGACCAGGTCGTAATCGAGCTCGAGCTCGGCGCCGTGGGCGCGGTAGCCCTTTTCGAGCCGGGCGGTCACCGCATACGTGCCGATCCCGGCCGCCACCAGGCCGTGCGGATGACCGGCCTCCCACAGCGCGTCCCAGACCCGCAGCCCCTGCTCGATCGGGACGTAGATCTCCCAGCCGAGCTCACCGACGTAGCTGATCCGCGACGCCAGCGTCCTGACCCCATTGATGTCGACGCTCTTCGTCGTCAGGAACGGGAAGCCGGCATGGCTGACGTCCGCGGCAGTCGCACCGGCCAGGATGTCGCGCGCCCGCGGGCCCCCACAACCCGATCGTCGTCCACTGGTTGGTCGCGTCGTGGAGCTGCGCCGAGCCGTCCGCCGGCAGCGCGTCGGTGAACAGCTTCTTGTCGCGCATGCCCATGCCGCCGCCGGTCACCACCCGGAAGCGGTCGTGCGCCAGTCGCATGATCGTCAGGTCGGCCAGGATCCCGCCGGCCGCGTTGAGCAACGGCGTATAGACCGTCCGGCCGGGCGCCACGTCGATCCGGTTGACGCACAAGTGCTCGAGGTACTCGCAGGCGCCGGGCCCGGTGACTTCGAAGATGGCGAAGGCGGACAGATCGACCATGGCGGCCCGATCGCGCATGGCCAGGTGCTCGGCGTTGATGATCGGCGACCACCAGCGCGAGTCCCACTCGGCGGTGCGTGGCATCACCCGCTCGCCATAGTCGGCCAGCAAGGCCTCGTTCGCGCCGTACCAGTAGGGCCGTTCCCAGCCCGCCGCCTCGAAGAAGACCGCCCCGAGCTCGCGCTGGCGGGCGTTGAACGGCGACAGCCGGACGTTCCGGTTCGATGCCCACTGCTCCATCGGGTGGACGATCCCGTAGGTCTTGTTGTAGCCCTCGGTCGTCCGGGCCCGGATGTGCTGGTCGGTCTTGTGATGGTCGTAGAAACGGGCGACGTCGGAGCCATGCGGGTCGACCTCAGGCGTGCCGTGGGTCATCCACTCGGCGACGCATTTCGCGATGCCTGGCGCCTCCTTGATCCAGATCGCGGCCACCGACCAGAGCCCCTTGACCTCGGGCGTCTCGCCGATGATCGGGTTGCCGTCTGGCGTCAGCGAAAGCAGCCCGTTGATCGCCAGCTTCACGCCGGCCTTCTCGTCGGACGACGATCGAGGGGAACAGCTCGAGCGCATCCTCGAGCTGCGGATCGAAGTCCTCCTGGGTGAACGGCAGCATGGTCGGTGACAGCGCGGACGCCGCGATCGACGGGATGTCGTCGGGGTCCATCAGGATCGCCCGGTGGGCGTACGAGCCGATCTCGAAGCCGGTCCCGTGCTGGCGCTCGTACATGTTGGTGTCCATGTCGCGGACGATCGGGTAGTCGACCTCGCTCCGGGCATGCTCGAAGAGGGGGACCGGCCCGATGTCGATCATCTGGTGGACGGCCGGCGTCAACGGGATGGACGCGCCGGCCATCCGGGCCAGCCGCGGACTCCAGATCCCGGCTGCGATGACGACCACGTCGGCCTCGATGTCGCCCTTGTTGGTCCGGACCCGTCGGACGCGCCCGTTCTCGGTGTCGATGCCCTCGACCTCGACGCCGGCCGCAATCGTCAGCGCACCCATGTCGACCGCCTTCTGGCGCATCAGCGTCCCGGCCTGGAGCGAGTCGACGACGCCGACGCCCGGCGTGAAGAACCCGCCGAGGATGACGGTCTCGTCGATGAACGGGACCATGGCCTTGACCTCGGCCGGGGTCAGCAGCCGCGTGCCCTCGATCCCCCACGAGGTCGACGAGGCCATGCGTCGCTTGAGCTCCTCCATCCGCTCGGGCGTGCGGGCGACCTCGATGCCGCCGCACTCGTGGTACACGCCGAGCTCCCGGTACTGCCGCGCGCTGTCCACGGTGAAGGCGGTCATCTCCTTGGAATGGTCGGTCAGGAAGATGAAGTTGGAGGCATGGCCGGTCGAGCCGCCGGGGTTCGGCAGCGTCCCCTTCTCGAGCAGCACGATGTCGCGCCAGCCGGCCAGCGCCAGGTGGTAGGCCATGCTGTTGCCAACGATGCCGGCGCCGATCACCACGACACGGGCCCGGTCCGGAAGCGCGCTCATGCCGGCAGCCATCCTCCTCAATGGTCGCGCCCGCATGGGGGCGTGGGCCGAAATCCTAGCGCGCGGCCCGACGGGCGGGGTCGCCGGACCACGCGCGGGAACGGCAGGTTGACGCTCCCCCCGGGGCCCGACCATCCTCAGTCCAGCGTGGTCCGGGACCAGCGTCGAAGCCTGCGAGGGAGCCGTGCCCAGCCTGTACATCAACGGCGAGTGGGTCGCGTCCGCCGACGGCGAGTGCAGCCCGGTCGTGAACCCATCGGACGCGACGGTCGTGACCGAGGTCGATGTCGCCACCGATGCCCAGGTCCAGGACGCCATCGCCGCCGCCCGGCACGCGTTTGACCTGACCGACTGGCCCCGCTCGGCCGCCGCCGACCGGGCCGCGCTCCTCGATGCGGTCGCCGGGCTGATCGACCGCGACCTCGAGGAGATGGCCCAGCTCGAAACGATCAACACCGGCAAGTCGATGCGCGAGAGCCGCTGGGACATGGCGGATGTGGCCAGGGTGTTCCGCTACTACGCCGATCTCGCTGACAAGGAGGCCGGGCGACTGGTCGACGCCGGCAACCCCGACGTGCTCAGCCGGATCGTCCGGGAGCCGGTCGGCGTGTGCGGGCTGATCGGGCCGTGGAACTACCCGCTCCTCCAGATGAGCTGGAAGATCGCCCCGGCGCTGGCCGCCGGGAACACCGCGGTCATGAAGCCGGCACAACTGACGCCGCTGTCGACGATCCACCTGACCGGTCTGTTCGAAGAGGCCGGCGTGCCGGCCGGCGTCGTCAACCTCGTGCTCGGCCCGGGCGAACGCGTCGGCCAGGCGCTCGCCGACAGCCCGGACGTCGACATGATGTCGCTCACCGGCGGCCGGGACGCCGCGAGGTCGCTGCTCCGCGGCGCGGCCGGCACCATCAAGCGCGTGGCGCTCGAGCTCGGCGGTAAGAGTCCCAACATCGTCTTCGCCGATGCCGACTTCGAGACCGTCGTCGACAACGCACTGACCGCCGCGTTCGTCCACTCGGGCCAGGTCTGCTCGGCGGGCTGCCGGGCGATCGTCCAGGACGAGATCTACGACCGCTTCGTCGCCGAGGTCGGCCGGCGCGCGGAGCTGATCCGGCTCGGTGCCGGTAGTGATCCGTCGACGGAGACGGGGGCGCTGATCTCTGCGGCCCACCGGGCGAAGGTCGCGAGCTACGTCGAGATCGGGATCCGCGAGGGTGCCCGACTGGTCGCCGGCGGCGGACCGCCCACCGAGCCCGACCTGGCCGCCGGCTTCTACTACCGACCAACCGTGCTGGCCGACTGCCGCCGGGACATGACGGTCATCCGCGAGGAGATCTTCGGGCCGGTGCTGACCGTCGAGCGGTTCGCGACCGAGGACGAGGCGGTCGAGCTCGGCAACGACACGACCTACGGGCTGGCCGGTGCGGTCTGGACCGCCGACGCCGGCCGCGCGCAGCGGGTGGCCTCGCGGCTCCGCCACGGCACCGTCTGGATCAACGACTACAACACCTACCTGCCGCAGGCCGAGTGGGGCGGCTTCAAGCAGTCCGGGATCGGCCGCGAGCTCGGTCCGAGCGGCCTCGACGAATATCGCGAAGCCAAGCACATCTGGCAGAACCTGTCGCCGGCCCCGACCGGCTGGTTCTCGGGGGAGTAGGGCCCGGGCACGGTTGGCCGGCAGGCCGGCCGCGGGTGGGACATCCGGGCGGCGTGGCCGCTATGGCGGTACATGCATCCAGGGACTGGTACGGCAAGCCGTCCGTTCGATTGGACCGAGCGGCAAGGAGCGATGAGCGTGGCTTGCCGCGAATGGGGCCGCTGGGCGGCCCGATTCCGGCCACAGGAGTCCCTGAGTGTCTATTCCGCCATCTTGCCCGGAGTCGCGGAGATGGAACGGCGCCCCGGCCGTCGGCCGGGGCGCCGAGCGCGGGACGAGGGAACAGCTACTCCGCGGGAATCTCCGCGTGGATCGCGTCGAGGTCGATCCCCTGCGACCGGCGATAGAACCGGGCGACCACGTACAGGATCGCGGCGATGCCGTACAGGGCGGCCAGGAACTTGATCGAGTCGGTGTTGCCGACGCCGATCCCGTACAGCGAGTTGCTCAGCCACTCGTAGACGACCCAACCCAGGAAGATCGTGGTGATCGCCCCGGCGATGCTGATGAGCGGCAGGCCGCCTACCTTGTAGCGGGCGATCGGCGACTTCTCGTACAGGTCCTTCTTCCACCACGGCAGGATCGTCGCGGCGATCCCCGTCCCGAAGAACGTGACGGCGATGACCAGCGACGCATCGAGCGTGAGCTTCGAGAACCCGGTCACGTACGAATACAGGTAGGACACCAGGATCCCGGGAATCATGATCAGGAGCAGGGCCGTCCATGGGACGCCCCGGTTGTCGGACACCCGGGCCGCCCATTCCGGGAGGACCCGGTCGAACGCAGCCGCAAAGATCATCCGGGTCGACGACAGCCAAAGCGTGCCGGCCCAACCGAGGAACCACACGCCGAACAGGACGACGATGATCATCTGGACGATATGGCTGTCGATGAGGAATGAGACCAGCAACGGCGGGTAGCCCCAGATCGGCGTCGCCGGCGCCACGGTCACGTAGCCATAGGCGTAGTTGACGTAGTTCACGTTCGCGGCATTGAAGAAATCCCAGCCGAACGTCTTGGCGGCCAGCAGCACGAACACGATCGCCAGGATGATCGTGACCCACAGGCCGCCGAGCATCCCGTTGAGCACCTTGCGGAAGTCGCCCGCGCCTCGGACCTCGCCGTAGAGCGTGGCGCCCCAGTTCGGGTACAGGATCCAGAACATCATGAACGGCAGCAGCAGGAACGTCCCGCTCCCCAGGCCGAAGTCGAGTGGTGAGCCGCCGGGCGCGAAGGCATCGTTGGTGACCGCGTTGTCGATGGTCCCCTGGTAGGCGTTCGCGACGCCGAAGAGGCTCTGGCCCTCACGGTCGAAGGCCGCCTTGAACGTGTCCTGCGAGGACACGAGCATCAGGATGAACATGACCGCCAGCGCGGCAATCCCGATGACGATGCTCCAGCGCTGGATCCGGGCATAGCCGGCCATGCCGAGGGCGACCATCCCCGACGCGATGACGATCGTCGCGACCGAGACGGCGAAGGTTCCCGATTGCGAGGCGAAGAATGTCAGCCCGTCCTGCCAGCCGGCCAGGGCGGCGAGCGGCTGGACGAACTCGATGTTCAGGATGAAGCCATAGATCGGCGCCCAGAGCGCCAGGATGAACCACCATCCCGTCGTGGACAGGACGAAGCCGATCCCGCCACGCACCATTCCGAGCCAGCCGCCGACGAGCACGCCGACGACCCCGGCAGCGAGCGCCACAGTATCCCCGAGGGCCAGCGCGTTCGCGGCGACGTACAACGTCACCGCCCCGACCAGCGCGCCGACGACGGCGCCGGGGATCCCGTCGAGGATCCGAGTCTGCCACACGTAGTCGCCGCCGGCGCGGGGCATGACCGCGATCAGGCCGGCATAGGTGATGCACAGGAACGTCATCGCCAGGCCGGACAGGATCAGTGCGGACAGGACGGACCCGTCGGGCACGTAGGCGAAGATCGCGAGGCTGTAGAACATGCCCAGGGTGACGAGGTTGACCGACAGGAACGAATAGCCGAACGCATCGAACGCGGACCAGCCCTTGACCAGGCCGGTCGCGTTCCTCAGGAAGAGTGACGGGGCGTCGCGACTGATTGACGCCATCAGCTGAAGTCCTCCCTCTACGTCACGTCGACAGTCAGCCGGCCCTTCTCCGCCGGCGGTCAGCCACTGATCAGCAGATAGCGCTTCACCGTTCCCTTCCGCGTGTCCAGGTCGACGATCGCCGCCTGGAGCGCGCCGTCCTCATAGGCGCTGCCGGGATTGACCGCCAGGGTCGGCCCCAGCTTCACCGCTCCCCTGCCCTCGTGGATGTGGCCGTGGAGCGACAGGGCCGGCCGGTAGGCGAGGATGGCATCGCGCACGGCCTTCGATCCGACCGGGATGAGCGCCTGGCCGCCGGCGACGTATTTCATGTTGGCATCGAGTTTCGGTGCGTTGTCAAGGTTCGAGCCGTACGGCGGCACGTGGAAGTTGAAGATGGCCCGGGTCGGGTCCGGGGCCTTGCCGACGATTTCGTCGATCCGCGTCCGGAGCTCCGGCTCGGGCATCTCCCGGAACGTGTTCCAGGGGGTGGGATTGGTCCAGCCGGTCGACACGAGGGCCATGCCGTCGAGGTCGATCGTATTCGCCTCGCCGAGCTCGACGCGCTCGGCGCGTTCGATGATCGGATCGATCTCGAACATGTCGTCGTTGGCCGGGGAGACCACGCAGCGGATGCCCGACCTGGCGAGGCGCTCGTCGGCGAGCGCCATCCAGCGCTCGACGCCGGCGACGATCTCGGCCTGAAAGCGCTCGTCGACGAGGCGCGGGTCGTCGCCCCAGGCGTTGATCTCGTCGCGGGTGAGGCGGACGGGGTAGTAGCCGCGGTCGGAGATCCGCTTCTCCATCGCTCGGACGTCGTCCTCGCTGGTCAGCTCGTGACGCTGGTCCTGGAGGCTCAGCTCCCAGCCGCCGCCGGTGGCCACGATCGGGACCATCGCCTTCCCGGTCATGTCGCCGCCCATGATCAGGACATCCGCCTTGTGGAACGTGCCGGCATTCAGGAACTTCCGCCAGCAGATATCCGACCCGTGCACGTCGGTCGCGAAGAAGATCCTCACCCGGACGCCGACCTCCTATGGCGGATCGGCAGTATAGGTTCCTGGGGTCCTGCCCGAGGGCGATCATCCCGGAGACCGGACCGGCCCGCGGGCCGGCGTGGGCCTTGGCAGTTCCCGCTGCCCGGAGCGATGACGAAATCGCCACGCCTGATGACACGGCGTTAACGAATCCCACACATCCTCTTGACGCCTGCCAGCGTCGGCTGTCCAATGCGCGAGTCCCTGCAAGTGGCTCAGCCGCCCGCGAGGTCTCGCCGGGCCGAGAATCGGGGTCGGTCGAGGGGAAGAGGAGGTCCCCGCAGCGCGTCCCCATCGCCAGTCGATCGCCAACTCGATTGAAGGAGGATCGATCTTTGTCTACCCATCGCGCGAGGACCCGGATCGCGGGTCTGCTCGCCACATCGGCCATCGTCTTTGCAGCATGTTCGTCAGCCGGGGCCACCACGGCACCGTCCGCGGCCGCCCCGTCCGAGGCGCCAAGCGCCGCTCCTTCGGCCGCCGCCAGCACGGCGATGGACGCCAAGGACGCCACGTCGGCGGCCGACATGGGCGGCGTCGACGCCGTCTGCGCCGCCGGCAAGGCCGAGGGCCAGGTCAACCTGATCGCCACGCCGCCCGATTGGGCGAACTACGGCCAGATGATCAACGACTTCACGGCTAAGTACGGGATCAAGGTCCAGTCCGACCAGCCCGACACCGACAGCCAGACCGAGATCAACACCGCCAAGCAGCTTGCCGGCACCGGTCGACAGCCCGACCTCTTCGACCTCGGGACCATCGTCGCCCTTGCCAACACCGACGTGTACGCGCCCTACAAGGTGGCCACTTGGGCGGATATCCCCGACGCCAACAAGGAGGCCACGGGGCTCTGGGTCAACAACTACACCGGCTTCGAGACGATCAGCTACGACGCCTCGCTCGGCGACATCTCCAAGGTGGCGGATCTCGCCGATCCCAAGTACAAGGGCAAGGTCGCCCTCAACGGCGATCCGCTCAAGGCGGCCGCCGGGTTCAACGGCGTGGTCCTAGCCGCGCTCGCCAACGGCGGTTCGGCCGACAACATCGCGCCCGGAGTCGACTTCTTCAAGAACCTCGCCTCGATCGGCAACCTCATCCCGGTCGACCCGGACCCCGGAACGATCGCGGCGGGCACGACCCCGATCGTGATCGACTGGACGTACAACCAGGGCGGACTCGTGTCCACCCTCGCGCCGAAGGGCATCACCTGGAAGCTTGTCGTCCCGACCGACGCGCCGCCCGTCGCGGCCTACTACAACTCGGCGATCAACAAGGACGCCGCGCACCCAGCGGCGGCCCGCTGCTGGATGGAGTACGTCTTCTCGGATGCCGGCCAGAACACGTGGCTCAAGGGCTTCGCGTTGCCGGTCCGCCTCGCGGCCATGCAGGCGGCCGGGACCGTCGACCAGGCAGCGTTCGCCGCGGTCAACCCGCCGACGACCGCCCCTGTCCAGCTGACCCCTGCCCAGATCGACACCGCCAAGACGTACCTCACCGCGAACTGGACGTTCATCTCCATCAAGTAGCCGGACCTGGTAGCCGACCGAAGGCGAGCCGATGACCGATCACGCGGTCGGCACGCCGACGTCGATGCCGCAGCGAGTCGGCCCCGCCACCGGCGGGGCCGACTCGAGCCGTTCCGGCCCGGTCCGGAACTACGTTCCGCTGCTGCCGTTCCACGCGTACGTTGGGCTGTTCCTGATCGTCCCGACGCTCATCGTGACCGTCGGTGCGTTCAGCTCCGACGGCGGCTTGACGCTCGACAACATCAGCAAGATCTTCTCGAACGAGTCCTTTGTCGACTCGTTCGTGACATCGATCGAATTGGCCGTCGCCAGTGCCATCGCCGGAGCGATCTTCGGCGGCCTCCTGGCCTGGGCGGTCGCCCGCGGTGATCCGAACGGGTTGCTCCGCCAGTTGATCATCGCTGGGTCCGGCGTGCTCGCCCAGTTCGGCGGGGTCATGCTCGCCTTCGCCTTCTTCGCGACCTTCGGTGGTCTCGGCGTGGTGACCCTGATGATCCAGAACGTGACCGGTGTGAAGCCGGACGTGTTGTGGCTCTTCAGCCTGAGGGGCCTGGCGGTCGTGTACACGTACTTCCAGGTCCCGCTGATGCTGATCGTCTTCCTGCCGTCGCTGGATGGCCTGCGCCAGGAGTGGTACGACGCATCGGCGAGCCTCGGGGGCAGCGCCTGGTCGTTCTGGCGGCACGTGGGCGGGCCGATCCTGGCGCCGAGCTTCCTCGGCGCCCTCCTCCTGCTGTTCACGAATGCGTTCTCCGCCTACGCGACGGCCGCGGCGATCATCAGCCAGGGCTGCACCCTCGTCACCCTCCAGATCGCCTGCCAGATGCAGAGCGAGGTGGTCCTTGGGCAGGAGAACGTGGGCAAGGCGCTGGCCCTCGGAATGATCGTCATCGTCTCGACGGTGATGGCGATCTACGCCCTCATCCAGCGGCGCGCCTCGAGGTGGGTCCGGTGACCGGGACCACCAGCAACCACCTCGGTGCGGCGGCCCCTCAGGGGGGCGCCCTGCTCGCACAGCCCCGCCCGCGCGCCAGAGGCCGCCGTCGTCGCCCGCTCCAGCTAGTGGCGCGAACGCTCGTCCTCGTGGTCGTGCTCGGGTACCTGGTCGTGCCGCTGTTCGCGATGGTCGAGTTCTCGACCCGGGGCGACTACGGGAGCCGCAGCCTTGACTCCTACGCGGCGATCTTCTCCTACCCGAACATGGTCGAGGGGATCACGAACTCGCTCGAGATCGCCGTGCTCACCGTCTTCGGCATGCTTCTCCTGCTCGTCCCGACGATGGTCTGGACCGCGGTCCGCGTCCCGCGGATGCGGCGCGTCGTGGAGTTCCTCTGCCTGCTGCCGCTCGCCATCCCGGCGATCGTCATCGTCGTCGGCATCGCCCCGATCTACCAGTGGATGGGCCAGCATCTCGGCGCGGTCGGCGCCTCCCCGCTGACCCTCGCGCTCATCGACATCATCCTCGTGCTGCCGTACTCATACCGGGCAATCGACTCCAGCCTGCGGTCGATCGACACGGCAACCCTCGCCGATGCGGCGCGAAGCCTCGGCGCCAGCTGGCCGCGTGCGATCCTCCAGGTGATCGTGCCGAATATCCGCGGCGGCATCCTGTCGGCCTCCGTCCTGGCGATCGCCCTCGTGCTCGGGGAGTACACGATCTCCTCGCTGCTGTCGTTCAACACCCTCCAGGTCGTCATCTTCCTGCTCGGCAAGCGCGATCCGTACGTCGCGGTCGCCGTGTCGTTCGCGGCGCTGCTGTTCGGGTTCGTGTTGCTGTTCGTGATCTCCCGCTTCGCCCCCGGTGCCGTCCACCGCGGCCAGCAAACGATCGAGGAGCCTGCCGCATGAGCCTCGACGAGCCCCAGCCCTGCAGCCTCGGGCCACGGCGTCGCGGTGGCGTTCCAGGAGATGCATCGTTGGTATGGGCAGGTCCACGCCCTCGACGGACTCACGATCGATATCGCCCCGGGTGAGCTCGTGGCACTGCTCGGCCCATCGGGCTGCGGCAAGACGACCGCGCTCCGCGCCCTGGGTGGGCTCGACGAGGTCGACGACGGCCGGATCCTCGTCGACGGAGAGGACATGACCCGCGTCCCGGCCAACAAGCGGAACATGGGGATCGTGTTCCAGGCCTACAGCCTCTTCCCCAACATGACGGCGCGCGACAACGTGGGCTACGGCCTCCGCCTCCGCGGCGTCGACAGCGCCGGTCGCGCGCGTCGGGCCGACGAAATGCTCGAGCTCGTCGGCCTCGGGCAGCAGGCCGGTCGGTACCCGCACCAGATGTCCGGCGGACAGCAGCAGCGTGTCGCGCTTGCCAGGGCCCTGGCCATCCAACCGAGCGTGCTCCTGCTGGATGAGCCGTTGTCCGCCCTCGACGCGAAGGTCCGTCGCCAGCTACGCGAGGAGATCCGGCGAATCCAGATCATGGTCGGCATCACGACCCTGTTCGTGACCCACGACCAGGAGGAGGCCCTGGCCATGGGCGACCGCGTCGGCGTCATGTCGGCGGGTCGCCTCGAGCAGATCGCCCCCCCGGCCGAGCTCTACGACCGCCCGAAGACCCGCTTCGTGGCCGAGTTCGTCGGGCTGACCAACCGCGTCGACGGGACGGCCGACAGCGGCGTCGTCCGGGTGCTCGGCACGACGGTTCCGCTGCTCGAGGGCTCGACGGGGAGCGGACCGGTGAAGGCGCTGGTGCGTCCGGAGAACGTTCGCCTGGTTCGCACGGAGGACGGCAGGGCCCGGGTCGCCGCGGTCAGCTTCCTCGGTTCGCTGTGCCGCGCCCAGGTCACGCATGCCGGACGACACCCTGGTCGTCGCCCAGATGTCGGCCGCCGAGGCGAGCGACCTGGCTCCCGGGACCAGGGTCAACGTGGGCGTGGTCCCGGCACCCGTCTTCGCTGTCGCCGACTGACCGGGGCCCGCAGGCTGTGGCGACGAGGATCACCGAGCCGACCCGCGACATCGACGTGGTCCACGAGACCGACGTCCTCGTCGTCGGGAGCGGGCCGGGCGGGCTCTCGGCGGCGCTCGCGGCAGCACGGGCAGGCGCCCGGACGACACTCCTCGACCGATATGGCTGTTTTGGCGGGAACATGACCCAGGTCGGCGTCGAGAGCATCGGCTGGTACCGCCATGAGCAGACCGTGGAGGGCCATGGGATCGGCCGGGAGTTCGAGGAGCGCGCGGCTGCCATGGGCGCCGCCAACCCCGAGAGCCAGTCGCTGAGCATGGGAATCGACGGCGAGCGGTTCAAATGGGTCGCCGATGTCCTCGTCGAGGAAGCCGGGGTCACACCCCTGCTCCATCGGCTGGCCGTGGCGCCGATCGTCGAGGACGGCACAATCCGGGGGGTGATCACCGAAAGCAAGTCGGGCCGCGAGGCGATCCTTGCGAACCGGGTCGTCGACGCGACCGGCGATGCCGATGTGGCGACTCGGGCTGGTGCACCAGTTCATAAGACGCCTCGAGAGGAGATGCTCGCGGCGTCGGTCATGTTCTCGATGACCGGGGTCAACAAGAGGCGGTTTCTCGACGCAGTCAAGGCCGACCCCCAGACCTACCGGGACTGGGCCGGCAACACCGAATGGGACATCGAGACGACCGGCAAGGAGGACGAGCTCTTCTCGCCCTTCCTGCGCAAGCCGTTCAAGCAGGCGGTCGAGGCCGGCATGCTCCCGAAGAACCTGATCACGCTCGCCGGGACGTGGGGCACAGTCACGGATCAAGGTGATCTCACCTATCTCAATCTGATCCACCTGGCCGGCATCGACGGCACGAGTGCTGACGACCTGACGCGCGGCGAGATCGAAGGTCGAGCCCAGGCGATGCAGGCGATGAAGGCGCTGCGTGCCTACATGCCCGGCTGCGAGGACGCCAAGCTGCGCAACTTCGGGATGACGATCGGGATCCGCGACACCCGCAAGATCGACGCGCTCTACGACCTCACCGGCGATGACGTCCGCGAGCAGGGCCGGTTCGAGGACTCGATCGGCATCTTTCCCGAGTTCATCGACGGGTACGGGATCCTGATCCTGCCGACGACCGGCCGCTACTACCAGGTGCCGTACCGCTCGCTCGTGCCCAAGGGGGTCGCCAACCTGATCGTCGCGGGCCGGTCGATCGGGGGTGACAAGGTGTCGCACGCATCGACCCGGAACATGATGTGCTGCACGGTCAGCGGGCAGGGTGCGGGGGTGGCCGCCGCGGTGTCGCTCCGGACGGACCAGCCGTTCGACCGCCTCGACGTGACCCAGGTCCAGGCGGAGTTGCGTCGCCAGGGCGTCCGGCTCGACTGAGGCACCGGACGCCGCCGCGCCCTCGACTCGGTCACCCGAAACCCGGCTGACCCATCGACCAACCCACCGCCCGACGCGGCTGGTACCGATGGGCTATCGCGGTGGCCCGCCCCTACGCACCTACCGTGTGCCCAGCGAGTCGTCCCGTCCCGGGCGGCTCGACGACCGTCTGTCTGGAGGATCGCGCCGCCCCATGGCCCTCGCGCACGAGCGCTCCACAAAGGACACGACCATCCCGTCGAGCCCTGGCCAGCCGACGCGGGCCGACGCCCTCCGCCGGTTCGCCGCCGAGGTCAGCGGTCGCCAGGACCTGAGCGGGCTGTTCGAGGACGTCATCGACGAGTCGTTCACGTTGTTCGGCGTGGACGCCGCCGGCCTGTGGACCTACGATGGGTCACCGACCCCGCTCCGGCTGGCCGCCCAGCGCGGCCTGGCGCGCGACGTGCTCGACATCGTCGCGACCCTTCCCCGCGACGCCCCAACCGCCGGCATGGAAGCCATGCGCGAGCGCGAGGTCCGGGTCATGGGCGGCGATCTCGACGGGACGCTGCCCGAGGTCCGGGCCCGCTACCTCAGCGCGGGCATCCGGACGATCTGCTACGTCCCGATCGTGTTCGGGGACGAAACCCTGGGCCTGCTGGTCCTGTACCACACCACCGAGTACAACTGGACCCCCGACGAGACCGAGCTGGCGCGCGCCTTCGCGGACCACATGGCCACCGCGATCAGCAACGCACGCCTCGCCGAATTCGACGAAGACGCTCGCCGAGCGGCTGCGCGCGATTTCCGAGCTGGCCGGGCGCCTCAATCGCCTCCAGGATGCCCACGGCGTCGCCCGGGCGATCGTCGCCGAGGCCCGCCGACTGATCGACTACGACACGATCCGGGTGTACCTCGTCGATCACGAGACCGGGATGTGCGAACCGATCGCCTTCCATGGCGCCTTCCAGGGGGCGGCGTCACCGGACCTGGAGACGCTCCGCGTGCCGATCGGCAAGGGCCTCACCGGCTGGGTCGCGGCGCACGGCAAGACCATCCGGCTCGGCGATGCGGGGAGCGACGCCCGGACGTTCAACCTCGTGACCAGCGATCGGACCGAGTCGGCCCTGCTGGTGCCGATGACCTATGAGAAGACCGTTCACGGCGTCCTGGTCGTCTCAAAGGATGGGCGAGATCGGTTCGACAGCGACGACGAGACCACGCTCAACATCTTCGCCGGCTACGCCGCGCACGCCCTGCTCAATGCGACCAACATGGAGCGGCTCCATCGCCAGCAGGTCGAGCTCGAGCACCAGCTCGAGGGCCAGCGCCGGCTCCTCGAGGTCAACGAACGGCTCCTGTCCACGCTCGAACCGGCCGGCGTCCTCGACCTGATCGCCGACTCGCTCAAGGCGATCGTGCCGTACGACTCGCTGACGATGTACCGGATCGACCGGGCGGCCGGCGTTCGCCGCGCCGTCGTCGCGCGCGATCGGTTCGCCGACCTGATCCTCGCCTACGAGGGTCCGCTCGGGACCGGCATCTCCGGTTGGGTGATCGAGCACTGCGAGGCCGTCCTCGCCAACGAGGCGCACCTCGATCCGCGCTCGGTGCAGGTACCCGGGACGCCGTTCGAGCCGGAGGCCATGATCGTGGTCCCGCTGCTCGTGAACGGCGAGGCCATCGGCACCCTCAACATCGGCCGGATGGGCGGCCCCGAGGCTTCCTTCAGCGCGAACGAGTTCGAGCTCACCCAGCTGTTCGCCGGACAGGCGTCGATCGCGCTCCAGAATGCCGAGATCCACGGTGCCGTCCGCGTCCGGGCCGAGCACGACGCCCTGACCGGCCTGCGCAACCACGGCTCGTTCCAGCGCGAGCTCGGTGAAGCGCTGGCCAAAGCCGGCAGCCGCCCGCTGTCGATCCTGATGCTCGACCTCGACTCGTTCAAGGGCTACAACGACGCCTGCGGCCATCCGGCCGGCGATTCCCTGCTGGCGGCGCTCGCGACGGTCCTGCAGGGCGCCACCCGCGACGGCGACTGCCTGTATCGCTACGGCGGCGACGAATTCGCGGCGATCCTTCCCGGCGCCGATCGCCAGGCCGCCCACGAGGTCGCCGAACGGATCCGGCATGCCGTCTCCGAGCTGTCGGGGACGATCGGTGGACCGCGCGTGACGATCAGCATCGGGCGTGGCCTGCTACCCGGACGACGGCCGGACGAAGGACGTCCTGGTCGGCGTGGCGGACCGGGCGCTGTACCTGGCCAAGCCGGTCGGGCGATCCAGCGGACGGGCATGAGCCGCAGGCCGATCCATACCTCCGGGCGCTCGGCGAAACGGCGCTGTCGCTCCTCGACCGGCACGATCCGACGATCCTGCTCGAGACGATCATGACCCGGGCTACGTCGCTGCTCGGGACGCCGCATTGCTACATCTACCTGGTCGAGCCGGGCGACGAGGAGCTCGTCGTCCGCCACGGCACGGGCCTCTTCGCCGACTACATCGGCCACCGGATGGCGATCAACGACGGGCTCGCCGGCCAGGTCTTCAGGACCGCTGCGCCGGCGGCGGTCGACGACTACGACAGCTGGAGCGGGCGCTCGAGCAGCATCCCGACCGGATCGGTCGGCGCGGTGGTCGGCGTGCCGCTCATGTCGGCGGGCCGCGTCGTCGGCGTGCTCGGCCTGGCGTCGGGTGGGCTCCAGCGGGATTGGGGCCAGCGCGAGATCGACGCGCTGACCAGCTTCGCCCAGCTCGCGTCGATCGCCCTCGACAACGCCCGGCTGGTCGATGCCGCGCAGCGCGGCGCCCTGTACGACCCCACGACCGGGCTGCCGAACCGCGAGCTGCTGACCGACCGGATCGCCCACGCGCTGTCGGCGGCCCGGCCCGAGGGCGACAGGCAGGTCGGGGTAATCCTGCTCGATCTCGATCGCTTCAAGGTCATCAACGAGAGCGTCGGGCACACCGTCGGCGACCGGCTCCTCGTCGCGGTCGGGCAGCGCCTCATCGCGTGCCTGCGACCGGGCGACACGGTGGCCCGCTTCGGCGGCGACGAGTTCGGCATCCTGCTCGACGAGGTCGGCAGCGCCGACGAGGCGCGGGCCGTCGCCGAGCGGATCGGATCCGACCTGCGGGCGCCGTTCCCGATGGGCGCCCGGGAGTGGTTCATCAGCGCCTCGATCGGCATCTCCCTGGGGCTGCCCGGCCGGGCGACCCCGGAGGAGATGCTCCGCGAGGCGGAGATCGCGATGGTCCGCGCGAAGTCCGATCCGGCCAAGCGGCATGCGCTCTTCGAAGCCGTCGATGTCCGACCAGACGCATCGAGCGGATCGACCTCGAGAACGACCTCCGGCAGGCCATCGAGCGTGGCGAGCTCCGGCTCCACTACCAGCCCTTGATCGACCTGGCGACCGACCGGATCGTCGGCTTCGAGGCGCTCGTCCGCTGGCAGCACCCCATTCGCGGCCTGGTGCCGCCGATCGCGTTCATCCCGCTTGCCGAGGAGACCGGGCTCATCCTGCCGCTCGGCCGCTGGGTGCTCGAGACGGCCTGCCGCCAGGCGCGTGCCTGGCGCGATGCCCGGCCGAACGGGCCGGAGCTGTTCATGTCGGTCAACCTGTCGGCACGCCAGTTCGTCCAGGCCGACCTCGTCGACCAGGTCGCGGCGATCCTGGCCGACTCGGGGCTGGACCCGCGCGGTCTCGAGATCGAGATCACCGAGAGCGTCCTGATGGACCAGTCCGAAGCCGGGATCCGGACGCTCGGACGGCTGCGCGAGCTCGGCGTCCGCCTCGTGCTCGACGATTTCGGGACCGGCTACTCGTCGCTGTCCTACCTCAAACACCTGCCGCTCGACACGATCAAGATCGACCGCTCGTTCGTGGCCGGGCTCGCCGACGTGACCGACCGCTCGATCGTCGAGGCCGTCGTGGCCCTGGCGCGCGGACTCCGGATCGGCGTGGTCGCAGAGGGGATCGAGACCGAGGTCCAGCGGCGCATCCTGCGCGACATCGGCTGCGACGTCGGGCAGGGCTACCTCTTCTCGAGGCCGCTCCCGGCCGACGAGGCCGCTCGGCTGCTGTCGACCCGTCGGTTGCGGTCGGTCGACGCGCATCGCCGGCGCCACGTCGGATCGCGCCGCACCCGCCAGGCCGGTGCGGTCCCGAGCGGGCGGCCGGGCCAGGCCTGCGCTCTGGGCGAGCTGATCGATCGTCAGTTGCGGCCGCCGAGCAGGCGGAGCATGAACAGGAACAGGTTGATGAAGTCGAGGTAGAGGCGGAGCGCCCCGAGGACGGCCGCCTTCTCCATCGAGCCGGTCATCGCCGCCAGGTCGCCCGCCCCGATCCGCTGGACGTCGTAGGCGGTCAGCGCAGTAAAGATCACGACGCCGGCCACCGACACGACCCAGGTGATCATCGTGCTGGCCAGGAACAGGTTGACGACCATCGCCACGATCAGGCCCGATCACGGCCATCGACGCGGAACCCACCGAGCCCGGTCAGCGACCGCTGGGTCACGGCCCCGTAGATCGCGGCGCCACCGAACATCGACGAGGCGCTCAGGAACGCCGTGACGACCGACGCGCCGTTGTACTGCGCGACGATCAGCCCGAGCGTGATCCCGAGCGTCGCGGCGTAGGCGAAGAACAGGAGCAGGGCCAAGCTGGCATTGAGCCGGCTGATCGCGCCGCTGATCACGAACACGAGGGCCAGCTGCCCGATCAGGAGCAGGAAGAAGTTGTCACTCGCGAAGGTGAGCAGCTGGTCGTTGCTCTGGACGGTCCACGCGACGCCGGCCGACAGGAGCAGGCCGGCGAACATCCAGACGAAGGCCTGGGTGAGGAAGGCCGTCGCCAGGCGCGCGTCGGGCCGGACGCCGAGCATCGAGGGAGTTGCCGGCGATGCCTGACAGCCGGTTCGGGATCGGGTTCTGGTTCATCGCAGCGCGGTCTCCGTCTCGGGATGCGCTCACCACATCAGCCCGGCGTCGCGTGGATCCCAACGCTCCGCCAGCAGGGTCACCTTCACGTCGTGCTCGACGACCGATTCCGCCTGCTCCTTGACCTGCGCGATCATCGAGCCGGCATACGGGCAGAACGGGGTCGTCAGGATCATCTTGATCTCGGTCGTCTCGGGACCGAGCAGGATCTGCTTGATCAGCGCCAGCTCCACGACGTTCATCCCGATCTCGGGATCGACCACGGCCCGCAGCGCGTCGAGGATCGCCAGCTCGGTCGCGCGGCGCTGGGCGTCGAACGCGGGCTGCGTTCTGCGCGTTCGTGGCCGATGCGGCCGCCTCGCGGGACGTCTGGGTGGTGCTGTCGGTCATCTGGTTCTCCGGGTGTGCGTCAGCTGAGCGTACCACCAGGTCGCCGAAAGGCTCCCCGGGCGGTCGGTCAGGCGGCAGGCGCTCCCGAGCGCGATCGACGACGCCCGGGATCCGGTACTGGGCCGGCAGGCCGGCCGCCTCGGCCTCGCTGTAGCCGGGCCCGGACAGCGAACCGTCGGCGGCGAAGAACTCGGCGTACCGGTCGCGGTGGTCGGCGGCATAGGCGAACGCGGCCGCGACGCCGACGACGCGGAGCTCCGGGTGATCGGTCAGGATCCGGGTGAGGTCGTAGCCGTTGGAGCGCTCCTCGAGGAGCTGCCGCACCGTCAGTCGCGAGTTGTAGCAGAAGGGCTCGCCGTTCATCACGAGCGGATCCTGCTGGACCCACTTGATCGTCACGTTCAGGCGCCCTTGTAGAGGAACTGCAGGAAGGCGTTCTTCTTGCGCGCGTCGCCCGCCAGCCGGCGGTGCCAGCGATACGCCTCGATCGCCTGGTCGAGCGCGGCCGAGGCCGCGGCCAGCTCGGCCGGCGCGAGCACGCTCGGAAGGGCGGCGCGAAGACCCTCGCACAGGGCGATCAGGTCGTCCATCGGGCACCCGGCGACGGCGATAGACGGGCGCGGTCCACTCGGCGTAGTCATGCGCCGGATCCGGGTCGCCCGCCGCGACGCAGACCGCGATCCGGTCGGCCAGCAGCGTGGCGTCGCGCAGCAGCTGCCGCTGGCCGACCTCGTCGTAGCGTCTCGCGATCGTCGGATCGGCGTCCATGGCCACGGCCAGGGCGCGTGCGGCGAGGCGGTCCTCTGGCGGCCCGCATCCGCGCGGCAGCGTCAGGGAACCCGGCGGTCAGGTCGAGCGGCGGCAGGCCGAGGCTTGGGTGGCTCACGATCGGCAGTCTAGCGTGAGGGTGAGCGGGCGCTCCTGGCGGGCGTCGCGCGTCGCACCGGGGCTCGATGCGGCCGGCGCGGACGAGGCGGTCGTCCGCGCACAGGGGCGAACCGTTGGGCGACCGGCCCGCGTCGCCGAGCCCCCGCTACGATGGATGACCCATGGCCGATCCCGCCAACCAGCCCGGCGAGCGCCGCCTCTCGCACCCGCCGTCCGACCGGTACGCGCGCCGGTCGCGCCGGACCCCGTGCCAGCGGCCGGCCCGGTGGCGTCGCCCGGCCGTGCTGGCCGCGATCGCCGCCCTGGCCGGCGCGGCGGCGATCATCGTGCTCGGCGGCGTCCTGACGGTCACCGCCGGCCTCGTCGTCATCGCGGCGGCGGCCGGCTGGGTGGTCGGGGCCTTCCTGCCGGGCCGAGCCCGGGCGGCGGTCGGTCCTCGCGCTGGCCGGCGTGTTCCTCGGCCAGGTCGGCCTGTGGGTCTACGCCCTGTCGGAGGGCGGCGTCCTCGGCCCGCTCGACCTCCTCTGGCAGGTCTACGGCGGCCTCGTGCCGCTCGAGTTCATCGGCCGCCGCGGTCCTCGCCTGGGTCGCGGTCGCGATGACCGCCGAGCTCCGCTTCCGCCGCCCGGTCGAGGCCGACCACCGCCGCCTCATCGGCAGGATCGACGACTGGTGGGGCGGGCGGCGCCTCCACCCGCTGTTCCTGCGCCTGTGGTTCCAGCACTTCACCGGCACTTCGTGGGTCGTCGAGGACGCGGATGGCGGAGCTCGTCGGCTTCCTGGTCGGGTTCATCAGCCCCGACCACCCGGATCGGGCCTACATCCACCTGGTCGCGACCAGCCCGAACCACCGGCGCCGCGGCACTCGGCCGCCTGCTCTACGAGCGATTCTTCGAGGACGTCGCCGGGCGTGGCGTCCGCCGGGTCACGGCCGTCACGTGGCCGGGCAACCGGGTCTCGGTCGCGTTCCACCGGGCGATGGGCTTCACGATCGACGACGGCCCCGGCACCCAGCGCCTGTACGGGACCCCGACCTATCCCGACTACGAAGCCGACGGCGACGACCGGGTCGTGTTCAGCCGGGAGCTGTGACGCCGCCGATCGCCGCGGGTGTCAGCTGCTCGTGGAGGAGGCGCCCGAACCGAGCGGCGCGCTCGGGTCCCGGGCACGGCGTCGACCCAGCGGGCCAGGAGTGCCTCGCCCTCGGCGTAGACGAAGACGTAGGTCCGCCACAGCGGGTGCTCGATGAACTCGAGCCGCTTCGCGGCGGTCGCCGGCGCGTACCGTCCGACGGTCTCGAGGTAGTCGAGCACCTCGTCGTGGGAGCGGCCGTCGGCGTGGCGCAGGATCGCGCGCGTTGCCGCGGACGGCGGCCAGCGCCTGCGCGAGCGTCGGCCAGCGCGACCTCCCGCTCCGCGGCCGCCGCGCGCCGCCACCGGGTCCCGGGCGATCGGCAGCCCTGCCCGCTCGTAGATCTCGACGAGCAGCTCGACGCTGTCGGGCGGAGGCGCGACGAAGCGGCGGCCGAGGTTGGCGAGGCCCTCGCTGATCAGGCACTCGGGGGTGTTGATCAGCAGGATCGACGACTCCAGCCGGCCCTGCCGGTCGACGAGGTCCGCCTCCTTCCAGGCATGCTCGAGGTGGTGACCCGGATACGTCTCGTGGGCGACGGTCGCGATCGCGCCGCCGGCGTGGACGGGCAGATCGGTGTTGATGTCGACCCGCGATCGGCGACCGCCGTGGAACCAGTTGTAGCCGGACCACGGCTGGCCGGTCACCAGCGGTCAGCCTGAGGTCTTCGCCATCGGGCAGGCCGAAGAGCGGCGCCGCGCGCTCTCGACAGCGCTCGACGAGCCAGGCCGAGGACCGCCGGCCAGGCGCTCGCCCGGGATCTCGAACTGTCGATCCCAGGCGTCCAGCCGATCGGCGACCGACCCCGGCGCCGGGCAGCAGCGTCGTCGATCCGGGCGGCGGCGGCTTCGAACCCGGCGTCCGGTCGGCGCGGCGGCGCGAACGCGAAGCAGCGGGCGACGTGCTCGAGGTACGGAAGCTCGTCCCCGGCGAGCGCCGCGGCCTGGCGCTCCAGGGCGACCAGCTGGCCGTCGAGCCAGTCGCGACGCTGCGTATCGTCGACCTCGGCTGGGCAGCCGCGCTCGGAGCGCCGCCGCATCGTCACGCAGGCTGCGCCGGTGCGCGGAACTGCTCCATGTCGACCTGCGGCCTTGAGGTCCGCCGGGCCGAAGTAGCCGTCGACGAGTCCCGGGATCCGCTGGTCGAGCCGAAGCGCGAGCAACAGGTAGTCGCGGGCGATCGGGTCCGGCGCCGGTACGGTCCTCGTTCCGCCGACCGCCATGACCCGCTGCCGAGCCGGCGAGCGGCCCGTCATCGCTGCATCCGGTCCGGTCTCGGCGCTCGGCGGACACCATGCCCGAGGTGCTCGTCGGCGCGGCGGCGCGCCTCGGCCAGGCGATCCGCGAGC
Source organism: uncultured Chloroflexia bacterium (assembly GCA_963766675.1). GTDB lineage: Bacteria > Chloroflexota > Limnocylindria > Limnocylindrales > CSP1-4 > SPCO01. The sequence continues at coordinate 456,346 of CAVYBA010000002.1, read as the reverse complement.
GTGGGGTCGGTGGGCAGCCCAGGCCGATCCGGTGCGCGCCCCGGCGAGCGCTCCCGACCATGCATCGCGGTCGGCCGGGCCGACACTCGCCTCGCCGCTGCCGCGCCCGCCGGTCTCGCCGACGAACGGCATGCGCTGGCGCTCGACCGCTTCGAGGCTCATCTGCAGCGCCGCCGTCTTCTGGGTGGCCACCTCGCGGACGTAGGCCGCCTCCTCGTCCGGCCGTCATCGGCCGGCCGCGGACGATTCCCTTCGGCTTGCCGACCATGAGCCAGGCAAGGTGGTAGCGGTCCATGCTCCCCCAGGCCGTCGCGAGCAGGTCGTCCGACCGTTGGAGCCACATCTGGAGCGATGCCAGCGACGGCGCCGCGCGGAGCCGGTCGCCCTCGTCGACCAGCTGGCGCGTGGCCACGATCAGCTCGTCGCGGGTCATGGGGGCACCGCCTCGCCGGCGTCCGCGTCGGGGTGACGCAGGTCCTCCTCGGCCTCGCCCCGGATCATCGCCTCGCGATCCGCTCGCGCCCGGCGCGTCCACGGCCCCGGCTCGCCCGCCCCGATCGGCCGTCCCTCGAACCGCGTGACCGGCAGGACGCCGGCCACGCTCGACGACAGGAACGCCTCCTCGGCCCCGGCCAGGTCGTCACGGGTCAGATGCCCCTCGACCGGCCGGAGCCCGACCCGCGCGCCCCAGGCGAGCAGCCACGAGCGCGTGGTCCCGGGCAGGATCGCGCAGTCGAGCGACGGCGTGGCGAGCTCTCGGACGCCGTCGGGGGCGACGCGCACGAGGAAGACGTTGGCCGTCGTGCCTTCCGACAGGTCGCCGTTCGTCGTCAGGAAGATCGCGTCGTCAGCGCCCGCCCGGCGCGCCTCGAGCCGTGCGTAGACGTAGTCGGCGCGTGACGTGGTCTTGAGCGAGACCAGCGGATTGGCCGGGTCGCGACGGACTGCGGAGGCGACGACGTGCAGCCCGCGCTCGAGATGCGACGGCCGGCGCTGGCACGACCGGCCAGGCCTGGATCGCGATCGTTGCGGGGACCGACCTCGCCGGCCGGCAGCAGCCCGCGTTCGTGATGGGCGCCGCGCGAGATGGTGATCCGGACGGATGCGTCGCCGTCGTGGCCGTCCAGGCCGTTCGCCGCCAGCAGCTCGGCGATCCCCCGGGCGAGCTGCGCGTCGATGTCGGCGGGCAGCGAGATGTCGAGCCCGGTCGCCGACCGGCGCAGGCGCGCCACGTGCTCGGCCAGCTCGGTCGGATGGCTGGCTCGCACGCGCAGCGTCTCGAACATGCCGTCGCCGAGCTGGAACCCGCGGTCGAACACGGACAGGTGCGGGCCGTCATCCGGCAGGAGCCGGCCGTCGACCCAGACGCTGCCCGCGCGAGCCGTGCATCGGGGTCGTCACCGCTCGACCTCGACCGCCCCGATCGCGGCCAAGCGGGCCGCGCGCCTTGACGACCGTCTCCTCCCATTCGGTCGCCGGATCGCTCTTCCAGGTGATGCCGCCGCCGACGTGGAGGGTCAGCCGCTGCCCGTCGGCGACGAACGTCCGGATCAGGATGCTCGTCTGCATCGCGCCGTCCGGGCCGATCCAGCCCAGCGCCCCGGTGTACGGGCCACGCCTGACCGGTTCGAGGCCCTCGAGGATCTCCATCGCCCGGATCTTGGGCGCCCCGGTGATCGACCCGCCGGGGAACGAGGCTGCCAGGAGGTCGAACGCGTCCCGGTCGTCGGCGCAGCTCGCCCGTGACCGTCGACACGAGGTGCTGGACCGCGGCGGTCCGCTCGAGGCGGCAGAGCCGCGGGACGCGGACACTCCCCGGGCGACAGACCCGGCCGAGGTCGTTGCGCAGGACGTCGACGATCATCACGTTCTCGGCCCGGTCCTTGGCGCTCGCCAGCAGCTCGCGGGCGAGCGCTCGATCCTCCGCGAGGTCGCGGCCGCGTGGCCGGGTGCCCTTGATCGGATCCGCCGTGACGCGACCGCCGGCGTCGACCGACAGGAACGGCTCGGGCGACGCCGACAGGAGCGCCCGCGGCCGGCCCGTCAGCTGGCTAGGCCCGAGATCGAGGAAGGCCGAGAACAGCGACGGATCGCCGGTCCGGAGGTGCCGGTACAGGCCCCAGGGGTCGGCATCGAAGCGCGCCTCGAGCCGCCGCGTCAGGTTGGCCTGGTAGATGTCGCCGCGGGCGATGTGCTCGCGGACGCGCTCGACCGCGTCGAGGTAGGCACGCGCGGTCGAGATTGCGATCGGAACGGTCAGGGCTGCGCACCGGCTGGCCGTCGGGTGCCTCGGGAGACAGGGCGGCCGCGGTCGCGGCACGCGGGCCGCTGCCCTCCGGCCGGCGGGGCCAGGCCAGGTCAGCCGGGCGTGGACGTCGTCGAGCCGTCGCGCGAGCCGGCGCCCGTCGCCGTCGAGGGCCCGCCCGCCCAGCCAGGCGTGCCCGGTCCGACGATCCCAGGCGACGACCCAGTCGTGGAGCGCCAGGCGCAGGAGCGGCAGGTCCTGGTCCGCGGGGGCGATCGAGGGCAGGCGCTCCAGCACGCCGCCGAGGTCGTAGCCGAGATAGCCCGACGAGCCCGCCCAGGAACGCGCGGCGCGTCGGCCGGGACGACGATCGTCCGATCCAGGCGGGCGACGAGGCGCCGGGCGACGGCGAACGGGTCCGGGCCGGCGGCCGGCGACTCGAGCACCGCGACCGGATCGGCGGTCAGGTAGGTCCAGCGGGCGTTCCGGCCGGGCCGAGCGCTCTCGAGCAGGCACAGGCCCGGGAGGTCGCGGAAGGTCTCGGCGATGTCGATCGGGCGGGTCGCCGCGATCGAATCGCGAAGCCGTCGGAGGCGTACGGGTCCGCTCGCTGCGGGCCGAGGGGATCACCGCCCGATGATACGGCCGAACCCGCTCCGATCACGGCTCGCTAGCATGCCCGGCATGCGTGCACGCGATCTCGGGATCGTCATCGGTCGGGGCCGGCCGGGTCCCCACAACGCCATCACGGACGTGCCCGGCGTCCGGGTCGGCCACACCACGCTGATCGAGGGCGACGGGCCGCTGGTCGTCGGTCGCGGTCCGATCCGGACCGGCGTGACGATGATCGTGCCGCACGACGGGGACGTCTTCACCGAAACGGTCTACGCGGGCAGCCACCGCCTGAACGGCAACGGCGAGATGACCGGTCTCGAATGGATCCGCGAGGCGGGCGGCCTGAACGGGCCGATCGGGATCACCAACACGCACAGCGTCGGCGTCGTCCACGACGGGATCCTCCGCAACGGCGTCCGGACGCACCCGAACGGCGGCGCGTTCTGGTCGCTGCCGGTCGCCGCCGAGACGTGGGACGGCCTGCTCAACGACACCGACGGGTTCCACGTCACGATGGACCACGTCGACGCGGCGCTCGCGGCGGCCGGCGACGGTCCGGTCGCCGAGGGCAACGTGGGCGGCGGGACGGGCATGGTCTGCCACGAGTTCAAGGGCGGCATCGGAACGGCGTCGCGGGTCGTGCCCGAGGCGTTCGGCGGCTGGACGGTCGGCGTCCTCGTCCAGGCCAACTACGGCCAGCGCGACCTGCTCCGGGTCGACGGCGTGCCGGTCGGCGAGGCGATCCCGGTCGACGAGGTGCCGAGCCCGTACCGGCCCGAGGACGAGGACGGGCCGGTCGCAGCGCCGCCTCCGGGATCCGGCTCGATCATCGTGATCGTCGCCACCAACGCGCCGCTGCTGCCGCACCAGTGCGAGCGCGTCGCGCAGCGCGCCGGCCTTGGGATCGCGCGGATGGGCGGCCTCGGCGGCAACTCGAGCGGCGACCTGTTCCTGTGCTTCGCGACGGGCAACCGGAACCTGCCGGGGATGTCGTTCGCGGCCGATCCGCGGTTCGCGGTCGACGTCCGGGCCGTCAACGACCACGTCATCAACGGCCTGTTCGAGGCCGTCATCGAGTCGACCGAGGAGGCGATCCTCAATGCGCTCGTCGCCGCCGAGACGATGACCGGGCGCGACGGCATCACCGCGTACGCCCTGCCCGCACGACCGGCTGCGTCGAGGTGATGGCGCGCTACGGCCGGGGCCGCGCGAGCCCCGTAGACCGGACCTCGCCGGCGAGCCGGGCGACGATCGCGTCGCCGAGCTCGCCGAGGCGAGGGGACCGGGCGGGCGTCAGCCCGCCGCGACCGCCGACCGGCTTCTCGATCGGGACGCCGATCAGGCTGCCGTACTCGGTCCAGCTGCCGTCGTAGTTGCGGACCCGGCTGTAGCCGAGCAGCTCGTGGAGCACGAACCAGCTGTGCGACGAGCGCTCGCCGATCCGGCAGTAGGCGATGACGTCCTTGTCGGGGGTCATGCCCTTGGCCTCGTACAGCGTGGCCAGCTCCTCGGCGCTCTTGAAGGTGCCATCCTCGCGAACCGTCTGGGCCCACGGGATCGATGCCGCGCCCGGGATGTGCCCCGCCCGCTGGGCGGTCTCGCTCATGCCCGGGGGCGCGATGATCTCGCCGTTGAACTCGGCCGGGCTGCGCACGTCGACGAGCGCCAGCTCCGGGTCGCCGAGCCGCGGCAGGATGTCGTCGCGGAAGGCGCGCAGCGAGAAGTCGGGCTCGGGCAGCTGGTAGCCGGTCGCGGCGTACGACGGCACGTCGACGTCGAGCGCGAGACCCTTGTCCAGCCAGAACTTGCGTCCGCCGTTGAGGATGCGGACGTCGCGATGGCCGTACAGCTTGAGCTGCCAGTACGCCCAGGCCGCGAACCAGTTGTTGTTGTCGCCGTACAGGATGATCGTCGTGTCCGGCCCGATCCCGGAGTCCGACAGGAGCTTGCTGAAGTCCTCGCGGCCGGCGATGTCGCGGCGGATCCCGTCGGCCAGCTGGCTCGTCCAGTTCCAGCCGACGGCGCCCGGGATGTGGCTCTGCTCGTAGGCAGTGGTGTCGACGTCGACCTCGACGAAGCGGACCTTCGGGTCCGTCAGGTGCGCGAGCGCCCAGTCGCTGTCGACGAGGGCGGTGTCGGTGGCGTATCCGTGATGGCTCATGGCGGTCGTTACCTCCAGGGAGTTGGGGTCGGGCAGTCCGGGACGAATGGCTTCGCGGCCTTCCGAGGATCAGCCGCCCGACGTCAGTCGATCGCGGCGGCTGAACTCGGCCAGCCGCTCGGTACACGCGGCGGCGGCGCGCTGCGCCTGGCGGACGATCCAGGGATCGACCCGGCTCGAGTCCTCGATCGCGATCGTCGACCCGAGCGGACTGTCCTCGACGACGATGCCGGAGCTGTTCCGGTAGTCGGTCATCCAGTTGGCCTGGAGCTGGAGCGCCACATCGGCGACGACCTGCCGGGCTGAACAGCCAGTCGAGGTAGGTCGCGTTGAGCCGATCGGCGATGTCGGCGACGCGGAGCGGCCGCCCGCGCTCGATCCGGGCGAGCAGGTCGATCACTCGGATGGCGGCGAACGGGTCGCCCGACTCGGCCACGCTCGGTGGGTCGGCCAGCGGATCCGGCAGCCCGGCGGGCGCCGGTCGCAGCGCACCCAGGCCGATGGCGGGGACGAGGGTCTCGGTCACGGGGTCGGTCATCTCCGACTGGATCACTCGGGATTGGCCGAAGCCTACCACCGGATTGCGCAGTGCACCACGGGAGCGCGGGTCGATGAACCCCGTGCCGTGATGCTGGCGCGAGGCTCCCGCCCGCCGCCAGGCGAACGAAGCTTCACCGGGTCAGCGCTACCCGGCCGCAACCGTTCTGCGGCATGCTTGACCGTGCCGGGCCAGGCGCCCGGCGCGCCGGGTCGCGCCGCGCGGGCCGGTCGTTCGTCAGCACGACACGAGCACGATGCGACCGATGGACCCCGACTCGATCCCGACCGAACCGATCATCGATCCCGGGCCGCCGGACGCGACCGACGTCGCGCCCGGCCCCTCCCAGGTTTCGGGATCACCGACGGCCGGCCGAGGACGCGGGGCGGCGATCCGCCGGGCGGCCATCGGGCTCGCGCTCGCGCTGACGTTCGCTGTCGGGATCGGGGTTGGGCGCCTGGTGCCGTCCGCCGAGGGCGGCGCCGGCAACGCGACCCCGAACCCGACAGGCAATCCGACCTCCGCGCAGGAGCTCGCGCTGATCGGCCAGGCCTGGGACATCCTCCACGAGCAGTACGTGGGCAAGGACGAGCTCGACGACCGGGCCCTGGCCTACGGCGCGATCAACGGGCTGACCGAGGCGGTCGGCGACACCGGCCACACCTCGTTCCTGACGCCCGAGGAGCGGGCCGCGCGGGCCGACGAGCTGTCGGGCTCGTACGTCGGAATCGGCGTCCGGATCGACACGGCCGACGACGGGCTTCCGGTCATCGACGAGGTCTTCAAGGGCAGCCCGGCCGAGAAGGCCGGAGTCAAGGCGGGTGACGAGATCACCGAGGTCGACGGCAAGCCGACCGAGCGGCCACGACCTCGACGAGGTCGCCGGCTGGGTCCGCGGCGAGGCCGGGACCACGGTCAAGGTCGAGATCCGGAGCGGCGCGAAGGGCACCGAGCGCGAGGTCAGCATCGTCCGCGCGGCCGTTGCCGAGGTCGTCGTGTCGTGGGCGATGGTGCCGGGCACAAGGACCGCCTTCCTGCGTCTCGACCAGTTCTCGAACGGCGCCGCGGACGATGTCAAGGCGGCGCTCGGCGAGATCAAGGCGGCCGGGGCGGACCGGCTAATCCTCGACCTGCGCGGCAATCCGGGCGGCTACGTCAACGAGGCGGTCGGCGTGGCCAGCCAGTTCCTGTCGAGCGGCGACGTCTACATCGAGCGCGACGCGGCGGGCCACGAGACGCACCATCCCGTCTCGCCGGGCGGGGTCGCCACCGAGCATCCCGCTGGTCGTCCTGGTCGACGGCGGAACGGCCAGCTCGGCCGAGATCGTGTCCGGCGCGCTCCAGGACGCCGGCCGAGCCCAGATCGTCGGGGTCAAGACCTACGGGACGGGCACGGTCCTCGGGGAGTTCCCGCTGGCAGACGGCTCGGCGCTCCGAGTGGGGACCGTCGAATGGCTGACGCCGAAGGGCCGCCGGATCTGGCACGAAGGGATCCAGCCGGACGTGGTCGTCGAGCGTGCCGCGGACGTCGCTCCGCTCGGACCCGACGACATCAAGTCGATGACCCCGGCGCAGGTCGCCGGCACTCGCGCGATCCGCAGCTGGCCCGCGCGTTGACCGTGGTCGACCGCGGCCTCGACCCCGCCCGCCTGAGCGTTCAGCGCGGCAGCGGCGCGCCAGGTCCAGGTCATCGTCCGCGATCAACGGCCGTCCGGGCTTCGACGATCGCGGGGTCCAGGTTGAGGGCATCGGGCGGGGCGGTCTGCGGCTCGACGCAGAGCGCTTCCGTCGGGACCGTGTAGACGACCCAGTCCCGGCAGTCCGACTCGATCGCCAGCTCGAGGACGCCCGGCCAGCGCAGCACCGGCGACCGGCGGAGGTCGGTGAAGCAGTCGTCCCACGGACCGCGGGTCGGTGCGACTCGTTCGCAGGGTGGTGATCCCCGCGGCGTCGCGGACGTACATCGCCCCGGCGTCAAGATCGAGCTCGACGGGCGGCGACGTCGGCCCACCGTCCGCGCCTGCCAGCCGGCGTCGGAACCACGGATGCCAGCCCATCGAAGCCGGCATCGGCTCGTCGGCGTGAAGCTCGAGCCGGAAGGTGAAGCGACCCTCGACGAGCTCGAACCGCTGGATCGCCCGTCCCGCGAACGGCCAGTCGGGTCCGAGCTCCGTCGCGATCGTCCGGTCGTCGAGTCGATCCCACGACCGATCCAGGCCCGTGCCGTGGATGGCATGCGGCGGCATCTCGATCGGCAGCTGGTACGGCTGGCCGCGGAACGAGAAGCGTCCGTCGCGAACCCGGCCCGCGAACGGGACCATCGGGAACGAGCCCCAGGACATGCGACCCATGCCTTCGGTGATCAGGATCTCGCGGCCGTCGACGACGAGCGAGGCCAGCCGGCCGCCATGCGTGAGGTCCACGATCGCCTGGGCGCCCGGTGCGTCGAGAGAGCAGGCCGGTGTCCTCACCGGAGCCGGTGGTCGCCTCGGCCTCCTCGAACCCGATCGTTAGCGTTCCGCCGCCCTGGGCGGGAACCGGCGCTAGCGGCTTGCCCTTGGCGACCAGCTCGTGGGCGGGCGGCGTCGTCCGGAAGATCTGCTGATCGAAGCCGGCGATGATCGCGCCGATCGTCTGTCCGGTCGATTGCCGCTTCCTGGCCATCAGCCTCCTGCATGGACGCTACGCGCGCTTGCCGTCGATCGGGAGAAGGCCGGTTGCCGCGTGCGGGGAGCGTAGCGGACGCGCACTCGATGTGCGCTGTGTCGACGGACCTAGAGCAGCTCCCCGTGGGCCGACCCGGTCGGTTCCCCGTCGCGCGGCCGGGGTTCCTCGCCGGGGCCGAAGTCGCGGCGCTCGGTGCTCGCTTCGAGGACCTGGAGGGAGGCTCCCGAACTCCCGTCGATCGCCCCGACGCCGAACGGCACCCACTTCGACGGATCCTGGAGCCGATGCGCCTCCACGTTCCCCCGGGCGTGCGTCTCGCGGAAGTCCTGCGGCTCGATCCACATCCGCTCGCCCTCGAGCAGCCCCAGCACGCCGGTCTGGCCCGGCTCGGGGCGCTCGTGCTGGCAGTAGGCGCACGAGGCCTTGTCGTGCACCTGGTAGGTCGCCGGCTCCTCGTAGGTGGTGATGTAGCCCTCGTAGTTGCGCAGCACCACCTTGTGATCCGAATAGCTGATCAGGTAGTTCGGCATCACCGGGATCTTGCCACCGCCGCCGGGGGCGTCGATGACGTAGGTCGGAACGGCGTAGCCCGAGGTATGGCCACGCAGGCCCTCCATGATCTCGAGGCCCTTCCCGACCGGCGTCCGGAAATGCCCCGACCCCTCGACGAGGTCGCACTGGTACAGGTAGTAGGGCCGGATCCGGTTTGCAACGAGCTTGTGAACGAGCGCGCGCTGGATGTGGACGCAGTCGTTCACGCCCGCCAGCAGCACGCTCTGGTTGCCGATCGGGAGTCCGGCGCGGGCCAGCTTGTCGACCGCCCGGCTGACCTCCGGGGTGATCTCGTTCGGATGGTTGAAGTGGAGGTTGATCCAGAGCGGGTGGTACTTCTCCAGCACCTCGCACAGTTCGTCGTCGATCCGCTGCGGCAGGAAGACCGGCACGCGCGACCCGATCCGGATGATCTCGATGTGCGGGATCTCGCGGATGCCGCGCAGGATCTTCTCGAACAGCTTCGGGGCCAGGGTCAGGCCGTCACCGCCGGAGATCAGGACGTCGCGGACCTGCGGCGTGCGACGCAGGTACTCGAGCTGGGCCTCGTGCTCGCGGCGAGTTGAAGTTCTGGGTCGGGTCACCGACGATCCGGCTCCGCGTGCAGTAGCGGCAGTAGCTCGCGCACTGGGTCGTGACCAGCATCAGGACCCGGTCCGGATAGCGGTGGACGAGCCCCGGGACGGGCGAGTGGCGATCCTCGGCGAGCGAGTCCTCCATCATCGCGGTGAAGGCCTGCTGCTCGCGCCCGAGCGGGATGACCTGGCGGCGGATCGGGTCGGCCGGGTCCTTCGGGTCGATCAGGCTGATGAAGTAGGGGGTGATGTCCACTCGGAACTTGCCGGGGGCGGACAGGCCGGCCCGCTCCTCGTCGGTGAGCTCGAGGATCTTCTCGATCTCGTCGAGGTCGTTGACCCGGTGGCTGAGCTGCCAGCGCCAGTCGTTCCACTGCGCGTCCGGGACGTCCTCCCAGATCGGGGCGCGGCGGCTGACGGCGGGCCTGCCGTCCGGCCCGAGGGCGCGCGCCGGGTCCGCCAGGTTGACGAACGGCGCCTCGATCAGCGCGCGAGCCGCCTCCTGGTGCGCGACAGCGGCCTTGATCTCCTGGGCGTCCACGCGGGCAGGCCTCCGAGGCTAGCGACGCATAAAGTCTATGCAGTCTGCATGCCCCGGCATCATAGCCTGACGGCGGGAGATGGGTCCAGTAGCTCCTTGGTCACGTCTCGCTGGGCCGGACCCCTCCGCCTCGATGACCCTCGGATGCATCAACGAGGCCGGCCCTGGCGTCCGCACCGGTCGATCGCGCCTTGATGCATCCGACGTGCATCGGTCACCCGGGCCCTGCGTCGGGCCGAGCTACTCCCCGATCACCGACCAGAGGAAGCCCATCATGATGAAGAACCCCGTGAACAGCGCGATCAGGCCGATCCCGCCGTAGGGCGAGTTCGCGCCCTCGTGCGGCACCAGCTGCAGCCCGATCCCGAACACGAGCGCCCAGGCGATGAACAGGAACGTGAACAGGAACTTCGCGTTGGGGCCGGTGATCCGTCGCACCCAGCTCGATCCGCCCTCGGCGGTCATCGCCGAGCGCTGGATGATGAAGATCATCGTGATGACCAGCACCGCCGAGATCCCGAACGGGATGGGCTGCTGGAAGGCGACCAGGAAGAGCTGCACGCGCGGATGCTAGCAGAAGCGCCCGCCACCGAAACCCCGAGTCCCGGCGGCGCGACTACGATGGCGCCGACCTCCCGCGCGACACCCGAACCGAGGCGAATCCCGACGTGACCTCCTTCGATCGACTCGGCCGGTTCGTCGTACGGCGAGCCCGCTGGATCGTCGCAGCCTGGGCGGTCGTGCTCGTGATCGCCCTCCCGCTCGCCCCGCGCGTCGAGCGGGCAGCTGAGTGCCGGCGGCTTCATCCTCGACGACCTCGAGTCCGCCCGGGCCAAGGCGCTCCTGGAGACCGAGCTGGGTGCGCCGCCGTCGGCCCTCGTCGTCGTCCTGAGCAGCGACACGCTGACGGCCGGGACGCCGGCCTTCGAATCCGCCGCGGCCGACGCGACGCGCGACATCGCCGGCGCGCCGCACGTCGCGCGGGTGGTATCGCACCTCCTCGCGCCGCGACAGGTCTCGACTGACGGCCACACCGCCTACGACATCGTGTTCCTCGACCTCCCGGCCGACGACTCGCCCGATGCCCTGCCGATCCTGAGGGCGCGCCTGCGATCGCCGCCCGGGCTCACCGTAGAGCTGGCCGGCGGCCCGGCGTTCTACGGCGACGTCCAGACCGTATCCGAGGCGGACCTGCGGCGGAGCGAGCTCATCTCGCTGCCGCTGGCCGCCCTGACGCTGCTGCTGGTCTTTGGCTCGATGGTCGCCGCCGCGTCCCGCTCGTGGTCGGGGGCGCCGCGGTCCTCGTCGCGCTGGCGGCGATCTTCGTCGTGGCGTCCCTGACGCCCATGAGCATCTTCGTGCTCAACCTGGCGACCCTGCTCGGGTTGGGCCTGGGCGTGGACTACTCGCTGCTGATGACCAGCCGCTTCCGCGAGGAGCTGGCACTCCGACCCGACCGCCCGGACCGGGTCGCCGAGGCCGTCCGGGCGACGGTCGCGACGGCCGGGCGGGCCGTCTTCTTCAGCGGCCTGACGGTTCTGCTCGGCCTGCTGGGTCTGGTCCTGTTCGAGTTCATGATCCTACGCTCCGTCGGAATCGCCGGGGCGATCGTCGTCGGGCTGGCCGTGGCTTCCGCGCTGACGCTGCTGCCGGCGATCCTGGTGATCGTCGGGACGCGGATCGATCGGCTGGCGATCCGCCGCGTCTCGCCGCGGCCGGACGGCGATGGGCCGTGGGCGCGGCTCGCCCGTCGGGTCATGCGTCATCCCGTCGCGGTCCTGGTGCCCACCCTCGGGCTGCATTCTGCTGCTCGGCGTCCCGTTCCTCCACGTCCGGTTCAACGCTCCCGATTCATCGATCCTGCCGGCGTCGGTGCCATCGCGGGCCGCCTTCGATCGCCTCGAGCGCGAGTTCGGTGACGGCGAGTTCGCTCCGATGGTGCTGGCCATCCGGACGATCGGACCGGCCACCTCGCCGGAGAACCTCGCCGCCCTGTTCGACTACTCGCGGCGTCTTGCCGCCGACCCGCGGGTGACCCGGGTGGACAGCCTCGTCGACGTCGATCCGCGACTGACGCTCGCGCAGTACCAGCTGCTGTATGGCGGACCCGAGCGGACCGCGCGATCGCTACGTCCAGACTGCGCTGGCGGCAACGACCAAGGGCGACCTCACCGCGTTCACGCTCTACACCCCTTTCGGCCCGAACCGGGACGAGGGCAAGGACCTCGTCGCGGCGATGCGTGACCCGACGCGGGCCGCTCGCGGCTCCGCCCGGGATGCAGGTCCTGGTCGGCGGCGGCGCCGCCGACGTGGCCGACGTCGTTGCGCGGGTCGGGGCGGACTTCCCGCGGACCGGCCTGTTCATCGCGATCGCCACCTACCTCGTGCTGTTCGTGCTGCTCCGGTCGGTGATCCTGCCGGCCAAGGCGCTGGTCATGAATACGCTGTCGATCGTGGCCAGCTTCGGCGCGCTGGTCTGGATCTTCCAGGACGGCAACCTGTCGGCCCTGCTCGGGTTCCAGCCGCTCGGGTTCGTGGAGACCACCCAGCCGGTCATCCTGTTCTGCGTCCTGTTCGGCCTGTCGATGGACTACGAGGTCTTCATCCTGTCGCGGACCAAGGAGGTCTGGGATCGGACCGGCGACAACCCGGAGGCCGTCGCCCGCGGCCTCGAACGGAGCGGGCGGATCGTGACCTCCGCCGCGCTCGTGGTCGTCGTCGTCGCCGGATCGTTCGCCTTCGCCGACATCGTGCTGATCAAGGCGCTCGGTGTCGGCATGGCGATCGCGATCGCCATCGACGCGACGGTCGTCCGGGCGCTCCTGGTGCCCGGCCACGATGCGGCTCCTCGGACGCTGGAACTGGTGGATGCCTGCGGCACTCGAGCGGTTCGTCAACGACCCGGCTGCCGGCGTCCGAGGCCGAGATCGAGGCGGCGATCCGATGACGGCACGACATGCCCCGACGAGCCGGCGCGCGTCCGCTGCGGCTGCGCTCCTGGCCGCTGCCGTCGCTGGCCGGCGCCTGCACGGCCGGCGGCGGACCGATCCTGGCCAATCCGACGGCGCCGCGGCCGTCGATCGCGGCCCCGTCCATCCGCCCGAACCAGCCCGCCGACCCGGTCCCGGTCGTCCTGCCCCGCGACGACGGACCGCACGACCGACTCACCGAATGGTGGTACTACACGGGCCATCTCACGACGCGATGACGGCCGCCGGTTCGGGTTCGAGGACGTGATCTTCCGGGCGGAACGAGGGGCGTTCCCGACCTCGTGGGTCTCGCACCTCGCGATTACCGACGAGGACGCCGGCCGGTTCCTCGTACAGCCAGCGACTCGAGACCGGGCCACGGGTCGACCGCTCGCCGCGCAACGCCGAGACGGGACGCCGACCGGATTCGACCTGTCCGTGGCGGCCGATCCGACGGACTCACCGGGCGCCGGCTCGATGCCCGCCTGGTCGATGTCGGGCAGCGGAGGCGCCGATCACTTGTCCGCCGACGCTCACGGCCGGCCGAAGCGGCGAACGGCCGGCTCACCGAAGGGGCTGGGGCTGGACCTCGGGATCGAGGCGACCAAGCCGCCGGCGCTGCATGGCGAGGACGGCTGGGTCGACTTCGGCCCGGCCGGTGGCTCGTACTACTACTCGACGGACGTCGATGACCGCGACCGGGACGTTGACGATCGACGGCACGGCCATCCGCCGTCAACGGTTCGGCCTGGTTCGATCACCAGTGGGGCGACTTCATCTCGGTCGGTGGCGGCGGCTGGGACTGGTTCGCGGTCAACCTCGACGATGGCACGGACCTCACGCTGTCGCTCGTGCGCGATGCCGACGGCAGCTATCCGCTGATCTACGGCACGGTCGTGGCCAACGACGGCACCGTCAGCCGACCTGACCGCGCCGCGTTCACCGTCGACGTCACCGACCACTGGACGAGCCCGGCGACCGGCGCGACGTATCCATCCGGCTGGACGGTCGTCGATCCCTCGCCTGGATCTCGTCGTCCGGCTGGCGCCGACGGTCGCCAACCAGGAGCTGGACACCCGGGCGACGACCGGCGTCGTGTACTGGGAAGGATCGCAGCGGGTCGAGGCGGTCCGCGGCGGCCGGCAGATTGGCGGCGAGGCCTATGTCGAGCTGACGGGCTACGCGCCGTTCACGACCGCCGCCCCCTGAGCCGGTTCGAGCGATACTCCGCCGGTGAGACTCGAGTTGACCCGACGCGGCGACTATGCGGTCCGGGCGATGCTGGCCCTCGCCAGCGAGCCGTCGGATGGCTGGCTCAGCGTCCCGGCGGTCAGTTCGGCCATGTCCATCCCGGAACGGTTCCTGCCGCGGGTGATGGCCGACCTGGTCAAGGCGGGCCTCGTCATCGGGCACCGCGGTCGGACTGGCGGCTACCGGCTGGCACGTCCGGCCAGCTCGATCTCCCTGCTCGACATCATCGGCGCGGCCGAGCCCGACAATGACGACCGGACCTGCATCCTGCGTGGCGGTCCGTGCGGCGTCGACGGGCGATGCGCCGTCCACGATGCCTTCACGGGCGCCCGCAACGCGATGCTCCATCGGCTCGGGGCGACGCCGCTCAGCGAGGTCGTCCGAACCGGCCTTCGCTGATGGCTGCATCGCCGACGAAACGACCGGGCCTGCCACAGGAATCGACGCCCTTGCGGCCCATGATCCGGCGCGGCGACGACCGGATGGTCACGGTTGTCGGCGTGTTCCTGGCCGCCGGACTGGTCGGCCTGGCGGCCGTCTTGGCCATTCGAGCGGCCCTCGGCGGCACGATCTGGCTGCCGCTCCACATCGGGCTGGCGGGCGCCGCCGGCACGGCCATCGCTGCGGTGCTCCCGTTCTTCACGACGACCCTCGGAAAGGTGGCGCCCGCGTCGGTGTCTGTCCGCAGCGCCGCCGTGGGCTTGGTGGCGGGAGGCTCGATGCTCGCCGGCTATGGGATGTCCGCGGGGCAACCCGCCGTCGCCGCGATCGGTGGCACGGCCTATCTCGGCGGGCTCGTCGCCACGGTTGCGGCCGCCTTCCTCCCGCTTCGGTCGGCTGTCGGGTTCCGGCTCCGGCTGGTCGAGCTCGCCTATCTCGTCGCGCTCGCCGAGGTCGCGATCGGCGTCGCTCCTGGCGACGGCCATGCTGGCCGGCGTGTCGCCGGTAGCGGCTGCATGGGTCGACCTCAAGCCGGCGCACGCCTGGCTCAACGTCTTCGGCTTCGTGACCGTCGTCATCGCCGCCTCGTTGACCCACCTCGCCCCGACGGTCGCGGGCGCCAGGATCCGGCCTCGCCGAAGCGCCTCGATCGCCCTGGCGCGCCTGATGCTCGGAGCACCGCTTGTCGCACTCGGCTTCGCCGCGGGCTGGCAGGTCGTGGGCTGGTTCGGCGCCGTCGTCGAGCTCGCCGGGGCCACGGCACTCGCGGTCCACGGCGCGGCGGTCCAGCGAGACCGCGGCCGGTGGACGTCGGACCCCGGCTGGCATCGCTTCGCCGAACTGAGCCTCGTGGCAGCACCGGGCTGGCTGCTCGTCACCCTCGCGATCGGTGCGGGCCGTGTCCTGTGGCTCGGTCCCGTCCCAGCGGCCTGGGACGTCCGGCTCCTCGTCATCCCGCTCATCGCGGGCTGGATCGGGCAGGTCCTGGCCGCATCGTGGACGCATCTCGTCCCGTCGATCGGACCCGGTGATCAGGCCCGCCACGCCGTCCAGCGCCGATGGCTCGGGCGCGCGGCAACCTCCCGCTGGTTCGCCTGGAACGCTGGGGTGGGTCTCCTCGCCGTGGGCCTGCCGGTGGGCTCGGACGTCATCAGCGCCGTGGGCGGCGTGTCCCTCGGGATTTCGCTGGCGACGGCCCTTGCGCTGCTCATCCGCGCGGCCTTCGTTGGACGGTCGATCTGGCCGGCGCGCCTGGCCTCGCGCAGACCATCAGCCTGACCCAGGCGCGGGAGATCAGCCGGCGCGCTCCGGAGGCGGCTGGCGCAGCCAGACGACGAACGCGACGGCGAACCGCAGGATCAGGGAAAGCCCGTACGACGTGCACCAGACGCACACGGCGTGGATGACGAACACCTGCAGGTAGAGGAAGTACAGCTCGAAGATCACGCCTGCCAGCGACAGCCCGTAGTGCGCCAGCAGCAGCCCGTACAGATCCGTCTTCCACCAGGCGATGGCGAACGACAGCAGGATCAACGACAGCACCACGCCGAACACGGCGACCGGAATGCCGCCGATCCGGCTGTATTCGCTGTTTGCGACCGTCTCGCAGCCCTTGATCGGGCCGCACGCTGGCGTGCCACCACCGAGCTCCACGATCGACAGGTAGCTCGCGATCAGCGAGACCGCAGACGTCGAGGACGGCGAGAATCAGTCCCGGATGGACGCCGAACAGGCGCCGAGCGGGTGACCGCTGGGTCAGGACGGTCACGAGGGAGATGGTCCCGCCGTCCCGGCGGCCGCCTCGATCAGGGAACCAAGCTCGGCGGCGCTCTTCAGGCCGACGATGACCTGACCGTTGATGCGCATGGTCGGGGTGGCGTTGACACCGAGCTTGAGCGCGTCGCTCGTTTCCGCACGCACCGCGGCCTGCTGCTGGCCGGTCGCCCGGCAGGCGTCCCAGGCTGTCGACGTCGACCCCGGCCAGGGTCGCGATCGCGCGCAGCCGCTCGTCGCGGAAGGCGCCCTCGTTCTCGCCGACCTGGTTGGCGAACAGCAGGTTGTGGAACTGCCAGTACAGGCCCTGCTCGGCCGCGCATCGCGCGCCGGCGGCCGCCTCGACGGACTCGTCATAGCTCGACGACGAACGCTGGCCCTGGAAGGCGGCGTCGTGGTCTACGATCCGCACGGTCCCGTCGGTGACGTACGTGCGGATCAGCTGCGGCTCCACGAGCTCGGCGAACTGGCCGCACACCGGGCACTGGTAGTCCGACCAGACATCGAGGGTGACCGGCGCATCGGCCTTCCCCAACGCCCGGCCATCGGCGAGCCCTGCGGGCACCTGCACCACGGAGGCCTTGAGGCTGGACGTGTCGATCGTCTTGGGAGCCGCACCCTGTGTCACCAGGAGGACCGCGATGATGACGATCCCGATGAGGCCGAAGCCGGCGGTGACCCAGATGAGCGAGGAGTTCCGGCGAGGCGCCGCAACGAGGTTCCGGTCCGCGCCCCCCGCGCGGGCGGCTCGGTCGGCGAGACGTCGTTCGTGTCTGCTCGGCGGTGCCGGAGCGTCTGTCCTGGTGGTCAAGCGAAGGACTCCTGGATCGGTCCCATGGGCCACCCAGATGGGCAGCCGGACGCATGGACGCGTGATCCCAGCATCGCGACGGGGGCACCGCGGCAGGCAGTGCCGAGCGGCCCGAAGCCGCCGGGCCCTTTGGACCGGCAGCCCCGGGCGAGCAGCCCAGATGTCCATCCGGACATGCCTCCCAACCTGCGGCATGCGCGACGTCTCGTCCCGCGGCTTCGCGCTGTTGAGACTGCGTCTCAATTGTGGTACGATCGCGGCATGACTGGCCAGACACCCAGTGGGACGGCACTCGCGCGCGCCGGCTATCGGCTGACCGAGCCCCGCCTGGCGTTGTCCGCGCTGATCGCGGAGCGAACCGGCCACTTCACTGCGGCCGAGCTGGTTGCTGAAGCACGGGGACGACGACTCGGCATCGGCCGTGCAACGGTGTTCCGTACGCTCGAGGTCCTCGAGGCGCTGGGCACGATCGAGCGGCTCGACTTGCCGAACGGCGAGCACGCCTACGTCGGCTGTGCGCCGGCCCACCATCATCACGTGGTCTGCTCGCGCTGCGGGCGGACGAGCGAGATCCGCGACGCCGACCTCCGTCGGGTCGTGGACGACGTCGCCAGGCAGACGGGTTACCGAGTCGACGAGCACCGACTCGAGTTTTTCGGCCTGTGCCCCACGTGCCTGGCCGGCGAACCCGGTCCAGCCGGCGCTCCCGGCTGACGGCTACCAGCCCCACCTCTCCCCATGCAGCGCGCGAAAGGAAGGTCGAGATGCGATCCCCAGTGAGACTGAGTCCCGATAACGGGCCCCAACGCGCATCGGCGGGCAGGGTGCCCTTCGCGCTGACGACCCTTGGGGTCCTCGCTGTCGTCATCCTGGCGGGGTGCGCCGGGAGCGGCTCATCCGCGACTGCCGCAGGGGGCAACACGAGCGCATCGACAGGGACCGTTACCGTCGTCACCACGACGACGGTCTTCGCGGACATGGTCCGCAACGTCGGTGGCGACCTCGTCTCGGTCACCAGCCTCGTGCCGAAGAGCGGCGACGTCCACACCTTCGAGCCCAAGCCGGCGGACATCCAGACGGTGTCCCGGGCCAAGCTGCTGGTGATGAACGGCCTGGGCCTCGACGATTGGCTGGAGAAGACCATCACCAACGCCTCGGCCAGCGGCACGCCGCTGCTCAAGCTCGGCGTGGACCTCCCGGGCGTCGAACTCCTCCCGGGCGAGGACCCGGGTACGCAGAACCCGCACCTGTGGATGGATGTCGCCTACGGGGAGCTCTATGCAGACCGGATCGCCGAGTCGCTGAAGTCACTCGACTCGGCACACGCCGGGCAATACGACGCGCAGCTGGCGGCGTACAAGACCCGCCTGGACGCACTCGATGCCAGCGTGCGCTCGCGAATCGCTACCATCCCGGAAGCGAACCGAAAGCTCGTCACGTTCCATGACGCCTTCCCCTACTACGCCCGGGCGTACGGCATCACGATCGTGGGGGTGGCGGTGCAGGCACCGGGGCAGGACCCCAGTGCGGGATATACGGCACAGCTGATCAAGGCCATCCGCGACGCGGGAGTGAAAGCGATCTTCAGCGAGGACCAGTTCCCGACCAGGCTCGTCGATCAGCTGGGCGCCGAAACCGGGGCGACGGTTGTCTCGAACCTGTACGACGACGCCCTCGGTGACGATCCGGTCACCAGCTACGAGGCGGTCATCGACTGGGACACCGACCAGCTCGTCAACGCACTCAAATGAGCGAAGGCCGGCAGGTAGCGGCATGAGCGACCACCAGCACCACCACCACGAGCACGACCGCGCCGCGGGGCCCTCCGCCGCTGCGGCGATCGCGCTCCACGACGTGACAGCGGGCTACGACGGGCGGCCCGCGCTGGAGGACGTGAACCTGGAGATCGCGCGCGGATCCCTGTTGGCGATCTTCGGCCCGAATGGTGGCGGCAAGACCACGCTGTTGAAGCTGATCGCCGGTGTCCTCCGACCCTGGACCGGCACGGTCGCGACGCTGGGCGTGCGCGCCGGTGATGCCGCCCAGCGGATCGCCTACGTCCCGCAGGCGGAGCTTGTCGACTGGTCGTTCCCGATCACCGTCTGGAACGTGGCCATGATGGGCCGGTTCGCCAGGCTCGGGCCGTTCCGCCAGCCGTCACGAGCCGACCACGATGCCGTGACCGCCGCCCTCGATCGCGTCGGGATGATGGATGCGGCGCGGACGCAGATCGGCCGGCTGTCCGGCGGGCAGCGGCGCCGCGCGTTCCTGGCGCGAGCGATCGCCGCCGAGCCCGAGCTGTACCTCCTCGACGAGCCCGTGACGGGTGTCGACGTCCCCACCCAGGAAGACCTGATGACCCTCTTGACGATCGAAGCCGAAGCCGGCCGGACGGTGGTCGCCACGACCCACGATCTCCCCGCCGTGTCGCGCCATTTCCGGCAGGTCGTCGCGGTCAACCGGCGCATCGTCGCCAGCGGTCCGGCCAGCCTGGTGCGCGACGCCGACGTCATTTCGCGGACCTACGGCGGCCACCTCCTCGTCATCGGCGAACGGGCGGTGCTCCTCGACGACGCTCACCATCATGACTCGGCCAGCGGCAGCGAGCGGCATTTCCACGATCAGGGTCAGCCCTGATGCCCGACCTCGGCGCCATCCTCGATCCGCTCGCGTTCCCGTTCTTCGTGCGCGCACTGGTGGCGTCGGCCCTGGTCGGGTTGGTCTGCGCGGTCGTCGGCAGCTACATGGTGCTGCGCGGGCTCGCGTTCATGGGCGACGCCCTGAGCCACTCCGCCTTCCCCGGCGTCGTCGCCGCCTACCTGCTCAAGGGGCCGTTCTACCTTGGAGCGGCCGTCGCGGCGGTGGCCACGGCGCTCGCGATCGGCTGGGTGACCCGTCGCGGTCAGCTTCGCGGCGATACGGCGATCGGCGTGCTCTTCGCGGGCATGTTCGCGGCCGGCGTCTTCCTGTTCAGCCTGATCCCGAACTACGTCGGCGATCTGTTCGGGTTCCTGTTCGGGGAGATCCTGGGCATCGGCGTCGGCGACCTGATCGCCCTCGCGGTTCTCAGCGTGATCGTGCTGGGCGTCGTCGCGGTGCTCTGGAAGGAGTTCCTGTACTCGACCTTCGACCCGCTCGGCGCCGAGGCTGCGGGACTTCCCGTCGTCCGGCTCGACTACCTGTTCCTCGCCCTTATCGCGCTCACGATCGTCATCAGCCTCCAGGCGGTCGGCATCATCCTCGTGGTGGCGATGCTCGTCACGCCGGCGGCCACGGCGCAACTCGTGTCACAGAGCTTCGGTCGACTGGTCTCGATCGCGATCGCCATCGGGATGATCTGTCCGATCATCGGCCTGTATGCAAGCTACTGGCTCAACTCGGCCACCGGCGCGACGATCGTCCTCGTCGAGACGGCATGCTTCGTCGTCGCCCTCGTGACCTCGCGCCGGCCGAGCGTGTCGCGCGGGAATCAGCCGCCGGCGGCCTGAAGCTCCTCGCGGCGAGGCATCCCCCCGCGGGCACCGGACCGCGTGACCGCCAGCGTGGCGACGCGGACGGCCCGGCGCGCGGCTTCCCGCAGCGAAAGACCCTCCGCGAGCCCGGCTGCGAGCGCCCCGCTCAGCGCATCGCCGGCGCCGGTCGAATCGACCACGTCCACCGACGCCGCGGGGAGCGAGGTCGTCCGATCGGTCTCGACGAGCACGGCGCCGTCGGCTCCCAGACTGACCAGGACCGCGCCCAGCGACCCTCGGTCACGCACCGCCATCGCGACATCGGTCGCGGGCCCGTCGACGGCCGCGCCGACCAGGTCGGCCAGGACGCCGAGCTCGCCGCGGTTCGGCGTCACGATCTCGGCGAGCGCGAGGGTTGCCACGTCGAGGCCCCCGGCCGGCGCGGGGTTGAGGATGGCGGTGGCTCCCACGTCGCGTCCGAACCGGAGCGCCTCCCGGGTGACGGCCGTCGGGATCTCATGCCCGACGAGGAGGACGTCCTCGGGCTGCGGGTCGAGCATGGCGAGCGCTGCGCGGACCTGGGCGGCGGTCATCGCCACGTTGGCGCCACCGGCCACCGAGATGCTGTTCTCGCCGCCCGAATCGACCTGGATCAATGCGACGCCGGTAGCCTCGCCGTGCAGGCAGACGAGCCCGCGCAGGTCGATCCCCTCGGCCGCCAGGGCGGCCCTCGCATCGTCTCCGAAGGCGTCGTCCCCGATCGCGCCGACGAACGCCGTCGGGGCGCCCAGTCGGGCGGCCGCGACCGCCTGATTGCCACCCTTCCCGCCGTGATGCCGCTGGAATCGGCCGCCGACCACGGTCTCGCCCGGCCCGGGCAGCCGCGCCACCGTAACCACCAGGTCGACGTTGACCGACCCGACGACGATCACCCGGCCGGCCATGGCGTCCCTCCGAGTTCGCCTCTACGAACCGGTGATGAATTCGCCGCCATCGACGCCGATCACCTCGCCGTTGATGAAGTCCGTGCCGTCCCCGGACAGCGCGAGGATCGCGTTGGCGACGTCCTGGGGCGTGGTCATCCGGCCGGTCGGGTTCCGCCTGGTGGCCGACTCGATGATCATGTCGTGCTCGGGGATCTTCATCAGGGCCGGGGTCAACGTGACGCCCGCCCGGATCGTGTTGGCCGTGATCCCCGTCCTGGCCTGGGCCAGCTCCATCGCCAGCTGGCGGATGTGCGACTCGAGCGCGGCCTTGGCCGACGAGACGACGCCGTACGACGGCACGACCCGGGACGACCCCTCGGAGGTCATCGCGTAGATCTTCGAGCCCTGCTCGAGGAACCCGCCGCGGTACAGGTCCTGGACCCAGTAGACGAGGCTGTTGGCCATCACGTCCTGGGTCATCTCCATCTTCTTGCGGTCGACGGCAAGCTTGGGATCGTCCGACAGGAACGGGACCAGCGACCCGAACGCGAGCGAGTGCATGACGACGCGGACATAGGCGTGGCGCCCGGCGGCCGCGGACCGGTCGAACCGTTCGCGGAGCGTCACCAACGCGGCCGCCCGCTTCTCGTCGTCGGCGGCGTTCATGTTGATGTACAGCGCCTCGACGCCGGCGGCCTCGATCTCGGCCTTCACCTCGTCGACGTGGGCGAGGGCGGCCCGGAAGTCGAGGTGGATCCCGCAGACGTTGTAGCCGGCCCTCGCCAGCGTGATCGCCGTCGCCTGGCCCATCCCCGACGAGCCGCCGAGGATCAGTGCCCAGCGCTCGCGGTCGTCGGTCATGGAGGTCCTCCGGGGTCATTCGACACGGTCGCCCCGTATCGGGCGCGGCCGAGTCTAGCAGGGCCGCTTGGCCCGACCGGCGTCGTACGCGTGCACGGGCGCATACGTATCGGCCGCCTGCAACGGGCGGCCCGGCCCGCGCCGTTCGGGCTGGACGGACCTTTCCGCTCGCCCGCAGCACGGGGTACCCTCCGGACCATGGCCGAGCTGAAGACCGAGCAGATCATTGCTCTCCTGGCGCCGATCATCGTCATCCAGCTGGGCCTGATGATCGCGGCGCTGATCGACCTCGAGCGGAGCGAGCGGCAGGTCAGGGGCGGCAACAAGATCGTCTGGGCGCTGGTGATCGTGTTCGTCAACGTGATCGGACCCATCCTCTACTTCGTCGCCGGCCGGGACGAGGCGTGACCGCGATCCAGCCACGCCCGGCCGCCACCGGCGGAGCCCAGGCGGGGCCGGCCATCGAGACCCGCGGCCTGTCGAAGCGGTTCGGGCCGATCCTGGCCCTCGACGGGCTGGACCTCGTCGTGCCGCAGGGATCGGTGTTCGGGCTGCTCGGGCCGAACGGCGCCGGCAAGACCACCACCATCCGGATCCTCACCGGGCTCGCGCGGCCCACCGCGGGGAGCGCCTCGGTGGCCGGCGTCGAGGCGGGCCTCGACGAGCCGCGGCTCCATGAACGGGTCGGCTATCTGGACCAGGACCCTCGCTTCTACAGCTGGATGAAGGGGCGCGAGCTGCTCGAGCTCGTGGGTGGGCTCTACGGTCTGGCCGGTCCGGGGCTCCGATCGCGCGTCGCGGAGATGCTCGACCGGGTGGGCCTGACGGCCGCGGCCGAACGCCGGATCGGCGGCTATTCGGGCGGCATGCGCCAGCGCCTGGGGATCGCCCAGGCCCTGCTCCACCGGCCGTCCATCCTGTTCCTCGACGAGCCGGTCAGCTCGCTCGACCCGGAAGGCAGGCGCGACCTGCTCGAGCTGATCGCCGGGCTGCGCGGCGAGGCGACGGTCGTCTTCTCAACCCATGTCCTGTCCGATGTCGAGCGGATCTGCGATCGCGTGGCGATCCTCGACCGTGGCCGACGTGTCACGGAGGGCCCGCTGGAAGAGCTGCTCGCCGCGCACGCGCGGCCGATCTATCGACTGACGCCCGCGCCAGGACAGGCTGGCGCGGTCGACGCGCTGGTCGAGCGGCTTCGAACGGCCGCCTGGACGACGGACGTCACGTCCACGTCCGGCGTCGTTCGTGTCACGGTCTCCGACTCGGACGCGGCAGGCGCCGGCCTGCTTCCCCTGGTGGTGGCGGCGGGCGTCGTCCTCGATGCGTTCGAGCGCGCGCGCCCGACCCTCGAGGACGTCTTCCTCGAGCTGGTCGGCCCGGCGACGACCGCGGACCTCGATGGGCGCGGGTTCGTTCGGCCGCGAGAGGTGCCTCGATGAGTGGGTTCCGCGCGCTCCTCCGCAAGGAGCTGCTCGAACAATGGCGGACGACACGGCTCGCGGTCGTGGCGACCGTGTTCCTGCTGGTCGGGCTGTCGTCGCCCCTCCTCGCACGGTTCACACCCGAGATCCTCAAGGCGGTCGGCGGCGGCCAGTTCCAGATCATCCTGCCGACCCCGACGGCGGCCGACGCGTACGACCAGCTCGCCAAGAACCTCGGGCAGTTCGGGGCGCTGATCGCGGTGTTGCTGGCGATGGGCTCGGTCGCCACCGAGAAGGAGCGCGGCACGGCGGCCCTCATCCTGACCAAGCCGGCCAGTCGGGGCGCGTTCCTCGGGGCGAAGATGGTCGCGATCGCGACGACGCTCGGCGTCGCCACGGCGATCGCGGCGGCGGGTGCCTGGTTCTACACGCTGGTGCTGTTCGAACCGCTCGACGTCCTGGGGTTCACGGCCGCGGCGGTGCTGCAGTGGCTGACCCTGGTCGCGTTCGCTGCGATCACGTTCCTCGGGAGCACGCTGACCCGCTCGTCGCTGGCCGCCGCCGGTCTCGGTGTCGCGGCGTTCATCGTCCTCGGGATCCTGAGCATCGTGCCGACCCTCGGCCACTACCTGCCGACCGGGCTCGGTGAACCCGCCCGCGGCCTGGCGCTCGGCCTGCCCGGGGTGGATGTGCTCGGGCCGACCGCTGCCGCGATCGTGTTGATCGGCGCGCTCGTCGGGGTCGCCTGGCTGGTCTTCCGGCGCGAGGAGCTGTGAGGCGCCGGCCGACGGCGGCCTCCGGCGCTAGATGACACCGCCCGAACGCATCGCATCGATGTCGCGGTCGGTGTAGCCGAGCTCACCAAGGACCGTAGCGGACTGCTCGCCGAGGGCCGGCGGTGGGGTCCGGATCGTGGCCGGCGTGGCCGACAGCTTGAACGGGATCCCGACCTGGCGGATGAGGCCCCAGGCCGGATGCTCCTGCTCGATCACCATGTCGAGAGCGGCGGCCTCGGGCGACGCGAAGGCGCCGACGAGGTCATTGATCGGGGCGCACGGGATCGACGCCTCGTCGAGCGCGACAAGCCAGTCTGTCGCGCTGCGCTCCCGCAGGCGAGCGGCGAGGATCGGCCGGAGGAGGTCGCGGTGGACGACGCGGTCGCCGTTCGTCGCGAACCGAGGGTCCGTGGACAGATCGGGCAGGCCCAGGACAGCGCAGAACCTCGGCCACTGACGCTCGGAGCCGACGGCGACGGCGATCGGCCGATCGGCGGTCTCGAACGTCTCGTACGGGACGATGTTGGGGTGCGCGTTGCCGAGCCGTCCCGGCGGCGTTCCCGTCACGAATGTGTTCTGGGCCTGGTTGACCAGGCTGGCGAGCGTCGCACCGAGGAGCGAGACGTCGATCCGCTGGCCGCCGGCCCCGACCTGCGCCACGGCGCTGCCGGTCGCGGCTGCGGCGCTGGTTGCGTGACGGCGCTCGCGCTCCCTGCCCACCAGCGCCGCCAGGACGCCGACCGCCCCGAGCATCCCGGTGACGATGTCGCTGATCGCCACGCCGACCTTGGTCGGCCCCCCGCCCTCGGCATCGGGCGCGCCGGTGATCGACATCAGGCCGCTCACGGCCTGGATCGCGAAGTCGTAGCCGGGCTGCGCCGCGGCCGGACCCACCGGTCCGAAGCCGGAGATCGCCAGGTGGACCAGGGCGGGGTTCAGCCGCTCGAGGGCGGCGTCGTCAAAGCCGAGCCGGGCAAACCCGCCGACCCGGTGATTCTCGACGAGGACATCGCCGCGGACGAGCAGGCGACGCAGGACGTCCTGTGCCTTCGGCCGTCTTGAGGTCGAGCCGGAGGCTGCGCTTGTTCCGGTTGATCGCCAGGAAGTAGGCGGCCGTCCGCGGTCCGCCCTCGAGCGGGCCTACCCACGGCGGGCCCCAGCCACGCGTGGCGTCGCCCTCGGGCGGCTCCACCTTGACGACGTCCGCGCCGAGGTCGCCGAGGAGCATCGTGCAATACGGCCCGGCCAGCACGGTCGAGCAGTCGACGACGCGGATCCCGGCGAGCGGGCCAGGTTGGACGGACGTCGTGTCGGGTGGGCGGGAGTGCATCGCCTGCGATGGTAGCGGCCGGCGCGGGCCGCGAGACGAGGACTCAGGCGGGCTCGGTGACCGGGCCCTTGGCGCGTTCCGGGAACTCGACCTGGTTGGGCAGCATCGCCTGCACCCAGTCGATCTGCTCGCGGTTGACGATCAGGGTGTCCACCCGGGTCTCACGCAGCTCGCCGTGGAAGGTGAACTCGATGAGCGCGTCGGTGAGCGGGACCATGGCCTTCCGGCGTCGGAACGCCACCACCGGGTCCGCGCCGGGCAGCGAGTGGAACAAGCCGCGCACCTTGTACGGGCCCATCCTGATCGCGAGCTGCTGGGGCATCGTCCGGTGGCGCCTGGCGGCGTCGCCACGCGGCCCACTGGCATGCACGAGATACAGCTCGTCGCGCGGGATCGCGATCTCGTCGTCGAGCCGGAATGGGCTCGCCTCGTCGAAGCGCTCGACCGACAATCCCGAGACCAGGTACTCGTCGTGGGCATTGAGCATGTCGCTCAGGCGATCCGCGTCGAGCACCGCCCGCCCGGACAGGATGCAATCCTCGCCGTAGGCGACGAACTCCACCCGGTCGTCGTCCGCGGCCGGCTGCGGTTCGTCGGCAGCACCACTCGAGAAGCCGAGGCGGAGCCGCTGCGGCAGGCGATGGATCATGGTCGCAGGGTGACGAGCCGTCGGCCCATGCGGACACCGCCCAAAAGTACCGGCTGCGCTAGCATCGGCTGGCCATGACGAACGAACGACCGGCGGACCACCGCCCCACCCTGATGACCGTCCATGCCCATCCCGACGACGAGACCATCGGCACCGGAGGCGTGATGGCGAAGGCCGTGGCCGACGGCCACCGGGTCATCCTGGTCACCTGCACTCGCGGCGAGATGGGCGAGATCGTCCTCCCCGAGATGGACACCCCCGACAACCACCGCCGTCTCGGCGAGCTCCGCGCGGCCGAGCTGGAAGCGGCGATGGGCGTCCTCGGGCGTGACCGAGTGGGAGAACCTCGGCTACCACGACTCGGACATGATGGGCCGGGCCGGCAACCAGGACCCGCGCAACTTCTGGCAGGCCGACCTCGACGAAGCGGCTCGCCGCCTGGTCTGGCTGGTCCGGCGCTATCAGCCGGACGTGATGACCACGTACAACTCGTTCGGAGGATACGGCCATCCGGATCACATCCGGACGCACGACGTCGCGGTTCGCGCCTTCCCACGAGCGGGCGACCCTGCGTGGTACCCGGAGCAGCTGGCGCCCGAGCACGGTGGGACCGGGCCGGCGGCCGACGCCGGAGGGCTGGCGCCCTGGTCGCCGTCCAAGCTCTACGAGCAGGCGATCCCGGCCTCCGTCCGGAAGCGAATGGAGGAGGCGCTCGCCGCGCGCGGGCAGGCGAGCTGGTGGTCGCCGCCCGACGACGCGACGCCGGAGCAGATCGCCGAGGCGGAGGCCCTCGCCGCGAGGATGCTCGTCCCCGACGACGAGATCACGACCTGGATCGACATCTCGGGTGAGCCGCTCGAACGCAAATGGAAGGCCATCCACGAGCATCGAACGCAGATCGCCGCGGACAGCCCATTCATGCTGATGGGACTCGACGGCTGGCGCGAGGGTTGGGGCAAGGAGGCCTACATCCTCCGCGAGACGCGGGTCGAGACGGTCACGCCGGAGACGGACCTGTTTGCGGGGATCGCGTAGCCGGGTCGGCGGCCGCTGCTGCAGCCGGTCACCAGGGGAGCAACCCCTTCGACGCCGAGTAGACCTGGCCCATCACGACCTTGCCGTCGCCCGCCGGATCGAGGAAGTTGGGCTGCGCCTTGTCGAGGATGATGTGCGGCCGGATCCGGACCTGGGCCAGGGTCGCGCCGCGGAAGGTCAGCTCGAGGGTGATCCCTTCCATCGTCGGCTCGGACCAGGTCTGGTCGAACACGAAGTTGCCGAGCGCATACCAGATCGGCTTGCCCTTGTAGACCTCCATCGCCGCCGCCCAGTGCGCGTGGTTGCCGATCACCATGTCGGCGCCCGCGTCGATGATCATTCGAGCCAGCTTCTGCTGGGCGTCGAAGGGCTTCGATTGGTACTCGGTGCCCCAGTGAGGGAACACGATGACGAGGTCGGCCCCCGCGGCCCGGGCCGCCTTCACGTCGGCGCGGACGTAGCTCGCGACGAGCGGCGCGCTCCCGATGCGGGTCGCAGTGGCGTGATAGCTCGCGGCAATCGCATCGTAGGCAAGGATCGCGATCCTCGTGCCGGCAACCGTGAACCGCCCGGGCTGCCGCGCGGCGGCCAGGTTCTTTCCCGAGCCCGATGAGGCGATCCCGTCCTTCCTGAGGTTGGCGATCGTCTGGAGCAGACCGGCGCCCCCGGCGTCGCGGATGTGATTGTTGGCGAGTGACACGTAGTCGATCCCGGCATCCGCCAGGCCGGCGATCAGGGCCGGATCCGCGGAGAACACCGTCCCCGAGGTGTGATACCGAGGCTGGTCGGGCGCCGGGTTCTCGAAGTTGGCGATGGCCAGGTCGGCGCCCTCGATCAAGCCGCGGACGGCGCCCGAATCGCCGGTTCGCTGGGTCCTCGGCAGCTCCCAGCCGAACGTCGAGCAGCAGTATCGGTCCGTGATCTCGGCCGTGCCGCCATCGAATGGGAAGTCGACGCCCTTGCGGCGAAGCTTGACGGTCTGGTAGACGCCCCGGTCGAGCAGGATGTCGCCACCGGCGAAGAGCGTCCATGTCGCCGCCGGGTCGAACGCCTGGCCTGCCGGGAGGCCCGGCAGTTGCGCGGTGAGCGGCCAGTCGGCCAGCCGCTTCACGCGGCCCACGCCGAACAGCGCGACGTCGCCCCAGGCCAGCGCCCGGACGCCGGGCGTGACGGCGTCGGCGCGCAGGAATCGCCAGGCGCTTGCCGAGGCTCGCCAGGTCCGCGTCGAGGCGCGCGGCATCCACCGCGAGGACGAGACGGCAGGGATCGGCCGGCCGTGTCAGGCCGAGCGCCGCCAGGATCGGGTCGGCCTCTGCGTCGACGACCTCGAGCGCTTCGTAGCGCGAGCTCGTGCCGGCGAGGACCGAGCGGACCTCGGCCACGGACGTGGCCGTGGCGGTCGCCCGGAAGCTGGTGACGGGCACGATCGGCACCGGACCGAGGCTCGCGGATGATGGCGATGCTATCGGCGACGCAGCGGCCGCCGTCGTCGAGCCCGGAGAGCTGGCCGTCGGGGTCGACGGGGTGACCCCCGGGAGGCCCCGGCAACGGCGACGCCGCGCTCCGCCGTAGCCGCCGAAGCCGCGAGGCCCGCCGTAGCCGCGAGGCCCGCCGTAGCCGCCGAAGCATCCCCTCCGGAGCCGGCCGAACCGGATCCGACAGCGATGCCGACCGCGGTCACGACCAGGGCGATCGCGAAGACGGCCGTCACGAGCAAGCTGAGCCGGCGGTTCACGGGTGGATATTGCCAGAGGCGGGACGGTGGCCAATGCCGCGGCAGACGCGATCGAGATCGGGCGGCCCGGATCAGACCCATCGAGGGACGAGGAACGCCCCGTCCGGGCGGGCGGACGGGGCGTAGGGAAAAGCGAGCTCGTGGCGGACCCGACCGGATTCGAACCGGCGATCTCCAGCGTGACAGGCTGGCATGTTGGGCCGCTACACCACGGGTCCAGTTGTGGCGATGGCGGAGCATAGCAGAGGTGCTCGGGCTTGTCGCTCACGGGCCGAATGGCTCGTCGGGCGGGCGCGCAGGACTCTCGATCGGCGATGTCGCTCGGCTGCATCACCGGGCTGGGCCGGCAGCATGCGATGCATCCGAGTGGCATCACCCGCGAGTGGCATCGCCAGCGGGAGGCATCGCCGGCGGGCGCGAACGGCTCGGCTCGAGAGCCTCGCCTATACTCACAGCTCATGTCCCTCATCGATCTCCGAAGCGATACGGTGACCAAGCCGTCCCCGGCGATGCGGCGGGTGATGGCCGACGCCGAAGTCGGCGACGACGTCTTCGGCGACGACCCGACCGTCAACGCCCTCGAGGATCGCGCCGCCGAGCTGCTCGGCAAGGAGGCCGGGCTGTTCGTCGCGTCGGGCACGATGGGCAACCTGGTCGCCCAGCTCGCGCACCTCGGCCGCGGCCAGGAAACGATCGGCGGCCGCGAACACCACCTCGTCATCGACGAGGCCGCCGGGCATGCGGTGATCGTCGGGACGAGCATCCGTTCGCTCGAGGACAACCCGGACGGCACGATGGACCTCGATGCCATCGAGGCCGCGTTCCGCGACCCAACCGACCCGCACGAGCCGATCAGCGGTCTGGTGACGATCGAGAACACGCACGCCCACTCGATGGGCCAGCCACTGGGCGCCCGAGTACACCCGCCGGGTCGCGGCCATCGCGCACGCCCACGGGGTCCCCCTCCACGTCGACGGGGCGCGTTTCTGGAACGCGGTCGTGGCCCTCGGCGTGCGGGCGACCGACCTGTCCGGCCCCGCGGACACCGTCACGTTCTGCCTGTCCAAGGGGCTCGGCTGCCCGGTCGGCTCCGTGCTGGTGGGCAGCCGCGAGGTGATCTGGCGGGCGCGGCGCGGGCGCAAGCTGGTCGGCGGCGGCATGCGCCAGGCAGGGATCCTGGCCGCTGCCGGGTTGCTCGCCCTGTCCGACGGCCCCGACGGGATGATCGATCGGTTGGCCGACGACCACGGCAACGCCCGACGGCTCGCTGAGGCCCTCAGCTCGATGGACGGGATCCGGTCGGCCGGCGGGACGACGCAACCGGCGCCCGGACCACTGGATCCGACGCGCGTCCGGACCAACTTCGTGGTTTTCAAGGTAGAGCGCGACCGTGCGGCCTTCCTCGAGGCGCTCCGGAATCGCGGCGTCCTGATGGTGGAGTATCCCCACGGCCAGGTCCGCGCGGTGACGCACTACGGCGTGACGGCGGCCGACATCGAGGCGACCATCGCCGCGACGGCGGCGGCGCTCGCGGAGACGTCGCGACGGCCCGTCGCGACCGATCCGCTCGTCGCCGTCTGACCCGGCCGCAATCCGCCGGGCGGTGGCCCGTTACCCGGACGTGACCGCTCGCCGGTGGATGCCAATCCAGCCTTCTGAGGTGCTCGACTCGTGACCGACATGACCATCCGGCCGATCCTGCCGCGTCCCGCGCCGGCGCCGGACCGCGGGCCCCTCGACGACCGGTTCTACGACCTCGTGGAGGCCCGCTTCGCTCGGCTGGTCCGGGACAATCCGGTCTTTGGGACGGCGATGGGCCTCCACCAGGACGACGACCTGCTCGGCGATGGGAGCCGCGACGCGGTGCTCGGGGAGCTGGCCGCGGACCGCGACCACCTGGCGAGGATCGAGGCGCTCGATCCTGCCGGCCTGTCGTCCGAGGTTCGGTTCGAGCGGGACCTCGAGCTCCACAACCTGCGCCGGGTGATCTTCGACGCTGACGTCCTCCGCCTCTGGGAGCGGCGCTCGCTGGCGCTCGACACGATCGGCGACGGGCTGTTCCTCCTGTTCGCGCGAGACCACGCGCCACTGGCCGAGCGGCTGTCCGCGATCTCCGGTCGTCTCGAGGCGGTCGGGACCTACCTGGAGGAGGCCAAGACCCGGGCCACCGTCCCGCAGGTCCGCCGCTGGCAACAGCTCGAGCTCGAATCGGCCGCCGAGATGCCCGCCTTCTTCGACGAGATCGTGGCCGCGGGACGCGACGTCCTCGATGCCTCCGAGCAGTCGCCGGCTCGCTCGCGCCGCCGAGACGGCCAAGGTCGCGCATCGAGCTCTATGGGTCGTGGCTCGAGGGAACCCTCCCGGCCGGGACCGACGAATGGGCGATCGGCCGCGAGCGACACGACGCGATGGTCTCGCTGCGGGCCTTCGACGGGCTGGACGCCGACGCCATCCTGGAGCTCGGCTGGGAGCGCCTGCGCGAGGAGCGTGCCGCGCGGGCGGCCGCCGCGCGCGAGATCGATCCGAACGCCGACGAGGCGACCGTCGTCGACCGCGTCAAGTCGGACCAGCCCGCGGATTTCGACGGTGCGCTGGAGGCCTATCGAGATGCCATGGCCCGCGCCCGCCAGTTCCTGATCGATCGACGATCTGGTCACCGTCCCCGACGACGAGCGAATCGACGTCGTCGCGACCCCCGAGTACCTGCGCAACGTGCTTCCCTTCGCGGCCTATTTCGAGCCGGCTGCCGTTCGACCCGAACCCCAAGGGGATCTACGTCGTGACCCCGTCGGTCGACGGCGACCCGAACGCCATGCGCGAGCACAACCTCGCGTCGATCAGCAACACCAGCATCCACGAGGCGTACCCCGGCCACCACCTCCAGCTCGACACCGCCCGGCGTCATCCGTCGCTCACGCGGATGCTGACCGACGCCCCCGAGTTCGTGGAGGGCTGGGGGATGTACTCCGAGCTGATGATGCGCGAGCAGGGATTCGATGCCGGACCGGCCTTCCGCCTCGCGATGCACACCGACGCGATCTGGCGGGCGTGCCGGATCATCCTCGACGTGCGGATGCACCGAGGCGAGCTGACCGTCGAGGAGGCCACCGACTTCCTGGTCGCCCAGACGAGCTTCGAGCGGCCGAACGCCTATGCCGAGGTCCAGTGGTACACGTACCGGCCGACCTACCCGCTGTCGTACCTCCTCGGTCGGACGCTCCTGCTCGGACTCCGCGCCGACGAGCAGCGCCGGCTCGGCGACCGATTCAGCCTGAAGGGCTTCCACGACACCCTGCTGCGCAACGGGTCGCTGCCGATCAGCTTCCACCGACGGCTCCTCGGCGGCCAGGCCGCGCCGGCCGGGCGCGCCTGAGCGACCGTGCTGGTCATCCCGGCCATCGATCTCGAAGGCGGCCGTTCCCGCATCGTCTCGTGGCCGGGCGCCGCCGCCGGGGTGGGCGCTCCGACAGACCGACCAGATCGGATCGCCGAACGGTTCGCCGCGCTCGGTGCCCGCGTGATCCATCTCGTCGACTTCGACGGAGCGCGGTCCGGGACGCCGGCCAATCTCGAGGCGGTCGGCGCCATCGCCGCCCGGATCGCCGTTCCACTCCAGCTGGCCGGCGGCCTCGACTCGGCGGACGCGATCCGGCTGGCCTTCGCGGCCGGCGCAACACGCGTCGTGCTGACGACCGCGATCGCCGACCGACCCGACGGACCTCCGCGCCTGCCTCGCGGTGGCCGGCGACTGGCTGGCCGTCGGCCTCGACCCCCGCCCGCAGCGTCTGGCGGCCTTCCCCTGGCAGCGGGACGCACCGCCCACGCTCGATGACCTCATCGGCCAGCTCGTCGGGGCCGGCGTGGCCCGGTTCGTGCTGAGCCACGGTGGTACGGAGCCGGACCTCGACATGACCCGCCGGCTCGTCTCGTCGTACGATGCCGAGATCCTGCTGGCCGGTGGGGTCCGCGATCTCGACGGCCTGCGTCGCCTGCGCGATACCGGCGTGGGCGGGGTCATCCTCGGAGAGGCCCTCTTGACCGGGGCCATCGACTATCCCGCAGCCCTGGAGGCCGCCGCATGATCCCCCGATCCGCACGGCCAACCGCCGTGCCCGCCCTCGTCCTGGCTGCCGCCCTCGGCCTGGCCGCCTGCTCCGTCACGGGCAGCGCCGTCACGTCGGCCCCGTCGGTCGCGCCGTCCGAGGCGGGCGGGCCACCCGCGGCCTGCCCGACCAGCCAGCCGCCGGCACTCGCCAAGGGCGAGACCCGGACCGTCACGATCGAGACGGCCAAGGGCACGATCGCGATCAAGATCGAGGCCGACCTGTCCCCGATCGCGGCCGGCAATTTCGTCGCGCTCGCGGACTGCGGCTTCTACGACGGCGTGGTGTTCCATCGCGTCGCCACGCTCCAGGACGGGACCCCGTTCGTCATCCAGGGCGGCGACCCGACCGGGACGGGCTCCGGCGGACCGGGCTATTCGATCCAGGACGAGCCTGTCACCGCGAAGTACGTGCGCGGAACCGTGGCGATGGCCAGGACGTCCGCGCCCAATTCGGTCGGATCCCAGTTCTTCATCGTCCTCGACGACAAGGACCAGCCGATCCTCGCGCAGTACAACACCTACCAGATCATCGGCTCGGTGTCGGCGGGGATGGACACGGTCGATGCGATCTATGCGGCGGCCGGTGGGCAGGAGCTGCCCGCCGACCCGGTCGCCATGACCAAGGTCACCGTCAGCAACCCATGAGCCGTCGAAGGCCCAGCAGGAGGAGCCGGTCATGACTCGTGCCACGATCACCACGGAACTCGGCGACATCGACGTCGAGCTGTTCGACGAGAGCGCCCCGAAAGCGGCGGGCAACTTCATCGATCTCGCGCGCAAGGGGTTCTACGACGACGTCGTGTTCCACCGGGTGATCCCCGGCTTCGTCGCCCAGGCCGGCGACGGGCAGTACGGCAAGAAGTCGTCATTGGAGCGCGGGCGCGTCGGCACCGGAGGACCGGGCTACAAGTTCGACGACGAGAAGGTCCAGGGCGACTACGTCCGCGGCGCGCTGGCGATGGCAAACGCCGGCCCGAACACGAACGGCAGCCAGTTCTTCATCTGCCACCAGGACCTGACCGGCAAGCTGCCCAAGAACTACACGCTCTTCGGCCAGGTGACCCGCGGCATGGACGTCGTCGACAAGATCGTCGGCGCGCCGCGCGACGGCCGCGACGTTCCGGATCAGCCCGTCGCGATGACCTCGGTGACGGTGCACGACGAGCAAGGTTAAGGAATTTACACAATCAAGTGTGACAAAACCCTTGGAAAACGGCCCCGCGTCGGGTAGGATATCGAAGCTGCTCAAACAGCCACGCTGCCCCAGCGTCAAGGTCATGGGTAGGTAGGGTCAGGGTAGTCGGTGCAGCCGACGTGATAGATGCTCTTGACGCGCGGCACAAGTGCTCGCCTCGGCGGGCACCTTTACCGGGACAGCATCGAAGCGGCTCCTTCGGGAGCCGCTTCGGCATTTCCGGGGACCCGACCCGGACCTCGGAGCGAGCCCCGGCCGTGAGCGCCTGGAGGCATGACATGCGCTTTCGCACGACCATCCGGCAAACCGGAAAGACCGCGGCCGGGATCGAGGTGCCGCCTGGGATCGTCGACGCGCTCGGGGCCGGCAAGCGACCCAAAGTCAGCGTGACGATCAACGGCTACACGTACCGCAGCTCGGTGGCGGTGATGGGCGGCACCTACATGATCGGCGTAAGCGCCGATAACCGCGCCGGTGCGGGGGTCAGCGGCGGCGACGTGGTCGACGTCGAGGTCGACCTCGACACGGCGCCTCGCGAGGTCAACGTGCCGGCCGACTTCGCGGCCGCACTCGCCGCCGACCCGGACGCCGCGCGGACGTTCGCCGGGCTGTCGTACAGCAACAAGTCCTGGCACACCTACCAGATCGAGGCGGCGAAGTCGGCGGAGACTCGCCAACGACGCATCGCCAAGTCGGTCGATGCGCTGCGGGAGGGTCGGATCCGCTGAGGCCCGCGTCTCCGCAGCCGCGGGCCATCGCCTGCCGTTCGGGGCGTCGCTCCCCGCGATCGGCCCGGGACGCGGGGCTCGTCAGTCCGCTGGCGCGAGGGCCTCCACGAGACTCGCCTGCTCATAGCCGCGGGCAAACCCGGCCAGATCCGCCTCGAGCAGGTCCGGGTGGCGTCCGACGAGGTTGGCGAGCGCCTCCCGGACGGCGTCGACCGTCACGATCGGGCGGCGCGCGATCAGCCCGCCGAGCGCGACCACGCTGACCAGCCGGTCGTCGCCGGCGGCCCGGGCGAGGGCGGTGCACGGGAGGGCGAGGACCTCGATGTCCTGGCGCCGCGGTTCGGCCTCGATGAGCGAGGCGTTGAGCACGAGCAGTCCACCGGGAACCAGCGTGGCCTCGAACTTGGCCAGCGACGGCGGGTTGAGGGCAACGACACTGTCCGTTGCGTCGGGCATCGGCGAACCGATCGGACGGTCCGCCACGATCACCGTGCAGGAGGCGGTCCCACCCCGCATCTCCGGACCGTATGAGGGCATCCACGAAACCTGGAGGCCGTCGATGACGGCCGCCTCGGCGAGCACGTGACCGGCGAACAGGAGCCCCTGGCCACCGAACCCGCCGAAGATCGTTGCGTGCTCCATGTCAGCCCTCCGCCGGCTTGGAGGCGACGTCCTTGAGGCGATCGACGAACACGCCGAGCGGATAGGTCTTGACGACGTCGTTGGCAAGGTGCTGCATCGACTCGGTCGGGGTCAGGCCCCAGCCGACGGGGCATGTCGACAGGACCTCGACGATCGACATCCCGCCGCCCGACAGTTGCGTCTCGAAGGACCGCCGCAGGAGTGCCTTGGTCCGGCCGACCGACGCCGGATCGACGATCGAGCCGCGCGCCGCGTACGAGACTCCCGGCATGAGGGCCAGCATCTCCGTGATCGGGATCGGGAAGCCAGCGAGCTTGGAGTCTCGGCCGAGCGGGCTCGACGTGGTGTGCTGGCCGAGGAGCGTCGTCGGGGCCATCTGGCCGCCGGTCATCCCGTAGATGCCGTTGTTGACGAAGATCACGCTGATCCGCTCGCCACGTGCCGCGGCGCCGACGATCTCTGCCGTCCCGATAGCGGCCAGGTCGCCATCACCCTGGTAGGTGAACACGAACGCGTCCGGGCGCATCCGGCGGACGCCGGTCGCCACGGCCGGCGCCCGTCCGTGGGGCGACTCGACGAAGTCGACGGTGAAGTAGTCGTACGCGAAGACGCTGCAGCCGACGGAGGCAACCCCGATCGTCCGCGACGCGAGGTGCAGCTCGTCGAGCAGCTCGGCGACCAGACGGTGCACGATGCCGTGCCCGCAGCCCGGGCAGTAATGGGTCGACTTGTCGACGAGGGCTTCGGGCCGCCGGTAGATGATCCGCTTTGGAACGGTGGTGAAGGCCGTCATCTCGTCACCGTCCCATTCCGGACGCCGCCCAGGCGCCCTGCTCGATCAGGCTCAACGGATCGGGCTCAACGGCGGCCTGGTCGGGCAGCGCCGAGTCGTCGAGAGGGGTCGTCGTCGCCCAGGCGTGTCGCAGCTCGTCGACGACCTCCCCGGGCGTCGGGACCATGCCGCCGGTGCGGCCGTGGAAGAAGACCGGCGTCCGGCCGTCGACGGCCAGGCGGACGTCCTCGACCATCTGGCCGGCAGACATCTCGAGCACGACGATGGCGCGGAGCCCTGGAGCGAGCGAAGCCAGTTCGGCAGACGGGAACGGCCAGAGGGTGATCGGGCGGAAGATGCCGACCGGCAGGCCGTGGTCGCGAGCCCGCTCGACCGCGGTGCGCGCTACGCGGGCGGCCGTGCCATAGGCGACGACCACGATCTCGGCGTCATCGAGGTGCTCGCCGGCCCAGCGGACCTCGTGCTCGGAGATCAGGGCGAACTTGGCCTGCAGCGCAGTGTTGTGGACCTCGAGGTCCTCGGGGTTGAGGTCGAGCGAGTGGACGACCCGGGGCCGGCGGCCGTCGGCGCCGGTCACCGACCAGTCTTCGGTGACCCGCGACGGCGTCCGATACTCCGGGACGACCGGCTCCATGGCCTGGCCCATCACCCCGTCGGTCAGGATGAAGACCGGCGTCCGGTATCGCTCGGCGATCTCGAACGCGTCGGCGACGAGCGCGACCGCCTCGGCGATCGACGACGGGGCGAGGACCGGCACCTTGTAGTCGCCATGCCCGTGGCCCTTGGTTGCCTGGAAGTAGTCCGCCTGCGAGGCGCCAATGCTGCCGAGCCCGGGGCCGCCGCGCATCACGTTGATCAGCACGACGGGGAGCTCCGAGCCGGCCATGTAGCTCATCCCCTCGGCCATCAGGCTGATCCCGGGACTCGACGACGAGACCAGGACGCGCGCGCCGGTCGCGGCGGCGCCAAGGGCCATGTTGATCGCGCCGAGCTCGCTCTCGGCTTGGATGAACACGCGCCCGAGCTCCGGCATCCGGCGAGCCATCCACTCGAGGAGCTCGGCCTGCGGCGTGATGGGATAGCCGAAATAGGCGTCGCAACCGGCCTGGACCGCGGCCTCCGCCATGGCCACGTTGCCCTTCATCAGGATCGGGCGCGTCGGGGTGTCCAGCATCAGCTCACCTTCGGTCGCGCATAGATGGTGTAGACGGCGTCGGGGCAGATGCGGGCGCACAGCGCGCAGCTCGTGCACAGGTCGGGATCGGTCAGGCGGACCGGGTGATAGCCAAGCCCGTTGACGAACGACTCATCGAGCGCCAGGACGTGCTTCGGACAGACATCGATGCACAATCGACAGCCCTTGCAGCGGTCGATGGCGATGTCGAGCGGCTCAAACGGTTCCGCGGTCTGGATCGGCGAGGGTGCGGGACGCACGGCGACGGTCATCGACCACCTCCGATACGAACGCTAGACGCCGCGCGAAGGGCCCCGGCAGTGCCGAACGGCGCGTTCCCGGGGGCCGTTCGCAACCCTTGGTCCGGGCCGTCCGCCGCCGATCCGGGCCGCGCAATTTCGAGGGCCGAAATGCCCTGGCGCTCAGGCCCGGACGGCTCTTGGCCCCGACTCGCCGGCCGGCTAGCGTGCCCCCCGGAGTGCCGGCGGCTCCTTCCTTACCGGGTCGCCGTCACGCCGCTCACTGCGGGAGGGACCTTGGGGATGACCTCCACCACGATGCGTCGGCCGGCGAGCGGCGGCATACCGCGGCCCGAGACGCGCCGCGCCGCCAAGCTCGCTCTCGGCCTGCTGATCCTGCTCGGCATCGGGGCGTTGGCCGGTGGCATCGCGCTGGTATCGCAGCCGGACGGCAGCGTCATGCAGTTCGACACGGCGCTCCTCGCCGGGAGCCCGTTCCGCGACTTCTTCGTGCCCGGCCTCATCCTCGGCGGACTGTTCGGGGTGGGATCGCTCGTCGTCGCCGGGCTCGGGCTCCGGCACCACCGGTTGGCGCCGTTCCTGGCGTTCGCCATCGGCTGCGGGATGATGATCTGGATCGTGGTCGAGCTCGCGATCATCAAGGAGCTGAGCTTCCTGCACCCGACCTTCTTCGCGGTCGGCCTCGGCATCGCCGCGAGCGCCGTGCCCTGGGGCATGCCGGTCCTCCGCGCCTGGCGGCGCAGCCGCGACGCAGCGGAGTCGGCGTCCTAGAAGCGAAGGCCGGCCTCGAGGAGGTCGAGCGCCGCGTCGACCCGCTCGACGAAGCTCGAGCCGAGGTCGCCACCGGTGTCCATCCCGTGGTCAGGACACGCGAGCGTGCCGGCCTCCGGTGAGCCCATCGGCTCCGGAAAACGGTCCAAAGCGCACTCACGCCGTGATCCGTGATCCGTCCACAGTTGGATCGCGCGGTTGCTGGCGCCCGTCGCTCTTCAGCCAGTTGCGCATTCGAAAGGCAAGGCAGCAGCGATGAAGGTCCTCGTCTACGGAACTGGCGTGATCGGCACGATCTATGGCGACGTGCTGTCGCAGGCCGGCCATGACGTCAGCCACTACGTCCGCACCGGCCGGCCGGCGGGACGTGGATCCGCCCTCGACCTCAACCTGCTCGACGGCCGGACGGCCGAACCGCACGAGGTCCACCTCCGCTATCCGGCCAAGCTCGTCGACGGGTTCGGGCCGGCGGATCGGTACGACCTCGTCCTCGTCAGCCTCAAGCACTATGACGTGCCCGGGATCCTCTACCAGCTGGCTGTCGATACCGGCAAGGCCGACATCCTGTTCTTCAACAACTGGTGGGACGACCTGAGCGCGATCGACGAGGTCCTCGCCGGCCGCTACGTGTGGGGCTTCCCGGTCGCCGGCGGTGGCTGGGTCGACGGCGTGCTCGATGCCGCACTGCTCGACACCGTGCATCTCGGCGAGATCGGCCACATCGGCACGCCTCGGCTGTGTCGGGTCCGCGGCCTGTTCGAGAGCGCCGGTCTGAAGGTCGAGGTCGAGCCGAACATCCTGCACTGGCTGTGGACCCATTTCGCGACCGAGGCTGCCCTGATCGGCTCGGCGATCGCGGCCGGCGGGATCGACGAGCTCCTCGGCCAGACGGCGCGCCTGGAGACTGCGATCCTGGCCGGGCGCGAGGCCCTCGAAATCTGCCGCGTTCGTGGGGTCGCGGTGGAACGGATCCCGGACGCGGCGACCTTCTTCGCGCCGGCCGATGCCGTCGCCATCGGCATCCACGATTTCTACGCGAGCAACCTGCCGGCCCGCAGGATCCTCGAGCGTCACACGGGCGTGGAGGAGCTGAAGCGGATCTACGCCGACGTGGTGGCGACCGGCGAACGGCTCGGTGTGGCCATGCCCAGGCTGACCGAACTCGGCCCGGCCGTCGCGGCGTGGACGGGTGAATCGGCCGGCGGCACCGCCGCCGGGGAGTCCCGCCAACCGGCGACGGCCGGCGCGCGGCGCTGAACGGGCACCAAGGGAGGCAAAGATCGTGTTTCGGAGATCGCTTCGCACCAACGGCGGCGGGCTCATCCTGGCCGTCGTCCTGATCCTGGTCGGTGGGTACTACTTCCTGCGAAACACGCTCGGGCTGGATCTGGGCGAGCTCGACGATGACGCCGTCTGGCCGATGGTCGTGATCGCGCTCGGCGCCTGGATCCTGTACCGCAACCTGAGCCCCGAGGGCAGCCACCGGCCGTAACCGCGGGCAGGACTACCCGGGGCGATCGAAATCGCCCGCGACCGTCAGGTCGTCGTGAGCTGGGCCGCCTCGAGCAGCTCGCTGCCGTGGTCCCATTCGTCCGGATGGTCGCGGCGAACACGACGCTCCTCGGTGTCGAACAGGGTCCACAGGTCCGGGTGGCCGGAGCGCAGCGCGTTGCTGGTCCGGAACCGGGCGACGATGTCGTTCAGGAACGCGGCATACCGGGCGAGCGGACCGGCGTCGGCCAGTCGCGCCTCGAAACCGGGCGTGTAGTCGACGGCCACTTGGAGGCGAGCGAAGAACGCGCCGACGCTCTCGGCGCCGTGGTCCCAGCCCTGTGAGTGGCCACCACGTCGCAGCAAGGGTGTCGGCGACGTGAAGACTGCGATGGTGGTGTCCTGGATCGAGGCCGCGGCGAGGTGGCCGCCGAAGGTCAGGTACTCGTTGGAGACCTTCAGCCGGTCCACGATCCTGATGAGGCCCCAGGTGAACTCGGTGTCGACTGGCAGCTCGGTCTCGCGCGTGAGCGCCTTCTGGGCGCCCCGGCCCGACAGGGTCACCCAATAGGAGACCAGCTCGGGGTCGTAGTGGCGGAGCGTCGGCTCGGGCCGGAAGGCCACCAGCAGGTAGGCCGGACCGGGCCGGTCCGGCAGGTCCGAGCAGGCGATGAACCCGAGGTTCGCCAGGATGCCCGCGGCTCCCGGTGGGTCGAGGTGTTGCGGCAGCTCACGTACGTTCATGGTCATGGCGCGTGTCCGCCGTCAACCGGCTGGAGCGGGCTTGCCGACATCCTCTGTCCGCGCATCGGCGAGCAGGGGCATCAGGAAGCGCTCCTCGCGGTCGATGTGGGCGCGGACGAGCGCCTCGAGCGAGAACAGGTGACAGCGCAGCTCGGCCAGTCGTTCTCCGGCCCGATCCTGCTGGAGGATGTGCTTGTCGTCGCGCAGCTTCGTGGCCACCGACCGGATCTGGCCGTGGTCGAAACGCGCCGCCCGCGTTGCCCAGGGCGTGCCGATTCGAGCGTCGATCTCGGGATAGAGCCACGACTCCTCCCAAGCGATGTGCGGCTCCAGTTCGCGATCGAGCCAGTCGAGGATGCCGAGGACGCCGACCGACTGCTCGGGGGTCAACCAGCCGCCGATCTCGCAGGCGATGTCGTGGATCCGATTGATCCCCCGAACCAGCTCACGGTGCTCGTGCTCGCTGAATGCCCACACGGCCCCCGGAGCGCCTGCCACGTCAGCCATCGTTCGTTCCTCGCGCTGGATCGCCGTCGGCGACCATCCGCCTGTGCGGTCTCCACCATCGGTCCGAGGGGGCTTGGACGACAGACTCGGAAGTCACCATCGTGCGGGCCATCCGGCACGTTCACCGCGGCCGGTTCGGACGGTCTGCGGCAGCGCCTTTCGGGGCGGGTCAGATCGTGGCGTTGGCGATCCCGAGCTCCCGCCGAGTCCAGTCGATGAGCCGGCCGGCCGCCTCGTTGTCGAGCACGTCGCACGCCCAATCCCAGTGGATCGACACGACGTCGCCGGGGGCCACGTCGCCGATGAAGCCATGGCCGTCGCGCCAGCCGGCGATCCGTTCGCGGCGCGGCTCGCCGAGCTCGAGCCGGCCGTCGACGAGGGCGAGCGGGACGGCGTTGACGATGAGCGCGTCGCCATCGCGTTCGAGGACGCGGCCCCACCGGATCCGGCAGGAGTCCATCGTCTTGAGGACGTGCTCGACCTGCTCGCTGCGCATCAACCCGACCTTCGGGAAGACGTCGAGGACGTGGAAGGCGTGGCACGGCTTGGAGCCCGCCGGGGCGCTCGATTCGAGCCACTGCCAGGTCGTCTGGCCGAGCTTCGGCCGGAAGCGCAGGCGGAGCGATTCGCCGAGGAGGTTCGGGGTCACCGA
Source organism: uncultured Chloroflexia bacterium (assembly GCA_963766675.1). Lineage (GTDB taxonomy): Bacteria > Chloroflexota > Limnocylindria > Limnocylindrales > CSP1-4 > SPCO01. The sequence continues at coordinate 413,960 of CAVYBA010000002.1, read as the reverse complement.
CTCGAGCAGCGGGCTGCCGAGCCAGTAGGCGTCGACGACGCGCCGGTCGAGCGGGTCGGCGATCGAGTTCGCCCGAGCGATCAGCTCGAGGTACGGGTAGGCACCCTCGAACCCGAGCGCGAGACTGCGGATCTCGCGTTCGTCGCCCCCCTCGCTGGCTTCACCGAACAGGCCCGGCGCGTCGTCGGGGCCGCACAGGCCGAGCCGATTCGGCCCGTAGGCGTACCGGGCGAAGAGGATCGGCCCGCTGACCGGCGGCCGGCTGACCTCAGACGTCGGCGCCGACGGGGATCGCATCGGCCGCGCCGGGACGGAGGGCGGTGAGGTACGCGACGAGCGCGGTGCCGGCGATCACGAGTAGATAGCCAGCGACGACCTTCGGATCGGGGGCCACGCCCTTGTTGAGCGAGGACAGGATGCCGGTCACGACTGCGGCGACGACCAGGACGCTGGTGACGGTGGTCGCGGGCGCGTGGCGCAGGGCGCCGAACCAGGTTGCGACGTAGCCGGCGAGCAGGCCGCCGGTGATGAGGACCCACATCCAGCCTTCGGAGGAGATCGCGCCGAACCCGCCGAGCCTGCCGGAGAACGCCAGGTAGCCGACCAGGATGACCAGGCCGAGGCCCAGCCGCGCGGCTCCCAGGAGCTGCGGCGAGATGCCGACGAGGAGCCGCTTGGCCAGCACGACCTCGACCGACCACAGGAGTGTCGCAGCGGCGATCATGGTTTCGCCGGCGCCCCAGCCCATGCCGGTCGGTGGCGCGATGAGCGCCTGGCCGACGAGGAGCGTCCCCAGGGCACCGATCTGGATGAGCCCGAGCCGCTCGCCGAGGAACGGCACGGCCATCAGGGCCACCCAGATGAACATCGTCTTCTGGATGAACGCGGCGGTCGGCGCCGTGGCGATCGCCAGGCCGCTGAAGAACAGGACGAACGGGATGCTGCCGCCGATGATCGCGATCGCGACGAGGCCAAGCCGGTTGCGGCGTGTCAAGGGCGCGGGCCTCGCGCCCGGCGCCGAAGGCCAGGGCGAGCCCGACGAGGAGGATCGCGGCGACGCCGTTCTTGGCGGTCGTGTAGACCGCGGCGTCCGAGACGACCTTGACGCCGAACGAGTTGAGGTAGACCGACAGTCCGCTGATCGCGGCCGTCCCGAACGCGAGCAGGACGCCTCGCCGTGCGGCGAGTCCGAGTGGGGTTCCCGACCGGCCAAGCATGATTCAGATTCCCTCTTCCTTAGCCACCATCCGGCGGCGTGACACCTCGCAGCGCCGCCTCGGCGCGCGCTGCCTCATCGAGCATGGTCCGGATCTCCGTCGCTTCCCCGGGGTCGAGGACGCGAAGCACGGTTCCGGCAGAAACGACGACCCAATCACCAACGGCCGTCTCCGGGACGAGCAGGAGCGACGCCCGGCGCCGTCGCTGGTCCGTCTCGACGAGGGCCATACCGTTGTCGATCTCGAGGACCTGGCCGGGATAGGCGATGCACATGACGGGAGGATACGCCGGTGGACAACGCCACCCGGGTCTGGGTCGCTGCGGTGCGCATCAGCGAGGGTCGGCCGGTGCGGGCCGGACGCTCGTCACGGCCTGGACGATGGCTTCCGACAACGGGTCGAGGGCCGCGTTGACCGGCCGGCTGAACGACGAGCCGAGCCCGAAGTGAGCGCCGCCGATCGCCACGATCCGGCCGCACATCGGGCGGCCGCGCAGCATCTCGGCCAGGCCGACCACCTCGGGCAGCGTCAGGGCGTGCGACGACCGGGGGTGCACGCCGTCGGATCGGCCGATCAGCCCGTTGAGGGCCAGCTCGACGATGGAGCCCGGTTCGATCCCGGTCGCGGCGTCCACGATCACGACGCCCGCCCCGGCCGGGACCGACAGGAGATCGTCGACGTCGAGCATCCCGACCGCGCGCATCGTCACGTCCGTCGGCAGCTGCTCGCGCAGCCGGCTCATGACGGCCAACGGGGCGCCGTCGTCACCGCGGTCAGGAGAGCCGCACACGAGAACCTCGACGGCGACCGCGGCACCGTGCCGAGGCGGCCGCGGGCGACGCGCCAGGAGTGCGCGGCTCATGACAGATCTTCGACGCTCAGGTTGAGGAAGTGCGTGGCGCAGCTGATGCATGGGTCGTAGCTCCGGACGAGCTGTTCGATCCGATGGGTCGCCTGGTCCATCGGGAGGTCGAGCACCTGCGGTGCGAAGGACGCCAGGTCGGCCTCGATGCCGGCCTGGTTCTGGCTGGTCGGCGGCACGATCCGGGCGTTCCTGATGAGGCCGCGCTGATCGAGCTCGTAGGCGTGGAAGATGAGGCCGCGAGGCGCCTCGGTCGCCCAGGCGGCCGACCCGGGACCGGGCGTCCACGGTGTGGCGGCTCGCGCCGGGGGCTCGTAGGCGTCGATGATGTCGATCGCCTCGGCGGTCGCGTCGACGAGCTCGATGGCCCGCGCCAGGATGCTGCGGTAGGGGTTGGTCCGGATCTCCTCGGTCAGGCCGGTCGCGGCCAGGGCCTCGGCCGCCAGCGGATGGAGCTGGTCGCCGGCGAGGATCACCCTCGACGACGGGCCGAGCAGGTACGGCCGACCGGCGAGGTCGCGTGACTGGAGCGCGTGCGACCAGGAGACCTGCAATTCCTGGAACTCGGTCAGCCAGTCCGTGGCGGCGATGTCCAGGCCGTCGCTCGAGACGATCCGGCCCTCGTTCATCGGGTACTCGGCCGGGTGCTTGAGCGACACGAGCCGGGCCTCGCGATGGAAGGCGGGCGGCTCCAGGCCGGCCACCAGGTCGACGGTCTGTCGGGCGATGTCGAGCGCCTCGGTCATCTGGCCGCGGATCGCGGTGATCTCGCTGCGCCGGAACGTCCGCGAGAAGCCGCCGACCCGGACCGACACCGGGTGGATCGCCCGGCCGCCGATCAGCTCGACCAGCTGGTTGCCGGCCTTCTTGAGGGTCAGCCCGGCCTCGACCGCCGGCCGATGGTCCTTGGCCAGCTCGAGCGCGCTGGCGTAGCCCAGGAAGTCGGGCAGGTGGAGCAGGTAGATATGGAGGGCGTGGCTCTCGATCCACTCGCCGCAGTACATCAGGCGGCGCAGGGCGCGGATCTGCGGATCGACCTCGATCCCGAGGCCGTGCTCGAAGGCGTGGACGGCGGTCATCTGGTAGGCGATCGGGCAGATCCCGCAGATCCGGGCGACGATGTCGATGACCTCGTCGGGGGTCCGGCCGATGACCAGCTGCTCGAAGTAGCGCGGCGCCTCGAAGATCTCGAGCTTCGCTTCCTCGACGACGCCGTTCCGGACGCGGAGTCGAAGCGAGCCCTCGCCCTCGACGCGGGTCATCATGGCGACGTCGATCGCCAGGTCGCCGCTGCCGCCGCTGGCCGAGGTCGAGGTCATGCATCGGGTGTCTCCGAGGGAGCGGCCAACCGCGGCGGACCACCGTTGGCGTCGATGATCTTCTTGAAGGGCTCCGACCAGGCGGTGAAGCCACTGAACAGGCGGCTCACGTCGGTGGCGCTGCGGCCGTCCGAGAACCAGGCCGCCAGCGAGGTCGTGTTGGCCAATTCGCGCGGCCCGAAGCAGCCGTAGCAGCCGCGGCCGTAGGCCGGGCAGATCGCGCCGCAGCCGGTCCTGGTGACCGGGCCGAGGCACGGGATGCCGCGGGCGACGGCCACGCAGACGACGTTGCGTCGCTTGCATTCGACGCAGACCGCCTCGTCGGGCAGCTGCGGGCGCCGGCCGGTGACCAGGGCGACGAGGAACTCCTTCAACTGGGCGGGCGAGATGGGGCAGCCGCGAAGCTCGGCGTCGACGGTCACGTAGTCCGCCACCGGCTTGCGAGGTCGCCAGCGACTCCACGTAGCGCGGGTCGGCGTAGACCGCGTGCCGGATCTCCTCGTGGTCGAACCAGTTCCGGATCGCCTGGATCCCGCCGGCCGTGGCGCACGCGCCGATCGTGACCAGCATCTTGCTGACCGCCCGGAGCTTGACGATCTCGTCGACCTGCTCGGGCGCGCTGATCGAGCCCTCGACGAAGAGCACGTCGAACGGGCCGCCGGACCGCCGCGAGGTGGCCTCGGCAAACTCGACGATGTCGACCTTCTCGGCGACCGCGAGCAGCTCGTCCTCGAGGTCGAGGAGCGTCAGCTGGCAGCCGTCGCACGAGGCGAACTTGACCACGCCGATGCGCGGCCGCTGGTGGGTCGCCGAACGCGGCGCCTGGTGCTCGTGCTCGACCGGCAACGGGGCCGTCATCAGAGTCCCTCCCGACCGAACGCGCTGCCCAGCTCCGCCTGCGAGAACACGGGTCCGTCACGGCAGACGAAGAATGGGCCGAGCTGGCAGTGCCCACACGTGCCCGACGCCGCAGGCCATGTTCCGTTCGAGCGTCAGCCAGAGGTCCCGCCGGGCCACGCCGAGCCGGTTCAGGGTCGTGGCCGCGGCCTGCATCATCCGCTCCGGCCCGCACATGAAGGCCGTCGCCAGCGAGCCGTCCCACGGCGCATGGTCGAACAGCTGGGTGACGATGCCGACCCGGCCGAGCCAGGACGGGCCGGCCCGGTCGACGATCTCCGTCCACCTCCAGGTCGGTCCGTCCGGCGAGGGCATTCATCTCGGCGACGAACAGGCGGTCGCGCGGCGTGCGCGCGCCGAGGTACAGGCGTACGGCCCCGAAGCGCGGGCGCTCGGCGACGATCGCGTCGATCAGCGGCCGTAACGGCGCGAGCCCGATGCCGCCGGCGACGATGACGACGTCGCGGCCCGACCGCGGCCTCGATGGGCCAGCCGCGGCCGAGCGGGCCGCGCAGCGACACCTGCGCCCCGCTGGTCAGGGCGTTCAGGGCGCGCCGTCGCCGGCCCGGCCGAACGGATGGTCAGGTCCAGGCCGTCCGGGCGGATCCGCGAGATCGAGATCGGCGGAACGGCGAAGCCCGGCAGCTCGACCATCACGAACTGGCCGGGCTGGGCCGCCAGCAGCGCCGGATCGTCGGTCGGCGAGCTCCAGCGTCGCCGTGTCGACGGTCTCGAAGTCGACGCCGAGGACGGTGGCCGTGACGTGGCTGGCGGGCGCGACGGTCGCGAGCGGGGCCGGCGCCCGTCCCTCAGATGGAGAGAGCGGCCACGGGATCGGGCCCTCGTGCGCACCGACCGGCGCGATCGCCAGGAGCTCCTCGCGGACGTCGATCCCGACGGGGCACCAGGCGATGCAGCGACCGCAACCGACGCAGCCGGTCGATCCGAACTGGTCCCACCAGGTCGAGAACTTGTGGGTGAGCCACTGCCGGTAGCGGTCCTTGACCTTCGGCCGGAAGTTGGCGTCGCCGGCCACCCGGCCGAAGCCCTGGCTGAAGCAGCTGTCCCACGTGCGGGCGGTCGTGCCCTCGACGCCGTCGAGGTCCGAGGCGACCGAGACGCTGGTGCAGAAGCAGGTCGGGCAGACGAGCGTGCAGTTGGTGCAGGCGAGGCAGCGGTCCGCGACCTCGGCCCAGCGCGGGTGGTCGAGGGCGGCTCGCAGCCGGGCCGGCAGGCCCCGCTGCAGGGACCGGATCGCCGATCGCGGTCCCGGACGGCCGCGACCTGCGTCGAGGCCGCGCGGTCGGACTGGAGCGACTCGGCCGGGCCGAGCTCGAGGCGGTCGACGACGGCCGCGCCCGCGGCGGACCCGCTCCGGACGACGAAGCCCTCGTCGAGCTCCGACAGGATGATGTCGGCGTCGCCGTCGATCTCGGGGCCGGTCCCCATCGAGGTGCAGAAGCAGGTGCTCGCGGCGACCGCACACTCGACCCCCACCACCAGCGCGGCGTCGCCGCGGGCGATGTGGTCGGCGTCGCCGAGCGGGCCGGCGCGCATCGCGCGGTCCTGGATCCGCAGGGCGGCGATCTCGCACGCGCGGGCGCCCACGAAGGCCAGCCGCGGCGGCTCGACGCTCGACGGATTCCACCACGACCTGGCTGCCGTCGCGGCGACCGCGGGTCAGCGGGACGATCGAGGGGTGGGTGAAACGCTTCCAGGACGTCGCGCCGACGTTGTAGTCGAACAGGCGATCTCGTCCGGTGGGCTGCCAGCCGGTACGAGCCGGGCGCCGTCTCGGCGGTCCAGCCCTTGGGCAGCTCGGCGAAGGAGGCGAGCTCGTCGTGGACGATCGAGCCGTCGACGACGGTCGGTCCGACGACGCGTCGGCCGTCGGCGGTCAGGGCGGTGAAGAGCCGGTCGAGATCTGCGCGGGGCAGGAACCGGGCAGCGGCGGTCACCACGGCTCGTGGCCGGGGCGATAGAGGTCGAGCAGCTGGGTGCGCGTGGCCTGCAGCCGGCGCGTCACGGCGACGAGCACCCTCGGATAGATGGCGCTCGCGATCTCGGGGCTCGCGGCCAGCAGTGCCGCCAGCGGCTCGCGGTCGAAGACGAGGGCGGTCGTCGGAACGAGGGTCACGCCGGTCGAGGTCGCGATCGACTCCGGGAGCAGCGCCGACCAGCCGAACAGGTCACCGTCGTCGATGGTCAGGATCGTCTGCTCGCCGACGCCCGGCAGGGCCAGGCGGAGGGCGATGCGGCCGTGAAGGATCACGCCGAGCTCGCGGCAGGTCGTCCCTTCGGAGACCACGGCCGCACCGGCTGGGTACTCCTTGACTTCGGCGATCGCCGACAGGCGTTCGCAGATGTCCTCGGGCATGTCCGCGGCGAACCAGGTCTGGGTAAGGAGCGCGCACAGGGTCTCTGTCATGGGCCCCATGGTCGGGGCCCGGCGGCAGACCCTTCGAGGGCCATTGGTCCCGCTTCCACGTGACTGTCGGCCATCGTTTCGCGGGTCCCTCCGGGCGCATTGCTCGCGGTGGCCGGGCGGGTCCGACGTGGGCCCTGCCGCCTCGGAAAGGAAGCCGTCAGATGAAGATCCTGCTCGCCTACGACGGCGGCGACCCCGCGCACAAGGCGCTCGATCTGACCGCCGATCTCGCCACGAAGCTGGGCGCCACGGTCGCGGTCGTCAGCGTCGTCCCTGTCCATCCCGGCCGCGTGCCGATCGATCCGTGGGACGACACGCCCGGTGCACGCGAGCCAGCTGGCCGAGGCCAAGAGCCTGCTCCTGGCGAAGGGCATCGAAGCCGCGCTCATCGAGCGAGCCGGCGATCCCGCGCACACGATCGAGCAGATTGCCGAGACGGGCGGCTACGACATGGTGGTCCTCGGCTCGCGACATCTCGGAGCGGTCTCCCGCGTCCTGCAGGGAAGCGTCTCGGAGCACGTCGCCACGCACGCGCCCGCCACCGTAGTGATCGCCCGCTGAACCGACGCCCCCCGGCGTCGTCCGACCGAAGGAGACGTCATGCGAATCCTGCTTGCCCTCGATGGGTCCACGTCGTCCGATGCCGCCCGCCAGCTCGTCGGATCGCTGAGCCTGGCCGACCGGCAGCGTCATCGAGGTGGTCGCCGTGGCGGAGCCCGCCGCCGAGCTGCTGGCACCGCTCGTGGTCGCTGCCCCGACGATCGGCGAGTATCGAGGAGCAGACCATCGAGGATCTCGAACATCTGCTCGACGCGGCCGTCGCGACCCTCGAACGGCCGAGGGCCTCACCGCCGAGCGCACGGTCATGCGCGGCCGACCGGCCACGCTGATCGTCGAGCGCGCGAACGAGTTCCGCGCCGAGCTCGTGGTCATCGGTAGCCGCGGTCGCGGCCCACTGACCTCGATGCTCCTGGGGTCGGTGTCGGCCGAGGTCGTCGACCATGCGCCGTGCCCCGTCCTGGTGGTGCGGCACCCCGTCGCCGAGAGCGTCCTGGTCGCGGTCGACGGCTCGCCGTCGGCCCAGTCGGCCATCACCTACCTGACCGCCAACCGGATCGTCGCCGATCGCCCGGTCGAAGTGCTGACCGTCGCCTCCGGCTCGGATCGCGGCGACTCGAGCACGCTCGGGGTCTTCTCGGACGTGTCCTTCGACGTCTTCGATGAGGAGCGCCGGAGCGAGCGGCGGCATGCCGAAGACATCGCCGCTGCCGCTACGCAGCGGTTGATCGACGAGGGCTACCGTGCTCGCTGGTCGATCAGTACCGGCCACGCGGCGCACGAGATCATCGAGGCGGCCCGGTGCTTCGGCAGCGGGCTCGTCGTGGTCGGCAGCCGCGGGCATACCGGCCTGGCCCGGATCTTCCTCGGCAGCGTCGCCCGCAACGTCCTGCTCCACACGCACGCCTCCGTGCTGATCGTCCGCGAACCGATCCGGATTCGATGGCCGGAGCGATCCAGGCAACCCGAGGAGCTGCCGGTCAGGGAGCCGGTCGGAGCCAGCGCGCACTAGCGTGCGCGGCCGCCGTCGGTTGCGGCGAGGCGGCGGCACAGACCCCGCTCAGGGACGGAGGACCGCCGCCCCCTCGACCGCGCCGGATTCGATCCGTCGGAGGGCCTCGTTGCCCTGCGCGAGGTCGTGGATCTCGACCTCGGACCGGATGGGGATCTCGACGGCGAGGGCCAGGAACTCCTGGGCGTCGGCCCGAGTCACGTTCGCAACGGACCGGATCGAGCGCTCCCACCACAGGTCGTCGTAGGAGAAGGCCGGGATGCCGTCGAGGTGGATGGCATTGACGACGACGACCCCACCGCGCTCGAGCGCCCGAAGGGCGGCGATGACGACCGAGCCGACCGGCGCGAACGTGATCGCGGCATCAAGCGGCGCCGGCGGCGGGTCGTCGTAGCCACCGACCGAGGCCGCGCCTAGCTCCTGGGCTCGCTCGAGGTCGCGCGGGGCCCGGGAGGCGACGTGGACCTCGCAACCCCACTGCCGGGCGACCTGGATCGCCTGACGCGCCGAGGCACCGAATCCGTAGAGCCCGAGCCGCGCACCGGCGGCGACGCCGCTCAACCGGAGGGCCCGGTAGCCGATCACCCCGCCGCACAGCAGCGGCGCCGCGGCAACGTCGTCGAGCCCCTCCGGGATCCGGACCGCGACGTCGGCCCTCACGGTCGCGAGCTCGGCGAAACCACCGTCAACGTCCCAACCCGTGAATCGAGCGGCCCGGCACAGGTTCTCGCGACCGGTGACGCAGAACCGGCAGGTCCCGTCAAAGGCGGCCAGCCAGGTTGTCCCGGCGCGGTCGCCGACCGCCCACCCGGTCACGTCGTCCCCGACCGCCACGACCTCGCCGACGGCCTGGTGGCCGGGCACCACCGGGCTCCGGTGCGGCCCGAGGTCGCCTGTCGCGATCTGCAGGTCGGTCCGGCACACGGCGCAGGCCGCGACCCGGAGGAGCAACTCTCCGGGCGCGAGCACCGGCGCCGGAAGCTCGACGGATTCGAGCGGATCGGCGACGACCGGGCGCGGGCGGCTGACCTGCAGCGCGCGCATCAGGACAGGCCCAGCCGATGCGCCTCCGACCGCAGCTGGTCGCGATGGTCCGGGTGGGCGATCGCGATCAGGGCAGCGGCCCGCTCGCGCAGGCTCCGGCCGAACAGCTCGGCGACGCCCCACTCGGTGACGATGGTCCGGACGTGGGCACGAGTCGTCACGACGCCGGCCCCGCACGCGAGCGTCGGCGAGATCCGCGAAATCCTGCCGTTGGCGGCCGTCGACGGCAGGGCGATGATCGCGCGCCCGTCGGGCGCGAGGGCGGCGCCCCGGACGAAGTCCATCTGGCCGCCGACGCCGCTATAGATGCGGCTGCCGATCGAGTCTGCGACGACCTGACCGGTCAGGTCGACCTCGATGGCGGAGTTGATCGCGGTCATCGCGGTGAACGAGCGGATGATGTGCGTGTCGTTGGTGAAGTCGACCGATCGCATCTCGACCATCGGATTGTCGTTCACGAAGTCGTACAGGCGCCTCGCGCCCATCATGAACGCCGTGACGATCTTGCCCCGGTTCCGCTGCTTGCGGGCGCCGGTGACCACACCGGCCTCGACGAGGTCGACGACCGCGTCCGTGAACATCTCGGTGTGGATCCCGAGATCCTTGTGATGCATCAGGGCGAGCGCGGTGGCGGACGGGATCGCGCCGATCCCGAGCTGGAGGGTTGCGCCGTCGGGGATCAGCTCGGCGACGTATTCTCCGATCCGCCGCTCCACGTCGCCGATCGGCCCGCTCGAGTACTCGTAGGGCGGGACGTCGACCTCGATCGCCAGATCGATGTCGTCGACATGGATGAAGCTCTCGCCCAGGGTCCGCGGCATCGCGCGATTGAGCTGGACGATGACCGTCTTCGCGGCGCGGATCGCAGAGTGCATCGCCTCGACCGACGTTCCGAGCGAGCAGAAACCGTGCGCATCGGGCGGCGTCGCATTGACCAGCACGGCATCGAGCGGCAGGGCCCCGCGGTCGAACAGGTGAGGAACGTCCGACAGGAAGACGGGCACGAAGTCGGCCCGACCCTCGTTGACTGCCTGGCGGGCGTTCGGGCCGACGAACAGGGCGCGATGCCGGAAGTGCGGTGCCATCTCCGGGCGGAGGTGGGGACCCGGACCCTCGATGTGGAGGTGGACCATCCCGACACCGCGGAGCTCGGGCGCCCGCGCGACGAGGGCGTCGAGGAGCACCGACGGGGTCGCCGCGGCACACTGGATGTAGACCTCGTGGCCGCTCTGGATGCCGGCGACGGCCTCGGCCGGTGAGACGATGCGCATCAGTCCTCGATCTTCAGGCGACCGGCCGGAGGGCCGCCGCGGTCAGGCCGGCTGCCGAACCTTGCTGGTCGCCGTCGTGTCCGGCTCGACGTCGATCAGGCGATCGGGTCGATGGGTAGCCGCGACATAGGCTCGCTCGAACCCGGTCCGCACGTAGGCGGGCCCGGAGACCACGACCTGCTCGTCGTCCACGACCTCGCCGACGGTCCGGATCTCGAAGGCCGCCTCGCTCTCGCCGGCCAGCCGGTCGACGAGCTCGACGGTCTCGCGCCCGTCGGGACCCTGCCCGACGATGAACGCCTGGTTGTGATCGATCCAGACGACGACCTTGTGCGCCGGTCGCCTCTCCGCGGTCGCGCTACGTGTTGGCATGACGGAACCTCCAGTTCGATCTCAGGATGCTGGCCGGAGCTCGGAGTCGGCAGGGTCCAATGGCCGGATGTCGGGGTCCGACCGGCCCGGCCGGATCGGGACGCCATGCGTCGCGCGTCGTCCCGCAGCAACGAGGTCCGTCAGCCGGCGACGAACGGCAGGTACTCCGGCCACCACATCGCGGCGTCGACCGCGGGTTCGATCTCCTCGTCGCGGTACTGCCGGCCGTAACCGCTGTCGCGGAGCTGCTTGACGACCGCGACGGCGATGGTCCGGGCGATGCGCCGCAGGTCGCGGATGGGCGGGTACATCGCGCCGGCGGCCAGCCGATCGGGCGAGACCATCGCGGAGAACTCGCGCGCGGCCACGAGGAACGCCTCGTCGGTTAGCTCGCGGGCCTCGGCCACGATCGCCCCAAGCCCGACGCCCGGGAAGATGAACACGTTGTTGGCCTGTCCGATGATCCGTCGCCCGTCGGGCAGCACGACGTCGGGGTTGGGGCTCCCCGTTGCGACAAGGGCGCGGCCGTCGGTCCACCGGAAGATGTCGGCGGGCTTGGCTTCGGCCTTGTCGCCCGGGTTGGACAGCGGCAGGATGATCGGCGTCTCGGCGTGCTTGGCGACCTCGCGCACGAGCCCTTGCGAGAAGGCGCCGGCGCAGCCGGTGGTGCCGATCAGCACGGACGCCTGCAGACCGCGCGCAACGGCCTCCGGGTCGTTGAGGTCCTCGGCAGCTCAGGCCCGCGTCGGTGAACCACCTGGGATCCACGGCGAACGGGAGTTGATCGTCGGCAAGGTTGGTGCGGCCGAGGTGGACGAGCCCGATGTGGTCCATCAGGGCGATCGTCGGCGGAGCATCCGCGGCCGGCGGGCAATCGATCGGCGAGCTGCTTGCGGATGAGCCCCGCGATCCCGATCGCGGCGGCACCGGCACCCACGAACAGGAACCGGTCGCTCGCCCAGGCCGCCGGCCGCCCGACGAGCGGCGAGCAGCCCACCGAGCACCACGCCGCCCGTCCCCTGGACGTCGTCGTTGAAGCTGGGCAGCCGATGGCGATAGCGGGCGAGGATCGCGCAGCGCGTTGTGCTGCTTGAAGTCCTCCCACTGGAGGACGGCGGACGGGAAGACCCGCCGAACCGAATCGACGAACGCCTCGAGGACCTCGTTGTAGGCCGGCCCGCGGAGGCGCGGCGCCCGGTAGCCAAGGTACAGCGGGTCGCTCAGGAGCTCGGCTCGATCGGTCCCCACGTCGAGCGAGATCGGCAGCGTCCAGGCGGGGTAGATGCCCGCCGCGGCGGTGTACAGGGCGAGCTTGCCGACCGGGATGGGGATGCCACCGGCGCCCTGGTCGCCCAGGCCGAGGATCCGCTCGTTGTCGGTGACCACGATGAGCCGGATCTCGTCGGTCGCCGCCGCGCGCAGGATGTCGTCGATCCGGTCGATGTCCTCGGGCGTGATCCAGACCCCGCGCAGGCGGCGGAAGATGTGGCTGAACTCCTGGCAGGCGCGCCCGACCGTCGGCGTGTAGACGATCGGCGGAACTCCTCGAGGTTCTCGGTCAGCACCCGGTAGAACAGCGTCTCGTTGCGGTCCTGCAGCGCGGCCAGGCCGATGTATCGCTCGAGGTCGTCGGTCTTGCGCCGGACGTGCTCGAGCTCGAGGGCGACCTGCTCCTCGATCGTCATGACCCGGGCCGGCAGCAGACCGCGGACCGAGAACGCGTCGCGCTCGCTTTCGGTGAACGCGGTGCCCTTGTTGAGCAACGGCTGGTTGATGAGCTCGCGTCCGCGCTGCTCGATCGTCATCCGGCCGCGCGGCGCCCGGAGGACGCGCTGCGCTCGGTCGCCCGGTATCGCCTCGCGATCCGCCGGCCGGGTTCCGTTGCGTCGAGAGACCACGGCAGACCCGCTCATCGCCGATCAGTCTCATCCTCCACCGGCCGGGCCGCGAGAGCCATGCGACCCGCCCAAACCGGGCCGCTTGGACCGAACGAGTAGGCCAACCAACCGTCGTCCCGGGACGGGCCGTTCGGCCCGCTGCCATCGCATCCAATGGCCGATGGAACCCTGCTGACGTTGCGCCAGTGTGGCGTGGCATGGTCGGAAGCGAGCGGACGGCCGACGATAGCGTTGGGCGGTCGTCTGCTGCGCGTCCTGGTCGCGGTTGATCAATGGATCGCGATCGCAACCCCGGGCTGGGAATGCCGACCAGGAGTTGAACGGCAGAGGAGACCATCATGGGCCGACGGCGAATCCTGATCATGGGCGCCGCCGGGCGCGACTTCCACAACTTCAACGTCGCCTACCGGAACGATCCGACCGTCGAGGTCGTGGCCTTCACCGCGACCCAGATCCCGGGCATCGCCGGACGGCGCTATCCGGCCGAGCTGGCGGGCCAGTTCCATCCGGCCGGGATCCCGATCCTCCCCGAGCAGGAGCTCGAGCGGGTGATCCGCGACGAACGGGTCGAGACGGTCGTGTTCGCCTACAGCGACGTCGCCCACGAGACCGTCATGCACGCCGCTTCGCGAGCGCTGGCCGCCGGGGCCGACTTCACGATCCTTGGACCGAAGCGGACCATGGTCGAGAGCACCCGGCCGGTGATCGCGATCGGCGCCAGCCGGACCGGCGCGGGCAAGAGCCAGACCACTCGGTACGTTGCCGAGCTGCTCGCCGGCCGGGACCTGACCCCGGTCGTCATCCGCCATCCGATGCCCTACGGCGACCTGGTCGGCCCAGCGGGTCGAACGGTTCGCGACCTACGCCGACCTCGACGCGGTACGACACCACGATCGAGGAGCGCGAAGAGTACGAGCCCCATCTCGACGCCGGCCGGATCGTGTACGCCGGCGTCGACTACGAGGCGATCCTCCGCCAGGCCGAGCAGGAGGCCGACGTCATCCTGTGGGACGGCGGCAACAACGACTTCCCCTTCTACAAGCCGGACCTGTTCGTGGTCGTGGCCGACCCGCTGCGCCCCGGCGACGAACGCCGCTACCACCCGGGCGAGACCAACCTGCGGATGGCCGACGTCGTGATCGTCAACAAGATCGACTCGGCGCAGCCGGCCGGGCTCGAGGCCGTCCGGGCCTCCATCCGCGAGCTCAACCCGTCGGCCGCCGTCATCGAGGCCCGGTCCGACCTTGCCCTCGTGGGCGCGGCCATCGAGGGCAAACGGGTCGTCGTCGTCGAGGACGGCCCGACCCTGACCCACGGCGGGATGGCATACGGCGCCGGCGTCGTCGCCGCCCGTCGGTTCGGGGCGGCCGGCCTGGTCGACCCGCGGCCCGCCGCGGTCGGCACCATCCGCGAAGTGCTCGATCGCTACCCGGCGCTCGAGCCGCTCGTCCCGGCGATGGGCTACGGGACCGCGCAGATCGCCGAGCTGGAGGCGACGCTCAACGCGGTCGATGCCGACCTCGTCCTGTCGGCGACCCCGATCGACCTGACCCGGCTGGTGAGCCTGAACAAGCCGATCACCCGGGTCCGCTACGAGCTGGCACCCGTAGCCGGCCCGACGGCTGGCGGATCTGATCGATCCGATCGTGCGCGCCGCGCGGCCGCCCGTCCCGACAGGAGTGTGATGCCATGACGACGCTCTTCGCCGCCGCGCCGCCGAGATCGGCGGCGCCGCTCCGGAGCTTCCTGACCCTCGACCAGCTCGGTCCGCACGGGCTGCGGGCACTCCTCGACCTGACGGCCCGGATGAAGCGCGAACCGGGAGCCTTCCAGAACCGGCTGGCCGGTGGCCGGCTCGGGATGCTGTTCGACAAGCCGTCCACGCGAACCCGGGTGAGCTTCGAGTCGGCCGCCTGGATGCTCGGCATGCTGCCGATCGTCCTGCGCCCCGACGAGCTTCAGATCGGCCGTGGCGAGACCGTCGCCGACACCGCGCGAACACTGTCGCTCTATCTCAACGTCCTGGCCGTCCGAACGTTCAGCCAGGCCTCGATCGAGGAGCTGTCGGCTGCGGCGTCCATCCCGGTCATCAACGCCCTGACCAACGAGCACCACCCGTGCCAGGCGGTGGCCGACGTCATGACCATCGAGGAATCGCTGGGCACGCTCGCGGGGATCTCGGTCGCGTTCATCGGCGATGGCGACAACGTCTGCCATTCGCTGATGCAGGCGGCGGCCCTGGCCGGGTTCGAGCTTCGGGTGGCAACGCCGCCCGGCTACGAGCCGGCCGCCGAGATCCTCGCCGAGGCGAGGCAGCAGGCCGTGGCGACCGGCGGCTCGATCGTGGTGACCAATGACCCGTTCGAGGCCGTGTTCGGCGCCGATGCCGTGTACACGGACGTCTGGACGTCGATGGGCAAGGAGGCCGAACAGGCCGAACGCAAGGCGACGTTCGCCGGCTTCACGGTGGATTCGCGCCTGATGCGGATGGCCGCGCCCAGCGCGATCTTCCTGCATTGCCTGCCGGCTCACCGCGGCGAGGAGGTCAGCGCCGACGTGATCGACGGACCTGCCTCCCGGGTCTGGCCGCAGGCCGAGAACCGGATGCATACCGAGGCGGCGCTGCTCTACACGATCCTGACCGGCGACCCGGGTGGGGAGCGCGTGCCATGAGCCGGATCGTCATCGCGCTCGGAGACTGCGCCCTGGTGAAGTGCGGCGAGGAGGGCTCGATCGCCGATCAGCGTCGGAACCTGCTCGTCGCGGCTCGATCGCTGGTCGAGCTCGAGCGAGCCGGCCACGAGCTCGTGCTGACCCACGGCAGCGAACCGGCGGTCGTCGACCGGGACGTCGCCTCGTCCCCATTGGATATCCACGCCGCCGAATCGCAGGGTCAGATCGGGTACCTGCTCGAACAGGCACTCACCACCCAGCTGGCCACCGAAGGCCGCGCCCGGACGATCGCCGTCGTCCTGACCCAGGTGGTGGTCGATCCGCTCGACCCGTCGTTCGGTACCCCGACGGCGCCGATCGGACCCGTCTACGATCGGGCAACGGCGCGCCGTCATGCCGCCGCGCATGGCTGGTCGATCGCGCCCGACGGCGACGGCTGGCGGCGGGTCGTCCCGTCGCCCGAACCGCTCGAGATCGTCGAGGCGCCGAGCATCCGGGCGCTCGTCGCCTCCGGCGAGATCGTCATCGCCTCGGGCTGTGGCGGGATCCCCGTCAGCCGCACCCAGGCGGGGGCGCTGGTCGGTGTCGAAGCCGTGGTCGACAAGGATCTCGCGGCGGTCGTCCTGGCCGAGAGCGTCGACGCCGACGCGCTCCTGCTGTTGACAGACGTCGCGGCGGCCGAGTTCGGCTGGGGAGCCCCGGACCGGATCTCGATCCGCCGGCTGACCCTCGACGACGCGGCGATCGGGGTGGCCGACGGAACGTTCGCCACGGGCTCGATGGGCCCGAAGGTCAAGGCGGCCGCCGAGTTCGTCCGGCGGACCGGCAAGCTCGCGGCCATCGGATCGCTCGACGACGCGCTCGCTGTCCTCGAAGGTCGCTCCGGAACCACCCTGATCGAACAGTCGCTCGTCGCCGTCTGGTAGCCGGCGCGCCACCCGGCGCGACTCGAACCGGGCGAGCTCGACCGGCCCCGGGCTTGGGTCGCCGCCTGGCGGCGTTGCCGATCCTCGCGATTTGACGTCTCCTGATCTCAGGCTGGGGCGCCCAGCTGCCGCCGGCGCGCCCGGAGATTGAGGATCATCCCGACGATCAGCGCGACGCTGCTGATGAGCGGGATGCGGCGGCTCAGCCAGCCCGGCAGGTAGATGTCCGTGACCGACCCGCTCGCGGCGCCCAGGTCCTCGGCGAGCGGCGTCAGCGGGCAGACCTGGTTGTTGCTGCCATAGACAGCCGCCTCGGCCAGCGCGATGACCGCGGCGATCGCGGTCCGTCGGCGCGGCCGACCCCGGATGCCGTCCCAGGTGAACAGCGCGATGAGGCCCGCGACCGAGAAGAACACGGCGGTATGGATCGCTTTGATGGCGGCCAGCGCTTCGGGCCGGAACCGAACCGGGAGGTGTGCGCCCAGCGGCTTCGTGAGCGGGCCACTCCAGGCGGGCTGCCGACGGACGGCCCGGGCAGCCATCAGTCGATGGACGCCAGCCGGTAGCCCGAGTCCCCGACGGTTTCCACGAACTCCGGTCGGTCGCCGTCGCGGCCGAGCTGCTCGCGCAGGTCGGCAACATGCGCGTCGACGACGCCATCCTCGTCGGTGAACCCGCGGCCCCAGACTCGTTCGAGCAGATCCGCCCGGGTCACCATGACCCCGGGCTCGCGAGCCAGCGCGGCCAGGATGTCGAACTCGATGGCCGTCAGGTCGACCGGGACCCCGTCGACCCGAACGCTCCGCTGGAGGAAGTCGACCTCGAGGGCGAGCGACGGGACGGGCGTGCGCATCAGCGGCCGGACCCCGAGCGTGACGCGCTGGACGTGACGACGGGGCGGACGGACATGGTCCAAGGCTGCGGATCCGGTCCGCTGCCTGCCTGAGCCGAATGTCAGCTTCCTCCGGGCCGAGCGGCCCGACCTGCCGGTCGTGTCATGAACGGCCGCCGCGGAGATCGGCGGGCGATCAGATCCGAGTCCGCGCCGCCTGGACCCAATCCGGAGCCACCTTCGTCAGCCGATTCTTGGCGAGGTTCGAGCGAACGATCCATCGCACGTTCGGGTCGGGATCGACAAGCCACGGTGCGAAGGCCGGCAGGCCGAGCCCGACGTCGGCGGCGATCGCGACGCTCCAGCCGTAGCCGAGCGCCTGGCGCAGCACCCGGATGTCGGCCGCGGCGCCGTCCGGCGCGTCCCGAACCGACCGCGTCAGCCGATCGAGCAACTCCAGGGTCCGCCGAACGATGGCATCTCCGTGCAGCAGGCGGGGCTCGCAGAGCGCGGCCATGGCCGCCCGACCTTCCAGCGGCAGCCCGTCGACCCAGCCCTCCATCTCGTCGAGGAGCGCATCCACGTCCGCGTCACCCCACGCCTGGAGCGCCATCGCGACAGCCTCGCGGACGCGCCAGCGCGGATCGGCGGCCAGTCGTCGCAACGTCGGCAGCGGCGTCCGATCGCCGGCGGCGACGATCCGCCCGAGGCCGACCGTGCCGACGCACACCAGGAACACCTCGGGCGTGTTCTCAGGTGCGACCCCGGGTGGCAGGGACGCCCAGCGTTCGAGGTCCGTGCGGCCCGTTGTCGCCGAAGCCACATCGATCAGCTCGATGTTGCCGCGCGGGCCCGGCAGACCGGAGTGGGTCCGCAGGTAGGCCTCGGGGTCGCTCGCCGTCGAGTAGCCGATCGCCGCCTCGTCGCGCCGGCTCACGGGCGATCCAGCGTGGCTCGGTGCCGGCGCACATGCAATCTGCCGGCGGCCGACACGTCAGGCGTTCGCCGTGACCAACTCGGCCGGCCCGAGCGTGCGGGCGAGTGCCGACGCCGAGGATCGGCGCTGCGCCGCGAGTCCCTCGGCTCGCCGCTTGATCCCGAGCAACTCTCGACGATTCATCGGGAAGTCGCCGATTTCGAGGAGGAACAGAGAAAGCAGGACGCTCGGCCTGGTCCATGCGTACCTGGCCTTGATCCGGCAGACCAGGCGGGTCCGTTCGGGATCGATGGCGCGGAGCGACCACGCCCAGGTGCTGTCCGGCTTCGACCACAACATCCACCGGTTGGGCTCGAAGGACTTGATCCGGAACGCGGTCGTGTCGTTGACGGTCGGCGACATCGGGATCCAGTCGCCGACGTTGATGTCCTGCAGCTCCGGCACGATTCGTTCGGCACTCGGCCTGGCCAGGTTGTCGAGGAGGTCGTAGGCGTAGAAGCCGGCCCGGTTGAACCCGATCTGCACGATCCATGGCCAGATCTCCTCCGGTCTCGCCTCGATCGTGATGGCCCGGGTCGGGTGGAACTCGGCGACCTCGAGGAGGTCGTCGCCGGGCATCTCGCCGGCGACCTCCGCGTCCGTCGCCCCCCAGCGCTGGTGCCAAGCCCGGTATCGCCGGATGAAGATGGCCGCGGCGGCGACCGCTCCCGAGATGATCGTCAGCCGGCGCATGGCCGCCTCCTTGCCGGGTTCGGGGCGCCGAGGGGATCGGAACGCCGCGTTGCTCAACGACACGACTGTCCCTCGACGCGTCGTCACCCGCCTAGTGCGCTTTGTCCCGAACGCACCTTCGACGGGCCACTCCCGGCTGCCATTGATGCCGGTTGGCCCTTGGCGCCACCGACGCGAAGGTGTTCCATGGTCCGTCCGAACGCCAGGTGGCGAGACGCGTCATGGCCGGCGGGGCGCCCTGCCGGCAACGGGACGACAAAGGAGGACGCACCCATGGGGATCATCCGACGGCTGTTCACGTTGTTCTGGGTCGGGCTCGTCCTGGCGATGGTCGGCGGCGCAATCGGTGCGCTCCGGGCGCGGCAACGCGAAGTGCCGCCCCCGGCACCGGACGCGGACGAGATCGAGCTCCTCGCGACCTTCGAGCCGGTGCATTTCCAGAGCCGCGCCACCGCATTCCGTGGCGGGACGATTTAGTGCTGGTACGGCGGCGGGGTGATCGACCTGCGCGAGGCGACCCTCGACCCGGCGGGCGCCCGCCTCGACGTTCGCGCGGTCTTCGGGGGTGGCCAGATCATCGTCCCCGAGACGTGGATCGTCACCGTGGGCGTCAAGGGGATCGGTGGCGTCGCGGACACGCGGCCGCACCTCGATCGGGCGACCGACGCGCCGCATCTCACGGTCGAGGGCGTCGTCCTGTTCGGCGGATACGCGGTCATGTCCGAGGTCCCGGAGGACGAGCTGCGCGGCCTCGACGAGCAGATCCGCCGATGGTCGCGGCGAGGTCAGGCCGTCGAGCCGACAGAGCCCGTCATGGATCCCACCGAGATCGCGCCGGAACCCGCCGGCTGACCATTCCGGCCAACAGGCCAATCGCGGGGCAGCCCGGGCTGCCCCGCGACATTCAGACGGACCGCAGCACGCCGGTCGTGCGCCGGACCGGCGGTCGGATCACGAGATACGCCAGGACGACCAGGATCGTCACCTGGAGGGCCTTGATGAGGATGCCCCACTGCTCGAAGGGGGGCGTCCGCTGGGGCGACACGGCGACATACATCCCGATCACGCCGACCTGGAAGAGCGCCCCGATCAGCCACACGCCTCGATGATCGAGGGCCAGCAGGAGAACGGCGCCGAGGACGAACGCCGCGCCCGCCGCCGCCCCGAACGCGAACAGATCGGGCGTATCGGCCGTCGGCTTGTCCACGATCCTGAGGACGCCGAGCCCGATGCCGAAGTACAGCAGCGCGGTCGCAGCCGAGGCCCCGGCCGCCAGGTATCGAACCTCTCGCCGGCGCCGGTTCGGATCGCTCGCCGACGACCACCCCGGCAGGTGCGCGCTCACGGCCGCACCTAGCCTTTCCCGCCGAGGATCGTTCGTGGGAAGAAGAGGAAGAGGTTCGTCACCCCCAGCCCGCCGACGACGACCAGGCGCCAGATCAGCGGCCAGCTCGTCTCCCAGGCCCACAGGCCCGCCACGACCGGCAGGAACAAGAGCCAGACCACGCCCTGCAGGATCAGTGGCAGGCCACTGATCCATCGCCACGTCTCGTCCAGGCTTCCCTGGCTCCAGATCAACGCTGCGGCGAACGCCAGCCACAGGATCCCGAACAGGGCGAACACCCCGACGTTGAACAGCTGCTCCATCCCGGTCGCCCTCCGACTCGATCCGCCCGCCTCGCCCGTTCCCGAGGTCACCTCGGGTTGCACCGCCGATGCCATCCCGCTCCCAGCCTCCCTGCACCCGTCCGGCGCCGCGCGCCGGGTTGCGCCTCGGCGATCGTCCGATCGCAAACGGAGTCGGGGAAGTGCAGGACGTTGACAAACGATGGGCGATTTGGCCCAACCTGCGGGCGCTGCTGCGCGGCGTCAGCGCCGGCTCATTCCTCGGCGTAGAGCGCCACGAAATCGGAGGCGGACAGGACGCCGACCGGATGCCCGTCGTCGTTGAGGGCCACCAATCGGTGGATCCTTCGATCGCGCATCAGGCGGGCGGCTTCCGACAGGGATCCGGTCATCGGCACGGTGATCGCCGGGGAGCTCATCAGCTCGCCGACGCGCAGGCCGCTCGATTCGGTCCGGATGAGGCGCCCGATCTGGCCCCCCTCGACGGCGACCAGGTCGGTCTGGCTGATGACGCCGACCAGCGCACCGTCGCCGTCGACCACCGGCAGGCCGCTGATGGAGTACGTCCGAAGCAGGCGCGCCGCGTCCTCGAGCGGTGCGTCATCGGCGACCACGATCGGGTCGATGGTCATGACGTCGGCGACCAGGAGCTGCTTCGTATCCATGTTGGCCTCCACGGACACGATCTCGGTTGCGCTGGGCAAGGTGAAGAGCCAAACGTCCCGACTCTGCCGCCGCGGCGATCGTTTGGGGGAATTGGCCGCCGGTCCCGCGCAATCGGTCCATTCGGCACGTCACGGACCGGGCCTCTCCGAGGAAGCTTGGACGGTCGGGGTGCCCGCGCGTCAACGAGGTGGCGGTCCCTTCCCCGACACCTCAGCCGCGCCCAGGTCCCCAACCCCGGGCGCGGCTTTCGTCGTCCGGGACAGGCGCGCTCGGACGGTGCGCCCAACGCGCCGGCCCGGCGATCGTCAGGCGACGGGCTGGCGCAGGATCGTCCGCAGGCGCTCCGGCGCGCTCGTCCGCGGGTCGCCGAGGTAGATCTCGTGGTGGCGGCCGCGTGGCGTCAGTCCCGCTGCGGCGATGGCCCCGTGGAGTTGCTCGATCGTGGCGCGCTCCGCGCTGTACGGCCCGAGGTGCAGGACCTGGGCGACGCGGCCCTCGTCGAAGGTCTCGACCCGGAGGTTGCCAGCGAAGACCGGGTCGAGCTTGCCCCGACCGGCGACCAGGGCCGAGTCGATCTCCGGGTCATCCGCCTCGGCGGGCAGGGCGATGAACAACGTCCAGCGCCACGTCTCCCGCGGCGTCGCTCCACCGTCGAAGATCGCGTCGAGATCGGTCGACCCATCGGTCGTCCACCAGAGCCCCTCGAGCGGTCCGACCTTGGTGATGATTCCCCGGCGCTTGAGCGCGAAGCGCAGCGTCCACGCCGACCCGAACAGGCCCGGCATCCGCGGAGCAAAGGCTGCTTCGCCTGGCCGGCCCTCGCCATCGATCATCACGCAGCGGCGCGCGGGGAGATCGAGGAAGCGGACGACGCCGGGCCGGCCCTGGAGCTCCGACTTCATGTCGGTTGGTCGCTCGAAGCGAACGGGTGCGACGATCGACATCGGTCAGCCCTCCCCCGTCGATACAGTGCCTGCGCGGCGATCCGCCATGGTCGCCTGGGAAGGTGCCAGTGGCCAGAGCCGAAGCGGCCGAAGGGCCGGGCGAATCGGCCCGAACCGGTCCGTCCGGACCAGCCGGCTCAGATCGGCTGGGCTCCGTCGACCCGAGCGAGCTCGGGTCCTCGAGCGGGCCGGTGACGACGACATTGCCGTAGTGCTCCTCGCCCGAGGCGTCGCGGACCAGGTAGCGTGCCTGACCTCGGTCACGCCGGAAGACAGGTTGCCGGTGACCGTGCAGTACTTGGTCGCCGACAGCTCGATCGCCCGGCGGACGGCTTCGATGTCGACGTCGCCCTCGACCACGTGGAGAACACGCATCCGCACGAAGACGTGCGGCGGCGGATCGTCCCGTTGGTCGCCGGCGACGCGGACCTCGTACGAGGTGAACGGCTGACGCTTCTTGCGCAGGACGGACACGACATCCATCGCCGCGCAGCCCGCCTGGGCGACGACGAGCAGCTCGGCGGGTCGCGGCCCGGCGTCGCCCTCGAGGTTGTCCATGACGATCGTGTGTCCGCTGTCGGTGGTTGCGACGAGCCGCAGCCCGTCGCCGTCGAGTCGACCGCTGACCGTCCTGCTGGTCATCTGATCCGTCCAGTCATGCACGGGTGGTAGCCACCGCGAAGGCGAGGGAAGGGGCTCGGCCCTCGCGGTGGCGTGGATGGTCGAGCGGGTCGCTCAGACGCGGCCCTTTGGCACGGTGTGCCAGTAGGTCTTGTTGAAGACGATCTTGCCCAGGTGCCACAGCTGGTTCGGCTTCGGCGGGCGCGGCGGATGCTCGTAGTCGAACTGCAGGAGCGTTCCCTTGCCGTCGCCGATCTCGAAGAAGCACATGACCTTGCCCAGGTACTCGCCGTGCTTGCGATCGGGGGCCCGACCCTCGACGGCCGCGGCGATCCGCTCCGTCACCACCGGCGCCTCGAAGTGGGCCGTCGAGCCCGCCTTGGACAGCGGCAGGTCCGTCGCGTCGCCGAGGGCGAAGACGTTCGGGCGGCCGCCGACCTGGAGCGTGGCGCGATCAGTCGGGAGCCAGCCGCCGGGCGCCGGGGCGAGCCCGGAGTCCATCAGGAACTGCTGGCCCTTGTGCGGTGGTACCAGGATCAGCAGGTCGTACGGCAACTCCTCGCCCTCGAGGCTCTGGATCACGTGCCGTTCGGCGTCGATCGATTCGACGTTGAAGAAGGTGTGAACCTCGACCCCTTTCTGCTCGAAGATCGGGGTCACCATCTCGGACACGCTCTCGATCGTGAACGCACGACCGATCGGCGAGCAGAAATGAACCTCGCTATTCTGTCGCAGGCCGCGCTGGCGGAGCTCGGCCTCGATCAGGAAGGAGACTTCGAGCGGCGCCGGGGGGCACTTGTAGGGCATGCCGGCGATGGCAACCACGATGCGGCCGCCCTTGAACGCGTCGAGGGCCTTGCGCAGCTTGAGCGCGGCCTCGGCGGTGTAGAAGTGCTGCGCCTCGGTGTCGAAGTGATCGATCGCCTCGGGCAGGATCCGTGACCCGGTGGCGAGCACGAGGAAGTCGTAGCTCAGACGCTCGCCGTCCTTGAGCTGGACCGTTCGGCTAGGCTCATCGACCCTGTCGACCTGCCCGACCACCAGGTTCACCCGCGAGTCGAGCAGTCCGCGCTCCGGGCGCTGGAGCTTGTCGGCTCGCTCGCCGCCCATCGCGATGTACATGAACCCGGGTTGGTAGGTGTGCTGGCCGGTCTGGTCGACGACGGTGATCGCGACCTCGCCGGCCCGCAACTGGCGGCGGAGCTTCTTGACCAGCAGGTTTGCGGTCAGGGTCCCGCCCACGCCGCCGCCGAGGATGAGGATCCGTTGCATCCCGGCTCTCAGTGGGTCTTCTCGACGATGATCTCGTCGTAGCCGTCCCGGGTCTCGAGGGCGACGAGCCGGTGGCCCGCCTTCTCGATCCACTTGGGAATGTCGGTCTTGCTGCCCTTGTCCGACGAGTAGACGGACAGGACGTCGCCGACGGCTGCCTCGCGGATGCCGCGAATGAGCTCCATCAGCGGGCCGGGGCAGAAGCTGCCCCGGGCGTCGATCGTCCGCGTGATCGCGGGCGTGGTGATGGTGTCGGTCATGGCGGGACGGTCCTTCCTAGATGAACAGCGGGATGGAGTTCTCGGAGATCAGGCCGATGACGGTAGCGGCGCCGACCGGCTCGGCCATCCCCTCGATCATGTCCTCGCGCTTGAGGCCGAACATGTCCATCGTCATCTGGCACGGGATGAACTCGACGCCCATCGCCTGGGCGGCCTCGAGCAGCTCCTTGGGGCTGGCCACGCCGTATTTCCTGGCCAGCACGCCCATCATCCAGGGACCCATGCCCAGGAAGTTCATCTTGCTGAGCTTCCGGTGGCTGACGCCCGGGCGCTGCATGAACGAGAGCATCTTCTGCATCCAGTTCTCGCCGGTGATCCGCTTCGAATCCTTGACGAAGACCTGGAGCCCCCAGAACGTGACGAAGACGCGGGTCTTGACGCCCATCGCGGCGCTCGTGGAGGCCAGGATCATGGTCGCCCAGACCTTCTCGAGGTCGCCGCTGTAGTCGATGATCAGGATGTCCTTGGCCTGGGGCTCGCCATGGTCCACGGGTGCAATCTCCGGCTCCGGCTCGGTGTAGTGATCGGCGACGGCGATCGCCTCGGCCAAGGCGTCCAGCTGTGGCTGCGATTCGGTGGTCATCTCGGACTCCCCTACTTCCGGCGCAGGACGAAGCGGAAGACTCCGCCGTCCACGGATTGCTCGACGAGCTCGTTGCCGGTGGTCTTCGACCAGGCCGCGAGGTCCTTGGTCGATCCCGGATCGGTCGCGAGGACCTCGATGAGCTCGCCCGAGGCGACGGTCTTGATGGCCTGCGCCGTCTTGACGATCGGCATCGGGCAGGACAGCCCGCGGGCGTCGACGTGCACGCTGATCTCGATGACTGCCATGGGTTGGTGACTCCTTCCTTGTGACGGATCAGATGAAGACGACTTGGCCCTCGCCGGCGTTCAGGTAGAAGGCGGTCACGCCTTCGACTCCGTCCACGAGCGGGTCCAAGTCGGACTGGTCGAGATGGAGCAGGTCCATCGACAGCGAGCAGGCCTCGATGTCGACGCTGCCGAGCTCCTTGGCCTGGCGGAGCGTCTCCGCCCAGCTCGCCTGGCCCGCGACGCGAAGGCCGTCGACCGCCGCGCGGCCGGCCTCGCCGGCTTCGGGCGCGAGCCCGTGGTCGGCGTCGATCCGATCGGCGCGGAAGGCGTCGAGCGCCCAGTACTGCAGGAACAGGTTGACCGGCTTGCCCAGTGCCGCCGCCCCGGCGGTCAGGACCGCTGCGGCCTGCAGCTTGTCGTCGGTGCCGGAGAAGAGGACCAGGTTGAGCGGTTCGTCCATGAACGATTACCTCGATGCGACGGGAACGCGGAGGGAGGTCGTCGATCCCGACTTCGGTGGTGTGCCTCGCTCGGCCGGGGTCGGCACGGACGGAGCCGTCGAATTGGCGGCCATCTGGCCCAGTCGGGTCAGCCGTCGTTCGAGCACGCCACGCATGAGTCCGCACGCCACCGTGACGTCCGGGTCGATCAGCCGATAGCGGACCTCGCGACCGTCACGCTCGGCCTCGACGATGCCGGCGGTCCGGAGCACCGAGAGGTGCTGTGAGACGTTTGGCTGGCTGGCGCCGATCAGCTCGGCCAGGCGGCCGACCTCGATCGGTCCGCGGGCCAAGGACGTGGATGATCTCGAGGCGTCGTGGGCTGGCGAGCGTCTTGAGGACCTCGGCCTGCAGGATCGTGATGTCGTCCATGCGCCGACTATCGACATATGCGCAGTTGCCGATGAGTGCCGGGCGGCACGACCGGTCCATGCCACAGGTCACAACTTCGGAGCCCGGCCCGACGGGGACGCCGCGCCCGCACCAAGGTCCCGAAAATAGGGCCATTTGGCAGATTGGCACCATCCGGCTCCCGCGGTTAAATCTGTACCACGTTAGTACGTGATTTTCGACCTGGAAGGGAGCCCGCCGTGCGGCACATCTCGTCTCGGCTCATGCCGATCGTCGTCCTCGGTCTCGTGCTCGTCGGCTGCACCAGCAGCGGGGCGCCCACCTGGACCTATCCACCGGCCAGCGTCCCGGCGCCGATCGCCAACGCCGCACCGGCCGTCGCGGCCCCGTCGATGCCGATGGACATGGGTGGCGGCACGGGCGCGGCGCCGGCCCCCTCGGCGCCGACCGACCCGTCCGGGAGCGGGGCGACCGCTCCGGCCGCGCCGGTTGCGGATCCCGCCGCACCGGCGTACACGCTGCGCGACGCCACGGCGCCGGCGGTCATGCCGGGCACCGTGCACGACGTCGATTTCCCGATCGTCGACAAGGACATCACGGTTGCGGCGGGCTTCGTCGTCCACGCCTGGACCTTCGGCGGGACGGTGCCCGGACCGACCCTCCGGGTCCATCTCGGCGACACCGTCCGCGTCCACCTGACCAACCAGACCCAGATGTCGCACTCGATCGACTTCCACGCCAGCCAGACGGCGATGAACGACCAGATGGTCGAGATCAAGCCCGGCGACACCTTCACCTACACCTTCACCGCCGACTACGCCGGCGTCTGGCTGTATCACTGCGGAACGGCTCCCACGCTTGAACATATCGCGAACGGCATGTTCGGCATGGTCATCGTCGAGCCCAAGGGCGGGCTGCCGAAGGTGGACCAGGAGTTGGCCGTCGTCCAGAGCGAGTGGTACCTCGGCGCGCAGGGCCAGCCCGCCGATTACGCCAAGGCCAACGCCGCCGCCCCGGCACCCGACTTCGTGGTCTTCAACGGGGTCGCCAATCAGTACAAGGACAACCCGATCCAGGTCACGACCCGGGGCCGCGTCCGGGTCTTCGTCCTCGACGCCGGGCCCAACATCGACAGCTCGTTCCACGTCGTCGGCACGATCTTCGACACGGTCATCAAGGAGGGCATGGTCTTGGCCCGAGGCAACGCCCAGGGTTGGGGCAGCCAGGCCGTCGATCTCTCCCCCGCCCAGGGCGCGATCATCGAGTTCAGCCCGCAGGAAGACGGGATGTACCCGATGGTGACGCATGCGTTCAACTTCGTCGGCAAGGGGGCGATCGGCCTGTTCATGGCCGGTGACGGCGACCCGAAGAACTGACGGACGGCCCGGAGCGGCGGTCGCGAGATGAGGGTGCCCCGGGCGGGCGCCCTCATCCGTTCATGCCAGCCGGCCCGTCAGCCGGTGGCCGATGGCCCTGTCGGGACGGGTTCACCGGCTGTTCCATGAGGGTGGTGGTCTGTCCGTGACCTGGAGGGAGTCCCCGATGAGGCGCGTGTTCGGCATCGCCGTGGCGATGGTCATCGCCATGCTCCTGTTGGCGCCGGTGGCCCTCGCCGCCAATCCCCTGTCCGCACAACGGCCGGGTGCTGCTGTCCGCCGGTGGCGACATCACGTTGCCGGCGGGCGAGCATGCGGACACCGTGATCGTCATCAACGGCGCGGCGACGATCCGCGGCGAGGTCAACACCGTCGTCGCCATCGACGGAGTCGGCGAACCTGCTCGGCGCACGCGTGGAATCGGTCGTCGCGGTCCGAAGCCCGATCGAGATCGGGGCCGACACGCTGGTCCAGGGCGACGTGATGACGCTCGATTCGCTGGTCCACCAGACCGGCAACGCCGAGGTGGGCGGTGAGGTGAAGGACATCGCCTCGACTCTGCTCGGCCTCGGCATCGTCCTCGCGCCCGCGCTGGTGCTGCTGTGGATCGGGTTCGGACTCGCCGGGATCGTCGCCGGCATGCTGCTCGCCGGGTTGTTGCCCCGCCAGGTCCGCGATGCCGAAGCGCTCATCACGAGCGATCCCGTTCGCGTCCTCGGTACCGGCATCGTCGGCCTGTTCGCGTTCCCGATCGTGGCCGTCCTGCTCATCATCACCGTCGTGGGCGCCCCACTCGGGATCGGAATCCTGCTGATGGCCTGGCCGCTGGCCGCCTTCACCGGTTACCTCGTCGCCGGGATCTGGATCGGCGACTGGATCCTGCACCAGACCGCACGCGAGCGAGCCGGCGAGCGCCCGTACCGGGCGGCCGCCATCGGCGTGCTGGCGCTGGAGGCACTTACGGTCGTGCCCGTGCTCGGTTTCGTCGTCGGCATCGCCAGCCTGTTCGGCTTCGGCGCCGTGCTCCTGCTCTCGCTGCGAACCCTGCGCTCGCGCCCCACGTCCGAGCCGGTCGTCCCGGGTCCGTACGCGGCTCCCGGTGCCGGCTGACCTTCGTCGCAAAGGAGTTCCGTCATGAAGATCCTGGTCAGCGCAGCGTCCCGCCACGGTGCGACCGACGACATCGCCAGGGCGATCGCCGAGGCCCTCTCGAGCGAGGGGATCGACGCGGAGGTGCGCCGGCCGGAGGAGGTCGCATCCGTCGCCGGCTACGACGCGATCATCCTTGGCAGCGGGGTGTACGCTGGCCGCTGGCTCGGCCCCGTCAAGCAGCTCATCGAACGCGAGTCGGCGGCGCTGTCGACGAAGCCGGTCTGGCTGTTCTCGAGCGGACCGCTCGGCGATCCGCTCAAGCCGGATCGCGATCCCGAGGACGTGGAGCTCATGCTGAAGCGCACCCACGCGGTCGGCCATCGCACGTTTGCCGGCAAGATCGACAAGCGCCAGCTGGGGATCGCCGAGAAGACGATCTTCGCGGTGGTTCGCGCGCCGGAGGGCGACTTCCGGCCGTGGCCGGCAATCGCCGAGTGGGCGTCCGAGATCGCCGGCGCGATGCGTTCCCGGTCGACCGAGGGCGCGCCCGTCTGACCGCGGCTGCCGCGGGGGCGCTTGGTGCTGGGTGCCTGGCCCCGGATCGAGCCTAGCTGCCGGTTCCCGTCCCGCGCAGCTTCGCCATGTAGGCGGCTGCCTGGGCACGTCGCTCGAGATTGAGCTTCGACAGGATCGAGCTGACGTAGTTCTTGACGGTCTTGTCCGACAGGAACACCTCGGCCGCGATCTCCTTGTTGGTCTTGCCCTCGGCCACCAGCAGCAGGATCTTCTGCTCCTGGGTGGTCAGCGCCGCGAGGTCGTCGGCGGCGGCCCCAGTGGCGATCCGGCGGACCCGCTCGAGGACCTTCTCGGTGACCGCCGGGTCGAGCAGCGACTCGCCGCGCCCGACCGCCTCCAGGGCGGCGACCAGGTCGCGGGCGCGGACCTGCTTGAGCAAGTAGCCGCTGGCGCCGGCGACGATGGCCGACAGGACGGCCTCCTCGTCCGGGTACGAGGTCAGCATGACCACCCGGGTCGCCGACCGTTCCGCACGGATCTCGCGGCAGGCCTCGACGCCCGATCCGTCCGGCAGCCGGACGTCCATGACGACGATGTCGGGCTCGTAGCGACGGGCCTGCTCGACGGCCTCGGCGGCCGTACCGGCCTCCGCCACGACCTCGAACCCCTGGCGCCGGTCGAGCAGGGCGACGAGTCCCTGTCGGACGACCTCGTGGTCGTCCACGACGAGCAGGCGCAGCGGTCGGGCCACCGTTTCGCCGGTCATCTGGTCTCCTGTTCGGGTGGGCGGTCTGCCGCTTCCAGTGTGACGATAATACGGGTCCCGGCGCCAGCCGCACTCTCCACCCGCAGGTTGCCTCCGTGGCGGCCCGCCCGCCCCGCCATGTTGGCCAGTCCCTGGTGCGTGGATTCACGCTCCTCGCCGGGATCGAAGCCCGTTCCGTTGTCGTTGATCTCGAGCCGGACCGATCCGCCTTCACGCCGCAGCAGGATCGATGCGCGCGTCGCGTGCGAGTGGCGGACGACGTTCGAGAGCGCCTCGCGGGTGATGTGGAAGGCGGGCGCTCGGGCGTGCTCGGGCAGCGAGGCGGCGGCAACCGAGTCGATCGACGTGTCCACCTCGACCATCGAATTGAGCCGGACCTCCTCGGCGAGCGCGAGCAGCGAGCCGACCAGATCGTGCTGGTCGAGCAGCTCGGGGCGCAGGCCCATGATGAAGTTGCGGATGTCGCGGATCGTCATGTGCAGCGCGTCGATCGCGCGATCGATGCGTACCTGCGCCTCGTCGGTGTGCTCGGCCATCAGGTCGGGCAGGTCCTCGAGCGACAGTCCGACGGCGTAGATGCTCTGGATGATTCCGTCGTGGAGGTCCTTGGCGATCCGCTCGCGTTCCTCGACGATCGCCAGCCGCTGGACCTGCTCGTGCAGCCGCGCGTTCTCGATGGCGATCCCGGCGTGGAGCGCGAACATCTCGACCAGGGCCTGGTCGTCCCCGGAGAACTCGATCGCGTCGACCTTCTCGGTCAGGTACAGGTTGCCGACCGACACCCCCTTGACGGTGACCGGCACCCCCAGGAACGAGTGCATCGGCGGGTGGTGCGGAGGAAAGCCCGAGCTGTCGGGATGCTCGGAGATCTCCGGGATCCGGAACGCCCGACCCTCGCGGATGATCAGCCCGAGGAGGCCGTGGCCGCGCGGCAGGTCGCCGATCCGCTCGCGATCCTCGGCGTTGATCCCGACCGTGACGAAGCGCTCGATGACGCCGACCGAGTCGACGATGCCGAGGGCCGCGTAGCGCGCCCGGACCAGGTCCCTGACGCCCTCGACGATCAACAGCAGGACCGCGTCGAGCTCCAGCACGTTGGCGATCCCGCGCGTGGCCGCATCGAGCGCGGCGAGCCGCTCGCTCGACTGGACGAACTTCGCACGCGACCAGGAGCCCTCGAGCGCTCGTCCGATGAGCCGCGCAACGGTCTCACCCGGGTCCGCCGGTCCATCGAGCCAGAGGATGCCGAGCGAGACGTCGCCCGATAGAATCGACGAGCTCCGCGCGGATGGATGCGGGCGCATTTGCCGACCTCGGGCCCGTCGGCCAGCGTCCCGGCACCGAGCGTCAGCCTCGGCAACGGGGGTGCGTCGACCTCGAGGTAGGCGCCGTGCGCGCCGGCGGTCGCGAGCAGCGATTCGCAGCGCCGCGGTGGCTTCGGCGGACCGCGTCCGGACCGGGGTCCTCGAGGAGCGCATCCAGCGCCTCGATCAGCGCCGCCAGCGGAAAGGGCCGGTCCGAGCCAAGTTCGGCGACGGGACGATCCCCGGCGGAATGATCGGACACCTCGCAAGGCTACCTTGTGCGGCTGGCCAGCGGTAGGCCGGGCGGCATGTCCAAATCGGGCCGTTTGGCGGGTGTCCGGTGGAGTGCGGCATCGCCAGCATTCCTGCATGTCGTCCGACCCCGCAACTCACGGAGGCTCGCCCGTCCGCCGTCGCCCCGGCCACGATACGGTCGGCGTTGGGGGCGCGTCCCGGGTTTCGCCAGATCATGCTCGCCACCGACCTGGGCCCGTCCTCGACTGCGGCGACCGACGAGGCGTTCCGGCTGGCCGGCGCGCTCGGCGCCAGGCTGCTGGCGATCAGCGTGATCGATCCCCGGACGCTGCAGCTGCCCGGCGGGCGATTCCGCAGCCGCGTCGACCAGGAGCGCGGTCGGCTCGAGGAGGCCGCCGCCGAGCTCGTCCTGCGCGGACGCCGGGACCAGGTCGTGACGAGCTTCCTGATCTGGGAGGGCGATCCGGCGGAGTCGATCGTCGAGGCGGCCACGTCCGAGGGCGCCGACATCATCGTCATCGGGAGCCACGGACGGGCCGCGCTCGGTCGCGCGCTGATCGGCAGCGTCTCGGACCAGGTCGTGCGGCATGCACCCTGCCCGGTAATGGTCGTCCGGTCCGCGGTCGGGAAGGGAGCCTGATCCGCCGGCGGAGACGCCGCCGCTACTCCAGCTTGGTCGATCCGCTGATCGGGAGCGCCCAGGTGATCGCGATGGCAAACACGCCGTCGGCAAAGGTCTCCAGTCGGCCGGTCTCCGTCACGGTACGGCCGAGTATCGGCGGTCGGTCAAGGCATGCCGATCGCGCCCGAGTCCGAGGCGTCAGCCGGGAGGCGCCTCACGCCGATGGGTCTCGGCGAGGGTATCGAGCCCGAGTCCGTTGAGCAGCTCGGGCGACGCCGCGGCAACCCGCGCCCGCGTCGTGGCGCGCAGTGTCGCCGTCCGTACGCCCCCTTCCCGGGAAGCGCGCTCGCCGACCACGGCTCCGGGGCCGATCTCGGCGACCTCCCGACCGTCGACATCGACTACGAACATCCCGTCGAGGACGAGGTAGACCTCGGTCGAGGCCTCCCCCTGCGTGATGAGCACGTCACCCGCCTTCAGCGACCGGATCGTCGGCTTCGCAGCGCCGTGCATGATCTCGGCGGACAGCTGCCGTTCGATCGCCGACTCGACGGCGCTCGAGACCGCGGCAGAGTCCGACGCGCCCCAGGGGGTGTGCTCGCCGAACGCGTCGTTGAACCATCGCATGAAGTCGACGACCGCCGACTTCTGCACGAGTCGCCCATCGTGGCCATAGATCCAGTGGCGGGGGAACGGACTGGCTCCTGCAAGGCCGTGCGTTGCCGAACCGTCGGCGTCGATCGTCAGTTCGAGGGTCGTCCAGGCAATCGACGGCCAGAACTGCATGAACGGCCGGTGCGGCACCGGCCGCGGCGTCG
The DNA here is from genome assembly GCA_963766675.1 of uncultured Chloroflexia bacterium. GTDB lineage: Bacteria > Chloroflexota > Limnocylindria > Limnocylindrales > CSP1-4 > SPCO01. The sequence continues at coordinate 381,159 of CAVYBA010000002.1, read as the reverse complement.
GCAGGCCCATCCTCCCGCCGACGGTCTGGACGAATCGGACGGACGTCGGCCCGACCTCGGGTTCGTGCTGAATATCGGGCAGGTGCACGGCCGGAAAACGGATGCTCGCCGGTCCGAGCCGGACCGTGGTGGCTCCGATGTGGCCGCCGCCCAGGTAGCCGTATCCGACGATCCTGCCATCCTCGACGTCGACATACGCTCGCAGCTCGTTGGCTTCCCGGAACCGGTCGGTCCGGCGAAGCTCCTCGAGGTCGTCGATCTGGTCGGGCGGTGGCTGGTCGTAGTGCGTCACCCCCATGTCGAACGGGATCCGCGACAGGCCCTCGATGGCCTCGGACGGGATCCAGGAAACCGCGATGACGCTCGACTCGTGCCGTGTGCGCACCATGGTGCGTCTCCTCCAACCTTCCGCGCCGGCCACAGGCGTGCGCGCATGATGCCAGTCCACGCCGGCCGCGTGCACGCGCGGCGGGTGTCGTTTGGGTCCAGTTTCCCGGTTGAGGACTTTCGGCTCTTGGCACGGCGGCAGTGATTTCCGAACGTGACGCGACCAAGCGGTCACCAAGGGAGGGTGGAGCGATGCGCGCCCTGGTCGTGTACGAGTCGATGTTCGGCAACACTCGAGCCGTGGCACGCGCCATCGCCGACGGGATCGCTTCGGTGATGCCCGCCGAGGCCATCGAGGTCGGATCGGCACCCACCACCTTGCCTCCGGGCGTCGTCCTCCTCGTGGTCGGCGGCCCGACCCACGCGCACGGGATGACCACGGCCAATTCGCGTACCAACGCCGCGAGGCGCAGTTCCGACCCGCTCGTGTCGAACGGGACGGGCCTGCGCGAGTACCTCGCCTCGATGCGCGCCGACCCCGCGATCGTCGCCGCCGCCTTCGACACCAGGATCAAGGGCCCGATGCTGTTCACCGGATCGGCAGCGACGAGCGCGACCAAGCAGCTCCAGAAGGTCCGCTTCAAGCGAGTCGAGCAACCTCGCAGCTTCGTGCTGGAGGGGGCGACCGGTCCGCTCGTCGATCGCATGTCCAGCGACGAGCTCGAAATCGGCACGCGCCTGGGGTGCGAGCCTGGCGGCGACCGTCGGCGCATCCGCCTAGACGCGTCCGGCAGCCCTTGACTTCCACGGCTCGCAACGCTGCCGACAGAGTCGGAGGACCGCTCCGCCGTTCTGGCATGCTGACCGCCATGGATCGGCACCGATTCGGCCGTGATCGGGACTTCGAGGACCAGCCGGTCGCGTACGTCCGCGGGCTCCAGTCGCGGAGCGCCGAGCGCGCTTGACCGTCCAGCCCCGCGCCTTCGTCCTGCGTCACACACGGCTCCGGCCGGTGATCGGGCTCGAGGGGCTTCGTCTCCACCTCGCCGATGAGGCATTGCCGCTCTGGCGGGCCGCCCAGGTCGAGACGGCGAACCTGGAGGCGGCGCTGCCGTACTGGGCGTTCGCCTGGGGTGGCGGGCTCGCCATCGCCCGGTACCTCCGCGACCACCCCGAGGCCGTGGCCGGCCGCCGCGTGTTCGACCTCGCGTCCGGCTCCGGCATCTGCGCGATAGCCGCGATGCAGGCCGGCGCCGAGTCGGCGACCGCCGCCGACATCGATCCGTTCGCGGTCGCGTCGATCGAGCTCAATGCCCGTGCCAACGGGCAGCGGGTGTCGGCCATCCGTCGCGACGTGCTCGACGATGACGTGCCCGACGCCGAGGTCGTCCTCGCCGGCGACTGCTGGTACGAAGCCGTGCTGGCCGCGCGCGTCCTGCCCTGGTTGCGTCGGGTCCGAACGGCGGGCGTCGACGTCCTGATCGGGGATCCGGGTCGACGCTACCTGCCGGCCGACCAGCTGACCCAGATTGCCGCCTACGAGGTTCGGACCACGACCGAGCTGGAGGATCTCGAGTTCAAACAAGGCCGTGTCTACACGTTGCTTCGCGGATAATAGACTGACTGACGGTCAGTCAGTTCGGAGTCAACCGTGTCGAGCCCCGTCGCCGCCCGTGGTCAAGATCGCCGCGCAGCCCGCCGGAAAGCGCTGGTCGAGGCGGCCGCCGCCGTCTTCTCGCACAAGGGCGTGACCGGAACCTCGGTCGATGACATCGTCCGCGCCGCCGGCGTCGCAAAGGGGACGTTCTACCTCTACTTCGCGACCAAGGACGACGCGGTCGGCGCGGTCGCCGAGCTGATGGTCGAGCAGGTGGCCAGCCGGGTCCAGGCGATCGCCGACGACCCCGAGCGGTCCCCGATCGAGCGACTGCTGGCCTTCGGCGGCCAGATCGGCGAGGTCGGTGGCGAGGCCTACGAACGCGACCTGATCGAAGTCTTCCATCGCCCCGAGAACCGCGTTCTTCATGATCGGATCGGCGAGCGGGCGCTGGCCCGCCTGGCCCCGGCGATCTCCGAGGTCATTGCCGACGGAATCGAACGCGGCGAGTTCCGGCGGCAGGATCCGACTCGCGCGGCGGCGTGCGTCATGGCCTGCTTCGGGACGATCCATGAGCTCGTGAGCGACCCCGCCGACGTACCCGTGGCGATCGCTGAGCTCAACGGCTTCATCCTCCGGGGCCTCGGCCACGAACCGGCGGTCGAGGCGTGAACGACCTGGCGGTCATGACCAGCGGCCTGTCGAAGCGCTACGGGCGGGACGTGCTGGCCGTCGACCAGATCGACCTCCGCGTCGCACGGGGCGAGATCTACGCCTTCCTGGGACGCAACGGCGCGGGCAAGTCGACGACGATCCGGATGCTGCTCGGGATGATCCGCCCGACGGCCGGCTATGCCGAGGTGCTCGGTGTTCGCGTCCGCCCCGCTGCGACGGGCGTCTGGCGGCGGGTCGGCCACCTCGTCGAGACGGCAACAGCGTGGCCCGAGCTGACCGTCCGAGAGAACCTCGAGGTCGCTCGCCGTCTCGCCGGCGTTCCGGACCGCGCCGTCGTCGACCGGGCGATCGATCGCCTCGCCCTCGAGCCATACGCCGCACGACGCGCCGGCACGCTGTCGCTTGGGAACCTCCAGCGGCTCGCGCTCGCGAGGGCGTTGCTCCCCGAGCCAGAGCTGCTCGTGCTCGACGAGCCGGCCAACGGGCTCGACCCGGCCGGCGTGATCGAGATCCGCGAGCTGATCCGCGACCTCGCCGTCCAGCGAGGCGTGACCATCTTCATGTCGAGCCACATCCTGGCCGAGGTCGATCGGCTCGCCACTCGGATTGCCATCGTCCATCAGGGCCGCCTCATCGAGGAGCTGGACAGCGGGGCGCTCGAGGCCCATCGGGATCGTCGCCTCGAGATCGGGGCCAGGGACCTCGACGCGGCCGAAGGCGTCCTCCGGGCCGCGGGCCTGTCTCCGGCGAGGTCTGCGATCGGGCCGGGCGGGCGGCTCGAGCTGCGCGACTCCGGGTCGATCGAATCGCCCGATGACGTGGCCCGGCTGCTCGTCGCCTCAGGCGTGCCGCCGACCCACCTGGCGCTCGCTCGCGAGACCCTCGAAGACCATTTCATGCGGCTGACCGGTGCGGCGGCGGAAGCGGCATGAGCACGCTGCGCGCGGCGATTGCCACCGAGTGGCTGAAGAGTCGTCGGTCGCGCGTGCCCTGGGGCGTCGCCGCCGGCTTCTCCGTGGCCCCCCTGGTGGCGGGCCTGTTCATGGTCATCCTCAAGGACCCCGAGGGTGCCCGCAACCTCGGCTTGATCGGCGCAAAGGCGCAGCTCACCGCGGGGACGGCCGACTGGCCGACGTTCCTCAACATGCTGGGGCAGGCGGCCGTCATCGGGGGCGCGATCCTGTTCGCCTTCCTCACCGCCTGGGTCTTCGGCCGCGAGTTCGCGGACCACACGGCCCGGATCCTGCTGGCCAACCGGACGCCGCGCCGGACGATCGTGCTGGCCAAGTCGATCGTGATCGGGATCTGGGCGACGTGCATCACGACCTGGGTGCTGATCCTGGGCCTCGGGATCGGCGCGCTGGTCGGGCTGCCCGAGTGGCCCTCCACGCATGTCGAGCAGACCGTGACATCGATCGTCCTGGCGGCCATCCTGACGATCTCGCTCCAGACCTGGGCGGCCTTCTTCGCCGGCCTCGGGCGGGGGTACATCGCTCCGCTCGCATGGACGATCGCGGTGATCGTGGCGTCGCAGGTCCTGGCGGTCCTCGGCTGGGGGTCATGGTTTCCCTGGTCGGTCCCGGCGATCCTGGCCGGGGCGGGCGGGGCGCAGGTCGAGCCTGTCTCTACCGCGGCGGTGCTGATCGTGGCCGTCGTTGCCGTGACCGGGCTCGGCGCGACCATCGCCTGGTGGGAGCGCGCCGACCAAACGGGCTGATCCCGGTACCGCTCAGGCGATCTCGACATCCAGGCCGGCGTTGGCCACGTCGATCCATCCGTCGAAAGAGCGGCGGGCGGCTTCGCGAGACTCGACCGGATCGGTGCCTGGCTGCAGGTGGGTGAGCACGAGGCGGTGTACCGCAGCCCGATCGGCCTGCCGACCGACCTCGAGGGCGCTGTTGAGGTAGGCAGCCGAGTCGTCAGGGACCCGCTCGACGTAGGTCGCCTCGGCGAGCAGCAGGTCGGTGTCCGCAGCGAGCTCGACGAGCTCGTCGGACGGTCCGGCATCGCCGGTGTACGTGAGCGACCGCGCGTTGATGGTCAGGCGCAGTCCGACGTTCGGCAGGAAGTGCGGGAGAAGCCGCGACTCGACCGCGAACGGCCCGATCGTGAACGCCTCGCCGGCATCCAACTCGCGCAGGTCCAGCGCTCCGTCCAGCAGGCCCGGCCGGTCCAGCGCCAGGACGGCTCGCAACGCGCCCGGGAGCGCAAACGTCGGCAGCGGCGGAGCTGGGTCGTCACACAAGGCCCGTGCCCGGAGCAACGGGTTCAGGTCCGCGACATGATCGGGATGCCCATGACTGATCAGGACGGCGTCGAGGGCCTCGGGCTGCATCAGCTGAAGCAATCTCGGCACGACTGCGTACCCTGGATCGATGAGCAGCCGGTAGCCGGTATGCTCGAGGAGGTAGCCGCTGCAGGCGCCTCCGGCGGGTGGCCAAGCTCCGGCGCCCCCAAGGACGGTCAGCTTCACAACCTGACGATATCGCCAACCCTGCGGGTCGTCCGTCGCGCGGGTGGCCGTCTCGATGGTTCGACCGTCGATGAATCCGGCCGCCGGACGCCGTCTACACCCCAAAAGCCCAGGCCACGAGGAGCACGACGATGAGCGAGCCGACACCGAACACCCTCGAAGTCCCCGGCGCCGTCCTGACCTACGACGTCCGCCGCAACGCCGCGAGCAGCGATCTCCCGCTGGTCATCGTCGGTTCGCCGATGGGTGCCGCCGGGTTCGTCACGCTGGCCGGCCACTTTGCCGACCGGACCGTGGTGACCTACGACCCCCGCGGCGCGGAACGGAGCGTGCGAACGGACGACGCGCCGCGCAACACCGTCGACGAGCACGCGGACGACGTCCACCGGCTGATCGATGCGCTAGGCGAGGGGCCGGTCGACCTGTTCGCCAGCAGCGGCGGGGCCGTGGTCGCGCTGGCGCTCGTGGAGCGTCACCCGGACCAGGTTCGCGTCCTCGTCGCCCACGAACCACCGACGGCCATGGTCCTGCCCGACCGCGAGGCGGCCCTGGCTGCCTGCGTGGCCGTTCACGAAACGTATGAGCGCGCTGGCTTCGGCCCGGCCATGGCGAAGTTCATCGCCCTGGTCAGCCACGAGGGACCCATCCCGGCCGGCTTCGCCGATCAACCCGGTCCGGATCCACAGATGTTCGGCCTGCCGACCGGAGACGATGGCTCACGGCGCGATCCGCTCCTCGGGTTGAACATGCCGGCGCTCAATGCGTACGAGCCGGACTTCGCGGCGCTTCGGGCAGCATCGACCCAGATCGTGATCGGGGTCGGCGCCCAGTCGGGCCGGATGATGGCGGGCCGCGGAGCCATCGGCGTGGCCGAAGGCCTCGGGACCCAACCGGTCACCTTCCCCGGCGGCCATGACGGGTTCCTCGGTGGCGAATACGGCCAGACCGGCGAACCGGACGCCTTCGCAGCGACGCTTCGACGAATCCTTTCCGGCACGGCTTGAGCCGCAACCAAGAAGACGGAGACGCCCAATGACGGAAACGAATGACCAGTTCCGAACGCTGGCGACCCAGTTGAACGGTCGGCTCACCTCCCCGGGCGACGCCGACTACGACGACGAGCGCCGTGTCTTCCTGGGCGACGTCGACGGCCACCCGGCGGCGATCGCGCGCGTCGCGAACGTCGAGGACGTCGCGACGGTGGTCTCCTTCGCGCGGGAGCAAAACCTCCAGCTCGCGGTCCGGAGCGGCGGCCACAGCAATGCCGGCCAGAGCACCGTGGACGGCGGTCTCGTGCTCGATGTCCGGGACCTGACCAGCATCGACCTGGATCCGGATCGCCGGACGGCGTGGGCCGGTGGCGGGCTGACCGCGATGGAGCTCACGACGGCCACAACCGAGCATGGCCTGGTCGTCGGGTTCGGGGACACGGGTTCGGTCGGTATCTCTGGGATCACCCTCGGCGGCGGGATCGGCTACCTGGTCCGCAAGCACGGGCTGACCATCGATTCGCTGCTGGCCGTGGAGCTCGTGACGGCCGACGGCAGGATTCGGCTGGTCGACGCGGACCACGAGCCGGACCTCTTCTGGGCCGTCCGCGGGGGCGGCGGCAACTTCGGGGTTGCGACCCGGTTCCTGTACCGGCTCCACCCGCTCGAGTCGGTCGTCGGCGGGATCCTCATGCTGCCCGCCACCGCCGACACGATCGCGGCGTTCGTCGCCGCGGCCGAGGCCGCTCCCGACGAGTTGTCGGCGATCGCCAACGTGATGCCCGCGCCCCCGGCCCCGTTCGTGCCGGCCAGTGAGCAGGGGAAGCTGTCGATCTTCTCGCTGATGGTGCACTCGGGGGACCTCGACGCGGGCAAGCGCGCCGTCGAGGCGTTCCGATCGATCGCCACGCCGATCGCGGACACCCTCGGTCCGATGGCCTACCCGGCGATGTACGGCCCGGAGGATCCCAATTACCGGCCGACCCCGGTGCAGCAGACCCTGTTCGTGAACTCCATCGATCGAGCTGACGGTGCGGCCATCGTCGAGGCGCTCGAGGCGTCCGACGCGCCGCTCCGCGCGGTGCAGCTCCGGGTCCTGGGCGGCGCGATGGCACGCGTGCCGGTCGAGGCTACGGCATTCGCACACCGCGCGAGTCGGATTCTCGCCGTGGTTGTCGCGTTCCACGACAAGACGGATGCGGATCGAGCTCGTCGCCGGGCCTGGGTCGACGCCCTGGCCGGAGAGCTCGCCGACGGAGACGCTGGGGCCTACGTGAACTTCATGCAGGAGGACGGCGAGGACCGGATCCGAGCCGCCTATCCAGGGCCAACCGGGGATCGACTCGCACGGATCAAGCGCCGGTACGACCCGGGCAACCTGTTCCGCCACAACGCGAACATCCGCCCGGCCGCGTCGTAGACGCAGGCGACGGTTCCGCGTCGATCCACTGCCCCGGGAGCCAGCCGCCTTCGAAGCGACGTACGAGCACGACTTCTACCCGGGCCAGGTGTTCGGGGTTGCAGGTCCATCAGCAGCGGACGTCGCGCGAGAGATCGAAACCCTCGTCGACGTCGGCGTCAGCCACATCGCGTTGAACTTCGACGACGGTGAGGGGATCCGCCGCCTCGTGGATGAGGTCCTGCCAATCGTGAGATTGCACAAGCGGCCGCGACCAGACTGATCGCCGCATGGCTATCCAAACACGCTGCGTGACGCTAGCCACGAGGCTCAGGGGAAGGTCGTGCGTTCCCGGCGCCCGTAACCACGGACTCCATCGCTCCCCAGCCGATCGGCGACTTCAAACAGAAGCCGACCGTCCATCCACGAGCACCGGGTATCATCGAGGCCCGCGCCTGTAGCTCAGTGGATAGAGCGTCGGCCTCCGGAGCCGGGCGGCCCGAGCGTAGTGCTTCCTGAGCGGGATCCCGACGCAAACGGTCGGGGTTTTGTGCTGTATCCGCGGCCGTCCGCCTCGCCGCACCCGAGGAACCGCCATCAAGGCGCGCCCGACCAACAGCACACCCCGCGATACCGATGGCGCGGTCGTCAGCGTTACGTGTCGTGACCCTCTCTCGGCGATGGCTGCCCCCAACCATCAGCCGAGAAGCACGGTCTCGTTACCCGGTGTTGCGCTGGCCAGGCGTCTCGATCAACCCGAGCCGATGGGCCATCGCCGCCGCCTCCATTCGTCTCGATGCGCCGAGCTTGCCGAGGATGTTCGAGACGTGCACGCCCGCGGTGTTCTCGCTGATGAACAGCCGACTACCGATCTCGCGGTTCGTGAGCCCCGCGACCAGGAGGTCGAGAACCTCGAGCTCGCGAGCGGTCAGCCCAAACGCGGCATCGGGCTTCGGGGGGCGGTCAGCTGCCTGCCGTCCGCGATCCAGGTCGATCCTCGCGCGGCGGGCGACACCCTCGATCTCACCACGAACCGGCTCGGCACCGAGCTGGATCGCGAGCCGATGCGCTTCGACGAGCGCACCGACGGCGCGGTCTCGGGGCGCGCGCACGGCGAGATGGGCCTCGGCCTCCCGCCACCGCGCGTACGCCTGCTGATACGGCATCTCCAGGCTCGCGAAGGCGAGGGCCGCTTCCGACCAGGCTCCCGGGGAGGGCTCGCTCAACACACGGCTCCCCTCCGCTTCGCAGAGCCGCAGCCATGCCCCGGCCAGGCGGACCAGCGAGGGTCGATCGCGACGAATCTCATCGTTGACCTCCCGCATCAGCGCCAGATAGCCCGACGCGACGCGGCGGATCTCGTGTGACTGGGCATCGGGGCGGCCGCCGCCCAGCTCCGCCTGGTCGGCCTCGGCTCGCATCGCCAGCGCGATGACCGGGGCACAGCGGCTGATCGTGCCAGCGTCGAGGGCGCCGAGTCTCCCAAGCCCTTGGGCAATCTCGTCCCGCGCGTCCTGCGGCCGACGCTGCCAGAGCGCGAGCTCTGCGCTGATCTCCAGGAGCGGCAGCGTCCACTGGCTGTCGGTCGACCCGCCCATCAGGCGCCTCAGGAGGGCAATGCGCTCCGTCGCGGCGTCCTCTTGTCCACGATCAACCTCCAGGAGGGCGAGCCGCTCGTTCAAGGTGATCTCGGGAACGCCCGACGAAACGTACCCCTGCGCCCGCCCGAGCAACGCGTCCGCCTCCTCCCATCGACCCAGGCGAATGAGCGCCCCGGCACCCTCGCTCAAGGCCAGGACACCGTAGAACGACGCGAGGTAGCTCTCCTGGAGGTACGAGAACGTTTCGCTCGCCAGGCGCGCGGCCTCGTCGAACCGTCCTCCGACGTGGACCAGCAGATCGATCAGGTTCGCGTCGGCCCGACCCACCTCCTCGGCGCTCTCGAGCCGGATGGCGAGCTCGCGGGATGCGCCGAGCTTCAACCGTCCCGACTCGAAGTCACCGAGGTAGCCGAGGACGACGCCCAGCGAGGTCAGGGCGTTTCGCTCGGTCGCGTCGGCTCCCGCCGCTGCGGCGACAGCCACTGCCTCCTCGAGAACCGGTCTGGCCTCAACGAACCTGGCGACCGCCATCAGCACCCGCCCGAGCGTCGCGAGAGCACGGGCACGCGTCGCCGAGGGCGAATTGACCGCGACGAGCGAGAGTGCGGTTCGGCAAGCGTCGACGCCGGCCGGCCCGTCCCCGCTCGCCCAGAGATACGAGCCAAGCGCCACCCAGAGCTCGGCCGCGCGGACGGGGTCGGCGGTCGCGCCCACGAGCGGGATCGCCGAACGGATGAGCGACGCCGCCCGACCCGGGTCCGAGTGCGACGCGGCTGCGGCCGCATGCTCGAGCAGCTCGATACGCTCGAGCCCGACGAGGTGGGCCGCGTCGGGAACGCGATCCCAGAGATCGAGCGACCGTTCGTACTGGCGGTGAGCCTCGTCCGGCGCGCTCACCCGGTCGAAGGCCGCGCCCGCCCGAATCGCCGCGACGAGCGCCCTCGGCAGATCGTGGGCGGCGTGCCAGTGGTAGGCCAGCTCGGCGACCCGGGCGGCATCCGCCTCGATCGTCGGCGCCGCCTCGAGGGCTGCAGCGAACGCCGAGTGGAGTCGCGTCCGCTCCCAGGGCAGGAGGCCCTCGTAGATCGCCTCCCGCATGAGTGCGTGGCGAAAGGCGAGCTCGTCGGTCGTCGCGTCGAGCGTGAGGATGTGGCGCTCGACCGCCTCCCGCAGCCGGGCGTGGACCTCGCGTTCGTCCAGCCCTGAGACCGTCCCGAGCAGCGACGTGGCGATGTGAGAACCAGCCGCCGACGCGACCCGGAGCAGGTCCTGGGTCGGCTCGGTCAGCGTCGCCACGCGAGCCTGCAGGACCTCGCGCAGGGTCGCCGGGAGGATACCGATCGCCGTGTTGGTCGCCAGCAGCTCCTCGATGTAGAAGGCATTGCCATCCGAGCGCTCGGACAGCTGGTCGATGAGTCCTTGTGGCGTGTCGACCCGGATCGCCCGAACGAGCTCGGCGATCTCGGGCCTGTCGAACGGGAGCAGCTCGATCCGTTCGACGCTGCCCCGTCTCTCGAGCTCCGCTACGAACGGAAGCAAGGGATGCCGTCGGTGCAGCTCGTCACTTCGGTACGTCGCCACCAGGACCATGGCCCCGCCGAGGTTCCGCCCGAGGTACCCGAGCAGGGCGAGCGTCGACGGGTCCGCCCAATGGATGTCCTCGACGACGAACAGCAGCGGACGGTCGGCGGCCAGATGCCGCAGGACCGCGAGAAGGGCCTCGAGAAGTCGCCCCTGGCTCGAGACCGTCGCGATCTCTGCGTCCCCCGACACCGCCGACGGTGACCGAACGAGGTCCGGAACGAGCCGGCGGAGCTCGGATGAACCTGGCCCGATAAGCTTCTCGAGATCGGTCGTGCCGACGACATCCGCGAGTCGCCGGAGGGCCTCGACGATGGGCGCGTACGGTAGCGTGTCGTCGCCCATCTGGACGCATCCGCCGACGAGGGTCCGCCAGCCCCCGGCCTCTGCAAGGCGCGCCACCTCGTCCACGAAGCGCGTCTTCCCGACGCCCGCGTCGCCGGCGACGACCACGAACGTCGCGCGACCCAACACCGCTCGATCGAGTGCCTCGCGAATGCGCTCGAGTTGGTCTCGGCGGCCGATGAAGACGGGACTGGCGACCCGGGTGACCACGCTCGCATTATCGAGCCCTGCTCGCGTCATCGATGGTTCAGATGCGGGCTCCGCATCGAGGTGCGGCACGGGCGGCGCCCCGCGACCAAGCGCCGCCCGCTCGTGCCCGCTACGAGAGCGCCGCGCAGACGTCCTCGATAGTCCCCTTGAAGACGAAACTCTTGATGGCGCCCGAGTTCGGGTCCCACGTGTACCACGCCGTGCCGACGAACTGGAGGCCTAGGCCGGGCGCCTGCACGAGCCCGTATGGACCCATGTCACCCGGATAGAACCCCCACGTGAACTTGCCGTTCTGCACGCCACGGATCACCCCATTCGCAGGGTCGAACCACTCCACGTCGTGGGTTCGATTGATGCGCAGGTACGTCTTGCCGTTGAGGACGTTCGTCAGCGTTCGGGTCGTGTTCGCTTCAGTCACCTCGGTGCCGTCACTGAAGTCCGTGACGGTGACTCTGGCCTTTGGATCGGCCCCGACGGCGACGGCGAACCCGCAGCCGCTCTCCTGGGCTGAGTAGATCGTGCCGTCGAGCGGGTGCGTCACCGTTCGCGTCGGCTGGGCCGCTGCGGCTGGCGCCGCCCAGACCAGCGCGAGCACCATGGCGACGAGGGCGCCGCGCACCGCGCGTGGCAGCCGGGACATGGTTCGAGCCCCACCCGTGGCGTCACCACGCCTGGCAGAGACCGCCAGGCGAGCTTGCGCGGCCTCGCGTTGGAGGTCAGCGCGATGCGCTGTCCCGAGGCTCTCGACTGCGTACCGGTTGTTCATTGCGGACCTCCTGCGCCGACCGAGGATCGTGGCGAGCGCCTCGTCCCCTTCGTCGGAATTCACGAGGCCAGCCTGGAGATCGAGGTCCCTCGCGACATTGGGCGAGGTCGTTATCTGAGAGCCGGCTCAGCCGTTATTTCCTGAGCCCGGGTATTCGCGACGGACCCGGCATGAAGCCGCGGTCGCTCGGGCGGACCAGCGTTGATGACAACGCGGCGTTTGTGCCGTGCCCGCACGCAAGCGCGTCCGTGAGCGAGGACGCTACGATTACCGACAGCGCGCCTGTAGCTCAGTGGATAGAGCGTCGGCCTCCGGAGCCGAAGGTCGCAGGTTCGAATCCTGTCGGGCGCGCCATAACAGCCTCTGGCAGCGCGAGCGCCAATTCTTCTCCAGAGCGGCGACGACGACGGTGGCTGACTCGCGCGACTATGTCACAGCAGCGGGACACAGCCTGCCCGGTGCAGATCGGACCAGAGCGGCCGTCCTGACCCAAGGGTCGCGCGGGCGCGCCGACGTTCATATCGGTCGTGTGGTGGCTGCAGCCTTGGACTGCACCGAGGCGGCGCTCCCGCTTGGACGGGCAGGGGCGCTATCGTGGCGGAGACCGAGGCCGGAGCCACGCGTGTAGAAAGGCGCGGCGAGCGAACCTGCACCCCAGAAACGGCAGGAAGTGAGGCCATGAACACCCTCGGCGTCTGCTACGACGCTGGTGTCGTGAAGGACATTCCTTGGCGGCCGAGCCTCGATCCACAGACGGCGCGGCGCGAGATGGAGATCATCCGCCGCGACCTCCACTGCACCGCGGTCCGCGTCATGGCACGTGACATCGACAGGCTGCAGCTGGCCACGGAGGCGGCCCTCGAGGCCGGCCTCGACGTCTGGCTCTCGCCAGCGGTGTGGGACCGGGACGCCGATGGGACGATCGCGGCGACCGTCCGGGCCGCCCGCGCGGCGGAACCCCTTCGATCGGCTGCACCTGAGCGCATCACGTTTCAGTTGGGTGGGGAGCTGACACTGGCCATGCGCGGCATCCTGCCGGGGCGGTCGCTCAACGACAGGCTCAGGGCCATGATGGCCGGCGACATCGTCCGGAGCGGGGCCCACAACGAGCCACTCAACGCCGTCCTCGCGCGGCTGGAGGCAGCCATCCGCCCGGTCTTCGGCGGCCCGCTCGCATACGCCGCCCTGCCCTGGGAGCAGGTCGACTGGTCCCGGCTCGACGTCGTCGGCGTCGACCACTACCGGGCGACGCGGATCAAGGACCGCTACGTCGAGATGCTCGCCCCGTTCCTCACGACCGGAAAGCCCGTCGTCATCACCGAGTTCGGGAACCCGTCCTGCGAGGGCGGCGACGAGATGAGCGCGCTCTCGACCCACCCGAACATCGACCCCGTCAGCTTCATCCTCCATGCCCTACCTGCGGTTGGACGGTTCGTGCGGCCGCGCGTCTCGAGGGTCATCCCGCGCGATGAGGCGCTCCAGGCACGGGAACTCACCAACACATTGGCCGTCCTCGACGGCGCCGGCGTGGAGGGCGCCTTCGTCAGCACCTTCATCTTCGCCATCAGGCCCTACGATGTGGACCCGCGCTACGACCTCGACGCGTGCAGTCCGGGGTTGGTCCGGCCGCTCATCGGTAGCCGGCGCGGGATGACGTACCCCGACATGTCATGGGAGCCGAAGGCGGGGTTCAGGGCCGTGGCGGACTACTATGCGCCAGCCGCCCCAGCCGAGCCGCCGGCATCCTCCTAGCAGAGAGGCCAAGTCGCAGACCCTCGCGGGGGCCTCCGACTTGGATTCGCGGATCTACTCGTCCGATGGAGCCACATCGTCCGGCTCCGGCAACCGGGGGGTCAGGATCCAAACCAGCTGCGCCGTCGTCGTCGCCCCGACCTTGCACCGCGCATTCGCCAGGTGGTGCTTCACGGTCGAGTGCGACAAGCCCAGGCGGTGGCCGGCCGCCTTCTCCTGACCCGGCATTGACGACCGCGGCAATGAGCGCGGCAGGGATGCCGGCACCGGGGAGTGTAGAGCGCGAGCCTGGCAGGCGGCGGGCGCAGTGGCGTCGCTATCGCGGGAGGGGGTTCGGACCGGTCGCCGTCACGATCCGCTGCGGGACCCAGTCGTCGACGTGGTGGAACCCGTCGAAGACCCGGCCGGCATCGAGCTCGACGGATGCCCGCAAGGACATTCGGTAGAACTTCACGTGGGTGAAGTCCTCGAACAGGATGTAGACAGGGTCGGGCGTGCTGTTCGGTCCCTGGAACTGCTGTCCCGTGAGGACGGGCTTGTGGGCTTCGACGAACGCGTCGAACCTGTCGCCCACGACGACCCCGAGGTGCTCGAGGCCCATCTTGTAGACGCGCTGGTGGACGGGCGGGATCAGCTCGATCATCGGGACCGCCTTGCCGTCGAGGACCGCGAGTGGCGGAGCGGTCAGGATCAATGAGATCGGGCGGCCGTTCCAGACGTTCTCGGAGTTCGCGCTCGCGTGGCGCTCGAGCAGTGTGCGGACGTGGACGTACTGGTCCCACTCGGGCACGCGGAAGGCGACGTGGCTCAGCTCGAACGGCGCGATGTCGATGCCGCGCGCCAGCAGACGATCGCGCTGCTGGGCCGCGAACGCCCGGTAGTCGCCGATGATGTCCGCGATCGGGTCCGCTATCGCCTCCTCCTCGGCGTCATCGTACGACACGGTGTGCGGCAAACGGATCAGGTGACCGCGCGAGGTCGGAGCACGTTCACCGACCGTGCCGGCTGGCCGTACAACCCCACGGATCTGAAACGTCGGGTCGGATGGGGCCCTCGGGTTCCGAGAGCCGCGGTCCCAGGATCCACACCAGCTGCGCTGTCGTCGACGCCCCGACCCTCGACCGAGCGTTCGCGAGATGGTGCTTCACGGTCGAACTAACGCGCGTCCAACACCTGTCCGGCGCGCCATTTCAACCTTTCGGGCAGCGCCAGCGCCGATCCGTGCGCGGACTCGACTCGTTCGGGTGGTCTTCCACCAGACCCTCGGACTGTCTTAGAGTGCCGGGCATGACGACGCCATCGACCGTCGACGAGTACATCGATGCAGCCCCCGAGTCCGCAAGGTCGTTGCTTCTTGAGCTCCGGCGCGTTGTCAGAGAGGCGGATCCGGCGGGAACCGAACGAATCAAGTACGGCATGCCGACTTACGAGCACAACGGACACTCGCTGCTGAATTTCGCCGCGGCGAAGCACCACGTGGCCGTCTACGGGCTCGTTCATGTGGACCGCACCGTCCCAGCGGAGCTCGCGCCATTTCTCCATGAGCGAAGCACCCTCCGGTTCGAATTCGGCGACCCGCTCCCTTCCGGCGCCCTCGCAGCGGTCATGCGCGACAAGCTGCAGTCGCTCGCGTCGATCACCGATCGCTGACCCCTTACCGGGCGGCCTTGAGAAAGCCGTCTCGGCGGCGATCGCTTGGAGCAGTTGCGCTCGGCGCTCCGCGACCTTCGCGACAGAGCGGCGCCGGAATAGCCTCCGTCGCGGCGGCCGTGGCCTGTCAGTTATCCGGTCGAACCTTCATCGCCGGCTCAGGGAGCCGCGGGCCGAGTATCGACACGAGCTGTGCGCTTGTGGCGACGCCTAATTTGCAGCGCGCATTCGCCACCGCGATCTCGCGCGCGCTTGCGCGAGCCGGAGCGCGTTCCCTCACGCCAGCCGCCTCGCTGCGGCGGGCCACTCATCCTGACCTTCGCGTTGCAACCCGACCCAGCCGTCCGTCTGGAGGCCATGAATCGGCTTCGGGTCCTCATCGTGATCGGGGCGTTGGGTGCGCTTGCCGGAGCGGCCCAGGCTCATGCCTCCCGGCTGGCGGCGGCCAGCCACTCATCCCGACCCTCGATCGGGACTTGGCAGCGGAGGCGCCCGACGCCGTGCCTACGGGATCCCGGGATGCGACCCGTTTCGGTCCTGCCGCCAGTGGTGCTCCGCCGCTCCACTTTCGTCGAGAGGGCTATCTATATTCGACAGTAGCGTTCACACTCCGCCGATCCGGAGGGAGGCACGGGACGGGAGTCCCACCAGCGCGGCGTCCCATACGGTCGCCTCGACCGTCGCGCTGGGCCAGTGGCGAGACCGATCCTCCACTCGGGCGCTGCCGCGCTCGGAGAGCGAGGGGATGCGATGACGGCGGGCCGATTCCGGCGGGTGTTCGCGATTCGCTCGGCAGCGTCCGTTTTGGCTGGAACGGGAAACAGGTCAAGGCCGCCGAGGCCGGACTCGGGCGCATACCCGGTCCGCAACAGACGCTCGAAGGACGGCCACGTAGGAAACGCAATGGGTCGTCATGGCCTGCGCCGTTTTGGCGTTGTCGTCATGTCAGCGCTGATGCTGGCAGCCTCGTTCAGCCATGTCGTGGCGCCACCCGCCGTTGCCCTCATCGCGAACCCCATTCCCGCCGACGCCTCGGGCGACCCCAACGACACCTTTCGCGCCGACGACGCTCTCTTCGCCTATTTTACCGTGGACTTCTCGGGTGGTGACATCTGCGTCGTCAACGCCGACACCGTTCCGACGGCCGGGATGAACTGCGAAGCCGGCTACGCCTGGGGAACGCCCAACCATTTCGTCGGGCTGGGATTGCAGTACGAGGGCCTCGAGGCGCCGTTCCTCCTTGTCGGAACGTGGCGCTTGCTCGCGGCCCCGACGCCAACGGCGGGAAATCCCAACCCGATCCCGTCGCTCAGCGATCCGTTCGTCGTGACCCCCTGCGCCGACACCTGCGACACCTCGATCGGCGCCGCGGCCATCGCGGCGTGGAAGGCCGCGGCAGGTGGGGCGACGGAAGGCGAGAATCTCGCCTGCCAGGCCCTCGCGCTCCAATCCACGGTAAGCTCCGTCACCGGCCTGGCCGGACAGATCTCGACCATGCGCGGCATCCTCTACGAGGCCCAAAGCGTCGCAAAGAAGGGCGTCCGCGTCTCGATCCCAACGTCGACGGCGGTCGCCGCGGACTTTGCCGGCGGCCTGATCGCCGTGCCCGTACCGGACTTCTCCAGTAGCGAGGAGATGGCGATGGCCCTCCTCAAGCAACTGCTGTGTTCCGTCGCTCTCATGCACAAGACGATCGAGCAGGACCCGCTGGATTCCAACTTCACAACCGTTGCCCAGCCGGTCTTTGGGACAATCCCAAATCCACAGTCCGATGCCGGGCAGGCCCTCGGGATCTCGCTCGATCGGCAGCGTGCCTTCGGCGCGGCCATGCTGCACGCGTACGAGCGCTACCTCGGGGCGCAGGCGGCCATGCAGCCGGTATACGTCCGGCTGCAGGCTCAGGCCATGGCCGAGTTCGGCCTCGACACAGCCAAGGAGATGCGGATCACCGCCAGCCTCGTGCGGGACTACGGGACGCTGCTTGGTGCGGATCCTGCACTTGTCAACCCCGTTGTGCCAGATCAGCCCACGCTGGATGCCGTGTTGGCCATCCAGTCCCGCATCCGCCAAGACGGCTTTGTGCCGGCTGAACTCGACGATCTCGCGGCACTCGGGTTCACCTCGGACGAGGTCGCCCAGATCAGGAGCCTGTTCGATCAGGACTTCGCCGGCTTCCCTATCGGGCTGTCCATCGACACGGTCCTGACGAACACCGCGGTCAGCCTGGAGTCGGCGGCGGTCAACTACGATGCGATCGCCCGAGAGGCATCCTCGGTCGCCAGCGTCGAGGACACACCCCCCGCGGCCTCGTTCACCGCCGACCCTGCGGTGGGCGGCACACCGCTCGAGGTCACGTTCACCAACACGTCAACGGACCCAGACGGTGATCCGTTGACCTACCTCTGGACGTTTGACGATGGCACGACGTCGACCGAGGCATCACCGACGCATACGTTCACCGATATCCGCAGACTACTTTGTCAGGCTCGACGCATCTGACGGCCTTACGACCCAGAGCGCCACGCAGTGGATCATGGTCACGCCACCCGGTACGCCTCCACACGCGTTCTTCAAATTCCCCAAGTACACGTATCTCGTGGGCGAAACCGTACATTTGACCGACTTGTCCACTGACGCCGAGGGTCCGATCGCCTCCCGCTACTGGAGCGGCGGGTTCGGAGGCCAGTTCTCGGATTACACAACAGCCGAGACCGACTTCACCTTTGGTCAGGCGGGAGTCCAGAGCTTCAACCTGAGTGTGACCGACACCGACGGTTGGACTGCCACCTACGACCGGAATGCGATCGCCTTTGACGTGCTCCCGATCCCGTCTCGAGCAGGGTGTACCAGCCCGATCGCGGGTTCGGGCCTGGACAGCATCGGAAATGAGTTCATGCTCGCGTTCCCAAGTCAGGACGCAGAGCGTCCGTATCCAAGCCTTCTTCTCTATGTTGCCGGTGACAGCCCGACCACGGGATTCGTCGAGGCACCCGGCCTTGGCTTCGAGCAGGACTTCACGGTCACGCCCGGAAGCGCCACGCAGATCACGGTGCCGACCACAGCTCAGCTATCAGGCAGCGACTACGTCAGCGTTGGCGGCATCCGCGTTTGCACCGATCACGAGGTGTCGATCTACGGTGCGAACCTCGCCGGAGGTAGCTCGGATGCCTACCTCGGACTCCCGACCGACGCCCTCGCCCTCGACTACGTCGTGACCTCGTACCCCGATGATGTCAGCTTCTACAAGCCCGATGCAGGAGAGCGATCCGAGCTCGCGCTCGTCGGGACAGTCGATGGGACGAACGTCCAGATCACACCATCGATCGATGTCGGCGGACACCCGGCCGGCCAACCGTTCACGGTGGATCTCGGTCGTTTCATGACCTATCAGCTTCGGGCCGATGGAAACGCCCAGGACCTCACCGGCACGATCATCCATGCCGATAAGCCCATCGCGGTCTTCGCTGGCGACTCCTGCACGACGATCCCGATCGGCAGCTCGGCTTGCGACCATACCGTCGAGCAGCTTCCGCCGACGCGGACCTGGGGAACCGCCTTCCCGGTCGTTTCGCTGGCCGGTCGCAACGGTGGCGACATCGTCCGGGTCGTCGCACGCGAGGCAGGCACCGTGGTTCGAGTCGATGGTGCGGTCGCCGCGACGCTTGGGGCGGGTGCGGTGGCTGAATTCGATTTCGCTTCCGGATCGACTCACGAGATCGATGCCAGCCATGGGGTGCTCGTGGCCCAGTTCGCGAAGAGTCTTTCCGAGGACACCGGAATCGGGACCGGCGATCCGTTCATGATGCTGGTTCCGCCGACCGAGCAGTTCGCCGACCACTACACCGTCGCGTCTCTCGAGGACTTCGACAACTATCTCAACCTCGTCGTCGAGGCCGGCGATGTCGGCTCCTGCTCCGTGGACGGCAATCCTCTCGCCACGAGTCCGGAGCCGATCGGGACCGGAGCCTACGTCGGCGTCCGTGAGCCCGTCGTACCAGGGAGCCATGTCCTTGCGTGCGCTCATCCGTTCGGGGTGACCATGTATGGCTGGCAGGTATTCGACTCCTATGGATATCCCGGGGGTTCGCGCCTCGAAGTTATCGGGGCGAAGCACGCCCCGGTCGGCAACCCCGACGCCTACACCGTCCATCAGGATGCTGTCCTGGCCGTACCGGGCCTCTCTGGCGTGCTGTCCAACGACACGGACGCCGACGGGGACAGCCTGTCCGCGACCAAGGGCGCCGATCCCGGCCAGGGCTCGGTCGATCTCGCATCCGACGGCGGGTTCGTCTACACGCCGACACCCGGCTACACCGGCCCGGACTCGTTTACGTACAACGTCACCGACGGGCAGGTCACGGTCGGCCCAATCACCGTGTCGATCACGGTTGAGGCGGTAAACCATGCCCCGACCATGAAGGACGTGGGCGACCAGACCATCCCGGCAATGGTTCTGTTCAACCTTGCTCTCGACGGAACTGACCCGGATGGCGACGCACCGCTCAGCTACTCGGTCCCATCCGGCCCGGCAGGCCTGACCGTCGGACCGACGACCGGCATCGTCGACTGGACTCCGACCGAGACCCAGGGTCCGGGCGACTACCCGGTCACCGTCCGGGTCACCGACCCCGATGGTCTGTTCGCCGAGCGCTCCTTCACTATCCACGTCACCGAGGTCCCGACGCCCACGCCGACCCCGACGCCGGAAGCCACCCCGACCCCCACGCCGGTCCCGACGCCCACGCCGACCCCGACGCCGGAAGCCACCCCGACCCCCACGCCGGTCCCGACGCCCACGCCGGTCCCGACACCCACGCCGGTCCCGACGCCCACGCCGGTCCCGACACCCACGCCGGTCCCGACACCCACGCCGGTCCCGACACCCACGCCGGTCCCGACACCCACGCCGGTCCCGACGCCCACGCCGGTCCCGACGCCCACGCCCACCCCGACGCCGACGCCGGAAGCTACGCCGACGCCGGAAGCTACGCCGACGCCCACGCCGACCCCGACGCCGGAAGCTACGCCGACACCCACGCCGGTCCCGACCCCCACGCCGGTCCCGACGCCCACCGCGACCCCGACGGGCGCGGCGGAGGCGGCGACCGGGACGCCCGGTGGTGTCCTGCCAGCGACGGACACGCGGTCGAGCGGGACATCGGCCCCGTCGAACGACAGCTGGCGGCTGATCCTGCTGAGCATGGCGGGTCTCCTCGCCACGATCCTCCTGCTGACCCCCGCTAACGCCGAGGTCAGGCGCGGCAAGCGCTAAGGCGTCGCAGACCACGCCCAGTCGTCGAGACCGCTCGGGCGCCGGGATCCGCATCGCGGGTTCCGGCGTTTCGATGCGCCTTATCGGATCCCTGTATCGGACTCTACTGCCGAATTGGTGACGTCCCCGACAGTGAACGCTTGGTAGATGCCGTCGGACGCATCGACGCCTGTACGATCCGACCCGCCAACGGCTGTCATCACGAGGAGATCTCGATGCAGGGCTATCGCACCACGGTCACCCGGCTGCGCCACCCGGTGAACATTGCCCTCCACACGAACGCGCCGCTGGGTGTCCGGATCGCGAACGCGGTGACCGGATTCATGGGCAGTTGGCGGTTCATCGTGCTGCAGACCGTCATCGTCGCGCTATGGGTCGCCGGAAACATCTATGAGCTCTTCCATTTCGACCCATACCCGTTCATCTTCCTGAACCTCGCGTTCAGCACCCAAGCCGCCTACGCGGCACCACTGATCCTGCTCGCGAGTAACCAGTCCGCCGTACGCGATCGGGCAACCCTCGAGCACGCCGCCGCCGAAGCTGAGGACGCTGACAAGCTGGACGCCGACATCGTCGCCCGGCTGACGCGGATCGAGGCGCTCCTTCAGGAGTTGCCAGGCTCGAAGGGCTGATCCCATGTGCCGCTGACGCAGAGCCAGACGGGCCGGCCTCGGGTTCCGATCCAGCTCAACGCGGTGTGTCTACTGTCGCGTCGCGAATGTCGCGATCGCCGCGAGTGCCAGTGCGGCGGCAACCGTGAGGACGAGCAGCAGTCCCCATCGCCGGGAGACCGCTCGTTTCTGGATCCGGTATGCGGTGCCGACGAGGCCGCCCAGAACCACGAGGCCCAGGAGATCCCAGGATGCCTCACCGGCTGCGAAGCTCCGGTAGGTCACGATCACCAACAAGCCAAACGAGAGCACCAGATACGCCAGGCGGTCCGCGGCCTGATCGACGCTGGCCTCGCGCTCGTCGCGAACTGCAAGGTTGTTCACCGTGGGTCTCCTTCGAGCCAGAAGAGTCCTTCGACGCCGACGCCCAGGACCCGGGCTAGCCGGAATGCCAGCAGGGTGGAGGGGCAGTACTGGCCGTTTTCGATCGAGCTGATCGTCTGACGACTTACCCCAGCAGCGTCCGCCAGTCGCTCTTGCGAGAGATCGTGCTCCGCGCGGGCCACCCGGAGTCGGTTCAAGAGGCGAGATTCGGGTTCGCTTGACATCACCGGCAGTGTGGTCGCGGAGACCACGGTATGTCAAGGATACTTGGCACATTGACAAGTCCGCTTGACCGCCTGTGAAACGATCGCGTCCGAAGTTCAGCGACGCCGAGCGGGGTGCGGTCGGGCTCATCGAGGTTCGGTGATTGGCCCGTAGCCTGTCACACTCGTGGCTCACCCGGGGCCACGGCTGCCGGCAAGGCGAGGTTCCCAACCGATGTCCGACCTCCTGCGTCTCGCGGCATTCACCAACGACCCCGCTGGCGGCAACCCGGCCGGCGTCTGGATCGGCCCCGCGCTGCCCGCCGCTGCCGAGATGCAGCGCATCGCGGCCGAGGTGGGCTACTCGGAGACAGCGTTCCTCGCCCCCGACGGAACGGGCCATCCCGCCGCCTTCCGCGTCCGCTACTTCAGCCCAGCGGCCGAGGTCCCGTTCTGCGGGCACGCCACGATCGCGAGCGGGGTCGCCCTCGCCGGGCGGACCGGTCCTGCCAGGTTCCTGCTCCAGACCAACGACGGCCTCGTCACGGTCGATACGGAGCGCCGGCCGGACGGGCAGCTGCGCGCGACCCTCACATCGGTCCCGCCCCGCGTTCGCGGTGCGGAGCGGGAGCTCGTCGCCGACGCCCTGGCGGCCCTCCGGTGGCGAGGCGACGAGCTGGACGAGACGTTACCGCCGGCGGTCGCGTACGCGGGCGCGAGCCACCTGATCCTCGCGGCGGGCACGTACGAGCGGCTGCGCAATCTCGACTACGACTTCGAACGGCTTCGCTCGATCATGCTGGCCGCAGACCTGACGACCGTCCAGCTGACCTGGCGCGAGGCAGTCGACCGGTTCAGGGCCCGGGATCCGTTCCCCGTCGGGAACGTCGTCGAGGACCCGGCGACCGGTGCCGCCGCGGCTGCGCTCGGCGCCTACCTGCGCTGGCGGGGCGAGGTCCGGCCGCCGGCCCGCTTCACGATCCGCCAGGGTGTCGAGATGGGCCGCCCCAGCCTCATCGAGGTCGAGGTCCCGGCCGCACCCGGCGGGATCCGCGTCAGTGGGACGGCGGTGCCGCTCCGCTAGAGGCGCGGCTCAACGTCCACTAACGGCAACGTTCGGAATTCCCGGTCTCGTCGGGGAGTCGTGACGAAGAAGCTTCCAGAGGCGGAGGCCGTGCGGCCATCGTGGGCATTACCAATCCGGCCGCTAACCCGTTCTCGGCGATCACAGGCCGCCTCCTCGCGGCGCGTGCCAACCTGCCGGCGCCGCCGGCGGGTGGGCCAGGCCCTTCAGCATGGGCGACCCGGCGGTCAGGCGGGCCGCGTTCCAGGCGGCCGGATTCGACGACGTCAGCACCAGGATCGTCGACGCGCCGCTACGCCTCGCTTCGGCTGAGGCCCGCGTACAGTTCCAGCGGGAAGCGTTCGCCGGGCCCGACGCGATGCTGTTTCGCCTCTCGCCGGCGGACCGCGAAGCCGCGTGGGAGGAGGTGACTGAGGCACTGCGGGCGTTCGAGCAGGACGGGCCATTCACGAGTCCAGCTCAATTCATCGTGGGCGCCGGCCGAGCCTGACTGCGCGTCAGGCTAGAGGATCAGTGGTTATCGCGGCGTCTTCCGTCAATCCGCGCGGGCCACTGTAGCCGGGTCCAGGCGGGACCAACGCCCGCGCCGGATCGGGTAGAGGTTGGGCACGGACGCTGGGCAATGCCCGGCGCTCACGCCGCTGATCCTGCCCGTGGTGATCGCCCGCTATCGCGATCTGGGCTACCGTTTCGTGACCGTGCCCGACCTGCTCGGCCTAGCCGGCACGCCCCCGCGGATCCAGGGCAAATCCTCGCTTGGTGCCAGGCGTCCGACCTAAGCCCACCGCGCGTCGCCACCAGCCGTTTGGATCACGCGATGACGGCACTTTGCGTAAGCTTCGGTCGACCATCTCCTCATAGAGGACACGGACCATGGGTGCGCTCTCGCCGGTCCACCTGATCATCATCCTGGTCGTCGCCCTGCTCGTCATTGGCCCGGGCAAGTTGCCCGAGACCGGGGCTGCCCTCGGCCGGGCGGTCCGCGAGTTTCGCGATGCGATGGATGGCAAGGGCGACCCGCCCGAGGGCGATTGATCGCCCGGTCGAGCCGAGTAGGTACTGGCGAGTCCGGGTCGAAGTCACAGGCGTCGACCCCCACTCGTCGCAGCACGAAGGTTCACGCTGGCGGCGGACGAGCGATATCGGAGGGCGGCCCGAAATGACACTTCCCGCAGCGAGGCGAGTCCTGGTGGCGGTCGTCGCGATGGCGGCTCTGGTCGCGGGTTGCGGGGCCGCGGAGTCGCCGGCACCGAGCGCCTCGGCGGCACCATCAGTGTTTCCAGAGGTACCGAGTCCGAGCATTGTTGCCGAGCCGTCGGCGAGCGCAGCTCCCGCGGCATCGCCAAGCTCGCCTGCGACCATCTATGTCGTGCGCAAAGGCGACACACTCATCGGGATTGCCAAGCAGCACCACATCACGCTCGCCGCCCTCCGCAAGGCCAACCCGCAGGTGACGGACCCCACCAAGTTGCACCCAGGCGACAAGCTGACGGTCCCGTCTCCCTGATTCCTCCGGCCAATGACGAGCGCTGGTGGTGGGCGCTCGGTCGGGCGTCCGGACACAATCAGGTCGTCGTGTCGGCCCGCAGACAACTTGGGGCGAAGCGGCAGCGACTGTCACCGACGCGGGGACGGGCTATCGCCAATGCTTCGCCAAGGTCGCTCGAGTCGTTACACGGCCCCCGTCCGCCGGTCGAGCGCCGGCCCGGATCACCGACCTGCGGTTCACCGACCTGCGGTTCACTCCTCGGCCGGTGCGTATGCCGTCGGGCCCCGACCTGATCGATGATGTCAGCGCGCCGAATTTGGCCACCGAGGTCCAAGCGAACGAAGCTGCCGAGCGTCGGGGCAACGAGACGCGCCGTCAGCGATGGCACGGCACGGCGAAGGCTCGCAGGGACCATCGACTACCAGGGAAAGCGAGCGTCGGCGACGTGCCAACCAGGCCGCGTTGGTCCGCAGTTGGAGTCGGCTCGGCGTCCTGCGTCCGGGCCTCGCCGAGCGACGTGCCGCGGACATCCTCTGGGCGCTGACCGGGCCCGCCGTGCACCGGCTCTTCGTCGAGGAGTCCGGTTGGGGATCGGTCCCTTATGAGCGATGGCTTTGCGGTTTGCTCGGGCGCGAGCTGTTCGGACATCAGGAAGGTGGGGGCAGGCGTACCGCGGAAGGCTGAGGTCGGTCCCTGACTGGCGCGGCTCGGCAACGATGACCGGGCGATCGGCATGCCCAGGCCACGTCGGCCACCGCGGCGGACCCCGCGGCTCGGCGGACGCTCAGCTCTGCGGCACCCCTCGACGGCGGAAGCCGACCGCCGCAGCGATGGCGAGGACCGCGGCGATGGCGCCGAGAACCACCAGTGGCGGTGCCTCGACGGTGCCCAGCGGCGGGTTGCCGACATGGGTCGTCGGGGAGAGGTCGAGCAGCCAGGCGGGCAGCTTGAGGCCCGGACCGAGGAAGGCGATGAAGGCAACGAACGCGAGGGCCGCCCACCCCGCCGGCAAGGCCCTCGGCTGCAGGCCGAACAGCGCGAGCGCCAGCCCGCCAAGGAGGAGCTCAGCCGGCAGGTAGGCTGCGCCCGCCCCCAGCACAAGACCCAGGTCCGCCGCCGTGCCCATCGACCAGGCGATCCCAGCGGCCAGCACGACCGAGGAAACGACGACGATGGCAACGAGCCCGGTGACGATGACCAGCCCGTGGGCGCCGAGCCAGCCCATCCGGGACAGGGTCCCGGACAGCCGCATCTCGAGACGTCCGGCCGTCTCCTCGCTGCGCAAACTGCCGACGGCCTGGACGACATACCCGGTGGCGATGATGGCGATGTACAGCTGGGTGAGGGCGATCATCTCGTCCGCGGGTTTCGCACCCGACACCCCAAGGGCCTCGGCCATCGCCGGGTTGCCGAGGACGGCGTCCACGAACTGCTTCGCGAGCGCGCCCATCATGCCGGCCAGGACCAGGGCACCGGCAAGCCAACCGAGGAACTCCGGGCGATGGATGGCCGTCGCGAGTCCGAGCGGGCTGCGCAGCCACGTCGTCGCCCGCCCCGATCCCGCGCCGCCCCGGAGCAGGGAGCTGCCGAGGTCGCGGCGTCCGGCGACGACGACGGCGAGCGCAGCGAGCAACCCTCCGACGGCGAGGGGGATGAGGAGGGTCCACCAGCGCATGTCCCCGAATGGCGCGGCCTTCTCGGCCCAGCCGAGCGGCGAGAGCCAGGTGACCCACGTCTTCGTCACGTCTCCCACGCCACGCAGCAGGTAGGCGGCGGCGAGGGTGAGCAGGCCCCATAAGTAGACGCCCCGTGAGTGCAGCGTGACCTGGGCGAGCAGCGCCGCGAGCCCGGCGAAGACGAAGGCGAGGGCGCCGAGGGAGGCGGCGTAGAGGACCGATCGGGCGGCCGGTACCCCGAAGGCGACGAGACCGACGGCAAAGGCGATCGCGGTGACGAAGATGGCGGCTGTCGCCAGAAGAAGCCCGGCGAGCACCGGGACGTGGCGCGCGACGGTGCCGCCGAGGAGCGCCTCGAGCCGCCCGGCTTCCTCCTCGCGCCGGGTCGCCTGGGCGACGAGGCTGATCCCGAGCAAGGGGAGAAGGAAGGCAGCGAGGAAGCCAAACTCGTCCTGGATGATCCCACCGAGGCTGTCGATGCCCTCGACCCGGCCGTTGATGGCGACGAGGGCGTCACCGGCGGTAGCGGCCTGCGCGTAGCTGTGGATCTTCTCGGGGGTCGGGTAGAGGCCGGCGATCGACCCCGCCGTGCCGACCATCATGGCGATGAGCGCGAGCATCCAGATGAGCGTGCCGCGGCGGTGGGTCCGCCATTGGATGCCGAGCATGGCGCGCAGTCCGGTCGCGCTCATCGGTTCGCCTGCGCAGGCGCGCCGAGCTCAGTTGCGTCGAGGGGCACGGCTTCGCCGCCATAGGCGCGCAGGAAGAGTGCGTCGAGGCTTGGCGGGGTGACGGTGAGGGTATGGATCCGCGCGCGGTGCAGCAGGCCGATGACATCGTCGAGGTGGTCGGCGTCGATGGTGAACCGGCTATCGATGTGGCCGTCGAGCCGCTCCGACACGAGGTCCGCGACGCCCGGGGCATCGGCGAGACCCGCAGGCGCGTCGATGGTGGCCGCGTGGACGTGGGTACGGGTGTGCCGACGCAATTCGGTGAGTGTGCCGGTCGTCACCATTCGGCCCCGGCGGATGATGCTTACCCGGTCGGCGAGGGCCTCGACTTCGCCGAGGATATGACTCGACAGCAGGACCGTGCAGCCATCCGTGCGCCGCTCGCGGACGACCTCCTGGAAGGCCTGCTCCATGAGCGGATCCAGCCCGGCGGTGGGTTCGTCGAGCACGAGCAGGTCGACGTCGGCGGCCAGGGCGGCGATGAGGGCCACCTTCTGCCGATTGCCCTTCGAGTAGTCTCGGACCCGCTTGGTGGGGTCGAGCTCGAATCGCTCGGTGAGGGCGGTCCGGCGAGCCTCGTCCAGCCCGCCGTGGGTCGCGCCCAGGACGTCAATGCACTGCCCACCGGTGAGGCCCGGCCAGAGCGCGACGTCGCCCGCAACGTAGGCGAGTCGTTGGTGAAGAGTCGGGGCCTGGCGCCACGGGTCACCGCCGAAGAGCTCGACGTGACCGCCGCTGGCGCGCATCAGGCCGAGGACGATTCGGATCGTCGTGGTCTTGCCCGCGCCGTTGGGGCCGAGGAAGCCGTGAACCTCGCCGGGAGCCACGTCGAGGTCGAGCCCGTCGAGGGCCCGGACCTTCCCGAAGGTCTTGGTCAACCGCTCGGTGCGGATGACGGGTTGGGACACAGGCATTCGGTGTTACTCCTTCGATGGGGCACGGAACGCGCCCTCGGCATAGATGGTGCTGGCCTCCCGCGCCCACCGGTCGATCCCGTCGGGGGTCAGCGGGTCGGCGCCGATCGCCAACGCGATCTGGGACCGCAGGAGGATGAGCGCGAGGTCGTTGACCAGGAAGAACGCAGCCCGGACGTCGGGGGCCTCGCTGGGCCGAGCGACACCCATCTCGACCATGACGTCGAGGAGGCCCCGCGTCGCCGCGTACCACCGTCCGAAGAGCGCGGCACCGGCCGGGTCGTTCGTCAGGAGGAGCCGACCCAGGTAGGCCGGCAGCGGCGAGCCCGGCGGAAAGCCCCGGGCGAATGCCTCGGCGACCGAGCCCTTCGGTGCCCCGCCGACGAGCAGCTCGACGAGCTCTTCAGGCGGCATGGCATCGAAGATTCCGTCGAACGCCTTTGCGGCGAACGCGTCGACCTCGGCGCGCAAGCCGTCCTTGCTCCCGAAGTGGTGGAGGACGAGCGCCGGAGAGACGCCGGCGTGGGTGGCGATCTCGCGCACGGTCACCGCGTCCGGGCCGCGGTCGGCGAACAGCCGTAGCGCGGCATTCCGGATGGTCGCCCGGGCGGTAAGATCGCCGTGGTCGCCGGTTGAACTCATGTTCAGTAGCCTAAACGGGCGATCAGTTTCCCGTCAAGGCCTCGGTCACCGTCCCGACGACGCTTGACGGCTCGGGGTATGATAGACCGACGGTCGGTCTATCAATGGAGAACGGTGGCCAGAACCCTCGATCCAGCAGCTCACGCGCTCCGGCGCGACGAGTTCGTCGACGCCGCCCAGCGCCTCATCCAGTCGCGCGGCTACGAGCAGATGAGCGTCCAGGACGTGCTCGACGAGCTCGGAACGTCGAAGGGCGCCTTCTACCACTACTTCGATTCGAAGGAGGACCTGCTCGCGGCCATGGTCGATCGGATGATCGACGGCGCCCTCGCGGTGGTCGACCCCATCGTCGCCGACCCCGGCCTGTCGGCGCCGGCCAAGTTCGAAGGGCTGTTCCTGGGGATCGCCCAGTTCAAGAACGCCCGGATCGAGCTCCTGCAGGGCGTCATCCAGGCCTGGATCTCGGACGACAACGCCATCGTCCGCGAGAAATTCCGGCGGGCCGCCGTCCAGCGGATGTCACCGCTGGTGACCCGGATCGTCGAGCAGGGCCTAGCCGAAGGCGTCTACTCCGCGGCTCCAGCCGGACCGGTCGCCCGCGTCTTGCTCTCGCTGATCCTCGGTGCCCAAGAGGCGGCGGTCGAGCTGTACGTCGCCCGTAAGGCGCGGGTCATCACGTTCGAGACCGTCCAGCAGACGCTGGCGGCCTACGCCGACGCCTTTGACCGGATCCTCGGGGCTCCGAACGGGTCGTTCCCGATCACGGACGAATCGACATTGCGACTCTGGTTCGACTGAGCTGGCAAAGAAGGGAATGGCATGACCGCAATCATTCAACTCGAGAAGCTGACCAAGTCCTACGGTGCCCACCGCGGGATCATCGACGTCGACCTGTCCGTCGAGCAGGGCGAGGTGTTCGGGTTCCTCGGCCCGAACGGGGCAGGCAAGACGACCACGATCCGGACGGCGCTCGACCTGATCCGGCCGACCGCTGGCCGAGCGCTGATCTTCGGCATCGACTCGAGCGTGGATCCGGTGGCCATCCACAAGCGGATCGGCTACATCCCCGGCGAGTTCACCCTGTACGACCGGCTGACCGGCCGCCAGACGCTCGAGTACTTCGCCAACCTGCGCGGCGGAGTCGACCGGGCCTACCAGGCGTCGCTGATCGAACGGTTCGAGATCGACCCCTCGCGCCGGTTCAAGGAGCTGTCGAAGGGCAACAAGCAGAAGATCGGCCTGGTGATCGCGCTCCAGCACAAACCCGAGCTGCTGATCCTGGATGAGCCCACGTCGGGTCTCGACCCGCTCGTCCAGCAGTCGTTCTACTCGCTCGTCCGGGAAGCCAAGGCGGACGGACGGACGGTCTTCCTGTCGAGCCACATCCTGAGCGAGGTCGAACGCACCTGCGACCGCGTCGCGATCATCCGCGAGGGCAGCCTGGTCAAGGTCGACAGCGTCGAGGGTCTGCGTGACCTCGCCCATCACGCCGTGGAGCTGCGGTTCGCCGACGGCGTCCCGGCCGAGGCGTTCGCCGGATTGCCCGGCGTGTCCGACGTCACGGTCGGAGGACCACACCCTGCACATGCGGGTGTTCGGGCCGATCACCCCGGTCGTCCAGGCGGCCGCGCGGTACGAGCTGCTCGACTTCGTCAGTCGCGAGCCCACCCTCGAGGAGACGTTCCTCGCCCAGTACGGCACACAGCCGGCACAAGGGGCTCAGTCATGACCGCGACGACGACGACCGCGACGATGCGGCCGTCGGGCCTCAGCCGCATCTACGGCTTCGGGAGCATCTATGCCAAGTCCATCCGCGACTCGCGGCTTGCGTTCATCATCGCCGCAGGCCTGCTCGGCGGGCTGTCGCTGGCGCTCGGCGCGGCGATCCCGAGCGTGTTTCCGACGCCTGAGGCCCGGCTCGAGATCGACACGCTGATCGGTGGCATGCCGTCGCAGATGGTCGACTTCTTCGGGAAGCCCGTCGGGCTGGGCACGTTCGGCGGCTATCTGGCCTGGAAGTACGGCCTCGTGTTCGTCCTCGCCACGTCGGTCTGGTCGATCCTCTCGCTGTCGGGCACGCTCGCGGGCGAGGCGAGCAGGGGCAGCCTCGACATGATCGCCGCGGCCCCCTTCGGCAAGCGCCGGATCGCCGTGGAGAAGGTAGCCGCCCACCTCACGTTGTTGGTGCTGGCACTCGCGTTCATGACGGTCATGATCACGATCAGCTCGAATGCCTACGGCAACGCCGCCCTGGGCGATCCGCTGTCCGCAGCGTCGTCGATCGGGTACGCCCTTTGGCTGGGCTTCATCGCCTTGTTCTTCGGCGGCGTCGCGCTCGTGCTCGGCCCGATCCTCGGGCGAGCGGGATCGGCCGGGGTGGCCGGGATCGCGCTTGCGTTGGCGTGGACCGTGAATGGCCTGCACCTGGACCCGTTGACGGCCGTCAGCCCGTTCGGCTGGACGGCGAACCATGTCCCGCTGGCGAACGAGTTCGACTGGGGAGGCCTGGCGCTGGTGGGCGTCGCCGCCGTGGTGCTCCTCGCGATCGGGGTCGAGGTGTTTGCCCGTCGCGACCTCGGGATCACCGCGGGCGTCGGGCTGCCGACCCTGCCCGGCGCCGTGATCGGCGTCCGCGGGCCGATCAGCCGGGCGTTCGGTGATCAGCTCCCGCGCGCGCTCGCGTGGGGGATCGGCCTGGGCGTGTTCGGGGCGATGCTGGCCTCGCTCGTGGGCGGCCTGTCCGACCAGCTGGGCAGTGACGCGAACCTGGTCAAGGTGCTGCAGACCGCGTTTCCCGGTCTCGACCTGACCACGACCGGCGGGTTCATGCAGCTGTTCATCGAGCTGTTCTACATCGTGGCCGGGTTCGCCGCAGCGACGTTCGTGGCCAAGTGGGCCTCGGACGAGACCGGCGGCCGGCTCGAGGAGGTGCTCGCCACGCCGCTCCCGCGCTGGCGATGGGTGGTCGCCGGCGGCGTCGCGGCGCTCGCGGCCGACGCCGTCATGACCGGCATCTTTGCGGCCTCGATCGGCCTCGGTGCCGGGTCGGGAGGCCTGTCAACGGGTGACGCGATGCTCGGCTCGGTATCGCTCGGGCTCTATGCCGCGGCGCTGATCGGGATCGGCGTCGCGATCGGCGGGCTGTGGCGAACGTCGCTCGCGGCCGAGATCGTCGCGCTGTTGGTCGTGGCGACGTACCTGGTCGGCCTGCTCGCACCACCGCTCGGTCTGCCGGACTGGGTCCACCAGCTGGCCCTGACCACCCACTTCGGCCTGCCGATGATGGCGCAATGGGACGCCACCGGCGTCGTGGCCTGCGTGGTGATCGCCGTCGTCGGCATCGGACTCGGCGCGTGGGGGATGGCCCGGCGGGATATCGGCCGGTAGGTCGTCGTTCGCTCTTTGCGCCGCGCCGCGCTGCCTCGACACCGGGCGCGGCTGGACCTCAGCCGCGCTGCGCCTCCTGGCCCGGGCGCGGCCAGAGCCCGCCCGTCGACGTCATCCAATCGGCAATCGCGTCGCAGGCGGCGTCGAGGTCGCCGTCGGTCGTGTCGAGCTCGAGCGTGGGCAGGATCGATTCCGACGCGAGGCGGCGGAGCAGCTCCTGCTCGCGTTCGAACGCGCCCAGGTCGTCGTACTGTGACGGCCTGCCGGACACGTTCAGTCGCTCGGTGCGCGCCGCCTCCCACGTCCCATCCCGGCGGGTGCACAGGACGACATGGAAGTCGAGCGCCTTGAGCCGCGTCTCCAGCCAGCCGAAGTCGATCAGGTGACGGTTCGCCGTCCATTGGTACGCCTGGGCCGACAGGTGGAACCGGTCGAGCGATCCAGGAATAGTGCGGCTGAAGCTCGATCAGGTGCGTCCAGGCTTCGAAGACGGCCATGGCCCGCGCCTCCTCCTCGCCGCCCGGCTCGAAGTTGATCGGGCCCCGGCCCCACGGGACCGGAGTGAACCCGCACCACTCGGCAGAGATCAGCGGGGAGTGATAGCGGTAGCGTCGCGGGCCGACGATCCGGGGGTGCTCGTTCAGGGCGAACGCGAGGTCCGTCTTGTGGGTCAGGCGGGTGCCTTCGAGGATGATCTTCGGGGTCAGCTTCGGCATCGACCGAGGGTACGTGCTCTCGCGCACCCAGTCCCGGCGATGGACGAAGGACCCATCCGGGCATGCGGATCGAGCGTCCCGGTCACTAGAGCGTTGCGCCGAGCAGGGTCCCGACGCCGAACGTGACGGCCGCCGCGACGGCCCCGAGCAGGAACTGGCGAACCGCGCTGTAGAGGGGCGACCGGTGTGTCAGCTGGCTGATCCCGAACCCGAGCGCGAGGAGTGCCGCGAAGCTTGCGGCCAGGCTGGCGACGAAGGCGGTCGACCCGCTGGCCAGCAGGTACGGGATGAGCGGGATCACCGCCCCCAGCGTGAACGCCAGGAACGATCCGATCCCGGCCTGGACCGGGCTCCCGATCGAGCGCTCGTCGAGGCCGACCTCCTCGAAGATCAGCAGTCGGGTCACCTGCTCCGGCTGCTCGAACAGTCGGTCGACGAAGCGCGTCGCCTCCTCCGGCTCGAACCCACGGCCGATGTAGATGTCGCGCAGGATCCGGTGCTCCTGCTCGGGGGCGCCCTTGAGCTGGTGACGCTGGAAGGCCAGCTGGAATTCGAGGAGCTCGCGCTGTGACTGGACCGAGATGTACTCGCCGACGCCCATGCTGAACGCGCCGGCGAGCAGCCCGGCGATCCCGGCCAGCACGATCACCGCCGGCGCGGCGTTCGCGCCGGCGACGCCCATCACCAGCGCGAGATTGCTGACGAGGCCGTCGTTCGCCCCGAAGACGATCGGCCGGAGAACCGCATTTGCGCGCGTCTCGTGGCTGCTCGTCGGGTCGGGCAGTCGATGCGTCTGGAGCGCGTTCAGGCGACGGAGATGCAATGCGTTCATCTCCGGGTGCGGGTGCGGCGGCCCACGAACTGCGGCGAGTCGGTCACGACCCGAGCCTGCCGCCCCGTTGGGACCCGGTCCAGAGCCAAACCTCCCGTCTTCCGGGGTCGCTGCATCCCTGGCCGAGCCCGTGGTCGGGGCCCGGTCGGCACCGGAGACGGGCACGCGGGCAACGCACGGGACCGGGCGTGACGAGCCGGGTACCTGACCGCCCTAGCGAGCCGCGACCGCACTGACCGGCTCGAGCAGGTCTGCCAGCCGCCGGACCACCGCGGCCCGGCAATCCACCGAGCGGAGCTCAGGATCGCGCCAGGCGTGTTCGACGCCCGGGCCGAAATCGACGTCGCCAAGGTGGTCGTAGAACGCGGCCAGGCGATCCAGCGGCGCCGGCTCGACACGCCCTCCGGGGCCGGCGACCAGGTCCCGCTCGAGGCGGCCGAGCACCTCCAGCCACTCGGCGACAGGCTTGCCGGCCCGGAGCCTGAACTCACGAAACATCCGCTGGCGCTCGAGGAACGGGCGGGCCTCCCAATCGAGGGCCTGCTCGATGAGTGCCTCGCGGGCCTTCCAGCACAGCGCGACGGCCTCGGGTCGGACCCGCCAGGCTCGGATGGCGAGACTCATCGGGCCGGTGCTCGGCTGGTCCCCATCGCCCGGCCCGGCGTCCGCGGCATCGAGTCACCTCCACCGGTCGTCGGCCGGTCGGCTCCCCCACGCAGATAGCTTCGAGCATGGAAAAAGCGCATCGCGTGCTCAGCTCGTCCCTGCTGATACGAGATGCGCTTGAGGGACAGTCTCCACAGACGAGTCGCGGAGCGACAGGGCCATACGGACGGATTCCGGACGGGCCAGATGGCCCTACGTCACGATTCGGCTTGGTCGCGCCTCACCGATGCGTTCCGGCCCGGGCCATCCGGACAAACGGCTCTAGCGCGGATGCGATCGGCCCGCTCAAATGCAGGCGTTGCGGACCCTGCCCACCAAGTCGCGTTCCGCCCGCCGCGTCGATCGAGGTCCGTGACCGCCAGCACGCCCTCAGGCGATGGAGATGAGACGGTGACTGCGATCGCGAACCCGCCCGACCTGGATGCTCGACCCCCGGAGCTCGCGCACGAGCCACCAGCGTCCATCCGCGGCGACGGACCCGGGACCGCCGTGCTCGCATGCCATGACCTGCGCAAACGCTTTGGCGAGCGAACTGCGGTCGACGGGGTCGGGTTCGAGATCCGCCCGGGTGAGACGTACGGCCTGCTGGGGCCGAACGGGGCGGGCAAGACGACGACCATCAGCATGGTCTGCGGGATCCTGTCGGCCGACGGTGGCGAGGTGCAGGTCGCGGGCGTCAAGGTCGACACCGGAAGCGTGGCGGCCAAGGGCGCCATCGGTTACGTCCCCCAGGACCTGGCGATCTACCCCGACCTCAGCGCCCGCGAGAACCTGGCGTTCTTTGGGCGGCTGTACGGGCTGGGCGGCACCCAGCTTCGCGAGCGGATCGCCGAGGTGCTGTCAGTCATCGACCTCGCCGACCGGGCCGACGAACGGACCGAGCGGTTTTCCGGCGGCATGAAGCGCAGGCTCAACATCGGCATCGGCCTGCTCCACCGACCTAAGCTCCTGGTCCTCGACGAGCCGACGGTCGGGGTCGATCCGCAGAGCCGGAACGCCATCCTGGCGAGCGTCGAGGCGCTCAGTGCGGCGGGCATGGGCATCCTGTACACGACGCACTACATGGAGGAGGCGGAGCGGCTGTGCGACCGCGTCGGCGTGATCGACGAGGGCCGGATCATCGCCGAAGGCACACGGCGCGAGCTGGTCGCCCTCGTCGGCGAGTCGGACAAGGTCAAGCTGAGCGCGACCGGCAATCTCGTTGCGGCGGCCGCCGCAGCGCGAGGGATTGCGGGCGTGCGTGATGCGACGGCCCACGATGGCGGCATCGACCTGATCGTCGCCGAGGCGCGTCGCCTGCTCCCGTCGATCCTCGCGGCGATGACCCAGGACGGGGTCAGCATCCGCTCGGTCGAGGTGGTCGAGCCGGATCTCGAGGCGGTCTTCCTGCACCTGACCGGCAAGGCGCTTCGAGACTGAGGGGATCGCCATGCGCATCGCACTCGTCATTGCCGGCCGGATCCTGAAACAGCGGCTTCGGGATCGCTCCGCGATCATCTTCGCGGTCCTGACCCCGCTCGGGACTGGCGCTCGCCTTCTCGGCTGTCATCCCCGATTTCTCGCCGAGCTTCCACGCGACGATCGCGGTCGTCAACGATGACCGAGGCGAGGTCGCCGACGCGTTGATCCAGGGCCCGCTCGACGGCCTGGTCAGCGCCGGCATCGCCGACATCCGGACCTCGGCAGTGAGGCCGACGCGCGCGAGCTGCCGTCAGCGCCGACCAGGCCGCGGCTGCGATCGTCATCCCGGCGGGCTTCAGCCAGGCCGTTCACGATGGCACCGCGACCCAGCTCCGCATCCTTGGCGGCAGCAACCCTGTCGCCCGCGAGGTCGTTCGGGCGACCGCGACGAGCTTCGCCGACGTTGCCGGCCGCCGGGCAGCTCACCCTGCAGACCGTCGCCGCGACGGGCGGCACGGTCGACGCAGCGACGGCCGATCGAATCCGGGCGGCGCTCCTGGCCGACAGCCCGATCGCCGTGACCGACGCGACCGCCGCCAAGCGCCAGGCCACGCTGGCCACGTTCTACGGGGCCGCAATGTCGATCATGTTCGTCTTCTTCGCGACGCAGTACGGGACGCATCGCCCTCCTGGCCGAGCGTCGAATCGGCACGTTGAACCGCCTCCTCGCGGCGCCGATCGGGCCTGGGTCGGTGATCCTCGGCGGGTCGATCGCCGGGTTGCTCCTCGGGCTGTTGGCGATGACCGTGCTGGTGGTCGCGACCACGCTGCTGGCCCACGCCAGCTGGGGCCCGCCGCCGCTGGTCGGTGCCCTGATCGTCGCCGCGGTGATCGCCGCCGTCGGGATCTCGACGGTCGTCGCGACGCTGGCGAAGACGGTCGAGCAGGCCAGGCAGCCTGAACGCCATCGTCGCCCTCTGCCTGTCGGCGATCGGCGGGGTCTTCATCCCGCTCAGCCAGGCGCCCGAGATCCTGTCCCGCGTATCGCTGATCACGCCGCATGCCTGGTTCCTGCGGGCGATCGATACGCTCGCCGTCCCGACGGCCGGGCTGGCGGACATCCTGCCGAGCGTGCTGGTGCTGGTCGGCCATGGGACTCGTGACCGGCGCGATCGGACTCATTCGGGCGCGTGGCGCGCTGGTGCCGGCATGAAGGCGCTCGAGATCGCCCGGGTCAGCATCCTCCGGACCTTCCGGGACCGGATGGGGCTGTTCTTCATCGTGATCCTGCCGATGATCCTGGTCGTCGTACTCGGGATGACCTACGGCGGCATGAACGCCGCCCGGGTCGGGGTCGCCGACGAGGACCACAGCGCCCTGTCAAATGGCCTCATCGCCGACCTGCAGACGACGGACGTCCGTCTCGAGATCCGCCGCTACGATACCGCCGCTGACCTGCACGATGCGGTCGAACGCGGCTTCATCGAGATCGGCCTGGCCATCCCGGCCGGCTACGACGCTACGCTGCGAGCCGGGGGCCGGGCACAGGTCGAGGTCGTCGCCCAGCCACAGAGCTACGCCAGTGTCGTGCGCACGGCGATCGACCGTGCCATCGCCCGACAGACCGGATTGGTCCAGGCGGCGCGCTACGCGAGTGCGACCAACGGCGTGTCGTTCGAGATCGCCCTCGCCGCAGCGAGCCAGCGCCAATCGTCCGTGGCGGGGATCGGCGTCGCGCTCGACTCGGTGAACGACGTGACGGAGAACCCGAACGGCTTCGCGGTCGGGGCAGAGAGCCAAGTGATCCTGTTCATGTTCCTCACGAGCATGACCGGCGCAGCCGTCCTTGTGACCACGCGGCAACTCGGGATCACCCGGCGCGAGTTCTCGACGCCGACCAGCGTCCGCTCGATCATCGCCGGCGAAGCACTCGGCCGGTTCGTGTTCGCGCTCTTCCAGGGCGGCTTCATCGTCGTGGCCACGGCCCTGTTGTTCGGTGTCAGCTGGGTCGACCCGCTGGCGTCGGGCGCCATCGTCGTCGCCTTCGCGCTGGTCGCGTCTGGCGCGGCGATGCTGCTCGCGACGGTCGTCTCGAACGAGCACCAGCTCAGTGCGCTCGGCCCGGCCCTCGGCATGATCCTCGGCCTGCTGGGCGGGACGATGGTGCCGGCGGAGGTCTTCCCGGACGTCATGCAAACCCTGTCGCACGTAACGCCGCATGCCTGGGCCATGGAAGCGTTCCACCACCTCCTGCTCGACGGCGGCGGCCTCGCCGACGTCCTGGTCCAGGTCGCGGTGCTGCTGGGCTTCGCAGTCGTGCTGCTCGGACTGGCCGTCTTCCGGTTCCGGCGCGCGATCGCCGCCTGACGAGGACGGCGAGCGAATGAACCGGGACGCGCGGCGGCACCGCGGGTTGGAGACGGCCGCGATCGTCCTGCTGCTGTTCAGCGCGATGCTCGACCCGCTCCTGACGGTCGGGCTCGCCGTGGCGCTGCTCGCCGGCGCGATCGTCCTGGTCTACCTGGCGCGTGGCGACCCCCCGCGCAGCGGCAATCGCGGTCGGTAAGGAAGAAGGCCCAGCCCGTCAGCCGGCACGGTTCGTCCGATCGGGGAGCAGCGGTCGGACGCCGGGCGGCGCCGGATCGGAGGACGCTGGGTATCATGGCCGTCTCATGACCGATGCCGTCCCCTCGAGTCGTGCAACCCGGCCGAACGCGGTCGGTGGCCAGGCCACCGTCGCCGACGCCGACGCGTCGGAATCGCTCGGCCTCCGGCTCGAGCAGTACCGCGTCGAGCTGACCGCCTACTGCTACCGGATGCTCGGCTCGGCGTTCGAGGCCGAGGACGCCGTCCAGGACACGCTGGTCCGGGCGTGGCGCAGCTTCGAGCGCTTCGAGGGACGAGCGGCGGTCCGCTCGTGGCTCTATCGGATCGCGACCAACGTCTGCCTGGACATGCTCGGCAGCCGCCAGCGGCGGGCGCGGCCGATGGACCTGAACCCCGCCCGGACAGCCGACGCTCCGCTCGGCGTGCCGCTGCCCGAGACGGCCTGGCTCGAGCCGATCCCCGATGGCCGGGTGCTGCCGGGGAGTGGCGACCCGGCCGAGCTCAGCGTCCAGCGCGAGACGGTGCGGCTCGCCTTCGTAGCGGCGCTGCAACACCTGCCGCCCAGGCAGCGCGCCGTCCTCATCCTGCGCGAGGTGCTGCAATGGCAGGCCTCGGAGGTGGCGGAGCTGCTCGACACTTCGGTCCAGTCGGTCAACAGCGCGTTGCAGCGGGCGCGCGCCACGCTCGCGTCAAAGGAGGTCGACCAGACTGCTGCCCCGCCACCGATGAACGACACGCAGCGTGCGCTGCTGGCCCGCTACGTCGACGCCTTCGAGCGCTACGACATGGATTCCTTGACGTCGCTCCTCCATGAGGACGCGACCTGGAACATGCCGCCATACGAGCTCTGGCTCCAGACGCACGACGACATTCGCCGCTGGTGCCTGGGCCCGGGGATCGGCTGCCGGGGATCGCGGCTCATCCCGACGATGGCCAACGGGATGCCCGCCTACGGCCAGTACAAGCCCGCCGCCAATGGTTCGCTCGAGCCATGGTCCCTCCAGGTACTCGAGCTGTCACGTGAGGGGATCGCCGGGGTCACCTTCTTCCTCGACACGGCGACGCTGTTCCCATTGTTCGGGCTGCCGCCCCGGCTCGACGGCTAGCCGCCCGTTGA
The DNA here is from genome assembly GCA_963766675.1 of uncultured Chloroflexia bacterium. Taxonomy (GTDB): domain Bacteria; phylum Chloroflexota; class Limnocylindria; order Limnocylindrales; family CSP1-4; genus SPCO01. The sequence goes on along the minus strand of CAVYBA010000002.1, from coordinate 342,062 downwards.
GCGGCAGGACGCCGAGCAGGCCCGCCAGCGAGACCAGGTCCGTCAATTCGACGGACGCTCCGCAGAAGCGGACGTCAAGACCGAGCCGCCGCGCCATCAGCTGGAGCCGCGCGAGGACGTCCACCGCCGCAACATCCGGCGCCGTCAGGGCTCCAACATCGAATTCGATCGGGTGCGGTCCGGCCTCCCCGAGCCGTGCCTCGAAGCCATCGCACAGGGCGGGAACGTCCGCCCGGTGGATCGGGCCGTCGATCGCGATGCGGATGATGCTCGGCTCCATGATCCTCGAGGTCCGCGAAGGGCGGAGGCGCCCGCGAGTCAGCTCGCCGGCGCCAACCATATGGACGGCGCGGCCCGTCGAAACTCATCGGTTCGCGATCAGGCGGCGGTCGCACAGGGATGAGCGATTCCCCACGGGGTGTGCAGCGAACGTACCTGATGCTGACCCTCCTGACCACGCTGGCCGCCTCGTTCATCTGGGGAATCAACACGCTGTTCCTGCTCGACGCCGGGCTCAACAACGCCGAGGCCTTCGCCGCAAACGCGTTCTTCACGCTCGGCGAGGTGATCTTCGAGGTGCCGACCGGGGTCGTTGCCGACACGCGTGGTCGCCGGTTCTCCTACCTGCTGGGCGCGGCGACGCTGCTGGTGTCGACGCTGCTCTACCTGCTGATGTGGCAGTGGCGCGCCCCGTTCGTCGGCTGGGCCCTGTCGTCCATGCTGCTCGGGCTCGGCTTCACGTTCTTCTCGGGCGCCACCGAGGCGTGGCTTGTCGACGCCCTCCACGCGACCGGCTTCACCGGCCATCTCGAGCAGGTCTTCGGGCGGGCGCAGACGATCGGCGGCGTGGCGATGCTGGTCGGCTCCGTGTCCGGCGGGTTCATCGCCCAGGCAACCAATCTGGGCGTGCCGTACGTCGCCCGGGCCGCGATGCTCGGGGTGACCGTGGTGGTGGCGCTCCGGTTCATGCACGACCTCGGCTTCACGCCGGCCCGGGATGTCGGGCCGGTGACCGCCGTGCGAACCGTCATCCGCGGCTCGATCGACGGTGGCTTCCGCAACCGGCCGGTACGCTGGCTGATGCTCGCGGCACCGTTCAGCGCGGGCACCGGGATCTACGTCTTCTACGCCGCGCAGCCATACCTCCTCCAGCTGTACGGCGACAAGACCGCGTACGGCATCGCCGGGCTGGCGGCCGCGCTCGTGGCCGGGGCCCAGATCGTCGGCGGCCTCGCCGTCGGGCGTATCCGGCGGTTCTTCCGGCGCCGGACCGACGCGCTGCTCCTCGGCGGCGTCCTCAACGTGGCGCTCCTCGCGGTGATCGGGCTGACCGGCAACTTCGCGCTCGCCCTCGGGCTGCTGGCGGCGTGGTGCCTGGTCTTCGCCATCGAGTCGCCGCTGCGCCAGGCGTTCATCAACGGACTGATCCCGTCGGAGCAGCGCGCAACCGTGCTGTCGTTCGACTCGCTGATGGGCTCGGCTGGCGGCGTCGTCGCCCAGCCGGCGCTCGGACGGACGGCGGACGTCTACGGCTACGCGGCGTCGTACGTGGTCGCCGCCGGCGTGCAAGCCCTGGCTATCCCGTTCGTCGTGCTGGCCCGCCGGACCAACGCGGCGTCGGATCCGATCCTGGCGGGCGGTCCGGAGGGCCAGCCGGGCTCGGACCTCCCGGCCGATCCGGTCACCGAGGCCGCCCGGCTGGCGACGGCTGTCGAGCTCGCCGCGGTCTCGGACGCGGCAACCGATCGCGACTGAGCGCGCGCCCGGCCCACCCACCGTCCACCCATCCTGATCCTCGAGCAATGCACTGGGAGGGAGTCTCGAAAATGGCCACGTGGCGCGAATACGAGGCGGCCGCGCCGGCGCTCGCCGGCCATACCCGACGGCTGTTCCATCGGACCGAGACCGGCGAGGCGCTCCTCGTGACGGTGCGCGGCGAGAACCTGCCGCGCATCCACCCCATCTACCTGGCGATCATGGAGGACCGGCTCGTGGCCTTCATCACGCCCTCGCCCAAGGCGGCCGACCTCGCGAGCGATGGGCGTTATGCGCTCCACAACCACCAGGATCCGGCCGCTCCCGACGAGATCCAGCTCCGCGGGCGCGCCCACGAGCTCGACGATCCGGCGACTCGCGCCCGGCTCGCGAGCGCCTGGTACTTCGCGACGACCGACGCCTACCGGCTGTTCGAGTTCGAGATCGAGCGGGCGCTGCTCGGCGAGCGCGGGCCCGATGACTGGCCGCCGCGCTACACGTCCTGGCGCGACCCCGCCGGTGAACGCGACGGCTAGCCCCGATCCGAGGCCTCCAGGTCGAGGAGCAGCTGCGCGAGCTCGAGGGCATTCGTCGCGCCGTAATTGGAGTAGCAGTTGTTGAACAGGACGTGGGTGTCCTTCGCCTGGCCGGCAATCTCGCGGATCCGCGGCGCCCAGTCGGTCAGCTCGGCGCGATCGTAGAGGTAGCGGAACCGCTCGACGGTCTCCACACCCCTGGCCTCCCAGGTGGCTGCTCGCCGGCCGTGGAACCGAACGATCGCGAGGTCCGGCGACGGCGCCACCACGACGGGCGGCACACTCGATTTGAAGCCCTGCGGGCCGTCGACGACGACAAGCGGGATCTTCCGGTCGCCGAGGAAGCGCAGGGTCCGCTCGATGTTCTTCTCGTTGAACCAGCTCGCGCTCCGGAACTCGACCGAGCCCGTGAGGCCCGCGTCGCGCAAGCGTCCGGTCGCCTCCTCGATGGCGTCCCGGTTCTCCGAGCTGGTGAAGAACCAGCGCGGGTACTGGAGCAGGATGGAGCCCAGCTGGCCGGCGTCCCGGAGCGGCGCGAGGCCGTCGATGAACCAGGTCCAGACCTGCTCGCGCAGGTCGTCGGGCAGGTCCTTTGCGTAGATCCTCGGCTTGGCGGCAAGCTCGTCGGGGAGCGCTGCGCGCAGGTCCTTCGGCAGGCGCCGCGTCTCGGTCGGCTGACCCGTCATCAGGGCATGGGCCTTGATGTCGAAGGTGAAGTCGGGCGGAGTCCGTGCCACCCACAACTCCGCCGTTCGAGCCGATGGCAGGGCGTAGTACGTGGCGTCGACCTCGACCAGCGGGAACCGGCTGGCGTAGTAGCCGAGACGCTCCTCGGCGGTGTTCGCCCCGTCCGGGTAGAACACGCCCTTGGCCGTCATCGTCGGATCGGTCCACGACGCGGTCCCCACCCGGATTTCGCCACCCGCTGGTGCGCTGAGCGGTTCCGCGGCGACGTCCTCGTCGAGGGTCTCCACCCGGCGGGCCGCGCCGATCGGTCCGGGATCGTGGGCCAGGTCCAGGTCGGGCGCGGGTGCGCGCTCCAGCCCCGGTGCGGACGATCGTCTCGGGCTCATCGCATCAGCCTAGCCGGCGGGCGCAATGCGGCCGTGGTCCAGGCGATCCCATACTACGGCTGGGCCAATCGTGACGGGCGCCATGCGGGTCTGGATCCCGCGAGGGCTGGACGAAACGTAGCTCGGAGGGTGGTGTCGGATGCTGGCACTCAGGCTGCATCCCGATCGACGACTCCGGCTCCATGAGGAAGCGATCCCCGATCCCGGCCCGGGCCAGGCGCTGCTCCGGGTGGGCGCGGTCGGCCTGTGCGGGTCGGACCGGCACTGGATGGTGGACGGCGGCATCGGCGACGCGATGCTGCAGAGGCCGCTGGTGCTCGGCCATGAGTTCGTGGCCCGCGTCGAGCACGGGAGGCTGGCGGGCCGGCTCGTGGCCGTCGACCCCGCGGACACGTGCGGCACCTGTGCGCTCTGTCTCGGGAACCGGTCGAACCTCTGCCAGGCCATTCGGTTCGCCGGCCATGGCACGACCGACGGCGCCCTGCGGGAGTGGATGACGTGGCCGGAGAACTGCCTCTACCCGGTTGACGAGCGCCTCGGTCAGGCGGAGGCGGCCCTGATCGAGCCACTTGCGGTCGCCATCCACGCCGCGGACCTCGGCCACGTCCGCGAGGGTGCGTCCGTCGCGGTGGTCGGCTGCGGACCGATCGGCGTGCTGCTGGTCGGACTGGCCAGGCGGGCGGGCGCATCCGGCGTCATTGCGGTTGATCCCCTGCGCCACCGGCTCGAGGCGGCGCGGGCCTTCGGCGCGACGGTCGAGATCCAGGACGTCGCCACCGATCGGCGGGCGACAGCCATCGCCGAATTCGACCGACGGCCTCCGTCCCGACATCGTGTTCGAGGTCGCCGGCGAGCGCCCGGCGGTCGAGGCGGCGATCGAGCTCGCGGCGCCCGGCGCCCGGGTCGTGCTGGTCGGGATCCCGTCGGACGACCAGACGTCGTTCACGGCGTCCGTGGCGCGGCGCAAGGGCCTGACCTTGAAGCTGGCCCGTCGCTCCACACCGGACGCCTTCCGCCGCGCGGTGGACGTCGCCGGGTCGGGTGCGCTCGATCTTGGCGGCCTGATCTCGGAGCGGGTCCCGCTTCAGGACGCGCCGAGCGCCATCGACCGATTCGTCGCTCGGACCGGGATGAAGGTCATCATCGAGCCGGGGGCGCCGCCGTCGACCGGCGGATGATGAGCAACGCATGCGGTCACACGATTGCGTGCGCGGACGGGCCCCGGGTCGCGGCGGACGTGTAGGCTTCCCCGATGGACCTAGAGCTCGCGGCGCATCGGTTCCTGGTCGGCGGCGCAAGCCATGGACTCGGAGCGGCGACCGCGCGCGCCCTGGCCGCGGAGGGCGCCCGCGTCGCGGGCGCCGGACGCGACGGCGCGACGCTGGCCGATGCGCTCGGACCGCTGGCCGGCATCCCCATCCCGGCCGACCTGGCGACCCCGGACGGACCGGCGACCGCCGTCAGCCTGGCGGTCGAGGCGCTGGGCGGTCTCGACGGGCTCCTGGTCAACACCGGCGGCCCGCCCCAGGGATCCTTCGCCGCGCTCGATGAGGCGGCCTGGGACCGGGCGATCGCAGGAACGCTGCTGAGCTCGATCCGGCTGATCCGCGAGGCCCTGCCCCACCTGCGCGCAGGGCGCGATCCGGCCATCGTGATCGTCCTGTCCTCGTCCGTCCGCGAGCCCATCCCGGGCCTGGTCACCTCGAACGTCCTGCGCCCCGGGCTGGTCGGCCTGATCAAGAGCCTCGTCGGCGAGATCGCGCCGATCCGGATCAACGGCGTGGCGCCCGGACGGTTCGACACGGAACGAGTTCGCTCGATCGACGCGACACGCGTCCGCCGAGACCGGCCTCCCGATCGAGACCATCCAGGACCAGACGCGGGCCAGGATCCCGCTCGGCCGGTACGGCGATCCCGACGAGATGGGACGGGTGATCGCGTTCCTCCTGTCGCCCGCGGCGTCCTACCTCAACGGCGTGATCCTGGCGGTCGACGGCGGCATGATGCGCAGCCTGCCGTGACCGGACCGGTCCGGCTGGAAGGCGTGTTCGGCGTCCTGCCGACGGCCTTCCACGCGGACGGCGCGCTCGATCCGGCCGGCACGACCGCGCTCGTACGCGCCAATCGCGACGCGGGGGCGTCCGGGGTCACCGTCCTCGGCGTGATGGGCGAGGCGGCGGAGCTCACCGAGGACGAACGAGCGACGGGTCGTCCGGCGCGGTCGTCGCAGGCGCCGCGGGGATGCCGGTCATCGTCGGCGTCACCGGCGACGCGCGCGACGTCGTGTCGGGCCGAGCGCTGGACGCCGCCCGGCAGGGCGTCGACGCGGTCATGGTCAGCTCGACCCGAACGCTCGCCCTGGTCGAGGCGGTCGATGCCGCCGCCGCGGGCGGCCTGCCGATCCTCGTCCAGGACTACCCCGCGGGATCGGGTGTGACCATCGACCATGCCGTGATCGCCGCCGTTGCCGACCGTTGCGACCTCGTCGTCGGCGTAAAGGCGGAGGCGCCGCCGACGAGCGGCCTGATCGCCGCGCTCCGGGCCAGCCATCCTCGGCTCGGGGTGCTCGGCGGACTAGGTGGCCTGTTCCTGATCGACGAGCTGCGTGCCGGCTCCCGCGGGGTGATGACGGGGTTCGCGTTGCCCGAGAAGCTGGTCTCGATCGTGGCGTCCTTCCCGGTGGACCCGGCGGGCGCCGAGCTGGCCTGGACGCGCCTCCTGCCGCTCATGCGGCTCGAGGCGTTCCAGCCGTTCAGCCTGGCCGCCCGCAAGGAGGTCTGGCGCCTTCGTGGCGTGATCGCTTCGGCGCACTGCCGGCGCGCCGGCGCAGTGCTCGATGATCGAGCCCGTGCGGACGTCCGCGGGGCGCTGGATCGGGTCCTCGGCTGACCTTCCCGGCTCAGTCGACGACGAGCAGGGCCGGCGGCGGCAGCTCGGCCAGGAGCCGCGACTCGTCGTGTCCGAGCTCGAGCGCGAAGAGCGGCACGAGCGCCCGGTCGAACTGCGTGCCCGCCTCGCTCCACAGCTCGCGCATGGCGTGGTCCACCGGCAGAGCCCGCCGATAGGGTCGGTCGTGGGTCATGGCATCAAAGGCGTCCACCAACGCGACGATGCGGGCGCCGAGCGGGATCGCCTCGCCCTTGAGCCCATCTGGGTAGCCGTGACCGTCCCAGCGCTCGTGGTGGTGGCGGACGATCGGCCCGAACGCCCCGGCGGCGGCCAGTGGCTCGCAGATCCGTGCCCCGATCTCCGGGTGGCTGCGCATGACCTGCCACTCGGTCGCGTTGAGCGGCCCCGGCTTGGTCAGGATCGACTCCGGAACGCCGATCTTGCCGACGTCGTGGAGCAGGGCCCCGTACGCGACGGCCTCGAGGTCCGGCGCCTCGAGACCGGCCTGCGCCCCGAGCCGGGCGGCCAGGTTCGCGAGACGCTGGCAGTGATGCTCGGTGCTTGGGTCCTTGGCCTCGACCGCGTTGGCGAGCGCGGCCACGGCCGCGTGCGCCGCGTCCATCCGAACGATGGCCTGGCGGAGGCGCAGCGCACTCCGGATTCGGGCCAGCAGCTCTGGCTGGCGGAAGGGTTTTGACAGGAAGTCGTCGGCTCCGGCGTCGAGACCCTCGACGACGTCCTCCAGACCGGTCCGCCCGGTGAGCAGGATGACCGGGACGGTCAGCGTCCGCACATGGGATCGGAGGCGGCGGGTCACCTCGTAGCCATCGAGACGGGGCAACCCGATGTCGAGCAGGATCAGGTCCGGGTGATGCTCGCCGACCGCGAGCAGGGCGGCCTCGCCGTCGGCGGCGGTCCGGGTCCTGTAGCCCTCGCGCTCGAGCAGGCGTTCAAGGAGGGCCCGATTGGTCGCGTCGTCCTCGACGACGAGGACGAGCGGGCGGCGGTCGATCTCCTCCGCCCCGGTGGGCTTGCCCCTGGCCTCCATGGCAGCGAGCCTACCTTCGGTACCTGCCAGGCGCATCACCCGAAAGGACCTGCCGGACCACCATCCTTTCGTCAGGACGTGGCCCGGGTCGCGCGGCCGGAGACCTCCCGAAACGCGGCCGGAACCAGCCGCGGCGCGAATCCCGCGTCGTCAGGTCGCGGTCGCCGTCCCTCGACCCGGCTCGAGCCGGGCGCGGAGCAGGTCGCGGCCGGCGTCATCCCGTAACCGCAGCGACCACCCACCGAGACCAGGCCAGGCCTCGGCACGAACGGTCGAACCGGCGGCCGCCGGCGCGGCGTACTCGAGTCGTGCGAGGCGCGGGATGGCGCGCGGCGCCGCCGGGTCCCCGGCGCCGACCACGGCTTCCTCGAGCCAGTCGGCATAGACCGCGTTGTTGACGTGGCCCATGGGATCGAGCTCCTGGGGGCGAACGACGAAGGTGCGCGCTGTGGCCCCATCCGGTGCCGGATCGAGGCTCACGCGGGCGAGACCCGACGTCACCGCGGGCGCCCGGAAGACCGCGTCGAACTCGGGCGGGATGCGGGCCGGAGCGCCGGCTCGATCGAGCAGGACCCAGTCGATCTGGGTCCATGGCGACCGTCCGGCCGTCACGCTCGCGGAACTCGGTCCGGCGGCGCGCCCACACGCGCCGCCACCCGACGACCTGGGTCGTCCCCTCGATCTCCGACCCGACCTCGATCGGCTCGATCACGGCCACCTCGGCCGCACGGACGAGCCAGGTCAGGCCGCGCTCGGCGTACCAGGTCCCGCCCGAAACCACGCGAGGCCGAGTGATGCCAGGCGACGTCCTGCGCATACCGCAGGAGGACCGAGGTGCGCAGGAACCCGTCGGGTCCCGCCTCGTCGAAGCGGACGCGGTACGGGACCGTGCAGGTGTCCGGCGTGCGGTCGCTCACCGGGACGCGGCCCGGGCCAGGTCGTCGAGCGTTTCCAGGGAGAACAGCCCCGTTCGGTCGTGGGGCGCGGTCTGGCGCTCGAGGCGAACCTTGCAGGACCGTCGCCGCGTCGAAGACGACCAGCGCGACCACGAGCGCCTCGTCCTCGTCGGCGGCATGCGCCCGGGCGTCGTCGAGCTGATGGAGGACGTCGGCGTTGATACCGCGCGCACCCCACTTGCAGTCGTACGCCTCGGCGGTCCCCGGCAGCTCGACCGTCACGTCGTACGGGTGGATCTCCGCGGGAACGCCGTCGAACAGGATCCGCCGCTCGCGGCGGACCGCCGCTCGCCTCCACCCGGCGCGCGAGGAGCCGCGCCGTCAGCGCCTCGACGAATGCGCCGCGGACCTGGCTGCGCACCTGCTCGCCGCGATCGGCGACCGCCAGCGAAGCCTCGAGGATCGCCTCCGATCGATCCCGACCGGCGCCGCCGCCGCCGCCCGAACCGAACAGCGCTGGGGAACGTCGCTCGCCAGGCCGCGGGATCGGTCGTCTCGCCGTTCATCACCGCCCGCGCGAGGATCCGCTGCTCGAGGGTTGCGTCGGCGAGGAGAACAGCGACGCGCGCCACGAGCGGGTCGGCCTGGATCCCCGCGTAGACGACGGCGCGCGCGTCACGTGCGGCGTCCTGGAACCTCACGGTGCCTCTCCCAGCGCGATCAGCACGACCTGCGGGAATGTGGACAGCCAGTCGATCGCGCGGTGCGGGTCCTCGATCAGGCCGATCTCCTCGATCGCCCGATCGATCGCCACCCGGACCTCGTTGGCGAGCGGCTCGTCGCCGCGCTCGGCGGCGACCGTTTCCAGGCGCGCGCGCCAGGCATCGCCCAGGTCGTTGACGTACGACCACTCGTCGTCGATCGGATTCCCCGAGCTCGGACAGCCCGCCGTATGCCGCGAGGGCGCGGTCGACGGCGGAGCGGATCGAGTCGCTGGGCACCGCGCTAGCCTACGCGTCCGCGCAGGCGATGGTCGTCAGGCGGCGGTCACGCTGTGCTGTGGCGTTCCGTGGGCAACGTCGGGCTGCGTGAGCGGCTGCTCGACCCGCGGTTCGGGCATCCGGCCGAGGAGCTCCTGGAGCGCCCGCCGCGCTCGGTCATCCCAAGACCGGGAATAGATCTTGACCGCTTCGGATCGAAGACGATAGGCGGCGGCGCGACGGCCTTCCGCCTCGATCTGGGCGACGCGGTCCAGCAGCGCGCGATACAGCGCTGGAAGCTCTTCGGCTGGGGACGTCGGCTCCATCGTCGACTACCTTGATCCCCCGGCCGGCTGCGGGGAATACCCCATGGGTCCCATTTCCGACAAGACGTTTGTTCGGCGGTCAGTCGCCCCGGTGATCCCCGGTCCGAACGCCGAAGGCCCCGAATGCCCCGGTGGCCGGCATCCAGGCGGCGCTGACCGCCTCGACGACGGCGGCCGGCGGACCGTCGTAGAGTCGTTCGAGCAGCGCTTCGAGGTCCGGACGAGGGCCCTCGGCCACGCAGTGCACCGAGCCGTCTCCGTCGTTCGCCACCCAGCCGGTCAGGCCGAGCGCGGTAGCTTCCCGGTAGACGAAATAGCGGAACCCGACGCCGTGGACACGCCCGCTGATCCTGGCGTCGAGCCGCTGGCCGGCCGGTGACGACTCCATGGTCCGGATCGCGATCAGGCCGCGGCGGGGCGCGGCCAGGCAAGCGCCAGCGAATCGAGGATGAGTTCCGGAGAAACGTTCGAGCCAAGCAGCTCGGCCGACCTCGCGGCCCGCTCGAGGAACCTGGCCGCCGACCCGGGATCCAGCGACGAGGCGACCGACGCGAGTTCCTCGAGCATGACCGTGTCGCGGACCGAGCGGCCGCCGCCCGAACCCGCCAGCGCGACGTCGCGGGCGACATCCATCCAGAGCCCGAGCAGGATCTCGGCCGCCCGGCGCCGCTCGGCCGCCGGGACGGGACGTCCCATGGCATCCGCTCCGCTCTCGGTGGTCCCCTCGTCCGCGTCGTCCTCGGTCGCGACCGTCGGCGCACTCGCCGCCGTGGCCTGCCGGCTGGTTCGCGCCGGTGCCGGCGTGTCCCCCGCAGACAAGGCCGTCGACAGCGCGAGGGCCCGCGGAATCGCCGCGCGGACCGCGGCCAGACGGGCAGACGGGCGGGCGGCGGTCAGGTCGAGGAGGACGCGGCCAAGCTCCGCGCGGATGAGGACCGCTTCCGGCGCCCGCGCGTAGGCGAGCGCGATCCCGGGCCGACCGCCCGCGAGACGGCCGAGCCTCGCGGCGAGGGGTGGATCGGCCAGGTCGTGATCGGCCAGGATCGCCTCGATGTCCCGGGCGCCGACCAGCCCGAGCCGAACGCGCGCGCAGCGCGACCGGACCGTGGGCAGCAAGCGATCCTCCTGGTCGGCACACAGGACGATGACGACGCCGGCCGGCGGTTCCTCGAGCGTCTTGAGGATCGCCGATTGGGCGTCCTCATTCATCCGGTCCGCGCCCTCGATGATGGCCACCCGAGCGGCGCCCTCGACCGGCCGCAGGGCCAGCTCGGCGATCAGCTCCCGGACGCCCCGATATCTCGCCTCGGGCCCGCCGATGACCACCTGCCGGCCGGGGCCGGCCGGGGCCAGCCGGTGAACGTCGGGGTGACCGCCCCTGTCGACCATCCGGCAGGCTCGACAGGTCCGGCACGGTCGCGCACCTGGTTCGGCGACGCACAGCAGCCCCGCCGCCAGGTCGAGGGCCAGCGTCGTCTTGCCGACGCCGTCGGGTCCGACCAGCAGCACGGCGTGGGGCGCCGTGCCGCGAACCATCGCCTCGACCGCCCGCAGCGCCGTCGCCTGGCCGCGGGTCCTGGCGCCGTCCACCGGTGGCTCAGGCAGGCTCGCCGTTGGCCGCCTTGCGAGTCGTGCGACGCTTGGTTCCAGGGGCCGGGGCGACGGCCGCGTCGTCGGGCGGCACCGCGTCGGTCTTCGCCCGGGACGCCCGGGTCGCCGCGGTTCTGCCCGCGGGTGTCGCGGTCTTGGCGGCCGGCTTGCGGGTCGCCCGCGGCTTGGCGGATTCCACGGCGTGAGCTGGACCGACATCGACCGGTGCGATTTCGGACTCCGCCGCGGCGGCCGTGGCCGCCTTCGGCGGTCGACCCGGCCGGCGCCTGGCGACTGCGCTCGTCGCCGCAGCGGGTGCGCCCGACGCGCCTCGGTCCTCGGTCGCCGCGGGGGCGGCAACCTCATCGACGACCGGCCCGGCGGTCGCTCGCGCCGCCCGGGTCACGGGCTTCCGCGTGGACCGAGCCTTGGGAGGCGTCGCCGCGTCGGCGACATCCGCCGCGGGCTCGGGGGCGTTCGCCGGCCGGGGGGCCGGCTTCTGCGCCACCTGGGCGCGGAGCATCGCCTCGAGCTCCGGCGGGACGTCGCTCCACGGCTCGTTCGAGGTCCGCGGCGGCGGCGGCGTGCGATCGCCCCGGCCGTAGCCGCGATCGTCGCGGCGAGGCTCGGGCGCGCGCGTTCGGGCGCTGACGTCGGGATACCGATTGATCCCGCCACCACCGCCGCGGCCGTAGCGTTCGCGTTCCATGGCCGACTGGTACGCCGACCGGCCACCGCGCGGCCCGCCGCGGCCGCCGCCCCGATTGCCGCCGCGCCGCTGCTCGGCGATGAGGTACTCGGGGATTTCCGGCTCGTCGAAGTCCTCGTCGTCCGGGAGCGGCGTCAGCGACGCGGCAGCCGGAGCGGCCGGCGTCCCGAGCTGCGAGTCCCAGACTGACCCGAACGGCGTGCTCCGCGGCGCGCGCCGCGGAGCAACGTCCTCCTCGTCCGCTTGGACGGGTCGCGCCTGCGTCCCGCGGCTCCGTGGCGCGAGCGGGGCGGCCTCGCCACGCTCTGCCTCGTCCTCCGATCCTGGCTGCGCCTCGTCGGCTCGACCACGACCTCGACCTCGACCTCGACCGCCCCGGCGACGTCGCCGGCGCGGCTCGCCGCCTTCCGCGTCGGGGGCCTGGCCGGCCTCGACCGGTTCCCCAGCCTCGGCATCGGCCGACCCATCGAGATCGTCGAGCCTGAACACCTCCGCCGCCGCGAGATCGGCCTCGGTCAGACTGCCGGCAACCCGGGCCAGCCGCTCGCCCGGCAGTGCCACGACGGCGCCGGCCCCCTCGCCACGGGCGGCGACGGGCGCCGCGGCCGGCGTGCCGCGATCGCGACGGGCTCGGCCGCCGGCGGCAGCCGGCTCCTCGTCACGCGATCGGCCGCGCGCGCGACCGTCCACCGCGGCCCGCTCCGCTTCCCTCGGTCAGCTTGTCCGGCACCTCGGTCATCGACAGGTCCGCGTCGTCCTCGGCCACCCGGCGACCGGAGCGCGAACCCTTCTCCACGCGAGCAAGCTGGATGATGTCGGTGAACTGGTCAGCGACCTCGATCAGATCCGAGCTCGTGTTGCCGCGGAAGCTGATGACCTCGCAACGGACGCCCATCTCCTGGACGGCCCGGATGGCCGGCGCGAAATCGCCGTCGCCCGACACGACGATCGCGATGTCCAGGTTCCGCGCGGTCTTCATCATGTCGACGACCAGCTCGATGTCCAGGTTCGCCTTGACCTTGCCGTCGCCGTACTTGCGGATGTCCTTGCTGACGACCTTGTAATTGCTGCGGCGCAGGAACTCGTGGAAGTTGCGCTGGTTCTCGTTGTCGGGATCGAGGCCCGTGTAGGCGTAGGCCCGGACGAGATCGCGGCCAGCCGTGGCCGACTTGAGGAGCGTGACGTAATCGATGTCCACCCCGGCGGCCTTGGCCGCATAGAAGATGTTCGCCACGTCCACGAAGACGGCGACGTTCTTGCCCATATCGACTCCTTGACTGTTGCTAACGGGTCGTCCGGCCGGCGCGCTCGCGCAGCTCGGCCCGGACGTTCATCGGGTTCGACTCGCGGCACCGGCCGCGGTGACGGTTCGGTAGAGACGTGCCCCCGCGGGGCGGAAGCCGATCCGCGCCCAGCGCTCCCGCGCGTCCGGGTCGCCCGGTTGGGCAGCCTCCACGACGGTGCAGCCCTTGTTGCGTGCCGACCGGAGCAGCTCGTCCAGGAGCGCCTCGGTCAGGCGATCCACGTCGTACCCCGGATCGACGACCAGCAGGTCGATCGTCCCGACGTAGCCGCCGGCGCTGACCGACGGCCGAAGCGCGAGGATCGCGCCACCGACCACCACCCGTCGCGCTTCGGCGACGACGATGTCGGCCTGGGGAAGGTAGACCAGCTGGCGCAGCAGATCGGCCGAGCCGAGCGGGCCTCGCCGCGGTCGACGCGCAGGGACGCATCGATCAACGCGACGAACCGCTCGATATCCGTGACACGGGCCGCTCGGACCAGGTATTCCACGCCGACGGGTCCAACCTCGCAGGGTTCGGCGACCGCTGCCCTCGACCGGAGCTCGACCGAGCTGGACGACCGGGGCTCGCGATCCGCTCGTCGGGCGGCGAGCGAAGGACGCTCGCGACGCGCTGAGGGCGCGGCCGACCGGTATTGCATTCAGGTCGCCGATGCCTATGATACGGCATCGCTTCGACGGCAACCTGCGCGCCGCTCGAAGCCGTGTCCCGCTTCGCCTTCGCTGCGCCGCAAGTCCCGAATCCCGATCGTTTCGACCCTGAGAGAGGCGCGGTCGTCATGAACGGGCGGGCCGGGCGCCGACCACGAATCGGGTACGGTGATCGGGAGGGGCCGGGTCGTCCGACCGGGATCGTCCGCCGACTGGCGGGTGGCAGATGAGGAGGAGTCGTACATGAAGCTCGCCAGGATCGGCGTGCTGGCCGCCACGACCGTGCTTGTGGTTGCCGGGTGCTCCAGCAGTACTGCTTCAGGCGGAGGCACCAAGACCCTCAAGATCGGCACCGAGCTGCCGATGAGCGGTGCCGAGACCGCGAACGGTGAGCCCACCGCCAACGGCGTCAAGCTCGCGATCAAGCAGGCCAACGCGCACAACATGGTGCCCGGCTACACGCTCGACATCAGCGTCCAGGACGACGCCGTCAACGGTGCCCACGATCCGCAGCAGGGCGCCACGAACATGCACACGCTCGTCTCCGACCCGTCCGTCGTCGGCGTCGTCGGGCCGTTCAACTCGAGCGTCGCGCAGGCAGAGATCCCGATCAGCAACGCCGGCGGGCTGACCCAGTGCAGCCCGGCCAATACGAACACCGGCCTGACCTACCCGCCGGATTCGGCGCAGTACCGGCCGAACAACCCTGACAAGATCAACTACATTCGCGTGGCGGCCCCGGACAGCATCCAGGGTCCGGCTGGTGCCGACTTCGTCTACAACGACCTGGGTGCGCACTCGGTGTACATCCTCGACGACACCGAGACCTTCGGCGTCGGCGTTGGCGATGCGTTCGCGGCCGAGTTCACCAAGCTGCGGCGGCACGATCACCAAGCGCGACAGTGCGCCCAAGTCGACCACCGACTACACCCCGCTCTTCACCGCGGCAGCAGGCGCCAAGCCGGCGGCCGTCTACCTCGCCGGCACGACCCCGACGGGCATGGGCCTTGCCCTCAAGCAGGGCCGCACGGTTGCCGGCTTCGAGACCATCCCGTTCATGGGTCCTGACGGCGTTGCCGATCTCGGCCCGGGCGGGACAGAGGGCGCCACGATCACCGTCGCAGGCTCGGCCGCGCACGATGTCTACGGCACCGTTGCCGGCGTCCATGACCTTCCAAGCGGCTCCACGTTCGTCGCGGACTACACGGCCGAGTACGGCAAGGCGCCGGGCGCCTATAGCTCCGCAGCGTATGCCTGCGCCCAGGTGATCATCGCCGGGATCGCCAAGGCGGTCGCGGCTGGCACGACCGACGAGGCCGCCATTCGCGAGGCCGTCCGGTCGAATTCCGTCTCGGGCAGCACGTTCGACACCGTCATCGGGTCGATCGCGTTCGACAAGAACGGCGACATCACGACCCCGTTCATGTCGTTCTACAAGACCGACCTGACGGCGGCCGGCGGCAAGGGCGACTGGGTCTACGTGAAGCAGCAGGCCTTCACCGACCCGAACAAGTAGGACACGCTTCGCGCGGCCGGGGGCGACGCCTCCGGCCGCGCGATCATCTCCTGACCCACCCGGTCCCGAGGCCATGAGACCCGAACGAAGACGCGCCCTCCGAATCGCCGCGGTTGTCGCTGGAGCGCTGGTCTTCAGCTATGTGGTGCTGGGCGTCCAGCAGTTTCAGAACTTCCTGACGCTCGGCGCCGTCTACGCGCTCGTCGCGCTTGGCTACACGATGGTCTACGGGATCATCGAGCTCATCAACTTCGCCCACGGCGACGTGTTCATGGTCGGGGCGTTCTTGTCGATGTGGATCATGAGCGTCCCGCTCGGCCTGGCCGACAAGCCGATCGACAACCCGCTCGAACTGACCGCCGTCCTGCTCGTCGTGGTGTTCGTGACGATGACCGTCATGGGCCTGATCGGCGTGATCATCGAGCGCTTCGCCTATCGGCCCCTGCGCCACGCCCCTCGACTGGCGCCGCTGATCACCGCGATCGGCGTGTCGTTCATCCTCCAGAACATCATCCAGGCCCTCTTCTCGACGTCGCCGCGCAACGTTCCGCAGATCTTCCCGCGGGTCAAGCTCGACCTGCTCGGCGGCAGCATCGGCGCCCTGAACATCTTCATGGTCGTCGTCGCGATCGCGCTGATGGTCGCGCTGCAGATCTTCGTCGGGCGTACCCGGCTTGGCCGGGCCATGCGTTCCACGGCCCAGGATCGCGAAGCCGCCGAGCTCATGGGCGTCGACATCAACCAGACGATTGCGATCACGTTCTTCATCGCTGCGGCGCTGGCCGGCTCGGCGGGCGTCATCCAGGGCCTCTACTTCGGCAGCATCCAGTTCAACCTCGGGTTCTTTGCCGGCCTGAAAGCGTTCACGGCAGCGGTCCTGGGCGGGATCGGCAACACGACCGGCGCGGCGATCGGTGGGTTCATCATCGCCTTCATCGAGGTGCTGGCGGCGCAACTGGGTTTCTCGCGCTGGTCCGAGGTCGCGGTCTTCACCGTCCTGATCCTCGTGCTCGTGTTCCGGCCGAGCGGGATCCTCGGCCAGGCACTGGGTGAGCGGGCATGAGACGGAGCGTGGTCGCGGCTGTCGGAGGCCGCCGGCGCTCACCGCTCGATGTCGGTGCTCATCGGCTGGGCGCTGGTTGGCGCCCTCCTGCCCGCTGATCATCCAGCTCCCACCGTTCAGCACCTTCCAGCGGTCGAACGACTGGATCGGCGGCTTCTCGAACGCCGGCGTCTTCATCCTGCTCGCGCTCGGGCTGAACATCGTCGTCGGGCTGGCCGGGCTGCTCGACCTCGGCTACGCGGCGTTCTTCGCGATTGGCTCGTATGCCTACGCGTTCGGCGCGTCGTCCTTCACGGGCCTCCATGTCCCGTTCTGGCCGATGCTCATCGTCGGTGCGTTTGCCGCGGCGACGTTCGGCATCCTCCTGGGCGCCCCGACCCTCCGCCTGCGGGGTGACTACCTGGCGATCGTCACGCTCGGATTCGGCGAGATCGTCCCGGCCATCTTCCTGAACGCCGACACCTACACGCGTGGCACGAACGGCATCGGCGGTGTCGCGCAGCCAGAGCTGGCGTTCGTGAAGTTCAACTTCAGCGACCCGCTCCCGTTCTACGTCACGATGGTCGTCATCCTCGCGCTGGTCATGGTCTTCGTCTATCGCCTGCAGGCGCTCGCGCCTGGGCCGGGCCTGGATGGCGGTTCGCGAGGATGAGCTGGCGGCCGCCAGCTCCGGCGTGAACACGGTGACGACGAAGCTGCTGGCGTTCGCCCTCGGCGCCTCGACGGCCGGCTTCGCTGGCGTGTTCAACGCCTCGAAGCTGGGCATCGTCAGCCCGGACCAGTTCGGCTTCGGCGTGTCGTTCACGGTCCTGGCGATGGTCGTGCTCGGCGGGATGGGCAACATCTGGGGCGTGGCCGTGGGCGCCTTCACGCTCTACGAGATCCAGAGTGTCCTGCTCAAGCAGCTCAACCAGTTCTTCCACGGCCAACACATCCCGATCCTGGAGAACATCGACTTCGTGCAGTACCAGTTCCTGCTCTACGGGCTGGCCCTCGTCGGGATGATGCTGCTTCGACCGGAGGGGCTGTTCCCGAGCAGGCGGCGGCAGCTTGAGCTGCACGAGACCAGCGAGGACGTCGCCGACGTTCCCGCCACCGACAGCGGCCCTGGGGGACTGATGACCGGATCGGCGAACGCTGTCCAGGGCGACGACCTGGTCATGCACGCGCGCAAGGTCACCAAGGCGTTCGGTGGCCTCGTTGCCGTGCGAGAGGTCGATCTGGAGATCCCGCGCGGCTCGATCATCAGCCTGATCGGCCCAAACGGTGCCGGCAAGACGACCTTCTTCAACGTCATTGTCGGCATCCTGGATCCGACGGCCGGGGAGGTGCGGCTGGGCGGCAGGCGCATGATCGGCCATCCGGTGCGCGCCTGGCTCGAACCCGTGATCTGGATCATGCCGGCGCTCGTGGCCGGCCTGATCACCGGCCTGGCGTACGCGATCACGAATTCGCCGGAGGTTGCCGCGGGCGGGGCGGCGATCGCCACGTTCGCTCTCGCGGCCATGTTCCTCGCCGCGATCATTCGTCCGCGCCCATACGTGAGCCTGCTGCTACGAGCCGGGGTCTTCCGCAGCGCAAAGCCGAACGAGATGGTCCATGCCGGCATCGGCCGGACGTTCCAGAACATCCGCCTCTTTGCCAACATGACGGCCCTCGAGAACGTCCTGGTGGGCATGCACATCAAGCTGACCGCCAACGCCCTGGACGCGCTGCTCAGCACGCCCCGGGCGCGTCGCGAGGAAGTCTGGGCCGAGGCGCGGGCCAATGAGCTGCTGGCGCTTGTCGGCCTCGAAGGACGCGGCGACATCGTGGCGCGGAACCTGCCTTATGGGGACCAGCGCCGGCTGGAGCTGGCAAGAGCGCTCGGCGGCAGCCCCTCGCTGCTGCTGCTGGACGAACCGACGGCCGGCATGAATCCGCGCGAGACCGCCGACATGACCGCGCTCATCAACCGCCTGCGGTCCGAGCTCGGGCTCGCCGTCCTCCTGATCGAGCACGACATGCGGGTCGTGATGGGCATCAGCGACCGGATCAGCGTCCTCGACCACGGGGAACTGATCGCGGAAGGCACCCCTCAGGAGATCCGGACGAACCCAAGGGTCATCGAGGCATACCTCGGGAAGCCAGTCGAATGACCGCGAGCCAGGTTGCTGCCCAGGCGGGAGCCCCGCCGACCGAGGTGCTCCTCGAGCTCAAGAACGTCCACACCTATTACGGGCGGATCCATGCCCTGCAGGGCGTCTCGCTTGAGGTCCGTCGAGGCGAGATCGTGACCCTGATCGGGGCAAATGGCGCCGGCAAGACGACGATCCTCAAGACGATCTCCGGCCTCCTCCACGCCAGGGAAGGGCAGGTGCTCTTCGAGGGATCCGACATCACCCACCGCCCGGCTCATGCCCTGGTCAAGTCCGGCATCGGTCATGCCCCCGAAGGTCGGCGGATCTTCTCGCGGCTGACCGTCTTCGAAAACCTCCAGATGGGCGCGTTCACGCGAACGAGCCACGAGGCCCAGGAGGATGTCGAGCGGGTTTACCAGCTCTTCCCGCGACTCCGCGAGCGTGCGACGCAGCTCGGCGGATCGCTGTCCGGCGGCGAACAGCAGATGCTCGCGGTGGGCCGGGCCCTCATGAGCCGGCCGAGCGTGATGCTCCTCGACGAGCCCTCACTCGGACTGTCGCCGATCCTGGTCCAGGAGATCTTCTCGATCATCACCGAGATCAACACGCGCGGGACGACGATTCTGCTCGTCGAGCAGAATGCCCTGCAGGCACTGCACGTCGCCCATCGCGGCTACGTGCTCCAGACGGGCCGCGTGATCCTCGCCGACACGGCCGCACGGCTCGCGGCGAACCAGGATGTCCGTCGCGCGTACCTCGGCGAGATCTAGCCGGCAGCGCAGCGGACCGCGGCCCCGCGTCGCCGGGTGAGGTGCCCGGGTGGATCTCTCGCCAGGCGCCGAGCGGGTTCACGGCCCACCGGGTCAGTTTCCTGGGCCCCGCTTCCTCGTGGCAACGGTTGCGGTCTTCTTCCTGCTCGCCATCGGCAAGCCGTGGTCGTTCGTGGGCGGTGGATCCGCCCCAGGCCGACCGGATATCGCCTCGCACGCCCCGGCCAGCACGAACGTGCCCACCGTCGCCACCGCTTCGCCTGCCGCGCCGGCGGTCCGCAAGACGAACGCCATGGCCTGCCTCTCTGGCGAGACAGAGCAACTGGTGACTATCGAGCGCTGGCCGGGCCACGAGGTCCGCAGCTGGGATGCGATGTCCGGTCAATCCGCACTCGGGCCGCTCGATAGCCGGTTGCACCCGGTTGCCATCTTCTCGAGTCACGTCGTCGGGCTCGGGATCTGCGCGCGGCTGGTCGGCGGCACCGAGCCGGCGCCGGCCGCGAGGCTGCTCGACGTTCAGGCGATTACCGGAACGATCGGCGGCGGCCGAACGGCCATCGACCTGGGAATACCGGATCCGATGATCGAGCAGGACGAGGATGCTGGCTCGGCCCGGCTGTACGGCCCGCCTGCCACGGTCACGCCTGGCGGCGCTCCGCCCGAGCACGTGACGTCGGCTCCATCCCGGACGCCGGATTGGAGCGCGTGGCCGACGGGTTCCTACGCTCTCGCGTACGCCTACTCGACGGACGGACCGCAGGTCAGGCGATGGCTGCGACTCGACCTGACGGAGGGCGCCGGCCAGGGCCATTGAGGCCTCCGACGGCTGCCACGTAATGGCCAAACCAGACGTTGACATATGACATGATCCGAGCTACGTTGCCGCCGTGTCAGTCGCACGGAAACTCCCCCGACGGCGCGGCGCATTACTCGTCATCGCGCTCCTGGCCGCCTGCCAGCCGGCCGACGTGCCGCCCACCGCCTCGGGGCCGACGACCGGCGATGCCGCGTCGACCGCCCCGATCGCTCCTGCCGACCCGGCCTTCTGGACCCGCATCCAGCCGCATGCGATCGAGCAGCCCTTCGGCTTCGAGGTGGTGCACACGGACGGCAACGGGAACCCCGTGTCGATGTGCGCGCCGTGCCACCCAGGTGTCGACACGACCATGACCGGCGTCGCAGGTGGGCCCGCCGGCTTCGTCGCGGTCGGCTGGATCTTCCAGGGCTTCCATGGTGTGGCCTGGCATTCCGCCGACGGGTCGACCTGGGCAATGGATGGGCAGCTCGCGGAGAACACGATCCTGTCCGCCGTGGCTGCGGACTCGCATCGGTACGTGGCCGTGGGGCTCAACGGCAAGGGTGCGACAGCGTGGAGCTCGACTGACGGCGTCGCCTGGCAGCAGACGCCCTCGGCTGACGCCTTCGCGGCGATCCCCCTCCGGCTCACCTCGGTCGTCCGCTGGTCGGGTGGCTTCGCCGCGGCGGGCTACGAGGGCTCCGAATTCGGAAGTGCGACTGCCGCCTTCTGGATCTCAGCCGACGGCGTGACCTGGCGCCGGGCACCCGCCAGCGCCCAGCTGGCCGACGCCCGTGCCTGGTCGATCGCGTCCGGCGATCTCGGGCTCGTCGCCGTCGGCACCTCCGGCCCGGCTGACGCTCCGGGCCCGGTCGTCGTCTGGACCTCGCCGGACGGGCTGAACTGGACTCGGGTCCCGGATACGCAGCTGTTCGCGGGAGCCCGGGCTCGCACGATTGCGAGCGTTCCCCGCATCGGGTTCGTGGTCGCAGGCGAGACCCTGGCCGGCGACATCGGCGTGGTCTGGACGTCGCCCGACGGGATCAGCTGGACTCGAGCGCCGGCCGTCCCGGATCTCGGCCGACCCGGTATCCAGGTCCGCCTGTTCGCGGCCATCGCGGGTGGCCCCGGCGCCGTGATCGTCGGCACGGCAACCGAGGGCAGCCAGTATGGGGAGAGCGTGGTCTGGACGTCGCCCGACGGGATCAGCTGGACGCGGCAGAAGTCGAGCGCCGAATTCTCGGATGGGGAGCTCACGGCCGTCGCGCCCTGGGGGTCGGGGCTCGTGGCGGTCGGCGACCGTGGCGAACCCGATGCCTACATCGCGACGGTCTGGCTGAGCCCACCGGCGGGACTCCATTGAGCTTGTCCGCGAAGCGCGGGACGGTGAGCCCGGGCCCTCAATGAGCCGAATGGGCCCGCGGGAGCCACGCCCGATCGAGGTCCGGCCGCGTCTCTCCATCGACAATCTGCTGTGGGTCGCCAACACGCGGCACGGACCCGGGGGTCACTGGTACGCCCGCGTCACCGCAGAAGCCGGAGACCACGACCACCTGGTTGAGCCGTCGGACGCGGTCGACTACCTCGAGCGCCACAGGGTGCCGCTGCCGAGCGGGACCCCCGGCGAGTCGCATCTCGAGTCGCTGGCCGCCATCCGTGCCGCGATCCAGGATCTCGCCGACCCGACTCGGCCGTCGCGGGCGCCCGACGTTGGCGACCTCTTTGCGTCGACCAGGTTCCGGATCCGCCCCGACGGGGCGATCCGGGCGGAGGGATCGGGCTGGGACCGCTTCGTCGGCGATCTGCTGCTGCTCCTCGTGCCGCTGATCAATGAGCGCAATCGCGTGCGACGTTGCGGCAACCCTCGCTGCCGTCTCATCTTCCTGGACCTGTCACGCAATCACTCACGACGTTGGTGCGATACGGCAGGTTGCGGGAACCGCGACCGGGTACGGCGGCACCGGAACGCCCAGCGGCCCCCGGCCTAGCGGGTACGTCCACGGGACGCGCATGGCAAGGACGGCTCAGCGGCGCCCCGGCTCCGCTGCCATCTCCAGGGCGGCCCTCGACAGGATCACCAGACCGAGTCCGGACACCCAGATGCCCGGACCATGGGTCAGGACATCGGTCGGCTCGGAGAACTGGAAGGCGCCGATCAGGGCGAGGTCGACGATCTTCCAGGCGACGGCGATCCAGCCCGCCCCAGCGAGGAGCGCGAACGTCAGCCAGCGATCGAGGCCGACCGGACGGTCGCCCGCGGCGTAGGGCAGCGCAACGAGCGCAAGCACGGCGATCCCGACGAGGAAGACGACGATCCCGCTGCCGGGGAAACCGTTCTCGGAATGCTGCGGAATTCCCGGAGTCCCGCCGACCTGCCACCACTGCAGGAGGCAGCCCACGACGATCAGGATTCCGGCAAGCGTGGCCAGCGTTCGCCCGCGGCCAAGCGGCCGGCGGTGCATGGTCATGCCTCGGGCGCCCCCGAGTAGACCTCCGGACGGAGCACGCCCACGTAGCGCAGGTTGCGATACAGCTCGCCGTAGTCCAGCCCGTAGCCGACCACGAACTGGTCCGGGATCGTGAACCCGACGTAGTCGACCTTGATCTCGACCAGCCGGCGGGCGGGCTTGTCGAGGAGGGTGCAGATCCGGAGCGACGCGGGCGCCTTGCCGCGCAGGTAGCGGATGAGGTAGTTGAGCGTCAGCCCAGTGTCGATGATGTCCTCAACGATCAGGACATCCTCGTTGACGATGCTCGCGGACAGGTCCTTGAGGATCCGGACCAGCCCGGACGACTCCGTCGCGGCGCCGCCGTACGAGCTGACTTCCATCAGGTCGATCCGGACCGGGATGTCGATCGAGCGCATGAGATCGGCCATGAACGGCAGCGAGCCCTTCAACACCGAGACGAGGGTCAGCCTGCGGCCGGCGTAGTCGGTGCTGATCCGGGCGCCCAGCTCGCGGACCTTGGCGCCGATCTCTTCCTCGGTCAGGAGGACCTCGGCCACGTCGCTGTGGAGGTCGGCGGTCCGGGTCACGACACCGCCGCGTGCCTGCCGCCGACCGAGCGCGTGCGGCGCTGCGCCGACGACGGCGCGACCGAGGCGTTCGTGACCGATGTCGCCGCGACGGTCTCGGCCGGACGGCGTGCCCCGCCGGCGCCCGGCGTCATCGGGGCATCATCGAGCGAGCCCTCAAAGGTGGGGCTCGTGCTCGCGCCGTGCGGCAAGGCGACCTGGCCGGAGGTGCCGGACATGCCGTCGATCAGGGCCAGCCTCCCGTACTTGAGCATGAGCGCCCGGAAGTCCCTGGCGTAGAACAGCTTGATCCTCAGGTCCGGATACAGCTCTCGCAGGCGACGCAGCTTCCGATTCTTCTTGCGGACCAGCTTCTGGCGAAGCGTCGTCAGCTCGAGGTACAGGTCGAGGTCCGGGAGGAAGAAATCGGGCGAGAAGCTCTCGACGACGGCCCCGTCGAGGTTCCACAGGATCGGGAACGTGTGCGGCTCGTATTCCCAGCGAACGCCGTAGAAATCCAGGATTCGCGACATCTCCGCCTCGCTGGCGTGGGCGAAGGGGGTGTTCACCGGCGGGAGAGCCTTCCACGGACGGCGCCCGAAGCGTCGTCCGGACGTCGGTGAGGACGATCGCACGGATCCATCGAAGGCCAGTCTAGCGGAGCGGTGCTGTTCCCGGAAGGACCCACTGCGGATACCCCCAGGGAGTATGATGTCCGTACGGTGCCGATGTGGCGCCAGCCACGAGGACCCACACCGCCGATGAGCCCGACCGAGGGCCGCCGTCCGGCCGCCCCACCCGATCCCAGCCACTTCCGGCACAGCTACTCGAAGGACAAGGCCCAGCTGGTCCGACGCCTGTCGCGGATGGAGGGCCAGGTCCGCGGCATCGCCCGAATGATCGAGCGCGAGGAGTACTGCGTCGACATCCTCCAGCAGACCGCCGCCCTTCGAGCGGCCGTGGATGCCCTGTCGATCATCGTCCTCGAGGATCACGTCGGCGGCTGCGTCCGGACTGCTGCGGAGCACGGCAACGCGGACCAGTACGTCGAAGAGGTGATCGACGTCGTCCGCCGCACCCTGGGCCGACCGGTCCGTGGCGGTGGACGAGCCGGCTGACGGTCGTGGGTTATCCACCATTTCGCCGGCCCGCCGGCCGTTGGTGGAAAACCCCGTTGACGCCGCCCACCGCGGACCGCTACCGTCCGGCATCCGCACTGGGATCGGCGCCCGGGTAACGCGGTCCGCCAGGGGTCCGGGGAAACCCGACCGTGAACCGAGCGGACCGGGGAAGACCAAGCCGCACCCGCGGTGCGAAACGATGCCGACGCCGGGAGCGGCGCCACGCGATTGGACGGCACGCGAACCGCTGGAGGCGTGTCGTGGAGATACCGCGTAAGCCGCTCCCGACGCGCGTCGACCAGACTCCCGATCTGCCGCCCGCCTACGACGCCGCCCTCCGACGCGGGCTCGCGGCGCTCGGGCTGGAGCTCGGCGACGGCGCGCGAATGGCGATCGACGGACACGCCCGCCTGCTGCTGGCCTGGACGGGGGCGATCAACCTGACCGCGATTCGCGAACCCGGCGCCGTGGCGCTCGACCACGTGATCGACAGCCTCGCCGCGCTCACGATCCTGCGGGACCGCGGGATCGATCGGTTCGTCGACATCGGCTCAGGCGGTGGGTATCCGGGGCTGCCGCTCGCCGCGGCGCTGCCGGCAGCCCGCGCCGTGCTCGCCGAGCCGATCGGCAAGAAGGCTCGATTCCTCGAGACGGTCATCGCCGCCACCGGGCTCGCGGGCGTCGCCGAGGCGGCGACGGTCCGGGCGGAGGCCCTCGCGGGCGACGGCCGCCACCGCGGCCGTTGGCCCGCGGTCACGGCCCGAGCCGTCGCCTCCCTCGGCGATCTTGTCGAGCTCGGGTTCCCGCTGCTGGCTCCGGGCGGCTTGCTGATCGCCTGGAAGCGCCACGATCTCGCCGCAGAGCTTGCCGCTGCCGAGCGGGCGATGCGGGCGATGGGTGGTGGTGATCTGGACGTCCACCCGGTCCCGGTCCCCGGCCTCGAGGACCACCGACTCGTGGTCGCCACCACGACCGGGCGCGTACCGAGCACGCATCCGCGCGATCCCGCCACGCGCAAGCGTCGGCCGTGGTGAACGCCCGGCTGCTAGATTGGCCGGAATGCGGATCGCGGTCATCTCGGACGTCCACAGCAACCTGGTGGCCCTCGACGCGGTCCTTGCTGGCGCCGGATCGGTCGACGCCGTCTGGCACCTCGGAGACGTCGTCGGCTACGGCCCCGAGCCGGACGCGGTGGTCGATCGCCTGGCCGCGGCGGGCGCGATCGGGGTCCGCGGCAACCACGACGCGGCGGCCGTCGGCGGCACCGAGATCGAATGGTTCAACCCCGATGCCCGGTCGGCCATGGAGTGGACCCGCCAGGTGATCTCCGAGCGGACCCGGGCCTGGCTGACCGACCTGCCCGAGCGACGCGAGATGGCGGGCTTCACGCTGGTCCACGGCAGCGGCCGCGATCCGATCTGGGAATACGTCACCTCGCCCGCCGAGGCACAGGCCAGCCTCGCGGCGATGGGCACGACGCATGGGCTGAATGGCCACACCCATTTCCCGGCGGCCTTTGTCGTCGTCGACGATCGCGTCGGCCGCCTTGGTCCCGAGCGTGGCCGGGCGGACGCCACGATCAAGCTTGCTGGCGGTCGGCTGTTGCTCAATCCGGGGAGTGTCGGACAGCCCCGCGACGGCGACCCGCGCGCGAGCTACATGGTCGTCGACACCGACGCCGGCACCGCCCGCTGGGCGAGGGTCGGCTACGACATCGCGGCTGTGGGTGCCGCCATGCGGGCCGCGGGCCTGCCGCACCGGCTGGCCGAGCGGCTGCGGCATGGGCTCTGAGGCGCCGGCGTGATCGGCGGGCGACGGTCGCTGCAGGGCCGGAAGCCCGGCGACCGTCGGGTGCGAGTGGAGCGCCCGCACGCCCCCTATTTCCGGTATACGGGGCGTGGCCAGCTGACCGCGCGGGAAGCGGCCAGTGCCCCGACCACGCCCGGCGGCCGGGCCTGGGCGTCGATCCGCGGATTCCTCGTCGGTCGGCCGCTCATGAGCGAGGACGAGCTTGGCGAGCGTCTGTCCAAGAAGAAGGCCCTGGCCATCTTCAGTTCCGACGCGATCAGCTCGTCGGCCTACGCGACCGAGGAGATCCTGCGCGTCCTGATCCTCGGCGGCGCGGCGGCGATGGCGTTCGGCCTCGAGATCAGCATCGCGATCGCCGTGCTGCTGATCGCCGTGGCGTTGAGCTATCGGCAGATCTGTGTCGCCTATCCGACGGGCGGCGGGTCGTACTCCGTGTCGAAGCGCAACATCGGCAGGACGGTCTCGCTGGTGGCGGCGTCGGCCCTGCTGATCGACTACGTGATGACGGTCGCCGTCTCGACGACGTCAGCCGTCGAGCAGATCACGTCAGCCTTTCCCGGCCTCTTCGACGAGCGGGTGCTGATCGGGATCGGTGCGCTCTCCCTGATCACCCTCGGCAACCTCCGCGGGCTGCGGGAAGCCGGCAACATCTTCGCCGTACCGACCTATCTGTTCATCGGATCGGCCCTGCTGATGATCGCGGTCGGCGTCTTCCGGATCGTCTTCCTGGGCGAGGGAAGCTCCTACGCACCGCAACTCGGCGAGCAGGTCGGTGGCACCATCCAGCCGCTGACCGCGATCCTCGTCCTGCGCGCGTTCGCCGCCGGCGCGGTCGCGCTGACCGGGACGGAGGCGATCGCGACCGGCGTCCCCGCGTTCAAGCCACCGGAGTCCAGGAACGCCGCGGCGACACTGGCCGTGATGGCCGCCCTGCTCGGCGTCCTGTTCATCGGAATCACGTTCCTCGCCGTTCGCCTCGGGATTGCGCCGATCGAGCTGCCGGCCAAGCAGACCGTGATCTCGCAGATCGCTCGCGGCGTCTACGGTGACGGCCCGCTCTTCTACCTGTTCCAGGCGTTCACCGCGATCCTCCTGTTCCTTGCCGCGAATACGAGCTTCAACGCGTTCCCTCGGCTGCTTGCGATCCTGGCGGCCGACGGCCACATGCCCCGCCAGTTCGCGCTGCGCGGCGACCGGTTGGCGTTCTCGTACGGGATTCTCGTGCTGGCAGGTGTCGCTGCGGCGCTGATCTGGTATTTCAAGGGCGAGACGCACGCATTGATCCCGCTCTACGCGGTCGGCGTGTTCATCGACTTCACGATCAGCCAGAGCGGCATGATCCGGCACTGGCTGCGAGAGCGTTCGCCGCATTGGCGCCAGCGACTCACGATCAATGCCTTCGGCGCCATGCTGACCGCGACAGTCGCGGTGATCGTCACGTCGGTCAAGTTCTTCGATGGGGCTTGGCTGGTCATGGCCCTCATCCCGCTGCTCGTGGCGCTGATGTCGTTCATCCACCGGCAGTACGTGCAGCAGGAGGAGGAGCTTCGCGTTCGCGACGACGGGCTGCTCCCCGGTCCGCATCGCGAGCAGCGCGTGATCATCCCGGTCAACGGGGTCAACCGCGCGGTCGTCCAGGCCGTCAACTTCGGCCGGGCCTTGACGCACGACCTCCGAGCCGTGTACGTGACCGACGACCTCGATGCCGCCGACGCGATGCGCAGGCGCTGGGAGCGCCAGCTGCCCGACGTCCCGCTGGTCATCGTGGAGTCGCCCTTCCGTGCGGTGATCTCACCGGTCGTGGCCTATCTCGACATCCTCGACCTTGCCTGGCCACCCGACAAGGAAGCACCGTTGACCATCGTGGTCCTCCCGGAATACGTAGCTCGCCACTGGTGGGACCGATTGCTGTATAACCAGACCGCCAAGCGACTCAAGGCCGCGCTCGTCGGGCGCGAACGGACGGTCATCGCGGACGTCCCCTACCGACGCGGTCACTGACCCAGTCAAGCCCAAGCGCATCGGAGCGGAATTGATCGGAGGACGGCGCCCGCTTCGGGGTGTCAAACCCGCGGATCGACGGGTCCGCGTAGAGCGTCCGCATTCGCTCTACTTCCGCTACCAGGGTCACGGGCAGCTGGTCGCAAAGCCGGCCGCGTATGTCGCGCTGACGCCCGGCGATCGGCTGCTCAACCGGATTCGCGGGATCGTGTTCGGACGGCCGCTGTCGACGGAGGAGGAGATCGGCGAGCGCCTGTCGAAGAAGAAGGCGCTGGCGATCTTCAGCTCGGACGCGATCAGCTCGTCCGCCTATGCGACCGAGGAGATCCTGCGGGTCCTGGTCCTGGCGGGGGCGAGCGCCCTGCTGCTATCCGTCGAGGTCGCGATCGCGATCGCGATCCTGCTCACCGTGGTGTCGGTCTCGTACCGGCAGGTCTGCCGCGCCTACCCGGGTGGCGGCGGGGCGTACGTCGTCGCCCGGACCAACCTGGCGCCCATCTTCGGCCTGGTCGCCGCGGCGGCCCTGCTCATCGACTACGTGATGACCGTGGCGGTGTCGACCGCGTCGGCGATCGCCCAGATCCAGTCCGTCGTGCCCGCGGTGTACGACGTGCGAATTGAGATCGCGTTCGCGTCCATCTCACTGATCACCATCGCCAACCTCCGCGGCCTGCGCGAGTCGGGAAACATCTTCGCGGTGCCGACGTACCTGTTCATCGGTCTCGCCCTGGCGATCGTGGCGATCGGCGCCATCCGGATCCTGGGTGGCACCGCGGCGGCGATCGCCCCCGAGCCCAACGCCGTCCCGCTCGGCACGAATGCCGTCGGGCTGTTGCTGCTGCTCAAGGCGTTCGCCGGAGGCTCCGTGGCGCTGACCGGCGTGGAGGCGATCGCCAACGGGGTCCCGGCGTTCAAGCCGCCGGAGGCCAGGAACGCCGCGAACACGATGACCGCGATGGCCGTTCTGCTCGGGATCCTGTTCATCGGGTTGACCGTGTTCGCGGTCCAGTTCGGGCTGCGGCCGACCCTGCCCGGCGGCCCATCGTTGGTCGCGCTCGCGGCACGGACCGCCTTCGGGGATGGCTCGGCCCTCTTCGTGACGTTCGCGGCGAGCACAGCCCTGATCCTGTTCCTGGCTGCCAACACCAGTTTTAACGCCTTCCCGCGGTTGGCCGCGATCCTCGCCGAAGACGGCTACATGCCGCGCCAGTTCTCCTTCCGGGGCGACAGGCTGGCCTATTCGTGGGGAATCGTCCTGCTGGCCGGCATCGCGTTCCTGTTGCTGGCCGCCTTCGGTGGCGACACCCACGCGTTGATCCCGCTCTACTCGGTCGGCGTGTTCGTGTGCTTCACGCTGAGCCAGGTCGGGATGGTTCGGCATTGGTGGGTCGAGCGCAGCGCCGGCTGGCGCTGGCGGATGGGGGTCAACGCGGGCGGCGCCGTCCTGACCGCCGTCGTCTTCTGTGTGGTCGTGTCCGAGAAGTTCTTCGACGGCGCCTACCTGGTAGTGATCCTGGTCCCGACCCTCGTGGCCATGATGCTGTTCATCAAGCAGCAGTACACCCGCTCAGGGCGCGAGCTCGCCGTCGCCCCCGACCTGGTCGTTCGAGCGCCCCATCGCGAGCAACGAGTGGTCGTGCCCATCCCGGGACTGACGCGGGCCGTGGTCCAGGCAATCAACGTCGGCCGGACCATCAGCGACGACATCCGGGCGGTGTACATCTCGGACGATCCGCTGGCCGCCTCCCGGGTTCGAGCCGACTTCGAGCGCCAAGTCCCCGGCGTTCCCCTTGTCGTCGTCGAATCACCATATCGAGCGCTGAGCGGTCCGCTCCTTGCCTACCTTGAGCTGCTCGACGCGGCCTGGCCGCCCGACAAGCGAGAGCCGATCACCTTCGTCGTCATCCCGGAATACGTGGCCCGGAGCTGGTGGGAGCGCATCCTCTACAACCAGGCGTCGAAACGGGTTCGGCGGGTGCTCCTCGGACGCCCGCATACGGTGCTCGTCAACGTCCCGTACCGACGCGAGGACCCGGCGTTGTTCGAGTCGGCGCTGGGGGCGGAGCGGACCGAGGAGTAACCAGCGACCGCCGTCGTGCCGGTGGTATCGTGACCTGCCATGTCAGAAGCCCACAGACCGGCGTTTCGCCGTGCCGTCATTGCCCTCAACGGCGGATCGAGCGATCCGCGGATCGTCCGGCTTGTTTCCGAGCAGGCTCGTCTCACCAAGGCCGAGCTCATCGCGGTCCACATCCTCGAGATCGACTGGACGTTGCCGCTCGACGCCGATATCGCCGGCGACTCCGACGAGGTCCAGCGGGTCCTCGACAGCGCCGAGGCGATCGCCGAGGAATCCAAGGTCAAGCTGGAGCCCGTCCTGCTCCAGGCCCGCGACGTCGGTGCGGCGATCGTCGACGAGACCGTCGAGCGCGGGGCCGACCTGCTCGTCGTCGGCCTGCCCTACCGCACCCGGTTCGGTGGTGAGTTCGCCATCGGCCGGACCATCCCGTACATCCTCCAGAACGCGCCGTGCGCGGTCTGGGTCGTGCGCGACCCCATCAGCGAGGAATCGAAGTGAAGATCGTCATCGTCGGATGCGGCCGAGTCGGCGCATCCGCCGCCAGTCTGTATGACCGCTCCGGTCACGAGGTCATCATCCTCGACAGCGTCACCGCGGCGTTCGACCGGTTGCCGGCAACCTTCGGCGGCCGCGCCATCCGCGGGGACGGGACCGACGAGGACGTCCTGCTGAAGGCCGGGGCTGCCGACGCGGACGTGTTCCTGGCGGTGACGGAGGGCGACAACCGCAACGTGATGGCCGCGCAGCTGGCGAGCGAGGCGCTGGGGATCCGGCGATCCATCGCCAAGATCAACGATCCGCTTCGTGCGGAGGCTTACGGCGAGCTCGGGATCGCGACGCTGTGTCGCACCGGCCTCATGGTCGACGCCGTCAACGAGTTCCTCGGGCTCC
This sequence comes from uncultured Chloroflexia bacterium, assembly GCA_963766675.1. Lineage (GTDB taxonomy): Bacteria > Chloroflexota > Limnocylindria > Limnocylindrales > CSP1-4 > SPCO01. Next base: position 311,123 of record CAVYBA010000002.1, on the reverse strand, counting down.
CGCCGTCGGACCTGCCCGGCATGCTCACGCCGACCGGCCATCACCACGGTGTCCAGCACGACGCCACGGCCACGCTCGCGGCCACGGTCGCAGCCGGCGGGCCCGCTGGCCTGGCGGCCACCACGAACCGGGAGGTCTGAGACGTGTTCGTCCTGGTCGTCGGCGGGGGGAAGGTCGGCTATTACCTGGCCAAGGAGCTCATCGACGCCGGCCATGAGGTCGCGCTGATGGAGAAGGATCCGCGACGCGCCGGCCAGATCGCCGACGAGATCGGATCCATCGTCATCGCCCATGACGGCTGCGAGGGAAAATACCTCGGAGAGGCCGGCTGCAACCGCGCGGACGTCGTGGCCGCCGTGACCGGCGATGACGAGGACAACCTCGTCATCTGCCAGATGGCGAAGCATCACTTCGACGTGCCGCGCACGATCGCCCGGGTCAACAACCCCAAGAACGAGGCCCTCTTCCGCCACCTCGGCGTCGACGAGCTGATCAGCCCGACCCGGATGATCCTGGGCTCGATCGAGCAGGACATCCCGGTTCACGAGCTGCTCCACCTGGCGGCGCTCGGCGAAGGCGAACTCGAGCTCATCGAGGCGCACCTGCAATCGGGCTCACCGGCGATCGGGCACGCACCGCGCGACCTGTCGATCCCCGAGGGATGTTCGCTGTTCGCGGTCATCCGCAACGGCGTGGCGACGCCGCTTCGGCCGGACACGATCATGCTCGAGGGCGACAAGGTCATCGCCATCGGCAAGACCGAATGCCAGGAGCTGCTGCACGCCCAGCTCATCGGCGAGACGGTCGCGGCGGAGGCCTAGGCCAGAAACGCAACCGAGCGGGCCGACGGGCGGGGGGACCTGGCGCCCTGCCGTCGCGCCGAGGCGAATCACCCGGCAAACATGCCGGCGAGGATCAGCGGCACGCCTGCTGCCGCACTGTTGCCAATTCTCAACAGAACATTGGTGCCAGGACTCTTGACAACGGTATTGTCAGGGTTCTAGCATCCGACGTGTTGATACGGGGCCCGCTTGTGAGCCCCAGGACCATCCAGCACCAGGAGGTGTGCGACATGACGATCGTGCGCCGCGCCTCGCCGCTGGGCGAGCTCGTCTCGCTTCGGCAGGCGATGGACCGGCTCTTCGAAGACAGCTTCGTGCGTCCACGTGGCTGGGTCACCAGTGCGTTCGACGGCTACGGCCTCCCTGTCGACGTGACCAACGGACCCGACGCGGTCACCGTCGAGGCGTCCCTGCCGGGCTTCAAGCCCGAGAACGTCGAGATCACCGTCGAGAACGGCACGCTCACCATCCAGGCCGAGTCCAGCTCGGAGACCCGCGAAGGCGAGGGCGAGTCGCTCGTCACCGAGATCCGCCGCGGATCGGCAAGCCGGACGATCGCGCTGCCGGCCGGGCTCGAGCCCGACAAGGCGACCGCGACCTTTGAGCACGGCATCCTGAAGCTCCGGATCCCGAAGGCCGAGGCCGTCAAGCCGCGCCAGATCCGGATCAGCCCGACGACCGATGGCGCGTCCAGCAATGGTTCGACCGGCTCCAAGACCCTCCCCGCTGGTGAGGCCTCGACCCGGACGGACGCCACCACGGCAGGCGCCTGATCCGATGGCGTCCGGCCGGCTGGAGCGCGACCCCGAGCAGCCCGTCTACGTGATCAGCGTGGCGGCCATGCTCGTCAGCGCCCACCCGCGCACGTTGCGGATCTACGAGGACGAGGGCCTCCTCTGCCCGGCCCGGACGCCATCCAACATCCGGCTCTACAGCGAGAATGACATCCGGCGGATCACCTGGATCCGCCACCTTACCCGCGACCGGGGCGTGAACCTGGCCGGAATCCGAATCCTGTTCGAGCTCGAGGAGCGCCTCGGCGCTCGAATCCTCGAAGCTCTCTACGCCGAGGGAACCGCCGACGCGGAGGCCGCCAAGGCCGCCTCGCCGGACCCCGAGGCAAACCCGCTCACCTAGGAGATCTGATGGCCAAGCGACCGTCCACCCCGGTCGACGAGAAGAGCACCGCGCCCGAGACCGGCATCCGGAACATCCCGCTTGTCGCCCTGCGCGAAACGGTGATCTTCCCCGAGATGATCGTCCCGCTCCAGGTCGGCCGCGAGAAGAGCGTCAATGCGCTCAACGCCGCGGTGGCCGAGGGGTCGCCGATCGCCCTTGTCACGCAACGCCAAGCGGAGCAGGAGGAGATCGGCGATCCCTCCGAGCTCTACACCGTTGGCACCCTGGCCAAGATCGCCCAGGTGGTCCAACTCCAGGACGGCACCGTCCGAGCCATCGTCCAGGGCCAGGGACGCCTCCGTGTCCACGGCTTCGCGTCGACCGACCCGTACCTGCGCGCCCGGATCGAGGAGGTGCCCGACCAGAACCCGGGCGATCTCGAGACCCAGGCGTTGATGCGGACTGTCCAGGCCCAGATCGAGCAGTACGTCGCGAGCGGCGCCCCGGTGCCGCCTGAGGCGGCGGTCGCCGCGCGCAACATCAGCGAGCCGGGCCTGCTGGCCGACATGGTCGCCTACAGCCCGGACATGACGACCGAGCAGCGCCAGGAGATGCTCGAGACGATCGACGTCGTGGCGCGCCTCAAGCTGGTCTCCAACTTCCTCGCCCACCAGGTCGAGATTCTCGAGCTGAAGGGCCGGATCCAGTCGGAAGTCAAGTCCGAGATGGACAAGACCCAGCGCGAATACATCCTGCGCGAGCAGCTCAAGGCCATCCAGCGCGAGCTCGGCGAGGACGACCCGCAGCAGGCCGAGATCAACGAGTTGCGCGACAAGGTCGAAGCGGCCGGGATGCCGGAGGAGATCAAGACCCGGGCGATCAAGGAGATCGACCGGATGAGCCGCATCCCCTCGGCATCGCCCGAGGTCGGCGTCATCCGGACGTACGTGGACTGGCTGATCGGCCTGCCCTGGAACGTGTCGACCGACGACCAGCTCGACATCAAGGAAGCCGCCCGGATCCTCGACGAGGACCACTACGGCCTCGACAAGATCAAGGAGCGGATCCTCGAGTACCTGGCTGTGCGAACGCTCGCCGACGAGATCCGCAGCCCGATCCTCGCCTTCGTCGGACCGCCCGGCGTCGGCAAGACGAGCCTGGGCAAGAGCATCGCCCGGGCGATGGGCCGCAAGTTCGTCCGGATGAGCCTCGGCGGCATCCATGACGAGGCCGAGATCCGCGGCCACCGGCGCACGTACATCGGCGCCCTCCCCGGTCGGATCATCCAGAGCATCAAGACGGCCGGCACCAACAATCCGGTGTTCATGCTCGACGAGGTCGACAAGATCGGGATGGACTTCCGGGGCGACCCCAGCTCGGCGCTCCTCGAGGTCCTCGACCCCGAGCAGAACAACACCTTCCAGGACAACTACCTCGAGGTGCCGTTCGACCTGAGCAAGGTCCTGTTCATCGCCACGGCCAACCTGCTCGATCCGATCCCGCCGGCGCTCCGCGACCGAATGGAGATCGTCCAACTGCCGGGCTACACCGAGCAGGAGAAGATCGGGATCGGCAAGCGCTTCCTGATCCCGAAGCAGATGCACAACCACGGGCTCAAGGACAAGCACATCGAGATCACCGACGACGCGATGACGGAGCTCGTCCGCTCGTACACGCATGAGGCCGGCGTCCGGAACCTCGAGCGCGAGCTGGCCAACGTGATGCGCAAGGTCGCCCGCCAGGTGGCGGAGGGCCGCAAGCGAAAGACAGTCGTCGACACCAGGAAGCTGGCCGATTTCCTCGGACCGCAGCGGTTCGAGTATGGCGAGCTGGAATCCGAGGACCAGACCGGCTCGGCAACGGGTCTGGTCGTGACCGAAGTCGGCGGCGACGTGGTCGCCATCGAGGTCACCCGGATGGAGGGCCGCGAGGACTTCATCCTCACCGGCCAGCTCGGCGAAGTCATGCGTGAATCGGCGCGAGCCGGCCTGTCGTGGACCCGGGCCAACGCCCGCGATCTCGGGATCCCGCGCGAGGTCTTCGAGAAGAACACCCTGCATATTCACGTGCCGGCCGGTGCGATCCCCAAGGACGGGCCGTCCGCGGGCATCACGATGGCGACCGCGATCGTCAGCGCGCTGACCGGCATCCCGGTCCGCAAGGACGTGGCGATGACCGGCGAGATCACCCTGCGCGGTCGGGTCCTCCCGATCGGCGGGCTCAAGAGCAAGATCCTGGCCGCCCACCTGTCCGGCGCCAAGACCGTGATCCTGCCGCGCAAGAACGAGAAGGACCTGCGTGACATCCCGGAGGAGATCCGCAAGTCGATCAAGCTCATCCTCGTCGACTCGATGGACCAGGTGCTCGAGGCGGCGCTCCGGCGTAAGCCGAAGGCGCTCGTCGCCGAGCCGCCGAAGGTGGTCAAAGGCGACGAGCCGCTCGATGCCCCGGTGGAGCCCGAGACGCGGGTCCGCCGGACCAACTTCCCACCTACCGATCATCCACCGGTGGTCGTCGCGCCAAGGTAAGGAGAATCCGGCGTCCAGACGGCCCGCCAGCGAGCACGAGAGCGAGCGCACTGGCAGTGCGTGAGCGAACGAGCGGAGCGGGCAACGCGCGGATCGGCCGCCTGGACGCCGGCCGGAGGTAATGGCACAAACGGGGCTGGAGTACAAGGACTACTACGCCGTTCTCGGCGTTCCGAGGACGGCGTCGCAGGCCGAGATCAAGAAGGCCTACCGGAAGCTCGCCCGCCAGCACCACCCCGACGCCAAGCCCGGCGACAAGGTCTCCGAGCGCCGGTTCAAGGAGGTCAACGAGGCCAACGAGGTCCTCGGCGATCCCGAGAAGCGCAAGCAGTACGACGAGCTCGGAGCCAACTGGGAGCAGATCAGCCGGGCCAGGGCGGCCGGGGCGGGGGCCGGCGGGCCGTTCGCCGGATTCGGAGGTCCGGGTGGAAACGTCCGCTACGAGTTCCACACGACCGGCGACGCCGGCGAGTTCTCTGACTTCTTCCGCGTCTTCTTCGGCCAGGACGCCGACGGTGGCGCGAGCCAGTCGACGTCGGGGCCGGCTCGCGGGACGCGCCCCACTGGCGGGGTGGGCTTCGAGGACATCCTGGCCGGGATGGGCCTGGGCGGACAACCGTCAGCGGCGGGACGGGCGGGCGGAACACCCGGCGGCACCGGCCGCCGGGTGGCGCCGCCCGCGCACGAGGCCCACGCCGACATCAGCCTGGCCGAGGCCTACCACGGGACCGCGCGGCTGGTCGAGGTCGACGGCAGGCGACTGGAGGTCACGATTCCCCGGGGCGCCGACACCGGGACGCGGATCCGGCTGTCCGGGCGCGGGCCCGGCGGCAGTGACCTGTTCGTGGTCGTTCGTCTGCTGCCCGATGCTCGCTTCACGCGCCGCGCCGCCGATCTCGAGCGCGAGCTCCCGCTGACGCTCGAGGAAGCGCTCCTCGGGGCGGAGGTCAGGGTCGAAACCCTCAAGGGCGGCGTCCTGCTGAAGATCCCTGCGGGCACGCAGCCGGGTCGCACGTTCCGGTTGACCGGCCAGGGGATGCCCCGCTTCCGGGCGAATGGCTACGGCGATCTGTACGTCCGGGCAAAGGTCATCCTGCCGACCGACCTCACGTCCGAGGCACGAGCCTCCGCCCAGGCCTTCTTCGACCTCGTCGACCAACCCAATCCTCGCTGACCCACGCACGAGAGAGACACCATGCAACTCGACCGATTCACCCAGAAGGCCCAGGAGGCGATCGTCGCCGCCCAGGCCACCTCCCAGCGTCTCGAGAGCCCGATCCTGGACGCCGAGCACATCCTGTCGGCGCTCCTCGAGCCGGACGACGGCATTCCCGCCGAGACGCTGCGCCGGCTGGGCGTGGACCTGCCGGGGTTCCGCGGCGAGCTCGCAGCAACCCTGGCCAAGCGCGCCCGGATCCAGGGCGGATCGCTCAGCCTGGACCCCCGCGCGAAGCGCGTGCTCGAGTCAGCCGAGGCGGAGGCTCGCCGCCTGGGCGACGACTTCGTCTCGACCGAACACCTGTTGCTGGGCGTCGCGGAGGTCGGCGGCGACGGCCAGGCGCTGCTCGAGCGTCACGCGGCCGGTCGCGAGGCCATCCTCCAGGCGCTCCAGAGCGTGCGCGGCGGCCAGCGCGTGACGTCGCCCAATCCCGAGGGCACCTACGCGGCGCTCGAGAAGTACGGTCGCGACCTGACCGCCGAGGCACGCGCGGGCAAGCTGGACCCGGTGATCGGGCGCGACGAGGAGATCCGCCGGGTCATCCAGGTCCTGTCGCGCCGGACGAAGAACAACCCGGTCCTGATCGGCGAGCCGGGCGTCGGCAAGACGGCCATCGCGGAGGGGCTCGCGCAGCGGATCGTCCGCGGCGACGTCCCCGAGACGCTCAAGGACAAGCGGGTGGTCTCGCTCGACCTCGGCGCGATCATCGCGGGAGCCAAGTTCCGCGGCGAGTTCGAGGAACGGCTCAAGGCCGTCCTCAAAGAGATCAAGGACGCCGAGGGCCAGGTCATCCTGTTCATCGACGAGCTCCACACGGTCGTCGGTGCCGGCGCAGCGGAAGGCGCCATGGATGCGTCCAACCTGCTCAAGCCGATGCTCGCCCGCGGCGAGCTCCACACCATCGGCGCGACGACGCTCGACGAGTACCGCAAGCACATCGAGAAGGACGCGGCGCTCGAGCGACGCTTCCAGCCGGTCGTGGTCGACCAGCCGACCGTCGAGGAGACGATCTCCATCCTGCGCGGCCTTCGTGAGCGGTACGAGGTGCACCACGGCGTGCGGATCACAGATTCGGCGCTGGTTGCCGCGGCGACCCTGTCCAATCGGTACATCACCGAGCGGTTCCTGCCCGACAAGGCGATCGATCTCGTCGACGAGTCCGCATCGCGGTTGCGCATGGAGATCGACTCGATGCCGATCGAGCTCGACGAGCTCGAACGGCGGCGGATCCAGCTCGAGATCGAACGCGAGGCCCTGCGCAAGGAGACCGACGACGCGTCGAAGGCGCGGCTCGAGGCGCTCGAGAAGGAGCTGGCCGATCTCGAGGAAGAATCCGGCGCGATGAAGCAGCGCTGGGAGGCCGAGAAGTCGGCGATCGCGGCCATCCGGGCCACCAAGTCGGAGCTGGAGGCGCTGACCACTCGGATCGAGCAGGCCGAACGCGAGACCGACTACGCAACCGCCGCCCAGCTCAAGTACGGCACGCAGAAGGAGCTGACCGACCGCCTGGCCGAGCAGCAGGCGGCCCTCGCCACGCTGCAGGGACCGGGTTCACTGCTCAAGGAGGAGGTCAGCGCCGACGACATCGCCGAGATCGTGTCGGCCTGGACGGGCATCCCGGTCAGCCGCCTGATGGAAGGCGAGACGGCCAAGCTGATCCAGATGGAGGACCGCCTCCACGAGCGCGTCGTTGGGCAGGATGAGGCGATCGAGGCCGTCTCCGACGCCGTGCGCCGGGCACGGGCCGGGTTGAAGGACCCGCGTCGCCCGATCGGCTCGTTCCTGTTCCTCGGCCCGACGGGCGTCGGCAAGACCGAGCTGGCGCGTGCCCTGGCGGCCTTCCTGTTCGACGACGACGCGGCGATGGTCCGGATCGACATGAGCGAATACATGGAGAAGTTCGCGGTGTCGCGGCTGATCGGCGCGCCGCCCGGCTACGTCGGCTACGACGAGGGCGGCCAGCTGACCGAGGCCGTCCGGCGGCGACCGTACCAGGTGGTCCTGCTCGACGAGATCGAGAAGGCGAACCCGGACGTCTTCAACGTGCTGCTCCAGGTCCTCGACGACGGCCGCCTCACCGACGGCCAGGGCCGGACCGTGGACTTCAAGAACACGGTCGTGATCATGACCAGCAACGTCGGTAGCGCCGCGATCGCCGCGACGGGCGCGCGCGCCGGCGACGAGGCCTACGAGTCGATGAAGCGCGAGGTGACCGACATGCTCCGCGCCCAGTTCCGGCCCGAGTTCCTCAACCGGGTCGACGAGGTCATCGTGTTCCACGCGCTGACCGATGCCGATCTGGAACAGATCGTCGGGCTGCTCCTGGCCGACCTCGACCGCCGGCTGGCGGAGCAGGATCTCGGTCTCGAGCTGACCCCGGCCGCCCGGGCGCTCATCGTGCGCGAAGGGACGGATCCGGCCTACGGCGCCCGGCCGCTCAAGCGGACGATCCAGCGGCTGGTCGAGAACCCGCTGGCGCGGGCCCTGGTGTCCGGCCAATTCAAGCCGGGCGACCGGATCGCCGCCGATGCCGACCTCGGTTCGGGAACGATCTTCTTCTCGACCGAAGGGACGACCGTGGTGACGGACGGCTCCGCTCGTCGCGATGCGCGCGGTCGGTCCTCCGACGAGGCCGACGCCGTGGGCTCGACGGCCGGTGGGCGTGGGGCTCGCAAGTCGAGCCCGCTCGACCTGCCGCCGACCGAGCGGAAGCGCGGCGACGGCGAGCTCGTGAACTAGCGCGGCGCCAAGGGGTGCGGTTCGACGACGTCGTCCGGCGTCTGGCCCTCCTGCCGGAGCCGCTGCCCCCGCCGGCGGCGATCCTCATGCCGACGATCGTCGGCGGTCTGGATCGGCGTCTGAACCGAACGCCGCCGCCGGGCCGGCCCGGGCGTCCGGCCGCCGTGCTCGTGCTGCTCTATCCCGACGAGGACGGCGTCGCGCGCGTCGTCCTGACCGAGCGAGCGACCCGGAACGGCCACCACAGCGGCGAGGTCAGCTTCCCGGGCGGCAAGTCGGAGCCCGACGACGGCGATCTGGTCGCGACGGCCCTCCGCGAGGCGACCGAGGAGGTCGCCCTGGACGGCCCCGCGGCCGGGGTGCGCGTCGTGGGCGCCCTCGAACGATTCTGGATCCCGGTGAGCGACTTCGCGGTGACCCCGATCCTGGCGGTCGCCGAGCGGCGTCCGGACCTCGCGCCCGCGCCGGCCGAGGTCGCCCGGATCGTCGAGCCGCCGGTCGCGCGGTTCCTGCCCGATGCTCCGATCGAGATCGTCGAACGGACCATCGGCGACTGGCCGTTGCGCTACGGCGCCTACGCCGTCGACGGCCTGTTGGTCTGGGGTGCAACCGCCCGAATCCTCAGCCAGCTCGGGGCGATCCTGGCGGACTGACCGGTGCGCTCCGGTCCGCCGGTCATGTCTCGTGCTAGCTCGGCTCGCCCTCGGATGGACTCGGCCGGCCCCCGCCTCGCGGACGATCGGCCAGTGCTCCTTCGCCGCGGGCCGCCGGATCGGCCTCACCGGGGCTCAGCTCGCGCGCCCGCCCAAGCACGGTCCCGGCATCGTCCGAGCCGCCGAACTCGACCACGAACGCACGCATCTCCGAGTGCTCGGTCCACGCGGAGTGGACCAGATTCGATGGCCAGCACGCAGCCTCGCCCGCGGCGATACGGGTGCGTTCGTCGCCCACGCCGACCCAACCGCCACCCTCGACGACGATGAAGTAGGTGGTGTTGGGGTTCGAATGCGGCTCGATCCGGGCCCCGCGCGCGAAGGCCAGCTCCGAGATCAGCCCGCGCCCGTCGGAATGGAGGACCTGCCCGGTCAGCCCGACGGAGCCCGGCGGGCCATCCGGGCGCCGATGACCGACGCCAAATCGTCGGATCTCGATCGGCACCCCGGCGTCTCGGCTAGCGGCGCCGGCGCTGCGGACGTCGTCCGCCGCGCCGCCGGATGGTGGCTTCGGGGTCGGCGAACTTCTGCTTGCTGTAGTAGCGCTCGCGGGCGAGCCGCTGCTCGTGGGCGGCGAGGATCGGCGGGAAGCGGCGGAAGCGGATCCAGACCAGGGTCCCGAGGCCGATGATCTCGGTCGTCAGGACGAGGAACCAGTCGAACACGAACAGCGCCTCGATGACGAGCAGGCTGAACGTGATGAGGCCGGTCCACCACAGCCACTCCCACAGGTCGAGATACGGCGGATGGCGCCGCAGGGCCCGGGTCCGGACGTAGTACAGGCCGCTCAGGACGGCCAGCAGGACGGCCGCCGCAATCCAGGTGGGATGGAACAGGTCCGGGAAGTTGTGGCTGTTGAACGGGAGGAAGAGGTATTCCCAAGGGGCGAGCGTCACGCGCCGACCTCGTGTTCCGAGAGTGTGGGTTGGTGCCGGGAGTATGCCATGTCGGGCGGTATACTCGGCCGGTGCGCTGGGGCGCCGCCGCATATCGTCGGGGGCAGGATGCCCCAACAACGAGCCGCGAGGCGAACGGGAGGAAGCCCCGGGTGCGAGCCCTGTTGTCAGTCGCGAACCGAGACGGGATCGCCGCACTCGCCCGCCAGCTGCTCGATCTCGAGGTCGAGATCTTCGCCACGGACGGAACCCGCGAGTTCCTGGCCGGCGAGGGCGTGGCGGTCGCTTCGGTCTCCGAGCTGACCCGCGAGCTGCCGCTCGTCGGCGGCCAGGTCAAGACCTTCCACCATGCCGTGTACGCGGGCATCCTCGCCCGACGCGACGTTCCCGAGCAGATGGCCCAGCTCGACGAACAGGGCATCGGGACGATCGACCTGGTGGTCGTCAACGTGAAGCCATTCGCGCCGGCGATCGGGGTCAAGCTGATCGGGCTGGACGAGGCCATCGAGATGATCGACGTCGGCGGTGCGGCGCTGCTCGGCGCGGCGGCGCGCAACTCGGCCGGCGTGACCGCCGCCTCCGACCCGTCGCACTACCAGCCGATCATCGACGAGATGCGTGAGTTCGGGCAGGTCAGTGCGGAGACCCGCGCACGTCTGGCCGCGGAGGCGTTCAGCACCGTCGCCGCCTATCACGCGGAAATTGCGGCCTACCTCAACCAGATCTCGGGAAACATCTTTCCCAGCCGGCTGGCCATGGTCCTCGAGAAGGTCGAGGACCTGCGCAATGGCGAGAACCCGCACCAGCGCGCGGCCTTCTACCGTGAGACCACGCATCGCAGCGCGACCCTGGCCGACGCGACCCGGCTGCAAGGCGACATGCCGTCGTTCAACAACCTGCTCGACCTGGACGCGGCGTACCGGATTGCCCGCGACTACACGGCGCCGACCGTCGCCATCGTCAAGCACACCGACCCGGTCGGGCTCGGTTCCAACGATGAGCTCGTCGAGGCGTACCGGCACGCGCTGGAGACGGATCCGGTGGCCGCGTTCGGCGGGATCGTCGGGGTCAACCGGGAGCTGGACGGGGCGACCGCCCGGGAGATCGCGGCCAACTCGTACGAAGCCGTCGTGGCACCGGGCTTCAGCCACGCGGCGCTCGGGATCCTGCGCGGCAAGCCCGGGCTCGAGCTGCTCGCCGTCCCACCGGACCCGACCGAGGGGATGCGGGACTACGGCATCGCCAGCCTCGACTTCAAGCGGATTGCCGGCGGCCTGCTCGTCGAGACCCAGGACGAGCTCGGGCTCGATCGCGGCCGGCTCCAAGTGGTCACAGTCCGACGGCCGACGCTGGAGGAGCTCACCGACCTGCTCTTCGCCTGGCGGGCCGTCCGCCACGTGCGCTCGAACGCGGTCGTCCTGGCACGCAACGGGGCGACGGTCGGCATCGGGGCCGGACAGGCCAGCCGGCTCGTCTCGGTCGAGATCGCGGTCCGCCGCGCCGGCGATCGGGCCAAGCTCGCGGTGCTGGCGTCGGACGCCTACTTCCCGTTTCCGGACGGGATCCAGGCCGCGGCCGGCGCCGGGGTCACGGCGATCATCCAGCCGGGCGGCTCGATCCGGGACGAGATGGCGATCGAAGTCGCCGACCGCCATCACCTCGCCATGGTCTTCACCGGACGTCGGCACTACCGGCACTGACAACTGGCGAGGAGGCGATCGGGTGGCGCGAGCGCAAGGCGGCCGTGAGGACCGGAGCGAACGCACTCGCAAGTGCGTGAGCGACGGCCCGGAGCGGCCAACGCGGCGGGCGTGCCGCATCATCGCCTCCCGTCGATAGCGCCATGGAACAGTTGCTCGCGCTCGAGATGATCCGGGTCACCGAGGCGGCTGCGATCGAGTCGGCGAGGTTCATGGGCCGGGGCGAACACGACAAGGCGGACGCCGCCGCGACCGAGGCCATGCGCCGGACGATGGACGAGATCGAGTTCGCCGGCCGGATCGTCATCGGCGAGGGCGAGCGCGACAAGGCGCCGATGCTCTACATCGGCGAGCGGGTCGGTCGGACGGGGGCCGCCAGCGAGGACGTGCCGGCGGTCGACATCGCCGTGGATCCGCTCGAGGGCACCAACCTGGTCGCCCACGGCCAGTCCGGAGCGATCACCGTCCTCGCGGCTTCCGAGGCCGGCGGCCTGACGCACGCCCCCGATACCTACATGGAGAAGCTGTGCGTCGGCCCCGGTGCGGCCGGTCATGTCGACATCCGCCTGACCCCGACGGAGAACCTTCGCCGGATCGCGGATGCCCTGGGTCGCAAGGTGAGCGACATCACGGTCGTGATCCTCGAGCGGCCGCGTCATGACGACCTGATCGCCGAGGTCCGGGCGGCCGGGGCGCGGATCAAGCTGATCGGTGACGGCGACCTGTCGGGTGCGATCTCGTGCGCCGTGTCGGGTACCGGTGTCCACGCCGTGATGGGGATCGGCGGTGCGCCCGAGGGCGTGCTCACCGCGGCGGCACTCCGGTGCCTGGGTGGCGAGATCCAGGCGCGCTTCCGGTACCGTTCGGCGGACGAACGCGAGCGCGGCGCCCGGATGGGCCACGGCGATGAGTCGCGCGTCTACCGGACCGAGGACCTCGCCTCGGGCGACAATCTCGTCTTCGCCGCGACCGGGGTGACGGCGGGCGATCTGCTCCAGGGCGTCCGATTCTTCGGCGGTGGCGCCCGGACCCACTCGCTGGTGATGGCCTACCAGACCAAGCAGGTCCGCTTCGTCGACACGGTCCACATGTTCGACCGGGACAGCCCGCCGCGGGTCAGGCTATAAGCCGCCTTGGCCGCGGAGGAGGCGGTGGAGACCATTCCTGGATGATGTCCCTCGGATGCATCGCCGGAGACGTCAAGGAAACGAGCCTGGGCATGACGCGCTCGTCTCCGGCGCCGATGCACCCGACGGGCATCGTCGAGCGAGCCCCTGCGCGGCGCCGACGTCAGGCCCGATCGGGTTCGTCGGTGGGATCGGACCAGGCCTGCAGCTCCACGACATTCCCTTCCGGGTCGGCCAGGTAGGTCCAGGTGACCCGCCGCCCGTCGGCGGTCGTCGAGGTCACGACGTCGCCGACGGCCCGACCCCCCTCGGCGAGGAACGTCGCCCGGGCGGCGACGACGTCGGAAACGCCGAACGCGATGTGGCCGAAGCCGGGACGATCTACGGCGGTCGGTAGTGCCGCCGGGCCGGTATTGTACTGGTAGATCTCGAGGGTGGGGCCGGCCGGCCCGTGGCCGGGCAGCCGCAGATGGGCACCTCGCAGGGCGGCGCCGGTGATGCCGGTCCCCGCCTCGAGCATGGGCCCGCGGTAGTCGCGCTCGGGCGGGACGAACACGCAGCCGAGCACGCGGACATAGAAGTCCGCGAGGCTCCGCCAGTCGCGGGCGATCAGGTTGACGTGGCCGAAGTGCGCGTCGATCACGATCCATCGCTAGCTTGCCAGTTCCCGGAGCTCCTCGGCGAACCGTCAGCCTCCTCGACGTGCCGACCGTGGCCGAAGGAGCAGGAATTGAACGCGCTGGCCGGTGAGCGGATCGGCGGTGTCGCGCTCGAGTGCGTCCGCTTCGACGCGGCTCGGGCCGGCGCCCGCGTCAGCCAAGCCGGAGATTGGGCAGCACCTCGCGGCCGAAGACCTCGATGAACTCCTTCTGGTTGCGCCCCACGTTGTGGAGGTGGATCTCGTCGAAGCCCATGTCGACGTAGTGCTGGATGTTCTCGGTCTGCGCGGCCAGGCTCGACGATACCTCGCAGCGGTTGGTGAAATGCTCCGGCCGGACGAGCCTGGCCATCAGGGCGAAGTCCTCGGGGTTCTTGATGTCCTGCTTGGGGAAGGCCATTCCGCCGTTGGGCCACTCGCGGAGCGCGTTGTCCATCGCCTCGTCGTCGCTCGGTGCCCAGGAGAGGTGGATCTGGAGCAGCTTCGGCTTGCCCGCCGGGTTCTTGCCAGCCTCGCGGGCGCCCTCGGCGAACTTGTCCCAGAGCATCCCGATCTTCTCGTCGGCGGCGCCCACCGTGATCATCCCGTCGGCGAACTTGCCGGTCCGCTTGGCATTGACCGGGCCGGCGGTCGCAACATAGATCGGCACCGGCTGCTCGGGGCGGGTATACAGCTTTGCGCTCTCGAGCTTGAAGTGCTCGCCGCGATGCTTGACCACGTTGCCGGTGAACAGCTTGTTGATGATCTCGATGGCCTCGAACAGCATCGAGCTCCGGACGTTCGCCTCCGGCCACTCCCCGCCGAGGATGTGCTCGTTGAGCGCCTCGCCGGCGCCGAGGCCGAGCCAGAACCGGCCGGGGAACATCGCCCCGAGCGTCGCCGCGGCGTGGGCGATCACCGCCGGGTGATAGCGGAAGCCGGGGCAGGCAACCGCGGTTCCGAACGGCAGCGTCGTGCGCAGCCCGAGCGCCCCCATGAACGACCAGGCGAACGCGCTCTGGCCCTGCTGTGGGGTCCACGGATGGAAGTGCTCGCTGACCATGAACCCGGCGCTGAAGCCGGCGTCCTCGGCCGCGGCGCAGTAGTCGAGCAGGTCGGTCGGATGGAACTGCTCGAGCATGGCCGCATAGCCGATCTTCGTCACGAAAGGTCTCCGACTGCAATCTGGCGCTTCGAGCTTGAGCGTAGCATCACGGCGCGAACCAGCCATCGACGTGGATCGTGGTGGCCATGGGCGGCGGGAACGGCCGCGGCGAACCCTGCAACCCGCCGGTTGACGATCACGTCCTGCGAAGCGGTCGCGTCGTTCGCGGTCTCGACGACCAGGCGATCGAAACGAAGCCGCGGACCCGCTATCTCGGCTGAATCAGGCCCCACCGCCCGCCATCCGGGTCCCACTGCCCGAGCGGTCGGACCGCGTGCGAACCTTCGATGGCGACCCGCCGGCGCCGGGCCGATTCCACCGACTCACCCCAGCCCGGCGGCGCAAGGCGAGGCGCCAGGTCGGCCAGGGGCGCAAGGACGAACAGTCGCGTCGCGGCAGCCGGGTGGGGCACCTCCAGGCGCTTGATTGCCTTCTCCGGGTCGATCCCGGCGTCCATCGAACGCGTGCCGCGCGTCCGCTCGATGGCGAGCCTGGCGCGCCCGAAGATCAGCAGGTCCAGGTCGATCTCGCGCGGTCCCCATCGCTCGCGCGGCTGGCGGCCGAAGTCCGTCTCGAGACGCTTGAGCCGGCCGAGCATCGCGAGCGCTCCGGTGGCCGCGTCCGGGCCGGCCGGCACGTCCAGGCACGCCACGGCATTCCGGAACTCGGGCTGGTCCGTGATCCCGACCGGCGCCGTGGCGTACAGCCGCGACACGCCGCACAGCCGGATGCCGGGCAACGCCGCCAGCGCCGCGATCGCCGCGGCGAGGGTCGCCTCGGCATCTCCGAGGTTGGCCCCCAGACCCACGTAGGCCCGCACACGTTGCTCGGCCATGGCTCCTCACGGATCGACGGATACACTCGCCGGCATGCGCCCGGTCAGCGTCCGCATCATGCACCCGGAGCCGGCGCCGGAGGCCGGGCCGCTCACGCGGTGGGTGGCCGATCGACGGTCGACGCTCGCCGAGCGGCATTGCGCCGGGTTCCTGGAGGCCGGTGCCGCCGACGCGGCGATTGTCTCGGGCACCCCGGACGACCGACCGTTCGGGGCGCGCCTTCGCGAGATCGTGCGGGCCGAACGGCCGGCCGGGCTGGTCGTCCTGGGCTCTGGCGCGATCCCGCTGGCGACGCGGACCGACCGGGCGACTTTCGTCGACACGGCGGCGGCGGATCGCACCGTCGCCCGCTCCAACAATCGCTACTCGGCCGACGTCGTCGCGGTCGCCCACGCCGAGGTCCTGGCCGACCTGCCCGACCTGCCCGCCGACAACGCGCTGCCGCGCTGGCTCGACGAGGTGGCCGGTTACGACGTCCTCGACCGACGTCGGAGCTGGCGGCTCGCGGTCGACGTCGACGGGCCGCTCGACCTCGTCCTCCTGGGCGACCGTTCCCTCGCGGATGACGCCGACCTTCGGACGGTCGGGGACCGTATCGCGGCGTTGCAGGCCGTGGCTGCCGATCGGCGGGCGGAGCTGCTCGTGACCGGCCGGACCTCGCCTGCAACGCTCGCCTGGCTCGAGCACGCGACCGCCGCCCGCGTACGGGCGTTCGTCGAGGAGCGCGGCCTCCGGGCGGCGAGCCGGCTCGCGCAGGCGGTCGAACCCGGCGGTGCAAGCGGTCGCGCGGCCGCGACGAGGGGCGGGCATTCGCAGCGGGGACCGGCGTCGCTGCTTGGCGCGCTCCTGGAACGAGACGGCCCGGCGTCCATCGGGGAGCAGCTCGGGCGGCTGTGCGACGGCGCGATCGTCGACAGCCGGGTCCTGCTCGGCCATCGGCTCGGGGCCGACGAGCGTGGCTGGCCCTCGCCCGAGGATCGCTTCGCCTCCGACCTGCTGCTCTCCGAGCGGATCGGCGACCCGTGGCTGCGCGAGCTCACGGCGGCGGCGCGGGAGGCGCCAATCCCAATCCTCCTCGGCGGGCACAGTCTCGTCGGCCCGGGCGTGAGGCTGCTGCTGGGTTCGGCGGGGCGCGGCCGATGGACCTGATCCCCGGGCTCCGGCGCGACCCGGGCCCAGCCCTCGAGGCGGTGGGACAGGACGAGGCCCTCGCGACCAGGATCCACGCCGAGATCCAGCGCGACGGACCGATCACCTTCGCCCGGTTCATGGACCTCGCGCTGTACGACCCGGACGGCGGCTACTACCGGTCCGTGATCGCCCGGCCCGGACGTGCCGGCGACTTCCTGACCGCGCCCGAAACCCATCCCATCTTCGGCGCCACACTGGCCACCGCGCTGGGCGATGCCTGGGAACGCCTGGCTCGACCCGACGATTTCGTGCTGCGCGAGTACGGTGCCGGGACCGGGACCCTGGCCGTGACCGTGCTGGCCGGTCTCGAGGCCGCCGGCTCGCCGCTGGCCGATCGACTGCGCTACGACCCGATCGAGGTCGAGCCGCGTCGGCTCTACGCCATCGCGGAGCGGTTCGCCGCGCTCGGCCGGGCGGACGTTCTGCTCGGCGAAGCGGCTCGGGATCGCCCGATCGTCGGCGTCACGGTCGCCAACGAGGTCCTCGACGCCTTGCCGACGCATCGCGTCGTCGGTCGGGACGGTGGCCTGCTGGAGACGTATGTCGGGTCGCGGGACGGCGCCTTCGTCGACGTGGAAGGGGCCCCGTCGACGCCGGCCCTTGGCGGTCGCCTG
This sequence comes from uncultured Chloroflexia bacterium, assembly GCA_963766675.1. Lineage (GTDB taxonomy): Bacteria > Chloroflexota > Limnocylindria > Limnocylindrales > CSP1-4 > SPCO01. The sequence continues at coordinate 293,797 of CAVYBA010000002.1, read as the reverse complement.
AGCGCGGAGGGCGTCACCCTCGCCGACGGCCAGCGTGCAGAGATCTGCCTTGCCCTGGACCCGTGGCTGGCGGCGGCGGCAGCCGGGCTGGAGCGTGGACTCCTGGTGCTGATCGACTACGGCTACGCGGTCGCCGAGCTCTACGACCCGATCCGGCGAGGTGACGGAACCCTGCGCGCCTACCTGCGCCAACGCGTCCACGACGATCCCTACCGGCACGTCGGTCGGCAGGACCTGACCGCGCATGTCGACATCACCGCGGTCGAGCGCGCCGCCGAGGCGGCCGGCCTGACCCACCTCGGGACGACCACCCAGGCCGAGTTCCTCGTCGGGCTCGGAATCCAGGACCGGCTGCGGGCGGTCCAGGCCGACCCGGCAACGAGGCTCGAGGACTACCTGGCGCTCAGGTCCGCCCTGGTGCGGCTGCTCGACCCGGCGGCCATGGGCGCGTTCCGGGTCATGGCCTTTGGGCGCGACTGGCCGGACGGGACGCCCGTCGCCGGGTTCGCCTACCGGCTGGTACCCGGGGGCACCGGACCGCACCAGACCGACCCACAGTAGGGCATCCGCCCTATTGCCCGAGCCTTGGCCGCGCTTTCAGGCTTCGCGACGGTCGGGTACGACCTGACGGGGAGCGGCGCGCGGACCTGCACGCGCGCTCGGCGCGCGCCGCTCCCCGACGACTCCGCGCACGCGCGGCAGCACTTCCGCCCTGCGGGCTCGCACGGCCCCGCTGCTAGAATGCCTCCGGGTGCAGTCCCGCCCGGACCGGGTGGAGTTGCGCTCTCCAGGGTCCTCGGGCCAGTGGCTCCCTCGTTGCATGCCGTTCGGAAGGGATTGGGTTGACCGGCATCTGGTATGTCCTGGGGTTCGCCTTCGCGGGCGTGTCGTTCGTGTTCCTGACGATCGGCGCCGCGTGGCTCATCTCCCACCGCACGCGCGGCGACGAGCACAAGGGCCTGCCGTACGAATCGGGCATCGACACCTATGGCGATACGCACGGCCGGTTCGGCCTGTCGTTCTACATCTACGCCCTGCTGTTCGTGGCCTTCGACATCGAGGTCGTGTTCATCTACCTGTGGGCGTACGCATTCCGTGATCTGTTGCTGGGCGGCCTGGTCAGCATGCTGATCTTCGTCGCGATCCTCATCCTGGGGCTGGCCTACGCCTGGCGGAAGGGAGCCCTGACGTGGCGATGACCCGGGACCCGGCAGCCGGCGTCGAGCTGCCGGCCGTCTCATCCGAGGGACGCGACCTCGTCAGCCCGATCGTCGTCCCGAACACCCTATGGCGCGCCGCCGATCCCGAGGCCTACGACGGCGGCCAGGAAAGCTCCATCACCCACCTCCGCGAGTTCGAGGCGAGCGGCGCCGGCCGCCGTGACGACGCCCGCTGGGGCGGTGCGCTCGACGTGATCCCGACGAAGGCCGACTACGTCCTCGACCTCATCCGAATGAACAGCCTGTGGCCGCTGCTGTCGGGCCTCGCCTGCTGCGCGATCGAGATGATGTCGGCGGCGACATCGAAGAACGACATGGACCGCTGGGGGATGTTCCCGTTCCGGGCCAGCCCACGCCAGGCCGATGTGCTGATCGTCGCCGGGACCCTGACCACCAAGATGGCCGGGCCGCTGGTTCGTCTCTGGGAGCAGATGCCAGAGCCGAAGTGGTGCGTGGCGATGGGCGACTGCACCTGCTCGGGCGGTCGATACAAGCGGAGCTACTCGACCGTCGAGGGGATCGATCGAGTCATGCCGGTCGACGTCTACGTCCCGGGCTGCCCGCCGCGTCCGGAAGGCCTCATCTACGGGATGATGAAGCTCCAGCAGCTCGTCAAGGAGCGCCGCGGCCACTGGCCGGAGCGTGCCATCGGGCCGACCGTTCCCGAGGACGTCTAGGCGTGGACCGTCGCTTCAAGGCGCGCCTCGAGGCCCGCTTCGGTGAGCAGCTGACCGGTCCGATCCGGCAGCGCCACGACGAGACCGAGATGCGGATCGGGCCCGGCGACGTCGTGCCGGTCATGACGGCGCTGCACGACGAGCCGGAGTACCGGTTCGAGTTCCTGAGCGACCTCGCCGGCGTGGATACCGGCGTGGTCATGCAGGTCGTCTACCACCTGTGGAGCGACAGCACCCCGGATTGGCTACGGGTGATCGCCGATGGGCTGTCTCGCGACGATCCCCGCGCGCCGTCGGTGACCTTCCTGTGGAAGGGAGCCGAGTGGATGGAACGCGAGGCGTACGACATGTTCGGGATCACGTTCGAGGGCAACCGCGACCTGCGCCGGATCTACATGCCGCCCGACTACCAGAGCTTCCCGCTGCGCAAGGACTTCTACCTGCCCGACGATGCCGCGCGCTCACCGGGCGGCGGCGTCCGACCGATGGAGCGGACCCACGCTCCGAGCAACGCCCCGTCGACGGCGCTCGTCCGCCGCGGGACGCCCTGAGGGCGGGCCGATGACGACCACGACCGATCGCCCCGCCGATCGCCAGGCCGACGACCCGCGGATCACCCTCGACCGCGACCTCGGGATCTTCGAGCCGGTCCCGCCGTATCCCCCGCGGACTGAGCGCGAGGCCGAGTTCTACACGCTCGGCGACGGCCAGATGTTCATCAACATGGGCCCGCAGCACCCGTCCACGCACGGGGTCCTGCGGGTCGTCCTCAAGCTCGACGGCGAGAAGGTCGTCGACCTCGACCCGGTCCTCGGCTATCTCCACCGCGGTGTCGAGAAGCTGTGCGAGAACGCCGATTACCACCAGGCGATCTGCTACACGGATCCGCTCGAGTACGTGAGCTCGCTGTTCACCGAGTGGTCGCCGGTGATCGCCTTCGAGAAGCTGATGGATGTCAAAGTCCCGCGCCGGGCCGAATACATCCGGGTCCTGTCGAGCGAGCTCAACCGGATCGCCAGCCACGCCCTGTTCCTTGGCTGGATGGCGCTCGACCTGGGCGGCCTGACGCCGATCCTGTGGTCGTTCATCGAGCGGGACGAGATCGTCGACATGCTGGCGGCGCTGACCGGCCAGCGAATGCTGTTCAACTACTTCCGGATCGGCGGCGTCAACGGCGACTTGAACCACGAGTTCATGAGTCGCCTTGGCGACTGGATGAGCCGCGCGGCCGAGCAGATCGAGGCCGGCAACGGCCTCCTCAACGAGAACGAGATCTTCGTCCGCCGGCTGCGGGGCCTGGGCACGATCGACCAGAAGACCGCGCTCCGGATGGTGATGACCGGCCCGAACCTGCGCGCGACCGGCGTCCCGTTCGACGTCCGCCGAGCGCACCCGTACAGCGTCTTCCCCGAGCTCGAGTTCGACATCCCGACGCGCCAGGAAGGCGACTGCCTGGCCCGCTACCTGCTCCGCATGGACGAGATCAAGCAGAGCCTGCGGATCATCGACCAGTGCCTCCACCAGATGCCCGACGGGCCGGTCATGGCCAAGCTGCCGCGCTTGCTCCGGCCGCGGCCGGGCCGGGCGTACGCCGCGATCGAGGGCCCGCGCGGCCAGCTGTCGACCTATGCGGTGAGCGACGGCACGGACCAGCCGTTCCGGATGCGGATCCACGACCCGTCGTTCATCCACCTCCAGTCGGTCGGGCTGATGATGCCTGGACATTTGATTGCCGACACCATGGCCATCATGGCGTCGTTGGATCCGATCATGGGGGGAGTGGACAAATGAGCGTCACTCTCACCGGCGGTTCGAGGTGACCGTCATCAATCGCACCTGGGATCGGTTGACGCTGCCCGGGAAGGTAGTGTTCACGCTCGTCCCGGTGCTGCTGGCGCTCCTGATCGCACTGGTGGCGGTGATCGCGATCCTCGGTGGGACGATCGTCGACATCCTGGCCGCCAACCTGCCGATCGTCCGCTTCGTGGTTGCCGCGACGGTCATCCTGCTGATGACGATCCCGACGGCCTTCCTCCTGATCTACATGGAGATGAAGGTCATCGCCCTGATGAACCTGCGGATCGGGCCGGACCGGGTCGGACCGTTCGGGTCGCTGCTGTCGGTGGTCCACGGCCTCAAGGTCCTGATGAAGGAGGACTTCACCCCGACCGGCGCCGACTCGCTGGTGTTCACCTGGGCGCCCGTCGTGACGTACCTCGCCAGCGTGATGACGCTGCTCGTGATCCCCTTCGCCCCGGGTCTCTACGGCCAGGACTTCAACATCGGGCTGTTGTACTTCTTCGCGATCGGCGGCCTGTCCGTGGTCGGGCTGTTGATGGCCGGCTGGTCGAGCTACAACAAGTACTCGCTGCTCGGCGGGCTGCGCTCGGCGGCCCAGGTGATCAGCTACGAGATCCCGCTGACGTTGTCGGTCGTCGGGCTCATCCTCCTGGCCGGCACGATGAGCGTGAACCAGATCGTCCTGAACCAGTCCGGCTGGTTCACCGACTGGTATGTCTTCCGGCAGCCGCTCGGGGTCGTGATCTTCTTCATCGCCGCGACCGCGGAGGGCAACCGGACGCCGTTCGACCTGACCGAGGCGGATTCGGAGATCGTGGCCGGCTTCGCCACGGAATACTCGGGCATGCGCTTCGGGTTCTTCTTCTTCGCCGAATACGTGAACGTGTTCATCCTGTCCGCGCTGACCGTCGCGCTCTTCTTCGGTGGCTGGAACGCCCCGTTCCCGTGGCCATGGCCGCTGACCCTGAACCTGGATCCGGGCGGGCTCGGGATCGAGCTGCTGATTCTGGTGGCAGTCGTCCCGCTGCTGCTGACCCTCGTGTTTGCGGCGCCGTTCTGGATCGCGAGCTCGCGGATCAAGACCTGGCAGGCGCTGCTCGCCGGGTTCGTCCTGGCCAACCTGTTCCTCGTCGGCCTGGTCGTCGCCGGCGCCTACATCTCCCTCGACTGGGTGGCCGGCGTGGTCTGGTTCATGGGCAAGACCTACGTCTTCGTGTTCACCTTCGTGTGGATGCGGGGCACGCTCCCGCGCGTGCGGATCGACCAGCTGATGGACTTCGCCTGGAAGTGGCTGCTCCCGGCCTCGCTGCTCAACCTGTTCGTGACGGCGACCGCGATCGTGGTGGTCAACAAGTGAATCACCCGCGATGAGCCTGATCCCCGGCCTCGGCATCGTCAGCGGGATGGCGCTCACGCTGCGCCGCTTCTTCGAGCCGAAGGTCACCATCAAGTACCCCGAGGTGCGGCTCGACGTCCCGCACAAGTTCCGGGGGCGGCTCCAGCTGCTCTACGACGAATGGGGCACGCTCAAGTGCGAGACCTGCTTCCAGTGCGCGCAGGCCTGCCCGATCGAGTGCATCGACATGGGCGGCATGGACACTCGCGGCCGGTACCACGTCCACTGGGGCGCCCCGGAGACCTATGGCGAGCGACGTGAGGAGTCGGCGTTGCGACGGTCCGGACGGACCGTGCCGGATCCCGCCAACCACCCGTTCGCGTCCATCGACCTGGCTGGGGTCGACGCCGTCCTCGAGGACTTCGACGACGACCCGGCTCACATGCTCGAGATCCTCGAGGCGACGCAGTCCGCCTACGGGTACCTGCCGGTCGCCGCGCTCAAGCGGATCAGCAACCGGACGGGTTCCTGGTACGCGATGATCTACGGCACGGCCAGCTACTACCAGCACCTTCGCTTCGAGCCGCCGTCGGCGAGCGTGCAGGCCGCAGCAGTGGATGCGCATCGGCCGCCCGAAGCCACCTACCTGGCCGCGTTCGATGCGGCGCTCGCCGGCGGCGCGCATGCGGCAAAGCCTCGCGCGAAGGCCTGACCCGATGATCGATCTGCTGCAGACCCCGAGGGACTGGCCGGCGATCCTGCTCGGTCGGGCGGGTGCGGTCGACGCCACGGACCTCGACGAAGCCACGCGAGCCGGCGCGTTCGACGGCCTGCGCCGCGCCATCCGCGACCTCGGGGCGACGGGTACGATCGCCACGGTCGCGGCGTCCGGGCTGCGCGGCCGGGGCGGCGCGGGCTACCCAACGGCCGAGAAGTGGCGCACGGCCGCGACGACCGAGGCGCCGCGTCGCTGCGTGGTGGCCAATGGCTATGCGGCGGACCCGGCGGCCGGCGGCGATCGCTACCTGATGGAGGCGGATCCGTTCTCGATCGTCGAAGGCGCGGCCATCGCCGCCTTCGCGATCGGGGCGACTGAGGCGATCATTGCCGTCCGGGCCGAGGCGGGCGAGGTGATCCGTCGACTCGAGGCGGCGATCGCGTCCGCCGAGGAGGCCGGCTTCCTGGGGTTCGACGTGCTCGGCTCGGGACACGACCTGTCTGTCGCGGTCCGCGGGGTGCAAGGGGCGTACATGCTGGGCGAGGAGACCGTCTTGCTGAAGGCGCTCGAGGGCAAGCGCGGCCAGCCCGAGCAGCGACCCCCATATCCGGCCGAGCGTGGGCTCCGCGGGATGCCGACCGTGGTCAACAACGTCCAGACGCTTGCGGCCGTCCCGTGGATCGTTCGGCACGGCGCCCAGGCCTTCGCCGCCACGGGGGTGCCCCGCGCCCCCGGAACCGTCCTCGTCCAGCTTCGCACACCCTCCGGACTCGGCATCGCCGAGGTGCCGCTGGGCATGCCGCTGCACCGGATCGTGGAGCTGGGCGGTGCCCTCCCGAAGGGCCGCGCGATCAAGGCGGTCCTGGTCGGGGGTCCGTCCGGCGGTCTGCTGCCCGCCGAGTTGCTCGACACGCCCTACGATTTCGATTCGTTGCGCGCCGCCGGTGCGCACCTCGGGTCGGGATCCGTGGTGGTCGCCGACGATCGCGCCTGCATCGTGGACCTCGCCCGCCTGCTGACCCGGTTCTGCGCGAACGAGGCGTGCGGCAAGACGATCCCGTGCCGGATCGGCACCCGCCGGCTCGTCGAGATCGCCGATCGCGTGGCCGAGGGCCTGCCACGCCCCACCGACCTCGGCCTCCTGGCCGACCTGTCCGCGGACATCGTGGCGTCCGCGCTGTGCGATCACGAGCGGCTGACAACGCTCCCGCTGGCAAGCGGAATGCGATACTTCCGATCCGAGCTGGACGAGCACCTGCTGCACAGCTCCTGCCCGGCCGGCGTCTGCCACCCGATCGCGGTGGCCGCCGCAGCGCTCCCATAACGGACGACCATGACCGACCTGCTGACCCGTCCCGACGCCGCCGGCCCCGCCACCAGCCCCGAGTCACTGGCTGAGCGCCTGCTCGACACGCAGTCGCCGCAGCGACCGCAGTCGTCGCCGCGGATCCGGATCGAGGTCGACGGCAAGGTCATCGAGGGGTTCGAGGGCCAGACGATCCTCGAGGTCTGCCGCGACAACGGGATCGAGATCCCGACGCTGTGCTACGAGCCCAAGCTGCCCGGCTTCGGCGCCTGCCGGATGTGCGTGGTCGAGGTCGAGGGCGAGGAGCACCCGCCAATCTCCTGCTCGCGGATATGTGAGCCCGAGATGAAGATCCAGACCCAGACCGAAGCGCTACGCCGCCTCCGCCGGACGAACCTCGAGCTGATCTTCTCCGACCACAACGCGTATTGCCTGCCGCCCTGCCAGAACAAGTGCCCGAGCCACATCGACATCCCCGGCTTCCTCAAGGCCAACGCCGAGGCCGACTGGCGCGAATCGACCCGGATCTTCAAGCGGACGATCCCCTTCCCGAGCGTCCTGGGCCGGGTCTGCCCGGCGCCGTGCGAGGAGCATTGCCGGCGCGACGAGGTCGATGAGGCGATCGCCATCCGCGACAGCCACCGCTACGCCGGCGACCAGGTCCTCAAGGCCATGCTCGACGACGGCGTGGACCCGCCGATCCCGTTCGAGCGCCAGGCGCCGTCCGGGCGCCGCGCGGCCGTCATCGGCTCGGGTCCGGCCGGGATGAGTGCAGCCTTCTACCTGCTCCTCGCGGGCCACGACGTCACCGTCTTCGAGCGCGATCCGGCGCCCGGCGGGATGCTCCGCTACGGGATCCCGCAGTACCGCCTGCCCAAGGTCGAGGTCCTCGAGGCCGAGTACGAGTCGGTCACCCGGCTCGGCGGCAGGATCGTGTGCAATGCCGCGCTGGGGGTCGACTTCACGCTCGACGACCTGACCAACCAGGGCTTCGATGCGGTCATCGTGGCGATCGGCTGCTACGACACGAACAAGCTCGGCATCCCGGGCGAGGACGCCGCGGAGTGCCTCGACGGCCTCGAATACCTGCGCACGGCCACGCTCGGGTTGCCGTATCCGGGCCACGCGGGCAAGCGCGTCGTGGTGATCGGCGGCGGGTTCACCTCGATGGACTGCTCGCGGACGTCGATCCGCCAGGGCGCGGCGGAAGTCACCCTGGTCTACCGCCGCGACATGAAGGACATGCCGGCGTCGAACGAGGTCCACGAGGCCATCGAGGAGGGCGTCACCGCCATCTTCCAGGCGGGCCCGGTCCGCGTGATCACCGGCGACAAGGGCAACGTGACCGGCGTCGAGTTCATCCGGATGAAGCCGGGAGCGCCCGACGCTTCGGGTCGTCGGCGCCCGGAACCGGCGCCCGGCACCGAATTCACGATCCCCTGCGACCGCGTCCTGCTGGCGATCGGGCAGGGTCCCGACCTGACCTGGATCGGCCCCGGGTCGGAGGGGCCGGAAGCCACCCGGCAGCGCCGGCTCAAGGCGGACGCGGTCACGTTCGAGACCGGGCGGCCGGGCGTCTTTGGCACCGGCGACGTCCGGATCGGCGCGGCGACCGTGGTCCAGGCGATCGCCGAGGGTCGACGCTCGGCCTATGCCGTCGACGCCTTCCTCAAGGGCAACGACCTGTCGGCGATCCGGACGCGCCAGACGCTCGCCGAGCCGCAGCCCGAGTTCCTGTCGATCGTCCCATTCACCAGTGAGGTCAAGACCCCGCGCTATCGGATGACCGCACTCGAGGCCGAGGAACGCCACCACAGCTACATCGAGTACGAGCTGCCGTACACGCGCGAGGAGGCGGTTGCCGAATTGACCCGCTGCCTGCAGTGCACCTGCGAAGCGATCGGCTTCTGCGACCTGCGTCGCCTCGGGATCGAGTACGGCACGACCCTCCAGACGCTCGAGCCGCAATACCACCAGGGGGCAGGGTATCGGAGCGTCACGGAGAACCGCTTCACCGGGGTCAACCACGACTACATCCGCGACGACTCGCACGCGTTCATCCTGCGCGAGCCGTCGCGCTGCATCGACTGCGGCCGTTGTGCGCAGGTTTGCTCCGAGGTCGTCGGGGCCGCCTGCTACGACTTCATGCGGATCGGCTTCGACACGCTGGTGACGACACCGCTCGACATGAGCCTCAACGACACGCCCTGCGTGTCGTGCGGCCGCTGCGCCGAGACCTGCCCGACCGGGGCGCTGATGCCCAAGCCGCGGATCCTGCAGAAGTACGACGTCGACGAGAGCCGCTGCATCCTGTGCGGGATCTGCGTGGACGCCTGTCCCTACGACGCCCTGCGCGACGGCGCCGACATCGAGCTGTCGCACACGAGTCGAGAGGACCCGATGATCGACCTGATGGCCATCGCCGCGGTCGATCGCGAGACCGAGGTGACCTACATCCGGCGCGAGCGCGATTGGGCGGTGCGGGCCGCGGCCGAGGGCCGCGTCGTCGACAGGGCGCGACTGCTCCCGATGCTGCCGCCGACGATCGGCGGCGTGGCCGGCAACGGCAACGGCAACGGGCACGGCCATACGGTCACGACCGTGGCCCACGCCTCGCACGAGTAGCCGATCGACGTGGTCCGCAAGCTGATCCCCATCCTCCTGGCGCTTGCCGTCATGGGCGCCGTGACCGGGATCGCCGCGATCATGCTCGTCTTCCTGGGCCAGGATTGGCAGGACGCGCTGTTCTGGATGCTCGCGGCGGTGATGATCGGCGCGGCGCTGCTGGTCGTGACCATGCGCGACATCATCCGCTGCGGCCTGGCGATGATGGTCTGCTTCGGCGCCCTGGCCGGGATCTACGTCCTGATCGGTGCGCCGCTCATCGCCGCCGCGCAGGTCATCGTCTACATCGGCGCGATCAGCGTCCTGATCCTGTTCGCGATCATGCTGACCCAGACCAAGGACGCCCCGAGCCGGCTGGTCTTCCAGACGCAAGCCGTCCCGGCCGCCTTCGCCTCGATCGTCATCGCGGTGGTGATCGCCCTCGCGATCGGGGCGACCGATTGGGGGGCCGCGGCCAAGCGCATCCGCCTGGCGACGGAGGCGCTGTCGCAGCTCCTCTTCCACGACTTCGTCCTGCCCTTCGAGATCGTGAGCGTGCTCCTGCTGGCCGCGGTCATCGGCGGCGTCTTCCTGGCCAAGCGCGAGCCCGGCGGCCCGTCGTGAGCGACAGCCTCGACGCCTACCTGGTCCTGTCCGGCCTGCTGTTCGCGATCGGGTCGTTCGGGTTCCTCGCCCGGCGCAACGCGATCAGCATGCTGATGTCGATCGAGCTGATGCTCAACGGCGTCAACCTCGCGATCGTCGCCTTCGGGGCGTTCATCCCGGCGCTCGGCGCGCAGGGCTCGGTCATCGCGTTGATCGTGATCGCGGTTGCCGCCGCCGAGGCGACGGTTGGACTCGCCATCGTGATCGCGATCTTCCGCAACAAGAAGACCCCGCTCGTCGACGAATACCACTCCATGCGCCAATGAGAGCGCGGCGGTCAATTCGGCGCGCGAGGCGGGTCGACCTGAACTGGAACAAACGGTGAACTGGGATCAGCTGGTCCCGCTGATCGCGGCGTTGCCGCTTGGCGGCTTCTGTGTGACCGCGCTGGTCGGGCGGCGGCTGGGCAAGCAGGCGCACTGGATCCCGGTGCTGGCGGTCTTCGTCGCCTGGTTCATCTCGATGGGCGCGGCGTACCTGGCGTTGACCGGGCAGGCGCCGTTCGGCGAGGGCGGGTTCGACGTCCGGCTGTTCACCTGGATCCCCGCCGGCAACTTCACGGTCAACGCCGGCTTCTTCGTCGACAACCTGACCGCGTGCCTGCTGATCGTGGTGACGACGATCGGCCTGCTGGTGCACGTCTACTCGATCGGCTACATGGGCCACGACCCGGGCTACTGGCGGTTCTTCGCGTACCTCAACCTGTTCATGTTCTCGATGCTGCTCCTCGTGCTTGCGGACAGCTTCCTGGTCGTGTTCGTGGCCTGGGAGCTGGTCGGCCTGTGCAGCTACCTGCTCATCGGGTTCTGGTATCGCAAGCGGTCGGCGGCGCTCGCGGCCAAGAAGGCGTTCATCGTCAACCGCGTCGGCGACGTCGGGTTCGCGCTCGGGATCATGCTCATCTTCACGAGCCTCGGCACGCTCGACATCCGCGAGGTCATCGCCCGGATCGGTGAGCTCGATCCCACCCGGATCACGATCATCGCGCTGCTCATCTTCGCCGGCGCGATCGGCAAGAGCGCCCAGTTCCCGCTCCACGTCTGGCTGCCGGACGCGATGGAGGGCCCCACCCCGGTGTCGGCCCTGATCCATGCCGCGACGATGGTCAACGCCGGCGTCTACCTGGTCGCCCGGACGAACCCCATCTTCGCCCAGTCGTCGTCGGCGCTCGTCGTGGTGGCGGCCATCGGCATCTTCACCGCGATCCTGGCGGCCTCGATCGCTATGACCCAGACCGACATCAAGCGTGTCCTCGCCTACTCGACACTCAGCCAGCTCGGGTACATGTTCGCCGCGCTCGGCGTCGGGGCCTGGACGGCGGCGATCTTCCACCTGATGACCCACGGCTTCTTCAAGGGCCTGCTGTTCCTCGGGTCGGGCTCGGTCATCCACGCCGTCCACGAGGAGCAGGACATGCGCCAGATGGGCGGCCTGTCGCGCAAGATCCCGATCATCTACGTGACGATGCTGGTCGGCTCGCTGGCGATCGCCGGGATCCCGCCGCTGGCCGGCTTCTTCTCGAAGGACGAGATCCTCGGTGAGTCGTTCAAGACCGGCTTCCAGTGGGTCTGGGCGGTCGGCTTCCTCGTCGCCGGGATGACCGCGTTCTACATGTTCCGACTCATGGGGCTGACCTTCTGGGGCGCGTTTCGGGGCCCGAAGGCCGTCTGGGACAGGATCCACGAATCGCCTCCGGTGATGACCGTCCCGCTCATCCTCCTGGCGATCCCGTCGCTGCTGCTCGGCATGGCGCTCGGCCTGCCGTTCGGGGCAAACACGATCGCCGCCTGGCTCAAGCCGGTCTTCGAGGGTGGCCAGGCCGTCCTGCACGGCGGCGCCGAGGAGGCCGCGTTCAGCCTTTTCGGGATCGACGGAACCCTGATCCTGGCCAGCGTGACGGTCGCCGTCGTCGGCATCGTCATCGCCTGGCGGTTGTTTGGGGCGGAACTGGCCGGACTGCGCGTGACGGCCCGCCCGGAACGCGTCCGCGAGCTGACCGCCAGGATCCCGTTCCTCTACCGCGCCTCGCTCAACAAGTGGTGGTTCGACGACCTGTACCACCTGCTGTTCATCGTGATCGGTGGCCGGGTCGCGGCGGCCATCTGGTGGTTCGACCGCGAGGTGGTCGACGGGACGGTCAACGTCATCGGCAGCGGCACGATCGAGGCCGGTCGCGGTCTGCGGCGGATCCAGACCGGGCGGGTCCAGAACTACGCGCTCGGGATCGCGGTCGGACTGATCGTCATGGCCGGCTCGTACCTGCTGCTGGCCGGACGCTGACGATGGACGTGTCGAGCATCCCGCTCCTGTCGGTCATCATCTTCCTGCCCCTGGTCGGGGCGCTTGCCGTGGGCTTCAGCCCGGCGTCCGCCGCCCGGCCCCTCGCCCTGATCTTTGCCCTCCTGACGTGGGTCGCCTCGCTGCTGCTGCTGGTCGGCTACCTGCCCGGCCGACCCGGGTTCCAGTACGGCGAGGTGGCGGACTGGATCCCGTTCTTCGGGATCCAGTACAAGGTCGGCGCCGACGGGTTGTCGGTGGCGCTGGTCGTCCTGACTACGACGTTGTCCTGGATCGCGATCCTGGCCAGCTTCAAGCCGATCCAGACCCGGATCAAGGAGTACATGATCTCCTTCCTCGTCCTCGAGGTCGGGATGATCGGCGTGTTCGTGGCGCTCGACACCTTCCTGTTCTACATCTTCTGGGAGATCGTGCTCGTCCCGATGTACCTGATCATCGGGATCTGGGGCGGCGCCAACCGGATCTACGCGACGATCAAGTTCGTCCTCTACACCCTGGTCGGGTCACTGCTCATGCTGGTCGCGATCCTGGCCACGGCGTACGCCTACCAGGCCTCCCACAACGGCTCGTGGGTGGGCGCCTTCGACTTCGAAGGGCTGCGTGGCTTCGCGGCGACGGGCGGGTTCAGCGACGGTCTCCAGCTGGCCGCGTTCCTTGCGTTCTTCCTGGCCTTCGCCATCAAGGTCCCGATGTTCCCGTTCCACACCTGGCTGCCCGACGCACACACCGAGGCGCCGACCGCGGGCTCCGTGATCCTGGCGGCAGTCATGCTGAAGTTGGGCGCCTACGGGTTCATCCGGTTCGCCGTTCCGCTGTTTCCGTCGGCCGCCCAGACGTTCGCCCCGGCGATCATCGTCCTGTCGCTGATCGCGATCATCTACGGGGCCATCGTCGCGCTCGTCCAGCCCGATCTCAAGCGCCTCGTCGCCTACTCGTCGGTCAGCCACATGGGCTTCGTCACCCTCGGGATCTTCGTGTTCACCGAACAGGGTCTCCAGGGGGCGGTGCTCCAGATGGTGAACCACGGCCTGATCACCGGTGCCCTGTTCCTCCTCGTCGGCGTGTTCTACGAACGGACCCATGACCGGACGATCGCCAAGATGGGCGGGCTGGCCGCCGGGATGCCGGTCTGGGCGGCCGTCTTCGGGTTCTTCGTGTTCGCCTCGGGTGGCCTGCCCGGGTTGTCCGGGTTCGTCGGCGAGTTCCTGGTCCTGGTCGGGACGTTCACGGCCAACCCGTACGCCGCGGCCGTCGCCACCTTCGTGATGATCCTGGCCGCCGCCTACCTGTTGTTCATGTTCCAGCGGATCGTGTTCGGCGAGCTGTCCGACTTCCTGGCCGGCCTCGGCGACCACCTGACCGACATGGAGCCGGTCGAGATCCTGACCTTGGTCCCGCTGGGCGCGCTCGTCGTTGTCTTCGGGCTCCAGCCGGGACTGGTGCTGAACCTGTTCTCGAGCACGACCATCGAGACGCTGAACGCCGTGCGCCCCGCGCCGCCCATCGCCATCCCGACCGAGGTCGTCTTGGCCGCCATCGGGCTGCTGGTCGTCGGAATCCTCGCCCGGGTCGGCTGGGCGCTCATGCGGCCCTCGCCCGGCGCGACCGCGGTGCCGACGATGGAAGGCGGGGCCGCTCATTGAGCTGGCAGGACTTCGTGACGATCGCCCCGCTGGTGGCCGGGATCCTGACCGCCTGCGGGATCATGGTCATCGACCTCATTCGGCCGGGCCGCCCGCCCGTCGCCGTCGCCAGCGCCCTGGTCGGGCTGGCGATCACCGCCGGACTGACCGTCGCCGCCGGCGCGTCGCCAGGAAGCGCCTTCGACGGCGCCTATCGCGTCGACGCCCTGACGACGTTCCTCGACCTCCTGTTCATCGCGATCATTGCCATGACCGTGGTCTTCGGGCCGGACTACCTGGTTCCGCGCAACCTGCCGGTCGCGGAGTACGCCACGATCCTGGTCTTCGCGATGTCCGGGGCGATGCTGATCGCCGCCTCGACCGACCTCCTGGTCCTGTTCCTCGGCCTCGAGCTGATGGTGCTGCCCGGCTACATGCTGGCCGCCTTCCACAAGACCGACGCCTATTCGACCGAAGGGGCCATCAAGTACTTCCTGCTCGGATCGTTCAGTTCGGCGATCTTCCTGTTCGGGCTCGCGTTCGTCTGGGGCCTGACCGGGACGACCCGGGTCGACGAGGTCGCTGCGGCACTGTCGGCAATCGTCGCCGGGACCGCACCGCTGTCGCCGGGACTGGCGATGGGGCTGGCGTTCATGACGACGGGCGTGGCGTTCAAGATCGCCGCGGTGCCATTCCACTACTGGACGCCGGATGCCTACCAGGGCTCGCCGACGCCGATCACCGGCTACCTGTCGGTCCTGCCCAAGGTCGGCGCCTTCGCGCTGATCCTGCGCCTGTTCGTGGAGACGCTGGGGCCGCTGTCCGAGTGGTGGCTCCCGGTGATGATCGTCCTCGCGACGCTGACGATGACGCTCGGAAACCTCGTGGCGCTGACGCAGGACAACGTCAAGCGGATGCTGGCCTACAGCTCGATCGCCCACACCGGCTACATGCTGGTCGGGCTGGCGGCCTGGGCGGGCGACCCGGAGGGTCGGATCGACGGCCTCGAGGCCCTGCTGTTCTACGGCGTCGCCTACGCGTTCATGAACCTCGGGGCGTTCGCCGTGATCGCAGCATTGCAGAAACGGGCGGGCGTGACGTCCGCGCTGGCGACATTCGCGGGGCTCGGCCGGCGCGAACCGTGGCTCGGCATCCTGATGACCCTGTTCCTGCTGTCGCTGACCGGCATCCCCCCGACCGCGGGGTTCTTCGCCAAGGCGAACGTGATCATCGCCGCGGTCCAGGCGGGCGGGCCGCTGACCACGCTGGCCGTGATCACCGTCCTCAACGCCGCGGTCGCTGCCTTCTACTACCTGCGCGTGGTCGTCTACATGTTCATGCGCGAGCCGGCGACGGAACCGCAGGTCATGCGCCACGGCGCGCTGCTGTGGGCCGGGCTGGCCGTCGCCACCGTCCTGACCATCCTGCTCGGCTTCTTCCCGAGCGCGGTGCTCGAGGCAGCCGGGCACGCGGCACAGGCGCTGATCATCACCTGAGCGGGCGCGGCGTCCCATTTCCCCATCGCCCAAGGGCAATCGCCCGAGGGCCCGTGCCGCGGCCGCCCACCGGCCTCGGCCTGGCCGGCAGGACCGTCAGCCGCAGACGAGCGGTTTCGCCACCGGATGCGCGTCGGCCGGGTCCGCGGCTTCCTGGGACAGCGGCTCGGCGACGACCTGGAGCTTGGGGATCGTGCCGTGCGGCCCTTCCGAGGTCTGCAGCCAGAGCTGCTCGGTCTTCGCATTGGCCGCCTCGCTGAGATCGGTCTGGTGCCGCCGGACCTCGGTGATGTCGTACAGGAAGCGCTGGTTGTCGCTCGTCCAGACCTCGACCACCATCCCGATCATGCTCTTGCCGTCTTGCACGAGTGACGCCGTGAGCAACGGCAGGAACATGCCGGCCCGGGCATGGGCGTACAGGTACGTGGCCCGCCCCTGGCCGGGCTGCCCGAGGTCCGTCAGGTACATCGCAACGTTGCAGTACGGGTAGGCGTTGGCACCCGGCGGTGGAGCGACGATCGGCAGGTCGATCTTGAGTGCCGCGATCCGGATCCGGGTCGCCACGCGGTCGGCCGGTGCCGTCGGCGACGCGGTGGGCAGGGCACCGGAGTCGAGCGGCGGCAGCGTGATGAGCGGCGAGGGGGACGGCGAACCAGTGGCCGTGGTGGCCGAGGGAGGCGCACTGGCCAGCGCATCGGCAGTCACGCCGCTCGTCAGCGACAGCAGGCCGCCCGCCAGCAGCGTCACGCCGAACGCGGTCAGCAGCGCCGGAACGAGTCGGGTGCGGATCCGATCCGCGAGGTCGGCCATGGGAGCGGAATGCTAGCAGCGGCCCCGGGCGACCGCCCCCCGGCCGCTCGTACTGGTACCCTCCGCAGCGATGGGGCCCCGATTTGCAACCGCCGCCGGGCTGCTCGCCGGCGTCGGCGTGGCGGCCATCCTGCTGCTGGGCCTGCTCGTCCTGGCCCCCGAACCCGTCTCGGCGCCGACTCCGGCCCCGTCGAGGGCCGAGGCTTCGACCCCGGCCTCGGCCGAAGCTTCGGCCGCCGCGACCACGGCAGGCGCGTCGGCGACGGCTTCGAACGAGGCGACCGCGGCGGACGCGAGCGCTCCGTCGGGCTCCGCCTTCCACGTCGGCGAGCCGGCTCCGGCGCTCATGGTCCCGCAGGTCGGCGGGGGCGCGATCGACCTTGCCTCGCTCAAGGGCAAGCCCGTGTGGATCAACTTCATGGCCACCTGGTGCCCGCCGTGCCAGGACGAATTCCCGTTGATGAACGGCTTCGCGGCCCGCTACGCCGGCGCCGGACTGGTGCTCATCGCGGTCGACGTCCGCGAGGACGAGGGCACCGTCGCCAGCTTCGCCCAGCGGCTGAACGCGACGTTCCCGCTCGGCCTCGATGCCGACGGCCAGGCGTCCGCTCGGTGGGGCGCTGTAGCCCTCCCGGTGCACTTCTGGATCGATGCCAATGGTGTCGTCCGGGATGGGGCGGCCGGCGGGATCGGCGCGGACGCGATGGTCCACGGCCTCCAGTCGATCCTGCCCGGGGTGGACGTCACGCCTTGACCGGCGACCGGACCGACCGCCCCGCGCCGTCACCGCGCGGAAACGCCGGCCGGTTCCGACTAGAGCGGCTCCTCGGCCGGCCGGGGCGGCTCCTGATCGTGTCGGACTTCGACGGGACACTGGCGGAAGGATCGAACGACCCGGGGGCGGCGACGATCGTGCCGCTCGCCCGTCGGGCCCTGCGCCGGCTGGCCCGCGTCGAGCTGGTCCGACCCGATCGGCTCGCCGTCGCCATTCTGACCGGCCGCGCGGTGGCGGACGTGGCGGTGCGTGTCCGGGTCGGGGGGATCCGCTATCTCGGCGACCACGGGCTCCAGGCAGGGATGTACCCGCGTGGCGTGGCCGCGGAACGTGTCCTCACGACGATCGTCGCCGGCCACGAGGCCTCGCTCGAACCGGCGCAGATTCTGGCCGAGCGCGTGCCACGATTGCTGGGGTCGCCCGCGTGGTTGTACGTCGAGCGGAAGGGCCCGTCGGTCGCGTTCCACGTGCGCCAGGCGGAGGACCGGGTCACGGCCCGATCGGCGGTGGAGGCGGCCATCGAGACGATCGACCGCGACCTGCCGCCGCACGACCTGGTCCACTACCGGGGCCGGCTGGTGGTGGACCTTCGCCCACGCACGGCGGGCGGCAAGCGCGAGGCGCTCGAGCGCCTGCTCGAGGAACTGCGGCCGGCGGCCGCGATCGCCATCGGCGACGACTTGAGCGACGTCGATGCGTTCTCGGTCCTGCGTGCCGCCCGCGAGGCCGGCGGGCTGGATGCGCTGGCGGTCGGCGTCGTCGGGCCGCACGGCATGCCCGACGAGGTGCGCCACGGCGCGGACGTGGTGCTCGCAACCCCGTTCCAGGCGGCCCGGCTGCTTGCCTGGATCGCTCGCGCGCTGGACCGGGAGGCCGGCTAGATCCAGTCGATCCGCCGCAGCACGACGGCCGCGGCGGCGGCGATCCCGACCGTGATCGAGGTCACCAGCCAGAACCCGGGCGCCTCCGCGCCACCGAGCGCCGTCCCTGCTTCGCTCATCCCGAAGATCCCGGCCACCGCCCCCATCCCGGCCAGGATGACCGTCACGCCGGTCAGCCGCTTCATGATGATCGACAGGTTGTTGTTGATCGTGCTGAGGTAGACGTCGAGGGTCGCCGACGCGAGCTCGCGGTAGTTGTCCAGCTCGTCGGTCAGCCGGATGATGTGGTCGTAGATGTCGCGGTAGTAGACCAGTTCATCCTCGTCGATGAGCGCGATGTCGCGGTTGGTCAGCTGGTTGAAGACCTCGCGCACCGGGCTGACGGCGCGGCGCACCTCGATGAGCTCCCGCTTCAGCAGGAACAGCTGTTCCAGCACGGCCGGCGTGGCCTTCCGGACCACCTCGTCCTGGACGGCATCGATCGCGTCGCCGAGCCGGTCGGCGAACGGGAAGTAGCCGTCGACGATGTCGTCGGCCAGCGCCCAGAGCAGGTGATCGGGGCCATGACGGAGGACCGGTCCGATCCCGGAGCGGAGCTTGTTCGACCGCCTTGGATCCCAGTTCGGCCCGTGGACCGTGAGCAGGTAGCCCGGTCCCAGGACGATGTCCAGCTCCGAGGTCTCCACCCGCTCGTCGTAGGTCAGGTGGAAGAGGACGACGTGGATGACGCCGTCCGTCGTCTCGATCTTGGCCCGTTGATTCCCTTCGAGCACGTCCTCGACGATCAGCGGGTGGAGCGCCAGGGCCTCGCCGACGCGCTGCGCCTGCTCCGCTGTCGGGGTCGTCAGGTCCACCCAGACAGACGCGCCCGGCTCTCGGCACAGCCCGGGAAGGGCGGCCAGGGCATCGCCGCCCTGGATCTCGCGGGCGGCGCCCTCGGCCCCGTCGGCGGTCGAGACCGAGACGCGGATCGTCCCCTGCGCGATGGCGGCGGGGATCGACCCGCCCGCGGGACTAGAGGGCAAGTCCAGGTTCGGCTGCGTCGCGACCATCGGCGTCGTGTCCTTCGGCGTCTGGCAGATCGCCCCGCAGCATACGCGTCCGTCGATCGTGCCGACCGCCGAGCGCCAGCGCCGGCGGCACCGCCACCAACGTCACCGCCGCGGCGACCAGGAACAGCCCGACCATGATCCCGGCGGCTTCGCGAGACGCCCAGGACTCCAGGGCATCCACCACGAACGGGTCCTTCAGCGGCCGGTCGCGGAGGTCCGCGGGGATGAACTGCCGGTACGAGGTCGGCGTCGCATAGATCTGGTCCGCCAGGCGGTCGATCGTGGTCGAACCGTACGCCGTCAGGATCGCCAGCCCGACCGCCATACCGATCATCCGGGCCACGGTGACCACGGCTGAAGCCACGCCAAAGGCCCGCCGCCCAGCCGCCTCGACGGCGGCGGCGGAGCGCGGCGTCACCGTCAGCCCAAAGCCAAGCCCGTAGGCGCCGAGCCCGAGGGCCACCGTCCCGATCGGCGTCTCCGACTGCCAGGTCGCCATTGCCAACAGGCCGACGACGCTCAGTGCCAGACCCCCGAGCGTGACCAGCCGGAGCGACGCGACCCTCACGATGAAGCCGGATGCGAGTGCGCCGAGGGCGGTCGCCCCGGCCAGCGCTCCGAGTGCCAGGCGCTGCTGGTCCGGCCCGCCGTAGAGCACGCGATCCACGAACACCGCGCCGCCGATGATCGCGGTCGCAAAGCCGTAGCCGGTCAGCAGCGACACCAGGGCGGCCGAGCTGAAAGGCACGCTCCGGAACAGGCGCGGGTCGAGGAAGGGATCGCTGACGCGCAACCCACGAACGACGGCGATGGCCGTCACGACCGCGGCAGTCGCGAGCAGGGCGGCCGTTACGAGGCCCGGATCGATCGAGGTCCCGGCGAGCTGGCGTGTCCCGATCAGGGTCAGGCCGACGAGCCCGCCGAGGAGTGCCAGCCCAAACAGGACCGCCCCGGGCGCATCGACGCGACCCCGGTGGTGCGGGGTCTCCCAGGCGGCCGACGCCGCCCAGGCAAGGAGCAGGGTCACCAGTCCGATCGGGACGTTCAGGTAGAACACCCATCGCCAGGCCGACGAGGTGAGGGCGGTCAAGGCGTCGCCGGGAGCCGCGCCGATGGTCGCGAGTGCGGTGTCGGCATGGACGGAGCTGAGGATCGCGGCGCCGACCACCGGACCCGTCGCCATGCCGAGGAAGGTGAGCGCCCCGATCACGCCGAGGGCCCGGGGCCGGGCCGCGCCGGCGAACAGGTGGGACGCTGCCGCCGTGCCCACCGGAACGAGCACGCCGCCACCGACGGCCTGGACGACCCGGGCCGCGATCAATTGATCGAGGTCCTGGGCGGCACCGGCCAGCGCGGATCCGACGACGAACACCGCGAGCGCGCCCATGAACAGGCGGCGGGTGCCCCACAGGTCGGCCAGCCGACCCGCGAGCGGCATGACCAGGATGTAGACGAGCAGGTAGCCGTTGACGATCCAGCTCGCCTTGCGGAGCTCGACCCACGCCGTCGCGCTCGTCGTGCCGGCCAGGTTGGTCAGGATCGACGGCAGCGCCACGGCCGTCACCATCAGCTCGAGCCCGGCCAGGAAGACCCCGACGCCGAATACGGCGAGGAGCACGGACGCCGAACGTCGGTCCATCCCGGGAGTGTAGTTGCGAGGGCCCGGCGAGCGGGCTGGTCGCCCGATACGACCGCCGGTCCGCCGGCTCCGCTCGTCCCGCGGCCCTTGACACCCCACGAACGCACGCCTAGCATCAACCTCGGTTGATATAAACCGTGGTTGATGCGATACGTCGACCACGTCGCGACAGCGGAGTCCCCACCTGTCCCCCTCTCGAGCTCGCGTGCGGAGCACCATCGCGGCGGCGATCGCGCCGCCCGAGGACCTGCGCCAGCTGCGTGTCTTCCACAAGGCGATGGCCGATGTCAACCGGCTCAAGATCGTGCGCCGGCTTGTGGCCGGCGAGGCAACCGTGACCGAGCTGACCGACCACGTCGGGCTGTCACAGCCGCTCGTCTCCTGGCATCTCGGCCGGCTGCGGGCGGCGGGCGTCGTGGAAACCCGCCGGAACGGCCGTGAGACGGTCTGCCGCCTGCGCGGCGAGGCGTTCGCGGAGTTCGCGGCTCGCGAGCGGGCGATCCTCGGGTTCGCCGGCTGACGATGACCATCTCGAACGACTCCCGGGCGCGCGTCAAGAAGGCCTTCGAGCCGATCGCCGTCGGGATGGGCCGGCTCGGCCTGACGCCCGACGCACTTACGCTGATCGGGTTCGGGATCACCGTCGTGGGGGCGATCCTCGTCGCCGCACAGCTCTGGCTGGCCGGCGGGGTCGTGATCTTCCTGGGCGGCGTCTTCGACATGTTCGACGGCACGCTCGCCCGAGCGACCGGCCGGGTCAGCGACCTCGGGGCGTTCATGGATTCGGTGTTCGATCGCTGGGGCGAAGGCGTCGTCTATGTGGGGATCGCCTACGGCTCCGTCGCGGGCGGGTTCGGCAACGGGGCGGTCCTCGCGGCAGCCGCCCTCGCATCGGCCGTCATGGTCAGCTACACGCGGGCCAAGTCCGAGGGTCTCGGGTTCACCGCCGGGACGGGCATGGCGTCGATCGGGCTGGCCCCGCGCGAGGTCCGCCTCGTCATCCTCAGCATCGGCCTCATCGGGACGGGCATGCTCGGCGGAATCCGTTGGATCTGCGGTGCCGGGTCCAGCCCGCCGTGCAGTACCGACGGAAGCGGCGGCGCCGAGGTCCTCGCCCTCGCGCTCGCCCTCATCACCATCCTCGCGACCATCACCACCATCCAGCGCATCGTCCACGTCCGCCAACAGGCCGGACGATCATCCACCTAGGCCCCAAGGAGCACGGAGAACGAACGTGAGCAAGAACGGCAGCAACGGCCAGAACGGCTCGACCCCCGACAACACCTGGGCGGGATCGGGACGGCGCGGCGACGGCAAGATCCGGGTCGCCATCGTCGGCGTGGGCAACTGCGCGAGCAGTCTCGTCCAGGGTCGCTACTACTACGAGAACGCCAAGGAGGACGACTTCGTCCCCGGGCTGATGCACGTCAACCTGGGCGGCTACCACATCCGCGACATCGACTTCGTGGCCGCCTTCGACATCGACAAGAACAAGGTCGGCAAGGACCTGTCGGAAGCGATCTACACCAAGCCGAACAACACGTACGTCTTCCAGCAGGTCCCGCACACCGGCGTCACCGTCGAGCGTGGGATGACTCACGACGGCCTGGGCAAGTACCTGAGCCAGATCATCGAGAAGGCGCCCGGTCCCACGGCCGACATCGTGGGGATCCTCAAGGAGCGCGAAGTCGACGTCATGGTCTCGTACCTGCCGGTCGGTTCCGAAGAGGCCACCAAGTGGTACGTGGAGCAGGCGCTGGCCGCCGGCGTCGCGTTCATCAACGCGATCCCGGTCTTCATCGGCCGCGAGGCCTACTGGCAGCGCCGCTTCGCCGAGGCCGGCCTGCCTGTGATCGGTGACGACATCAAGAGCCAGGTCGGGGCGACCATCACCCATCGCGTGCTCACCCGCCTGTTCATGGACCGAGGCGTTCGCCTGGATCGCACCTACCAGCTCAACTTCGGCGGCAACACGGACTTCCTGAACATGCTCGAGCGCGAGCGCCTCGAGTCCAAGAAGATCAGCAAGACCAACGCCGTCACGTCGATGCTCGACTACGAGATCGACACGGACGACATCCACGTCGGGCCGAGCGACCACGTGCCGTGGCTGCTCGACCGGAAGTGGTGCTACATCCGGATGGAGGGCACGACCTACGGCGACGTGCCGCTCAACGCGGAGCTCAAGCTCGAGGTCTGGGACAGCCCCAACAGCGCCGGCGTCATCACCGACGCGATCCGCTGCCTGAAGCTCGGTCTCGACCGCGGTCTGAAGGGCACCCTCGTAGCCCCCGCCAGCTACTTCATGAAGAGCCCGCCGATGCAGATCCACGACGACATCGCGTTCAACCGCGTCGAGGCCTTCATCCGCGGCGAGGACAACGAGACGCTGGTCGGGACCGAAGCCCCGGCCAAGCGCGCGCTCAAGCGGATGGCCGGCACGAAGGCCAAGGTGGCCGCCGCAGCCAGGTGACCGATCGTCAGCGGCAGCTCGAAGCGCCACACCGGCGCGGCGGCACGTCGAGCCCACGGATCGTCGAGCGCGCCGCCGTCGCCGGCTATCGCGGCACGACCTGGCTCCTTGGCGTGTTGCCGGCCGGGCTGGGCCGCGCCGTGATCGGGCGCCTGTCGCAGGCCTCCTACTGGGCCTGGCCGGCCAAGCGACGCTGGTCGAACCAGAACTTCGGCCATGTCCTCGACCTGCCGCCCGACGATCCGCGGGTGCGCCGTCTCGCATTGCGCGCCTACCGCGAGTACGGTCGATACCTCGTCGAGCTCATGCGGCTGCCGACCCTGCCGGCCAACCGGCGGAGCGAGCTGGCCGACCTCGACGCCGACGACATCCGGGCGATCTGGGGCGACGCGCCCGGCGGCGGGTTGATCCTGGCCGCCGGGCACGTCGGCAACAACGAGGCCGTGGCGGCCGGGATCGCCCACCATGGCCTGCCGATCAGCGTCGTCGCGGACGACTCCGCGTTTCCCGAGATGTACGAGCTCCTCCGCCAGCAGCGCGAGAGCTGGGGTGTCCGGATGATCCCGTGGCGGAACCTGCGCGAGATCTTCAGCGTGCTCCGGCGTCGCGAGATGCTGGCCCTGCTGGTGGACTGGGGCTACCGGAGTGACGGCATCCCGGTCCGGTTCATGGGCGCCTGGACGACGATGCCGGCGGGCCCGGCGACCCTCGCCGCGAAGACCGGCTCACGGATCCTGCCCATCGGGATCCGGCGCAACGACGGTGGCCGGTTCGGCGTCACCTGGCCGGAGCCGATCAGCGTCGCCTCGTCCGATCCGGCCGAGCTGCAACGCGCCACGCAGGCGATGGCGGACGCGCTGGCCGCGACCATCCGTCTCGCTCCGGAGCAGTGGTACAGCTTCAAGCCGATCTGGCCGACCGGGGAGGCCGAGGCCGCCGACCTCGAACGACGCGCGACGCTGATGCAGGCCGGTGTCCCCGACCCCGGCCCGAACCGCGGCCTGCCCCGTGACGAGGCCGACGCCGCGGCACCGTCAGCCGCCACTTCGGAGGAGGCCGCCGGGTGACGATCCGGACCCGAGTCCTGATCGCCGCCTCCTGGCTGGCCTGCCACCTGCCCGAAGGTCCGCTCGTTCGACTGGCCGACCTGGTCGGCGCTGTGTGGTATCGCGTGTCACCCGGCCGTGCGGCGCAGGCGCGCCGGAACCTCCGACGGGTCTGCGCCTCGCTTGCGTCGGACGGGCGCGGGACGCCGGCCGCGAAGGACGCCGCGACCGATCCCCGCGCCCTCGAACGACTGGTACGCGCCGCGTTCCGGCACAGCGCGCGGTATTACCTCGAGGTCGCGCGGACGCCGTGCCTGACGGCGCGCGAGATCGAGCACCGGCTCGTGGTCGAGACGCCCGACGTCGTCGCCGAGGCGTTCGGGCGCGGCGGCCCGGTCATCTTCGTCGGGCTCCATTTCGGGGCGATCGAGCTGCCCGCGCTGTTCCTTGCAGCGAGGGTCGGCGGCGCCGTCGCGCCCATGGAGACCGTCGACGACGCAGGGCTCCAGGACTTCTTCGTCCGGACTCGCGGCGCCGCCGGCGTTCGCATCGTGGGACTGCGGGAGGCGCGCCGCGAGCTGCTCAGGGCGCTTCGCGATGGGACCTCCGTCGGACTCGTCGGCGATCGCGACCTGACCGGAGGCGGGCTACCGATCCGGCTGTTCGGGGCGCCGGCGAACCTGCCGCTCGGACCGGCGATGCTGGCCGTCGAGAGCGGCGCGCCGCTCTACGTGGTCGGCGTTCGGCGGACCGGGACGGCACGCTACCGGGGCGGGCTGGAGGCGGTGCCGGTGCCCGCCGATGGTACGCGCCGCGAACGGGTCACGGCCGCGATGTCCGGCCTGGCCGCTGCATTCGAACGGACTGTCGCCACCGCGCCCGAGCAGTGGTGGGCCGTCTTCTTCCCGATCTGGGCGGACCTGGAGGTGGCACATGCCTGACCCGAGGGATGGCCGCAGTCGCGCCGACCTGCACATCCACACGGTGGCCAGCGACGGTACGGCAACCGTCGCCGCAATCCTCGATCACGTCGAGCAGCGGACGGACCTCGCCGTGATCGGCATCGCCGATCACGAGCGGATCGATGCGGCCGTGGCCGCACGGGCCATGGCCCGGGACCTGGGCCTTCGATTCGAGGTCGTGGTCGGCGAGGAGGTGACCACGCTCGGCGGCCATCTGCTCGCGCTGTACATCGACCGGCAGATCCGGCCGTATCGCTCGCTCCGCGCGACGATCGCCGCGGTGCACGAGGCGGGCGGGCTCGCGATCCCGGCCCATCCGCTCGTTCCGTACCCACTGTGCGCCCAGGGCTGGGTCCTTCGACGCCTCCTCGACGACCCCGATCCGGCCGTCCGTCCCGACGCGCTCGAGACGTTCAACCCAACCACGCTCGGCCGGCCCGCGCACAAACGGGTCACCGAGTTCGCCGACGCCCACGGCCTGGCCCACCTGGGCAACAGCGACGCGCACGCCCTGGCGGCGATCGCTTCCGGCTGGACCCTCTTCGCGGGTCGCGACGCGGCCGACCTGCGGCGGGCGATCGAAGCCCGCACGACCGAGCATGGCGGCACCTTCCACCCGACGGTCGGGCAGCTCGGGACGTTCGGCCAGCAGCTGAGAAAGCGCGGCCGCGACGCCAGGGATGAGCTGGGCGGCCGGCTTCGGCGAGATGGCACGGGCCGCGACCACGGCTATCCGGGCGGCCGTCTGCGACCACCGCGGTTCGAACCGTCCGGGCCGGAGGAGCGGCGCGGGCCATGAAGATCGGCCTCGTCTGCCCGTACATCTACCCCGAGTCGGGCGGCGTCGCCCAGCATGTCCGGTTCCTGTACGAGAACCTCCGGTTGCGCGGCCACGATGTCCGGATCATCACCGCCAGCCATGGCCCGCAACGCGCGTCGGAGGGCGACATCCTGCGGATCGGCGTCGGGTTCAGCATGCCGACCAACGGCTCGGTCGGGACCCTGACCTTCTCGCCACGCTACATCGTCCAGGTCCGCCAGCTGCTCGAGCGCGAGCGATTCGACCTGCTCCACTTCCACGAGCCATTCGTGCCGTTCCTGTCGCTCTTCCTGCTGCGCGAGTCGCGCAGCGTCAATATCGCGACGTTCCACGCCTACGCCGGCTTCTCGCCGTCATACGAGCTGGGCAGCCGGGTGATGGGCGGGCACGCAGCACGGCTGCACGGCCGAATCGCGGTGAGCGCCGCGGCGCGGCACTTCATCGACCGGTTCTTCCCGGGCGATTACAAGGTGATCCCGAACGGCGTCGACGTGCCGCGCTTCGCCTCCGCGGTCCCGATTGCGCGCTGGCAGGACGGGACGCCGAACGTCCTGTTCGTCGGCCGCCATGAGCCGCGCAAAGGCCTCCTCGACCTGCTCAAGGCCCACCGGATCCTGCGCAGGACCGGATCGGGCAACCGGCTGCTGATCGTCGGCTCCGGGCCACAGGAGCGCGAGGCGCGCCGCTACGTCGCCACGCGCGGGCTTCAGGCGGTCGAGTTCCTCGGCCGCGTGTCGGACGACGAGAAGGCGCAGCTGTTCCGGACGGTCGACGTGTTCGCGGCCCCGGCCACCGGTCGCGAATCGTTCGGGATCGTGCTGCTCGAGGCGATGGCCGCCGGGGCGCCGATCGTGGCCTCCGACATCCACGGCTACAAGGGCGTGGTCCGTCGCGGCCGCGAGGGCCTGCTGGTGCCACCGCACGAGCCCAAGGAGCTGGCCGCCGCGATCGCCCGACTCCTCGCCGACCCGGGTCTTCGCGCGCAGATGGGCGCCGCCGGACGGGTTCGCGCCGACGAGTTCAGCTGGCCAAGGGTTGCGGCCCGGGTCGAGGACTACTACGGCTTCGTCATCCGCCGCCTGGCCGCCGCGGGTGCGTTGCCGGACGACTTCCGGGCGCCGGTGCCTCAGGCGCCGCCGGTCAGGACCCGACCGTCGTCGGACTCATCGATGGACGAGGTCCTCGAGTCCGCGAGCGTCACTCTCCACACCCAGGCCGAGTAGGCGACGACCAGGCAGGTCACGACCAGCGCGACCGTGAGGAGCGCAAAGGTCGGTGTCAGGATCGGGGTCGCGACGTTGCGATCGATCTTGCTGACCGGGAACTGGAACGCGTACAGGTAGGTCGGCAGGATGCCCTGGTACGCGTTGACGATCGACGCGGGCAACGGCAGCGCGGCGATGTTGGGATAGAGGATCGCGAACCAGCCCACGGCCGCGACGACGAAGCCTGCCACGAAGCGGCGCGGGTCGCGAGCCGCCAGGACCTGCAGCGCGAAGTAGCCGAGCGGCACCGCGATAACGATCGCGATCGGCTCGACGGGCAGGTTGGTGAGGGTCAGGATGGCCGTGTCCGGCAGGAACGAGACCACGACCAGCGCGGCCACCAGCGCGGCTCCGACCCTGGCGACCGCAGCGAACGCGGAGGTCAGCTGACGTCCGCTGTGCTGGTCGCCTCCGACGTCGAAATCGAGGAAGCGGACGATCAGCACGATCAGGCCGATCGCGATCACGATCGCGAGCCCGGCCGTCCGCGCGGTCAGCACGAAGTCCGGGATGACCGCTGGACACGCTTGCGACCCCGGGTTGACCGACACGACGTCGACGAACCCGCACAGCGGCCGCGACAGCACCCACAGCAGCGCGGGCAGGACCACGGCGACCGCCGCTCCGAGCCGTGCCAGCAGCCACGTGTGGCGCGACGCGCCATGCCACAGCTCGGCCATGAAGTAGGCCAGGGCGAGGACCACGAACGGCAGCGCGGTGTAGTAGTGGTACTGGAAGGCCGGCCGATCGATTCGCGCCCAGGAGATCCACTGCGCGGCGAAACCGACAGCGATGAGCGCGAGGGCGAGGCTGCGGCGCTTGTAGGCCATCAACGCGGCGAACGCCATGGCCGGGACGCCGAGCCACCAGATGACGACATTGCCCGCGTCGTAGATGGACGCCGACGTGGAGGCGGCCAGACCCTCCTGGTAGAACCACACCGGTTTCATGTCGAGCGGCCAGGCCCACCATGGGGACGACGCCGGGTGCGCCTCGGCGAGGCCGTTGTGGTAGCGGTACATCTGGCCGGTCAGGTCGATCAGCGTCTGGCCGGTATGCCCGGGCGGCCAGTCACCCCAGAGGGGCGCCCAGGCCGACACGATCCGGTGCCCTTCGACCATCGCCCACGGGATGTAGGAGATGACGTAGACCGCCAGCGGCAGCACGATCAGTGACGCGGCGGCCCACAGGATGGGCAACCCGATCACGGAGCCGAGGCGCAGCCAGCCCTCCGGCGCCGGCGCCGGCGGCTCGAGCAGGCGGGTCGGGTCGTCCGGTCCCGGCAGGCCGGCAAGCGGGCCGAACCCCCGGCGGCCGGCCAGCCAGAAGAGCCCGGCCACCAGCAGCGATCCGAGACCGAGGGCAATCGCGAGGAGGAGCGGGGTCACCGACAGCGGGCCCGCGACGTACGTCGCCTGCAATCGGCCGATGGCCAACGCGCCAAAGAACAGCAGCGTCCCAAGGGCCATCGGCGCGAGGACGGCGAGGCGCAGCTCCTCGTCGGTCCAGGCGATCGGGTGGAGGACGGTGACCACCACCGTCAGCAGGGTGAGCGCGACCATGATCAGCAGGAAGGTCAGGTTCCCGAAGCCTCCGCCGCCGGGCACGCTGATCGCCATGTAGCCGAGCACGGCCGTGATCCCGATCATGCCCAGGATGGCGAGGAGCCGGCCCAGCGCGCTGCGGACGAGGAGCAGCAGGATCAGGGCGCCGATCGCATAGGCGGCCACCCACTTGCTCGCCAGGGCGAGGCCGAGCAGCAGGCCGATGATCGGCATGCCGAGCCAGAATGCCAGCCGTCCACGCCACCACCCGGTCCAGATCGCCGCGAAGACGGTGTAGGCCGCGACGATGAACAGGCCGACGTAGACGTCGTTCATCCCGATCCGGGCCTGGACGAAGAACATCCCGTCGACCAGCACGAACAGCCCGGCGAGCACGGCCACGGTCCGCCGGCGGAACAGGATCCGGGCCAGCAGGAAGATCAGGCCCGCGGTCAGCGCGCCGGCGATGACTCCCGGCAGGCGCCAGGCGAAGGCGTGGGAGCCGACGGCGATCGAGGCGGACGCCCCGGCGCCGTCGAACACGAGCAGCTGCTCCCGATCGGCCGACGGGTAGTCGGGCTCGACGTCGGCCGCCCAGGCGGCCGGGACAAACCCGGACGGCAGGCGCGCGTCGGCATAGACCGCGTTGCCGTGTGGCTCGACCACGTAGACGGTCCAGGGATCGCCGTCCGACCCGGTCGATCCCGGGATCCTGCCGAGGATGTGGACCATCTGGGTCGCGTCGTCGTACACGATCCGCGTCCCGGGCGCCGGGAGCGGGTGCTTGCCCTGGTCGACCGGCCCGTCCTTCGCCACATCGCCGCCGATGGCGAACACCTCGTACCCCGGGCTGTCCGGCTGTCCGGTGGTCGCGTACAGCCGCGGATCGTCGACGCCCGTGACCATCGCCAGCCCGTGGGCACCGCCGTCGAGGGGCATCGTCGTGATCAACCCGACCCGCTGGGGATCGACGAACGCCACGCCGGCGCTCGTGGCGACGGCGACACGGGGAACGTCCTCGACATCGATCCCCGGCAGCTCCCCGTCGGCGATGGCCTTGTCGAGCGCCGTGCGAACGTCGCCCGTCCCCGGGCTGCCCAGCACGACCGTCCCGTCCACGCCCGGGCTCGCCAGCTTCGACGAATAGTCGGCGGCCTGGCCGCCGAGGATATCCGCCAGGCGCGAGCCCGCCGCCGCGGGATCGCCCACGTCCGCGACGGTGGCGACGAGCGCCGAGCCCGAGGCGCCCAGCGCCAGGTCCTCGATCCCCGGCAGATCGAGGCTGCCGGACACGTTGCCGGTCGGCAGGTCGACGACGGACAGGCGATCGTCCGACGCCGCGACCAGCGAGGCCCCATCCGATGTCATCAGCAGGTGTCGAACGGGCTGGTCCAGGGTCGCGACGACGGTTGGCGCGAGCCCCAGGTCGACGCCGCCCAACCCGAGCGCGGTCGCGTCGAGGGTCGCGATCCGTCCGTCGTCGTAGCCGAGGATCAACTGCTCCCCGATCGAGTCAAACGCGAGCGTCGAGGCGCCGGGCGCCGCCACGACCGAGACCAGCTTCCGGGTTTCGAGGTCGTAGGTCCGGATCTCGGTCCCGGTGGCTATGTGCAGGCGATCGCCCGCCTGGCCGCCGGGTGCCGTCGGATCTGCGCGCCGTCGTTCGATCAGGGCGTCGCGGACCGGGACGCCGAGGTCGCTCGTGGCGTCCACATGATCCTCGCCCCACAGGACCAGCCCGGCCGCCATGACGTATTTGGCCAGGTGGGGGTGCGTCCACTCGTAGATGTCGTGGGACAGGCCGTAGCGCCAGTCCTGCAGGAACTCGGTCGCCGTTCGAGCGTGATAGACCTCGTCGAAGTGCATCTGGTACGGCTCCTCGAGCCGGAACGTGCGCAGGACGAGGCTCCCGACGACCAGCGCGACGAGCAGCCAGAGGTCGAGGCGATCGAACTTCCCGCCGCCCTCGCGGGCGAGCAGCGCACTGCGGTCCGGTCGGATCGATCGTTCGAAGAGGCGGGACCGGAACCAGCCGACGACGCCGAGCTCGGCAAGACCGGGCCGTGCCGACCATGTCGGCAGCCCGGTGCGGCCCGCGCCCTCCACCGGCAACGAAGGGCCGGCATCCAGTGCCGGCGGTGGCGGTGCAACGAAGCCGGTGCTCGCCGCCCCCGGCAAGCCGAGGAGCGGCCCGTCGACGGATTCGGCGCCACCTGGCGCCGGGGCCGGACCGGCCGCATCCGGGGCCGGACCGGGTGCCGGCGTCCACTCGAAATCGGCGTCCGAATCCGTCGCCAGCGCGAGCTCGTCTTCAAGCGTTCGGCGACGGTCGCCGCGGAGCTGGAGGAAGGCCCACACGAACGCCACGGAATTGACCGCGGCCACGATCGTCACCCCGGCCTGCGATCGGATCGCACCGCCGATGCCGAGCCAATCCATCACCGACGGGTTGCCCGGATAGAGGGTGGTCAGGACGACGTACAGGTTCGCGAACGTCGCAGCGGCAAGCGCGACGTAGGCCCACCGCCAGCGCCAGGAGACGGCCGCCAGGATGACGCCGACCGCGAAGAACGGGTAGCCATAGCGCTCGTGCACGCGGGTGGGGACCGCGAAGAAGGCGAGGGTCAGGACGGCCAGCCCGACGAGCACGGTCAGCCGGTCCGGGCGTCGTGCCACCACCCACAGGACCACCGCGATCGAGGCGAGGAGGAGCATCGTGCCGATCAGGACGGTCGGGATGCCCGCGATGGTTGCGCTGCCCGCCCCGCATTGGTCGGCACTCCCGGCGAAGTCGCAGATCCACTGGCCGGTGCTTGCCAGGCTGTTCCCGGTATCGCCGGGCATCAACGCCCACAGATTGTACGCGTTGACCGTCAGGTACGGGTAGCCGCCCGCGGCCTTGGCGATCTGCTCCAGGAGGCCCGAGCTGACGAACGGCGCCTGGCCGCTGAACGAGATGACCGACAACCCGAACGGCAGGCACAGCACGACCGCGGTCAGGAACCCGGCAACGGCGGTGGTCACGATCCGGATCGGCCGCCCCGTCCCGCCGGGAACCGCCTCTCGGTCGACCGGCCAGAGTGCCCGTCGAATGGTGACGACCGCGACGAGTGGGATGAGGATGCCCAGCTGCGGCTTGATGATCGCGGCGATGACGGCAAGGATCGCCGCCCGTTCCGGCCGGTCCCGCCACACCTCCCGCAGGCCGAGGAGCAGGAAGACGACGCCGACCGAATCGACCTGGCCCCAGACGACGCTGTCGAACCAGGAGATCGGGTTGAGCACGGCGATCGCGGCCGCCGCCAGGGCCACCCGACGACGCCCGCCGAGCTCGAGGACCATGGAGTGGACGAGCCAGCCGATGGCCAGGTCCGCGAGGATCGGCAATGCCTTGAGATCGAGGTCGGTCAGGAACCGGAAGGAGGGAACCGCGTCGATCCAGGACGACCAGTGCAGGACGTTGCCGAGCAGGCCCATGAGCCACAGGCCGAGCAGATAGCCGGGCGTGTAGTCGTGGAAGAACGGCCGATCGTAGAAGCCGTACGGCCCGTGAGCGGCGAGATCGGCCAGCCATGCGCGAAAGGCGCCGATGTCGACGCCGAAGCCGGAGCCCGGGATCAGTTGTGCGATGATGAGGCGGAGGGCGAGCCCGGCCGCGAGGACAACGAGGATCGCGCCAACGGTTTCCCGCGTCCCGGTCGCCCGCGACGGCGCTCCTGTGCCTCGCCCGGTCCCACCGAACGCGGGGCCAGTCACCGGGAAACGGCTCCTGCACGAGCGTGGAAGGTGGATCGGAGCGTAGCACAGGGCGGCCGGCCGGACCCCGACACGAGCCCCTGGCCGGACCCTCGCACGGCCCGCTGGATGTCCGTCCTCGTTGGTCTGCTGCTGGCGCTCGGCGCCATGGCGATCTACCTCGTCACCCGGACCGATCGCTACTACGACCACTTCGTCTGGCAGGCGGCCGCCTTCCTGGAGGGCCATGCGGCGATCCGTTACCCGGTCGAAGCGAGTGGTGCCCTCCACGGCAACGCCTACTTCCAGGACGTCCTGCCGGTCGCCACGACCGACGGCGTCGCCCGCGGTCTGCTGCCGTTCCCGCCGTTGCCCGCGGTCGTCCTGTTGCCGTTCGTGGCGCTGTGGGGCCTGGCCACCGACGCCCAGACCATCTTCACGATCCTCGCGGCGATCGACGTTGCGATCTGCTGGTGGATGTTGGGCGCCCTGCAGGTTCGGCCGGTGGTGCGGCTTGGCGACGACGCTCTTCCTCGCGATCGGTACCGTCTTCTGGTACACGGCGCAGGTGGCGACGACCTGGTACCAGGCCCATATCCTGGCGGTCGGGCTCGGTCTACTGGCGGTCGGGGTGGCCCTCCGCGGCGACGAAGGGCCAGAGCTCGTCGTCCGGCCGGTCGATCCGCGAGCGCGACCGGTTGAAACCGGGGGCGGCGGGATCGGCGGCCGCCGGCTGTTGACTCGCCTGCGCGTCGACCGGCGACAGTTCGTCGCGGGGCTCCTGTTCGGGCTGGCCTGCACCGCGCGGCTGACCGTGGTGTTCGCGGCGCCATTCCTCGTCCTGGTCGGATCGGGCGGCGGGTGGCGGCGGCGTGCCTGGTCGGCGGGCATCGGCGCTGCGCTGCCGATCGGACTGCTCGTCGCCTACAACCTGGTGACCACGGGTCACGTCTTCCATCCGGCCTACGACTACCTGTACGCCCTCGAGGCGAATGGCTACCCGGCCCTCGGCTACCACCCCGACTGGTCCATGGAGGATCCCCGCTATCTCGTCCAGAACGTGGGAGTCGCGCTGTTCGGGCTGCCCGACGTGCTGCCACGGTTCCTCCCCGACAGCCTGGCCTTGCAGCCCGTCGCGGTCTGTACCGACCCGGGCGCGGTCCGCGGCCTGTTCGACCTTGCGTGTCCGCTCGCGGTGCCGCGCGACGTCGGCATGAGCCCGATCCTGACCAGCCCCGCCTATCTCCTGGCGATCCCTGTCCTCGGCCGAGTCGGACGCAGCCGGCTGGTGGCCGGGGCCCTCGTCGCGGTGATCCTGGTCACGCTCGTCAACCTGATGCACTTCAGCCAGGGCTGGGTCCAGTTCGGCTATCGGTTCAGCCTGGATTCGGCGCCCTTCGCCGTGCCCCTGGTCGCGATCGGGGCGGAACGCGCGATCGACCGATGGCGGGGCGGCACGGCGGTGGCGGCCGGGCTGCTCGTGGTCTCGATCGCCGTCAACCTGTGGGGCGTCGCCTGGAGCCGGCTGCTGGGATGGTGAGGCGCACCCTGTGGCTCGGCCTGGGTCCGCCAGTCCTGGCCGCGGTCGCGGTATTCGGGGCGGCGCACGCCGCGTTGCTGCCCGGGCGTGGCGTTCTGGGATACCGGCGAGCTGCAGACCGTCGGCCCGCTCCTGGGCACCGCGCATCCGACGGGATTCCCGACCTACGTGATCCTCGGCTGGCTGGCGTCGGTCGTGCTCCAGCCCTTCGGCGAGCCGGCCTTCCGGATGAACCTCCTGTCGGCGATCTGCCTGGCCGTCGCCGCTGGCCTGACCGTGGACCTCGTGCGAGCCCTGACCCGCTCGACGGCCCTCGGCTTCGTGGCGGGCCTGGGCCTGGCGCTGACGCCGATCGCCTGGTCGATCGGCACCCATGCCGATGCGCACGCCCTGTACCTCGTGCTGGTCGTCGTCCTCCTGCGACTCCTGCTCGCCTGGGAGACGCGGGTCCGCTGGGAGGACGATGCGACACCGGGCGTTCGCAGCCACGGCCGCGAGGCCGGGGACCTCGGCGACCGCTATCTCGTCGCGGCGGCGGCGGTGTTCGGGCTCGCCCGTTGGCACCCACTCGCTGATCCTGCTGGTAGCGCCCGCGGTCGGCCTCTTCGTCTACGCGGTCGACCCCGACGATCCGACAGCGCCGCCGCCTCGTCCTGGCCTGCCTCGCCGCGCTCGTCGTCGCCGCCTCCGCCGTCTACCTGGAGCTGCCGCTCCGCGCCGGACCCTTCCGGGCGGCCCTGGTCTACGGACGGCCCGAGACCTGGGACGGGTTCTGGTACGTCGCCCTCGGCCAGCAGTTCCAGGGCAGCCTGGTCGATCCGTTCGGCGACCTGCCGAGCAAGGTTGGCGACCTGATCGGGCGTTCCGTCGACCAGCTCGGACCGTTGGCCGCGCTGATCCCGTTCGGGTTCGTCGTGACCGTCCGCCGACGCCCGCGGTTTGCGCTGCTGACCGGCGTTTCGCTGGCCCTGACGTGCTTCTTCGCGGCGTCCTACGACAACGCCGACATCGACCGCTACTACCTTGGCCCGATCCTGATCGCGTGGGTGTGGCTCGCGATGCTTGTGGCCTGGCTCTCGCAGTGGCTCGCGGCCGCGGTCGGCCCGATCGCGGGCCGGCGACCGGCCGGCCCCACGGACCCGGCCGGCCCGGGGCGGACCGGACGGATCGGGGCGGCGATCGCGCTGATCCTGGCTGCCGTGCTGCTCGCCCCGAGCGTGCTGGCCGCGCCGACCCGGCTGGCCGCGGTCGACGAGAGCGCCGACCGGTCCGCGTCGGACTGGACGGACCACGTCCTCGGCCTCGTGGCGCGCAACGCAGTCGTGGTCAGCTGGTGGAGCTACTCCACGCCGCTATGGTATGCACAGCGCGTCGAAGGACGGAGACCCGACCTGACCATCGTGGACGATCGGACGCGGCTCGACGAAGGACTTGGAGACTTCACCGACGTGATCGACGCCAACCTCGGGATCCGGCCCGTCTACGTGATCCGCTCGGACCCCGCCGACGTCGCCCGGCTGGTCGCGGAGTACGAGCTCCAGCCCGTCGACGGCGCCGTCGGGTACGACCTGACCCTGGTGGTCGCCCGCCGCGCGGCCGGGTCGTGAGCGCCACGAGCGGGACGCCCGGGAACGACGCGTCTGCGACCGCGGACGACGCAACGGTCGGGCCATCCACCCGCGTGCCACGCCTGTCCTACTTCTTCCCGGCCCACAACGAGGAGGCCAACCTCGAGGGCCTGGTGAACGAGGCGCTGGCGGAGCTGCCGGCGCTGGCCGACGCGTTCGAGATCATCGCCATCGATGATGGCTCGCGCGACGCCACGGCGAGCCTCGCCGAGGCCCTGTCCGACAGGCATCCCGGCGTCGTGCGGCTGGTCCGCCACCCGGTCAACCTCGGGTACGGGGCAGCCCTCCGATCCGGGTTCGCGGCCGCCCAATACGATCTGGTCGCGTTCACCGACGGTGATCGCCAGTTCAGGGTCGCGGATCTCGGCCGGCTCACGGCCCGCCTGGCCGCCGCCGATGCGCCGGACGTCGTCGTGGGCTTCCGGATCAAGCGCGCCGATCCGCTCGTCCGGACGCTCTACGCCCGTGCCTATCGCCTCGCCAACCGGATGTTCTTCGGCCTGCGCGTCACCGACGTCGACTGCGCCTGCAAGCTGTTCAGGCGTTCCGCCCTCGAACCGATCCGGGTCGAATCGGGCGGCGCGTTCTTCTCGGCCGAGCTCCTCATCAAGCTGCAGGCCCAGGGCTCGACGGTTGCCGAGGTGGGCGTTCCCCATTACCCGCGCACGGCCGGATCGGCGACCGGCGCCAGGCCCTCCGTCGTGTTTCGCGCGGTCCGGGACTTCTGGTGGCTCCGCCTCCGGATGTGGGCGAGCCGGTCCGCCGGACTCCGTCGCGGGGCGCCGATCCTGGGCTAGCTGCCTCGGCCCTCGCCCTCGGGTCCGACATCGAGCGAGTTGACGAAGTCGCGGAAGACGTCGAGGCGCGGGTCGACGATCCCCTCGCCGATCGATTCGAGCGTCGATCCCTCCTCGCCCTCGTCGCCCAGGCCGCCGTCGGCGCCGAGGGCCGCCTGCTCGAGCACGGCCACCGAGGCGAAGATCCGGACTCCGGTCCGGACCGCCAGCGCGAGCGCGTCGGACGGCCGGGCGTCGACTTCCACCGTGCGGCCGTCTCGATCGAACAGGATGCGTGCGTGGAAGGTTTCTTCGGCCAGCTCGGAGATGATGACCCGGTCGATCTCGGCGCCGAGCTCCTCGAGCGTGGTCGCAAACAGGTCGTGGGTCAGGGGCCGCTCGGGGGTGAGGCCCTGGAGCTTCATCGCGATCGAGCTCGCCTCCCACGGTCCGATCCAGATCGGCAGGTAGCGATCGCGGTCGGCCTGCTTGAGGATCACGACGTGGCGGTTCGAGAGCATGTGCACGCGGACGCTCTCGACCTGCATCTCGACGAGCTCGTCGTCCATCGCCGGATTATCCCACGCCTGGCCGGGCAGCCGGCCCGAGCGGGCTGTTGCGCGCGGCGAACCCCACCAGCGCCCCGAACACGAACCCGCCGATGTGCGCGAAGAACGCGACGCCCCCCGACTGGGCCACCCCGAGCGAAGCGAACCCGTCGACGAGCTGGAGGACGAACCAGAAGCCGAGGACGACGACCGCCGGGATGTTCAACAGCTGGTAGAAGAACCCGAGGAAGATCAGCGACGTCACCCGCGCCCGGGGGAACAGGACGATGTAGGCGCCGAGCGTCGCCGCGATCGCCCCCGATGCGCCGATCGTGGGCGCACCGGACGTCGGATCGACGGCGACCTGGGCGACCGCGGCGGCGACGCCGCCGATCAGGTAGAAGCCCAGGAAACCGAGCCGTCCGAGCCGGTCCTCGACATTGTTCCCGAAGATCCACAGGTAGAGCATGTTGCCGAGCAGATGGAGCCAGCCGCCGTGCAGGAACTGGCTGGTCACCAGCGTGGCGGTGTCCGTCGACACGAAGTCTGCGTGCCCCCAGGCATCGCTCAGCCGGGCCGGGACCACGCCCCAATCGAGGATCAGCCGGTTCAGTGCGGCGTCACCCGACCCGGCGCCGAGACCGAGCTCCCACGCGAATGCGACGCAGCAGGCGATGACGATCGCCGGGGTCACGATCGCCGAGCGTCTCGTCGGGTTGGCGTCGCGGAGGGGGATCACGACGCCCGGCGGGTCACGGCTAGGACGACGGCGCCGGGGATGCGGACCCGCCGGCCGCGGGGCTCGACGACGCGCCGGATCCGGGTGAGGACGACGGCGAGCTCGACGGTGGGTTGTCCGCCACGGGATCGAGGGGCGCCTGGTGGAGCCCGTCCCGCGACAGCCAGACGATCGTCGCCGGTGCCAGCTCGACACCCGGGACCACGTACATCGCTCGCAGGTCCGACCAGTCGGTCAGCCCGCCGGCCAGCCGGTACTGGGCGTGGTAGGCGCCATCCGTCTTGCCGATCGCCACGATCCGGTTGTTCGCCTTGTCGAAGGCGTACAGGTCGCCGACCCGCCGTTCGGTGCCCCCCGCGACGATGGAATAGGTCGGCGCGGGACGCAACAGCGTGTCGTCCGGGGCGGCGGCGTCCCACCCGTCGTTCTTGCCGGATACGAACCGGTCCAGCGCGCCGCCGTCGGCCGCGAACAGGTCGCCATCGACGTAGATCGAGGTCATCCCGGTCACGTCACGGGCGGTCGCCAGCCAGGCCGTCGGTGCCGCGGGGAAGCCGTTGCCGTCCGCGGCCGGCGAGTAGGCCTCGATCTGTTGTTCGCTGGGATCCACGACGTAGAGGTTGTACAGACCGCGCGACTGGTCGCGCAGGAAGGTCGCGATGCCGAGGATGTCGCTGCCCCACGAGGTCGATCCCTTGACGTTGACCTTGACCAGCGTGCCCTTGCCCTTCGTATCGGCCGGTCGCCAGCGCCACAGTTGGTTCTTGGCGTCGAGGATCAGCAGGTCCGGCCCGCCGACGGTCAGGAACCGCGGCGTGGAGACCGTCCCGCCGCTCGCCTTCTGGCCGGATTTCGCGACGAGCGTCGCCTTCTTCGTGTTGAGGTCGACGCGGTAGACCGCCTTGGTCGAGCGGTCGATCACGTACGGCACGCCGTCCGGGCCGCGAACCATCGCCCGCAGATCGATCGGGGCCGCGCCGTCGGCCGGGGCGAAGGTGAACAACGTGGTCGACTTCACGGGGACCACCCCGTACAGCCGGTCGAGCCCGGCCAGGGTCCGCTGGCGGAGCGGTGCGACGACCGATTCGCTGACGTCGGCCGCGGTCGCCGCGTCGAGCTGACGGTAGGCGTCGCTGAGCAGCTGGAGGGCCTGCTGGGGATCGTCGGCGATCAGGTCGATCCCGGGTCCGGTGACCTTGGCCAGGTCCGCCGTTGCGGTGTCGATCGCCCGCTGGCCGGCCGCGACTGAGCTGATGGCCTCCTCCGGCGTGTTGTTGCCACCGAACAGGTAGACACCCAGTCCGAGACCGCCGACGACGACGATCAGCGCCAGCGCCGCGAGCGCGGCCCGGCGCTGCGTCTCGCGACGGGAGGCGAGCGGGGTCACCCGCCGGTAGGCCGGCTTTCGCCGCGGCATCAGTCCCTGGGCCCAGGCGACCGCCCGCTCGAGGGCGCCGCCGGCCGCCACCCGGGCATTGCCGGCCGCGGTGCTGACCGCCAGCCCGGCCGCCTGGACGTTGTCGGCCAGCGGGATGGGCGATCGATCCGGAGCGCCGGCCAATGGCGCCGACGGCCGAACCGGCACCAGCGTCCTCGCCTTGGCCGTCGAGGACACCTCGGTCGCCTCGAACGCGATGGCGCCGTCGCTGCCGGTCCCGTCGGCGGCCACGAACCGGTGATGGAGGTGCTCCACCGCCGACTGCGGATGAAGCGTCAGCATCGCGTCCTTGAGCTCGTCGGCACCGAGCTTGGCGATCACGTTGGGCGAGATGAGGACGAGCGAGTCGCCGACCGACACCTCGCCGCGCCAGACGTCGGGCTCGAGGTCCGGCGACGGCAGTCCCCGTTCGCGGAACGGGTCGGGCAGCGTGGACAGCCGAGCCTGGCGGATCAGGTAGGCCTCGGCCGGCCCGACCGTGGCCACGTACATCTCGTTGGCCCGGACGACCGCGACGCCGACGCCGATCGGCCCGCCACCGTCGATCGTCTTGAGTCCGAGCCGGTCGGCCTGGTGGGCGAGCCGCTTGTTGGCCGTCGCGATGGCCTTCTGGAGGCAGACGCGGATCCCGGCCGATTTGTCGTAGTAGTACTCGTTGCGGATCGTCTCGGCGGCCAGGCGGGTCGCCTCCAGCGCGTGGCGGGTGACGACCCGGGACGTCACGAGCAGGTAGAGGTGCCCTTTGGAACGCGCCACCGAACCCACGCTCGGCTCGACGACGACGAGGGTGTCGGGTGAGTCGGCGAGTCGGTCGTGCTCGGTAACGACGCCGAGCTTGAGCTGGAGTCGAACGGCCATCCGAGCCTTTCGTGATCAGGCGGGAGGCGGATTATACGCGGCGACCCCCCGGCCGGACGTGGACGCGCAGCTCGCGCGCACCAACGCCGCCGGGAGCCGCGGCGAACGCGGCCAGGAGCTCCGGACCCCGCATCCGGAGTTCCTGCGCGACGATCGGCGCGTCGGCCTCCACGACCAGCGCGAAGCCGTCGAGGCGGACGACCCGGCAAGCACCAGCGGCCGCCGGGACTCGCTCCGCGACGAGCGCCTCGAAGGTGGCGAGCGCCCGCGACAGTCGCAGCTCGTCCTCGAGGCCGAGCGCCCGCGCCGCGTCCGGGATCAGGTCGCCGAGCCGGACCATCGGCCGTCTCCGGGCGGTCACCGGGCGGCCTCGCCGAGCGCTGCCCCCGGGCTCCCCGCCCCGCCGGCCGCGCGGCCCTCGCCGACGAGCTGGGCACCACCCGGCCCGGCCCGGACCTCCCAGGCGGTCGCGATGGCCCGCAGCGCCGGGTCGAGGTCGTCGAGCGTGGTGGTGGTCACGAACGCCTGCGGCAGGTCCGCGATCCGCCGGACGAGATGGGAGCGCCGTTCCGGATCGAGCTCCGAGAAGACGTCGTCGAGGAGGAGCAAGGGCGGTCGACCGTCGAGCTCGGTCAGGACGTCAAGCTCGGCCAGCTTGAGCGCGAGGATCGCGGTCCGCTGCTGGCCGCGCGAGGCGAAGCTCGCGAAGTCACGGCCGGCGAGCTCGAAGACCAGGTCGTCGCGGTGCGGCCCGATCAGCGTCGAGCCGTTCCAGACCTCCTTGTCGGCGGTCTCCGCGAGGCGCCGAGCAAGGGCCTGCCGAGCCGACTCTCCGGGGTGTGCCGGGGCGTTGGTCGAGTAGGCCAGGGTAAGCCGTGCGGTCGTGGCCTCGTCCGGGGCGATCTCGGCGTGTGCTGCGGCAAGGGGTCCGGCCAACACCTCCAGCAGCCGGCGGCGCTCGGTCACGATCGCGGCGCCGGAGTCAAGGAAGGCACCGTCCCAGAAGCGCAGCTCGTCTCGCGAGGCACCCTCCTCACGGATCGCGCGGAGGAGGCTGTTGCGCTGTTGCAGCGTCCGGCCGTAGGTCGCCAGCGCGTCGGCGTACGCCGGAGAGGCGGACGATGCCAGCTGGTCGATCACCGCGCGCCGGAGCGATGGCGAGCCGGCGATGAGCAGCATCTCCTCGGGCGCGAAGACCACGACCCGGAGCAACCCGGAAAGGCCGGACGCCCGACGGGGGAGGCCATTGACCCGGATCCGCTTCCGGCCCGCGGCCCCGCTGGCTCCCGAACGGACGACCGCCACCTCGACGACGTCACGCCCGACCCGGCCCTCAACCCGCGCGAGATCCGTCCCCCAGCGGATCAACTCGCCGTCCGCCGTGGTCCTGTGCGACCGGCCCCACGCCAGGAGGACCATCGCCTCGAGCAGGCTCGTCTTGCCGGCCGCGTTCGGTCCCCAGATCAGGTGCGGTCCGGGCGCAAAGGTGACGTCGAGGGACGGATACCCGCGAAGGTCGAGCAGACGGATGGTCTCGAGCAGTGGCATCCGGACCGGCGGCGGCCGGACCGACCTCCGGAACTGGACGGGCTAGGAGGTGGTCCTGACGGGCATGACCACGTGGATGTAGTGGTCGTCGCCGAGCGGCTTGAAGACGCCCGGCGAGAGCGGACCGTTCAACTCGAGGGCGAACTGGTCCGCACTCACGTTGGTCAGCACGTCCGCCAGGTAGCGGGCGTTGAACGCGATGGTCGTGCCGTCGCCGTCGACCGTCGCCTCCACCTGCCCGACGTGGTCGCCCACCTCGGCGCTGGCCGAAACCGTGATCCCCGGCTCCCCATCCGCTCCGACCTCGAGCTTGACGATATTCGCCGACTCATGGGCGATCAGCGCCGCCGGCCTGACGGCACGAAGCAGTTCCTCGCGATCGAGCACGGCGCGCGTGGTGTGGGTCTGCGGCACGACCTGCTGGTAGTTCGGGAACTGGCCGTCGATGAGGCGGCTGACGAGGTCGATCCCGTCGAGGTGGAACAGGACCTGGTTGCGACTACCGGCCAGGACGACCTCGACCGGGTCCTCGACGTCGGCCAGCACGCGGGCCAGCTCGACGAGGGCGCGCGCCGGGATGACGACGCTCGTCTCCGGCACGGGATCGAGGATCGGGATGGTTTTGACCGCGATCCGGTAGTTGTCGGCGGCCGCAAGCGTCAGCTGGTCTCCCTCGAACTTGGCGAGAACACCGGTCAGGATCGGCCGTGCCTCGTCGGACGCAGCGGCGAAGACCGTTTCGGCGAGTGCCCGTCGCAGCGCGTTCTGGGCGATCCGGGTGGTTGGTCGTTCGCCGGCCGCACCGATGGCCGGGAACTCGTCGGCGTCGATCCCCTTGATGTGCGTCTCGAACCGACCACAGCGGAGATGCAGTGTGTCGCCGGCCTGTAGCGTCAGGTCGACGCGGTCCCCAGCTGGGAGGGAGTTGACGAGATCGGTCAGAAGCTTGGCCGGAACCGTGGTGGCGCCATCGGTCTCGATCTTGCCGGGCACCCAATAGGTGATCCCGATCTCGAGATTGGTCGCCGTCAACTTGAGGCCGGCGTCCTCGGTCTTGAGCAGCACGTTGGCCAGCACCGGCAACGTGCTCCGATTGGAGACCGCCCGACTGACGACCGACAGGCCACGTGCCAGGTTCTCCTGCATGACCGAGAGTTTCACGTTGGATTCACTCCACGCTGCTTGGCGCCGCGCCTTCACGGCAGGGATCGTGGTCGGTTCGGTAACGGGTCATCGCGTGAGCGGACGGTCCCCGACCGGATCGCCCGTGGGGTCGTGGGTATCTTCCCCCTATCTTCTCATCCCGTCATCACCGTCATCAGGGTGTGGACCACGTGGATGCTCGTGACTGGACGAGCGCGAACCAGCGGTTGACGGTCGCCACCTGGTAGTGCACAGCCCTGTTGTTCCGGTGCGCGCCGCGGCGTACGAGCTGTGGATTGTCGGACCGCCAGACGAGCGGCAGCCGACCGACTCGGCTGACCTTCCCACCGACGCCCCGGCGAACGGACCGTTGCACGCGCCCGATGTCCACAGCGCCCGGCGGTTCTCCACGGATTCCGGGCGCTTGTCCACAACGGCCGTGGCCTGGGCCACCGAATCCTGGATGTTGGAGCCCGGGCACGGCCAGTGGCCGGCGCGACTCAGTCCGCGTAGATGAGCTCCCGGACCGCGGCGATCTCGCGGCGCAGCTCGTCGTTGACGGCGACCTCGCGGGTGATCTTGTCGCAGGCATGCAGGACCGTCGAGTGGTCCCGTCCGCCGAGCTCCGCCCCGATCCGGAGCAGCGACACGTCGGTCTCGGCGCGCATCAGGAACATCGCGATCTGGCGAGGCACGACGATCGCCTTGTCCCGCTTCTGGCCCTGGAGGACTTCGATCGGGACGCTGTAGTAGTCCGACACGACCTTGGCGATCCGCTCGGGCGTCACCTGGCGCTTCTTGGGGTTGTACAGCACGTTCGAGAGGACCGCCTGGGCAAGCTCGATGCCGATCGGCATCG
This sequence comes from uncultured Chloroflexia bacterium, assembly GCA_963766675.1. Taxonomy (GTDB): domain Bacteria; phylum Chloroflexota; class Limnocylindria; order Limnocylindrales; family CSP1-4; genus SPCO01. The sequence goes on along the minus strand of CAVYBA010000002.1, from coordinate 249,975 downwards.
CCCCCATGCTGGCGTAGGCGACCATCCGGTTGAGTGCCCCTTCGAGCTCGCGGATGTTGCTGACCACCTTGCGCGCGATGAATTCGATCACGTCCGAGGTGATCGGGACCGCGCCTTCCTCGGCCTTGGCCCGCAGGATCGCGATCCGGGTCTCGAGATCCGGGGCGGTCAAGTCGGCGATCAAGCCCCATTCGAAGCGGCTGCGAAGCCGCTCCTCGAGGGTCAGGATGGCCTTCGGCGGCCGGTCCGACGACAGCACGATCTGCTTGCCGTCCTCGTGGATCGCGTTGAACGTATGGAAGAACTCTTCCTGCGTTCGTTCCTTGTCCGCGATGAACTGGATGTCGTCGATGAGCAGCAGGTCGATCCGCCGGTAGCGCGCCCGGAACTCGTCGATCTTGCCCTGCTGGATCGAGGTGATGAACTCGTTGGTGAACTTCTCGCTCGTCGCGTAGACGACCCGCTTGCGCGGGAACTTGGCGATCACCTGGTTGCCGATGGCGTGCATCAGGTGGGTCTTGCCGAGCCCCACTCCGCCGTACAGGAATAGCGGGTTGTAGGCGTGGCCGGGTCGCTCCGCGACGGAAAGGCTTGCGGCGTGGGCCAGCCGGTTGGCCGAGCCGACGATGAAGTTCGAGAAGGTGTAGCGCGGGTTCAGGTAGGTGCTGCCGCCCTCGCCGCCCACGCGGGTGGGCTCGACCCGGACCTGCGGGGATGGGCTGGCAGGCCCCTGGGCCGGCTCGCCGGTCGCGGTCTCGAGCGAGACGTCCGGGTTCGACCCCACGACGAACTCGACCTGGACGCTGTAGCCCACGATCCGGGCCAGGGTCTGACTGATCAGCGAGCGATAGCGTGACTCGAGCCAGTCCTTGGCGAAGCCGTTCGGGACCGCGATCCGGAAGCGCTGCTCGTCGACGTCGAGGAGCTGCGTGTCGCGCAGCCACGTCTCGTAGTTCGCCGGGGAGAGCGAGACCTGCAGCTCTCCAAGAGCCGCTCTCCAGACCTGCTTCGCATCCATTCGTCGATGGGACCCTGCGATTGACGGTGGCGGTGGATAGGTAGCGTTGACCAGGGAACTCGGAACAGGTCGCCGGGTCCTCGCGCGTCAGCAGGAGTGCCGTATGGTGGCACCGGTCGACGCGTTCCCGAGGGTCCCTGGCGGGGCTTCGGGTCTCCCGCGTACGTCTCCGGCGTCGAGGGCCCGGAGAGGATAGCACCGTCCGTCGGCGCGTCGCAAGGCGTTTCTGGCATACTCCCGGGGGGTATCCGAGCAGCGCTGGTCGACGGCGCCGGCGAGGTTCCGGCGGACGGACCCCGGACTTCGGACGGCCCCCGGACTTCGGGCACCCGCCCGCTTCGTTTGACACCCTCTGGGGCCCGCCCTATCATCCGCCGGACGACAACGCGCCCTGCGCTTTCTGGCGCCAGGCGCGTTTGCGTGCCTTATGGGGCAAGTGACAAACCCGTCCCCGAGGCCGGATGGAGAGGATCCCGGACACTCCTGATGAAGCAGACCTTTCAGCCTAAAAAGCGCCACCGCGCCAAGGAGCATGGCTTTCGGGCCCGGATGAAGTCGGCCGGCGGCCGGCGGGTCCTGGCCGCGCGCCGCGCTCGCGGCCGAAAGCGGCTGACGGCCTGACGATCGGGCGCGGCACGGACACGCCGCGGCTCGTGATGCTTTCCCGCCCGCAGGACTTCGCCGCGTTCCAGGGCGGCGGGACCACCCGGTCCCACCAGCTGCTGACCGTCCGATTCCGGCGGACCGATCTCGAGACGACCCGGTTCGGGCTGTCGACCGGCCGAGCGCTCGGCGGGGCGGTGGTGCGGAATTGGGTTCGTCGCCGGCTTCGAGAGGCACTCAGGGAGATGGCGCCCTCGTTCCAGCCCGGCTGGGACGTCCTCATCATCGCCCGGCCGTCGATCGTCACGGCCGACCACGCGGCGATGGTCGGAGCGTTGCGTCGTACCCTGATCAAGGGCGGCGCGCTCGGAGGGTCCACGAATTGAAGCGAATCGGCATCGGGGCCATCCGGCTCTACCGGGTCCTGTTCGCCTGGCTGCCGCCGAGCTGTCGATTCGAGCCAACCTGCTCGCACTACACGGAACAGGCGATCAGGAAATACGGCCTGCTCCGCGGAAGCTGGATGGGAGCCCGACGAATTGCCCGCTGCCATCCCTGGAACCCTGGTGGCTATGACCCGGTCCGCTAGCGAGGCGCTCGACTCGTGACACTCCCCTGGCTCCGCTGGCACCGAGTCGCCCCGGTCCTGCTACTGGTCCTGCTCGCGTTGGTGGTGGCCGGCTGCGCGCCCGTAACCGGATCGCCCGGCGCTTCGGGCTCGCTCCCCGCGTCGCCTACGCCGCATCCGCCGCTCGTGCCGGCCGAGCCCGGCGCGGATCCGATCAGCCTGCTTGCCTGGGCGTTCACCCCGATCTTCCAGCTGATGTTCATCGTCCTGGTCGGGACGTACGACATCCTGCGAAACCTTGGCGTACCGGGCGCCATCGGCTGGGCGATCATCGTCCTGACCCTGGTCGTGCGTGGGCTCGTGATCCCGTTGTACCGGCGCCAGCTCGTCTCGCAGCGTCGGATGCAGCTCCTCCAGCCCGAGGTCAAGGAGATCCAGCGGCGCTACAAGGGCGACGCGAACAAGGCCCGGCTGGCACAGCAGGAGCTGTTCAAGGAGCGCGGGATCAATCCGCTCTCCGGCTGCCTGCCGCTGCTCCTGTCCATGCCCCTGCTGTTCATCATGTATTCGGTCATCCAGAACGGGCTGACCAACCAGGATCCGCGCGCGATGCTGTCGTTCTTCGGCATCAAGATCGTCAACCTCGCCTGCGCGAACGTCGACGCGAGCGGTGTCATCAACGCCGCCCGGCCCTGTATCGACACGGTCATCCCGGCCCTGGGCAACCTCGACGTGAGCAAGCCGTCGACCTTCCTGACGGTCTCGCTCGGCGGCTTCGGCCTTGGGCTGAGCATCCTGGCGATCCTGTCGGCACTGACCCAGTTCATCTCGTCGCGGATGATGCTGCCGGTCTCCAAGCCGGCAGACGACGACCAGAACACCAAGATCCAGCGACAGACGATGATGTTCCTGCCGCTGATCTCGATCGCGTATGGTGGGTTCCTGCCGGCCGGTCTGTTCATCTACTGGATCACGGCCAACATCTTCCAGATCGCCCAGCAGTACCTGATCGTGGGTTGGGGTGGCATGTTCCCCATCTTCGGCTGGAAGCCGGCCTTTGCCACCGGCCACACGCCGCGTTTCCCGGTGGAAATGCCACCGCCACCTGATCCGAGCAAGCGAGCGGCCATCCTGACCGACGCTGAGAAGAAGACCACGGCCGCATCGACGATCCGCCCCCGCGAGCGGGGCCGTCAGGGCCGACGAGGGAGACGACGCTGAGATGAGCGAATACCGCGAATTCACCGGCAAGACCGTGGAGGAGGCACTCCGCCAGGCCCGCGAGGCCTTTGGCGCCGAGCTCAACGACCTCGACTTCGAGATCCTCACCCCCGGCAGCCGGGGTGTCCTCGGCATGGGCGCCGAACCCGCCCGCATCGTCGCTGCGCCGCGAGCCGCACTCGGTGGAGCCGCGCCGAAGCGCGAGGCCGCAGCCGCCGTCCCGCTGCCCCCGCCCCCGCCGCGCCGGGACGACCGACCCCGCGAGGAACGTGGCCGTCGGCGACGACCGACCCGCCGCGAGTTGCCGAGGCTCCGCCGCGACGAAGCCGGGCCGCGCCATGACGAGCAGCCTCGCGGCGATCGACCGCCGCGCCACGACGACCGACCTCCCCGGCGGGACGACCGACCGCGGGACGACCGACCGCGGGACGACCGACCGCGCCGGGACGACCGACCTCCCCGGCGGGACGACCGACGGCCGGTGAGCCGTGGCGGGTCGGCCGACCTGTCGGCATCCGAGGCGGCGGAGGTCGCCGCCGCGCGCGGATCGCTGGCTGCCGAACGGGCCGACCTCGAGGCGTCCGAGGCGTCGCCCGAGGCGCTCGCCGCCGGCAAGGCGATCCTCGAACAGCTGATGCACCACCTCGGGTTCGTCGTTCGCGTCGAAGTCGAGACCGGCGAGACCAGCCGGCTCAACGTCGTCGCCGACGGCGACGAGAAGGAGGCGCTCGGCGCCCTGATCGGTCGCAAGGGCGAGCGGCTGTCGGCGCTGCAGCACCTCGTCAACCTGATGCTGTCCAAGGAGATCGGCTCCTGGACGCGCGTGCTGGTCGACGTCGAGGACTATCGCGGACGTCGCGAACGCCAGCTGCGAGAGCTCGCCGAGCGAGCCGCGGCGCGCGTCGTCGAGACCGGCAAGATGCTCCAGCTCGAGCCGATGTCGGCGCTCGAGCGCCGCTGGATCCACATGTCGCTGCGCGACCACGCCGGCGTCGCGACCCAGTCGATCGGCGAGGAGCCGAACCGCCGAGTCGTGCTCGTCCCGCGGAGCCCGAGCTGAGCTGAGCTCCGCGTCACGCACCGGGGGCGGTCCCGTCCAACCGCGGCCCCGGGCCGAGAGGATCCAGTCGGCGGGGCTGATAGGATGGCGGCCCTGCCATGACCGACACGACCGGCTCCGACCTGCCCGACCGAGGCTCCCCCAGGCGAGCCGCCCGGGGACGCCCCCTCGTCGCCGGAGGAGCCGCCCGCTTCGCTCGTCCCGTTCGATCCACCGGACCTGACGCGCCGGCCCTCGGCGCGGATCAACTTCGGGCTGGCCTTCATCCTCGGGCTCGGCGCCGCCCTGCTGCTCGGCGTCGGCGCGCTGTACGGCTACGACCAGCAGTTCACCGGGCGGATCCTGCCGGGGGTGCACGTCGGGACGGTCGACCTGTCCGGGATGAACGCCGAAGAAGCACAGAACGCGCTCGAACGGGCCTATGGGTCCCTGTCCGAGGGACGCCTGGTGTTGACCGGCGACTCGGGCGAGCACGTCATCAGCTACGGCGACATCGGCCGCCGCCCCGATATCAAGGCGATGCTCGATGAGGCGATCGAGGTCGGCCGCCATGGGTCGCCGGTCGATCGGGTCGTCGCGGACGCCCGGACCGTCGTCCGTGGCGTCTTCCTCGTGCCGAAGGTGACCTTCGATGCCGACGCGCTCGACGACCGGATCACTGCCCTTGCCGACTCGCTCAAGGTCGAGCCACGGGACGCCGCCGTCGAAACCGCGAGCGACGGCCAATTCCGGGTGCGCGACGGGCAGGCCGGTGCGAGCGCCGACCCGACGCCGGTGATCGCCACGTTCATGGCCGCGCTCGGCGACGTGAACGCGCCGCCCGAGCTGCGCGCTGAACTCACGGTCACGACCATCGATCCGGCGGTCACCACGGCTCAGGCAGCCGCCGCCAGGCAGCAGGCCGACCGGATCACGGCCGACATCGTCCTCGCCGTCGGCGAAGACCGGCTGCGGATCGACAGCGCCGAGCTCCGCACGTGGGTGAGCTTCACGACGACGGCCGACGGCACGTACGGCCCGACGCTCGACACGACGCCACTGACCGAGGTGATCAAGGCGTTCGCCCCGAAGGTCGACCGCGCCCCGGTCGATGCCACGTTCACGGTGACCGACGGGAAGATCCTTGGCGTCTCGCCGAGCAAGGATGGGTACAAGCTCGACGTGGCCGCGACCGTCGTCCAGGTCCAGGAGATGCTGGCGGGTCGGGCGGCCGGGTTCGCGGCGACCCAGATCGCGCCGACCCTGACCGTCACGCCGCCTGCGCTGACGACGGCCCAGGCGGAGGCCGCCGAACCACAGATGACCCTGATCTCGTCCTGGAAGACCTACTTCCCGATCAGCGACCGGAATGGCTTCGGCGCCAACATCTGGATCCCCGCCCTGACGATCGACGGGACGATCGTGGCCCCGCACGCGACGTTCGACTTCTGGGATGCGATCGGACCCGTTACCCGTGAGAAGGGCTATACGGACGGCGGCGCGATCATCAACGGCAAGACCGAGCCGCAGGGCGCGCTCGCTGGCGGGATCTGCTCGTGCTCGACGACCCTGTTCAACGCGGCGTTGCGCGGCGGCTTCCAGATGGACGCGCGGCGGAACCATTTCTACTACATCGATCGGTATCCGCTCGGACTCGACGCCACGGTCTTCATCAGCGCGTCCGGGGCGGTCCAGACGATGTCGTGGACGAACGACACGGACTACCCGGTCCTGATCCGTGGCTACAAGATCCGCAACGGAACGCGCGGCTACGTCAAGTTCGAGCTGTACAGCGTCCCGAGCGGTCGGACGGTGGTCATCAGCAACCCGATCGTGAAGAACGTCAAGCCCGCGACCGACACGACCCAACTGACCTCGACCCTGGCTCCCGGCGTCCGCCAACGGGTTGAGTATCCCGTCGACGGCAAACAGGTCTGGCGGACCGTCACGGTCTACGACGCCAGCGGTGCGACCGTCCACCAGACGACCTACTACTCGAATTACGCGCGGATCACCGGCCTCACCCTGATCGGCGCCCCGCGCACGACCCAGCCAACCCCCACCCAGCCGACCACGACACCCTGACCGGTGCTCGTCACCGCCGTTCGGACGACGGTCGTCGGCACGCCGTGGCGCGACCTCGTCTTCGTCGAGCTCGAGACCGACACCGGCCTGGTCGGCGTCGGCGAGGTGCGACCGCTCAACAAGACGGACTCGTTCGTGGCCGTCGTCCAGGAGCTGGCCGGCCGCTACGTCGTCGGCGCCGATCCGTTCGACACCGAGCGGCTGGCCTGGGCGATCGAACGGCTCGAATACGGCCGGCCGAGCGAGCACAGCCAGTCGGCCCTGGCCGCCTTCGACATCGCGTCCTGGGACCTGATGGGCCAGCAGCTCGGCGTGCCGATCTGGAAGCTCCTGGGCGGCCGCTTCCACGATCGAGTCCCGGCCTACGCCAACGGCTGGTACCAGTCGGACTACGACCCGGCCCGGATCGCCGAGCTGGCCCTGGGCGTCGTCGCCCGCGGCTACCGGGCGATGAAGCTCGACCCGTTCGCCGCCGCCAGCGTCCGCCTGTCGACTGCCCAACGGCGGCGGGCCGTGGGTGTCGTCGCGGCCGTGCGCGACGCCATCGGCCCGGACATCGACCTGATGATCGAGATGCACGGGCGGTTCTCGCCGGATACCGCGGCCCAGGTGGCGGCGGACCTCGAGCCGTTCGCGCCCCGCTGGATCGAGGAACCGGTTCCACCGGAGAACCCCGACGCCCTTGCCCGCGTGCGCTCCGCGACCAGCCTGTCGATCGCCACGGGCGAGCGGCTGCATACCATCTGGGACGCGGTCGGGTTCGTCGAGGATGGCAACGTCGACATCGTCCAGGCCGATCTCACCCACTTCGGCGGGTTCACGGGGATGCGCCGGCTGGCCGGCTGGACGGAGGCTCACTACCTGACGCTCGCGCCGCACAACGTCGGCGGCCCCGTGGCGACGGCCGCCAACGTCCATTTCGCGGTCGCAACCCGGAACGTCGACATCGTCGAGCACTTCAACGACTTCGCCGACGCCTGGGTCGGCGAGCTGGTCGACGCGGCACCGATCGTCGACCCGGCCGATGGCTGCTTCGCTGCGCCTACCGCCCCCGGCCTGGGCCTCCGTCTCGACCACGGTGCCTGCGCCCGCCATCCGCGAACCGGCGCCCGGCTGCAGCTGTTCGTGGAGGGCTGGCAGAAGCGCGAGGGCGGGTGACGTGCGGATCGTGGTGACCGGAGCCGGCGGTCGGATCGGCCGGTACGTCGTGGCCGACCTGGCCGCGCGCGACCACGAGGTGCACGCCGTCGACCGCTCGGCGCCACCGACCGACGACCCCGCCGGCCGCGATGCGACCTGGACGCAGCTCGACGTGCGCGACCTCGACGCGACGGCCCGACTCCTCGACCGGACCCGGGCCGAGGCGCTCATCCACCTCGCCGCAATTCCCTCGCCACGCTTCGGCACTCCGCTCGAGGTGTTCGCCATGAACACCCAGGCGACGTTCGTCGTGCTCGAGGCGGCCGGGATGGCCGGCGTGCCGCGGCTCGCCGTCGCGTCGAGCACCTCGGTGACCGGGTTGCCGTTCGCCTCGCCGCCCGTCTCCCCGCTCTACGTGCCGGTGGACGAGGTGCATCCGAACGTGGGCAGCGATCCGTACGCCCTGTCGAAGGAGGCCGACGAAGCCACCTCGCGCACGATGCATCGCCGCCACGGCTACCAGGTCGTCGCCCTCCGGATCTCGAACACGGGCACGATGGCGGAGCAGCAGGCCGTTGCCGACGAGGTGGCCCGCGACCCGTCGGGCCTCGCCTGCGAGCTGTGGGCGTACCTCGATGTCCGCGATAGCGCGCGCGCCTTCCGGTTGGCCGTGGAACGCGAGATCCCGGGCTGCCACGTCATCAACGTGATGGCCCCGGACACGTACTCAACCGAACCCACGGCCGACCTGCTCGCCCGCTTCCACCCGGCGACCGAGCTGCGCCGGCCGATCCGCGGGCGGGAGGTGCCGTTCGAACTCACGCGGAGCCGCGACCTGCTCGGTTTCAGGGCGGAGCACCTGCTGCCGCGCTGAATCGCGACGCCGCGCGGATGCCGTCACGAGGCGATACGCGAACAGGAACACGACGATCGCGACCGCCAGGCTGTACATCCACCAGGTCCAGACCGCTCCGCTGTCCGTTCCGGCGAGGACCCCATGGGCCGTTGCGCCGGCGAACGCGAGGAAGGTCAGCAGGTGAATTGTCCGCCAGGTCCGCTGGCCGATCCGTCGGCGCACGTAGAAGCTCGCGACCACGACCGCGGTCACGTAGAACGTCAGTTGGCCGATCGCCACCTGGAGTGGCGCGTAGGGCGCCAGGCCGGGGACCACCAGCTGCCGGATCGAGAACGGCACGCTCGAATCCAGCCCGAGGAGGGCTCCATGGACTCCCGCCAGCCCGAGCCCGACGGCCGCCAGGTCCTGGTGGAGCGCAAACGAGATCGGTCGATGGGCGATCGCGTCGAGCAGCTTGGTTGACAGGAGCAGCCCATACACCACCGAGCCGGTCATGGCGAGGTAGGCGAGAAACGCCGCCAGACGCTCGAGGAACCACGGCAGGCTCGCCCGATGTGCCTCCCACAGGATGCCGAGATCGCGCAGTACCCCCGGGGCGGTCGATCCCATGACGATCCCGACGGCGATGGCCGATAGGCCCCAGCGTGCCAGCCCGGTCCGTGGATCGAACCCCCTGAACGTCATGACAGGAACTCCATCGTGGCCGGCGTCACGAGGACGCCTCCGTCCTCCGGGACGAGGATCTGGCCCAGCACCTCTCGGCGGTCGAGGCGCACCGCCGCCGCCTCGGAGCCGACGATGACCGCCGTCTTCGCGAACGCCTCGGCGACCCGAGCCGTGCCTGCGATCACGGTCGCCTGGATCGACGTCGGTGCGGGCCGGCAGTCCGGTCCCTGGATCGATCAGATGGTGGCGAGGTCCACCCGCGCGAGACCAACGATGGACCGAGGTGCCGGACGTGGCGATGCCGTACCGAGCGACCGGTCCGGCGCCCCCGGTCAGGCGCACGGTCGCCAGCAGGCTCCCGTACTCGCGCGGATCGGCGACGCCGATCGCGCAGGCGTCGTCGCCGACGACCCGCACCGCGACGTCCCCGTCGGCATCGACGACGGCCGTCACCCCGGGCAGGAGATCGAGCGCGCGATCGGCCAGCCAGCCCTTGGCAATGCCGTCCAGGTCGAAGCGCAGCCCCACCGGCCGTTCGACCGTGGACCCGCGCCCATGGCGCGCGAGCGACCAGCTCCGGCTGGCCCGGCTCGTCGTCAGCAACCGAGGCGTGGCGCCGGTCTCGGCCACGAGCCGCGCCTCCAGCAGCCCGATGTCGACCACCCCGTCGGTGATCGTCTCGGCCTCGCGGCCCCAGTCGAGGACCGCACTGAGGGTCGGGCCGACGGCGACGCGTCCGGCCATCTCGGCGTTTAGCCGGGAGAGCTCGGAGGAGCCGTCGAAGCGGGTCAACCGGCCCGCCCACGTTGCGATCAGGGCCAGCACGCGGCGCGACGCTCGAGCGGCGGCGATCGGAGGCAGCTGCGTACCGGGGCGGAGGTGGACGCTGACGAGGCCGCCCATCAGCGCGGCGCTCGTGCTGAACCAGTCGCCCGTTGTCCCGGGTCGTGCGCCCCGACCGGCGCCCGGAGAGGTCATGGCTTGCCCGACTGTCGGGTGGTCGTCACGACCACCACGCGAGGCGTTGGCTTGGGCGCCGCCACGACCGCGGCCTGCGGAGGTGCCGTCTGGCCGGGCTTGAGCTGCACGTAGCGCGTCACGTGCCGGACCGGCTGCGCGGCCGGGTCGGCGGCGATCGTCGTCGTGGTCACGGGCCCTGCGTTCGGCGGAACCACCGACGGCAGCAGGCCGGTCGCGATCGCGCTCAGCGAAGCAAGACCGACAAACCCGGCCATGAACCGCATGGGGTTCGGGTCTGGTCGCGGTCGACCATCGGGACGCGGGCGTGGAGTCGGGCCTGGGATGGGCGACGCGAGCCGGCGGGTCGGGCGCCCGAACCGGGGCGACGGGATCCTGGTCGCTCATCAGTCGCCGCCGCCTTCGTGCTCGTGGCCCTCACCCTCGCCCGAGGTCGTGGCCGGAATGACGTGATGGACGGTGACGTCGGCTGGCTTCTCCGGAGCCGCGAGGTACATCGTGTCGACCTGGACCTGTGGGTCGGGCTGGATGCCCACGGCCGCGGGAGCCTGGCCGACCGCGGCAGCGGCGGTGTCGGAGGCCGGGCCGCGGCCTGGCGCAAAGCCGGCCAGGCTGAGGGCGGCCACAAGCGTGCCGGCGGCCGCGAGCGAGGCGATGAAGAGGCCGACGCGATGGATCATCTCGAGTACTCCGATGCGGGATGGGTGTTTGTCGGCAGTGTCGATCGCGGCGCGCGCGTGCTCGATGTGCGCAAGATGTGAATCCGCCAACAAAGGCCGATTGCCCCTTCCGGCCGGCGGACCTCGGCCGCACCATGGCGTCATGCGGATCCTGTTGGTCGAGGACGAACCGAAGATGGCGGCGCTCATCCGCCGCGTCCTGGTCGCCGAGCGGCACGTCGTGGATAGCGCGCCCGACGCCGTCTCGGCCATCGCCCTGGCCGAACGCGGCCCGCACGACGTGATCGTCCTCGATCGCATGCTTCCCGATCTGGACGGAATCGCCGTGCTGCGCCTCCTCCGTGCCAAGGGGATGACGACACCGGTCCTGATGCTCACCGCGCTCGGCTCCGTCGACGACCGGGTCGGTGGGCTCGACGCCGGCGCCGACGACTACCTGGCCAAGCCGTTCGCGTTCTCCGAGCTGCTGGCCCGCGTCCGGGCGCTCGGCCGTCGCGCGCCCGCGATGGCGTCTGCGCCGCTCGCCGCCGGCGATCTCGGACTCGACGAGCTCCGCCACGCCGCGCAGGTCGGCGACCGTATCGGTCGACCTGTCCGCCCGCGAGTTCGCCTTGCTGGGCTACCTCATCCGGCACGCCGGCCAGGTCCTGACCCGCCAGCAGATTCTCGATGCGGTGTGGGGCGCCGACCCCGACGTCTACTCGAACGTGGTCGACCTGTACGTCCATTACCTGCGCCGCAAGCTGGGCGAGCTGGGCCGAGCCGACCGGCTCAGGACCATCCGTGGGGTCGGCTACACGCTGCGGTCCGACACCTGAGCCATGGCCAGTCCGACCGACCGCCTGATCGCCGCCACCAGGCGGCGGACATTCGCAACCACGCTCGCGCTCCTGTTCCTGCTCGTGGCCGCGATCGGGGCCGCGACGGCGATCGTGGGCCTCCAGGCGCTCGATGGCGACGTCGACCAGGCCCTCCGATCGTCCGTGGCGGGGGCCGTTTCGGGCCTCGACGGCGAGCTGCCGCAACGGACCGAATCCGAGTCCGACGAGAGCCTGCCCGCTGCGGCCGACACGTTCCTCCTCGTGCTCGATGGGCAAGGGACCGTGGTCTCCAATCCATCGCGGGTCCGCCTCGTCGGGCTGCCCGTCACGTCCGCCCTCCCGGCGACGGGCGAGGACCTGCGCACCGTCACGGCCGACGGGCTCTCAGTTCGGCTCCTGACCATGCCCGTCACGCACGACGGGGCCGTCATCGGCTACGTCCAGGGCGGGTTCGTGCTCGACCTCCATGACCGACAATCGGCGAGCCTGGTCGCGGCAGTGGCCGTGGTCGCCCTGGCCGGGCTGATCGGCGCTGCATTCGTGACGCTCGTCGTGACCGGCCGGTCGCTGATCCCCATCCGGCGCACGTTCGAGGCGCAGGCCCGGTTCGTGGCGGACGCCTCGCATGAGCTGCGGACGCCGGCCGCGCTCATCCGGGCGAACGCCGAGGTGCTCGACCGCGAAGGGCTCGTCAGCGAGGAAGGCCAGCCCCTGCTCGGCGACATCATCGGTGAGAGCGACCGCCTCGCCTCGCTCGTGGATGACCTGCTCGCCATGGCCTCCTCCAGCGCCACCGGTCTCGTCCTCCAGACCGAGACGCTCGACGTCGCCGAGCTCGTCCGAGGCACGCTCCGGGGGGCCGGCGCGCTGGCCGCGCAGCATGACCTGCGACTGGCGGCCGACGCGCCGGGCCCAGCCATCGCCCAGGTCGACCGGGCGCGGTTCACCCAGGTGCTGCTCGTCCTGCTGGACAACGCGATCGATCACGGCCCGGCCGGAAGCACCGTCACCGCGACCGTTCGGCGGGTGGACGGTCGCATCGTGACGACCGTGGACGACGCCGGACCGGGCGTCGCCGTCGACGAGCGCGAGGCGATCTTCGAGCCGTTCTCGAGTGGATCGTCCGGCCGGCGTCGGCGACGAGGTGGCACGGGCCTCGGACTGTCCATCGCGCGCCGCATCGTGCTCGCGCACGGTGGCTCGATCGACGTCAGCCAGGTGGGTGGCCACGGGGCCCGTTTCACGGTGTCGCTCCCGGCGTCGGAGCCCGGGGACTAGCCCGATCGCCGGACCCGGCGGCCGCCGCGCCGGCCGGAGATGTGCGAACGCACATCGACGTCACACGGCCACCACACCCGCCGGCCCGAGCATCGCTTCCATGCCGAGCCGCCGGGCCCGGCCCAGCCAGGAGGTGACCCGTCATGGCCTTCGTGATCGCGGCGCCGTGCGTCGACCATACCGACCAGTCGTGCGTCCAGGTCTGTCCGGTCGATTGCATCTACGGCGACCTGTCCGCCGACAGGAAGCTGTACATCGACCCCGATGCGTGCATCGACTGCGGCTCGTGCGAAAGCGCGTGTCCCGAACAGCGCGATCTTCCGGGCCGACTCGCTCCCGACGTCCTGGACGGACTTCGCGTGGATCGATGCGACCTGGTTCTCCGACCCCACCGCTGCCCGCGGCGTGGTCGACGAGCTCGTGCCGGCCGCCTGAGGTGGCATCCGTTGCCCCGGCGGTGGCTCGGCGCCTGGTGGCGGCGCCCGTCCATCCCTCGCCCGCCCGCCCGGCGATGGCCAGCGAGGCCAACGCGACGCTCGTCGAACGCGTGGACCTGACGCCGGCCATCGCCCGCCTCAGGATCCGCCCCGATGCCGGCCCTCCGATGTTCCGGTCCGGCCAGTACCTCGCGATCGGCCTGCCGGTCGACGGACGGCTCGTCCAGCGGCCGTACTCGGTGGCGTCACCGCCGGACGAGCGGGACGAGCTGGAGTTCCTAGTCCGGCTCGTTCCCGATGGACTGCTGACCCCTCACCTGTGGCGGCTTCGACCGGGTGACCGGGTCAGGATCGGTTCGCCGAAGGGCCTCTTCACGCTGGACGAGGGCGACCCGCGACGGCACCTCTTCCTGGCAACCGGGACCGGGATCGCGCCCCTTCGATCGATGCTCGCGGCACTCCTGGAACGAGGTCCGTCAACGACGATCGGAACCGGCCGCGACCAGGCGCCGATCGTGGTCCACGGGGTGGCCACGTCGCCGGAGCTCGCCTATCGCGACGAGCTCGAGCGCCTGTCGCGCGACGCGAGGATCGTCTACCAGCCCGCAATCTCGCGCCCGTCAGATCCGGCCAACGGCAGCTGGCAGGGGGAGACGGGCCGGCTCGACGGACTTGTCGCGCGGATCGTTGCCGATGCCGGCGTCGAGTCGACCTCGGCGGTTGCGTACGTGTGTGGCAATCCGGCCATGATCGAGGCCGTGGGATCCCGGCTCGCCAACCTCGGATTCCCGACGGAGGCGATCCGCGCCGAGCACTATTGGACGATCCGGCCGACCGTCGGGTAGGCCAAATCTGGGCCAAACGGCCCGTCTGCCCGGCCACCCAGCCCTTGCGGGATCGAGCGTGGTAGGCGAGGGTGGGACTATCCCGCCGACCGACTTGCCAATCGAACTCGAGGCTCCCACGATGACCGCCGTGATGACCCCGCCCGCCCCCGCACTGGCCCCCGACCCGTCTTCGGATTTCCTCCACGTCGAGCGCCATCCGCTCGATGCGTTCTTCCACCCGCGGTCTATCGCGGTCATCGGAGCGACGGAGAAGGAAGGGTCGGTCGGGCGGACGATCCTGTGGAACCTCCTCTCCTCCCCGTTCGGCGGCACCGTCTACCCGGTCAACCCGACGCGTCCTGCGATCCTCGGCGTCAAGGCGTACGGCTCGATCGGCGCCATCGGCGAGCCGGTCGACCTGGCGGTCATCGTGACCCCCGCGAAGTCGGCGCCGGGTCTCATGGAGGAGTGCGGCCAGGCGGGCGTCAAGGGCGTGGTGATCATCAGCGCCGGGTTCAAGGAGGTCGGCCCGGAGGGCGTGGAGCTCGAACGCCAGGTCCTCGAGACTGCCCGCCGCTACGGCATCCGGGTGATCGGCCCGAACTGCCTCGGAATCATGAACCCGGTCGGCGCGATGAACGCGACCTTCGCGGTCGAGATCGCCAAGCCGGGTCGCGTCGGGTTCATCTCGCAGTCGGGCGCGCTGCTGACCGCCATCCTCGACTGGGCGGCGATGGAGAACGTCGGCTTCAGCTCGATCGTGTCGCTCGGTTCGATGCTGGACGTCGGCTGGGGCGATGTCATCGACTACCTCGGCGACGACCCGAACACCGACTCGATCGTGATCTACATGGAGACGATCGGCGACGCACGGTCGTTCCTGTCCGCAGCTCGTGCGGTCGCGCTGACCAAGCCGATCATCGTGATCAAGCCCGGGCGCACGGCACAGGCCGCCAAGGCTGCCGCCTCGCACACGGGTTCGCTCACCGGCTCGGACGACGTCCTCGACGCCGCGTTCCGGCGGGCCGGCGTGCTGCGCGTCGATTCGATCAGCGAGCTGTTCATGGTCTCGGAGATCCTGGCCAAGCAGCCGCGCCCCGCCGGGCGACGCCTGTCGATCGTGACCAACGCCGGCGGCCCCGGGGTGATCGCCACCGACGCCCTGATCACCGGCGGCGGCGAGCTGACCAACCTGACTCCTGACACCATGGAGCGCCTCAACGGCGTCCTGCCGGCGGTCTGGAGCCACAACAACCCCATCGACATCATCGGCGACGCCCCGCCGGACCGCTACGCCAAGGCGCTCGAGATCGCGGCAGCCGACCCGGACACCGACGGGCTGCTCGTCATCCTCACCCCGCAGGCCATGACCGATCCGACCGCCACCGCGAAGGCGCTGGCGGTCTACGCCAGGATCCCGGGCAAGCCGGTGCTCGCTTCCTGGATGGGCGGCACCGACGTGCTCGAAGGTTCCGCGATCCTGCGCGAGGCCGGAATCCCGACGTTCGCCTACCCCGACACTGCGTGCGTCCTGTTCAATCACCTGTGGCGCTACGCGAACAACCTCCGCTCGCTGTACGAGACGCCTGCGCTGCCGATCGCCCCGGAGCGCGGCGAGTTCCGCGAAGGCGTCGATGACATCATCGCCGAGGTCACCGCCGAGGGCCGCACGCTCCTGACCGAGTTCGAGAGCAAGAAGGTCCTCGCCGCGTACGGCATCCCGATCACCGACACCGAGCTTGCGCAGACGGCCGACGAGGCGGTCATCGCCGCCGGCGAGATGGGCTACCCGGTGGTCGCCAAGCTGCTCAGCCGGACGATCACCCACAAGACCGACGTCGGGGGCGTGTGTCTCAACCTGCGCACGCCCGAGGCGGTTCGCGAGGCCTTCGACCGGATCCGCGACTCGGTCACTCGGAAAGCCGGTGCCGAGCACTTCGAGGGCGTGACCATCCAGCCGATGATCAACTGGTCCGGCTACGAGCTGATCGTGGGCAGCAGCCCCGACCCGCAGTTCGGCCCGGTCCTCCTGTTCGGGATGGGCGGCCAGCTGGTCGAGGTCTTCCGCGACCGCGCCCTGGCGCTCCCGCCGCTCAACACCACCCTGGCCAAGCGGCTGATCGAGCAGACGACCATCGCCAAGGCTCTCCGGGGGGTCCGCGGCCGCAAGCCGGTCGACCTGGATGTCCTCGCTGCGCTCCTCGTCCGCTTCAGCGAGCTCGTCGCCGAGCAGCCGCGCATCGCCGAGATCGACATCAACCCGCTGCTCGCCTCGCCGGAGCGGATCATCGCCCTCGATGCCCGGGTCGTCCTCCACCCGGCGGATGTGCCGGCGCGCGACCTGCCACGACTGGCGATCCGGCCGTACCCGCACGCGTACCTTCGCGACATCCACGACGATAACGGAACACCCATCGTCATCCGGCCCATCCGGCCCGAGGACGAACCGTTGTTGGCTCGGTTCCACGGGACATTGTCCGAGGCGACCGTCCGCGCTCGCTACGGCACGGACCTCGCCCTTGCCGAACGGACGGCGCACGAGCGCCTCACCCGGATCTGCTTCGTCGACTACGACCGCGAGATCGCGCTCGTCGCCGAGGCGCCGGAGGAGGATGGCCCGGCAGTCGCCGCGGTCGTCCGGCTGTCGCGGATCCACGCCACCGAGGCGATGGAGCTGTCGCTCGTCGTGGCAGACGCCTGGCAGCGCCGCGGGATCGGCCGCGAGCTGCTCACCTCGGCGATCACCGTGGCCCGGGCCGAGCACGCCAGCGAGATCGTCGCCCGCCTCTCGCCGGAGAACCGGGCAATGCGCACGCTGCTCGCCGACGCCGGTTTCGAGTTCGAGGAGCGAGGAGCGCTTCTCCTCGCGACGCTGCCGACGACCTAGCCGATCCCTGGTTCGTCGACGGACGTCAGATCCGGCCGCTTAGGCCCAGACCCGCGATCACGATCCAGCACAGCCAGGCGGCGTACGCACCGCGCTCGACCAGTCCGAAGAACCGCCGCGTGGCCGGCAACGTGGTGGACGCAAAGGTCCCCACGGCGAACAGGGTCGTGGCCCAGCCGAGGCCCACGACGACGTTCGTGGGGCCGTGCCAATCGGCGCTGTCCGCCAGGGTCATCGAGATCCGTGGGCCCGCAATCGCGATTGCGACGAACGTCGTCGCGGCAAGCAGCACGTGAATCCGCCCGGCCCGTGACAATGTCGCGGTCCCCCGAGGGTCCGTCGGATATCGAGCGATCAGGATTCGCGCGATCGCGAAGACGACCAGAGCGGCCACGCCGCCGACCGAACCGAGCCCACCGACGAGCACCGCGAACGCCAGCAGCAGGCCAGCTGCGCCGGTTGCCACCGCCTGAACGCGATACCCGACGCCGAACCGGGTCAGCGCATAGCCGCTGACGCCGTCCCGCCACGGATCGACCGCGGTCCGCACCAGGTGCAGCGCGATGACGAGGAGAGCGGCGAGCCCGGCCAGGCCCACGGCCGCGAGGCTGCCGAGCTCGACCCAGGCGTGGGTGTTCATCGCACGGATGATCCGCCGGCCGCCTCCGGATGCGGCCGGCGTGCCTCGCTATGCAGCCTCCCAGCCGGGATCTCAGAACGGCGACCTCGGGCCACGTGTCGAAGCGACCGAGTGTCCTCCCTGGGAGGGCGGAGAGGGCGTGCGTGAACGGGCGGCTTCAGCCTCCGCCAGAGGATCTCCGGGGTCGGGATCGTCACCATCGCCGTCGCCATCGCCTCTATGTCGGTGGCCGTCTGATCAGCGTCGATCATCTCGAACTTGTCGCCGACGCGCAGCGGCGCGCGCTCGCGATGGGCCACCACAGCTTGAGCCTCCTCGACGTCGACATTTGTCGAGGGGTGAAGCCGACGCTACCGGGTCGATCCGTGTGACTGCCAGGCTGACCTCGCTCCGCTGATTCGGGAGCGTATCCTGCGGCTGTGGGAGTCCGATTCCGACGGAGCATCAAGCTCGCGCCCGGCGCGCGCCTCAACATCACCAAAACGGGGTTCGGCGTCACCGCTGGCGGCAAGGTTGCCCGCTACAGCGTCCACTCGTCGGGTCGGCAGACCGTCGGCCTGGGTCTGCCGGGAACGGGGACCTACTACCAGCAGTCGTCGGGCGGCGGGTCCCGTGTCGGCAACTCGGCTCGCGCTGCCAGCCGTCGACAGGCCGTGCGAGCCGTGGACCCCATGGAGCTCATCCCGAAGCCGGGCCTTCTTGCGTCCGTTGCCGAGCGCGCCTATCACCGCGGCCTGATTGCCTACCTTGCGGGCGACTACGCTGCGGCGCTCGAGAGCTTCGAATGGCTCCTCTCGACCGATCCGACTGCCGCCTCGGCAAGTCTCTTTGCAGGCGTCGTCGCCAACTCGCTCGGCGACCCACCCCGCGCCATCAGGCATCTCGAGTCGGTGGTCAGGTCGGCGAATGGCCTGCCCGATCGCTATCAGGCCAAGTTCCTGCCCCCGGGCTTGTCGCTCACGCTCGTCGTTCGGATCACCGATTCCGTCGAGGCTGCGCCACCGTTCGGCGAGCTCGCCGCCACGCTTGCGCTGGCCGAGCTCTACCAGGCAGCTGGCAGGCTCGAAGACGCGATCGGATTGCTGCAGCAGCTCCATGAGAGCCTTCCCGACCCGCTGGTTCGGCTGTCGCTTTGCGACCTGCTGTACGCAGATGCCGATTACGAGGCCGTCATCGAGACATCGGCAGGCGTCGTCAACGAATCCGACGCGTGCGTCGAGATGATGCATCTTCGCGGGGCGGCCTTCCTCGCAATGGAACATCCGACCGCGGCGTTGGATACATTCACCGCGGCCCTGGCGAAGACCAGTAACCGCGAGGCTCAGCTCCTCAATGCCGTCCGGTACGACCGCGCCATCGTCCTTGAGCAGCTCGGCCAACAGAAGCGTGCCCGCGACGACCTTGAGCGTGTGTACGCCAGCGATCCGGAATTCGAGGATGTGAAAGAGCGTCTGGCGGCCCTGCGGTAGTGCTCGCCCATTGGGCGGCTGCGGGCAGCAGCAGCGCCGTCGAGGCGCGCAGGAGATGGATTGGTGGAGATGGGGGAGAGTCGAACTCCCCGTCCAGGACCCTTCACCGGGGACCACTACGAGCGTGTCCGATGCTTTGTCGTCGACCGCCCGAACGAGCATCGGCACCCTGCCGGACGGTCCAGTCACGTGCCCCTAGATCGGGCTTGTCTCCGGACTACGCAACACTGATCCGGATCGCAGCCTCGCTGCATGACGCTTCCACTACCCGCGAGGCGGAGGTAGCTTCCACGCTCACCTTACTGCCTAAGCAGCGAGGGCGAGAGTCGACTGGCGGTTGCCAGGTACTTCGTTTTGCTGCCTGATTAACGAGGCCTGAGCAGCATCCTCGGCTCGCGTTCCCCGATAGCCAAGCCCTGTCGAAACCACACATCCCCACAGGACCGAGTACCGACTCGGACCCGGAATTCTAGCCTAATCGCGCCATTTCGGCCAAGTGTTCAGTTGCGACCGGCAGATGCCGTGAACCGGGTCGGATGGCCTCCGGAGTCGTGACCGATGGCCTGCTGCGCAGTTCGCGCGGCTGGTCGACCATTCGAACATGTACCAGTGCAGGCTCGATCGAATGACCCTCGACGTCGATCTCCTGATCGCTCGCCGACGAGCCGACGCCTGCACGCCGGGCAGTCCGTCGTGGGACGCGGCGATGGGGCTCGTCGAGGAGCTCGAGGCCGAGCTACGGCAGATCGAGGCGATGCCCAAGCTCCCGGACGACCGCCTGCTTCTCGCTCAAGCCTACAACTAGGACCCAGGAGGCCCGCGACCTCCGGCGCGAACGAGCTCGCCCACGCCGGGAGCCGGCGGCGGCCTCGATGCTACGATGCCCCCGGCCGAACCTCTGCCCGAGGACGGGGGACCCACCCTTCCGGGGCGCATCGCGACGTCACCGCGACGGCGAGCCCATCGCCGAGCCCGTCAGCTCACCTCGCAGGCCGCTGGGCCGGTTCGAGGTGCCCTGTGCGTTTGCCGTCACGCGATTCGATCGAGGGGTTGCGCCCGATCTGGCGCAACCTGTCGCTGGACCTGATCGCCGCGATCGGCGTCGGCGTTTCCGGCGCGTTGGTCTCGTCGCTGCTGCCGACGATCGCCCGCCGGGGCGGGCTCGAGCCGCTGGGTCTGTCGGTGCTGGCCGCCGCGCCATTTCTGACCAATACCCTGAGCATCCTTGCCGGGCGGATCGGTCCGCGCTCGGTCCGCCAATTCGCGTCGCTCCGGGCGATCGGCGCCGGATCCCTGCTGGTGCTGTTCGTGGCATCGCCCGCGATCGTGATCATCGGCGCCACCATCCTCTTCTGGATCGGCCTCTCGTTTGGGTCGCCGTACCAGCTCCGGCTGTGGGGCGCCAGCTATCCGGCCCGCATGCGGGGTCGCGTCGTCGGGTTCCTGGGGACGGGTCGCGCGGCGGCCGCGGCGGCTGCCGCGCTGATCGGCGGCGTCCTGGCGGATCGGATCGGCGGGCCATCGGCGGTCGCACTGTCGGGCCTCGTTGGCGCGGTCTGCGCCCTGGCCTACATCTGGTTCCGAGCCTCGGCCGCGGCCGAACCAGTCGACTATTCGCCCCGCGAGTCGATCAGGGCGATGCGCGAGCGTCCCACGCTCGGCCGCGTGGCGCTCGCCCAGGGGTTCTACGGTGGCGGGTTCATCGCCGCCGGCCCGTTGTTCGCGCTGGTGAACGTGGATCGACTGAACCTGTCGCTGCTCGACGTGGGGATCATCGGCGTCCTGTCCGCGGTCGCGACGACCGTTTCGTTCCTGATCTGGGGTGCCGTGTCCGACCGTGTCGACGTCCTTGCGCCGATGCGCTTCGGCAGCGTCATCGGCCTGGTCGGCCTGCTCCTGTACGCGGTCGCTCCAAGCGTGCTGGTGCTCTGGCTGGCGTCGATCGCCATCGGGACGAGCGGGCCGTCGATCGAGATCGGCGTGGCGGGGGTCATCAGCGCCGAGACGCCGATGGCAACGCGCGCGGCGGCGATGAGCGGCTGGAACGCGATCACTGGGGTGCGCGGTCTGCTTGCCCCGTTCGTGATGAGCGCGCTGGTCCAGGCCGGCCTCGTGAGCGTCAGCGTGGCCTTGCTGGTGTGTGCCGCCACATCGGCGCTGGGCGTCGGGCTGTTCTGGTGGGCCTCGAGCCGGGCGCGCACCGAGCCGGCTCTCGCGGTGCGCGAAGCGCCGGCCTGAAGCGCGACGCACAACGCCGCCCGAGCCAATGCGCGCAACCCCGGCGTCCCGGGGCCCGCGCCTCGGTACGATGGCCGATATGCGCCTGACGCCCTGGGAGGAGGAACGACTCCTCATCTTCACCGCCGCCGAGCTGGCTCGACGGCATCGGTCCGGTGGGCTCCGCCTGAACGCCCCGGAGGCGGTCGCGCTGATCTGCGACGCGATGCTCGAGGCGGCGCGAGCCGGGGCGGACTACACGGCGGTCGAGGCTGCCGGCCGGGCCGCCGTCGCACCGGATGACGTACTGCCGGGAGTCCGCGAGCTCGTCGATGACGTCCGGCTGGAGGTGCTGTTCGGCGACGGGGCCCGGCTGATCGCGCTCGTCGACCCGCTCGGCCGCGTCGACGAGATGGGCGGCCATGGACCCGGGGCGGTCATCCTCGTGGGAGCTCCCGAGGGAGGCGCATCGCCCGATCGCCATCGGATCCAGCTGACGGTCCGAAGCGAATCGCGCCGCCTCATCCGCGTCTCTTCGCACTACCCGTTCCATCGCGTGAATCGCCGGCTCGTGTTCGATCGCGAGGCTGCTCGCGGGTACCGCCTGGACCTGCCGGCCGGGGCTTCGGAGGCATGGGCCCCGGGGGAGACGCGGACCGTGATGCTGCTTCGCTACCGCGGGCGCGGTGGGGATGACGATCCCGGTGGGGCCAGGCGATGACCTGGCTCTCCCCCGCCGACCGCCTCGCCCGCTACGGCCCGACCACCGGCGACCGCGTCCGCCTCGGCGACACCGACCTCTGGGTCCGGGTTGCCGAGGACCGGCAGGCAACGGGCGACGAGCCGATCTGGGGGTATGCCAAGACGATCCGGCCGCGTGCGGCCCAGGGCGAGGCCGGCCCGTCGGAGCTCGACATCGTCGTCGCCGGCGCCCTCGTCCTGGACCCGGTGGTCGGCGCGGTGAAGGCCGACATCGGGATCAAGGACGGGCGGATCGTGGGCGTCGGCCGAGCCGGAAACGGGGCGATCAGCGACGGCATCGAGCTGCCGATCGGCCCCCATACCAGGCCGATCATGGGCTATGGCCTGATCGCCACTCCTGGAGCCGTGGACAGCCATGTCCACGCCATCAGTCCGCAGCTCCTCCCCGCGGCGCTGTCGGGCGGCGTCACGACGCTGATCACCGCCGGCTTCGAGGAGCCGCCCTGGGAGATGGAGCGAACGCTGCTCGGACTGGCGGACTGGCCGGTCAACGTCGGCCTGCAGGCGGGCGCCCGGGCCGAGGACGACGGCCCGCTGGAGGAGCTGCTCGATGTCGGCGCCTGCGGCTTCAAGATTCACGAGGACTACGGCGCCCATCCCGAGCTGATCGACCACGTCCTGCGCTTCGCCGATGCCTACGACGTGTCCGTCTCGCTCCACACCGATGGCCTCCACGAATTGGCGGAGCTCGAGGACACCGTTGCCGCAATCGCCGGACGGACGGTTCACGCCTATCACGTCGAGGGGACGGGCGGCGGGCACATCCCCGACCTGATCGGCCTGGTTCGCGAGGCGAACATCGTCTGCTCGTCGACGACGCCGACCGTCCCGCTCGGCGTCAACGCCGTGGTCGAAGGGCTGCCGATGATCGTGCTCAACCACGGCGCCTCATTCGCGATCCCGGATGACCTGGCGCTGGTCCGCGAGCGGGTGCATCCGGCGACGATGGCCGCGGAGGGGCCGCTCCATGAGCTGGGCGCGATCGGGATCGTCAACTCGGACTCGCAGGGCATGGGTCGGATCATGGAGACGGTCCGCCGGACGATCCAGCTGGCCCACGTCATGCGCGGCTGGCGGGCCACGGCGGCCGGAACTGGCCACCCGGGACTGCCGGACGACCCCGACGACCCCTTCGACTCGACCGATCGCGTGTTGCGCTACCTGGCGAAGGTGACCGTCGAGCCGGCGATCGCCCACGGCATCGCGGGGCAGGTCGGCTCGCTCGCCGTGGGCCGCCTGGCCGACATCGTCCTGTGGAAGCCCGCCTTCTTCGGCGCCAAGCCGGAGCTCGTCCTCAAGGCCGGCTACCCGGCCTGGGCGCCGCTCGGCGACGGGAACGCGACCGTCGAGCGCGCCGAGCCGACGAGATACCGCGCCGACTGGGGTGGCTCCCCGGTGACCGCTCGCCGGCTGTCGGTGACGTTCGTGTCGTCTCGGGGGGTGGAGACGCCGGCGGTCGCCGAGCGACTGGCCGCCGGCGGTCGCGAGCTCGTGGCGGTCGAGGGCACGCGCGGGATCACGCGTGCTGCGTTCGTCCGCAACCGGGCGACGGCGCCGATCGAGGTCGATCCCGCCGACGGACGCGTCGCGTTGGCCGGGCGGCCACTCGAGGTCGAACCGGTCGCGGACCTGCCGCTCAATCGGCGGTATTTCCTTCGCTGAGCCTCAGGGCTGTGGTCGCACCTGGGGTGGACCGGCCTCGATCCGCCGCCGGAGGGAGTCGACCGTGGCGCCGTTCCAATCGGCCTCGATCCACCACGTGGCGCCGGCATCGGCGAGCGGCTGGACGACGTCCGCGGCCGATGTCGGGTCGAGCCCGGTCGTTCCCTCGACGACGATATCGAACGGCCGGTCCCGCACCTCGGCAGGACGCTCCCGGGCCGCGAACCCGGCAATCTGGCGAACCTGGTCGGGGTCGCTGGTCTGCGGCAGGATCCCGTCGTAGCGCAGCGCCCGCCGGACCGACCGCTCGCTGGGCCAAGCGCCGACCACCCAGATCGGGATGCGCGGTCGCTGGACGGGTGTCGGGCGGAAGGTCATCGGCCCGAACCGATAGTGGCGGCCGTCGTGCCCATAGGGCTCGCCGCTCCACAGTCCCTCGAGGATGGCGAGGGATTCGTCGAGCATCGCGGCCCGGATCCGTGCCTCGGTTGGTTCGCCGACATTGCCGAAGGCGCCGTCATCGAGCGCTCCCAGGCCGACCGGCAGCACGAGCCGGCCGCCAGACAGGCGATCGAGGGTCATCGTCTCGCGGGCCAGCTTCCAGGGGCGGCGACGCGACGGCGGGGTCACGATCGCGCCAAGCCGAACTCGCGTGGTCCGCATGGCCATCGCCGCCATGACCACCCACGGGTCGTAGATCTCGGAATCGCCGATGGCCACGCCGTCCCAGTAGAAGACGCCGTCCCAGCCGGCCCCCTCGCACTCGGCGGCCAGCTCGGCGGCCGTACGCGGATCGCCGGTCGTCACGATGAACCCGTGGTTCACCAGAGATCGCCGACCGTGAAGCCGTCCGGGAAGGGGTCGGTCGGGTCGACGACGTAGCTCGCGAACCCGGTGATCCAGGCCTGGCCGGTGATGGACGGCACGATCGCCCGGTACGGGCCGATCGCCGTTTCCTCCAGGACTCGCCCCGTGAACACCGTGCCCAGGATTCCCTCGTGCCGGAACGTGTCGCCGACCGCCAGCTCCCCCTTTGCGTGGAGGACGGCCATCCGGGCCGACGTCCCCGTCCCGCACGGCGACCGATCGATCGCGCCCGTCCAGGTCGCGGGCCGGTCCCAGTCCAGCTTGCCGGTCGACACGGTCACTACGTTGCGGCGGTCGTTGGCCGGATCGTGGGCCGGCCCCGACAGCTGCGCGATCGTGATCCCGGCGAAGCCGGGTTGGTCGGGATGGACCACGGGCAGCTGGTCGGCTGCCGCGGCCTTGATCATCTCGCTGATCCGGACGATGTCGGCGCCCTCATCGGGCGTCAGGCGCAGCCCGAAGCCCGCGGCGTCGGCGATCACGTAGAACATCCCGCCATAGGCGACGTCGACCCGGACCGTGCCCAGGTGCGGCACCTCGACCGGCGTGTCGAGATGCGTCGCGAAGGCCGGTACGTTGCGGAAGGTGACGCCCGTGACCTTCCCGCCGGTGCACGCGGCCGTCACGCGGATGATCCCGGCCGGCGCCTCGAGGGTCAGCTCCGTGACGGGCTCGGACATCGGCAGGATCCCGGTCTCGAGCAGCACCGTGACCACGCACATCGTGTTGGTGCCCGACATCCCCGGGTACTCGACCTGCTCCATGATCACGTAGCCGGCGTCTGCCGCCGGGTCGGCGGGCGGCAGGAGCAGGTTGCAGTTGGCCGCGGGATAGCCGCGCGGCTCGCGCAGCATCCGCAATCGCAGGTCGTCGCGATGTGCCTGGAGCCACTGCATCTTGTCGAACATCGACGCACCAGGGACGTCCTCGACCCCGTCGACGATGACCCGACCAGGTTCCCCGGCGGCGTGCGCGTCGACGGCCGAGATGACCGGGCCGAGCCGCAATCGCTGCGGGACGACGGTCATCGCCTAGCGCCCGCGCCGCGAATCGGCGAGCTCGCGGGCGACGTCCCGCATGGCATCGCGGTCGGCGATGTCGCGGCGCCGGTCGTGCAGCTGTTTGCCGCGCGCCAGCGCGAGCTCGATCTTGGCGCGGCCGCGCTCGTTGATGTACAGCCGGAGCGGCACGATCGTCTGGCCCTTGGCCTTCGTGCGGCCGAGGAGCTCATCGATCTCGGAGCGGTGGAGCAGCAGCTTGCGATCCCGCTTGGGCTCGTGGTTGTAGCGGTTCCCGCCCTCGAACGGCGCGATGTGGGCACCGACGAGCCACGCCTCCCCTCGCTCGACGCGGGCGTAGGCGGACGTCAGATTGGCCTTTCCGGCGCGCAGCGACTTGATTTCGGTCCCCGTCAGGACGATGCCGGCCTCGAACGTCTCGTCGATCGTGAAGTCGTGACGGGCTCTTCGGTTGAGGGCGACGGTCGTCACGTCGGCCATGGGTGGGGCTCCTCGGGCGTTGCAGCAGTATGGCCGGAACGCACGGACGCCGGCCCGTTGCGGGCCGGCGTCCGAGTGCGTTACCACCCACAGGGGTGTCCGACTAAACGGCCATCTCCTGCGAGGTGGTGCAGCTACGCGTACTGTCGATCACTGCACATCACCTCCTTTCGTTCTCTCGAACCGTACCCGATGCATCTGACCAGCGCAAGAGCACCGGTCCGCGATCAGGCGGCGTTGCGCAGGAGGTCGCCCTGGGCCGGTACCCCGAGCACCTCGAGCGCCTTGTCGAGGATCGGATCGCTGCCCGCCGGGATCGGGTTGGGGAGCGTCACGACGACGTCCGGCGTCAGCCCGACCTTGTGGATCCACCGCTTGTCCGGGGTCAACCAGCGGGCGATCGTGAGCTTGAATGCCCCGCCCTCGCCGGTCAGCTCCTGCCATTGCTGCACGGTCCCCTTGCCGAATGATTGCTCACCGACCAGCGTCGCCCGGCCGGTGTCCTGCAGGGCCCCGGCCACGATCTCGCTGGCGGACGCCGTGCCACCGTCGACCAGGCAAACGACCTTGAGCTTGGGATCCGTAGCCACCCCACCCGGCACCGCCTGGGTGGCGACCTGGTTGCCCTGGGCGTCCTGCTCCCAGAAGATCACACCCGAGCTGATGAACTGGCTGGCGACGGTTCGGGCCGCCGTGACGTAGCCGCCCGGATTGCCCCGCAGGTCGAGGATGAGGCTCGTCATGCCCGCCTCGACCTGGCCCGCGAGGGCCTCGGTCAACTGGCTTGCTGCGGCATCCGAGAAGCCCGCCAGCCGGACGTATCCGACGGTTCCCCCGGCCAGGCTCTTGCTCGTGACCTCGCGTTCCTGGACCACCTGCCTGGTGATCCGGACCTCGAATGGCGAACCCGTGCCACGCTGGATCGTCAGCGTGACGACCGAACCCTTCGGACCACGGATCCTGTCGCGAGCGCCGTCCACCGTCAGCCCGTCGAGCGACGTGCCGTCGGTCGCGAGCACGAGGTCGCCCGCCTTCAGCCCGGCCTTCTCGGCCGGCGACCCCGATAGCGGGTTGGTGATGAGCAGGTGGCAATCCGGACCGAGCGTGACGCAGCCCTGCGTCCCGTCCGTCCCCTGCGTCGCGATCTCCGCGCCGATGCCTTCGAACTGCCCGCTGATCCCCTGCAGGCTCTGGCGGTACTCCTCCGACGTCAGGTAGGAGGAGTACGGATCGCCGAGGGCGGCGATCATGCCCCGGATGGCGCCCTGGATCAGCGTCGTCCGGTTGACGTCGCCCCCGGCGTACCGATCGACGATCGTGTGGTACGCGTCCCAGAACGGTTGGAACGCCTCGGCCGCCGACACCGGCGTCCCGGGCTCGGCCGCCGCCTGTCGACCCATCGTGTAGCCCGACAGGAACAGCGCCGAGCCGGCCAGGACCACCACGACGGCGATCGAGACAGGGAGGAGGCGGATCCGCCGCCGGCCGGTTCTGTGCGCCTCGCTGATCTCGGTGACGGGCAGGGCGACGTCGTGAATCGCGCTGGATTCGGGTTCGGCCGGGACCATGGTGTGACTGGACCTTGGTGCTGACGAGATGGACGTCGTCGCGTGCCGACGGTGGGCGATTAGGGTACACCGGGTCGCCGGGGGCGACAGCCGGGACGATCGGTGGATGGCGTGCTCAGCGGATGAGGTACGTCCGAACCGACAGCCACGAGCCGAGGACGCCGAGACCGACGCCGGCGCCCAGCACGAGCACGACGAGGTCCCGCGTCAGCGACCCGAATTGGAGTGGCAGGACCCGGAAGAACTCAGACATGAACCCGCTGATCGGGTCGGCGGCGGCGGCCAGGATCCCGAGCGTCAGCAGCGATCCGAACAATCCGACCATGGCGCCTTCGAACACGAACGGCCAGCGGATGAACGCGTCCGAGGCGCCGACCAACCTCATGATCTCGATCTCCTCTGCGCGCGCCACCACCGCCAGGCGGATCGTGTTGACGATGATGAACAGGACGATGACCGCGACGATCAGGAGCACGACCGTTCCCGCCGTGCGCAGGACGTCGGTCACGGTCAGCACGCGCTGGACGAGGTCCTCGATGTTGATCACGTTGCGGACGATCGAGTCCGCCCGCAGGGCGTCGCTCACGCTCCCGAAGTTGTTCGGGTCGACCAGCTTGACCTCGAGGCTGGCATACAGCGGGTTGGCGTCGAGGTACTGGGTGAGGTCCTCTCGCCCCTGCGCGGCCATCGATGCCCGGAACCGCTGGAGCGCGGTGTCGCGATCGACATACGTGACGGTCGCCACCTCGGGCATCGCCGCGATCTCTGCCTGCAGCGTGGCGATCTGGCTCGTCGTTGCGGTGGTCTGGAGATAGCCGACGACCTCGACCTTCTGCTCGGTGAACTGCAGCCCGGCCAGCAACCCGGTCTGGATGATCCAGAAGCCGGCCAGCAGCAGGAGCATCAGGACCATCGTGGCCGTCGCGGCCAGGCTCATCACGCGCATTGCGCCAGAACCCCTGCCAGGCGCGTCTCAGGCTGAACAGGATGAACGAGAACAGGGCTCAGTCCTCGCGGTGGTAGGCGCCACCGACCTCGTCGCGGATGACCCGACCCTCCTCGAGCGCGACGACGCGCTTGCGCAGCGCGGTCACGACCTGGGCGTTGTGGGTGGCCATCATCACGGTCACGCCCAGCTCGTTGATCCGGAGCAGGAGCTGGAGGATCTCCCAGCTGATCAGCGGGTCCAGGTTGCCGGTCGGCTCGTCGGCGATGATGAGCCGCGGGTCGTGGACCAACGCCCGCGCGATCGCCGTGCGTTGCTGCTCGCCGCCGGACAGCTGCGACGGGACCTGTTGGGCCTGCTCCGTCAGCCCGACGAGGGCCAGCACGCGATCGACCGCGGGACGGATCAGGCTCCGCGGGGTCCCGGTCACTTCCAGCGCGAAGGCGACGTTCTCCCAGACCGTCTTGGTCGGCAGCAGCTTGAAGTCCTGGAAGATGATCCCGATCTTGCGGCGCATCCGCGGCACCTGCCGGCGGGGCAGGTGGGCGAGGTCCTGGCCGTCGAGGACGACCTCGCCCCGGCTCGGCAGCTCGTCCCGGATGAGCAGCTTGATCAGCGTCGACTTGCCCGCGCCGGACGGCCCGACGAGGAAGACGAAGTCGCCCTCCGGGATCACGAGGTCCACCTCGCGCAGGGCGATCTTGCCGTTCGGGAAGACCTTCGTGACGTCGTGGAGGACGAGGACGGGCCGCTCGGGCTTGGCCTGGTCCACGTTTCGCCGGAGCACGCGGCTCCGGATCGAGCGCACCTGGCGTGGCGGGGGGCGATGGTCACGGTTGGCTCCGCGGTCGAGACTGGCCTGATCGGCCCGCCGTCTGGCGAGTTCGGTTGGACTCCGTCCGCGGGCACGGCAGGGGGAGCCACGTCCGACGTAACCTACCACCGGCCCTGTGGGCCGGCAAACGGCTGTCGCGCGGACGCCCATCCGCGACGAACGCGGCGGCGCCGAACGGCCGGGCGACGTGCTAGAGCAACCCCGGCGAGGTCGGGAGGTAGCGCGAGAAGTCCGCGAAGGGACGGTCCCAGCAGAGCAGGACCGGGAATGATTCGAGTCGGAAACCGGCCCGCAGCAGCGGGACGAGCGCGCGGTCGGCGGCGCCGCCGATCCAGATGGCGGACGCGCCGCGCGGGATCGACGGCCGAGGTCAGGTGGCCGAGGACCGGGGCGAGGAGGTCGGGATCGTGAACCGCGACCGGTCCCAGGCGACCGGATTCGCCGGCGTAGCCGTACCCGAGCGGGACGCCATCGGGCCCGTTGTATAGCCAACCATGACGGCCCTCCATCCGGAGGTAGCGATGGTCCTGCGGGTGGGCGACGCCGGCGATCTCGCGGTCGAGGCCGTCGATCACCCGGACGAGGCCATCGTGGCCGCCGCCGGGCATCCCGCCCGCCACCGTCTCGAAGGCCACCGGCACGACACCGGACGGCAGCGATCCGAACGCCTCCGGCCGCTCGGGAAGGCCGACCAGGTTGAGCAACGGCATCCGTGGAACGATCCCGTAGGTCGCATACAGCGCGTTGGAGATCGGCTGGGCGCTGTCGGTCGCGGTCGATCGCGCGACGGCATCGTCCGCAGGCATGATCGCGTGCGAGCAGCTCGCGACCGACACCCCGGCCCTGGAGCTCGGGCAGGACGAACAGCATCGACAGGTGCCACAGGTCGTCGCGGATCACGGCCGCGGTGAACGCCACCACTCGCTCCGCACCCCCTTCCGGCTGGGTGGCCACCAGGAACAACCCCGGATCGGTCGACTGCAGGTGGCTGAACAGTCGGGTCACCTGGTTCGACTCGGACGGGATCTCGTGCTGGCCGAGCGGGACGATGTAGTCGTTGATCGACGTCCGCCAGATCTCGGCGCAGGTCCCGAGCTCGTCCGGCCGCGCGGCCCGATACGTCAGCTCGCCGGCGGCGCGCCGCCCGGTTCGAGCCGACGACGTCACGAGGCGACCGCCTCTTCGCCGATCCCCCGCTCGAGCTCCGCCTGCATGAACGCGTCGAGATCGCCGTCGAGGACGGCCGAGGTGTTGCCGGTCTCGTGGTTGGTCCGCAGGTCCTTGACCATCTGGTAGGGGTGCAGGACGTAGCTTCGGATCTGGTTGCCCCAGCCCGCTTCGACGTGCTCGCCCTTGAGGACTGCGGACGGCCGCCTCCTTCTCCTCCAGCTGTCGCTCGAGGAGCCTGGCCTTGAGAACCTTGATCGCCATCTCCTTGTTCTGCGTCTGTGACCGCTCGTTCTGGCTCTGGGCGACGATCCCGGTCGGAAGGTGGGTGAGGCGCACCGCCGAGTCGGTCTTGTTGACGTGCTGGCCACCGGCCCCCTGCGAGCGGAAGGTGTCCACGCGGATCTGGTCCCAATCGAGCTCGATCTCGACGTCCTCGTCGGCTTCCGGCAGCACTTCGACCAGCGCGAAGGTGGTCTGGCGCCGGTTCTGGGAGTCGAACGGGCTGATCCGCACGAGCCGGTGGACGCCGCGCTCGGCGCGAAGCCAGCCATACGCCCGCCGGCCGTTGACCGCGACGGTCACGCTCTTGAGCCCGGCCTGCTCGCCTTCCTGCTGGTCGAGGATCTCGGTCGGGAAGCGATGTCGTTCCGCCCAGCGCAGGTACATCCGCAGGAGCATCTCGGTCCAGTCGGTCGCCTCCGTCCCGCCGGCCCCCGCACTGATCGACAGGAGCGCCGGCCGGTCGTCGTAGGCGCCCGAGAACAGCAGCGCGGTCCGCTCGCGCCGGTAGTCGGCCTCGAGGGCCGTTGCGTCGCGCTCCAGCTCGGTTTCGAGCTCGGCGTCGGGCGCCTCAGCGAGGAGCTCGAGCGCGGCCAGCAGGTCGTCGGCGCGGGCTCCCAGCTCGTTCCAGGTGTTCAGCTCGCCACGCAGGCCTTCGGCCTCGCGCATGACCTTCTGCGCGGCGCGGCCGTCATCCCAGAACCCGGCTTCCTGGGTCAGCGCCTCGATCTCGGCGACGCGGGCGGTCTTCGCCTCGAGGTCAAAGATGCCCCGAGGTCGACCGGATCCGTTCAGCCAGGTCGCGGACGGCGGATGGTTCCACCTAGCTCCGAACCTGCAGATCCTGGAGCAGGATCGGACGCAGCTCGATGAGTCGCAGGGCCGTCTTGCTTCGGGCGACGACGGGGTTCACGCACGGGCAATAGCCGTTATGGGGGCACACGCCGCAGTTGCCATCGCAGTCCAGGGCTGCCGCATAGCTACACGTTCGGCAGTCGCGCTCACAGGCGATGAGATCGACGAACGCTGCTTCCTCGGCCTGCTTCACGGACTCCCCTCTCTCTGGTTACGGGCGCGGGTTGAACGGAGCTGGGACGAAGGCTGTGCCGGGGGCTCGAGCGGCCCGGAACGGCGGGGTTTTGGCACAGTATACGGGGCCAAACCCCTATCGCCAAGAGGGAAATCTCGGTCCGAACCCCGATTCTGTTCGGGGAATCGCGCCGGTCCTCCACTGTTGGGCGAGGAGGCGCCGGCCCGATCGGCGGAGGCGTTCGCGGCTCAGGATTCGCCGCCGACGAGGAAGTAGTAGGCGAGCGCGCCGAGCTCGTGGACGGTCGCATCGACCCGGCCGCCCAGGTCCGTCTCGATCGGGCTCGTACGGGTCGGCGAGCCCCACGCGGTGATCCCCGCGTCTTCCGCCATGCGCAGGACCCGGAGCATGTGCGGTCGGTCGGACACGAAGAGCGCGGTGGACAGGCCGTCCGCCTTCATGCAGCACGGCAACCGCCCGGACCGATTCGAGGGTCGTCCGGCTCTGGTCCTCGACGATGATGGCCTCGGGCGGCACGCCGCGCTCGATCGCGAACGCACGGCCGACGGCGGCCTCCGTCGTCCGGTCGCCCGCGGCCTTGCCCCCGGTGACCAGCAGCCGGGGCGCATCCCCGGCGAGGAAGAGCGCCACGCCGTGATCGAGACGGGCGGCGAACACCGGCGATGGCCGACCGTTGTACTGGGCCGCCCCCATGACCACGATCGCGTCGGCCGGTCGCTCCTCGTCGCGTTGGCCCTGGGCCCAGACCCGGTACGTGGTGTAGCCGGCGGCCAGGGCCAGCCCGAGGCAGGCAGCGCCGAACAGCCGGAGCAGGTCGCGAGTCACGGTCCGGGCGGGCGGCGGCGTGGGCGGCGCTCAGCCGGGCGCCGGGTGCCGGGCGGCTTCGCTCAACGGCCGTGACACTTCTTGTACTTCGCTCCGGAGCCGCACCAGCACGGGTCGTTCCGGCCGATCCGCGCACCGCTCGGGGTGTAGCCGGGCCGTGCCCCGCCGGACGGGCCTTTCCCATTGCCGCCCGTGGCCGTCAGCGGGGTGTCACCGAGCGACTCGCGGACGGCTCGGACCTGGGGCGCCCCGGTCGGGCCGCCGCGGAGAATCGCCGAACCCGCCGCAGACGCCCCCGCCGCAACACGCGGCGCGGCAGCCATGCCGGCCACGGCGCCGACCGGGGTCTGGCCGGCCTTCGATCCCGCGGCGATCGCCGCGGCGCCCTGCGCGAGCGAGGCCGCGACGGCCGGATCGCCGCCGCTCGCTGCGGGTGGCGGCTGGCGGGTCACGGTGACGCGGAAGATCGTCGACGCCACGCCGTGGCGGATCAGTCCGCGCAGCTCCTCGTACAGGTCGAAGGCCTCGCGCCGGAACTCGTTGAGCGGATCCTGCTGCGCGTAGCCACGCAGACCGATCCCGCGGCGCATGTCATCGAGCTCGGTGAGGTGCTCCACCCAGAGCGAATCGATCGTCCGGATCAGGACGAGTCGTTCGACCATCGCCCAGTCGGTCTCGCCGACCTCGGCGGCGCGGGCCTCCAGCCGTACGTCGGCCAGGTCGCGGAGGTGCTCGACGATCGCCTGGCGGTCGTGCAGATCCCACAGCTCGTCAGCCGAAGTTCCGGGACCGGTCAGGCCCATGACCTCGAGCGC
The DNA here is from genome assembly GCA_963766675.1 of uncultured Chloroflexia bacterium. Classification (GTDB taxonomy): domain Bacteria; phylum Chloroflexota; class Limnocylindria; order Limnocylindrales; family CSP1-4; genus SPCO01. Next base: position 216,266 of record CAVYBA010000002.1, on the reverse strand, counting down.
GTGGCTCAGCCCGTCGAGGTTCCACTCGCCCGGGGTCGTCGCCCGCAAGGTTGACTTCGGCGAGCGTCTCCATCTCGTCGTCGAGGAAGGCCTGGATCGTCTCGGTCAGGTCCTCGTTGTTGAGGACCTTGTCGCGTTCGGCGTAGATCGTCTCGCGCTGCTTGTTGATGACGTCGTCGAACTCGACCACCCGCTTGCGGATGTCGAAGTTGAAGCCCTCGACCCGGCTCTGGGCCGACTCGATCGTGCGCGAGACGAGCTTCGATTCGATCGCGACGTCCTCGTCCAGCCCGAGTCGCTCCATCAGCCCGGCCACCCGGTCGCTGGCGAACCGCTTCATGAGGTCGTCGTCGAGCGACAGGTAGAAGCGCGACGAGCCGGGGTCGCCCTGCCGGCCGGCCCGGCCGCGGAGCTGGTTGTCGATCCGCCGCGAGTCGTGCCGCTCGGTGCCGATGATGTGCAGCCCGCCGACGCCGACGACCCGCTCGTGATCCTCGTTGGTCACGACCCTCGCCTCGGCGAGGGCGTCCTCGTAGGTGGCCTTGTCCACCTCGGCCGGGTTGAGTCCCCGCTTGTGGAGCAGCTCCGAGGCCAGGCCCGCTGGGTTGCCGCCGAGCAGGATGTCCGTGCCGCGGCCGGCCATGTTGGTGGCGATCGTCACGGCGCCGGTCCGGCCGGCCTGGGCGACCACGCCCGATTCCTTCTCGTGGAACTTGGCGTTGAGCGTCTCGTGCCTGATGCCGCGGCGCTTGAGCATCTCCGACAGCATCTCGGACTTCTCGACCGAGATCGTGCCGACCAGGACCGGTCGCCCGATCTCCTGCATCTCGACGATCTCGTCGATCAGGGCGTTGAACTTGGCCGGTTCGTCGCGGAAGACGAAGTCCGGGAAGTCCTCGCGGATCATGTCGCGGTGGGTCGGGATGGCCACGACCTCGAGCTGGTAGATCTTGTGGAGCTCCTCGGCCTCGGTCATTGCCGTGCCGGTCATCCCCGACAGCTTGTCGTACAGCCGGAAGTAGTTCTGGAAGGTGATCGTGGCCAGGGTCACGCTCTCGCGCTGGACGCGCAGGCCCTCCTTCGCCTCGATCGCCTGGTGCAGGCCCTCGCTCCAGCGCCTGCCCGGCATCTGGCGGCCGGTGAACTCGTCGACGATGACGATCTCGCCGTCCTTGACGATGTAGTCGCGATCGCGCTTGAACAGGGCATGGGCGCGCAGCGCCTGCTCGAAATGGCGGGCCAGCCGCGGATCGGCGTCGTACATGTTCTCGACGCCGAGCCAGCCCTCCATCCTGGCGATGCCCTCCTCCGTCGAGGAGACGGCCTTGTCCTTGAGGTCGATGACGTAGTCGCCGCCCTCTTCCTCGCCTTCCGGGCGTTCCTTCAGGCGGGGGACCAGCCGGGCGAACGTGAAGTACAGGTCGGCGGACTCCTCCGCCTGGCCGCTGATGATCAGCGGCGTGCGCGCCTCGTCGATGAGGATGTTGTCGACCTCGTCGACGATCGCGAAGCTCCGCCCGCGCTGGACCCGCTGATCGAGCTCGAGGACCATGTTGTCGCGCAGGTAGTCGAACCCGAACTCGTTGTTGGTCCCATACGTGACGTCCGCGGCGTAGGCCTCCGCCCTGGTGACCGGACGGAGGTTGACCAGCCGCTCGTCGCTGGTCGGGTAGCCGGGCTCGAACACGTAGGACGTGTCGTGCGTGATCATCCCCACGCTGACACCCAGGAAGTGGAAGATCGGGCCCATCCACTGCGGGTCGCGCCGAGCGAGGTAGTCGTTGACGGTCACGATGTGGACGCCCCGGCCGGCCATGGCGTTCAGGATCGCGGCCAGCGGCGCCACCAGGGTCTTGCCCTCGCCGGTCCGCATCTCGGCGATCTTGCCCTGATGGAGCACGATCGCCGCCCATCAGCTGGACGTCGAAGTGGCGCATCCCGATCGTTCGCCGCATCGCCTCGCGGGTCATCGCGAAGACGTCCGGCAGGAGTTCGTCGAGGACCTTCTGGAGTCGCGCGTTCTCGCGCTTCCGGCGTTCCTTCGCGAGCTCCCGGCGACGCTCAAGATCGGGGTGGTCGAGCTCGTCCTCGGATGGTTCGTCCGTGGTGGCCGCCTCGAGGGCCTCGGCCCGCAGCTCGTCGAAGGCCGCGCGGATCGCCTCGTCCGACATGGCCTCGTATTCGGCTTCGAGGGCGTTCGCCGCGTCGACGAGCGGCTGGAGGCGTCGGATCTCGCGGTCGTTCGAGTCGACGAAACGGTTCAGGAATTGCATGGCCGGTGAAGTATAGGTGCAGTTCGCGCTCGACCCCGAGTGCGCGCAGCTTCCGAGCCGAGCCCACCAGGGCGTCGCAGCGCACGGCGGAGCCGAGAACGCGCGCATCCGGGCGCTACCCGTGCGAGCGCGCTATCGGTGCGTGGCCCAGGGAGCGGAGGCGACAACGCCGCGATGCGGCGTCATGGTGGGCTGGGCCTACCCCCAGTAGCCCGTCCCGTAGCCGGCGACCAGCAGGACGAACGTCAGGAGGGCCAATCCGCCCCACAACAGCACCGATCGGAACCGAGACGTCGGGTTCATCTCGGTGTTCTTGAGGTCGGGCAGGCGGGAGTCCCGAAGGCCTCGGCCCCAGCGCGGGGAACGGAGCTGGTTCCGCCAGTTCAGGTCGGAGACGGGTCGCGGTTCGAGGCCGCCCTCGCCGTCGGGGCGGTGGAGCTGGAGGGTCATCGATCTCCCGGCTGGGCTGGTGCGAACGCCGCCAGCGCGCCTATTTGAGGCTCCGAGTCGTCGGGCCCGTCGTCTTTCCTCGTGTCGATTCGGCCCTCCGCGCCATCCTCCCAGAGGAGCATCTCCTGGGTCAGCGCGACCTCGCTCGAGAACAGCGCCCCGACCGACTCGCCGCGGTGAATGCGCTTGATCGCCTCGCCGATCAGCGGGGCGACCGACAGGGTCGTGAACTTGGGCAGGCGCTTGCGCTCGGGGAGCGGCACCGAGTCGGTCAGCACCACCTCGCGCAGGCTGGACGAGGCGATCCGGTCGACGGCCGGGTCGCTCAGCACGCCATGGGTGGCACAGGCGTAGATCTCCGTGACACCCTCACGTTCGAGGGCCCGCACGATCTCGACCAGCGTGCCCGCGGTGTCGATCTCGTCATCGACGATGATCGCCCGCTTGCCCTTGACGTCACCGATGACGTTCATCAACTCGGCTCGATCGAGGTTGCCGACGCGGCGTTTCTCGATGATCGCGAGGGGCGCGTCGAGGAGCTCGGCGAACGTCCGCGCTCGCTTGGCGAAGCCAAGGTCGGTGACGACGACCGGATCCTCGATGCGCTTGTGGCGGTAGTAGTTCGACAGCATGTGGACCGCGGTCAGCTCGTCGACCGGGATGTTGAAGAAGCCCTGGATCTGGCCCTGGTGGAGGTCCATCGTCAGGACGCGGTCGGCGCCGGCGACCGTGATCATGTCGGCGATCAGCCGGGCGGTGATCGGGACGCGGGGCTGGTCCTTCTTGTCAGAGCGTCCGTACGCGTAGAACGGGATGACCGCCGTGATCCGGCCCGCGCTGGCCCGCTTGAAGGCGTCGATCATGATCAACAGTTCCATGATCGACTGGTTGACCGGATGGCTGGTCGGCTGGACCAGGAAGACGTCCTTCTCGCGGACGTTCTCCAGGATCTTGACGAAGATGTTCTCGTTGGCGAACTGGAAGACTTCGACCCGACCGGGCTCCGTGCCCAGATAGCGGCAGATCTTGCGCGCGAGGTCCGGGTTCGAGTTGCCGTGATAGATCTCGAACTGATCTGCGTACAAGCGCGTCGCCTCCCGTGCGCCCAGGGTCGCCAGACCCGTCACGACGGTGTCACCCGCCGCTCCCCGTCCCGCTCGGGTTTGGCCCGGTCGTTTCGGGGCCGCCATCGTCGCCCATGCCGTCCCGGTCCGCAAGCCCCGCACGGAATGCCGCGATCGCGACGACCCGGTCGCCCTCGTTCGAGCCGCATGACGATCACCCCACGTGCCCCCGAGGAATACTGCGATTGATCGTCCGGTCTCGGTCCGGATCACCTGGCCGCGCGCCGAGATCAGGAGGAGCTCCTCGTCGGCATCGGTGACCTGCTGGACGGCGGCCACGTTGCCGGTCTTCCGGCCCTCGAGCGAGATCAGGCCGACGCCCTGCCAGCCCCGATGCTTCCGGCGGAATTCGGTCAGCGCGACGCGCTTGCCATAGCCCGTCTCCGTCAGCACCAGCAGGTCGCGTGTCCGGCTGGACCACGCTCATGCCGACCACCGTAATCGCCCTTTCGGGCGAGGCGGATGCCGATGACGCCGGCCGCGTCGCGACCCATGGCCCGCACCTCGCCTCTCGTAGAAGCGGGCGAGCTTGCCCTGCGCGGTCGCGATGATCATGTCGTCGGAGCCGGTCGAGACGTCGACCCAGGCGAGCTCGTCCTCGTCGTTGAGGTGATCGCCCGGATCCCCGAGGACCGGACCTTCTCGAACTGCTCGAGAGGCGTCTTCTTGATCGATCCCGTTGCGGGTCGCCAGGACCAGGTACGAGCCGGCCGTGAAGTCGGGCAACGTGATCGTCGCCATCGGTACCTCGCCGGACTCCACCTGGACGCCCGGAAGGTTGATGATCGCGATCCCCTTGGCCTGGCGGCTGGCGTCCGGGATGGCGTGGACCTTGGCGCTGAAGACGCGCCCGCGGTTGGTGAAGAAGAGCGCCCAGTCATGGGTGTTGGCGACGAGGAGATGCTCGACCGCGTCCTCCTCGCGGGTGACGTGGCCGATGATCCCCTTGCCGCCGCGGTGCTGGCGGCGATAGGTTGCGACCGGCTGACGCTTGATGTAGCCGCGACCTGAGATCGTGATCACGACGTCCTCGTCGGCGATGAGGTCCTCGTCGGTCATCTCGCGCGACGAGTCGTCCGCGACGCGCGTGCGACGCTCGCCGGCGAACTTCTTCTTCAGCTCGGTCAGCTCGTCCTTGATGATCGAGCTGACCCGGGCCGGGTTGGCCAGGATGTCCTCAAGCTCGGCGATCAGCTGGATGATCGCGAGGTACTCGTCCTCGATCTTCTTGCGTTCGAGCGCGGCCAGGCGGGCCAGGCGCATGTCGAGGATGGCCTGGGCCTGCAGCTCGGACAGGTCGAACCGGCTCATCAGGTTCGAACGGGCCTCGTCGACGTCCGGCGACTCGCGGATCGTCTTGATCACCGCGTCCAGGTTGTCGAGGGCGACCTTGAGCCCCTCGAGGATGTGGGCCCGCGCCCGTGCCTTGCCGAGGTCGAACTCGGTCCGGCGGCGAATGATCTCGCGGCGGTGGTCGAGGTAGTGGACGAGCACGCCGCGGAGCGGCAGCGTCTGCGGCTGGCCGTCGACCAGCGCCAGCATGTTCATGTTGAACGCGAGCTGCATCGGCGTGTGCTTGAACAGGTTGTTGAGCACCTTGTGCGGGTTGGCGTCGCGCTTGATCTCGATGTAGATGCGCATCCCGTCGCGATCGGATTCGTCGCGCAGATCGCCGATCCCCTCGATCTTCTTGTCCTTGACGAGGTCCGCGATCTTCTCGAGCAGGGCGGCCTTGTTGACCTGGTACGGCAGCTCGTTGACGATGATCGCGGTGCGGTCGCCACGGACCTCTTCGAACGCGACCTGGGCCCGCATCACGACCCGGCCGTGGCCGTGCGCATACATCTGGCGGATGGCGTCGACCGTCTCCCACTCGCCGGTCAGGATGTTCCGCTGCTTCTCGTACCGAAAGATCGTCCCCCCAGTCGGGAAGTCCGGGCCCTGCACGTACCTGCAGAGGTCATCCGAGGTCAGCTCCGGGTCGTCGATCAGGGCGATCGTGGCGTCCGCGATCTCACCCAGGTGATGCGGCGGGATGTTCGTGGCCATGCCGACCGCGATCCCCGAGCTGCCGTTGACGAGCAGGTTGGGGAGCTTTGCCGGTAGCACGGATGGCTGCTGCTGGGTGCCGTCGTAGTTGTCGACGAAGTCGACGGTCTCCTTGTCGATGTCGGCGAGCATCTCCCCGGCGATCGCCGTCAGCCGTGCCTCCGTATAGCGCATCGCCGCCGCGGCGTCGCCGTCGACGGAGCCAAAATTGCCCTGCCCGTCGACCAGCGGGTAACGCATCGAGAAGTCCTGCGCCAGCCTGACCAGGGCGTCGTACAGGGCGACGTCGCCGTGGGGGTGGTACTTGCCCATCACCTCGCCGACGATCGCCGCGCACTTGCGATACGAGCTCGTGGCCGACAACCCCATCTCGCCCATCGAGTAGAGGATCCGCCGGTGCACCGGCTTGAGCCCGTCGCGAACATCGGGCAGGGCGCGCGACACGATCACGCTCATCGCGTAGTCGAGGTAGCTGACCCGCATCTCGTCCTCGATGCGGGTGGCGCGGATGACGCCCAGGTCGTCGGTCACGGTCGGCTACTCCTGTCCGGTCAACGGAGAGGCGGGTTCGGATGGATTCGTCGGATCGGGCAGGTCGCCGAACCGGGTGCTGATCTCGAAGGCCCGGGAGGTCGCCGGGGCGCCCGGTCGCCTGCGGACACCGGCGAGACGCTCGCGGATCGGCTCGGCGACCGCCGGTTCGAACTTGGACAGCGAATCGCGGATGACCCACGCCCGATGGCCATCGGCTCGTGCGACGGAGGTGTCGGTCTCGGCTACCAGGGCGGCGGTCGTCGCTGCAGGATCGAGCCGGGCGAGCGACCGGTACGCCCAGCTGAGCGCTTTCTGCGACGTCCGGCTCGGCATCGCCGATCAACAGGCCAAGGAGCGCGAGCGATCGAGGGACGAGGTCAGCGTCGCGGAGTCTCCTCGGTCCGCCATGGTCAGAGCGTCGCGATCGTCGATCCAACGAGACGCCGCTCCCAGCGGGACGGGCTATACACGAGCTGCTCGAGCTCCGCCCAACGGTATGGCTCGAGCCGGATCCCGTTGCGATACGGGATAGGCGAGCGAATCGACCGTGATCCAGTCGCCGGCTTCGCTTGCGGCCCGACGCATGAGCTGCCATGTCCGCTCGGCGTCCGATTCGAGCGTCCGGCCCAGGACGTCGAACAGGAACCAGCGGATCTCGAGCTCTGGCTCACGGAACAGGCGATCGGCGAGGAAGAGCAGCGGCGTCGGCCGAACGCCTTTCGTGCCGCGGCGGAATCCACGCTGGACGGCCGCCAGGAGTGGCCATCGGACGCCGAACAGCGCTCCGATTCCCGGCGCGATCCGGCGTTGACCCTCGAGATACGCCGGGTCGGCCAGCGCGGCCAGCCCACCTCGAAGTCGAGCGTTGAACGCGTTCGGATCGTTGACCCACTCCGACAGGGCCATCCCGAGCGCCTCGGCCGGTGCGCGCCGCTCCCCGACGAACGCCACGGCTCGCGCGGTGGTCGGGCTGAGCGGCGCGGTCGCGATCATCCGCGGCTCCGGTCGGCGTTGACCAGCAGGTTGCGGAACCCGTACCGGCGTTGGAGCTCGCGCTTGCGCTCCTCACCTGCCGCGACGTACACGCCGGTTGCCGTGGCCAACTCCGCACCCGACGTTGCGTCGACGATATGGCCGGCAGTGTCGACGAGTCGGCGGCGCGACCGGGTGATCCAGCCGTCGGCGCGGAGCTTCGTCCCGACCGCAACGGGCTTCTTGAAGTCCACCGACATTCGGGCGGTCACGCCCCAGTTGTCCTCGCCGACCAGGGCCCAGGCCATGACCTCGTCGAGGATCGTGCACAGGATCCCGCCGTGGGCGATGCCTTCCCAGCCCTCGAATGGCGATCGCAGTTCGAGCTCGGTCCAGGCGCGGCCGGACTCGACGTGGATCTCGAGGCCCAAGTCCGTGCTCGTTGAGCGTTCCGCAGGCGAAGCAGTTGTGGGGCGCGAGCTCGAAGGCCGGACCCTCGGCGCCTCGGACCAGCGGTCGCGGCGGGCTGCCGGTCTCAGACGTCAAGGTTACGGACCTTTCGAGCCTCGTTCTTGATGAAGTCCTTGCGAGGCGCCACCTTCTCGCCCATCAGCATCGTGAAGATCTCGTCCGCCGCTGCCGCGTTCTCGCTGTCCACGCGGAGGAGCGTTCGCGTCTCCGGGTTCATGGTCGTCTCCCACAGCTGGGCGGCGTTCATCTCGCCGAGACCCTTGAACCGCTGGACCGACAGGTTCTTGACGTTGAACTCCTTGACGATCCGGTCGCGCTCGTGCTCGGTCTGGGCGTAGCGGGTCACCTTGCCCGTGCTGATCCGATACAGCGGCGGCTGGGCGATGTACAGGTAGCCGGCCTCGATCACGGCGGGCATGTGGCGATAGAAGAAGGTGAGCAGGAGCGTGCGAATGTGCGCGCCGTCCACGTCGGCGTCGCTCATCAGGATGATCCGGTGATAGCGGATCTTGGCGATGTCGAAGCCCTCGCCGATCCCGCCACCCAGGGCGATGATGAGCGGCCGGATCTTCTCGCTCGAGAGGACCTTGTCGAGCCGCGCCTTCTCGACGTTGAGCATCTTGCCGAACATCGGCAGGATCGCCTGAAACCGCCGGTCGCGACCCGCCTTGGCCGAACCCCCGGCCGAGTCCCCCTCGACGAGATAGATCTCGCTCCGCGCCGGGTCGCGCTCCTGGCAATCGGCCAGCTTGCCGGGCAGCGACATGCCTTCGAGCGCGCCCTTCCGGAGGACGAGATCGCGCGCCTTTCGGGCGGCTTCTCGCGCACGGGCGGCCGTCAGGCATTTCTCGATGATCCTGCGTCCGTCGGCCGGGTTTTCGTCGAGGTATTGGCCCAGGCTGTCGCTGACGGCGGTCTGGACCTGGCCCTTGACCTCGGCATTGCCGAGCTTGGCCTTGGTCTGGCCTTCGAACTGCGGATCGGTGAGCTTCACGCTGATGACCGCCGTGAGGCCCTCACGGACGTCGTCACCGGACAGGTTGCCGTCGGAATCCTTGAGGACCGCGGCGCGCCGGGCCCAGTCGTTCAGCGAACCCGTCAACGCCGCCCGAAACCCCGTGACGTGCGTGCCGCCGTCGACCGTATTGATGTTGTTCGCGAAGGCGAGCACGTTCTCCGTGTAGGAGTCGTTGTACTGCAGGGCGACCTCGACCGCGGTCCCGCCTTCGCGGCGCTCGACGTAGATCGGTCGCGCCTGGAGGACCTCCTTGTTTCGATTGAGGTGCCGGACGAACGACTGGAGGCCGCCCTCGAAGTAGAACGATCGCTCGCGATCGACTCGCTCGTCGATATAGGTGATCCAGACGCCCTTGGTGAGGTACGCGGATTCACGAAGGCGTTCGCTGATGAGGTCGAACGAGTAGTCCGTCGTCTCGAACATCTCGCTATCGGCACGGAAGCTGGTCCTTGTCCCGCGCCGATCGCCCTGCGGCCCGACCTTCTGGACCGGCGTGGTCGGCTTCCCGCGAACGTATTCCTGGGCCCATACGTGGCCGTCGCGGGCCGATTCAACGCGCATCCACGAGGACAGGGCGTTGACGACGCTGACGCCGACGCCATGGAGGCCACCCGAGACCTTGTACCCGCCGCCGCCGAACTTGCCGCCCGCATGCAGGACGGTGTGGACGACCTCGAGGGCGTCCTTTCCGGTCGAGTGCTTGCCGACGGGAACACCTCGACCGTTGTCCTCGACCGTCACCATCCCATCGGCGCTGATCGTGACCTGGATGACCGTCGCCTGGCCCGGCCATCGCCTCGTCGATCGAGTTGTCGACGACCTCCCACACGAGGTGGTGGAGGCCGCGGGCATCCGTCGAGCCGATGTACATGCCTGGCCGGCGGCGGACGGCTTCCAGGCCTTCGAGCACCTGGATGCTCGCCGCCGTGTAGTCGGAGGCGCCGGGGCGCGCGCGCCTGCGGCCAGTGGGACCGGCCGCGGCGTTCGAGCTGATGGCGTCTTCGGTCACGCGTGTCCTCCGGTCAAGCGGTCGTAGAGTCGACCCAGTTCTTCGTCGCTGTAGTACTCGATCACGATCCGTCCGCCCTTGCGGGACCGAGCGAGACTGACCTTGGTCCCAAGGGCGCGACGAAGGTCCTCTTCGACGCGCTCGAGTTCGGGATCCGACTGCTTTGGCGGCGGCGGCATCGTCGGTCGTCGGACGCGGTTCCTTCAGCCTTCGCACGAGCTCCTCGGTCTGGCGGACCGACAGCTCCTGGCCGATGACCGAATCCAGGACGCGAGTCTGGAGCTCGGGCGAGATGCCGCCGAGTGCCCGCCCGTGGCCCTCGGTGAGTCGACCGTCCGCGACGGCGGCCTGGACCTCGGCGGCCAGGTCGAGCAGACGGAGCGTGTTCGCGACGGTCGAGCGCGCCCGGCCGACCCGATTTGCCACATCGTCGGCGGTGAACCCGAACCGGTTCATCAGCTGCCGGTAGGCGTCAGCGGTCTCGAGTCGGATCGAGATCCTCGCGTTGGAGGTTCTCCACTAGGGCCAGTTCCAGCTGGTCGCGGTCGATGAGCTGGCGCACCACGGCCGGGATGCGCTCGAGCCCGGCTGCCTGAGCGGCTCGAAGCCGACGCTCACCGGCCACCAGTTGGTATCCGTCGATCGTTTCCGAGACGAGGATCGGTTGGATGACCCCGTTGACGGCGATGCTGGCGGCAGAGCGCCGCCAGGGACTCGGCATCGAACCGTTTGCGTGGCTGGAACGGGTTCGGATGGATCCGGGTGATCGGGATGTCGATCGCGCTGGCGTGGGCCCCCCCACGCTGTGGAATGAGGGCCCCGAGCCCTCGTGCCCAGGCCTTGCGCGCGGTCCGGTCGGTCGGTCATGTCACCCTCACAGGTACGCGCAGGCCCTCGCCGCTCGCGATCGGACGTCCGTCGCGTGCCCGGAGCTCGGCGGCGAGCGCGGCATAGGCAATGGCGCCGCTCGAATCCGGCGAGTAGCGCGAGATCGGCAATCCGTGGCTCGGCGCCTCGGACAGCCGGACGCTGCGGGGGATCACCGTTTCGAAGACGCGCGCACCCAGGTGGCGGCGCGCTTCGGCGGCGACGTCGGCCGACAGATTCGTGCGCCCGTCGTACATGGTCAGCACGACCCCTTTCACCGCGAGATCCGGGTTGAGGTGGTCGCGAACGAGATTGAGCGTTGCCAAGCAGTTGGGTCAGTCCCTCCAGGGCGTAGTACTCGCATTGAAGCGGGATCAGTACCGCGTCGGCGGCGGTAAGCGCATTGACGGTCAGCAATCCGAGCGCCGGCGGACAGTCCACCAGGATGTAGTCGTATCGGTCGGCGATGGCTGTCAGGAGCCGTGCCAGGCGCCGTTCTCGGCCATCGACCGGCGCCAGCTCGAGCTCGGCCCCGGCGAGCGCGATCGCCGATGGCACGAGATCGAGCCCAGGGAGCGGCCCGGTCATGATCAAGTCCGCGATCTGGGCCCCGTCGACGACGCCGTCGTAGATCGATCGCTCGATCGACGCCCGGTCGAACCCGAGGCCGCTCGTCGCGTTTCCCTGGGGATCCAGGTCGATGACGAGCACTCGCTCGCCGGCGAGCGCCAGATAGCTTCCGAGGCTGATGACCGTCGTGGTCTTTCCGACGCCTCCCTTCTGGTTGGCGCAGGCGATCGTCTGGCCCACTCAGCGGCCCGCTCGGAAGGCACTCACGTCGACTGATTCTATCATCGCGGACCGGTTCGCCCCGTTCGTGGCGGGTAGCCGATGGCGCATTCTGCTCGCCGGCCCTTATCGCGCGGACGTATTCGTCCGGCCACCTGGCCGCCGGCCGTGTTGTTTCACGTGAAACGTGGCCGGCGGACCTTGCGTCGGGACTGGATCGCAGGCGCGCGGTTCCGTGATCCGACCGCTCCGGCGTATCGGGGTTTGCCGGTTCGCCGGGCCGACTTCGGCCGGTTCATTGCCGGGATCCAAGGACCGTGGGATACTCCGCCATGACGTCGCCGCCGTTCGATCTCCTGCCTGAGGTGCCGTGTCGGCGGTCGCAGACCTTTGGCCAACTCGCCGAGGATCGACTCGCCAGATGACCCTGCTCCTCGCTGCGGTCGGCGCGACGGTGACGGCCTTACTGGAACTCAGCCTCGGCCCGTATCTGCGGGTCGCCAACGCCGAACCGCAACTCGTCCTGGTCGTTGGGATCGTCGTCACGTTGGCGCTCGAATCTCGAAGCCGGGCTCGTCTGGGCCTTCGTCGGAGGCCTCGTCCTTGATGTTCTCGCGCAACGACCGCTTGGCTCCTCCGCCTTCGCGCTACTGCTCTGCCTTGGCCTGGCGGCGTTGCTTGGCCACTGGTTCGTTCGTCTCCGTCAGATCGTTCCGATCCCGGCTGCCTTCCTCCTGGGCGTGCTCTATTCGATGATCCTGTTCGTCGCCTTCAACGCGCTGGCTGCGCCCATCGCGGTTGCGGATCCGCTCGGCAGGGTGCTGCCGAGCGCCGTCTACAACCTCGTGGTCGCCACCGTGATCGGTCCGCTCGCGATCTCGATCCACGATCGACGCGCTGACGTCGAACGGGTGGACTGGTGACGACCTATCTCGACGACCAGCCGCGACCTGTACGGAGCCTGTCCCGGTTCCTGGCGTTCGCGCTGGTGGTCATCGCTGCGCCGTCGAGCGGGCTGACCGCCCGCCTGTTCTACCTGCAGATCGTGGATGGCGGACGGTTCGCGACGCTCGCCACCCGGAACCGGACGGTCCTCGAGGCGGTTCCATCGCCCCGCGGGCTGATCTACGACCGGGCCGGTCGTGCGCTGGTCACGAATGTTCCGACGTTCGCCGTCAAGCTTCGGCCCGCAGACCTGCCCCAGGACGTAGCGGCCGCAGGTCGTCGACCGCCTGGCCGCCCTGCTGGACATGGACGCGTCCGAGATCAACGCGACGATCGACAGCAACCCCGGTTCCAACTTCGACCTCGTCCGGATCAAGGGCGACGTCGACGAGAACACGGCCCGACTGATCGCCGAGGCCGGTTTCGACCTGCCCGGCGTCCAGGTCGCGGTCGAGGCACGGCGGGACTACACCTACGGAACGCTGTTCTCCCAGATCCTTGGGTACACGGGACCGGTGTCGGCCGATCAGCTCCCGCAGCTCAAGACCGCGCGGGCTACCTCCCCGACGACCTCCTCGGCAAGACCGGGTCTCGAAGCCGAGTACGAGACCGAGCTCCGAGGGACGTACGGAAGCCAGAACGTCGAGCGTGATGCCGCCGGGCCGCCGGACCCAGGTCCTCCAGACCGTCAGCGAACCGGTCCCCGGCGACTCGCTCAACCTGACGATCGACACCAAGGAGCAGAAGTACGCCCAGACCGCGCTGCAAGTGGGCCATGAAGGAGATCGGCCTCAAGCGAGGCGTCGTGATCGTCGATGAATCCGCAGACCGGCGAGATCCTGGCCCTGGTCAGCCTGCCGACCTACGACGACAACCTCTTCGCTCGGGGCATCAGCAGTGCCGACTACCAGGCGCTCGTCAACGATCCGGACAGGCCGCTGCTCAACCATGCGACGCAGGAGAACTTCCCACCCGGGTCAACCTACAAGCTCGTCACCGGGCACCGGCGGTCTGGCCGACAAGAAGATCACGGCCACCACGCAGCTCGAGACCAAGGCGTTCCTGACCCTGGGCACGACCAAGTTCTACGACTGGAACCGCCGTGGGTTCGGCGCCTGCGACATCTACTGCGGGTTCGGGCATTCGAGCGACACGTTCTTCTTCCAGGTGGCCGGCATGCTCGGCATCGATCGGCTCGCGCTACTGGGCCAGGCAGTACGGGTTCGGCCAGAAGACCGGGATCGACCTGCCCGGGCGAGGTGTCGGGGATCGTCCCGACGAACCAGTGGAAGCAGGACACCCTTGGCGCCCCGATCTTTCCCGGCGAGACGTACCAGGCCGGGCATCGGCCAGGGTTACGACGTCGTCACGCCGATCCAGTTGATCAACGCGTACGCGGCGATGGCCAACGGCGGGACGCTGTACCAGCCCCAGATCGTCCACGACATCGTGGCGCCTGACGGCGACGGTCGTTCGGCCCTTCAAGAAGAAGGTCATCCGCAAGCTCGACGTGCCGGGCAGCGTCCTCAAGACGATGCGCAACGCAGCTCGGAACGTCGTCCTGGTGCGCCACACCTACAACCTGGTCGACATGCCGATCAAGGTCGCCGGCAAGTCCGGCACGGCCGAATTCGGGACGCGCGATGCCGAGGGCCGCCTGCCGTTCCACTCGTGGTTCGTCGGGTTCGTGCCCGAAGGACCCCGTACAACGGAAACTTCGACGACCCACGACTCGCAGCTGGTCGTCCTCGCCTTCGCCTACGACTCCCGGACGAAGGGGAACGCGGCGACCGAGATCGTCAAGTACTACCTGCAGATGCACTTCGGGATCAAGCAGGACTACCGGCTGACCGACCTCCTCCAGCGCAGCAACTTCTACCAGAGCAACTGATGGGCGTAATTCGAGCCGAGCCAGCGCGCGTCACCGATTGGGCGGCCAAGTCGGTCGGCGCCGCCTGGCGATCGTTCGACCTCCAGCTCGTGACCTACGCCGGGCTGCTGGTTGCGGTCGGGCTGGTCATGGCCTACACGAACAGCGTCGAAGGCGGCGCGGACCAGCTCAGGCCGATACCACCTTCAGTCGCGGGCTGATGTGGGCCGCGATCGCCGTGGCCGTCTTCACGGTAGCCACCCTTTCGATTACCGCTGGCTGAAGACGCTGTCCTGGCCGATCTATGCCGTCCAGCTCGGGTTGCTGGCGTTGACCCTGGCGATCGGCGACGGGATCGGCGGATCGGCGCGCTGGGTCGCGCTCGGTCCGTTGACGTTCCAGTTCAGCGAGCTCGCCAAGATCCTGATGATCGTGGTCCTCGCCGAGCTTCCTCGCGGCGCCGCGGCGGCCAGCTCAATTCGGTCGGGTCGATCGTCGGTGCCTGCCTGCTCGTCGGGCCGCCACTCGCCCTGGTCATGATGCAGCCCGACCTCGGCACGTCCCTCGTCTTCGGCGCGATCCTGGCCGGGCATGCTCTGGATGGCCGGGGTGAGCCTGCGCTGGCTCGGCGTCCTCGCGGTCGCGACCATCGCGATGGTCCCGATCGCCTGGAACTACCTCCTGCGCGACTACCAGAAGGAGCGGCTCCTCCAGTTCATGGACTCGAACCCGGACATCCAGGGCGCCGGCTTCCAGCTCCACCAGGCCCAGATCGCGGTCGGCTCGGGCGGGCGCGTTCGGCAAGGGCCTGACCAACGGGACGCAGACGCAGGGAGGCTTCCTGCCCGTCCAGGCGACCGACTTCGTCTTCGCGACGCTCGCCGAGGAGCTCGGGTTCATCGGCGGCGTCGTGCTGTTCGCCCTGTTCGCGCTCCTGCTCTGGCGCGTCCTGATGGCCGGCTGGCGGGCGAAGGACCCGTTCGGCACGTTGTTCGCGTGCCGGCCTCGCCTCGATGATCCTGTTCCAGCTGGTCGTCAACGTCGGGATGGTGCTCGGGATCATGCCGATCACCGGGATCCCGTTGCCGTTCGTGACGCACGGTGGCGCATCGCTGGTCAGCATGGCCGCCGGGCTCGGGCATCCTGCAGAGCATCAACATCCGCCAGACGCGGGCCGCCTGGTAGGCGCCGTCATCGAGCGATATGCCCGACCTGGTGGCAGGCTACCAGGTCGCGCGGGCCGCTCACTCAGCCTCGGCCGCGTTCCCGCCGACGAGGGCAGTCCGGGATCGGGCGCCGGCCGAGCCCAGCGCATGACCAGTTCCGCGGTCGCGCCCTGGACGAGGACCGTGAACAGGACGATCCCGAAGGTCGTCCCCTGGAGCAGCGTCGCGGTTCGGGACGTCGGCCGGCAGCGACAGGGCCAGCGCCATCGCGACCGCGCCGCGCAGTCCCGTCCAGTTCATGACGTGGAGCCACGACAACCGGCATGCGCGGCGCGACGCCCAGGCGGTGGCCGATGCGCGAGCTGCCGCCGAGCAGCCCGTAGACGACCAGCGCCCGCCCGACGAGGACGGCGGCGACGCCCCAGGCGATCGGCAGCGCCGCGTCGCCGAGGCGTGCTCGAGCGGGATGGCGAGCCCGATCAGCAGGAAGGCGACCGCGGTCAGGACGAACGCGAGGAACTCCCAGACCGTATCGATCGCCTCGCGGGCGCGCGCCGAGAACCCGACTCGCCGCCCGTACGTCCCGGTCACGATCCCGGCCACGACCACGGCGATGATCCCGGACTGGTGGACGAGGTCGGCCAGCACGTACGTCCCGTAGGCGGCGAGGAGCGTCAGTGTCAACTCGATCAGGTGGTCGGTCGTGAGCGCGGCCAGCCCGCGCGATCAGCCAACGCCGACGGCCGCACCGATCGCGACGCTCACGACGATCCCGACCACGAACGATCACGACGTCGTCGACGCAGGCTGTGGCCCTCGCCCAGCGCACCGAGCGCGATGGCGTACACCAGCACCGCCGTGCCGTCATTGAACAGGCTCTCGGCGTCGACCAGCGTGACCAGCCGGGACGGGGCGCTGAGCTGGCGCATCGTCGCCACCACGGCGACCGGGTCGGTCGCCGACACGATCGCGCCGACGATGAACGCTTCCACCAGCGGCAGGCCGGCCGCGGTGTGGAGGACGACCGCGACGACCGCGGCGGAGACGACCACGCCCGGCACCGCCAGCAGCGCGACGCCACCGAACGTTCGCCGCAGTTCGACGGCGTCCAGCCGGTAGGCCGCCTCGAAGACGAGACCGGGCAGGAGGATGGTCACGGCGATTGCCGGCGAGACCTCGAGGTCGCCGCGGCCAGTGCAGCGCCGAGACGACGAGTCCGACCACGACCATGGCCACGGTGTACTGGAGGCGCAGCCGGCGGGAGACGAACGCGATCAGCGGCATGGCGACGCAGCACGGCCAGCAAGATCAGAGCGAGCGGGATCGGCGTTTCCGGGCGTGAGCCATCGCCGCCATGCCTACGCGGGCGATGCCGCCGCGCATGGCGACTCGAGGGTTCGCGGACGGCCTAGCGACGCCGGAACAGGCCCTCGTCGCTCGGTGGCGTCGGTGCTCGGCGGACTGGCGGCGCCCGGCCGCGCGCAGGATCGCGTCGATCTCGTCCCGATAGGTCCGCCCGATCGGCATCCGGTCGAGCCACTCGATGTACTCGAGGTCATGCCGGGCGATCTCGCCGAGCGACCAGCCGCTGTAGCGCCCGAAGTTGAGGACGCTGCCCGACGGCCGGCCGGGCGGCGGGCCGGCAGCGCCCAGGCCGTCCGGGCTGCGCATCGACGGGTCGAACCCGCCGCCGATGGTCGACCGGCCCGAGGTCCAGTCGCGCGACACCGTCTCGGGCGGCTGGGCGCGCCGGATCCGGGGACGGACGAGGCCCGCCGTGCCGGGTCGGGGCGTGCCACCTGCGGTCCGAGCGACGGCCTCCGCCGGGGCCGTTCCTTGCCGACGCAGCGCCGGCCCTTGCCGGGATCGGTCGTAGGCGGCCCGTGCCGCGGGCGTCGCCGACGAGCGCCCAGGCCGCGTTGATCGCGGCCATCCGGGCCGCCGCGTCGGGCGGTCCGCCGGGAATGTCCGGGTGGTACTTGCGCGCCAGTCGGCGATAGGCGGCCTGGATGACCTCCTGGTCGGCCTCCGGGTCGACCTGGAGCACCTTGTAGGCGTCGACCGGTTCAGCCATCGTCGGGTCCCATCCCGATGTTGGACAGCGAGGTCGCCAGGCCGCTCGGGTCGTCGGGGCTGAGCCGGCGGAACAGGTAGCGGACGACGTCGCGGAAGGCGGCGGTCATCGGCAGGGCCAGGATGGCGCCGAGTAGACCGGCCAGCGAGCCGCCGACGATGATGGCGAACATGACCAGCGACGGATGGAGCTCGACCGAGTCGCCCTGGATCTTGGGCACCAGGAAGTTGTTCTCGACCTGCTGGACCAGGGTGTAGAGCACCAGCGCCGCGACCACGGTGCCGGGCCCGACGGTCGCCGCCAGCAGGACCGCCGGGACGGCCGAGATGATCGGGCCGATGATCGGGATCAGCTCGAGCACGCCGGCGATGACCGACAGCAGGATCGCGTACCGGCCGAAGATCGGGTCGACGACGCGCGCTGGCGACCAGCAGGCCGGCGAAGGTGAAGATCCCGACGGCGAAGCCGAGGATCAGCTGGCCGCGGACCCACTGGCCGAACACGCGCTCGATCGTCCGGATCACCGCCCACACGTCGAACCGCCAGCTCGCCGGGCAGGGCGCGGTCGAACTGACCGACGAGCGCCGACCCGGTCGTTGAGGAGGTAGGCGACCCAGACCGGCAGGATCAGGTAGCCGAACAGGATGCCGATCAGGCTGCTGGCACCGGTCAGGACCGGCAGCAGGAAGGACAGGTCGATCGAGATCGGACCGCCGGGCTGGCCGATCCCGGCCAGGATGCCGTCGATCCAGTCGCGAATCGCGGGCGGGATGTCGAGCCGCGCGTACAGCTCGCTGAGCTTGCTGGATCTGCTTGTCGAGGTCGGCGGCCAGCGTGGGGAAGTCGGCGATGAACCGCAAGAGCTCGTTGACCAGCGGCGCGATCGTCAGCCAGAGGAGCTCGCCGATGACGATGATCGCCCCCACGTAGACGACCAGGATCGCGACCGAACGCCGGAAGCCGTGGCGGGCCAGCCAGCGCACTGGCGGATCGAGCAGGTACACGAACAGCAGGCCGATGATGAACGGCCGGACGCTGTCCTGGGCGATCAGCAGCAGGACTCGCGAGGAACACGCCGGCGGCGATGAGCACCGCGACGCGCGGGGACAGTGGCGTGAACCGCCGATGCTCCCCAGCCGCCCGACGGGTCGACGAACGGCGGAGGCGGAAGGGTCGCCGCCCATCGAGCGGCTCGCTGAGCCGCGTCCTCGGGAGCCAGCTCGGCGGGCTCGTCCATCGTGCCGCAGACTACCAGACGTGGACCCCCGTTCCGGCCCTGCCGGGGAGCCGGCGGCCGAGCCCAGATCGGTGCCGCGCCAGCGCTGGCGGCTCGTCCTGGCGCGTTCCGTCGACGCGCCGGACCTGGCCGGCCGCGAATTGACTGACGCCTGGGACGGGGCGGTCGAGGCCACTGGGCTGCCCCTGTATCGAACCAGCCCCGGCGGGCGGGCTCGGGTCGCCTGGGGAGCACCCTTGCCGGCGCGAATGGCGGCCGAGCGAGAGCTCGCAGAGATCGTCCTGACCGAGCGGCTGCCGATCTGGCGCGTCCGCGAGGCGCTGCTGCGTTGCCTGCCGATCGGTTGGAGCCTGGTCGACCTGCAGGACGTCTGGCCGGGCGCTCCGGCGCTGGCGGGCCGGGTCACGGGCGCCGCCTACCGCGCGACCCTGGCAGGGCCACTGGACGTGGAGGCGGTGGCGTCGGCAGTGAGCCGGGTCCTCGCCGCGCGCCGGCTCATCCGCGAGCGACAGAAGGGCGGCGTGCCGGTCCCGTACGACCTGCGACCGCTGCTCTCCGGGATCGAGATCGTCGAGCCGGGACCGCCGATCGTGGTGCGGATCGAGGTGCGGATCCATCCGGAACGAGGGTCAGGGCGGCCCGAAGAGGTCCTCGCGGCCATCGCCGAGGAGCTGGGCGGCGAGGGCCTGCCGGCGCGTCTCGTTCGGGAGCACCTGATCGTGGCCGGGCCAGGCGACTGAGGGCCGAAATGATCCTGCCCAGGGTCCGGGATCCCAGGTTCATCACCGTGCGTCGCGGCGGCAGCCTCCGGGACGAAGATCACCGCCGTCTCGCGATGTGGGCGGCCTCGTGTGCCGAGCATGTGCTGCATCTCTTCGAGGACGAACGCCCGGGCGACGACCGTCCGCGCCACGCGATCGACCTCGGGCGTTCCTGGGCACGGGGTGAGGTCACCTGGTGGGATGCCCGCTCGGCGGGGGGCCATGCCAATGCCGCAGCGAGCGACCTTCGTGGGGCCGCCCGGCACGCCGCATACGCGGCCGGTCAGGCCGCCGCCGTAGGGCACGTGGCGGCCCACGAGCTGGGAGCCGCGGCGTACGCGATCAGGGCTGTCCGGGCGGCCTCCGCCGAAGGTGAGCGCGATGCCGCTGGTCGCCGGGAATGTGCGTGGCAGCGCGACCAGCTGCCCGACGAGATCCGGGAGCTGGTCCTCGATGACGAGCGGCTGCGTAACGAGCTGTGCTGGTTCGCGTTCGACTGCTGACCGAGACACCGATGAGGCCGTCGCGGCCGTTCGCGGGGCGGATCGGGATTCGCGGGCCGGATCGGGATTCGCGGGCCGGATCGGGACGCGCTCGCAGGCGGGCTCGCGACGTCGCGGCGCACCCCGGCGTAAGGTGTCCGACATGGGCCGTTCCGACCTGGATTCACGCAAGCGAACCGTCGTCAAGACCTATGGGCGGGGCAGCCTGCTCGGCTTCCTGAGCGTTCCGTTTGCCTTCCTCATGGCCAGGCAGGGCATGCATGGCTGGCAGGACTCCGCCATCCGGGAGATGGAGGATGACGCGATCACGATGGCCCGGGACGGCTATCAGGTCGTCGACACGCAGCAATACGGATGGCCGCAGATCGGGGTCGTCTATTTCAAGGTCACGTACGAGCTGGCCGGGTCACCGGGGGATCCTCGTCAGCGGGGATGACGATTGACCGGTTCACGCTCGGAGCCGTACAATCCTCGATCTGCGACTCGGCCCGTCCGAGCGCATCTCCCTGTCCGACGTCGCGGTGGTCGCGCGCGGCCGCCAGCACGAAGCACCCGAGGATCCATGTACGCAGTCATCGAGACCGGCGGAAAGCAGTATCGCGTCGAGGTCGGCACCGAGCTCGAGGTCGAGCTCCTCGACGTCGAGCCTGGCAAGACGATCACGCTCGAACGGGTCCTGCTCGTCGGCGACGGCGCCGATTCGTCGATCGGTCGTCCGCTGGTCGCGGGCGCCGAGGTCAGCGCCGAGGTCGTCCGCCAGTCGCGTGGCGAGAAGCTGATCTCGTTCAAGTACCGGCCCAAGGCCCGCAGCCGGGTCAAGAAGGGCCATCGCCAGGAGCTGACGGTCCTGCGCATCAACGACATCACGTTCGGTGGCAAGAGCGCCGCGAAGGCCGCCAGGAAGGCCCAGGACGACGCCAAGACCGAGCGCCAGCGATTCGAGGAGGCGGCCGCCGACCCAGGCCGCCAAGGACGCCGAGCTCGCCGCGAAGCTGGCCGCCGGGGCGGCAGCAAAGCCCAAGGCGAAGGCCGGCGACCGAGGCGAAGGAAAGCCAAGGCCACGGCCAAGCGCGCAAGGCCAGCCAGGGAAGCCGGCAGGCCAAGGCGGCGCCGGCCACCAAGGACGACCGCCAAGGCCGACGAGGCACCGAAGCGTGGCCGGGCGAAGGCAACGGCCGAGCGCCGACATCGCCGCCAAGCCAGAGACCCCCAAGCGCACCCGCGCTCCCAAGAAGGACGAGGCGTAAACGATGGCCCACAAGAAAGCCGGATCCAGCTCGAAGAACGGGCGCGACAGCGTCGGCCAGCGCCTCGGCGTCAAGGCCGGCGACGGCCAGCTCGTCCACGCCGGGACGATCATCGTCCGCCAGCGCGGGATGACCTTCCTCGCCGGTCCCGGCACCGGGCTCGGCAAGGACTACACCGTGTTCGCGACCGAGACCGGGACGGTCAAGTTCGAGCACGCCACGAAACTGAAGAAGCGCATCCGGGTCGAGGCGGTCGAGACGACCGCTCCGAGCGCCTGACCTACCCGGACGAGCCGGCGACCACCGGCTGGGCGAAGCGCCCGGCACGGACGGCGTCGGAGGAGAGCCTCTCGTGAAGCCCGCGATCCATCCCAAGTACTACCAGGCCACCGTCCACTGCGGATCGTGCGGCACCGAATGGACCGTCGGGTCCACGCGGCCCGAGCTGCGCGTCGACGTCTGCGCCAACTGCCACCCGTTCTTCACCGGCAAGCAGACGATCATCGATACCGCCGGCCAGGTCGAGCGCTTCCAGAAGCGTCTCGAGCGCCAGGTTCGCAGCTGACCGAGGCCGCCCGAGCCGGATCGGCAGGTACCCATCCGGCCGCGTCGGCCGGATCGGGCGCACCAACGGGGCCGGGCGGCCGCACTGGGTGCAACCGGTAGACTTCGCCCCATGCCCACCTTCACCTATGGCGGCCAGGCGCTGATCGAAGGCGTCCTGATGCGCGGTCGCGACGCGATCGCGGTTGCCCTGCGCCATCCGGACGGCCAGATCGTGTACGCGACCGAGCGGCTCGATTCCGGCTTCCACGGGACGCGCTGGTCCAAGTGGCCGCTCGTCCGCGGGCTGGTGGTGCTCTACGAGACGCTCGTGATGGGCACCCGCTGGCTGGTCCGGAGCGCGAACGTCCAGGCCCAGGAGGAAGGCGTCGAGCTCGGTCGCGGCGCCGTCGCCCTGATGCTCGGGCATGACCCTCGTCGCCGGGGTCGGGATCTTCTTCCTGCTCCCGCTGTTCGTGGCGTCCGTCACCGCGGGCAGCGTCCAGAACGGGCTCGTCCAGCACCTTGTCGAGGGCCTCGTCCGCGTCGGGATCTTCCTTGGCTACCTCATCCTCATCGGGCGCGCGCCGGACATCCGCCGCGTCTTCCAGTACCACGGCGCCGAGCACATGACCATCCACGCCCTCGAGGCGGGGGACCCGCTGACCGTCGACGCGGTCCGCCGCTATCCGACCGCCCACCAGCGCTGCGGCACCGAGTTCCTGGTCATCGTCATCCTGCTGTCGATCATCGCCTTCTCGCTCGTCGGCCGGCAGGACCCGCTGATCATGGTCGGCAGCCGGATCCTGCTCATCCCGGTCATCGCCTCGGTCGGCTACGAGATCCTCCGGTTCGGGGCCCGCCACCGCGCCAACCCGATCCTGAAGGTGCTGCTCTATCCCGGGTCTGATCGTCCAGATGATCACGACCAAGCAGCCGAGCGACGACATGATCGAGGTCGCGATCGTCTCGATGGAGCAGGCGCTCGAGGCCGACGGCGAGCCCATCCCGACCGGTTCGGGCGACTTCCCCCGCGAGCCGATGCGGATCGGCACCCCGGCCACGGCCGCCGCCGTCCCGCTCGACCCGCCGCCGGGGTCGTGAGCAGCCTCGACGCCAAGCTGGCGGAGGTCGCCCACCAATACGACGATCTCCAGGCCGAGCTGGCACGCCCCGAGGTCTCGAGCGACCCGTCCGAGCTCCGCCGCCTGGGCCGCGAGCTGGCTCGCCTCGAGCCGGCCGTCGCCGCGTTCCGGCGGCTCGAGGCGACGCGCACCGAGCTGGCCGGCGCGCGCGAGGTCCGGGGATCGTCGGATGCCGACGACGAGCTCCGGCAGATGGCCCGCGAAGAGATCGATCGGCTCGAGGCTGACGAGGCACGACTGCTCGACGAGCTCAAGGTCCTGCTCCTCCCTCGCGACCCGAATGACGATCGCGACGTGATCCTCGAGATCCGTGCCGGCGCCGGCGGCGAGGAGGCGGCCCTGTTCGCCGCCGAGCTCTATCGGATGTACTGGCGCTACGCCGAGCGGCACCGGTTCACGCCCGAGCTGCTCAGCCTCCACGAGACCGGGATCGGCGGGATCAAGGAGGCGATCATCCAGGTCCACGGCGACGGTGCGTACAGCCGCCTCAAGTTCGAGGGCGGGGTCCATCGCGTCCAGCGGATCCCGGCGACCGAGTCGTCGGGCCGCATCCACACCTCGACCGTCACGGTCGTCGTGCTTCCCGGAGGTCGACGAGGTCGAGATCGAGATCGACGAGGAACGCGACCTGCGGATCGACGTCAAGCGTTCGTCGGGTCCGGGCGGCCAGTCGGTCAACACCACGGACTCTGCGGTCCGGATCACCCACCTGCCGACCGGCCTGGTGGTCGAGATCCAGGACGAGAAGAGCCAGCACAAGAACAAGGCCAAGGCCCTGTCCGTGCTGCGGTCGCGGCTGTACGACCTCCAGCAGCAGAAGCAGCGCGAGGCCGATTCGGCGGCGCGACGGTCGATGGTCGGCTCCGGGCGATCGCTCCGACAAGGTCCGGACCTACAACTTCCCGCAGGATCGCGTCACCGATCACCGGATCGGGAAGACCGTCCACAACCTGCCGGGCGTCGTTGACGGCGATCTCGACGACCTGATCGACGCGCTGGTCGATGGCCGACCAGGCGGACCGGCTGTCGGTCCTGACCGACGGCGACGCGGCCTGACGCGAGCCTCGCCCGGTGAGCCAGGCACCGGTCGACACGACGGCCGACGCTCCTGCGAGAGGGTGTCGAGCGCCTGCGCGCGGCCGGATCCGAGACCCCGCGGCTCGACGCCGAGCTGCTCCTGGGCGACGCGGTCGGCGTTGGGCGGCCCGTGATCCTGGCCCATCCCGACGCACCGGTCGGGCGCCGACGCTGCCGCGCGCTACCGGGCCGATCTCGAGCGCCGGGCGGCCGGTGAGCCGGTGGCGTATCTCCGCGGCCTGAAGGAGTTCTACGGGCTGGCCTTCAGCGTTGATCGACGCGCGCTCATCCCGCGCCCGGAGACCGAGCGCCTGGTCGAGCTGGCCGAGGCGGAGGTGAGGCGCCGGCTCGGCGGCGTCGCTCGCTCGTCACCCGCGGCGCCGATCCGGATCGTGGACGTCGGGACGGGGAGCGGCGCCATTGCCGTGGCCCTGGCCGTGATCCTGCGGCGACGGCGCGCGCTCGACGCCGTGGAGATCCTCGCCACGGACCTGTCCGGCGATGCGCTGGACCTCGCCCGCGAGAACGCGGTCGGGCACGCCGTGGCCGACGCGATCGCCTTCGCACGGGTCGACCTGCTGCCGACGGGCGGCGACCGAACGACGCGTTCGACCTCGTTCTCGCGAACCTGCCGTACGTCCGCCACGATGCGCTGCCCGGGCTGCCGATCGCGGCGTCGTTCGAGCCGGCCATCGCGCTCGACGGCGGCAGTCGACGGCCTCGCGGTCATCGACCGCCTGCTGGCGCGGCTGCCGGACGCGCTCATCGAGGACGGGGTCGCGCTGCTAGAGATCGGCGCCGACCAAGGGGAGGCGATCGTCGCGC
This sequence comes from uncultured Chloroflexia bacterium, assembly GCA_963766675.1. Lineage (GTDB taxonomy): Bacteria > Chloroflexota > Limnocylindria > Limnocylindrales > CSP1-4 > SPCO01. The sequence goes on along the minus strand of CAVYBA010000002.1, from coordinate 191,317 downwards.
GCTGCGCGAGCGTTGCTGCCCGGTTGGCCGTGCTCGGTCGAGACCGACCTGGCCGGGCTGCCGCGCGTGGCACGGATCCGCCGGGGTTGACCGGAGGCGCGCGGCGGCGAGGATACCGCTCGTCGGGCATCATCTTGGGGTGCCCACCCGAACCACGCCTCCGCCGATCCTGCCCATCGGGTTGGTCGCGCTCGACATCGACGGAACGCTCATCGGCGACGACCTGACGATCGGTCCCGACACCCGGGCGGCGGTCGCCGATGCTCTGCGCCGGGGCGTTCACGTCTCGCTCGTGACCGGGCGGATGGTCTCCAGCGCGATGCGGTTCGCACGCGAGCTGCGACCTGACCGGCCCGGTCGTCGGGTACCAGGGTGGGCTGATCCGGGCCATGCCCGATCGAGGGCTCCGGGAGGCTCGGGCGCCTGCTCGCGCACCGGCCGATCCGGGCAGAGGTGGCACGCGAGATCGTCGACTGGGCGCGAGGCTCGGAGCCTCCATCCGCACATCAACCACCTCGAGCGCTTCCTCCTGCGATCGGACGATCCGAATGCCGACGATTACAGCGCGTTCATGGGCGCTCGCGCCGAGCTCGTCGACGACCTCGTCGGGTCGATCCGGCATCCGGTCACCAAGGTGCTGGCCGTCGGCGACCCGCCACGCCCGGTCGAGCTGGCACCGCTCGCTCGGGCCGAGTTCGCCGGCCGCGCCGACGTGACGATCAGCCACCCCAGGTTCCTCGAGTTCGTCGCTCCGGGCGTTTCGAAGGGCCGGGCCGTTCGCTGGCTGGCCCGCCGGCTCGGCGTGACGCCGGGCGCGACGCTGGCGATCGGCGACCAGTGGAACGACCTGGAGATGCTTGCGGAGGTCGGCCACGGGGCGGCGATGCCGACCGCCCCGTCGAGCCGTCCAGGCGGCTGCTCGCTACATCGCGCCGAGCCTCGGCCGAGGAAGGCGTGGCTCGGATGATCGAGGCGCTCGTACTGGCCAGTCCGGCGGAGGCACGAGCCGCGTCCGACCGGCTCGCGGCACAGGCGGCCGTTGCGCTTGCTACGACTCGCGAGGAGGGGTGCGGACCGGCCGCCGCCCTCGCGCCCGGGCTGCCGACGGAGAAGGTCCCGGCATGACGGCACGGATCGTCGCGGACGATCCGGCCGGCCGTGGCGCGGCGGTCCGGGTGCTGCGCAGCGGGGGTGTCGTCGCCCTGCCGACCGACACGGTCTACGGGATCGGCGTCGCGATCGACACGCCGGGCGGGGTCGAGCGGCTCTTCCGGATCAAGCGCCGGCCGCCGGACAAGGGGATCATGCTGCTGCTCGAGCGGGCCGGGCAGGCCACGGAGATCGGACTGATGACGCCCGCGGCGGCCGCCCTCGCGGAAGCGTGCTGGCCGGGTGGGCTCACGGTCGTCGTGGCGCTGCGCGAGGGCGTCGTCCTGCCGCCGGCCCTGACCGCCGGGGCGGCCACGATCGGGCTGCGCGTCCCGGACCACGGAGCGCCGCGGGCGCTCGCCGGGGCCGTGGGACCGCTGCCGACGACATCCGCCAACGTGTCCGGCCTCCCCGAGGCTCCGGACGCCGCGACGATCCTCGCCCAGCTCGGTGACGACCTCGACCTCATCCTCGATGGCGGCCCGGCGCATGGCGGACCGGCGTCGACGGTCGTCGACTGCAGCGGGCCGCTGCCGGTCGTCCTGCGCGACGGGGCCGTGCCGGTCGGCCGGCTGATCGAGGTCCTGGATCGGGCGGGCGTCCGGCACGACCTGCGCCCCGAGGCGACGTCCTCGACGGCCGCGAGCTAGCGGTTCCGGCCGCGCGCGTCCACCGGCCAGCGATCGATCACTCGACCGCCGCGGGCCACGAGGTACTCGTCCGACAGGTTGACGACGGGGCAGACGTGGTTCGGCGCGACGAAGACGACGTCACCGATGGCCGGCCGGGCGGCTCCGACCTCGAGCTCGACGACCCCGTGGTGGTCCGACACCCGGTCGATGACGGCGTTCCAGCCGAGCACGGCGCCGTGGCCCGCCAGGAACGGGGCGACGTCCTTGCCGAGGATCTTGGCGCCCGAATCGAGGACGAACCCGCCGCCCGTGCCGTGGCTGATCACGGTGGCCGCCACGACCAGCGCGATCCCGTCGAGCGACTCGCCCGCGACCGCTGCCTGGAGCCGGTCGCTGAAGACGTACGTACCCGGTCGCTCCTCGGTGACGGTACCCCGGGCGGACAGCATCGCGGTCGGCGTCGACCCGGCGCTGACCACCCTCGGCTCGATCCCCTCGGCACGGAGCGATTCCGCGGCCTCGGCTGAGCCCGGCGACCTCGTCGTCGGCGGCGGCCGTCCGGGCATCGGGGCCGGCGTAGCCATGACCGGCGTGGGTGAAGACGCCCGCGACCTCGAGACCGAGGTCGTGGCAGGTCCGCGCGAGCGCCCCGGCCGCCTCCGGTCGGACGCCCGTCCGTCGGCCACCGCAGTCGATCTCGACGAGCACCGAGGGACGTCGCGCCGCGCCGCGCACCGCCGCGCGATCGCCTCCGCACCGGCGGTCGAATCCACGCCGACGGCCAGCCGGCAGCGCTCGGCCAGGTGCCGCAGGCGTTCCGCCTTGGGGCCGGTGGCGATCAGCGGATACGGCGATGAACAGGTCGTCGATGCCCGCCGCGGCGAACACCTCGGCCTCGCCGATCGTGGCCACCGTCAGTCCGACCGCGCCGGCCGCCAGCTGGCGCCGGCCGACCTCGACGCTCTTGTGCGTCTTGGCGTGCGGCCGGAGGGCGACGCCGCGGTCGCGCATGAACGCCGCCATCCGCGCGATATTGGCGTCGACCCGGTCGAGGTCGACGACGATCGCGGGCGTCTCGATCAGGGCGGCCTCCGCGGGTTCGAGCCAGGCCTCGGTCACGGTCGCTCCTCACGGCGGATGGGCGACGGCGTCGGCCGTCGCGTTCGTGGGAAGATACCTCCCGTGGGGCGTCGGCGGACGGCCGGCGGCGGCCGACGACTCGCGGAGCGGCAGGAAGGAGCCGGCGAACGATGAGCATCTCCGCCCCGAAGGGCCTCGGCCTCGAGTCGATCGCCGACGTGGACCCCGTCCTCTGGGAGGCCATGCTCGGCGAGCGGCGCCGCCAGCACGACAAGATCGAGCTCATCGCGAGCGAGAACTACGTCTCCGCGGCGGTCATGGAGGCCCAGGGCTCCTGGCTGACCAACAAGTACGCCGAGGGCCTGCCCGGCAAGCGCTACTACGGCGGCTGCGAGTACGTCGACATCGCCGAGCGCCTCGCCCAGGAACGCGCGCTGGCGCTCTACCCCGGCAGCGAGCACGTCAACGTCCAGCCGCACTCCGGCGCCCAGGCCAACATGGCGGCCTACTTCAGCGTGCTCGCAGCCCGGTGACCGGATCCTGGGCATGAACCTGGCCCACGGCGGCCACCTGACCCACGGGATGGCCCTCAACTTCTCCGGCCGGCTGTACGAGGTCCACGCCTACGGCGTCCGCCAGGACACCGAGCGGATCGACTACGACGCGATGGCCGCCCAGGCCCGCGAGGTGCGCCCGAAGCTCATCGTCGGCGGCGCGTCGGCCTACTCGCGGACCTGGGAGTTCGAGCGGATGGCCGAGATCGCCCACTCGGTCGGGGCGGTCCTGTTCGTCGACATGGCCCACGTCGCTGGCCTCGTCGCCGCGGGCGTCCACCCCAGCCCGTTCCCGCACGCCGACCTGGTGACGACGACGACGCACAAGACGCTGCGCGGGCCGCGCGGCGGGCTGCTCTTCAGCCGCCGCGACCTTGCGCCCGAGCTCGACGCCGGGCGATTCCCGGCGGTCAAGGGCGGTGCCGCGCCCGGCTCGCTGGCCGCCTCGATCGACCGCAACGTCTTCCCGGGGACCCAGGGTGGTCCGCTGATGCACGTCATCGCCGCCAAGGCCGTGGCGCTCAAGCTGGCCGCCGAGGAGCCGTTCCGCGAGGACCAGCGCCGGACCGTCGAGAACGCCCGGGTCATGGCCGAGACGCTCGCCGCCCAGGGCGCCCGGGTCGTTTCCGGCGGCACGGACAACCACCTGATGCTCGTCGACGTGACGCCGCTCGGCGTGACCGGCAAGGAAGCCGAGCACCTGCTCGACGAGATCGGGATCACCGTCAACAAGAACGCGATCCCGTTCGACACGCTCCCGCCGAACACCGCGTCCGGGATCCGGATCGGGACGCCGGCCACGACCTCGCGCGGGTTCGGTCCGGACGAGATGCGGTCGGTCGGACGGATCATCATCGAGGCCATCCGGACCCGCTCCGAGCCGGCCGCCCAGGCGCGCCTCGCCGGCGAGGTCCGCGACGATCGTCGAGCAGTTCCCCGTCCCGGGCTTGCCGGTCGCGTGACGCGCCGCAGCGGGCCGGCTCGGACGTCGGGGATCGGCCGCTGTGACCCTGATCGCGGACGCCGGCGGCGCCGTCGGGTCGATCGTCGCCGTGTTCGTCGCGGCGGCCCTGCTGTCGCTCGTCCTGACGCCGCTGGTCCGGCGCGTCGTGCTGCGCTACCGGATCGTCGACCGGCCGGACGCCCGGCGGGTCAACCTGGTGCCGGTCCCGCGGTCGGGCGGGCTGGCGGTCTCCGCGGCGTTCCTGGTCGTGGCCACGCTGTTCCTGCTGGTCAACGGCGCCGCTCGGCCTGGTCCCGGTCCCGGCGACGTTCAAGCCCGGTCGGCGCCGCCGCCCTGCTCCTCGGCGGGGCGGTCGCCGGCGGCGCTCGGCGCAGCGGACGACTGGTTCGACCTGCGCGCCCGCTGGCAGCTCGCCGGCCAGGTCGTCCTGGCGGGTGGCGCCGTCGCCCTCGGGATCACGATCGGCTTCATCAACAACCCGCTCGGCGGCGGCGTCCTCCGCGTTCGACGGCGCCTTCGCGGCCGGGTTCGCGATGTTCTGGATCATCGGCATGGTCAACAGCATCAACTGGATCGACGGCCTCGACGGCCTGTCGTCCGGCATCGCGCTGATCGCCGCCGTCACGCTCGGGCTGATCAGCCTGTCGACCCAGGTGGGCCAGCCGCTGATCGCCGTCCTGTGCTTCGCCCTGGCCGGTGCGCTGCTCGGGTTCCTGCGCTGGAACTTCCATCCGGCCACGATCTTCGCGGGGACGAGCGGCGTCCAGTTCGTCGGCTACACCCTCGCGGTGCTGTCCGTCCTCGGGACCGCGAAGGTCGCGGTCGCGCTGCTGGTCCTCGGCGTGCCGATCATCGACACGTTCTGGATCATCGTCCGGCGAATCTCCGAGGGCCGCTCGCCGTTCACCCCCGACCGCTCGCACATCCACCATCGGCTGCTCGATCTGGGCCTGTCGCACCGCCAGACCGTGCTCGCGATCTACGGCATCTGCGTGGCGCTGGCGGTCCTGGCGCTGGTCCTGACCGGGGCGACGCAGCTGTACGCGTTCCTCGGCGTGTTCGTCGCTTCCGGCCTGGTCCTGTTCCTTCCGACGCGCGGCGGCTTCCGCCGGCCGGACGAGTTGGAGGCCGAGTCGTACGAACCCGACGAGCCGGCACCTCCGAGCGAGCCGGCGGTGCCGACCGAGCCCGGTCGGACAGGGACGTCGGCACCCGCCGCGCCGCCCGCCCCGCTGCCAGCCGTCCCGACCACGCTCGGACCGGTCGCTCTCTCGCCGTCGCCGGACCCCGCGGGGTCGATCACGAAGGACGCTCAGGCGTCGGAACCTCGCCACGAGGCGGTGTAGCATCGCGCCGACATGAGGCAAGACCACGGCGACGTGCCGACGCAGCGCGGCGGCCTACGCGGATGGATCCGGGACCTCATCGACCGCTCGATCGCGATGTACCTGCTCCGGCGGCTGACCGGACGCGATACCGCGCCGAGCCCGCCTCCCGCGACGGCGAACCCCCTCAGCGCGGACGAGCTCGCCTATCGGATCGGTGCGGCGCCGATCAGACCGCGGCGGCCAGTCGTTGTCCCGCCCCCAGGACCGGTGCCGGCATCGCTGGCACGCGTCGCGCGCCGCGTGGACCGACCGCCCACGAGTCCGGACAGCGTCGCCCGCCGGCGATTGGCGCGTGACACGGCGATGACCCTGGCCGGACTCGCGGTCGTGGTGGCCCTGGCGGTCGCGGTCCTGCCGGCACCGCCGACCGGCGGCGTCCTCGGCGTCACCGGCTCGCCAGACGCCAACCTGGCCGTGGTTCCCCCGTCGGCGGCATCGTCGGCGGCATCCTCCACGACCACCGAGCCGCCCCTGCCTCGGAGTCGCCGCCCGCCGGACCGACGCCCAGCGACGCCGCGCCGGCAGCCCGGAGAGGCACCGCCCGCCGCCACCGCGACAGGCGGATCCGGGCCGCGATCGACGCCGCGGAGCGGGCCGACCCCCACGCCGCGCCCGTCGCCGACTCGGGTGCGGCTGCCGACGTTCGGGCCGCCCATCCCGACTCCACTGCCGGGCACCACGCCGACGCCGACGCCGACCCCGAGCCGACGCCGGCCGCGACGCCTGCCCCGACCCCGACGCCGCCGCCTGCGCCGACGCCCGACGCCGCCGCCTGCGCCGACCCCGACACCCACGCCAACCCCGACACCCACGCCAACCCCAACCCCCACCCCGGACCCAACGCCCTCGCCAACCCCGGAGCCAACCCCGACGCCGACCCCCGACCCACGCCCACCCCGACGCCCGAGCCAACCCCGACGCCCACTCCCGAGCCGACGCCGACGCCCTGACGCCGCCGGATCGGCACCGGTCCGCAACCCTCGTGGGCGATCAGCGGAAGGCACCTGCTATACTCCCGCTGCCTTGTCAGGTCAGCCATGATCGAGCCGGGCCGAGGGTTGGGCGTACGCCGCCCTGTTCTCGGAGATCGGCATCTCACTCCTGGTCACGACGCTGCTCGGCGTGCTGGTCGGCTACTGGGCCGACGGACAATTCGGTACCCTTCCGATCTTCGTCATCGTCGGCTTCCTCGTCGGCGCCGGGGCCGGGACGGTGATGATCTACCGATTGGTCAGCCAATTCCTCAAGACGATCGAATAACCGGCCTCAAAAGGCACAACTGACGGTTCCGAGCGCGGCAGCAACGCCGCGCTCCTGTGTGTGGAGGGAGCGTGTCGAGCGAGCAGCCCGCGACCGATGTGGTCGCTCCGGGCACCGGAACGGACTCCGGCGTGGGCCCCGAGCCCGCCCCGAAGGCCGGTCGGCGGATCTCGCGCTGGCTGCTGCTGATCGCGCGCGGTCGTCGTCGTCGACATCGCGGCCTTCGTGCTCTTCCCGCCGTTCCCGAAGGGCGCGCCCGGACAGTCGTGCGCCTACCCGACCTGCTTCATCGAAAGCAGCCTCGAATTCCCGGCGCCGGCCGCGGTCGTCGACTTCGACCCGGACCACGCACCGGCGGCCACCGACCTGATCACGTTCCACCCGAGCATCAGCTCGACGCTGCTGACGATGTGGATCGTCATGACCCTGGTCATCGTGGCGTCCTACCTGATGACTCGCGCGCGGAACGCTCGTCCCGGGCCGCGCGCAGAACGTGTTCGAGTGGTTCTACGAGTTCCTCGGAGACTTCGGCATGGGCGTCGCGGGGCCCGCGGCCCGGCCGTACATCCCCATCTTCGTCGGCGCCTTCCTGCTGATCCTGTTCGACAACTGGATCGGGCTGGTGCCGCCGGTGGGCAAGGTCGAGTTCCTCCGGGCGCCCTCGAGCGACGTCAACATCACGGTCGGGATGGCGCTGGTGAGCTTCGTCGATCTTCCAGGGCGAGGGCTTCCGCCGGCTCGGCGTGCGCGGCTACCTCGGCAAGTTCTTCCCGTTCTACGAGTTCCGCAACGGCATCGGCGCGGGCATCATTGCGCTGTTCGTCGGGCTGATCGAGCTGATGCTCGAGTTCGTCAAGCCGGTCACGCTGTCGATGCGGTTGTTCGGGAACATCTATGGAGGTGAGGTCGCCCTCGGGGTGATGACCGCGCTGACGATCGCGATCGTCCCGGTCGCGCTCGTCGGGCTCGAGCTCATGCTCAACGCCATCCAGGCGCTCATCTTCAGCGTCCTGACCTTGATCTTCATCGTCCTGGCGATCGAGAGCCATCACGAGGAGGAGGGCCACGTCGCCGAGGACGTGCTCGAGGCGGTCGGGGCCGCCCCGCCCCACGGTCTGCAGCCCGCCAACTGATCGCGCCGGAGTCGGCGCACCAACCACGGTCGCATTGAACCCGGGCCGCCGTCCGGGGAGTAGGAGGAAGTCTCGACATGGAGCACATCGGCGCCGGACTCGCCGCTCTCGGGGTGTTCGGCCCCGGCATCGGCATCGGCATCCTCGCCGGCCTGTCGGCCACCGCCATCGGGCGCAACCCCGACGCCGCCGGCCAGATCCGCGGCATCGCGATCATCCTCGCGGCCTTCGCCGAAGGGCTCGGCGTCCTGGCGATCGTCGTCGGCCTGCTCGCCATCTTCATCAAGTAGCCGGACCGACACGGAGAACGGATCGTGGAGCTACTGGCCGTCGCCGCCGGCATCGGGCGTGACGTCGTCCGCCTGACCGCGGAGGACACCGCCCTGTTCCAGATCAACCTGTTCCAGGTCATCATCGCCGCGACCAACTTCGTCGTCTTCCTGGCGCTGATCTGGACCTTCGCGTTCAAGCCGGTGTCGAAGATGCTGGCCGATCGCAAGGAGCGGATCGAGCAGGGGCTCAAGGATGCCGAGCAGGCCCGCCGCGATCGCGAGAGCGCCGAGTCCGAGCGGGTGAGCACGCTCACCGAGGCTCGCCGCGAGGCGAACGACATCCTGGCCCGCGCCCAGAAGGTGGCCCAGGAGACGCGTGACGCGGACATCGCCGCGACCAAGGACGAGCTCGAGCGGATGCGCGTTCGCGCCGCCGCCGAGATCGAGGCCGAGAAGACCCGGGCGATCGCCGACGTTCGCGCGGAGGTCGCCGACCTCGCCCTGCTGGCCGCCGGTCGCGTGGTCGGCGAGACGATGTCCGACGCGCGCCAGCGCCGCCTGGTCGAGGAGTTCCTGGCCGGTGCCGGCCACGAGGGACGCGTCACGACTGATGGCCCGCCGCGAGACCGCCATTCGACGCTACGCCGAGGCCGCGTTCGAGGTCGCCACGCGCGACGACGTCCGTGGAGCGGTGGCGTTCGGAGCTGGAGACGGCCGCGGCGATCGTCGCCGAGCCGAAGGTCGGTCGCGCCCTGGCCAATCCGTCCACCCCGCTCGAGGAGCGCACGGCCACGGCCGACGGCGACGTTCTCGAAGATCGTCTCGCGACCGGTGCTCAACCTGATCGACCTGATGCTCCGGCGCGGCCGGATCGAGCAGCTGCCCCACCTGGCGGACGAGTTCCGCCGCCTCGACAACCAGCGCCAGGGGATCACCCTGGCCACCGCCACCAGCGCGTCGCCGCTCAGCCCGGACGAGGTCCGGGCGCTGACCGAGCGGATGGAGCAGTACACCGGCGGCCGGATCGAGCTCGACGTCAAGGTCGACCCCAGCCTGCTGGGCGGCCTGATCGTGCGGGTCGGCGACCGGCTGATCGACGGAAGCGTCCGGAGCCGCCTCGAGCGCCTGCGGAATCAGCTCGTTTCGGGCGCCCTCTAGGAGATCTGAGACCGATGGCCATTCGTTCCGATGAGATCACCAGCATCATCAAGTCGGCGATCGACGGGTTCGAAGCCGGCGTCGAGACCCGCAGCGTCGGCACCGTCGTCGAGGTCGGCGACGGGATCGCCCAGATCTACGGGCTCGCCGGCGCCCTGTCGTCCGAGCTCCTCGAGTTCCCCGGCGGGTTGATGGGCATGGCCCTCAACCTCGAGGAGGAGACCGTCGGCGCGGTCATCCTGGGCGACGCGACCGCGATCAAGGAAGGCGACACGGTCAAGACCACCGGTCGTGTCGTCGAGGTCCCGGTCGGCGCCGGACTGCTCGGCCGGGTCGTCGACCCGCTCGGCCGGCCGCTCGACGACAAGGGCCCGATCAGCGTCGACCGCCACCCGGCCCGTCGAGCGGATCGCCCCGGGCGTCATCGTCCGGCAGTGCGTCGACACGCCGGTGCAGACCGGGCATCAAGGCCATCGACGCGCTGATCCCGATCGGTCGCGGCCAGCGCGAGCTGATCATCGGCGACCGCCAGACCGGCAAGACCGCGATCGCCCTCGACACGATCATCAACCAGAAGGGCAAGGGCCTCGTCTGCATCTACGTGGCGATCGGCCAGAAGCTCTCGACGGTCGCCAACACGGTCGCCATCCTCGAGCAGCACGGCGCGCTGGCCCACACCGATCGTGGTCGTCGCCGGCGCCGAGGATCCCGCCCCGCTCCAGTACCTCGCCCCGTATTCGGGCGTGGCGATGGGCGAAGAGGTGATGGAGAACGGCGTCGAGGTGCCCGGGCCAGGGCCTGGTCAAGGATGCGCTGCTGGTCTACGACGACCTCAGCAAGCACGCCTGGGCGTATCGCGAGATGTCCCTGCTGCTGCGCCGCCCGCCCGGCCGCGAGGCGTATCCGGGTGACGTCTTCTACCTCCACAGCCGGCTCCTGGAGCGAGCCGCTCGGATGAGCGACGAGCAGGGCGGCGGCTCGCTGACGGCGCTGCCCATCGTCGAGACGCAGGCCGGCGACGTGTCCGCCTACATCCCGACCAACATCATCTCGATCACCGACGGCCAGATCTTCCTCGAGACCGACCTGTTCAACGCCGGCCAGCGGCCCGCGCTGAACATCGGCATCTCGGTCTCGCGCGTCGGCTCGGCGGCCCAGACCAAGGCGATGAAGAAGGTCGCCGGCCCGCTCAAGCTGGACCTCGCCCAGTACCGCGCGCTGGCCGCCTTCGCCCAGTTCGCCTCGGACCTGGACAAGGCCACCCGCGACCAGCTGACCCGCGGCGAGAAGCTGTCGGAGATCGTCAAGCAGCCGCAGTACCAGCCGCTCGGGGTGGAGAAGCAGGTCGCGATCCTGTACGTCGCCACGACCGGCAAGCTCGACGACGTCCCGACGCCGCGCGTGCGCGAGTTCGAGAGCCAGTTCTACCGCTATCTCGAGACCGAGAAGCCGGACATCCTGACCGAGCTGGCGGACAAGAAGGCGCTCTCCGAAGACCTCGCCGCCGCCCTCGACGACGCGGTCGACACCTTCCGCCAGAGCTTCCTGGCCTGATGCCAGGCGCCACGGCGCAAAACCGCGCCGACGGACTGTTACGGGGCTCGGCCGGTGCCGATCGCGTGTCGCGCGCCCGGATGCACGCTGAGATCGTGCTCCAGGATCCTTGCCGGGGCTGGCATTCGACCGGATTCGCCCCGATTCCTCGGGTCCAGCCCGCGTACCGGTCCGAGGGTGAGGATTTGCGGATCAGCAGACGTCCCGGCGGAGCCGGATTGAGCGAGGCTTCTGGCCGTGGCTAGCCAGCGGGACATTCGGCGCCGCATCGGGTCGGTCAAGAACATCAAGCAGATCACCCGCGCCATGCAGTTCGTGGCCGCGTCCAAGCTCAAGCGCGCCCAGGACGCGACGCTCGCCGCGCGCCCGTACAGCGCGAAGCTGGACGAGGTGCTGGCCGACCTGGCCGCCGTGCTGACCGGCGACGACCACCCGCTGCTGGCCGAGCGCGAGGACGGCAAGCGGCTGATCGTGCTGATCACGACCGACCGGCCCCTGTCCGGGCCCGCTCAACACGAACATCGTTCGCTTCGTCGCTCGCGACATCGTCGACAACCCGGGCGACGTGGCGGTGATCACGGTCGGGCGCAAGGGTCGCGACGCGATGCGCCGGACCCACGTCCCGCTCGAGGCGCATTTCGTGACCTTCGGCGACCGCCCGACCTTCGCCGACGTGCTGCCGCTCGCCCGGCTGGTGACCGACGACTTCGTGGCCGGCACCTACGCCCGGGTCGACATCGTCTACAGCCACTGGGTCTCGACCCTCGTCCAGCGCCCGACCCTGCTGACGATCCTGCCGATCCAACCGGCCGCCGACACCGAGGGCATCCCCGGCAACCAGTTCATCTTCGAGCCGAGCGCGTCGGCCGTGCTGGAGCAGCTGCTCCCGCGCTACGTCGCGACGCGCATCTTCCAGGCCGTCCTCGAGGCGAAGGCCAGCGAGGAATCGAGCCGGATGGTCGCGATGAAGAACGCGACCGAGAACGCCGAAGAGCTCATCGAGGACCTGACCCTCTCGTACAACAAGGTCCGCCAGGCCAACATCACCCGCGAGATGATCGAGATCGCGTCCGGCGCGAACGCTCGCTGACGCACAGGACGCAGGAGGCAAGAACGACGATGGCGACGGCCACGAAACCCAGGACCGACACGGAGCCTGCGACCGGCCGGGTCATCCAGATCACCGGGCCGGTCGTCGACATCGAGTTCCCGGCCGGCCGGCTGCCCGGCATCTACAACGCGGTCGAGATCCAGCGCGAGGGCCAGGACCCGCTCGTCTGCGAGGTCCAGCAGCATCTCGGCAACAACTGGGTGCGCGCAGTCGCGATGACCACGACGGACGGGCTGGCCCGCGGCGTCGACGCCGTCGACACCGGCGCGGCGATCACGGTCCCGGTCGGCGAGTCGACGCTCGGCCGGGTGTTCGACGTCCTGGGCCACACGATCGACGGCAAGGACCCCGGTGACCGCCGACGTGCACACCTGCCGATCCACCGGAGCCCACCGGCCTTCGACCAGCAGTCGACCGAGATCGAGGTCTTCGAGACCGGGCTCAAGATCATCGACCTGATCTGCCCGTTCAAGAAGGGCGGCAAGATCGGCATCTTCGGCGGCGCCGGCGTCGGCAAGACGGTCATCATCCAGGAGCTGATCCGGAACGTCGCCCAGGAGCACGCCGGCGTGTCGGTCTTCGCCGGCGTCGGCGAGCGCTCGCGCGAGGGCAACGACCTGATCCGCGAGATGACCGAATCCGGGCGTCATCGCCAAGACCGCCTTCGTGTTCGGCCAGATGAACGAGCCGCCCGGAGCGCGACAGCGAGTCGGGCTGACCGCCCTGACCATGGCCGAGTACTTCCGTGACGAGGAGAAGCGCGACGTCCTCCTGTTCATCGACAACATCTTCCGCTTCACCCAGGCCGGCTCCGAGGTCTCGGCGCTGCTCGGCCGGATGCCGTCGGCGGTCGGCTACCAGCCGAACCTGGCGACCGAGATGGCCGGGCTCCAGGAGCGGATCACGTCGACCCGGAGCGGATCGATCACCTCGCTCCAGGCGGTGTTCGTGCCGGCCGACGACTACACCGACCCGGCGCCGGCGACGACCTTCGCCCACCTCGACTCGACGATCCGCCTCGAGCGCAGCATCGCCGAGCTCGGGATCTACCCGGCCGTCGATCCGCTGACCTCGACGTCGCGCGTCCTCGACCCGAACGTCGTCGGCCAGGAGCACTACGACGTCGCCCGCGAGACGCAGCGCGTCCTGCAGCGCTACCGCGACCTCCAGGACATCATCGCCATCCTCGGGATCGACGAGCTGTCCGAGGAGGACAAGGCGACCGTGGCCCGGGCCCGCCGGCTGCAGCGGTTCGCCAGCCAGCCGTTCTTCGTCGGAGAGGTCTTCACCGGTCGACCCGGCAAGTACGTCAGCATCAAGGACACGGTCACCTCGTTCAAGGAGATCCTCGACGGCAAGACCGACACGCTGCCCGAGCAGGCGTTCTTCCTGGCCGGGAACGATGGACGACGTCCGCGAAAACGCCGCCAAGCTGGGGTCATGATGCACGGGCGGGTGGCGCACGGCGGAATCCTCCGCGGAGCGAGCGTTAGGCGCAGCGCCGTAGCGAGTGAGCACGGGGATTCGCCGGGCGACAGGACCCGCGAACTGAGGTGACCTGATGCCACTCCTCCTCGAGATCGTGACGCCGGAGCGGCTTGCCTACTCGGACGAGGTCGACGGGGTCAACCTGCCGGGCATCGAAGGCGAGCTCGGCGTGCTGCCCCACCACGCGCCCGCTCGTCTCGATGCTCGGGGTGGGTGAGCTGCGGATCCGCAAGGGCGGAGTGGAGGAATCGTTCGCCATCGTCGGCGGCTTCCTGCAGGTCAGGCCGGACAAGGTGGTCGTCATGGCCGAGACGGCCGACATGGCCAGCGACATCGACCTGGAGAAGGCGCAGGAGGCCCGCCGCTACGCGGAGCGGCTGCTCGAGGAGGCGGGTCCGGCCGACACGATGGACCTCGCCGCCGCACGGGCGGCGCTCCAGCACGCCCTCCTTCGCATCCGGGTTGCCGAACGCCGACACCGCGAGGGCCCGCGGCACCGCGCCTGATGGCAGACGCGCGTCCGTTCCACTGGGAGTTCCGGCCGGAGCCCGTCGTCCGCGAGGTCTTCCGGGTCGACGGCGGGCGTCCGTTGAACGGGACCGTTCCGATCAGCGGCGCCAAGAACGCTGCGCTCAAGCTGCTCGCCGCGGCGACCCTCACCGGGGAACGCTGCCGCCTGACGAACGTGCCCGAGATCGAGGACGTGCGGGTGATGACCGAGACCCTGCGCGACCTCGGCGTCGTCGTCGACCACCCCGCCGACAACGTCTACGAGATCGCCTCGGGCGACGTCGAGTGGCTGTTCGTGCCGCTCGAGGCGGCCGCTCGGATGCGGGCCAGCTTCATCCTGCTCGGGTCCGCTGCTCACCCGGTTCGGCCGGGTCATCATCAGCAACCCGGGCGGCGACCGGATCGGCCGGCGACCCGTGGATCTCCACGTCGACGCGATGCGCGCGCTCGGCGCGTCGATCGAGTATCGCAACGGCTACTACTTCGCGACCGCTCCGGGACGGCTCCGCGGCGGCGAGGTTCGCTTCCCGTTCGTCTCGGTCATGGGCACCGAGAACGCGATGCTGGCGGCGACCCTGGCCGAGGGCCACACGGTCATCCGCCCGGCCGCCCAGGAGCCCGAGGTCGACGACCTGATCGGCTTCCTCCAGCAGATGGGCGCCGAGGTCGAGCGGACCTACCCGGACACGATCGAGATCGAGGGCCGCAAGCGGCTTCGTGGTGCCGACCACCGGGTGATCCCCGATCGGATCGAGGCCGGCACGTTCGTCATCGCCGCGGCGGTGACCGGCGGGCGCGTCCACCTCGAAGGCGCTCCGTGCGAGCACCTGGGCTCGTTCATCGAGACGATGGGCCGCGTCGGGGTCGGGCTGTCCTGCGGCGTCGACACGATCGACGTCGACGGCTCCGCCCTCGGCTCGTCGGGCTACCGCGCCTGCGACGTCGAGACCGCGCCGTATCCCGGGCTCGCCACCGACCTCCAGCCGCCGACCGCGGTCCTCCTCACCCAGGCCTCCGGCATCTCGAAGGTCCACGAGCAGATCTTCGAGGACCGCCTGGAGTGGCTGACCGAGGTCCGCCGGATGGGCGCCAACGTCGAGGTCCTCGACCCGCACCACGCCACGATCAGCGGGCCCAGCCACCTGGTCGGCACGGACGTCGAGATCGGCGACCTGCGCGCCGGCGCGTCACTCATCCTGGCCGCGCTGGCGGCGCAGGGCACAACCACCATCCGCGGCGCGCACCATGTGCACCGGGGCTATGAGAACATCGAGCGCAAGTTCCTGGACCTCGGGGCCAGCATCTCGCGCACCGCGGAAGGGGCAGCAGTCACCAGCTCATGAAGATCGGCATCGACCTCGGCACCGCCAACGTCCTCGTCTACGTCAAGGGCAAGGGCATCGTGATCACCGAACCCAGCGTGGTCGCCGTCTCCGACGACAACCGGATCGTCGCCGTCGGCGAGGAGGCGCGCGAGATGATCGGGCGGACGCCCGGCAACATCCACGCCATCCGGCCGATGAAGGACGGGGTGATCGCCGACTACGTCATCACCGAGGCGATGCTCAGCCACTTCATCGGCAAGGTCCGCCGCGGCGGGCTTCGGCTTCAGCAAGCCGGACGTGATGATCTCCGTCCCGGCCGGGGTGACCAGCGTCGAGAAGCGCGCCGTTCGTGACGCCGCGCTCAAGGCGGGCGCCAAGGACGCCTACCTGATCGAGGAGCCGCTGGCGGCGGCGATCGGCGCCAACGTGCCGATCAGCGGGCCGTCCGGGAACATGATCATCGACATCGGCGGCGGGACGAGCGAGATCGCCGTGATCGCGCTGGGCGGGATCGTCGTCTCGCGATCGCTGCGCGTCGGCGGCAACCGCTTCGACGACGCGATCGCCACGTACATCCGCAAGAAGTACAACCTGATGGTCGGCGAGCGGACCGCGGAGGAGGTCAAGATCCAGATCGGGACGGCGCTGCCGCTCGAGCGCGAGCTGACCATGGAGGTCCGCGGCCGCGACCTGATCGCCGGCCTGCCGCGCACGATCCCGATCACCAGCAGCGAGGTCATGGAGGCGATCGAGGCGCCGCTCCAGCAGCTCGTCGCCGCCGTCCGCTCGGTCCTCGAGCAGACGCCGCCCGAGCTGTCGTCGGACATCATCGACAAGGGCATGGTCATGTCCGGTGGCGGCGCGCTCCTGCGCAACATCGACAAGCTGCTCACCCAGGTCACCGGCGTGCCGTGTCACGTGGCCGAGAACCCGCTGAGCTGCGTCGCCCTGGGCACGGGACTCGCCCTGGAGCACTACGACTTCTTCAAGAAGTCCCTCGTCCAGCAGGTCTGATGAGCCGCCTTGGTCAGCGCGTCGGCCACCGGGCTGTCCCTCCGGACGCCTGCGCCGCTGCGGCTGAACGGCGTCCTGCGGGACACCCCGGCGTCCGCCGCTGCGCTCGTCGCCGGCGCCGCCACACCCCGCTGTGACTCGCTCCCGGTGAGCCCCGCGTTCGTCGATCTGCATTGCCATACCCGGGCGAGCTTCGACTGCCTGTCGGCGCCGGGGGCGGTCGTCAAGGCGGCGGCGGAGCGAGGGCTGACCCACCTGGCGATCACCGACCACGACCGGATCGACGGGGCGCTGGAGGCCCGCGCGCTGGCGCCGAGCGGGCTCACGGTGATCGTCGGCGAAGAGGTCAAGACGCAGGGCGGCGACCTCATCTGCCTGTTCCTCAGCGAGGCGATCCCGCCGGGCCTGCCGGCGGCCGAGGCGATCGCCGCGGCGCGGGCGCAGGGCGGCCTCGTCGGCATCCCGCACCCGTTCGATCGCCTGCGCGGGTCGTTGCTCCGGGACCCGGCGATGGACGCGCTCGCGACGAGCGTCGACTGGGTCGAGACCCACAACGCCCGGCTGCTCGGTGGCGGCAACGAGCAGGCCGCAGCGTTCGCCCGCGAGCACGGTCTCCCCGGGGTCGCCGTCTCGGATGCCCATTCGATCCTCGAGGTCGCGCGTCGCCTACACCCGCCTCGAGGGCGACCCGGGCACGCCGGCCGGACTGCTCGCCGCGCTCGCCAGCGTCGGAGCTCATCCCGGGGCGTGCCAGCCTCGTCATCCGGGCCTGGACCCCGCTCGCCAAGCTCGTCCAACGGGCCCGGGGGAACGGCCGGGTCGTGACCCGATCGGCGTCGAGCCCGAGCCGGCCGCGCGACCGGCCATGAGCGGCACTGGTCCCGCACAGGACCATCGGCCGATGGGCGCGGACCCAGCTCCGGCGGTAGCGTCGGACGCGATGGAGATCGCGCGCGGAACTCGAAGCCGACCGGCCGCGCCGGCCAGCTGTCACTGTCGTCTCGTCTCCGTCAGCCGCGGACGATCATCTCGATCCTGATCCCGCTCGGTCGTCATCGCCGTCTTCGTCGCGCCTGAACGGGACCCAGCTCGGCAAGGTCCCGGGCCTGATCGGTGGCGCGGACCTGCGCCTCGTCGCCCTCGCCTTCCTGATCTTCTACGCCGGCTTCCCGTTGCGCGGCGTGCGCTGGGCGGTCCTCCTGCGCGGGACCGGGATCCGGGTGACCACCCGCGACTCGACCGAGATCCTGTTCCTGTCCTGGCTGGTCAACTGCGTCGTGCCGGCCAAGCTCGGCGACGTCTACCGCGCCTACCTGCTCAAGATCAACAGCCACGCTTCCCTGAGCCGGACCTTCGGGACGGTCTTCATCGAGCGCGTCCTCGACATCATCGCCATCGCCTGCCTGGGGATCGCGGCGGGGTTCTGGAGCTTCCGAAACGGGCTGCCGGCCCCCATCCAGGTCGTCTTCGCGATCGGCCTGGTCGTCGTCGCCGGGCTGTCGGTCGGGCTGTTCACGATGCGCAATTTCGGCCGCCGGATCCTCAACGTGCTGCCCACACCGCCGCGCATCCTCGAGCTGTACGATCGGTTCGAGGAGGGCGTCTTCGGCGCGATCGCCTTCCGCCAGCTGCCCTACCTCGGCGGGCTTGACCGATCTCGATCTGGATGACCGAAGCGCTCCGCCTCTTCTTCGTCGTCCACGCCCTCAACTTCGCCGACGTCGAGCTCGGGCTGTCCGGGGCCGTCTTCGTGGCCCTGATCGGGTCGCTGCTGACGGCCGTGCCGCTCAGTCCGGCCGGTCTCGGCATCGTCGAGGCGGGGGTCGTCGGCGTCCTGACCGTCGCCTACGGCGTGCCGCTCGCGGAGGCCACCGCGATCGCCCTGCTCGACCGGGTGATCAGCGTCTTCTCGATCATCGTCCTGGGCAGCATCGCCTACCTCGTCTCGTCGAAGCCGCGCGGGCTCGATGCCGTCGCCCGCCGCCGCGAGACGACGGCCGCCTGATCGGTCCGGTCCGGGCTTGTCATCGGCCCGCAGCGATCTGCGTGGAGGGTGATCCGCGTCACGGTCCCGTTCGTACCCTCGTACCGCGCGCTGGTTCGACCGCGCCCTGCGGACGCCGACCGGGCGCCGACCCACCGGTACCTGATGGGACTGCCAGATGGCCGTCTGGCCGGTACGAACGGGTGATACAGGTCGCGAGACGGCGCGTGGATAGTGAGGCCAGCGGATGACCCACCCAGGTTCGTTCCCAGGGAGCGCCCAGGCACCCATGACCACGCAGAACGGCCGAGCCTTCAATGAATGGCTCAGGACGCAGCTCAAGGCCAAGAAGATGTCGCAGCGGCAGCTCGCCCAGCAGTCGGGCGTCGACCACTCGACCATCTCGCGGCTGATCCGCGGCGATCGGATGCCCTCGCTCGGCACCGCCACCAAGCTGGCCCGCGGCCTCCGCGAGCTGCGCGAGGACGCCGACACGACCCAGTACCTCGGGGTCGTCGGGTCCGCCAACACCAACCCGACCGCACGGGTCGAGTACTCGCTCCGCGCCGACGACCTCCTGACCGAGGCGCAGGTTCGCCAGATCATGGAGTACTACCTCGCCGTGCGGATGCGCCGCTACGGCCGCGCCGTCCAGCCGGCCGAGCCCGCCGACGGTCCGAGCGATCCTCGGAGCCGACCTACCTGCGGCCCGCGGAACACGGACACGACCGTGGCTGCGGTGGGTCGCGTTGCCACCGCCACCATGAATGGCCTCCGACCGGTGTCGCGATCGGCGACCCGCGAGCCAGGTCGCTACTGAGCACATATCGCGATCCGGGTCCGCCCTCCCGGCCCGGATCTTGGGGCACAGCGAACGCCGGCGTTTGGGGCGCCGGCGTTCGCGTTTCTACGGGCGGACGACGCCCTGCGGGGCCAGGTAGATCGAGATCGTCTGCCGCGGGCGCCGCCCTGAACCGGTCGACCGGTGCGCCGAAGCCCTCGGACGCCGCCAGGGCGTCCTCGGCCGGTCCGCCGCACGGCCGCCGATCGCCTCGTCGAACAGCGAGTCGCACACGACGACGAGGTTGCTCCCGGCGCGGCGGGTCCTCCGCCGGTCGGCTCGGCGGCCACGACCAGCCGCGGCCGTCGCGGACCAGCGGGTAGGCGTAGGCCTCGGCGGTCTTGAAGTCCGGCAGCGACTGCAGGTCGGATGGGGTCCTCGAGCGCGGGCGTCGCCTCGATCCGGGCTGCGGCCGCCTCGGCCGCCGGGAATCCGCCGTCGGACGCGACCGCCGGGGGATGATGCGGCACGGCCCAGGCGACGAGGGCCGCCAGCCCGACGCCGGCCAGGATTCGGCCCGGCCGGACCGATCCGGCCGCCGGCGCCGGCCCCCGCACCGGCGCGCCACAGCGCCGCCGCCCCGATCCCGAGCAGCACGAATACCATCGGATCGGCGAAGGCGTGGTAGTGGTCGTTGGGCAGGCCCTCGACCACGGTCGCCAGGCTCGGCGACATGACGCTCAGCGCGAGCGCGGTCCAGGCGAGCCCGAGCGCCAGCCAGCGGACGGCCACCCGCTCGCGGCCCGCTGGCCGCGACGAACCGCCAGACCGCCAGCGCCGAGGACGCCCGACGATGGCCAGGATCGCGGCGCTCGGCCCGGTCGTGATCAACCCGACCAGCGGCCACGACACGACCCGGCTGGCGACCACGACGAACCGGCGTGAGCGGAGCGACGCTCGTGTGGTCGCCACCGGCGCGCAGGTAGGCCAGCGCCGCCTGGACCTCCGAGAAGTTCGTCGTCAGCTCGTGGACGACCAGCGGCAGGAAGCTCAGCGGCGATGATCGCCAGGCCGCCGAGGCCCACCCGGATCAGGGCCCGTCGCTCGCCCGCGTCCGAGCGTCGCCGGACGTCCGCCACGAGCAGCGCGCCGACCACCGGCAGCAGCGTCACGCCCGAGCACGTGGCACTGCATCGTGACGGCGGTCCCGACGGCGGCCAGGAGCCACCAGGCCGGCCGGCGGGTCGTCCAGGCGTGCCAGGCACCGGCCAGGGCCACCGCGCTCGACAGCGCGATCAGGTTCGGGTTCCAGATGAACGTCGACTCGTCGACGGCGGCCGGCGAGACGGCCATCGCCAGCCCGGCGACCAACCCGGCGACCGGGCCCGCGATCGACCGTGCCAGCCACCAGGTCACGCCGACCGCGGCGATCCCGGCGAGCGCGATCCAGGCCGACGACGGCGAGCGGCGAATCGCCGCCGGTCAGCGCCGCCGCCGGCGCCAGCAGGAAGTAGTAGAGCGCCCCGTGGTGGACGTCGCCGATCGAGGTCGGCGGGCCGAGCAGCGGGATGACCCCGTCGCGGACGAGCGCTCGGAGCATCGAGCATGTCGTGGCCCTGGTCGGCGTCCCAGGTGCCGCGCGTGGCGAGGTCGGGCAGGCGCAGCGCCGCGGCCAGCAGCAGGAGCCCGGGCAGCGCGAGGACCCGGCGGGCGCCGTCCCCGGGAGGGCGCGACCCCTCCCGCCGCCAGGCGGCGATCACGCCTCAGCGTCCTCCGCGGGAGCGGTCCGGGCTCGACTGCCACGCAGCTCCATCGCCTCGGGCGGCAGGTCGGCGAGCGGCCGGCCCGCCAGCAGGTCGCGGGCCCGGGCCATGTTGACGGCGTCGTAGCCCTCGTCCATCCCGGGCGTCTCGAGGTAGTAGGCCGCGTGGGCCAGGCGTGGATGGCGCAGCAGGTGGCCGAGCCCGGCCGCACCGATCCGGCCCGCGCCGACGTGCTCGTGGCGATCGAGGCGCGAGCCGCGCTCGGACTTCGAATCGTTGAGGTGGATCATCACCAGCCGGTCGCAGCCCGATCCGCGCGTCGAAGTCGTCCAGGAAGGCGTCGATCTCGTCGGGGTGCGCCAGGTCGATCCCGGCGCCCCAGGCGTGGGCCGCGTCGAGGCAGAACCCGAGCCGCGTCGTCGGCGATGCCCCGGGCGGCGGCCGCCTCGGCGATCCCGGCCAGCTCGGTGACGTCCACGCCCGAGCCCGAACCCGCCACCGGCCGAGTTCTCGAGCGCGATCATCGCCGCGTCCGGGCCGTCGTCGACCTCGGCCAGCGCGAGGCACAGGCCGTCGGCCAGTCGCGCCGTCCCGGCTTCGACGCCGGTCCCGCGATGCGAGCCGATGTGGACGTTGACGAAGCGGGCCTGGAAGCCCGGCGCGACGCGCAGCTCGTTGGCGAGGACCTCGATCGAGCCGGCGAAGAAGCGCTCGTCCGGCCCGGCCAGGTTGATCAGGTAGGACGCGTGGATGGCGACCGGCGCGATGCCCAGCTCGTCGAGCCGCTGCCGGAACGCCGGCAGCTCCTTCGGCGGCTCGAGGCGGCGTCGCCAGGCCGTCGGGTTGTCGGCGAAGACCTGGATCGCGTTCGCGCCGATCTCGGCGGCGCGGTCGACCGCCTTGACCATCCCGAGACCGAGCGGCAGGTGGGCACCGAGCCGGCGTTCAGCGGGAAGCATGGGCGCATCCTAGTAGCCGACGCGGCCCGGCGCGGCGCCATCGGGCGGTCGGCCTCAGCGTCGAGGCGGCTCCGTCGGGTCGGCAAACCCCGCTCCGGGCAGCCGGGCTCGTGGTCAGCGCCGGCCGTTCGGGTGGCTTCGTCCCTTCGTGTAGTCGCCGCCGATCATCGGCTCGATCAGGCCGTAGTCGCCGTCGTCGCGCTTGTACAGGATGGCGACCTGCTCGGTCTCGGCGCTGACGAAGACGAAGAACTGGTGGCCGAGCTCCTCCATCGCGCTGACCGCGTCCTCCTCGAACATCGGCTCGATCGCGAAGCGCTTGGTCTTGACGATCCGCCGCTCGCGCGCCGGCGCCGCGCGTCCCGTCGGCGATCCGGCGCAGGATCTGCTTCTCCTCCTCGGGTCGGGCGCGGAGGCGCGGCTTCTCGCGCAGGTCGACCGCGCGTCGCTCGACCTTGTCGAGCACCTCGTCGAGCGCGGCCTGGTAGCTGATGCCGGCGGCGCGGCGTGTGGAGCATCTGGCCGTCGATGCTCAGGGTGACCTCGGCGATGTGGGCGTCGGCGGCGCTGCGGTGCTGCTCGTTCGAGAGCTCGACCACGGCGTCCGACCGGTCGTCGAGGATTCGCTCGATCCGCTGGAGCTTGCGCTCGGCGTACGCTCGCACCCGCTCGGGGACTTCGACGTTCTTGCCCTTGACGATCGTTCTCACGCGTCACCTCTCGATCGCCGGTCCTCGGATCCCCAGTATAGTCGCCGACCCCAGCGGCCACGACCGGGGCAAACGCGGATCGGCCTCGCGGCCCGGAGGCGCATCACCGCTCGCGTGCGACCGTGATCGCCGAGACGCCGATGGCCCCGGCGCGTTCGAGCGCGGTTGCGCACGACGCCAGGGTCGCCCCGGTGGTGACGACGTCGTCGACGAGCAGGATCCACCGGCCGGCGATCGTGTACGGGCCGCCGGACGGGCCGTCGCGGGCCGTCCCGCCGCGCCCGGTCCCGTCGCGGCCACCACGGGCCCGAACCCGGAAGGCGCCCGCGACGTTGGCCGCCCGGTCCTCGCGCCCGAGCTCGAACTGGGCGGTCGTCGCTCGCTCGCGCTCGAGCGCGCGGACGCACGGCAGCCCGAGGTCGGCGGCCGCGACGTCGGCGATCAGCGCCGCCTGGTCGTAGCCGCGCCGACGTTCGCGATCGGCGTGGACGGGAACCGGCACGACCAGCGTCGCACCCTGGCCGACCCGTCGCCAGCGCCGGGCGATCGCCGCGCCGAGCGGTCGAGCCAGCCGACGCTCGCCGCGCGTACTTCAGGTCGTGGAGTGCCGCGCGCACGGCTCCGGCGAACGGCGCGCACCACTCGAGCTGGAGGAGCGGGGCGGGGAGGTCGACCGGCAGGCCGATCGGCGTCCCGCCGGGGAGCTCGAGGCGTGCGTCCAGGGCAACCGCGCAGGCGACGCACAGCGGCTCTCCCTCACGACCGCACCCCGAGCAGGAACCGGGCAACGCCAGGTCGAGGGCGTGCGACGCCGCGGCGCTGATCGTCCCGGCCAGGCTGCGAAGCATCGGCACCGCACGATCGTGACGGGTGGCCCTGCACCGGCACGTATCGGGGAAGCTTCGACGCGGTTGCTACCTCGCCGCCGGCCCGTCCTCGAGGACGACCAGGTCGCCGACCGCCGTCCCGGAGCGCTCGATCGTGCCCACCGGCAGCTCCAGGACGCCGTACGCGCCCCGGACGAGCGGCACGAGCCCGGTCCACGCCCGAAGGCCGCGATGGACCGACACGACGGCCTGGGCGCCGTCCCGCTCGGGCTTCGGCCTGGACAGGAAGACCGCATCGATCGGGAAGCGCATGAACATCATGTGGATCCCGTTCGTGCCGGGCAGCCACAGGCCGGCGTCATGCGCCAGCGCGGCCCGTCCCATGAGTCCCATGAACCGGCCCCACAGGCCGTGGGCCGACTTCGAGCTGGACCGCGCGAGCTCGGTTCCCCCGGCTCGAGCGTTGCGACGCCCGCAAGCGCCGGTCTAGACCGGTCAGTGCAGGTTGATCATGATCAGGATGATCGCCGGCCCGAGGATGACGATGAACAGCGACGGGAAGATGCAGCCAACCAGCGGGAACAGCATCTTGATCGGCGCCTTGGCGGCCTGCTCCTCGGCGCGCTGGCGGCGCTCGATGCGGAGCTGCTCGGACTGGACCTGCAGCACCTTCGAGATCGACACGCCGAGCTGCTCGGCCTGGATGATCGCGCCGATGAAGTTGGTCAGCGGCGTGACCTCGGTCCGGGCGACGATGTCGCGCAGCGCATCGCGCCGCTGCTTGCCGACCCGGACCTCGGCGAGCGCCCGCCGGAACTCGTCGGACAGCGGCCCGGGCAGCTTCTCGACGACCTTGCCGAGGGCCGAGTCGAAGCCGAGGCCGGCGCGCACGGAGATCGTCAGCAGGTCCAGCGCGTCCGGGATCATCAGCAGGATCGCGTGCTGGCGCTTGCGGACGCGGCCGCCGAGCCAGAACTCGGGGATGGTGTAGCCGAACAACGCCCCGACGCCCGTCATCAGCAGCCCGATGACGAACGGGAAGCCTGAGCAGGCCGAGGACGACGAACAGGAGGAAGAACAGGATCGCCGCCGACGATCGTGCCGATCGCCTTGATCCCCAGCCAGTCGGCGACGCGCATGTCGCCCGGGTTGCCGGCCAGCGCCAGCCGTTTCTCGGTCCGCTCGCTGAAGCTCGAGCGTCGTGACCCGCGATCACGCTGCCCGACAGCCGCTTGACCAGCGGCCGCAGCGTCCGTTCGATGAACGGCGCCTGGAGCTCGAGCTCCTCGAGGTTCTTGGCCTGCATCGAGCCGAGCTGGGTCAGCCGCGCCTGGACCGGATCGACCGGCGCGCTGGTGGTCAGGGCGAAGACGATGAACAGCACCGCGCCCGCTGCGAGGGCAGCGACGAGGACGACGGGGATTGGCATCCGATCTAGACCTCGATGTCGACGATGCGGCGGATGAACATGAAGCCGATGAACATCATGAACCCGCCCATCGCGAGGATGATCACGCCGGCGGGCAACCCGATGAGGCTGGCCCGGTCGTCGAACATCGGATCCATGAACCCGGGCGCCGCGACGAACAGGAAGGCTGCGAGACCGATCGGCAGACCGGCCACGACATAGCCCGACAGGCGCTGCTGCGCCGTCAGCGTCCGGATCTCGCCCTTGATCCGGATCCGTTCGCGGATCGTGTAGGCGATCGAGTCGAGGATCTCGGCCAGGTTGCCGCCGACCTGGTGCTGGATCGCGATGGCCGTGGCCATCAGCTCGAGGTCATCCGAGCGGACCCGGCGGACCATGTTCTCGAGCGCCTGCTCGAACGGCAGGCCGAGGTTGACCTCGCGGATGACCCGGGCGAACTCGATCGAGATCGGCGGTCGCGACTCGCGGACGACCAGCTCGATCGCCTGGAGGAACGACGAGCCGGCGCGCAGGGCGTTGGCGATCAGGGTGATCGTGTCCGGCAGCTGCTTGTTGAAGGCGCCCAGGCGGCCGTTCCGGCGGCGGGCCAGCCAGAAGCGCGGGAGCAGGAAGCCGATGAACGACCCCGATCAGGAGGAACAGCGGGTTGCGCAGCGCCGGCAGGAAGGCCGAGAGGAAGACCATGAGGATCGGGACGCCGACGGTCGAGCCCGCCCAGATCGCCAGGAACTCCGTGGGCCGCAGATGGAGGTCCGCCCGGGCGATGTCGCGGGCGATGTTCGCCCAGAAGTCGCGGCCCTCGACGGCCTTGTTGATCGCGGTGAGCGCCTGGCTCTGCGCGATCAGGTCGGCGACGCCGCCCTGCCGCCGGAGCCCGCTGGCGGTTTCCTGCGGCTTCGCCGCCGCCGCGTACCGCTCGAGGCGATCGGAGATGCTCGACCGTCCCGACATGGCGACGCCGATCGGCGAGCACCATGATCGCCAGGGCGGCGACGCCCGCCACCGCGATGATCGTGGGGTTCATTGCCGGCGCCCTCCTCTCGCCGGCTCCTAGTACGTGAAGCCGAAGAGGCCGGGCGGCAGGTTGATCCCCTGCACCTCGAACTTCTCGACGAACTTCGGGCGGATCCCGGTCGGCTTGAGGCGTGCCCTGGATCTTGCCCTCGACCACGCCGGTCTGCTCGAAGACGAAGACGTCCTGCATGACGATGACGTCGCCTTCCATGCCCTGGACCTCGGTGATGTTGGTGATCCGCCGGGTCCCGTCCTTGAGGCGCGACTGGTGGACGATCAGGTCGACCGCCGAGGCGACCTGCTCGCGGATCGCCCGCAGCGGCAGGTCGACGCCGGCCATCAGGACCATCGTCTCGAGGCGCGACAGCATGTCGCGCGGGCTGTTGGCGTGGCCGGTCGACATCGAGCCGTCGTGGCCGGTGTTCATCGCCTGGAGCATGTCCAGCGCCTCGCCGGAACGACACTCCCCGACGATGATCCGGTCGGGCCGCATGCGCAGGGCGTTGCGGACGAGCTCGCGGATCGGGATGGCGCCCTTGCCTTCGATGTTCGGCGGGCGCGACTCGAGGGTGACGACGTGCTCCTGCCGGAGCTGGAGCTCGGCGGCGTCCTCGATGGTCACGATCCGCTCGTCGTTCGGGATGAACGAGGACAGGACGTTGAGGGTCGTCGTCTTGCCCGAGCCCGTGCCGCCGGAGACGAACACGTTCAGGCGCGCCTCGACGCAGGCTCGCAGGAACTCGAACATGTCGGGCGTGGCCGTGCCGAACCGGATCAGGTCGTCCGTGGTGAACGGCGAGGCCGAGAACTTGCGGATGGTGATGACCGGCCCCACCAATGACAGGGGCGGGATGATGGCGTTGACGCGGGAGCCGTCGGTCAGGCGGGCATCGACCATCGGCGACGACTCGTCGACGCGGCGGCCGATCGGGGCGATGATCCGGTCGATGATCCGCATGACGTGATCGTCGTTCTGGAAGACGACGTTGGTCAGCTCGAGCTTGCCGGATCGCTCGATGTAGACCTGGCGCGGGCCGTTGACCATGACTTCGGTGATCGACTCGTCGCGCAGCAGCGGCTCGAGCGGGCCGAGGCCGATGATCTCGTCGGTGATCTGCTCCAGCATCCGGACCCGCTCGGCGCGGGTCAGGGCGAGGCCTTCCTCGTCGATGACCTTGCCGAAGATCTCCTCGATCTGGCGCCGCACCTCGACCTGGTTGGACAGGTCGAGCTTGGGGTCCAGGTCCTGGATGACCCGGTTCTGGATCCGGAACTTGACGTCCCGGAACGACTCGCGAACCGGCGCCTGGCTGGTCAGCCGCGGCGCGGTCGGCGCGTTGGGCGGACCGCCCGGGATGGCCGGCAGGTTGCTGCCCGGTGCCTCCCGGCGCCCGCCGGCGCCGCAGATCCCGGTCGAGCGCTCTCGATCCGCTTCAGGAGGGACATCGCCTACACCCCTTCCGCCCCGCGGGGCTCACTATGCACTGCCGTCATCGCCATGCGAAGAGGGACTTCTTCTGCGCCGATTTCCGGCTGTCGTCCACGGCCGCGACACTGGATCGTTCGCCGATGACTGACCGGGCCAACCGCAGGATGTCCTGCGACACCTGCGCCTCTCGATTCGATACGAAGAACGGGACTCCCCGATTGAGTGCGTAGACCACGCTCCGGCCATCGCTGACGATGGTCTCGTCCACCTTACGCCCGATCGAGTGCTCGACATCGGAGACGCGGATCCCGAGCGTCGAATCGGCGCGGTTGAGCACCAGGCGAACCTTGCCGGCCTCGTAGCCGAGCTGTTCGGTGACCTCCAGGAAGAGCCGGATGTTCTTGATGCTCGTGATTTCGAGACTGAGCATCGTCAGGATCACATCGGCTGCGTCCAGGATCGCCAGGGTCGTGTCGTTGAAGTAGGACGTGCAGTCGACGATGACCAGGTCGTGCTCGCGACGGAGCGCCTCGAGCACCTTCTTGACGCCGGCCGGGGTGATCATCTCGGCCATCTCCGGGGAGGGTGGCGCGAGCAGCGCCCGGATGCCCGAGCTGTGGTCGACGACGAAGGTGTTGATCGATTCGATCTCGCCTGGACCGTCCATCTCCGGGATCAGGTCGGCGATGGACTTGCTTCGCGGGTTGAGGTTGAGCAGGACGCCGACGTCGCCGAACTGGAACGAGCCGTCCATGACGACGACCTTGCTGACCCAGCTCGGTCGCGGCGGCCACGGCCAGGTTGACGGCGACCGTCGTCCGGCCGACACCGCCCTTCGGGCTGAAGATCGGCGATGATCTGGCCTTCCGCCCCGGCCCCATCGGACGAGCCGGCCGATGCAGCCGCGGCGCTCCTCGGTTGCGGGACGCCGACCCGGCTCTGCTTCTCCCGTTCGCGCGAGCTGACCTGGCGGATGGAGGCGGTCAGCTCGTCGCTGCTGAATGGCTTGACCAGGAACTCGCGGGCGCCCGCGAGCATCGACCGGCGGAGGTAGTCCGCCTCGCCCTGGACCGACATCATCACGACCGCGGCACCGGGCGCCGTCGTCGACAGCTGCTCGGTGGCGGTGATCCCGTCCATGTCCGGCATGTTGATGTCCATCAGGACGACGTCCGGGTGGATGCCGGCCGGCCATGTCGATCGCCTCGCGGCCGGACGACGCCGAGCCGACCACGTCGATGTCCGTCTCGAAGCCGAGCAGCTTCGTCAGGTGATCGCGGGTCTCCGGGATGTCGTCCACGACGAGGACGCGGATCTGGTCGGCCATGTCGCTCTGGTTGGTTCCTTCGTTCCGTTGGACCGGCGTTCGATGGTCGGACTGGCTGGAGACCTCGACGGGCGCGGGACCGGTTGGTCCGTCACGCCCGTCAGGTCGCGCTGGATGATGCTGGCCGGATCGGTGCCGGCCGCTTCGTTATGGGCGGGCGGACGGCAGGACCGGCTGGCTCGATGACCGGCGGCAGGACGCCGTACTTGTCGATCAATTCCTTGAGGGTGATGCCTGTCGTCTGGGTGACCACCGGCGGGACCGGCTGGCCGGTCGCCGGGTCGATGAAGTCGTCGGGGGAGCGGAGGACCAGCGACAGCGTCAGCAATGGATTGGCCATCAGCTGGCCGTAGCGGATGACTTCAGCCTGCTGGGCGCTCACCGACAGGATCACGATCTCCTGCTGCTCGTTGAGCACCGTGCCCGGCTCTGCAGGGGCCGCGGACGGTTCGGCGGCGTTGGCTGCGGGTGGCGCAACCGGCGGCAGCAGCGTCCCGAGGACCTGCATGCCCTGGAGGATCAGCTTGACCGTCGCGCCCTTGGGTCCCGGGTTGGTCACGACCACCTGCCGGGGATTGGCCGGGTCCTGCGTGATCGAGGCGAACTGCTCCTCGGTGAGGCTCATGATCGCGTCGACGTAGTCACCGGTCTTGATCACGGTGCCGACGCCGCTGATCTGGTCCACGCGAACCGCGATTGCCCGCTGGCCGGCCGGCGTCTGCACGTTGATGACGGTGCCGGACAGGCCGCCGTTGAGCGTGGTCGCGGTGATCTGCGCGCCGGTCGCGACCGGCTGTCGCGCGACCTGCCCGACCACCTGCGAGATGTCCTGGAACGCTCCGGCGATTGATCGCCGTCAGGTTGAGGGTCTCGACCTTCACCTGGTCAGCCCGGATCCGGGTGGACAACGGAATGTCCGATATTGCCACCACGACGGGCCCGGTCGTGGGCGCGGCCGCGGTCTCGTTGCTCGCCGGCGGGCTCTGCACCAGCAGGATCACGCCGACGAAGGCCACGATGGCCAGGAACACGCCGATCAACAAGACCAGGCGATTGGAGCGCTTCAAGTCCATCCTCCCCGACGACGGTGTGACAGGTGGCACCACTCTAGCACCGCCCAAGAGCGCCGCGACTATACCAAAGGGCTAGGACCATTAGGAGGAAACGGCAGGTAATCACGCACGCTGAAAGGTCGCGCGCAAGGTCAGCCAAACCGTGTCCGCCCGCCCGGCACCCTGATCCGGGCGCGAGAAACCAGAGGACCGTCGGTCCCTCTGGGCCCGACGGTCCTGGCTTCAGAACAGGGTTCGACGCTAGATCGAGTTGCCGACCGTGCTGAGGACGCTGCTGACCTGGCTGCCCAGGAAGATCAGGGCGATGATCGCGATGATCGCGATGAGCGCGAGGATCAGCGCGTACTCGGCGAGGCCCTGGCCTTCCTCGTCACGATTGAGGAAGTTCATGATGGCGAGATAAAGCAGACGTCATGTGAGCGGGTTACCTCCTTTCTTCCGATCTCCCCGGTCGGGCCGAGGGCTGCGCCACGGTACGGGGACGACTTTGACGGCTGTCAAGGTTCTCGAACGGATGGTGGTGCACGCGAAAACCAACGGAGCCGCCGACCTCATCGAGGACCGGCGGCTCCATGTAGGTTGCGCGACGAAGCTAGATCGACGTTGCCGACCGTGCTGAGGACGCTGCTGACCTGGCTGCCCAGGAAGATCAGGGCGATGATCGCGACGATGGCGATGAGGGCGAGGATCAGGGCGTACTCCGCGAGCCCCTGGCCTTCCTCGTCACGGCTGAGGAACTGGGTGAGTCGCAGATACAGATCGTTGAACAGTGCCATATGGCAGCCTCCTGGATGAGTACCACCCCCGATCGAGGGCTTCGCCACTATACGGAGCCGTCCTGCCGCCCGACCAGTAGGTAGATGGTCCTGTGGCACCGACCAATGCACCACGATTTTCAGGCGCCACCGGTCGCCGAGTCGATCGCCTGGCCGATCGCCGCCAGGACGTCCGCCAGCACCCCGCCGAAGACGACCAGGATCAGCACCGTCAGGACCACCGTGAGGGCCAGGATCAGGCCGTACTCCACCAACCCCTGGCCCCGCATGGGGACGCCGCGCGCTCATTCCGGAACCGGCGGCGACCGGCGGCAGCTCCATGACCAGCCTGAGCTCGGACCCGTCCGCCGACAGCTCGACGTCCAGCCCGAGCGTGGCCGCCCGGCCCTGGATCTCGCGCCAGGTCGACGGCGGGAGCGTGACGATCGCGTCCCGCTGGGCCGATGCAGCGCGGTCGCGGGCGTCGGCCCGCCGCTCCTCCATCATCGCGGCGAGCGCCGGCGGGAGGTCCGCGCTCGGCGCAGCGTCCGGCACCGGCTCGGACACGGGCTTGGCCAGCGCACGCGAGGCGGACATGCCTGCCTCGAGGCGATCCGACCAGTCCAGCTTGAGCGAGACCTGCTCGGCGCGGGCGTCGAGATACGCCGACGAGCGCCTCGTCCAGGATCCGGAACAGGCCGCTCTCCAGGTCCATCGGCAGGCGCCGATCCTGGCCCATCGATTCGAACTCGACCGGGACGCCGGCCCGGCGGCCGCGATCCCGGGCGGCCCGGCGGAGGGTCGGCACCAGCCCGAGGTCGTCGAGGACCATCGGCCGGACGTCGAAGATGAACGACTTGGTGGCATCGAGCGTGTGCTGGACCATCGCGACCAGCTGGCGCACCTCGCCGGACGCCTTCTTCGGGTCGTTGGCGACGAGGTGCTCCACGATCTGGGCCTGGAGCACGATGTTGGTCAGGCTCTGGGCCGGCCCGTCGTGCATCGCCCGGGCG
Source organism: uncultured Chloroflexia bacterium (assembly GCA_963766675.1). Classification (GTDB taxonomy): domain Bacteria; phylum Chloroflexota; class Limnocylindria; order Limnocylindrales; family CSP1-4; genus SPCO01. The sequence continues at coordinate 159,661 of CAVYBA010000002.1, read as the reverse complement.
ATCTCGCGGCGCATGTCCTCCTGGGCAGCCAGCAGCAGCCGCGAGACCGCCGGCGGCAGCGAGCCGATCGGATCGGCGGCCCGGAGCGCGGCCGCCGCCTTGCCATCGGCCTTGTCCGCCGGGGCGGGTGCCGGGACCGCGGCCAGAGCCTCGGCATAGGCGGCCAACCCGTCGCGGAAGCGGGCCAGCGCCCGCTGCTTGCCCTCGAGGACGTCGACCTGCGAATCCATCAGCGCCGCGCGCTTGGTCAGGAGCACGACCTGCGCGTTGTGCTCGGTCGTGTCCGGCGGCGGCTCGCCGTTCGACGGCGGCCGCCTGGATCATCGCCGCGAGCTTGTCCGCGGCGCTCGCCCGGCGGGTCTCGTGCCGGCCCGCCTCCGTCTTCGCCTGGGTGATCAGCAGCTCGACCTCGCCCAGCTCGATGCCGAGCCGGACGACCTCCTCCTGCATCCGCCGGACGAGCTCGTCGACGGTGGCGGGCAGCGCCGGATCGACCGGCTGGGACGGCTCGCTGGGCTTGGCGGTGGTGGACTTGCTCATGGTCGCGTGGTGGCGAACGCCGGACGCCGATCAGTCCTCCGGCATCCGGATCCAGCCCTGGCGCATCGCGTACACCACGGCCTGGGTCCGGTCGTTGACCGACAGCTTGCGCAGGATGGAGCTCATGTGGTTCTTGACCGTCTGCTCGCTGATCGACAGGGCGTAGGCGACCTGCTTGTTGGTCATGCCCTGGGCGATGTTGTCGAGGATCTCGACCTCGCGCGGGGAGAGCGGCGCGAAGATCGGGGCGGCCTCCTGGCCGTAGACCGCCAGCTCGCGGAACTCCTTGAGGACGCGCGACGCGACCGCCGGCTTGGAGAAGACCTTGTCGTTGATCAGGTACTCGCCGGCGACGACCCGGCGGATGATCGTGACCAGGTCGTCCGGGCTGACGTCCTTGAGGATGAACGCGGCGGCGCCGGCCTTGATCGCGTCGAACAGGGCGTCCTCGTCCTCGGTCTGGGCCAGGACCATGATGGCCGTGGACGGCAGCTCGCGCTTGATCCGCGAGGTCGTCTCGATGCCGCCCGGGGCGGGCAGCGAGAGGTCCATCAGGATGACGTTGGGCGATGTCTCGATGGCCCGATCGATCGCGCTCCGCGAGTCCTCGGCTTCGGCGACGATCTCGAAGTCGGGCTTGCTGGCCGAGGATGTTGGCGATCCCCATCCGGAAGAGGGCGTGATCGTCGACCACCAGGATCCGCGTGATCTCGTCCTGGGCCTTGCGGTCCGCCGGGCCACGCCGGCGGTCGGGCCCGCTGTACTCCATGGCACTCATCTGCTGTCCTCCGCTCCCGTCGAGGCTGCCATCGGGACCGCCAACCGGACGACGGTGCCGCCTTCCGGTCTCGATCGTACGTCCAATCGCGCGCCGATCAACTCGGCACGCTCGCGCATGAATTGCAGGCCGAAGTTCCGCCGGCCTCGGGCGGCCACCGCGCCGACGTCGAACCCCCGGCCGTCGTCGCGGACCTCGAGGACCCACTCGCCGTCCTCGATCCGGGTGGCCACCGCCACCCAGCTCGCCCCGGCGTGCTTGCGCACGTTCTGGAGCGCCTCCTGGGCGACGCGCAGGGCGACCGTCCGCTGGCCGTCGGTCAGCGGCATCGGACGGTGCGCCGAAGGCGGTCGTCACGGTCAGCCCGGCCATCGCGTCGGACGTTCTCCGCCGCCTGGCTGATCGCGCCGTCCAGGCCGATCTCGTCGAGCATCGGCGGACGCAGCTGGGTGATGAACGCCCGGACGTCGCCGAGCTCGCGCCGCAGGAGCTCGCGCAGGAGCCCGAGCTCGGCGTAGGCCAGGGTCGGGTCGGTGTCCATGACCCGCTCGATGTAGTCGACCTGGAAGATCGCGTTGCTGAGCGCCTGGGCCGGGCCGTCGTGGATCTCCTGGCCGAGTCGCGACCGCTCCGCTTCCTGGGCCTCCATGATCCGCATGTTGAGGTCGGCCACCGTCGCCGGGCCGTTGCCCTCGCTGACCAGCGTGGCGTCGCCGCCCTGCAGGAAGAGCCAGGTCCGCTCCAGCGTCTGCCAGGCGAGGTCGATCTTGGCCAGCTCCGCCTGGTGCGCGCCGAGCTCGACGGTCTGGCGGTCGGCGTCGCTGCGCAGCGTCCGCCGGCGGGCGTCGTCGGCGCCGGCCTCGGCGGCGACGGCTGCGGCTTCGTCCTCGCCCTCGGGCGCGTTGCGCGCCCGGCTGTCGCGCGGCTCGCGCTCGACCTGCTCCAGCTGGTCGCGCAGGCCCTGCCACTGGGCGAGGGCCTGGGCGTAGGCCTCGCGATAGCGGTCGCGGACGCTGCTGAGCGTGTTCGCGCTGTACCCGACGGCCGCGGTGGCCTCCGCCTGGAGGCCGTCGAATCGGCTGTCCCAACCATCCGGACCGGCGCGTGCAGGCTCCATCGGCTTCCGAGTATACGGGTCGGCCTTCACGGGCAGACGATCTCGAAGGCGCGGGTGCCGGCCAGCGGGTCCGCCTCGCCGGCGGGGCCGGGACCCAGGTCGAGCTCGCGGAAGCAGCCGGTGCCGGGCGTCCCGCCGTCCAGGATCGCCGGCCAGTCGGCCGTGCTCGCCGGTCGATGACCAGCGAGGTGCGTGCCGGGAAACGCGCGGGCCAGGTCCAGGACGTCCTCGGGCGTCTCGTCGGGCAGGGCCAGCGCCGGGATCCGCTGCGGTCTCGGCCATCCAGATCGGGAAGTCCGTGATGACCGGGCCCGGCAGCAGCATCGAGCGGATGGCCGATCGCGGCCATCCGCGCGCCCAGCTCGTCGTAGTACGCGGCCGTGGTCTGCGATGCCGAGCCGAACGTCGGGCAGCAGCACGATCGAGAAGAGGACCGAGCCGAAGATCCCAAGCGCGCTGCCGAGCCAGGCGACCGGGCGCGTCCAGCCCCGCCGGGCGCCGAGCCGGGCGATCGCCGGCATCGAGCGCCAGGAGCGCCGAGATCACCAGCAGCACGTGGACCGGCCCGGCGGCGTGGAGGAAGGTGCCCCACGTCGTGGCCACCGGGAAGACCAGGGTCGTCACGGCGAAGCACGAGGACGCCGACCAGGAGCAGCGGGCGGAGGCTCGGGCCGCGAGCCTGCCACGGCAGCGCCAGCAGGCCGAGGACGCGAGATCGGGAGCGCCGGGCAGCAGCAGGACGTCGAACAGGTTGTGGCTGAAGCCGTCGACCCGCATCTGGACCAGCTGGCCGGTCCCGACCGCCAGGTAGCGGTCGAGCGTCGGCGGGTCGTTCCAGGCGAAGATGTCGAAGCCGCTGATCGAGAAGGCGTTGGACACGGCCTGGCCCGGCAGCGGGCTCCCGAACACGGCCCAGTCACGGATCGCCCAGGGCAGGAAGACGAGACCGGCGACCACTGCGACCGACCCCGACCAGCTTGAGCCGAGACGCAACGTCGAGACCCGGGATCCCCCAGACCACGATCGCCCAGGCGAGCCCGATCCAGACCGCCTCGTTCCGGGTCGAGCGCGGCCAGCCCGATCAGGACGCCCAGCGCGAGGAGCCGTCGATCGAGGCCCGGACGGCGCCCCGCCCGCCGCCCGGGTCGCGCGCGATCCGGGGCATCAGCAGGCAGGCGCCCAGCGCCAGTGCTGCGAACGGCATGGTCGAGTCGGGCAGGGCCGAGTGGAGGACGAGCGGCAGGTAGACCGCGCGTCGTCAGGCCCGTGCCGATCGCCAGCGTGCGTGCCCGCCCCGGCGGGCAGGCGCCGTTCCTCGGCGACGTCCGCGGCGAGCCGCCAGGCGAGCACCGGGACGAGTGCACCCACGCAGGATCGAGGCGACCTGGGCCGCGCGGAACGTCGCCCCGAAGACCGCCATCGGGATGGCCGCCAGGAACGTCGGCAGCGGCAGCCAGACCTCGAACGCCGGCCGCGGGGAACGACGAGCGGCGGCGTCTGGTAGCTCCACAGGGCGTCCGAGACCAGCCCGCGGCCCTCGACGAGGTTGCGGGCGACGCCGAAGTAGTAGGCCGTGTCCTCCGGTTTCGGGAAGACGATCTGGGCCGCGAAGACGGCGCGGACGACCAGGGCGACCAGGAACACGAGCCCGGCCGTCAGGCCCGCTTCGCGGCGGCTCAGCGGGGCACCCCAGTCGTGAGCGTCCGGCCGACCCCCACGACCCACGATCGCGCTCGCCGCGTCCCCGGTCCAACGGGCCCGGCGGCCGGGACGGTCTCGGGACGCGCTCGCCCGTCGAAGAGGGCGATGCTGGCGCCCAGGATGGCGAACGTCACGAACCACGGGTTCGGGATCGCGATCAGGCAGGCGAAGGGGAGCACCCAGCGTCGATCCGTCCGCGCCGCGAACCAGACCACCGCGACGGCGACCGGGAGCCGCAGCAGCAGCGGGGGAACTCCGTCCATCTGCGGCAGGCTCGACCAATCGCGGAGGTCCTGGATCCAGCGCACCCAGAGGTCCGGCGCGAGCACGAATGACGCCCCCACGATGAGCGCCGTCGTCCCGAGCGCGATCGCCAGCTTCCGCCACTCGCCCCGGAAGGCGAACCAGAGCACGCCGATCCCCGGGGTGACCTTGGTGATGAACATGAAGGCCCACAGCCCCGGATAGCGGAACCCCCACACGAGTGCCGCCGCCAGCAGGACATCGACGTTGCCCATGTACAGGTTCCAGAACACGCCCGGGAACAGGACCACGTACGGCCAGCGCCGGCCGGCCATGGCCACGATCGCCGCGAGCTGGACGGCCAGGAACGCGTACTGCGCCGCCAGCCACGGGATCCAGCCGATGAGCGACGCGACCTGCGCGACGGCCGGCGAGTGGCGGAACAGCCCGTACCCGGTCAGCGACGTCGACGACCGAGCCCAGGGGTCGACCAGGTTGACGCTCCAGGCCGGAAACAGGTCGGTGCCGGCCATCCATTGCGGCATGAGCGGGAGCAGCCACGCGTCGAAGATGACCGCGACCAGCACGCCGGCGGCCACCCACAGGCTGCGCGACCGATAAGCCTCGGGGATCCTCATGGCGACGAGAAGCAGCGCGGGTCGGTCGAGGAGTTCAGGCAGACCGGGAAGATCGCGAGCGAGTAGGCCTGCGGGGTGCCGTCGGGGTTCGTCCCGGTGCCGCGCTCGGCGTAGATCGGCGGGCCGATCCAGGCCGGCCGCTGGTCGCTATCGAGGATCGGCGCTACCGACGCGACGCCGTCGGTGCGGTCGAGGACCAGCCAGCGGATGTCGTAGGCGATAGCCCACGTCAAGGATCGTCCCGAGCGGGTCGTTGACGAGGACCACGCCGCCCATCCCCGTCGCATAGCTTCGTGCCTGCGGCATCGATCGACATCACCCGGTCCGTCATCGGCACCTGGGCCCTCTCGAACGCATCGGCGACCGTGTTCGCCTCGTCCCGACGCTGCGTCCAGGTCGCATGCACGCTCTGCGACGCCGACCACCGCCAGGATCACGCTGAAGGCGATGGCCGCGGTGGTGAACAGCCGGGTGGCCACGATCGCCCGCCAGGCCGGGCGCCGGGTCGCGATCCAGGCGACCCCCACCCCGACGCCCTCGAGGGCCAGGATGTAGCTGTGCGGCGCCAGCGCGACCGCGGAATGGATGAACGTTCCGCCGGGCACGTGGACCGCCGAGACCAGCCCCGAGAACCCGAACAGCAGGATCGCGTAGGCGAAGAACGGCAGGAAGTCGGTCGAGTGCCGGCGCGCCCACGCCCCGAGCGCGAGCGGCGAGGGCGAGGACCAGCGCCGCAGACCAGCACCAGGTAGATGAACGCCGCGGCGACGAATCCGCCGATCCGGGACGATCAGCAACGGCCCGATCCCCATCCCGAGCAGGTGATCGAGGGTGGCCGGCATGGTGATGTCGTTCCACTCGCCGATGTCGCGGATGAACAGGACCTTGCCGCTGGCGGTCGACGGTGACAGCGTCCCGAATTCGAGCAGCTGGCGGGCCCACCACGGCGCCATGACGAGCAGGAACACGCCGACGGCGGCGAGCGCCGCCCAGATCGGGATCACCGGCTTTGCCGGCGCTTCAGCGATGAGCGCCCCGCCGGCATCCAGCGGGCCGTGCCCGTCGGGACCGCGTGCGGTCCCAGACGAAGGCGAACCCCAGCGCCGCGAGGACGAGGATCCCGTCCGTCCGGGCCAGCGTCGCGACCCCGGCCAGCAGGCCGGCCAGGACGAACGATCGCGGCGACCCGCGCAGCCCGCGGGCCGCCATCCAGAGCGATCCGGCGACGAGCGGCTGGAAGAGCGAGAAGTTGTCGGGCTGGGCCATGAACGGCAGCGACAGCAGCGGGAGGGCCGTCAGGATTCCCGCGCCGATCGCGACCAGCGGCCGCGCGCCGACGTCCCGGGCGATCGCCCAGGTCAGCGGCGCCGCGAGCGCTCCGATCAGCGCGAACGGGGCCGCCGACGCCCAGGCGACGTCGCCGAATACGAACAGGAACGGCACCTGGACGAGCGACGCCAGGGGCATCCAGTGCCCAAACGCCGGGATCGGCAGCGACCGGGTTCGCCGGGATCGCGCCGCCCACCTCGGCGAAGATCCAGATGAAGTCGACGTTGAGCCCGTTGCCGGCATGGAGCTGGCGTGCCGCATCAACGTAGTACGCGGAATCCGGGTAGGCAGGGTCGGGGAACTGCAGGATCAACAGCCCCCGGACCACCAGCGCGAGCACGTAGAGCAGCAACGGCGTACGCAAGGACTCGCAGCCTAGCACCGGCCTTGCGTTCGGCCGACTGGTACGAATGGCCTAGTCGTGCGACCGGGCCCGCTATGACCTCGGGCGGAAGACCGTCCCGCCGGCGCCGTCGAGGACGACCTCGTAGGCGGTGGAGCGCATCAGCGATTCGCGGAGGCCCGGACAGCAGTCGTCCCGCGCCTGCCAGTCGGCCGAGGTCTGGCGGGGCAGGTAGATCCAGGCGTCGGTCGCGTCGTTGGTCGATGCCCAGGTCGTGATGCATTTCGCGGTCTCCGTGGCGCACGCGGCCAGGCTGTCGTTGCGCGTCCCCTGGTTGAGCCACTGGTCCTTGCCGAGCCATTCGTAGCCCTGGAGCGTCCCCAGGCTGACCCGGTCCGCGAGGACCGGGAACCATTCGCCGTTCGCGTCGATGAACCAGCCGACGCCGGTGACCACCATGAATCGGGTCGCCGGGGGCGTGTTCGCGGCGATCCAGGCCATCGTCGTTCGGTTCTGCACCGGCATGACCTGGATCGGCGACCCGCCCACCGTCGAGGCCATGATCGCCCCGATCACCCCGACGGCCAGCGCCCCGCCGAGCGCCAGTCGTCCGAACCGATCGCGGACGACGGCGGGTGGCCACAACGCGCCTGCGTCATCGCTCCCGGCCGCGCGGAGGCCCAGCAGCCGCCCGAACACCACGTCAACGAGCCCGATGGCCCCGAGCATCGCCATGGGCACCATGGACGCGGTCCCGGCGAACCGCTCGTCGACCACGAACAGCAGGATCAGCCACCCGGGCAGCAGGAACCGCCGCGCGGCCAGCTCGCTGAGCAGGCCGAGGAACCCGAGCACCGCCAGGATCGGCAGGTACGGCTCGTCGGTGAATTGGAACGTCAGCAGGTAATAGGCCGTGGCGATCAGGTTGATCCCGGTCTGCCCGCCGGAAACGAACGGCGCAATACCGTGGGCGGCGACCACCGTGAGCCACCACGGCGAGCTCAGGACGATCGACAGCAGGCCCGCCAGCACCGCGTTCCGGAAGCCCACGAGGCTCCGGCCGTAGGCAAGCAGCAGCACCAGCGTGCTGACGCCCATGAACTCGGCCGCCTGCGGGTGGCTCAAGAGGGTCAGCGCCGCGAAGACGCCGGTCCCCACGAGCGCGCGTCGATCGCCAGTCCGGAACAGCCGCATCGCCTGCCACAGGGTCAGGATCGCGAACAGGATCCCGAGCGATCGGGTGAGCCCGCCACCGGCGATGAGCCACGCGAACGATCGCGGGACGAGCGCGAACGCCCACGTCGCGAGCAGCGCCTGGAAGCGCGTCGACAGGATCTCGCGAGCAAGCAGGTAGAAGGCCGGGATGGCCAGCGTCGCCACGATCATCGGCAGGAACTGGAAGACGCCGAACAGGTCGAACCCAAAGACGCTCGACATGCCGCCCGCCACGTAGAACCCAAGCGGCGGATAGGCGAATGGGATCGCCAACCCGTTGTAGCTGGTCGTCGCAGGAATGAGGAAGTTCGCCGCCTGGAGGTCGCGCGTCATCGCATAGAACAGCCCGCCATCGTTGAGTGGGAAGCCGCTCGTGGCGACCGGCACGGCGCGAACCAGCAGGCCGGCGAGCACCGGCAGCGAGACCGCTCGGAACGTCTCCCCCGCGCTAGATGCCATTGATCCCGGCCGAACTGAGTCCGAGACGAACGGCCACCAGGAGCTCGCGCGCCGACGCGATTGCACGGTCGAGCGAATCCTGGTCGAGCACCTCCATCCACTCGCCATGGACGGACGTGTTTCGACGTCGATTGAGGTCGATCAACCGAGCAGCCGGCGGAACATTCGGAACGCCGACTGACTGAAGCCTGGCGAGGACGGCGTGGATCCGTGTCGGTTGATCCGCTTCGCCCAGCTGGCGCTTGCTGCCGGTCGTGCCGAGCTCATACGCATCGACGATGTGGAAGATCGCCGACACGACGCCATCGAAGTTGTTGTCGAACTCACCTGGGTCGGCCGTTGGCCGGGCCGCTGCGACGGCCGCACCCTGCAGACGGCGGTCGGCACGAGCGAGTAGATCGCGAACCATCGCCCGCTGGCCCTGGCTGAGGTCGGGCATCAGACGTCACCCATGATCCGAACGCCGGCGAGCGCCGCCGCGACGTGGAGGTCTCCGCGAGCCTTGGCACGTTCGAACGCCTCAGGGGTCAGGACAAACGGATCGATGCGGCGTTGCAGACGCACTCCCAATGCATCGAGACACTCGCTCAAGCGCTCGCGGTCCCGGATGTCGCCGACGATCATCAGGTCGAGGTCGCTGCTGGGGGATCCGCCTCCAGGCTTGGCGAGCGACCCATAGGCATAGATGGAATAGACGCCTTGGTGGCGTACTGCGTCTGCGAGCGGAAGGTCCACCAGCGCCGTCGCATAGGCCATCGGGTAGTACGGGCTCCTCGTCTCGGGTCCATAGGCATCGTGGCCAGCACGCTGCGTGCGATTCACAATCGAGCGCTTCTCCAGGGTCGTCAAGGCGGAAAGCGCGGGGGTGTACGCAATGCCTGCGGCTCGCGCAACGACCGCTGCTGGCAGTGGAGTATCCGGTCTCAGCATCACCACGCAATTCACGCGCGCCACGGTCCTGGGGAACAAGGCTCACCATACTTCTTGTGGTACCGGCACATAAAGTATGTCGACCCTGTCAACAGGTCAACGCGCCGCCTCGCCGCAGCCATGTAGCATCGGCCCGAAGCGCCCTGCCGCATTCCGCGGCGGCCATCGCCGGGGACCTGCATGACGTTCGTTCAACGTCTTGGCACGACGCTCCTGATCGTCGTGACGACGATCGGCGCGATGTTCGTCGTCTTGATCGCTGGCGGATCCGGGACCCTGGAGGTCGTCGGCGTCAGAGTCAGCCTCATCCTGGCAGCGGCGGTCGTCCTCGTCCCGTGGCTTGCCGTCGCGGCGATACGAACCGAACTCCATCCCCGCAGCCGCCTGTGGCCGGCTCTGATTCTGTGCCTGGGCGTCGTCGCCCTCTCGACAGCCACATCCCGAGTTCCGCGCCTCAGCCTGGAGATGCTCGGCTACATCGTCCTCCTGGTGGAGGTCTATCTCCTCCTCGTCGCCTTGATGCGCCGGCCCTTGATCCGGCAGCACTTCCAGCGCCTCGCCCTCATCCTCGGCCTGCTGATCGCGATCCTGTACCTGCATCCAGGTTTGGTTCGCCTGGCAGACGTGGTGGGGCCTGGTCGGCCACTTCGCGATCCCGCCGCTCCGCCCCTACTACGCCGGCCTGCTGATCAGCCCCAACCCCATCGCGACCGTCGTCCTGATCTTTGGATCGTTCGGGCTCGCAACGAGCCTCCTGGGCGGCGCCGCGGGCCGCCTTGTCGCCGTCGTGGTGACGGTCCTGGTCCTCATCGTCACGCTGATCACCGGTTCGCGCGGAGCCTGGCTCGGGATGGGTCTCGGCATCGTGGCCGTTCTCGCCGCTGCCCTCGTCCTCCAGCCGGAGGCCCGCGAGGCGGTCCGCCGCCTGGCCCGAACTCGCCTGGCACTCTCGGTCGTCGCGGTTGGCGTGCCGATCGTCGTCCTGGGTGTCGCCTACGCGGCGCTCAGCGGCCGCCTGACGCTCGACGATTCGGGCTACCGAGCCGGCTTCACCCGGGCCAGCATCGCGATGTTCGAGTCGTCACCGTTGACCGGGGTCGGGCCCGCAATCTGGGCAACGCTGCGCGCCGCCAACAGCTTGCCGACCGATCCCGACCTGTACATCCCGCACGCCCACAGCATCTACTTCCAGACGCTCGCCGAGTACGGCCTGGCCGGGATCGTCGCGGGCGCCGGGCTCGTCGTCGACGCTTGGCGCGCTCATCGTCCGGTCCATCCGCTCTGGTGATGCGACCCGCGCAAGGGTGGGCTACGCGGCGCTGTTCGGCGTCGTCCTGCTCGCCGGCCAGCAGTACGCCGACATGCTGATGAACGTGCCGGCCGTCCTCCTGGCGATCGCGCTGCCGATCGCCTGGCTGGACGCCATGTCGCTCGATGCCGACCCGGCGCCGGACGTGGCCACGCCGGGCGGCACGGCGCGATCGCGCGCGCTACGCTGCCGGTTCTGGCAGCGTTCGTGACCCTCGCTATCGTCGTCGGGCTGCTGCGGATCGAATCCATCGCCTCGGTCGCGACGCAGATCGGTCGAGGCCGCCGACGCCGGCGATTGGGCCGAATCCGCGCGGCTGGCGAGCGAGGCACTCGCGGCCGATCCGGACCTCAGCATCTACCGGTTCAACCTTGGTCTCGCCGAAGCAAACACCGGCGACCTGCGGCCGCGGCCGAGCACCTCGCAGCGAGCGCCGCAGCAGACGATTACACGTACGCCTGGCTCGACCTTGCCGCGGTCCGCTGGAAGCTCGGAGACGACGCCGCGGCCGCGGATGCCCTGACCCATGCGGAGCGGCTCGGTTTCCAGCGCGCCAACGTCGCGGTCGCCGCCGGGTGGCTGCGCCAGCAGCTCGGCGACAATGAAGCCGCGACTGCCGACTACGCCGCTGCGATCGCCGCGGCCCCAACGCTCGCCGATGATCCGTTCTGGACGTCCGCGAGTGGACCCCCCGGCGGTGTCGATAGCGTCCTCGACCGGGCACGCACCGTGGCGACGCCGATCGCGAGGCTCCAGATCGACCTCGTGTCGGGCCGACCTCGATCTCGCCCAGCAGGACATCGACCGCGATGCGCCCGTCGAAGGTGCCCTCGCGTCGCTGATCGTCCCGGCCTGGCAGGGCGACGCGTCGGCGTGGGCCGTCGCTCCAGATCGCTGGCCGACGAGTCGACCGCTTGGACGGACAGTCCGTCTGCGTCGCCCGATTGATCGCGAGTCACCTCGGCGACGACGATCGCAGACCATCGGTACGGCGACTGGCTGGCGGTCCTCAGCGCCGGCGACGCAGGCCAGCCGATCGTCTATCGGATCAGGCTGGGCGAGCTCGAACCCGCTGCCGACCAACATCCTCGACCGATACGGCTCGATGTACCGCCGACTCGCTCCCGTCGGCCCAGGTCGTCGGCCTGCTGCCCGCAGATCGTCCTCCAGGACCGGCCGTAGGGTCAGGAGCCTCGCGGCTTGAACACGGCCCCACCCGCGTCGTCGTGCACGAGCTCGTAGTCCGACGAGGCCCGGAGCGAGGCTCGCAGCGCCGCACAGCAATCGCCAGTCGGCGACAGGGTCTCGATGGTTCGAGCCGGGACGAACAGCCAGGCCCCGGTGACGTTCCATTTCCGGGCCCAGTTCGCCACGCAGTCGGCCGTCTTCCAGGTGCACGTCTGCAGGTCGTCGTTCCGGACCGCCTGCTGGATCCAGGCGTTCTTGCCCAGCCACTCGTAGCCCTGGACGGTGTTCAGGCTTCGATGGCCCGCGAGCACCGGGAACCACTCGGCATCGGCATCCACGAACCAGTCGCTGCCGCTGACGACGAGGAAGTCGTCGTTCGCGGGAACGTTGTCGCGGATCCAGGCCATCGCCTCGCGGTTCGCCGGCGCCAGGGCATGGAGCGGCGAGGCGATCCCGCCGGACGCCTTGACCGATCCGAACAACCCGAGGATCAACCCGACCACGAGGACCAGCACGGCGAACCGGTCGCGGACGACCGCTCGCGGCCAGATCCGTCCCTCGTCGTCTGCCGGCGACCGCGCGATCGCGCCGAGGATCACCGCGTCGACGCCGACGGCGATCAGCATCGCCAGCGGCAGCATCACCGCCGCCGCGCTCCGCGGGTCGATGGCGAAGTCGAGCACGACCCACACGGGCAGCAGGTACTGACGTCGCGCCACTTGGTGGAGCAGTCCGACCAGCCCGACGACCGCGAGGACCGTCGTGTACGGCTCGTCCGTGAACGTGAACGTGACCAGGTGCTGGAAGCTTGCCCCGAGATCGGTGCTCGTCTGCCCACCGGACAGGAACGGGTCGAGGCCGTGGGCCGCGATCACCGTCGCCCACCACGGCGCTGCGACGAGCACCGCGAGCGCCCGCCAGGAGCAATGAGTCGCGCAGGAATCGTCGGGTTCGCCCGTACGCCAGGAACAACAGGATCAGGCTGACGCCGACGAAGAGCGCCGAGCCGGGATGACTCAGCGCGGCGAGTCGCCGCAAACACGGCCATCGCGACGCCGTGTCGCCGCCCCGCCGAGCGATAGAAGCGGACCCCTTCGAGGATCGCGATGACGGCCAGGAACATGCCCAGGGCACGCGTGACGCCGCCCCCGGCGATCGACCAGTCGAACGCGCGCGGCAGGAGCGCAAACGCCCACGTCGCAAGCAGCGCCTGGAGTCGCGACGGCAGCAGTTCGCGGCCAAGCAGGTAGACCAGCGGGATCGTCGCGGTAGAGAGGATGAGCGGCAGGTATCGGAAGACGACGAAGAGATCGACGCCAAGACTGGACAGCGCCCCGGCCAGATAGAAGCCGAGTGGCGGATAGGCGAATGGGATCCCGATGCCGTTGTACGTCGTCGACGCGGGCAGCAGGAAGTTGGCCGCCTGCAGGTCCTTTGTCATGGTGAAGAAGAGCCCGCCGTCGTTGAGCGGGAAGCCACCGAGCAGTACCGGCATGGCCCGGACGAGCAGGCCGGCAAAGACAGGAAGCGAGACAGCTCGCAGAACGTCGCCGACGCCGGCAGCCTGCGTGATCCGATCCCTGGGTGGCGTCAAGGTCATGGGCGGCCATCAGCATAGCCAACGCAACCACCGGCGTTGCCTACAAGTAACGTAGTGGAAGCGCCGGCGACTACCTAGAACGGCTTCCCCTGCCGAGTTGCGGTCTTCAACGCCGCCCAGGGCGTCGAGCCGTCGCAATCCCGTAGGCGCGCAAGTGGTCGTTGACGCAGCGCTCAGTCGTGAACTCCGTTCAAGTGCGCGGGCGTGCGCCTGGACCCTGAGTTGACGGCCAATATGGATCTGAGAGAACGCGGACGATGGCATCAGCGAGCGCCGGGGATCGAGTGGCGGCACCAAGACGCCGCTGTGACCGGACTCGATCGCCTCGGGCAGACCGGCGACGGCCGTGGTGATCACAGGGAGTCCCGACGCCATCGCCTCGAGGACTGCAGTCGTGATCCCCTCGCCCCGAGGCGCTGGCGAGAAGGCAAACACGTCAAATCCGGCGAGCTGTAGTTCGTGGTCAGGTCGCGCGCCAAGGAACAAGACGTCGCGTCCTTCGACCAGACCGCCATCACGGATCGCTTTGCGAATGCTGGCCGAGTATGTCGCGTGCGTTGCGTACTCGGCACCAATGAGGACCAATCGTGCCTCGGGGACCCGGAATCGAACATGGGTGAATGCTGTGACAAGTTCAAGGATGCCCTTCTGCGGATTGATGTTGGCCACACATCCGACAACCGGGGCGTCGTCGGGCCAGCCCCATCCCGCGCGAACTTACGCTCGTGTCTCCGGGCGCGGCCGGAATAGCTCGACGTCTACGGGCGGGAAGAAGACGACTAGGCGGTCTCGGACAGACCCGATGCCGGGGTGGGAGTCAGCAACCAGCTGGCCGGTCGACATCACAGCATCGGCCAACGTTCGAACGAAGACCATGGACGTGGCGGCGACCGGCCACGGGGCCCTCGTATCCAGGAGTTGCCACACGACCGGGACATGCTCGAGCCTGGCGGCGATCGCCGCTTGTGGATTAACCAAACCTCCAATCTGGACGAGATCGATGTTTCGCTTGCGAATCAGGTTCCGGATCGAGCGAATCTCCGATCCGAAGGCGATAACGTGGCCCAGGTGTACTCGTGGGTCGGGCACTGCCCGCAAGTGGTGGAGGGGCAGGGTGGCGACGTCAATGCCTCCCGCCGACAGCCGATCGACTGCGTTTCCTGGCTCGTCTGGCAGTAGCACCGAGGTCTCCCAGCCGTGAGCTCGCAGGGGATTCGCCAGCCGCAGCGTCTGATTGTGAGGACCGCCGAACACGGGATAGTGAATGACTGACAGCACCTTCCGGCGACTCAGTGCCGATCCTTGGTCCGGGGTCGGCAGTCATCGACACCTCATCGGTCTCGCTCATAAGAGCGCCCGTTTCCCTAGTGGCCTATGGATCGACGGGACGCGGCGCTCCGGGGCATCGACCGGATAGGTGTCCCAGAACTTGGGGTAGCGAGAAAGGAACCGCCGAGCCTTTGCCGCTGAGAATGTCTGGCGGTTACCTCCGACGATCTGCGAGGCGTTGGGTTTCATCTCTCGAGGACCTTGTTGATCTGCGAGACGAGCTGTGTCACGGGCGTCGATGCCCCCGAGGCGATGTTCATGGGCGTCGTTGCCGGGCCTACCTGAAGTAGGCCTGCGGTGATGGAGATCAGATCGTCCACATCCAGGAGGTCCCGCGTGGCGCCCGACCTGACGATGACCGACCCCCTAACCGCCTGCGTGACAAGAGAGGGGATGAGCTGCATCGGATTTCCTCCGGGCCCGACCAAGTTGGGGAGTCGCAGGATCAAGTACGCCGCACCGCTACCCGCGACCAAGCGCTCGCACTCCAACTTGTGCCATCCGTACGGCGAAGCTGGTAGCGCCCGCATCATCTCGGCTCTCATGCGTCCAGTGTCGCCGTATACCGGCGCGCTGGAGAAGAACACGAGGATTGATCGCGCTTCACGAGCTCGGCGAGCTAGGGTTCCGATGAGGTCGCGTTCTCGCCCGAATGCCCCGACATCGTTCGTGCGGGAGTCGGCAACACCAGAAGCGCAAATGATCGCCGCAGGGACGTTGAGGCGGGTCGCCCTGAACGCACTGGCTACCATCCCGGTACCGACGATCTCTACATCCGAGGACACGACCCAGCTCGTTAGGGTCGCGGGAGGGTCTGGCTGCCCTCGAGAGACTGTCTCCTCTCCGCCACAACCACCATCTTATTGCCCATAGGCCCAATCACCAGGTTCGCTGCCAGCCAGCTCACGCGCACTAACTGGTAGATGAGCGGCAGGCTGAGTACGGCGAACGCCCTGCCGGGGGCATGCGGGTAGTACATCGCGTATCGCTGCGCCCGGAGGACCGTGAAACCTCGCGCGGCCAGGAACGATGCAACTTCTACGGGTTCCAACCGCTCGACGCGGTTGCCGGCTTCTTCCGTCTCAAGGGCTATACCCAAGCGGATGGCGAATTGCGTGACCAACGCTCGCGCTGGCTCTGACACGACTACCCAACGCCGTGCGACGCGTGCCATCTCGGCCAGGCCGGCATACGGATCGTCTAGGTGGTGCAATCCGTCATGTACCGCCACGATGTCGACTGACTCGTCTGCGAACGGCAGGCGTTCGACGTCCGCAACAATTGACCTGATCGGCAACTTGTAACGGGCCGACCGTTCCTTCGCCCGCAAGGCCGCGCCGAGCGACAGATCGGAGTTGATGACGATCGCGCCGTCCCGTGCAAAGAACTCGGCGTCCATGCCCGAGCCGCCGCACACGACCAACGCCGTAGAGCCATTGAGTTGACCGCGGATCGGCCTTACTGCCCTGCTGAACTTCTGGCCCAGAAGGAACCCATACAACCGGGACGACCCGTGGGGTCGCTCGATCTCGAATTCCTGCTGCGCCAATTGATCGAAGTGTCGCGCCTGAGCGTCCTTCTGAGCGTGCGAGTGATCGTGTCCAACCTCGTCATGGGAAGTCAGACTCGGATCATCCACGTAGATCTCGACACCGTCGACGATTCGAGGCGGAACGAGGGACCGCGTCGAGGCGCCCTCCGCGCCTAGATCGCAGGATGTCACTTCCACCCAACAACCATGACGTTTCCACCGAGGAAGCCTTTCACGATCCCCGTCGTGCGGACCTGATTGAGAAAGCCCCGTGCGAATCGAGCTCTTCCTGTGGGAGAGATCAGTGCCTCAGTCCGCACGTTCAAGAAGCCGGCCGATCTCGCTATCCATTCCAAGTCTCCAGCAGTGAAGTAATGAATGTGGCCATCGTCCCAAACCTGAGCAGTCCTCAATGCCTCTCCCGAGGTCATCGGCCCCCGCCCGCTGATTGCCAGGCGTAGAAGGTGACGTAGGTATCGAACATTGGGTGTCGTCGCCACAAAAACCCCGCCCGGGCGTAGAACGCGGATGGCTTCCGTGACGAATTGCATGGGATTTGCCACGTGCTCGATGACTTGGTTCGCTCTAACGGCGTCCGCAGATTCGTCATCCAACGGCACAGCGCTCAGGTTGAGGTCAACCTGTATGAAGTCCCAGTCCTGCACGACGCCACCGTGTGCCGTCAGTGCGGCGTTACTAACGTCGATGCCGACGGCCCTGACGTACCGGCTTCGAACGGAGTCAATCCAAGCACCGTCACCGCATCCTAGGTCTATCACGAGGTCGCCCCCGCCGAAGTACCGATCTATGCGACCGTCGATCGACGACTCAGACGCCAGGTGCGAACCGATCGTGGACATCACGCGGCCGCGCGACGGATGTCTGCTTTATCCAAGCCGCTCGCTTGCGCGGGTAGTCCAGAAGGAGAAGAGGGCACACCTCGGTCGCTAGCTACAGATGGCGGCCGGCTGCGCCCAGTCCTCAGCGGACAGTGCGGCGATTCGCAATTGCCAATCTCTCGCAACAACATGAGATCAACCGGCCCTCGGCATTGTTATGACTCTCTCGACGAAGCATTCAAAGTCCTGGGCGTATTTGTCGTGTCCACGTAGTCCTGCGATGCTCACAGCCGCCTCGCCCATGCGTTGTGCCAACATTGGGTCTAGGGCGAGTAATCGCATTCGGCTTGCGAGTGCATCCGGATCAGCGGGGCGCACGACAAAGCCTGCGACCCCCTCGGGCAGCCGCAATCGAATGTCCCCTGCCGCGTCTGTAGAGATAACGGGCAGGCCGGACGCCATCGCTTCCTCGACGACGAGACCATGAGGATCGCCAAGCGTTGGAAATACCAGTACATCGGCTGCTGCATAGACACGTGCCAGCTCGTCGTGATCCCTGAAGCCTAGGAATTGAACGTTTCTGAGGCCACGCTGTTCTGCGGCAACTCGAAGTTCCTTCTCGTCGACGCCGTCACCCGCGAGCAATAGGCTCGTATCCAACTCCGCGAGCCTTTCATAGGCCGTCAGCAAGTCATCGATGCCCTTGCCTCGCCACAGTCGCCCGACATAGAGAAACGTTCGGCCAGTGGCCCCGTACTCAGCCCGCAGCTGCTCCCGAATTGGACGCAGGCTTTCGCGCTCCCGTCGCCAGTGATCGGTCTCGATCGACTGTGTGACGACATGGATCCGTCTTGGATCCACTCCGTAACCCTCGAGAGCGGCACGACCCGCGGAACCCGACGTCTTGAAGCCATCCGTTCGCTTGAACAACGCGCCCTTGAGCCGCTCTTTGAATTGGGACCGTGGGACCCAGCTCTCAAATGTCGGCAGGAATCTGAACGCGACACGGGTTCTAGCAGCCCGTGCGGCCATCCAGCCCGCGAGGAATGCTGGTTCCGCATACAACGAGACAAGGAGGTCTGGCCTGTGACGAGTCAGGAGCCCAACGGGCAAGCTGAAATAGTGCCCGCGCCCGCCCGGGACGCGGATCCTGCGACCGGGTAGATATCGCCAATCGAACCTGAACTCTTCTTCGCGAACCGCCCAGGATCGATCGGATTCGGTGCGTGCGCAGAACCAGCCCTCTATCTTCACGTTCCCGCGGGCAGCGACAGCATTTAGCCGAGCTACGAGATACGGACTCGGGATGTTGTTCCAGTAGACGACGTACGGAACGGTGCTTCGTTTGCCTGGGACTGAATTGGCGGCCTTGGGTCGAGTCATGTCCGTGACCGCTCCACCGACACCCACTGGACAATAACGATGAATGGCACTCGCGTGATCGACAGAGCGCCGACGAGTAGATCGGAGCTCGGCCCGAATCGCCACTTAGTGCTCCGATCACAAAGGCTCCGCGTCATGCGGCACCCCAATCCTGCGCGATGCTTGTCCGCAGCCACAGCTCGGTTGTCAGCAGTCTGTAAAGGTGGTTGCCGGCACCCCCTCGTCCGGAAGAATGGTGGTCGATGAGCCGCTCCAATTTCCTCGGATCGCAATAGGCTCGGATTCGGGCATCCGGTGACAGCAGTGCGCTCTTTAGCGTTGCCCCTCGGTCGTCGGCTAGCCATGCGTTTACCGGCGTCGGGTAACCTTGCTTGTCCCGGCGTCCAGCGATGGCAGCGAGACCCACGGACCGCAGATGGTCACGAAGAATGCGCTTCGTTTGTCCGTTGCCGACCTTGAATTCTGCAGGCAGCGCGGACGCGAACTCGACGAGGCGGTAGTCGAGGAACGGCAGTCGGCTCTCGATTGAGTTGCCCATGCTGACCGCGTCGCCATAGTGGAGGAGACCCGGCAACACGTCCTGAGTCAGGTCCGCTTTGAGAAGACCATTGAGCCCTTTCGAGGAGGCCCGAGCGGACGGATGGGCATAGGCCTCTGCGAATTCCGGATTGAGGGTCCCGAGTGCACCGACGCGGCGGCGGTACGCGTCCAGTGCAAACGTTGCCCGCCGTCTCGCGAGCCACAGGGTGAGCATCCGCACAGAAAAGACGTGAGCGTAGGATCCGTAATCTCGCACGAATTTCCGAAACTTGTGCTTCGCGAGTAATTCCCACAGCGCGGCGGCGGCATATTGGGTGTAGCCACCCAAGAGTTCGTCAGCCCCCTGACCTTCTAGAAGCACTGGGATTCCCGCCATCCGAGCTCTTTCCATGATCTTCCATAGAGGGTAGACCGCCGGAGAATAGCCCGGACCGTCCAAATGCCAGGCGATGCGTTCAAGGACGTTTAGCCAGTCGGTCTTGTCTGCGGGCACCTCTTCCAACTCGACGGACTCATATCTATCGGCAACCAGTCGAGCCCATCGGCGTTCGTCAACGGGTTTGTCAGCCGAAATGGCTGGATACACGGAAGTAAAGGCGCGCAGCCGCACCACACCATTTGAAGATATTGCGGCGACGGCATCAACGATCGCGGAGGAGTCCAGGCCACCGGAAAGAGTGACTCCGAGTGGGACATCGCTTCGCATTCGAAGTCGAACAGCGTCGGAAATGAGATCTCCGAAGGTATTGACGGCGGCTGGGTAGTTGGTTGTCTCCGGAGGGGACTCAGGCACGCTCCAATAGGTTCGAAATCTTTGGCGAAGCTGCACCCGGTGTGAATGTCCCGAATTGTCCAGCCTGAATTGCTTGTATCCCGCGATAGAAGCTCTGATTACCGGCGTAGAGTTTTCCTTCAGCCAGAAACTCGTACAGTGTCGCATCGTTGACTCGACGCAGTTCCGGATGAAGAGCGAGGAGCGCCTTCGGTTCTGAGGCGATCGAGAGGCCTCCATCGGAGACTGTGAAGAACAGCGGCTTTACCCCAAGCCGGTCTCTCGCAAAGAATGCTCGTTGCCTAGGCGTGTCCCAAATAACGAAGGCCCACATCCCGTTGAGGTGGGCGAGGCAAGATTCGCCCCAATTAGGTAGGCAGCAAGAAGGACTTCGGTGTCACAGTGGGTAATGAACTGGTGCCCGGCCGCTTCCAACTCAGCACGTAGTTCAAGGTAGTTGTAGATCTCACCGTTGTAGGTGATCGCGATGCCGCTTGCCTCATAAATCATCGGCTGATGACCAGCAGGCGTCACGTCGATGATCGAAAGTCTCCGAGTTCCGAGCCAAGCGGGGCCATTTGTCCATGTGCCCTCGTCGTCAGGCCCACGATGAGCGATCTGGCGGAGTGCCGTTCTGGCGTTTGCGGCAACGATTGCTGGACGTACACCGATCGTCGCGACGATGCCGCACATCAGGGCGTGACGCTCGACTGTGACCGATTCATCGAGCCTGGCCGCAGGCCCGAGGCGGCCCACCGAATCGCACCCCGCACGTCCTGCAGCCCGTGGAGGAATGTCCGTGGCTCGTCTTGGACCTCCCGCAGCGCCGCGGGGAATACGTACGCAACCATGGCAGCATCGATCATGAGGAGCGCGACTCCTGCCCCTTCGATCCCAATCAGCTTGGTCAGGGGTACTACAGCAAGCAGGGCTACCGTCGTGCCCGTCAAGTAGAACGCTGCAAGTCGAGAGTGCCGATTGGTCGCAGTTAGCACCGAAGAGAGCGTCAGCCAGGTGGAATTCGCGACAATCACAACTAGCAGAGCCAAAAGCAGACCGAGCGGGGCGTCGACGAGGCCGTGAGTCCACCAGCGGATGAGCTGTATTCCGAACAAACCAAGGACCGGAATCAGGGATCCCGAGACAGCCAGGGACAGCTGTACGGACCGACGCAGGATGCCTCGAGCTTCCGCAAGGTCCCCGGCTCCCACTGACCGAGCGAGCTCGGGAGAAATCGAGTTGTTGATCGACACCATCATCAACAGCGCGATCCGCGTAATCGTGCGAGTCGTCGAGAATACCACAACGGCGGCGGCCCCCAGAGTGACCCCGATCACGATCGTGAAACCCTGAAGTGACAGAGCACTGCCCATCGGAAATGCCATGAAGGCAACGCCAGGGGCTAGGAGCTCCCCGGAAGGTCTGTAGATGCGGGCGCCCCAATCTGAACGTCGACCATGGCACCACTTGGCGAAGAACGAGCAATGCCAATACAAATCCGGCACTGCTTCCAAGCAGGAATGCGATGGCCGCAATGCCCGGACTGCCACCAGCGAGAACCGCAACCATCAGCCCGCCGAACTCCAGGAGCCGCCCGATGTTGCGAAGTACCGTGCTAAGGGGGTATCGCCCTCCTGCCCTGTACCAGGCGTCCAGGACTCCCCACTGGATGCCAACCGCGACTTGAAGGAATAGCGCAAGCAAGATGATCCGGGCCTCCGGAGTCGGGATCGCAGAATCGCGCCCGAATGCGCCACCAAAGAACATCGCGATAGCGATCGCCGCGACAAGCGCCGCGATAGTCAGGACCGTCACGATTGACCAAAGGCGACGACCGAGAGCGACCAATTCGGCGTGCCGTCCCTGGGCCTCCAGCATCACCATCGAATTGCCCGCGACAGTTGAGAAGCTGAGGTCGCTCAGCGCCAGATAGGTAGGAATCGCGCTCAACACGAGCCACTCGCCGTAGATGCCGATACCCCAGGCTCCAAGCAGGACGGGCACACTTACCAGCTGGATGACCACTGTCACGCCGATCCCGCCGAGGTTAGCTGCCATTCCTCGGGCGATCCGCCCAGCCGGCCCGATGTGTTGAGGTCCCTGGCCGGACGTATTGGCGAGTTCGAGCGACGTCATCGTCACGGTCTGTTTCGGTGCGCTGGTACCAGTCAATCGTGGCGCGGAGCCCCTCCTCCCACGCAACCCGCGCCACGAATCCAAATCGCTCGCGAGCTCTCGTTGTATCGAGACTCCTGCGCGGCTGGCCGTCCGGTTTCGAGGCGTCCCACCGTATCTCGCCGCGGAATCCGGTCATCCCGGTGATCTGCTCGGCAAGAGATCGAATCGTTATCTCGCGGCCAACGCCGAGGTTGATGGGATCAGGTCCATCGTATCGCTCGGCTGCTAGGACAATTCCTTCGGCCGCGTCATCCACATAGAGGAATTCGCGCGAAGCCGAGCCGGTGCCCCACACAGTTATGTGATCGGCGCCGTCGTCGACGGCGTCCACACATTTCTTGATGAGGGCGGGGATGACGTGGGAGCTGCTCGGGTTGAAGTTATCTCCTGGGCCGTAAAGATTGACCGGTACAAGGTGAATCGCATCGAAACCGAATTGTTGGCGGTAGGCTTGACCCTGAACCAGGAGCATCCGCTTGGCAAGCCCATACGGCGCGTTCGTTTCCTCCGGGTAGCCGTTCCAGAGGTCGTCCTCGCTAAACGGGACTTGAGTGAACTTCGGATAGGCGCATACGGTGCCAATCGTGATGAATTTGGCAACGCCGGCCAGTCTCGACTGCTCCATGAGCTGAATGCCCATGATCGCGTTCTCGTAGAAGAACCCCGCAGGATTGTCTCGGTTGGCACCGATTCCACCAACGACAGCCGCGGCGTGGATAACGAGTTGAGGTCGACCGTCTGCCAGCGCGCGGTCGATGCCGTCTCGCGTGCGGAGATCGTATTGTCTGGATCTAGGCACGAAGATCGAGTCTGCCCCTCCGGCTTGCAGCCGGGCAACCAGAGCAGTTCCAAGGAAGCCTGCGCCCCCGGTGACCATCACGCGGCGGCCTTTCCAGAAGCTATTCATCCGGCCCCTTCCAGGCTTCGACGTACATTGTCTCGTCGCGTCGCTGCTCGGAATCTTGGGGATGGCTGAAGCCTCCCATGGCCGGACTCGCTTCGCTCTACGTGTGTAAATCCCGCCTGGGACAGGGCTAACGTGATGGTTTCGAGGTCGTACATACATCGATGCCCGTGGAGAAAGAACGGCTCACCGAGCGCGAGTGCTCGCGTCGGCCGACCTGGCCGTACTCGCTCGATGATGTCGTCGTGACCGAGGTACGAGGCGACATATCGATCGAGGTCGGGGACACCGATTCGGACAATCCCTCCGGGCCGGATCAAACGGTGGCACTCACGGAACAGTTGGACTCCGGATTCGTAGGGCAGGTGTTCTAGCAAGTGCTCAGCGAAGACCGAATCTATCGAGTCATCCCGAAACGGGAGTCTTCGGCGCAAGTCCCAGTACAGGTCGAGTCGTCGGCCTATTCGAACGAGGTCGATGTTGATCCAACCATCGATGCGGTTGTCGGCCGAGCCGAGGTGGAGGCGAAGCGGGCTCCGCGACTGTAGACGGCCGGCCTGCCAGCGCTGAATTGGCTGGACCGCGAGCGTGAGTGCGGACTTTGCGAATTCCGCGACCGCGTCGTGGAAGCTCACGAAGCCGTCCTTGATCGTCCAGAGGTGAGGACAGAGGCGGGATCTATCCCCGCCTCACGAAGATCGTGCGAAAGCATGATCTCGACGAGCTTTTCAAACCGCACCTTTGGCGACCAGCCGAGCCGTGCCGCTGCCTTCGAAGCGTCCCCACACAATTGTTCGACCTCTGTCGGCCGAAAGTACGCCGGATCCACGCGGACGTACCTATGCCAATCGAGGCCGACAAGGCTGAAGGCGACGTCACATAGCTCGCGGACGGTGTGCATGCGCCCCGTAGCGATCACGTAATCGTCTGGGATCTCCTCCTGGAGCATTCGCCACATCGCCTGCGCGTACTCCGGCGCGTAGCCCCAGTCACGCTGGGCGTCCAGGTTCCCGAGATACAAATGCTCCTGCTCGCCCTTGAGTATTGCGGCAACGGCCCTCGTGACTTTCCGCGTGACAAATGTGCCGCCTCGCCTTGGAGATTCGTGGTCGAAGAGGATGCCATTGCTAGCGTGAAGGCCGTACGCTTCACGGTAGTCGACGGTCATGAAATGCGCGAAGACTTTGGCGATCGCGTATGGGCTTCGCGGCCGGAACGGCGTCTGCTCGTTCTGAGGGGTCTCGGAAACCTTGCCGTACATCTCCGAGCTCCCGGCCTGATAGAAACGCACTGGCCATTCCGCGGTCCGAACCGCTTCAAGCATTCGAAGCGTGCCCATTCCGGCGGTATCAGCGGTGAATTCGGGCATCTCAAAGCTCACCTTCACGTGGCTCTGAGCGCCCAGGTTGTAGACCTCTGCCGGCTTTATCCGATGAAAATGGCCGATAAGCGATGAAGAGTCGGTGAGATCCGCATAGTGCAGGAAGAGCCGAGTCTCGGTTTCGTGGGGATCGTGATAGAGATGGTCAATGCGAGACGTATTGAACGAGCTGGATCGACGGATCAAGCCGTGGACCTCATACCCCTTGTCCAGGAGTAATTCGGCTAGGTAGGAGCCGTCCTGTCCAGTAATTCCCGTGATAAGTGCTTTGAGTCCGTTGGGCGTCGATGCCGTCATGCGGCAATCCTATCGACGAGATCTGCGGCCCGAGCAAGGCAAGCAGCCTCGGAGGTAGTCGCTGCCGCATAGGCCGGGCCGGCTGCCGCCAGCGTCGCCACAAGCCCGGGTTCGCTTCGGAGACGTGCCAACGCTTCGAGCATTAGGTCGGGGCGTCCGGGCGCGACCAGTAGGCCTGCTCCCGATCGCGCGACCTCTTGGGCGGAGCTGCCATCGAGCGGCACTGCAGCGACGATCGGGCGTCCTGCCGCGTAGTACGACGTGAGTTTGCTCGGCAGGCTCATGTCGATTTGGGTTGGCCGCTCTGACAACAGCAGTACATCCGCGGCCGCGAGCAGGCTGGCATGGATGCCGTCGGGTTGGATCCCAAGGCAACTTACGTTGTCGAGCTGGTCTGCCGCCGCGCGAATCGAGGAAGCCTGATTACCGTCTCCTGAAAGGACGAACCTGACGGGGTCTCCCCGTTCGGTGGCTGACCGCGCCGCCCAAATCACTTGGTCGAGTCCCTGCTTGTAACCCATATTCCCGGCATGGAGCACCACTTGCTCGCGGTCCGACCACCCATAACGCGCCCGAGTCTCTTGTATCGTCAGCGCCGGTACTGCCAGCCGTGTCCAGTTGGGCACATGGCTGATGCGGTCTTTCCTGACTCCAAGCGCAGCTAGGTATGGAACGAATGCCGTCGCTACCACTCCGACGGCACGCGCTCCTGCGACCGACCAGGTCTCTGCGGCCATGACTGCTCGGGACACTGCGCCACCCCCCGGCATGCCGGATTGCTCGGCCGCACGGCCCACGAGGTCCTGGAACAGCAGTCCATATGGGACGCGAAGGCGCGTTGCAGTGGCTCGGGCGATCACACCTCCGCTGAGGCTCGGTACGATGCCCACGACCGCATCAACTCGAATCGACCGCAGAGACGCTGCGAGCCCCATGAGTGCGAACGTTCCCTCATAAGTCGCTCGATTGATGGCCGACTGGTGCCGCGGCACGTAATGGGCTGCGCGGATTACCCTGACACCGTTGATCTGCTCCTCGTGAAGCAGGACGCGCCTCGTCCCGTGGCGAATCCGCCAGGCTGGGTAATGGGCGAGGCCAGTGATCGCGGTGACATCATCGCCGCGCTCTGCAAGGTGCTCTGCGAGCCCTGCGGTGTATGGCCCGATCCCAGTCAACTCGGGACGGTAGTTGATCCCAACGATTAGGACCCCCTTGGGTTCCTGGTCTCGCGGGGCCGCGGTGTTTTTGGAGGCTGTCATCGGCCCTCGAGGGCCGCCGGAATCGTCCGCGCCAGGATCTTGACGTCCAGCCAGAGCGACCAGCGGTCGATGTACTCGAGGTCGGCGGCGACCCAGCGGTCGAATTCGGGCTCGCGTCGCGCACGCACCTGCCAGAGGCCGGTGATCCCTGGCTTCATCGACAGGCGCCGGCGATGCCACAGGTCGTAGCCGTCCACCTCGCCCGGGAGCGGCGGCCGCGGCCCGACCAGGCTCATCTCGCCGCGCAGGACGTTGAGCAGCTGCGGCAATTCGTCCAGGCTCGTGCGTCGGAGGAACCGCCCGACCCGGGTGACTCGCGGATCGTCCGTGACCTTGAAGGCGCGTCCGCTTGATCTCGTTCTGATGCCTCCAGCTCGGCCTGCCGTGACTCGGCGTCCGGCGCCATGGTTCGGAACTTCACGACCCGGAACGGCCGGCCATGCAGGCCGACCCGAACCTGCCGGAACAGGATCGGCCGGCCGTCGTCGATCGCGATCGCCATCGCGATCGATCAGCAGGACCGGACTCAGGACGACCAGTCCGAGCGCCGAGACGACGACGTCGATGAGGCGCTTCGCCGTCAGCGCGAGCGCTCGATCCGGCCCGGACACGAGCGAGAAGACGGGCGTTCCGTCGAGCTCCTCGATCCGCCCGACCGAGATGGCCCGGTCGAGGACGTCCATCGGGATCCGGACGATCTTGCCCTTCCTCTTCGCAGAGGTGCGTGATCGTGTCGATCAGGATCCACTGGGAGAACGGCAGGCAGATCGCCACCTCGTCGATCACTTGCGAATGGAGGATCTCCTCGAGGCGGTCCAGCTTGCCCAGGTACCGCCAGCCCGCCGGCAGCTCATACGAGTCGGCGAATCGTCGAGGAAGCCCTCGACGCGCAGCCCGAGCTCCCGATGGCCCTCCAGCTTGGCGGCGAACATCTGACCGCGGGGACCGGCGCCGAGGACGAGGACGATAGCGCAGGTTCTTGCCCTGGCGCCGCAGATGCTCCATCGACCAGGCGGATGACCACCCGACCGGCGACCGTCGCGGCCGCCTGCGTCGGGAAGAGGACCAGCAGGAAGAGCGCGGCTGACGTCCGGCATCTTGAACACGAACAGGACGCTGAGCGTGACGAGCGCCAGGACGGCGGTCGCTCGCAGGACGTCGATCGCCTCGCGGATGATCGACCAGCGCGCTCGCGGCCGATACAGGCCGTTCATCATCAGCGAGATCACCCAGCCGCCGGCATAGATCACCACGAGCCCTTCGGGGATCGGCACGATCTGGCGCCACCAGATGGCCCAGTCCGGTCCGAAGCGCCAGAGCGACAGCCCCACGAGCAGGACGACCGCGAGCAGCGCGTCTGCCGTCATCAGCAGCGCACGGAACCCGGCGGCGTTTCTACGGATCATTCGGGCGCCAGCCTACGTGGGGTGGTGCGTTCAGGCAATGGTACCGAGGGGCTATGTCACTCCACGCCCGTCTCGGCATGCACGAGCCGGGCCCGGATGAACTCGGGCGCTCGGAGGAGCGGGCGCCGCAGCACGTTCCGGTCCAGCGATCGCGGCAGCGCCGCGAGGAGCGCGAGGTTGGTCCACCAGCTCTGCGGGAGCCCGATCGTCGCGCCGACCACGACCGTCCAGCGCCGCCCGGTGAGCCCGCCCCAGACCACGATCACGGCCGCGATCGGCAGGCGGAGGGCGAGCGGAATGGGCTGCGGCACGCCGGCGTCGGTGACGAGCATCGCCAGGTAGCCGCTCCACAGGTCCGGCCGGACAAGGCCGGAGGCGGCACACGCCACGGCGGTGACGGCCAGCGGGATCGCGACGGCGCGCCAGTCGCGGCGGACGAGCGGGTAGAGGAGCCCGACCGCAGCGGTCGGCTTCGTCAGCAGCACGACCGACCAGAGCGCCGGCCAGCGGAAGGACGCGGCGATCGCCGCGGCGAGGAACAGGTTGATGTTCCCGTAGTGCATCTCCATGGCGATCGGCGCGAAGGCGATGAGCGCGAACCCCCACCACCAGCGACCGAGCCAGCCGACCGCGAGGTAGAGGAGCGCGGTCCAGGTCGCGAGGAAGACCGGCCAATCGAGCAGGTGGAAGGGCGCCATGAGCAGCGCGATCGGTGGCGAGTAGCGGTACTGATCGGCGGTGCTCAGCGCGGCCGGCCCGGCGTACGGGTCCGCCAGGTCGAGCGACCAGTAGGCATGCGCGTCGTAGCCGAAGTTGGGGCCGCGGGAGATGAGATACGGGACGGCGAGGATCCCGATCACCGTCAGGGCGATCCAGGCGATGCGGACGTTCTTTGGCGTCGCGATCGACGATGTCAGGGCGGTCATGGCGGCCAGCCTACGAGCGGTTGAGCGACCGGACAATGGTACCGAGGGCCTACGCGACCAAATCGAGACCTGCCCGGGCCCCTCGCCCTCGCGTAGACTGCGGCGGATGTCGGCGTCCTCGATCAGCGCGCCTCGAGTCGCCCAGGGCATGCGCGCCCGAGCGGTCGTCGTTGCGCTCGGACTTCCGGCTCGACGGCGGCGTGGTCGCGATGTTCGTCGCGTCGCGGCGTGCTCCTCGTGGTCGCCGCGGTCGTGGCCGAGGCGTTCATCCCGCGCAACCCGGCGCTGATCCCGGGCGATCGGCGCGCCCATCCTCACCAGCCTGACCAGCTGGGACGGCTGGTACTACCTCGGGATCGCCCGGGACGGCTACCACGCGGATGCCGGTGGCCGGGCGCCTATCGGGACGTGGCCTTCGCGCCGCTCTTCCCGCTCGTCGTCCGGGTCCTGTCGGCTGCCGTGGCCGGCGCTGGCCGGGTCTCGTGGCGGTGCTCGTCTCGAACGTGGCGTTCCTCGCCGGGCTCGCGCTGCTGACCACGCTGGGGACGCCCTACCTGGGGCGGCGTCGGGCGGCCCTGGCGGCGGGGCTGCTGGCGATCTACCCGTTCGCCTCGGCGTTCGGGATGGCCTACACGGAGGGGCTGTTCCTGCTGTTCATGGTCGCGGCGTTCCTCGCGGCCGAGCGGCGCCATCGCGCCTGGGCGGGCATCTTCCTGGCGCTGACCGTGCTGGCACGGCTCCAGGGCGTGGGTCTCATCCTGCCGCTGTGGCTGCTGATGCTTCGCCAGGATGGCTGGCGGCCTCGCCCGTCCCACGCCTGGCTCCTGCTGGGGCCGCTGGCGGCGCTCGGGTTCGTCCTCTACGTCGGCTCGGTCACCGGGAGCCTCACGGGGTTCCTCGACGCGCAGAAGGCGTGGGGCCGGACCGGGATCGGCAGCGCCGCCCCGGGCAGACGATCGCCGATCGAGCTTCTCGCCGTACCAGGCGGCGCTGGTGCTCACCCTGCTCGTGCTCCGTGGCGCTGCTCGTGTTCCGGCGAGTGGACCGGTTGCGCGTGGAATACTGGCTCGTGCCCATCGTGTTCATCGCCGCTGAGCTCTCCAGCGGCTCGCTCGAGGCGGTTGGACGGATCACCATGCTGGGCTTTCCGCTGGTCTGGACGCTGGCAAATCGCCGCTCGCTGTTCGCCCGTCGGGCCTGGCCCGCGATCTCGATGGGGCTGTTCACGGTGATCGCGATCCTGTCGTTCGGGGGGTACTGGGTGCCGTGAGCCTCGCGCTCGTCCTTCCCGCCTACAACGAGGCGGAGCGGATCGGGCCGGCGCTCGACGAGCTGTTCACGTATCTCGTCTCGCCGGCGGCCGCGGAGCTGCCGCGCCCGATCGAGGTCCTCGTCGTCGACGACGGCAGCACCGACGCGACGGCGGCGCTGGTCGTCGGTCCGGCCGGAGGCGGTCGGCGCGATCGACGGGATCTCGCTGCGCGTCCAGGCGGTGCCGCACGGCGGCAAGGGTGCCGCGGTCCGCGCGGGGATGCTCAGCGCCGACGCGCGACCTGATCATCTTCACCGACGCCGACATGGCCACGCCGCCCGACCAGATCCCGCTGCTCGTGGCCGCGCTGGCCGATCACGACGTCGCGCTCGGCTCGCGGATCCAGCCCGACGGCTCGGACATGCGGGCGACGCAGCCGCCCTACCGGCGGCTGCTGGGCAAGGTGTTCCACCTGCTCGCGTCGATCTGGGTGGTCGGCCCGGTCAAGGACACGCAGTGCGGGTTCAAGGGGTTCACCCGAGAGGCGGCCCACGACCTGTTCAGCGCGGCAGCAGGTCCTCAGCATCGTCTTCGACGTCGAGCTCATCTACCTCGCCCGCCGTCGCGGGTATCGCTGGACGGTCGTCCCCATCCGCTGGGAGGACAAGCGCGGCTCGCGGATGACGCCCCGGTTCGGGCTCGCCGTTCGCGTGGCCTGGGACCTGTTCCGGATCCCGTTCATCCATCGGAGGAGTGGCCGCCGCGCTGCGCCGCGCGGTTGATGGACACGGGATCCCTGGTTCGCCTGGGTCGCGCTGCCTTGCCGATCGTCGCGCTGGTCTGCCTCGTCGGTGGGGTCGGGCCGACCCTGATCGTCGCCGGTGACACGCTCGGCTACGACTTCCGGGCCTACCACCAGGCCGCCGTCCGCGTCCTCGACGGGCAGCCGCTGTACGACACGAGCTTCCAGGCGGCCGGCGGCTTCGGCCTGTTCTACTACCCGCCGACGTTCGCGCCGCTCATCCTGCCGTTCGGCTGGCTCGCCGAGTCGACGGCGGTCTGGGTCTGGACGGCGCATCCTGCTCGCCGCGTTCGTGGCCGGCGTGGTGGTCCTTCCGGTGCACCGGGCGGTTCGCTGGTGGGTCGTCCTGCTGGCCGGGCTGTCGTGGCCGTTCGTGTACGCGGTCAAGCTCGGGCAGGTCGGCCCGCTGCTGTTCCTGCTGTTCGCGATCGGCTGGCGCTGGCTGGACGACCGGCGGTGACCGGGGTGAGCGCTGGCGCTCGGGACCGCGGTCAAGCTCCAGCCGGGACTCGTGCTCGGCGTGGGCGCTGCTGACCCGTCGCGTGGACGGCGGTCGTCGTCGGGCTGGCGGTGCTGGCCGTCCTGGCCGTCGCCGCGACGCGTCCTGGCCGGGCCCGCGGCCTGGTCCGACTTCGTCCAGCTCGTCGGCCAGGTCGGCGATCCCGATCACGACCGCGCACAACGTGACGCCCGGGGCGGTGGCGTACCAGCTCGGCGCATCGGTGGCTGTCGCCTCGGTCATCCAGTGGGGAGCCGTGGCCCTGACGCTCGGCGTCTTGGTGGCGGCCGTCCGGTGGTCGACCGCTGAGGCCTCGTATCTCGTGGCGGTCATCGCCAGCCAGCTGATCTCGCCGATCCTGTGGGACCACTACGCGATGCTGCTGCTCCTGCCGGTCGCCTACCTGTGCGCCGGCGGTCGCTGGTGGGCCGTCCTGATCCCGCTCGCGACGTCGATCCCGCTGATCGGGATCACCCCGCCGATCGCCTACCCGCTGTGCTTCGCGGTCGCGCTCGCTGGCGGTCTTCGAGACGGGTCGTCCGGGCCAGGGCGGCTGGAGCTGCGGGAGCGACCGCGTGGGCGGAGTGCCGGCGTGATGTCGCGAGGTCCCGGCGCGTCGATCTCGGCGCTCCTGGTCGGGCTCGGCCTGGTGGGCGCGTCGGCGCTCGTCTACTGGCTGTGCAACCGCTGACTTCGACGCCGGCCGGGGCGACTTCTTCTACCTGGCGGACGCGTTCCTCCACGGCCGGACGTACCTGGACTTCCGGCCCGGCCCGAACGACGTGATCGTCGTCGGCGACCGGTTCTACGTGCCGTTCGCGCCGTTCCCGGCGATCGCGCTGATGCCGGTCGTCGCGGTCCTCGGCGCGGTGACCGCCGACCAGGTCGAGTCGGGGATCAACGCCGCTGCTGGCCGCGGCCGTGCGTCGGGCCTGTGCTGGATGCTGCTCGGCCGGATCGGCGTGGCCCGGCTGCGCGACCGGCTGGCGCTCACGATCCTGTTCGGGTTCTCGACGCAGATCCTGTGGATCACGACGCGCGGCGGGGTCTGGCACACCGGGCAGCTGATCGCGACGATCCTGACGCTCCTCTGCCTGATCGAGATCTGGGGGTCGCAGCGCGCCTGGCTGATCGGGCTGCTCGCCGGGGCGGCGTTCCTGACCCGGGCGCCGCTGGCGTTCGCCATCCCGTTCTACGCGTTCATGCTCGATCGGCCGCCGACGATGCGCCGGACGCTGCCGTGGCGCAGCTGGGCCTGGCTGGCGCTCGGCGTCCTGCCGTCGCTGGCGTTCTTCTTCCTGTACAACCAGGTCCGGTTCGGATCGCCGCTCGAGTCGGGGTACGCGCTGGCGACGCTGCCCGCGTGGCTCGCAGGCGCAGCGCGACCAGGGACTCTTCGCGCTCGTCGCACGTCCCGATGAACCTCGACTACCTGTTCTTCCACCTCCCCCGGCTGATCCCTGACTTCCCGTTCTTCAAGCCGGACGGGCTGGGGATGTCGGTCCTGATCACGAGTCCCGGGCTGCTGTACGCGGTACGCGCCGACTGGCGGAGCTCGCGTGCCTGGTGGCTGCTCGGGAGCGGCCGTCGCCGTGCTGATTCCAACGCTGCTGTATTACGGCGGGGGATGGCTGCAATACGGCTACCGGTACTTCCTTGATTCGATTCCGTTCGTGATCGCGCTGTGCGGGATGGCCGCGGCCCGGCGCGGTCGCATCGGCCCGGGCTGGATCGCGCTCATCGCGATCGGGACCGTCGTGATGTTCGCCGGCGTCTACTGGGCCTACCACCTGTGATCCGCCGATGGCGATCGAACGACCACCGGCCGTTCTGGATCGGCCTGGCTGGCCTGATCCTCGTCGCCGTGGCGCTGGAGGCGGTGGTCCTCTTCGGCATCGTCAACGACCAGCACGCGATCGGCCTGGATCTGCCCTTCTACACGAGCCTCGCGCAGCGCTGGATCGACACCGGCGTCTAGTACACGGACGCGCAGCTCGCCGGGCCGTACCAGGTCCAGACCGAGGTCACCAACCTGTACCCGCCGATCGCGCTGTACCTGTTCGTGCCGTTCCTGGTCCTGCCGGCGGTCCTGTGGTGGGTCGTGCCGCTGGCGTTGCTGGCCTACGTGCTGTGGTGGTGCCGCCCGGTCGCCTGGTCCTTGCCGATCCTGGCCCTGATCATGCTCGACCCGAAGTCGCTCAACCTGATCCTGTACGGCAACTCCGACCTGTGGGTGGCCGCCGCGATCGCGGCCGGCGTGCGCTGGGGCTGGCCGGCCGTACTGGTCGCGTTCAAGCCGTCGGTCGGCATCTTCGCCCTGATCGGGATCCGGACGCGGGCCTGGTGGCTGGCGGCAGCCGGCGTCGCCGTGGCGAGCGTGCCGTTCATCGCGCTGTGGCTCGACTTCCCGCGGGTGGCGCTCAATTCGACCGCCGGCATCTGGTACTCGCTGCCCGAATTGCCGTACCTGCTCCTGCCGGTCGTGGGCTGGCTCGCTTCGACTCGCCGTGGGACTGAGCCCGTGAGCCGCTGGACGATGGCATTGCTGTCGCGAGGCGATCGTGTCCCGCCGCCCGGGCGGGGCGCAGCCGGGTCGTGAGCCGGCCGCACTCGCGCTGGCTGATCCTCGCGGTCTTCGTCCTGTCCGGCGCGGCGGCGCTGATCGACGAGATCGTCTGGTCGCGCCAGCTCGTCCTCGTCTTCGGCAACACCACCCAGGCCGTGTCGGCGATCCTGACCGGCTTCTTTGGCGGGATGGCGGTGGGCAGCGTGGTCGGCGGGCGGATCGCCGACCGGGTCCGGGTGCCGCTCCGGATGTACGGGCTGCTGGAGCTGGCGCTCGTCGTGGTCGTGCTGCTGACGCCGGTCTCGTTCCGCCTGATCAACGGGCTGTACAAGGGCGTCTATCCCGGGCTCGAGAGTTCGCCGACCGCGCTCGCGCTGGTGCGCGTCGTGCTGGCCGTCCTCGCGCTCGCGCCGGCGACCGTGCTGATGGGCGCGACCCTGCCGACGCTGACCCGGCACCTGGCCGGGAGCGTGGCGCTGAGCTCGGCGTTCAGCCGGCTGTACGCAGCGAACACGATCGGGGCGATCGGCGGGACCGCGCTGGCGCGGGTTCGTGCTGATCGAGGTGTTCGGGCTGTCCGGCGCGCTGGCGATCGGGGCCGGGTGCTCGGCGGTCGCCGGGACCCTCGCGCTGCTGCTCGCGGGTTGGCGGCCGGGGGCGCCGGGACCCAAGCCGGCGCGGCGGCAGCGACGCTCGGGCGCGTCGGCCGCCGCTGCCGCGGGACCGCCGCCATCCCCGGCCGGCCGTCCGCCACCGCCACACCGCCCCGACGCTCGCCCTGGCCGTGGCGTTCATCTCGGGCGTGACGTCGCTCGGCTACCAGGTCACGTGGACCCGGCTGCTCGCCTCGGGGACCGGCAACACGACCTATGTCTTCACCACGATCCTGACCTGCTTCCTGATCGGGATCGCGCTCGGCGCGGTCGTCTTCGCGGCGGTCCGCTCGTGGATCGGCAACCCGCTCCGGCTGCTGGCCGGCAGCCAGATCGTGGCGGCCGGCCTGGCGCTGGCGGGCCTCGTCCTGGTGCTCGATCCCGCCGCACGCGCACACGCCGGGCAAGCCGATCGACACGCTGACGGCGCTGATCGGGTCCGCCGCGCTCGTGGTCATCCCGGTGACCCTGATGCTCGGGATCGCATTCCCGGCGTCGTCGGCGCTCCTCCACGACGACGCTTCGCGCGCCGGCGAGGGATCGGGCGGACTGCTCGGCGTGAACACCGTCGGCGCGATCGTCGGCAGCTTCGTGGTGCCGTTCTTCCTGATCCCGTTGCTCGGCTCGCCGCTGCTGCTGGCCGGGCTGGCGGCGTGCAACGCGGCGCTCGGGATCGTGCTCGCGTGGCGGCTGGTCGCCGGGACGTCCGGCCGAGGATCCTCACGCTCGCCGGGGCGGTCGTCGCGCTCGCGATCGTGGTCAGCGCCGTCCGGCCCGGGGTCCTGGTCCAGCCCAACGTGGCGTACATCGCCTCGGTCGGCGGCGAGACGTTCGCGTCGCGCGAGGACGAGATCGCGTCGGTCCAGGCCGGCCAGGTCGGCCCCACCCCGCAGCTGTGGGTCGCCGGCACGTCCATGACCCTGCTGACCGTCGACGCCAAGCTGATGCCGGTCCTGCCGCTCATCGCGCGGCCGGCGTCGCAGCAACGCGCTGGTCGTCGCGTTCGGGATGGGCTCGGCCTTCCGCGGCGCGCTGATCGCCGGCCTCCACACCGACGCCGTGGAGCTGGTCCCGAGCGTGCCGCTCATGTTCGGCTACTACTACGCGACGCGGCGGCGGTCCTCGCCAACCCGAACGGCCGGGTGATCGTCACCGACGGCCGCAACCACCTCGAGCTGACCGACGAGCGCTACGACATCATCATCACGGACCCGCCGCCGCCGATCGAGAGCTCGGGCGCCGCGGTGATCTCGTCCAAGGAGTACTTCGAGGCCGGCCGCGACCACCTGACCCCGAACGGGATCATGATGCAGTGGGTCCCGTACGGCGGCCCGTCGGCCGACTTCTTCGACCAGGTCCGGACGTTCGCCACGGTCTTCCCGCACGTGACGGTGGTCAAGGGTGCCGGCGGCTACGGCGCCTACATGCTCGGCTCGTCGGCGCCGGTGTCGTTCGCCGATTCGGACATCCGTGCGGTCCTCGCGCGGCCGGGCGTCCTCGCCGACATCTCGTCGGCGTTCGACTCGCCGGCGAAGACGGTCGACGACTGGGTCGCGGTCATCCACCGCCAGCTCTGGCTGATCGACGACGGGGCGCGGCTGGCCGCCGGGCCCGGCCCGCTCGTCACCGACGACCGGCCGCGGTCGGAGTACTTCCTGCTACGGCGGCTGTACGGCTTCCAGGGCGGGTAGGTTGGCGCGGCTGGCAGCGGGGCGGCCTGGTGGGCGCATATCCGCGCGTACGGACAGCTAATCGCTGTCCGGGTCGACTTCCGGCGCATATCGGCACGTCCGGACCGCTACGGAGCGAATCGTCCTGAATCCAGCCTCGACGGGCGGTCCCCAGGCCCGGACTGAGCGTGGGACGCTGGTGTTGCCGGCTCGGGAGGCCGGTGACTGCTCCGTAACGGTCCCTCCGTGCTGTTTTGCGAGCGGGTGGCGCGACGTTGCGAGGGGGGTGGCGCGACCTTGCGAGCGGGTGGCGCGACCTTGCGAGCGGGTGGCGCCACGGCGCCGCGTCCCGAGGCCGGTTGCGCCCGCAACCAAATCCGAGTCCGGTGCTAGAATTTCGCCGTGACCCCCTCTGCCATGCTCTCGGAGCCCCCGTGTCCGGCCCCGGCCCACGCGGAACCGGCCCCGAGCGACGTGGCGCCGGCGGCCGTCGGCTCGCTCCACGCCGACCGGCGAAACGTCCGTGACATCCCGCGCGACACCTGGGACCGCCTTGCCGGCCAGAACCCGTGGGCCACGCCGTTCTCCGGCTGGGCCTTCCAGCGCGCGTGGTGGGACGCCTACGGCGACAACGCCCATGACGAGACGCTGGTCGTCTGCGCCGACGGGCCGGCGGGCGTCGAGCCGATCGCGATCGTCCCGCTCATGCACCGCCACGAGGTCGAGCCGGGCGACACGCTGACCCGGACGACGATGCGCCACGAGGCGGGCGCCGAGCTCACCCCGGTCGAGCCGACCGCGACCGCGGTCTTCTTCGGCGCCTCGTACCACGCCGACTACGCGACGATCCTCGGCGCGCCGGCCGATCTCCCGGCGATCGCCGCCGCGCTCGTCGACCACCTCGCCGACACCGCGCGGTCGGCCGCCGCTGGGACGCCGTCGACCTGCGCCGTCTCCGCTGCGGCGACCCGGCGGCCGACGCGCTGGCCGCCGCCTTCGGCGCGCGCGAGATCGCCGAGGGCTGGACGCTCAACGTCGAGCGCGAGGACGTCTGCCCGGTCGTCCACCTGCCGGCCGGCGCCGACGATGGACGACTACCTCGCGACGCTCGGCAAGAAGGAGCGCCACGAGATCCGGCGCAAGGTCCGCCGCGCCGAGGCCGCCGGCGAGGTGCGCCTCGAGGATTCGCTCGACCCGCTCGCCGACCTCGACGCCTTCATCGACCTCCACCAGAAGCGCTGGGGCGTCGACGGCCTGTTCCCCGAGACGCCGGGCGGCGCCCAGAGCCGCGTCTTCTTCCGTCGGCTGTTCGAGCTTGGCGGCCCCGACGGCCCGCTGCTGACCTTCCTGACCGTCGGCGGCCGGCGGATCGCGGCCGGCGTCCATTTCGAGACCGCCGGACGGCTACCTCTACTACAACGCCGGTGTCGATCCCGACGCGCGCGACCTGTCGCCGGGCGTGGTGATGATCTACGCGCTACATCGAGCGGGCGCTCGCCGCCGGCAAGCGTCGGCTCGACTTCCTGCGCGGCAACGAGCCGTACAAGTACGAGTGGGGCGCCGAGGACGAGCCGATCCAGCGCATCCTCGTTCGCCGGCGGAACGGCTGAGCCGCGCGATGAGCGCGCCCGCCCCCTGGGATCCCTGCCTCGAGGACGGTCGATCGTCCGACGCCTCGCCGCCGGCCGGCGGATCCGCGTCGTGGAGGTCCTGGCGACCGGCACGAACGGCGGCGCCCAGGAGCACCTCTACTCGCTGGTCACCCGGATCGACACCGCGCGCTACGACGTCTCGGTCGTCGCCCTGTCGGCCGGCAGCGCCGTCCGCAAGCTGCTCAAGGCCGGCATCCCGGTCCTCGTCATCGACGACCCGGACGACGCGATCGCGGTCGGCGCCCTGGCGGCGCACCTGGCGGAGGTTCGCGCCGACGTCGTCCACGCCCACATGTACCGGGCCGAGACCGTCGCGACCCGCGCGGTCATCGCCCTCGGCGAGGCCGGCCAGCGCAAGCCGTACGTGGTCGCGACCATCCATTCCGAGCCGGATCCGCTCGGTCGAGGACCAGCAGCACCTGCGCGAGCTGACGCCGTACATGGACCGCCTGATCGCCGTCTCGAAGGCGATCGAGCACAAGCTGTGCGACGAGCAGCGCACCACCGTCCCGGTGAGCCTCGATCTACAACGGCGTCGACCTCGAGCGCTACGACAACCAGGAGGCGTGCTGCACGCTGCCCGAGGAGTACGGGATGGAGCCCGGGTCGGCGATCGTCGGCGTGGTCGCCCGGCTGGAGCCGGAGAAGGGCCACCCGACGCTGCTCGAGGCGTGGCCGCAGGTGCTCCGCGCCTGCCCCGACACCTACCTGCTGATCGTGGGCGAGGGGAGCCGCCGCGACGCGCTGGAGGCCCAGGCGCGCGAGCTCCGGATCGCCCACCGGGTCGTCTTCACCGGCCGCCGCGACGACGTGCCGGCGGTCACCGCGGCGCTGGACGTGGCGGTGCTGCCGTCGCTACCGCGAGGCGCAGGGGATGGTCATCCTCGAGGCGATGGCGCTGTCGCGCCCGGTCGTGGCCTCCAACGTCGGCGGGATCCCCGAGATGATCGAGGACGGGGTGACCGGGCTGCTCGTGCCGCCGCACGATCCCGAGGCGCTGGCGGCCGCGATCGTCCGGCTGCTGGCGAACCATCCGCTGGCCGACACGCTCGGTCGCGCCGGCCACGACATGGTCCACGACCGCTTCTGCATCCAGCTGATGGTCGGCGCGATCGAGTCGATCTACGACGAGGGCGCGGCGTTCGTCCGGCCGTCCGAGGTGCCGGCCGTGGCGGTGGCGGTGGCGGGCTAGGCTCGCCGGTCGCCCCGTCGGCCGGTCGTCGGCATCGGTCGGGCTCGGCCCGTGCCTGAGCGGCAACGTTTGGGCTTCGCCGGCCGGCACACCTGACGTAGTTCCAGGCAAGCCGAACCAGTCGGGATTGCGCCAGGTCGTTCGACTTGCTGCGAACGATGTCGCATCGACGTGCGAGCATCACTCGGACCCCAGGCACCCCGCGGCCACTCCCGACGGGTAGCATCCGCGCGTGAGCCTTCCGCGACTCTGGGCGTTCCTGGCCGTCGCGCTGCCGACGCTCGGCGCGCTCATCGCGAGCCTGCCCAGCGTCGACCTGGCCTACCAGCTCCGCGCGGGCGCCGAGATCCTCGACGTCGCGCGCGATCCCATCGGTCGACACCTGGACGTTCACGGCGGCGGGCCTGCCGTGGACCGACCAGCAATGGGGCGCGCAGGTGCTGCTCGCGGCCGTCTTCCAGGCCGGCGGCTGGACCGGGCTGGTCCTGTTGCGGGCGGCGCTGGTGGCCGTCGATCTTCGGCTGCCTGTTCGAGATCGGGCGGCGCGCGGGGGCTCGGGCTGCGTGGCGCGGCCTGGTTGACCCTGGCGGCGTTCGTCGTCTCGGCGGTCGCGCTGGCGCTGCGGCCGCAGCTGATCGGGATGGCGCTGTTCGCGGTCACGTTGCTGCTGGTCGCGGACCGACGCGCGCATCCGGGTCGCCTGTGGTTGGTGCCGG
Organism: uncultured Chloroflexia bacterium; assembly: GCA_963766675.1. Lineage (GTDB taxonomy): Bacteria > Chloroflexota > Limnocylindria > Limnocylindrales > CSP1-4 > SPCO01. Next base: position 120,524 of record CAVYBA010000002.1, on the reverse strand, counting down.
TCGCTCGTGCTCGTCTGGGCCAACGTCCACGGCAGCTTCTTCCTCGGTCCGCTGGTGCTGGGCCTGGCCTGGCTCGAGGACCTCGCACGATCGCGCGGAGCGGCCCCACCGGCACGCTGCTGGTCGCGGTCGTGGCGGCGGTGGCCGCCTGCGTGACGCCGTTCGGGCCGGCGGTCTGGACGTACGCCGCCGGCGCTGTCCACGAACCCGCAGGTGACCCGCCAGATCACGGAGTGGCAGCCGACCTCGCTCGACCGACGTCCCGGGGCTGCTGTTCTTCGGGTCCGCTGCTCGCGGTCGGCGCTGCTGCTCGCCCGGCGGGGCCGGGCGACGCCGCTGGCCGACGCTCCTGTGGCTCGCCGTCTTCTTCGCGCTCGGCGTGTACGCGGCGCGCGGCGTCGCGTGGTGGTCGCTGGCGGCCGTTGGTCCGGTCGCCGGGCTGCTGGTGACGTCCGGCGCCGGGCCGGCGGACCGGTCGTCGCGCCCGAGCCTGCCGCGACGCGCCGCGCTGCGCCGGCTCAATGTCGTCGTGGCGACGCTGCTCGTCGTGGCCGGCATCGTCGCGGTGCCGTTCTGGCGCCCGGTCGATCCCGGGCTCGGGGCGCCGGCAGGGCGTCGTGTCGGCGCGCGCCATCCGGGATCACGGCCGCGCTGCGCGGTCTGGCTCGCCCGGGTGATCGCCTGCTCAACCCGCAGCTCTGGGGCTCGTGGTTCGAGTTCGCCGTGCCCGACCTGCCGCGTCGCGCTCGATTCGCGGATCGAGCTGATCCCGGCCGCCGCGTGGGATGCCGCGGCTGCGATCGAGGCGGGCAGCGACGACTGGCAGGCCCAGCTCGACGGCGTGGAAGGCGACGATCGCGGTGGTCAGGGCCGATGACGCCGGGCTCGCGACCCGGCTCATGGCCGCCGGCTGGTCGAAGGCGTTCTCCGACGAGGACGGGTCGGTCTTCCTGGCGCCGGGTCGGTAGCACCGATTTCCTGCCGCGGCCGGGGTACCGGCACCTCGATGGGACCTCTGGGGCCGGTGTCGGGGGTGCCCGGGCTGCTAGAGTCGCGCCTGATGACGGGGAGCCCATCCGAACTCGATGTCGTGGTCCTCGGCGGGGGCGGTCATGTCGGCCTGCCGCTGAGCCTTGCCCTGGCCCAGGCCGGCCTCCGGGTCGGCATCTACGACACGAACCAGGCGACGCTCGATCGGATCGCCGCGGGCGAGATGCCGTTCCTCGAGACCGGCGCGGATCAGCTCCTTGCGCGAGGTCCTGGCGACCGGCCGCCTCGAGTTTGGCTCCGAGGGCGAGATGATCCGGCGCACGGGTTGCCTGATCGTCGTCATCGGCACCCCGGTCGACGAGTTCCTCGGGCCGTCGATGACGATCTTCGAGAAGGCCGTCGACCAGATCTCGCCGTACCTGCGCGATGGGGCGCTCGTCGTCATGCGCAGCACCGTCTACCCGGGCACCACCGCGTACGTGGCCCAGCACCTCGCCCTCCGCGGCTGCACGGTGGACGTCGCGTTCTGCCCGGAACGGATCGCCGAGGGGCACGCGCTCGAGGAGCTCCACTCGCTGCCCCAGATCGTCGGCGCCGACACCGACCGGGCGGCCGAGCGGGCCGCGAAGCTGTTCGGGGTCCTCGCCGCCAAGACGATCCGGACGACTACCAAGGAAGCCGAGCTGGCGAAGCTCTTCACCAACACCTGGCGGTACATGAAGTTCGCCGTGGCGAACCAGTTCTTCATGATCGCCGACCAGGCCGGCGTGGACTACACGAACGTCCTGCGGGCGATCCGCGAGGACTATCCCCGGGCCAGGGACCTGCCGGGGCCCGGCTTCGCCGCCGGTCCGTGCCTGTTCAAGGACACGATGCAGCTGGCCGCCTTCACCGCCGACCACTTCCCGTTGGGCCAGGCGGCGATGCAGGTCAACGAGGGGCTGCCGGCCTACATCGTCTCCGCGCTCGAGCGGCGGTACGGGGGGCTGGGCGGCAAGACGATCGGGATCCTCGGGATGGCGTTCAAGGCGGAGTCCGACGACACCCGGGCGTCGCTGAGCTACAAGCTCCGCAAGCTCCTGTCCTGGGCGGGCGCGCGGGTCGTCTGCACGGACCCGTATGTCAGCGACGACCGGCTCGTGCCGCTCCAGCAGGTGCTCGACGAGAGCGAGATCCTGGTCCTGGGCGCGCCGCACCGCGACTATCTCGGGCTGCCGATCGGCGGCAAGGACGTCGTCGACGTGTGGGGTGCCCTCGGCGACGGGATCCGGCTCTAGCGCATGCAGCGCGACCTCGGGCAGCGACTGGCGGTGCGCATCACGCTCCCCGACGGCAGGCGTTGGGGGCGACCCGTTGCCGTCGGGCTCAGCGTCGCCTTCGTGGCGATCGGCCTCGCGCAGTTCGCCTTCGGCTGGATGGGCCCGGGCCAGCACATCGTCGGACTGGACATCGGCCACTACCTGGACGGGACGCGGCGCTGGCTCGAGACCGGGTCGCCGTACCTCCCCAACGAGGTGGCCGGGCCGTTCCAGATCGAACCGGAGACGTATCTCCAGCCGCCGGTCGCGGTTTGGCTCTTCGCTCCGTTCCTCGTCCTGCCGCTCGTGCTGTGGTGGGCGATCCCGCTCGGGATCGTGGCCTGGTCCATCGCCGACTGGCGGCCGGCCGTCTGGACGTGGCCGGTCATCGCCGCCCTCCTGTCCCTCAGCCGGTTCATGATCCCGCTGATCGTCGGCAATACCGACCTGTGGGTCTGGGCCGCCGTCGCGCTCGGGCTGCGCTGGGGCTGGCCGTCGCTGCTGGTGGTCGTCAAGCCGAGCCTCTTCCCGTTCATGTTCATCGGGGCGCGCCGCCGGGCGTGGTGGATCGCCGCTGCCGTGACGGCCCTGCTCTGCCTCCCGTTCGCCGGTCTCTGGTTCGACTGGATCGCGGTCCTCGGTCACGCTCCCAAGGACTTCACCTACTCGCTGCCCAATGTCCCGTGGCTGATCGTCCCGATCCTCGCCTGGCTCGCTCGCGCGCGGCCGGATGGACCCATGTCGCTTGACCGAACCGCGCGCCTGATCAAGGAACGGATGGCTTGATGCGGATCCTCGTCACCGGCGCGGCCGGGTTCATCAACGGCTACCTCGTCCCCGAGCTGCTCGAGGCCGGCCACGAGGTGATCGGGCTCGACGACTTCTCCAAGTACGGGCCGCTGACCAAGTCGTACGACTCGCACCCCGCGCTACCGCTTCGTGCAGGGCGACGCCAAGGACGCGGCGCTGATGCGCGAGCTCGCCGCCGACTGCGACCAGGTCGTGGCGGCGGCGGCGATGATCGGCGGGATCAGCTACTTCCACGAGTTCGCCTACGACCTGCTGGCCGAGAACGAGCGGATCCTGGCTTCGACGTTCGACGCGGCGATCGCCGCGCGCAAGGCCGGCCATCTCCAGCGCGTGATCGTGGTCAGTTCGTCGATGGTCTACGAATCCGCGACCGTCTTCCCGACGCCGGAGGGCGCCCAGTTCACCTCGCCGCCGCCGGTCTCGACGTATGGCTTCCAGAAGCTCGCCTCGGAGTACTTCGCGAAGGGCGCCTGGGAGCAGTTCAAGCTGCCGTATACGATCGTCCGGCCGTTCAACTGCGTGGGGATCGGCGAGCGTCGGGCGGTCCGCGACACGTGACGTCATGAGCGGCAACGTCAAGCTGGCGCTGTCCCACGTCGTCCCGGACCTCGTCGTCAAGGTCCTCAAGGGCCAGGACCCGCTCCACATCCTGGGCGAGGGCAACCAGGTCCGCCACTACACCTACGGTGGCGACCTGGCCCACGGCATCCGGCTGGCGATGGAGTCGCAGGACGCCGTCAACAACGACTTCAACCTGTCGACCGCGACCTCGACGACGGTCCTCGAGCTGGCCGAGGCCATCTGGCGCAAGGTCCGCGGCGACGGCCAGCCGCTCCGCTACGTCACCGATCCGCCGTTCGAGCACGACGTCCAGCTGCGCGTGCCCGACGTCCGCAAGGCGCGCGAGGTCCTCGGGCTTCGAGGCGACGACCAGCCTGGACGCGATGCTCGACGAGGTCGTCCCGTGGATCCGCGCCGAGGAAGAGGCTGGCCGCCTGTGACGAGGCTCCTCCCCGAACTCTACGAAGCGCGGTTCGACGAGCGCGAGGTCAGCGCCAAGGACGCCGTCTGGCGGGAGATCGTCCGGTTCCTGCAGCGCTACGTGGATCCGAGCGCGCCGCTCCTCGACCTGGCCTGCGACCGCGGCCATTTCGTCCGCTGGGTTCAGGCGAGCGAGCGCTGGGCGACAGACATCCGGGACATGCATGACGTGCTCCCTGCGGACGTGCGGTTCGTCCAGGCGTCGGGTCTCGACCTGGCCGGCGTGCTGCCGGCCGGACACTTCGGGACGATCTTCATGAGCAACTACCTCGAGCACCTCGAGTCCAGCGACGCCGTGATCGACCAGCTGCGGGTCGCCTCCGAGCTGTTGCGGCCGGGCGGCCGGGTGATGGTCCTTCAGCCGAACATCCGACTGGTTGGACCGCGCTACTGGGACTTCATCGATCACCGCGTGGCGCTCACCGAGCGGAGCCTGCTGGAGGCGGCCGAGCTGGCCGGGCTGCGGACCGTCGACCTGGTGACCCGGTTCCTGCCGTACTCGACCAAGGGCCGCCTGCCGACGGCACCGGCGCTTGGTACGCGGTTACCTTCGGTTCCGTCCGGCCTGGTGGTTGCTCGGCAAGCAGACGCTCTACGTCGGAGCGCGCACGGTGAGCGACGGCCCGTCGCCCGAACTGGCGATCGTCCTGCCCGTCTACAACGAGGGCGACGCCGTCGAGCCGGTCCTCCGGGGCATGTCGGCAGCCGTGCGGACCCCGCACGAGCTCGTCGTGGTCTACGACTTCGACGGCGACACGACGGTCCCGGTGATCGCCCGGCTGGCCGGCGAGATCCCGGGCCTGCGCGGGCTGCGCAACGACCTCGGCCGCGGCGTCCTCAACGCGATGAAGGCCGGCATCGCGGGCACCAGCGCGCCGTACGTGCTGATCTCCATGGCCGACGGTTCCGACGAGCCGGCGATCGTCGATTCGATGGTCGCGCTGGCGCGCTCCGGTGCCGACGTCGTCGCGGCGTCGCGCTACATGCGCGGCGGGCACCAGGTCGGCGGGCCGCCGCTCAAGCGGCTGATGAGCCGGACTGCCGGACTGACGCTGCACTGGTTCGCCGGCGTCCCGACGCACGACCCGACCAACAACTTCAAGCTCTACTCGCGCCGGTTCCTCGACTCGATCAGCGATCGAGAGCACCGCCGGGTTCGAGCTCGCCCTCGAGCTCACGGTCAAGGCGACGCTGGCGGGCCGCCGCGTCGCCGAAGTCCCGACGACCTGGCGCGACCGGACCGCGGGCCAGAGCAACTTCAAGCTCCGCAAGTGGCTGCCGCACTACCTGCACTGGTACTGGATCGCCTTCCGGATGCGATGGCTGAGCCGCAGGCGCCCGACCCAGGCCTGATCGGCCGGCTGCGCCTCGCGCTCGAGCGGATCGGGCTGCCCGCCTGGTTCGTCGTCATCGACCTGCTGTGGATCGCCAAGCCGGACGTGCTCGGCATCGACGCGCGGCACTACCAGCGCGCAGCCACGACCTGGCTCAATGGCGGCGACCCGTGGAAGGTGACCGAAGGCGGCGTCGGTTTCGCCGCCGGGCCGCACACGCTGCTGTTCTACGCGCCGACAAGCGGCCTGTCCGTGGAAACATCCGAGGCGGTCTGGATGGTCGTGGGGCTGGTTGCCTCGCTCTGGCTCGTGCGTCGTCTCGGATTCCCGATCTGGTGGATCGCGTTTCCGCCCCTCGCGCACGCGATCTGGAACGGCAACCCGCAGACCATCGTCCTCGCCCTGCTGGTCGCCGGCGGGACGGCACCGGCAGTCGTCGCGGTGGCGCTCAAGCTCTATGCCGCCGTGGCGCTGGTGCTTCGCCCTCGCGATCTGATCATCACCGCGATGGTCCTGGCGGCCACCGTGGCCTTCCTGCCGTGGCGGCTCTACCTCGATGATGCCGGCGTGATCGCGGCCTCGCTGGCCACCACCTGGAACGGCAGCGCGTGGCGGGTCCCGCTGCTCATCCCGCCGACGTTGCTGGCCTTGTGGCTGCTCCGCCGGCGACGGCGCCGAATGGCTTGCGGTCCCCGCGGTGTGGCCCGCAACCGAGTTCTACTACGTCGCGATGGCGCTGCCGGCGCTGGTCGGTCGACCGTTGGTGGCGGCCGCGCTGGCGCTCCCGGTCCCGCTGCTCGCGCCGATCGTGGTCATGGCGATGGCGGCACTGGAGTTCCGACGGGACCGGTCGTTGCTGTGGCCATCGATCGCACGACGAGGTACGTGATCGCGAGCATCGCGATGGAGCCGGCGATCCCCAGGAGCCCGGAGACCGGCAGGAGCGACCCGATCTCTGGTGTCGGCGGCACCGCGGCCAGCAGGTTCAACGTGAACACGACCCCGAAGGCCAGGTTCAGCCAGCGCGTGCCTGGCTCCGCGACCAGGACGGCCAGGAACACCAGTGCGCCGTACGCGTATCGCTCGTGCATCTGGGTCGCGAACGAGAAGAACACCAGGACGGCGGCTGCGAGCCCGAGCATCATCGTCCGCGGCTGCGGGTGCCGGAGGACCAGCACCCCGACGCCGAGATCGAGCAGGACCGCGATCGCATACCCGATCGTCCGCAGGGTCAGCGGTCCGAGGACCGAAGCGTCGTCCCGGATGAAGCCGCCGCCGCCGACGGCCTCCTGGACGAGCCACCAGGCGTTCCAGGCCCGCAGCGAGAGGAACGGGAAGATCTCGTTCTGGTACTCACCCGAGGTTGCGGAGGTAGCCGGCCGGCCCCCCGGCGGAGAGGAACGGCAGCCAGATGACCGCGATGACCCGGCGCCGATGACGGCCGCCCGGAGCAGCCCGCGCCACCCGCCCGTCGCCCAGAACCAGGCCGCGAACGGGATCAGCAGGGGAACCGCCTGCGGCTTGGTCATCAGCGAGATCGCGATCGCCGCCGCGGCCCAGCCGTTGCGACCCTCGATCGCGAGGATCGCCGCCGCCAGCGCCGACAGCAGGTAGATCGACTCGTACTGGCCCCACCAGGCGCTCACGTCGAAGACCGCCGGGTGCAGGAGGATCGCCGCGGCTCCGACGATCGCCCACCCGGGCCGCGACCGCAGCGCGTACGCGACCAGCAGCCCGATCCCGATGTCGGCGATCGAGGCCGGGACCTTCATCAGGATCCGGATGCCGGTGTCGGACGCATCGGTCGCGGTCCGGAAGGCCGGATCGATCGCGGCGAGGATCGCCTGGATGTAGCCGAGGACCGGGCCGTACGTGACCGGGCCGGCACCGGTCTCGCCGTAGAGCGTGCCCAGCCCGCTGGTCGCGATGTGGTGCGTCCAGCCCGACGAACTGGTCGAGGTCGCCGCGCAGGCCCTGGGTCGGCAGCAGGACGAGCCGGATGACGATCGCCGGCGAGGACCACGCCCGCCAGCGCGACGCGGTCGCGTCTCGACCAGCGTCTCCCCGCCACGCCGGCCGTCATCGCGTCAGACGCGGCCCGATGCCCAGTAGCGCTCGGCCGCCCCGTCCACGCCGCCCAGCTCGGCCATCGCCCGGCCGTACGCGCGCGTCGCGTCGGCCATCGCGCGCGTGTCGTCGAACAGCCGCTCGATCTGGCTCGCGTACAGGTTGATGCCCATGATCTTGCGCTCGAGCTGGTCGGTGATGTCGGCGAATTCCGGGTCGCAGGCTGACGTCGGCGGGCAGCCCGGCGAACGGGTTCGGGCCGAGGTCGGCCAGTCCCCGGAACTCGTTCCACCAGGCGTACGGGAAGTCCTCGTAGAACGTGACGATCCCGGCGTACTCCGGGCCCGGGCATCACCCAGCGGCGGCCCTCCTGGAGCAGCCGGACGCCGACCTCCCGACAGAGCTGGTGGTCGACGTGCCCGCCGACGCCGAGCGGGAAGTAGACCTTCTGCGGCTCGAGCCGGGCGATCTCGCGGCGCAGCAGCTCGACCGGCGCGGCGTCGTCGGCGCGCGGGCTGCCGAGCAGCTGCTCGTCGCCCTCGTAGCCACGGAAGACCGCGTCGGGCAGGTCGAGGAAGACGATCGACGCCTCGGCGAAGTAGGCGAACCGCTCGTCCTCGACCCGCCGGCGGGCCATCAGGTCGCCGGCCGCGGCGGCCTCCATGACCTCGTCGGTGAAGACCGCGCCCTGGGTGGACAGGTCGTCCATGACCGGCTGGTCGGCCAGCGACTCGTTGCGGACGCTCGCCCGCCGGTACCACGAGGACCGCTGCCAGAACCGCTTGGCCGCCGCGTCCGCCTCCGACTGGGTGGCCTCGCAGGCCCTCCTCCGTGGCCGCCCACGACGGGACGAGCGCCGCGGTCGGCCAGTCGGCCAGGATGTCGCTCCGGTTGAACGCCTCGGTGACCGGCCAGACCGCCTTCGACCCGAACCCGAGCGCCTCGCGCTGGTAGCCGGTCAGGCCGTCGTCCCCGCCGCTCCCCGAGTAGACCGTGATGATCGTCACGTTCTGGCCGAGCTCGCGAAGGCTGGCGATCAGCCCGCCGCACGACAGGGCGACGTCGTCCGGGTGGGGGGCGATGAAGACATGGGTCATGGCCGGCCGAGTATACCGACCGGACCGGCGCGGTACGAATGGCGCGACGCCGCCAGCGAATCGGACGATTGGCGCACAGGTAGACCGACCGGCTACATTGCGCCAGAGGCGCCGGGGGCCCAGCGGGAGTGCGATGAAGTACCGCGCGGATCTGGACGGTATACGAGCCATCGCGGTCGTGCTCGTCATCCTGACCCACGCCCAATTCCCGATCACCAACGACGGCGGCACGACCGGGGTCACGGCCTTCTTCGTGCTGTCCGGGTACCTGATCACGCGCCTGCTCCTGGCCGAGCTCGACCAGTTCGGACGGATCGACCTGCGGGCGTTCTACCTGCGCCGGGTGCTCCGGCTCGGCCCGGCGCTCGTGCTGCTGCTCCTGTTCGTCGCGTTCATCGGCGTTTGGGTCGGATGGCCGGGCGACTGGCGGATCGGGATCCTCGCCTCCCTCTTCTATGTCGGGAACTGGGTGCAGGTCGCGGGGCATTCGATCGAGCCGCTTGGCCATACCTGGACCCTGGCGATCGAGGAGCAGTTCTATCTCGTCTGGCCGGTGCTGTTGATCCTCGGGGGACCTCGTGTCGCGCTCCGCCTCGCGGTTGCCGGCGTTGCGCTGAGCTTCCTCGCAAGCGTCGTGGCCGGCGGCAATCTCGAGTACTTCTCCACGATCACGCGCGGCGACGCGATCCTCGCCGGATGCGTCCTCGGGATCGTCCGACCGAAGGCGTCCCCGACGGTCGGCGTCGCGGGCCTGACTCTCCTCCTCGCCGTGACCTACCTCAACCTGTCGCACGATGTAGCGACGCCGCTCTCGATCGTCGCCTCGATCATGCTCATCTCGGGTCCGGTGCCGTCACTGGCGATCCTGGCGCCCATTGGGCGGCGGGCATACGGCCTGTACCTGTGGAACTGGCCGCTGGCCATCCTGTTTGGACCCGTTGGTGCGGCACTGACCTTCCCGGTGGCGGCGCTCTCATATCGCCTCGTCGAGCGGCCGCTGTCGAATCGGTTCAGCCCGTCGCTGCACCGGCTACGTTTCGACTCGGGGACTCCTGCCAGCGACGCCGCGCCCGAGCCGGCTCCCGCCGGCCCGCTGCCCGAGCCGACGCCCGTTGGGCCCGGGTAAGACGCTCAGCCGGCGAACCCGCCCGCCCCGATCAGCGGCACGAAGACGCAGGCCCCGTCGGGCTGCTCGGTCCATTCGTCGCCGTGCCGGGTCACGACCGTCAGGATCTGCCGGTCGCGCGGCCCCACCGGGATGACCAGCCGGCCGCCGTCGGCCAGCTGGTCGCGCAGCCCGTCGGGGATGGACGGCGCCGCGGCCGTCACGATGATCCCGTCCCACGGCGCGCCGCCCGGATCGCCCAGGCTGCCGTCCGACGACCCGAACGTCCACCAGGTCCCCCAGGCCGAGGTCGCCGAGCCGGGCCCGGGCCGCCGGGACCAGCGCCGCCTGTCGCTCGAGCGACGTCACGCGCGCCCCGAGCTTCGCGAGCACCGCCGCCTGGTAGCCCGACCCGGTGCCGATCTCGAGGATCCGGTCGCCCGGCCGGACCTCGAGGAGCTCGGTCATCCGGGCGACCATGAACGGCTGGCTGATCGTCTGGCCGGCCTCGATCGGCAGGGCCTCGTCCGCGTAGGCGAGCGAACGATCGGCGTCCTCGACGAACGCCTCGCGCGGGATCGCGCCCATCGCCGCCGAGCACGCGCTCGTCGCGGATCCCGCGGCCGCGCAGCTGGCGGGCGACCATCGCCGCCCGATCGCGCCCGAAGTCGCGCCCGATCGCTCCGCATCCCGCGAGGGTACGCCTCGTGGTCCGGCGCGGTCGATCAGGTCAGGACGGCGACGCGGACGGCGCCGCGGACGGGGCCGCGCTCACTGACGGAGCCGCGCTCGCGCCGGCGGATGCCGACGGGGCCGCCGACCCGGACGGCGCCGCGGACGGCGCCGCGGATGGCGAGGCGGTCAGCGACGGCACCGGCGTGGGCGTTGGTTTCGGCGTCAGCACGCCGCCATGTCCGGCCAGCAGCGCCGAAGGCGAGGATGCCGGCAAAGACGACGACGCTGGCGATCACGAAGATCCGCGACTGGTTGTCGGTGACCCGGACGGCCAGCTCGGACTGCGTCGGCACGCGCGAGCCGAGCGGAGCCGCGCCCGGCCCGACGACGTGCCGCCGCACTGGTCGGTCGGGGCATCGCGCCGGGCGCACCGGTCCCGGTCGTCGCTGCGGCCTCGTCCTCGGAGCCCTCGCTCCTCGGAGCCCTCGTCTTCCTCGGGCCCTCGTCTTCCTCGGCCTCGTCCTCGGCGTCGTCCCTCGGCGAGGTCGAGCTCGTCGGCGCCGGCTTCCTCGCCGCCGTCTCCTCGAGGTCGGCGTCGAGCGTCTCGTCGGACGCGATGGCGGGATCCGGGGCGGCCGGCTCGGCCGGTTCAGCGGGCAGCGGGCTCGGCGCGCCCGACGATGGCTCGGTCATTCGGTGGTGTCACTCCTGGGGGCGTTCGCGCCGGTCTGTGAGCGCGACGCGGGCGCCAGTGTACCCAAGGCGCGGAGCCGCCGTCCGTCAGGCGTCGCGGATCGCCGGCACGAACAGCCCGGCCAGGCCCGCGGTCATGGTCACGAACCCGAAGAACGCGATGACGATCTGCGACGTCGACGAACTCGGCCAGCACCGCACCGAGAGCCATCGCGAGGGTCATCGACCCGAACACGATCGCGAACCGGATCCCGATGACGCGCCCCATCAGGGATGGCGGCGTGAGTTGCTGGAAGAGCGTCTGGGTGGGGATCACGAAGACCATGTTCGCCACGCCCTGGCCGAACGAGAAGCCGATCGCCAGCCCGACGTGGCCGGTCAGCGCCATCAGCGCGACCATCAGGCCCCACACGGCGTACCCGCCGATGACCAGCCGGCCCTTCCCGAACCGGGCGCCGATCAGGCCGATGACGAACCCGCCGAGCAGGTTGCCCACGCCGATCCCGGCCTCGAGGAAGCCGTACACGGCCTGCCAGCCGAGGTCGCTGTGCTCGAAGACCCGGAGGGCGTAGATCGGGACGAGGGCGATCGTGATCCCGATCGTGAACTGGCCGATCGCCGCCTGGATCGTGTTCGCGAACAGGGTCCGCTGGGCACGCAGGAACGCCCAGCCGGCCCGCATCTCGCGGATCACCCCGCGCCGCTCCAGGTCGGCGGGCACTTCCGCCGTCGTGGTGCGGAGCGCCCCGACGATGATCGTGGTGAGCAGCGTGGCCGAGGCGAGGTACGTGGCGCTGTCCACCCAGAACGCCAGCGGCACGGACGCGCCGAGCGTGAACACGAAGACGCCGGCCAGCGGATAGCCCAGGTTGTCGGCCAGCGCCTCGCACACCCAGAGCGCCGAGTTGGCGGTCAGGAGGTCGCGCTCCTCGACGATCTGGGGGAGGAGCGCCGCGCGTGCCGGACGGAAGAAGATCGAGATCGTGGTGACCGCGAAGACCATCGGGTAGACGAGCAGCACGTTCATGATCGCGACGAGCGGGAGCAGCAGGACGATCGCCGCCCGGAGGATGTCGCTGACGATCAGCGTTTCCTTGTGGTCCCAGCGGTCGACGAAGGTGCCGGCGATCGGGCTCAGGATGAGGTTGGGCAGCGTCGCCGCGACGAAGACCAGCCCGGTCGCGAGCGGCGACCCGGTCGAGATCAGCACCACCGACACGAGCGCGATCTGGTTGAGCCGATCCCCGAACAGCGAGATCAGCTGGCCGGTCCACAGCGCCGAGAACGAGCCGTTCAGGGCGAGCCGGACGTACGGATGCTGGCGGACCCGCTCGACGGCTTCGGGTGCGAGGCGCGGAATGGCGATGGCCGGTTCGGCTGCGTCCGGGGCCAGCGATCCGGCCGCCGGCGACGTCATTCGCTGCCCGGCGCCGCCCAGCACGAACGGCCGATCCAGCGCCGCGCTGTCGGCGATCGCCGGCGACAGCCCGGTCTCCAGGAGCCGCCGGCACCGTACGGCCCGTGCGAATAGCGAGACGATGACGTGAGGCCGGCGAGGCGCTGCCGGATCGCCTCCAGCTGCTCCTCGGTCAATTCCTGTGGCTCGCGGACGATGCCGGCGAACAGGAAGAAGGCCAGCCCGGCGGTCAGGAACGCGTCCCCGACCGACGCCACGTTCTGGATGAACGGCAGCGGGATCGGGATGACGTCGGCGAGCGGGCCGAGGTGGAGCAGGAACGAGGCGTCCAGCCCGGTCGGCAGGAGCGTGTGGATCGTGGTCGAGATCTCGTCCGGCGGGAGAACCCGGCGGCGCGCAGGCTCGGCACCCAGATCGGCATGTAGCCGCCGTTCACCACGATGACGGCGGCGTTGAACAGGATCCCGACGAAGGCCAAGCTCATCCCCGGATACGAGCGATTGATCCAGAGGGCCACGAGCAGCAGCCCGAAGGCCGTGGCGAGCAGGGGCAGGCGAAGGGCCTCGGCCTGCTCCGCCCCGTTGTTGAGGACGGCCTCGGTGCCGTACCGGATCACGACCGCGAAGGCGAGCAGCCAGGCGCTTCGGAGACGGATCGAGGCGAGGTTTCCGAGCGTTCCGCCCGCGAGCAGCCCCAGGACCAGCCCGACGACGATGCCGACGATCAGCATCAGGCGGCGTTCAGCGAGGCGAGTGCCACCGTCAGGAGCGGTTCAGCGTCGGCGGGAGCGCGGCTCACGGCGCCATGATGCGGGCCGGGAGTCGCCGGCGTGGGCCCGTCCCGGCGAGAACGTCAGCCCTGCTCGGCCTTGATCGCGCTCGCGGAGCCTGACGCGACGCTGGCGTCGGCTCGCCCGGCCGCGACCCGCTCGGCCGCCGCCTGGGCAAGCAGCGGGATCGGGCGCGGCTCGCTCGGCCGGCCCGCGTCGGGGACACCCTCGACCCAGTCGGTCTTGACGAAGGCATCGACGACTTCGGGATCGAACTGGACGCCGGCGAACTTGCGCAGCTCGGCGAGCGCCTCCTCGGGCTGACAGCGGCGTCATCCGGTACGGCCGGGCGGCCGTCATCGCCTCGAAGGCGTCGGCCACGTGCAGGATCCGGGCGAGCTTGGGGATCTCGTCGCCGATCAGCCGGTCCGGATAGCCCGAGCCGTTGTACCACTCGTGGTGATGCCGAATGATCGGCAGCTCGGCGGCGAGCTTGGTGACCGGGGCGATGATCTCCGCGCCCAGCACCGGGTGGGCGTTCATGACCATCCGCTCCTCGCGCGTGAGCCGCTCGGCCTTCTTCAGGACGTCGTCCGGAACGCCGATCTTGCCGACGTCGTGGAGAAGGCCACCCCACTCCAGCGCCTCCAGCTCGTAGTCGCTCACATGCATCACCGCCCCGATGTCGACCGCGATCTGCTTGACACGTTCGCTGTGCCGCGCCGTGAACGGATCGCGCTTGTCCACCGCCGCCGCCAGCGCGCCGATCGTCTGCGTGAACATGTCGCGCATCTCGACGAAGCGCTGCGACGCCATCCTGGTCGTGTAGAGGGGCAGCGCGAACAGCATCGTTGCCCACCATTGGATCGTGTACACGAGGCCCATCAGCCATCCGAGCGGGCCCATCGCGACGTTGTTGAACGCCGTGTCCCGAAAATCGCCGACGACGACAGTCGAGAATGACTGGTTCGTCCGGAGCGCGACCACCCCAGCGGCAAGAGCGGTGTTACCAACGAATAGCACCGTCGCGGCGACCACGGTGGCGAGGAAATCAAGGATCGCGTTTGGGCGCCGGCTCCGATGACCACCGAGATGATTGCCAAACGAATGATGCCGGCCGCGATGACAGGGAGGACCAGACCAGCATGGTTAACGAGGGTCCCATACCAAGGAATTCGTCCGCGCAACTCTCGCGTCTCCGTGGTCCCGATGGCGGCTACCCAGCCCCCAACGGCCGGACCGCCGAGGGCCATTGCTGCCACAAGGGGCGCAAGCGCGACCCCCTGATAGGTCCCATGCGGCAGCTTCACGGGCAGGGCCGAGGTGACCAGAGTCAGGACGGTCCAGAAGGCGATCCCGAGCGCAAGTCTCAAGCGCGAGGCGCTCGCCAGTGGGCAGGCCGTCAGCGAACGGAAGAGCTAACGGCGATCCGCTGATCCACAGGGAACACAAAAGTCGCGACAGCGAGCGCGACAGCGCTCACCGCCACGACTCCGGCGATGTAGATCTTTAGGGAGCGGTCCAATCCATTGCCTCGTACGGTGGGCGACTACCCGAACTCTAGTCCCTCGACCTTGGTCCGGGTAATCGCTCCAAACGTACTAGAAGCCCCGGAGGGAGGCTCCCCCGGCTAGTGCAATCATGGCGACGCTCGACAGCGCCATCACGATGCGTGCCACCTTGGCCTTCATCGGAAGGACCTAGTAACCCTTGGCGGACATCTCGGGACCCACGCTCGTTCCTCCTTTGCGGCCTTCGTGCTCCAGAGAACACGAAAACCGACCGGACTTATCGTCGGTCGGTTGCACTACTCGCTCTGCCCCACCCCAAGTGCCCATTTCAGGTGGAGGCTTCAGCGCGTCCGAGCGTCTTGACGTTTCTTACTAGTACTCGAGGTACTAGTAAGTGGGCCGGACTATATGGATCCCGGACTACGAGGGTCAATACGTCACCTTACCTATCCCTACAGCGAATTCGAGGGGCGGGGGGTCGATCCCAAGTTGCTCACGCATGACGGCCGCGTAATGTGCCGTACTGCTCGGCAGCCGCCGCATGCGCCCCACTAGCGCGATAGAGTCGAAGCAGGAAGACTTCGACCTGCTCGGCGCCGGGATCAACGTCGAGGACTCGCCCTGCCAGTGCGGATTCCGCGTTCGAAGTGGCCCGTCTCGATGTCGCTTGCGAGGGCGCGCTCGACGACCTCAAGAAAGGATGCGTGGAGCCAGTCTCGGAAGGGAACGGCCCACTCCTCGTATTCGAAGTCAAGCGCGAACCGTCCGTGGTACCTCTCGGTTAGTTCGAACACTTGGTCGGGGCTGGGGGCCGCCGGTAGGCCCTTCAGGATCTGCCGACACTCATTGCTACGACTACAGACCAGATCGCGGTCCAACCAAATTAGGTCTGAGTCGTGGTGCAAGTAGCCTGGCGAAAGATCATCCACGTACTCCTCTTCAAGTACACGCCGGAGGAAGTAGACAGTTTGATTGAGCGAATTGACCGCATCCAGTGGGTCTAGGTCGGGCCACAACGCATCGAGAACCTGATCGCGTGTGGCGGCCAACTCAGGTTTGGTAAGGAGAAAGCACAGAAGCGCGAGAACCTTCCGTCGGATTGCCGAGCCCGTGACTTGACGGGGTCCGATGTGAATAACAACTCGATTCTGGTCTTCTACGAAGACTCGATCGGCGAGTCGCCGCGCCAGCGCGCGGCCAAGGGCATCGGCCATCGCCGTCCGACGATGCCGTCGAGCAAACGACCGTAGACGCCCAATGTCGGCTCGTTCGCCGATGGATTCCAGGATCCTTGCAGCGACCACTCCAGAATCTGCCCCTGATGTATCAACGACTTCGCGGAGCACGAATCGCCACCGTCCCGGGTGAAGGTGGGCGGCGACTACAACGGAGGCGACGGCCTTTTCGTCAAGTTCATCCAGTCGACGACCAACGAGGTCCGCGACGAAGGTCACGTTCCAAGGGGACGAGTCTCCGACCCACCTGATTGCCGTTGAGAACTCGTCGCTTGACGCACCGTATCCGCGCAGGAGTTCTGCGATCCGGCGCCAATGCTCAGCTCCTTGACCCTTCGCCGCGTCTGCGGCCCGCTGAACCAGGGAGGATGCGTCTGACGATGCGCCGGCAGTGGCCACGTACGCCGCTGTACCGAGTCCGGCGACGGCTTGCCCGAGAAACGCTCCGATTTGCCCTAGACGCCCCTCAGAGATGAGCGCCATCGCCTCTTGGTGCCTTCCCCGTCTCGCAAGGTAGCGCGCGAACACGAGTCCGTGTATGAAACGATCGTTCGGTGTGAGATTGACCTGCCCGTCCGCGGCCTCCAATACTCCCGATGCCGCGGATGGGTCCGAATACGAGTCGAGCATGTCGGCCCGCTCGAGTGCACCCTCGGTGACCGCCAACGTCGAGGCCCGCATGGACTCGCCATCTGCCTCCGCCGATTCTCCCAGCATCATTAGCGCCATGGCGCGGGTCGTGATTGCGGCCGATAGCTCGATCCGGGATGATGTTTCTTCTAGCGCATCAATTGCCTCTCTCGAGTAGCCGGCGGCTGCTCTTGGATCGTCTCGCAGGATGGCGGTTACGGCCAAGTTGAGCATCGATACGCCGAAATAGTGAGGGTGGGTTCCGCGCTGGCCCCGAGCCATCTCGAGGAGCTGGTCGGAAACAAGCTGCAGGTTGCCGGTGTCGCTTGCGGCGATCATCAGGCTCATCCCGCGGGCGATCGGACGCAGGTGTTCGAGGCTGCCGGTCTCTCGGAGGAGGTCGAGGTGAGCGAGCGCGGTCTCCCCGTGGCCAGTCAACATGGAGACGCTGGCGAGAGTCAGGAGGGCGTGATCCCGCTCTGGCGACCCAGGCAGAGCCTGATCGAGTACCGACGTGGAAAGCGCATATGCAGATTCGGTGGCACCGCGCTGCATCTCCATTCGTGCCTTCACCAGGTTCAGCCCTGGGGGCCTTCGCTCAGGGGGGATCCCCTCGGTGAACCCGGCCGCCCAGGAATACTGACCGCTTCCCATGATGTCGGGGATGGCGGCGGCCACAACGGCAGCGACAGAGTCGATGTCGCCAGCTTCGCGGTAGTGGTGTGCGGCGACCCGCCAGTCGAATTGGGCGGCGTACGCCGCGACGTTTCGGTGGAGCTGCGCGACGGCCGTGTCGCCCGCGGTGGCCCGTAGGCGGGCCTCGAGGAACTCGCGGACCAGGGGGTGATAGCGCTGCGGGCCGCGCGAGGACCGGGACTGACGGCTGAGCAGCGTCAAGCGCTCGGCGGCGCCAGCCAGCTTTGATACGCCGACCGCGTCCAGCCCGGTGGCGACCGCCGCAAGGTCCGGTGTTACGCCCTGGAGAATCGAGGTTCGCATCAGGAATTGCTGCAGGTCCTCGGGCAGGTCGCCGACGACCTCCTCGGCGAGGTAGTCGTAGAGCTCCTGGTCGGCGCCGCTCAGGCCGCGCACGAAGCGCCGGATCTCGCCCGGCGATCGGTCGCGCAGTGCGGCCTGCACGAGTTGGAGGGACGCCGCCCAGCCTTCGGTCCGAGCGGCGACATCGGCGAGGACGTCTGGATCGAGGGCTCGGCCGTAGGTCTCGGTGAACAGTTGGCGTGTCTCGTCGAGGTCGAAGCGGAGATCGTCCGTGCCCAGCTCGGCGACCTCGCCGGACGCGCGCAGCCGCGCCAGCGGGATCGTCGGCGATCGGCGACTGGCGAACACGATGGTCAGCCGCTCCGGACCGCGAGCCACGAGCTCGCGCGCGATGAGACGCACGTCGGGTGACTCGTCGACGAGGTGGAAGTCATCGAGGACCAGGACCGCGCCGTGCTCGGCGATCGATTGCAGCTCGCGGAGGAAGACGTCGATCACGGCGTCTCGCGTCGGTCCGCCGACCGACATGTCCTGGAGCATCGACGCCGTCGTCGGCGCAAACCCGGGATCGTGCTCCCGTCCGGCTGCGACGAGGTAGTTGAGGAACGCGATCCAGTCCCGGTCGTCCTCGTCGAGGCGATACCAGATCGTCCGCAGCCGGGTCCGCTGGGAGAAGTCGGCGAGCAGGGTGGTCTTGCCGTAGCCGGCGTCCGCCAGCACCAGGACGACCCGATCGTGGATCTTCGTGGCGAGCCAATCGAGCAGCCGGCTCCGCGCCAGCGTGTCCTCGCGCAGGGATGGACGTTGGACCTTCGACGGCTGGATCGGATAGTGCGTCAAGGTCTCGTTCGGCCCCCCGTCCCGCGTTGACCCTGAAGCGGCCGTCCGTCCTGGGCCGACGGCGACCGGCTCCCACGAAGCGCCGATCTCGACCTGCGGCGCCACGTGCGGGGGCGGCGCGAAGGGTATCGAGCGGCCGTCCGTGATGTCAATGCCGGCGCGGGGTGCGGACATGCCGCGATGATGCCGGGCCGCGCTCATCCCCCGATTAGCTGCGACCGTTGGTGCGGCGGTCAGCCCTCGTACTCGAAGCCGATCTTGACCTCGACGCGATATTCGACGATCTCGCCGTCTCGCACCTCGGCGGTCGACTTCACGACCTCGACCGTGACGATGTTGCGGACCGTCTTCGACGCGGTCGCGACGGCCCGGCGGGCCGCGTCGCTCCAGGACTGCGGGCTGGTCCCGACCATCTCGCGGATGATGATGACGCCCATCCTGTCAACCTCCTCGAGCGCGCTGTCGCGCACGTCCTGCTGCCCCGCGGCCATCATGACACGAGGCCGATCCGTTGCCGGGCCGGCCTCGTGGCTGCTCAGGGAGATACGAAGGTGGGCCCCTCCGCAGGGCGTCGGCTCACGCGCTGGCGGTCGCGCTCGAGAGCGTCCCGGCTCGAACCTTGTCGAAGCACGAGCTGCAGTAGACGGGACGGTCGTTCCGCGGCGCGAATGGCACGACGGCCTGGCCGCCGCACGCGCCGCAGATCGCGGCATGGAATTCGCGAGGGCCCTCGTTGGCTCGCGCGCGCTTGGCGATCGCACGACATGACGGGCATCGCTGCGGGTCGTTGGTCAACCCCTTCGAGGCGAAGAACGCCTGCTCGCCGGCCGAAAAGAGGAATTCCTCGGCACAGTCGCGGCAGGTCAGGCTGCGGTCCTGGTACACCCTCTCCAGACCCTCCTCGGCTCAGGACGCCATGACGATGGAGTCCGCAGCTCGAGCTGGAGACGGGTCGGCGTCGGGCGCGCTTGTTTGGGGCGCGCGCCCGGTCGGCCCGGGCTGGGGCCCGGAACTCATAGCCGAGAAGATACCCGCGCCGTCAAGACCCGGAACCGTTCCGTTCGCTGGGTGGAACCATGCTCGTGGGCCCCGGCGGACGGCAAGACCTACTCGTTGTCGCTCCGGCCGCTCCTCCCCGGCGAACTGCGCTGGCCGTCAGCCGCGGTCAGGATGGCTGCGTCATGCCTCTGCGTATCGCTCGCCCGCGTAGCTGACGAACCGCGTCTGCTTCTTCTTGAACCAGAGGCCGATCTCGCCGGTCGGGCCATTGCGATGCTTGGCGAGCTTGAGCTTGACGACTTCGCCGTCCTGTTCCTGGTCGTCCGATCCTCGTTCCTTCTCGCGCCACAGGAACATCACCAGGTCGGCGTCCTGCTCGATGGCTCCCGACTCGCGGAGGTCGGACAGGCGAGGCTCCCTCGACTCGCGCATCTCGGGCTGGCGTGACAGCTGCGACAGCGCGACCACTGGAACCGACAGCTCGCGGGCGAGCGCCTTGAGCCCTCTGCGAGATCTCGGAGACCTCCTGGACGCGGTTGGCATCGCGGTTCGTGGTGGTCGCCTGCATGAGCTGCAGGTAGTCGACGACGACGAGGTCCAGGCCGCTCTCCGCCTGCAGCCGGCGGGCCTTCGTGCGGAGCTCCATCGCCGAGATGTTCGGCGTGTCGTCGATGTACATCGGCGCCTCCGACAGGGCGTTCATCGCCGGCGCGATCCGGGCGAAGTCCATCTCCTCGAGGAAGCCGCTGCGCAGCCGCTGCGAATCGATGTTGGCCACGCTCGACAGCAGGCGGAGGACGAGCTGCTCCTTGCTCATCTCCAGGCTGAACACGCCGACGCTCTTGCGCTCACGGACGGCGGCATGCTCGGCGATGTTCAGGGCGAAGCTCGTCTTGCCGACGGACGGACGGGCGGCGACCACGATCAGGTCGCTCTTCTGGAGACCCGTGGTCAGCGTGTCCAGGTCCGCGAAGCCCGTCCGAACGCCGCTGATCTCGCCCCGATGCGCGTGCAGGTAGTCGAGCCGGTCGTAGGCGTCGTGGAGGAGCGACTTGAGCGGGCTGAACCCGGCATCGACCCGCTTCTGGCTGACCGCGAACAGCTCGGCCTCGGCGCGGTCGATCGCCTCCTGGATCTCGGCTGGGTCCTCGTAGCCGATCCCGGCGATCCGGCCGGCGGCGCCGATCAGGTTCCGCAGGACCGCCTTGCGCTCGACGATCCGGGCGTACTGCGCGACGTGGACCGCCGTCGGCGTCTCGTTCGACAGGCTCGACAGGTAGGCGCGCCCGCCCACCGCTTCGAGCTCGTCGCGGCGCTCGAGCGTCTCGGCGACCGTGACGATGTCGATCGGCTCGCGGCGCTCGAACAGGTCGAGGACTGCCGCATAGATCCGCCCGTTGGCCTGCCGATAGAAGTCGGCCGGTCGCAGGAACTCGGCCACTTCGATGACCGCGTCGCGATCGATGAGGATGGCGCCAAGCACCGATTGCTCGGCTTCCAGGCTCTGAGGCGGCAGGCGATCAATCACGCGGGGACGGTCTCCATCGGCGTTGGGATCGTGATTGTCAGGCGAGGCATTGGCGGGGCGGTCAACGAACGCGTCGCGTCCCGGGTCCGCCCTCCACGAACTTCCGCTGAATGTGCGTCCGGTGTGGATGACTCAGTGGATATCCACGTCGCCTACTGAGAATCGGTGCCCTGGGCGGTCGAGGCCAAGGCGGAGGGCGAGCAGGAGAGCGAGCGCACTAGCCGTGCGTGAGCGAACGGCGGAACCCTCCAACGCGGGCATCGGCCGTCCAGGGCACCGCCTTCAGTCAAGCCGCCTAATCACACCGATCAGCTTGCCCTGAATGCGGACATCGTCGTAGAACTGGGCGGGATAGGCCGGGTTCGCCGGCTGGAGGCGGATCTGGTCCTTCTCCTTGAAGAAGCGCTTGAGCGTGACCGCGTTCTCCTCGACCTGGGCGACCACGATGTCGCCGTTCCGGGCGGTCGTCTGCGGGCGGATGAGCACGAAGTCTCCGTCGGCGATGTGGGCCTCGATCATCGAGTCGCCGCGGACCCGGAGGACGTAGGCATCGCCGCTCGGGGCGAGGAGATCGGGCACGGCCATCGTCTCCGACGCATCCTGATAGGCCTCGATCGGGCCACCGGCGGCGATCTCGCCGATGATCGGCAGGACGCGAGCGTCACCGGCCGTGGCCTGCGGGACGAGCTCGTTGGTCAGGCCGAGCCGGATCGCGGCGGTGGGGGTGAGCCGGATCGCCCGGGATTGGGCGGCCCCGCGCTCCAGGTACCCCTCACGCTCGAGGATCTGGAGGTGGTGGTGGACGGCCGACGTGGAGGCGAGGCCGACGGCTCGGGCGATCTCCCGGACAGAGGGTGGGAAGCCGCGGGCACGTAGCGTCGCGGCGATGAAGTCGATGATCTTGATCTTGCGTTCGGCGTCGTGCTTGGTCACTCGCGCCTCCTCAGCGGTCATCATAGCGAACGGACGTTCGATGTCAAGGCTGGCGAAGGCCGTCCGGCGAGCACGGATCCGCGAGCGTCGGCGTGCGGGGCTGCTAGACTCGTCGATCCCGGACGAGTGAGGCACGAGGCCCATGGCACGCAGCAGCGCGAAGCGAAGGCGAGGCTCCCGCGGTCGCGCGGGGTTCAGCCGCGCCCTCAAGCTGCTCGCCTTCCTGCCCGTCGCGAGTCGCATCCCGACGTACGCCCGCCTCGTGACCGCCCTCGTCCTCGACGATCGGATGCCGGCCGGGCGGAAGGCCCTGCTCGCGGGAGCCGCGGGCTATCTCGTGATCGGCCGCGACCTCATTCCCGACTCGGTGCCCATCCTGGGCGGCGTCGACGACCTCGTGGTCGTCGTGCTGGCGGTGGATCTCTTCCTCGAAGGGGCGCCCGACGACCTGCTCGAGGAGAAGCTCGACGAGCTCGGCATCGACCGGTCGTCGTTCGACCGCGATATCGCCCAGATCCGCCGGTTGACGCCTGGACCGGTCCGGCGGACCATCCGCCGGGTTCCCGATCTCGTCGGCGGTGTCGGGGACGTCTTGAAGCAACTCGGTCTCGGGCCCCGGATGCGGGCCTGGATCACCAGGGAGGATCGCAGCGCGTGAAGGTCATCCTGACGAAGGACGTGGCGAAGCTCGGCAAGAGCGGTGAGATGCGCGTGGTCGCCGACGGCTACGCGACCAATTTCCTGATCCCCAACCAGCTCGCCGTCCCGGCCGCCGGAGGCGCCTATCGCGCCTGGCAGCACGACATCGCGAGCCGCGAGGACAAGCGGGTCCGCGAGCGCGCGGAGGCGGAGATCGCGGCCACGCGTATCGCCAGCACGACGCTGACCATGGGGGTCAAGGTCGGCGAGGGCGGCAAGCTGTACGGCTCGATCACGTCGAAGGACATCGCCGACGCCCTGGGGCGACGGGGCATCGAGGTCGACCGCCACAAGATCGACCTCGAGGATCCGCTCAAGACACTGGGCACCTACAAGGTCGCGATCAAGGTCTTCACCGGCATGACCGCCGAGGTGACGGTCGTCGTCGAGCCCAAGGGCTGACGCGACCTGGTCGCCCCGGATCGCCTCTCGTCAGGGGTCCGTGGTCCTTTTGGGCGATCCTCGGGCACCCACCCGGCTGGAGTACTGTCCCTACCTCGACGCGGAGTGAGCTGAGGAAGGGGAAGCGCGCGTGCGCTACGGAGTGATCGGTGCCGGCGCACTCGGATTGACCGCCGCCCTGCGCCTGGCCGAGCGAGGGCACGACGTCACGGTCCTCGAGCGGGATCCCGTCCCGGGTGGCTTGGCGGGCAGCTTCGAAGTCGCCCCGGGCATCTGGCTCGAGAAGTTCTACCACCACCTGTTCCAGACCGATCGCTCGGCGGTCGCGCTGATCGGCGAGGTCGGGATCGGCGCGGCGCTGCGCTGGCACCAGCCCACGACCACGGTCTTCCTCGGGGAGCGGACCTACCCGCTCGATTCGCCGCAGGCGGTGCTCGCCTTCTCGCCGCTGTCGATCCCGAGCCGGCTCCGCCTCGCGACCGGCCTGGCCTATCTGCGGCTCCTGCCGTCGGCCTCGTCACTCGAGAAGCGGACCGCCGGGCGATGGATGCGCCAGGTGATGGGCGGTCCGGCCTACGAGACGGTCTGGGAACCGCTCCTGCGCGGCAAGTTCGGCGCGGCCGCCGACGAGGTGTCGATGGCCTGGCTGTGGGCCCGGATCCATTGCCGGACCGCCAGGCTCGGCTACCTCCACGGCGGGTTCCACCAGCTGTACGTCGCCCTCAGCCGTCGCGTCGGGGAGCTGGGTGGGTCGATCGTCCACGGGGCGGCCGCGTCGTCGATCCGGGCCGGCGGGGACCGGGTCGTCGTGGCCTACGCCCATGACGGCGCAGAGCAGACGGTCGAATTCGATCGCCTGGTCTCGACGCTGCCGACCGGCTTGACAGTCCGCCTGACACCGGAGATGCCGGCCGACTACGCAGCCCAGCACCCCGCCCCGCGTGCCCTCGGCGCTCACTGCCTGGTCCTGAGCCTGGACCGGCCCCTTACCGACGTGTATTGGATCGGCGTCAACGAGCCCGACATGCCGTTCCTCGCGGCCGTTGAGCACACGAACATGATCGACCCGGCCGAGTACGGCGGACGGCACCTGGTCTACCTGGGCAACTACCGCGCCCACGACGACCCGATCTTCAGCCAGACCAAGGAGGAAGTCCTCGCCGGGTTCGAGGCGGGGATCCGGCGACTCAACCCGGCATTCGATCGGTCGTGGGTCCAGCAGTCCTGGGCATTCGCGGCGCCTTTCGCGCAGCCGATCGTGACGCCGACGTTCGCCCGGACGATCCCCGGGTTCGACACGCCGGTGCCCGGCCTGTATGTCGCGAACATGTTCCAGGTCTACCCGTACGATCGCGGCCAGAATTACTCGATCGAGCTGGCCGAGCGACTCGTGCGCCACCTGGGCGCGTAGGCGCGATGGGCGCCCTCCTGCTGGCTGCCGTCGCGACGCTCGGCGGCACCCTGGCGAGCTACGGATTCGACCGGAAGTCGCCCGGTTACGCGAGGCTCGCGACCGGCTGCGTGGTCGGGATGACCGCGCTCGCGTTTGCCGGGTTCGTCCTGGCCCTTGTTCTCGGGATGGGGCCCGCCACGCTGGTGGGCGGCGCGATCGCGACGATGCTCCCCGCCGTGCTCCTCCGCGACGCCACGGTGCGCGAGGCGATCCACCGGGACGTTGCAGAGATCGCGGGCCGGCTGACGTCGGCCGTCCGCCATCCGACCGTCGGGGCACTGCTGACGGCGGCCTACGGACTGCTCATCGCGCTCGGTGTCTGGCTGGTGGCGGACCACACGTTCTTCGAGACGCCCGAGGGCCTGTCGATCGGCAACGTCAACAACCTGGGCGACCTGCCCTACCACGTGCAGATCAGCGCGAGCTTCGCCTACGGCGGCAACTTCCCGCCGCAGAACCCGGTGTTCTCGGGCTCGGGCTTCTCGTACCACTACATCGCCGACTTCCTGGCGGCCATGTACGTCGCCGCCGGTGCGTCGCTGGTCCAGGGGATGCTCATCCTCAATGTCGCGCTCGGCGCCAGCCTGCTGGTGCTGATCCATCGCTGGACCCGAACGCTGACTGGAAGTGCGGTGGCGGCGCGGCTGGCACCGCTGTTGCTGGCCTTCAGCGGCGGGCTCGGCTGGGTGATGCTGCTCGACCAGGCCCGGCACGGCGAGCAGGGCCTCATCGGCGCGTTCAACGCCGGCGACCGCTACACGATCCAGCCGGACGGCCTGCTTCGCTTCGGCAACACGATCACGACCCTGCTGATCCCGCAGCGCGGCCTGCTGCTGGGGATGGGCCTGGCCGTGATCGTGTTCACGCTGCTGTGGCGACAGCTCGGCGAGCCGGCAGCCGGGTCCGGGGATCGCCCGGCGCGGCTGCAGGGTCGTCTGCCCTGGCCGAAGGGCGGCTCGCGGATGCTCGTGGCGGGCGTGCTCACGGGAACCCTGCCGATCGTGCACGCCCACACCTTCGCGGTCGTGTTCGGGACGGCATTCCTGCTCGGCGTCTGCTTCACGCAGTGGCGCGCCGGGCGCTGGCGAGCGTGGGTCATCTACGTGGTTGCCACCGTCGCCGTGGCCGTGCCGATCCTCCTCTGGACGGCGCGAGGGAGCCAGGCCAGCCTGTCGGCGTTCTTCGGCATCGAGTTCGGCTGGGATCATGGGACGGCCGATCCGATCTGGTTCTGGTTCACCAACACGGGGGCCTTCATCCCGATCCTCGTGGCGGCCTTCGTCTGGCGTGGCGAGGGGCGCCTGCCGCGGAAGCTGTTGCTCTACACGCTCCCGTTCCTGGCCTGGTTCGTGGTGCCGAACGTCTTCCGTCTCGCCCCGTGGCTGTGGGACAACATCAAGGTGCTGACCTACTGGTGGCTCGGGTGCGTCCCGGTCGTCGCCCTCGTCCTGGCCAGGCTGTGGGAGCGGCAGGCGATGGCCCGGCTGGCCGCGGTCGTCCTCGCGTTCGTCCTGATGGCCGCCGGTGCGCTCGACGTCGTGCGGGCAGCGGTCGGACCGGCATACCAGGAGTTCGACCGTGACGGCATCGCCTTCGCCGAGATGATCCGTGAGAAGACCCCGCCGACGGCCGTGATCCTCACCGAGCCCACCTACAATACCGCCGTGTTCCTGACCGGCCGGCGGGTGTTCATGGGCTACGCCGGCTTCCTGTGGGCGAACGGCCTGCCGTACGCGGAGCGCGAGCAGCAGGTGCACGCCATCTACATGGGCGATCCGACCGCCGACGACCTGCTCGCACGCAACGGCATCCGGTACATCGTCGACGGCCCGCAGGAACGGGCCGACACGACGTACCCGCCGAACGAGGCGTACCTGTCGAAGTTCCCCGTGGTCGCGGTCAGCGGCGAGTACCGGCTCCTTGAAGTCCCGCAGTCGTAAGCCGTCCCGCCGGCGCGGTGTGTCCGGGTCTGCGACGGTGCGGACGGCGGTCCCGCCGAACGAGGCGACGGTGCCGTCGGGTGAGGCGGCGGTCAGCACGCCGGAGCCGGCCAGGACGGTCCCGCCCGCGCTCGACACCGCCAGCGCGTTCGTCGATCGGTGGTTCTGGTTCGCCGCGCTGCTGATCCTGCTGGTCGCCGCCGCGATCCGCTTGCCTGAACTTGCGCTCAACCCGTTCCACCACGACGAGGGGGTCAACGGGTTCTTCACCACGAACCTGGTCCGCGACGGCACGTACACCTACGACCCGGCCAACTACCACGGACCGTCGCTGTACTACTTCGCGCTCGCATCCGAGGTCGTCTTCGGGTTGACGACGGAGGCCATGCGACTCGTGCCCGTCGTCTTCGGGCTGCTGCTGGTCGGCCTGGTGTTCCCGTTGCGCCGATACCTCGGTGCTCCGGCGACCCTGACGGCCGCCGCGTTGCTGGCCCTGTCGCCGGCCGAGGTGTACGTCTCGCGTTACTTCATCCACGAGATGCTCCTGGCGTCGCTCTCGCTGGCCCTCGTGGTCGCCACGATCCTGTACCTCGATCGACGCCAGCCGAAGTACCTGCTCGCAGGGGCGGTGGCGGCCGCCTTGCTGTTCGCCACCAAGGAGACCGGGATCATCACGGTCGCCGTGCTGTTGATCGCCGTCGTGGTCGCGAACGTCTACGTCGGCTGGCGCCGGCCGCGGTCCCGCCGGGTCCGGGACCGACCGTCCGCCCGCCGGCCATCGGTCTGGATCGACGGCGTCGAGTATCGGCCCGCGGCCGACGATCGCCACGACGGCTCCCGGGCGTTGTTTCCGGGAGTCGGCCTGCCGGCCGAGCACGCGGCCGGTGCCGCGGTCGTGTTCCTGGTGATCTACGTCCTGCTGTACTCGTCGTTCTTCACCAACTTCCCGCGCGGCCTGATCGACTCGCTGGCCACGTTCACGATCTGGGCCCAGCACGGGGAATCCACGCAGGTCCAGCCGTTCACCAGGTACATCGAATGGATGATCCCGCTCGACCTGCCCATCCTCGCCCTCGGGGTGATCGGCGGGCTGATCGTCGCGATCCGTGCGCGCGACCGCCTCTCCGTGATCGTCGGCCTGTGGGCCGCCGGGATCACGACCGCGTACTCGCTGATCCAGTACAAGACGCCGTGGATCGTGGTCAACATGCTCGTGCCACTCGCCCTGCTCGCCGGGCTCGCTGTCGCCGAGCTGTGGCGCTCCCGCTTCCGGCTGGCAGCGCCGCTCGTCGTGGTGGTGGCGCTCGCCGTGAGTGGCTACCAGGCGATCGATCTCAACTTCAACCGCTACGACGATCAGACCGAAGCCTACGTCTACGTGCATTCGACCCGCGACATGCTGGCGCTCGTCGACGAGATCGAGACGATCGGGGACCGCGCAGGAACCGGCAGGGACACCGTCGATCATCTTCGTCTCGCCCGACTACTGGCCGCTGCCGTGGTACTTCCGCGACTACCCGAAGGCGGGCTTCTACGGCCAGATCGTTGACGACCCGATCGTCACCAACCCGGCCCCGATGGTCGTCGCCAACGTAAACCAGGAGGCGGACCTCGCCCCGAAGATCGCCGGCAAGTACGACCTGGTCCGCCAGTACAACCTCCGGCCCGGCGTTGATCTCGCGCTGTACGTCCGGACCGACCTGCCGAAGGAGTAGCGGATGCCCGCACGGCGCTCGGCGTTGCTCCGGTTGCTGGTCGGAATCGTCATCAGCGCGGTCTTCCTGGTGGTCACGCTGCGCAATGTCGACCTCGGCAAGGCTGCCGACGCGATCGGTCACGCGGCCCCCGGCTGGCTGGCCGTGGCACTCCTCATCGTGCTCGTCGACCTCTGCCTCCGCGCGCTGCGCTGGCACGTGCTGCTCCGGGCCGTTGACGACGCCCAGGGCGAGCCGCCTCCCTTCCGGCTGGCGTTCGGCTACCTGACGCTCGGGTTCGCGGCGAACTTCGTGCTGCCGGCCCGTCTGGGCGACATCGCCCGGGCCGTGCTCGCGGCGGACACCTTCAAGGTCCCGCGCCTGTCGATCTTCGGGACGATCCTGATCGAACGAGTCAGCGATGGCCTGACCTTCCTCCTCCTCGCGATCCTGTCCAGCCTGGTGGTCGCCAGCGCCTCCGAGCTCCGCAACCTCACGATCTATGCGATCGCGCTGGTGATCGCAGGCCTGGTGGCCGCGGTCGTGGGCTGGCTCGCGATCACCCGGTCCGCGCTCGCGTCGACGCGGCTCGCGCAGCTCTTGCTGGGGATCATCCGCCGGTTGTCGGCGGGCGCCGGCGCCTTCCGCCAGACCGGGACGGGAGCGTCGTTCCTGGGCCTGACGGCGGTGCTGGCGACGACCGCGACGCTCGTGGCCTGGGCGGTGCTGCAGGCGGTCGGTGTTGGCTTGAGCCCGATCCAGACCGTCCTGTTCCTGAGCGGCATCGCGCTGTCGCTGGCCATCCCGGCCGCTCCCGGCGCGATCGGGACATACGAGTTCGTCGGCGTGGCGATCATCACCGGGCTCGGCTACACGCCCGAGCAGGGTCTGGCGACCATCCTGCTGATGCGGGTCCTGACCACGTTCCCGCCGGCGCTGATCGGCCTCGTGTCGATCTGGGCGCTCCACGTCCGGCCGGGCGCGATCGCGGAATCCGCCGAGGCACCCGCCGGCGAGGTCGAGCCGACATGACGGGGCCCGCGTTATCGCTGGTGATTCCGGCTTACAACAGCGCCGGATACCTCGACACGAACGTTCGCCGGGTGCTCGACTTCTTCACCCGCGCCGGGATCGAGGGCGAGATCGTCGTGGTCGACGATGGGAGCACGGACGGCACGGCCGGATCGGTTCGAACCGACGAACGAATCCGGGTCATGCGCGTGCCCCATGGAGGCAAAGGGGCCGCATTGCGCGCCGGCATCGCGACGACGACGGGACAGATCTGCGGCTTCACGGACGCCGACCTGCCGTACGGGACCGACGCCCTGCCGCTGGCCATGTCCTACATTCGCGACCGGCGCTATCACGCGGTCATCGGTGACCGGACCCTGCCGGGATCCGCCTATGCCGGCACGGGGCTGCTGCGAACGGTCGTATCCGAGTTCGCGAGCTTCTCGTTCCGGACCATGGTGACCGGCGGGATCTACGACACCCAATGTGGCTTCAAGCTGTTCCGCGGCGACGTGGGCCGCGAAGTCTTCCGCCTGTCGCGGATCCGCGGCTTCGCCATCGACGTCGAGCTGATCTACCTGCTGTTGAAGCACCGGCTCGACCTCAAGCGAATCCCGGTCCGCCTCGAGCACAACGAGCCGAGCTCGGTCCGCGTGGTGCGCGACTCGGCCACCGCGTTCCGTGACATCGCCACGATCCGCTGGAACTGGGCGACCGGTCGCTATCGCGCGCCGCTCCTGGTGAGCCTGCTCCAGGACGAGCTCCAGCGCGATGTCGAGAACGCCCGCCTGCACGTCGCCGACGCCCCATCCGAACCGCCGGGTTAGCCATGCTCGCGCTGGTTTACCTGGGGGTCATGATCTGGTTCGGCGATGCGGTCGCGCGGCGCTGGTTCGACTTCGCCTCCTGGCCGCACCGGCTGGCCACCGGCTTCCTCGTCGGCCTGCTGCTCGGGACCTGGCTGTCCTACCTCATCGGGCTGCTGGCCGGCAATACGGGCGACCCGATGGCGATCAGCGCGATGGCCAGCATCTGGGCCATGGGCCTGGCCGCTGTGTGGCTGCGACGCCGGCCGGCCTCCGCGGCGATCGCCGGTCGCGGCCTCCTGCGGTCCGACCGGGTCGAGTGGCTCCTCGTGCTGGGCCTGCTGGCCATCGTGGGCTGGATGATGACCGCCACCTACACGTTTGCCGATGGTCAGCTACGCATCGCGGGCGACCTGTGGAGCGACTTCGGGCCGACGTCGGCGATCTCCCAGAGCTTCGCGCTCGGCCACAACTTCCCGACCGAATACCCGCACTTCGCCGGCGAGCCCATCCGCTACCACTTCCTGTACTACTTCCAGGTCGGCAACCTGACCTACCTGGGCCTCGACCCGGCGGCCGCGAACAACATCCTGAGCATCCCGAGCGTGGTCGCGATGCTGGTCGTGCTCGAGGCGCTCGGAGAGCGGCTCTTCCGGTCGCGCCTGGTTGGGTGGATCGGCGTCGGGCTGTTCTTCTTCCTCGGCGCCCTGTCGTTCATCCCGTACCTGGGGTCGTTCCCGTCGCTCGGCGATGCGATCGCGGCGGTCCCGAACCTCGACCACTTCCTGTCGTCGGGGTTCCCGTACCGTGGCGAGGAGTGGGGGATCTGGACGCAGGACGTCTTCCTCAACCAGCGCCACCTGGCCAGCGCGATCGGGATCCTCCTGGTCGTCGTCCTGTTCCTGCTCAACCGGCTCGCCCGCCCCGAGACGGCGCCGGTCGGTGGAGCGTCGCCGCAACCACGGTCAGGCCGAATCGGGTCACTGGCGGCGGCGTTGGGAGACCGGCGTCGCCAGGCCACCCTGTGCGTTCAGCCAACCCGCCGCCACCGCGCGCCGCTGGGTCACCGATCCGTGGCTTCCGGGCTACCTGCTGTGTGGTCTGCTCGCCGGACTCCTGCCGCTCTACAACGGGGCCATGTTCATCGCCTCGGCGGTCCTCCTGGGCGTGCTGTTCGTGGTCTTCCCGAACCGTTCGAGGATGCTCGCCCTGGCCGTGACCGCGGGCGTCGTGGCGCTGCCCCAACTCCTGTTCCTGCGACCCGGGACGATGGCCGGCCAGCAGACCTATCCGTCGTTCTTCTGGGGCTACGTGGTCGACGATCCGACGCTGATCCGGGTGGCGACCTACGTGGCCTTCATCTTCGGACCCAAGATCGTCCTGTCCGGTGTGGCGCTGCTGGTCGGGACATGGGAGCAACGTCGGGTCTTCCTCGCGTACGTCGCCGTGGCCGCCGTGGCCTTTCTCGCGCAGTTCAGCGTCGAGGTCCTGGCCAATCACAAGTTCATCCAGGTGTGGCTGATCGCGGCCAACCTGTTCGTCGCCTACGGGATCGTCCGGTTGTGGCGGGCTCGCGCGCTGATCCGCCCGGCGACGCGCCTCGTCGCGGTCGCGCTCACGGCAGTGATCGTGGTGGGGGGCGCGATCGACCTAGTGCCGATCAAGAACGAGCGGATGTACTCGGTCGGGCTCGATGGCGATCCGCTGTTCGACTGGGTCCGCGCGGAGACCTCGCCAAAGGCCGTCTTCCTGACGGATCTGTACGTCGTCCACGAGATCCTCATCGCGGGCCGAAAGGTGTACCTCGGCTGGCCGTACTACGCCTGGTCGGCCGGCTACGACACGACCGCGCGCGAGGCGTGGTACCGCGACCTGTTCGCCCTGCGCAGTCCCCGCGACCTGGTGGCTCGGCTGCAGGCGGCGAAGATCGACTACGTCGCGATCGACGACGGGTTGCGCGACCGGGGCGAGGCCCCCCGCGTCAACGAGGACCTCTACCAGGCACATTTCGAGACCGTGTTCACCGATCCCGACAACCGCTATGGCCATCTGACGATCTATCGGGTGCCGGTCGATCCGGGGGCGGCCGCCGGCCTGCCGGACGCGGCATCCGAGGACATGTACCAGGGCGGGAAGGGCTCGGCGCCCGGCCAGTTCGACGGTCCGCGCGGTCTCGCCCGGGACGCCCTGGGTAATCTCCTGATCGCCGATTCGGGCAATGATCGGATCGAGCGCTATTCGTCCGATGGTGACCGGATCGGTTCGTTCGTTGTACGAGGATCGGCCGCTGAGGCGCCCGCCAGACCGACCGGCGTGGCGCTCGACCCGGGCGGCCGGATCTACGTCGCCGCAGGAAACCGTCTGTTCGCGTTCGACCCAACCGGGGCCCCCCTCCAGGAATGGCGCGACGCAGCTGGCGTTCCGTTCGCCCGGCTCGTCGACGTCGCGGTCGACCGGGACGGGCGCGTGTTCGCTCTCGACAGCGGACACGGCCGGGTCATCGAGATCCAGCCCGACGGTACCGTCTCGACTTGGGCAGGCCCCGGGTCCGGAGACGGTCAGCTCAAGGATCCGACGGGCCTGGCGGTCGGCTCCAGCTCGGTCGTCGTCGCCGACACGGGCAACGCCCGGCTGGTGGAGTTCGACCGCGACGGGACGTTCCTCAGGACCATCCCGGTCGACGACTGGCAGGGCGCGACCGATGCGTCAGCCGACGTCGCCATCAACGACGCCGGGGAGGTCTGGGCATCGGTGCCGGGCGGGAACTCGATCATCAAGTTCCGTGCCGACGGCTCCGAGGCCGGGGTCCTCGCGCCGTCCGGCGACGACCAGCTCGACGGGCCGTCCGGGCTGGCCCTCCAGCCCGGCGGCGCGCTGTTCGTGTCGAACCTGGGCTCGGACCGGGTCACCCTGCTGACCCAGCCGAATCCCTGACGGCGATCGGCGACGCCAGGCAGGTGTCGCATCGGCCGGACGATGATAGGGCCGTGCCAGTCCGGACCATCCTCCACGTCGACCTGGACGCCTTCTTCGCGGCGGTCGAGCAGCGCGACCACCCGGAGCTGCGCGGCCGGCCGGTCATCGTCGGGGGCGGCGGGGGCGAGGACGCGCGGGGGGTCGTGTCGGCCGCCAGCTACGAGGCACGCGTGTTCGGCGTCCACTCGGCGATGTCGCTGCGCGAGGCGTACCGGCGCTGCCCGGACGGGGTGTTCCTGCCGGTCGATGGGCGGCGCTACCAGCTGGCCAGTCGCGACGTGATGGCGATCCTGCGGCGCTTCACCCCGCAGGTCGAGCCGATCTCGATCGACGAGGCCTTCCTCGACGTCAGCGGCTCGGCGGCGCTGTTCGGCGACGGGCCGGCGATCGCCCGGCAGATCAAGCACGACGTCCGGGCCGAGGTCGGCCTGACCGCCTCGGTCGGCGTGGCGACGACGAAGCTCGTCGCCAAGATCGCGTCCGACCTGCGCAAACCCGATGGCCTGGTCGTCGTCGAGCCGGGCGACGAGGCGGCATTCCTCGCGCCGCTGCCGATCTCGCGGCTGTGGGGCGTCGGCGAGAAGACGGCCAGGGTGCTGGCGGATTACTCGGTGCGCACGATCGGCGACCTCGCATCGCTACCGCCGGACCTCGTCGTGCGGCGCTTCGGCAAGCACGGGGCGTCGCTCGTGGAACGTGCGCGCGGCATCGACCCAGATCCGGTCCACGAGGGTGACCCGGCCAGGTCGGTCGGCCACGAGCACACCTTCGACGTCGACACGAGCGACCCCGAGACGATCGAGCGGACCCTGCTGGGCATGGCCGACGGAGTGGCCGGGCGACTTCGGTCCGCCGGGGTCCGGGCCTCGACGGTCACGGTCAAGATCCGCGACTCGAGCTTCCGGACGATCACCCGGCAACGGACCCTCGCCGAGCCGACGGACATGACCGAACCGATCTTCCGCGCATCGATCGAGCTGGCGCGTCCCGAGGTCCGGGGGATCCGGGTGCGGCTGCTCGGGGTCACGGCGTCGAACCTGGGCGAGCGCGAGCAACTCGCGCTCTTCGAGGCCGGCGAGCCACGTCGTCGCCGGGCCGTCGAGGCCGCGGACTCGCTGCGGCACCGCTACGGCGATCGTGTGGTCACCCGCGCTCGCCTGCTTGGTGCCGGCTTGCCGGCGCCGTTCGAGCGCGACCCGCGCAACCCGCTCGACCGGCGCGCCCGGGGTCGGCGGGCTGAGCCAGCCGACCGAGCGAGCCCCACGCGGGAGCGTGGCGATCCCGCCGACCGTGACAGCGAAGCTGACACGGAGATCGACGAGATTCCGCCCGACGAGGCTTGACATCGAACACCTGTTCGGTCTAGGCTTGGCGTCGCAATCGAACAGACGTTCTGTCGGACGAGTGCCCCGGACGACACGACCCAGCGCCCCCGGAAAGGAGCCATCGACCGTGGCATTCATCCGTGTCGAACCCGTCCAGGTCCAGGTCCGGACGAACTGGTTCAGTGGTCGTCCCCGCGAGATCACCTGGGGCAACGAGCGATTGCCGATCACCCGGCTCGCTGCGGTCCGCGTTGAATCGGCTGCCTACCCGGTCATCACCGGACCGCGGACCCTCTTCGAGGTGGACACGCCCCGCGCGCGGCTGTCGCTGACCTTCCAGCATCGGTCGCGACGCTGGACGGTGACGGGTCTCGACGAGCAGGTTCGCAGGGCCGCGTAACTCGCCCATCGTCCCGGCAGCGGCGTCCTCCCTCCGCTGCCATCGCAGGAGCGGGGCGGGTACGCCGGTACCGTGCCCGCCCCGTTCCCGACGCCCGGCGCCGGCCGATGCCCGCGTTGGCCGGCTGCGCGCGTTCGCTCACGCACATCAGTGCGCTCGCTCGCGTGCTCACCGGCCGCCTTGGCCTCGACCGGCGCCGGGCGTCGGGGTAAGCCGCAGGCCCGGCCGATGCCGGCGTTGGCCGGCTGCGCGCGTTCGCTCACGCACATCAGTGCGCTCGCTCGCGTGCTCACCGGCCGGTGCCCGCGGGGCGTGGGGAGTTGCTTCGGCCGTACGCCGCAACCGGTCCGGCCGCGGGACGGTTGCATCCGTACAATTCGGCCGTGGAGCCATCGACCGGGCCGCGCTTCCGTGACCTGACGCTCGATCAGTTCGTCGCGGAGCTCGGGTCGAGCGCACCGGTCCCCGGCGGTGGGAGTGCGTCGGCCGTGGCCGCGAGCCTCGCCGCGGGTCTCGTGGCGATGGTGGCGTCGCTCTCGATGGATCGCCCGAAGTACGCCCTGCACGCCGAGCTGCATTCGTGGGCCGCGGAGACGGGTCGCCACCTCGCCGACCGGTTCCTCGCGATCGCTGACGACGATGCTCTCGCGTACGCGGGGTTCGCACAGGTCATGAAGCTGCCCCGCGAAACGGACGAGCAGCGCGAGATCCGCTCGGCGGCCCTGCGGACGGCGGCGCGCCATGCCGCCCAGGTCCCGCTCGAGGCGGTCGAGGCCTGCGTCGAGCTCGTCGGGGCGGCGGAAGCCCTGGCCGGACGAAGCAACCGGAATGCGTCGAGCGACCTGAACGTCGCCGCGCTCCTGGGCGAAGCGGCGGCGCGCGGCGCGGCCGCCAACGTCCTGGTCAACCTGCCGAGCACCGGCGACGATGCCTTCATGACCCAGACGATGGAGCGCGTCGATGGCCTGCTCCGCGAAGTCGAGCGCCTTGCCGCGTCCACCCGCGAGGTCGTCGGCGGCGGGGAGTCGCGTGCGCCCATCTCGGCTCCGGCTCGAGCCTGACGCGATGCGCCCGGCCGTCAGGCGGGAGTGATGACAGGCCCGGGCGCGCGGCTGCTCGAAGGCAGGGCCATCGCCGAGGAGATCCGGACGGCGGTCGCCGAGGACGTCGCCACGTTCGCGGCGACCCGAGCCCGGGTGCCGGGGCTCAGGGTCGTCATCGTCGGGAAGGACGCTCCATCCACGGTGTACCTCGAGCGGATCCTGCGCGGCTGCGCCAAGGTCGGGATCGATGCCGGGTTCGTTGAGCTTGATGGCGAGGCGACCGAGGCCCGAGTGATCGCCGCGGTCCGCGATCTCAACGACGACCCGAGCGTCGACGGCGTCATCGTCCAGATGCCGCTGCCACCGACGATCCGGCTGCGGAGCGTCGTCGACGCGATCGACCCCGCCAAGGACATCGACGGGATCCACCCGCTCAACGCCGGCCTGCTGCGGCTCGGCTACGACGGCTTCCTGCCGGCCACGGCACATGCGGCCGTCGAGATCCTGCGGCGGTCCGGGATCGAGATCGAAGGGCGCGACGCGGTCGTGATCGGGCGCTCTGCGGTGGTCGGCATGCCGGCCGCGTTCCTGCTCGTTCGCGAGGATGCCACGGTCACCGTCTGCCACTCTCGGACGCGGGACCTGGCCGGTCATGTCCGGCGCGCCGAGATCGTGATCGTCGCGGCCGGCCGGCCGGGTCTCGTGACCGGAGCGATGCTGCGGCCCGGTGCGGTCGTGGTCGACGTCGGGATCAACGTCGTCGACGGACGGATCGTCGGCGACGTCGACTTCGAGTCGGCGCGGCAGGTGGCCTCGGCGATCACGCCCGTGCCGGGCGGCGTCGGGCCGCTCACCAACGCGCTCCTGCTGACGCACCTCATCCGGGCTGCCGAACGCCAGGCACCCATCGAACCTTCGTCCAGCCGGCCCGCCGTGCCGGCCGCCACCAGCCGAGGAGACCGATGACCTTCCCGTCCGATCTCGAGATCGCGCGCTCCGTCACGCCCCGCCCAATCGTCGACGTTGCCCACGAGCTCGGCATCGCCGACGGCGAGTTGGAGCTGTACGGGCCGAGCAAGGCCAAGGTGACGCTCGAGGCAATCCGCCGGCTCGAGGCGGAGCGGCCGCGCGGCAAGTACGTCCTGGTGACCGCGATCACGCCGACCCCGCTCGGCGAGGGCAAGTCGACGACTTCCGTCGGGCTCGCCCAGGGGCTCAACCACATCGGCCACCGAGCCGCGGTCAACCTCCGCCAGCCGTCGCTCGGCCCGGTGTTCGGGATCAAGGGCGGAGCAGCCGGCGGTGGCTACAGCCAGGTGATCCCCATGGAGGACTTCAACCTCCACCTGACCGGCGACGTGCATGCCATTGGGGCCGCCCACAACCTGGCCGGCGCATTCCTGGACAACAGCCTCCACCACAAGAACCCGCTCAACATCGATCCGCGCGGGATCCTCTGGCCGCGCGTGCTCGACATCAGCGACCGGGCGCTCCGACACGTGGTGATCGGGCTGGGTGGCCGCGAGGACGGCGTCCCACGGGAGACCGAGTTCGTGATCACCGTCGCGTCGGAGGTGATGGCGGTGCTGGCCCTGGCGACCGATCTCCAGGACCTGCGGGCCCGGCTCGGCCGGATCGTGCTGGCCACCACGACGGACGGCCAGCCGGTGACGGCCGAAGCCCTCGGGGTCGCCGGCGCAATGGCGGTCCTCCTCCGCGACGCGCTCAAGCCGAACCTGCTCCAGACGCTGGAAGGCGGCCCGGCCTTCGTCCACGCCGGGCCGTTTGCCAACATCGCCCACGGCAACAACTCGATCATCGCCGACCGCCTGGCGCTCGTGACCAACGAGGTCGTCTGCACGGAGGCGGGCTTCGGGGCCGACATGGGCGCCGAGAAGTTCTTCGATATCAAGTGTCGGGCGTCCGGCCTGGCGCCGGATGCGGCCGTCGTTGTCGCCACGGTCCGGGCGCTCAAGATGCACGGCGGGGTCGGCAAGATCGTGGCCGGCAAGCCGCTCGATCCGGCGCTCCTCGAGGAGAACGTGGAGGCCGTGCGGGCCGGGGCGGCCAACCTGGCCAAGCAGATCGAGAACGTCCGGGCATTCGGCGTCCCGGTGGTCGTCGCGATCAACTCGTTCCCGACGGACACGCCCAGCGAAGTGGCCGCCATCCGCGACGTCGCGCTGGCGGCCGGTGCCCGCGACGCGGTGGTGGCGACGCACTTCGTCGATGGCGGCAAGGGCGCGGCGGCGCTCGCGGAGGCGGTCTGGGCGGCGTGCGAGAGCGGTGAAGCGGCTTTCGAACTGCTCTATCCGGATGACCTGCCCCTCGCCGACAAGATCGATCGGATCGCCACGCGGATCTACGGCGCAGAGGGTGTCGACTACCTGCCGGCCGCCGCCAGGTCGCTCAAGCAGTTCGAGGACCTGGGCTACGGTCACCTCCCGATCTGCATGGCCAAGACCCAGTACTCGCTCAGCCACGACGCGGCGCTCAAGGGTCGCCCGACCGGCTTCCGGGTGCCGATCCGCGAGGTCCGGCTGTCGGCCGGCGCCGGGTTCATCACGCCCCTGTGCGGGGAGATGCGGACGATGCCGGGACTACCGTCGCGGCCGGGAGGCGAGAGGATCGATATCGACGCCAACGGGAACGTGGTGGGCCTCTTTTAGCGCCGGCGCGCCAGGGCGGCGCATAGCGGCGTTGTCGCCTCCGCCGCTCGCTCACGCACTCGAGAGTGCGCTCGCTCCCTTGCTCGGCTCCGCCTTGCCCTGCACCGTCCTCGCGCGCCGGCGCGCCGGCGCGCCAGGGCGCACATCGGAGGCGGGCCCGCGTCAGGCGATGGCGCCTGTCGAGAGGGCGAAGGCCGCGGCGATCACGAGGCCGATGACGATGCCCGCGATGCCGGCTGCCCAGGCGGCGGTGTCGATCGGGCCGAGCGGCGGCTCGCCGCCGTGGGCGTGATCGTCGTGGCCGTGGTCCTCGCCGTGGTCGTCGGAGAGGTGATGCGCGATCGCGCCGTCGTGTCCGGGAGCATCGTCGGCGTGGCGATCGGCGGTCATGGCCGGCATTCTGGCAGACTGCCGGAACCGGCGCCATCCCGCCGCGCCAGCCCGTAGACTCGCCGAAATGCCGACTCCCGAGGCCACCGATGACGCCGGCCTGATCGCCAGTCTCCGCGGGCTCGACGCGAACGGGCGGCTCCTCTTCGCGATGCGCACCCTCCGGATGTTCGGCTACGGGTTCCTCGCGGTCGTCCTCGTGCTCTATCTCGCCGCCGCTGGGCCTCGATCCGCTGACGATCGGGATCGTCCTGACCCTGACGCTCGTCGGCGACACGTTCATCTCGCTCTGGCTGACGACGAACGCCGATCGGATCGGACGCCGCCGCGTTCTCGTCGCCGGGGCCCTGCTGATGGTCGGCGCGGGTCTCGTCTTCGCAGTGACGAGCTGGCCACCGCTCCTGATCCTGGCCGCCACGATCGGGGTGATCTCGCCGACCGGCAACGAGGTCGGGCCATTCCTGGCAGTCGAGCAGGCCGGGCTGTCGCAAACGACGCCAGACGCTCGCCGGACCGCGACGTTCGCCTGGTACAACCTGGCCGGCTACGTCGCCACCGCGACGGGAGCGCTGGGTGCCGGGATCGTCAGCCAGGCGCTGATCGACGGCGGGTTCGCCGCGGTCGACGCCTACCGGGCGATCGTCATCGGCTACGCGCTGATCGGGGTCGCGATGGCGATCGGCTTCAGCCGGCTTGCCGCCGGCGATCGAAGCGCCACCGAGTGCGGCGGCCGGCGACGGCGTCCGCCGCCGGTTCGGACTGGGCCGGTCGCGGTCGGTCGTGCTCCGGCTGTCGGCGCTCTTCTCGATCGACGCGTTTGCCGGCGGGTTCATCCCGCTCAGCCTCATGGCCTACTGGTTCCATCTCCACTATGGCGTCGAGCCGGGCCTCCTGGGGACGATCTTCTTCGGCGCGAACCTGCTGTCGGCGGTATCGTCGCTGTCCGCGGCCCGGATCGCGGCCCGGATCGGGCTGATCAACACGATGGTGTTCACCCATCTGCCGTCGAACGTGCTGTTGATCCTGGTGCCGCTGATGCCCAACCTGCCGCTCGCGATCGGGGTCCTGCTGCTCCGCTTCAGCCTGAGCCAGATGGACGTGCCGACTCGTCAGTCCTACGTGATCTCGGTGGTCGATCCGGATGAGCGCTCGGCCGCGGCCGGCGTCACCGGGATCGCGCGAACGACCGGCGCCGCGATCTCGCCGTCGATCTCGTCGGTGCTCGTGTCCAGCGCGAGCTTCGCGTCCGTGCCGTTCTACCTCGCCGGTGGGCTGAAGATCGCCTACGACCTGTTGCTCTACCGCGCCTTCCGAACGGTCCGCCCGCCCGAGGAGCGACGCTCGGCCGGTTAGGGGTTCGGGTTCGTCGTGCGCCGGCGCCGTCCGGGCATCCCGAGGCGCCACCAGATGAACAGGACGACGAGCACGACGACGCCAACGGCGATGGCAGGTCGAACGGCTGGAGGGCATGGCGAATGTCGACCCAGTTCGCGCCGAGGACCGTGCCGGCGTAGAGGAGCAGCGTCGACCAGATCAGCGCACCGGCGGTCGAGTAGGCGACGAACCGTCCGAGCGGCATCCGGGCCACGCCCGCCGGGAAGCTGATGAACGTTCGGACGATGGGCAGAAGTCGCCCGACGAAGACGGTCGCGCCGCCGTGCTCGGCGAAGAAGCGCTCGGCGAGATCGATCTCGTGCGGCCGGATCAGCAGGTACCGGCCGTATCGTTCGAGGACGGGTCGGCCGCCGTACGCCCCGATCGCGTACGAGATGAGCGAGCCGAGCGTATTGCCGACCGTCGCCGCCACGACCACGATCCAGAACCCCCAGGGTCCGTGGGTCAGCGGCTCGAGCTGGGTCGTATCCGAGACCAGGAACCCGGCGTACGGCAGGATCAGCTCGGAGGGGAGCGGGATCATGGCGGACTCGATCGTCATCGCCACCACCACCCCGAGGTAGCCGACCGCCCCGTACAGGCTGTTCAGGAACGGGATCACGACCTGGTCGATGAACGCGAACACTCGGGCCTCATGTGGCGGAAGGGTGGGCGGCGCGCAGCATAGCCGACTATCCTCGGCACGGTGAGCAGCCACGAGATCCACGTGACCGGCCGCGAGGGCGGCACAGGCCAGCCATCGCCGATCCTGGTGACCGGCGCCGACCTCACGATCGCCGATGTCGAGGCCGTCGCCCGCCAAGGGGCGTCGGCCGTCCTCGACCCGTCCGCCCGGGCGCGGATGCAGGAGGCCCGGGACGTCATCGAGGCACTCGTTGCGGCCGGCGCGGTCGTCTACGGCGTGACGACCGGCGTCGGCGACCTCGCGATGGTCTCGATCCCGGAGGACGACACGGAACGGCTCCAGGAGCACGTCCTGATGAGCCACGCGGCGGGCGTCGGACCGGCCTTTCCCCGGGAGATCGTGCGGGCGATGCTCCTCCTCCGCGCCAACGCCCTGTCACTCGGCCACAGCGGCTGCCGCCCGTTGATCGTGGACCGGTTCCTGGCGTTTCTCGAAGCGGGCATCCACCCGGTCGTGCCCGAGCAGGGGAGCCTGGGTGCGTCCGGCGACCTGGCGCCGCTCGCCCACCTGGCGCTGCCGCTCATCGGCCGCGGACAGGTCGAGTTCCGCGGCGCGGTCGTGCCGGCGATGATCGCGCTCCGCGAGGTCGGGCTGGAGCCGCTCGTCCTCCAGGCCAAGGAGGGAATCGCCCTCCTCAACGGCACCCAGATGATGGGCGCAATCGGGGCGCTGCTCCTCGCCGATGCCGACCGGCTCGTCCGGACCGCCAGCGTCGCGGCCGCGATCAGCGTGGAGGCCATGCTCGGGACCGACGTCGCGTTCGCGGCGGCCTACCAGCTGGCCCGGCCCCACCCCGGCCAGATCGCGGTGGCGGCCGAGCTGCGCCATCTCCTGCGCGGAAGCAGCCTCCAACGGCACCATCACGGCCTGCCCCACAAGGTCCAGGATCCCTATTCGCTGCGCTGCGTCCCGCAGGTCCACGGTGCGGTCCGCGATGCGCTCGACCATCTCCGCCGCGTCCTCGACATCGAGCTGAACGCCGCCACGGACAACCCGCTCGTGTTCCCGGGCGGCGGCGGGGTCGATCCCGAGGCGGCCGCGACCGGCGGCGGCCTGGTGATCAGCGGCGGCAACTTCCACGGCGAGCCGATCGCACTGGCGCTCGACTTCGCCAAGCTCGCGCTTGCCGAGCTCGGGTCGATCAGCGAGCGGCGGACCGCCCTGCTGGTGGACGTCCGGCTCAACGGCGGGCTGCCGGCCTTCCTCGCGGCGTCGTCCGGCGTCGACTCCGGGATGATGATCTACCAGTACACCGCCGCAGCCCTGGCCTCCGAGAACAAGGTGCTGGCCCATCCCGCGTCGGCCGACTCGATCCCGACGAGTGCCAACCAGGAGGACCACGTGTCGATGGGCTCGGTCGCGGCGCGGCACGCCAGGACCGTGCTCGACCACGTCGAGCGGATCCTGGCCATCGAACTGCTCGTCGCGGCCCAGGCGCTCGACCTTCGGCTCGCCAAGCTCCACGACCAGGGCGTGGCGCCGGGGGCCGGGGTCGCCGAGGCGCTGGCTCGGATCCGAGCGCGGGTACGCCACCTCGACGGTGACCGCGAGCCCGGGCCGGACATCACCGAGGCGACGGCCCTCGTCCACGAGGGAGCGCTGGCCGACCTGGTCCGGTAGGTGGTGGCGGCCGACGCCCGCGGCCCGCTCCCGCTCCCCGCGAATCCACGGGCGATACCGGGACCTTGCGCGCGCCGTAGACTCGGGATCGTGGACGCGATCCGGGTGGTGGACGTCGTGGACGGGGCGACCTTCGGGTTGATCCCGCCGTGCGCCGATCCCGGCTTCGACCACCGCACGTGCGATTACTGGGAAGACGCGGACCGCGGCTCGAAGGCGGCGCGCCTCGCCTGGCTCCAGCCGTCGAACGCCCAGGGCGCCACGGGCGAGGCCGCGTCCCGGCCGCGCCCGGCCAACCCGTTCCTGGCCGACCTCGAGGCGAAGCCCGCGGCGGCGAATCCATTCGCCACTGGCAGGCCACGGAATCCCTTCCTGACCCCAGGTGACGATGACGAGGAGGCTCCCGACAATCCATTTGCGCCGGCCCCCCGGAGGCGACCCGTCGTACCCGCGGACGCCCCGCGGAAGCTGCAGCTGCTGGGCCGCGGTCTCGGGGTCATCGGCAGCTACGCCAAGGTGCTGCTGGTGGACGATCGCGCCCACGCGTATGCCCAGTTCGGCCCGTTGACCGCGTACCCACGGGCGCAGCGCACACGCGACCTGTATCCGGCGCTCCCGGACGCGCCCTTGCCGGCGGTCATCACCTGCATTGCCACGACCACCGATGCCCGCCGGCAGGGCCTCGCCCACCGACTCGTCGAGGCCGTCTGCAGCGACCTCGCCGACCGCGGTTTCACGGCGGTCGAGACGTATCCGACCGCCGGGGCTCTGCCCGACGCCACGAGCGCGGCGACCCCCGAGTTCTGGGAGTCCGCCGCGTTCCGACGAGCGGTCGACGATGCGCGCTTCCCGGTCATGCGTCGCGAGCTCGGGTGAGGACGCGGCGCGGCGGCGTTCCCTTCGCGCTCCTCCTCCTGCCGCTGGTCCTCGGACCGGTCGGGTGCGGGCCCTCGACGTCGACCACCGGCCCCCCGGCGGGGTCAGCCCCGGCATCGGAGGCCGCTTCGTCGCCGTCGGAAACCGGCACTGCTTCGGCCACGACCCCTGCGGCGTCGCCCGGGGCTTCGATGGGTTCGGATGGGCTCGGCACCCTCGTCGATGCGAGCCTGCTGCGCGTCCTTCCACCGGCGATCGACGGCGTGGCGCTCGAACCGGATCCGGCGACGGCCGCCCAGATCGCAGCCGACCCGTCGCTGGCCGGATCCGCACGGGCCATCGCGGTTGCCCTGGCGATCCGACCCGGGACGTCGGCCGGCGACGACCTCGCGATCGTCAGCGTCATCCGGCTCCACGACGGCGTGTTCAGCGATGCCTGGTTCGACACCTGGCGGTCGACGTACGACCAGGGCGCCTGCGATGTCGCCGGCGGGATCGACGGGGCGCCGACGCAGCGCACGATCGCGGGCCGGACGGTGTTCGTGGGCACCTGCGCGGGCGACGCTCGGACGTACCACGTCCACCTCGCCGATCCGACGCTGATCGTGTCGGTCACGGCGGCAGGCCCCGGGCACTTCGGCGAGCTCGTGATGGCCGGCCTGGCGGAGTAGCCTTGGCGGCAATGACGCTCGTCGGCGCCCGTCCGGTTCGCGCTCCCCGTGGATCCGAGCTCAGCTGCCGCGGTTGGGAGCAGGAGGCGGCCCTGCGCATGCTCATGAACAACCTCGACCCGGAGGTCGCCGAGGATCCGGACAACCTGGTCGTCTACGGCGGCACCGGCCGCGCAGCCCGGAGCTGGGCGGCATTCGACGCGATCGTTCGCGAGCTCCGTCGGCTGGAGGCGGACGAGACGCTGCTCGTGCAGTCGGGCAAGCCGGTCGGCGTCGTCCGGACGCATCCCTGGGCGCCGCGGGTCCTGATCGCGAACTCGAACCTCGTCGGCAAGTGGGCCACCTGGGAGCTCTTCCGCGAGCTCGAGCGGGCGGGCTTGATGATGTACGGCCAGATG
Source organism: uncultured Chloroflexia bacterium (assembly GCA_963766675.1). Lineage (GTDB taxonomy): Bacteria > Chloroflexota > Limnocylindria > Limnocylindrales > CSP1-4 > SPCO01. The sequence goes on along the minus strand of CAVYBA010000002.1, from coordinate 76,100 downwards.
ACCGCCGGGTCGTGGATCTACATCGGGACGCAAGGGATCCTGCAGGGCACCTACGAGACGTTCGCCGAGGCGGCGCGCCAGCACTTCGGCGGCACGCTTCGCGGGACCGTGGCGCTGACGGCCGGTCTGGGCGGGATGGGCGGTGCACAGCCGCTGGCCGTGACGATGAACGACGGGGTCTGCCTCGCGATCGAGGTCGACGAGACGCGTGCCCGGCGCCGGCACGAGATCGGCTACTGCGACCGGCTGACCGCCGACCCGGCCGAGGCGCTGGCCTGGGCGCGCGAGGCCGCATTGCGAGGCGAGGCGGTGTCGATCGCGCTCGTCGGCAACGCCGCGGAGATCGAGCCGGCATGGGCGGCCGCCGGCGAGCGGTTCGACCTGGTCACCGACCAGACATCGGCGCACGACGCCCTGGCGGGCTACGTGCCGGCCGAGATCGCCCTCGGCGATGCCCTGCTCCTCCGGGCGACGCAGCCCGACGAGTACCAGCGCCGGTCCCGCCGGTCGATGGCCGCGCACGTCCGGGCGATGCTGGCCTTCCAGGCCGCCGGCGCGGTCGTCTTCGACTACGGCAACAACCTGCGAGCGCAGGCCCTGGAAGCCGGCGTCGCGGACGCGTTTGCCTATCCCGGTTTCGTGCCCGCGTTCATCCGGCCGCAGTTCTGCGAGGGTCGAGGCCCGTTTCGCTGGGCGGCGCTGTCCGGCGATCCCGCCGACATCCTGCGGACGGACAAGGCCATCCTGGAGCTCTTCCCCGCCGACGCCGGGCTCCGCCGCTGGATCGAGATGGCCGAGGCGCGCGTGCCGTTCCAGGGGCTGCCGGCGCGTATCTGCTGGCTCGGCTACGGGGAACGAGCTCGGGCCGGGCTCGCGTTCAACGAGCTGGTCCGGACCGGCGAGGTCAGCGCCCCGATCGTGATCGGCCGCGATCACCTCGACTCGGGCTCGGTCGCGTCACCCAATCGCGAGACGGAGGCGATGGTCGACGGATCGGACGCCGTTGCGGACTGGCCGCTGCTCAACGCGCTCGTCAACACGGCGGCGGGGGCGACGTGGGTGTCCATCCATCACGGCGGCGGGGTCGGGATCGGGTATTCGCAGCACGCCGGCATGGTCGTCGTGGCCGACGGCACGCCGCTCGCCGCCCAGAAGCTGGAACGCGTCCTGACCACGGACCCGGCCATGGGGGTCATCCGCCACGTGGACGCCGGGTATGAGCGGGCGATCCAGGTCGCCCGGGAACGCGGGGTCCGGATCCCGATGCTCGAGGAAGCCACCGGCGACCCGCGCGGCCCCGGGGCCGCAAACGAGTCCTGACACTGGACGTCCGGGCACGTCACGGAGGCCCGGCCCGCGGACTAGCATCGCTGGGTGCTGATCGAGTCCGTCCCGAACGTCTCCGAGGGCCGCCGCCTCGACGTCGTGGACCGCCTTGCGGGTGCGATCGAACGCGTTCCCGGCGTGTACCTGCTCGACCGGACGAGCGACGCCAGCCACAACCGATCGGTGTTCACGCTGGCCGGCGAGCACGAACCGGTGACCGCTGCCCTCGAGGCCCTGGTCGGTGCGGCGATCCACGAGATCGACATGAACAACCACACGGGTGAGCACCCGAGGATCGGGGCGGTCGACGTCATCCCGTTCGTCCCGCTGGCGGCCACGACGATGGACGACTGCGTCGAGCTCGCGCGCGCCTTCGGCCGGCGGGTCGCCGATCGGTTCGACCTGCCGGTCTACCTGTACGCGAACGCCACCTCACGTCCGGACCGGGTGAAGCTCGCCGATGTCCGGCGCGGACAGTACGAGGGGCTGAGCGTCGAGATCGGGCAGCGCGGCCGCGAGCCCGACTTCGGGCCGCCCAGGATGCACCCGTCGGCCGGTGCGCTGGCGGTCGGCGCGCGACCGTTCCTGATCGCGTACAACATCAACCTCGCCTCGGTCGACGTGGAGCTCGCCAAGCGGATCGCCCGGCGGGTCCGCGAGTCGGGTGGCGGCCTGCCGCGCGTCCAGGCGAACGGGTTCTGGATCGCCGAGCTCCGGCGGGCCCAGGTCTCGATGAACCTGCTCGACTTCACCGTGACCCCGCTCTGGCTGGTCTGGGAGACCGTGCGCGACGTCGCCGCCGAAGACGGGGTGGAGCTCGCCGAGTCGGAGCTGATCGGCCTCGCGCCGCTGGCCGCCTTGCTGGCGGTCGGCGACCGCGCCGGAGCTCCCGGGGAGGACTCGATCGAGCGCCGCCTGGCGGGCGCCGCCGCGTACCTGCGACTGCGCGACTTCTCGCCGATGCAGGCCCTCGAACTCCGGCTCGAGGCGGCCCGCGCCCCGCACGTCAGCGGGCGGGGGCCAGCCGACCGCGGCCAGCCATGACCCACCGCTCCATCTCATGAGCGGCGGGCCCTTCCGGGTCATCGAGGGCGGCCGGAGCGACGAGCCGACGCCCGGGCTGCTGGTCGTCGGGGCTGCCGAGGTCGTGACCATGGCCGGCGGTGTCCGATCGGGGGCCGCCCAGAACGACGTGGCGCGGCTATCGGCGAGCGACGTCGGCGGCCCGGAGTCCGAGCGGGCCCCGGTGGTCGCCTGCTGGGAGGGCCGGATCGCAGCGGTCGGCCCGCGGGTCGACGTGGAACGCGCCATCGAGGCCGAGGGGTACCCGCTCGGGCGATTTGCCCGGCTCGACGCAGACGGCGGGACGGTCACTCCCGGCCTCATCGATCCGCATACGCACCTGCTCTTCGGGGGCTCGCGCGAGGGCGAGATGCTGCTCCGCCAGCGCGGGGCCGGGTATCTCGAGATCCTGGCCGCCGGCGGCGGCATCCTGTCGACGGTCGCGGCGACCCGGGCCGCGTCGATCGAGCGGCTCCTGGCCCACGGCCGGCGCTGGCTCGACGAGATGCTCGGCCACGGCGTGACCACCGTCGAGGTCAAATCCGGCTACGGCCTCGATCTCGAGACCGAGGTCAGGCTCATCGAGGTCGCCCATCGGCTCGGCGCGGAGGGGCCGACCGAGGTCATCCCCACGTATCTCGGCGCCCACGCGGTCCCACCCGAATTCCGGTCGCGCCCGGACGGCACCGAGGCCTACGTGCGCTCGGTCATCGAGGATCAGCTGCCGGGGGTCGCCGCCCACGGGCGAGCGCTCTTCTGCGACGTGTTCTGCGAGACCGGCGTGTTCGACGCCGACCAGTCGCGCCGGATCCTGGAGGCGGCCGCGAGCCTGGGGATGGCATCGCGCCTCCACGCCGACGAGCTCGCACCGTCCGGTGGCGCGGAGCTCGCGGCCGAGATCGGCGCGTTCTCCGCCGACCACCTGGCCACCCCGTCCGAGGCCGGGATCGCCGCCCTCGCCCAGGCGGCGGCGGAGGGTCGCGCCGTCGTGGCGACCGTCCTGCCGGTCACGACCTGGTTCCTCATGAAGGACCACGGCGCGCCCGCTCGCACCTTCATCGATCGCGGGATCCCGGTCGCGATCGGGACCGACTTCAATCCCGGGACCTCCCCGACGGCCAACCTGCCGCTGGCCATGACGATGGCCTGTGTCGAGCTCGGCCTGACGCCCGACGAGGCCCTCAGCGCGGTGACGATCAACGCGGCGCGCGCCCTCGGCGTGGAGGACGAGGTCGGGTCGCTGGAGGTCGGGAAGGGCGCCGACCTGGTCGTCTGGCGCGTTCCGACCTCGATCCAGATCCCGTACTGGCCGGGAGCGGACCTTGCCCGGACGGTGATCAAGCGGGGCCGGATCGTCATCGACCGATAGGCGACGGGCAAGAACGAGGGCGGTCGGCGGACGACGCTCAGGCCGGCTTGCCGCGCGACTCCAGGAGCACCGTCGTCGTCTCGGCCGGGAGGCTGGTCGAGGTGACCGACACCTTGGGTTGGGTCGACGCCTCGGCGCCCATCTCGTGGAAGAAGCGCTTGAGCGCCTCGGCGCATTCCGCCTCGTCCTCGCAGATCGGCATCGGGACGACGATCCGCGGGTCGAGCTGCGCGACTACGGCCGCCGCCTGGCTCGGTGACAGCGAGCCGCCGAGCGGGACGCAGGCGATGTCGACCGAGCCGATGTCCGCGAGCTTCTCCTCGGACAGCAGGTGGCCGATCTCGCCGAGATGGATTGTGTGCAGGCCGTCGACCTCGATCAGGAACGCGGTCTGCTTGCCGAGCTCCGCCCCGCGAGCGTCATCGCGGTACGTGCGAACCCCGGTCACGAGGACTTCCTTGACCTCGTACTCCCCGGGTCCGTCCAGGACGAAGGCGTTCTCGAGGCTCGACGGAAGCAGGGTCTTCCCGTCGCGCGACCGCTTGCCCTTGGCTTTCGGGAGCGGGGCATCGTCGGGGTGGCTGAACGTGACCACATCGCCGCTGATGCCGCGCCCGGTCGGGCCGACCACCGACTGGTACGGATCGGCCACCACGACCGCCTCACGGCCGCGGATCCGAATGCACGTGCGGCCGTACCAGGTCAGCTCCATCCGATCGATTCTGACACAGCCGCCTGCACCGCCGCTTCGCCAACGGCCGAACCGAGACTCGGCGCCCCGAGCCGAGTATCGGCGCCGCCGTCCGCCGCAGGCACTCCCCGAAAAAGGGAGACCGGAGGCGCCTGCCCAATCGGCGCCTCCGGTCGGAGGGAGGGAGGAAGGAACCGTTGAGGGTTCGTCCAGGCGATACGCTACGGCACCAGCATTCAGGGTCGAGTCGGCATCCGGTTAAGAAAGCGATATTCCCGCCGCCTTCCGTTGGCGAGCCGGGGCGCCGTGCGACAATCCCGCGCATGTCCGACCTGCGCCCACGAGCCCGGGCCTGGCGTTCGGCCCTCCCCGCCGCGGTCGTTTCCATCGTGCTCGCGACGAGCGGGTGCGGGACGTCCGGCCCCACGTCGACGCCGTCGCTTCCCCCGCCGACCACCACGCCTTCGGCATCGACGGCGGCCAGCCCGACCGCGTCTCCGTCACCGTCGGCCAGTGCCGACGCCGGTGCGATCTACGACGCGATCGAGCAACAGGTGATCGAGATCCGCGGGCTCGCGGCGAGCCGTCCGGTACCGCGCGAATCGATCGACCAGGCGCAATTGCGGACGATCCTGACCGACCAGTTCGACCGTGAATCGCCGCCGGCCTACGTGGCTGCGAACGACCAGCTCTACAAGGCGCTCGGACTGATCCCCGCCGACAGCAACCTCCGCGCACTGACCCTCGACATGCTCGAGCGGCGGGGTGGTCGGCTTCTATCGGCACGACCAGGGCAAGCTGTACGTGGTCTCGAAGACGGGTCTCCCCGGTGTGGGCGAGCGGATCACCTTCGCGCACGAGTTCGACCACGCCCTCCAGGATCAGAACTTCCCGGTGTTCAAGGACCAGCAGGGTATCCTCGACGAGTCGGACGAGATCCTGGCCAGGCAGGCGATCTACGAAGGCGACGCCACGCTCCTGATGACCCTCTGGGCGGCGGCCCATTTCGGTCCGCAGGACATGCTCGCGTACATCGCCCTGAGCGCCGACCCGGCCGCCCAGGCGGTGCTGAACCGGACTCCACCCTTCCTGCGCGACCTCCTCCTCTACCCGTACACGACGGGGTTGTCGTTCGTCCAGGCGGCACAGCTCCGCGGCGGCTGGCCCGCGGTCGACGACCTCTATAGACGGATGCCGGTGTCGACCGAGCAGATCCTCCACCCCGAGAAGTACGCCGCCGACGAGGCGCCGGTCAAGGTTGCCCTCCCCGACGATCTCGCCCACCAGCTCGGTGACGGATGGACCGTGCCGCTCGAGGACACCCTCGGCGAGCTCCAGATCCAGGACTGGCTGCGGGAGTCGGGCGTGAAGCCCGCGGACGCCACCGCGGCGGCCGCCGGCTGGGGCGGCGACCGCCTGGCCGTGGCCAAGGGTCCGGCCGGCGCGTGGGGCGTCGTCATCGACACTGCCTGGGACACCGCTGCCGACGCGTCGGAGTTTGCCGATGCCGCCACGACCGCGATCGGCGGCCTCAGTCATCCGTCGCGGATCTCCGCGCCCGGCGGCAAGCACGTGACGGTCCTGGTCGCGTCGAGTGACGATGCCCTGCTGGCGCTCGACATCGTCTTCGGGGCGACCGGCGTCTGACCGGGTTCGTTCGGCCCGCCAGGCGGGCTACATCGACTCCGGCGCCGAGATGCCGAGGAGACGGAGCGCGTTTGCCAGCGAGATGCGAGTGGCGGCGGCGAGCGCCAGCCGGGCGGCCGACCGCTGCGGATCGCCGGGATCCACCACCCGCGCGTCGCGATAGAAGCCGTGGAACGTCGTCGCCAGGTCGGTGGCGTAGGCCGTGATGCCCTGGGTTTCCTCGGCTGCGACGGCATCTTCGACGACCTCCGGGAACCTGACCACCGCCCGGGCGAGGGCGGCCTCGGGGGCGCCGCCGAGCGCGCCCTCGACGCCAGGTCCGGGCATCAGCCCGACCTCCGCAGCCTTGCGCATGATCGATGCGATCCGCGCGTGCGCGTACTGCACGTAGTAGACCGGGTTCTCGTTCGACTGCTTCTTGGCGAGCTCGATGTCGAAATCGATCGCCGACGTCGCGCCGCGTGACGCGAAGAACCATCGGGCGGCATCCACGCCGACTTCGGCCAGCAGCTCGTCGAGGGTGATGAACTCGCCGGCGCGCTTCGACATCGAGACCTCCTGGCCGTCGCGAACGAAGCGGACCCAGGAGTAGAGCAGCATCCGCACGGCGTCGCGGTCGTAGCCCATCGCCTCCGCGGCGTTCCGGACCCGAGCGACCGTGCCGTGGTGGTCGGCGCCCCAGATGTAGATGAGATCATCGAAGCCGCGACTGAACTTCTCGGTGACGTACCCGATGTCCGCCGCGAAATAGGTCGGCTCGCCGTTCGACTTGATGATCACGCGGTCCTTGTCATCGCCGAAGTCGGTCGATCGGAACCAGATGGCGCCGTCCTGCTCGAAGACGTGGCCGTGGTCGCGCAGGCGGTGCACCGCCCGGTCGACCCAGCCCTCGTCATGGAGTCGGGCCTCGCTGGTCCACACGTCGAACCGGACGCCCAGCGCGGCCAGGCTGCGTTCGATGCCCTCGCGGACCCGGCCGGCCGCCCAATGACCGACGATCCCGTCCATGTCGGCGCCGGGCGCGGTGGCCGAGGTCCAAATGTCGGCCGGCAGTGCGCTGGCGAGGTCCCCGACGTAGTCGCCCTTGTAGCCGTCGTCCGGCACGGGGTCTCCTCGGCGGAGCGCCGCGACCGAGGCGCCGAGGTTCCGGATCTGGCCGCCGGAGTCGTTGAAGTAGTACTCGCGTGTGACCTGCTGCCCGCCGGCCTCGAGCACGCGGCAGAGCAGGTCGCCCACGAAGGCGCCTCGCGCGTTGCCGATGTGGAGTGGCCCCGTCGGATTGGCCGACACGAATTCGACGTTGACCGAGCGGCGACCGAGCGGTGCCACACGGCCCCAGCCGTCGGGCTCCTCGAGAACGCCGGCCACCGCGACCTCCAGGGCGCGATCGGCGAGGCGGAGGTTGAGGAACCCGGGCGGTGCCACCTCAACCGCCGCGATCGGTGTGGCCGTCGGGTCATCCATCGCCTCACGAGCCAGCTGATCGGCGAGCGGCGCGGCGATGGCCAGCGGAGCCAGCCGATATGGACGGGCCAGCTTCATCGCGAGGTTGCTGGCGAAGTCCCCGTGCTCCGCGTCGGCCGGCCGCTCCACCTCGACCGCGGGAGGCGCCGTGTCCGGCGCGAGTGCCGGCAGCGAGCCGGCGGCAACGGCCCGGGTCCACGCCCGTTCGACGGCGTCGCGCACCTGGGCGCGCACGGGTAGCTTCAATCGATCCATCGCAGGGAGCAGTGGGTCTGGCACGAGTCCTCCTGGGCGGTGGGCACACCGTAGCGACAGCCTCGTGTTCGCTGCCGTTGCGTACCAAGAGTCCTGGCCATTCGGACGCCGTCGGTACCGACTCGGATGGTACCCAAACTGTGACGCGACGCACCAGAACCGGGCGCCACAAGGCGGCTCTGAAATGGTCTGGTGAGGTTTGGGTGACCTATTGGTACTAGACTCGGGGAGTACGCGATGCGATCATCTGGACCGCTCGACCGGCCGATCGCCATTTTATGGGGGGCACCGGCACCGAGCTCATTCATACCGGGGCATCGCGTCCCAGAAGCTAGGGGTTCCGGAAACATGCAGACATCCTTGACAGGAAAGCGGTCGCGATTGGCGCGACGCTTTGGTTGGCTGGTCGTTGCCGGCCTGACGACAGCGGCGTTGATCGGCCCGGGAACCGCTGGCGCGCTTGCCAACGACCTTCACCAGACCCCGCCCATCTCCTGGGACCAAGCCCCACGCGGCGATAGCGGTGACTGCGACGGCATCGTTCTTCAGCCTGGCCAGGTGTACTGGCATTTCATTCAGAACCAGGTGAACGTGACCACCGGAAACTTGACGGCAGTCTTCCAGAACGCGGGGACGGTCGGCCCAATTGCCAACTACAAGGTCTCCGGCAGTGTGCTCCATTGGTCGATCATCACCGGTGCCGACACGTTACTGGGCGCGTCGTCGGATGTGGTGAGCGACGGCAACCTGAACCTGTCGCATGTCTGCGTTGGTGAGACGACGACCACGACCTCCTCGAGCAGCACGACCTCCTCGAGCAGCACGACCAAGACCTCGCAGACGACTGAGACGACGCAGACGACTGAGACGACGCAGACGACTGCGACGACGCAGACGACCGAGACCACCGAGACCACGCAGTCGACGACCGAGACGACGCAAACCACGGAGACGACGCCGACGCCCACCCCGACGCCGGTCCCGACGCCCACCCCGACGCCGGTCCCGACGCCCACCCCGACGCCGGTCCCGACCCCCACCCCGACGCCGGTCCCGACGCCCACCCCGACGCCGGTCCCGACGCCCACCCCGACGCCCGAAGCCGGAGTGGAGGGAGTGACGGGGACGCCCGAGGGTGCCGTGTTGCCGGCAACGGATACGCTGCCCAGCGTCCCGACGTCCACCAACGACAGCTGGCGGCTGGTGCTCCTGGCGATGGCCGGCGTCCTGGCGGTCACGCTTCTCCTGGCTCCGGCCGAGACCGCGACCAAGCGCAATCGTCGGTAGCTCGAGCCGGAACCAGCCGGCAACCTAGCGGAACCCGGGAACCGGGATGCGGCATCGGTCGCATCCCGGTTCTATTTGCTCAGGCGACGAATCCCCAGCGCACCCAGTACTGGTAGAGCAGGATCTGGGCGACGGCGCTCGCCGCCAGCACCACCATGGCAAGCCTCGGACGCGTGCCGAGCCAGACCCCCGCGACGATGAAGCACGGGAAGACCACGAGCACGTACCGGGACACGCTCATGAGCGGGGAGAAGTAGGAGGTTCGGAAGAAGTACAGCCCGAGCGTCGGGACCGCATAGAGCGAGTACGCCACGGGTAGTCGGCGGATGCCCACCACGGCAACGAGGAGAGCCAGCGCGAGGAGCGCCAGGTTTAGCATCTCGATGATCGCGACAGGCCCACCGAGGTGGCTGCCGATGTACCCGAGCGACGCGGTGACGGCCTGCCAGGGCAGCACGATCGACAGGCCCCACGGCGATTGGGTGCCGATGCCGGCCCCTCCACCAACCAACGATGCCTGATAGGCGGCGAAACCGAGCGTGCCGGCGGCCGGCAACAGCGCCGCCAGCAGCGTCGGGCTCGGCGGGTGCCGGGCACCGTGATCGTGGACCCATTCGAGGGTCCCGCTGGCGCGGAGGGATTCGTAGGCGAGCGGGAGCAGCAGGATGACGCCCTGAGCACGGGTGATGCTCGCCAGCAAGGCGACCAGCCCGGCCGCCCAGAGACGGCCGGTCCGCATGAGCCAGAAGGTCGTCACTGTCAGGAGGAGGAAGAGGCCTTCCGTATACGGCGCGAGCAGGAAGAAGCCGGTCGGGAACAGCACGGTCAGGAGGACGACGAGCGCCGGGGCGAGCCTGCGGCGCGCTCGTTCTCGATCGCGACCCGGATCGCCGATTTGGTCCCTCAGCACCTCGAGTCGGGTGAGCCGCCAGAGGGACCACGCCGCGCCGATGGCGGCAGCCGCCGACACGAACAGCTCGCCTCGCACGACGTTGCCCGAGGGGATCGCCGCCACGTGGGCGAGGATCGGGTAGAGAGGGTAGAACGCGAGGCTTCCGTCGTGAGCGCCATAGCCGAACGTGGCGATGTGCTGGTACCAGAGGGCGTCCCATCGCTGCCAGTTCGACTCGATGAGCGCGACCAGGCCGACGCCGTGTTCGACCAGCTCCTCCCAGCTGCCCGCAAAGGGTTCGCGACCGCCGGCCAGCGGGGCGAGGAGTCCAGTCAGGACGAGGACCGCGCCCTGGCCCAGGATCAGGGCGACGGCGAAGCGGACCCCGCGCAGCCACCCGCGCCGGATGGCAGCCTCCCTGTAACGGATGTTCCGGCCTGGGGCCCGCACGGCCGTTCTCCGTGCCCGGCTCAGGGGATGTGACGGAACGGGAAGTACGCGACGAATCCGGCCGCGTACATGGCCACGAATCCCCACGTCATGAACCTGGGCAACCCGCCCCGGCGCAGCAGGAGGGCGACCGCAACGGCGACAGCCGGGACGACCGGCAGGAAGTAGTAGATGTACATGATCCGCTGGCTGACGACGGCCAGTGCCACGTAGGGCAGGTAATTGGCTGCGGCCCAGACGATCGCCCATTCCGCGAGCCGGTTCCTGGTCCGCCAAGCGAACCAGCCCACGAACAGGGTCGCCAGCGGGATCGCACCGGCCAGGACCGGATTGAGCGCACCACGGAAGTCGATCGAGGGCAGCGTCGAAATAACCTTGTCACCGGCGCGAACCGTTACGTCGACCCGCAGGTAGGTGATCTGGCACTGGTTGAAGAGCCACTGCCAGGGCCCGCTGTCGGCTCCGGGACAGATCCCGGCCTGGTCGACCGGCGCCCTGAGATTCGCGCCATAGTCGAAGATCCGGCGGATGTGATCGAACGGCGTGGCGAACGACGTAAATCGAGCATCGAGCAACCACAGGCCGATGATCGCCACGCCGACGAAGCTGACACCGAGCGTGACGATGGAGCGGAGACTCCCGACTCGAACCCCAAGGTTCCCGGCTCGAAGGCGGAGGCCACCGGCCTCCCTGATCTCGGCGAAGAGCCGAAGGGTGGCCAGGATCAACAAGGCCAGCAGGCCGTAGAGCGCCGTGATCTTGATCAAGGCCGCCACACCCAATACCGCTCCGGCCAGGGCCCAGCGGTCGCGTAACGCGAGCCAGCACGCGATCAGCATCGGTGCGAGCACCATCATGTCCAGCGTTCCGATCCGGCCGTGGACGAAGGCGAGATTGTCGAAGGCGAAGAAGCCGACCGCCAGGATCGCCAGCCAGGCGGTTTCGCCTGCGGCACGGACGATCAGGTACAGCGATCCCAGCGCCATCATGCCTGCCACCAGGCTTGGGATCCGCCAGCCAATCCCGTTGTCGCCGAAGACCAGCATGGAGGCGGCGATCAACACCTTGCCGAGCGGCGGATGCTCGGTATTCGGGTCGAGACCGACCGGCGAGCCGAAGTAGTTCGACCCGGGCGGCAGGGTCCAGCCGAGCAGGACGCGCGCGGCGTTGACGTAATAGGACTCGTCGAAGATCAATGACCCCTTCGGCAGGTCGAGCCACAGGGTGCGAACACCCAGCGCGACGATCAACAGCAGTGGCAGCGCCGTTCCCGGATCACGCAGGTTCGAGACGAGCCGGGTCGCCAAGGGCCGCCAGATGTGCGCGGTTCCGGGGAGTGCCCAGAGGCGCGCCCGACCGGCCGATGCGGGTGGCAGGTCCGGTGATCGCTCGTCACGCACCGCGAAAGCCTAGCGGACCCGAACCGCGCGGTTTGACGTCGATGCCAACGGCGGTGAAGCGATCACCCGGCGCGACGAGCTGCGACCGGGCCCGTCGAAGCCGCGTCGGACCGACGCGACGGTCTCGCGCGGATCGAAGGCCATCAACAGGTGCGTGAGCAGCACCCTCGCCACCCCGGTGCGAGCGGCCAGGTCTCCGACCGCCGGCCCGTCGAGGTGCGCGGCGCCCGCCGGCACGGGACCAGGCCCGAACGAGACCTCGGACAGGAGCGTGTCACCGGGACGGATCAGGCTGGCCAGATCGTCGGCTCGTCCGCAATCGCCGCTGTACACCAACCCCGTTGCGCCGGGTACCGCGACGCGAAAGGCGTAGCTCTGGCCGTCGTGCGTGACCCGGGCCACCTCCAGCTGGAGTGTCCCGATCGCGAGGCGACCGGGCCGGAGATCCTCGATGTCGAGTGCGGCCGCGCTGAAGCCGGCCTCGGCGTTCAGCGCGTCGAGACGATCGCGCAAGCCCGGTCGGCCCAAGGACCCGCACCCGGCGCGGCTGCGATGGGCCCCAGCGCAGGAAGTGCCGCAGTGCGACGAGGTCGACGAAATGGTCCGGATGGAGATGGCTGATCGCCACGGCGTCGAGGGTTGCCCGGATCCAGGAGACCGGCCAACCGCGGCAATGAACCCTGACCGAGGTCGAGCAGGATCGAGGTCCGATCGTGCCGGACGAGGTACGCCGCTCCGGTGGCGCCAAGTCGATCGGTGAAGGCCGGTCCAGCGCCGACGACGTCGAGTTGGAGCGCCGTGTTACCCGATCGATCATCCATGCCCGAAGCGTATCGCTCCGGGCGAAGCGATCAGCCGCCGTGGTTGCCGTTGCCGGGTGGAGTCGATGGCCGCCCGTTTGCCTCGGGGCGTGTGCTGGGGCGTGGTCGTCGCAGCCGGCTGCTCGCGGGTCGGCTTTGGCTTCGGAGTGGGATGGGTCCGCGGCGTGGGCTGAGTGCCGTCATGCGATTTCTTCGTTGGATCGACGGCTGCCGGCGTGGGCTTGTTCGGGTTGGCCGTGTGATCGGGCTTGTTCGGGTTGGCCGTGTGATCGGGCTTGTTCGCTGCGCTCGGACCGTTGCCTGGATTCGTCGCGGGCCGGTTCGCCCACGCCGGGCTTGCCCTGCAGCCCGTGGGCGGCCGAGTCGCTTTGGTCGATGGCGTGCTGGATCGCGTCCCTGGCCTGTTCGGGGACGCGACCGAGCAGTGCCGTCAGGACCTCGATGTTCCGACGGACCGAGACGTCCAACGTCGCATTCGCGACGGGATCTCCCGTTCGTCCCGGCCATCGCCTCGGCGAGGATCGAGTTGTAGGCGCCCAAGGCAGCGGCAGACGCCTGGGCGTTGCCGGCAGCCGCGGCATTGGCGGCTTCGGCGAGACGATCGTTGAGCCGGCGAACCTCGGCGGCGGCGCGCTCGGCGGCGGATGAGGGCAGGGTCAGCGTCTCTGCCCAGATCCGGGTCGCCGTACAGCGGTCCGCCCGGCTGGGCGGCGGCCACCGACCCGACCGCCAGGGCCAGCGTCAGGCTCGCGGCCAGCAGCGCCGCGACCGGGCGACGCCAGCGCGGCATCGGAACGACTCGCGGCTGGGACGCCACTTCAGCGGCCGCGAGAGCGGCCCGTTCGACATCGGCTCGAGCCAGGGCCGCCTGACGCTGGGCGGCGGCCATCACGCTGGCACGCATCCGCGACGAGGCCGACAGGCTCGGGGACAGCCGGGCTTCCGCGTACGCATCGAGCCGTTCCGCGAGCTCGGCGTCCTCGACGTCTCGGTCGTCCATCGGGTGGCTATCCATCGGTTGGCTCGTCCATGCTCGTCGCGATCAGTTCCTGCATTCCCAGTTGTCGCCGGAGGGCGGCGATGGCGCGGAACTGGAGTCCGCGGATCGTTCCTTCCTGTCGGCCCATCACGTCTGCCGCCTCACGAGCCGACAGGCCCGGCGAAGAAGCGCAATTCGATCGCCTCTCGCTGGTCGTCGGTCAGGGCCGCAAGGGCGCTCGCGATCGCGTCCATCTCCTGGCGGATCATCGCCACGTCCTCCGGTCCTGGCCCGCCGCCCCGGTGATCGATCACCGTGTCCAGGTCGGCGTGTTCGTGGCGAGTCCTCGTGAAGTCCACTACGGAATTCCGGCCAGCCGAAAGAGCCAGCCCCCGAAGGGAATGCCCCGCGACTCGTATCGCGGAAGCGCTTCCAGGGCCTTGACGAAGACCAGCTGCGTCAGGTCCTCCGTATCCGCCGGGCTGTGGATGCGGCTGACGATGTAGCGGTAGATCGGAAGGTGGAAGTGATCGAAGAGCTGGCCGAATGCCCAGGCATCTCCGGATCGTGCGTCGTCCACCAACCGCTCGATCGCGGCGTCGTCAAGACTCACAACGAACGTTCCGTACAGACCGTTAGGACCAGGACCAATGGCGACCGGGATCGGTACCGAAACGCGACCTCCCTCCGCGACGGAAGCTGAGCGAGTCGAACCCGGCCGTCGTCGCCTCCGCGTAGCCGTCGCCGAGGGCCCAGCCGAACTGGTCGCGCCGGTGCGCGTCCGAGCCGATCGTGATCGCCCGGCCGCCGAGCTCGCGGAAGCGCGCAACGATGTGGGCCGCGGGATACGTCTCGGCGACCGGGTGCCGCAGGCCGCTGGTATTGATCTCGAGGGCCGTCCCGCTGTCCACGAGCGCCCGCAGGATCGGCTCGTACAGCTCGGGCGCGGCAGCCAGGTCGGCCGGAGACACGTGCGGATGGAGGTAGCGCTTCACGACGTCGAGTGGCCGATCGTGTCGAACAGCCCGGAGCGAGCCGCGGCCTCGACCTCGTCGAACGCCGGGGCCACGATCTCGGCGAGCGATCGCCCCGTCACCCAGCTGCGGACGTTCGATGCGTGGTACGGCGAGCGGACGCGATCGTGGACCGATCCGATCGTGAAGTCGTAGGCATGCCGCGCCAGGTGGTCGCGGATGTCGGATTCCCACGCCCCGATCGTAGGTGAGCTCCACGCCGAACCGGATCGCCACGCCCTGCGGTCCCCAGCGCTCGGCGGCCTGGCGGACGACGCGTTCCCGGTCCTCGAACGAGGCGTATCCGAACGCCGGAGCTCCTGGCTCGAAGTCCACGTGGTCCGTGATCGCAAGCTCGGCGACGCCTCGCTCGAGGGCGGCCGCCGCGTAGAGGTCGATCGGGACGTCGCTGTCGGGCGACAGGTTCGTGTGGAGGTGGGCGTCGAGCGGCAGGTCCCGCGCCTGACGATCGATCACCTCTGGGGCCCCTCCGGTGGCACCACGATCAACCCGAGATGAGGCCCAGTTCGTGCCCGACCCGATCGAACGCGGCGAGGACCGCGTCGAGCTGCTCGTCGGAGTGGGCGGCCGTCACGATCGTGCGCAGGCGGGACTTGTCCATCGCCACCGTGGGGAAGACCACGGGCTGGACGAAGACGCCTTCGTTGGCCAGCCGGTCGCTGAACCGGCCGGCCGTCTCGGGGTCGCCCATCATGACCGGCGTGATCGGAGTCTCCGAGCGGCCGGTATCGAAACCCGAGGCGGGTCAGCTCGGCCTTGAACCGGCGCGTGTTCGCCCACAGGCGTTCCTGGAGCTCGGGTTCGTCCTGCATCACCCGGATCGCCTCGCGGCACGCGGCCACGATGGCCGGCGGATGCGAGGTGGAGAACAGGAACGGACGGGCTCGCTGGGTCAGGATCTCGCGAAGGGCGATCGAACCGGCGACGTAGCCCCCGAGCGAGCCGACGGCCTTGCTGAGCGTGCCGACCTGGATCGCCACGCGGCCGTGCAGCCCGAAATGGTCGACCGATCCGCGGCCGTTCCGGCCGAGCACGCCCGAGGCGTGGGCGTCGTCGACCATCACGGCCGCGCCGAACGCTTCGGCGGCCTCGACGATCCCGGGGAGCGGCGCGATGTCGCCGTCCATCGAGAAGACCCCATCGGTCACCACGAGGATCAGGTGGTGTTCACCGCCGCCAGGCCGCCCCTGCGCCCTTGCCTCGCTGAGGACCTCGCGGAGGGCAGCGACGTCGGCATGCGGATAGACCTGCCGAGGGCGCCTTGGACAGGCGCATCCCGTCGATGATCGAGGCATGGTTGAGGGCGTCGGACACGATCAGGTCCGTCTCGCCGGTGATCGTCGGGATCACGCCGGTGTTGGCCGTGAACCCGGACTGGAAGGTCAGGACCGCGGGCGTCTCCTTGAACGCCGCCAATTCGGCCTCGAGCGCCTCATGCATGGTCATCGTGCCCGGCGATCGTGCGCACGGCGCCGCTGCCGGCGCCGAACTCGTGGACCGCCTCCTCGGCGGCCCGGCACACCCGCGGGTGATGGGTCAACCCGAGGTAGTCGTTCGACGACAGGCTGATCAGCCGCCGATCGTCGATCGACACGATCGGGCCCTGGGCCGACGACATGACCCGCAACGGGCGATACAGGTGGCGCTCGCGAAGCGCGGCGACCTCGTCGGCGAGGAAGGCGAGCGGATCGGAAAGCTGGTTCATGACGTCCAATCCATGATGACCTTGCCGGAATCGCCGGCCCGGGCCGCGGCGAACGCCGCGGCGAAGTCGCGGAACCCGAATCGGTGGGTGATCGCCGGGCTGATGTCCAGCCCGGACGTGAGCATGACCGACATCTTGTACCAGGTCTCGTACATCTCACGACCGTAGATGCCCTGCAGGGTCAGCTCTTGAAGACGATCGGTTGACGTCGATCGGGATCTCCGCGGTCGGGATCCCGAGGATGGCCATCGAGCCCCCGTACGCCATGTTCGCCATGGCGTTGCGGAGCGCGCCGGCGTTGCCGGACATCTCGAGCGACGACGTCGAAGCCCTCGACCATGTCCGAGCTCGGCCAGGACGTCGGCGAGTGGCTCGTCGTCGGGTCGATCACCAGCGTCGCGCCCATCGTGCATGCGAGCTCGCGGCGGTACGCGTTCGGCTCGCTGACGACGACGTAGCGAGCGCCGGCATGCCGGACGACGGCGGTCGCCATGAGCCCGATCGGCCCGGCGCCCGACCACGAGTACGTCCTCGCCGAGGACCGGGAAGGCGAGCGCCGTGTGAACCGCGTTCCCGAACGGATCGAAGATCGCCATCGACGTCCTCGTCGATGCCCGGCCAGTGGTGCCAGACGTTCGTCATCGGGCAGGGCTGACGTATTCGGCGAACGCGCCGTCCCGGCTGACGCCCAGTCCGATGCGTGTTGGCGCACAGGTTGACACCGGCCGGCCAGGCAGTGGCGGCAGCGGCCGCACACGACGTGACCCTCGCCCGATGACGATGTCGCCCGGATGGAAGTCCGCGACGTTCGCGCCGACGTCGACGACCTCGCCGACGAACTCATGGCCGACCACCAGCGGTGGCTTGATCGTGGCCAGCTGCCCACGGATCCCACGACTCGATGTGCAGGTCCGTGCCGCAGATCCCGGTCTTGTGGACGCGGATCAGGACGTCGTTGATTCCGATCTCGGGAACGGGGACGTCGCGAAGCTCGAGACCGGCTTCGGGACGGGCCTTGACCAGGGCAAGCATCGCGTTGGGCCTCCCGGCTCCGGTACGGGCGTCAATGATGCGCGCGGTCGGCGTCCCTCGCGTCGGCCGACCAGTCGACCACCGGATTCTCCACCGCACCCGATCCCGTCGATCTCGCAGCGGACGCGATCGCCCGGCTGCAGGAAGACCGGTGGGTCGCGGAACACGCCGACGCCGGACGGCGTCCCGGTGGCGATGAGATCACCCGGCTCGAGGGTGATCACGCGGCTGATGTACTCGATGCAGCGCGGCCACGCCCCAGATCATGTCGGCCGTGGTCCCGTCCTGCATGAGCAGCGGACGACCCGCCTCCGCTCCGGAGCCCGGGATCCGCCAGGAGCGCAGGCGGAGCGACTGCGGATCCGGGATCTCGTCGGCGCCGACGAGGACCGGACCGACCGGCAGGAACGTGTCCGAGCCCTTCGCCCGCAGCCACTGCCCATCGCCGGTCTCGCCCTCGGCGAGCGCCGCCTTGACGCCCTGCCAGTCGCGCGCGCTGACGTCGTTGACCACGACGTAGCCGGCCACGTGGTCCAGCGCCTGCGCCTCCG
The DNA here is from genome assembly GCA_963766675.1 of uncultured Chloroflexia bacterium. Lineage (GTDB taxonomy): Bacteria > Chloroflexota > Limnocylindria > Limnocylindrales > CSP1-4 > SPCO01. Next base: position 58,135 of record CAVYBA010000002.1, on the reverse strand, counting down.
TCACGCGATGGGCGCGCGTCCCGATGACCACGCCGAGCTCGACCTCGAGGTCGAGCGCGTGCGTCCCTCCGGGCGGACGATCGGATCGCCGTCGCCGATCACGGTATTCGCGAACTTGGCGAACAACAGCGGCCGGGCCGGTAGCCCTCGGCCGCCCTCGGTGACGTGCTCCCGATAGTTGAGGCCGACGCAGACGATCTTGCCCGGATGCGGGACGTACGCGGTCTGGCGCATCCGGGCGGCGCCGATCAGCTCGGGCTGGGGGCGCTGGAGCCGGTGCCCGGCGCCGTGCTTGGCGCCACACTCGGCGCGGCGCTGGGCGCCTCGCTGGGGGCTGGGCTCGGTGAGGCGCTCGGCGGCGCGCACTGCTGCTCCGGGTTGGTCTTCTCGCCCCATTGCTGCCAGAAGGCGAGGATCTGTGCGGTGTCGAGCGTCTGGAGCGGCAGGACCCGGTCCCACACGAGCGCCGCATACGGCCTGGCCATGTCGTCGAAGCGGGCGACCACGGGCCCGGCTCGTGCGCGGAGCGATCCCGCAGACGGGACTCGGCGGGAACCCGTCGAACAGTGCCCGGAGCTCGGCCTGCCCAGCGCTCGTGATCCCGGGATCCCCATCACGGCCGCGATACAGGATGACCATGGCGCCGTGCTCGAGGTTGTGGACCCAGCCTTCCGGCACGGCAGCTGTCACTCGGGCGCGTACAGACGCGGGGCGGAATCGGTCCGACGTTGGATGCGAAGTAGTGGTTTCCGGAGGCGGGTGGGCAATACGTGTAGGTCACCTTCGACCCGACGGTGTACGTGCGTGCCGGCCCATGTCCGGCTGGACGTAGCCGAGCGCGGGGGTCGCGCCGGCCGCCGGCGAGGCGGTGGCCTCCGGGCTCCATTGGGTGGTGCAGGCGTAGGCCGACGCGGATGCGGAGGCGAAGACGAAGATCGCGATGATCGCGACGCCGGCGATCGCCGCGACGGCCACGATCGCGCCACGGTAGCGCTCCATGAACGACCGCTCGGACAGGATCCGAGCGCGTTCACGGCGGCCCGCTCGGGCGCCCGGCACGGACGCGCCGGCCGGTCTCGCCGCGGGCGGCCCGGGCCGCGTCGAGGCGGTGGTCGGGTCGTCGGCAGCGGTCGACCCTGGCGGGGTCGCCGGACCGGACGGGCGCGCGCCCGCCGGGCGGCCCGTGGTGGGCTGGCTGCCGCCGGCTGCTGGCGCCGGCGGGACGGTTTGCTCACGGTGCTTGCCTCGGTAGGGTGGGACGGGTCGACGGGGTCAGGATGATCGGCGCGTTCGACGGCTGCACAGCCCGGCGCGCAGCGAGAGGGTACCGTCCCGCGGCGCGTGGCGTGTCCGGAAATGCCCGTCACGGCTCGTTGAGGTAGGCGCGGACCTCCGGTCGGAGCAGTCCGCGGAACAGCAGGACGCCGAGTACCGCCACGAAGACGGCCTCGACCGGCAGCCGGCTGAGGGCCAGCAACGGGACCAGCGGGACGATCAGGCTGGCCAGCCCCAGGGCCAGCCCGCGCGCCGCCTCCTTGCGCTGCAGGACGAGGGTCGTGGTGAAGATCGTATAGGCGAGCAGGGCCATCACGACCACGCCCTCGAAGCTGACCGACGCCTCGATCGCCGTGTCGACGACATAGCGCAGGCTGAGGCCGATCCCGGCCAGGATGAGGAACGCGTAGACGAGGAAGAGGCGGATGCCGGCCGGCATCGCCCGGATGGCGTCGAGCATCGGGCGGCATGGTACCCCGGAAGGCCGGCAGCGCTCCGCGGTCCGCGAGCAGCAGGCACGCGATCCTGGACCGCCGGCGACGACTTGGGGTCTTGACACCGGGTGCGCGCCCCCGTATCTTCGCTAAACCGGTTTGCTAAACCGGTTTGCACGCGAACGGCGGCTTTGAGCCCTCCTCCTTCGGAGCCGCCACCTGACGCGTCGGCCCGTGTGGAGCGGTCCGCGCCGTGAGTGGAGCCGAGTGGAGCTACGCACCATCCGTCCGCGGATTGCCGATGTCGCGCGCGAAGCCGGCGTGTCCAAGACCGCCGTGTCGTTCGCGTTCAACAGCCCGGATCGGCTCGCCCCCGAGACGGCGCTCCGGATCCGCGAGATCGCCGAGCACCTCGGGCTACACCCCGCACCCCGTCGCGCGGATGCTCACCCAGCGCCAGACGCTGACGATCGGCGTGCTCACGCCCCAGGCCCTGTCGGTCATCTTCTCGAACCCGTTCTTCGGCGCGTTCAGCGAGGGCGTCGCCGGCGCCGCCGAGGAGTCCGGGTACGCACTCCACTTCATCTCGCCGCTTCACGGTTCGCTGGCCGGGGCGATGAGCCGGGCGACGGTCGACGGCGTGGTCGCGATCGGCCTGAGCGACGACCACCCCGAGGTGGAGCAGATCCGGCGGGCCGGCGTGCCGATCGTCCTGGTCGACTCGACCGCGCTCCCCGAGCACGGCTCGGTCGAGATCGACGACGTCGGCGGGGCGCGCGCGGCCGCGGAGCACCTGATCGGCCTCGGGCCACCGCGACGTCCTGGTCATCGGCGTCGAGCCGCCGGCGCCCGAGGTCGCCATCGATCCGGACGGCGTCACCAGCCGCCGCCTGCGCGGCTATCGCGAGGCGTTCGCCGCGGCCGGCATCGACATCCCCGACGAGAGCGTCGTCGTCGGGCCGGCCAGCATCGACGGCGGGATTGCCGCCCTGAACCGGGCCTGGGAGGACGGCATGCGCCCGACGGCCGTCCTGGCCATGAGCGACGCCATGGCGATCGGCGCGATGCGCGCCCTGCGCGACCTGCGACTGACCATCCCGGGCGACGTCAGCGTCGTCGGATTCGACGACATCGACCTCGCCCCGCACGTGGACCCCCCGCTCACGACGGTCCACCAGCCGATCCGTCGCAAGGGCGCCGAGGCGGTCCGCCTGCTTCTGTCCGTCGTCCAACGACGGGATCAAGCCAGCCCCGAGCATCGCCGGCTGGAGACGCGCCTGATCGTGCGCGGCTCCACCGGTCCGGCGCCGCTCAAGGCGCATGAGGAGGTGGCCGGGGCCAACGGCTGAGATCGACCAACCGATGGCGATCGACGTTCGGGCCCCCCGGCCCAAGGCGCCGGCTACGCCGGCATCGTCAAGGGAGATGGTGATCTGACCCGATCGGTCACCCGAGAGAGGAGTAGCAAGCAACCGATGAAACGAAACCTTCGCTTCGCGGGCCTTCTGGCAGGGGTGGTCGTCGTGGCCGCCGCCTGCTCGTCCGGCGCCGCCACGACCGCGCCGAGCGCGGAAGCCCCGTCGGCCGCGGCGCCGAGCGTCGAGGCCCCGTCGACGGCCCCCGAGTCGGCAGCGCCGCCCGCAGCGGCTCTGACCGGCGAGCTCACGCTGTGGGAGTCGTACGCGCTCCGGCGGCGGCGAGCTCGGCGGCTTCAACAAGATCCTCGACGGGATCAAGGCGGCCAACCCCGACCTCACGATCAACGTCGTCGAGCAGCCGTTCAGCGACATCTTCAACAAGTGGAACACCGACGTCGCGGCCGGCGGCGGCGCCGACATGTTCATCGCCCCGAACGACAACCTGTACAGCCAGGCCGACGCCGGCGTCCTCGCCGACCTGAACGACGCCCTCGCGGGCAAGCTCGACGGCTTCAGCCAGGTCGTCGGTCGACGGCTCCAAGGAATCGGCGACAAGCTCTACATGGTCCCCGAGTCGCTCAAGGCCGTCGCGCTCTGGTACGACAAGTCCGACGATCCCGACCGCCGCCGGCCACGACCGACGCCCTCCTCGCGGCCGTCAAGGACGGCTCGATCAAGCTCGGGCTCAACCAGAACGCCTATCACATGTTCGGCTTCAGCGGCTCCTTCGGCGGCAAGCTGATGGACGACACCGGCAAGTGCGTCGCCGATCAGGGCGGCTTCGCCGACGCCTACAAGTACTCTCCAGGACTCTCAAGGCCGCCGGTGCCAAGTACTACACCGATGGCAACGCCCTCAAGCAGGACTTCCAGACCGGCAAGCTGAACGCGGTCATCGACGGCCCGTGGCAGACCGCCGACTTCAAGACCGCCGCTCGGCGACAAGCTCGCCGTGGCAGCCATGCCCGGCCGGCCCCAGCGGCGGCAAGGCCAATCCGTTCACCGGCACCGACGGCTGGTACATCAACCCGAACAGCAAGAACATCGACCTCGCGGTCGCGTTCGCCCTCGAGTTCGTCGGCACCGCCAACGAGCAGATCTTCTCCGACGAGGGCGGCCACATCCCGGCGGCTCCTGGCGTGACGATCAACGACCCGCTCGTCCAGGGCTTCGCCGACGCGGCGGCCAACGGCCTCGCCCGCCCGCAGACCGCGCAGTTCAACAACTACTGGGGCCCGTTCGGCGACGCGGTCAACCAGGTGCTCGACAAGAACGCCGACGCGACGCACGACGGTCGCCAACGCGTGCAAGACTGATGAACCAGGCGAACGGCCTGTAGCCTTCGCCGGACGCCAGATCCGGGGCGCCCTCGGGCGCCCCGGATCGTCCCGGGATCCCGCTCGACCCAACCATTGATTCGAGCCGGCCCCCGGGCCGATACTCCGCCGATCCGGCCCTAACGTGATCTCCTTCTGGTAGACGGGAGTCCGCCCATGGCAACGACCTCCGCGGCCCTGCCACAGCCCGTTCGAGCGAGGCGGGTGCGGCGCAACGTCCAGCCGTACCTGTACCTGCTACCCGCGTTCATCGTGATGGGGATCATCACGTTCTACCCGCTGCTCTTCCAGGTCTGGATGTCCTTCCACGACTTCGGGCTGAAGAACTTCCGGGTCGAACAACCCGGTCGCCGGCGCCGTTCGTCGGCCTGGACAACTACATCCGGATCGCGGAATCGCACCTGCAGATCCCGAACTTCGAGTTCCCCCGCCTCGTCCTGTTCAACCTGTGGTGGGCGTTCAGCAACGTCGTGGTCCACGTGGTCTTCGGCGTCCTCGTCGCCGTCGTGCTGAACACCAAGGGCCTGATGTTCCGCGGGATCTACCGGGCACTGTTCATCCTGCCGGTGGTCATCCCGTCGATCATCGTGGCGACGGTCTGGCGGAACATGTTCGACCCGGACGCGGGCGCGATCAACTTCCTGCTCCAGGGCATCGGCGGCCTCATCGGGATCGCGGCCGACAACCCGCTGTTCCACCTCAACTGGCTGCGCCAGCCAGACGACCCGATCCCGTTCATCCCGCTGCCGCTCGCCTACTTCGCGATGATCACCGCCAACACCTGGCTGGGCTGGCCGCTCAACGCCGTGGTCGCGACCGGCGCGCTCCAGAGCATCCCCGGCGACCTGTACGAGGCCGCCGAGATGGACGGCGCGAGCGCCTGGCAGAAGTTCCGGACGATCACGATCCCGTTCCTTCGGCCGGCCATGCTGCCGTACGCGATCTACGGCTTCGTGATCACGTTCAACCTGTTCTTCCTGCCCTACTTCATGACGTCGGGTGAGCCATTCGGGCGAACGGAGATCCTGGTGACCCAGGCCTACCGACTCGCCAACGAACGGCAGCTGTTCGGGGTCGCGGCGGCCTTCTCGGTGTACCTGTTCTTCCTGCTCCTGGTGGTCACGCTTGATCACCAATCGCCTGGCCAAGGCGACAAAGAGCTACGCCGACTGACCGCACGACGCGTTGACGAGGAGCACGACATGACCACCATCGCCACGACCCGGCGCCTCCCATTCGGCGGACGCTGGCGCGGCGCGAGCCCGCGGCGGCGAAGAGCGCCGGATGCCGATCGGCCGGCAGATCGTCCTGCAGCTGATCTGCCTGTTCATCCTGTTGACCGTGCTGTTCCCGATCATCTGGATCTTCAGCATGTCGATCGATCCGCGGAACATCGCGCGACCGGACGCCCTCAACCTGATCCCGCCAGGGCGCGTCGTTCAACGCGTACGCCAAGGTCCTCGACCATCCGACGAACAACCCGATCAGCTTCCTCGGGCTTGATGGCCAACAGCCTCAAGATCGCGCTGTCCAGCGCCGTCGTCGCGGTCGCCATCGGCGTGACCGCCGCGTATGCGTTCTCGCGCCTCCGCTTCCGCGGCCGCGAGGTCCTGATGATCGCGATCCTCGGCGTGCTGATGCTCCCGTCGGTCGCGGTGATCATCCCGCTGTACGTCTTCCTCAACCAGTTCAAGATCGATTTCGCGGGCCTGTCGTTCAACCTCCGTGCGTCGCTCGTAGGCGTGTCCCTGGCGGTGATCTCGGGACAGCTCCCGTTCGCGATCTGGAACCTCAAGGGCTACCTGGACACGATCCCCAAGGATCTCGAGGAGGCTGCCGCCGTCGACGGCGCCAGCCAGAACCAGATCTTCATCCGCGTCGTGCTGCCCCTGGCGATCCCGGCGGTCGCCGTGACGGCGTTCCTGGGCTTCCTCGGCGGCTGGACCGAGTACCTGACCACGTACATGTTCGTGGGCGGCGATCCGAGCAACTGGACGCTCGCGATCGCGCTCAACAGCATGGTCGGCGGCTTCGCTCGGACGACGACCTGGTCCGAGTTCGCCGCGTTCGCGATCCTGTTCGCCCTGCCGGTCTCGGCCGTGTTCTTCTTCTTCCAGCGCTACCTGGTGGGCGGCCTGGCCGTCGGCGGCGTGAAGGGCTGATCAGGCCGCCGGCTCGGCCCAGCGGCCGTCAAACCACGACCGATAGGCGAACAGCACGGCGAGGACGCCGAGGTCGACCACGCCGAGCAGCAGCGCCAGTGAGCTGCCGGCCGCGCCGGCCAGATCGAGGAAGCCGAGCACGGCAACGTAGTTGACGTCGACCACCCAGAGCCGGCCCATGCGGACGAGGACGCCGACGACGACCTGGCCGACGTTGAGGACGATCGCCAGTACGGCCAGGCCCTCGAGGCCTTCGGGTCGCCGCGGATCCGGGGCGAACAGGCTGATCAGTCCGAGGAGGCCCGCCACGATCAGCATGGCGGCGGCAAGCTCGATCAGGGCAGGTCGGTTCGGTCTGCCCGGCAGCGGTGCCTCATCGCCGGCCGCAGCAGCCGGACGAGATGGGTCGACCACGTCAGTCGGCCAGCCTGACGACGAGCGTCGCGTCCGGGCCCAGCTGATCGACGGGCGCGTAGTCCACGAAGCCGCCGGTCGCCGTGATGACCGGCGCCCGGACGGTCCCGTCCCCGGCCAGGACTGCGGCCGAGGTCGTCCCGCACAGGGGTCCGGCGTCCAGCGTCAGCGTCGGGCGCTGGATGAGGGTCGGCCCGAGGTTCGCGACGACAAGCAGCGTCTCGCCGTCCGCCTGGCGGAGGTAGGCATTCACGGCGCGATTGTCGCTGTCCACCGGCCTCCAGTCACCGTGCGCCAGGGCCGGATTGGCCGTCCGGAGCTGGATGAGGTCGCGGTACGTCGACAGCACCGACGACGGATCGGCCGATTCGGTGGCGACGTTCGTCGAGGCAGGGTCGCCACTGAGCGCCTCCCACGGGTCGGCGGTGGTGAACCCGGCCGTGACGGGCGTGGCGTCCCAGCGCATCGGCGTCCGGATCCGCTCGTCCGGCTTGGCCCCGGTCATCCCGATCTCCTCGCCGTAATACACGAACGGCACGCCCAGGCTGGTGAGCAGGAGGGTCGCGGCGAGCTTCGCGCGGCCGACGTCGCCCCCGAGCTGGGTCAGGATCCGGTTCTGGTCGTGATTGGACAGGAAGGTCCCGAACCCGTCAGCCGGGTAGCCGTCCTGGATCTCGGCCTCGGCCGCCCGGTAGGACCCGGCGTCATGCGATCGGATGGACCCGCCGATGGCATCGGCGAAGTCGAATTCGAAGTCCATGTCGAGCGAGCCCTGGCGTACGTAGCGGGCCGAGATGACGGTTGGGTCCCAGTCTTCCCCGAGGACCAGGGCGTCGGGCTTGTCGGCGTGGACGCGATCGCGGAAACCGGCCAGCCAGGCAAAGGTCTCGGGCGTGTTCTGGAGGGTCTTGCCGTCCTCGATCAGGTGGCGAGCGGCATCGAGCCGGAAGCCGTCCACGCCGAGATCGTCGAGCCAGAAGTGCGCGACGTCATCGATGGCCGCGGTGACCTTTGGGTTGCGCAGGTTGAGGTCCGGCATGCTCTGGTCGAAGTAGCCGTAATACCAGCGGTTGCCGTCCCGGTGCCAGACGGCGCTGCCGCCGGGCCCGGCGAAAGGTGGCTTGGCGGCGGTCGACCAGACATACCAATCGTCGTGCTGCGACCCGGGCGTCCTGGCATCCTTGAACCACGGATGGTCGATCGACGTGTGGTTGAGGACCAGGTCGACGATGACGTCGATGCCACGCGCATGCGCGGCCGTCATCAAGGCTCGGAAGTCGTCGGCGGTGCCGTAGTCCTGTTCGATGGCCTTGTAGTCGGTGACGTCGTAGCCGTGGTAGCTGGGCGATTGGGTGACCGGCATCAGCCAGAGCGCCGTCACGCCGAGATCGGTCGTCGTCGACGGGTTGCCGTCGTTCAGGTAGTCGAGCTTGTCTATCAGGCCCCGCAGATCGCCGATACCATCACCATCGGAGTCGGCGAAGCTACGTACGAAGACTTCATAGAACGTCCGATCGCGCCACCAGGGTGCCTGGCCGTTTGCCGAGGGGGAACCGGAAGGCGCGCAGGTGGGCGACGGACCTGGGACCGACGACGTCGGGACGGCCGGGCCGGACGTGACGGAGGTCGGCGACCGGCTGATCGTCGACGAGCCACAGGCGCCAGCGAGCAGGGCGAGGGTTGCCCCGAGGGCAACCGCTCGGAGCAGGGGAGCAAGGGACCGATGGCAGACCATCGCGCTGAGGATAGAGGAGGGGCGCGGCGTTGAGTACCGACACGCCGGCCTGGGTCCGGGACGCGATCTTCTACCAGATCTTCCCGGATCGATTCGCCGCCTCCACGCGGGTCGTGAAGCCCGGGACCCTCGAGCCGTGGGACGCGCCGCCCACGGTCCACGGGTTCAAGGGCGGCGACCTGCTCGGGATCGCCGAACACCTCGGCTACCTCGAGGATCTCGGGATCAGCGCGATCTACCTGACCCCGATCTTCGCGTCCGCGGCGAACCACCGCTATCACACGTACGACTACCTGACGGTCGATCCGCTGCTCGGCGGAAATGCGGCGCTCCGCGAGCTCCTCGATGCCGCCCACGACCGGAACATGCGGGTCATCCTCGACGGCGTGTTCAATCACACTGGACGCGGGTTCTGGCCGTTCCACCATGTCCTGGAGAACGGGTCCGACTCCCCGTACACCGGCTGGTTCCACCTCGACGACGCGGTCCTCCACGCGGGACGTTCGCTGCTTGCCTATCCGCCGGCCGGCACGCCGGCCTCGGCGCTTGGCTACGAGGCCTGGTGGGGCATGCCGGCGCTGCCCAAGCTGAACACCGATGAGCCGCAGGTCCGCGACTACCTGTTCGGCGTGGCCGAGCACTGGCTCCGGTTCGGGATCGACGGCTGGCGCCTCGACGTCCCGACCGAGATCGACGACGAGGCCTTCTGGCAGGAATTCAGGACGCGCTGTCGAACCGTCCGGGACGACGCCTACCTCGTCGGCGAGATCTGGTCGGTCGCGCCGGACTGGGTCCGGGGCGATCGGTTCGACGCGTTGATGAACTACCCGCTCGCGGAGGCGATCCTCGGGTTCACCGGGGGCTCCGACCTGGACATGGCAGTCGTCCGGAGCCACCACGAATATGCCGAGAACATCCGGCGGCTGGATGGTCCGGCGTTCGCCACCAGAATCCGGGAGCTCGATGCCAGCTACGACCCGTCGGTAGTCGCCTCGCAGCTGAACCTGTTGGGGTCGCACGACGCTCCCAGGCTGCGGACGGTGGTCGGCGGCGACCCGGCCCGGGTCAGACTGGCGGTGCTGCTCCAGGCCACGCTGCCCGGCGCGCCGTGCATCTACTACGGCGACGAAGTGGGGCTGACCGGAGCGAACGACCCGAGCTGCCGTGGGGCGTTTCCGTGGGACCGAGCCAGCTGGGAGCCCGGGTTGCGCGACACGGTTCGGGCCCTGCTCCACCTGCGGTCCGCCGAGCCGGTCCTGCGAGACGGGCCGCTGACCGTCGTGGGCGCGGCCGCCGGGGCGATCGCCTACGAGCGGGGGACCGGGGCCGCGAGGTTCGTCGTTGCCGCCAACCCGGGCGATGGTCCGTTCCGGCTCGACCTGCGGCTGGCGGACGCGCCGTCTGGGGCGGGCGGGCACCTCGCGCCGGTCGACATCCCGGACCTCGGGCCAGTCGCCGAATCACGGATCGTCGATGGGCGAGCGGCGATCGACCTGCCCGCCCGGAGCGGAGCCATCCTCCGGGTCGTCTGAGGCCTGCCGCCCGTATACTCCCGGTCCCATGGCAGAACTCCCGGTGGAGCTCGAGGACGGCCTCAATGAGCGCCTGGCAAGCATCCTCGACGTCGAGGGCAAGATCATCCGCGCGCTCGACGCGCTCGGCCCGGTCGCCGATCGCGACGTCCTGCTGCTCGACGGCATCGACGGTCTCCGGGCGCGACAGCTGCGCGGTCTTGGAGCTCGACTCGTCTGTATCGCCGCGCGCCGCGCCGACGGCGCCGTCGCGTTCGACGTCCCGGATCGGTCGGCCGATGTCGTCATCAGCCTGTGGTCCTCGTTCCGCGGGGCGGCACCCGACGAGCTGGTCGAGGCGCAACGGGTCCTCCGGCCGGGTGGCCGGCTCCTGGTCGTCCACGACTACGGTCGCGACGACGTCTCGCATCTGCGCGGAGCGCGACCCGAGTACGGGCCGTGGAGCAAGCGTAGCGGCCCGTTCCTGAGCAACGGGTTCAAGGTCCGGGTGGTGCATTGCTTCTGGACGTTCGACTCCGTCGACGCGGTCGGCGAGTTCCTGGCGGCCGCCTTTGCGGATACCGGTCGAGCCGTCGCATCGAACGTGAAGCGTCCGCGCCTGTCGTACAACGTCGCGATCTATCACCGGACGTTCGGTGATCCGGCAGTGGCCGAGCCCGGCGCCTGAATCGTGACGCCGACGCGGAGCCCTCGACGATCGCCGCAGGCACGGCGGAGCGGTGACCTGCAGCTGCCGAACATGCCGCGGGTCACGCCCGGCGTGGCGATGCTTGCGATCGCGCTGATCGGGTCGGTGCTGTTCGTGCTGTACACCATCACCGTCCGCGATGCGTCGCAGATCCCGCTCCTGGCCGCCGGGTCCGTGGCGCTCGGTCTCGTCTTCGTCGCGCTCGCCGTCTACTGCGTCCGTGCCACATGGCACGCCGGCATCGAGGGTCGAAACGGCCGTGCCCTGGGCCTCGCCGTGGCGGGCGGGCTGGCCGCGATCATCGGGAGCGGCTGCCTCGCCGGCGCGATCATCCTGTTCCTGCTGACACGGACGCCCGCCTGATCAGTCGGGCGTTGGATCCGGCCCGTGGGCCGTGGCTCACAGGCGCAGTTCCAGCACATCCGAGCGCGCTTGTGACACGAACCGGGCGATTCCTGCGGGATCGCCTCGCGTCGACGTTCGAATATTGCGAACCCGCGCCTGGTGGCGACCCCTGGGCCCGACCGGGAGCGATGGGCGATCCGACCGGACCCGGCTCGATCGAGACCCTCTGGTAGACTCCCGCCGTTCCCGCCCCCATCGTCTAGAGGCCTAGGACGCCACCCTTTCAAGGTGGAGATCAGGGGTTCGAATCCCCTTGGGGGTACCACGCCGCCGCGACTGGCGCCCCAGGCCCGCGCTGCCGCGTCCGCTTCCTCGCTCACGCATCGCGGATGCGCTCGCTCCGATGCTCCTCGGCGCCTCGGCCTGGAACGCCACTCGCGACGGCGTCGTGCCGAGTCGACGATTGGCGCCCATGGCCCGCGTTGCCGCGTCCGAACGCCCTATCGCGTCTTGAAGACCCATGTGACGTCGGCCTTGAGCGCGTTGCCGGCCAGGTCCTTTACGCCATGGGATCCACCCTTGATCCGGACGCGGTAGGTGGTCGCTGGCGCCAGCGCCCGGGACGGACGGAAGATCGCCATTCGGGTCGTCCGATCGTACGCGACGGTGCCCGAGATGACCGCCCCGGTGGCTGACTTCGTGACGACCACGGTCGATCGCGTGACGGTCGACGGGTTCAGCGCCTCAGAGAAGGTCGCATTCGGATGGATGGACCGGCTGACGCCGGTTGCGCTCGTGCGCGGGTTGTGCCTGACGACCGTCGGACGAGTGTGGTCCGCGGCAGGCGCAACGCTGCAGGTCACCTTGGCGTCTGCCCAGTCGCCATGGTCGTAGTCGATGTTGTCCCCACCGTCGGTGACGACCAGGCGCAGGCTGGATTTGCCGGTCAGGTCCACGCTGACAGATCTGGTGGGGCTGTCGCCCACCAGGAGCCCCGAGTCATACGTCTTCACGCCGTCGGTCCAGACCTCGAAGGTGACGGAACCTCTCGCCCCGACTTCGTCGTCGATCCCGATCTCTGCCGTGAACCGGGTACACGTCCTCAACCCGAATCGCACATCGGACACGGCATTGGTCCCAAGGCCCTTGGCGTATGCGATCCCGCCGAGGGTCAGCGGTCCTCCGTCGCCGAGGCCCTTGCCGCCGTTGCTTCGATCCCTCTCGACGGGCCCCCAGCCGTTGGTTACAACGGTATACGGCAGATCCGACAGGTAGCTTGTGAGGCTGGTGACCCGGACGAAGGTCGCGGTGTACGTGCCTGACGTCTCCGGCGCCGTGACGAGATGGGTCGCCGACTCGTGATCGGACCACGAGGCATAGACGTAGGTGGCCCCGCCGAGGGTCTGCGGGCTGCCTGCGCTCACACCGATGGCCGATCCGGCGATCACCGTTCGCGTGAACGGGGCGGTCGCCTCGGACTGTGTCCCGACCACGAGCTTGAGACCGCTCGGCACCGTCCGGAACGTCAGGTCGACGGTTCTCGGTTGCAGCGCGACCGAGGTGCTGGCCTGCCGGCCGAGGGCATCCGTTGCCGTCAGGGTCAGCTCCAGGTAGGACGGGTAATCATGGTCCGGCGCCTCGAAGGATCCTGAGGCAACCCCGTCCCACGCCTGGATCGAATGGGTGTGACAGTTGGACGGGCAATGGAAGAGCACCAGCTTCCAGGAGAGGCCTGTGGGCGGGATCAACGCCCCGCTGCCGTCGGTGGCGTGGCCGCTGAATGCGATCCGATCACCGACCTTCCAGGTCCGCGCCGCAACCGGACCGTCGATCTGGGGGTGGGGAAGGGAATCGTCGACCAGCACGTCGAGACTGGCGATCCGGCTCAACCCGCCGCGATCGGTGACCCGTAGCCGGACCGTGTGCGTCCCGGCGGTCCGGAAGGTGACCGTCGGCTTGGCGATCGAGGAGTCGCCCAGGGTTCCATTCCCGTCGAGGTCCCACGAATACGTAAGGGGTCCGCCCTCCGGGTCTGTCGAGCCGGATCCATCGAGGGCAACCACGAGCGGCGACGGCCCCGACGGCGGTGTCGCCACGATCGACGCGGTCGGCGGCTGGTTGACCGTGCTGTAACTGATGCGGTGGATGGCGCCGCCGTCGTAGTCGGGGTAGAAGATGTCGCCATCGGGACCGGCGACCAGGTCGACTGGGTTGGCTGCGCCGGTGTCGAACGCCTGGATCCGGGTCGGGTCCGGGAGCCCATCGGCGCCGGCGAGCATCGCCCAGATGCAGCGGCGCGAGTGATCGGCGAAGAACAACGCGCCGTCGTACGACGCTGGATAACCCCCGCCGGCATAGAAGGCGAGGCCCGAGATCGAGGAACTGCCGGTCGGGCACGTTTCCCCGGTGGCGACATGAGCGCTGTGGCTGTAGGCGTAGTACGGCGCCGTGAGGCCGACGGGGTTTGCGTAGAGCGACGAGCACGAGGCCAGCCCCACGGCTCGGTAGCCGGTCTGCTGGCCGAAGCCTTCGTAGCAGGGCCAGCCCATGTTCGAGACCGTCGGGCTCAGGGGATTCGGGATGCGATCGATCTCCTCCCAATCGTCCCAGCCGACGTCCCCGACCCACAGCTCGTTGGTGCCTGGCCGGATCGCAAACCGGAACGGGTTCCGCAAGCCATAGCCGACGATGCGACGGGCGTTCAGGTCCGGGCTTGCGGCGAGCGGGTTCCCGCCGGCCGCAAGGCCCGATGCCGGATCCAGCCGCAGCAGCGACCCGCTCAGCACGGCGGGTTCCCCGGCGGGTCGTCGCAGGCTCTGGCTCCGAAGCGCCCCGCCCTGCGCGTCGGGAGGCGTCGCCGCGACTCCCGTTCCCCCCGGCGGATCGCCGCACGGATTCGCGCTGGTGGGGCTGCCGGCGGCTCCGCCACGATTCCCGTAGTCGATGAACGTGATTCCGGCTCCCTCGCCGGCCGACAGGTACAGCGCGCCGTCTGCGCCGAACTGGAGCGCGCCCATGGAATGGCTTGGATACTGCTGGCACCAGGCCGTGATCAATGGCTCCTCGCCGGTACTCACCCCGCCGTTGCCCATGGTCAGACGGGAGAGGCGCCCGGTCACGACACACCCGTCAGTGGTCGGCCCCGGCGGCGACGGGCAGGCGTCGTTCCAGCGCGGTGCGCTGCCGCCGGGCGGCGCGTCGAAGGTGTAGGCAACGTACACGTACGGCTTGGCCGGAAAGCCCGGATCGAGGGCCATCCCAAGGAGCCCTCTGTCCCAGTAATCGTCCACGTTCGTGCGCAGGTCCGCGAAGATGGTCGGGGTTGGGTCCGCAAGGCTGTCGAACACCTTGATCAGCCCTGACTTCTCGGCCACGAAGACGCGCCCATCCGAGGCGAACCGGATCGCCGTCGGGTTGGTCAGCCCGCTCCAGATCACCGTGTCCTGGAAGCCGGATCGGGTGACGGGCGCGCTCTGCCCGCTGGCGACGCTGGCGGAGGTCGAGCCCGGCGTCACGGCCGTCGCCGCATCCGGGCTTGAAGACGTCGGAGGAGCCGCCAAGGCGGGTGCCGCGATGGGCGGGTCGATGACGGCCTTCGCACTCACCACGGCGCTGCCGTTGGTCGACAATCCGGCGACCATCGCCGACAGGGCAGCGCCGATGATGACGGCACGGCCTCGTCCAGTCAGCCTCAGCGAAGCGTTCCCCCTACGAGCATGCATCGTGCTCGCCCCCTGGTGCGTCAGGACCATCCGTCCTGGAACGACCTCAGGACGTGCGGCGGATCATACGGCTTCACAAGCCCACGGGGGCAAACGCGCTCAACCGGCCTGGGCCACCAGCCACTCGACCCAGGCGTCGAGACCCTCGCCGGTCACCGCCGAGACGCCGAGCACCGGGACCGACGGGTTGAGCAGCCGAACGTCCCGCTCGAAGCCGGCGCGATCGAACGTCACGTACGGCGCGAGGTCGATCTTGTCGAGCAGCAGCAGGTCGGCTGTCTCGACGAGGTAGGGGTGCTTGGCCGCCTTGTCGTCGCCTTCGGTCAGGCTGAACAGCCCGACGGTGGCCGCCTGTCCGAGGTCGAAGCCGACCGGACAGATCAAGTTGCCGACGTTCTCGATGAACAGAAGGTCGATCGCCCCGAGGTCGATCTGGCCGAATGCGTCGCGGACGTGATGCGCCTCGAGGTGGCAGCCCTGTCCGGTCGAGATCTGGACGACCTGGTCGCACCAGCGAGCCAGGCGGTCGCCATCGCGACGCGTCGTCAGGTCGCCGACCAGGACCGCGGGACGCCGCCGCCCCTGCAGCTCGCGCAGGGTGGCCTCGAGCAGGCTGGTCTTGCCGCTCCCGGGCGCACCGATCAGGTCGATGGCCACGATGTCCCGGCGCAGGAGCTCGGTCCGGTTGTCGGCCGCGATCGTGTCGTTGACGCCGAGCACGTGCTCGGCGACGGGCAGGGTGATCGTCCGGCTGTCGTCAGGCACGCACGGCCTCCTCCTCGTCGACGGTGAGCGACACCAGGTCGAGCTCGTCACCGCCCCGCGGTGCCGGCGCCGCCTCTCCGCACGCGCACGCGACGAACGGGGCCGGGCTGTCCCAGGTCCGATCGCAGGTCGGGCAATGGATGGACCACGGCCGCTGATCGACGTGCAATGCGGAACCCTCGATCGGCGTGCCGATCGTCACCGCCTGCCAGCAGATCGCCAGCGACTCGGGCTCGAGGCCCCGGAGTGCGCCAATCCGGATGTTCACCGAGCGCACGCGCACTCCAGCCGGCGCGTGGCGCTGGACCTGGACCGCAAGCGCCTGGGCGATCGAGAACTCGTGCACGCCGGCATCGTATGGCCGGCCCTCGCCGGCCCTACAGGGTCGCCCGGCTCCCGTTTCGGGTCGAATTGCCTGCAGTTCATGTGCCGAATGGCGGCTGCCTTACGGATCGTGGCATGAGAGAGTTCAGAGCGTCGACTTATAAGGCGATTGGCCGATATCAGGTGCTTCGCCGTCAGTCCGGAGTGCAAGTGGCACACATCCTCCTTGTCGACGACGATGCCGACGTCGTGAATCGCCATGCGAGCACGTTCGAGGCCGGTGGCCACGCCGTCACCGTCGCAGACACGACGTCCGCAGCGATCGAGGCCGCTCGCCGAAATCCACCCGACGCCGTGGTCCTCGAGGCGATGCTCGATGGCGGGCAGGCCGGGTTCGATCTCGCCCGCACGCTTGCCTCCGAATTTCCCACCGTGCCGTTGCTCATGGTCACGCGCGCCGACGAGGTCCTGTCCTCCCGCGAGCGCGAACACCAGGATCGGGACGGCGGCTGGATCCCGGTCGACCGCTACCTCGCCAAGCCGGTCATGCCGGACGTCCTGCTCTACCTGGTCAACCACGCCCTCCACGAGCCGGACTGAGCCCCTCGTCCCTTGAGTGTCCTCCTCTCGTTCCTGGTCGTCTTCCCGCTGCTCGTCGCCGTCCTGCTGGTGTTCGTCACCCGGGGCCCGGTCCGGAATGCCCTGGTCGTCGGGGCATGTGCCCTGATCGCCGTCGCCTCCGTCGCCACCGCGATCGCGTTCGGGAATGGCGCGGCAGTGTTCTTCGGGCTCCCCGGGGGAGTCGAGCCCGGCGCGGCGATCGTGGCCGCCGAAGCCGCCACCGCGCTGGTCGTCATCGTGATCAGCCTGCAGCACGGTCGCCGGATGGCACCGGTCTTCGCGACCGCGCAGTTGGCCATCGCCCTGTGGCTCGAGGCATCCGGCCGGATCCCGGCGGTCGACCCCGATCGGCTGTTCGGCTTCGACCGTCTGTCGATGATCATGGTCCTGATCGTCGGGATCATCGGCACCCTCATCTGCGTCCACGCGCTGGGGTACATGCGCGACTACCAGCGGACCTACCCGCAGACGCGTGGTCGGCGCCGGGCGTTCTTCCCGCTCCTGTTCCTGTTCCTCGCCGCGATGTTCGGGCTGGTGGCGGCGAACTACCTCCCGCTGATGCTCGTGTTCTGGGAGGTGACGACGCTCTGCTCGTTCCTCCTCATCGGCTACACGCGGACCGGCGACACCATCGGCTACGCGTTCCGAGCCCTGAACATGAACCTGTTCGGCGGCCTCGGGTTCTCGCTGGCGATCGTGCTCCTGGCCCTGCAGCCCGACGGCCTCGACCTGGCCCGCCTGACCGCCGGACCCGCCGGGGCGGCACTGTTGCCGGCGATCGCGTTGCTCGCCCTCGCCGGGATCACGAAGAGCGCCCAGCTGCCGTTCTCGTCGTGGCTGCTCGGTGCGATGTACGCCCCGTCCCCCACGTCCGCATTGCTGCATTCGAGCACGATGGTGAAGGCCGGCGTGTTCCTGCTGTTGCGACTGTCGCCGGCCATGGCCGGCTCGGCCGTCGGCACGTTCGTCGCGTTCACCGGCCTGCTCACCTTCCTGTTCGTGTCGTTCGTCGCGACGACCGAACAGAACACGAAGATGGTCCTTGCCTATTCGACCATCGGGACCCTCGGCCTGATCGTCGGTTGCGCGGGGGTGGGCGGTGCGGAGCTCGCCTGGGTCGGCGTGATGCTGATCGTGTTCCACGCCGTCGCCAAGAGCCTGCTGTTCCTCGTCGTGGGGACGCTGGAGAACCGGCTGTACACGAAGGACATGGAGCATTTCGACGCCCTGCTCAGCCGGATGCCGCGGCTGAGCGTCCTTGCCCTGACCGGGATCGCCGGAATGTTCATCGCCCCGTTCGGGATCGTCCTGGCGAAGTGGTCGGCGATTCGGGCATTCCTCGAGGTCCCGGGCTGGCAGGGGGCCGCCTTCGTGGTGATCATGGCCTTCGGCAGCGCGCTGACGATGTTCTACTGGGGCAAGCTCCTCATCAAGGTCCTGTCGACCCAGGCCGTCGATGCCTACCACCGGTCCGTCGAGGATCGGGTCACCAGGTTCGAGTGGTTCGCGGAGATCGCGCACGCCGGGCTGGTGATCGTCGCCGCCGCGTCACTCGGCCTGCTGTCAGCATGGGTGGTCGGCCCGTATGCGCGGGAGCTCTTCCCGGGCGGGAGCGGCGTGCTCCTCCACCTGGAGCCGGCCATCGTCTCGTTCATGGTCCTGGCCGTCCTGTTCCTTCCGGTCCTGGCCCTGTGGTCGTGGCGGAAGGCGGACTACGACGTCGGGGATTTCTATGCCAGCGGACGGACCACGGACGGCGAGCACGCCATCGCCGCGGCCCTCGGTGGCAACCGGGACGTGACGCTCCGGAATTACTACCTCGTGGGCGTCGTCAACGGAGACGCCGTGTTCCGCGCGGGCGCCGTGGTCTGTGGCGCCCTGCTGGCCGCGATGGTCTTCGCGGGCGCGGTCCTCCGCACATGAACGGCCTGCTGCTGGTCCCGCTGTACCTGGTGCTGGCGCCGTTGTTCGGCGGTCTGCTGACCGGGGTCGACCGCGTCGTGAGCGCACGGATGCAAAGCCGGGTGGGCCCACCCGTGCTCCAGCCGTTCTACGACCTCGGCAAGCTCCTCCAGAAGGACGTCCGGCCGCTCAACCCCATCGCCGAGCCGCTCCTGATCGGCCACGTGGTGTTCATGGCGCTGTCGGGTGCGATGGTCGTCGGTGGTGTCGACCTCCTGTTCACCGCCTTCGTGTTCGCCCTGGCGGCGTTGTTCCTGGTGCTCGCCGCGGGGTCGGTGAATTCGCCCTACAGCTTCACCGGCGCCGAACGCGAGCTCATCGTGCTGCTCGCCTCCGAGCCGTTCTTCATCCTGATGATGGCCGCGATCTGCAAGGTCACCGGCGAAAGCACGTTCGCCGGCGTCGTCGCTTCACCGGAGCACGTGGCGCTGCTCCTGCCCGGGATCATCCTGGCGTTCCTGCTCGTGGCGACGATCAAGCTGCGCAAGTCGCCGTTCGATATCTCGACGTCGCACCACCCGCACCAGGAGCTGGTCCGCGGATTGACCAGCGACATGTCCGGCCGGCTCATCGGCTGGGTGGAGCTGGCGCACTGGTACGAGTCGGCGCTGCTGGCGTTGTTCTTCGTGCTCCTCGTCAACTGGAGTGTTCCGCTGGCGCTGGCTGCCTTCCTGGCGGCGTATTTCCTCGAGATCCTGGTCGACAACTCGACCTCGCGGGCCAAATGGCAGCTGGTCCTTCGGTCGACCTGGGCCGTCACGCTGGTGCTCGCCGGGAGCAACGTCCTTGCCCTGTTCCTCCTGAGGAGTTGAGGCCCATGTCCTTCTTCTCCCGATCGCCGTGGATCCTCCACTACGACGGGTCCAGCTGCAACGGTTGCGACATCGAGGTCCTGGCCTGCCTGACCCCGCTGTACGACGTCGAGCGGTTCGGGATCATCAACACCGGCAACCCCAAGCACGCCGACATCCTGCTGGTCACGGGCAGCGTCAACGAACGCAACATCGACATCATCCAGAACCTGTACCGCCAGATGCCCGACCCGAAGGTCGTGGTGGCGGTCGGGGCCTGCGCCTGCTCAGGCGGCATCTTCAGCCGGGCCTACAACATCCAGGGCGGGATCGACAAGGTCATCCCCGTCGACGTCTACGTGCCGGGCTGCGCAGCGCGCCCCGAGAGCATCATCGACGGTGTCGTCCAGGGGATCGCCGCGCTCGAGCAGAAGCACGCGAGGGTCGCCTGATGGATGGGGGCGCCTTCCTGGACCGGGTCGCGGCGTACGGCCGTGACGGCTGGCGGCTGGTCGTGATCAATGCGACCTCGCTGCTGCCGAGCGAGGGGATCGAGGACGGAGCATTCGACATCACCTGGTCGTTCGCCCGGGATAACGAGTTCGAGCATCTCCGCGAGCGCGTCCTGCCCGGCGACGAGGTGCCGAGCATCTCGGCCCACTACCCGGCGTCGTTCCTGTACGAGAACGAGCTGCGCGAGCTGTTCGGGATCGACGTCACCGGGATCGCCGTCGACTTCGGCGGCCAGATGTACCGGACCGGCGAGCGTGTCCCGTTCGCACCCGGAGCCATCCGGGCGAGGCTGGAGGCCGCCGGACGGCTGGAGACCGGGGCAAGGCACTCATGAAGCAGACCGTCATCCCGATGGGCCCGCAGCACCCCGTGCTGCCCGAGCCGCTCGTGCTGGACCTCGTCCTCGAGGACGAGATGGTCGTCGATGCGGTCCCGATGATCGGCTACGTCCACCGCGGGCTCGAGGCGATGGTGGAGCGGGTCGAGTACACCGAGATGGGCTTCGTCATCGAGCGCATCTGCGGGATCTGCAGCTTCATGCACGGCATGGCCTACTGCCTCGCGCTCGAGGACATCATGGCCGTGGAGGTCCCGGAACGGGCCCGCTGGCTGCGACTCGTCTGGGCCGAGCTGTCGCGCGTCCAGAGCCACCTCCTGTGGCTCGGCCTCGGCGGCGATGCGTTCGGTTTCGAGAACCTGCTGATGCAGTGCTGGCGGATCCGCGAGGAGGTCCTCGACATCTTCGAGCAGACCACCGGCGGGCGGATCATCCACTCGGTCAACCGGATCGGCGGCGTTCGCCGCAACATGACCGACTCGGAGCTGGCGGTGATCGTCGAGCGGCTCGAGAGGCTCGGTGAGCGGTTCGAGGAGACGGCCCGGGTCTTCGGGTCGGACCCGTCGATCCGCCACCGCCTGGAGGGCGTGGGCGTGCTGTCCACGGCCGACGCGCGGAGGCTCGGTGCCGTCGGCCCGATGGCGCGGGCATCGGGGATCCCGCTCGATACGCGCTTGCTTGGCCAGTACCTGTATGACCGATTGGACTTCGAGCCGATCGTCGAGACCGGAGGCGACTGCCTCGCCCGCGTGCTGGTCCGCGTCCGCGAGGTCAAGCAATCGATCGGGCTGATCCGCCAGCTGGTCGACCGGATGCCGAAGGGCGACGACCTCCCGATCGACACCAAGGTGCGTGGCCTGCCCAACGGCGAGACGTTCGTCCGGCTCGAGCAGCCGCGCGGCGAGGTCGCGTACTACGTTCGCGCCAATGGCACGAAGTTCCTCGAGCGGTTCCGGGCCCGGACGCCGACGTTCGCGAACATCCCGTCGATGATCCACCTGGTCAAGGGCTGCGATTTGGCCGACGTGCCGAACATCGTGCTGACGATCGACCCCTGCATCAGCTGCACGGAGCGCTGAGATGGCCAACCCGCTGAGGTCGCCGATGGTGCCCCGGAGCCTGCGCAACCTCGTCTCGCCGCCGGCGACCCGGCGCTATCCGAGCGTGGTCCGACCGCCGTTCGCGGGTGCGCGGGGCACGCTCGAGTTCGACGTCGAGACGTGCGTGCTGTGCAGCCTGTGCGTCCGGCGCTGCCCGACCGTCGCCCTGACCTGCAATCGCGAGGAGAAGCTGTTCGCCATCGATCAGCTGCGCTGCATCGCCTGCGGCTGGTGCGTCGATGCCTGCAACAAGCACAGCCTGAGCCTGTCCACCGAACGTCGCCCGGTCCACACCAGGGCCGAGATCGGCGCGGACGGTCGGCGGCCTGGCTACGAGGTGTGGCACAAGCCCGATCCCGAATTGGAGCTCGCGGCCGCGCCGATCGCCGTGGCCTCCCCATCCACCGACGCCCCGCCGGCTTGAACCGGCCCAGCACAAGGAGCCTTCCGATGGCGAACGCGATCCTGGTCAGCGAATGCATCTCCTGCGCGGCGTGCGAGCCCGAGTGCCCCAACGGCGCGATCAGCGCGGCGGACGACACGTACGTCATCGACGCTGCCTTGTGCGACGAGTGCGCCGCGACCGGTGGCGACTCCGCGTGCAAGGCCGTCTGCCCGGTCGACGCGATCGTCGCCGCCTGATCGAGGCGTCCCGCAACCCATCTGCGGCGGTCCATCGGCGCAGGACGGTCCGGCGGCGGCCGCCCAATGCTCCCTGCTACCATCGCCGGCAATGGAGATCATGGGCATCCAGATCCGGACGATCGTGCGCGACAACATCGCGACGCGGTGTGACGGCTGCCTCGATGTCATCGACGGCAAGCCGTGGCGGGTGAACCTCCTCGACATCGTCGCCGCGGAGGCCCCGGTCGCCTGGACGCAGCACCCGGCGGTCAACCCGGGCCCATTCCAGTTCCATGGCGACCCGGCCTGTGTCCGTCGCTGGATGGCCGGCAAGGGCTATCTGTTCTGCCGTCGGGGCGAAGTTCGCGAGCTCATGCGCCCGGTTACGATCCCGGGCGAGCCACCGCGCCTAGGCCTGTGCGACGGCATCCATCGCGACGACCACGAGTTCGTCCCGGCCTGACGCGCGGCGCCGCCGGCCCGCCGGCGACGGTCGCTTGACGGCCTTTGGGCGCGGACCTATCCTCCGCCCACTGAGCGAATCATCCGTACCCAGATTCACCCAGATTCCAACGGCTCATCACGGTCGACGGGTCGGTCCCCGAGCGTATCCCCCCGATGCTCGCCCGACCCGTCGACACTACCTCCCTCGAGGTCCAGGTGCCTGTCTCCCCGGTCGGCGCTCGCCCGCATCGCTCGTGTCATCCAGGTTCGGCCGACCGCTGGCTGTCGCTGGGTCCGGCAAGCCGCCTGGTCGGCGTCGACCCCGATACCCTCCGTCGTTGGGCGGACGAAGGTCGCGTGGACGTGTTCGTGACCCCGGGCCGCCACCGTCGGTTCGATCGTCGGTCGCTCGAACGGCTGACGACCACCAAGCGCGGTCGCGCGCCGTCGTTGGCAAGCCTTGGGGCGAGCCCGGAGCGGGTGACCCGCGCCTACCGGCGAAGTTACGCCGAGGGTGACCGCGGGCGTCGGACCGCGACGGGCGCCGCCGGCGATCGGGAACGGTACCGCAGCGACGGACGACGGCTGGTCGAGGCGCTGATCGCCCACCTCGACGCGGATCGCCGCGACGCGGTGGCACGACGCGAGACGGAAGAGCGGGCGGCGGCGCTGGTCGACGCGTTCGCCACGCAGCTCCGGGCAGCCGGCCTGAGCCTGACCGAGGCGATTGCGCTGTTCATCACGGGCCGCCGGCCCTTCCTGGCTGAGCTCGCTCGACTCGGTCGTCGACGGACGCTCGACTCGGCGCGGCTCGCCGAGCTGTACGCCGACGCGACCGAGCTGCTCGACCGGCTGCTGCTCCGGTTGCTCGACACGTACCAGCGGGAAGGCGGCCGATCATGACGTCGGAGGTGCTCCTTCCGGCCATCACGTCGGTGCTGGCGCTTGCCTTCGCCGCCGCGCTGCTCGATCAGTGGCGCGAGCGCCGTGGCAGCTTCCAGCTCATCTGGACGGTGGGCATGGTGCTGTACGGCGTTGCCGCCGGGTGTGAGGCGATCGGTGCGGCGTCGGGCTGGAACGACCTCCTGTTCCGCGGCTGGTTCGCCTTCGGCGTGGCGACGCCGGCCTGGCTCGGCCTCGGGACGGCGTTCCTGCTCAACCGCACCCGGTTCGGCTACACCTACGCGATCGTCGTCGCCTTCGGGGCGCTGCTGGCCTTCGTGACGAGGGGTCACTATCCGGACGCCGGCCCGGTCCCCGCGATCGTGCTGTTCACGGGGCTCGGGTTCGCCGTCGCAATCGGCGTGGAAACCTATTTCCAGAACGATCGGTGGCCGGCGTTCGCCGCGCTCGGCGTCGGCGTGGCAACCGCGGCGATGCTCATCCTCGCGTTCGCGCTGTCGCTCCACGGCTCGCCGCCGACCACGGTCACCCTGGCCACCGCCGCCGAGCTGATGCCCGGCCCGGTCCGTGTCCTGGCCTTCCCGCTGACGATCCCCGGCGGACTGTCGCTGCTCCTCGGGGCCGTCTTCTCGACGTATGTGTTCATGCCCAAACGACGCGTCCTGCCGTACTCGCTCGATCCGAACCAGTCGGGCGACCAGTTCCTGTTCAACCTGCTGATCGCGCCGGTCGCGATCGTTGTCAACCTGGGGGCGTCGCTGCCGGGCGCCGTCCGCGCGCTGGCTACCGGCCGGATCCATTCCCGCGTCCCGGCCACGATCCTGATCGCCGCGGGCGCGTTCGTGCCGAACTTCACGGACAGCCTCGACCAATGGGCGGCGGCCGGACGGCTGATCGGCCTGGTCCTGCTGTTCGTCGGGTTCCTGGTGTCGATCGAGGTGTTCCGTGAGTTCCGGATCCCGTTCACGTCGATCCGGCTCGGTGGAGCGCGACACGAGTCGATCTGAGCCGTCCCGCGGTGCGGCCGGCCGTCTCGCGGAGCGAGCCGGCGCCGGGTCTGGACTGACGACCGCGGGTCGGGCCGACTCCCCGGCGATCGTGTTCCTCCACGGCACCCGCCTGACCCGGGCGGTCTGGGCGTTGCAGCTCGACGCGCTGGGCGACGAGTTCCACACGATCGCGCTCGACCTGCCGGGCCACGGGGACCGCGCCACCGAACGATTCGATCTCGACGGCGCGGTCGACGTCGTCGTCGCCGCGATCCGGGATGAGGCGGCCGGGGGGCGATCGATCATCGTCGGCCTGTCGCTTGGTGGCTATGTGGCGATGGCCCTCGCGGCCAGCCACCCGGAGCTCGTCCGCGGGCTGGTCGTGGCGGGCGCATCCGCGGAGCCCGTCGGCGCCCGCGTCCTCGCCTATCGAACGCTCGCCGCCGCCATGGCACGGTTCGACAGCCGCTCGCTGGATCGGCTCAGCGGATGGTTCTTTCGGGCGCGCTACGGGGCGGCGATCGCCGACCCGATCGTTGCCGGAGGCTTCTGGTCGGCCGGAGGCGCCATCGCTCTGGGCGCCCTCGTCAACGAGCGGTTCATCCCTCGCCTCGCCGCCTATCCGGGCCCCAGCCTGATCCTCAACGGGGAGTACGACCTGCTGTTCAGACTCTCTGCGCGGACGTTTGCGACCGCCGCCCGCGACGCCCGACGGCTCGTGCTGGCCGGGGCGCTGCACCTCTCGAACCTCGACCGACCCGCCTCGTTCAACCTCGCGGTTCGCGAGTTTGCAAGGTCCGCGGACTCTGCGTAAGGCGGTCCGCCGAGGACCCAGGGGTATACTTCGCCGGTCAGCCCAAGCCCGTCACCGCGAGGTTCGATGCGCGTTCGAAAGGCCGTCTTCCCCGCCGCAGGCTGGGGCACCCGCTTCCTGCCGGCGACCAAGGCGCAGCCGAAGGAAATGCTGCCCCTGGTCGACAAGCCGATCATCCAGTACGCCGTCGAGGAAGCCGTTGCCGCGGGGATCGAGCAGGTCATCATCGTCACGTCGAGCCAGAAGCGGGCGATCGAGGACCATTTCGACCTCTCCTTCGAGCTCGAGCACCTGCTCGAGGAAAAGGGCGACATCGAGATGCTCCGCCAGGTGCGGGCCATCAGCGATCTCGCCCAGGTGGCGTACATCCGCCAGAAGGAACAACTCGGCCTGGGCCACGCGGTCCTGATGGCCAAGGACCTGATCGGGCACGAGCCGTTCGCGGTGATCCTCCCCGACGACGTCGTGATCGGCGAGCGGCCGTGCATCGGGCAGTTGATCCACGCCTACCACCAGCATCACGGCTCGGTGATCGCGGTCACCGGCGTTCCGCCCGACCAGACCAGCCGCTACGGCATCATCGGATCGGAGCCGAGCGCGGACCCGCTCGACCATGGCCGCCTTCACCGGATCACGAGCCTGGTGGAGAAGCCCGCCACCGACGAGGCCCCGTCAAACCTCGCGATCATCGGCCGCTACGTGCTCACCCCCAAGATCTTCGACAAGCTCGAGCAGACGCAGCGGGGTGCCGGCGGCGAGATCCAGCTGACCGATGCGATCGCGGCCCTGATGGAGGAGCAGGAAGTCTTCGGCTACGAGTTCGAGGGCGTGCGCTACGACGCCGGCACGACGATGGGCTGGCTGCAGGCCTCGGTCGAGGTCGCGCTCGCGCGCCCCGACGTCGGACCGGCCTTTCGCGAGTACCTTCGGGGTCTCCAGCTCTGACGACCCCGCACCACATTCGTCGGACGCCGATCGTCCGTTGGGCGACCCGTCCGGCGCTGTGCGCGTGCGCGAGCGTGCGCCGATGCCGCTCAGGGCATCCGGCAGCGGGCGGCCGGCCGGGGCCTGTACGGTACGATCCCGGACGGATCGTGAGCTAACCAGAACAGCGTCGTCGAACGAGGGGCTTGCCGCTTGGCGGACATCGGGCAGATTCTCGGGGGTCGCTATCGCCTGATCGAGCTGTTGGGTCAGGGTGGCATGGCGACCATCTACCGCGCCGCCGATACCGGGCTCGGCCGGGACGTCGCCCTCAAGCTGCTTCGTTCGGAGTACCTGCAGGACCCGGATTTCTCCTCCCGGTTTCGCCAGGAGGCGCAGGCCGCCGCCTCGCTAGGCCACCCGAACGTCGTCACGGTCTACGACTACGGCGAGGATCCATCGGGTCCGTTCATCGTCATGGAGCTGGTTGACGGCGAGGACCTGGCGACGATCCTGCGCCGCAGTGGAGCGCTCCCTGCACGGCAGGCCGCCCGGATCGCGGCCGGCGTGGGACGGGCGCTGGCGGCGGCCCATGCAAGCGGGATCGTCCACCGCGACATCAAGCCCGGCAACGTCCTGATCGGTCGCGATGGGCGCGTCAAGGTCGTCGACTTCGGCATCGCCCGTGCGGTCGCCGAGGCGCAGGTCACGCTGCCGGGAACGACCCTCGGCTCGGTCCATTACTTCAGCCCGGAACAGGCACGTGGTGAACCGACCACCGCCGCCTCGGACATCTACAGCCTGGGGATCGTGCTGTACGAGATGCTGACCGGCGTCCGGCCATGGGAGAGCGACAGCGCCGCCGGGGTCGCGCTGGCCAGGCTGAGCGGACCGATCCCCGATCCTGCGGGGGTTCGATCGAGCGTGCCGCCGGAGCTCGCCGCGATCACCCGCCGGGCTCTGGCCCTCGATCCAGCCGATCGGTTCGAATCGGCATCGGCGATCGCCGACCGCCTCGAGGCGTGGCTGGCCACACCGCCGCCAGCCGCGACGATCCGTGGCGTGGCTGCCGGCGCGGCGGCCGCATCGGCCTCGGCCACCGAGGCCGGCGGCGCCACCGCGGCGACCGTGGCCGGCGGTGCCGTCGCGGCCGGCCCTGCCTTCGCCGCGCGTGCGATCGCTGCCGGGGATCCATCGGCCGGTGGGTCCGCGCCTCGAGTCGGAACCGCGACCCCAATCGGGCCATCCGGCGTCGTCTCCGGAACCGCCCGAGCCAACCCGACCCGGGTTCGCTATCCCCCGGAGGCGTTTGTCGGTGCCGACGACGATGACGATCCTGGGCCGCCCGCCAGACGGGATCGCGACGGCGGCCGCCGGCCTCCGCCACCGCGCCGGACGACGCAGCCGACTCCCGATCGGGACGACGACGGCGGTCCGAACGCGATGGTCTGGCTGACGGGCATCGTCGCCATCGTGATGCTCGCAGCGATCGCCTTCCTGGCGTACCAGCTCGTGGCCGGCGGCGGCCCGGGGCCGAGCAGTGGGCCGGCCGAGGTCACGGTGCCCAGCTTCATCGGACAGCCGTTCAGCACCGCCCAGGGGACGGCGACCGATCTCGGCATCACGCTCCAGCAGGTCGACACCCAGGAATTGACCGAGCCGGCCGGCACGATCCTGGTGCAAGACCCGGTGGAGGGCACGCCGATCGCCAGGGGCGGGACGGTCAAGGTCACCCTGGCGACGTCGGCCGCACTGGTCCCGGTGCCGGATCTCAAGAACCGGACCCTGTCGCAGGCGATCCAGGCGCTCGTTACCGCGCAGCTCCAAGCCGGCCAGGTCACGCAGGCCCCGGATCCGATCGTTCCGGCCGGGTCGGTGGTGTCTCAGAACCCGTCAGCCGGCATCGGAGTCGCCCGGCAAACCCCGGTCGACTTCGTGATCTCGACCGGCCCCGAAGCCTCCGCGTCCCCGAGCGAGGCGCCCAGCCCGACGCCGCAACCGACGCCGACCCCGACCCCCACGCCCGAGCCGACCCCCACCCCGACGCCCGAGCCGCAACCGACACCGACGCCCGTGCCGACACCGACGCCGACGCCCGAACCGAGCCTCGTCGTCGACCAGAGTCCGACGCCGAGCTAGCCGTGCCCAACAGGTTCAGCTGCGGCGGTCCCCATTCGACCGACGGCGCCAGATCTCGACTCCGGCGTAATCGAGCGGTCCGCTGAGCTGGACCCGTGGCTTTCGGACTCGGACGCCGACCTCGGTCGCGTCGAAGTCCGACAGGAGCTCGTGGCTGATCGCCTCGGCGAGGGCCTCGAGCAGCCGGAAGGACGTCGACTCCACGATCTGCCGCACGGCCTCGTAGACCCGTCCGTAATCCACCGATTTCTCGATGTCGTCGTCGATCGCGGCCGGCTGGAGGTTGAGCAGGATCTCGACGTCGACCTCGAAGGGCTGCGGCGTGAGCAGCTCGTGGTCGTAGTAGCCGTGACGGCCCTGGAACCGCATGTTGGCCAGGACGATTCGATCGCTCAGATGGGGCCTCCTTGGGCGGCTGCCGGCCGCCAGTTCGCGCGAACGATGGCGTCGCTGATCCGGGCCGCGCGAACGTTGGCCCGAACATCGTGGACGCGGACGAGGTCGGCGCCGGCGGCGATGCCCAGCGCCGTGGTGGCGAGCGTCGCTTCGAGGCGCTCCTCCACGGGCAGATCGAGGACCCGGCCCAGCGTGGACTTGCGGCTGGTCCCGAGCAGGATCGGGCGACCAAGGACCCGGAGGGCCGCCAGGTCGCGAATGAGCGCCAGGTTCTGCTCGGCGGTCTTGCCGAACCCGAAGCCCGGATCGATGATCAGGTCGTGTCGGGGGACGCCGAGCTGCTCGGCCCGGACCAGGGCGCGGCGGAGATCCGCGATGACCTCGCCGATGAGGTCCAGATACCGCGGCTCGGCCCGGTTGTGCATGACCACGAGCGGGACGGCCCGTTCGGCAGCAAGTCGGGCCATGGCGTCGTCCGGTCCCACGCCCCAGACGTCGTTCAGGAGGTTTGCGCCGGCGTCCAGCGCGGCGGCGGCCACCGCGGCCTTCGTCGTATCGATGCTGAGCGGAACGTCCGGCAGGGCATCCCGCAACGCGGCGACGACGGGCACGACGCGTGCCAGCTCGTCGTCCGTGGCGACGGCCGCGTGACCGGGACGCGTGGACTCCCCGCCGACGTCCAGCAGGTCGGCGCCGTCGGCCGCCATCCGGAGACCGAGCTCGACGGCGGCCTCGATCGGGTCCGTCCCGGCCGCCAGGAGGCCGTCGCCCGAGAACGAGTCCGGGGTGACGTTGACGATGCCCATGACGTACGTCCGCTCGCCCCAGGCGAAGCGGGCCGAACCGATCCGCGTCGGCGCAGGATTCGCGTCGGCGCCAAGGTCGTGCTGGCTGGTCATGCGTCCTCGGAGGGGATCGGATCGCGCAGGCTCGGGTCGTCGACCAGATGCGCCCGGGCGGCTCCGACAAGATAGAGCGAACCGGCCACGACGACCGGTCCGGTTTCGCCAGCGGAGCGTGACAGGGCGCGATCGAGCGCGGCCACGGGATCCGGTTCGACGAGCACGGTCGAGCCCGGTCGCTGCCGTCGCCACCGCGCCGCGAGCTCGGCGGCGTTCATGGCGCGCGCCAGGCCGAGGCTGGTGCAGACGATCGTGGCGCCGACCATCGCCCGGGCCCCATCCAGCGCGGTGATCACGCCGTCGACGTCCTTGTCGGCCATCGACGCCGTCACGAGCGTCAGCGGCCCGTCACCCAGGAACGGCGCCAGGTCGTCGAGGGCGACCGCCAGGGCGGCGGCACCGGCCGGGTTGTGGGCGCCGTCGAGGAGCACGTCCCGGTGGTCGACCTCGACAAGCTCGAGGCGCCCCGGCCAGACCGCGTTCGCGTAGCCGGTGCGCCGAGCGTCGCGCGGCGTGCTGACGATGCCCGCCTCCTCGAGGGAATTGAGGAGAGCGTCGGCGAGCGCAACGTTGGCCGCCTGGTGACGGCCGCGCAGCGACACCCGCGTCCGGCCAAGCCGCGGTAGCTCGACCTCGATGCCGTCGCGATCCCAGCCCAGGAGTGGGGCAGGTCCGACCTCGTGCAGCGGCACGCCCAGCCGCCGGGCCCGGCCGCGGATCACGGTCAGGCCGTCGCCGTCCGCGCCGGTGACGGCCAGGTCGCCTCGCTCGATGATCGCGGCCTTCTCGCGGGCGATCGCCGTCACCGTGCTGCCCAATCGGTCGGTGTGATCGAGGGTGACGTTGGTGACGGCGGCGACGCCGCCATCCCAGGCATGCGTCGCGTCCAGCCGGCCACCGAGGCCCACCTCGACGAGTGCCACGTCCGGGCGGACCTCGGCGAAACGAGCGAACACGAGCGCCGTCAGCAGCTCGAATTCGGTCGGCTCGCCGTGACGTCGGGCCACGCCATCGCTGAGCGCCAGCACCCGCGCGGCGAGCCGGCAGAAGTCGTCCGGGTCGATCGGCCGGCCGTCGAGCTGGATCCGTTCCCGATACGAGACGAGATGCGGCTTGGGTGTCGACCCGACGCGATGGCCGGCGGCCCGCAACGCCGCGTCCGCCAGCGCCAGGACGCTGCCTTTCCCGTTGGTCCCCGCGACCAGGGCGCCCCGGACGGCGCGCTCCGGGTGGTCGAGCGCCGCCAGCAGTGCCCGGGTCCGGCCGAGCCCGAGCTGAACGCCGAACCGTCCGCGGGCCTCGAGCGCCTTGACCGCGGACCGGTAGTCCAGGCCCGCCCCGGTGACGGTCATCCCTCGCCCGTCACTCTCGGGTCAGCTCTTCCTCGTAGAAGATGCACTGGTTGAAGCGGGGTGTCAGGCAGACGTCGTTGACGTAGCCCTGCTCCAGGTGGACGCCGCCACGGAGCTGGCAGCGGGACGTCGTGCTGTCCTGGCGGATCAGTGCCTTCAACAGGTGTGGCGCCTGGATGGGGATGGCCCCCCGGGCCCCGGTCATGTAGAAATGCGGGCAGACGTTGCGGCGCAGGTTCGGCAGCCCGAAGCCGGCCGGCAGCTGGCGCATCGCCACGGGTCCCGGGCCCGTGGGCTGACGGCCGCCGTTGGTCGGGGCCTGTGGTGCCGCCGGGGCCGATCGCGCGACGAGCGGCGACGGGGTCACGCGAGCGATGGGGCCAACGCCGAAGGCGGGTCGGCCCGTCGGGCCGGCCGTCGGGCGCCCTGATCGTGGATCGCGAGGCTGCACGCTTCCTCCCTCGAAGCGACCGCGCGCGACGCCTTCGTCACGCGCGCGACCCGGCCAGAGTACAACGCAGTGCACCTGATGGCACGATCCCGGATTCCGGCCGGATGGGATCGGCACGTGCGACAATCCGTGGCGATGACGACTCGGCGCGACCCGCGGCAGACGCACGTCCGTCCCCGCCCCCCGTCGAATGGCCGTCCGTCCCCGGTCAG
The DNA here is from genome assembly GCA_963766675.1 of uncultured Chloroflexia bacterium. Lineage (GTDB taxonomy): Bacteria > Chloroflexota > Limnocylindria > Limnocylindrales > CSP1-4 > SPCO01. The sequence goes on along the minus strand of CAVYBA010000002.1, from coordinate 26,511 downwards.
GACCCGACCGCGCGCCCCATCGTCGACGCGGCTGTCGGTCCATCGACCGATCCAGCGCAGCCGCGGGATCCCGCTGATCGGGAAGCTCGGGCTCATCGTCGCCATCGGCGTCCTCGGCGTGGCGGTCCTGTACGTCGGGTCGGGCGGGTTGAGCCGTGTCTTCGGCGGGCTCAGCTCTGCGCTCGGGGGATTCGTGACGAGCGTCACCACGGCACCGACGCCGAAGCCGTCGCTGGTGGCGGTCGCGGACGCGCCCACCCTCCAGGAGCCCGCCGAACCGTACACCCAGGATTCGACCGTCGACCTCGTGGTCACGGTCCCGCCCGGCGTGATCGGCGATCCGAGCCAGCGGATCCGCGTCTACCTGGCCCTCAAGGACCAGTCCCCGGCCCCGATCCAGGAAGCGCCGCTGTCGGCCACGGCCCAGACGATCGTCCCGGTCGAGCTGACCAAGGGGATCAACGACTTCTCGGTCACGATCGTCGGGCCCGGCGGCGAGTCGCAGCCGTCGGCGGTCGCCCGCTACGTCCTCGACCAGGCGCCGGCCAAGATCACGATCACCTCGCCCACCGAGGGCTCGGTCGTCAACGGCGACAGCGTGGCCATCGTCGGCAAGACGCAGGGCCGGTCGACGCTGATCGCGCACAACGCCGCCAACGGTGCGTCGGTGACCGGCTCGGCTGCGACAGACGGCACGTTCACGCTCACGCTCGCGCTCGGGACGGGGATCAACGAGATCACGATCACCGGGACGGATCCCGCCGGGAACGCCAAGTCGATGGTCCTGACCGTTCGCCGCGGCAACGGCAAGCTGACGGCGACGCTCGGCGCGTCGGCGTATCGGCTCTCCGTGGCCAAGCTGCCGGCAGACCTCACCTTGCGGGTCGCCGTCTCCGATCCGGACGGCAACGCCTTGGTCGGAGCCGCGGTCACGTTCACCCTGAGCATCCCGGGAATCCCGACGGTGACCGGCGACGAGGTGACCGACGCCGACGGCCGGGCGTCGTTTACGACGTCGATCCCGGCCGGCGCCGATCCCGGCCAGGGCCTAGCGACCGTCCTGGTCTCGAGCGACCAATTCGGCTCGACGCAGGATCAGTCGGTCATCACGATCCAGCCGGGCCCCAGCCCGTCGTAGTGCCTCCACGGGACAGTCGAGGCAGCGACCGGTCGGGTCATGGCCGGGTGCAGGGTGTCGACAGCGGGCCGCGGCGCAGCTACCATCGGGGCATGCCGATGTGGCGCTGTCCCCATTGCGCGACACCTCAGGCCGAGACGGCGCGCTGCTGGGTCTGCCATCGATCGAGCACCGCCTGCGGCTCCTGCCGTCACTTCCGGCGATCGGTCGCAGCCCAGATCGGCTACTGCGGACTGGACCGCCAACGGACGCCGCTGCGGGGGGACGAGATCCGGGATTGCTGGGAGTCGCTCGACGCTCCGGGCGCCCCGGGGACGCCTGCTCGGCCGACCCTCGGACCGGCGGCCGGCTGGGCACTCGAACCGGTGACGGATCGAACGACCGTTCGGTTGCGCGATTTCATCGAAGTTCGCGCCGACGCCGGTCGCGACGGCGGGGACCATCAGCCCGTCGCCGGTCGGACCGAAGCGGTCGGTGACGCGCCCGCGGCGTCCCTGCTAGGAGCCAACGCCGAGCCGGCCTGGAGCCTGTGGGGAGACGCCGAGTCCTGACCCGTCCCGGCCGCAGCAGTCGCGCCGGCGGTCGCCCGGCGCCACCGCCAGTTGCCTGGAGCATGTCGACCGGCTAGAGCCCCGAGGGTCGCGTCCCGAGCGTCACCTGGAGCGTGACGTGCTGGCCGTCACGGAGGACTTCGACGCTCACGGTGTCACCCGGTGAGAACTGGGCAAGCGTTGCGTCGAGCGGATGGCCTTCATCGATCGCCTTGCCGTTCACGCTCACGATGATGTCGCCATCCTTGATCCCGGCGGCCGCGGCCGGCGTGCCCGCCTCGACCCCCGTCGTCGGATTGCCGTTCGCGTCGCGACCGCCAACCAGGGCACCTTCCTGGACCGGGAGCTTCTCTTCGTCGGCCAGTTGCCGGGTGATGCTCACGAAGCGGATGCCGAGGTAGGGTCGTGTCAGCTTCTGGCCGGCCACGGCCTGGTCCATGATCGGGCGAGCGATGTCGATCGGGATCGCGAAGCCGATCCCGTTGCTGTTGCTGGCGATCGCGGTGTTGATCCCGACGATGTTGCCGTCGGCGTCGAGCAGCGGTCCGCCGGAGTTGCCGGGGTTGATCGCCGCATCGGTCTGGATGAGGTTGGTCAGGGACTGGTTGCCGTCGGTCGTGATCGAGCGACCCTTGGCCGACACGATCCCGCTCGTGACCGAGTTGGAATACGTCCCGAGCGGACTGCCGATGGCGATGACCAGCTGGCCGACCTTGAGCGCGTCCGACTCACCGATCGAGGCGGTCGGCAGCCCCGTCGCGTCGACCTTGACGATGGCGAGGTCGGTCAGGGTGTCGATCCCGTAGACGGAGCCGCTGAACACGCGGCCGTCATAGAGCTGGACGTCGAACTTCGTGCCGCCCTCGACGACGTGGTGGTTGGTCAGGATCCAGCCGTTGCTGTTGAAGATGACGCCGGACCCGACGCCCGTCGCCGGGATGACCCCGAGATCGCCGGCACCGGACGCGCCGGTCACCGTGATCCGGACGACGGCGGGGTTGACCTTGGCGGCGACGTTGATGGTCGCCGACGATTCATCGATGGCGACCGGTTGCGGAGCGCCGATCTTGGTGCCCTGTCCGCTGCTTGCCGGGGCAGTCGTCACCGGGCGGTCGAGCGCCCCGCTCGCATTGAGGGCCAGGACCGTGCCACCGGATGCCAGGACGGCGGACAGCACGGCCGCGCCGAGCACCGTCCCCACGCCGCCGCGAGCCCGCGGCGGCGCCTTCTCCGCCACGACCGGCTCGATCGTCGGGGCTGGCTCGTACCAGCGCTCCGGGGTCGCCGTCGTGTCGGTCGCGGGGTCGCGAGTCCAGTCGGGTCGCGGCTCGGATGCCGGCATGTACCGGTCGACGGGTGCCGTCGGATCGCCGGGCGACGTCGACGTCGTCTCCGCCGCGGGGGGCTCGGCTGAGGCGGCGGCCTCGGCCGGCGGGATGGGGTACCGCTCGGTCACCGACCCGTCGTCGGCGGCGTCGAGCTTGGGATCTTCATGCATGGTGGTCGGGTTCCTCGGGAGTGCCGGCCGCGATGGCCGGGTGGCAGACGGTCAGGCTGTCCTCAGGGTGCGGGATTCGGATTCACCTGCGAGCGCTCGGAAGGTGAAGTTTCCTGCACGTTGCGGATCGGCGTCGCGCGGGCCTCCGCTGCGGCCGCGGACGCCACGTCGGCTCGCTCGGCTGCCGGCGTGCCCGCCACGAGGCGTGGATCGCGGGGCAGGGTGACCGTGAAGCGCGATCCGCTTCCGACGCGGCTCTCGACGATTACCCGCCCGCCGTGCATGTCGACGATCGAATGGACGATGGCAAGTCCGAGCCCGCTGCCGCTCCCGCGAGCCTCGTTCGCGCGCGACCCGCGATAGAACCGCTCGAAGATGTGCGGAAGTTCGGACGTGTCGATGCCGACGCCGGTGTCGGTCACGTCGATCCGGGCGCCGTCGGCGGTCGCCGCAACCTCGATCGTGACCGATCCCCCGCGACCGGTGAACTTGACCGCGTTCGCGACGAGATTGGCGACGACCTGCCCGATCCGCTGGGGATCGTGGCGGATTCGGATCGGCGCGGCCGGCAGGTCGAGCGTCAGGGCCACCCCCCGACGTTCGGCCGCGGAACCGTTCTGCTCGACCGCCGACTCGACCGCCGCGCGGAGGTCGTCCGGACGCAGGTCGAGCAGCACCAGGCCCGAATCGAGCTTTGATAGTTCGAGCAGATTCTGGGCCAGCCAGTCGAGTCGCTCGATCTGCTGGCCGCTCGATTCGAGGAACTCGACCCGAGCGACGGGGTCGTCCGCCGCCCCTTCGCGGAGCAGCTCGTTGAACGTCCGCAGCGCGGCAAGCGGCGTCCGGAGCTCGTGCGACACGTCCGCGAGGAAGTCGCGGCTCCGGTCGCGATCGCGGCGGATGATCTCGACGCTCTCCTCGAGCCGTTCGGCCATCGCGTTGAACTGGACCGCGAGCTCGGCCAGCTCGGACGACCCGGCCCGCACGTGGCTCGATGGGACGCGTCGGCTGAGGTCGCCTTCGGCCAGCCCGCGTGACGCCTCGGTCAGGCGTCGCAGGGGCGTCGTGAAGCGGCGCGCCATCATGGTCGATACGACCACGCTGAGCGCGAGCGCGAAGAGGGCGATGGCGGCCAGCAATCCGGTGACATTGGCCAGCGCCGTCGCCCGGAAGGTATACGGGTTGGCCAGGGTGATCTTGATGGCATACGGCTGGAACAGTGCTCCGGCCGAATACCACTCGGAGACCATCGCGTTGCGCTCCTGGGTCTGGCCGGCGGCGGCCGGCGCCTCGAGCGCGATCTGGATCGGCGCGTCGGCGGCGGGCACGGGGACCAGCTGCTCACCGGACGACTGCAGCCGGCCGAACTGGATCTCGACGTCGGCCTGGCCGAGCCGGTCGGCAATGACCCGCTGCTGGTCACGGTCGGACAACTCGGCGATCACGGCCGGGTCGACGACGTTGTCGATGCCCACGACCGGCCGTCCCTCGGCGGCTCCGCGGGCGAGGCTCTGGACGTAGCTGCTGACGGTCTGCGACCGTTGCTCGAGGTCCGTCGTCTGCTGGCGCGAGAAGTAGTCGTCAAGGCGGTTCAGGACCAGCACCGTCACGAGGACGAGGACCAGGGCGATGACCGCGATGAACGCGATCGTCAGGCGCCCCTGGAAGGTCCGGGGAAGGAGTCGCCGGATCCGTCGCGGCAGGTGGATGCGGGGCAGGCGCAGCCCACGGACGGCCTGGTTGCCGGCGCCCTCAGCGCTCGGCAAAGGCGTACCCGACACCTCGAACCGTGAGCACGAAGGCCGGCGCCGTGGGGTCGTCCTCGATCTTGTCGCGCAGGTGGCTGACGTGGACGTTGATCGTCTTCTCGTCCTGGTCGAGCGCCTCGTAGTCCCTCAGCAGCTCGAGGAGCTCGCTGCGCGTGTAGACGCGTCCCGGCCGCGAGGCGAGGTGGCGCAGGATCTCGAATTCGGTCGGGGTCAGGCTGATCCGGCGTGTCCCTCGCTGGACGCGTCGCCGCTCGAGGTCGATGAGCAGGTCGCCGTGACGGATGACCCGGCCGCCGGCCGCATCGGACAGGTCGCCGTACGAGCGACGGAGGAGCGCCTTGATCCGGCTCATCAGCTCGCGCAGCCCGAACGGCTTGGTCAGGTAGTCGTCGGCCCCGAGCTCTAGCCCGATGACCTTGTCCACCTCCTCGTCCCGGGCGGTCAGGACGAGCACCGGCATCTTTGCGCCGCTCGCCCGCAACCGTCGCAGGACCTCCAAACCGTCGATCCCCGGCAGGCGGACGTCGAGCACGACCAGGTCGGGCGCCTGGTGCGTGGCGATGTCCAGGCCCTCCTCGCCCGAGCGCGCGATGGCGACCTCGTAGCCCTCCTGCTGGAGGGCGTACTGGATCCCGCGGGCGACCGCGTGCTCGTCCTCGACGATCAGGATGGTGGCGGACACGCCGGGATGCTACACCGCCGCCTGGGAGCGCACCGCCGCAGTCGCGGCATCGAATTGGAGGGTCGAGGCGCACCCTCGTGGTAAGGTACGCGTGCTTCCGGGCGCCTCGCCATTCCGGCCCCGCCGGCGAGCCGCGGCCCGTCACCCACACGAGCTCCAAGCCAGAGGTTCCCGATCATGTCCACCGCCCGCGCGACGCTTGCGGCCGAACACCGCGACCTGACCGGCAAGAAGGTCGCCACGCTGCGCCGGGCCGGCCGCCTGCCCGGCGTCGTCTACGGCCACGGCATCGACTCCGCCAACGTCTCGGTCGACACGCACGAATTCGAGCAACTGCGCCGGCACACCGGGCCGAACGCCCTGGTCGACCTGTCGATCGATGGCAAGAAGGCCCAGCCCGTGCTGATCCACGGCGTCCACGTGCACCCGGTCAACCGAAGACCGCTCCACGTCGACCTGTTCCTCGTCCGCATGACCGAGGAACTGACCGTCGACGTGCCCCTCGTCGCAATCGGCGACTCGATCGCGGTCACCCAGCACGGTGGGACGCTGCTCCATCCGATGGAGTCCGTTCGCGTCCGTGCGTTGCCGGATCACCTGCCCCAGTCGATCGAGTACTCGGTCGAGTCCATCGTCGATTTCGACACCGCCCTGCACGTCCGCGACCTGGTCGTCCCGAGCGACGTCACCCTCCTGACCGACGGCGAGGAGATCATCGCCAAGGTCCAGCCGCCGCGCGTCGAGGAGGAGCCCGTCGCAGCCGAGGTCGCCGAGGTGGCCGAAGGCGAAGCTGTCGCCGAGGGCGAAGCGCCGTCCCAAGGCGACGCAGCGGAGACCGGCGAAGGCTGATCCCGACCGGCGATCTCAGGCGCCGGAGCGGCGCCCGGACGCGAAGACGACCGCCGCCCGAAGGGTCATCTGGTCGGCGGACAGGGTCGTCAGGCGTCCGCGGAGCTCGTCCACCAGCCGCTCGCGCAGCCCGTGCTCGAGATTCTCGAACAGGGTCTGCTCGTCGAACTCGGCGAGGAAGGCGACGTACGACTCGACCGTGAACCGGTGCTCGAGCACGCCCGCTTCGGCCTGCGCGCCGGCAAAACCGGCCCGCCGGAGCTCGCCGGCCGCTCGTTCGATCGACGGCAGGTCGCCAGACGGATCGTCACCGTCGCGAGCGTCGATGCCCAGTTCGTCGAGCACGTCGTCGAAGACCAGGTCGGGCTGGAACGGGCGGTCGTCCTGGAGCCACGACACGTAGGCCAGCGTTCCGCCCGGCCGGAGGACCCGCCGCGCCTCGCGCAGCGCCATCGCCCGGTTGGGGACCAGCTGGAAGACGAACGACGACAGCGCGAGGTCGAAGGTCCCGTCCTCGAACGGCAGCTCGTGGGCGAAGGCGACGGCGGACCGGAAGCGTGAACGAGCGGCGCGGTCGAGCTGACGTTCCGCATTGGCATCGGCCATCGCGCGCATCCCGGCCGACGCGTCGACGCCGACGATCGTGACTTCTGGCCATCGGACGAGCGCACCAAGTGCGAGCTGGCCGGTGCCCGTCCCGATGTCGATCAGGCGGGCCGCCCGGGTCGGGATGGCGCCTGCGACACGATCCAGCAATGACGCCACGGCGGGCGCCAGGACGGGCGCCCACCATTGCGCGTATCCCTCGGCGATCCGGTCGTAGCGCTCGGCCTGCTCGGTCATCGGCGCATGGTGCCATGCGTGGTCCCTGCCCGGCGGTCGGCCGGGCAGCCGCGCCGCCCGCCTAGCTGCCGCTCGTCATCGGCTCCGTGGGCGGCGCGGGCGGCGGCAGGATCTCGCCGCGGCGAACCGGCCCGATCCGCCGGAACAGCCAGGCACTCGCGGCGACCAGCAGGCCCAGCACGAGGAGGATTGGGAGCCAGACGATCAGGAACCAGATCCCGGCGTCCGCCAGCGACTGGAGGATCGAGATCATGCTGGCTGCCGCCTCGTCGACCACGGCTCCGGGCTCCCAGCCCTTGGCGGCCACCTTGGTGGCGACGATCGGGACACTGAACCGGGCCGTCAGCGTCGCGTAACCGGCGCGGTCGTTGAGGTCCTTGAGCTGCGCCGTCAGCTCCTCGATCTGGCCGCGAACGTCGGTGAGCTGGGCCTGGACCTCGAGGACGTCGCTGACCTTCGTCGCGCGCTCGGCGATCCCCTGCAGGGCCACTTCGCTGGCCTGCAGGTTGTTGATCCTGGCCTGCAGGTCGATGACCTGGCCGGTCACCTCGACGGCCTGGGTCTGTTCGGTGACCACCTTGGTCGTCAGGCCGTTCAGCCCGCGCAGGAGATCAAGCGCGTCCTCCCATCGATCCGCGGGGATCCGGTAGGTGATCTCGGCGGTCGGCTGATCGCCGTCGTTGCTCGTGTTCGAGGCACCGACGTAGCCGCCAAGGGCGACGATCCCGTCGCGAGCCGTGCGCAACGCCTTGGGGACGTCGCTGACCTGGAGGTCGATCGAGCCCGTCCGGATGATCCTGGCGTCGTCACGAGCGCCGATCGCCCCCACGCTCGTGGACGTGTCGCCGTTCGGGCTCTCCACCGTCGATGCGGCGGATGGCGCAGCGCTCGCGGCGGGCGCCACAGCGGGGCCACCGTAGCCGGTGCCGCCTTCCCCGTTGCCGACCGCGTTGCCGACGGCGGACAGCCGGGCATCCGAGGCGGCGCCCGAGCAGGCCATGACGATCAGGGCAATCCCACCGATCGGGAGCAGGAGACGGATGGTGCGCATCGGTAGGCCTCCGTGGGCTCGCGACGGCCGAACGGTCGCGCGGCATCGCGGAGACGCCGGCCCGGCAGTGCCAGTTCCGCGAAGTACACTCGGCGAGTGGCACTCCGGCTTCCGTTCCAGCCGCCGCTCGAGCCGATGCTCGCGAAGGCGGTCGACGACCTGCCGTCGGACGACGGCTGGCTGTTCGAGCCCAAGTGGGACGGGTTCCGGGCCATCGTCTTCCGCGACGGCCACGAGGTGTACACGCAGTCGCGCGACCTGAAGCCGCTCGATCGCTACTTCCCTGAGCTCGCGGCGCCGCTCCGGGCGGCGATCCCGGATCGTTGCGTCCTCGACGGTGAGGTCGTGATCTCGCACGACGGAGCCCTCGACTTCGAGGCCCTCCTGCTCCGGATCCATCCGGCCGAATCGAGGGTCCGCATGCTGGCCGAGGCCTCGCCGGCGAGCTTTGTCGCCTGGGACCTCCTCGCGCTCGACGACGAGGACCTGCGCGGGACGCCGCAGGCCGAACGGCGCGCCCGGCTCGAGGGCCTCCTCGGAGGGGCCGAACCGCCGGTCCACCTGACGCCCGCGACCCGCGAGCGGGCGACGGCTGCCGACTGGTTCCAACGGTTCGAAGGCGCCGGCCTGGACGGGGTCATCGCGAAGCGGCTCGATGGCACCTACCAGCCCGGCAAGCGGGCGATGCTCAAGATCAAGCACCAGCGGACCGCCGATTGCGTGGTCGCCGGGTTCCGCTGGCACAAGAACGGGCCGGGGACCCACGTCGGGTCGCTCCTGCTCGGGCTGTTCGACGATTCGGGCACGCTCCATCACGTGGGGATCACGTCGTCGTTCACCTGGGAGCGCCGGGCCGCCCTGGTGGAGGAGCTGGCGCCGCTCCGCGAGAACGCGCTCGACGGCCACCCGTGGTCGGGCTGGGCAGAGTGGGCGGCCGAGCAGGAGGCGACCGGCCAGCGGGTCCCGGGTGCGACATCACGCTGGAACCGCGGCAAGGACCTGTCCTGGGAGCCGCTCCGAGCCGAACGGGTGGCGGAGGTCGCCTACGACCACCTCCAGGGCGATCGCTTCCGCCATGCGACCACGTTCAAGCGCTGGCGTCCCGACAAGCCGTCCGCGGCCTGCCGCTACGACCAGCTCGAAGAGACCGCACCATTCGAGCTCGCCCGGATCTTCGGCGGCGACGGTTGACGATCCGGCTCGGGCAGGTGGGCGCCGGCTGGATTGCGGGCGTCCACCTCGCGGCGCTCGAACGTCTTGGCCGCACCGAGCTGGTCGGGGTCACCTCGCGAACGCTCGTCGGTGCCGCGACCGCGACCGAGCGATGGGGCGGCCGGCCGTTCGACGACCTCGACCGGATGCTCGATGCCACCCGGCCCGACGCGGCGTACGTCTGCGTCCCGCCGTACCAGGCCGTGGCGATCGGCGAGCGACTGGTCGAGCGGGGAGTGCCGTTCCTGACCGAAAAGCCGCTGGCGGCCGATGATCCGGACGGTCCCGCCCGCCTCGCCGCAGCCATCGAACGGGCCGGCCTGGTCGTCGCGGTCGGCTACCATCTCCGGGCGCTGGACTTCATCACGGAACTTCGCGCGCGCCTGGACGATCGTCCGCCGCGCCTGGTCGTCGCGCGCTGGCTTGCCGAGACGCCGCCGCCGGCCTGGTGGAGCCGGGTCGACGAGGGCGGCGGCCAGGTGGTCGAGCAGGCCACGCACCTGTACGACCTGGCCCGCTTCCTGGTGGGTGAGGCCGAGGTGGTCGGGGCGGCATCGGTCCGGCGCGTGGGGCGGGGGAGCGGCGATCGCGGTGTTGCCGACGCTGCAGCGGTAGTCCTTCGGTTCGAGACCGGCGCCGTCGGGTCGTTCGCCAGCGCGCATCGCCTCGAAGCGGCGTCGATCCAGGTCGTGTTTGCCTCGGATGGCCTGCTCACCACCGTCGCCAAAGGGCCACGCAATCAGGGTGACTGGCAGGTTGCCTACGCCGACGACCACGAGGTGGTCAGTCGACAGAGTGCGGGCGACCCGTATGAACGGCAGGCGGCGGCCTTCCTCGACGCCGTCGAATCCGGCGACGCCCACCTCGCCCTGTCGACGTATTCCGACGCGCTCAGGACGGACCAACTGACACGCTCGGTCGTGGCCGCCACCGCCGCGCCTGGCTAGTCTCCGCCTCGTCTGGGCTGGCCGTCGCGTAGCGTGGCGGACGATCCCGTCGGCCTCTCCCTCCGCGGCGCCCGCTCCAGCTGGCCGGGCCGATCGGGCCACGCATAGCCGGCCCACGGGTCGTAGTCGACCTCGAGCGGCTCCTGCCCCGGGCGGTCCGCCTCGGGAACATGGATCAGGTTGACCCGGACGCGAGTCCACGTCGTCGAGCGGCCGCGCATCGAATCGACCAGGACGTCCGCCGGCTGGAGGGCAGCAGCAGCCTCGGGGTGGCGCGCCTTCCAGCGTTCGAAGCCGGCCATCGCCTCGTCCCTGTGTTCGGCGCGGGCGATTTCCACGACCGGGATGGCCGTCTTCCGCCGGCCGGTCGGCGTCGGCCGGGAACCGGCCCACTCGGTCGGCAGACCCGCATTCGGGTCGCCGCGCTCGACCGCGGCGCGGCGCGCGGCCGCGACCTCCGGCGGCGGGCCACCGGCCTCGCCGCGGCCCTGGTAGTCCGAATCCGGGCGTCGCTGCCGGGACGGCTGGACGCGCGGCGGCTCGCCGGCCTGCTTGGCGTAGTTCGGCGGCCACGGCGCGTCCCCGAGGCCCTCCGCCTCGTGCCGCCGGCTCAGCTCGAGCAACGCCTCCAGCGACCCGATCGCCGCATCGATCCCGTCGCCGGGATCGCCGATCGCCGCGTAGCGCGCCGGGACCGTGTCGATCGTGAACGCCTCGGCCTCCACGGTCGCGACCTCGTCCCAGGCGAGCGGTGTGGAGACCCTGGCGTCCGGCAGCGGCCGGATCGAATAGGCCGACGCCACCGTTCGGTCCTTGGCGTTCTGGTTGTAGTCGAGGAAGACGCCGTGGCGTTCCTCCTTCCACCACTTCGAGGTGGCGATGGCGGGCACGCGCCGCTCCACGTCCCGGGCGATCGCGAGGGCCGCCCGCCGAACTTCCGGATAGGTCCAGCGCGGCTCGATCCGGACGTTGACGTGGATCCCGCGCGAGCCCGACGTCTTGGGCCAGCCGACGAGCCCGACCGCCTCGAGCGCGTCCCTTGTGGCCAGCGCGACCTCGCGGATCGCCGACCACGGCACGCCGGGCACCGGATCGAGGTCGACCCGGAGCTCGTCGGGGTGATCCAGGTCCTCGGCCCGAACGGGGTGCGGGTTGAGGTCGATGCAGCCGAGGTTCACCACCCAGGCGAGTCCGGCGGCGTCGTCGATCACGATCTCGTCCGCCGTCCGTCCGGACGGGAAGGTCAGGGTCGCCGTCCGGATCCAGCCCGGCCGGTTGTCCGGGGCCCGCTTCTGGAAGAACGGTTGCCCGGCCGCGCCGTCGACGAACCGCTTCAGGGCCATCGGCCGCCCGCCCGCGCCGCGCAGCGCGCCATCCGCGACGGCGAGGTAGTACTTGACCAGGTCGAGCTTCGTGTGGCCCGTCTGGGGGAAGTACACCTTGCCCGGATTCGTCACGGTCACCTCGCGACCGTCGATCCGGAGGACCTCCTTCTCCGTGGGCATGGCGGACAAGATACCGCTCGACAGCCGATCGAGGTCAATGGATGATGCGGTCAATGCTGAACGCCCCCGAACCCGCCTGCTTCGTCATCGCCGATATCAGCGGGTGCACGAGCTACCTGGCCGCGTCGAGCTCGATCACGCGCAGGACATCCTGGCCGACCTGATGGACACCGTCGTCGGGTCGCTGCGGCCGGCATTCCGCCTCGCCAAGCTGGAAGGGATTGCGACGCTCCGGCCGCTCCCGGAGGTCGAGATGGCCGGGCGTGCCCGGGAGGCCGAATCGAACCCGGAAGCGACCCTGCGCGGATCGTCCGGGCGGTACCTCGACCCGGCTGTCGATCCTGGCCTGGCTCGTTCGTCGTCATGACAGCGGGCGCCGACTGGGCGCCCGGCCACCGAGGAGAATCGATGCAGTACCTGCTCCTGATCTACGGCGAGGAGCCCAGCGCAGCCGCTCCCGAGGACCTGATGGCGGCCGAATACCGGGAGTACGGCGAGTTCACCGCCTTCCTCCAGGCTCGGGACGCGATGCTCGCCGGCGAGGCGCTGGAGCCGACGTCGACGGCGACCACGGTCCGCGTGGTCGACGGCAAGACGCTGACGACCGATGGGCCCTTCGCCGAGACGAAGGAGGCGCTCGGCGGCTTCTATCTCGTCGAAGCAGCGGATCTCGACGAAGCCATCCGGTTCGCGGCGATGATCCCGGGCGCGCGGCGGGGCTCGATCGAGATCCGGCCGGTCTTCTCCGTGCCGCCCGGCGACCGGGCCGCAAACTAGCGGCCGGGACCGTCTGCCCGGATTGCGGTTGACGGATCGCACGCCACCGGGGGCTGCCCACCGGCTCGTCGATCGCCTGTTCCGCGACGAGCAGGGCCGGGCGGTCGCCACGCTGATCCGGGTCCTCGGCGACTTCGACCTCGCTGAGGAGGCCGTCCAGGACGCGTTCATTGCCGCGCTCGAGACCTGGCCGGCTCGAGGGGTGCCCGACAACCCGGGAGCCTGGATCACGACGACCGCGCGCAACCGGGCGATCGATCGGCTACGCCGGCGGAGCCGGCTCAGCGAGAAGATCGAAACGCTCGGCCGCGAGGCGACGGTCTCGGCGCTGCAATCCATCGATCCGGATCCGGCAGAGGATGCCATGCACATCGCCGACGATCGACTGCGACTGATCTTCACGTGCTGCCATCCGGCGCTCGCGATGGACGCCCGGGTCGCGCTGACCCTGCGGACCCTGGGTGGGCTGACGACGCCCGAGATCGCTCGCGCGTTCCTGCTCCCGGAGGCAACGCTCGCGCAGCGGCTCGTCCGTGCGAAGCGCAAGATCCGCGCGGCCGGCATCCCGTACCGGGTCCCGCCGCCGGAGCTGTTGCCCGAGCGCCTAGACGGCGTCCTCCACGTCCTCTACCTGGTCTTCAACGAGGGCTATTCCGCCACGTCGGGTGACTCGCTCGTCCGGCGGGAGCTGAGCGCCGAGGCCATCCGGCTGGCCCGCGTCGTGGACCGGCTCCTTCCCGGTGAGCCAGAGGTGCTCGGGCTGTTGAGCCTCATGCTCCTTCACGATGCCCGGCGCGAAGCCAGGGTCGACGAAACGGGCGCCCTCGTCGTGTTGGAGGACCAGGATCGATCTCGCTGGGACCGCACCCGGATCGTGGAAGGGCAGGCGCTCATCCGGCGCGCGCTCGAGCTCGGGCGGCCCGGACCGTACCAGGTCCAGGCCGCCATCGCCGCGCTCCACGATGAAGCAGCGACCGCCGTCGAGACGGATTGGCGACAGATCGCCGACCTCTACCAGGCGCTCCGGGCGATGACCCCGTCGCCGGTCGTCGAGCTGAACCTGGCCGTTGCGGTGGCCATGGCTGACGGACCCGTGATCGGCCTGGCGATGATGGACGGGATCGCGGCATCCGGCGAGCTTGATCGGTACCCCTACCTCCAGGCCGCGCGGGCCGACCTGCTCCGCCGGCTGCACCGCTGGTCGGAGGCGGAGGTGGCCTACCGGCGGGCGGTCGCGCTCACCACGAACGGAGCCGAGCGCGACTATCTCGAGCGACGGTTGCAGGACATCGCCGCCGCTCGGCTTGCTCAGCCGCGCCTCTCGAACTGACGTGCGCCGACAGGGTTGCGCCGGGTCGGCGTGATCGCGACAATCACGTCCCCGCCGCACATCGAGCATCGAGGGACCCGTCTCCGTGGCCGTCGCTCCCGTCGTCCGGATGTTTGGCTTCAGGCCGACTCGACCGGCCTTCGACAACGTCATCCGCGACTGGATCGTGCCCGCGATCTGCGGCCAGCCGGGCGTGGTCGACGCGTACGCCGGCCGGCACGGCCCAGATGAGCTCGGGCCGCGGCTCGTCGTCTCGATCTGGGAGTCGCGCGCAGCCATGGACGCCGCGTTCGACGGGGTGGCAGGTCCCGGAGGTCTGCCGCCGGAAGCGCTCGACGGGATGACCGAAGGATCGGTCGAGGTGCTCGAGCCGGAGATCGCCTACCACGCCGACGGCACGCTCGACGCTCCCCGGATCATCCGAATCTTCCGGGGTTGCGTCCAGCCCGGCCAGCGCGCCAGGTACGTCGAGGAGACGCGTGCCGGCGTTGCCGCCGACGTGGCCGCGGGCCACGGCCCCATGGCGTTCTACCTCGCCCGCGGAACCTCGGCGGAAGCGTTCGTGGCCGTGTCGGTGTGGAGCACCTGGACGACCATCGAGCTGGCGACGGGCGGTGACGTCCGGCAACCGATGGCTACCCGTCGGCCGGAGCTGATCGAAGCATTCGACGCGACGCATTTCGAGGCGATCGACCCGTAGCGTGACATCGCCTGGCCGCTACGAGCCTGCCGGTTCGGGCAGGTCACGGAGACGCGGGATCGGCGAGCCGATCAACCAGAGCACTCCCACCGAGGCCGCGATGGTCATCACGAACAGCGTCTCGCGGACGCCGACGATCCCGCCGAGCAGCCCGCCGATGAACGCGCCGATTGGCCGAATCCCGTAGTTGACGAAGCGGAAGGCTCCGCCCGACCGCGCCCGGATCGCGTCGGGCGTACGTGCTGCGATGACGGCACCCACATTGATGTCGAGGATCTGGACCCCGAGCCCGGCCAGGAACTCTGTCGCGAACAGCATCGCGAGCACGGCCTCCGGTGGTCCGCTCACGAGCGGGACGAGGACCAGCGGCACGGGGAAGATGACGCAACCGAGCGTGTAGGCGCCGCCGAGGCCGAGCCGCCGTCCGATCCGGGAGGCGAGCAGCGCCCCGATGACCCCGCCGACGGCCCCCGCTCCAAGAGCCGCGCCGAGGACGCCCGGGCTGACGCCGAGCCTCGTCGTGACGTACAGGATGAACAGGGCCTGGAACCCGAAGTTGAACAGGTTGATCGTGGCGACCGAGAGGAGGATCGGCCGCATGATCGCGTCGCGGAAGATGAACAGCAGGCCGGTCGACAGCCGCGTCCGGATGGATTCCTGGGTGACCTCGATCGGTGGCTCCGGCGCGCCGATCCTCGCCAGGTTGACCGCCGAGCCGAGGAACGACGCGGCGTCGGCGACGAGGGCGACGGGTGCCGTCAGCAGCTGGACCAGGACGCCGGCCAGCGGCGGGCCGCCGACGGACGCCAGTGCCCGGCTCCCCGAGAACAGGGCGTTGGCCTCGACGAACGCCTCGCGGCGGACGACCGCGACGAGCAGCGTGCTCCACGAGATGTCGAACACCACCGCCATCGTGCCGGTCAGGAACCCGACCACGTAGAGCTGCGTGACCGTCAGGCCGCCGGCAAGGTAGGCGACCGGAATGCTCACGATCGCCAGGGCACGCGCGAGGTCGGCCGCGATCATCAGGCGCCGCCGATTGCGAACCCGGTCCAACCACACTCCGGCCGGGAGCGAGAAGAGGAGGTGCGGCAGCAGGCCGACCGCGAGGAGCGTGCCCATCTGTGCCGCATCGGCACCGAGGACGAGCACCGCCACGAGCGGCAGGCCCAGCTGCGTGACCTGGTCGCCGAAAACCGAGATCGTCTCGCCGAGCCAGAACCGCCGGAAGTCGGTCTCGTGCAGCAACGGCGAGACCAGTCTCCCGAGGAGGCGTTGGGCGACGGCGGTTGGTGCCTGGCGACGCATGTTCCGGTCCCGTGCAGGGCGCTGTTCGCTGTCCAGAGATGAAGGAGCGGCCCCGTGGGCCGCTCCATCATCGTCTTCGCCGGCGTGGCCGGCCAACCCGGTCAGGGTGCCGCCGCGACCACCTGGCCGACCAGGTCGTTGGCCTGCTTGGTCAGCGACTTGCGCATGCGCCTCCTCCGAGGATGCGTGGTGGCGGGCACGGCGGCGGGAACGGCGGCCGAGCGGACGACCAGGACAGGGTGTGGCGGCCACGATAGGACGGGATCAACGGTCTGTGAACGTTTGGGACGCCTTTGATAGACACCTGCAACACCGCATCGCGTGGCCTGCCCCAGGCTCGGCTCAGGTCGCGGATGGGCTGGGTGCGGGCGGCGCAGCGGACCGGGCGGGCGTCGGACTCGGCGCCGGCGTCGGACTCGGCGCTGGCGTCGGGCTCGGCGCTGGCGTGGCGCTCGGTGCGGGCGTGGCGCTCGGTGCCGGGGTGGGCGTCGACGAGGGTCCGGCGGACGGCGTCGGCGTTGCGACGCACCCGGGCTGGCCGAGGCGGACGCCAACGCCGCGGGCGTGGCCGCGGATTCCGCGGACGACGACGGACCCGGGCTGGCCGCGACCCCGGTGGCGATCTCGGGTAGGCCGCCGAGCGCCTGCGGGACGGGCCCTTCACTCGGTTGGACGGGTTCACGGCCGGCCTCGACCAGGAGGCCGGCAACGAGGACGGCGGCAGCACCGACGATCACGAAGCTGGGCCGCACGACCTTGCCGTCGCGACCAGCAGGCTCGAGAAGGCGACGCTGCCGATCGCCCACCAGCGCCATGGCGTGACCCGGGCGATGCCGAGGATCGTCGCGCCGACCAGGATCAGGGGGTCGCCAGGATGTGCCGGCAGGACGCGCTGGAGCGGGTGACCCGACAGCGCGCCGATGATCAGCGCGAGCGCGGCCACCACCGCGACCCGCGAGAACGGGCCTGGCAGTTCGAGGCGGCCCGCCAACAGCAGGAGGATGGTGGCGCCCGCGACCATCGCGGCCGACAGGGCGAGGAGTTCGATGAGCAACCCCGTGGGCCCACTCGGCGGAGCAGACAAGACGCACCTGCCACCTGATGGGTCTTCCGTCACAGGTGGCTTGCAGCCGCACGGCCGGCGGCGGCCGTCGCTCCCTGAACGTAGAACGGGAGCGGAGCCACTGGCGTGGACTCCGCTCCCGGAGGGTCGGATCGGGCGCTCGGGGGGAGAAGCGTCCCATCCCTTGACGCAACAATGCTTGAGGGCACTGCCCGTCGGATGGGCCATCGGGCCCGTTTTCGGCCCTGCCGGATGGCTCGTCGTGCGTGTCGTTCAGCCGCCGCGCACGATCCCGACCGTCCCGAGCCCACGGGTCCATCGGCCACGACCGACAATCCGTGGTGGGTGTCGGGCGGCTGATCGAGGCAGGAGGAACGGCGATGGGCGCGACAGGACAAGCGACGCGCAGGCGTGACCGGTTCCGGGCGCTCCACGCGCAGGGCCTGTTCATCATGCCGAATCCATGGGACGCCGGGTCCGCCAGGTTGCTCGCATCGCTGGGGTTCCCGGCGCTCGCCACCACGAGCTCGGGACACGCGGCTTCGCTCGGGCGCGCCGATTACGCGGTTACCCGCGACGAGATGCTCCAACTGGTCGCCGCATTGGCGAATTCGGTGGCCGTCCCGCTGAACGTCGATTCGGAACGGTGCTTCGCCGACGACCCGGCCGGCGTCGCCGAGACCGTCGAGCTGATCGCGCGTGCGGGTGCCGCGGGCTGCTCGATCGAGGACTTCGACCCGGCGACGGGTGCGATCGACCCGCTCGAGAGTGCCGTTGCCCGCGTGGCAGCGGCTGCCGGCGCCGCTGCCGCGCACGGACTGGTGTTGACCGCGCGTGCCGAGAATCACCTGCACGGCATCGACGATCTCGACGACACCATTGAGCGGCTGTGTGCGTACCGGGACGCCGGCGCCGAGGTGGTCTACGCGCCCGGACTCGTCTCGCCCGATGACATCCGACGCGTGGTCGAAGCCGTCGGGGTGCCGGTCAACGTGTTGGCGCTACGCGACGGGCCACCGATCGCCGAGCTGGCGGCCCTGGGCGTCCGGCGCGTGTCGACGGGCGGCGCCCTCGCTCGGGTGGCGTTCGGAGCGACGCTTGCCGCCGCGACGCACCTGCGCGACCTCGGGACATCGACGTATCTCGACGGCGTGGCCACATGGCGCGACCTCGTCGAGGCGCTGCGCACAGGCGAGGGCGACTGATCTCCCGAAATGCGTCGCGAAGCCCGGGATCAACCGGACCTCGCGACGCGCGGCCGTCGGGCGCTCAGGCGCCCTGCTGCACCTCGTGCAGCGTGTGCGCCTCGAGACCGTGGGCTTCGCGATGCACCCGCGACGCGGTTTCCCGATCCGGGGCATCGACCAGGCAGAACACCTTGCCGGCGGATTCGTCGACCCAGTAGTGCCTGTAGTCGACGCCGAATTGCGCCTGGACCTTGAGGTCCGCCGCATGGGCACCGGCGACGTCAGCCGCCTTGACTCCGGGAAGGTCATGGATATCCAGATACGTCGGCATGCCGACCTCCTGACAACAGCCAAATGGGGCCCGTCGGACGTCGGCAGGCTCCCAACAGTGGGCAACAGTCCCTCGTACGCCGCCGGGCGCCCGTCCGGTTTTCAGGACCGCCCGCGATCGGCGGGCGGGTCGCCGGACGTTTCCGCAGTCGGCACCGCCGCCTGACGGGCGAACTGCCCCGGGGGCCCGCAGCCTTTGTCGCCTCCGACCGGGCGCCAGCGTCGTCGACGCCAGCGGGATCCGGTGCCGCCCAGGACGGAACCGCGGCTCGTGCCGGCTCGCGCAAGATCTGTGGGTTCGAGGGATGCGGGGACGGCAGCCGAGGAGTAGGGTGCAGTCGGATCAGCGGACTGCGGAGGCACGAGGCCACGGAAGGTGGCGAGCCATGGATTTCCGCCAGATCGAATTCGTTGACGCGGTCGCCCGCCACGGCAACTTCACGCGGGCAGCGAACGAGCTCCATGTCGCGCAGCCGGCAGTCTCGGCCGCGATCCGGCAACTTGAGGACGAGCTCGGCGTTCGCCTCTTCGAGCGCACGAGCCGGCATGTCGCCCTCACAGACGCGGGCCAGGCGTTCCTCCTCGGGGCGCACCGCGTGATGGCCGAGCTGAGCAAACTTTCGGATGCGATGCGCGAGTTCGGCCAGGGCACGCGCGGCGTGCTGCGGACATCGTGGTGGCACCAGGCCGATCCTCAGATGGTCAGGTACCTGAGTGACTACACGATCAAGAACCCCGGAGTCGAGGTCTCGATCGTCGAGTGGTCCACGTCCGAGTCACTCGCCGCGCTCCGCCGAGGGGAGCTCGACCTCGCGATGGTTACCTTGCCGGACAGGATCGATCTGACCGGCCTGAGCCGCACCGTCCTCCGACGAGAACGGTATACCTTCGTGGTCGCGCAGGATCACCCGCTGGCAGAGAACGATTCGGTCCGGGTTGGCGATCTTGCCGAGCAGCGTTTCATCGTGACCCGAGCGGGCACCGGGCTTCGGAGCTGCTTCGACTATGTGTTCGCCGGGCGCGACGTAGTGCCCCAGATCGTCATCGAGACCAATGCGCTGGGCACGATGCTCGCACTCGTGGCGGACGGCGCCGGAAGCGCAATCCTGCCGCCGACAATGGCCCGCCAGGCTCCCAGGGACCTCCGACTCGTGACGCTCGTCGATGCTCCCGACTTCGTGCTCGCGATGCTCTGGCTGGACGGGCCCCATACGAAGATCGTGCAGCGCGCCATCGATCTGGTGAGGCAGCCGAGGTCGGGCGTGTCGGCGGGGTCGGATGCGAGATCGCGACCCGCCGAGGGGCATCGATAAGCCAAGTGGCGTAGCTGCCAGCGAATCCACGTCTTGGACATGCGCGGCCTCGGCGGCTACAACCTTTGAAGTGTGACAGGCGTCCGCGTCCGGCTCGCCCAGAGCCCAGGCACCGCGCCTGCCGCGTCGAAGAGGCCGACGTCCCTCAGTCTGGGGAATGGCATTCGGATGACCGCAACGAAGCCAGGCAAACGGCCGGATGTTGAGAGCGCCCGTCCCGCGCGGGCCGCCGGATCCCCCCGTCCTGGCGCCCCGCGCCGGACGCGGATCCGCTTCAGACAGCTCGTGGAACATGTGCCTGACGTCGTGTATCGCTTCAGATTCCACCCACCGCGCCTCGAGTTCGTCAATCGAGCCGTCGAGGGATTGCTCGGCATCACGGTCGAGGAGCTGTACGCCGATCCCGAACTCGCGTACCGGCTCGTCGATCCGGCGCATCTGAGTGAAATGCGGTCGACGCCGACCGATGCGCGCGAGATCGGTCGCTCCACCTGGCGTTGGCGGCGGGCTGACGGGACGTATGCGGCGCTCGAATCGATTCCCGTCCCGGTTCTCGATCGGGCGGGCCGAATTGTCGCAGTCGAAGGGATTGCCCGCGACGTCACCGAGCGGGTGATTGCGGAAGAGGCCCTGGAGCGGACGCGGCGTGAGCTCGACACGGTGGTGGGCGGCGCGCCGGTCGTCGTCTGGGCGCTGGACCCGGCTGGAACAATCACGCTCGCCCGTGGCGCCGGACTCTCGGCCCTGGGACGTACTAGCGAGGAACTCGTCGGCCGTCGTCTGGACGAGCTGGGACCCGGCACCTCTCGGCTCCTCGCCCAGTTCGAGCGCGCGTTGCGCGGGGAGCGGCTCTTCGTCGACGTGGAGCTTGCCGGGCGTGTCCTCGCGACCGTGGTCGAGCCGCTGCGCGACGAGGCGGGGGCGATCTCGGGCGTGATCGGAGTGTCGACCGATGTGACGTCGGAGCGCCGGCTCGAAGACCGAGCGGCGCGCGAACGGCGGGAACGGGCCGTCGTCGAGCTGGCGCTCGAGGGGCTTGACCCCCGACTGGGGCTCGATGCCCAGGCCCGCGCGATTGCGACCGAGCTCGTGGATCTCCCCGATGTCGACCGGGTGAGCATCCTCGGCTTCGGACCCAGGGGGCTGGTCTTCCTGTTTGCCGCGGAAGGGCTCTCGGTCCCGACGCTGACGCCGGGTGTTCGCCTGCCGGCAACGAGGGCGCGCTACCTGCGTCGTCGGGCCCGGCAGGGGGCATGGGTGGAACCCTGGGAACCACGCGAGGTGGACGGTAGCTACGGGTTGGCGCTGAGCCGGGTGGGGATCACCGCGGTCGCCTACCAGCCGCTCAGGACCGCGCGTGAAACCCGTGGGCTCATGGCGCTCTCGACACGCCAGCCAGCCGGGGTCACGGCGCTCGAGCGTCACCTGAGCACGTACGCCGAGGTCGGGGCCATCGTGTCGGCTCGCCTCGGACCGGACCTGCGGGAGCGGGAGCAGTCCGAGGTTCTGCGGGCCGAGATTTGGGCGGTCATCGCCCATCATCGATTCCGGGCCGTGTTCCAGCCGATCGTCTCGCTCGATGATGGCCTGCCCGTGGCGTATGAGGCGCTGACCCGCTTTGATGACGGCG
This sequence comes from uncultured Chloroflexia bacterium, assembly GCA_963766675.1. Classification (GTDB taxonomy): domain Bacteria; phylum Chloroflexota; class Limnocylindria; order Limnocylindrales; family CSP1-4; genus SPCO01. The sequence continues at coordinate 4,828 of CAVYBA010000002.1, read as the reverse complement.
TTCCGCCGGAACGACGATTTGCGGAGGCGGCAGCAGTCGGGCTGTCGCCGGAACTCGAGCATGCGACCCTCGCGATGGCGTTGCGGTCCGCACGTGCGCTCCCGCCCGATGTCCCCCTGGCCCTCAACGTCTCGCCAGCGCTCGTCCTCGAACCGAATGGCCTTCGAGCTGTCCTGGGGGGATCCCGACGATCGCTCACACTCGAGCTCTCCGAGCGCGACCAGATCGATGATTACCCGGGGCTGCGGGCCGCCGTCATGAGCTTTCCAGGGATCCGCTGGAGCATCGACGATGCCGGGGCCGGGTTCGCAAGCCTCCGCCATTGCGTCGAGCTGCAGCCCGACGAGATCAAACTTGACCGATCACTCGTTTCGGGCGCCGACCGTGATCCCGCGCGCCTGGCGGCCATCATGGGCTTCCACCGATTCGCGGCCGAGCTTGGGGCGCGCCTGGTCGCAGAGGGCATCGAGACCGACGCAGAGCGCTCCGCCTTGCTTGGAATCGGCGTTCGTTTCGGGCAGGGCTATCTGTTCGGCCGGGCGGCGTCGGTCGAGACATGGTCGACAATGGCGCCATCGACCTGAAGGATGGCCGGCTCACAGTCTCTGCGCTGTTGCGGACCCGTGCCGCGGTGCCAGCGCCGACCGCAGGCCGGTAGCCCGACGGACCACCGGTGTACAGCAGCCGACCATCTCGGTCATGTCCGTGGATCGAGAACGAGTGCTCCCTGGGCGCGGCCGCGCGTGACGATGCTGAGTGCGACAGCCGCATCAGCGAGGGCGTAGATCCCGCCGATCGGGATGGTCAGGTTCCTCGCCAGGAGTTGCCCCAAGGCGGCCTCGAGCGCCGGTCCGTCAGGGGCCACGTAGGCGTTGACCACGAGGATGCCGCGCTCGCCCTGCGGGGGGTCGCCGGTGATGGTCGTCAGGCGTCCCTCGTCGGCGACCAGCGGCAGCAGCGCTGCGGACCCGCCTCGCACCGCATTGACCACGACCGAGAACCGCCCGGAGGCGGCGCGCAGCGCCTTCGACGGCCAGTCGGACGCGTGATAGTCGACGACGTCGCTCGCCCCGTAGAGGCGGACCCAGCCGGCTGCGCGCGGTGAGCAGGTCGCCACGACGCGGCAGCCGGCTGCGGCCGCGAGGGCGACGAGCAACCCGCCGGTCACGCCGCCGCCGCCATGGATCAAGGCGACGTCGGTGATGCCGCATTCGAGGCTCGCAACCACCTGGGCCGCCGTGAGGGCGGGCACGGGCAGGGCGCCCGCGACGGACCAGTCGAGGTCGGTCGACTTGGCTGCCACGTGACCACCTGGGGCGAGGAACCACTCCGCCCAGGCTCCCTGGTGGCGCAGCGGTACCGAATGGACGAGGACCTCGTCGCCCGTCTCGAATCGAGTCTGTGCGGGGCCGATCGCACGGACCACGCCCGCGGCCTCCACCCCAAGCGCCATCGGTGGCGCCGTGCCAACGTTCCAGCCGCCCACCCGGACGAGGTCATCCCAATTCCCGACCCCGGCCGCTCGAACCTCGATCAGCACTTCGTCGCCGACCGGGTGGGGCGGAGCGGCAAGCTCCAGCGGTTCGATCTGCCCTCCAAGGGCGCGGATCCCAGCCGCACGCATGGCGGCATTGTCGCCTGGGACGGCGTCGTCGACACCTGGATGGAGTCCGCTCAGGCCCGCCACAAACGGCCGCGCGCGACCCGATGGACACCATGCCGCCCAATTGGCCGTCTCGAGGCCCGGGAGATGGAGCCGACACTCGGATTTGAACCGAGGACCTGCTGTTTACGAAATATCTTGCCCGGTGGCTCGCTGTGCCTGTCCCCAAACCCTTCGCTTGGCTCATTCCGAGCGTAGGCGACTCCCTCTTCCCGTCAACCCTGTGAAGTATTTCCGTGACTTCACAAGCTGTGAAGTGAACAGATGCTATACCAAGTTGGTATCGTCGTCAACCGCGCAACGCCAGAGGATGGCCTGCAACGATTTAGGCTCTCGGCGATTCCGGGGTGGTGGGCCGGCCGAGATGGGCCAACCCAACATGCCCGATGAACCTTTGGCCCGGTTGGGAGAGCGGTTCCAAGATCGACATGGCGACGATGGATTGGGATGCCACTGAGTTCGAGGCGGGCGCCCGTCGCGCCGGCTACGTCCCGAGTCCAGGGTCGAGTGCCTCGGCAGCTTCAGTTGCAGCCTTGGCAATGGACCGGAGCGAGACGGCGAACTTTCGACGGAGTTCACGGCGGTCAGCCTCCCCGCTCAACAGTTCGCTGGCGATCGTGCGCTCTGCTAGGTCGTCCACAAGGTCAAATAGGCGACCCAGGAACCAAGCTTCCGAGAGCACCGTCACGATCCCTGCGACTCGCGCCTCCTCCTGTGAGGATCCCCATCCTCGGGATCCCCTGCTCCCAGCGCGTGGAGTCTCGCGGCATCATCCCCGGCGGTAAGCAGGCGCGAGAGCTTCCGCGCTCCGACCTCTGCCGCCATTGGCCCTTGTCGGAGCAGGTGGCCTCCAAGCCGCTCGCCCAACTGGTATTTGGCATCCGGCGTGAGGCTGGCAACTTTTCGGAGGTGATCGTCTGGAGGAGCAACGAGTGACTTCGTCTGGACCTCGTATAGGCGATTGAAGTCGACGAGCCCGCCCGGAAAGGCAGACTGTTGGTCGGGTGGAAGAGGATGGATGCCGAGTTCGAGGTCGTCCCTGACCTTTCCGTCGTCCGAACGAATTCCGGCCATAAGGATCCGCCCTCGCGGATCCCACCCGTCAGGGCGCGCCCCAGATAGGCTCGCGATCTCGCAGTCGTCCGTGAGTACGACGCCCATCCGGAGTGTGCCGACCGTAAGAACGACGTCGTCCGGCTGCATGGTCGCTTCAACCCGGATGGGCTCATTCTCTTGTCTGGTGGCGCTTCCCCGGACCACCCACACCGGGTCCTTCAGGCCCTGAACGCTCCTGCGAAACATCGCCGCAGAGTCCGTGCGCACGTAGACATCAAAGAGCCAATCGGCTTCGTAGATGTCTCCGAACGAGAGCTGTTCCCCGGGGGCGGTGTACATGTCACCGACTCAGCCGCTCGGTGAAGGAGGGTCCTCGGTACCGACGCCGGCCCGTGGACAGCGCCGGGGCTGGCTCGACTGGGTCAGGAGGTAGGACTAGCGGGTTGTATCCGTCCCAAGCCCGTTTGGTTTCCGCCGCGACGAAATCGCGCCATGCCTCGACGGTAAACCCGTCGGAGCCAATGAACTGCTGTGCACGAGCGCGAAGGGCGTCCATCTCAGCGAAGGTGAGAATTGGCAGGAAGGCCCATTCCGGGGTCAGGTCATCCGGGGTTCCCGCGTCGATGAGCGCAGTCTCCAGTTCGACTGTCGCGAGCATGCGGTCCGCGGGGTGAGTGCCGGACTGTTGCGTGAAGCCCTCGATCGCCTGGGCCGCGACCGTGAACTCTGGCGACGCAGTTAGAGTGCGGAACTCGTCCAAGTGTCGAGCGACAATAAGGGCCGGGTCAACGAGCGCGCGGCCTTGCTGCGAGAGTTCACGTCGAGTCCGTCTGAAGAGATCTTGGACCCCAGAGAGGTTTGTCTCGCGAAGTAGGATCTTGATCTCCTGGGAGCGCGCCGACAGAAGCGATCGGAGCGCCGTCGGATCCTCGTCGGCCATCGACGCGAGGACCCGCACCGCTCCGGCGAGCCCCGGGATATTCGGGAGGCTGCCGGCCTTCCGGTGCGTAAAGAACGTCCGGTACGGATAGTCGAGGACCTCAAGAAGTGGCTCCCAGGCGAGGTCCAAACGCTCCTTCAGGCGCGCGATGAGGCTGTGGGTGAGGCCGGGGTCATCGTCACGCGTAGACTCCACGAGCGCAACTGTGATCCCTTCCATGACGCGCTCGAATTGGACGAGTCGGAGCCAGTTGGCATTTCCTTCTCCGACCTGAAGTCGCCCGATCAGCCCGACCAGTGGCTGCGCGATCCAGGGCTCGCTCAGAAACACTCCCCTTGGTCCACATGAGACGAGTATCTGCGCAGCAGCGTTGCTGATGGGCGTCTCGTCCTCAGAGGACCACGGGAGCCCACCAGGGAGTGAGCGATCCGAAAGGCGAGGCTCCCACACGGTCGCGACCGCGGTTTGTGTCATCGCACCATACCCCCGAGTCGCTCAATCCCCGCCGGGGAGAGACTTCGTCCGAAGATGTTCGTCATCCAAACGTGATAGCGCTCGAGACGTTCGAGCAGCACCGCAATGTCCCATGGGCCTTCGGTCGAGGTCGAAATGTCGGTGTCGATGACGTAGGTGGACTGCGGGCTCCCGTCGGGCCCATCGCGAAGAACAAAGCCGTGACGGAACCGCACGTCTTCATGGCCAACGCGAATCCGGCTGAGCTGTGAGGTCTCCACAGCACGTCGATCACGAAGTAGGCTCTCGGGCTCGCCCAGCATGTTGGTGGCAAGCATCTCGGCCCAGCCGTCGATCGTCGTGATGCCCGGGACTGAGAGTTCGTCGACGTAACGGAGCCCCAAGCGCTTGTAGGTCATCGGCAGGCCGTGCTCGGCAACCAGCCGAAAGACTAGTTCGATGTTTGGTCGGAACGTTTCCCAGCCCTCGTAGCGTGTCGTCTCGAAGCTTGCCATGGCAGGCCCGACAGCGATGGTGCTCTTCTCTTCGTTGTCGCGAACGGACGGCCGTCTGCTCCACGTTGGGCGACGTTGGTCCTTGTGGAGTAACGGCGAAGGTTACCTCTTGGGCCGGGTCAAGGGCCTTCGGAAACTGGCCGCCGAGCGCACGCTGGATGGTTGAATGAACAGCCGGATCCGCGAGCGCGTGCGCGAGCG
>CAVYBA010000001.1:0-347886 GCA_963766675.1 uncultured Chloroflexia bacterium | reverse complement strand
CATCGAACGGCGTCGGCAAGACGTCATTGGTGGAGGCCGCACGCTGGGCCATTTTCGGCGTTATCGAATCCGGTCAGAGCGCCGTGCGAGCCGGGTCCGATTCGGCCGTCGCGAGTGTCCAACTCGTCCTCCCTGACCTGCGTGTTCTCTTCGTCGAACGGACCCTGCGCAGGACTTCGCGTCACGACAGCCCCGTCGTTCGCCTTGACGGCGCTCAAATTTCAGAACCGGAAATGTTCAGCCGGCTCATCGAAGAGTCATATGGGACCGAGCCGGCCTTCCTAGCCCGGATCACGATGCCACCAATGGGTCGTGAGGACAGCGCACCGACAAACTTTGGGTTGGAAGCGCACCTCGGCCGCTACTACGGCATTGACGGCCTCCAGGCAGCGATCGAACAGCTCACGGCACGCCGGAAGGCAACCGACTCCCAAATCCGACAGATCAAGGTCGTCTACTCAACGACCGCCCAGCGCCTTGACGAGATGCGGGCCGAAGTGGAGCGCACCAAGGATCTTGTTGAGCAGGAGCAACCGTTGCCCAGAGCACCGCGCAGATCAGGGCCGACCTGGGCGCGAGCACACGAAAGCCGCAGGGCTCAGCTGGCGCGTTGGCAGGCGGCGCAGGCCGGCGTGGATGGAAGCGACGGAGTGGCTTGCCACACAGGTCGCGGGCGAACTCGGCCGGATCGTTCCGCCGGATGAACTTGAGGCTGCGCTCGAAGAACAGCGGACAGAGCTCGATCGGCAAATCGAGGCGACCCGAGTTGAGATGGCGGTTAGTCGCTCCAGAGAGTCAACCCTGGCGAGTAACGACGACGGCCTTAGCGCGGCGCACGACGACTGCCCCATTTGCCGGCGACCCCTTGACGAAGCAACAGTTGCGCTAGCTCACGAAGCCAACACCCACGACCTCGCCACCCTGCGCCGAGCCCTCGCTGAACTCGAGACCGCAGAAGCCTGGCTCTTCAACAACGCCGTCCGCTCCGGACGGCTCAAGAAGAGCGCCGCCGCATACCGCACCCGGGACCGCAACCGAGGAGCTCGCGGCGGTGATTGACCCGCCCAGGGCGACCGACGACATCCTGGCGGCGGCTGACACAGCACTAGCCGCCCTCATCGACGTGCGGACGGCACACCTCCACGCCACCAACGAGCTTGAGCGCGCACAGGAAGCCAACCAGGCAACGGTAGAACTCGTGTCGCTCTTTGCGAAGATGCCGTTTTGAAAGCCGCAATAGAGACAACGCAAGGCACGCTCACCGAACTACTAGACGAAACAGTGCGGCCGCTGGCGAGCGAGGTGAACCAACGTTGGCAGACACTTTTTCCTCAGCGTGGAGACCTCGAAACGTACGCCACTGGCAGAATTGCGCGCACGATAAACGGCCACGTCCTCCCCTACGACGCGTTCAGCACCGGTGAAGGGACCGGCGCCACGATCCTGCTTCGTCTGCTCATCGCACAGATGGCCACGTCCATCGACTTCTGTTGGTTCGACGAGCCGTTGGAACATCTTGACCCAGACTGTCCGCCGCAAGGTGGCCTACATGCTTTCCAGCGTGACGGGACACGAACACCGCCTCCGGCAAGTAGTGGTGACCACCTACGAAGAGCCACTCGCCCGCCGCCTCCACGAACGCGATCCCGAAGGTGTGAAACTGCTTGATGTACGACAGGGATAGCCGCAGGAAGGGAGTCCCAGACATGCTCGAACACGTCTCGGACGATGACCAACTGGCTCCAGTCAACTCGCCCGACGCGACATCTGGCTCAAGCGCGACACCACCTGGCACGTCGAAGCCCGCCAGGGCGACGGCGACTTCTACGAAGCGGTCCCGCGACTACCTCACCGAGGCAGCCGCCCGGACTGCCATCGTTACATGATCGAACGCACTGGCGGCACCGGCCAGGGGACCCAAATCAGATCCACCGACGGCACGTAGCCGCGGCGGCAGCCGCTCACCCTTGACATTTGCCACACCGGGTGGACGCATACCGGTGTCACCCATAGTCTGGGGAGTGCGCCGTGCAGCTACGCAGAGTAACCAATCGTTACTAGGTGTTGCGTTGCGCGTTGCGAACGGTGAAGCCCCCGCAGGGTCCGAGGTGCTGTAGACATCTCGGAATCGACGGGGGCTTCTGTCCGTCCTACGTCAGGTCGACGATCGTCGCTGACCCGAGGCCGCTCTTCATCAGATTCGCCACGTGCACCGCGCTAGCCTTGTCCCGGGTAGGTCTCGTCCGCCATCAGGACGGTGCGATTCCGGGTCTCGTAGGCGCGGCAGTAGTACGGCTGCGTCGGGCTCGCGTCCCGACGGATCTGAAGCTGGATCATGCCAGCTCCTTCCTATTCAGTTGTCACACCCGCCCCCGGAGCGCACACGCGCCGCGGGACTCAAGATGGCACTCTATACGAGGGAGTGCCAGCAACAGGGCACTCACCGCACCCACTCCCTAGGCGGTCGCACCCCCTTGGCCTAGGGCCCGACAAGACGGCCACGAGCCCGGCGCCGACCAGAACCTTTCCTGCAAGATCCTTTGTACGGCGCTCGCGCTCCATCTTGATCGCCAGGTTCAGCGCGGCCACAAGCAACTCCACATCCCGGGCAACAAGCGGCGGCGCTAGCGCCTCCACCGCTGTGGCAACCAGTCGGCCTTCAGGCGTGGTCAACCAGGTCCCGAACTTGATGGCCCGGAACTCGGCCTTCGACACCAATCCGCCGTGATGGCCTCCGGGGTGTTGTAGTCGGCGATCGATGCGGCGACCGGGACGCCGAACGGCGTCGGTTCCTGACGGGGCCACCCGTCCACGTACGACCTCAGGAACTCGGTCAGCTGCTTCTGTGCAGTCCACGTCCTTGATCGACTCTCTGCTAGTTGGTTTCGACGGAGGTCCCGCCTCCTCGACTATTTGTTCAACGCGCGACCTTGTGTACTTGCCCCACAAGGCGGGCGATGCTCGGGTAGGAGAGTCCCGCCGCGCGCATCTGAGACAACGCCTTGCCGCGCTCGGCCGCTATCTGTTTGACGAGCTCCTCATGAGCGGTTTGGGCAGCAGTGAGCACGTCGTAGCGGATCAACGGATCCGGTTCCTTCAGTAGGGCGTCAAGGGGGTCGTCGGACCCCTGGGTGTGGCATGTTCACCTCCATCGCGTGTCCAGCCGATCTTACACGCGCCTCATGCCACGATGTCAAATGGCAGTTTAGCATATGTAGCCGCCGGGACAGCGAAGCCGGGTGAGCGCGCATTTCCTGTGACCCTGGCGAACGCAGCTGGCCAGCCGTTGGTCCGCCATGGACAACGAGGTTGGCTGCCCCGGCCACCGCGCCGCCGACGGACATCCGCCTTCCGGCTGGCCAAGATCGAACGGGCCGTCCACGGGTGCTCAGTAACCGCGCCGCCACGACGGCTCCCCACCTTTGACCCACGGTTCGTTCGGCAGCTCGGTGACGGTACGGAGGATCAGTGAGCAATTACATGAACGTCAGGTGGTGACGAATCTGCTCGCCTCGGCCAGCACATGAGCAGCATTGCCGAGATCTGCCAGACGCGTGGCGAGGGTCGCGATGGCGAGTCTTTTGGGCAGCGCGTCGCTGAACTTCAGCCCGACGAGGGCTTTTTCGCTGATCTCGGGGAGGCAGAGGCGGTCGGCCGCGTCGGCGGTGCCGTCTCGCCACATCTTCGGCGGTGAGGTCTTCGCGGAGCCGAATGTGCCGGTCGTCGAAGCGTTGCAGCGGGTCGGTGACGCCGCTGAGGGTGGCGGCGAGGGTGGCGTTGGCGCGGAACCCGGCCCAGGTCCACCAGCGCACGTCGCCGTCGGAGGAGCGGACGATGACGTTGCCGCCTGGGTGGACGACTCCGCGCCACTCGTCGCGGAGGACGCCGAGCCGGTCGGTGGCCCTCCGTGTGAGCTTGACCGGAGGGTCTTCGCCGAGGAGCACGTCGCGCATGGCGCGGGTGAGTTCGAAGCCGAGTCCGGCCCAGCCCATTGTCATCCAGCGGGCTCGCCCGCCGCCGTCGGCCGGTTCGACGAAGCAGCGCCGGCGGCGCCAGTCGATGTAGGTCACGTGCCAGCTGCGGCCGCCGAGCAGCAGTCGCCGCGCGACCTTGACCTCTTCGGTGAGCAGGCTCGGGTCGATGCGCCCGAGCTCGGTACGCCCGGTGAGGACGGTGAACTCGGGTGGGCCGGTGAACACCGCGGTCATGTCCATGAAGTGGCGGCGCCCGAACCGTAGCTCGGCGCTCGGGCCGATGAAGAGCATGCCGCCGTCGTGGTCGAGGTAGCCGTTGTCGACGAGGTGGCGCACGATCGGTTCGGCGCCCGGTCGAAGGGGTGCAGGCCGTTCCACCACTCGGGCCAGAGCTGGTCGCCGATCCGGTGCTCTGCAGGCACAGCGCGAGGATCTGCTGGGCGACGATGTGGCGGGGCTCGGGCGGGGCGACGACTGGTTCCACCCAGCCCCGGCCCCACAGGGTCAGCAGCCCGGCGGCGTGCAGCAGCGCCGAGCGTCGGTGGCGAGGAACAGGCAGTTGCGCGGGTGCCGGTGCCCGCCGGCCGGTGCGGCCGAGTCGCTGCAGGAACGAGGCGACGGTGCCGGGTGCGTCGATCTGGATGACCCGGTCGAGGTCGCCGACGTCGATGCCGAGTTCCAGCGTGCTGGTGGACGACGATGACGCAGTCGCGGGCCTCGGCGAACGCCTCCTCGGAGCGGCGGCGTTCGTCGGCGGAGAGCGAGGCGTGGGACAGGAAGGTGGTGATGCCCTTTGCCGCGCAGCAGCTCGCCGAGTTCCTCGACGCTGCTGGCGTGACTCGCAGAAGACCAGCCGCTTCTCGCCGGGGTGCAGGGCGGCGATCACGGTGGCGGCGTTCTCGAGCGACCCGACGTAGTCCAGCTCGATGTCGCCGGGTGGGGCGCCGTCGTGGTCACCGGCGACCGGCGCGCGGGGCGCCGACCACGGGCAGGCCGGCCGGCTGCCCGCCGGAGCCTTGCAGCCAGGCCAGCAGTGCCGGTCGGGTTGCCGACCGTGGCGGACAGCCCGACCCGCTGGACGGGCCGGCCGATGAGGTGGGTGAGGCGTTCCAGTACGGCCAGCAGGTGCCAGCCCCGGTCGTCGCCGGCGAACGCGTGCACTTCGTCGACCACGACGGCTTGCAGCCCGGCGAAGAACCCGGCATGGTCGACGTTGACGCTGACCAGCATCGCCTCGAGAGATTCCGGAGTGGTGAGCAGGATGTCGGGGCGCTCGCGCAGGATACGGCGCCGCGCGACCGATGTCGCCGTGCCAGAGCGCGGCCGGCCGGCCCAGCCAGCCGGCGTAGGAGTCCAGCCGGGGGTGCAGGTTGTTGAGCAGTGCCTTGAGCGGGCACAGGTACAGCACCGAGGTGCCCTGCCAGCGCTGGCTGATCATCCGGGACAGCAGCGGGAACATGGCCGCCTCGGTCTTGCCGCCCGCGGTGGGGGCGAGCAGCAGCGCGTCGTCTCCGGCGAGTGAGGGCGCCGATCGCGGCGTGTTGCAGAGGCCGCAGGTCCCGCCAGCCCAGCGAGTTGACGATGTGGTGCACCAGGATGGGTCGAGGTCGTCGAGGGCCATCGGCGCGTCACATGGGCAGGTCGACGTCGCCGGCGCGATGGCGGCGTTGCGTTCGACATCGGTGAGCTCGGATCGCCCGCAGTGTGAGGGCGTAGTCGCGGCGGGGGTCGAAATCGGCGAACTGTTCCACCCGGTCGAGCACGTCGGCGACCAGTTTCTTGAGGAAGATCCTCGGCGCGACGCCGACCTTGCCGCCGAGTTTGCCGGTTACCGCGCGGGCCAGTTCGCCGATATAGGCATTGTCCACAGAGGACAGGCTCGAGGGCAGTCGTACGCCGCGGCGTACAACCCAGCGACCTTGCCACCCAGTTCCTCGAGCGCGTCGACGGTGAACCCGGGCAGGCGGATCTGGGTGGCGCGGGGGTTGTCCCAGCGCGGATCGGTGCCGAAGTCGGTGGCGAGCCGCTGCGCGAGCGGCGCCAGCCGCGCACGCCCTGCTGGCCGTCGTAGAACGCCGGGGTGCCGGTGATGATGAGGAACAGGCCGGGGAACCGTCCGGAGTAGACCTCGTCGACGAGTTGGCGCAGCGCGTTGAGGGCTTTGTCGCGGGCATCGGAGCGCACCCGCTGCAGGGTCTCCACCTCGTCCAGGACGAGCAACAGGCCGGGGTGGCCGCAGTCCCGCAGCACGGTCAGCAGGCCCTGCAGGAAGCTCGAGGGCGGCGAAGTGGTCGAGGTCGCCCTGCACTCCGGCGGCCCGTTTGGCGCAGGCGGCCACGTGTTTCTGCCCGCCGAGCCAGGCGATGAGCGCCTCGGCGGTGGCCCCGTCACCCGCCGCCACGGCCTGGCGGTAGCCGCGCAGCGCGGCAGGAGAAGCCCGGCGTGGTGCGGGCGACGTCCGCGAGCCGCCGCTCCAGCAGTTCGCCGACGGCCGCGCGAGCGCCTCCGTCGTCTTCGGCGACCGTCCCCGCGTCCGAGGACCTCTTCCTCAAGGGCGTAGAACCACCCATCGAGTACGGGACGCAGCGCACAGGGCGGGAACTGTCGGTGGACGGTGCTCGACCAGCCCGCCGGTAGACGGTCTCCAGCCGGTGCAGCGGGGTCTCGGTCTCGGAGATCTGCACCTCGGCGGAGCGAAGCCGCGTCGCTTGGCCCGTTCGGCGAACCATCGGGCGAAAACGCCGCTGTTCGTCCCGCTGCGTGGCCGGGACTACCGCCTGGTCTGGTTCGGCGAGAGCGTCTCGCTGCTCGGCGACCAGTTCCACTACGTCGCCCTGTCGTGGCTGGTCCTGAGCCTGACCGGTTCGGGGCTGGCGCTTGGGACGGTGCTGCTTGCCGCGTCGCTGCCACGCGGCACGTTCGTCCTCGTTGGCGGCGTGCTCGCCGACCGGATCTCGCCGCGGGCGCTGATGCTCGGCTCGAACGCCGTCCGCGCCGTCGTGACCAGCGCGGTCGCCGGTCTCGTCCTGGGCTCGCAGATCCAGGTCTGGCACCTCGTCATCGTCGGTGTCGTCTTCGGGACCGTGGATGCGGTCTTCTTCCCGGCGATCAACACGATCGTGGCGCGGCTCGCTCCGGCCGAGCACCTGGCATCGGCCAACGCCCTGCTCCAGGGAACCCAGCAGCTGATGAGCACGGTCGGGCCGGCCATGGCCGGCTTCGCCGTCGCGATCATCGGGGTCGGCGCCGCCTTCGCGATCGATGCCGCCTCGTTCGTTGTCGCAACCGCGGCGCTCTGGCTCGTCCGGACGGACACGCGAAGCGCCGCCACGGCCCTGGCCGGTCCGTCCGAGCCGGTCGTGACCGGGCACCCGTCCGTCCGGGAATCGCTCGTCGAAGGTGCCCGGGCCGTGCTGGGCGACCCGGCGCTGCGGATCCTGGTGATCCTGTCGACCGCCTTCAACGTCGCCTTCACCGGGCCGATCGTGGTTGGACTCCCGTGGCTGGTCCGGGTCCGCTTCGGCGGCGACGCCTCGATGCTCGGGCTGCTGCTGGCGGCCTTTGGCGGCGGCGCGGTCGTCGGCATCGCGCTGGCCGGGTCGCTCCCGCGCCCGAAGAGCCTCGGCGCGCTCGTGCTCGGCGTCGGGACCGGCCTCGGCCTCGGACTGGGAGCGATCGGTCTGGCCGCATGGCAGCTCGACCTCGCGATCGCCCTGCTCCTGGGCGTCGGTGTCGGCTACCTGAACGTATCGATCATCTCGTGGACGCAGGCTCGCAGCGAGCCCGCCCTCCTCGGGCGAACCATGAGCTTCCTGATGCTCGGATCGGTGGTGGCGGCGCCGCTGTCGCTGGCTGCCGCGGGGATCCTCGTCGATGCCAACGCGACGGCGATGTTCGTCGCCGCGGGCGCGCTGGTGGTTGGCGTCTGCCTGGCCGGGCTGGTCACCGGACTGCAGCACCGGATGTCCTGGTAGGGCCTCGCCGAGGGCCCTGTGGAGCACGTACCATGCGGCCATGACGACGCCGACCTCGCTCCCATTCACGGGCGACGACACCGCCGATCGCCTGCTCGTCGACGAGCCACTGGCGCTGCTGATCGGGTTTGCGCTCGACCAGCAGATCACCGTGCAGAAGGCGTTCAGCGGACCGGCCGACCTGAAACGACGGCTGGGCCATCTCGATGCTGCGCGGATCGCCGCGATGGATCCCGCGGCCCTCGATGCGGTCTTCCGTGAGCGACCCGCGATCCATCGATTCCCGGGATCGATGGCCGGCAAGATCCAGGCCCTGTGCGCCGCGATCGCCGGGGAGTACGGCAACGACGCGGCGCGGGTGTGGACCGAGGCGGCCGACGGCCCAGCCCTGGAGGCGCGCCTGCTGGGATTGCCGGGGATCGGCGAGATGAAGGCCAAGTCGATCATCGCCGTGCTCGGCAAGCGCTTCGGGATCCGGCCGCCGGGGTACGACAGCGTGGCCCCGACCTGGCCGACCCTCGGCGATGTCGATTCGGCCGAGGCGCTGGCCGCCTACCAGGCCGGCAAACGTGCCCACAAGGCCGAGTTGCGCGCCGGCCGGGGATAGCACTGGCCGGGCTTGCAGGCAGCCCCGCGCCGCGCTACAATTCGTTGTACATGCAACTACCTGGACCCGCCCAACACAATCCGGCGATCGTTCGCGCGCTGTCGCACGGCCAGACGATCGACATGACCACGACCGGACGTCGAACGGGCCTGCCACGCCGGATCGAGATCGTCTACCACAACTTCGACGGGCGGATCTACATCTCGGGGATGCCTCGGCCGGGACGGACCCGCGCCTGGATCCGCAATCTCGCGGCGGATCCGCGGCTCACCATCCACCTCAAGGGCCCGGTGACGGCCGACCTGCCGGCGACGGCACGGATCATCACCGACGAGATGGAGCGTCGTGCCGTGTTCGCCAGGATCGTCCAGGTCTGGCGTGGCCAGGACGTCGAGACCATGACCCGCCACAGCCCGCTCATCGAGGTGACCATCACCGGGCTGGCGCCGGCCACTGCCGCCTGACCGGACCGTCAACAGGCACCGGCGTGGGTAATCGCGTCTGACGCTAGACTTGGCGACCAGTGGCGCAACCCGCAGATCGCAATGACCGGCCATCCACCCGCCAGCGTCGGACGCCGCGCTTCGTCCTTCCGGACGATCGCCACGACGAGCGGACCGCAGCCCGGATCGAGGCTTTCCTCGACGGCTCGTCCGTGCGCCAGCGAGGCGGCCAGGTCGCGGTCGACGACCGCGATCGTCCGAGACGGCCCCACGAGCTCGACACTCGACCGGACTGGAACGCTGCGTTCCTCCACGAATTGTCGCGCCACGCCCGGTACGGCCGTCCGGCGTCGGTCCTCCTGATCGATGTCGACGCCGGCGACTCCCGGTCGCTCGAGCGCGCCGTCCGAGGGCTCGCGGAGTTGCTCAGGGCCGAGATCCGTGAGCCCGACCGGGCCGCCCGCATCGGCCCGGCGAGCTACCGGCTGCTGCTGACAGAGACGAGCGCCCGGGCGGCGCGCCAGGTCGCCGCCCGGGTCGATCGCGCGTTCCACGAGACGCGGCGCGGCCTGTCGGGCAGCCAGCTGCGAATTGAGATCGTCGCCCCGGCCCGCGGCGAGTCGCTCGAGGACGCCCTGCTCAGCGCGGAGCGTCGGCGGGACTGACCGGAGTCGCCGGGTCGTTCGCGTAGCGCGCGGCGACGGCCCTGGCGGTCGACGCCACCCGCGCGCGGATCTCCGGCGGCCCGACCACCTCCACCCAGCGGCCGGCGCTGAGCAGCGTCCGGGCGGCGTCACCCGGCCAATCGAGCCGAAGACGCAGGCGCAGCCAGCCCTCCGGGTCGGGCTCGGTCACCGGCTCGGAGGCCGCAAACGTTGCCCCGCCCACCGCGTCCCGAAGCCGGTCCACGCGGTCGGGCCGGACGCGGACCTCGACGTCGACCCGCGGGACATCACGCTCGTAGGCGGCCGTCGACTCGGACCAGTAGCCGGCGAGATCGAATCCGTCGGGCCGATCGAACCGCTCGGTCGTCGGCGTGGCACCGACGACCCGCGAGACGCGGTACGTCCGGAACTGGCCATCGACCGACGCGACGACGTACCAGGTGCCGGCCTTGAGCACGAGCCCGAGCGGCTCGATGACCCGCCGGACGACGCCCTCGGCACGCTCGTAGTCGATCGCGATCCGGGTCGCGCTCCAGACGGCGTCCGACAGGGCGGCCAGGTGCGGGACCGGCTGGCTCGCTCGGAACCAGTCGCCGGCATCGAGGTGGAACCGCTCAACCAACCGTGAGGCGCGCGCCCGGAGCTCGGGTGGCAGCGAGGCGAGGACCTTGAGCTGGGCGGCGGCGACGACGGTGCCGAGCCCGAGCTCCGCGGCCGGACCCGGGATGCCGGCCAGGAACAGCGCCTCGGCCTCGTCGCCGGTCAGTCCCGTCAGCCGCGTCCGGTAGCCGTCGACGAGGCGGATGCCGCCGTGTGGCCCGCGTTCGGCATAGACCGGCACGCCCGACGCGCTCAGGGCATCGACGTCACGATAGATCGTTCGCTCGGAGACCTCGAGCTCGGCGGCCAGCTCGCCCGCGGTCAGCTGGCCGCGCGACTGCAACAGCAGCAGCACCGTGACCAGGCGCGACGCACGCATGGTTCAACGGTAGCGCGATTCCTGCCAGGTAGTGTCATGTTCACTCGACGGCCGTGCCCAGGGCGAGCCGATCGAGGCGCTCGATCGACGCGTCGATCCTCGCCTCGTCGATCCGACCCGACGTGACGTGACCGACGATGCTGTCGACGACCTCGGCTGCCAGGTTCGCCACGTAGATCGTCTGGTTCGCGAACAGCAACAGGTCGTTGCCGGCCTCGATCGCGAGGGCGATCGCCTCGTCGCGCTGGTATCGACCGGCGATCGCCTCGGCTCCCAGGTCGTCGGTCATGACGACGCCGGTCCAGCCGAGCTGCTCGCGCAGGAGGCCGCTGATCGTGGCCGCAGACAGGGATGCCGGAACGCCCGGGTCGAGGTGGTCGTTGACGATGTGGCCGCTCATGACCGCGTCGAGGACGCCGGCGGCGATGAGCGACCGGTAGGGGACGAGCTCCCGATCGGTCCACGTCTTCGTGACGTCGACGTCGTCGAAGTCGGTATTGGCCGACGCGCTCCCGAGGCCGGGGAAGTGCTTGACCGCCGTCCTGATTCCCTGCCCGTGGAGGCCGCGGATCTCCGCCTCGGCCATCGTGGCGACGACCGCGGGATCGGCAGAGAAGCTCCGATCGAGGGCGCCGATCGCCGGGTTGGTCGGGTTCACGTTGACGTCGACGACCGGCGCGAGGTCGAAGTCGATCCCGGACGCGGCCATGGTCCCGCCCATCGCCCGGCCCGCTTCGAGGGCCTCATCCGCGTTGCCGGTGGCGCCGATGGCGGCCTCCGACCGGGTGGCCGGGAAGCCCTGGGCAGGCTTCAGCCGGGCGACCCTGCCGCCTTCCTGATCGATCGCGATGAGGACCGTCCCGCTCGATGCCGCGCGGACCGCGGCGGTGAGGGCCCTGAGTTGGCTTGACGAGGTGATGTTCCGGGTGGGCTTGACCCGGTCGCGGTCGAACAGGATCACGCCGCCGAGGCCGGCCTGGAGGGCCTCCGTGATCGGATCGTGTGCGCCGATCGTCAAGCCGCGGAACCCGACCATCGCGAGCCGTGCGGCCTTGCGGCGGAGGGTGGCCTGATCGGAGGTCGGGCTCGGTGAGGGCGGCTCGGTCGGCGTCGGACGAGGCGAGGGCGTCGCCGTCGGACTGGGGGTCGGTACCGGCGACGGCGAACCTGGACTCGGCGACGGTGACGGCGTCGGCGACGTCGTGCCACACGCGGCCAGACCCACCGCCACCGATCCGGCGGCTGCGGCACGGAGCAGCGCCCGCCGGGAGACCCGCCGCTCCATCACGTTGCTCTCGGCGGTCGGCGTCCGCCTGGGCGTCACCTACAGCTCGCCGCTCGTGTCGCAGGCCACCGGATCGCCGCTGTCGAACCCGGTCGTGAACCAGCGCCGCCGCTGCTCGGACGACCCGTGGGTCCAGGTCTCGGGGTTGACCTGCCCGCTCGTCTCCTGCTGGATCCGATCATCTCCGACGGCCGCGGCGGCATCGAGGGCGTCGGCGATCTGCGCGCTCGTGATCGGCTCGAGGAACCCGGTGCTAGTGGCGTGGTCCGCCCAGACGCCCGCGTAGCAGTCGGCCTGGAGCTCGATCCGGACGGAGCCACCCTGGGCGCCGGTGCTGCCGCCGCTGGTGTCGAGCTCGCCGAGCAGGTCCTGCACGTGATGGCCGTACTCGTGGGCGATCACGTACCCCTGGGCGAGCGACCCACCGGTCGCACCGAGCCGAGTGCGGAGCTCGTCGAAGAACCCGAGATCGAGGTAGACGAGCCGGTCCTGCGGGCAGTAGAACGGGCCGCTGGCGGCGCTCGCCGGGCCGCAGCCGGTCGACGTCGCGTCGGTGAACAGCACGGTATCGACCGGCTCGTACGTCTCGGCCGCGCTCGAGAAGGTCGCCGACCAGTACGCCTGGACGCTGTTGACGTAGCCGAGGATGCGACAGTCGTCGCGGGTGTTCGCGTCCTGGCCGGTACGGCAGTCCGCGGCGAGCGCACTGCCGTCGGGGCCCGTGACCGCCCCCGGGTCGGTCAGCGCGCCGCCGAGGTCGTTCGGGTTGCCACCCAGCAGGAGGTACACGATCAACACAACGACCCCGAGCCCGCCACCCCCCACGAGCACGCCGTTCCGGCCGCCCATCCCGCGCCGGTCGGTGATCTGCCCGGGATCGAGCCGGGCGTTGGGATCGAAGGTCATCGGCCGGCCACCTCCACGGGCCGAGGGCCATGGTACGTCGCCGGGCATTTCGGACCCGGGCCACGGTGGTCATTTGTCCATGCGGATCCGTGACCATTGGCAGGTACGCCGGCATGCGCCGGAGCCTACCGTCGGGACATCGCGAATGGACCGCCGGACATCGAGACCATCGTCCGGCGGCGCGTCGACCTTCCGGCGGGATGCCGGGCGGCGGCGGAGCCGGCAAGCGTGCCTGCACGGCGGTCCTTCGTCGATCCCCCGCCAACCCCCAGGCCCCGCGTGCCCGTGCCCTTCAGGAAGTCTTTATCTTCGCAACAGGACGGGTTCAGCCCACCATCGCAGGCTCCATTCATCGCGCACTTGCGCGAGTCCGAATGGGAGAGTTGCGATGCACAGATCGAGAATCCTCGGGGTAACGGCGATCCTGGTCCTGAGCGGCCTGCTCACGGCCGTGCTGCCCGCGGCGGCCGCTCAGACGCAGGCGGTCCTGGGCAGGGTGATCGGGTCGCACGGCACGCTCATGGTCGCCGCCTCCAACAACATGACCGTGTACACGTTCGACAAGGACGCAACCGGCAGCGGCACCAGCGCCTGCACGGGCGGCTGCCTGACGAAATGGCCGGCCCTCACGATCACGGCGGGGGACACGCCAACCGGTGACGCCACCGTGACCGGCACCCTCGGGACGATCGTCCGCGCCGACAACGGCGCGACGCAGGTCACATACAACGGCAAGCCGCTCTACTTCTTCTCGGGTGACGCTGCGCCCGGCGACAGCAACGGCATCTACCCCAACTGGCAGGCCGTCGTGCTGGCCGCCGCGGCCACCGCGGCGCCCACGGTCGTCACCTCGACGCCTCCGCCGACCTCCACGGCCAGCCCCGCCACCCCGGCGGCGCCGAGCGACCCCACGGCCTGGGTCCTGATCGCGCTGGCCGCCGGCCTGTCGGCCCTCCTGGTGGTCACGAGGCCGGCCCGCAGCCGCCGCTAGCCAAAGCCGAACCGCTCGATTGCTGGCGCAGGCAGCACGGTGCGCGAAGGAGGACGCGCGCCGTGACTGCCGTGCCCAGCCGACCTCGCCAGCGAGGCCGCATCCAGGACCGCCATTCCCGACGTAGTGGCAGGGGAATGGCGACCAGGGTGCTCCTCGTCGACGACGATCCAAAGATCGTATCCCTGCTCCGACGCGGCCTGGCGTTCGAGGGCTTCGACGTCGTGGCCGCCGCCGAGGGCGTCGCGGCGCTGGCGACCGCCGAGCGGCAGCGGCCGCACGTCGTCCTGCTCGACATCGCGATGCCCGGGCCGGATGGCTTCGAGGTCTGCCGCCGGCTGCGCCTGGCGCACAACGCCCCGATCATCATGCTCACCGCTCGCGACGAGACATCCGACAAGGTCCGTGCGCTCAATCTGGGCGCCGACGACTACGTGGCCAAGCCCTTCGCCTTCGATGAGCTCATCGCCCGGATCCGGGCCGTCCTGCGCCGCCAGCACGGCGGCGACGAGACGATCCAGTACGACGACCTGGTCGTCGAGCCCGGCACGCGCGAGGTCCGCCGAGCGCACGAAGCGGTCGACCTCACGGCCCGCGAGTACGACCTGCTCCTGTTCTTCCTCCGTCACGCCCGCCAGGTCCTGACCCGGGACCAGGTGCTCGAGCACGTTTGGGGCTTCGCCACCCCGGTCGAGACCAATGTCGTCGAGGTCCACGTCGGCCATCTCCGCCAGAAGCTCGAGGCGGGCGGCGGCCGGCGGCTGATCCAGACGTTCCGGGGCATCGGCTACGCCCTTCGATGAGCATCCGGGTTCGCCTGGCCCTGTGGTTCACGCTGATCCTCGGCGTGGTGCTGGCCGCGCTCAGCCTGACCGCCTCGCAGCTCACCAGCGACAGCCTCCTGTCCGAGCTCCGTCGCGACGTCCATCAGCGGGCCAGCGAGCTCGTCGTGACGGTCGGTCCGACGGTGCTCGCCGGGACTGCCGACGAGGTCTCGACCGGCACGCGGACGATCGACGTCTTCAGCGAGCTCGACGTGTACTGCCAGGTCGTCGACGCGCAGGGCAACCTCGCCGCGAGCTCGAGCAACCTCGGCAACGTGGCGCCTGCCGTTCCAGGCATCGCCGGGAGGCGAGCTCCAGCACGAGCTGCCGGTGGGCAAGATCCCGCTGATCCTCGACCAGCAGCCGGTGCTGGTCCGCGGCCAGCTGGCGGGCTACGTGATCGTCGGCCGCTCGCCGTCGGTGATCTACCAGGCGCTCGGCCGGTTGCGTGGCGTCCTCTTCCCGGCGGCCGGGCTGGCCCTGTTGCTCGCCGGGCTGGCCGGGTGGCTGCTCGTCCGACGGGCGATCCGACCGCTCGAGCGGATGGGCGACGCGGCGGTCGCGATCGCGGCCAGCCAGGACCACCGCCAGCGGCTCGCCTTCCCCGGTCCGAAAGACGAGATCGGCAAGGTCGCCCGGACCATCGACGAGATGCTGGCAGCGCTCGAGCAGGCTCACAGCCAGGTGGAGGCGGCGAATGCCAGCCAGCGCCAGTTCCTGCTCGACGTCTCGCACGAGCTGCGGACTCCGCTGACGATCATGCTGTCGTCGCTCGACGTCCTGGCCCGGACGGGCAAGGACGATCCGGCGTACCTGGCCAGGACGCTCCGCGAGCTGCGCGCCGAGGCCGATCGGATGCGCCGGATGGTCTCGCAGCTACTGGTCATGGCTCGCTCCGACACCGACCTGCCGATGGGCCGCCGCCCGGTGCTGCTCGTGGAGACGCTGGCCGACGCGTGCCGCCAGACGTGGACCAACGGGACGATCCTGACCGTCGATGAAGCCGCGCTCCGCGAGCTGGAGGACACGGTCGTCGAGGGCGACGCCGACTACCTCAAACAGCTCTTCCTGATCCTGCTGGACAACGCGGTCAAGTACACGCCGTCGGGTGGATCCGTGTCGGTGACGGGACAGGTCGAGGGCGGGACGGTCGCGGTCGAAGTCGCCGACACCGGGATCGGCATCCCCGAGCCGGATCTGCCGCGGATCTTCGAGCGGTTCTACCGGGCCGCCAATGCCCGGATCTCCGAGGGAAGCGGTCTCGGCCTCGCCATCGCGCAGCGGATCGCAGGTCTGCACGACGGGCGCATCGCGGTCACGAGCCGGACCGGGATCGGAAGCGCCTTCACCGTCACGCTGCCGGTCCTGGCCACGCAGTGCGAGGCGGACTGACCCTCCCCCCTCAGGTGCGGGTCGAGCCGCGGTCGCGCCCGGGCCCGCCCTGCTCGCGCAGGAAGCGCTCGATGTCGGTGATCAGGTCATCGCCTGCGGGGAGCCGCTGCTCGTCGTACATCCCCTCGAGCCGCTCGACGTACGAGCGCGTCGTGTCGTCCGCCGCGGTTGCCTCGTCGAGCCGGGTGCGCAGTTCGCGGGCCTCGTCGACGAGCTCGTGGCTCCCGACCTCCGCGCCCAGGTGGGTCCCGATCGCGCGCAGGAGCTCCAGCGCAGCCGTGGCATACGGACCCGAGACGTAGTGCGGGACCTGCGCGAAGTAGCCGAGCGCGGGAATGCCTGCCGCGGCAACCTCGAACTCGAGCGCCGACACCAGCGCCGACGGGACGCGCAGCGTCCCGGCCGGCCCGGCCTCCACCTTGCCGCGCAGCAGCCCCGGCGACGCCTCGGTCCCGAGGATGGGCACCGCTCGGGTGTGCGGAACCGCAGCCGGGATCGCACCGACGCTGATCCACTCCGCCACGCCGAGCCGGCGGCACACGTCGACCGTGCCGGCACAGAATGCCTGCCACTGGTAGTCGGGTTCCGGCCCGGCCAGGACGAGCACGTCGCGATGGCCGACGCGAACGTGCCGCACCACGAGCTGATGCCAGCTCAGCTCGGCCAGCCGACCGTCGACGATCTCCAGCGGTGGCCGTCGCGCCCGGTAGTCGAACAGGCGGTCCGCGTCGAAGGTGGCAACCA
The DNA here is from genome assembly GCA_963766675.1 of uncultured Chloroflexia bacterium. Classification (GTDB taxonomy): domain Bacteria; phylum Chloroflexota; class Limnocylindria; order Limnocylindrales; family CSP1-4; genus SPCO01. The sequence continues at coordinate 331,102 of CAVYBA010000001.1, read as the reverse complement.
CCGATCCGCCCTGGCCCAGCTTCTCGAGCGCGGTCGTCGCCGCCGACCCCGCATCCACCCAGCCGTCGAATGCCGCGACGAGCGTCGGAGCGACCAGGTCGCCGGGATCGTCGATCGTGTACAGCGGCATCGACGAAGCATAGGCGACGATCGGAACGCCGGCCGGTACACTCCCCGAGCACAACCCGCCGACGACCATCGAAAGGATCGACCGTGGCCAGGCACTCCAAGCACGAGCGCGAACGGCGAACCGCCGAGACCGAGCGCGTCAAGCAGATCGAAGCCGCGTGGCTCGGCAGCCTCCCGCCGGCCGCCGCCAAGGCCTTTGCCGAGTCGGTCGCCGCAGCGCGCGCTCGCGGCCCGCAGGAGAAGCGCCCCGACATGGCGCCCGGCACGCCGCCCCGGCCGCCGCGCCCGGGCCGCGAGCCCAAGCCGCCCAAGGACGAGCGTCCGCGGCGGTCGAGCAACCGCGACTGACGAGGGTCGGGTCGACCGGTGGCGGCCAACGACTATCACTTCATCACGACGTGGCGGCTCGCCGCCACGCCGGAGGAGATCAGCGAGGTCCTCGGTGACGCCGCGGGTCTCGCCCGCTGGTGGCCGTCGGTCTATCTCGAGGTTCGCGTCGTCGAACCGGGCGATGCCGGCGGCCTGGGCAAGGTCGTCGAGCTGTGGACCAAGGGCTTCCTGCCGTACACCCTCCGCTGGCGGTTCAGGGTGACCGAATCGAATCCGCCGACCGGCTTCCGGCTGGACGCCGATGGCGATTTCGTCGGACGCGGGATCTGGACCCTGCGCCCGGAGATCGGCGAAGGCGAGGCCGGTGGGCCGCTCACCTCGGTCGAATACGACTGGCTGATCGTGGCCGAGAAGGGTCTGCTCAAGCGCCTGTCGCCGCTCGTGAAGCCGCTCTTTGCGGCGAACCATCGCTGGGCCATGGCCCGTGGCGAACGGAGCCTGCGCCTCGAGGTGGCGCGTCGACACGCCGGCTCGGACCCGACCGTCGCGACAGCCATCCCGGCGCCGCCCGGACCCACGTTCCCGCACAACCTCCGGCGCCGCCGAGGCTAGCCGGAGAGACGACCGCGGGCGTCGGCCGCTACCCGGGCGATGGAGCTGTCGTAGAGGGCGCGGTCGGCGGAGCACTTTCCGGCGGCGCCGCCGAGGCGCCGGCCGATCCGGCCGCCGGGAGGGCGGCCAGCGCGGCTCCGGCGATCGACGAATCGCTCGTCTCGATATCGAATACGACGTCGTCGCGCACATACCAGTAGCTGTTGACGCTCCCGTCGCCGAAGTCGCCGCTCGTGACGTCGAGCCCGCCGATCTGGGTGGTCGTCACCTTCAGGTCGGGGTAATCGCCCTTGTAGGCGGCGATGATCGCGTCGCGAAGCGCGGTCCCGGCCACGCCTGCGACGCGGAAGGCGCCGGCACTCAGGTCGAGGTTGCCGGTGCTGTCGTACGCCTGCGAGGCCTGCAGGTCGGCCGCCGTCTTGCCCTTGCCGGTCAGGAACGACGTGATCGAGGTGCTCCAGCTGTCGTCGCCGAGGACCGTGTCGCCGGTCCAGCTCTCGCGCGTCAGGGTCGTCCCGTTGACGTCGGCCGGGAGCAGCGCTTCGAGATCGACCACGGCGTGGCTCTCGACCGCGGGCGCCTCGCTCGGCTGATCCGACGGGACGCCGCCGTCGGGCGGCGAGGCTTCCGCAATGGGCGCCGGCGTCGCCGCCGGGCGGAAGAGGAGCACCGCGGCCGTCGTCCAGCCGGCCGTCGCCGCAATGAGTCCGATGACCGCGAGGACCTGCCAGAACCGGAGGCCGTTGTCCGATCGTGGCGGTCGTCGCTCGCCATCGGCGTCACGAGCACGTCGAGCCTGGACCCCTCGTTCTCGCACCATGCCTCCTCGCTCAGGCCGATACGGCCCACGCCCCTAGCCTAGGCCAAACGGCTGAGATGCTTCTGAGACGCGTCCGCGGTGCCGCCCGGGCCGAGCTCGCGCTCCAGCCGCGATTCATGACAGGAACTGGCATGTAAGCCGGTCATGCTTCCGGTGTGAGATGCGATCGGAAGGGATCGCCGCACCGGAGGTCCTGCACATGTTCCAGCTGGGTTTCGCCGAGACCATCCAGGCCGACCGCGAGCGCGAAATCGCCGAGCTGATCCGGCAGCGACGACTGCTCGAACCCGATATCGACCGACCGGACTCGGACGAGTCGAGCGACCGACACGCCGAGCCGCGGCCACAGCGTGCGCGCACCCAGGCCGCCCACAGCTGACACGGACGTGGGCAGCCGCCCTAGCGATCAGGCGCCGAACCGTTGCCCGAGCCAGCGCAGCTTGGCCAGGTCGTGGAACCCCTGGCCGCCCTCGTGGTCGTTGAACGGGTACTCGCGGATTTCCTTGGGACCGCCGTAGGCGTTGAATGCGGCATAGACCGTGGACGGCGGGCAGATCGTGTCCATGAGCGCGACGGAGAACAGCGCCGGAGCGGCGGCACGCGACCCCAGGCCGGCTACGTCGAAGTAGGCCAGCGTCGCCAGCGCCCGCTCCACGTGGTCGCGATGCGCCTTGAGGTAGCGGACGATCTCCCCATACGGATCGCTGTCCGCGAAGGTGATCGCCCTCGGGAAGTCGCTCAGGAATGGCACGTCCGGCATGGCCGCGGCCACGTCGGGGACGAGCGCGGCAACCGCGATGCTGATTCCGCCGCCCTGGCTCCCGCCGGTCAGGGCGACTCGGGTCGGGTCGACCTCCGGATGCGCCCGGACGGCTTCGACCGCCCGGACCGCATCGACGAAGACGCGCCGGTAGTAATAGGTCGACGGATCGAGGATTCCCTGGGTCAGGAATCCGGGATGGAACGGGGAGCCGGCGTTGTCGGGATCGGGCGTGTCGCCGACCGCCCACGTCGAACCCTGCCCCCGGGTGTCCATCACGAAGTGCGCGTAGCCGGCGGCCGCCCACAGGAACCGCTCGTGTGGCAGGCCGCGCCCGCCGCCATAGCCGATGTACTCGACCACTGCGGGGAACGGCCCGTGCCGGCCGGCCGGCAGGTGGAGCCAGGCCCGGACCGGTGACCCGCCGAACCCTGAATAGCTGACATCGAACGTCGAGACCACCGACAGCGCGTTGTCGATCGGCGCGAACGTGGCGGCAAGATCGCGTGCGCGCGCGTCGGCCAGGGACGAAGCCCAGAACCCGTCGAGATCGGACGGGATCGGGAGGGTGGGGGAGTACCGGCGCAGCTCGGGCAGCGGGAAATCGGATTGCGGCACCGGCGTGCTCCTTGCCGTCGGCGCCGGAACCGAACTGCCGTCCCGGCTGGTCGACGGCGACAGCGTAGTCTCGCCGGCCCTCCGCTCGCTCGCTGGGAGATCAGGGTCCGCGCAGTGGGTCAGGTCTGCCGAACCCGGCGAGGGCGTCGAGCCGATGGTCCCTGCGGTCCGACGATTCGATTCCCGGCGACATGCCACGGCAGCGACCCGATGGGGCCGCTGCCGTGGTCGTCGAGCGGCTGCCGTCATCCCGGTGGCGGCCGCGTGGCGCGATCGCGGAGCTGATCCCTCAGTCGACGACGATCCCGAATGGGGCGACGCCACCCGGGATCGAGACCGGCGAGGATGGGAGCTCGGCCAGCGTCCCGCCAGCGACGGCGAATGCGCTCACCTTGGCCGCGCCCGCGTCGACGACATACAGGAAGGCGCCGCTGGGATCGAGCCTGGCGTCGAATGGCCGGAGACCGGCCGCGGCGTTGAACGGCACGCTGCCGAGGAGCGTCAGGCCCCCGTCAGTCGCGATCGCGTAGCTCGAGATCGAGCCGCTGCCGGTGTTGATCGCGAACAGGAAGTTGCCCTCGTGGCTGACCTCGACCCAGCAGGGCGCGGTCTGGTTGTCGGCGAACGGCGAGTCGCCGATCGCGGTGAGCGTGCCGTCCGCGGCGACGTCGTAGGCCGAGACGGACCCGGCAAGGGCGCCGTCGTGGGCATTCGAGACGAAGAGCTGGTCGGGGTTGGTCGGCCGGAACGCGCTCCCGAACGGGCCGATCCGCTGCGCCGGGAACGGCGAGCCCGGAGCCGGCGTCAGCCGCCCATCGGCGCCGACGCTGAAGCTGTCGATGAACGAGGGTCCGCTGCTTGGGCCCACGCGCGTCCCGATCAGATGGCGACCATCGCCACTGAACAGCACGTGACCGGGCATTGCGTCGTCCGGCAGGGCGTACGTGGACCCGGCGATGGGCCGGAGATGGCCGCCACCGTTCAACGTGAAGCCCGCGTAGTTGCTGCCGCCGGCACCGAGGTTGGCCACGTACACGAGCCTGCCGTCGACCGCCAGGCTCGCCGGCGTCGTGCCGTTGGAGCCGTCCGTCTCGACGAGGTCGAGCGAGCCGTCGTGCTTGATGCGCAGCACCGAGATGTCGTCGCTGGCCGCATCCACCGCGAGGATGTAGCGGCCGTCCGACGAGAACTGGATCGCCCCGGCCGAGCCGAGCGGCGCACCCGTCCCGGCGCCTCCGGCCGGGAACGGCGAACCGGCGATCGGCGTCAGCGATCCGTCGGCGTGTCGATCGAAGCCGGCCACCGTGTTCTGACTGGCCGAGTTGTTGTTGACGTAGACATGGCCGACTGCCGTCCGGTCCGGGACGGCTGCAGCGGCGCCGCTAGTGGAGCCGATGAGCAGGACGGCCAGCGTGCCGCCGAGCGCCAGCAGGCGTGTGAATCGATGCATGCGTGGGTCTCCTGGAGGTTGGGGTACGGAGCGGGTGGCCACCCAGGCGCCTACCTTGCCCGGCGACGGTGACGGCGGCGTGACGATCCATTGACGGTCGTGTGACGTAGGATTCCGCGATGCCGGCTGTCACGCGAAGCGTCATCGCCGTCCTGCTGGTCGCCCTGCTCAACGCGCCCGGGACACCGGCGGCCAGCGCAACGGTCGTCCCGTCCCGGATACACCTCGGCCTCACCCGGATCGCCACGGGGCTCTCCAGACCGCTGTTGGTCACCGATGCCGGTGATGGGTCGGGTCGGCTGTTCATCGTCGAGCAGACCGGTCGGATCCGGATCGTCAAGGCCGGCAAGCTCCTGGCGACCCCGTTCATCGACCTGAGCGCGTCGGTGTCGGGCGGCAACGAGCAGGGCCTGCTCGGCCTCGCCTTCCACCCCGCCTACCGGTCCAACGGCAAGCTCTACGTCAGCTACACGGATCGGAACGGCACCAGCATCATCCGCGAATTCCGCGTGTCTTCATCGAACCCGGACCGCGTGGACGGTTCGAGCGGTCGGACCCTGCTCAGGCTGCGCCAGCCGTACGCCAACCACAATGGCGGAGACATCGCGTTCGGGCCGGACGGCGACCTGTATATCGGCTTCGGGGATGGTGGCAGCGCCGGCGATCCGGGCAATCGTGCCCAGGATCTCGGCACGCTGTTCGGCAAGCTGCTCCGGATCGATGTCAACCGGCGGACCGGCGCGCTGCCGTACGGGATCCCCCCGACCAATCCGTTCGTCGGTCGTGCCGGGCTCGACCAGATCTGGGCGTACGGCCTCCGGAACCCATGGCGCTGGTCGTTCGATCGGGTGACCGGAGACCTGTGGATCGGCGACGTCGGACAGGACACCTGGGAGGAGGTCGACCGTGCATTTGCCGCCCACGGCCGGAACGCCGGTCGTGGCCTGGACTTCGGCTGGAAGGTCATGGAGGCGAGCCACTGCTTCGCCCCGGCGTCCGGCTGCTCGCGTCGCGGCAGGATCCTGCCACTCATCGAGTACCGCCACACCAACGGTCGATGCTCGGTCACGGGTGGGTTCGTGTACCGCGGGTCGCGCTACCCGGACCTGGTCGGTGCGTACCTGTTCGCCGACTACTGCTCGGGCGAGATCTGGTACGTGGATCGCGGCGCCACGCGCGGGACGGCTCCCAGGCTCGCGCTCGACACCGGAGCCCAGATCACGTCGTTCGGCCAGGACCAGGCCGGTGAGCTGTACGTCACCGACGCCAACGGCACCGTCTACCGCGTGACCAATTCCTGACCGCGAACGACACGAACCTCCACGCCCGGTGTGGCCAGCTCACTCGTGGGTATCGGCTCGGCAGGGATGGCCGGAGCCTCGACGTCATAGAGGATCACGACGCAACTGTGGTCCCGGGCGTAGGCTGCGGCCGCCTGGCGGAGCGCGGCGTGGTGGTCGTCATCGTCGGTGTAGGCAATGACCGCCGGGCCGTGCGGCCTCCGGGTGCGCTCCAACGGTGACGACCCGCCGCCGGTCAGGCCGCGTACTCCTGCGGATGGTCGGAGCGGTCCTCCTGCGCGGTCCGCGCGATCAGGTCGGGCGTCTCCTCGACGGTCTTGCCGTTTTCGTCCGCGGCGCGCTTGACGTCCTCGTAGGTGATGTGTGCCTCGCCCATCTCGAGATGACCCTGCATGCAGCCACAGGTCAGGCACATGAGCGGCCTCTTATCGTGCGTTCCACGTCGTGGACGTGCGATCCTACGACCGGAATCGCCTCGCGGATCGCCTTCCGGGCCACCTGACACAGCACTGCAAGTCAGGTCCGGCGCGCCACCAGTAGGCGCGAAACATCGACGTCGAAACGTCGTACCCTGACGCGCATGCCGCCGGCCCCCGGTCGAGGTGGGTTCCGGTTGTGCCGATCCGTCAGGAGGCCACCGCGCATGGGTGACAAGACGCCGAAGCGGCCGCCAAAGCCGAAGAAGCCGAAGAAGCCGGCCTGAGCCGGCCCACACGGGATCCCTCGCGTCCGCGCGAGGGCATCGGGCTACGACGCTCGGCGGAGGACCCGCCCGGCCAGGGCCCGCAACAGGAACGGCCGGGGCTCCAGGCGTGGCTCCTCGCGGACCGGCTGGCTCGGCCTGACCGACTGGTAAGGCCGCGCCAGCAGCGCCTCCGCCAGGCGCTGTTCGGCAGGGGTCTGTACCGCGGCGATCGGCAGGTCGTCCGGGTCGAGCGGCAGCGCGGTGGGGGTGACCGTTGAAGGCGGGCGAGCGTAGGCCGGTGCGCCGTAGAGGCGCGGATGCGCGACGTGTTCCTCGTCGATGGACATGGATCCCTCGGGGATGGGAGATGGGGCCGAATACCCGGCCCGAATAGTGCGAGCCCGGAGCGTACCGCGCACCGGTACGCAAGTCCCATACCAGAACGCGTTGGGACCTTGCAAAAGTGGTGACGGTGCGCATCACAAAACGAACGACCCGAGTCGACTGACGACTCGGGTCGCGGGTTCGTGAACGGGCGTTGATCGGCCGTCAATCGGCCGACCGGAGCATCGGACTAGCCGCGCTGGCTCCGGAAGCAATCGCTGCAGTAGACGGGCTTGCCGCTGGTCGGGCGGAACGGGACCTGGGCTTCCTTGCCGCAGGACGAGCAGGTGGCGGCGAACATCTCGCGGGGACCGCGATCTCGCTCACCGTAGCTGCTGCCGTAGCTGCCCGCGCCGCTGGAGTAGCCGCCACTCGAGTAGCCGCCACTCGAGCTGTAGCCGCCGCCGTCGCTGTTGCGAGCGGCCTTGCGGCTGGCTCGGCAGGATGGGCACCGGCGAGGCTCGGTGAAGCCACGCTGGGAGTAGAAATCCTGCTCCGACGCGGTGAACACGAATTCCTGTGAACAGTCCGCGCAGACCAGGTTCTTGTCGTTGTACAAAAGAGAAACTCCTCTCGACGTTCGGCGCGGTCCCTTCGTCGGGTTCTCGCGTCAGTCGTGAGAGGAGTCCGAGTTGCGTCGAGCTGTCGTATTCGGCCACGGACGTTTCCCGCAGCGCCGGATCAGTGTACCCGACTTCGCGCACCTGGGCTTGTGCCCGTAGCGCCTGGTGCCGGTCAGCCGTCGGTGGCTGCCACGTCCCGGAAATCGAGGAACCCGACGTCACCCATCGATGACCCAGCCCGGTGGAGCAGGATGGCGGCCGCGCTGAACGACTCGACGCCGTGCATCACGACGTGGACGAGGTATGTCGAGAGCGCGAAGCCGTCGAGCCCGTTGACTGTGACCGGAGCTGACAGGGCCTCGTCCGTCAGGCCGTTCAGCCACGCTCCGGCGTCGGCCTGCTCGCGGCGCCAGGCCTCCCGGACCGCGGCGGCATCGGGATAGTCATCCGGTTCGAGGGTCACGTCCCACTCGTCGCCTGCCGCGCCCGCGAGACGCAGCCGCCAGCTTCGTTCGACGTCAAGCTCGTGGACCAGTGTCGCGCGGAGATCCCGGTAGACGACCTCCTCGGGCGACGTGAAGGTGTCGTCCGGGAGCGTCGAGGCCTGCTCCAGCGCTCGATCCTTGAGCCAGAAGAGGTAGGCGTACAGGTCTCCGAGATCGGTTCGGTTCACCGGCGCAGTCTGCCATGAGGGTCGGCGGCTCGTCGGCGTGGAGCGGCCGGACGGCCCTCGGAGCGCGATTTCGCACATGGTGGCCACTCACGGCGTGGCAGACCGACGACCTTGGAAGCTCCAGCCGTCACCCGAGCCCGAGCAGCTCCCGCGACCGGGCTTGGGAGCCGACCGGGCGGTCGCGCCTACGCCGACGCGGCGCGCGGCGGCTTGAGCTGCGGTTCGAGCCGGGCGACCAGGTCGGGCTTCGGCAGAGCCCCGACGATGCGGTCGACGACGCGTCCGTCGCGCAGCACCAGCATCGTCGGAATGCTCCGCGCGTCGTATTCGACTGCCAGTCGCTGGTTCTCGTCGACGTTGACCTTGACGACCTTGACCCGGCCGGCCCACTCGCGCGCCAGATCCTCGAGGATCGGGCCGACGAAGCGGCACGGGCCGCACCACGGCGCCCAGAGATCGACAATCACGGTCGGCGCCGCAGCGATCTCGACGGCGAATGTCGAATCGGTGGCGTTGACCAGCCACGGCAATGGCTTGCCGCAGGTGCCGCAATGCGGCGCGCCGCGCGGGCTCGGTGCGATCCGGTTGGCGGCGCGGCAATTGGCGCACTTCAGGATCGAAATCGGTCGCGGGTCGGTCGATGCGGTCAAGGTGCCAGTATCCTAGGCCGACCGTGCCCAGCCGTCGCCAGCCAGCCAGGGCCAGCGCAGGACCGCCAGCCACCCCGCGCGGCGTGCTGTTCTTCGTGCACGGAGCGGCCGAGACGTCGGAGGGCCTCGCCCGGAACGTCGCCCGGATCGAGGACCAGATGCGAGCCCGTGGCTGGGATGTGCGCGCGGTCGCCCCCGAATGGCGCCGCCGGTCAGGGCTCCGGCTGGGCAACTGGAAGAAGGCGCTCTACCGCGGTCCGCGGTCGGCGCCCGTCCCGGTGCCCCGGCTCGGCGCGGGCATCCGACGGGACACCGTGCTCAAGCTCGCGACCTACTACTTCGAGGGCCGTCGCGAGGCGCTGCTCGAGGACCTCGGTGCCCAGATGCTCGCCGACGTGGTCGGCTACCAGCTCCACCGCGAATCCGTCCTGGCGATTCTCCGCGAGGACCTGGCCCGTGCCGCCGAGACGGCCGGCGATCGTCCGGTCCTGCCGGTCGGCCTGAGCCTTGGCGGGATCGTCCTGGTCGACCTCCTGGCGAGCTGGCCGGACGCGCCGGTCGAGGCGTGCGTGACCGTCGGGTCGCAGGCGCCATTGCTGTACACGTTCGACGCCATCGAATCGATGCCATACGACGAGGCTCGCCCGCCGTCCTTGCCGGTGCCGTGGCTCAACGTCTACGACAGCCGCGACTTCCTGTCGTTCGTGGCCGAGCCACTCTTCCGCCGCTCTGACGGACTGGCCAGCGTGGTCGACCTGCGGGTTCACTCCGGACTGGACTTCCCGAAATCGCACAGCGCGTACTGGGAGCTCGATGCGGTGTGGGACGCAATCGCCACGGCGTTCACCTGGCAGCGGCTGCCGCTGCTGACGGTCGCCGAGGCACGCCGGCTCGGCTTCGAGGCACGTAAGGCGCCGGCCCGCTGACGCTCCGCGGCCGCGGGCCGCGCGGCAGGCGTCGTGGCGTCACCCGCGGAGCGTGAACCAGAGGGTCTTCTTCTCGGTGTACTGGTCGAGTGCTTCGAGGCCCTTGTCGCGGCCGCCGAAGCCCGATTCCTTGTAGCCGCCGAAGGGCGTGGAGATGTCGCCTTCGGAGTACGCGTTGACGGACACGGTCCCGGCCCGGATGGCCCGCCCGACCCGGAACGCGGTATCCAGATCCGTCGTGTAGAGCGAGGCTGCGAGGCCATAGCTGGTTTGGTTGGCGAGGGCGATCGCCTCTGCCTCGGTGTCGAACGGGATCGTCGACAGGACCGGACCGAAGATCTCCTCCCGGGCGATCGGCATGTCGTTACGGACGTCGTCGAAGATCGTCGGCGCGACGAAGTAGCCGCCCGTCTCCTCGAGCGCCCGGCCGCCACCGGCCACGACCCGGGCGCCGGCCGTCCGGCCCGCCTCGATGTAGCCGAGCACCTTGTCGAGATGCGGGCGCTCGATCATCGGGCCGAGCCTCGTCGCGGGGTCGAGCGGGTCGCCGACGGTCCAGCCGTCGAGCTGGGCGACCAGTCGCTCGATGAGCGCGTCGTGGACCGAGCGATGGACGAGGAGCCTCGATCCGCACGAGCAGTTCTCGCCCATGTTCATGAACCCGGCGAACAGGACGTCGGCAGCGACCTGGTCGAGACCCGGTGGGTCGGCGAGGACCAGCTGCGGGCTCTTGCCGCCGCATTCCAGCGTGACCTCCTTGAGGTTGCTCTCGGCGGCGTACTGGAGGAACAGCCGGCCGACTTCGGTCGAGCCGGTGAAGGTGACCTTGTCGACGTCCATGTGCCGGCCGAGCGCCGCGCCGGCGGCCGCGCCCGGCCCGGGCACCACGTTGAGGACCCCGTCGGGCAGCCCGGCCTCGGTGGCGAGCTCCGCCATGCGGATCGCGGACAGCGAGGTCAGCCGCGACGGCTTGACGATCATCGAATTGCCGGCGGCGAGCGCCGGCGCCACCTTCCAGGCGGCCATCAGGATCGGGAAGTTCCAGGGGACGACGGCGCCGACCACGCCGATCGGCTCACGCAGGATCATGCCCACGGCGTCCGGGCCGGTCGGCGCGACGGCGTCGAACAGCTTGTCGATCGCCTCGGCGTACCAGCGGAACGTGCCGACCGTGTCCGGGAGGTCGACGTCGCGGCAATCGGTGATCGGCTTGCCGGCTTCGAGCGCGTCGAGCGTCGCCAGCTCCTCGCTGTTCGCTTCGATCAGGTCGGCGAAGCGGAGCAGCACGACCTTGCGGTCGGCCGGGGAGCGGCGCGACCAGCGCCCGTCGTCGAACGCCCGTCGCGCGGCGCGGACCGCCAGGTCGACATCGTCGGCACCGCCGGCGGCCACCTCGGCGAGCGGTCGCCCCGTGGCCGGGTTCTCGGTCACGAAGCGCTCGCCGCTGAGCGCCGGCCGGAACGTCCCATCGATGAAGGCGTCGGTGCGGAACGTGGGTGTCGCGGCGATGACCATCGGACCTCTCCTGCCCTGGAAGCGTCGGCCGATGATAGTCGGCGGGCGCGCCGTCGGGAGGCCTGCGACCATGGGCCGCATCATGCCCATCGAGATCCCGATCCAGGTCGCGCGACGCTACGTGCTAGGTCGCCAGGGCCTGTGGCCCGGCCGGCGCTGGCGCGGCCTGGACGGGACCGAACGGGCGATGCGTGCCATCGAGCACCTCCAGCTCGACCCGCTCGTGGTCGTGGCGCGAGCGCACGACCTGATGCTGCACAGCCGGGTCATCGACTACCGTCCCGACGGCTGGGCGGTCCTGACCTACGGCCAGCGCAAGTTCTTCGACTGGGGCGGCTGGCTCGCCGTCCGGCCGATGGACGAGCTCCCCTACTGGCGGGTGCTGATGCGCCGGGAGCTGGACCAGCCGAACTGGATCGAGTTCCGACGGGAGCATGGCGCGGCCATTGACGAGATGCGCACGATCCTCCGAGAGCGCGGCGAGGTCGCCAACCGGGACTTCGCGATGGGCGCCCGGACCAGAGTCGACCACTACCGCGGCCGCAAGGACAGCGCGCTCGCACTCCACTACCTGTGGCGGATCGGCGACGTGATGGTCTCGCGCCGCGAGCGGTTCGAGCGGGTCTACGCCCTGACCGAGAACGTTGCCCCGGCCGAATTCCGGCGCGAGCACGATCCCGCCGAGGCCGACGACTACCTGCTCATGAAGACCGTCGCCGCCGATGGACTGACACCGATTCGGACCGTCGGGAACTCGCTCAGGCGTCCCGTCCCACCGACCGAGCTCGCGGCATGGCGGCAGCGCAAGATCGCCGCCGGTCAGCTCATCGACGTCCGGGTCGAGGGTTGGCGTGCCCCACAGGTCGCCCTGGCGGAGGATGCGAGCTCGATCGAGACTCTCGCGTCCGGTGGGATCCCGGCGGGCTGGCGGCCACTCGACGCGACGACCGATGTCGAGGCGGCCTTCCTGTCGCCGCTCGACCCGGTCAGCGCCCGAGGGCGGGCCAGGCTCCTGTTCGACTTCGACTACGTCTGGGAGGTGTACAAGCCGGCCCACCTGCGGCGATGGGGCTACTACACGCTGCCGGTCCTGTGGGGCGACCGGCTCGTCGGCCGGTTCGACAGCAAGCTCGACCGGGCGAACGGCACGCTCGTGATCAACGGCCTGTGGCTGGACGACGGGTCGCTGGCGGCGGACGACGGCTTCGGCGAAGCCTTCGGTCGCGGGATGAGCCGGTTTGCCCGGTTCCTCGACGCAGGCCGGGTCGACGCCCGGGCCGTCATGCCGCGAGCGCTTCGCCGGCGGCTGTCATCGGGGCGGGTGGCCCGGTCGCGGTAGTCAGCCGCGGGCGCGCTCGTTGCGGGCGGCGGCGTCGGCGATCTGGGCGATCCTCGCCGCGCGCGTCTCCGGGCGCTGCGCCTGTGCCACCCAGGCGAGGTGCATCTTGCGGGCGGACGGTGGAAAGGCGGCGAAGTTGACGGCGGCCGGCGGACGGCCATCGAGGGCGATGGCCAGGTCGGGCGGGACTTCCAGCCGTTCCGGGCCGTCCAGGATCGTCCAGCTGCCGTTCGCCTTTGCCTGCTCGATCGCGGACAGGCCGGCCGGAGCCATCCGTCCGTCGGCGATGAGCCGCTCGACCCGCGCCTTGTTGGTCGCCGCCCAGGCGCTGCGCGGCTTCCGCGGCGCGAAGTAGAGCTTGCCTCGATCCGCATCGAAGGAGCCGCCGGTGCTGTCGACCCAGCCGAAGCACAGTGCTTCCTCGACGGCCGCCTCGTAGTCGAGCACGACCCTTCCGGACCGCGGCCGCCAGGTGACCAGCCAGGCGCCACGCTCGGTCGAATGATGGGCTTCGAGCCAGGCACGCCAGGTGGCGCGGTCATCGGCGTGGACCCGGGGTGCCTCGTCGAGGGCGGACATCGGACGCGAGTCTAGCGCGGCGCGGCCGCCCCACGGCCGTCGCGGGCGGCGGTCATCTCGTGGATTCGCGTCGTGTGCCGGGCGAGGACGTCGCGGTTGCGCTCCATGAAGTCGAGGATGGTCTCCAACTGGTCATCGGTGTAGGTCGAGACCCACCGCCGGCCTTCGTCGACCATCGGGCCGTAGAGGGGAGCCGATCGCCTTGCCAGCTCGGGCGTGACCTCGACCATGACGCGGCGTCGGTCCGCCGGATCGGCGACGCGACGGACCAGGCCGGCTCGCTCGAGCCGGTCGAGGACGGCCGTCACCGCACCGCTGGTCAGGCGAGCCGCGCTGGCCAGCTGGCCGGCGGTCATGCGCCCGGCACGATCGAGGATGTCGAGGCACCGGCCGTCGGTCCGGTTGATCCCCAGATGAACCGCGACGGCTTCGTCGAACATGTCCTGGTCGGTCTGCCAGCCGCGGATGGCCTCGATCCCGGCCTGCTCGATCTCGGCGCGCGAACGTCTTGACACGCTGTTCCTTCACACAATAAGATATTGCGCAGCGCAGTCATTAACGCGCCAAGACAATCATACGCCGGGCAGCGGGAGGTAGTCGAGACCAATGACCACGATTCGCGGATCGGTCGCCATCGAGGCGGCGGATCTCGTCAAGGAGTATCGAGGCGGCGTTCGTGCCCTCGACGGCGTCAGCTTCTCGGTCGGGGAGGGCGAGGTCTTCGCCCTGCTCGGCCCGAACGGCGCCGGCAAGACGACGACGGTCAGGATCCTCACCACCCTGTCGAGCCCAACCGCCGGCGTCGCCCGCGTCGCGGGGTTCGACGTCGCCCGCGACGCGGCCAGGGTCCGCGAGCAGATCGGCGTGGTATCGCAGCAGTCGGGCGTCTACCCGGCCGCGACGGGGCGCGAGAACCTCGTGCTCCAGGGCAGGCTCTTCGGGATGTCCGGGCGGGCGCTGCGGCAGCGGATCGACGAGCTCCTTCGGATCGTCGGCCTGGCCGAGGCGGCTGATCGCTACACGACGACCTACTCGGGCGGGATGACCCGCCGGCTCGACATCGCGATCGGGCTCGTCCATCGACCGCGCGTGCTGTTCCTCGACGAGCCGACCACCGGTCTCGACCCCGAGGTCCGGGCGGCGATGTGGGACGAGATCCGGCACCTCGCCGTCGACGAGGGGCTGACGATCCTGCTGACGACCCACTACCTCGAGGAGGCCGACCGGCTCGCGGGACGACTCGTGATCCTCGATCGCGGGCGGGTCGTGACCGAGGGCACGCCCGATGGGCTCAAATCGGAGCTCCGGGGCGACGCCATCGCGCTCGAGCTTCGCAACGGGTCGAGCGAATCCGAGATCCGGGGCGTCCTGGCGGGCGTGCCCGGCATCGACGAGCTCCGATTCGACGACCGGACCGTCCACCTGCGCGTCGCCGCCGGCGCGACCGCGCTGCCGGGCGTCCTGTCCGCGCTCGATACCCGCGGGATCCCGGTGGCTGCCGCCACCGTGGCCCGTCCGTCCCTGGACGACGTCTACCTCCGCCACACCGGTCGCTCCTTCGCGGCGGCCGAGCGAAGCCCACAGGAGATCGCCAGATGACCGTCGCCGTCACGCACACCTCCGCGGTGGCCACCCGCCACCTCCGGACGTTCATCCGCCAGCCGTGGTGGATCGTCATCAGCCTGATGCAGCCGTTGATCTACCTGTTGCTGTTCGGGCAGCTGTTCCAGACCGTCGGGGAGCTGCCCGCGTTCCGCGGCTCATACCTCGACTTCCTCCTCCCCGGCGTAGTCGCCATGAGCGCCCTGTCGAGCGGTGGGTGGGCCGGCATGACCTCGATCGACGACATCAACGCCGGGATCATGGGGCGAATGCTCGTGACGCCGGCCAGCCGAGCCGCGATCATCTTCGGCCACCTCGCGCAGGGCGCCTTGATCCTCGTCCTCCAGACGCTGATCCTGCTGGCGGTCGGTATCGCGATCGGGGCCCGCTTCGACGGCGGTGTCGGCGGCGTGCTGATCATGCTCGTCGCATCGCTGCTGCTCGGATCGGCCACTGGCGCGCTGTCGCACGGGATCGGGTTGCTGGCCGGCACGCGCGAGACGCTCATCGCGGTCTCGCAGGGGATCATTCTGCCGATGACCTTCCTGTCGACCACGTTCATGGTCCCGCAGCTGATGCCCGACTGGATGGCGACCGTGGCTGGGTTCAACCCGCTCAGCTGGGCGGCCGATGCGTCACGGGCGGCGCTCGATGGAACCGGTGACGCGGCCTACCTCGGGCTGCGCCTGGTCTGGCTGGCGGTCTTCGTGGTGGTCAGCGCCGCGCTGGCCCTGGCGGCGTTCCGCAGGTACCGCCGGTCCATCTAGGGTGGTCGAGCCTGACCGGCCGGTCGCCGCCGGTGATCGGCCGTCGCGCGCGCCCGGCGGCGGTCAGGCCCTCGTGCTGCCGGTCTTTGCCTCGATCCGGTAGCTCGCCCCGGTCGGTCGGATCTCGCTGACGTGCCCGTCGTCCCAGCGGACCTGGAACTCGACGTGGCTCACGTGCGGGATCACCTTGAGGATCTCGCCCTGCCGCGTCGGGACGCCGACCTTGTCTGATCCCAGGACGATCCGATCGCCAGCCCGCGCATCCATCGAATGCCTCCGATCCACCACCAAGCGGTGGTTCGATTCTAGGCCCCCCGCGCCAGCGCCGGGGACGGTCTCCGGCGCCGTCTCGGCAGGGTGTCACCGGGCCGGGTCCCGCCGGCCGGCTCCGGCGCCGAGCAGCGCCGCAGGGCCGTGACCCAGCGCTTACGATGGCGGCGATGACGACCCACTCCGAGACGCGAACCTTTCCGGCGGGCTTCCTGTGGGGGGCTGCGACGGCTTCCTACCAGATCGAGGGCGGCGCCGCCGACGGCGGTCGGACCCCGTCGATCTGGGACACGTTCAGCCATACGCCCGGGAACGTCCTCAACGGCGACACCGGGGACGTCGCGGTCGACCATTTCCATCGCTGGCGAGCCGATCTCGACACCCTCCGGGATCTCGGAGTCGGGGCGTATCGCTTCTCGATCGCCTGGCCGCGCGTCCAGCCCGGCGGCAGCGGACCGGTCAATCCGGCGGGCCTGGCGTTCTACTCCGAGCTGGTCGACGGGCTGCTCGAACGGGGCATCACCCCGGTCGCGACCCTGTATCACTGGGATCTGCCGCAGGAGCTCGAGGACGCCGGCGGCTGGCCGAACCGCGACACGGCCTACCGGTTCGCCGAGTACGCCGAGCACGTGGCGCGCGAGCTCGGTGATCGAGTCAAGCTCTGGGCGACGCTCAACGAGCCGTGGTGCTCGGCGTACCTGGGCTACGGTTCCGGGGTCCACGCGCCGGGTCGGGCCGATCCACTCGCCGCGTTGGCTGCCGTGCACCACCTCAACCTGGCCCACGGGCTGGGCGGGCGGGTCATCCGCGAGGTGGTTCGGGACGTCCAGCTGAGCGTGTCACTCAATGTGCACGTCATCCGACCCGA
Source organism: uncultured Chloroflexia bacterium (assembly GCA_963766675.1). Taxonomy (GTDB): domain Bacteria; phylum Chloroflexota; class Limnocylindria; order Limnocylindrales; family CSP1-4; genus SPCO01. Next base: position 314,261 of record CAVYBA010000001.1, on the reverse strand, counting down.
GGATCCGTCGTCCGAGGCGGATCGGGATGCCGTCCGGCAGGCCGACGCGCTGGCCAACCGGGCCTTCCTCGGCCCGATGCTCGAGGGCGCCTACCCGGCCGACCTTTTCGCGGATACGCGTTCGACCACCGATTGGAGCTTCGTCGGCGACGGGGATCTCGCCACGATCGCGGTCCCGATCGACCTGCTCGGGGTGAACTACTACTCGACGGTGCGGGTCCGGCGGTTGCGCGGTCCGGGCGATCCGGAACGCACGGACGGCCACGGCCGGTCGGACGCGAGCGCGTGGGTCGGCGCCGACGACGTCGAGTTCGTGGCGCAGCCCGGTCCGGTCACCCGGATGGGCTGGAACATCGAGCCGGCCGGGCTGACCGAGCTGCTCGTCGGACTCCACGATCGATATCCCGCGATCCCCCTGTTGGTCACCGAGAACGGCGCGGCGTTCGACGACGTCGTGGGCAGCGACGGGCGGATCCACGACCCGCGGCGGGTCGCGTACCTCCACGACCACATCGAGGCGGTCGGCGCGGCGCTCGACGCCGGCGCGGACGTTCGTGGCTACTTCGCCTGGTCGCTGCTCGACAACTTCGAGTGGGCCTTCGGCTACGACCGGCGGTTCGGGATCGTCCACGTGGACATGGACACCCTGGACCGGGCCTGGAAGGATTCCGCCTACTGGTATCGCGAGCTGGCGCGGACCAACCGATTGCCGCCGGTCGACATGGCCGCCGCGGCCGTCTAGCGGCGGCGTCCCCGGCGAGCGGCACGCTGCGCCGGGCCTCGATCAACCCGGACCGGGCGGACCGAGATTGCCCGTCCACCAGTACACGCCGGCGTGGGACGAGCAGGTTCCCGACCGCGTCTGGCTGTACGACCACGTCCCGTCGTTGCAGACCGCGGTGGCGCCTGCCTCGGTCGCCGCGGCCACGGCCTGGGCGGACAGCGGTGCCGCGCCGGCGGACGACGAGGCGCTCGCTGCGGGCGTCGGCGAAGACGTTGCCGAGGCGGTGGCCGTGGGGGTCGGCGAGGCGTTGGAGCCGGCCCGCATCAGCGTCCAGTACTTGACCCAGTTCCGGGCGATCTCGTGCTGCGCGGACACGAGGCTGAGGGTCCCGGCGCAGACGCGACGCTTGAGCGAGTTCTCGAGGGCGTCCTTCGCGTAGCCACCGACGTCGGTGCCATCGGCCAGGCGAACGTGTCGCGGTTCAGGCCAGAGGTTGAGCGGATCTCGCGGCGCTCCGCCGAGCTCCAGCGAGATCAGGTGGTCTTCCTCGTAGTCGGCGAGGTGGTGGTCGGCGAAGCCGTAGACGTCGATCTGCTTCGCCTTGAGCTTGCTCGTGTACGTCGACGCGGGCCGGACCGTGGCCGTCCAGCCGGCCACGCAGATCGTCTGGTGGATCGTCGCCTGGGTCACCGCCGGATTGGTTGCTCCCGGCGTCAACGTCCGGCTCGGCAGACCGGTCGCCAGGACGTGGTCGGCCGGCGTCGCGGCGCTGGCCGGACCGGCGAGGACCGCGAGCAGCCCCACGACCGCGACCAGCGATCCGCCGATCGATGTCGCCCGCCCGAACCGGAGCAGCCGTCTGCGTGTGACCATGTCCCCCTCCCGTCGCGCGAACCGGTCCCACAGTAGCATTCGCCGCGATCGCGGCCGCTGACCGATCCGATCAGCCGGCCGAGGCCAGGTCCACCCCGGCCGCCCGGGCGTCCTCGGCGAGCGATTCCAGGGCTTCGTCGGTCCTGGTGATCGACCGGTCCAGGCCCATCACCCGACTGACGCCCAGCTCGCGATAGGCGGCCAGCAGATCGACCCGTGGCGCTCCCGTCGCGGCGATGTGCTCGCCCCACAGGTGGACGGACACGGCCAGCGTGGCCGGATCCCGACCGATCTCCTCGCAACGGGACCGGATGACGGGCAGGGCGTGCGCCACCTCGGCAGGGCTCATCCCGTCCACGTTGAGCTCGTCGGCGTGTCGGGCGGCCAGCCGCCAGGTCACTTCGGGGCCGTTCCCGCCGACCATGATCGGGACGCGCGGCTGCTGGATCGGCTTGGGGACGTTCCGGGCATCGCTGACCCGGGCGTGTGGACCCTCGAACGTGGCGTGCCGGTGGCGGTCGCCGTCGAGCATCCGGGTGATGACCTCGAGGTCGTCGCCGAGGCGGGCCAGCCGCTCCTTCGTCCCGGGGAAGCCGTACCCGTAGGCGAGCCACTCGTCGCGCTTCCAGCCGGCGCCGATCCCGAGGTCCATGCGCCCGCCGCTGATCGTGTCCATCGTCGAGATCATCTTGGCGGTGAGCGCCGGGTTGCGGAAGCCGGTGCAGATCACGACATGACCGAGGCGCACGCGACGGGTGATCGCCGCCAGCGCCGACAGGCAGGTGAACGATTCGAAGGTGATCTCGTCCGTCGGGCGGGGGATGGTATGGAAATGGTCGAACAGCCAGATCGATTCGAAGCCGAGTCGCTCGGCCTGCTGGGCGACGCTCGCGGTGCGCCGCCACGCCTCGAGCGGATCCCAGCCGTCGTACTCGCCGACCCAGCCCTGCGGAACGAGCGTCCCGATCTTCATCCGTCAGCCTCCTGTCGAGCCAATCGTCGCAGGGATCGGGGCGTCCGGCCAAGTGGCAGGTCGGACATCGTGCGACTATCTTCCAAATGGAACATATCTGGTAGCATGCCAACATGACCGACCCACTCCTGGCCGTCCTCCAACGCCTGGCCGTGGGCTCGGTCGCCATCACGGAACGGGCGATCGCGTCGGCCGGCGCGGACCTGACGTTCGTTCAATGGCGGGTCCTCCTGATCGTCGGCGAACGCGAGGACGGGTTGAGCATCGGGGAGATCGCCTCGCGGATCGGGGCCCACGCCTCGCCGACGAGCCGCCTCATCTCCCGCCTCAAGCGCCGAGGCGTCGTCGTCACCGAGAAGGACGATCTGGACGGTCGTGTGACCAGGGTTCGTCTGACCAAGGGCGGGATGGTCCTGCGGCGCCGCGTTCTGGATCACCGGCGGGTCGACCTGGCGTCGGTCGCAACCGCCGTGTCGCCGACCCGAGCCCTGGTCGAGGTGATGGACCAGATCGCCCAGGCCCTGGATTCGTTCGGATGAACACGGCCAGCCTGCTGCGTACCGTCCGCGCACGCATCCGGACGGCCGCCTACCTGCGGAAATGGGTGGTGCTCGGGGCGATCATCGGGGTGATCAGCGGCCTCGGCGCCGCGATATTCTTCGTGGCCCTCGACCTGGGCACGCGCTTCTTCCTGGGCACCCTCGCGGGGTTCACCCCGGCTTCGCCGATGGGCGAGAGTGGTCACCCGATCACGGATGCGGCCAGGCCGTGGGCGATCCCACTCGTGGTGGCGCTCGGCGGCCTGATCTCCGGGATCATCGTGTTCCGGCTCGCCCCGGAAGCCGAGGGTCACGGGACCGACGCGGCGATCGCCGCATTCCACCACGGCGCGCGTCGGATCCGGGCGCGGATCCCGCTGGTCAAGCTCGTCGCCTCGGCGGTCACGATCGGGTCCGGTGGATCCGGCGGCCGCGAGGGACCGACCGCCCAGATCGGAGCCGGGTTCGGCTCGTTCCTCGCCCGGCTGCTCGATCTCGACGCCCGGGACGCGCGGATCGCGGTCAGTACCGGCATGGGCGCCGGCATCGGAGCGATCTTCCGGGCGCCGCTCGGCGGTGCGGTCCTGGCAGTCGAGATCCCGTATCGCGAAGATGTCGAGGCCGACGCCCTCGTCCCGGCCTTCGTCGGATCGATCGTCGCGTTCTCGATCTTCGGGGCGATCGTCGGGTTCGATCCGATCTTCGGTCGGGTCGCCGGGGCCGGGTTCACCGATCCACGCCAGCTCGTCTACTACTCGCTGATCGGCGTCTCGGCCGGCCTGCTGGGCCGGCTCTACATCGGCGGCTTCTACGGCCTCACGCGCTGGTTCAAGGGGCTGTCCATCCCGCCGGCCTTCCGCCCCGCGATCGCCGGGGCCCTGGTGGGCTGCCTCGGGCTCGCGCTGCCGGGCGTTCTGGGTACGGGATACGGCTGGGTTCAGGCGGGTCTGGATCGGTCCACATTGCTCGGCCTCCCGCTCTGGGTCGTCCTGTTGTTGCCCGTGGCGAAGATCCTCGCGACGTCCCTGTCGATCGGCTCGGGCGGCTCGGGCGGCGTGTTCGGACCCGGCATGGTCATCGGCGGGCTGCTGGGGGCCGGCATCTGGCGGCTCCTCGAGCCGATCGCCCCGGGGGTGCCGGCGGATCCGTCGCCGTTCGTCATCGTGGCGATGATGGCGCTCTTCGGAAGTGTCGCTCACGCCCCGCTGGCGGTCATGCTCATGGTCGCCGAGATGACCGACAGTCTTGCGATGCTCGGCCCGGCCATGCTCGCGATCGGCATCGCCACCCTGGTCGTCGGCGATCGATCGATGTACGCCTCGCAGCTTCGCAGCCGCGCGGACTCGCCCGCGCATCGGTTCCGGTTCGCGATGCCCCTGATGGCGGCGATCCCGGCCGGCGACGCCGCGCGGGTGCCGCGGGCAATCCTGCGGACGGACGAGACCGTGGCCGGCGCCCGCAGCCGACTCGAGGCGGCCGACCTGCCGGGGGCTCCGGTGGTCGACAGCGATGGAACCGTGCGGGGCAGCATCGACCTCGCCGACCTCGTGTCGGCCGATCCGGCGATGACCGTCGGCGAGCTCAGCCCGAACGGACCGATCATCTCCGTCGACGACGCCCTCGACGACGTCCTCGGCCTGCTCGCCGATGCCCATCGGTCGTGGGCTCCGGTCGTGGCCGACGATCGATTGGCCGGCATCCTGTCCGCGCGGGACGCGGTCTCGGCGTATCGACGGGCGCTGGCGGCGAACGTGCGGCAGGTGCGCGCGGTGGGCTCGACCGGCGCTCTCCTCGAGGCCGACATCGGGCCGACCTCGCCGCTCGCGGGCCGGCCCGTGTCCGAATCCGGCTGGCCACGGGACAGCGTGCTCGTCTCGATCGCGCGGGGTGATCGGGTGATCGTTCCGCGCGGCGACGTCCGGCTCGAGGCGGGTGATCGACTGACCGTCTTCTCGGCACCGGAAGCGCGTGCGGCACTCGAGACGCTCCTCGGCAGCGAGATCGCCGCCGGGGCGGCCGACGCGTGAGGCTGACGAACCCGGTGGAGGCGTGCTTACCTCGCCGCGCGCGGCCCCTCCGACGTCTCCCGCACGAGCACGTACTGACGGAGTCCCAGCCGAGCCGAGGCGAACGCCAACGGCCGGGGCATGTGGGTCTTTGCCTCGTCGTGTTCGACGATCCGAGGCTCGCCGATCCGGTACTCGCGGCCCGCGAACCGGATCGCCCCGCCCCCCGCCGAGAACAGGTTCTTCGCCCACTGCGTCGCGTCGCCGAACGGGAGCGGGATCAGGAAGCCGTCCGCCGTCCGCAGCCCGACGACCGGCGTGGCGTAGAGCTTGCCGGACGTCCGGCCCGTGTGGCGAAGGATCGCCCAAAGCGGGAACCAGCGATTGCCGGCCAGGTGCGAGGCGACCGGCTCCACGGCACGGGCGAGCCAGCGGATCGGCAGGCTTCGACGCGGCCGTCCGGCCTCGAAGGTGGCGTTGGCGTGGGTCACGATGGGAGTCCTCCAAGCTTGGCGGGGTCCGCGATGAGGTCGATGGCGACGATTCGTCCGTCGACGACGGTGAAGCCGGCCACGATCGTGGGTTGGTGGGGTGCGCGGATGACCGCCCCGGCGGCACCGTTGACGATCGCCTGCCGGGCGAACCGGGCGAAGGGTGTGCCGCGCCGCAGGATGACCTCGGCGACCTCGGCGGCGCCCGCCACCGGTGGACGAGCGAGCGGGCCGCTGCCGCCGCCGTCGGTGCGGAAGACGACGTCCGGATCGAGGACGCGGACGAGTCCTTCGAAATCGCCCGCCCGGGAAGCGGCAAGGAAGGCATCGACCACGCGGCGCTGGACCCGGAGGTCGGCATCGGGGTTCGGGGCTCCCTCGCGAACGCGTCGGCGCGCCCGGCTCGCAAGCTGTCTCGCCGCAGCCGGCGTCCGGCCGGCGACCTCGGCGATCTCGTCGAACGGCACCGCGAAGACATCGTGGAGGACGAACGCCAGCCGCTCGGCGGGAGTGAGCGTCTCGAGAACCACGAGCAGCGCCAGCCCGACCGAATCGGCGAGGATCGCGTCTCGTTCCGGGCTGTCGTCGACCGCGCCGCTGACGACCGGCTCGGGCAGCCAGCTGCCGGCATAGTCCTCGCGTCGCGATCGACGAGATCGGAGCAGGTCCAGGCAGATCCGGCCGACCACGACGGTCAGCCAGCCGCGCAGGTCGGCGGTCCCGCCCGGGTCGTGGCGATCGAGCCGGACCCACGCCTCCTGGACCGCGTCCTCTGCCTCGCTCATGGAGCCGAGCATCCGGTAGGCGACCGCACGGAGGTGCGGGCGCTGGCGCTCGAACTCCTGGCTGAGCCATTCCTGTCGTTTCACGGATGGGACCTCGGGTGGCGTGCTGTCACCTGGGGTACGAAACACCCGCCCCGAATGTGACAGGGACCGACGGACCAGTCGCGCCGGCTACAACCAGGGCCGGAGCGGCCGCGGGGCCAGGGAGGCGTCGACCAGCGGCCGCGCCAGGAGGAGCTGTGCCACGGTCGATCCTACTCAGACGTGGAGCGCGTCACGACTCACCTCGGCTCGATCCGGGTGCCTTGAACCTGGCGCGCCACGCGGTAGCGGAGGTAGACGACTCCCGAGCTGAACAGGCGAGTCTCGACGAGTTCGAGATCGACCCGGCGTTCCTGCCGGGGGAAGAACGGGATGCCTCCGCCGACGAGGACCGGGTAGACCATCGCCCGGTATTCGTCGATCAGATCCAGGGCGGCCGCCTCGACGGCAAGCGTCGCGCCGCCGATCGCGATCTCGCCCTCCCCGGGCTCGGCACGCAGCCGCTCGATCTCCGCCGCCACGCCACCGGAGGCCAGGCGAGCGCTGCCCTGCACCTCGGACAGGGTGGTCGAGAACACCACCTTGGGGAGCGGCTTCCAGAGCGCGGCCCACTCGAGCTCCGCCTCGTCGAGCGAGTGATCCCGGTCGGCGGTCTCCCAGTACAACATCGTCTCGTACAGCCGCCGTCCCATCAGGTGGACGCCGACCCCTCGGATCTCGTCGATCCAGAAGCGAAACACGTCCGCGTCGGGCGATGTCCAGTCGAACCTGCCGTCCGGCCCGACGATGTAGCCGTCCAGTGAGACGCCCATCGAATAGGTCACGCTGTACATCGGCCGCTGGCCTCCTCTCGTGTCCGGTGTTGGCATTGGGCCGCGATCACGAATCCCGGGCGCCGCCGGTCGGCCCGTCGAGGAACGACAGGGCGGCCGTCGCCAGGAGCGGCGAGTCGCCGATGTCGTAATGGGTCAGCCCGGGCAGGATCGCCAGGGCGTGCCCGCCCTTGGGCCGGCCCTCGCCCATCCAGCCGCCGTCGCGCAGGCCGCCGTCGAGCAGCCTGAACGCCTCGACGTAGTGCGACGGCGGCGCCATGTCGGCGTCCGCAGCGACGAGCAGTGTCGGCACCTGGAGCCTGCTGACCTCGTCGCTGAGGTCGAAGTCGTTCGACATGAACGCGCCGAGCTTGTCGAGCAGCCGGCCGAAATCCTCGGGCCGCGGCGCGACCCGCTGGTACAGCTCCCACATCGGCGTCTCCTTCATGAACGGGACCGCCGCCGCGTTGACCTGGAGCTGCTGCGCGAGCATCTCGGGCGGGATCGCGTCGCGCCGGATGTTGGTCGAAACGAGGACCAGGCGCCGGAGCAGTTCCGGCCGCTGGAGCGCCACCTGCAGCGCCACCCCGCCACCGAGCGAGTAGCCGATCAGGTCCGGCTGGTCGAGCCCCAGCTGCTCGATGAGCGCGACGATGTCGCCGGCCATCAGGCGGGTGTCGATCGGGCGGTCGATGTCGGCCGTGCGCCCGTGGCCCTGGAGATCGGGCGCGACGACCTGGTGCCCGGCTGCCACGAGCGCGGGGATCACCGATCCGAACGTCTCGTTCGACATGAGCCCGCCGTGGAGGAGGACCAGCGGCCGGCCCGTCCCGTGGACCTGGTAGTAGAGGTGGAGTCCGTTGACGTCGGCGTACGCCCCGGTGCTCAGTGCCTGCGGGCTCGGGTGGGTGGTGCTCACGCTGCTCTCCTCGGTCGATCGGTCGATGTCGATGTCCATTGGACCGCGACGGACGCCGGAAGTCATCGGTCGACCGCGTTCCGATCTCGCGACGACGACCTCAACCGGGCTGGGCGAGCAACTCCCGGATGACCTGCTCGGAACCCTCGTAGTCGCCTTCGCCGAAATGCGTGTGGCGGATGACTCCGGCACGGTCGACGAAGTACATCGCCGGCCAGAAGCGGTTCCGGTACGCGTTCCAGGTCGTGAACGCCGGGTCGAACGCGACTGGGTATCGAATGCCGGCCTTCGCCACGGCGTCGCGGACATTGCCCAGATCGCGCTCGAAGGACAGCTCCGGGGAGTGGACGCCGACGACCACCAGGCCGTCCGAGGCGTAGCGGTCGTACCAGGCGCTGACATACGGCTGGACGTGGATGCAGTTGATGCAGGCGAACGTCCAGAACTCGACCAGGACCACCTTGCCTCGGAGCGAGGCGATCGTGATCGGATCCGAGTTGATCCAGGCCGTGATGCCGGCCAGCTCGGGTGCCGGCCCCAGGTCGTCCAGCGCGGCAGGCGGGAGGCCGGCCGGCGTCGGCGAGGCGACCCCGGGTCCGGAGCGAAGGGCGTCGAGCGCGGGTTGCGCAGCCGGCTGCGCTTCCACCGCGACGAGGGCGTCGCTCCAGCCGTCCGGCAACGCGTCGGCGACGGCGGATTCCACGGTCAGGTCGAGGCCGCTTGCGACTAGGATCGCCGTCGCCAGCATCGCGACGCCCAGGCCCCGTCGCATGGCTGCCCGTCGAGTGGGGCTCGTCATGCGCTCGCTCGCTCGCCGGCCCCAGGCGGCCACGAGGCCGAGCGGGAGCGCCACCCCGGCGACATACGCGAGGGCGACGACGACGGTCTCGGCGTTCGGGCCGCGGGTGGCCGCCGCGACGAGGACCGCGGCCATGATCGGTCCGGCGCACGGTGCCCAGACCAGGCCGATCGCCGCTCCCAGGGCCAGGCCGCCGACCAGGCCCTGCCCCGGTCGTCGACCGACCAATCGCGCCCCGAACGCGGCGACCGGCGACAGGCTTCCATCGGCCCAACTCGCGACGCGCGTCACGGCCATCGTGAGCCCGACCAGCCCAAGGATGACGGCGCTCGCCAGCCGGAGCCGGTCCGTGGTCAGCCCAGCTGCGGCCAGGGCCGAGGCGAGCAGCACCGCGCTCGAGACGAACGCCGCACCGAAGCCGACCACGACGCCGAGCGTCCGTCGTCTCCCGCCGCCGGTCGCCGACGCCCCGAGGACGAACGGGACGACGGGCAGCGTGCAGGGCGCCAGGACCGTAAGCGTCCCGGCGACGAACGCGAAGCCGGCGAGGATGAGCATCGGCGCGAGCCCTTCTCCGACTAGCCGAGCGGGGCGGCGGCCACGGCGTGCGCCATCTCGGTATCCCAGAGGACCACGGTGTGCAGAGTCATCGCGTCGGCCGAGGCCGGCACGGCGTAGTCCTGCATCCCGCTCGTGCCCTGCAGCAGACCGAGGTCGACGATGGTCGTCTTGTCGACGTCGCCGTCGCCCGTGACGTCCTTGTTCGGGACAAGGACCACGTCGGTGTGATCGGTGCTGGCCGCCGAGAAGTCCTCGAACGTGATGACGAACGAGCCATCGGGCTTGTGGAAGAGAGCTGCCGTCCCGCCGGCGTTCCCATCGACCCCGTGGAAGGTGCCCATGCTGACCGGTGCGGCGACGCTCGGCATCGCACTATGGTCGGCCATCGCGCTCGCTTCGGCCATCGCGCTCGCTTCGGCCATCGCCGAGGCGTCGGGCATCGCACTGTGGTCGGCCATCGCGCTCTCCTGTGCCATCGCCGATTCGCCGGGCATCGCACTGTGCTCGACCATCGCCGACGGGCTGGCGCTCGGAGCGGTGCTCGATCCGGCACTGGAGCAGGCGGCGACGATCGTTGCCAGGATGAGTCCGGCGGCGGCGAAGGGGAAGACGGCGTTGCTGCGGCCCATGACGACTCCTTGACTCGAGCGGCTTTGGAGTCGCTGAGCCTGTCCCCCGCACGTGACGGGGGAATGACGGTTGTGTGACGTCGAGTCCGGCCGGCCGCGTGAGGGCTCGGAGGGGGGAAGTTGACACCCCGTGCGGCGGGACGGACGCTGAGGCCGAGCCACGGAAGCGCCGTGGACAAGCCGCTGCCTCGTTCCGGGGAGGCAAGGTCCCGTGACCGGACCGTGACCGACCAGCCTGCTCCCGGCGCCGCCCCCAATCGCCGATCCGACGTCGTCGCCGCCGCGGCATACGAGTCGGTGGCACCGCCGGGCCGGCGGACGCCGGCCCTGCTCGTGGCGCTCGCCGCAGTCGGCGTGATCGCCGTTGCCCTCGCAACCAAGTCGGGGACCGCTCCGCCCAGCGCGCCCGGTGCCACCGAGCCGTCGTCCACATCGGCGGCGGTTCCGGTCGCGTCGCCGGGCGGGGCACCGGTGGCAACCCCCGGCCTCGCGGCGGCACCCGACGAGCCGCCGCCCCGCAACGCGCTGGCCGTCCCGTATCCGACCTACCCAGCGATCCCCGTCCGGCCCGGCACCATTTGGCTCGACCCCGGCGGGTCGGCTCCCATCAGCCTCAGCCTGGACCTGCCGGCCGGGTGGGTGCAGCGGCTGCCCAACCTGTACAGCCGGGCTCTCGATTCCGGCGTCCCGTTGTCGATAGGCGCCTGGCGCATCGCGCAGGTCAACACCTTCCCGTGCCGGTGGTCCGCCGCGGTCTTCGCGGATCCAGGCCTGCTCGACACCGCCGCAGGCCAGGCGCAGGCGCTCTCGTCCTGGTGGGGCCAGCAGCCGGACGAGCCGTCACTCACGAACTCCCCGATCGCTCCGCTCGCCAACGACCCTGCGCAGACCTCGATCGGGGGCTACCCCGCCTGGTCGGTCGATGTCCTCGTCCCGACCGGGTTCGACCTGGCTCAATGCGATGCCGCGCAGCTCGTCCTGTGGAGCGGTGCCGACGGCACCGTCCGGTACGCGTTCGGGCCGGGCGAGCTGAACCGGCTGTGGGTCGTGGCCATCCCGAGTGGTCCGATCGTGGTCGACGAGGGGCTGCCGCTGACGGCGTCGACCGCGCAGCAAGCGGAGCTTGACGCCATCCTGCACTCCCTGACGATCACGTCCCTGGTCCGCTGATGCGACTTTCCTGACACCTGCTGGCAGGATCTGCGCCTACAACTCCATCATGGCCATCGCCGTGAACGCCGACCCCTTCCCGCCCGAGCTGCTCCTCGAGGGGTATGCCACGGGCATCCGCACGAGCGCCGAGCAGCTCCGCGCGATCGTCAGGACCGCCGTCCCGCACGCGATCGAGCGCGTCCGGATCGGCTGGCGGCTGATCGGTTACGACGTCCCAGTCGGGAAGGGAACCCGCTACTTCGCGATGATCTGGCCGGAATCCGAGCATGTCCACCTCGGCTTCGAGTACGGCGCCTGGATGGACGACCCGGCCGGCATTCTCCGCGGCGCCGAGATCCGGCTCAAGAAGGTGCGCTTCGTGACCTTCGAACCCGGTCAGCGCATCCCGGACGCGACGCTCGCCGAGTACACCCGCCGTGCCGTCGACCTGGCGACGATGTCGCGCGCCGAGCGGCTGGCACGGGAGCTGGATCGCGACTGACGAGACCCCACCGCCGGGCCATTGATCGGCGGCAGAACCTGACGGAAGATCCCGACGGACATCCGCCGCGTCGCGGCGGGATTCGAGAGGAGGCCTTTCGGTGGGCAAGTACCTATTCCACGGTTCGTACTCGACCGAGGGACTGCGCGGCATCCTGAAGGAGGGCGGCACCAACCGCGTGGCGGTTGTCCAGAAGCTCGCCGAGAGCGTCGGCGGCAGCATGGAATCCTTCTATTTCGCGTTTGGCGACGACAGCTATTTCATCGTCTGCGACCTTCCAAACGACGAGGCCGCCGCCGCCATCTCGATGACCGTCACCGCCAGCGGAGCCGTCGCGAATTCGACCACCCGACTGCTCACCCCCGCGCAAATGGACGCCGCAGCCAAGCTGTCACCGGTCTATCGAGCACCCGGCGCCTAGCCTGGCGGGATGCCGGCCCTGATCGGGCTTGCATGTCCACGACGCGGTTCGAGTACGCGCCCGGCATCGTCGAACGGTTCCCGTCCGTCGTCGGCGGGGTCATCCACGCTGCCGGGCTGACCAACGGCGCCTCGCCGACCGAGCTGACCGAGGCGTTCGCGGCGGAACAGGCGGCCGTCCTCCGCCGGATCGGCGCGACGCCGCTGTCGGAGCTGCCCAGCCTGGCGGCGTGGCGGCGCGCCTTCCGAGCGTTCGGCGTCGACCCGACCGGCTATCGCTCGGCGGCCGAGGCGCTGCTCCGGCGATTGACCAAGCAGGGGTCGATCCCGTCGATCAACACCCTCGTCGACATCGGCAACCTCGTCAGCATCCGCTACGGCCTCCCGGTGGCGGTCTTTGACCTGCGCGACCTGGTGGGCGGCATCACCGTCCGCTTCGCGACGGGCGGCGAGCGTTTCACCGACCTCGGCTCCAACGCCCCGGAGGCGCCCGAGCCCGGCGAGGTGATCTTCACCGACGACGCCGGCCTCGTCTGTGCCCGCCGCTGGTGCTGGCGCCAGTCGGCCGAGAGCGCCTCCAGACCCGAGACCACCGAGATCCTCGTCACGGTCGAGGGCCACCACGATGGCGCTGCCGGTGACGTGAGCCGCGCGACCGCGGATCTCGAGGCGCTGCTGCGCGCCAACACCGAGCCGGCGACGATGCGCTCCGGGAGCGTGGATGCCGGCACCCGGGTGTTCGCCTCGGGCTGACGCGGCCGAGCCCGCGCGAGGGCGCAGCCGGTTGCCGGCCGCGCGGTCCGGCCCGGAGCGCCGCTAGCCGACGACGAGCTCGATCGGGACGGCCCGACGGGCGGTGTCCGTCACCGGGCAGTGGTCGACGGCCCACCGAGCGATCGCCTCGAGCTGGCCGCGTTCGACAGTCGGCGCGCCGAAGGAGACGGCGATCCGAAGCGACAGGGCGCCGGCCGGGATCGCGTCGTCCAATCCGAGGATCCCGCGGTCGTCCGATTCGCTGTCGACGCTGACCTCGACCGAGCCTGGCGTCAGCGCGACGCCGAGCACATTGGCCCGAATGCCGATCAGGGTGGCCACGCACGCCGCGGCCGCGGCTCGGAAGTACCAGCCGGCGCTCGGCGCGCTCGCGGAGCCGCCGATTCCGCGCGGCATGTCCGTCGTCAAGGTTTCACCGCTAGGCCCCGACACGTTGGCAACGAGACCATCCGTCAGCCGGGCGACCGCCGCGGAGTCGCGGTATCGCGCCTCGTCAGGGTGCTCGGTAAGGTAGGCGCTGGCGTGGGCGACGGCATCGCTGATCGACATCGTGGCGTGGATGATAGGCGCGACGTTTGGCGAGTGCGACCGGCTGCCGTCGGGCGACGCCAGGACCGAAAGGAGATCCGCATGGCGGAGAGAACGTCCTCCACGAAGCGCACGACCTCGGCCAAGACCACCGACAGGATCTGGAGCGATGAAGAGCGCGCGGCGATGGAGGCCGGCGCACGAGAGCGCAGGAAGTCCGCGAAGTTGAGCCCGGACGAGCAGCGCGCGGCGGGCGAGGCAGACGTCCAGGCCGCCATCGCCCAGATGCCGGACGAGGATCGGGCGATGGCGACGCGCATCCACCAGCTTGTCCAGCGCGTCGCCCCCCAGCTCGTGCCGCGAACCTTCTACGGGATGCCGGCCTACAGTCGGGACGGCAAGGTGATCTGCTTCTTCCAGTCGAAGGCGAAGTTCAAGGTCCGCTACGCGACCCTGGGCTTCCAGCACGACGCCTCACTCGATGACGGGAACATCTGGCCGGTCGCCTTCGCTCTGGCGCACCTGTCGGCCGCGGACGAGCAGCGGATCGCCGAGCTGGTCAAGAAGGCCGCCGGCTGAGGCTGCCCAATGTGACGGGCGCCAGGCGAGCCGGCGACGATCATGGCGCGCTATCATGGCTGGCTATGAGAACGATCACCCCGCTCGACCTCAGGCGATCACTCGGCCGGATCCTGGATGAGGCCTCGGCCGGCGAACGCTTCGTGATCGAGCGCGACCACCGGCCCATGGCGATGCTCGTGTCGATCGAGGACGGCAACCGACTCGACGAGGATGCCGCGGAGCGGCTCCGCCGCATGGATGCCGCGTTCGAACGGCTCGCGGCGTTCGGAGATCGAATTCGCGACCGCGTCCCGGATGCGCCGGATGCGGCAACGGCAGTCCGTATGGACCGCGACGAACGGGATGCTCGTGATCGCGGTGTGACGTCGTGAGCGATTCGCCGCTCATTCTCGATGCCTCGGTCGCGATCGCGATCATTCGTCGCGAGCCGTCGACAGCAACCCTGCTCGCCGCGCTTCGCGAAACGGCAACCGGACGAGGCGATCGCCTGGTGCCGGACCATTTCTGGCTGGAGGTGGCGAACGTCCTGATCCGGAGATACGGCGTGACGCCCGATGAGGCCGTGGAGCAGCTCCGCGTCGTCGATGACTTCGACCTCCGATCGGTCCGTCTTGATCGGCCGTTGTTGTTGGTGGCCCTGGATCGGCAGGCGCGATTCGGGTTGTCCTCGTACGACGCCGCCTACCTCGCCCTGGCAGAGACGGAAGACGGCCGGTTGCTGACGCTCGACGGACGGCTGGCCCTGGCGGCCGGCTCGCGCGCCGTTCCCCTCGCAGCCCTCGGCGAGGGCCGTCTCTCCGAGGAGCCGGCGCCTTACGGCGAGCCGATCGACTGGGCGCGCTTCGGGCCGTACCTCGCCCGACTCCGCGCCGAGATGACCTGATCCGGGCGCTACCTGCCGGCATGGATCGACCGGCGTCATATGGCCGGGCTCCGCCGGCCACGCGATCCCGGCTATTTCCTGACGTACATGACCATCGTCGACGGGATCATCCCGGCTCGCTGCGCTGCCGCAGCCAGGTCGCCGGTGAACGAGGTCTGCACCGATCGGAAGGCTTCCATGTCGGCGACGTCCCAGGTGCTGGCCACTCGGTTGCTGCCGTCCATGGCGACGTAACTCGACCCGTCGGACGCGACCGCCGCCATCGCGGGGACCATGTCCGCCTTGAACTTCAGCCACGCCTCGACATCGTTGACTTCGGCCGTGACGATGATCTGCGCCATGACGAGTCGCTCCTTCCGGGGACGTCGGGAGACGGCTCGCGGCTGGGTGCCGGCCGGCTCACCGCGCGCGAGTATGCACGTTCCGAATCGGAACCCAGATCGCGTCTCACGGTAAGGTCGGGTCGGACGCCAGGGCACGCGACGCACGGTCCAGGCCGACGTCAGCCCAGGCGACCGACGGCTTCGATGAGCCGGCGATCGGGAACGCCAGCGCCTCGGCTTCGATCGCATCACGAGTGGCCGACGGGTGCTTCGACCACGGGTGGATCGTGACCTTGCGCCCTTGGCGCTGCCCTGCCCCGACGATCTCGCCATCGACCAGGATGGCGCCCGGCGTGTAGCCGAGCGTGGACTGCCCGACCAGCGGCAGGACCCGCGCCCGAAGCTGCGGGTCCGGGACGAGCAACTCGCGGTCGAGCTTGGTGTAGGCGTCGTCGTAGGGCAGGAGCCGGCCGCCGGCGATCGGTTCGACTGACAGGAGCGCGTCGACGTCGGCCGCGAGCATGAAGCGCCGTTCGCCCTCGACGCCGTCGATGTCGACGGGCTCGAGTTCGGCCTCGATCGACGACCAGGTCGGCGCGGCCTCGCGAGCCTCGACGCCGGTCCAGCGAGCCAGTCCCGCCACGGTGGTCGGCCCGAACCAGCGGAGGTGTCGACGAGCGAGCTCCCGGCGAGCGTCCTCGGCGTCGATCTCCGGCCGCCCGACCGGGATGATCCAGATGTTGCTGGCGTTCCAGCGGATGTGGACGCGGCCGGTCAGCGAGACGTCCCGCCAGTCCGCCTGGTGGGGGAGCCCAAGCCGCTCCTTCATCTCGCGGACCGGCATCGTCTGCCCATCGGTGACCCGATGGATCCGGTCGGCCAGGTGATCGAGATGCCGCATCCGCTCCGGATCGCGCGGCGACGACCCGAGCCTGGAATCACTCAGCCCTGGCGAAGGCCCGGGCTGAGTTCTGCTAGAGACCTGCCCACCGTCCCTATCAGCTGCACCCGCTGGTGCTGCCGCAGTTCAGGCACTTATAGCAACTGCCGTTGCGAATCATGATCGAGCCGCAGTCGGCGCAGCTTGGGGCGTCGGCCTGGGTCTGGAACGAGACCTTGGTCTGGCCGAGGTTCAGGGTGACGACGGGTCCGCCGCCGCCATTCCCATTCGCCGTGGCAGCCTTCCCGTTGCCATTCGCGGTGTGGCCGTTCGCGTGGCCGTTCGAGGCGATGACCTTGAGTTCATCGTTCGCGGCGACGGGCTTCGGGGCCTCGACAATCTCAGAGGCAACGGCAGTCGCTTTCGCTTCGTTGGACCGATCCGACGGCGGGCGGCCCGCGTCAGCGGGAGACTGGGCGCCCGTGGCGCCTGTCTCCTGCGAAGCGGGACCGACCGTCGTCGTTTCAGGCACGGAAGGAAGCGACGGTGACTGACCGCCGAACCCCCCCAAAGGGAACGACGTGGAGGATTCAGCCACCGTCGCGGGCTGCAAGCCGAGCATCGCCTTGTCGTCGTCGGTGAGGAACCGCGAACCGAGCCAGCGGAAGATGTAGTCGACGATCGACTTGGCGATCGGGATCTCCTGGTTGCCGGTGAAGCCGCTGGGCTCGAACCGGACGTGGGCGAACTTGTTGACCAGGTCGCGGAGCGGGACGCCGTACTGGAGCGCCACCGAGATCGTGGTCGCGAGGGTGTCCATCAGCCCGCTGACCGTGGAGCCTTCCTTGGCCATCTTGAGGAAGATCTCGCCCGGCTGGCCGTCCGGATAGAGACCGACCGTGATGTAGCCCTCGTGGCCGGCGATGTCGAACTTGTGGGTCAGCGCCTGGCGCTCGGCCGGCAGGCGATGGCGGTGCGGCTTGACCGCCTCGGCCTGGGCCCGGGCGAGCTCCTTGCGAAGCTTCTCGATCTCTTCGATGTCGGCAGCGGCGGGGGCGGCGGCGTCCCCGTCCTTCTTCTTGCCGGTGCTGAGCGGCTGGCTGCGCTTGCTGTTGTCGCGGTAGATCGCGATCGCCTTCAGGCCGAGCTTCCAGCCCTCCATGTAGACGCGCTCGATCTCCTCGGCGGTCGCCGCCTCGGGCATGTTGACGGTCTTGCTGATCGCACCGGAGATGAAGGGCTGGACCGCGCCCATCATCCGGACGTGGCCCATGTAGTGGATGGACCGCTCGCCGTTGGCCGGCTTGAACGCGCAGTCGAAGACCGGCAGGTGCTGGGGCTTGAGGTACGGGGCGCCTTCGATGGTCTCGTGCTCGGTCAGGTAGGAGAGGATCTCGTCGACCTGCTCCGCGCCGTAGCCGAGCTTGCGCAGGGCGGCCGGGACGGTCTGGTTGACGATCTTGAGGAAGCCCTCGCCGACCAGCTTCTTGTACTTGATCAGCGCGATGTCGGGCTCGATGCCGGTGGTGTCGCAATCCATCATGAAGGCGATGGTGCCGGTGGGGGCGAGCACGGTGACCTGGGCGTTGCGGTAGCCGTTGGCCTCGCCCAGCTCGAGCGCTTCGTCGTAGACGGCACGGGCGGCCTGGATCATGTCCTTGGGGACGGCAGCCTGGTCGGGGATGGCGTAGGCCGCCTCACGGTGCTTGCGGATTACCCTGAGGAAGGGGGCGCGGTTCTTCTCGAACTCGACGAACGGGCCGCCGTGGTCGCGGGCGATGATCGCCGACTGCTTGTACGCCTCGCCGTGCATGATCGCGGTCAGGGCGGCGGCGTAGTTGCGGCCCTCGTCCGAGTCGTAGGCCAGGCCGCGGCTCATGAGCAGCGCGCCGAGGTTGGCGTAGCCGAGGCCGAGCGGCCGGAACCTGTGGCTGTTCTCCTCGATGCGCGGCGTGGGGTAGGAGGCGTTGTCGACCAGGATCTCCTGGGCGGTCAGCGTCACCTTCGCCGCGTAGCGATAGGCGTCCACGTCGAACTCGCCGTCCGCGTTGACGAACTTCATCAGGTTGAGGGAGGCGAGGTTGCACGCGGTGTCGTTGAGGAACATGTACTCGGAGCACGGGTTGGACGCGTGGATCCGGTCCGTGTTGGCCGAGGTGTGCCAGTCGTTGATGGTCGTGTCGTACTGGATGCCCGGGTCGCCGCACAGGTGGGCGGCCTCGGCCATGCGCCGGAAGATGTCGCGGGCCTTGTAGGTGTCCATCGGCTCGCCGCCGACGACGGCGTGGGTCGTCCAGTCCTTGTCGTCGACCACGGCGCGCATGAACTCGTCGGTCACGCGGACGGAGTGGTTGGCGTTCTGGAAGAAGACCGATCCGTAGGCTTCGCCGGTGAAGGAGGGGTCGTAGCCGGCCTCGATCAGGGCCCAGGCCTTCTGCTCCTCGTGGGCCTTCGAATCGATGAACTCGAGGACGTCCGGGTGGCCCGCGTCGAGGATCACCATCTTGGCCGCGCGGCGGGTCTTGCCGCCCGACTTCACGACGCCGGCGAAGGCGTCATAGCCCTTCATGAAGCTGACCGGGCCTGAGGCCGTGCCGCCGCCGGCCATCTTCTCCTTGGAGGAGCGGATGGTGGACAGGTTGGAGCCGGCGCCCGAGCCGAACTTGAAGAGCATCGCCTCGGTCTTGGCCAGGTCCATGATCGAGGACATCGTGTCCTCGACCGAGTTGATGAAGCAGGCCGAGCACTGCGGTCGTTGCTCGATGCCGACGTTGAACCAGACCGGGGAGTTGAACGCCATCTTCTGGTGGACGATGAGGTGGGTCAGCTCGGCCTTGAAGGTCTGGAGGTCGGCGTCCGTGGCGAAGTAGCGCTGGGTCTCGGCCCAGGCCGTGATCGTGTTGACGACCCGGTCGATGAGCTGCTTGACGCTGGTCTCGCGCTCCGGGGTGCCGAGGTGGCCGCGGAAGTACTTGCTGACGACAACGTTGGTGGCGAGCTGGCTCCAGAAGTCGGGGACCTCGACGTCCTTCTGCTCGAAGACGGACTTGCCGGTCTCGTTGGCGATGCCGGCCGTCCGGTACTCCCAGGTGATCTCGTCGTAGGGGTGGACGCCCGGGCGGGTCCAACGGCGCTCGAAGGTCAGGCCGCGGGCCGGGGAGCCGTCCGGGTTCTTGCCCGAGAAGCTGGCGCCCCACGGGCCGGTCAGGTGCGAGGGAGTGGCGGTGACGGCGCTGGCCGCCGCGACGGCCCTCCGGGCCTTGGTCTTGGCCTGCGCGTCGGGTGCCATGACCGGGGTCACGTCGGTCGCTGCTCGTGCCATCTGCCTCTTCCTCCGCGTGGATCGCCAGTGTGGTGGCGGCCCTTCCGTGTAGCTGCCACCAAATCCCGCCGCTTGGGTTCCGAGTGGTCTGCGGGCCGCACCTCCGGCCGACGGATGCGATCGGCGGAAGGGCGTGTTGGGCGTCTCGGTTGATCAGGCGACCCCATGAACGTTACGCCGATCGATGCCCGCAGTCAAGGCCCAAACCACAAGATATTGTGGTTACCACGCCGCGCCAACCGCTAGATGTGGTGGTTTGGCCATTCCACGCCTGACTCGGCTCTGTCCACGCTCGGCGAGCAGGTTTCCACCGGTTCGTGGCGGTTGTCCACGGCGCGGGCCGGGGTTGTCCACGAATTGTCACCGGGCATCATAGCGAACGATTGTGCGATTTGTCGGGGCCGGCGCGGAGCGTTGGGCCTGGCCCAGGGGCGGGCAACTGGCCGGACCGAAAACGGCGGATCAGTCACTGGAGGACTGCAATGGCCACTCTGCCGGCCGGGAAGGCCGGTCGGCGGCCGATTCCACGCTCAGGACCTCGGCGGGACGCCCGTGCGAGGGCCTCCAGGCCGCGCGCATCGGCCATTCGAGTCTGTGAATGACTATTCCGCCGGAATGGCGCGGCGTGGGCCGAGCCGGATCACGAAATCTCGCAAGCACCGGGCTCGACCCACCGGATCTTCTTGGCGATGTCGGCCGGCGGCTAGGGAGCCGGGACCGTCACCGCGTGAGCAAGGGCGGTCAGCGTCGCCCGGTCGAGTTGCGGTTCGCCCGCGTAGGCCGTCGCGACGGTCATGATGGCCACAGGATTGGAACCTGTTCCCCACAACACCTCGTTCCCACTCAGGCTGTCGAACTCCGCCGCCTCGCCAAGGCCGGCGATCTTCACCCCGCCGTGCAGGCTCGGGTCGGCGATGTGCAGATCCTTGTCATAGCCGGCGGTGAACCTGAGGTGCGAGCCATCAGCGAGCGTCCAGAAGCAGGCTATCGGCCCCGGCCACGCGTTCACGCTCGGGTTCTGGCTGTCCCGGAGGAACACAGCCGGCTGACCAAGAACATCTGCGATGGCCAAGGAAGTCAACCATGGATCGCAGAGCGCGCTGTCACTCGCCGACATGGACGCCGAAGGCCTGGACCCAGCCGTCGAAGGTGTGACTTCCGGCGTCGAAGACGCCTCCGCGGCTACAACCGCTGGCGAGCTGGGGATGGGACTCGATTGCGCAGATGGCTGCGTCCCCAGCGACGACGCGATCGATGGATTGGTGGAGGCGCCACCGGCACCGCAGGCGGTGACCATGATTCCCAGGATCAACGGGGCGAACCAACGTCGCCCGACATCTCTAAGCACGGTCCTCTCCTTTGTTGGTGTTTGGGCGGTCGAGTGGGCGGTCCGGATCTTCCCGGGCCGCTATGGGAGCGACGCCCGCACGGCTTGCTGGCCAGGGCCGCCGCCGATCAGTAGCAGTAGACGAGCTTCGTGTACGCCATCGTCCGATGGCCATCGGGCCACAGGATCTGCCACGCGATTCGCACCTGAAGACTCGTGTCCAGCCACGGCTCGTTGAACGGGATTTCGGCCCGTCGGTTCCACGTTGACCCGAACGGAAAGAGGCCATGCGGGAAGTTCTTGATGTTCGTCTCGACCCACTGCGAGCCCGTGCTCCAGGTGACATAGCCGAACGTTCGCTTGCTGGTTTCGACGCGAGCGGCGAGGTAGGTCGCGCCGGTCGTTACGACAGTCGGGAACGCGCCGTTGATGTAGCGATACGTGGTACCGGCAATCGCCGACACCCGGTACGTGCCGCAGTAGGCGTCGGTGCCCGACGAGTCCGCGCCTGTGCCGCGACTTGACCCGTCAGCGCACCAGTCAACGCCGCGACAAGGGGCGGCAATGCTGATCGTCAGTCGGAATGCCTCGTCTCATCCTTTCTGCGCTCGGGGAGTCCTGAAGGTCGACGGTTCTGCAGGTCAGCGGGTATAGATGGGTCCCGACGGATGCCGGGTATCAGCGAGCACCTGCCCGAGGTTCAGCGCGGCGAGCGCGCCCGAAGAGAGAACCGACACCAGGAGCCGGCGAACCTGCCCGATCGAGGTGAACCGCAACATCTGCTGCCTCCTTCCTGTGATTCGCCTCCGATGTGGAAGCGGCCTACGGGCAAGGTCGAGCAGTGGGCCAGCAGATTGGCTGCGGCCTGGCAAACGACCGGCAAACGGGTGGGCGGGAGCATCGGGACCGGGTATCCTTCGCCCAATTCCGGGAGGAGGAACGCGTCCTTGGCGTTCGAGGTTCGACTGCTTGGCGAACTAGCCGCGATCCTCGATGGCCATCCAGTCGCCCTTACCGGTGCACGTGCCCGGAGCCTGCTGGCGCTCCTCGTCCTGAATCGAAATCGCGCCGTGTCCACGGATGCGCTCGTAAGTCGCCTCTGGCCCGACGAGCCCCCGCTGACGGCGATCAAGACGGTCCAGGTCTACGTCTCCCGGCTTCGACGCCTTCTCGGGCCGGAAGCCAACCGACTCGCCTCCTCGGCAGGCGGGTACGCATTCCAACTGGCCGACGACGAGCTCGACGCGGCTCGCTTCGAGAAGCTGTTCCGAGATGCGCGCCAGCAGCTCGCGAGCGGTGAGCGGTTGCGTGCCCGGGCCTCGTTGGACGCCGCGATGGCGCAGTGGCGCGGCCAGGCGCTCGCCGATCTGGCGACCGAGGCGTTCGCCCGTGGCGAGGCGGAGCGCCTCGAGGAATTGCGCGTTCAAGCGCTCGAAGACTTGGTTTCACTGGCCATCGAGGATGGCCAGGCGAGATCGACGATCGGCGTTCTGCGCGCGGCTGCACGCGAACATCCAACGCGCGAACGGCTATGGGGCCAGCTCATGCTCGCCTTGTACGCAGACGGGCGCCAGGCCGAGGCCCTGGCGACCTACCACGAAGCTCGTCGGCACCTCGAAGATGAACTGGGGCTCGATCCAAGCCGCGAACTGCAGGCACTCGAGCATCGGATCCTGACGCAGGATGCGAGCCTACTGCCCGCGACGCAAACCGCTCAAGCCCGCGACCAGGAGCCAGCTCGTCCGACCGGCGGCACCACGAGCCTGGACGACGGCCCGGTCCAGCCAGACCCTGAGCCCGGCCGCCTGAGGAGGACCGTCACCGTCCTGGCCGTGGCCCTCGGCGGAGGCAGTGAACTCGCTCAGAAGCTCGATCCGGAGGCCCTGGACGGCATCCTCGCGAGACTGGTTTCGGGAGTGCGGACAGCCATCGAGCGCCACGGAGGCGAGTTCGTCCGCGCCGAATCCGATTCGATGCTCGCGGTCTTTGGCGTGCGGAGGGCACACGAGGACGACGCGCTCCGTGCGGCCCGAGCGGCCACAGAGGTCCTCGACGCCATCAACGAGGTCGACGCGGACATCGTTCGGCGATGGGGGCACGGTGTTCGGGCCGGAGTCGCCCTTGACACGGGTGAGGTCGTCACGCGCGACGGGGCTCCCGTGGGGATGGTGACCCGGACGGCTGCCAGGCTGGCCGAGACGGCGAGCGGCAATGTCGTGATGACTGCGACGACCAACCGACTGGTCAGGAGAGGGGCCGAAACGAGCGGCACCGGCTCATCAGGCTCGCTGCCGGGGGAAACGTTCCGTCTCGTTCGGATGTACCGAACGGAGCGAGTCGCGCCGAGGCCGGCCACGGCATTCGTTGGTCGCAAGCGCGAGATGTCCCGGCTCCGTCAGGCATTCGCCGCGAGCGTGGAAGCGCCTTCGTGCCAGCTCTTCACCCTTCTTGGCAGCGCTGGCGTCGGAAAGAGCCGGCTTGTCCAGGAATTCGTGGCGACGCTCGAGCCCGAGGTCCAGGTCTTGCGGGGTCGCTGCCTGCCATACGGAGACGGGATCACGTACTGGCCGATTGCGGAGATCTGCCGCACCGCGGCCGGCATTGGAGATGCGGACACCCCGGAATTGGCGCGGGCCAAGCTCGAGCGCTGGCTGTCGGGACTGCGCGACGCCGGCATCGTGAGCGACCGTGTCGCCACGGCGATTGGTCTGTCGCCCCAGGCGGTCCCGAAGGAGGAGGTGTTCTGGGCGATCCGGATGATGCTTGAGCACCTCGCCCGATCGACGCCGGTCGTGGTGATCATCGAAGACATCCATTGGGCGGAGCCCACGCTTCTCGACCTGATCGAGCACATCGCCGAGCGAGCCCGGGATGCGAGGATCCTGATCCTGTGCCCTGCTCGGCCCGAGCTGCTCGAGGTGCGCCCGTCCTGGGGTGGCGGGCTGGTCAACGCGACCACGGCGCTGCTCGAACCGCTGGACCCGGCAGAGGCCGGCCAGATGATCAGCTCGCTCCCGGGTGGGGCGGCACTTCCAGCCGAATTACGGTCCCGCATCCTGGAGACTTCTGAGGGTAACGCGCTCTTCGTCGAGGAGATCCTGGGGATGTTCGTTGACGAGTCGCTCCTCTCGGAGGCGGCTGACGGAACGTGGACCGCTGCGACTTCGCTGGCCCTCGTCCGCATCCCCGATTCGATCAGCGCCGTCCTTGCCGCAAGACTCGATCGATTGGCCCCGAACGAACGTGCGGTGGCAGAACGCGCGAGCGTTGTCGGTCGAGTGTTCGAGGAAGAAGCGGTTACCGAGCTCGCGGACGATGTCCTGCGACCGGAGGTGACCCGCAGCCTGATCGCCCTGGTTCGCAAGGAACTCGTTCGTCCGGATCGTTCGGAACTCTCCGCGGGCGACGCTTACCGCTTCCGCCATGTCCTCATCCGGGATGCTGCCTACGGAGCAATGCCAAAGGCCGAGCGCGCCGAGTTGCACGGGCGGTTCGCCAGGTGGCTGGAGCGTCGGGCCGGGCCGCGGCTGTCGGAGTACCAGGAGATCGTCGGCCACCACTACGAGGCTGCCTATCTATGCTGGACCGAGCTTGGCGTCGGCGGAGCACACGTCGAGGATCTGGCAACGCGCGCTGCGGCGTCCCTGTCTTCGGCCGGCGAGCGGGCGTTTGAGCGCGCCGACATGCCGGCCGCCGAGGGTCTCCTGGCCCGCGCTGTGGAGCTGATGCCGATCGGCTCTGTTGAACGGCTCAGCCTCATGCCGGATCGTGGATTTGCCCTGTTCTCGAGCGGCCGAATCACCGAGGCCACGTCCCTGCTCGAGGCCGCCATCGCTGAGGCGACCGATGCCGGCAGCTCCCGGTACCGAACCCGTGCTGAGCTCGAATTGGGTTTGGTGCGAATCCTGGCCGCGGGGGAGCATCGCGCCTCGCGCCAGATCGCCGAGGCGAGGCTGCCGGCCATCGAACACGATGGCGATCTATTGGGCTTGGCGCGCGCCAATCTGGTCATCGCATGCGCGGACTGGATCGGCGGCCGAGTGCAATCTGCAGTACAGGCCCGCGCCCGGGCCATTGAGCTGAGCACCCGCGCGGGAGAGCCACAGACGGAGCGATGGAACTCGTTCTCCGGCGCTGAATGCTACGGTCCCGAGCCGGCCCTTGCGGCAATCGGCCGCTTGGAAACGGTTGTGACTAGCGCGGGCGACCCGATGACCCGCGCACAAGCGCTCTTTTCGCTCGCCGGGCTGTACGCAATGCGAGGTCGTGCATCGGACTCACGCCATGCATGCGAGGACATGTACTCGATCTTGGATGAACGGACCAATCGGATCTGGTCGATCACGGCTCCGGCCGAAATGGGCGGCGTATCGGAGCTCATCAACGGGGACCCGGCCGCGGCGGAGAAGTGGCTGAGCGAGGGAATTGCCCGGCTCGATGGCATCGGCGCAAGTGGCTACCAATCGACGCTCAAGGCGATCAAGGCCGTGGCCTACGCACAGCAAGGTCGTCTCGACGAGGCACTCGCCTCTGCTGATCAAGCCGCACTTGAGGGCTCGAGCGAGGACCTTCTCCTCCACGTTACCGCCGAAACGGGCCGCGCCCTGGCGTACACGGGCCTTGGTGAGCTGACCCGCGCGGTCGATGCTGGCCGACGGGCCGTGGACCTTGCCGAACAGACGGATTGGATCAGCTACCACGCAGATGCGTTGCTGGCCCTATCGCAAGCTTTGAAAGCCGGCGATGAGTTCGACGCCGCGCATGCAGCTGCCCTTCGCGCACGCGCCCTGTTTGAGGCGAAGCAGCACCTCACTGGCGAGCACCGGGCGAGACAGGCTCTTCTGTCGCTGCCCAAGTAGCACACCAGGAGCGCATGAGGGTTCAACACTCGACACGGGTAGGTCCCGGGACGCGTCGAAAACGGCGTCAGCTTGCGCGCTGACCGTTAGCTCGTCGTGGGCAACGGCCGCTCACCTTCCCGATGCCGGCCGCTTGGACCGCGGCCGCCGCCGCGGGCTGGAGCGAACGCCGGATGCGTCGGAGACGACGTTCGCGCTGATTGCGCCAGGTTGCGATGGTTGGAACAGTTGCGCGAATTGAGGCGGTTGGATGTGCCGATTGGGGGTCTCCGGCCGGGACCAGGTCCAGGGTCGAGCGTTGGACCTGGTCCACGGTCGGGCAACTGGCCTGGCCGAAAGACGGCGGATCAGTCCCTGGGGGACTGCAATGGCGCCTCAAGCGCCGTGGGATCCGGGCCCGGGTGCGGATCCCACGCTCGGAACCTCGCCGTAGCGCCCCTCGTAGGGCCTGCCGGCGGGGCGCATCGGCTATTCCAGTCTGTGGATGACTATTCCGCCGGATCGCGCCGGGCCGTCGCAGCCGGGCCGCCGTCGTCGTCGTCGCCGCCGCCGCCGGCCACCACCGCAGCCCGCCCTCGCGGCCCGGACTTCTGCCGTCCCCGCTGGTACACAGGGGCCAGGGAAATCGTGCGCCGAACGTTGCCTACTGTCCACGGTCAGCACCTCATCGAGAGGTCAGCGCATGGCGGCTCGGTCAATCCGGTTCGTTCCCTTCGTGGCCTTCGTCACGATCGTCGCCGCATGCAGCGCCGCGGCCGCCCCGGCAGCCTCCACGACGCCATCCACCTCGCCCGCGGCATCGATGACCGCGTCGGCCGTGCCGTCGAGCCCTTCGCCCGAACCGTCCCCGTCACCGGCCGCGTCGAGCGGGAGCCCGAGCCCAGGCCCGAGCCTCACGGCCGAGGCCAGCGAGCAGCCGACCGCATCGCATCCGCGGCCGAGCATCGATTCGGCGGAGCTGGCGGCGTATCTCACGGCCAATCTCAGCCTCTTCGACGTGGCCGACGGGTCGGTCACGGTGGCGGTGACCTACGTGGACCCGGACAGTGGACCGTTCGAGTTCGGTTCGTACTCGCTGGCCTCGGGCGAACAGCTCACGCACGCCGTCCCGCCGGGCGCGTATCGGATCAGCTTCCGGGTCGATGGTGCGACCGGCAAGGCTCCGACCTGCAGTGTCGATGTCAAGGACGGCGCCACGATCACCTTCTTCGTCGCCTCGGCGGACGCCATCGCGGTCACGAGGTCCGGTTTCAAGGCCAAGAAGCCCGCCGACCTCTTTGTCGCGACCTCGTCATTGTGCACGGCCTAGGAGCCCGAGTCCGATGAACACAGCCGCGCTGGTCCTGGTCGCCGCCCTCGTGTCGCCGGTCATCGCCGAGTCCTGCGACCTGGGTACCCTGACGCTCGACGACGTGACCGAGACCCTCACCGTCACGAACGCCTCGGCGTCGCAGTCCGCCGTCGTGCTGGTCACCTTCTCGGACGCGAGCGCCAGCTTCCGGCTCGACGCCGGCGCATCGAAGACGTCGACGGTGGTGGGTGCCGACGACTACACGATCGAAGTCCTGGCGCCGGCCCTGCCGGCGGGGACGTCGTACGAGTCGTCGCTCCTCCAGATCCGGAAGGATCTCGTCGATCTCGTCGCCGATCCGGGCGACTCCGGGGCCACGCTCGAAGACGTCGTCTTCGCGTTTGACGAGGTGTCCACGGCCCTCGATCAGTTGCACGGGTCGAAGATGAGCCAGAGCTGCAGTCACGCAGCCGCGCCGAACGGGCGGAACCACGCCACGGTCAAGTGGTCCGTCGCCGGGGTCGGCGGGCTGTGGGTGCTGAGCTGCGACTAGGGGTCGGGCGGGCCGGTCGGGCTATACGGCAGGGTAGGCGGCCGATAAGGCGCTCATAAGCATTCGTTGAGCACCGGCCGCGAGACTCTCTCGATGGACGACCAGGGGTTCGGGAGCGCCGTGCGGGCGGTGCGGCAGCGCCGCGGCTGGCGGCAGTCGGATCTTGCCGAGCGAGCCGGCGTCTCACAATCGACCGTGTCCCGCCTCGAGCGCGGGCATCCGGGACCCATCGCGCTCGACGCGATCCGGCGAATCACGGGAGAGCTCGATATCCGGGTGGAGCTGCTGGCGCGATGGCGGTCGGGCGACCTCGACCGGATGCTGAACCGGCGCCACGCGCAGCTCCACGAGGCCGTGGCGACCTGGTTCCGTCGGTCGCTGCCGGACTGGCAGATCGCGCCGGAGGTCTCGTTCTCGATCTACGGCGAGCGAGGCGTGATCGACGCGCTCGCCTGGCACCACCAGACCCGCACGTTGCTCGTGATCGAGCTGAAGACGGACGTCGTCGACGTCAACGAGCTCCTCGGCACGTTCGACCGGAAGCTGCGCCTGGCGCGCTTCGTCGCCAAGGACCGGGGCTGGACAGCCGACACCATGTCGGGTTGGGTCATCGTCGCGCCGGGACGTCTCAACCGGGAACGGATCGCCGCACATGGATCCGCGTTGCGAGCCGCACTCCCAGGTGACGGCCGATCGATCGCGGCCTGGCTGCGACGACCGCGTGGGCGCGCGCTCGCGCTATCGATTTGGCGGAATAGTCGCCCAGGGACTCATATGGCTGATCTGACATCGATTCGTCGGGTCCGACCGAGCCGGCCGAAGGCGGCCTGAGCGTGGGAACGCCGGGATTCCGTGCGAATCCGGTCTCGGGGGGGCTGAGAGTGGCCATGGCAGTCCCTCGGTGACTGTTCCGTCGTTGGCAGGGTCGTGGGGCGCGGCAGGGTCGTGGGGCGCGGCAGGGTCGTGGGGCGCGGCAGGGTCGCCCCGGGCGATCGGCCGAGCTGCTCCCACCCGGCGACGGGCCGGCCGCCATCGCCGGCAAGCGCGGGTTCGGTCCCGGCCTCGGCCGGGGCGATCGAGTCAGCCCGCTCCGTAGGCGTCGAGGAAGGCCCGGACCCCGGCGTCCGCGTACCGCTCGACGTCCGCGCGATCGAGTGGCTCGTCGTTGCCGCACAGCATCGCCCGGTTGAGCGGGATCGACATGACCAGCCAGTTGAAATGGGCGGCGGCCAGCGCGGGATCGTCCAGGCGCAGCGCGCCCTCGGCTGCGAGCCGCTGGAAGGCGACCGACAGCGCGTCGATCGTTCGCTGCGGCCCTCGCTCGTAGAACGTCCGGCCGAGGTCGGGGAACCGGCCCGCCTCGCCGATCACCAGGCGTCGAAGCTGGAGGAGCGTCGGCTGCATCACGGTCGACAGGAGTCGTCGTGCGAGGTCGCGCAGCTCCGCGGCGAGGTCGCCGCTCGGGTCCAGGGAGATCGCGATCGCGTAGACCGGATCACTGGCCCGATCGACGGTGCCGTTCACGATCTCGGTGAACAGCGACTCCTTGTCGGCGAAGTGCTTGTAGACGGTCTGCTTCGAGACCGCCGCGGTCGCGGCGATCTCGTCCATGCTGGCGCCCAGGTAGCCGCCGCGGAGGAAGGTCGTCGTCGCCGCCTCGAGGATGGCGGCCCGCTTGCGGTCGGAGCGGCGGTCTTCGCGGGGAGCCGCTGGCACCGGGGCGGGGGCGGGGGTAGACGCGGCCTGGGCGGCGGGTGCGAAGGCTGGCGCAGCGGTGGCGGCGGGGGCCGAGGCGGAGACGGCCCCGTCCACGGGGAGGTTGATGTTCGGGTTCGAGCGGCGCGAGGGCATCGTCGCGCCATGGTACTGGACAGTCCAGTTCCGCTGCAAGTACTATACGGTCCAGTACTGACCACGGGGCCGCGGCAGGCGGCCGCGAACGGAAGGGAGACCCTTGATGGCCCGTGTCGTCGTCTTCAACAGCGTGACGCTTGACGGTGTCATGCAGGCACCCGCGCGACCCGACGAGGATCGCCGCGACGGGTTCGAGCACGGCGGCTGGGCCGTGCCGTACACCGACTCCGTGATCGGCAGCGTGGCCGCCGAGGGGATGTCAAAGCCGGGTGGTGGGCTGCTCCTCGGCCGGCGGACGTACGAGGACTTCGTCAAGGTCTGGCCCGGACGGACGGACAACCCGTTCAGCGAGCGGCTCGACAGAGCCCGGAAGTTCGTGGCGTCCAGGACATTGTCGGAGCCGCTGCCGTGGCAGAACTCGACGCTGCTCCGCGGCAACGTGGCCGAGGCAGTCACCGAGCTCAAGCGGGAGATCGACGGCGACCTGACGATCCTCGGCAGCGGCGAGCTGATCCACGCCCTGATGGCGAGTAGCGTGATCGACGCCTTCATCCTGTTCATCCATCCGCTGGTGCTCGGTTCGGGCCGGCGTCTCTTCCGCGACGGCGGACGCCTCGCCAGGCTGCGGCTGGTCGATTCGAAGGCATCGACGACCGGGGTGGTGATTGCGACGTACGAGCCGATTTGGTCATGACCGCCACGCGCACCCTGCTGACCGGCCTCCGCATCGGCGAGTCGCCGCGCTGGCACGACGGGCGGCTGTGGCTGTCGAACTGGGGCGCCCGGGAGATCCTGGCCGTCGACCTCGAGGGTCGAAGCCAGGTCATGGTTCGGCTGCCGTTCGATTCGATCCCGTTCTCGATCGACTGGTTGCCGGACGGGCGGCTGCTGATCGTGTCGGGCAGCGATCGGCCGCTGCTCACCCTGGAGCCGGACGGCTCGCTGTCGCCGTACGCGCCGGGCGATCGTAGCTGGAACGAGGTCGTGGTCGACGGGCGCGGGCACGTCTTCGTCAACGGAGCCGGGTTCAACGTCCTCGCCGGTGCGACGCCTGAGCCCGGGATCGTGGCCGTGGTCACGGCCAACGACGCTCCCCGGCCGGTGGCCGACGCGATCGCCTTCCCCAACGGGATGGCGGTGACGCCGGACGACTCGACCCTGATCGTCGCCGATTCCTACGGTCACGAGCTGACCGCATTCGACATCGGAGCCGACGGAAGCCTGTCGCGCCGACGCGTCTGGGCCGACGTTGGCGACGGCGTCCCCGACGGGATCTGCCTCGACGAAGACGGAGCTATCTGGTACGCCGACGTCCCGAACCGGCGCTGCACGCGGGTCCGCGAAGGCGGCAAGGTCGTCGACGTGATCGAGCTCGACCACGGGTGCTTCGCCTGCATGCTCGGGGGCGACGACGGTCGGACGCTGTTCATACTGGCGGCCGAGTGGAAGGGCATGGCGGCCATGGCCTCGCTGGCCGACTCCGAGCCGACCGGCCGGGTCGTCACAGCCCAGGCGCCGGCGCCCCACGCGGGGCGGCCGTAGGCCTTCGCATCCGCGGCCGGGGGAGTGCCCGGCGCGCCGCGGAGCACCCGCTGCGGGAATCTTTGTCAAACCACTGGACAAAGCGCGACGAGGGCGCTAGGATGCCGCTTTGTCAGGCCACTGGACAAAGTTGCCGAGGAGATCGGCACCAGAGGAAGCAGGGCCGACGGAGAGGGATCCGAGCCTCGTGGCACGCACCGAGTTCCCGTCGAAGGCGACCCACGCCCAGACGCGCGCGCACAACGCGAGCCTGGTCCTGCGGGCGCTGTATGACCTCGGGCCGATCAGCCGGGCGGAGATCGCGCGGCTCAGCGGGCTGACCCGGACGTCGGTCGGGGAGCTCGTCGCGGAGCTGGAAGCAGATGGCCTCGCCGAGGACGTCGGTCGCGGGCCGTCGACCGGTGGCAAGGCCCCGACGCTGGTCGCCCTCATCGACGACGCCCGCCACGTGGTGACCCTCGACCTCGGCGAGCGGACGTTCACGGCCGCGCTGATCAACCTTCGTGGGGCGGTCCGTCGCCGAGCGCCACGCGAGCTGGCAGGTGCCGACGGCGACGCGGCGCTGGCCCTCGTCACGGACCTGATCGACGAGATCCTGGCCGGCGAGCACCGGCCGATCCTGGGGATCGGCGTCGGTACCCCGGGCATCGTCGGCGCGGACGGCACGATCCGCTGGGCCGTCAACCTCAGCTGGGCCGACCTGCCGCTCGGGGAGATCCTGCGGACCCGCTACGGCCTGCCGACGGTCGTCGCCAACGACAGCCGAGCGGCAGCCATCGCCACGTACCTGTTCGGCGGGGAGGATCGGCCGTCCAACCTCGTCGCCATCAAGGTGGGCCGCGGGATCGGCGCGGGCCTGGTCCTCAATGGCGAGCTGTTCGGGGGTGACGGCGACGGTGCGGGCGAGATCGGACACATCGTCGTCGAGCCCGACGGGGCCGAGTGCCACTGCGGCCGGTTCGGCTGCCTCGAGACGGTTGCAAGCGCGCCGGCGATCCTGCGTGCCGCCGCGGATGCGGGGGTGGTGGCCGGCAGCGCGACACGGGCCGTCGAGGCGGGCTTCGCGGCACAGCCCGGCGAGCTGACCCTGGCCGACCTGGGTGCGGCGGCCTCACGCGGCGACGAGGCCGCGCTGAGCGTGGTCCGGGCCGCGGGTCGGGCGCTCGGCACCGCGATTGCCAACCTGATCGGGATCCTCGACGTCCGCGAGATCGTGGTCCACGGTTCGGTGACCGCGCTCGGCGAGCCGTGGCTGAGCGCGATCCGCGACGAGGCCACGCGCCGATCCCTCGGTCCGCTGTCGCGCGAGACCCGGCTGGTCGACGGCGGCGCGGGCGACGACCTGACGCTTCTCGGTGCCGCGGCGATGCTGCTGACCCGCGAGCTCGGGCTGACGGTGCATCGATGACCGCCGCGTACGACGGGATGGGCGGCAACGACCAGGTGGGTCGCGACGACCGCGTGGGCCGCGCGGCGGACGCGCGCCCGATCCTGGTTGGCGTCGATGTCGGTGGGACGAAGATCGCGGTCCTCGTCGTCGATCGCCACGAACGGGTGCTCGCCCGGGAAGTGGCGGACACCGCGGCCGGGCCCCAGGAAACCGCCACCGACCAGATCGCGGCCGTCGTCGACCGGACGCTTCGCTCGGCCGGCGCCGCGATCGACGACGTCGCCGCCATCGGCGTCGGCGTCCCGGGCCGGGTCGATCCGCTCACCGGCGCCGTGACGCTGGCCGTCAACCTCGGCTGGTCGGACCTGCCGCTCGGCGCACAGCTCGAGGCGCGGTTCGGGCGCCCGTGCGCGGTCGAGAACGACGTGCGTGCGGCCGCCTTCGGGCTCCATCGGCGCCGCGTCGTGGGCGAGATCGACGATCTTGCCTACCTGGCCGTCGGCACGGGCGTGTCGGCCGGCGTCATGCTCCACGGCCGGCTCCACCGGGGCGCGCGCGGGCTCGCCGGGGAGATCGGCCACGTCGTCGTCGATCCGCGGGGCGCGCGCTGCGCGTGCGGCGAGCGCGGTTGTCTCGAGACCTTCATCTCCGGCTCGGCGATCGCCCGGTTGGCGTGCGAGGCGATCGAGGCCGGCCGTCCGACGACGCTTGCCGCCACGGCCGAGCCAAGCGCCGTCGACGTCTATCGCGCCGCTGCGGCCGGTGACGCCGTCGCCCTCGAGATTGCCGATGCCGTCGGGCGCCGGCTCGCCTGGGCGATCCACCTGCTGGTCATGACCTACGACGTCGAGCGGATCGTGCTCGGCGGCGGGGTCAGCCATGCCGGAACGACCTTCCTTCGGCCGATCGAGGGGGAGCTCGATCGACTCCGTGCCGCGTCGGAGCTCGCCCGCGAGCAGCTGGTGCCGGGCATTGCCTTGCTGCTGCCGCCGGGCGCCGATGCCGGTGCGTGGGGCGCCGTATCGATCGCGGAGGCCGCGCACGGCGCAGACGCCTCACCGATCGACACCGGATCCCGCGCGACACGGAGGGAGGTGGGCCACGTTCGGGACGCGTGACGCCCAGTCCGGCCGGTCGGGCGCCAGCCCGCCGACGGCCACCGCAGCGACACCAGCGACCACCAACGGACATCGTGAGAGAGGAGCGAATCGAGTCATGAGAAGCCATCGAGCCATCGCCCTGGGAGCCCTCGTGGTGCTCCTGGTGGGGGCCTGCTCACCGGCATCGTCGCCGGCGCCGACCCTCAGCCCGGTCTCGCCGCCGCCTGCGGCTTCGGCGTCGACCGAGTCGAGCACCGCTCCGTCGGCCGAGGCGTCTACCGCGGCCGCGAGCGCCAGCCCCGCGCCGCTTGCGCCCGATCCCGCCGAGGCGGTCATCCCGAACGTCGAGCCCAATGCCGAGATCACGTTCTGGACGTTCTACCTGTCGCCGACCTTCGACAACTACATCAAGGAGACGATCGCCCGCTTTGAGGCGACATATCCGGGCGTCAAGGTCAACTGGGAAGACCACCAGGCCACGTTCCAGCAGGACCTCAACAACTCGTTCGCCGCGGGCAACGCGCCGGACGTCATCAACCTGTCGGTCAGCGAGGGCTGGGTCTCCGATTACGCAGGCAAGGGCCTCCTCCTCGACCTGGACTCGCGGGTCCCGCAGGCGGTCAAGGACATCTACTTCCCGGGCCTCTGGAAGGAGCAGCTGATCGACGGCGAGAACTACCAGTTCCCGTGGTACCAGGGCATCCAGGTCGAGCTGATCAACAAGCGGATCTATGAGGCCGCCGGTCTCACCGAGGCCGATTTCCCGAAGACGGTGGACGGCCTGCCGGCGCTGTGCCAGACGCTCAAGGACAAGGCCAACACGGTCTGCGACATCCGCCTGACGGTCAACGACCTGCTGTCGCAGATGGTCTACGAGGGCAACGTCAAGGTCCTCAGCGACGACGGCAAGACCTTCACCTTCGACTCGCCGGACGCGGTCAAGTGGCTCCAGATGTACGTCGACATGGTCAAGGCGGGCACCGTGGACAACACCGCGCTGACCACCACCGACGACCGCGTCGGGCTGCTCATCTTCTCGGCCGGGCAGGCGCCGTTCTACCAGACCGGCCCGAACCTGATCCGCGACGTCAAGTCGAACAACGCCACGCTGTACAACGACCTCGCGGTCGTGCCCGCCCCGGTCGGTGCCTCCGGCGTCGTCGGCAAGGGCCTGATGAGCATCTCGGTCAAGGCCGACACCAAGTTCCCGAACGCGTCCATGGCGCTCGCCCAGTACTTCACGAACCCGCGAAGCATGGTCGAGTTCGCCCAGCAGGTTGCCATCTACCCGTCGTCGGCAGCCGCCTACGCCGATCCATTCTTCGCGTCGACCCCGTCGGCCATCGAGGACAGCGCCCGGCCGATTGCCAAGGACATCGTCTCCAAGTACGCCGACATCGTGCCGACGATCCCGAGCAAGGCCGACGTCAACCAGATCGTCCTCAAGGCGATCGAGTCCGCCCTGTTCAACAACGTCGACCCGCAGAAGGCGCTCTCGGACGCCGTGGCCCAGGCGAACAAGCTGATCAAGTAACGAGTCCCGACTCCATCACGCCGGGCTGATCCTCCACCCGCCCGGCGTCAGCCAGCCGGCCCGCTTCCCGCAGCGCGGAGACGGGCCGGCACAATCCCCAGGCAGGACCGATGACCCGCAAGTTCCGCGCCACGCCGTACCTGTTCCTCGCCCCGGCGCTCGCGTTGTTGGGCGTCTTCGTCGTCTACCCGATCGTGGCCGTCTTCTTCTACAGCTTCACCGACTACGACATCGTTCGGCCGCC
Organism: uncultured Chloroflexia bacterium; assembly: GCA_963766675.1. GTDB lineage: Bacteria > Chloroflexota > Limnocylindria > Limnocylindrales > CSP1-4 > SPCO01. The sequence goes on along the minus strand of CAVYBA010000001.1, from coordinate 279,048 downwards.
GGTCTGGGTGGGCCTCGACAACTTCCAGAAGCTGTTCGCGGACGACACGTTCTGGCTGGCGCTGACGCACTCGTTCGTGTACCTGCTGGTCACGCCGATCCTGATCATCCTGTCGATCCTGCTGGCGATCGTGGTCAACCGGCAGCTCCGCGGGATCCACATCTACCGCGCGCTCTATTTCGTGCCGGCCGTCAGCGGCTCGATCGCGATCGGGCTGTCGTGGCGCTGGCTGTTCGACCGGAGCGGCTTCGTCAACAGCGTCCTCCAGTCGTGGGGGATCATCCACGACCCCATCCAGTGGCTGGCCACGCCGTCGCTGGTCCTGCCGCTGGCCATGCTCCTGACGATCTGGGCCGGCTTCGGCTACTACTCGGTCATCTTCCTGGCCGGGCTCCAGAACATCCCCGAAGAGCTGTACGACGCGGCCCGGATCGACGGCTGCAACGACTTCCAGAAGCACCGCTATGTGTCGCTGCCCGGGCTGCGCCCGCAGATCGTGTTCGTGGCGGTCATCTCGAGCCTTGCCGCGCTCAAGGTCTTCGACGAGATCTACGTCCTGACCAACAAGAGCGGGGGGATCCTCGACAGCGGCGTCACGATGGTCTTCTACCTGTGGCGCGAGGCGTTCCAGCTGAGCCACGCCGGCTACGCCTCGGCGATCGCGATCGTGCTGCTGGTGGTGACGCTGTCGTTCTCGATCGTCAACGTCCGGCTGCTCGACCGCGGCGAAGGTGAACCGTCATGACCGCGCGGGTCGTGGCCGTGCCGGCCGCCGAGCTCGCTCGCGCGAGCCGTCCAAGCCGGTTCGTGCGCAACGGATTGTGGTACCTGCTGCTGTCGGCGCTGGCCGTCATCACCGTCTTCCCATTCGCCTGGATGCTGCTGACCTCGATCAAGGGGCCGGCCGACGCGATCACCTCCGTGCCGCCGCAGTTCCTGCCGAACGACCCGACGATCGCCAACTACCTCAAGGTCTGGGACTCGCTGCCGATCCCGAGCTTCTTCTTCAACAGCCTGGTGGTCGCCGTCGCGGTCGGTCTGTGCAACGTGCTGATCGCTTCCCTGGCGGCCTACCCCCTGGCCAAGATGCGGTTCCCGGGGCGCGAGGCCATCTTCTACGCGCTGCTGGCGACGCTGATCGTGCCCGCCCAGCTGACCTACATCCCGAGCTTCGTCCTGTCGGTCAACGTCTTCCATTACTACGACACGCTGGCGGCGTTGATCTTCCCGAACCTGGTCAGCGCGTTCAACATCTTCCTGCTCCGGCAGGCGTTTCGCGGCGTCCCCAACGACCTGATCGACGCGGCTCGCGTCGACGGCGCCGGGGAGTGGCGGATCTGGTGGCAGATCCTGCTGCCGATCGTCCGGCCGTCGCTGGCGGCGGTCGCGATCTTCACGTTCGTCACGTCCTGGAACGACTTCCTGTGGCCGTCGCTGATGCTCCATACACCGGGCGGGATGACGCTGCCGGTCGGGCTCGCCGCGCTGCAGGGCTTCTTCTCGTCCGATTTCCGCTCGATCGCGGCCGGTGTGACGATGACGGTGATCCCGATCCTGCTGTTCTTCGTGGCGGTCCAGCGCTACTTCGTGAAGGGGCTGGCGGGAGCGGTCAAGGGATGAGCGGAGCCGGGCGGACCGCTGAGGCCCTCGAGACCGCGATCCTCGGCCGGATGATGCTGGCGTTCGTCGGCGACACGCTGCCCGGGTGGGTCGCGGAACGGCTCGCCGCGGCGCCCGTGGCGGGAATGACGCTCTTCCGGCACCACAACGTCCGGTCGCCGGGGCAGGTCCGGGAGCTGGTCGCGGCCTTCCAGCAGGCCGGGGCGGCCGATCGGCCGACGAGCGCCCCGGGTCGGAGCGCCCCGGGTCGGAGCGCTCCTGCGCCTCTTCTCGTGGCCGCCGACCAGGAGTGCGGCCAGTTCCAGGCACTCGGCGACGAGGCCACCCAGTTTGCCGGGAACATGGCGCTCGGGGCCGTGGGGGACGAGGACCTCGTCGAGCGGGTCGGTCGCGCCGTCGGCCTCGAGGCGCGGGCGATGGGCGTCAACGTGGTCTACGCCCCGAGTCTCGACCTCGCCACCGAACCCGCCAACGTGGCGATGGGGATCCGCTGCTTCGGCGACGATCCCGCCGCGGTCGGGCGGCTGGGAACGGCGATGATCCGCGGGCTGCAGGGGGCCGGGGTGGCCGCCACGTTCAAGCACGTCCCGGGGTTGGGCGAGGTCCGCGACGACACGCACTACGGGCTCGCGGTGGTCGATGCCGATCGGACGCGGCTGGAGTCCGTCACGCTCGTCCCGTTCCGAGCCGGCGTGCTTGCCGGCGCCCGCCTGGGGATGTCCGCGCACATCGCCGTGCCGGCTCTGACCGGCGATCCGCACCTCCCCGCCACGCTGTCACCGGTCGTCATGCAGGACCTGCTGCGCGGCGAGCTGGGCTTCGACGGCGTCACGATCAGCGACGCCCTGGACATGGGGGCACTAGCCCAGGGCGCGGAGCAAGGGACGCAGATCGAGGCTGCGGTGCGGGCGGGCGTCGACCTGCTGTTGTGCGCCGCCGATCGCGACGCGCAGGACCGGATCGAGGCGGCGCTCGTGTCGGCGGTCGCCGCGAGACGCTTCGATCGCGCCGCCGTCGCGGCGTCGCTGGCTCGGATCGACGCGCTCCGGGCCTGGCTCGGCACCGCCGGACCGCAACCCGACCTGGACGTCGTCGGCTCCGCTGCGCACCGGGCGCTGTCGCGCGAGCTCGCCGAGCGCTCGATCACCCTCGCGCGCGGTCGGCTCGAGCCGATCCCGCCGCATGCCACCATCCTTGCGGTGATGCCGCAGCCGACCGACCTGACCCCCGCCGACACGTCGTCCACGGTGGCACCCGGTCTGGGGCACGCGCTCCGGACTCGCTTCCGCTCGGTCGAGGAGGTGGTGGTCGGGATCGCCCCGAGCGAGGCCGAGATCGCGGCCGTACGAGCCGCGGCGGCCCGGGTCGATGCCGCCGTCGTCGGCACGATCGACGCCAGCCGCCAGCCGGCCCAGGCCGAGCTCATGCACGCGGTCGTCGCCGCAAACCCGCGAACCGTCGCCGTCGCGCTGCGGACGCCGTGGGACGTCGCGCTCGTGCCACCGGGCCCGCCCGCACTGTGCACCTACTCGATCCTGCCCGACCCGCTCGATGCGCTCGCCGCAGTGCTTGTCGGGGCGACGCGGGCCGCGGGCCGCCTCCCGGTCACGATCCCGGGTCTCGCCAGGTGACCCTGCACGACGAGATCGCCGAGCAGCCCGAGGTCGCGGCACGGCTGCTTGCGGCCCAGGCCGGCCGGGTCGACGAGATCGCCGCCTGGTTGCGGGGGCGCCCGGTCCGCCATGTCGTGATCGCCGCCCGCGGCACGTCCGACCACGCCGCGATCTACGCGCAGTACGTGCTTGGGGTTCGAAACCGCCTGTCGGTCGGGCTCGGCACCCCGTCGGTGGTGTCGTTGTACGGCGTCGTCCCCGACTTCAGCGATGCCCTGGTGGTCGGGATCAGCCAATCGGGCGCGTCGCCCGACATCGTCGCGGTCATCGCCGCGGCCCGGGCCCAGGGCTCGCCGACGATCGCGATCACGAACGAGCCCGACTCGGCGCTGGGGGAGGCGGCCGACCGGACGATCCCGCTGGGGGCCGGCCCGGAACGGGCGATCGCCGCGACCAAGACGTACACCGCCGAGCTGCTGTCGATCGCGCTCCTGTCGGCCGGGCTGGCCGGTGGCCGGCCGGCGGACCGTGCGGCGCTGGCGGCCCTTCCGGAGGCGCTGGCGGCGACCCTGGCGCTCGAGCCCGAGATCGAGCGGATCGCGCACGACCAGGCCGGCGTGGAGCGCGCGATCGTCATCGCGCGCGGGTACGAGTACGCCACCGCCCGCGAGTGGGCGCTCAAGCTCAAGGAGCTCGGCCAGGTCTTCGCCGATCCGTATTCCGCGGCGGACTTCCAGCACGGCCCGCTCGCGCTGGTCGAAGCCGGCGTGCCGGTCCTGGCCGTCACGCGCGGGGGCGCGCCGGAGGCCGACTTCCTGGCGCTGCTGGCCCGGCTGCGGGCCGATCTCGACGCGGCGTTGATGGTCGTTTCCGACCGTCCACGCGCCCTGGCGACGGCGACCTGGCCGGTGCGCCTGCCAGACGGCACGGCCGAGTGGCTCGGCCCGATCGTCTCGATCGTGGCCGGCCAGCTCCACGCGCTCCACCTGACCCGCGCGCGCGGCCTCGATCCCGAGCGGCCGCGGAACCTGCGCAAGGTGACTCGGACGACCTAGGCAACGCAGCGCCTCGACGGCCCGCGACTCACCGGCCTCCGCCGTCCATCAATCGTCGGACCGATGTTGCCGGGTCCCATGGAGGGCCACGATCGCTATCGTGTGTCGGGCGGGCAGATCGCCCGGCTCGAGACGAGGTTCGGGCCGGCGGCCTGACGAACGGGAGAGGAGCCATCGCGATGCCCCAGGCGAGCTATTCGGTCGTGATCGGGCGTCCGATCGACGCCGTCTTCTCATTCATCGCCGACGGCGAGCGCTGCCCGGAGTGGCGTCCCGGCGTGCTCGATATCAAGCGGACGTCCGGCGACGGCCTGGGCGCCCGCTATACCCAGGGCGTGAAGGGACCGATGGGCCGGCGCGTCGCCGCCGACTACGAGGTGACGGTGTTCGAGCCGCCTCGCCGGCTCGAGTTCCAGACGGTCACGGGCCCGGCCCGGCCGCACGGGCGGTACGACCTCGAATTGGTCGACGGCGGGACGCGCCTCACGTTCTCGCTCGACGCCACCCTCGGCGGGCTGCAGCGGTTGCTGATGGGCTCGATGGTCCAGCGCACCATGGATTCCGAGGTTCGAACGCTGGACAGCGTCAAGCGCCTCCTCGAAGTCTGAGACCGGGGACCGATACTGAGCGCATGCCTCCGTCCGACTCACTCAGGCGGCTCGGCGGCGGTCGCTGGGAGACTCGCGACGGCCGGTTCACCATCGAACCGCAGTCCGGGACGTGGGTCATCGTCGACAACGAACAGGTCGACGAGCTGGGGTTGCCGCTCGTTCGGGGGCCGTTCAGGAGCCTGACGGCCGCCAAGGAGGCGATCGAGGCGGCGCGGACCGGGCGCCCGGCGGCGTCGCCGCTGGCTGAGCGGCTCGAGCAGGTGCGGTCGTCGGCGACGGTCATGGCGAAGGCACCGGCAGGGCCGGCCGCGTCGGAGGCGCGCTGGGCGTCGCCCGCACCCGATGCAGGGTCGACGGGCGCGAAGCCCGCGAAGACGGCGAAACCGCAGCCGCCACCCGAGCCGCGCTGGCTGCGCGAGCTCGGGCCATCGGATCAGCGACGGGCGCGCGACCTGATCGCGAGGCTCGCGCGGATGGGGGTCGACGACCCGGAGCGGATCGTGCGGGCGGAGGTGACCGACGGGCAGCCGGCCCTCGCGCGACTGGCGATCGAGCGGGCGCTCGCGAAGTCGCTGGCCCGGTCGAGGGATTCCCGCGCGAGCGCGGTCCGAGCCGCGATCATGTCGGTCGTCGGCGGAGCCGATGTCGAGCTTGGCGTCACCTGGCGGCTCGTCGACGCCGATGGCCGTCGGATCGACAAGGTGGACGTCCCGGACTAAGGGCCCGTCGACGATCGATGTCTCTCGGGTGTCCTTCAAAGGTAGAGGGAGCGGACTCCAGGTCGGAGCAGATACAGGCTGACTGCCAGCAGGAGCGCGATCACGGGGACGAGACCCGCGAACCCGGTCGCAAGCACACGCACGACGAGGAACGCCCCGAGGCACGGCCCGAGGCCGATCGCCAGCCACCATGCCCACCTGCGCAGCCGCCACAACCCGGCCGCAGTGAGGAACGCCGCCCCAGAGAAGGCGAGCAGCACCGCGAAGGTTGCCCCGAGTTCGCCAAGGGTCCGGGCGCGGTCCGTGGCGGCTGAGTCGGCCAGGCTAAACCACGCCCAGACCCCGAGCAACACGACACCCGCGTCGAGCACGAGGGCCGCGACCCCAAGGATCGTCCATCCTGCCACGACCAAGCCCACGCCACGCGGCCGCATAGACGCGATCATGCTCTTGGGGTGGCTCGACGCGCAGCCGCGCGAACAGGTAGGCGACTGAGGCCATCCGAGTCAGGCTCGCGCCCTCAGCCGGCGTGGATCGCGCGCCGGTGCCCCGCGCCGATCCTGCGGGTCGAAGAGGTCCTCGACGAGGACCCACTGCGTGTTCGTCAGCTCGATCATCGCGCCCACGGTTGGGAGCGTGCGGCCCATGAGTGCCAGGTCCTATGGCGCGAACGGGCTACTCCGATCGGGAGCTTTCATTGACAGGCCCTTAGGCGGGGCCGCCTTCGGCGGGGTCGGCTGTCTTCTGGCGAGGTCGGCTGATTTCCGGCCAGGTCGGCTGATTTCCGGCGGGGCCGCTTTGGCGAGGTCGGCTGATTTCCGGCGAATCCTCCTCTGGCGGCGGCTGGTCAGGACGGTCGGGCCGTGGCCGGGGCCGGCACGCTCCGACTCAGCGGCCGAATCCGGCATCGCGCCGCCTGATGGCGAAATGGCAGCGGGTCGCTGACGAAGCCCCGCCTGAGGGTGAATTGCCGGAATCGGGTCGGGGCGAGGGGCCGGGCCAGGCGCGGGAGGAGGGCGGGCGAAGGGACCGGGGCGCGGGGGTCGGGGCGAGGGGGCCGGGCGAAGGGACTGGGGCGAAGGGACCGGGGCGCAGGGGTCGGGGCGAGGGGGCCGGGCGAAGGGACTGGGGCGAAGGGACTGGGGCGAAGGGACTGGGGCGAAGGGACTGGGGCGAAGGGACTGGGGCGAAGGGGTCGGGGCGAGGGGGCCGGGCGAAGGGACTGGGCGAAGGGACTGGGGCGAAGGGACCGGGGCGAAGGGTCGGCGGAGACCGACGGGCCGGCCGGGCGATCACAGCCCGCTCGATCACAGCCCGAGGATCACAGCCCGCTGTACGCGTGCAGCCCGCTGAACCACAGCGAGCCGGAATACGTGACCAGCACCATCCCGAACCCCACGACCAGCAAGAGCGCCGCCGGGCGGCCGGCCCACGAGCGCTGGTTCCGGGCGTGGAGGTAGACCGCGTAGATCAGCCACGTCACCAACGCGGCGGTCTCCTTGGGATCCCAGCCCCAGTAGCGCGACCAGGCGATCGACGCCCACCAGGACCCCAGGATGATCATCGTCGCGAAGATCGGGAAGCCGATGATCACCGCGCGATAGGCCACCTCGTCGAGCACGCGGTGGCTCGGCAACCAGGCGAACCGGTCCTGCTGGCCCTGGACCAGGTAGGCGACGCCGGCCGCGAACGACGTCGCGAAGATCCCGTAGCTCAGGACGGCCATCCCGACGTGGATCGTCAGCAGCGGCGCGTTCTGGAGCGCCGGCACGAGCGGCTTGATGTCCGACGGCAGGCTCGACGCGTAGAGCAGGATCATCAGGGCGACGCCGAGGGGCAGGAAGCCGATCGTCCGGATCGGGTAGCGGCGCTGGAGGAACAGGTAGCCGCCGATCATCGAGAACGAGAAGGCGACGCTGAACTCGAACATGTTGCCCCACGGCCCACGCCCCACGACGTAGGCCCGAAGCAGCATCGCCCCGCCGAGGGCGAGCCAGCCGACGAAGCTGAGCCCGAGCGCGGCGCGTGACAGCGGGCTCGACGATGCCGACCCGTCGAGGGCGTTCCCCGACGCTCGCTGCCGGGCCGTCACGAACGAGCCGGTCACGACGCCGGCGTACGCCGGTTGCGGGGGAGCGAGGAGCACCGGCAGGAGTCGGCGCCCATTGGCCAGCATCACCGCATGACCGACGTGGGCTGCGAAACCGAGCGCGACGAAGATGACGCCGAACGAGAAGAGGCTGGACGACAGACCGGCCACGATCAGCTCCTCACGCGCGATGGATGGGACGACGACGCGGACACGGCCCGATGGCTACGCGACCGCGGCGCCGCCGGGCTTGGGACCCGCCGACGCCCGCACGACGACCGCGCGGCTCTTGACCTTGAGGACCAGCCCGCAGTTCGAGCAGGTATCGATCAACGAGGAGCGACCCAGCGAGCACATCGGGCAGATCACGGCCAGCGCGTCGTGGCAGCGCTCGCAGCGGAGCGTCCCGGACGGGTAGACGAGTCCGTCGCGCCGGCAGTACGGGAGCCCGGCAGGGAAGACCGGCTGACCGTCGGCGCCGATCTCGGCGACGCGAGGGCCCTCGACGAAGCGAACCTTCACCCGCGGCCGGCGGAGCTGGTAGATGACCGTGCCGAGCGCCAGGAAGGTCAGGAATGGAGCGACCAGCCCGAACACGACGATGACCGGCAGCCCGCCGATGACCATGCCCCAGTCCGGGATGACGAAGAGCGACGTGACCTGGAGGATCTGGCTCCAGATCGCGTTCAGGACGTCGACGAGATTCACCGCGGCATCCTACCAGTCCCTCCGGCCTTGGGCGCTCGCTTCGGATTGCCCTTCTTCGTCGTGGCGCCGCGGCCTGGGTGCCAGCCGGCGCGCTCCGGCTCGTCGTCGACGCCAGCGTGCCGGCCGCCGACCCCGTCGCCACCGGCCGCCGACGCGCCGCCTGCGCTCGCGGCTTCCCGCCGGATCCGCGGCGGTCGCGGGTTCCCGATCGACGGCGAGGCCAGCCGCCCGCTCCCCAGCCGGCCGAGCAGCCAGGCCGAGCCGGCGGTCCGCGCGCCGCGCATCCGCGCGCCGTACTTGAGCTCGCGATCGTCGGTGACGATGAGCAGGCCAGCCGTCCCTTCCGCACCGTCCAGCACCCGGACGTCGTCGACGAGGGACAGGATCACGGCGTCGGCGCTCCTGGCCCCGCCGTATCGGACGGACGTCCCGGCGGCGATCCGCTCGTTGCGCAGGCCGCGCTCCGGTGGCCCGTCGAAGACGAGCTCGATCGAGACGTGGGGCGGGATGAGTGCGCGGAGCCGGCCGATGAGGGTCGCCGCCGGCGCCGCACCCGCGCCCCGCTGCAGCGTGTGCAGCAGGTTGGTGCCGTCGACCAGCAGGCGTTGCGTGGCGGCCAGCGGATCGCGCTCGGGTGGCGACATCCCACGCATCGTACGCGAGGGAAGGCGCGCGGCTACGATCGGGCGGTGAGCCTCCTCCTCCTGGTCGACCTCGACGGCGTGGTCTATCGCGGCAGCGAGCCGGTGCCCGGCGTGGCCGCGGTCCTGGCCGACCGGGCGGCACGCGGTGATGACGTGGTCTACGTGACCAACAACTCGATGCATTACCGGGCCGACTACCAGACCCGCCTCGCGGCGATGGGCGCGCCGGTCTCGCCGAACACGGTCGTCTCGTCCGCCCGGGCGACCGCGGTGTACCTGCGCGAGCACGACCCGGGCATCCGCCGCGTCCTCGTGCTCGGCGCGGGCGGGCTCGAGCGGGAGTTGCGCGACGAGGGCTACGAAGTCGTGGGCGCCGGCACTGCCGCCACCCGGGTGACCCATGAGGGCCTCGACGGCTACGCCGCGGCCGGCCGGCCGGACGCCGTCGTCGTCGGGCTCGATCCCAACCTGACGTACGTGCGCCTGTCCGTCGCCTCGGACTGCATCCGGGCGGGCGCGCATTTCGTGGCGACCAACCGAGACCCGGTCTACCCGACCGAGCGCGGCCTGAAGCCCGGTGCCGGGTCGGTCGTGGTCGCCGTGGAGGCGGCAACCGGCGTGGTCCCGATCTCGATCGGCAAGCCCGCGCCCTACCTGCTCGAGGCGGCCGCCCACGCCGTCGGTCGCCAGCCCGGCGAGGCCATCATGATCGGCGACGGAATCGGCACGGACCTCGCCGCCGCCCGGGCGGTGGGCGCGCGCTGCATCTTCATGCTGACCGGGGTCACGACGCGTGCCCAGGTCGAGGCGCTGGCCGCGGCCGACCAGCCGACCGCGATCGCCGCCGATGCGGCCGAGCTGGCGATCGCCCTGGAGCGACTCGGCGGGGCGTAGTAGACGACCGCGGCGCCGCCCGCCGCGTCGGCCGACAACCGCGAACCGCAGTCGCCACAGAACCGCGCAGTGGCCGAGTTCACGGCGGCGCAGGACGGGCAGACGATGGACAGCCGGGTCCCACATTCCGCGCAGAACTTGCGACCCGGCTCGCTCGGGGTGCCGCAGGCGGGGCAGTTCACGCGCGGAATGTCGCAGGAGGAGCGGTCAATTCGGGAACCTGCGCGGCCCAGGCGTCGAACGCGGTCCGGAGCGGCGTCAGATCGGCCTCCCCGGCGAACGCGACGTCGAGGGCGTGGCGGTCGATCGCCCAGAGCTCCGGCAGCGTCAGCCCGATGTCCTCGACGGCCCGGCGGTACTCGGCCGAGAGCGTCAAGTCCGACACCGTCGTGTCGTCCGTGCTGAGCGTGACCGACACGCCGGCGCGGTGGAGCCGGGCGAGCGGATGCGCCGCGACCGACGGCACGATGCCGGCCTGCCAGTTCGACGTCGGGCACAGGTCGAGCGTCACCCGACGTGCAATCAGCTCGCGACATAACTCGGGATCGTCGGCGGCCCCGGGTCCGTGGGCGATTCGCTCCGGGCTCACGGCCAGCGCCCGGCGAACCTGGGCGCCGCCGCCCCACTCGCCGGCGTGCACGGTGATCCGCAGGCCACCCTCGCGCGCCGCCGCGAACGCCGCGGCGTGGGTCAACGGGTCAGGGTAGGCGGCTTCGGGGCCCGCCAGGTCCCAGCCGGTCAGCCCTGCATCGCGGAACCGGGCCGCCGTCTCGGCGAGTTCGACGTTCGCCGCCGGGTCGTGCGAGCGGAGCGCGGTGCAGATCAGGCGGACGACGGTGCCCGTCCGTGTCGAGGCCTCCCGTGCCCCGGCGCAGACCGCGGCGATCCCGTCCGCGAGCGACAATCCGCCGGCGACGTGGAGCGGTGGTCCCCAGCGGATCTCCGCGTAGCGAACCCCGTCGGCGGCCTTGTCCTCGACCAGCTCCGCGGCGATCCGCTCGAGGGCCTCCGCGTCCTGCATCAACGCGATCGGCAAGTCGAACGCGCGGAGCAGTTCCGCCTGGTCGCGACACGGCATCGGCGCGATCAGCCTGGCCGACATCCCCGCACGATCCAGCGGCGCCTCAACGCCGCGCGACCGTGCCAGCTCGATCGCCGTGTCGATCCGCAGCGACCCATCGAGATGGAGGTGGAGCTCGGCCTTGGGCATCGCGGGGATTCGGCTTGCCGGCGCCCGGTCGGAATTCGGATCGGTCATGGCCGCGATGCTACGCTGCCGCCGTGTCCACGATCCTCGAAACCGGCGAGGCGATCGCCGGTCCTGTACGGCGCGAGTGGGACCACGGCGTCGACGGCGACCGCACGTGAGCGTCAAGCAACGACTCGGCTCCATCACCTTCGGGTCGGTCAAGGCGGCCGGGCGGCGGGCCATCGTGACCGTCGCGTACCTGGGGTTGCTGCTGGTCATCGGTCTGGGCGGCGCGGGCCTGGTCAATGCCATGGACCATGTCCCGGGCAGCGGCGCCCGGCCGGAGCTGACCTCGGTCGGGGACGGCCAGGTGATCCCGATGCTCGACACCGCGACGAACGACCTGTCGGCGCTGGCAGACCAGGTCGCCGCACTCGGCGTCCAGGCCCGTGGCGCACTGGCCGCGCTCAACGGCGTCGATACGGCGACCGTCGACGAGGCGATCGTGGCCGGAAACCGGCTGGTCGCCGACCTGCGCGTCCGGTCCTTCGTGATCCGTCGCGAGCTGGCGGGCGTTCCCTACGTCGGTACCCCGGCCGTCGCGATCGAGCTGTCGGCGGGCGTCGCCGAGCGTCACGCGGCGCTGCTGGCCGCGATCGACGCGACCGAGAACCTCGACGACGATTGGCAGCGCCTGACCCTGGGCTCGATCTCGGCGACGCGCATGAGCGCCCTCCTGGCCAGCCACGACGACCTGGTGACCCAGGCCGCCGCGGCCGGTCGGGCCGCGAAGTACGCCGAGGCGGCGACCCTGCTCGACCAGGCCGATGCCGCGATCGCCCAGGCGCGGCAGCTGCGCGACCAGCTGGCCAACACCGTCGACGTGACGGTGCTCGACCAATGGCTCGACCGGAACGCGAACTACGACAAGGCGCTGCGCAACCTGTACAAGGTGATCTCCCAGGTCGGCACGCGGGTCACCGACGCCGTTCGCCAGGCGATCGCCCAGGAGCAGGCCGCCAAGAACCAGTTGCCGCCCGACACCCGCGGGCTGGTCGTCATCATGGCCGAGATCGGCCGAGGCGGGATGAACGGGGCCGTCATCGAGATCGAGGAGGCGCGCGGCAAGCTGCTCGACGCGGTCGCCGCCAGCCAGCCAGCATCGCCAGCGCCCGGGGATTCGAGCCCCCCGGGAGCGACGGCCGAGCCCGGCACCAGCACCGCGCCGTAGGCGCAGGCGCGGCCCCCAGCCGCACGCCCGCCGTTACACTGACCGCAACGTTTCGACCGGATCGCCGCGTCGCGCGACCGATGGCGATCCCCCTCCGGAGGCTTGGATACCCGTGCAGCTTCGTGTCGTCACCGATCAGCCGTGGGACGTGCCCTCGGATCTCCTCGTCGTCCCCGTTGCGTGGCCGGCGTCGTTCGACGGCCCGATGGGCGAGCTCGATCGCCGGGCGGGCGGCGAGCTCCAGTCGCTCGTCGCGTTCGGCGAGCTGAACGCCAAGCGCTACTCGAGCGCAGCCGCGCCGGGCGGCGGACTCGCCGCGGGTCGGATCCTGCTCGAATCGATCGGCGAACTCGCGAAGGTGGACCGCGAGGTGGTCGTCCGGGTTGCCGCCACGGCCGAGCGGCGACTGGCCGGCCGTGCCGTCCGCCGCCTGGCGTTCTGGCTCTCACCGCTTGCCGACGCCCTCGGCGGCGACGCCGCAGCGGTGGCCGGGCTGGTGGCGCGCGGCGTCCTCGAGGGCTCGTACGACCCGCGAACCATCTACCGCGGTTCGGTCGACTCGCCGATCCCGGTTCCGGACGAGCTGATCCTCGTCGCGCCGGGCGCGGATGCCGCCGAGCTCACGAAGGCCGCCGAGCGCGGGATCGTGATCGCCGAAGGCTCGGCCCTGGCCCGGACGCTGTCCAACCGGTCCTCGAACGACGTCAGCCCGGAGGTCATGGCCGAGGAGGCGCGGGCGATCGCCGGGCGGCACGACCTGTGGATCGACGTCATCGAGCCGGAGCGCGCCACCGAGCTCGGGATGGGCATGTTCATGGCCGTCGGCCGGGGCAGCGACAACCCGCCCCGGATGATCCTCCTGCGATCCGGCGGGGAAGGGGAGCTCGACGCGATCGGGCGACACCTGGCGATCGTCGGCAAGGGCGTCTGCTTTGACTCCGGCGGCATCAGCATCAAGCCATCCGATCGGATGGAAGAGATGAAGATGGACAAGACCGGGGCCTGCACGGTCATCGCGGCGATCGCGACCGTGGCCCGGCTGGCGCCCGGTACGCCGCTGCTCGCCGTTGCGCCCGCCGTCGAGAACATGCCCGGTCCGCACTCGACCCGCCCGGGCGACATCGTGACCGCGCTCAACGGCAAGAAGGTCGACATCATCAATACCGACGCCGAGGGCCGGCTCATCCTGGGCGATGCCCTGACCTACGCCGAGCGGCTCGGCGCGACGCACCTCGTCGACGTGGCCACCCTGACCGGCGCGGTCGGGCGAGCGCTCGGCAACCAGGTGACCGGCGCGTTCGGGGCGCCGCAGGCGTTCTACGACGACGTCGTCGCCGCCGGCGCTCGGGCCGGTGAGCGCTACTGGCAGTTGCCCCTGATCGAGGACTACCTGTCCGAGATGGAGAGCTGGTACGGCGACCTGACGAACTCGGGTTCCTCGGAAGGCGGCCTCATCAAGAGCGGCCTCTTCCTGCGCGAGTTCGTGACCCGGCCGTGGGTCCATCTCGACATCGCCTCGACCGGCTACTACCGGAAGGCGACCGCCTACGCACCGCGCGGGGCGACCGGCGCTTCCCACGCGACGTTGGTCGAGCTGGCCCTCGCGGGCGCGAAGGCCGGCTGACCGGCTCGCCGCCCCGGCCGCCGGCGCCCGCCGCCTCGTCCCGGACCGTCGATGGAGCCGCTGGCCGTCGTCCTCGGCATCGGCGGCTTCGCCCTCGGGTTGGCGGCCGACCGCTTCGCGACGCGCTGGCCCGAGCACGACGAAGAGCACCCGCCGGGCCGTGCGGTCGACTGGCGGACGGCAACCAGCGCGCTCGTCGGGGCGCTCTCGCTCGGGCTGCTCCCGCTGCGGTTCGCGGCCGATCCGCTCGCGCTCGTCGTCTTCGGCGCCTGGTTCGTCACCCTGGTGGTCGGCCTCGCCACCGACCTGGACCAGCGGCTCCTGCCCGACGTCCTGACCCTGCCGGTCATCCCGGTCGGGCTGGTCTACGCCGCGAGCGGTGCCAATCCGCTGGTCGGCACGGACTGGCCGCTCGCGCTGATCGCGGCCGTGGCGATTCCCGTCGTCCTGTTCCTGCCGTCGATCCCGTTCGGGGCCGGAGCGTTTGGCCTCGGCGACGTGAAGCTGCTGGCCGGCGTGGGGCTGCTGGTGGGAGGTGGTCGGGCGCTGAGCAGCATCGTCGTCGCGCTCCTCGTGTCCGGCGTGGTCCTGGTCGTGCTGCTGGCGGCGCGCCGGATCGGCCGGCGGACGTACGTCCCGTTCGGGCCGTTCTTCATCATCGGGGCGGTCTGGGCAGTCCTGCTGCGCGCCTAGTGCGGGCGCTGGGGGCCCCGCATGGCCGCGTTGCCCGCTGCGCTCCTCGCTCACGCACCTCCAGTGCGCTCGCTCCGGTGCTTGCGGGCGCCTTGCCCTGCGACGCCCGCAGCGCCCGCGGACTCCCGGACGACGGGGGCCCCGCATGGCCGCGGGACCATCGACCCAGGGCGGCCGGTCGGTCGACCGGCCTAGACTCGGCGCGTATCATGCCGTCAAGCCGGTGTCGTCCCGAGTCGTGCCCACTCCGGACGGCGATCCACCGGCGGGCGTCGCCGTTTGACGTCCCGGGATCCTTCGGGATCCGGGGACGACCCTCGGAGCAGGCTCGCACGATGACATCGCCCAGGAGCAGCGCCGCACGACCAATCGCGGGGCCGATTCGCCCGTGAGTGGCTGGACTTCGGTAGCCGGGCCTCCGTCCCGGCGTCGACGCCTCGG
The DNA here is from genome assembly GCA_963766675.1 of uncultured Chloroflexia bacterium. Lineage (GTDB taxonomy): Bacteria > Chloroflexota > Limnocylindria > Limnocylindrales > CSP1-4 > SPCO01. The sequence goes on along the minus strand of CAVYBA010000001.1, from coordinate 263,917 downwards.
CCGCCGTCTCGGCTTTCTCCTCCTCCTCTTCCCGCTCACGGTCGGGCTGATCGGTGCACCACCGAACGTGCCCAGCGTCCACGGCGACGAGCTGAGCGCCGCCCGGGCCCGCCAGGCCCAGCTCAAGCGGGACGTCGCTGCGCAACGAGCGCGGATCGCCCAGCTGGCCGCGATCCAGGCGAGCCTGTCCGCCGACATCCACGACACCGCCGTCCAGCTGCGTGGCGTGAACGCCGACCTCGCCCAGGTCAAGACCAAGATCACCGCGCTGCAGACCCGGATCGACGGGGTCCAGAGCGACTACGACGAGCTCGTCGCGGAGCTCGCCGGCCTCGACGACCAGCTCCTCCAGGTCCAGGGCCAGGAGGCGGCCAAGCAGGCCGACCTGGGCGCCCGCCGCGCGCAACTGGCCGAGCGGATCCGGGCCGCCTACGACAGCGACCGGACGTCGTTGCTCGAATCGTTCCTGTCGGGCGGGACGTTCACCGACGTGCTTTCCCAGATGAGCTACTACATCGACGTCGGCGAGCAGGACAAGGCCCTCGCCGAGCAGATCGCCGCCGACCAGGAGACGCTCGCGGCGATCCATCAGACGGTCGCCGACACGCGCGATCGGACCAACGAGCTCCGCCTCGACACCGCCGCCACCAAGCGCACCCTGGATCAGAGCTTGGCCGACCTCAAGGACGCCCGGGCCTCGCTCAAGGCGCTCGAGGACAAGACGGCGGCGGCGCTCGCCCACCAGAAGGCCTCGTACGCCCAGGTCGCCAAGAACAAGGCGGCGGCCGCCAAGGCGCTGGCCAAGTCCGCGGCCGCGCAGAAGGCACTCCAGGACCGGATCGCCAACCTCCTGCGCCAGAGCCGCTTCGGGCGCATCCCGTCACGCTACAACGGGGCGCTGTCGTGGCCCATGAGCGGGTCGGTCACGCAGAACTTCGGGTGCACCGGGTTCGTCTTCGAGCCGCGGCTCGGGAATTGCCGCCACTTCCATCGCGGCATCGACGTGGTCGCAACGTACGGCACGCCGGTCCGAGCGTCGGGTAGCGGGGTCGTCGTCTACATCGGCTGGAACTACGCCGACGGGTATGACCCGGCCTGGATCGTGGTCATCGCCCACAGCCAGTCGCTCCAGACCTGGTACGCCCACATGTCGCCGACCCATCCAGGCGGGATCCACGCCGGCAGCCACGTGATCGAAGGCCAGGTCATCGGCTATGAGGGGAACACCGGGCACTCGACCGGTGCGCACCTCCACTGGGCGGTCTACTTCAACGGCGCGTTCGTCAACCCGCGCCTGTTCCTGTAGCCGCAGTCCCGGCGATCAAGTGCGATTGGCGGCAGTCCGCGCGGCATCCTGGTAAGGCCGGAATGATCGGCCGCGGGTAGAGTACGGCGATGTCGTCCCGAGCCGGCGGTTGGCTGCGCTTCGCCGCCATGGGCCTGGTGTCCCTGGTGGTTGCCCACAACCTGATCTTCCTGGCCGGTTTCGGCGCCTCGTACGGGGAGGCGCTGCTCAGGACGGGCCACTCGTCGGCGTGGTCCTCGGCGGTGACCACGGTCCTCATTGGTGCGGTTGGGTGCGTGCTGCTGGCGGCGCGACAGCTTCGCCGGCTGGCTGCCCGGGCGGGCGCCTCCAGCGCGCCTGGCGATGCCGCGCCGTCCACGCGATCGGTCGCCGGGCGATGGGTTCGGCTGGGCCTTCGGCTGACGGTGCTGACGGCGGCCGCATTCGCGGTCCAGGAGAACGTCGAGCATCTCGCGAGTGGCGAGCCGCTCCCCGGACTGTCGACGCTCGGATCGGTCGAGTATCCGAATGCGATCTGGATCATCGCCCTCGTCGCCTTCGCGGTCGGACTCGTCGGCGCGCTCTTCGGATGGCGCTTCGAGCGCCTGCTCGCGCGGATTCGCTCCGCTCGACCATCCCGCCGGCGACCGACGGCGACGCGGTGTGCAGCGCCCGAGGTCGACCGTCGGCCGCCGACCTTCCTGGGATCGGGAATCGCCGGTCGCGCCCCGCCTCGCACCGCGATCCTCTAGCCATCCCGACTCGACCGCCCCGCGACGAAAACGACCGCGCCCGGCCGCTGCCCGGAGATGGCACGTCCCGAATCCCAGGGAGAAGCCATGCGATCGTTCCGCGGCCGGCTCGTCGCGAGCCTGGCGGCCGTCTTCGTCCTCGCGCTGCTCAGCGCCGGGATCGCCACAGCGCATGTCGTCGAGCATGCCGGCCCCTTCACCATCGAGGTTGGCTGGCAGCACGAACCAACCTATGTCGGTGAAGCCAACGGGGTGCAGGTCATCATCAGCGAGGGCGAGGGCAAGCCCATCACCGACCTGGCACCCGATGACCTGAAGGTCGTGGTCTCGACCGGCGACCAGCAGTCGGGAGAGCTCACGTTCGATCCCGGGTTCGACCCCGAGGAGATGGAAGGCAACCTCGGCGAATACGATGCGGCGATCGTCCCGACGGCACCCGGTGACTACACCTTCCACATCACCGGGTCGGTCCACGGCCAGGCCGTGGACATCACGGTCACGTCCGGTGCCGAGACCTTCAATACCGTGGTGGGCACGTCGGACATCGAATTCCCCGCGAAGCTGCCGACCACGCCGGAGATCGTGACCCGGCTCGACCGGCTGGACAGCCGGGTCGCGTCGGTCGCCCAGGCGCCGACGGGCCCAACGCAGGCGGACGTCGACGCAGCCACCGCCAGTGCCGGCGAGGCGAAGTCGGCGGCCAATACCGCCCTGCTCATTGGCGGTGGGCTGGGTGCCGTCGGCATCGTCGTCGCCCTGGCCGCGTTGGTCGTTGCGGGGCGTCAGCGGCGTCGCGAGGTCGCCTGATCGTCGTGCCCCGACTCGGGCGATTCTCGGCGGTCGGGCTGGCCGTGGCCTGGCTGCTGGTCCTGCCAGCAGTCATGGTCGGCCACGCGCTCCTGCAGTCGTCCGACCCGATGGCCGGCGCCACGCTCGCCGTGGCGCCGGCCGATATCACCCTGAGGTTCGGAGAAGCGCCGGACCCGAAGCTGTCGACCGTCAAGGTCCTCGATTCCGGCGGCGTGGATCATGTCGCCGGACCGGTCCAGGCCGATGCCGGCGATCCGGCGACGCTCCGGGTCCACGTCGATTCGCTGCCGGAAGGGAGCTATACGGTGGCGTGGCGGACCGTGTCTGCGGTCGACGGGCACGCCGCCGCGGGCTCGTTCTCATTCGGGGTCGGCACGGCACCGGTGTCAACCAGCGCCGGTGTCGAATCGGCGCCGACGAGCCCCAGCGCGTCACCTCCGGCGGCCGTATCGCGCTGGCTGCTGTACATCGGACTCTCGGCGTTACTCGGAGCGGGGTTCGTGGGGTTTGCCGTCGAACGCCGGCCGCCGCGGAGCGTCGTGCGGCTCGCGGGCGTCGGCTGGGCCATGCTCGCCGTCGGCAGCCTGGGTGTCGTCGCGACCATCTGGTCCGATGCCGGTATCGACTTCGCGACGATGGTCGGGAGCTCGATCGGAGCCGGGGCGCTGGAACGGGCGGTCGCGGTGGTCGGGACCGGCATCGTCGTCGCGATGTTGTTCGCGTGGCGTGGTCTGATTGAGCGCTGGTTGTTCGGGCTGACGGCCGCCAGCGCGGCGGTGACGGTCCTGATCGACGTCATCACCGGGCACGCCGCGGCGGGCGCCCTGTCGGTTCTCGACGTTGGCGTCCAGTGGCTCCACGGAATCGCCGCGACGACCTGGATCGGCGGGCTGGCGGCCCTCCTCCTCGTCGTCCGTGGCTCGACGAGCGACGACAAGGCCCGCGCGGTCGCCCGGTTCTCGCATTGGGCGGGATTCGGAATCGCGCTGGTCGCGGGCACGGGCGCACTCCGGGCGATCGCCGAGGTCCAGACGATCGACGGGCTGATCCACAGCGACTTCGGTCATCTCGTCGTGGTCAAGACCGTCCTTCTCGGTACCCTGGCCCTGCTCGGAGCGACCAACCGCTTCGTCAGCGTGCCGGCGGCGGTTCGCTCGCTGGTCGCGCTGCGCCGGGTGGGGGCGAGCGAGGTGACCCTGGGTGCCGTCGTACTGGGCGTGACGGCCGTCCTGGTGAACCTTGCCCCGCCATCGTCGGGCGGCGCGATCGGGCCGGCGCCGCCGACGAGCGTCGTGGCCCGTGGCGCCGACTTCGGGACGAGCGTGCGGGTCGTGCTCGTCGTCTCGCCGGGAGCCCCTGGAACCAGCACGTTCACGGCGGCCATCACCGACTATGACACGCAGGCCCCGGTGTCGGCCCCGAAGACCGCCCTCCGGTTCGATCTCGCGTCGCAGTCCGGCGTGGGGAGCTCGACGTTGGACCTCCCCGCCACGGGACAGGGCGCCTTCGGGGCGAGCGGGGCGAACCTGTCCATCGACGGAATCTGGAAGGTGACGGCGCAGCTCATCGGCCCGGCGGGCGCAGTCGAGGTCCCACTCACGCTGGCCACCGTGGTGCCGGCCCAGCCCGTCGACGAGTCGACGAGCCCCGGGGCGCCGACGATCGATACCGTCCATCTCGGGGCCGGCCTGACCGTGCAGCTGTATCTCGATCCCGGAGTCGCCGGTCAGAACGACCTGCATTCGACGTTCTTCGACGCTGCCGGTGCCGAGCTGCCGGTCACCTCGGCGACCTTCCTGACCACACCGGCCGACGGCCCGGGCTCGATCGTCAGCGGGCGCGAGCTCGAACCGGGCCACTTCGTGGCCTCGATCCCGGTCGACACCGGGGCGCTCACCGTCGACGTCGTGGGGCCGAACCCGGCTGGCGGGACCCTCCACGCCCACCTTGTCATGCAGGTGCAGCCATGAAACCGATCCGTCAGCTCCCGGCCCTCGTCGTCGCGTTGACCTGCGTCATCGCCGCCTGCTCCGGCGGCACAGCGCCGGTCGAACCCACGCCCGGCAGTTCGGCGCTCCCGAGCGCAGCCGGCGTTCGGCCGTCCTCGCCCGCCACCGTGACGATCGTCGAGCCGGCATCCGGCTCGACCGTGTCGGGCTCGACTGTCCACATCGTCCTGAAGCTCGACGGCGCGCAGATCGTTCCCGCGACCACCACCGCCATCCGGCCCGACCAGGGACACGTGCACCTGTATGTCGACAACAGCCTGGTGTCGATGAACTACGGCCTCGAACAGGACCTCCCCGTGCACCCCGGAACGTACGTGTTGAAGGCCGAGTTCGTGGCGGCCGACCACGCGCCGTTCAACCCTCGGGTCTGGTCGCCCGAGGTCTTCTTCACCGTCAAGTGAGGAGCCCCGCCATGACGCCGTCCCGCCGACCCGACACCTGGAACCGATCCGGCAATCGACGAGCTGCGCGAACTGCCGCGCACGGCGTCCGGCTACGCCGGTTGCCGCTCGCAGCGCTGGCAGCGGCCCTCGTCACGGTCTCGTGCGGCGGCGGCCGGAGCACGCCCTCGATCGAGCCCGGCCAGGCCGCGATCCCGATCGGTGCGGTCTTCCCGATCGACGGCTCGACCGGGGTCCTCGCCCGGGACGAGCTGGCGGGGCTCCGGATCGCCGCCGACCTCGTGAATGCCGACGGCGGCATCCACGGCCGGCCGATCGAGCTGCGCGTGCACGACCTCGCCAGCGGACAGGACGCTCCCGCGGCCATGCGGGCCATCGCCGGCGAGGGTGCGAGGGTCGTCGTCGGGTCCTACGCTTCCGACCTGTCGATCGCCGCGAGCTCGGCCGCGGACGCCGCGGGCCTCGTCTACTGGGAAGCCGGCGCGGTGGCTGACCGTCTCACCGGTCGAGGGCTGCCGAGCGTCTTCCGGGTCGGCGCCAGCGGCACCAACCTGGGCACGAACTCCGCCGCCTTTGCCGCCGCGGAGCTCGCCCCCCAGTTGGGTCGCACGGCCAGCGCGCTGCGCCTGGCAATCGTCTCGGCATCCGATGCCTATGCCTCGTCGGTCGCCGACGCCGCCGCCGGTCAGGCCGCCGCCGACGGCGTGCCCGTCGTGGCGCGTGACACGTACAACCTGCTCGCCCCGGACTGGGACGCGGTGATGAGCGACCTTCGCGCCGCACGACCCGATGTCGTGATCCTCGCCTCGCACATCCCGGACGGCGTTGCGTTCCGACGGGCGATGCTCGGCGCTGGCCTGCGGGTCGGGGCGTTGATCGGGTCGACGATGGCCGAGTGCGATCCGGACTTTGCCGGCGAGCTCGGGCAGGACGCCGTCGGCGTCTTCGCATCAGACCGGCCGACCGGCGGGTTCGATCCGGCGGCCCTTGACCCGGCGGCGCGGACGGTGTACGACCGCTTCGCCTCGGCCTGGACCGCGGCGTCGGCACGGACGGGTCCCGCTGCCACCCTGGAGGCAACGCCGCCCACCGCCGACGATCCGGGTTACGGATACGGCGACACCGGCGGGGAGGACACCACGACGGGGCCGGACCGCCCGACCGCGGAGGCGACCGAGGAGGCGTTGGCCGGGTTCACGGCCGGTTGGGCGCTCTTCCACGACCTGCTCCCAGCCGTCGGGTCCGATCTCGACCGTCGATCGGCCATCGAGGCCGCGGCCCGCTACATCGACCTGCCGACCGGATCGCTTCCCAACGGGGCGGGCCTCAAGTTCTCGGCCGATCCCGATCGGCTGGGCCAGAACGTCCGGGCCGCGGCGGTCATCTGGCAGTGGCAGGCGGTGCGGCACTACGAGTTCGTGTGGCCCCCGACGTACGCCACCGCAACGATCGGCTTCGTGCCGCTCGCCCGATGACCGCGATCGTGCCGCGTCGGACCGCGTGGGTCGACGCGCTGGTCGTGTCGCTCGGTCTGGCGACGGTCGTCGCCGCGCGATGGTTCGCCACCTCAAACGTCGTCGCGGATCCGATCGTCGTCGGTGTCGGGTTCGGGCTGGGGCTCATCGCCGTTGGCGTCGTCAGCCGGACGACCATCCGCGTTCCGAGCCCGTCCGGGGTCGGGCTCGGCATCATCGGCGGAGGCCTGCTGATCGGCGTGGCCCTGCTCCCGCCCGCCGCCAGCGGCGCGACGCCGACCGTCCGAGTCCTGGCATTCGGCCCCTGGGCGGCGGCCACGGTCCTGGTGGCCACGGCGGAGGAAGTCGTGCTGCGAGGCGCGCTCTTCGAACGCTTCGCCGGGTTGGGCGGTCCGGTCGCCGCGATCGCCGTGACCAGCGTCGCGTTCGCGCTGATGCACGTGCCGTCCTACGGCTGGCAGGTCGTGCCCCTCGATCTCGGGGCCGGGCTGCTCCTCGGCGCGCTGCGTCTCCTGTCGGGCGGGATCACGGCCCCGGCCATCGCCCATGTGGTCGCGGATCTCGCGACGTGGTGGCTGTGAAGCCGTCGCGGCTGGGGCTCCTGGCGCTCGCAGCCGGCCTGGTCGTCCTGGTCGTCGCCCGACTGGCGGTGCCGTCGGCGAGTCCGCCGCTCTACGACGGGGTCGTGCCGCTCGAACCGTATCGCTGGCTGAATCCTCCCCTCGGCCAGCCGGGAGGCGCCGAGGGCGTGACTGCGACCGCGCCGCTCACCCAGGACCAGAACCAGCTGGTCGGTGTGGCCACCCCCGAGCTCTCTCCGCAGGCGCAGGTCTTCGCAGCGCCGGGCGCCCTGACCCTGCCGGCGGGGGCGTCCTCGATCGCCGTCTCGATCGATCCGATCGACGTGTCGCTGCAGCCCGACGGTGGGTACCTCGCCGGCAACGTCTATCGGTTCACCGTGACGGACCAGTCCGGGGCCCCGGTCTCCGCGGCCGACTCCGCCAGGGTCACGATCGTGCTTCGCGCTGCCGACGCTTCGGTCACGAGTGCAACGATCGAACGGTTCGACGGCCTGCAGTGGCAGCCGTTGGACACCTCGCCGGCGGGGAGCGGCGCCTTCATCGCCGTCGTGACCGAGTTCGGAGACTTCGCCGTGGTCGCGCCCGGCACCAGCCCATTCCCCACGGCACCACCGAGCGGTCAGCAGCCGAACAGCCCTCTGGCCTCGACGCGTGGCGTTCCCGCGCCGTCCCGAGACGAGCCTCCGTCGGCTGGCCTGTCGGCGGAAACGCTCCTCGCCGCGATCGTCGTCGTCGTCGCCGCCGCCGCGCTGGTGGTGACGGTCGCGGCGTGGCGACTCGTCGCTCGTCGGCGCCTCGAGCGGAATCGTCGGTCGCGGCCGCGGCCCCGCCGACGCCGATAGGACGCGCCGATCCGTTGCCAGCAACCTGTTGTCCCTGCTAACGGCCCGTTGACGTTCCGACGAAACGGTGCGTGCTAGCATCGCCCTGTGAAGCGGTCCATGGCGGTGATCCTGGCCGGCGGTGAGGGTGAGCGCCTGTCGATCCTGTCCCAGGAACGGGCCAAGCCGGCCGTGCCCTTCGGCGGGAAGTACCGGATCATCGACTTCACCCTGTCGAACTGCGTCAACTCCGGGATCGACGACGTCGTCGTCCTGACCCAGTACAACCCGCGCTCGCTGAACGACCACATCGGCCTCGGCCGGCCGTGGGACCTCGACCGCAACAACGGCGGCGTGAAGCTCCTCCAGCCGTACATCTCGAGGGGCCGGGTCGCCGAGTGGTACCGCGGCACTGCCGACGCGGTCCTGCGCAACATGCGGGTGCTCGAGAACAACCCGGCGGACACGGTCCTGGTGCTGGCCGGCGACCACATCTACAAGATGGATTACCAGCCGTTCGTCACGGCGCATCGCCGCCACCGCGCCGACGTGACCATCGCCGTCCGGCGCGTACCCCTGGCCGAGGCGTCGCGGATGGGGATCCTGGCCATGGACGAGAACGACCGCGTGACCGATTGGCAGGAGAAGCCCAAGCAGCCGAAGAGCGATCTCGCGTCGATGGGCGTGTACGTCTTCAACAAGAAGACGCTCCAGCGCTGGCTGACCGAGGACCTGATCGACTTCGGCGCCAACGTCGTCCCGGCCATGCTCGACGCGGGCGCCCGCGTCTTCGGCTACCGGTACAACGGCTACTGGCAGGATGTCGGCACGATCCAGTCGTTCTGGGAGGCCAACATGGCGCTCCTCGACGACGACCCGGCGCTCGACCTGTACGACAAGGAATGGGTCATCCACACCCGGTCCGAGGAACGCGCGCCGGCAAAGGTGGGACCCACCGCCCAGGTCCACCGCAGCCTGATCAGCCACGGCTGCGTGATCGCCGGCACGGTCGTCAACTCGGTCCTGTCGCCCGGCGTCCGGGTCGACGTCGGCGCGGTAGTCCGCGAATCGATCGTCATGTTCGACTCGGTCATCCGCTCCGGAGCGGTGGTCGACCGGGCGATCCTCGACAAGGAGGTCGTCATCGGCCAGGGGGCGATCGTCGGCGACGGCCCGATCGACGATCGACCGAACCGCCACGAGCCCGGCCGGCTGAACACCGGGATCACGGTCGTCGGCAAGCACGCCATCGTGCCGCGCGGCGCCCGGATCGGGCGCAACGTCCGGATCGCGGCCGACGCCCGGGCATCGGATTTCTCGGGCCGGATCGTGCGCAGCGGCGAATCCGTGGACCTCGATACCCGCCGTGCGAAGGGTCGCGGGCATGCCGCCGCCGCCCGGGCCGCGGCGGTCCTCGATGCCGTCCCGGAACGGGCAGTCAGGGCGGCCGGCGGCGGCGGTCGGAAGGCCGGCCTGGAGGGCTGACCCGGTCTCGAGCCGCGGGCCGCGCGGTCCGAACAGGCCGGGCGTCCCGACCCCGTGCCCGTCGATCTCGGCTAGACTCCGCGAGCCATGTCATCCGCCGAGTCGGGCACGCGCCCCGTGGGCCCAACCGATGTCGAAGGCTGGTTCACGGAGCTTGGCCTCGCCCGGTCCGAGCGCGCCGAGCGCGAGGGGGTCGCCAGCTGGGACCTGGTGCTCGACGGTCGGCGCCGGTTCGGGCTGCGGATCACGGTGATCCTCGATCCGGCCCTCGCGGTCATCTGCTGGGCGCACTACGCCCCGCCGATCAACGACATGTTTCGCAAGTCGTATCGCAAGCTCCTGCGCTGGAACGACGAGTTCCCATTCGCCAAGTTCTCGGTCGGCGAGGATGGACGGCCGCTGCTGGCCGTCGAGCTGCCGATCGCCCACGCCGGCGCCGACGAGGTCGGCCTGGCGATCGCGCGGATCCTCGGCATCGCCGATCAGCTCCTCGAGGAATCGAAGGAATGGCTGTGGATCGGCGGTCGGATCCCCGAGCAGTCCGGTCGAACGCCGGCCAACCTCGCCTTCCTCGATCGGTACGCCGGGCGACTGCCTGAGCTCGGCGGGCTGCCGGAGCCGGTTCCGCTGGCGTCCGAGCCGGCCGAGGCATGACCCCGGCCATCCGGATCGCGACCCGCGGCGTCCTCGCGATCGCGCTGGCGAGCGGCCTGCTGGCGGCGCCCTCGGCGGCTCCGCCGGTGCTCGCCGCCGCACCCGACCTGACGATCTCGAGTGACGCGCGCTACGACGTCCAGCCGGCGCAACAGCGGATTCGGGTCGTCGTCGACCTGCTGCTGACCAACCACCTCAAGGACAGCGTCACCCGGCGGTACTACTTCGACAAGGCCTACCTGGCGGTCCTGCCCAACTCGTCCTCGTTCAAGCTGACCTGGGACGGCAAGGGCACTCCGGCCGTCCGCGTCTCCGAAGCGGACGAAGGACTACACGCTCCTCCGGCTGGACCTCGCGCAGCGCCTGTTCAGCGGCAAGTCGGCGCGCTACCGGCTCGTCTTCTACCTCGTCGATCCGGGCGGCGCCCCGACGCGCGATATTCGCGTGGGCGACTCGCTCGTTTCGTTTCCGGTCTGGGCGTTCGCCACCGACAGCACGCCGGGCAGCTCGGTCGAGGTCGTGTTCCCTGCCGGCTTCTCGGCCGAGGTGCAGGCGGGAACGATGCCGGAGCCCGTGGTGGACGCCACTGGCCGGACGATCTACCGGACCGGCAAGCTCGACAAGCCACTGTCCTTCTTCGCCTACCTCATCGCCGACCGGCCGGGGGCCTACACCGAGCGCACCGTCTCGCCGACGATCGGCGGATCCCGCGTGGACCTCACGATCCGATCGTGGCCGGATGACCCGACGTGGTCGACCCGGGTCGGCGACCTGGTCAGCCGGGCCCTGCCGTTGCTCGCCGACCAGATCGGCCTGCCGTGGCCGCGATCCGGCGGGCTGACGGTCCAGGAAGCGGTCAGCCGCTCGACCGGTGGCTACGCCGGGCTGTTCGACCCAGGCCGGGGCATCGTCGAAGTCGCCTACTACGCCAATGACTTCGTCGTGCTCCACGAGTCGGCCCATGCCTGGTTCAACGGCGCGCTCCTGGCCGATCGCTGGGCCAACGAGGCGTTCGCCTCGTACTACGGGCTGGCGGTCGCCCCCGACCTGAAGGTGACCGCCGGCGGCACCGCGCTGACCCCGGCCCTCGAAGCGGCCAGGATCCCGCTCAACAGCTGGGGAGCGGTCGGCCGCGAGACGAGCGCGGTCGAGGACTACGCGTACGCGGCGACGCTCGCGCTCGCCAAGGCGGTCGCGGCACGCGCCGGGCCGGACGCGCTGCGGGCCGTCTGGGCGGACGCGGCCGATCGGGTCGGCGCCTACCAACCGCCGGTCCTGGCCGGTGGGGCCCAGGAGGCGCCGGAGACGGTCGACGGCGCGCCGGACTGGCGGGGCCTCCTCGACCTCCTCGACGAGCACGCCTCGAGCTCGTTCGACGACCTGTGGCGGACCTGGGTCGCGCGCCCGACCGACCTACCGCTGCTCGACGCGCGGCTGGCGGCCCGCCAACGGTACGACGCGGTCGTTGCCGCGGCAGCGGACTGGCAGCTGCCCCGACCGATCCGCGACGCCATGCGCGCCTGGCGCTTCGATGCCGCGGCGACGCTCCTCGGCTCCGCCACGCGGATCCTCGACCAGCGCCACACGATCGAGACGGCGGCGACGGCGGCTGGCCTCACCCCACCCGGAACGCTGCACGACGCCTTCGAGCGGCCGGACGGGTTCAGCAGCGCCAGCGACGAGGCGGCCGCCGAGCTCGCGACGATCGACCGGTACGACGCGGCGGCCGCCACCCGCCTGGCGTCCCCCGACCTGCTCCAGTCGCTGGGGCTGTGGGGCACCACCCCCGACGCCGAGCTGGCCCACTCCCGGACGCTCTTCGCGTCGGGCGACCTGACCGGTTCGGCCACGGCTGCGGCCGCCGCCGCCGCGGCGTGGACCGGTGCCGAGACTGTCGGCCGAGGCCGGCTGGTGAGCGTCACGGCGCTGACCCTGGCGGCGCTCCTGGCGCTCGTGCTCGTCGGGGCGTGGCTGCGAGGTCGGCGCCGCCGCCAACGGTCGCTCGCCGCGGGCTGGGTGAGCGATGACCCGTACGCTACACTCGCGGCCACCTCCGGCGACGCCGCCGCCCCGGACCACAGAGGAGCTGATCGGGACTGATGGGCCTGTCACGGTCGCGGCCGTCGTACGAGATCCTGTCGGGCAATTCGGCCGATGTCTATTTCGGCCGGGCCGAGACGATCCTGGCCCGCGAGGGCATGGATCCGCTCGTGACGATGGAGGTGTTCACCCGCCAGGAGGGGATCCTGTGCGGGATCGACGAGGCGCGCAACCTGCTCGGCCATGTCCTGGCCACGGCCGCGCCCGGCGAGGCCCAGCTCGAGGCGCTCCAGGACGGCGACGCCATCGCGCGCAAGGAGATCGTGCTGCGGATCCGGGCCAGGTACCGCCAGTTCGGGCTGTACGAGACGGCGTTCCTGGGGATGCTCGCGCAGTCCACCGGCTGGGCCACCGCGGCGCGGGCGTGCGTCGAGATGGCGGCTCCGAATCCGGTCATCAGCTTCGGCGCCCGGCACATCCACCCCGACATCGCCGACGTGCTCGACTATGCCGCCATCGTCGGCGGCTGCGTCGGGGCATCGACGCCCGCCGGTGCCCGGCTGGCCGGCCTCGCCCCGACCGGGACGATGCCGCACTCCCTCGTGCTGATCTTCGGCGACACGGTCGAGGCGGCGCTTGCCTTCGACCGCCACGTCGAGGCCGAGGTGCCCCGAATCGTCCTGGTCGATACGTTCAAGGACGAGGCCGAGGAGGCGCTCCGGGTGGCGCACGCCCTGGGTGATCGGCTGTACGGGATCCGGCTCGACACGCCGTCCGAGCGCGGCCGCGTCACGCCCGACCTCGTCCACGAGATCCGGGCCCGACTCGACCAGGCCGGGTTCCGCCACGTCCAGATCACCGTGTCCGGCGGCCTGACGCCCGAGCGCATCGGGACGTTCAAGGAGGCCGGCGCCCCGGTCAATTCATATGCCGTCGGCTCGTACATCAGTGGCGCCAGCCCGATCGACTTCACCGGCGACATCAAGGAGATCGATGGCCGCCCCATCGCGAAACGCGGCCGGATCCCCGGGCTGACCGACTCGCCGCGCCTGCAGCCGGTTGACCTGTCCGTCTACCGGGAGGGGTAGGCCCGCGGCCCGCCCGGGCAACCGCGGTCTCCCGCAGGCGCGAGACGCACGTCGTTCGAACCAAGTCGAACGATCCGGCGCGTCGCCCGGAGGCGACGGGATCACCGCCGACGGCCGCACGTCTGAGGCCCGTCCCGAACTCCTGCGGCGAATCGAGGCACGCAGTCGTTCGGGTTGTTTCGAACGACCGCCGTATGGGTCTCGTGCGATCTCCTTCCAGGTGCGTCCATGTTCGGCGACGCGCGGTCGGCCGTTCCGTGCGACCATCCGGCGGGTGGACCCATCGATGCCCGACCGCCCCGAGCCCGACCGCCCCGAGCCCGACGACGCCGAGCCCGCCGCCGACCGCGAATCCGCCTACGACCTCTTCCAGCGCGGGCACGCGCTGCTCGACGGGCACCACTTCGCGCAGGCGGCGATCGTGCTCGAGCGGGCGAATCGCGTCGAGCCCGGCAAGGGTTCGATCCTGGAGGCGCTCGGTCGCGCGTACTTCAACTCGGGCCAGGCCGAACCCGCGCGGGCGACGTTCGAGGCCCTCCTCGAGGTCGATCCGTCGTCGCACTACGCGCACTACGCGATCGGGCTGTGCCTGAAACGCCTCGGCCAGGTCGACCGGGCCAGGACGCATCTTCGCCTGGCGGTGGCGCTCAGCCCGGACGAGCCGCTGTACAGCGGGGCGCTCGGGCGCCTGCCGCCGGCCGCACCACGCCAGCCACCTGGTCCCGGGGGCTCGACGGGCCCGGCGTAGGCCGATTCGCCTCTATGCGCCTCGATCCCGCGCGAGCCACAGCAGGGCCACGAGGGACTTGGCGTCGGCAATCTCGCCGCGATCCGCGGCGGCCAGCGCGTCGTGCCAGGGCAGTCGCTCGAGCAGCAGGTGCTCATCCTCGTCGGGTCCGAGGCGGCGACCGCCCGCGAGTCGCAGATCCGTGGCCAGGTAGAGGTGCATCAGCTCCGAGGTGAAGCCGGGCGCCGTGAAGAACTGTGCCAGCGGTCGCCACGACCCGGCCCGCATCCCGGTCTCCTCCTCGAGCTCGCGCCGGGCAGCGAGATCGGGGTCCTCGACGGTGCCGTCGTCGGCCACGTCGAGCGTGCCGGCCGGGATCTCCAGCAGCGCCTGTCCGGCCGCCGTCCGCCATTGTCGGACGAGCAGCACGCGATCCTCGCGGTCGACGGCGAGGATCGCCACCGCGCCCGGGTGGCCGGCGATCTCACGGGTCGCGCGCGTGCCGTCGACGCGCTCGACCGTGTCGATCCGGAAGGTCAGGTACCGACCGCGATGGAGGACCCGCGAGTGGACGACGCGTTCCACGAGATCGGCCCCGGAGGGATCCTCCGGGGCCGAGTGATCGCGATCGGAGCGATCGGGGCTCAGTTGGTCACCGCCGCGTCCGGGTGGAGCGTCAGCCCGGTCTCGCCGTCGAACAGCTGCAGCTTGCTGAGCGGCAGGACGAGGTTGACGATGTCGCCCGGCTTGACGCGATGCGCCGAGTCGACGACGGCCACCACGTCCTGACCCGCGGCGCTCACGTGGAGCTGCTCCTCGTTGCCGAGGAACTCGACCACGTCGGCCCGGGCCCGGAACGAGCCGCTGCCATCGCCGCCCTCGCCGATGTCGAGGTGCTCGGGGCGGAACCCGGCGATCAGCGTCTTGCCCGCCTTGGGCGTCGCTGCCTCGCGATAGTGGCTGGGCAGCGGGATCGACCAGTCGCTCGCGGCGACCAGCCGGGCGGTGTCGCCCGATCCCTCCATGTGAACTTCGAGGAAGTTCATCGCCGGGCTGCCGATGAAGCCGGCGACGAAGCGGTTGATCGGTGTGTCGTAGACGACCTGCGGCGCGCCGACCTGCTGGAGGGCGCCGTCGTTCATGACCGCGATCCGCGAGCCCATCGTCATGGCCTCGACCTGGTCGTGGGTGACGTAGACGATGGTCGTCTCGAGGCGCTGGTGGAGCCGGGCGATCTCGGCGCGGGTCTGGACACGCAGCTTTGCATCGAGGTTGGACAGGGGCTCGTCCATGAGGAACACGGCCGGCTCGCGGACGATCGCCCGACCGAGCGCGACGCGCTGGCGCTGCCCGCCGGACAGTTCCTTGGGCTTGCGGTCGAGCAGCTTCTCGAGCTGGATCGTCTCGGCCGTCTCCTTGACCCGGCGCTCGATTTCGGCCTTGGGCACCTTGCGCAGCTTCAACCCGAACGCGAGGTTCTCGCGAACCGACATGTGCGGGTAGAGCGCGTAGCTCTGGAAGACCATCGCGATGTCGCGATCCTTCGGCGGCACGTCGTTGACCACCCGGTCGCCGATCCGGAGCGTTCCGCTCGTGATCTCCTCGAGACCGGCGATCATCCGGAGGCTGGTCGTCTTGCCGCAACCGGAGGGTCCGACCAGGACCATGAACTCGCCGTCGCCGATCTCGAGATTGAGGTCCTTGACGGCTTGGAACTCCCCGTAGAGCTTGTTGACGCTCTCGAACGTCACGGTTGCCATGGCGTGGCCTCCAATCCCGGCCGAGCCTCGCGGGCCCTTGCATTCAGCCGCCGAAGCGGAACGTGAACGGGCCCCGTACGGGAGCGGCGTGGGGTGACCGCATCGTAGGCGTGCGGCAACCCCGGCGCAACCCCGGCAGCGGCGCCCGCGGTACCCTTTTCCGGAACGATCGACCCCGACGACGACCCTCGAAGAGGCCACCCCATGGCTGTCGAACTCGCACTCACCCTTGCCCCCGACGAGCTGGCCCGGATCGATGCCTACTGGCGGGCAGCCAACTACCTCTCGGTCGGCCAGATCTACCTGCTCGACAACCCGCTGCTGAAGGAGCCACTGCGGCCCGAGCACGTCAAGCCGCGCCTGCTCGGCCACTGGGGCACGACACCGGGGTTGAACCTGATCTATGCCCACATGAACCGGGTCATCCGGAACTGGGACCTCAACGCCATCTATATCACCGGGCCGGGTCATGGCGGCCCCGGGCTCGTCGCCAACGCCTATCTCGAGGGGACGTACAGCGAGATCTACCCGAGCATCACCCGCGACGAGGACGGCCTGCGCCGGCTGTTCCGCCAGTTCTCGTTCCCGGGCGGGATCCCCAGCCATGTCGCGCCCGAGACGCCGGGCTCCATTCACGAGGGCGGCGAGCTCGGCTACGCGCTCTCGCACGCCTTCGGCGCCGCATTCGACAACCCCGACCTGGTGGTCTGCGCGGTGGTCGGTGACGGCGAGGCCGAGACCGGTCCGCTGGCGACGAGCTGGCACTCGAACAAGTTCCTCAACCCCGTCACCGACGGCGCGGTCCTGCCGATCCTCCACCTCAACGGCTACAAGATCGCCAACCCGACGGTCCTCGCCCGGATCCCGGAGGCCGAGCTCCGGGCGCTCATGGAGGGCTATGGCTATCAGCCCCGGTTCGTCGAAGGTGACGACCCGGCAGCCGTCCACCAGGCGCTCGCCTCGACCCTCGACGAGGTGGTCCAGGAGATCCAGGCGATCCAGAAGGCCGCCCGAGAGGGTGGCTCCACGGACCGGCCGACCTGGCCGATGATCGTGCTCAAGACGCCCAAGGGCTGGACCGGGCCCAAGGAGATCGACGGCAAGCCGGTCGAAGGGACCTGGCGATCGCACCAGGTCCCGATGAGCGAGGTCCGGACCAATGCCGCGCATCGGTCGATCCTCGAGGCCTGGATGCGGAGCTACCGACCCGAGGAGCTGTTCGACGCCAACGGCAGCCTGGTCCCGGAGCTGGCGGAGCTGCCCCCGAAGAGCTACCGGCGGATGAGCGCCAACCCGGTCGCCAATGGTGGCGAGCTGCTGCGCGACCTGCGCCTGCCGGACTTCCGCGACTACGCCGTGGACGTGCCGAGCCCCGGCGCGACCACGGCCGAGGCCACCCGCGTCCTCGGCACGTTCCTGCGCGACGTCATCACGCGGAACGCCGACAACTTCCGGATCTTCGGGCCGGATGAGACCGCGTCGAACCGGTTTGGCGCGGTGTTCGAGGTGACCGACCGCCAGTTCGAGGGCGAGCTCCTCCCGACCGACGAGGGCCAGGCCCCGGAGGGTCGAGTCATGGAGGTCCTGTCCGAGCATCAGTGCCAAGGCTGGCTGGAGGGCTACCTGCTGACCGGCCGGCACGGCGTGTTCAACTGCTACGAGGCGTTCATCCACATCGTGGACTCGATGTTCAACCAGCATGCCAAGTGGCTCAAGGTGACCGGCGACCTCGCCTGGCGGCGGCCGATCGCGTCGCTCAACTACATCCTGAGCTCGCTGGTCTGGCGCCAGGACCACAACGGCTTCTCGCACCAGGACCCCGGGTTCATCGATCACGTCGTCAACAAGAAGTCCGACGTCATCCGGGTCTACCTGCCACCCGACGCCAACTGCCTGCTGTCGGTCGGCGACCACTGCCTGCGCAGCCGGCACTACGTCAACGTGATCGTGGCCGGCAAGCAGCCCGGGCCGAACTGGCTGTCGATGGACGAGGCGGTCCACCACTGCAGTCGCGGGATCGGGATCTGGGACTGGGCCAGCAACGACGGCAACGGCGAGCCGGACGTGGTGATCGCCTCGGCCGGCGACATCCCCACCCTCGAGGCCCTCGCCGCCGTCGACCTGCTTCGCCAGCACCTGCCGGAGATCACGGTCCGGTTCGTCAACGTCGTCGACCTGATGCGGCTCCAGCCGGCGTCCGAGCATCCGCACGGGCTGTCGGACGTCGAGTTCGACTCACTGTTCACGACCGACCGGCCGATCATCTTCGCCTACCACGGCTACCCGTGGCTCATCCACCGGCTGACGTACCGCCGCACCAATCACGCCAACCTCCACGTCCGGGGCTACAAGGAGGAGGGCACCACGACGACCCCGTTCGACATGGTCATGCTCAACGACCTCGACCGGTTCCACCTGGTCATCGACGTGATCGACCGGGTGCCCGGATTGGCCAGCCGCGCCGGCCACGTCCGCCAGCTGATGGTCGACAAGCGGCTGGAGGCACGTGCCTACACCCGACTCGAGGGCGAGGACGCCCCCGAAATCGCCAACTGGTCGTGGCCGCAGTAGGCGCCGACACGCGCCGCGCTAAGCGCATCCTCGTCGTCAACGCGGGGTCGAGCAGCCTCAAGCTGCGCGTCCTCGACGGCACCGACACCGTCGTCGACTCGGCCGACCTGCCGGCGCCGCGCGGGTCGACCGACGCTGAGACGGTCGCGGCGGCAATCCGCCGCTTCGGCCCGGTGGACGCGGTCGGCCATCGGATCGTCCATGGCGGCACCCAATTCTCCAGCCCGGTCGTGATCGATGCCGCGGTCGTGGCTCGCCTCCGGGCGCTGACCGACCTGGCCCCGCTCCACCAGCCCAAGTCGCTGGCTGCGCTCGACGTCGTCTCCGGCGTCCTCCCCGAGGTGCCGGCGGTGGCCTGCTTCGACACCGCCTTCCACGCCAGCCTGCCGGCGGCGGCCTCGACCTACGCGCTGCCGTCGGAATGGCGGAAGCGGTGGGACCTGCGCCGGTACGGCTTCCACGGCCTGTCGCACGCCTACGCCAGCCGGCGGGTCACCGAGCTCCTCGGCCGGTCGGCCGAGGGTCTCCGCGTCGTGACCTGCCACCTGGGAGCCGGCGCCTCGCTCGCCGCGATCCAGGACGGCCGGTCGGTGGACACGACCATGGGTTTCACGCCGCTCGAGGGCCTGGTCATGGCGACCCGCTCGGGCAGCGTCGACCCGGGGCTCGTGCTGTGGCTCGAGGAGCACGCGGGCACACCGCCGGCCGAGCTGGCCGCGACGCTCGAGCATCGCTCAGGCCTGCTCGGCCTGGCCGGCACCGCCGACATGCGGGCAATCGTCGATGCCGCCGCGGGTGGCGGCGCGGACGCTCGGCTGGCGCTCGACGTCTACATCCATCGTCTCCGCGCCTCGATTGCCGCCATGACCGCGTCGCTCGGCGGGATCGATGCGCTGGTGTTCACCGGCGGAGTCGGCGAGCATTCGCCGGCCGTCAGGGCGCTCGCCGCGGAGCGAATCGGCTTCCTCGGCATCGAGCTCGACCCCGCGCGAAATGGCGCGGGCGCCGACGAACGGGAGATCGGCGCCGCCGGGGCAGCGGTCCGGGTGTTCGTCATCGTCGCCCGCGAGGATCTCCAGATCTGCCACGAGGTGCGGGCGGTCCTCGGGGTCGCCTGACGGGCGGCAGCGCGACCTTGCCGCGGTCGCCGGATGCCGTGCTGCTGACGCGGGTTCTACCGGGCCGCCTGGATCTCGTCGGCGAGCTCGCGCTCGGCCGTGGTCTTGCCCTGCAGCACGGTTGCCAGGCGCTCGATCTGTTCGGACAGCTGCGCGACCCGGGGGTCGGTCGGCTCGAGGGCGGACTTCTCTGCTTCCAGCGCCTTCACTTGCTCGGCGTCGCGCCGGATCGATTCCTCCGTGGATCGCAGGTCATCTCGTGGGTCGGACATCGTCAGGCTGCGCTCCTGTTGATTGCGGTTCGCGATGGGGGTTGATCCAGCGACCGTCCCGGTAGACGTACCAGATGACGAATGGCTCGCTGCTGAGCTCCCGCGAGTGGACGACCGCGTTCGCATACAAGGGACGAAGCCGGCGTTCGAGCTCGCCCGTGCTGCCGGCACCGTGCTCGATGAGGACGTCGGCGAACGCCGAGAACAAGTGGTCATCGGCCGGGTTGACCACGAGGATCGGCCGCGTCGTGCGCTTCTCCATCTTCGAAGAGTGTCGAGACGGGTCGATCCCCTCGATGCACGCGCCGACGACCCCTGGGATCGCAACGTCGTTACAAAGTGCGGGGAGCGCTGGCTCGGCCGGCGTGCGTCCGGTCGACCCACGACACGACGGTGCCGACAGCCGGGCCCCAACAGGCCCGCACTCCCGCCGTGGCAACACGCCAGCGGGTCGGCCGCGCGCAGGCGTGCGTGGGATCACTCCGACGCGGCGCGGCGCCTCGTGACCGACTGCCAGGCCGCGCTTCACAGGGAGCCGGTCAGGATCGCCTCGATCTCCGCGTCGGTCAGGACGATCGGATTGGTCCGCATGCTCGAGCCGCGGGCCTCGGCGACGAGGGCCGGGATGTCGGCCGAGCGCACGCCGACCTCCCCGAGACGCGGCAGGCCAAGCCCACGAACCAAGTCCTCGATCCACCCGACGACAGCGTCGGGCGCCACTCCGTCGCCGAGGCCACGCTCCCCGGTCAGCAGGCGACCCGCCTCCGCGAACCGGAGGAGGCCGGGTCCGCTCGGGTCGCGGGCACGCAGCGCCGCGACGTTGATCCGGGTCGCAGCGGCGAGGAGGATCCCGCAGCCCGTGCCGTGATGGATCCCATGGCGCGCCCCGAGCGCGGCGATCATGCCGTGGACCGCGCCGAGCCCGGCGTTGGCCAGCGCGATCCCGGAGGCGAGCGCTCCCCAGGCCATCGCCGAGCGGAGGCCGGCGGTGTCGGCCGGCGGCCGATCCGCTCGCGCAGCGGCATGCCAGGCGGGAAGCGCCGGGCCGATCGCCGCCAGTCCGCTCGCGGCGATCGCGTCCGTGAATGGCGAGGCGCCGCTGGAAACGTACGCCTCGAGGCATTGGGTCAGCGCATCCAGGCCGTCGCCGGCGATGACCGGTGGCGGACACCCGTCGAGGAGGTCCGGATCGACGATCGCCAGCGCCGCCACGAGCCGGTCGTCACGGAACGACTTCTTGAACGGCGCCGGTCCGCCGTCGCGGACCGCCACGGATCCCGACAGGACGGCGTTCTTCGTCGCCTCCGACCCGGTCCCCGCGGTCGTCGGCACCGCCACGAAGGGTGTCGCCGGACCGGGGTACGGGATGCCGCGGCCGACGCCCTCGAGATGATCGAGCGCCACCGTCCCGGATCGAAGGAGCCCGGCGATCGCCTTGGCGGCGTCGAGGGCGCTGCCGCCGCCGATGCCGATGACGACGTCCGGGGGATCGGCCCGGCGAGCCGCGACCGCAGCGTCGACGAGCTCGGGCGACGGCTCCCCGCCGACGGCGAGGTGATCCCAGGCCACGCCCGCCGCCTGGAGACCCGCCGCGAGCTCCGCCCACGCCGTGGTGGCCTGGAGCGAACGCGCACCGGTCACGAGCAGGGCTCGCCGGCCGTGGTCGGCGACGAGTGCCGGGATCTCCGCCCGTCGACCCGCGCCGAACACGATCCGCGGGAGCCGGGCGACGCCGAATGGGGTCGTCGCCAGGGTCAAGACGCCGGGGCCCGCCCCGGTTGCTCCCGTCGCGCCGGCGGTCCCCTCGCTTCGGTGCATGGCGGTCTCGCTCAGTCCGGCGTCCCGGGGCGGTCCTCGATCACGATCGCGTCCCACCGGTCGCCGTGTCTCGGCTCGGCCATCATCGGGGCCACCCGGTCGCGCCAGGCGAGGTAGTGGGCGGTCGTCTTGTGGGCCGCCGCGGCGTCGTCGTCGAGGAACACCTCGTAGATCAGGAAGTGGGTCGGATCGGCGGGGTCGCCGAGGACGTCGAAGCGGACGTTCCCGGGCTCGCGGATCGAGCCGGCATGGTTCGCGCGGCTGGCCTCGAGAAACGGCCCGAGCTGGTCCGCCAGCACCCGGACGTGGACGAGGGTGACGTGCATGGCGGCCTCCTGTCGGGTCATCGTGCGGTCGTGCCGGTCGCCCGGAGCGAGGCGACCCAGGCATCGACGATCGCCGGGAGCGTGGCGTCGAACGCCCGGACGTCGTCCGGCGACACCGGCGCGTCGGCGATGACGCGCGGCTCGGCCGGCTCCGCGAGGAAGGTCGCCTCGGACAGCTCGCGACCCGGCTCGAGCCCGGCGAGCGTGACCGCCTGCCCGCGCCAGGTGTCCACGTTCAGTGCGCGGCCGTCGTGGCTGAACGTCGGGCGCTCGACCGGCGTGTGGCCGAAGACGACCCTCCCGAGCCCGGCGTCCCGGTAGGTCGCCCACGCGTCGCCGTCGGGGAAGCGCTCCGGCGAGTCGAAGAACGCGCGACGGATCCACAGCCGATCGGCGCTGTGTTCGAACCGATCGAGCTCCTGGAACGGCACGGGGCCGCCGTGGACGAACAGGACGTCCCGCCACCTGGCGTACGGGGCGAAGGTCCACAGGGTCGGGATGAGGTCGGGTGCCAGCTCGTCGACTCGCGCCGCGATGTCCGCCGCCGACCGGCCCTCCCACTCGTCGGGGCGCAGCCCGACCGAGACGAGGGTGCCCGCGCCACCGAAGACCATCATCGCCCGGAAGATCTCCGGGTCGCCACCGAGCCCGCCGAGCACCTGCGCCTCGTGGTTGCCCCACAGGAGCGCGACGAGCCCACCCACCGCCGCGGCCTGCGAACGGAGCGAGGCCAGCCGGCGCACGAGGCCGACCGAATCGGGTCCGCGGTCGACCACGTCCCCGGTGATCACCAGGGCCGATCCGGGCGGTGCGATCCAGCGGGCTCCGCCGTCGGTCAGGCCGGCCGAGCCGAGGAGCCGGTCGACCGCCCTGAGCTGCCCGTGGACGTCGCTCGCGGCCCACACGGTGAAGCCATCCGGGATCCGGATCGGCGGGACGTCGCGGACGGTCATGGTCGGCGAGGCTACCACCGCGCGACCGGTCCGGCAGTGGCGCCGGCGCGGTCCCGGGACTTCGGGACGAACGGCCCTCGGTCGTGGCCGCCGGGTCGCGTAGCCTGACGGGTGATCCCCGTCACCACACCCCGATGGGAGGCCTCGCCACGCACGCCACCGCCGGACCAGCCCTGGCGATCGCCTCGCTGCCGAACCTGCGCGACATCGGGGGTCACGTGACGCGGTCGGGCGGCCGCGTCCGGAGTGGGCTCGTCTATCGCTCCACCGCGTTGGCCAGCCTGGACGGCGCCGACGCGGATCGGTTCGCGGCGCTCGGGGTGCGGACCGTGTTCGACCTGCGAACCGCCGAGGAACGGCGTTCCGCCCCGGACCGCCTGGCCGGGCGCACGGACCACGTGGTGGCCGACGTGATCGGCGACAAGGTCGAAGGAAGCCCGGGCCACATGCTCCGGCTGCTGGCCGATCCCGCCGTCGCCGAGCAGGAGCTCGGTGGCGATCGCAGCCGCGCGATCTGGCTGCGCCACTACCGCGATTTCGTGACGCTCAATTCCGCGCGCGCCGCCTATGGCAGCGTGTTCCGCGGCATCGCCGCCGGGCCGCGCCGTCCGGTCCTCTTCCACTGCTCGACCGGCAAGGACCGAACCGGCTGGGCGGCGGCGGCCCTCCTCACCTTCCTCGGCGTGTCCGAGGCCGACGTCATGGACGACTACCTGGCGAGCATCAGACACGTCGAGGCGATCCTCGCGCCGTTCGCCGACGAGTACGCGGCCCGGGGTGGGAATCCGGACCTGATCCGCTCCGTCTTCGCGACGCTGCCGGAGTACCTCGACGCCGCCCTGGATGAGGTGCGGCTGCGTCACGGCGATGTCGAGGGCTACTTCGCGGACGGGCTCGGGATCGATGTCGCCACCCGGGCGGCGATCCGCGAGGCGCTCCTCGACGACGGCTGAGGGAGGGGACCCAGCCGCGGCGGCTGACCGGCGGTCAAGCGCGCGAACTCGCTCTGGCCAGCCGATCGAGATGGGTCACGACCTGGTCGGCGACGCGGATCGCCGACAGCCCGTACACGTCGAGCAGGTCGTCGTTCGAGGCCGATTGCCCGAAGACGTCCTGGAGCCCGATCCGCAGCACGCGCGTCGGCAGGTGCTCAGAGAGGGCTTCCGCGACCGCCCCGCCGAGGCCGCCGATGACGCTGTGCTCTTCGACCGTGATGACGAGGTTCGTCCGTTCCGCGGCGGCGACGATCGCGGCGACGTCGAGCGGCTTGATCGTCGGGACGTGGAGGACGTGGGCGTCGATCCCGCGCTCGGCCAGGAGCATCGCCGCGTCGACGACGCGTGGGGTCTCGGCGCCGGTGCTGATCAGCGTGACGTCGTCGCCCTCGCGGACGACGACCGCCCGGCCGAACTCGAACCGGTAGTCCTCGCCGAACAGCCGCTGCGTGGCGTCGCGGACGAGGCGGACGTAGACCGGACCGTCGTAGGCGGCGGCCCAGCGCAGCGACAGCCGGGTCTCGGTGTCGTCGGCCGGCGAGATGACGACCATGCCCGGCATCGCGCGCATGATCGAGACATCGTCGACCGCCTGGTGGGTCTTGCCCGCCGCGCCGACGAAGAGCCCGGCGTACCCCGCCGTGATCTTGACGTTGAGATGCGGCTGGGCGATCAGCACCCGGATCTGGTCGAGCGGCCGGACCATCGCGAACGGCACGAACGTGCTGATGAACGGCAGCATCCCCACGCTGGCCAGCCCGGCGGCCATCCCGAGCATGTTCTGCTCGGCGATCCCGGTCTGGAGGTAGCGCTCGGGGTGGGCCTTCTGGAAGATGTCGGCCTTGGTCGACACCCCGAGGTCACCGTCGAGCATGACAACGCGCGGGTCCGTGTCGGCCAGCTCGGTCACGGTCTCGCCGAACGCCTCACGCATCGGGCGACCCATCGGCAGCGTCATCGGGTCGCCTCCTCGCCGGCGGTCGGTTCGCCGAGCTCGGCCAGCGCGAGTGCCAGCTCGGCATCGGTCGGGACCTTGGTGTGCCATTCGTAGCGGCCCTCGGCGTACGACACGCCGCGGCCCTTCACGGTGTTGGCGATGATCGCGATCGGCCGGCCGTCGCCGTGGGCCGCCACGTCGAACGCGTCCAGCAGCTCGCGCAGGTCGTGGCCGTCCACCTCGAGCACCCGCCAGCCGAAGGCCGTCCACTTGGCGACGAGCTCGCCGGGTGCCTCGGGCGGCAGGCGGTGGTCGATCGAATCGCCCTGCCAGCCGTACTGCTGGAGCTTGTTGTGGTCGATGATGGCGATCAGCCGGTCGAGCCCGTAGCGGGCGGCCACGAAGGCCGATTCCCAGACGGCGCCCTCCTGGCACTCCCCGTCGCCGAGCAGCACGTACGTCCGGGCGTCGCGACCCTGGAGCCGGGCACCGAGCGCGATCCCGACTCCCGCCGACAGGCCCATCCCGAGCGAGCCCGTCGACATGTCGATGCCCGGCGTGCGGGTCATGTCCGGGTGGCCCTGCAGGATCGTCCCGAGGCTGTCGAACGTCGGCAGGTCGGCCACCGGGAAGTAGCCTCGCAGGGCGAGGGTCGCGTACAGCCCGACCGAGGCATGGCCCTTCGACAGCACGAACCGGTCGCGCTCGGGCCAGCCCGGTTGCTCCGGGCGGATGCGCATCACGTGGAAGTACAGGGCCGCCAGGACGTCGGCCTCCGACAGCGAGCCGCCCATGTGGCCGGCCCGGGCCGCGTGGACCGTGCGGACGATCTCGACCCGGATCCGTCGGGCGACCTCGTCCAGGCGCGCGACATCGGCGTCGGCGGTGGCGCTCCGGGTGATCATCGGGCTCGTTTGCCCTTCTCGTACGAGCCGGGCACCACGGGGGGCGTGAAGATGCACAGCAGCTCCAGGGGTTCAGGCGGATCGCACTCGGTCGCGTGGAAGGTGCCGACCGGGATATGGACGGCGACGCCCGGCTCGAGCTCGGCCGTCCCGGTGTCGCTGACCAGCCGGCCGCGTCCGGACACGCAGTAGACGGTCTCTTCCTGGCTGTCGTGGACGTGGCCGACCGGCCGGGCCCCTGGCTCGTACACGGACACGCCCATCGAGACGCGCTCGGTCGGCGCGTTCTCGGGGCCGATGTAGGTGTGCCAGTCCCGACCCGGCAGCGGGGTGATCGGCGTCTGCGCCCGGGTGATCCGCGTGAACATCGGTGTCTGCCTCACTCTCCGTTGATGGGTCAGGCGCGACCGGCCAGGGCCTCGTCCGAGCGGCGCCGGCCGGCCAGCCGGATCAGCTCCTCGTGCAGCTCGAACCAGACGCCGTGATAGCTGTCGACGCGCGGCGAGGCGACGAAGCGCTGGTCGCCCGCGCGAGCGCGTTCGAGTGCCCGCTCGAGCCTCGCCCGGTAGTTCTCGAACCGGTCGCAGCGATCGGTGATCCCGCACAGCCAGCCGATCGTCTCGGCGTGCAGGCTGGCGAGCCCCTCGAGCACCGCCGCGTCGTAGGCCGGATCGGCGTGGTCGTTCAATGCCGGCGCGCCTGCCACCTCGCGCATCTGCCAGGCGGTGACCGTGTCCTTCATCCGCAGGTCGAATCCGTGGAACGTGTCGAGCGCCGCGCCCGCGCCGTCCGGTCCCCAGCGGTCGGTGTCGGCGGCGATCAGGCCGGTGACGGCCAGCTTGCCGTCGACGGTCAGCTTCAGCGAGCCGCCTCCGTTGTCGGCCATTCGGTCGGCGATCAGCTCGTCGACCAGCGGCTCGATCGCCTCGGACGTCGACAGGAGAGCATCGGCCAGCGTCTCGGCCGTCGCGAAGCCCTTGATGCCCAGCGCTCGCAGGACATCGTCGCGAGTGAGCGTCCGGGTTCGCCCGGGCGCCGATCCGGGCGTCACCGGGATGTCCGGTCCGAGTGGCGACACCGGCCCCGGCACCGGCAGCGAGCCGGCGGTCGCCGACGTCGCGTCGCCCGGGATCGGGATCCCGAGCTCGGCCGCCCAGCCGAGCAGGGTCTTCGCCTCGGGGACCACGGTCCGGACGCCGCCGACGGCTCCGGCGAACACCTCGCCGGTGGCTCCGTCGATGGTGACCAGGTCGCCGGCCGCGAACGCGCGCGCCCCGATCTCGACCCGTTGGCCATCGATCCGGACGTCGATCGCCCCGACGACCGCCGGGACGCCCCAGCCTCGGGCGACGACGGCGGCGTGGCTGGCCAGCCCGCCGCGCGAGGTCAGGATGCCGGCGGCCCGAGCCATCCCGGGTACGTCGTCGGGTGACGTTTCCGCCCGGACGAGGATGACCGTCCGGCCGGCGTCGGCGGCGGCGATGGCCGCCTCCGGGCTGAGCGCGATCTCGCCCGAGGCCACGCCCGGGGAAGCGGGAAGGCCGGTCGCCAGGGGCGGCGTCGCAGAATCGGGGCGGGTCACGGTCGTCGGGGGATCGGCCAGGATGGCGGCGGTCCGTTCGACTGCCTCGGCGCGGCTCAACGGGAAGCCGGGATCGTCGGCCATGTCCAGCGCGATCCGGAGCGCGGCTCCCGGGCTCCGCTTGCCGACCCGGACCTGGAGCATCCACAGGCGCGCCTGCTCGATCGTGAACTCGATGTCGCACAGGTCGTGGTAGTGCCGCTCGAGCCTCGTGGCATCGTCGCGCAGCTCGGCGCCGATGGCCGGCAGGCGCTCGTCCAGCACCGCGATCGGTTCGGTCCGGTGCGTACCGGCCACGACGTCCTCGCCCTGCGCGTCGAACAGGATGTCGCCGTACAGGACCGGTTCGCCCGTGGCCGGGTTGCGGGTGAACAGGACGCCCGTCGCCGAATCCTGGCCGCGGTTGCCGAAGACCATCGCCTGGACCGTGACGGCGGTGCCCAGGTCGTCGGCGATGCCTTCCCGGGCCCGGTATGCGCGAGCCCGTTCGCTCGTCCACGAGCGGAAGACGGCCTCGATCGCCAGGCGGAGCTGCTGCCACGGATCGTCGGGGACCTCGGCGACCCCGACGATCGAGCGGAAGCCTTCGACGAAGCGTCGGCGGCAGTCGGCGGCGAACGCCGCGTCACCGGTGGCCCGTGCCAATCCGGCCGCGGTCGCCTCGGTCAGCCCGAGGTTGAGGACGGTATCCATCATCCCTGGCATCGACACCGGGGCGCCCGAGCGGACGCTGACCAGCAGCGGGTCGTCCGGATCGCCGAACCGACGGCCGACGGCCGTCTCGACGTCCTTCATCCGCCGGCGCAGCTCGGCGTCGAGGCCGGCCGGCCAGCCCGTGGCCAGGAACTCGCGACAGGTGGCGGTGCCGACCACGAAGCCCGGCGGCACGGGCAGCCCGAGGTCGGTGGCCATGACGTTGAGGTTGGCGGCCTTGCCGCCGACGAGGGCCTTGAGCTCGGGCAGCGGGAGGCCGTGGTGATGGCGGAGGTCGTAGGCGTGGGTCATCGCTCGGGCGCCCCTACTGCGTCGCGGTCAGGCCGCCGTCGATCGTCAGGACCTGTCCCGTGACGAAGGCCGACGCGTCCGAGGCGAAGAACAGGACCGCGCCGACCAGGTCGCCGGTCTCGCCGACCCGGCCGAGCGGGATCCGATTGACGACGCCGGCCTTGAACGCCGGGTCGCCCAGGAGCATCGCCACCTGCGGGGTGTCGACGAAGGTCGGGGCGATGGCGTTGACGGTGATGCCGTGCTTCGCCCACTCCGTTGCCCACTGGCGGGTGAGCGAGCTGACCGCGCCCTTCGCGGCGACGTAGGCCGAATAGCCCGTGCTGATGCCGAGTTGCGCACGGACGGACGAGATGTTGACCACTCGCCCGCCGTGCCCGGCCTTGATCATCGACCTGACCGCGGCCTGGGTGGCGACCAGGGTGCTCCGGACGTTGAGGTCCATGATCCAGTCCCACGCGTCGCGCGGGTAGCACTCCGCATCGAACACGACTTTGCCGGCGCCGCCGCCGACGGCGTTGACGACGATGTCGAGCCGGCCGAAGCGTTCGAGCCCGAGCGCCACGATCCGCTCAGCCTCGGCCTCGACGGTCACGTCGCCGGCCACCGGCAGGCACGCGGCGCCGGCGGCAAGAACGGCCTCGGCGGCCGCGTCGGCGCGGGCCTGGTCGATCTCGCCGAGGACGACGTTGGCACCCGCGCCGCCCAGCGCGACGGCGATGGCGGAACCGATGGCCCCGCCGCCGCCTGACACGAAGGCGGTGCGGCCGTCGAGCCGGAAGGCGCTGAGCGGATCCATCGTGCGGCTCCTGTCTGACCCGACGAGCTAGACGTTGCCCGGGAAGACCAGGCTCAGCGGTCCGCGACGACCGGGCTCCGGCCACCGGACGGTGACCTCCTTCTGCCGGGTGAAGAAGCGGATGGAGTCCTCGCCGCGCATCTGCAGGTCGGCGAAGGCCGATCCGCGGGTGCCGCCGAAGCTGAGGTAGCCGGCCGGCACCGGGATCGGGACATTGATCCCGATCATCGGCACGTCGACCTCGAGCTCGAACTTGCGGGCGGCCCCGCCGTCGGTCGTGAAGATCGCGGTGCCGTTGCCGTACTGGTGACCGTTGACCAGCGCCAGCGCCTCGTCGAACGTGTCGACCCGGACGATCCCGAGGACCGGCCCGAAGATCTCCTCGTGGAAGATCGACATGGCCGGGGTGACGTGATCGAACAGCGTCACGCCCATGAAGTAGCCGTCCGGCCGGTCGGGGTGATGGAACGACCGGCCGTCGACGACCAGCTCCGCCCCTTCCGCCTCGCCGCGGGCGATCCAGTCGATGATCGACTGGCGGTGTTCCGCCGAATAGATCGGGCCCATGTCCGTGCCGGGCTCCATGCCGGGGCCGATCTTCAGCCTCGCGATCCGCTCTTCCATCATCGGTCGCAGGGTGTCGCCCGCGTTGCCGACCGCGATGACGAGCGTCTGGGCCATGCATCGCTCGCCGGCCGAGCCGAAGCCGGCCGCCACCGCGGAATCCGCGGCAAGTTCCGGGTCGGCGTCGGGCAGCACGACCATCGCATTCTTGGCGCCGGTGTAGGCGCCGACCCGCTTGCCGGCAGCGGTGCCCGCCGTGAACACGTGACGACCGACCGCGGTCGACCCGACGAACTGGATGGCCGCGATCCCCGGATGGGCCAGGATCGCCTCGACGGCCTCCCGGCCGCCATACACGACGTTGAACACGCCGTCGGGCAGTCCGGCTTCCTTCCACAGCTCGGCCTGGAGCTGGGTGGCCCCCGGCGTGTGGCTCGACGGCTTCCAGACGAACGTGTTGCCGGTCATCAGGGCGATCGGGTAGATCCACATCGGGACCATCACCGGGAAGTTGAACGGGGTGATCCCGGCGACGACGCCGAGCGGCCCGCGGAGGGTGTGGGCGTCGACCTTGGTCGACACGTTGGGCGTGTTGAGGCCCGCCAGCTGGACCGGCAGCCCGCACGCGAACTCGACCGTCTCGAGCCCGCGGGTGACCTCGCTGAGGGCATCCGGAAAGGTCTTGCCGTGGTCGCGGGTGATGAGGGCGGCCAACTCCTCGCGATGGCGCCACACCAGCTCGCGATAGGCGAAGAAGATCTGGCTCCTCGCGATAAGCGGCGTGTCACGCCAGGCCGGGAAGGCGGCCTGGGCGGCGGCCACGGCGGCATCGATCTCGCTGGCGCCGCCGCGCGGCACCCGGGCGATGACCTCGCCGGTCGAGGGGTCGTGGACCGGCCCGGTCTGCTCGGGCAGGACCTCCACCGGGCGCCCGTCGATCCAGTGGCTGAGGATGGGGAGCGGACGAGCCTCGGTCGCCTCGATGTGGGGAGCCTGGACGGTCATGACTGGTGCCTCCGTGTGTCGGTGGGTCGATGGGTCGCGAGGTGGATCGGTTGGGGTGGCGGACTCACCGGACCGGCGGGGCCGGCCTGACGTCCGGGTTCGGGAGGACGATGTCGCGGACCTCGCCGACGAGGTCGTGGTACGCCTTGATGAACCCGCGAAGGGTGCGGACCGTCGCCCCGTAGCCGTCAAACTCGTGGACGGCCAACCCGTCGGGTTCGTATGCGCGCCGGAAGTCCGGTAGCACCTCGAGCTCCCCGATCAGTCGCGGGTCGACCGGGATGTCCATCCGGGCCGTCGGCTCGATGCCGCTCTGGTTGAACCGGACCTGCCAGGCGTGGGGGATCGTCAGGCTCACCTGGCCGCCGACGAACTCCGTCCAGTGGAGGTGGTGGCGATAGGCCGCGGCGAGCAGCCGGCTGCGATAGCCGCGCTCGCTGAAGATCGCGTAGGCGCGCTTGAAGGCTGCGATCCCGGCCCAGTCGAGAGCCGCGGGGTCCACCGACAGGCCGTCGCGCGCGACCAGCACCTTGAGCCAGTCGTCGAGCCGGCCGACCATCAGCGTGGTGATCGGGGCGAGCCTGTCGGGGTCGCCGCCCGACGCGGCCAGCCTGTCCAGCCCGCGTTCGACCGCCTCCGCGGCGGCGATCACCTGGCTGACCGTGAACGAGACGGTGGCATTGATGTTGACGCCCCGCGCGGTCGCCTCCTCGATCGCGACCATCCCCGTGGCCGTGGCCGGCAGCTTGACCTGGAGGTTCGGGACGAGGCTCGTGAAGCGGACCGCCTGGTCGACCATCCGGTCGAGTGACGGGTAGTTGGCCGGGTTGACCTGGACCGACAGCCAGCCCTTGCGCCCGCGCTCGCGGGCGTGGATCGGCGCCAGCATCGCGGCGCCGCGAACGGCCATCTCCTCGACCACTGCCCAGGTCAGCTCGACCTCGGTCCAGGTGGGGTGGGCCGCTGCCTGCTCGTGGATCCGGGGCACCCAGAAGCCGCGCTCCCTGGCCAGCACCTCGAGCACGATCGGGGGGTTGGACGTGGCCCCGGTCGCGCCGCGCTCGATCGCGTAGGCGAGCTCGTCGACGGCGCACGAGTCGTTCCAGTAATCGGTCGGGCCAAGCTGCGACGTGCGCGTGAGCGGGCTGTCGAGGGTCGCGGCAGGGCTGTCGACGATCGCCATGGTGCCTCCGGGTAGGCCGCGGCGACGCGTTCCGTCACCGGCCGGTCCGCGGGCAATCCAATCAGCAATCGATGATCGATGAAAGTGCCAAACGGCTCTTGTACCCGGGCCGCAACCTACCGAGATTTGCCGCAGGCAGGGCTGTCCTGCCGGAGCCGTGCCGGCCGACCTGGCCTTCGAGGGCGGCGGCGTGCTGTATGAGGTGCCCCAGTGGAGACGGAAACCAGGAACACGATTCCCTTGTGGTTGGCGGTGGCGATCACCGTCTGTGTTTCGCTGCCGTTCGGGATCTGGCTCGACAAGTACAACCTTCCGCTCTGGGCAGCGTTCATCGTGTGGGCGCAGTACTTCGCCATGGGCGCCAAGCCCTCGGCCCTGAAGACCGTCCTCCCGGCCTACATCATCGGCGTCATCGGCGCCGCGCTGATCATGATCGCCTATCAACTCGTCTCGACCAACGCCGGCGTCGGCACGATCTTCTCGGTCGGCGACTGGAAGCTCACCAACGACAACATCGCGCTGTTCGCCGCATGCCTCGTTGGCTTCTGCATCCTGATCTACGCGATGAAGTTCATGCCGGTCACGCTGGCCGGGATGACCCCCTTCTTCAACGGCATCTCGATGCTGCTCGGCGTCTACTTCACGGGCGCCTTCCTTGCCCCGTTCGGCACCGTCGATCCGGTCTGGATGCCGGCCGCCGCCGCCGTTGGGGCGACCCTTGCCGGCCTGCTGGGCGGAGCGCTCGGCTGGTTCAACGTCGTGATCATGTTCCCGCGCCCGGTCGCGCCGGCGACCGTCGCCCGGCATCACCCAGCGGGAGCCTGAGCCCGGACATCCCGCGGCGTATCCGGGCCGAGTGCACGTCACCGCCTCGGCCCTGGGTCCGCGCGGGCGCGACGTCGTAGCGCCGGCCCCAACCGGCGCACGACACCTCGAATCGCACCTGGAGGTCAGTTTCGATGGTTGTGGCTGAAAAGGAAGAGATCCTCGGCCAGTTCTTTGGCAACGAGGACTTCCCGGTGAACTGGGCGAGCCAGTCCGAGAAGGAGCTCTTCTGGGTCTACGACGATCTGCATTGCCCGCATCCCCTCAGCCCGATGTACTTCGACATCGGTGGCTGGTGGCTGAGCTGCGATCACATGTTCCGACGGTTCGGCACGCCGTTCGCGACGGACTGGATCGCCAAGAACGTCAACGGCTACCTGTTCACGGCGGCGATCCCGGCCGACGCGAACTTCAAGATCGAGGCGTCGGAGTACGACTACACGATCCAGGCGGTCGTGCCGGAGGATCCCGATTACGCGTCGAAGATCGGTGCCTACCTGGGCGCCGTCCTGCCGACCTATGGCAACGAGTTCGCCACCTGGTGGCGCGAGCGACTCCGGCCGGAGATGGAGAAGAACTTCGGCTATCTCGAAGGAAAGTACGACCAGGTCGAGGCCGAGGACTGGGATCTTGCCCGGCGCGCCGTCCTGCTCGAGGACGCCATCGACATCCACGATCGCCACTGGAAGATCCACTGGATGCTCAACTTCGCCCAGCTGTCCGCGACCCTCAACCTGCGGGCGGTCATGGAGAAGACCCACGGCAAGATCGACGAGCAGCTGCTTGGCCGCCTGCAGAACTCGGCCAAGGACCGCAACTGGGACTCGATCGAGGCCCTCTGGAAGATGAAGGAGGAGGCCAAGGTCGATCCCGTGCTGGCCCCGGCCTTCAAGCACGAGACCGCCGGCGAGATCATCGCGGCGCTCAAGTCGACCGAGCGTGGCCGGCAATTCATCGACGAGCGCGTCGTGCCGTACCAGAAGGAATACGGCTGGCATGCCGTCTGGAGCCATGAGTTCATCTTCCCGAGTGTCCGCGAGCACATGGAGCCGGTGATCGAGCTGGTCCGCGGCTACATCGAGACGAACTACGACTACCCGAAGACCGTCGCCGCCCTGGCGGCGGACATCGACGCCGCGGCGAAGGAGATCCTCGAAGGCCTCGACGGTGAGGCGCTCGAAGAGATGCGCGCCGCGAACGACATCAACCTCAAGATGGCGCCGCTCACCCCGGACCATCACTTCTACATCGACCAGGGCGCCAATGCCCACCTGCGGATGGCCCTCGTGCTGTGCGGCCGGAAGCTGGTCGAGATGGGCGCCCTCGACGACGCCGACGACGTCGTGTACTTCAAGTACAACGAGCTGCGCGTGTTCATGGGCAACCCGTCCGGCATGGACGGCAAGGCCCTGGTCGCCCAGCGCAAGGTCGAGCGCGAGAAGGCCTACACGTTCCGGCCCAAGGAGTGGATCGGGACCTGCACGCCGACCCAGCTCGCCTTCCCGTACCTGAACCTGTGGGGCTTCCCCGACAAGTTCTATCGGAAGGCCAACGAGATCGCCGGCCAGATCAACGGGATCGGCGGTTCGCCGGGCGTCGTCGAAGGGATCGCGCGGGTCGTCCTCCGCGAGGACCAGTTCGACGAGGTTCGCGCGGGCGACATCCTCGTCTGCCAGATGACCAACCCGGCATGGGTGGTCCTGTTCACCAAGATCGTCGGTCTCGTGACCGACGCCGGTGGCACGGTCTCGCATCCGGCCGTCCTGTCGCGTGAGTTCGGCATCCCGGCGGTGGTCGGGTCGTCCGTCGGCACGCAGCAGATCAGGACCGGCGACCGCGTCCGGATCAACGGCGTCACGGGCCTGGTGGAGATCCTCCAGACCGCCGCGCAGCCGAAGAACGACCTGTTCAGCGTCTAGGACCGGTCCGATGCTCCGAGCCGCTTCGATCTCGCGCAACGTCCTCAGCGATCAAGTCAAGGACCACCTGCTCCAGGCGATCCTGGCGGGGCAGTACCTGCCCGGCAGCCGGATCGTCGAGACGCGGGTCGCCCGGGACCTCGGCATCAGCCAGGCCCCAGTTCGCGAGGCGCTGCGGGACCTCGAAGCGCTCGGGGTCGTCGAAAGCACTGCCTTCCAGGGCGCCCGCGTGCGGCGCCCTGGCAAGGCCGAGCTGCTCGAGGCCTACGGCGTTCGAGCCGAGCTCGAATCCCTGGGTGCCCGGCTGGCCCTGCCGCGGCTGCTCGAGGCAGACTTCGCCGAGCTCCAGGGCTATCTCGACGCGCTCCAGGCCGCGGCCTCGGCGGGCGATACCCACGAGGAGGCCCGGATCGACGCCAGGTTCCACTCGCGGCTGATCGAGATCGCCGGCAATCGGACGCTGGAACGCGTCTGGCGGTATCTCGAGCCGGTCTCGCGCACCTACATCACGCTGGTGATCCCGGGCATGAACCCGCATGAGATCGCCGATCTCCACCACCCGATCCTGGCCGCCCTCCGCGACGGCGACCCGGCCGCGGCCGAGGAGGCCGTTCGCCGGCACTTCCTGATTGCCGGGAGCATGTTCGACTCGCTCTGGGTCGAGCCCGACCACGACGCCCAGGCCGGCGCGACCGGTCGCCCCATCGGCCACTCCGCGGACCTGGGCCGCCTGGCCTCATGACCGCCACGAGCCCAAAGGAACCCATGACCAGCACGACCCTGCAGCTGTCCGAGGAGCTCTCCGCCGGGACCGCCCGGCTCCGGATCGACGTGTTCGGCTCCGAACCGAGAACCCACGTCCTCGACGACATGAGCTTCCTCAATTACCGGCTCGCCGACGTCCGGCTCGAGCCGTCGGTGACCGTCGAGCGTCCCGACATCGTCTGGCTGCAGGACGCCCCCAAGGGCATCGCCTACGATGGGCAGACACTCACGTTCCGCGGGCCCTGGCCGGCCGGGCCGATCCAGAAGGTCGTCGTCGCCCTCCTGGCGCTGCGCATGGAGCGGGTCGGGCTGCACCCGTTCCACGCCTCCGCCGTCCGCTATTGCGACAGGACCGTGATGTTCCTCGGCGGCGAGTCGAACCACGGCAAGTCGATGGGCCAGATCGAGGCATGCCGGCGCGGAGCGCGCCTCGTGTCCACCGAGACCACCGTCGTCGACGAGGCGGGGCGGGTGATCATGGGCTCCAAGGCGCCGTTCCTCAAGAAGCGCACCGAAGGCACCGAGCGCGCCGACAAGGCCGCGCCGGAAGCGGGCGTCGCCAAGTTCTTCGGGGACATGCCCGGCTGGGAGCTGTACACGGAGGAGAGCCCGGTCGACATCGTGGTCGTGCCCGCGATCGACGGCAACTTCGACCCGAGCCTGGCCGAGATGATCCCGTTCGAGCGCCAGTTCCAGACGCTCCACTCGCTCCAGAATTACTTCCTGCTCAACGAGCTGCTCGCCCCGGGCTTCCCGATGCCGATCGTGGATCGCACGGCCCTCCGCCAGGCGCGGGTCGACTTCGTCGAGCGCTTCGCCGAGCGCCCGTTCTACTTCGTCCGGGCAGCCACCCCGCAGGTGCTGATCGACGAAGTCGACCGGATCCTCTAGGCGCCGCGGGATCGGCCGGACGATGCACCCCTTCCAGTACGAACGACCGACCACCCTCGCCGAGGCGGTCGCGCTGCTCGCCGAGCACGGTCCGGAGGCCCGCCTCCTGGCCGGCGGCACGGACCTGCTGATCCGGCTGCGCGACGGGAGTCTCCGACCGCGGGTCGTCGTCGACGTCAAGCGCGTCGCCGAGCTCTGTCCGGCCATCCGCGAGGCGAACGGCATCCTGACGATCGGCGCGACCACCGTGATGACCGACATCGCCGCCGACGATGGCGTCCGGCGCCACTTCCCGGCGCTGGCGGAGGCGGCGGCGGTCGTCGGGTCGGTCCAGATCCGGAACCGCGCGACGCTGGCCGGCAACATCGCCAACGCCTCGCCGGCGGCGGACACGGCGCCCTCGCTCCTGGTCTACGACGCCACGGTCGTCGCCGCCGGGCCGGCCGGTCGGCGACGGATCCCGATCGACGAGTTCTTCGTCCGCTCGGGAGTCACGACGCTCGAGCGCGGCGAGCTGATCGAGGCGATCGAGCTGCCGCACCCCGCCCGACACGGTTCGGTCCACCTGCGACGCACCCGCCGGCGCGGCCACGATCTGGCCTCGGTCACGCTCGCCTGCGCGGTGTTCGACGACGGGCTCACCCGGCTGGCCTACGGCAGCGTCGGGCCGCGTCCGCTGCTCCGGATCGATCGAACGGGGACGCTGGCCGATCCCTCCGCATCCGAGGCCGCGAAGCTGGAGGTCCTCGAGACCATGTTCGCCGATGCCAGCCCGTCGCCGCGTTCGATGCGGGCCAGCCCCGAGTACCGTCTCGCCATGCTCCGCGTGCTCGGTCTACGGGCCGTCGAGACGGCCATCCGGCGGCTGGCCGACCGATGACCACGGCGGCGGCGACTCGAGCCATCAACCTCACCGTCAACGGTCGACTGCGCTCGCTCGAGGTCGAGGTCCAGCACACGCTGCTGGATGTGCTGCGCGACGACCTTGGGCTGACAGGCACCAAGGAGTGCTGTCTGGTCGGGGAGTGCGGCGCGTGCACGGTGATCCTCGACGGTCGGAGCGTCGACTCGTGTCTCGTTCTGGCCGTCGAGGCCGACGGCGCGACGGTGACCACGGTCGAGGGGCTGTCGATCGACGGTCGGCTGAGCGACCTCCAGGCGGCCTTCCTGGCGGAGGGTGCGGCGCAGTGCGGCTTCTGCATCCCCGGCCAGCTGATGTCGGCCCGCGAGCTGCTCGACCACAACCCGGACCCCACGCTCGAGGACGTTCGAGACGGCCTGGCGGGCAACCTCTGCCGCTGCGCCGGATACCAGGAGATCAGCGCGGCGGTCCTCGCCGCGGCCGCCGGAGGACGCCGATGACCCCCGATCGGATCGGCGACTCGCCGGAGCGGGTCGGCGGGCGCGACCGGGTGACCGGCGCACAGCAGTACCTCGCGGACCTGCGGCTTCCGGACACGCTCCACGTCAAGCTGGTCACGCTCGACTGCGCCCGGGCCAGGATCGTCTCGATCGACACGAGCGTGGCGGCCGCCGTCCCAGGGGTCCGGCTCGTGATGACTCCCACCGACCTGCCGCAGCCGATGCCGCGCTTCGGGCCGCAGTTCGTGGATCGGCCGGTGCTCGCGGTCGGCGAGACGAAGTACCACGGCGAGCCGGTGGCCGCGGTCGCCGCCGAGACGCTCGACGCCGCCGAGGCGGCGGCGCAACTCGTCCGCGTCGACTACCAGGAGCTGCCGGCGGTGTTCACCGTGGCGGCGGCGCTCGACCCGGCTTCGCCACTGGTCCAGGACCCGTCGCTCCGCCCGGGCGACCCCCTCGCCGGTACCAACGTGCTCCGCGAGCATCACTTCGGCTGGGGCGACGTCGACGCGGCTACGGGCGAGGCCGACCTCGTGGTCGAGGGCTCCTACAGCTTCCCGATGGTCACCCATTTCGCGATCGAGCCGCACGGGTTCGTCGCCGCGCCCGACGGCGACGGGATCGCGGTCTGGAGCACGATCCAGCATCCCAACTGGCTGCAGAAGATCATCGCCGCGCTGCTCCACCTGCCGTTGTCGAAGGTCCGCGTCTTCGCGCCCGATCCGGGCGGCGGGTTCGGCGGCAAGCAGCACGCGAAGTTCGAGCCGCTGGTGGCGTTCGTGGCCCGGCGCACCGGTCGCCCGTGCCGGCTGATCCTGACCCTGGAGGAGACCTTCCAGGCGGCCCGCCGCAACTCGGCCGAGGTCCGTGTCCGGACCGGGTTCCGGCATGACGGGACGATCGTCTTCCGCGACATCGAGTCGAACTACCTTCTCGGCGCGTATGCCGACATCGCCGACCGGACCGTGACGAAGGGCAGCTACGCCGCCTGCGGTCCGTATCTGACGCCCAACGCCCGGGTCGTGGCTCGCAGCATCCTGTCGCACACCACGCCGTCAACCGCGTTCCGCGGGTTCGGCAACCCGCAACCGATCTGGGCGGTCGAGTCGAACATGGACGAGGCGGCGCGCGAGCTCGGCATCGACCCTCTCGAGCTCCGCCTGCGCAACCTCGCCCGGCGCGGCGAGCTGATCATCCCGACCGACACGCCGGCCGACGGCGACTGGCGGGTGACGGTTCACAAGGCCGCCGAGTTGATCGGGTGGGGGAGCCCGACGCCGCCCGGCCGCGGTCGGGGGATCGCCTTCGGGATCAAGTCCGGCCCGACGACCGGGCTGTCGTATTCGACCGTCCGGCTGCTGGCCGATGGCAGCGTGATCGTCTACGCGGGCACCTCCGACATGGGCCAGGGCGCGCGCACCGTGTTCGCCCAGATCGCCGCCGAGGAGCTCGGCGCCCCACTCGACTGGGTCACGGTCGTGATGGGCGACACCGCGGTCGTGCCCTACGACCAGCAGACCTCGGCCAGCCGGTCGACGGTCCTGATGGGCAACTCCATCCTCAAGGCATGCCGGGCTGTCCAGGGCCAGCTCCGGGCGATGGCCGCCCGGCTGCACGGGCTGGACGAGGCCGATATCGTCGTCGACCGCGGCACCATCCGGCTCCCGGATCGCGAGCTGACCGTCCTCGAGGTGCTCAAGCCCGGACTGGGACCGCTCGGCGGCGAGCTGATCGGCAACGGCGAGACGCGCAAGGAGGCCGAGAAGGGCCACCCGCTCAGCGGCAGCGCCGCGTTCTACGAGTTCAACTGCACCGCGGTCGAGGTCGAGGTCGACGAGGGCACCGGCGACATCCGGGTCGTCCGCCATGTCACCGTGAGCGACGTCGGCAAGGCGCTCAACCCGCTCCAGGTCCAGTCGCAGGACGAGGGCGCCGCGATCCAGGCGCTCGGTCATACGCTGATGGAGCAGTACATCTACGACGGCGCGGGCCGGATCCGGAACCTCGGCGCGATCGACTACCGGATCCCGACCATCCTCGACCTGCCGGACGAGCTCGTGACCGAGATCGTCGAGAATGAGGACGGACCGGGCCCGTATGGCTCGAAGGGGATGAGCGAGGGAGCGCTGCTCAACGTCGCGCCGGCGGTCGCCGCGGCCGTCCGGGACGCGACCGGGGTGGCGATCCGCGACCTGCCGCTGACCCCCGAACGAGTGTGGCGGGCGATCCAGCAGCGCGACGCGCGCGTTCCCGTGGAGGTTGGACGATGACCGCTCCGATCGAGACCGCTCCCGTGACGTCGGAAGCCGGACCCGCCGCGCGGGTCCCCGCCGCGCAGCTCATCCGCGCGGCCGCGCTCGTTCGCGAAGGGCGAACGTACTCGCTGGCGGCGACCCGATTCCCGGGCATGCCGCTGTTCCCCGGCCATCCGCCGTTTCAGGTCCTCAACTACCGGACCCCGCGAGGGATCCGGGTGACCGGCGCCAAGCCCTGGGGACCGGTCAACGACGCCGGGCTCGGCTACATGGCCGAGTACGTCATGGCCACCTCGCACTCCGGCGCCCACATGGACGCGCTTGCCCACATGACCGTCGACGACGACATGCACTGGTACGGGGGCGGCGCCGCCGACGAGCACCTGACCGACTTCGGACCGATCTACGGCGACGCGTCGAAGATGCCGCCGTTCTTCACCCGCGGCGTTCTTCTCGACGCGCCGGGCTACCGCGGCGTCGACTGCCTGCCGAAGGGCGAGCCGATCGACGCAACCGAGCTCAAAGCGATCTGCGCGGCCCAGGCTGTCGACGTCCAGCCCTGGGACGTCGTCGTCATCCGGACCGGCTACATGGGCCTGTGGCCCGACGCCGAACGGATGGCCGCGCACAAGACCGCCGGCCCGGACCTGTCCGCCGCTCGCTGGCTGCTCGAGCGCGGCGTGATCGCGACCGGCACCGACACGGAGACCTACGAAGTCCAGCCGGCCCCCGATCCCGGGCCGACCGGCAATCCCCAGCCGGTCCACACGCTCCTGCTCATCGAGCACGGCATCTACCTGATGGAGAGCCTGGACCTCGAAGCGCTGGCGCGCGATCGGGTCTACGAGTTCCTGTTCGTCGCGCTGCCGCTCAAGATCCGCGGCGCCACCGCTTCCATGATGGATCC
Organism: uncultured Chloroflexia bacterium; assembly: GCA_963766675.1. Taxonomy (GTDB): domain Bacteria; phylum Chloroflexota; class Limnocylindria; order Limnocylindrales; family CSP1-4; genus SPCO01. The sequence continues at coordinate 223,072 of CAVYBA010000001.1, read as the reverse complement.
CCTCGCCGTCGTCTAGGAGTCCCGCCATGTCCGTCACCGCCTCGGTCCTCGAGCCCGTCGCCAGCCTCCCGCCGAGGATGGAGGCGCTCGTCGTCCTCGAGCCGAACCGGTTCGAGATCCACGAGGTGCCGGTCCCGGTCCCGGGCCGGAACGAGGTCCTGTGCCGGGTTCGAGCCGTGTCGATCTGCGGGACGGACGTCCACCTCGTCCGCGGCGATTACCCGGGCTTCTGGCCGCCGGCCTTCCCGTTCATCCCGGGCCACGAATGGGCCGGCGAGATCGTGGCGCTCGGCCCGGGCGCCGGCGGCTACGGCTGGGCCGTCGGCGATCGCGTCGCCGGGACCTCGCACGACGCCTGCGGCGTGTGCCAGAAGTGCGTCGAGGGCCGCTACAACCTGTGCGAGAACTACGGGGTGCCGGGGCTCCACAAGCAGTACGGGCACAACGTCCAGGGCGCGGACGCGACGTACGTCGTCCAGGGCATCAAGACGATCTTCCGCTTGCCCGACGGCCTCACGTTCGGCGAGGGCGCGGTCATCGATCCGGCCTCGATCGCACTCCACGTCGCCAATCGCGGCGGGGTCCGCCCGGGAGACACCGTGGTGGTCATGGGTGCCGGAGCCGTCGGCCTGCTGTCCGCGGACGCGGCGCTCGTCCGGGGAGCGGCCCGCGTGATCCTCGTCGAGCGGGTCCCCGGTCGGCTGGCTAAGGCCGCCGAACTCGGATTCGAGACCGTCGACAGCGGCGCCGGCGACCCCGTCGCCACGATCCGGGCGCTGACCGGCGGGCTCGGCGCGGACGTCGTCCTCGAGTGCGCCGGCGTGCCGGCCACCGTCGCGATGGCGATCCGCACCCTCCGTCGCGGCGGACGTTGTGCGGCCGTCGGGATCCCGACCGTCGGGGTCGAGATCGACGTCCAGCGGCTGGTCCTCGACGAGCTCGAACTGGTCGGTTGCCGCGCGACCGCGGGCGAGATGCGCCAGGTCATGCCGCTCGTCGAGCAGGGCCGGATCCGGGTGCGCGAGGTGATGACCCATCGGTTCGCGCTGGCCGACTACGGCCAGGCGCTGGCGGCGTTCAACGATCCGGCCAGCGGAGCGATCAAGATCGTCATCGAGCCATGACCGTCAGCCCGACGGTCAGCCGAACCGACCCCGCCTACACGAGCGATTCGCGGCCCGACTTCGAGCCGTTCGAGGATGATCTCGGCGAGATCCGCGGGTTCGTCGACGGCGACGACCTGGCGACCCTGGTGGCGTCCGGGCGGGTCGCCCCAGCGGTCGGTCTCGAGCTGCTCGACGACATGCTCGCCATTCGCGGCGTCGAGGAGATGATCGTCCGGCTGCGCTCTGGCGGCTACGATCCGCTGCCGGGCTACGACTACCGCGGCCCGACCCACGTGTCGATCGGCCAGGAAGGCTCGCCGGTCGGCGCTTGCGCCGCCCTGCGTCCCGACGACCAGGTGACGAGCTCGCACCGCGGTCACGGCGACGCGATCGCCAAGGGCTTCGCCGCGCTCCGCCGGATGCCCGAAGACCTCCTCCGACAGCGGGTGCCGTGGTCGACTGCGGCCACGCAGGAAGAGCTCCTGTCGGAAGCGCTCGAGGACCACCTCTTCCGGGTGATCGCCGAGCTCTTCGGCAAGGAGGAGGGCTACTGCCGGGGCCGCGGCGGCGGAATGCACATCGGCGACTTCGCCACCGGCAACCTGGGCGCCAATGCCATCGTCGGCGGGAGCGTCCCGATCGCGACCGGCGCGGCGATGGCGGCTCGGTACCGTGGCTCGGACCAGGTCGTGTGCTGCTTCGCCGGCGACGGCGCGTACGCCAACGGCGTCGTGCTGGAGTCGCTCAACTGGGCGGCCCAGGCGCAGTGGACCAACCACCTCGCCGAGACGCCGTACGGCCTGCCGATCATCTACTTCATCCAGAACAACCATTACGGGATGACCCACCGGACCGACGACGAGGTCATGGGCGTCCGCCGTCTTGCCCGACGCGGCGCCGGGTTCGCCGAATCGAACTTGCACGCCGAGGTCGTCAACGGGATGGACGCGCTGGCGGTCTACCAGGCGGTCGAACGCGCCGCGGCCCGCTGCCGGGCGGGCGACGGGCCCGTCCTCATCGAGGCCAGCACGTACCGCTACTACGGACATTCGCTGTCCGATCCACGCAACGAATACCGGACCCGCGAGGAGGAGGCGGCATGGCGTGCGGCCGATCCCATCGAGCGGCTCAAGGGCCAGCTGCTGGCTGCGGGCATCGCGAATGCGGCGCGAATCGCCGAGGTCGAGGCCGACGCGCGGGTCCGCAACGAGCGCGCGGCGGTCCGTGCCGCCGCCGGGACGGATCCGGATCCCGCGGACCTCCTGGCCTACCTCTATACCGACACGACCTCGGAGGTCGTCCCGCCGGCGGAGCAGGTCGTGGTGACCCGCGCCCCGGCACCCGTGGCGAAGCGGGTGGACGGCCGGATCACCTACCGCGACGCGATCCGCGAGGCGCTGGTCGAGGAGATGCTGCGCGACCGGCGGGTCCTCCACTACGGCGAGGACGTGGCCGAATACGGCGGAGCGTTCAAGCTGACCAAGGGCCTGCTCGAGACGTTCGGCCGGAACCGCGTGTTCAACACCCCGATCTCCGAGGCCTGCATCTGCGGGACGGCCGTCGGCGCGGCGATCGTCGGGCTTAGACCGGTGGTCGAGCTCATGTACATGGACTTCGCGCTGATGGCCGGCGACCAGATCGCCAACCAGGCGGCCAAGTGGCACTACATGAGCGGCGCCCAGGTCGAGGTCCCGCTCGTCGTCCGGGCGTCGGTCGGAGCCGGCAAGGGCTACGGCGGCCAGCACTCGCAGTCGCTCGAGAGCCTGTTCACCCATACGCCCGGGCTGTACATCGTCTATCCCTCCAACCCGGCCGACGCCAAGGGCCTGCTCAAGTCGGCGATCCGATCGAACAACCCGGTGATCTACGTCGAGAGCCAGGGTCTGTACGGCACGACGGGGCCCATCCCGGACGGCGAGCACTTGGTCCCGCTCGGTGTCGCCCGTGTCGCGCGCGACGGCTCGGATGCGACCGTGGTCGCCTGGGGTCCGGCGGTTCCGGATGCCCTGACCGCGGCCGAGCGGCTGAAGGCCGAGCGGGGGATCGAGATCGAGGTCATCGACCTGCGCAGCCTCGTCCCGCTCGACATCGAGACCGTGCTCGCCTCGGTCCGCAAGACCGGCCGCTGCGTGGTCGCCAGCCAGGCCGTCCTGATGGGCAGCTTCGTCAACGAGGTCGTGGCCCGGATCCAGTCCGAAGCCTTCGATCATCTCGACGGACCGGTCGGCCGGGTCGGTGCCGCGAACGGGATCTCGCCCCAGGCCGAAAGCCTGGAACGGGCGTTCCTGCCCGACGCGACCTCGATCGTCGAAGCCGTCCTCCAGCTGTTCTAGATCGCCGCCGGCCCAGGTGGCCGGCATCAACCCGAGGAGATCCGTGGCGCATCCGATCCTCATGCCGAAGCCGGGCCAGATGACGGAGGAATGCGTCGTCGTCGCCTGGCACAAGGAGGAGGGCGACACTGTCCGCAGGGGCGACGTCCTGTTCGAGATCGAGACCGACAAGTCGGTCATGGATGTCGAATCGTTCGACGACGGCGTGCTCCTCCGGCGCTATGTCGAGACGGGCGAGTCCGTCCCGGTCAACGCGATCTGCGCCTACGTCGGCGAGCCCGGGGAGGTCGTCCCGGACCTGCTCCCGATGCCGGCCGGGCCTGCCGTGGCCGTTCCTGAGCCCAGCCCACCCCCGTCCGTCACCCCGGCGGGCCCAGCCGCGGCGGTACCCCCAGCCGCCGCGGCAGCGGCCGCCGCCCCGGCGCCCGCCGACACCGGCTCGGCGGCCCGCCCGGCCATCAGCCCGCGCGCCAGCCGGCTGGCGGCGACGGCCGGTGTCGATCCGCGGATGCTGCGGGGCACCGGTCCGGGCGGCCGGATCACGGAACGCGACGTCAAGGCGGCGATCGACGCCGCCGCCGATCAACCCGTCGCGCGGGCGTCGGGGACCGCGATCGTCCCGGCCGACACCCCGCCGGGCGACGCCGGCCCGGCAGGACCCGCCATCGACGACGAAGACCCGCGACCGCTCAGCCGGATGCGCCGCGTCATCGCCGAGCGGCTGACCCTGAGCGCCACGACCATCCCCCAGTTCCACGTGACCGTGTCGGTCGACATGACCCGGCTGCTGTCCCTGCGCGCCGAGATCAGGGACGCCGGGATCGAGCTGAGCGTCACCGATTTCATCGTCGCGGCCACCGCCCAGACGCTGGCCGAGTTTCCCGAGGTCAACTCGCGAACCGACGGCACGACGGTCTGGCTTCGCCGTCGCGTCCATCTCGGATTGGCGGTGTCGGTGCCCGGCGGTCTGGTCGTGCCGGTCGTCCGGGACGCCGACCGGCGCTCGCTGCCGCAGCTCCACGAACGAGCGGGCGCGCTCGCGGCGGCCGCCCGGAACGGGACGCTCTCGCCGGACGACATGACCGGCAGCACGTTCACCGTCTCCAATCTCGGCATGTTCGGCGTCGACCAGTTCGACGCGATCATCAACCCGGGCGAGGCGGCGATCCTCGCCGTGTCGAGCGTCGTCCCGACGCCGGTCGTGGCCGGCGACGGCCTGGCCGTCCGACAGGTCATGAAGCTGACCCTGACGGCCGACCACCGCCTGGTCGACGGCGAGCTCGGCGCGAGGTTCCTGAATGCCCTCCGGCGTCGGCTCCAGGACGTGGAGGCGATCCGGGCGGAGGCGCTCCATGCCTGACGGCCAGGCCCTCCGGCCCGATGTCCAGTGCGGAGAGGAGGCGATCCGCGACCTCAACCCAGGCATGACCAGGTCATAGCGAAGGAGCGTTGTCCATGTCGAAGACCATCCTGTTGATCGGTACCCTGGACACGAAGGGGCACGAATACGAATACGTCCGCGACCTGATCCAGGCCCGCGGGCATCGGACGCTGGTGCTCGATGCCGGCGTCCTCGGCGAGCCGACCTTCACGCCGGACATCGCGGCATCGCGCACGGCCGAGGCCGGCGGCGAGCCGCTCGCGTCGCTCCGCGAGAAGCGCGATCGCGGTCACGCCCTCGAGATCATGGGCATCGGCGCCCGGGCCCTCGTCAAGCAGCTCGTCGCCGACGGCGCGTTCGATGCGGTCTATGCGATGGGCGGATCGGGCGGCACGTCGATCGGGGCCACGGCCTTGCAGGCGCTCCCGGTCGGGATGCCGAAGCTGATCGTGTCGACAATGGCGTCCGGCAATGTCGCGCCGTACGTCGACGTCAAGGACATCACGATGATGTACTCGGTCGTCGACGTGTCCGGGCTCAACCGGGTGTCGCGAAGGGTCTTCGCCAACGCGGCGGGCGCCATCTGCGGCATGGCCGAGATGGAGCTCCCCAAGGTTGCCGACAAGCCCGTGATCGCCGCGACGATGTTCGGCGTGACCACGCCGTGCGTCGACCGGCTGCGCGGCCGGTTCGAGGACCGTGGCTACGAGGTCCTCGTCTTCCATGCCACCGGCAGCGGCGGGCGCTCGATGGAGTCGCTCATCAGCGACGGGTTCGTGACCGGCGTGGCCGATGTCACGACGACCGAGTGGTGCGACGAGCTGGTCGGCGGCGTGCTGTCGGCGGGCCCGGAGCGTCTCGACGCGGCGGCGCGAGCCGGCGTCCCGCAGATCGTCTCGCTCGGCGCGCTGGACATGGTCAACTTCGGGCCGCGTGACACCGTTCCGGCGGAGTTCGAGGGCCGGAACATCTACGTCCACAATCCCCAGGTCACGCTGATGCGCACCACGCCCGAAGAGTGCGCCAGGCTCGGCGAGATCATCGCCGGCAAGCTCAACGCGACGACCGGGCCGACGACGCTGTTCATCCCGCTCCGCGGCGTGAGCATGATCGACGCCGAGGGCATGCCGTTCCACGATCCAATCGCCGACGCCGCCCTTTTCGACGCGCTGCGGACGAACCTCGACCGCACCAAGGTCGACCTGGTCGAGCTCGACTTCAACATCAACGACCCGGCCTACGCCGACGCCATGGCCGATCGCCTGCTCGGGATGCTCGCGGCGGCCCAGCCGGCCGAACCCGAGCCCGTCCTGGCCGGCTCCAAGGGGTAATCAACGATGGCACTCACCCGTCTCGAAATCCTTCGCCGGCTCCACGCCCAGATCGACGCCGGGGTCCCGATCGTCGGCTGCGGCGCCGGCACCGGCATCTCGGCCAAGATGGCCGAGGCCGGCGGCGCCGACCTGCTGATCATCTACAACTCGGGCCGCTACCGGATGGCCGGCCGCGGCTCGCTGGCCGGACTCCTCGCCTATGGCGACGCCAACGCGATCGTCGTCGACATGGCGTCCGAGGTCCTGCCGGTCGTCAAGGACATCCCGGTCCTGGCCGGGATCAACGGGACCGATCCATTCCGGCTGATGCCGGTCTTCCTCCGGCACCTCAAGGAGATCGGCTTCTCCGGTGTCCAGAACTTCCCCACCGTCGGCCTCATCGACGGCAACTTCCGGGCCAACCTGGAAGCCACCGGGATGGGCTACCACAAGGAGGTCGAGGCGATCGCGGTCGCCCACGACCTCGACCTGTACACCTCGCCGTACGTGTTCGATGCCGACGACGCCCGCGAGATGGTCAAGGCCGGTGCCGACCAGCTCGTTGCCCACGTCGGGTTGACCACGGCGGGGAGCATCGGGGCCGGTGTCGCGCTGTCGCTCGACCAGGCCATCGACCGGGTCATGACGATCGCCGAGGCCGGACGGTCGCTCCGCTCCGACCTGATCGTCCTGTGCCACGGCGGTCCGTTCGACGAGCCGCAGAACGTGGGCGAGGCGCTCCGCCGGATGCCCGGGATCAACGGCTTCTTCGGCGCCTCGAGCATCGAACGGCTGCCGACCGAGCGGGCGATCAAGGGCCAGGTCGAGGAGTTCAAGCGCCTCGAGCTCGGCCAGCTGGCCGGCGCCGGCATCTAGTCGTCGCCCTCCTTCCCAGGTGGCGGAGGCCTCGTCGACGCGAGCCTCCGCCATCTCATCTCAACCGGAGTTCAATGCATGGATATCGACGTCGCCCTGGTTCCCAGCCAGGCCCGGACCTGGACGGATCGGGTCTGCATCGTCATCGACGAGTTGCGCGCCAGCTCAACGATCACGACGCTCCTCGACCTGGGCGCGTCGGAGGTCCTCCTGACCCAAAGCCTCCCCGAGGCCCGGAGGCTGGCCGCCGAGCGCGGCAGCCTGCTCGCCGGCGAGCGGCACGGGCTCACGCCGCGCGGCTTCGACTACAACAACTCGCCGGCCGAACTGTCGGGTAGCGACCTGCACGGCCGGTCGGTGATCCTCTCCACATCGAACGGAACCGCAGTCCTGGCCGCGCTCCAGGCGGCGCCGGCGGTGTTCGTCGGCTGCCTGCTCAACGCTCGCGCCTGCGCCGAGGCCGCGGTCGCCGCGGCTTCGTCGCTCGGGACCGGGATCGGCATCGTGTGCGCCGGCACGCTCGGGCGGTTCGCGCTCGACGACGCCACCGCGGCGGGCATGCTCGTCGGCCGGGTCATGGACGCCCTCGCGGCCCGTGGCAACGGTTGGTCGTTGAGCGACGCCGCGATCGCCGCGGTCCGGCTGCGGGCGGCCTTCCCCGAGATCGAGGAGGCGCTCGCCCAGTCGGTCGCCGGCCGGCTCGTCACCCGGCTCGGCGCCGGCGAAGACGTGCCGTTCTGCGCCAGGGTCGACGCCAGTGCGACGGTCCCCATCGTTCGCCCGGGGCAGCCGCTCCGCGTCGAGCGCGTGCCGGTCAGGGAGATGGTCCCGGCCTAGGTGGCTCCGCCGCCGAAGACGGCGCCGCGGCCTGCCGGCCGCCTCCGACCGCCCTCCGCCGGGAGCGCTGCTCGAGGAGCTTGGCCACGAGTGCCGTCCAGCCGGTCTGGTGGCTCGCTCCGAGCCCGCGACCGGTGTCGCCGTCGAAGTACTCGTGGAAGAGCACCAGGTCGTCGATCGAGCCCTCGGCCGGGGACCCGCCATCAGGCCCGCGGAACGGCCGGCGGCCGGCCCCGTCGCGCAGGAACAGCCCCTCGAGACGGCGGGCGAGGTCGTCGGCCACCTCGTCGATCGAGGCCAACCGGTCGGAGCCCGTCGGCAACGGCACCCGGAAGTCCATCCCGTAGTAGTGGTCGAACTTCTGGAGCGCCTCGATCAGCAGGTAGTTGATCGGCCACCAGACCGGGCCGCGCCAGTTGGAGTTGCCGCCGAACGTGCCGATCCGCGACTCCGCCGGCTCGTAGTCGACGCTGTGATCCTGTCCGCCGAACGCGAGGACGAACGGGTGCTCGCGATGGACGGCGCTCGTCGAGCGGATGCCATGGTCGGACAGGAATTCGCCCGGATCGAGCATCCGCCGCAGGAGCGCCTTCATGCGATGGCCGTGGACCAGGGCGAGGAGCCGTCGCTCGCCCATGCCGGGGGCCTCCCAGGAGGGGACGAGCGAGGCCAGGTCCGGCCGGTTCCTGAGGAACCAGGCCATCCGCTTGCGGAAGTCGGGCAGCCCCTCGAGGGTCGCCGGATCGAGCGTCTCGACTGCGAGCAGCGGGATCAGCCCAACGAGCGAGCGGACCTTCAATGGTACGAATTCGCCGGAATCGAGATGGAGCACGTCGTAGAAGAACTCGTCCGCCGGATCCCACAACGGGGTGGAGTCGATGTCGACGCCGTTGAGCGCCCCGGCGATGTACAGGAAGTGCTCGAAGAACTTGGTGGCGAGGTCCTCGTAGGTCCGATCGTGGCGCGCCAGTTCGAGAGCGATGGCCAGCATGTTCAGCGAGTAGAAGCCCATCCAGCCCGTCCCGTCGGCCTGGCCGAGGTGACCGGCTACCGGCAGCGGCCCGCTCCGGTCGAAGACGCCGATGTTGTCCAGGCCGAGGAAGCCGCCCTGGAAGACGTTGTGGCCCTCGGCGTCCTTGCGGTTGACCCACCACGTGAAGTTGAGCAGGAGCTTGTGGAACATCCGCTTGAGGAAATCGCGGTCGGGCCGACCGGTGATCCGCCGGTCGATCTTGTAGACGCGCCAGGCGGCCCAGGCATGGACCGGCGGGTTGACGTCTCCGAACGCCCACTCGTAGGCGGGCAGCTGGCCGTTGGGGTGCATGTACCACTCGCGGGTCAGGAGCAGCAGCTGGTCCTTGGCGAAATCGGGATCGACGACCGCCGTCGGGAGCATGTGGAAGGCCAGATCCCAGGCCGCGAACCAGGGGTACTCCCAGCCGTCCGGCATGGACAGGACGTCGTGCGCGTTGAACTCGCGCCAGGATGCATTGCGGCCGTGGAGTCGGGCGGCCGGCGGCGGGGGGGACGCGGGATCGCCGTCGAGCCACTTCCCGACGTCGTAGCTGTACAGCTGCCGGGTCCAGACCAGGCCGGCGAACGCCCGCCGCTCGACGAGCGCCTCGTCCGCGGTCAATCCCGCGTGGAGGGGCGCGTAGAACGCGTCGGCGTCGCGGGCCCTCGCGTCGAGGAGCTGATCCGCGTCGTCGAACGGGCGCTCCGCGAGCGCCCGGGCGAACCGGAGTCGGACCGTCCGGGTGGTGCCGGCGGGGAGCGTCCAGGCAAGGTGGGCGGCGGCCTTCGTGCCGGTGCGGGCGGGGTTGACGGCATCGGTCCGGCCGTCGACGAGCCAGGCGTGGAAGGCATCCTTGACGTACGGGCTCGCGTTCGGCACCCCGAACAGCCGCTCGGCGTTGGTCTCGTTCTCGGTGAACAGCAGTCCGGCGTCGCCTTCGATCGCGAGCGCGTAGTCGCCCATCCGCGGATGCGACGCGCGCAGCCACCCGCCCGGCCCTCCGCCGGCGGCCGTGATCAGCGGCCGGGCCGTGTCCCGACCCCAGGACCACGTGTTCCGATACCAGAGCGTGGGCAGGACGTGCACCGGCGCGGTCGTCGGACCCCGATTGGTGACCGTCAGCCGGATCACGATGTCCTCGGGTGCCGCCTTCGCGTACTCGATCACGACGTCGAAGAAGCCATCGTCGTCGAAGACGCCGGTGTCCTCGATCTCGTATTCGGGGACGGTCCGGTCGCGGCGGGCGTTCTCTGCCACCAGGTCGGCGTACGGAAAGGCGCGCTGCGGGTAGCGGTAGAGCGCCTTCAGGTAGGAGGCGGTCGGCGTCGCGTCGAGATGGTCGTACACCTCCTTGACGTCCTCGCCGTGGTTGCCTTCGGGTCCCGACAGGCCGAACAGGCGCTCCTTGAGGATCGGGTCCCGGCTGTTCCAGAGCGCGATCGCGAAATTCAGCCGCCCGAGCTGATCGGTGATCCCGAGGAGGCCATCCTCGCCCCACCGATAGGCGCGCGACCGGGCGTGGTCGTGCGGCAGGTACGTCCAAGCCGACCCGGATTCCGAATAGTCCTCGCGCACCGTTCCCCACTGCCGATCGGCCAGATACGGCCCCCAGGCCCGCCAGGCAGCCCGGCCCTCGCGTGCCTCGACGAGGCGGCGGCGTTCGGGATCGAGGGACTCGGCCGGGGCGGGCGTGGGCGTCGGCGTCGGCGGTGTCGCCGGCCCGGAGCGGCGTGAACGTCGGTCGGCCATCGGGCAATGATGCCCGACCACCAGGCCGTCGGAGCGATACCATCCGGCCCATGCCGGACGACGATGTCGAGACCGCCAAATGGCGCTCGCTGCTGAGCGGCGAGGATCCGAGCCTCCGTGACGTGCGCCGCTTCTGGCAGCGCCTGCCGGCCGCTCCGCGCTGCAAGGTGTGCGCGTCGCCGACACAGGGACTCGGCGGCGCGGTGGCGCGCCTCCTGTGGCATGGCCCGATGCGCGACAACCCGCTCCTCTGTCGGGCGTGCTTCAGCCAGCTGGCGGGGCACCCGGGCGGTGCCGAGCTCGAGATCAGCGTGCTCTTCGCCGATATCCGTGGATCCACCGGTCTCGCTGAACGGTCGTCGGCCTCAGCGTTCCGCGGCCTGATCCAGGCGTACTATCGGTCGGCCGCCGTGGCGATCGACGTCAACGGCGGGATCATCGACAAGTTCCTCGGTGACGGGATCATGGCCCTGTTCATCCCGATGATCGCCGGCGAGAACCATGCCGGCCGGGCCATCGACGCGGCGCGGGCCGTCCTCGCCCGGGTCGAGGGCGACGGCCTGGCGGGACGGGGCCTCATGGTCGGTGCCGGGGTGCACACCGGCGAGGCGTTCGTCGGCGTCGTGGGCGGCGCCGACAAGACCGACTTCACGGCCCTGGGCGACACCGTCAACATCGCGGCCCGCCTGGGCGGCGTCGCCGGGCCCGGCGAACTGCTGGTCAGTCGCGCAGCATGGGACCGGGCGGGCCTCGGCGAGCCGCACGCCGCTCGCGAGGTCGAGATCGCCGGCCGGACGGGCACCCTCGCGGTCGTGGCCACCGGCGCATCGCTCGACGCGGTGTCGCCATGACCGCCACGTCGAATCCGACGTCCGCAACCACCCTGCCGCTGGCCGGCACGCCGCTCGGCCGGACCGTCGCCGGCAGGCCGACCGACATCTGGAACGATTCGTGCTCCATCCCCGAGCTCGAGTATGCGATCAGCTTCGGGGCGGTTGGGGCGACGGCCAACCCGACGATCGTCAACGACGTTTGGAAGCAGGACCCGGCCCACTGGCGCGACCGGGTTCGGGCGCTCGCCCAACAGGGCGGTCTGCTGACCGAGGTCGACCTCGCATGGGCGGTCGTCGAGGAGATGTCGCTTCGCGCCGCGCCCTTGCTGCTGCCGGCGTTCGGGGCGAGTGGTGGTCGACAGGGCCGCCTGTCGATCCAGACCAACCCCACGCTCTATCGATCGCCCGAGGCGATGGTCGCCCAGGGCCGCCGGTTCGCCGGCCTGGCGCCGAACATCATCGTCAAGTTCCCGGCGACCCGGGCCGGCATCGGGGCCATCGAGGAGGCGACCGCGCGGGGCGTCAACGTCAACGTGACGGTCTGCTTCTCGGTGTCGCAGGCCGTCGCGGCCGCCGAGGCGATCGCCCGCGGCCTCGCGCGCCTCGAGGCGGCGGGCGGTGACGTGACGCGAATGGGCCCGGTCGTCACGATCATGGTCGGCCGGGTCGAGGACTGGCTCCGGGTGCAGACCGAGCGCGACGGGATCGTCGCCGACCCGGCGGCGTTGCCGTGGTCCGGCGTGGCCGTCTTCAAGCGCGCCTACGGAATCTTCCACGAGCGCGGCTACCGGGCGCGCCTGCTCGCCGCAGCGATCCGCCATCACCTCCACTGGTCGGAGTTCGTCGGCGGCGACGTGGTGATCACGCTGCCGTCCGCCTGGCAGAAGCGCTTCAACGCGTCCGACGTCGAGGTCGAACCGCGGATGGACGTCCCGGTCGACCCGGCGATCGTGAGCGAGCTCGAGGCGCACTACGCGGATTTCCGGCGGGCCCATGAGCCGGACGGCCTGTCGATCGCCGAGTTCGACGGCTTCCCACCGACGGCCCGCACGCTGCGCGCGTTCATCGGCTCATACCACGAGCTCCTCGGCCAGGTCACGGACGCGACGATCCCGAACCCCGACGTCCGCGGGTCGTGACGGAGCGGGAGTCGCTCCACCGACCGGCCGGGTCGCTCGCCGCGCCACCCTGGTCGCTCGCGCTGGCCCCCGGGGACGCTGGCTGGGCCTACTCGGGGTTGCGCGTCGCGGACCTGTCCGCCGGCGAATTGATCCGCCTGGACACCGACGCGGACGAGGTGATCGTCCTGCCGCTCAGCGGGAGCGTCCGCGTCGCGTGCGCCGGACGGACAGTCGAGCTTGCCGGACGGCGCGACGTGTTCGAAGGGCCGACCGACTTTGCCTACGCGCCGCCGGGTGCAACCCTGACGATCACGGGGGTCAGCGACGGACGGATCGCGCTGCCGTCGGCGCGGGCCGACGCCCGGTTCCCGTTCCGTTACGTCGCCGCGGCCGACGTTCCGATCGAGCGACGCGGCGGCGGCCCGGCCGCACGCGAGGTGCGGACCTTCGCGACGCCAGTGGCCTTCGATGCCCACCGGCTGATCGCCTCCGAGACGCTGACGCCCGGCGGCGGCTGGTCGTCGTTCCCGCCGCACAAGCACGACGAACGAGGTCCCGCCGAAAGCGAGCTCGAAGAGATCTACTTCTACCAGGTGGCCGATGGGCCTGCCGGACCCGGGATGGCCTACCAGCGGGTCTACGGCTCGCCGGCGCACCCGATCGACGTCCTGGTCGAGGTCCGGAGCGGAGACGTCGTGCTCGTGCCGGGAGGCTGGCACGGCCCGACAATGGCCGTGCCCGGCTACGACCTGTACTACCTCAACGTCATGGCCGGTCCGGGGCCGGAGCGCGCCTGGCGGATCACGACGGACCCGGCTCACGCCTGGGTCGCCGACACGTGGACGACCAGGACCGTCGGTCGGGACTGACCGGGGCATTCGACCGCGCGTCCTCGCGTGCTGCCGGCGACCCAGGTCGGCTGCGCGCGACAGCGACGCGACCCGCTCCGACAGCCGCCCGCCTCGACCCATTCCCGCCTCGGTCGGTGACGGCACGATTTGTCCGACCGCGCGAGAATATCGGGTGACGAGGTGTCACACGGTGTTGCCACAACCGAGTTCGTTCCTCGAGCTTCGTCACGCGTCCACCGACCATGCGATCTTCGTGGTGGTGCCGGAGCGCAGGTTCCTCGCCATCGATGGCGTCGGCGAGCCGCTGGCAACGGACTTCAAACACGCGACGCACGTCCTTCGGACGATCGATGAACTCGTCCGGAAGCGGCTCCGCCAACGACGCGTCGACGAGACGAGGCCACGCGTGAACGAGTGCTCCTGGCAGCCGCGCGACCCGCTTCGCTGGGACCAGCTGGCGGCCGCCTTCCAAGATCGTTCCACCTGGCGGTGGCAACAACTCATCGAGCTGCCCGATCCCGCGACCGGGGCCGACATCAGGGCGGCCATCGACGAGGCGCGACTGGCGACGGGTCGGGGCGTCCCGCCGGTGCGCGTCGAGCGATTCGCGGAAGGGTCGGCGGCCCAGGTCCTCCACGTCGGCGGTCGGGACACGGAGCGCGAAACCGTCGCCAAGCTTCTCGGAGCGTTGGCGGAGTCGGGACTCCGGCCGCGCGGTCCGCTCCACGTCCTCGTCCTCGCAGATCCGGACGACGTTCCGATCGACCGCGCCCGATCGATCATCCGGCAGCCGTTCGAGGTGGCCTGACCTGCCGCCGGGAGGCGTCAGTGGCCACTGCCCCGAGCAGCCTCCTCGACCTCGCTATCCTCGGCCCTGGCGCCGTGCAGGAACCCGGTCAGGTGCGACCGCCCGGTTCGGGGGCGCCCGGCGCGGATTCCGCAAACGCTGCCCTCAACGCCGTCGAGTGCCCGCCAGAGACGGCCGGAGCTCCTCGACGTCCGGCCACGGCGGCTGCAGGACCGGCCGGCTGCGCGCGCCCGATGATCGCAGCCGGGTCGGCCATCGGAATTTATAGGGTATCAACGTGATATCATCGCGCCGCCGATTGGGCAGACGTTGCGCTTCGAGCCTCGCGGTGACCATCGCCGCTCGTTCCGCTCGAGCCCTGGACGTCATCAGGAGGGTCACGTGATCCAGGAACGAGAAGCTCGGGCGCTCCCCGGGTACCCGATGCTGTTGGTCTTGCTCGCGATCACGGTGGTAGGGATCCTCGTGCTCGCCTTCGGAATCGTCGACGTGGAGCGGGCAGGGCGGGGCGGCACGTTCGGCGTGATCGTGGCGGTCCTCCTGCTCCTGCTCGGTTGGCGCGGGCTGACGGCCGTCAATCCGAACGAGGCCCGCGCCCTGGTGCTGTTCGGGCGATACGCCGGCAGCCTCAAGAAGCAGGGCTTCTGGTGGGTCAACCCGTTCAGCCTCCGCCCGCGGATCTCGATCAAGGTCCGCAACTTCGAGAGCCAGAAGCTGAAGGTCAACGACCACGACGGCAGCCCCATCGAGATCGCCGCGGTGGTCGTGTGGCGCGTGCGGGACACCGCCGAGGCGCTGTTCGAGGTCGACGACTACACCGAGTTCCTCAAGGTCCAGACGGAGGCGGCGATCCGGACCCTGACCACCTCGTACCCCTACGAGCCGCACCGGGAGGACGAGCTGTCGCTCCGCGGCAATCCCCACGAGGTGGGCCAGCAGCTCCAGGCCGAGGTCCAGAGCCGCCTCGAGAAGGCGGGCATCGAAGTCATGGATACGCGCATCAGCCACCTGGCCTATGCGCCCGAGATCGCCAACGCGATGCTTCGCCGCCAGCAGGCGAGTGCGGTCATCGACGCTCGAACCCGGATCGTCGAAGGCGCGGTCAGCATGGTCCAGATGGCCCTCGAACAGCTCTCCGAGAAGCACATCGTGGCGCTCGACGAGGAGCGCAAGGCGACCATGGTCAGCAACCTCCTCGTCGTCCTGTGCAGCGAGCACGAGACCCAGCCGGTGGTGAACACGGGCACCCTCTACCAGTAGGCGGCAGGAACACGACGTTGGAGCGCAAGCCGTTCCTGCTCCGGCTCGATCCCGCGACCATGGCCGCGCTGCGGGCCTGGGCCGGCGACGATCTGCGGAGCCTGAACGGTCAGATCGAGTACCTGCTTCGCCGTGCGTTGCGCGAAGCCGGCCGGCTGCCACGCACCGTCACGGGCCACGAGCCGCGCGAGTCGGTCGGCAGCGAATCACAGAACCCGAGCACCGGGCAACGGGTCGGCGTCGGCGCCGGCGGAGAGGAGCGATGAGCGCAGAACGAACGCTCGAGATCGATGGGATCTCGAAACGGTATGGCGAGACCGTCGCGGTCCGGGACCTCAGCTTTGCGATCCGCGCGGGCGAGCTGTTCGGATTCGTCGGACGCAACGGTGCGGGCAAGACCACGACGATGCGGATCGTCCTGGGCGTCCTGGCGCCGGACGCCGGCGCGGTGCGCTGGTTGGGGGCACCCCTCACGTTCGACGCTCGGCGGCGTATCGGTTACATGCCAGAGGAACGCGGCCTGTACCCCAAGATGCGCGTCGCGGAGCAGCTGGCCTACCTCGGCGAGCTCCACGGCTTGACGGACGCGGAAGCCAGCGAGGCGGCCCTCGGCTGGCTCGACCGCTTCGGGCTCTCCGAACGACGCGACGCCGAGCTCCAGGCGCTCAGCATGGGCAATCAGCAACGCGTCCAGCTCGCCGCGGCGCTCGTGTTCGGGCCGGACGTCCTCGTCCTCGACGAGCCGTTCGCCGGACTGGACCCGGTTGCCGTGGACGTGATGGCGGACGTGCTTCGCGAGCGGGCAGACGCCGGGGTCCCGGTCATCTTCTCGAGCCACGAGCTCGAGCTCGTCGAGCGGCTGTGCGATCGCGTGGGGATCATCGACGACGGGCGGATGGTCGCCAGCGGAACGGTCATGGAGCTCCGGGCCGGCGGCCACGAGCGGCGCTGGATCGATGTCCCCGCTGCACCATCCGACTGGGAGCCCAGCCTGCCGGGCGTGCACCTGTCGCAGGCCGACGGCTCACGTCGGTTGTTCGAGCTCGATTCCGGGGTCGACGACCAGGCGCTGCTGCAGGCGGCCCTCGCCACCGGACCCGTGCGCGAATTCGAGCGCGTCGAGCCAAGCCTCAGCGAGATCTTCAGGACGGCGATCGGGGAGGTCGTGGCATGAACGCGCGATCCGCGAACCTGCGCGGAGCGCGCCACCTGCCGACCACCGTCCTCGTCGCTCGCCGCGAAGTGCGCATGCGTCTGCGCTCCCGCGTCTTCGTCGGTGGCACCATCCTGATGGCCGCCCTCGTCGTGATCGGCATCGTGGCGGCGTCGTTGCTCGCCGGCAGGACCAGCCCGGTGCGGGTGGGCTTCAGCGGCGGGTCGCAGTCGCTCGAGGATTCCTTCACGGCAACTGCCGCAGCCCTCGGGGCGAACGTGACGATCAGCGACGTCACCGACGCGACCGACGGCGAGGCGCAGGTGACGGCGGGCACGCTCGACGTGCTCGTGATCGGGTCATCGACGGGACCGACGGCCGTGGCGAAGACCGCGATCGCGCCGAACGTCGAGTCCGCGCTCTCCCTGGCCTCCGAGGCCGCCCGTCTGTCCGACGCGGGCCTGTCGCCCGCGGCCGTCAGCTCGGCCATGGCCCTGGTCCCCGTCCGGCTGCTGCAGCCGGCCGCTCCCAAGGACACCGAGAACCTGTTGGCCGCGCTGGCCCTCGGCATCCTGCTCTGGATCGCGCTCGGGCAGTACGGCAACATGGTGGCCCAGGGCGTGGTCGAGGAGAAGGCGACGCGGATCATGGAGATCCTGCTCGCCACGATCCGGCCGAGCCGCCTGCTCCTCGGCAAGGTCATCGGGATCGGCCTGGTCGGTCTCCTGCAGCTCACGATCGTGGGCGCGGCCGCGCTCATCGCCGTCCAGCTGACCCATGTCGCCGTGATCCCGGCGCTCGGCGCGGCCTCGATCCTGGCCGACATCTTCTGGTTCCTGATCGGCTTCCTGTTCTACGCCACGGCCTACTCCGCGGTCGCCTCCCTGGTCTCGCGCCAGGAGGAGGTGCAGAGCGCGGTCGCCCCGATCTCGATCCTCCAGATCGCAGGGTACTTGCTGATGTACGCCGCGCTGCCGAACCCGACGGGCCCCCTGGCGACCATTGCGTCCCTGCTTCCGCCGTTCGCCCCGATCCTCATGGCGGTGCGGATGGCGGCAACCGATGTACCGGTCTGGCAGCCGGTCCTGGCGGCAGCCCTGTCGATCGCCTGCATCGTCGGCCTGACCTGGCTGGCCGGCCGGGTCTACGCCAACGCGGCCCTGCGTCTCGGAACGCGAGTGCGCTTCAGGGAGGCCTTTCGTGGCTAGCGACGGAACATCCGGGCCCGCTGGGGCCGGAGCGATCGAAGGAGGAATCCGATGCCACCTCGTATAGCCGCCCACCCATTCCTGACCCTGATGGCGGTGGTGTCCGCGATCCTCATCCTGGTCGGCCGGATCAACAGGGACCTGTGGTGGGGCACCTGGGTCTTCATCGGCGGGATCGCGGTGCTCGTCGTTGCCGGCGCGCTCTTCGTCCTGCTCGAGAGGCGCTGAGCGGGTACGTCAGGGCGTCAATGGTTCAGCGGCCGTGTCCGTGAACGCCGGAGGTGGCGGAAGGACGCCGCGGGCGGTCGGATCGTGCCAGTGATCATCGTCCGCCAGGATGGTGGCCGCAACCTGCGGGCCCCAGGTGCCGGGCTCGTAAGCGTGCAGCACCGTCTGGCCGCCGAGTACACCGTCGACGATCCGCCAGGCCGTCTCGACGGCATCCTCCCGCGCGAAGATCGACTGGTCGCCGTTCGCGGCGTCACCGATCAGCCGCTGGTACGGCGGACGTTCGGCTCCGCTCTGGTGACAGGCGTACAGCTCAACGGACTCGCCGATGAGCGCCTCCCCGGGTTTCTTTGCTCGCGCGCCGAGCGAGATCGACATGTCCGGCGTCAGGCGGAATTGGAAATAGTCGGCGTCGGGCGGCTCGATTTCCCCGAACACCGAGTGGGTCGCGCGCTTCAGCTCCACCAGGACTTCGGTCGCAGTGATCGGCAGGCACTTCCCGGCGCGTAGGTAGAACGGAACCCCGTCCCAGCGCGTGTTGTCGACATGCAGGCGAAGGGCCGCGAACGTCTCGACGGTGGAGTCCCCTGCGACGCCCGGCACCTCGCGGTAGCCGGTGTACTGGCCGCGCACGACGTCGCCCGGCGCGACCGCCCGGATGGCGTCAAGCACCGCGAACTGCGCGTCGCGGACGGAATCCGGGGCGTGGGCCGACGGCGGCTCCATCGCGAGCAGGCTGACCACCTGCAGGAGGTGGTTCTGCATGACGTCGCGGATCGCCCCGGCACGATCGTAGAACGCTCCTCGTCCCGCGACGCCGAACGTCTCGGCCATGGTGATCTGGACACTCGCAACGTGATGGCGGTTCCAGAGCGGCTCGAGGAACGCGTTGGCGAACCGGAAGTAGAGCAGGTTCTGGACCGGCTCCTTGCCCAGGTAATGATCGATGCGGAAGATGGCTGGCTCGGCGAAGACTTCGTGGACCGTTCGATTGAGGGCGATGGCGGTAGCGAGGTCGCGCCCGAACGGCTTCTCGAGGATGACCCGCGCCCCCTCGGCGCAGCCCGATGCCCCGAGATTGGCAATGACTTCGCCGAACAGGCCCGGCGGGATGGCGAGGTAATGGAGCGGGTGTCGGGCATCCCCGAGCTCACGACGAAGCGCGTGGAAGGTCTCGATGTCGTCGTCCGATCCCTTGATGTAGCGGAGGCGCCCGATCAGCGCGCGGATCGCCGCGCCGTCGGCGATTCCCGCGGCCCCGAGGCTCTGCCGGGCCCGTTCGCGCAGGGCGTCCAGGTCCCCCGAACGGGCCACGCCGATGATCGGCAGGTCGAAGTCCTCGTCCCGGATGAGTCCCAGCAGCGCCGGGAAGATCTGCTTGAACGCCAGGTCGCCCGTTGCCCCGAAGAAGACGAAGGCGTCCGATCGTTCGGTGGCGACCACCGGGCCCATCACGCCTGCTTCTCGAGGTGACCGCCGAAGCCGAAGCGCATCGCCGACAGCACCTTGTCGGCGATGTCCGACTCGCCGCGCGACGCGAAGCGGGCGTACAGCGCAGTCGTGAGGACCGGCGCCGGGGCGGCCACGTCGATCGCGGCGATGCTCGTCCAACGGCCCTCGCCCGAGTCGCTGACCCGACCGGCGAAGTCGGACAGATCGGCGCTCTGGACGAACGCCTGGGCGGTCAGATCGAGCAGCCAGCTGGCGATGACGCTGCCGCGCCGCCAGACCTCGGTGACCGCCGGGAGGTCGAAGCGATACTGGTACAGGTCGGGTTCCCGGAGTGGGGTCGTTTCCGCGTCGACATCGCGCTGATGGCTTCCCGCGTCCGCGTGGGCGAGGATGTTCAGCCCTTCGGCATAGGCCGCCATGACGCCGTACTCGATCCCGTTGTGGACCATCTTCACGAAGTGGCCGGCACCCGACGGTCCGCAGTGGAGATAGCCCTGCTCCGCGGCGGACGGGGGTCCGTCGCGCCCCGGTGTGCGCGACGCCGCGTCCACGCCCGGGGCGAGCGCCCGGAACAGCGGGTCGAGACGGTCCACGGCCTCGGTCGGGCCGCCGATCATCAGGCAGTAGCCGCGCGCGAGGCCCAGAACGCCGCCGCTCGTGCCGCAATCGAGATAGTGGATCTGCTTGTCTGCCAGGCGCTTCGAGCGCTGGAGGTCGTCGCGGTAGTAGGAATTGCCGCCGTCGACGACGACGTCGCCTGGGTCCAGGTGCGGGAGCAGCTCATCGATCGTCGCGTCGACGGCGGCAGCCGGGACCATCAGCCAGAGGATCCGTGGTTTGGCAAGCTTGCCGGCCAGCTCAGCGACCGATCCCGCGCCTTCGGTGAGCGCCCTGTCGCGCACGAGGCCGTCGACCGTAGCCTGTGTCCGGGCGTAGCCCACGACCGTGTGGCCGGCGCCGATCCAGCGGCGTGACATGTTGGCGCCCATGCGACCCAATCCGATCAGTCCGACCTGCATCTGCTGCCTCGCTCCCGTAGTGGCCGCGGCCTGCGCGGTCCGGATGAGTGTCCATCGCAAGCCAGGAAGGCGCTTGCGCTAGCCCATCATGCCGTTGTTATCCATTCGATAACGCGGATCCGGCACGGCCGACGGAATCGGTGACGGTAAGCGGCGCGAGCCCGCCAACCAGCCGTGCCCCCCGCGAGGCGGTCGTGGCGGGAGCCGATCGTGACCGAACTCATCCGAGGTCGGGCAGGCCGTCGCTGATCTCTGGGTTGGCTGGCGAGCGGTCTGGCAGCATCGCCGGTGCCGGTCAATCGTGGCGGGTCGCCGTGTCCTGACGTGTTGCACCATCGGACCAGTGCCGGATTCCAT
This sequence comes from uncultured Chloroflexia bacterium, assembly GCA_963766675.1. Taxonomy (GTDB): domain Bacteria; phylum Chloroflexota; class Limnocylindria; order Limnocylindrales; family CSP1-4; genus SPCO01. The sequence continues at coordinate 202,172 of CAVYBA010000001.1, read as the reverse complement.
CGAGCACGCCGTCCGCGTATGGCGAAGCTGACCGGTAGACATCCTGGTCGATGGCCTCGAGCAGTTCCGGCAACGCATTGCCGACCACGGTGCCTCGAAAGCCATGGCGGAATAGGTCAGCGTCGTTTCCGGTGTCGCCGAAGACCATCACGGCATCGGGCGGCAGCCCCCAGGAATTTGCGAGGAAGCCCGCGGCGACGCCCTTGCCGGCGTCCCGCGGGATGACATCCAGATGGAGCCCGGCGCTGTAGATGACCTTCCCATCCAGGCCGGCGTTGATGAGGGCCTCGCGGATCGCCGCGAGCTCGGACCGGTACGCGCCGGCGACGTCGTAGCTCGCTTTCAGTCGGGTCTGTGCCGCGGCGGGTTGGGGCACCAGCCATCCGAGCGGCCGAAGGGCTCGCCGGATGGCGTCGGCGTCGAAGTCCCGGAATCGATCCATCCAGCCAGGCCAGCGCCGCCCGGATCGATCGTGGATCTCCGTCCCGACGGCGGTGATCGCGGCGTCCGGGACCGGCAGGCAGGTCGTCGACGCCATGCGCCTCGACCGAGGTTCGATGGCGTCCCGTCGCGTACACCAGCCGATGGCCGGCGCGATGGTCGGCATACCAGGCGGCGAAGCGCGCCAGGGCCGCGTCGTCGCCGACCAACGTCCCGTCGAGGTCGGCTACGAGGACGCGGCGGGCGTCCATTCGACCTCGCGCGAGAGATGGAACGCCGGTACCGGAATCGGCGACCGGGGTCCGGGATCGGTGGCCGCGGCGGCCCGAACGCCGGCGTACCCCGCGAGCAACTGGAGGCCGACCAGCTTCTGGGCGATCCCGTTCCAGGTGAACGACGAACGCGCCCGATGTGAGCCGAACCGGGCGAGTTGGTCGGCGACGCGCGGGTAGAGCAGGACGGTCGAGATGGCGTGCCCGAACGCCTCGGGTCGAGCGGGTTGGCATAGAGGGCTTCCAGTCCCCAGGTCACCATCTCCCACAGGCCACCTTGGGTCGTGACGATCGTCGGCGTGCCGCACGCCATCGACTCGACCGCAGTCATGCCGAACGGCTCGTAGCGGCTGCTGAGGGCGAAGACGTCGGCCGCCCGGTAGGTGTCCGCCAGCTCCTCATCGGGGATGTAGTCGCGGAACACGACGTTGTCGGCGATCGCCGAGATCCGGCTGCCAGCCGGCGGAGGTCATCCACCTGTCGCGCCTCACCCGGGGTCGGCTCCGTGGAACCGACCGCCAGCACGAGCCGAGTCGCGGGCACCCGTGAGATGACCATCGGCATCGCTCGGAGCAGCAAGTCGTAGCCTTTGTTGGCGGCGACCCTGCCGAGGGCCAGGATCGTTGGATCTCCGACCCCGAGCTCGCGCCTGAGGGCCAGCCGCGTGGCGGACGCGACCGGGAAGAAGCGCGTGTCGTCGAACCCGGGCGGGATGACGCTCGACGCGTTCGACCGGAACGTCATAGTCGCCCCCGACCAGGATCTCGCGCTGTTGCGGGGTCGTGGCCACGATGGCGTCGGCCGACCCGTAGATCGCGCGTTCGTCGCGGATCCGGCGCGTGAAGTTGTACTGTCGGTCGAGCTCGGCCGGGTCGCCGGCCATGTTGTCGCGCTTCCAGGATCCGATCGAGTGCGGCGTGTGCACGTGCGGTATACCGAGACGGCGAGCCAGCGCGTCGCCGGCGAGACCGGCATCCCAGTAGTGGCTGTCGATGAACAGGTACGAGAGGTCATTCGACCGGATGAATCGTTCCGCGTTGGCGATCCATTCCGGGATGACATCGCACAGCCATTCCTTGCGGATGAGCTCGCTGCCCGCCGCACGCCAGGCGGACGATCCGGACTCGATCGTCGAGCGACTCGATCGCGGGCTGGTCCTCGAACCGGCGGGTCATGATGTCGACCCGATAGCCGAGCCGGGCGAGGCTTTCGGACAGTCTCAGGACATAGACGACCTGGCCGCCGGTATCCGGCCGGCCGAACTCCGGTTCGCCGCTGACGTAGCCGTGGGTCGAGATCATCAGAATGCGCCGGACCGGGCGCTTGGACATGGGCGAGCTCCCTTCCCGCCCCGCCGGGTGCCACGTGCGAGTCGGGAGGACGATCGCCAGCCTGCGTTGCAGATCCATCACCCTGGCCGGAGCTTGCCATATGATAGCCCACTGGCAAGCAATTGGGGAATCCTCGGCGCGTAGGCTGATCGCCGAGCCTTCGGAGGTCGCGTGCCTGGCGACGAACGTCCACGGTTCCATCTGACCGCCCCGCAGAACTGGATGAACGACCCGAACGGGTTGGTCTTCCACGGCGGACTGTTCCACGTCTTCTACCAGCACAATCCGGATGCTCCGCGATGGGGCCGGATGCACTGGGGTCACGCGGTATCGCCCGACCTGGTGACGTGGCGCCATCTGCCGATCGCGATCTCACCCGACGGCGACGGCATCGACGACTTCGGGTGCTGGTCGGGCTGCATCGTCGAGCATGACGGGATCGCCTCGATGTTCTACACGGGCGTGACGCTGGCGTGGGCAGGACCGTCGGCCATCCATCTGCCGTGCCACGAGCGTCGACGACCTGATTGACCTGGACGAAGGATGTCCACGGCCCGTGCATTCGCGAATCCCCCAGCGGCATCGCCCCCGATGCCTTCCGGGATCCGTTCGTGTTTCGCGATGACGACGGCTGGTCGATGCTCGTCGGAGCAGGGACGTCCGACGGCCTCGGCGCGGTCCTGCTGTACCGGTCACCCGACCTCCGATCCTGGACCTACGTCGGACCGTTCCTGTCGACCGATGTGGTCGGCCGGGCGGAAGACGTCGATGGGCCCAGCCTGGGAATGTCCGCAGCTCGTCCGGATCGGGCGACGCCGCGGTCCTGATCGTGTCCGTGGTCGACCGCGCACCCGGCGTCCGGCCGTCGCATGTCGCGGCATTCGTCGGGCATGGTCGAAGATGGCCGGTTCGTCGTCGACCATGTCGAGCAGCTGGGCATGGGCCCGGACTTCTACGCCCCTGCGACGACCGTCACTCCTGATGGGCGGCGCCTCCTCCTCGGATGGATCCCGGAAGATCCACCCCAGGCGTCGTCAAGCCGGACCTGGACCGGTTCGATGACGTTCCCGCGGACGGTCTCATTGGGCGAGGACGGACGGCTCAGCCTGGCCCTCGCCTCCGAGGTGACGGCCCTGCGTTCGGCGGGGCAGTCACATGGCCCGGTCCGGCTCGAAGGGGATGCACCGGCCTGGCGGTACGATGCTTGTCAGTCAACACTTCGAGCTCGTCGCGGCGATCGATCCGGGGGACGCGTCCGAGATCGCCATCGAACTCCTCGACGGCGACGACGACCGCCCCGAGGTGCGAGTCGAGTTTCGTCCTGCGGGCCGTGTCCTGTCGTCGCGCGGCGGGGGATCGTCGACGTCGCCGGGCGAAGCTCGAGGAGCGCCCGGATCCTGCCCGGGCCCGCCGAGGCCAGGCTCATCCTTCGGCTCCTCGTGGACGGATCGGTGATGGAGCTCGAGGTCGACGGCCGGACCATGGCCACCGTTCGACTGCCCACGACCCGCGGCAACCGGCTGGCGGTCGCATTCGCGGCGACCGGAGGCTCGGCCTGGATCATCGAGTTGGACGCGTGGAGCCTGGCCCTGCCACCGCCATGACGGTGGCCCCACCCGACGGACCACGCCCGGCCGGTACCGCTGCGCCCTGACTCGGGTCCATGACCGGGTGGGTTAGGGGATCACGACCGCCGTCGGACGGATGAGCCCGGGTCGGGCGCCCCGTCACCGTGCGCGATCGGGCGCGTGACGTCGGCGAACATCGGCTGCCGCCGGCGATCATCGGTTGCCGTCAGCGATCGTCGCTAACGCTCCGGATTCGGTCCCGCGCGGCGGGCAGCGACCAACCCTGGTACGTGCCATCGAGCCTTTCGGCGACCGACTCGAATTCGGCGCGCAGCAGCGCGATCACATCGGGCGTGAGCTCGTGATGGACGAAGATCACCAGCGGGCATCCGGAGGCCGGCGATGCCGGGCCGGTGACCACCGTTCGGCCCGCCTTGTGGACGGCCTCCGCAACGCGTCTCGCCGAGGCCTCGTCAGGGAGCCAGAGGCTGTGGGCCACGTCCCGTGGGTGTTCGACGTCGATTCCCGCCTCGCTCAGCCGCCGGATCGCCTCCCGATCGGTCGTCGCCCGGTCCGGCCGAACCCGGGCAGCCCGAGGCCGTTTCTCGGGCGAGGGCACGGTCGGCGCTGCTACCGGCTGGACTGCGACGCGCTGGGCACGAGACAGATCATAGCCACCTGGCAAGCAGTCGTCTATGCTGTGCGGCGACGAGCGCTGACGTCGGGGGTGCCGGCAACCGGAACCGGGTGGCGCCCGGTCGGGTCCAGTCTCAGTTGGCTGGATGCCCAACCATTGGACGGGTGGCCGCTTGCTTGCGGACGACCAGCGCCGTCCGGCCCTCCTCGTCGCGAGCGTCGATGATCGACTGTTCCATCGCGGCAGCGATCTCGGCCGCCACGAAGACCTTGATCTTCGTATCTTCGACGACCTGGTCCCCGTCCAGCGGCGCCAACGCGAACGTCAAGCCCACGTGACCATCCTTGCGGACGAATCGGGCTCCGGCCCGGTTGTCGATGCCGCGCTCCTCGCGGATGGTGACGAGGTGGCGAACCGCGGTTGGTGTCAACTGGAGCATCGGCGTCCTCCTTCGGGCTCAGCTGCTTCCCTGCGCGAACCGTCGGGCGATTCGCGACCAGGGGAGCAAGGCAGCGACGATACCTGAAATGCTAGCCTAGAGGCAAGTATTCTGTCCAGCCCACGGTGGGTACCAGCCGGGTCGCGCGCTAGACTGCTGACCGCCAAGGCGTGATCCAGGCCCGGCGTGACCGCCGGCTTCGGGTTCCGTCACAGGGCCGAGCTGGACGACGGACGTCTTCCCGTCGAAATGGAGTGCTATGACCGACCTCATGGATCCGGCGGTCGCCGAGTCGCTTGAGCAGATCATCGTTGTCGGTGTCGCCCTGACGACCGTGGCCATCTCGAACGCCCGGCCGGACCTCGACCTGACCCTGCCGCAATGGCGGGTGCTCGTCATCCTCGGCGCCGCGCCGGGCGGCGTTCGGATCGGCGAGGTCGCCCGGCTCGTCGGCGTGACCATGCCGGCGACGAGCCGGCAGCTGCGCCGGCTCGAGCGACGCGGCCTGGTGGTCGTGCGCGGCGACACACGTGACGGGCGCGCGGCACTGGCCAGCCTGACCGAGGAAGGCCGGGCGGCTCGGGCGGCGATCGTCGACTACCGGAAGGCGCGGATCAGCGCGGCGGCAGGCCCGTTCGAGTCGAATGCCTTGCTGCGACACCAGCTGGACCGGATCGCCGAGGCGCTCGCCGGGACGGCTGAACGTGTCACGGGACTCTGACCCCGGCGATCCACTGCCTCGAACGCGTCTGCGTACGCCGAGCGGCGTTCAGATGCATCCCGTCGGGGACCTCGGTGGGATCACCCCCGGCTGGCCGAGCGCGACCGGCAGCGGACCAAGGGTGATCTTGCCGGTGTCGATCGTGAGAACGCCGTCGGCATCGACGACCGACGCGAACCGGTCCAGACCGCGGGGCGCCGGGCCGAGGGTCGCGACCTTGATGCCGAGCCGATCGTAGCGGCTGCCGTGACACGGGCATTCGAACCAGAAGTTCGTGGTGCAGAAGTTCGGCTTGCAGCCGAGATGGGTACACCGTTGATAGAGGGTGCGTACGTTCGTCGAGGCACCGTCCCCGGTCGGGTTCTCGCCCGGGATGAACCCGCTGAAGGTGTCGAGCAGCACGACGAATGACCTTGCCGCCACGAAGTACGCCGGCGCACCGTCCTTGAATCCACCGCCCGGGCCGCGGGCCGCCGGGTTGGCGATCGCAGCATCGATGGTGCCGACCTTGACGCGCCCGCCGAAGCCGTGCGTCAGGTTGGGCCAGGCGAACGCGATCGTTCCGGCCGCCAACTCCAGCAGCCACAGCCCGACCGCCGAGCCGAGCGCCCGGCGCAGGATCTGACGGCGAGAGAAGCCGGTCGTCACGGCGGCTCGCCGTGCGTCGAGCGCGGCAGACGTGATCGCCTGCGGACGGTCCCGAGGCGCAAGATGCCGATTGCTCATGTCACATTGGTAGTATAAGACATCTAATGCCGGAGGGCATATAATGGCGCAGGACGAAGCGATCGTCGAGGCGATCGAGCGACTCATGGTCGAATCGGTCGGTGTCACGACCGTCGCCCTCGGGCTAGCGAGCCCGGACGTCGAGCTCTCGTTCCCGCAATGGCGGGCATTGGTGGTGGTCGGAACCTATGAGGCCGGAATACGGGTTGGTGAAATCGCCGCTCGGATCGGGTCGGCGGTTCCTTCCACCAGCCGGCTGGTGCGCCGGCTCGAGCGGCGCGGACTGGTCGTTGCCGAGCGAGATGAGGCCGACCGTCGGGCGACGCTCGTGCGCCTGACACCGGCCGGCAAGCACCTCCGGACGGCCCTGGTCGACTGCCGACGGCAACTCGTGCGCGACGCCCTGGCCGGGCACGCAGGCCGGCTGTCGGCGCAGCTCCTCGAGGGTCTCGACCAGATCGCGGGGGCGCTCCGACGGTACGAATGAGCAGCCCGGCTGACCGGGACGGAGCCGCCCCACGGGCGCCTGCTCTGCGATGGGCCCGCACCTGATGGTCAACGCACGAAGGAGGACCAACATGCTCATGGTGACGCGGCGGGCAGCCGATCATCTCGCGAAGCTGCGGACGGACCGGGGTCTTGACGGGCGGGTCGGTGTCCGCTTCGTTCGCAATGGCGCCCGCATCGGCCTGACGTTCACGTCGAAACCGGAGAAGGACGACCGGATCGTGCCGCGCGGCGGGATGCCCGTCTACCTGGCTCCCGGAATCGCCGCGGCGCTCGAGCAGTCGGTGATCGACGCGACGACCGACGAGGATCGAACGTGGCTCGTCCTGCGGCGACAGCCGGTGGCGCCGTGAGCGGTCCCTGAACCGGCCCTCGGCCGGATCAAACCACGGCGCGGATGACGGGCGATCCTTCCACGTCGTGCGGCTGGCTCCGCTCACGGAACCCGCGGGCCAGGATCGAGATCGACCGCCCGCTCCTCGCGAACCCGTGAGACCAACATCCTGCCCTTCGCGGTCAACCGGACCGGCCGAGAGCGCCGATTCGCGGGATCCACGCCGTGGTCACCAGCTCACGCCGCTCGAGGCGCGAGAGGAACCTCACGCCGGCGAACAGGGCGATCTCAGCCGACACGCAGACGCCCGGGACGCCTGGCCAGATCTCGAGCTCACCTTGCCGCGGTGGCGGCCGCTGGTCCTCCCTCGACCTTACCCGTGCGCAGGTGTCTCAGCTGCCGGTTCGGGCGGGCTCGACAACTCGGTCTGCTCGACCGCGTCGCGGGCTCGTCCGCCCCCGACGCCGGCCCACGCCATCACGCGCCGAGCCGAGGTTCCCTGGACGAGCAGGGTGAACAGCACGATGCCGAAGATCGTCCCCTGGAGCAGACCGCGATCCGGCACGTCCAGCGGGAGAGCCAGCGCGAGGGCGAAGGCGATGGCGCCACGCAACCCGGACCAGAACACGACGTGGAGCCAGCCGAGTGGCATCCTGCCGAGCAAGGTCCATTCGGAGCTCCGCCCGGCGCGAAGCGGCAGGCGCCGGGCGAGCAGGCGGAGACCGCCGAGCAGGCCGTACACCACGACGATCCGGCCGGCGTAGATCGCGACCACCCCCCAGGCAATCGGCGCCGCGGCCGCAATGAGCTCGGCGAATGAGCTCGTCAGGCCGATCAGCAGAAACACCAGCGCGGTCAGGACGAAGGCGACGAACTCCCAGACGATGTCGACCGCCCGCTGCGTTCGAGCGCTCATCCCGATCGGGCGCCCATAGCTGCCCAGGACGATCCCCGACGTGACGGTGGCGATGATCCCGGACTGGCCGAGGCTGTCGGCCAGCAGATACGTCCCGTAGGCAAGCAGGGCGGTCAGCGTCAGCTCGAGCAGGTAGTCGTCGACCAGGGCGGTCAGCCGCGATGCCAGAAAGCCGGTTGCCGCTCCGAGGCCCAGGCTTGCCACGATCGCGACCACGAACGCCGCGGACTCGGCTACCGGATCGACGGCCGCATCCAGGCTCCCCAACGCGATCGTGAAGAGGAGGATCCCGGTCCCGTCATTGAACAGGCTCTCGGCCTCGACGATGGTTGCCAGGCGGCGTGGGGCGGAGGCGTCGCGCATCGACGCGACGACGGCCACCGGGTCGGTGGCGGAGACAATGGCGCCAACAACGAAGCCGGTGCCCAGGGGCATCCCGGTCGCGAGGTGCAGGACGGTCGCGACGATCCCGGCGACGAGCAGCACGCCCGGGATCGCCAGCAGCACCGTGTGGCCGACGATGCTGCGCAGGTCCGAGAGGTGGAGGCGGAAGGCGGCCTCGAATACGAGCCCGGGCACGAGCGCCGTCAGCACCACGTCCGGGGAGATGGTGAGGCGCGCCGGCGCGATTGCCGCGACGAGCAGCCCGAACGAGACGAGCGCGACGCTGAGGGGCAGACGCACCCAGCGGACCATGAAGGCGATCAGCGTCAGCGCGCCCAGCAGCGCGACGACGACCTCAACCGTGCTCCGGACGTCGGGATCGTGCATGCGACGAATCCTACCGGTGGGGCGATCGCACACCAACTGACGCCGCAGGCGAGCCGACGCGTCATCATCGTGGCATGTCTCGCACCTGGCATGGCCAATCGGAGCTCGACGACGTCGCCGAGCGGCTGGGCGCGCGACTCCTGGCGGCCGAGCCCGTCGGGTGGGGAGACGCCCGCGCCACCCATCGGCTGTCCCTGGCGGACGGCCGGACGTTCGCCGCACGGCGATTGGCCGGAGGCGACTCGGGCGCTCGCGGGCGGCGGATCGTCGGGATCATGGCCCGGCTGGCCGAGGCCGGCCTGCCCGTTCCCTCTCCGACGGTCGTCGAGACCGGCAGCGGTCCATGGCTGGTCACGCGCTGGATCGATGGCGAGACCGGCGCCCATTGGCTCGACGATCCAGATCGGGCGCGCCGGCTCGCCGAGCGGATGGGCCGGCTTGCGAGCCGCCTGCGAGCCTTCGACCTCGACGGCGACGTCATCGAGAGTCGCGGGCAGCGTTCGCGGGGAGCGAAGCCGCCGGAGCACGCCGCATTCGTGCACGGAGATTTCGCCCCGGTCAACGTCATCGTGGATGCCGACGGGGAGATCGCCGCATTGCTCGACTTCGAGCACGCCACCCAGGGCCCTGCCCTGCTCGATGTCGCGTGGTGGGGCTGGGTGGTCCGTCACCACCATCCCGAGGCGTGGACGGCAGCGTGGCCGACATTCCTGGGGGCAGCGGGCCTGGAACCCGGACCGATCGAGGCGCGGCTCCACGAGCTCGTCCTGGGGACCCTCGCCCGTCGCGCCGCCACTGCCGAGGGCGCCGACGGGCGCAGACGCTGGCTGGACCGCCTGACCGCCGCTCGGGCCTGGACCGTGCCGGGCGGTCAGGCGACGTAGGCGATGGTCTGCGGCCCCTGCGGCAGGACGCAGATCTGCGCGTCCGGGTCGTCGCGCAACAGGCGGTCGACGGCCTCGCCGACATCGGGGATCGGTTCGAGGTGGGCGGCGCGAACCGCGTCGTCATTCAGTCCGTCGCACCGGAGGAGCACATCCGCTTTCGCCTGCACGCGAGCCTGGATCTGCACCTGCCACTGGTCCGGGATCGTGACCGGCGAGGCAGCGATCCGCTGGAGCAGGTCGGCGGGAGAGCGGCCCTCGTGGAGCAGCCGCCCGTACGACCCGTGGTCGGGGAGCCCGTCCCGGCACTCGGCCGCGCACAGGATGGTGCCGCCCGGCTTGACGATCTCGGCAGCCGCGGACATGCCCTTGACCGCCTGGTACAGGTTCTGGTCGAGCGGGTAGCCGCTGTTGGTCGTGATCACGATGTCGAACGGCGCGTCCACGGCTCGCATCGCCTCGCGCCGTGCGGCGGCACAGGCGGTCGCGTGCATGCTCAGCGTCTCGCCGGCGAAGGCCCGGGTGATCCTCTGCCGGTCGTCGAGGAGCACGTCCACCGAGAAGTCCACCCGGGTCGCGCTCGCGATCGCTCGCACGGCATCGTGGACCGGGTTCCCCTCGATGACGCCCCAGGTCGCCCGTGGGTCGCCGATCCGCCGGGCGTTGTGCAGCGCGAGCGTGGTCTCGAGCCCGGCCAGGCCGGGGGCGACCATCTTCGGCCCGCCGCTGAACCCGGCGAAGAAGTGCGGCTCGACGAACCCGGTCGTGATCCGCAGTTCAGCGTCCACCCATTCGCGGTTCAGGAAGACGGGGACGTCGTCGACCCAGCCCAGGTCGACCAGGCTGGCCCGGTCCCGGGCGTCGTGATCGACGACCCGCCACGCGTCGAGCACGTCGTCCCCGAGCATCTCGCGGCGCTCGGCCGTCGTGGAGCCTCGATGCGTCCCCGTCGCGATCAGCACGACGACATCCGCCGGCCGGATCACGCCGTCGAGCACCTCCATGAGCGCTCGCAGCATCACCGGCCGCGGCTGTGGCCTCGTCACGTCGGAGACCGAGATCGCCACCCGCTGGCCGCGGCGGACGAGATCGCGCAGCCGCGGCCCGGCAACCGGGCGCTCGATCGCGTCTCGGAGCGTCGCCAACGGGTCCGGCGCAGCCTCGCGCGGCCGGGGTGTGATCACGGTCGTGGCCGCGTTGGGCAGCCGGACCGACATCCCGGTCGACCCGTACGCGAGCTCGACGTCGACCGTGTCGCCGGTCACGACGAACGCCTCATTCGACGATCACGCGACAGCGATTGGCCAACCGTCCGATGCGGTCGATGTCGACGACGACCTCGTCGCCGTCGCCCAGGAACCGCGGCGGCTGCCGGAAGACCCCGACCCCGCCCGGCGTGCCCGTCGCGATGACATCGCCGGGCTCGAGGGTCATGAACCGCGAGCAGAATTCGATCAGGCGGGGGACGTCATGGACCATCTCGGACGTGCGGGCATCCTGCACGACCTCGCCGTTGACCAAGCAGCGGATGCGCAGCCGCCCGGGATCGGGCACCTCGTCGGCCGTCACGATCCATGGTCCGATGGGGCAGAACGTGTCCAGGCTCTTCCCCCGCACCCACTGGCCATCGCCGAACTGCAGGTCACGGGCGGAGACGTCATTGAGACAGGTATACCCGAGGACGTGATCGAACGCGCGATCGGCCGGAACGTCGCGCGCGATGCGGCCGATCACCACGGCCAGCTCGGCCTCGTAATCGACCTGCGCGGTATCTGCCGCCCGCCACACGACGTCGGCCCGGTCCCCGACGATGCTGGTCGCGAACTTCGCAAAGACGACCGGATCAGCGGGCGCTTCCGCACCCTCCTCGGCAGCGTGCTCGTGATAGTTGCGGCCGACGCAGATGACCTTGCCCGGTCGAGAGACGGGCGGTAGGAGGCGGATCCTGTCCATTCGATGGGTCGGCGCATGCCCGTCGGACCGGAGGGCGAGTCCGATCGCTCGAAGCGCCGATTCCGGCGTGGCAAGCAGGTGCGCCATCGTCCACGGTCCGTCGCCAAGCAGATCCTCGACGTCGACGACCATGCCGTCGGCCGCGACCACGGCGAGCCGTTCGCCGTCGTGCGTCGCGCGGCTCAGCAGCCGCACCGTGCCGTCACTTGGCGCCGCGGACCCCGCCATCCACGAACATCCCCGACCCGAGCACGAAACGCGATTCGTCGGAGGCGAGGAACAGCGCGGCCGCCGCGACATCCTCCGGCCGGCCGAGGTCTCCGGTCAGCTGGCGCTTCTTGAGGATCTCGAGTCCGGCGACCGGGTCGTCGTAGCTGTCCGCCAGGTAGCGATCGACGAACGGGGTGTGGATCGTCCCCGGCAGGAGCGCGTTGACGCGGATCCCGTGGGCCGCGTAATCAGCCTGCATCTGGCGGGTCAGCGCGAGCACGGCGCCCTTGGACGCGGCATACGAGGCGCGGTTGGCGAGGCCGATCTCCGCGATCGTCGACGACATGTTGATGATCGACCCTCGACCGGCGGCGATCATGTACGGCAGGACGGCGCGGGCGATCAGGAAGACGCCCCGGACGTTGACCGCCATGACCCGGTCCCACAGCTCGACCGACGTCTCATGCAGGACGCCGACGCCGGCGATGCCCGCGTTGTTGAACAGCACGTCGATCGCGCCGAAGCGTTCCATGACCGCGCCTGCCAGCGCCTCGGCATCGCCCGGGTCGGTGACGTCCACGCGGAAATCGGCGGCGTTCCCGCCAGCCTCGCTGATCAGGCGGGTGGTCTCCGCCGCAGCCGCGGGATCGACGTCGGCGACCGCGACGCTCGAACCCTCCGCGGCGAACAGGAGCGCCGAGGCACGCCCGATCCCCGATCCCGCGCCGGTGATCAGGCTCACCTTGTCCGTCAATCGGTCGCTCACCGCGCCGACCTCGCGCTGGTCGATGGCGTCCACATTTCGCCGTCCGGATATGCAAACCGCCGGAGCGACTCCGGTCGCATCGTGATGCTGTAGCCCGGTGCGGTTGGCGCGACATACCGCCCGTCGCGGACGATCGCCGGTGCCACGAAGTGCTCGTGCAGGTGGTCGACGTACTCGACGATCCGCTCGTCGAGCGAGCCGCTGACCGCGATGTAGTCGAAGATCGCCAGGTGCTGGACGTACTCGCACAGTCCGACGCCGCCGGCGTGGGGACAGACCGGAACGCCGAACTTGGCGGCCAATAGCAGGACCGCGAGGACCTCGTTGACTCCGCCAAGGCGGCAGCTGTCGATCTGGCAGAAGCCGATCGCCTCGGCCTGCAGGAACTGCTTGAACATGACGCGATTGTGGGCGTGCTCGCCGGTGGCGACGCGGATCCCGAGCGGTTCCAGCGCGCGCGCGATCCGGGCGTGGCCCAGGATGTCGTCGGGGCTGGTCGGCTCCTCGATCCACAGCGGCCGCGCCGGGGCGAGCGCCTGCATCCACTCGATCGCCTGGTCGACGTCCCAGACCTGGTTGGCATCGACCATGAGCACGCGGTCGTCGCCGATCTCCTCGCGGACGATCCCGACCCGCCGGATGTCCGCAGCCAGGTCGGCGCCGACCTTGATCTTGAAATGCCGCCAGCCGGCCTCGACGCCCTCGCGACACAGGCGGCGGACCTTGTCGTCCGGGTAGCCGAGCCAGCCGGTCGACGTGGTGTACGCCGGATAGCCGTCGGCGCGCATCTCGGCCTCGCGGGCCGCGCGCGTGGGCTCCTGTCGCCGCAGGATGTCGAGCGCCTCGTCGGGGGTCAGCGCGTCGGTGATGTAGCGGAACGGGATGACCCGGATGAGCTCCTCAGGGGACAGGTCGGTGAGGAGCTTCCAGAGCGGCTTGCCCTCGGCCTTCGCGTACAGATCCCAGACGGCGTTGACGACCGCCGCGGTCGCGAGGTGGATGACCCCCTTTTCGGGGCCGACCCAGCGCAGCTGGCCGTCGCCGACGAGGCCGTACCAGAACCCCGCGAAGTCGTCGACGATGGAGGCAAGGGTCCGCCCGACCACCAGTGGCCGGAGCGCCGCGACCGCGGCGACGCACAGCTCATTGCCGCGACCGGTCGTGAACGTGATCCCGTGTCCCTCGAGCCCGTCCGCCCCCGAGGTCCTCAGGATGACATACGCGGCCGAGTAGTCGGGCCGCTCGTTCATCGCATCGGACCCGTCGAGTCGTTCCGACGTCGGGAACCGGATGTCGAGGGCGACGACCTCGGTGATGGTGATGGGCACGGGGCGGACTCCGGGCTCGTGTGGGGAATGATGACGGAAGGGTGGGGTGCCCGTGGAGGAGGCCTCGGGCACCCCGGGGGTTGCTGGGTTACTTGAACTGCGCGGCGTTGTCCTTGGTCACCATCTCGGTGCCGGTGTCGACGTTGGCCTCGACGGTCACGCCCGTGGCCGCCTTGTAGGCGGTCTCGATCCCGAGCGACCCCATCTTGGCCGGGAATTGGGCGACGGACCCCGCCTCCTCGCCGGCGATGATCGCGTCGATCTCGCCACCCGAGGCGTCGAACCCGACGACCACGATCTTCCCCGGAGCGATTCCGGCGTTCTTGATCGCCGTCAGGGCGCCGAGGGCGGGTGGCCCGCAGGCGGAGTAGATGGCCGTCAGGTCCGGATTGGCGGTCAGGATGTCGGTCGCGGCATCCAGGCCCTTGGTCTGATCGCAGTCGGTCGCCGGACTCCCGCCGACGACGGTGGCCGCGTCACCGAGCGTGTCCAGCATGCCGGTGACCCGGTCCTCGAGCGAGGGGTTGCCCAGCCGGCCCTTGAGCACGGCCAGCTTCGATCCGGCCGGGAGGTTGTCCTTGAGCCAGGTCCCGGCCAGCTTGCCGCCGGCGAGATTGTCGGTCGCCACGACCGACGACTTGCCGGTCCAGTCCGGGATGTCGTTGTCGATGAGCACGACCTTGATCCCGGCGGCCGTCGCCTTGTCGAGTGCGCTCTGCACGTTGGGGCTGGTCGGCGTGATGGCGATGGCGTTCACCCCCTGGGTGATCATCGACTCGATCGCCGCGATCTCGCCTTCGTCGTCCGTTCCGCTCTTGCCCTGTGCGAACACGACGTCGACGTCGGCATGGTCGGCTGCCCAGGTCTTGGCCGCGTCAACCATGATGTCGTAGAAGTCGACCGGGAACTTCGTGATGAACCCGATCTTGACCTTGCCGGCTGCGGCGCTCGGCGCGTCCGCGCTCGGGGCCGCAGCGCTCGGCGCCGCGGCACTTGGCGCCGTGGACGAAGCCGCGCTCGAGCAGGCGCCCACGGTGAGCGCGATCGCGATGAGCAGACCGCCTGTTCTCCGTATCACTTGCATCTCCTCTTCCGGCGGAGACCGATGGGGCCATCGGTCGTTGGTGGCCCGGGGACGTCGGGTCGCCCGGCATCGAGGCTCATCGACTCAACCTTCACCTCCGACGATCAGCGACACGATCCGCTGCTGGTTCTCGCGCGACGGGACTTCCTCCCCGACCTTGCGGCCGCGTCGCAGGACGACTGCCCGGTCGGCGATGTCGATGACGTGGTCGAGGGCGTGCGAGATCACGATCACGGCGTGATCCCGCTCGCGCAGCCGGTTGATGAGGTCGAGCACTCGGCGTGACTCGCGAAGGCCAAGGGCCGCCGTGGGCTCGTCGAGGATCACCACGTTCGAGGCGAAGGCCGCCGCCCGTGCCACCGCGACCGCCTGGCGCTGCCCGCCCGACAGGAGGCCGACCTGGCTGGACATGTCCGGCAATCCCACCTGGAGCCGGTCGAGCAGCTCCGCCGTCCTGGCAGCCATGCCCTTGCGGTCCAGCACACGCAGCCAGGTCGGCAGCCAGGTCGGTCCGGCGGCCTCGCGGCCGGCATAGAAGTTGGCGGCAGGTCCGAGGTTGTCGAAGAGGGCCAGGTCCTGGTAGACGGTTTCGATGCCGAGGTCGCGTGCCTGGGCCGGCGAGTGGATCTCGGTCGGCAATCCGTCCATCTCGATGACGCCGTCGTCGAGCTGGTGTACGCCGCTGATGCACTTGATGAGCGTGGATTTGCCCGCGCCGTTGTCACCCAGGAGGGCGAGGACCTGGCCGCGATGGACCTCGAGATCGACGCCGTCGAGCGCAAGGACGGCACCGAATCGCTTGGTCGCCCCGCGGACGGCGAGGGCGGGGACGGTGGCTGTCGTCGTCATGGCCGAGACGCCTCGATCACCCGGAAGCGATCCTCCAGGTAGCCGCGCAGCACGTCCGCTTCGACCGCGAGGACGATGACGACGCCGATGACGATGAGCTGGAAGAACGCGTCGACCGCGAGCAGGTTCATCCCGTTGCGGATGACCCCGATCATCAGCGCCCCGACGAGCGCATTCATGACGTTGCCTCGGCCGCCCAGGAAGCTCGCGCCGCCGATGACGACCGCGGCGATCGAGTCGAGCTCGGCGAGCTCGCCGAACGTAGGCGATCCGGCATCGAGCCGGCCGGCGGTGATGATCCCCGCCACCCCGGCCATCAACCCACTCAGGACGTAGACGGAGATGAGCACCTTGTTGACCGGAATACCGGTTCGCCGGGCGGCCTCCGGGTTCCCGCCGACCGCGTAGATCCAGCGGCCCCAGACGATCCTCGTCGTGAGGACGTAGACGAGGAACGCGATCGCCAGGATCAGGATCGCCGAGACCGGGAACCACTCGATCGAGCCGCCGCCGATGGAATCGACGATGGACGGCATGCCGCGGATCGGCTGCCCGCCCGACAGCCACAGGGCGAGGCCGCGCGCGATGCTGAGCATCGCCAGCGTGATGATGAACGGGTGAGGCAGCCGGCCCTTGACGTAGACGATGCCGTTGACCGCCCCCACGAGCAACCCGGTACCCAGCATCGCGACGATGACCACCGGTCCGGACGCGGTGCTGCCAAACACGAGCGCGCCAACCACCGAGGTGAGCGCGATCGTCGATCCGACCGACAGGTCGATCCCGCGGGTCAGGATCACGAGCAGCTGCCCGAGCGACAGGACCGCGATCGCCGCGGTCGCGGCCATCACGTTGCCGAGGTTGCGGGTCGTGAAGAAGAACGGAGACAGGAACGACAGGGCGACGATCAGGACCAGGAGGATCAACAGCGGTCCGACGCGGAGGACACCCATCCCGAGGCGAAGCGTGCGATCGCCGTTCCGATGGCTGGGGGCCGCGGCGTCTGCCGAGGGCTCCACGGGCGCGACCGTCACGCCCGAACCGCTCGGCGCACCGGTCGACTGCTCCAACGCATCCCTCCGCTGCCTGGTCGAATAGTCGGGTGTCTGTGGTCCAATGTTGGGTTCAACTGGGGCTGGCTTGACCATAACGCCTCCATACATCGGATGTCTAGTGGTATTCTCGAAGTCGTCGGCGCGCAGTATCTTCGGACCGGCGTCGACCGACGCCTATCCGCTGAGGTCACACCATGGCTGCGCCGCTCACGGAAGCCGCGATCGCCCGGATGCGCGAGATGATCGCCCGGGGAGAGCTGGAGCCTGGCGCCCGGCTCCCACCGGAAGGCGACCTCGCGCGGCTCCTCGGGGCATCCAGGAACACCGTCCGCGAGGCGGTGCGGGCCCTGGTGACCGTCCACGTGCTCGACGTCCGGCGCGGGGATGGGACCTATGTCACCAGCCTCCGCCCGGAGCTGCTACTCGAGGGGTTCGGGGCGGCGGTCGACCTGATGCAGGAGGGCTTCTCGCTCGAGCTGATCGCGGTCCGCCGCATCCTCGAGCCGGCCGCGACGGCGCTGGCCGCCGAGCGGATCGACGACGAAGCGCTGGCGATGCTGGGCGGCTACCTGCAAGCAATGCGTGAGGCGGCGTCGGAGGCGGAACGGATCGAATACGACGCCGAGTTCCACCGCCTGATCGCGGCCAGGTCCGGCAACGAGACACTCGCATCGATGCTCAGCGCGGTGTCGAGCCGGACATTGCGGGTCAGGGCCTGGCGCGGGGTGGCCGAGGAGGGCGCCGGGCCACGGACCGTCGCCCAGCACCAGGACATCCTCGACGCGCTGATCGCCCGCGACCCCATCCGCGCCTCCTCGGCTGCGCTGGTGCACGTGGCAACCACCGAGGCCTGGTTCCGGCAGGCCGTCGCCGATCGCCAGGTCGGCACGACCGAGCCGACCGATGGCGCCTCGGCAACGCCGGTCGGGAAGGCCCGCTCCCGACGATGAGCGATCCGCTCCGGATCGATGCCCACCAACATTTCTGGGACGTCGAGAGCGGTCGCTATCCGTGGCCGACGCGGCGCGACGGCGCGATCTTCCGTACCTTCACCCCGGGCGACCTCGAACCTGAGCTCCGCCCCGCCCGGATCGACGCGACGGTGCTCGTCCAGACGGCAGCGACCCTGGACGACACGGACTCGATGCTCGCGGTCGCCGACCGGCACGCGTTCGTCGGCGCCGTCGTGGGATGGGTGCCGCTCGCTGGCGCCCGCGCCGCTGAGGCCGCGCTGGATGTCCGCCCGCACCCACGCCTGCGTGGGGCCCGGCACCTCATCCATCACGATCCCGACCCGGAATGGCTCATGCGCGACGACGTGGCCGAGGGTCTGGACGTGCTGGCCCGGCGCGGCCTCTGCTTCGACGTCGTGGCCGTCTTTCCCGACCACCTCCGGCTGATCCCCGCTGTCGCCGATCGGCATCCCGACCTGCCGTTCGTCATCGACCACCTGGCGAAACCGCCCTTCCGATCGGCCGGCTGGTCCACCTGGCAGGACGAGCTACGGCGGGCGGCTGCGCGGCCGAATGTCGCCGCCAAGCTGTCCGGGCTCGACACCGCGGTCGGTCCGGGTTGGACCCCGGCAGCGATCAGACCGGCCGTGGAGGTGGCGATCGAGGCATTCGGACCCGAGCGCCTGATGTTCGGCAGCGACTGGCCTGTCTGCCGGCTCGTCTCGACCTACCAGGAGGTCACCGGAGCCATCGAAGGCCTCGTGTCGCAGCTGTCCACGCCGGAACGGCATGCCGTCCTGGGCGGGACCGCGGTTCGTCTCTACCGCATGGAAGGCGTCCGGGCCCGTGACGGCTGAGTTGGAGCTCGACGCGCCAGATCTAGAAGCCGCGCAATGCCGTGCTCGTCCGTCGCGGCAGCCCCGGATGGGGACGTCGTCGCAGGACGACGTAGTCGAGCCCGTGAGCGCGGCAGAGAGCCGCTTCTCGGGCTGGTCGCCGTCCTCGTTCACCACGTAGAGGTGCGGTTGGATGCGCGCCATCTCGGGCTCGGCATCCATCCACCCACGTCCGCTGGATACCTCGGCGCGGTGCACGGCGCGCACCGCTTGCGCCATGTAGCGCCGCTCGTCCCCTGGCACCCAGCAATTTGGGTGTTGACGGACAGCCAATCGGCGCTACACTCCGGAGCGCCGGAAATGATACCGGCAATGATTACGGACAGGTCGACGCCGGCCCGGAGGGGGTTGGAGGCGGCCAATAGAGCTGTTCAGCCCGCCATTAGTTTGGCGGGCCTGTGTGCGGGTCTGCGCCCGCTGACGGAAAGGCGGCAACGTTCGGTGAACAGAACTCTCAGGGCCGCAGGCGCCATCTTCGTCGTCGGCGCGCTCATCGGTGGATGCTCCTCCTCCGCCGCCTCGAGCGCGCCGACGTCGGCCCCGCCCTCGGCCGCGGCTCCTTCAACGGCGGCTGAATCGGCCGCCCCCAGCGCCGCGCCGACCAAGTCGAACGTCACCATCGAAGTCCTGGCGAGCCAGGACTGGATCAAGACCTCCGAACAGGACCTAGCCGGGAAGTTCGAGGAGCAGACCGGCATCCACCTCGATTTCCAGATCATCCCGTCCGCGCAGTACTTCGACGTCCTCAAGACCAAGCTGAGCTCGGGTGAGGGCATCGACCTCTTCCTCGGCCAGGCCGGGAAGTCGGACATGAAGCTCCAGTACGACGCGGCCAACAACGCCGTGGACCTGACGGGCGAGTCGTGGGTCAGCCGGCTGGACCCGGTGGTCGCCGACCAGTCGTCGCTCGACGGCAAGCTCTACGGCGCAGAAGTCTGGGACGTCGTCGCGGCCAATTACTGGGTCATGGTCTACAACAAGGATCTGTTCGCCAAGTACAACATCAGCGTCCCCACGACGTTCGCCGACTTCGAGCAGGCATGCGCGTCCCTCAAGAAGAACGGGATCACACCGGTGTACGAGCCCGTCTCCGACGGCTGGCACCACGTCCTGTGGTTCCCCGAGGTCGGCGCCCAGATCGAGGCGCTGGATCCTGGCCTGAACGACAAGCTCAACGCGAACCAGGCCACGTTCACGGGCAACGCGACCATGGAAAAGGCCCTCACCCAGCTCGACGACCTGTACCAAAAGGGCTATTTCGGCAAGGACGCGCTGTCCGCCAAGGAGGCCGACACGTCCAAGGCGATGGCGAGCGGCACCTTCGGGATGACCCTTTCCGAGCTGTCCCGTGGCTCCCAGATCGCGGCAGCCTATCCTGACCTCCAGGCCACCGGCTTTGGCTACTTCCCGATCCCGATCCTCGACGACCAGTTCCAGCCGACCCACCCGGCGGGCCCGACCTGGATGATCTCCAACAAGAGCCAGCACGTGGCCGAGGCGAAGCAGTGGCTCGACTTCATGACCCAGCCCGACAACGTACAGTGGCTGATCGACAACACGCCCGAATTCGAGACACTCCCGTTCACGGGCGTCACGGCGAAATGGGACGCCAGCCAGTCGGCCTACTTCAGCGCATATCCGCAGGCGACGACCCTGGTCCTCCAGGATGCCGTCAACTACGTGAATCCCCAATGGATCGACATGGGCAAGTGGATCGTCAACATGTTCACCGGCCAGAAGACGGCGGCGGACATGCTGAAGAACATCGACGCAGGACGCACGACACTGGCCAAGGCCGCCGGCGACCCGGCCTGGCCGAACTGACCAGTCGACAGCCGCTACCAGCGTGGGAGGGCAGCTCACGAGGTTGCCCTCCAGCGCTCGATCGTGGCGCGTTCTCCGTTGCGATCGGCCGCGCCGCGGAGCGGGATACGTCGCGAACGCAGGTTCCCGGCGACCCAGCCACATCCTTGCTCGATGACCCGGTCGATCTGACTTCTGGAACGCCCCGACCTTGAAGAACGCCTATCCGACGTGGTTCGCCGGTCTCGCCCTCCTGCTTGTCGGCCTCTTCGTGCTCCTGCCGAGCGTGCTCGGTCTCGGCTTCGCGTTCACCGACTGGAGCGCCTACTCGAAGAGCCTCCACTGGGTAGGCCTCGACAACTTCGGCACCATCTTCGATCCGAACGGGGACTACGTCGCCGCCATCGAGCACACGGTGCTCTTCACGATCGCAACGACCGTCCTCAAGACCGTCATCGCGCTCGGGCTGGCGATCCTGCTTACGTCCGGCATCCGGCGTCTCGCGTACCTGCACCGAGCGCTGATCTATCTGCCGGCCGTGCTGCCCGTCCTGGTCGTCGGAATCGTGTTCAAGTCGATTCTCGACCCTGCGACCGGGCTGCTCAACTCGGCGCTCCAACTTGTCGGGCTTGGCGCGCTCGCCCAGCACTGGCTGACCGACGTCACGCTGACGATGTGGGCGGTGATCGGCGTCGACACCTGGCGTGGCGTCGGCTACATCATGGTGATCCTGATCGCGGGCGTCCTCGCGATCCCGCGCGAGTATTACGAGGCGGCCTGGATCGACGGCGCGTCGAGCCGTCAGACCTTCCGCCACATCACCCTGCCGATGCTCATGCCGGTGCTGGCGGTGACGACCGTGCTGAACCTGTTGTACGGCCTCCGGGTGTTCGACATGGTGTTCGTCCTCACCAACGGCCAGTACGGGACCTCGACCGTCTACACGATCGTGTTCGACAACTTCTCGCGTGGCCTGTACGGCGTGGCGACCGCCCTCTCGACGCTCTTCTTCGTCGCGATGATCGTCCTCAGCTACTTCGTGATCCGGGTCATGCAGCGGCGCGAGGTGGCCTGAGGTGCACCCGATCCGCTCCCTTCGCGCGGGAATCCTCAACCTGACTGCCGGCGGCGCCAGCCTGATCGCGCTCGTGCCGATCTACCTCGTCTTCGTCAACGCGCTCAAGACCCAGCCGGAAGCCAGCTCGATGGGCGTCGATCTGCCGCAGATCCCGCAGTGGGCCAACTTCGGCACGGTGGTCGATCAGGGCAAGTTGTTGACGGCATTCCTGAACAGCCTGCTCTACTCGCTGGGCGGCACCGGGCTCGCGGTCCTCGTGTCTGCGCTCGCGGCGTACGTCCTGGCGCGGCGACAGACCCGGCGGCATCACGCCATCTACCTGCTGCTCATCATGGGAATCGCGATCCCCACCAACTTCGTGACGCTCACCAAGGTCATGCAGGCTACCCACCTGATCGACTCGCAGCTCGGGATGATCCTGCTGTACGCGGCGACGCAGATCCCGTTCAGCGTCTTCCTGATCTATGCCTTCGTCGCCACGCTTCCGCGGGAGCTCGACGAGGCGGCCTTCATCGACGGCTGCTCGCCGATGCGGACCTTCGTCTCCATCGTCCTCCCGATCCTGACGCCGGTGCTCGTGACGACCGGAATCCTCAGCCTCCTCAACATCTGGAACGAGTTCCTCATGCCCCTCTACCTCCTCAACAGCACCAGCCGATGGCCCATGACGCTCGCGGTCTACAATTTCTTCGGCCAGTTCGCGGCGGACTGGAGCCTGGTCTCGGCGGACATCGTGCTGACGATCCTGCCGGTCATCCTCATCTACGTCGTGGCCCAGCGGTGGATCGTGTCCGGCGTCTCGGCCGGTGCGGTGAAGGCGTAGGCATGCAGGCATGAGGGTCCTGTCGCACGTCGCCGACGATCGCGGGCTAATGCTCGCGACCGATCACGGCCTCGTCTCGATCACCCCGATCACGGCAGGCACCGTTCGCATCCGGTACACGCTCGAGCCCGAGTTCAGCCGGAAGCCGAGCCTGACCGTGCGGCCTGGAGCGCTCGCGGGACCGCCTGTGGCGTTCAGCGTCGTAGCGCGCCCGGCGGGTCTGCGGCTGTCCACCGACGCGCTGGTTGTCGAGATCGACCTCGACACGGCGGCGTTGACCTATCGCACCCCGGACGGTTGCCTCCTGACCCGTGAGCCGGCGCGGGGTGGCAAGACGCTGGATCCGGTCGACGTGCTCGTCTCGGTCTTCGACGAGGCCGAGACCGTCGAGAGCCAGGCACGGGTCGACGGGATGCGGATGGAGGCGAGCCACATTCGGCAGGTGGTCGACCGGCGCGCGTACCACACCAAGCTCGAATTCGAGTGGGCCGACGGCGAGGCGCTGTACGGGCTCGGCTCGCACGAGGAGGGGATGTTCAACCTCCGCGGCCAGCACCAGTACCTGTACCAGCAGAACATGAAGGTGGCGATTCCGGTCTTCGTGTCGACCCGCGGCTACGGCGTCTTCCTGGACTGCACGTCGCTCGTGACCTTCCACGACGACGCGTTCGGGTCGTATCTGTGGGGGGACGTGGACGAGGAGCTCGACTACTACGTGATGGTCGGGCCCGAGTTCGACGGGATCGTGGCCCAGTTTCGGGCGCTGACCGGCGATCCGCCTATGCTGCCGCGCTGGGCGCTCGGCTACCTGCAATCGAAGGAGCGCTACGAGAGCCAGGAGGAACTGCTCGCGGTCGCCCGTGAATACCGCGATCGAGGCTTGCCGCTCGACGCGCTGATCCTCGACTGGAAGTCCTGGACGGGCGATCGCTGGGGCCAGAAGTCCCTCGACCCCGATCGATTCCCCGACCCGCGCGGCATGATCGACCAGCTCCACGACCTCGGGGTCCACCTGATGGTATCGATCTGGCCGATCATGCGTCCCGGTGGCGAGGATTGGCGTGAACTTTCCGACGCCGGGCACCTCCTCGGGAACCGGGCGACGTACGACGCGTTCAGTCCCTCCGCCCGCGCCGCCTACTGGGGCCAGGCCGAGCGCGGCCTATTCGCCCATGGCGTGGATGGCTGGTGGACCGATGCGACCGAGCCGTTCGAAGCCGACTGGACCGGACCCGTGAAGCCCGAGCCGGAAGAGCGCCTGCGACGGAACACGGACGAGGCAAAGCGCTATCTCGACCCCGAGCTGATCAACGCCTACTCGCTCGTTCACTCCGAGGGGATCTACGAGGGTCAGCGCGGTCTCCGGGACGACAAGCGAGTCATCAACCTCACCCGCTCCGCGTACCCCGGTCAGCAGCGATACGGCACCGTGACCTGGTCCGGTGACGTCGCCGCCACCTGGGGTGCCCTGCGTCGCCAGGTCGCAGAAGGCCTGAGCTTCTGCGCCACGGGCATGCCCTACTGGACGACCGACATCGGCGCATTCTTCGTTGCCCGAAAGCCGAGCCTGTGGTTCTGGTCCGGTGACTACGACGACGGTGTGGCGGACCTCGGCTACCGCGAGCTCTACTTGCGCTGGTTCCAGTACGCCGCCTGGCTGCCGATGTTCCGGTCGCACGGGACCGATACGCCACGTGAGCTGTGGCGCTTCGGCGAGCCGGGGGACCCGGTCTACGAAGGCCTCCTGCGGGCCCTGCGCCTCCGCTATCGGCTGCTGCCGTACCTCTATTCGATCGCGGCCTGGACCACGGCGCGCGCCTACACGATGCTGCGAGCCCTTCCGTTCGACTTCCGCGAGGACGCCTGCACGTTCGATGCCGCCGATCAGTTCATGCTCGGCCCGGCCTTCCTCGTCGCACCCGTCCTCGCCCCGATTCTGTACGGTCCGGGCTCGAGCATCCTGGGGGCAGCAGATGCCACCCGCCGTCTGTACCTGCCGGCCGGCGCGGACTGGTACGACCTCTTGACGGATCGCCGGCTCGGCGGCGGCCAGTACGTCGACGAACCGATCGCCCTGGACCACATCCCGGTGTTCGTCCGTGCCGGCTCGATCGTCCCGATGGGGCCGGTCCGGATCCACGCGCAGGACCTGCCGGACGCGCCGCTGGAGATCCATGTCTATCCGGGCGGTGACGCGACGTTCACGCTCTACGAGGACGAGGGCGACGGGTATGCCTACGAGCACGGAGCTTCGGCGACCATCGAGATGTGCTGGGACGATGCCGCGCGGCGGCTCTCGATCGGCAAGCGTGCCGGGTCGTACCCGGGCATGCCCGGGGAACGCGAGATGATCGTGGCGGTGCACGGCGGGACGGCCGGTTCCCGAACAGATTCCGGGGCCGCCGCGCGCAGGGCGCTCTGCTACGCTGGTGAGCCCATGATCGTGGACTGGTGAGGCGTCCAACGACGCTCGCGGTTTCGGGACGGGACCGCGCGCCCGGCCTGCGCTGAGAGGACGTTCACCCCGTGGCCATTCGATCCAAGGTGCCCAAGACGACGATCGTGGACATCGCCGCCGCCAGCGGTGTCTCCGTCGCGACCGTCTCGCGCATCCTCAACGACAAGCCCGACGTCGCGGACGAAACGCGCGAGCGGGTGCTCAGAGTCATGGACGAGATCGGCTTCGCGCCGCAGAGTGCCTGGCGCCAGATCCGATCGGGCCGCACGCGACTGATCGCCGTGCACCGGCCGGAGGAGTTCAATCCGCCGGCCTACCGCCTGGTCATGGCCGCCGCCCTCGAGGTGGAAGATGCGGGTTACTCGATCAACGTCATCACCCGATCGCTGACCGAATCCGACTTGCTCGGCATCTTCCGGAGTCGTCAGGCCGATGGGATCATCCTGCTCGAGATCCAGACAGACGACCCGCGCTCGGCACTGCTGCGCGACCACGGCTACCCGTTCGTCATGATCGGCCACCAGGCCGACAACAGCGGGCTCAGCTTTGCCGACGTCGACATCGAATACGGCATCGGCCTCGCCATGGAGCACCTCCTGGAACTCGGCCACCGCCGCATCGGGTTCCTGACCATCGACCCTGTCGTCGCGCACAAGACGTATGGGTTCGCGACATGGGCGCTTCGCGCCTACAGGGGAGCCTGTGCTCGAGCGGGGCTCGAGCCGCTAGCGGTCACCGGCGGGCCGACCACCGACGGGATGTCGGACGCGGCCGCTCAGCTCCTGGACGCCGTTCCGGCACCAACTGCGATCATTGCGCCCCAGGAGCAGTCGGTCATCGGCGTCCTGAAGACGTCGTATGCCCGTGGCATCACGATTCCCCGCGACCTGTCGGTGGTGGCGATGCTGGGTGAGGCGATGAGCGAGCTCGCGACGCCGCCGCTGACCACGATCAGCTTCCCGGCGGATGACCTCGGACGGACCGCTGCGCGAATTCTGGTCGACCGCCTCGACCATGGCGATCTGACCCCGCGACAGGTGTTGCTGCCGCCGAGCCTCACCGTCCGCGGCACAACGGCCCCGCCGCGCGACTGATCCCCGCCGCGCCGATCAGGCCGGCACAGGATTGCGATCGGCGAACCTCCCGGACGCGACGTTGGGCGGAGGACCGCTGGACCGGCGGGTGATCACCGCTCCCGGCAGCACGATGACGCGGCGCTTGCCTTGGGCGCCCGTCTCGACCTCTCGAAGAGCAACTCGGCCGCCTGCCGGCCGAGCTCATAGGCGGGCTGGGCCAGCACGGTCAGGAATGGATCGTCGTGCCATTCCTCGGGCAGGTCGTCGAACGTCACCAGGGACATGTCGTCCGGGACCTTGACGTTCGCCTCCCTCAACGCCCTGAGCGCACCGAAGGCGATGAAGTTGTTGGTCGCGAAGACGGCCGTCGGAATTGCTCGAGAGCCAGGATGTCCTTGATCGTCCGATACCCGCCCGCCAGGCTGAAGCTGTCGTAGCGGATCCGCTCGGGTTCCAGCCGGACGTCCATGGATGCCAGGGCGCGCTCGTAGCCGGCAACCCGATCGGTCGAGGTCGAAATGTCGCGGCGCCCGGCGATGACGGCGATCCGACGATGCCCGAGCTCCAGCAGATGTCGCACCAAGGCGTACGCGCCCGCTTCCGAATCGCAGCGAACCTCGTCGAGTTGGCGGACCGAGACGCGTCGGTCGAGCAGGACGACCGGGATCTCCTGGGAGCGGAGCCGCTGAAACGGCTCAGCCGAGGCTCCGGCCGGCACGAGCAGCACGCCATCGACCTGGCGCTGGACGAGCGTGTGCAGGTACTCCCGCTCCTGCGACTCGGACTCGTCGGTGTTCGCAAACGTCACGGCGTAGCCGCGCGGCCCGGCGACGTCCTGGACGCCCCGGCGATCGTCGTGAAGAACGGGTTCGTGATGTCCGAGAGGATGAGTGCGATGGTCTTCGTTCGCTTCGAACGCAGTGCCGGGCGACGGCATTCGGGACATAGGCAAGCTCGTTGATGGCGCGTTCGACGCGCAGCCGGCGCGTCTCGCTCACGCCTCCGGATGCGTTGATCACCCGCGACACTGTCGTGGTCGATACGCCGGCCCGCCGGGCGACGTCCCTGATCGTGCTCATCGATCCCGATTGTATCGAGCGCGGCGTCGCCGATGACCGGCTTGTCCATCGCCTCGGACTGGTGACGGCTCATTGACAGCGATCAACGGCCACGACTACTCCTTGGACGCACCGGGCTACCCGCTCCCTCCCGGCACGCTTTAATTGGCTGATCGCAGATGACAGCCCCACATTCGCTCATCCTCGCGCTAGACCAGGGCACCACGTCCTCGCGGGCGATCGCGTTCGACCCGCACGGCAATCCCGTGGCGACGGCTCAGCGCGAGTTCCCGCAGGGGTTCCCGTCGCCCGGGCACGTCACCCACGAGTCGGAGGACATCTGGTCGAGCCAGCTTCGGGTGGCCCGAGAGGTGATCGACGCGGTCGGTGGGGCCGGCAACGTCGCGGCGCTCGGGATCACCAATCAGCGCGAG
The DNA here is from genome assembly GCA_963766675.1 of uncultured Chloroflexia bacterium. Classification (GTDB taxonomy): domain Bacteria; phylum Chloroflexota; class Limnocylindria; order Limnocylindrales; family CSP1-4; genus SPCO01. Next base: position 174,801 of record CAVYBA010000001.1, on the reverse strand, counting down.
ACGACGATCGTCTGGGAACGGGCCACGGGTCGCCCGGTCGCCCCGGCGATCGTCTGGCAGAGCCGGATCACGGCGCCTTTCTGCGAGGCGCTCAGAGCGGCCGGCCACGAATCCATCATCCGCGAGCGGACCGGACTCCCAATCGATGCCTACTTCTCGGGCCCCAAGATCCGGCACATCCTGCGCGAGGGTGACCTGAAGGGGCGGGCCGAGCGCGGCGAGCTGGCCTTCGGGACGGTCGACAGCTGGCTGATCTGGCGGCTGACCGGCGGTCGTGTCCATGCCACCGACGTGTCCAACGCCTCCCGGACGATGCTGTTCGACATCCATACGCTCGACTGGGATGACGACCTCCTCCGACTCATGGACGTCCCACGGGCCGTCCTGCCGGAGATCCGGCCCTCGTCGGTCGTGCTCGCCGAGACCGATCCGGCGCTGTTCGGCCGCGCGATCCCGATCGCGGGCGTCGCCGGCGACCAGCAGGCGGCGACGTTCGGGCAGGCGTGCTTCGCCGCGGGTGAGGCCAAGAACACGTACGGCACCGGGGCGTTCCTGCTGGCCAATACCGGTGCGCAGCCCGTCCAATCGGCGCACGGCCTGCTGTCGACGGTGCTCTGGCAGCTCGGCCAGGGCGGCCCGGTCGCCTACGCGCTCGAGGGCTCGGTGTTCATCGCCGGAGCCGTCGTCCAGTGGCTGCGCGACGGCCTGCGGGCGGTGGCCTCGGCCGACGATGTCGAGGCGCTGATCGGTGGGGTGGAGGACACCGGCGGCGTGTACCTCGTCCCCGCGTTCGTCGGCCTGGGCGCGCCGCACTGGGACCCGCAGGCCCGCGGCCTGCTCATCGGGCTCACCCGCGGCACGGGGCTGCCCGAGATCGCCCGGGCCGCGATCGAAGCCATTGCCTACCAGGTCTACGATGTCGTCGAGGCGATGGCGGCCGATCGCGGCGGGCCGATCGAGACACTCCGGGCGGACGGCGGCGCGGCCCGCAACGACGAGCTGCTGCGCTTCCAGGCCGACATCCTCGGCATCCCCGTCGAACGGCCGCGTCATATCGAGACCACCGCCTGGGGTGCCGCGTCATTGGCCGGATTGGCGATCGGGGCGTGGGACTCGCTCGACGAGCTCGCGGCGATCCGCCAGGTGGATCGTCGGTTCGCCCCGGCGATGCCGACCGATCGCCGCACCGAGCTGCTGCGCGGCTGGCACCGTGCCGTCGAGCGTTCCAGGGGCTGGGCGTCCCCGGAGTAACAGCGTCGCGGGACGCGTTCGGTCGGGTCGAGTGCCTAGGTTTGACAGCACTCGACCCGCGCATGTGCCCGGGGAGAATTGCTCGCGGAAGCCGAGTCCCGGAAGGCGAAGGCGCGAAGGCGACTTTGCTGGTCGTCTGGGCACCTGCGACGAACGGCCTGACACGACAATCTGGTCGGCTCTATGCGGGCCCGGGTTGCCCCGACAGACTGTGGAGTTCGACGGGCATCGCCGGGCACCGGAGCCGCGACCTCCCGGGCGGTCGTCCCGGCCTGTGCCCTCGACCTGATCGTCGATCGCTTCGTGCGGGTTATCGACGGCGAAGCGAACGGGAGGATCCGATGCGAACCGTCTCACGGCTGGGCTTGGCGGAGACGCCCCGGGCATCGCGACGCGACGATGGTGAAGCCGCCCGACGAAAGGTCACGGGATGGGGATGCAAGAAGAACACTCGAGGCACGCGGCACCGCTTCCTCTCCGGCCCCAGGGATCCGGGCGGTCGGAGGCCGGCGCCGCCCACCACGTCTCGAATGTCGCGGACATGCTACGCGAGCACTGGTCGGCGTACCTCCGAGCGTGCCTGCTCTTCTACGGTCTATCGCTGCTAGGGATGGCGGTCGTCGCGGCCAACCCTGACCTCGAGCGAACCCTCCGGACCGCGATCCGCTCAAATGTCGACCGCGATCTCCTCGACGCGTACGCACGGGGTGCGGTGCTGGAAGCCACCGCCCGTACATTTGCCAACAACGTCCTGCTGGCGAGCATCGTTGCGCTGACGTTGCCGTCACTCGCAATCCCGTTCTGGGGCCTCGGGCTCGGCTGCGTCAGGGCACTCCTCTGGGGGCTCGCGCTCTCGCCCACCGATCCAAGCTACGGGATCCGGTTCGTCGCCCAGCTGCCGACATGGATCCTCGAAGGGCAGGGCTACATCCTGGCGATGCTCGCGACGTGGATTCTCTGGAGCGGCGTCCTGCGGCTCGCTCGGACCGGCGGAGCCGGGCGCAGCGCTGCGTACTTCGCGGGTCTACGAACGACACTCGTGCTCTACGTGGCCATCGTGCCAGTCCTCGGCATCGCCGCGGTTTACGAGGTTCTCGCGTCCGTCTACCTCGTGCCAATGCTCCAGGGTGGGTGAAGAGAGCAGGTACCTCTCGACCAGCCGAGCGAGGAAAGGTCGTGTCAGCCACCCTCACGTCCGACCTGCGAAGTCGATATGTCGACCGTCCGTCGGAGGTCAAGGGCGACCGCATCTGACGATGGCGCCGAGTTCGCGTACGGTCTCGATGTCATCCTCAAGGCCATCGAGCGGAGGCAGGAGGCGAGTCGGCTGAATCGTCGCGATCCACCGGGCCGTGGGCGAGACACCGGCCGAGCCGGATGGCCCTCGAGTCAAGTCCCGAAGGCTCGGTCGTCGATCTGGGTCCCCTAAGCAGTGCTCGGAGCGGCCGCCTGCCACCTCGACGGATCACCGGGAGACTCGGCAGTGATCGCAGATGGATCAAAGCCTTTGGCGATCAGCCAAACGGCCAGGACCATCTCCTGTACGGCGATGGGAAGGGCGAGGACGACCTGGGTTGTCCCCAGCGGATCCGCAAGGCGGAACAGCACCAGCACGCCCGAGACCATGACCAACGTAATACCCACGAGACCCCAGGCTGACAGCCATCGAGGGACGAGGCGCGATCGATACAGCACCCAGTAGTACATGAAGGCCCCGAGACCGAACGTCAGGACTCCCGCCACCGGACCAAGCCAGTCGCGCCCTGCCATCAGCAGCACCCCTGGAGCCTGGAGTGCCGACGTAGCCGATGCCCCCGCCTTGCCGACCTCCTGGCTCAACGAAACCAGCAGCAGGAGGAAGACGACGAGGACGACGTAGAGCGCTCCTTCGATCAGCCGAAAGCCAACCGATCCAAGGGCCAGACCTTCGTTGTGTCTCCTCAAGACCGGGTACAAGGCAATCGCGATCGCAGGACACGCGGCACCCGCGATGAACTGGAAGAACGCTCCCCACAGGACCTGGCCCTCGTTGGCCGAGATCTTGGTGAGGTAATCCGGAGCGTCCAGGATCGGTGTCAAGAGCGCGCCGCTCACCAAGGCTCCAACGGTCGCGATGATGAATAGCACTCCCGCGACGACGGCGATCCTTCGGTTCGTATCCATCTTCTTCTCTCCTGTCAGTGGCAGGCGCACCGGCCCGCCGCCATCCGGCTGACGCCTAAGAGTCGGTTCAACGCGATCAGGCCGGCTCGCCGCCGACTTCGGAGCTACGAGACGTCGCGCATCATCGACTCGATCGAGGCGACCGAGACACGCACAGCGGCCAGGTCGGACTGGATCGTCGCCTGCAGATCACGGGTCTCCTGCGCGAGTGCCTCGAACTTCTCGGCGAGCGCCTTGTACTCCTCGTGTCCCTTCGCCTTGACCTCGGCCATCTGCAGTTCGTGGCGCCGGCGGTTAGGTCCGCCGATCGCGACACCTGCCGCGAGAATGACGACGATGATCAGGATCGCGACCGGCCAATCGAGTGTCATGCCTTCTTCACCTTTCCCGTGGGCTCGCCGTCCGAGCTGAGGGTCCTCGTCGCCTTCGTGACGCGCGCCGGCGTCAGGTGCTCGTCGAAGTCCGCCACCTCATAGAAGCGAAGTGCCTTACCGTCCTCCGAGATCTCGTGGCGTCCGACCACGAGTCCCGCTCGCTCCAGTGTCTGGAGGTGCATGTGAAGCAACGGACGGCCGATACCGAGCTCACGTGCCAGCTCGCTCACGTAGCTCTGGCGTTCGCTCAGCGCCGCGAGGATCCGCAGGCGGTGAGGGTTCGCCAGGGCGTTCAGCATCTGGAGCAGCTGGTCGCCGGTCCGGTCGTCCGTCATGTCCCTCCTTCATGTGTCAGGACATACTGACATGTGAAAGACCGGAGTGTCAAGACCCTTGTTCGACGTCGATGGTCCATGTAGGCGACGGATTGTCCCAAGGCCGGGTGGGGGACCCGGCAGCTGACCTGCCTCAGCCGCGCCAGCGCAGCCAGAGGATGGCGCCGAGGTAGCCGATGCCGCCAGCAGCGATCACCATCGCGAGCTCGTTGCCGCTCTGACCGTGGGCCGTGTCCCAAAGGAAGCCGGCGATCGCGACAAGCAGGGCCACCGTGCCTGCCACCGCGGTGGCGGTGATGTTGAAGGAGGCGAAGCGCTCGTCGGACGGCCGACCTCCGATCGCGCCGACGATCTCGCTGCGGCCGCCGAAGATGACGAGGAATCCGCCCCACAGCGCCATCACCGCAAACATGCTCAGCCCGACGTCAGGCTTGCCGCCCAGCGCCGAGGCGACGAAGAACAGGGCGCCCAGCAGGATCGCGAAGGCTGGTGTCCCCCACCTAGCGTTCATCCTGATCCCCATGAAACAGGTCCTCCACTGCCTTACCGAAGTACCTGGCGAGCGCGATTGCCAGGGGCAACGAGGGCAGGTAGCGGCCCGTCTCGATCGCGTTGATCGTCTGGCGTGACACCTTCAGGGCGTGCGCGAGGTCCTCTTGGCGAAGTCCCCGCTCGGACCGCAGCTCCCTCACGTCGTTGCGCATCGATGGAAAGGTAACTTGACTTTGCGAATCGTGTCAAGCCTCTTTTACATTCCTGTCAAACCCGGCGTAGGGGCCATCTGGCGGTTGGGCGGTTGCGGCGCCCAAATGGACGCGCCAGATGTTCCTGGGAGCTGGACCACCTCGGCGATCTTCGCCGACATTGAACGACCCTCCGCGGCCTCGCAGAGGGTCGATTCGTGCTCAGGAAGTGGGGTGGCCTACGGGGGTCGAACCCGTAACCTTCGGAGCCACAATCCGATGCTCTGCCATTGAGCTAAGGCCACCGCGGGATGCTCGTGCGTGGCGTTCCCGCCGGCCGGCGGGCGAGCGAACGGGAGTATAGCGGGTAGCGCGGTGAAGACCGGCCCGACGGCCCGACCCGCCCGCGGCCGCCGTTCCGACCCGTACCAATCCCGACCGCACCGCCGCAGACCCCACCGATGGTCCCGTCAACCGCCAAGACCCGCCGGTACCACCGAACCCCAGCCGACCCGGACCATCGCGCGACGGACGCGCGATGGTCCGGGACCTACGGTGACGCCAGCACCGGAACCCATCCCGGCTGCCCATGGAGGTCCGGGACCGAATGTCGCCTGGCGCGACCCTCAATCCGCATCGCACCCCCCGTCGGATGGTGCTGGCGACCGCGCTCCTGTTCGGGATCACCTCGATGGCGACGCTCGCGGTGCCCCCCAGGAGCCTTGCCTGGGACGGCAGCTCGTACGATGCCTCGGCGGAGTCGGAGCTCGTCGCCCTCACCAACCGTGCCCGGGCCGATGCCGGCCTTCGTGCGCTGAAGGTCGACTCGACGCTCCATTCGACCGCCCGCTGGCGCAGCAAGGACATGATCGACAACGACTACTTCAGCCACGACATCCCGGGCTGGGGTCACAACGGCGTCTTCCCGTACCTGTCGAGCATCGGCTTCTGCTACAAGATCGCCGGCGAGAACATCGGCTGGAACACCTACCCGGACGACCAGGCGACGGCCGCGATCCAGCAGATGTTCATGGACTCGCCGGCGCACCGCTCGAACATTCTCGGCACGGCCTGGGACGTGATCGGTGTCGGAGCCTACAAGGGCGCCGACGGCAAGAAGATGTACACGGTCCTGTTCGCCGACAAGTGCGGGACGACGCCGACACCGACCCCCACGCCCAACCCGAAGCCGACACCCAAGCCCACGCCCAAACCGACGCCGAACCCGAAGCCCACCCCAGGGCCGACCCCGAAGCCGAAGCCGACCCCCGAAGCGACTCCGACCCCAACCCCGGAACCCACGCCAACCCCGGAACCCACGCCGACCCCCGAGTTGACTCCGACGCCGACGTCGGAACCCAGCCCGACTCCGACGCCGACGCCGACGCCGGAGACGACACCCATCCCGACGCCGGAACCCACGCCGACCCCGGAACCCACGCCGACCCCGGAACCCACCCCGACCGCGACCGCGACGCCGACGCCGCCCGGGTTCAGCCTCCGCGTCGTCGAGCGCGGATCGTCGGAGAGCCTGCTCGAGATGATCGTGACCGGCGTGACCGGCTTCTTCTTCGGCGGTTGAACGGGTGACGTTCGGGTTGGGCCCGCGGCTACACTCCCGGCCATGACGGTCATCCTCGAGGCGTTCCACCTGACCCGGACGTATCCGCTCGGATCGACGACGGTCGAGGCGCTCCGCGGCGTGTCGCTGTCGGTCGAGGCCGGCGAGTTCCTGGCCCTGATGGGCCCATCCGGCTCCGGCAAGTCGACCCTGCTCCAGGTCCTCGGCGGCCTCGACCGCGCGACGTCGGGCGAGGTGACGCTCGAAGGCAAGGACCTCAGCAGCCTGTCCGACGATGAGGCGACGCGCCTGCGGCGAGATCGGACCGGGTTCGTCTTCCAGTCGTTCAACCTGATCCCGCTGCTCGACGTTGTCGAGAACGTGGCGCTGCCGTTCACCATCGCGGGCGGCGACCCGACGAAGGGGGAGCTGGCCGATCGGATCCGCGACGTGATCGAGCTCGTCGACCTGACCGGCAAGGAGCACCACAAGCCCGATCAGCTGTCGGCCGGGGAGCAGCAGCGGGTGGCGGTGGCCCGTGCCCTGGTCACCCGCCCGGCCCTCCTGTTCGCCGACGAGCCGACCGGCAACCTCGACTACACGACCGGCACGGAGATCCTCGACGCGCTGAAGCGATCGTGCGTCGAGCGCGGCCAGACCATCGTGCTGGTGACCCACGACGCGAAGGCCGCGGCCTACGCTGATCGGGTGATGGTGGTCGGCGACGGGCAGATCCGCGAGACCATCGAGCTCGGCCGGCGGGAGACGCACGAGGCCACCCCGCTGATCGCCCGGCTCGCCCAGCTCGGGCTCTAGGGCTCGTGTCGCTGACCAGGCTCGCCTGGCGAAGCCTCCGCGCCCGGCCGCTTCGGTCGCTCCTGAGCGGGCTCGGTGTCGCGCTCGGGGTTGGCGTCCTGTTCGCCGGTCTCGCCACCAACGCCGGGATCGAGGCCTCGGTCAACAGTACCGTCCGCGACCTGGTAGGTCGGGCCGACCTCCGCGTCGCCGCCTTTGGCGAGCACGGGCTCACGCCAGCGACCGTGCAGGCGATCAAGTCGACGCCCGGGGTCGAGGTCATTGCCCCGGCCCTCCAGCGGCGGATCTACCTCGGACCGGACATCGACGCCGGGGGTGCGCTGCCACCGCCCGTCACGGTCCTCGGGATCGATCCGGTCGCCGAGCCACAGCTCCACGATCTCCACCTCGTCGCGGGTTCGCTCCTGCGCGAGCCGACCGAGCCGAGCGCGCTCATCTCGGAGCAGCTCGCCGGCGAGGACGGCTTGACCGTCGGCGCGCCGATCGCGATGCAAGGCAAGGGCGACCGGATGACCTACCGGGTCATCGGGATCCTGGCCGGCGAAGGGCCGCTCAACGGGGTGTTCGGCCGGATCGTGGTGGTGCCGCTCCAGACGGCCCAGGCGGTCTTCGGCGAGGACGCAGTGACCCGGGTCGACATCGGGATCGCGACGGGGACCGACGTCGGGACGGTCTCGGACGCGCTGGTCTCGCGGCTGGTGACCCAGCCGTACGTGCTGTCGACGCCGCAGGACATCGCCGCCTCGCTGCGCAGCTCGACGGCGGACTTCCAGTCCACGACAGCGCTGATCGCGGCGATCGCCTTGTTCGCGGGAGCCTTCCTCATCTTCAACACGCTGTCGATGACGGTCGTGGAGCAGGTCCGCGAGGTCGGGCTGCTGCGGGCCGCCGGTGCCACTCGACGCCAGGTGACCCGCTTCATGCTCAGCCAGGCGCTGGTCCTCGGCGTGGTGGGCTCGCTGCTCGGCGTGGGCCTCGGCGCGCTGCTGGCCGCCGGTATGGTCGCCTACGTCCACACGATCGGCTCGGTCACCCTGCAACACCCCGAGATCCCGCCCGATGCCGCGCTCATCGCCCTGCTCATGGGGATCGGCGTGACCCTCGCTGCCGCCCTCGAACCCGCTCGCCGGGCGGGCCGGATCCCGCCGGTCGAGGCGCTCAAGGCGCGGCTCGACCTGCCATCCGCTCGACAGGCTCGGTTGCGCTGGCTGGCGGGCGTGTTCGTGATCGTCTCGCTCGTCGGGGTCATCGCCGCGCCGCGCGGTGCGGGCGTCGTCCAGGCGCTCGTCGTCTACGCGGTCCTGCTGGTGGGGACCCTGAGCGTCCCGCTCATCCTGCCCGCGGTGGCCCGGCTGGCCGGGCTGCCGTTCCGGCTGATCCTGCGGTTCGAGGAGCGGCTGGCCCGCAGCGCGGTCGTACGCGACCCGAGCCGATCGACCCTGACGCTCGGCGCACTGACGATCGGGCTGGCGATGATCGTGGCGCTTGGCGGGGTGGGCCAGCACGCCCGCGCCGCGGCGAGCGCCTGGATCGCCGACGTCGTGCCCGGCGACTTGATCCTGTCCTCCATCCGACCGGTGGCGCCCGACGAGGGCGTCGAAGCCGACCTCATGGCCGCGGTTCCCGGCATCGCCCGGATCAGCCCGATCGCGACGTTCGAGGTCGCGCTCCAGGGTGTCCGGACGGACGCCGCGGCCGTCGTCGGCGCGGACCTGGCGGCCGACGGCCGGCTCCGTTTTACGGCCGGCGACCGGGCGGCGGCGCTGGCCGCGATCGACGCTGGCGGCGCCACCATCGTGCCGGCGGGGCTCGCCGACCACCTCGGTCTCGGCCTGGGGCAGACGCTGACGGTTCCGACCGACAGCGGGACGCCGCTCGAGCTCAAGGTCGTTGGGATCGTGGAGCGCTCGATCCCTGGGTCGGGCGGCGAGGCGATGCTGGTCGGCTGGACGGACGCGGTCACCCTCGGCGTCGCGGGGGCCGATGCCTTCGCCATCCGGTTCGCCCCGGACGCGCCGCCCTCCGCCCGCGATGACCTGCGGTCGGTGGCCAGCACGTACGCCCTCGACTACGTGACGCTTGACCGGATCACGGGTGCCATCGACGACGCCCTGGGGCGGATCTTCGACCTGTTCGACGCGCTGGCGGCGGTCGCCGTGCTGATCGCCGCGCTGGGCATCGTCAACACGCTGACCATGAACGTCATCGAACGTGTCCGCGAGATCGGGATCCTGCGCGCGGCCGGGATGACCCGCCGCCAGGTCTGGCGTTCGGTGGTCGTCGAGGCCGGCATCCTCGGATTGGCCGGCGCGCTCCTCGGAGTGGTCCTCGGCCTCATCGTCGGGGCGCTGATGGTGGTCCTCGCCGGCGGCCGGCTCGACGTCGCGGCCGGGATTCCGTGGGCCGTCGTTGCGCTCAGCCTGGTGCTCGGCGTCGCGGTGGCGATGCTGGCCGCCGCCTATCCGGCCCGACTGGCCAGCCGGCTCCCCATCGTGCGGGCGGTTCGGTTCGAATAGCCGGATGCTAGACTCGGAGCGGTCGGCCACCGTCGGGGTGGCCCTCGCAGCGGAGTCCGGATGACGCTCGCCCTCCCGCGACTCGACCGCACGACGGCCGAGGAACGTGGCCTCACGATCGCCGACTTCCTCGTCCCCATCCGCGTCGGTGAACGGCTCAACACCCGGGTCCGCGACGTGACCCTCGTGGTCGCCGGCGCGCTGCTCATCTACCTGACGGCCCTCGTCTCGTTCCCGGTGCCGGGCTCCCCCGTGCCGATCACCGGGCAGACGTTCGGCGTGCTGCTGGTCGGCGGAGCGCTCGGCTTCCGACGCGGCCTGACCGGCGTGGGGTTATACGTGCTGCTGGGCGTCGTCGGCCTACCGTTCTTCGCGGAGGGCAGGGGCGGGCTGGCGGTGATCTGGGGGGCGACGGGCGGTTATCTCGTCGGGTTCGCGATCGCCGGTGCGCTCGTCGGACGGCTGGCCGAGCTCGGCTGGGACCGGCGGCTTGGTGGTGCGCTCGGCGCGATGCTCCTCGGCAACGTCACGATCTACGTCATCGGCCTGCCGTGGCTCAAGGTGGTCACCGGCATGACGGTGCAGGACACCGTGGCCAACGGTTTGACGCCGTTCCTGCTCGGCGACGCGCTCAAGCTCGCCCTTGCCGCGGTCCTGTTCCCGGCCGCGTGGTGGATCGTGGGGCGTCGCCCCGACGATCGGTAGGCGCCCCACACAGGCAGGCGTCGCATCGGGCGCCCGGCTTCTGCGGTGGCCACCCCGCCCGTCAAGCCAGCGCTTGCTTCAGGCTCCGATACGAGTCGCGCAGCAGCCGCGCCACCTCGGGCCAGTAGGCCGTTCCGGCCGCGAGCGGACCTTCCGGATCGGCGCTGGCGCCGCGATCGCGGACCTCGGCCGCCTCGCCGCGCAGCCGGCCGGCTTCGGCGACCGAGTCGCGCGGCACGTCGTAGAGGCTCGCATACAGGTCCGTGATGGACTCGCCGGCGGCCTGGCCGGCCGACAGCCCGATTTCGCGACGGACGACCCACCAGCGGAGCTCGTGGCGGGCGACGGCGTCGACGTCGACGTGCGGCGGGAGGCGCATCGAGCGGTAGGCACGGCTGATGTCGGGCGCGAAGCGATCGTAGTCGCCGGTGGCGCGCGCGAAGCCGGCGGCGGCGCGGGTGAGCAGCAGCGAGACCCAGATCGAGCGCGGCCAGGACAGCCCGGCCTGCTCCCGGATCGCCTGGATCAGGAGGCCGAACAGGCGCGCCGGCTGGCGGCGGTAGTAGGCCTTCCACATCCGGGTCTCGAGCCTGGCCAGCTGGTCGGGATCGAAGTCGCTCCCCCAGCGTACTGCGTCGCCCATGTGCCACGTCCCTCCTTGTCGGCTGCCAGCTTGCCCCGATGGATACGCGGGCGTCGAGTCGCCGGATGACGAGAATGATCGCCGTGGACCGGAGCGTGGACCCGGGGCTGTATGGCCCGGGATCGGAAGCCTGGCGGCTCAACCGCGAAGCGATGTTGCTCCTCGGCGCGGGCCCGCGCGCGCTCCTGTTGCAGATCGCGCATCCGCTGGTCGCCGCCGGTGTCGCCGACCATTCCGACTTCCGAGCCGACCCGTGGCGACGGCTGGCCGCCACGCTGCGGAGCTATCTCACGATCGTCTACGGGTCCACGGTGGTGGCGCGCGCCGAGATCCGGCGGCTCAACGCCCTGCACCGGGGGATCGTCGGGCCGGGCTATTCGGCGCGCGATCCGGAACTCTCGATGTGGGTGCATGCCACCCTGATCGACTCGACGATCGTCGCGAACGACGCCTGGATCGAGCCGCTGCCGAGGGCCAGGCGCGCCGCCTTCTACCTGGAGACCCGGCCGATCGGGCGCGCCTTCGGCGTGCCGGAGGCGATGCTTCCGGCGGACCTCGACGAGTTCGAGGCCTATCTCGACACGATGCTGGGGCCGGGCGGTGCGGTCCGGGTCGGCCCGCTCGCCCGCGAGCTGGCGGACGTCGTCCTCCATCCGCCGCTGGCGCCGCTCGCGCGGCCGCTGCCGTTCTCGTCGGGCGTCCGTCTACAGGCGTTGCTGGCGGGCGTCCCAAGTCGCGCCTACGACTGGAGCCTGTGGCCCGCCATCGGGCTGCTGCCGCGATCGATTCGGCTCGGATACGGACTGCCGTGGGGCGCCGCCGAGCAGCTCTTCAGCCGCTGGCTCGTCGCGGGCTGGCGATCCTGGCGACCGCTGCTCCCCGAATCGTTTCGCCAGATGCCACAGGCACTCGCGGCCGATCATCGCACCAGCGGCACCACGTCGCTGAAGGTCGGAACCTCCCTCGGTGTGCGCCGGGTCGGCTCGTCGCCCGAGTCGGCGGAATAGCCTCGCCGGGACTCGTGGGGCCGCTCCCGATCGCCGACGGTCGAGGCGGCCTCCCGCGGCTAGACTCACGCTCGTGACCGCACCTTCGCTTCCGACCCGCACCAGCGACCCCCTGGTCGAGGCCATCCGGTCTCGCCTGCCGGACGTGCGCCTGCTGACCGAGGAGGTCGACCGCGAGAGCTATCGCTACGACGAGACGGCCTACCTCCCAGCCGGTCTGCCGCGAGCCGTCGTCCTGCCGACCAGGACCGAGCAGGTCGCCGAGCTCGTCCGGATCTGCGCCGAGCTTCGCGTCCCGATCGTTCCGCGCGGCGCCGGGTCGGGCCTGTCCGGCGGTGCGGCCGGCATCGACGGGGCGCTGACGATCGCCTTCACCGCGATGAACCGGATCGTCGAGATCGACCGCCAGAACCTCGTCGCCGTGGTCCAGCCAGGCGTCATCAATGCCGAGCTCAAGGCCGCGGTGGCCGAGGTCGGCCTGTTCTACCCCCCAGACCCGGCCAGCTACGAGATCTGCTCGATCGGCGGGAACCTGGGCACGAACGCCGGCGGCCTGTGCTGCGTGAAGTACGGCCAGACGCGGGAATCTGTCCTGTCGCTCGAGGTCGTTATGGCCGACGGGACGGTCATCCGCACCGGCGGGCGCAACCTCAAGGATGTCGCGGGCTATTCGCTCACGCACCTCATCGTCGGCAGCCAGGGGACGCTGGGCCTCATCACGGAGGCGACGCTCCGCCTCCGCCCGGCGCCGCCGCCGCGCTCGACGATGCTCGCCTTCTTCCCGACCCTCGACGGGGCAGGGGACGCGGTCGCCGGGATCGCCGCCGCCGGCCTCGCGCCGGTCACCCTCGAGCTGCTCGACCGGTTCACGATCGCGGCGGTCGACGACATGCACCAGCTCGGCCTCGACCGGTCCGCCGCGGCGATGCTCATGGTCGAATCCGACATGCCGGGCAGCGCGGCCGACGACGAACTGGCCCGCGCCGAGACGGCGTGCCGGACGGCCGGGGCGACGGACGTGATCCGGGCCGCCGACGCCCAGGAGGCCGACTGGCTGCGCCAGGCCCGCCGGGCCGCGCACTACGCGCTCGAGCGGCTCGGCGAGGTGCGCATGGAGGACGTCGGCGTCCCGCGCTCGCGCGTCCCGGACATGCTGCGGGCCATCGAGCGCATCGCCGCCAGGCATGACGTCAGGATCGGCACGTTCGGACACGTCGGCGACGGCAACCTCCACCCCGACCTCGTCTTCGACCGCGGCGACGCGCGCGCCGAATCGCTGACCAAGCTGGTCCAAGCCGACCTCTACCGGGCCGCGCTGGAGCTCGGCGGCACGGTGACCGGCGAGCATGGCATCGGTGCGGCCCGGCGCGACTGGCTGGAGGTCCAGCGCGGTGCGGACGCCGTGCGTTTCATGCGCGCGATCAAGGCCGCGCTCGACCCGCTCGGCATCCTGAACCCGGGGCGCGTCATCTAGGCTCGTCGTCCCCGGGCGATCGTCCCGAGCCGCCGGGGCGGGGCGCCTATCGCGGTTGATCCTCCGCGCATATCGGCATCCGCAGACCGTTACGCGGCGCCTCGCGACCGTCCGTCCACCTTGCGTTGCGGGTCCACGCTCGGGCCGCGGGGTGACGTCCTCGCTAACGGTCCCTGCGTGTGGTTCTGCGCCCCGATGGCTGCCGTCCGACCCGTAAGGGTCCCCGCGTGAGGTTCTGCGCCGGGACGGCTGCCGCCGGACGCGTAACGGTCCCCGCGTGAGGTTCTGCGCCCCGAATCATCCGATCAACGGGTTCCTGCGCATGTACCGGCGAGCCCGACGCGGGAGGGTCGCGACAACCGCCCAGGGCGACAACCAGCCCCGGGATGCCCTGTTTCGTGGTGCCCGGAGAACCATCACCAAGGAGGAGCCTTCGTGCCCAAATCGACCTTCAAACGCCTGGCGTCGGTCGCGGTCGCGGCCGTGATCCTGGCCATCGGCGTCGCGCCGCTCGGGATCTGGGCGGCCGACCATCTCGACTCGCCGACGGTCAGCGCCAGCGGCGCGACCGACCTGACCGACCTCTACGCGTTCTCGACCAACGACGCCGGGAAGACGGTCCTCATCGCCAACGTCAACCCCGGCGCCGGCGTCCTGCCGAACTCGACGACGTCGTTCGGCACCGGTGTCCAGTACAAGATCACCGTCGACACCAACGGCGACGCGGCGCCGGATATCACCTACCTGCTTCGCTTCACCGGATCTGGCGCCACGCAGGGCGTCAAGATCTGGCGCAACGGCAAGCTGTGGGGCGCGGGCGCGACCGGCCATCCGATCGTGCTCGCTGGCGGCACCAAGCTGTGGGCCGGCCTCCGCGACGACCCGTTCTTCTTCGATCTGGACGCGTTCAAGGGCAGCATCCTCGGCGCCGACAACGGCCGGATGCTGTGCGACGCGAACAAGGTCGACTTCTTCAAGGGCCTGAACGTCAGCTCCATCGTCCTGCTGGTTCCGAACGCCGAGCTCGGCGGGGCCGGCAAGACGGTCGGCGTGTCGGCCAACACCTCCGTCCTCAAGGACGGGCAGTGGGTCCAGGTCGACCAGATGGGCCGGCCGGGCTTCAACACCGTGTTCAACAACCACCTGGTGGCCGGCGACGCCTCGGTCGACTCCGTCAAGGAGCTGTTCAACCGGACGCTGCCGAGCGAGCAGACGAGCCTGGGCTACAAGGCCAACGTCATCGCGACCCTCAAGGCCGTGAGCGCCGCCTTCCAGCATCCCTACACCGACCAGCAGGCCTCGGACCTGGCCGACCTCCTCGTGCCTGACCTGCTGACCTACAAGGTCGGCGACAGGACCGGGTTCCTCAACGGCCGTCGGCTCACCGACGACGTGATCGACACACTCCTCGCCGTCGGGGCCAACACCCCGGGTGCGAGCGACTGCATCGCGAACGACTCGACCTTCTCGGGCAGCTTCCCGTTCGAAGGCGCACCGAACTAGGACCCCCGACCGCGCGGAGCGCCGGACCCCGGGGCTCCGCGCGGTCAGCAATGTTCCACCAGGCATCCGAGCAACCCACGGAAGGCAGGATCGTGGCCAGGTTTCGACTCGCACTCCTCCCGATCGCAGCGCTTGTCATCGCGCTGACCAGCTACGGATTTGTCACGGCGACCCCGGCGGGCACCGCGGCGCCATCCGATCCAACCGCTGGCGCCGCGATCGCCAACCCGGCCGGTCAGGTCCCGCCCGACGGCGCGGCCGACGGGGCTGCCGGCGGCGCGGCAGACGGGGCTGCCGGCGCCGTCGTCGACACCTCCGACACGGACGCACGACTCGCCTTCTGGCAGGCACGCATCAAGGTCAACCCCGACAGCGACGCGCAATACCAGTACCTCGGCGAGCTGTTCGCCCAGAAGGGCCGGGAGACCGGCGACATCGCCCAGTACGCCCTGGCGCGCGAGGCGTTCCAGAAGGCCATCCAGCTCTATCCCGGCAATGTCGCCGCCCGGTCCGGACTGGCCGTCAATCTCGTCACCCTCCACCAGTGGAGCGACGCCATCGCCCAGGCGAAGCAGATCCTGCAGAACGACCTCCGGGCGCTCGGAGCCGTGGCGGTCATCGGCGACGCGAGCCTCGAGACCGGCGATCTCGACACCGCGCGCGCCGCGTTCGACACGCTCCGGCAAAAGGCCGACGGCCCGGCCGTCGAGAGTCGGATCGCCCGGCTCGACTACCTCACCGGTCGGACGGCCGACGCGATCCGCATCCTCGATGACGCGGCTACGGCGTCCGCCAACCTGAACGGGTCGGTCGAGGAGCAGGCGTTCTACCACTACTCCGCCGGTGAGTACCGGTTCAATACCGGGGACCTCGCCGGCGCCGGCCGCGAGTACGAGGCCGCGCTCGACATCCTGCCGGGCTACTACCTCGCGCTCGCCGGGCGCGGACGGGTGGCCTTCGCCCGGGGCGACCTCGACGGAGCGATCCGGGCGTACCGACAGGCGGTAGCCATCATCCCGAAACCAGAGCTCGTCGGGTACCTGGGCGACCTGTACTCACTCGAGGGCGATCGGGCGGCCGCGGAGGCGCAGTACAAGACGGTCGACTTCATCGTCAGGCTCAACGAGATCCAGGCACAGGTCTTCAATCGCGAGATCGCCCTGTTCCAGGCCACCCACCAGCGCGACACGACCCACGCCGTTGCGATCGCGCGGGCCGAGCTGGTGACACGCAAGGACGTCTACGGGTACGACGCCCTGGCATGGGCGCTCTACAACGACGGGCAGGCGAGCGCCGCGCTCGCCCCGGCCCGGCAGGCCATCTCACTCGGCACGCAGGACCCGAAGCTGCTCTATCACCTTGGCATGATCGAGATCGGCGTCGGTCAGGTCAGCGACGGCCAGGTGCACCTGCGCGCGGCCCTTGCACTCAACCCCGCCTTCGATCCCCTTGGCGCCCCGGCCGCTCGTGCGGCACTGGGGGGCTGAGGCTCGTGCCGTCAGCCGCGCTCCACGAACGGCCGGCGCCAGTCCGGCGCCTCGAACGGAGGCGCCCAGTAGACCGTTTCTCGGTGGACCAGGCCGTCGCGTAATTCGATCAGGTCGACCACCTGGTACTCCTGCCCGTCCGGATAAGTCATGCGCCATTCGCTCCACCAGAAGTCACCGCTACCGGCGACCCTGACGACGGTGTTGCCGGGCGTGACCACCCAGCGGTCCTCGCTTCCCACGATCCTGCTGACCACGACCGTCGGGCGACCGCCGGGGTAGGCATGGACAATCGCCGCAAACGACTCGTTCGAATGCACGCGCTCGCCGGACTGCGGCCACTCGACCGTCCAATTCGGGTGTCGCAGCCGCGTCAGCTCGTCGAGATCGTTGGCGGCCGAGCTGGCCGCGTACCGGCGCACGACGGCTTCGTTGGTCGGTGCGTCGCTCACGTGGTCCGTCTCAGACGAGTGCCGGCTCGCGCGCGCTGCTCGCCGTCGAGGAACAGCCGTAGCCCGCGCCGCCTGCGTCCACCGCCGATCTGCATCTGCGGAGCAAACCGTGGCGCAACGCGGATGTCAATCCCCAGGCGCGAACGTGGAAGCCCGCTGGTGACCCGGCCTTGACACGAACGGACGGCAGATCCGATGATGCGTCCAGCATGCATGCACATCTGACAAGTACAAACGTGCACCCTGCCGCTGCGTTCCGGCGGCCGTTGGACGATCGGCGGCGGTGAGCGATTTCGAGCAGCTCGTGCGGGCCAGTCGCCTGTACTACGAGCTGGGCGAGACACAGAACCAGATCGCCGAGTTGCTCGGCGTGACCCGCCCGCAGGTCTCTCGGCTGCTCAAGCGGGCGCGCGCGGAGGGCATCGTCGAGATCCGGATCGTCGACACGACGGCCGTCGACAGCGCGGCCGGCGAGGCCCTCCGACGACGGTACGATCTCGACCAGGTCCAGCTCGCGCCGACGATCGCCGGACCCGAGGACCTCACCCGGCGGATGGTCGGCAGGTTGGCGGCGCAGGTCCTTCGGGTGGCCGTCCGCCCGGGGACGACGGTCGGCATCGGCGATGGCGCATCGATCCTGGCGACGGCGGACGCGCTCGAGGATTCGGCCACGCCGGTTGCCGTGACGGTGGTCCCGCTGTGCGGCGGGTTCTGGTCGACCGGCCAGGAGCGCGAGCCGTATCGTCGTATCGGCGAGGCGCTCGGCGGACAGGTTCGCGGGCTGATGGCGCCGGGTCTCGTCGACGACGCGGCGACGCGCAGCGCGCTGGTCGCCCATGCCGGGATCCGCGCGATCGCGGACCTGTGGGACCGCCTCGACGTGGCGCTGTTCGGCATCGGTGGGCCGGCCTGGAGCGTGTCGCTGGTCGGCGAGGCGGTCGAGCGGCAGCTCGAGACGGCCGAGGCGGTCGGCGAGGTGCTCGTTGCGCCGTTCGACCTGGCGGGCCGGTTCGTCTGCCCCGCATTGCGCGAGCGCGTGATCGCGTTCGACGCCCGGAACCTCGGTCGGGTGCCGGTATCGATCGGCGTCGCGTCCGGAGAGGCGAAGGTTCGCCCGATCCTCGGTGCGCTGCGCGCGGGGATTGTCCGGACACTCGTCACGGACGTCGCGACGGCGGAGGCGGTCGCCGCCCTCGATGTCGCCGCACCGGCGGCCGGCGCGGGACGAACGTGGTGAGCGCGCGCGAGCCGGTGATCCTGGGCCTCGACCTGGGAACCACGGAGGTCAAGGCCGGGCTCGTGTCGCTCGACGGCCGGCTGCTCGCCCTCGCGCGGAGCGGCTACGAGCTGGACCGGGGCGGCGGCCACGGCTGGGCCGAGCAGGATCCCGGCGCCTGGTGGTCGGCGGTCGTCAGCGCGGTCAGGTCGCTTCGGGCGTCCGACATCGGCGAGATCGCGGCGATCGGTGTTGACGGGCATGGGCCGACGCTCGTGGCGGTCGATCGTCGCGGCGAGGCAACCCGTCCGGCGATCACGTTCCTCGACACCCGCGCGAGCGCCGAGGCGGACGAGCTGGCCGAGGCGACCGGAGTACGTGGATGGATGCTGGGCGGCCTGCCGGCGGCGCTCTGGGTGGAGCGTCATCAGCCGGACGTGGCCGAGCTGACGCGCTGGTACCTGACGACCTGGGAATGGCTCGCATTCCGTCTGACCGGCGAGGCTGCCGCCCCGCTGATCCCGGATCAGCTCGTCCCGGAGCCCGGGCGAGTCAACCGCGCTGGAGTTCCGGCGACCCGGCTGCCTCCGGTCAGCCGGACCGGCGAGGTCGTCGGCACGGTCACGGAGACCGCCGCCGCGGCGCTGGGCGTGCGCGCGGGACGACCCGTGGTCGGTGGGACGGTCGACGCATTCGCGAGCTATCTCGGGGCCGGCCTGCTCGAGCCGGGCCACGCCTACGATCCGGGCGGATCGGCCGGCGGGTTCGGCGTCTACTGGAACGAGCCCGTCGAAGTGTCGGGCGCATTCGTGACCCCGGCACCTCTGGCCGGGCTGTTCAGCGTGGGGGCGGCGATGGCCGCGACCGGCCGTGCGCTCGACTGGTATCGCGACCAGGTCCTGGTCGACACCGTCGGCGTGGACGCCCTCCTCAGCGAGGCGGCCGGGGCGCCGCCCGGCGCCGGCGGCCTCGTGTTCCTGCCATACCTCGCCGGCGAGCGGTCGCCGATCTGGGATCCCGAGGCGCGCGGCGTGCTCGCCGGGCTGACCCTCGGCCACGGACGCGCGCACATCGGCCGGGCGATCGTCGAGGCGTCGGCGATGGCGATCCGCCACGTCGCCGAGCCGATGCTCGCGGCCGGGGTCCAGGTGACCGAGATGCGCGTCTGCGGTGGCCCGGCCAGGAGCCGGTTCTGGAACGGCGTGAAGGCGGATGTCACCGGGTTCCCGGTGGCGGTTCCGGCGGTGCTGGAAACGGCGGTCCAGGGGGCCGCGATCCTGGGCTCGGTCGGCGTCGGCGCGCATCGTGATCTCCGGACCGCGATCGGCGCGATGACGCGCATCGAATCCCGGATCGATCCGGATCCGGGACTGGCGCCGGTCTACGACCGCCTGTTCGAGGCCTATCGGGCGCTCTACCCGGCCACCGCTCCCGTGCTCCGGCCGCTCCGCGAGCTGACGCCATGAGCCTGCGTGGGGCAGGTCCCGGCGCGCTGCAACTGGCCGATCTGAGCTTCGCCTTCGCTTCGCGTGGCGGCGGTTCGCTGCCGGTCCTGGCCGGCGTCGACCTGACGATCCCCGGCGGCGGGATCGTGGCGCTCGTCGGCCCGAACGGGTGCGGCAAGTCGACCCTGCTGCGGGTGATCGCTGGGCTGCTGGTGCCGGCGGCGGGCGAGGCGCGGCTCGACGGGTCGCCGATCGACGGTCCGGATCCGCGGATTGGGCTCGTCTTCCAGGAGCCGCGCCTGCTGCCGTGGCGTACGGCGGCGGGCAACATCACCTATCCCCTTGAGCTCGCGGGCTGGTCGGCGGCTCGCCGGCGCGAGCGTCTCGCCCGGCTGAGCGAGCTGGTCGAGCTCGACCCGGCGGTCACGAGCTCTCGTCCGGCCGAGCTGTCGGGCGGCACCCGGCAGCGCGTCGCGCTCGCCCGCGCGCTCGCGCTCGAGCCAGAGGTCCTCCTCCTCGACGAGCCGTTCAGCGCCCTCGACGCGCTGACGCGCGAACGGTTCGACCTCGAGCTGCTGCGCCTGTGGGGGCGCGCCGCGACGACCATCGTCATCGTGACCCACAGCATCCCGGAGGCCGTGCTCATCGCCGATCGCGTGGTCGTCCTGTCGGCACGGCCTGCCCGGATCGTCGCCGATGTCGCGATCGACCTGCCGCGACCGCGGACGATCGCGGCGCTCGACGATCCCGCGGCCGGCCGCGCCTCGCATCGCGTTCGGGCATTCCTCGAGGACGACGAGGGCACCACGGTCGCCGGACGGGCGAGCCCCGTTCCGCTCGCCACGGAGCTCGCCTCATGACCCGCGCGGCGGCGCTGTCGGTGTGCCTCGCCTTCGCGGTGTTCGTGCTGGTCTGGAAGGCCGTCGTGATCGTCAGCGGACTGCCGCCGTTCATCCTCCCGGCTCCCGAAACCGTGGCCGTCCGCTTGGTCGAGGCGTGGCGCGACGGCATCATCGAACCCCATCTCGGGACCACCCTGCTCGAGGTGGGGCTGGGCTTCGCGGTCGGCGTCGCGCTCGCGCTGGTCGCGGGCTATGGACTGGCCCGCAGCGTCTGGGTCGAACGGCTGCTATCGCCATACCTCGTCGCCGCGCAGGCGGTCCCCATCCTCGCCCTCGCCCCATTGCTCGTCCTGTGGTTCGGCAACGGGCTGCTGAGCAAGGTGGTGATCTGCTCGCTGATCGTGTTCTTCCCGGTGGCGGTCTCGACGATGGTCGGGATCCGGTCGGTGGACGCTCGCCTGCTCGAGCTTGGACGGAGCCTCCGGGCGACCCGCCGCCAGGTCCTGCTGACCCTGGAGGTGCCGGCGGCGCTCCCGAACATCCTCGGCGGGATGCGGGTCGGCGTCACCCTGGCCGTCGTCGGCGCCCTCGTCGGCGAGTGGGCCGGAGCCAACCAGGGACTGGGCGTCCTGATCAACCTGGCCCGTGGATCGCTGTTCGACATCCCGCTGATGTTCGCCACGCTGGTGACGATCGCCCTCGTCGGGATCGTCCTCTACCTGCTGGTCGTCGCCCTCGAGCGCCGGCTCGTCGGCAATCGCTGATCGTCCCAACCCAGGAGGTGCCCGTGTCCTCGATCTCTCGGCGTCTCGCGGTCCTCGTCACCGGAGCAGCGTTGGCGGTGAGCGCCTGTTCCGGCGGTTCGCCTTCGACAGCCTCGGACGTGGCGCCGTCCACGGGGAGTGCAGGGCCGTCGGCCGCCGGGTCCGCGTCGCCGGCCGCGCCGTCGGCGTCCGCCGCGGCGGTCAAGCTTGTGGTCGGCCTGGGCTACATCCCGAGCGTCCAGTTCGCGCCGTTCTACCTGGCCGACCAGGCGGGCTACTACGCCGACGCGGGGCTGACGGTCGAGTTCCAGAACAAGATCGATCCGGACCTGATCACGCTCGTCGGCCAAGGCGCGATCGACGTCGGGATCGGCGACGGCACGAGCGTCATCCCGGCGGCCAGCCAGGGGATCCCGGTCAAGTACATCGCCACGCTGTACGGCCAATTCCCCGACATCGTGTTCGCCAAGGCGTCCTCCGGGATAACGACCGCGGCCGATCTGAAGGGCAAGAAGATCGGGACGCCCGGGCGCTACGGTGGGGGCTGGATCATGCTCCAGGCCCTGCTCGGGTCCGCCGGGTTGACCACGAGCGACGTCGACATCGTGGAATACCCCGACTTCTCGCAGCGGGCCGCAGTCGAGCAGGGAGCCGTGGACGCGGCGACCGGGTTCTCGAACAACGAGCCGGTGCAGCTCGGGCTCGACGGCGCCAAGGCGGTGGTCCTCCACATCGACGCGATCACGCCGCTGCCCGGACCGGGGCTGATCGCCGCTGCCGGGACCCTCACCGACAAGCACGACGCGATCGCCCGGTTCGTGGCGGCGACGCTCCGAGCGATGAACGCGATCAAGCTCAACCCGCAGGTCGGCCTCGACGCGGCGATCAAGACGGTGCCCGAGCTCGGGTCCGCCCGCGATGCCCAGCTGGCGATCCTGAACGCCACGATCGACTCGTGGACCGGACCGGTCCAGGCGGCGAACGGGCTGGGTGCCATCGACCGCCAGGGCTGGACGAAGTCGATCGCCTACCTGACGACCCTCGGACTGGTCCCCACGCCGGTGACCGTCGACGACCTGGTCGTGGATGGCTTCATCCCGGTCGGCGGCTGATCGAGGCGTTCACGATGCTTGGCGGCGTCCGACCGAGCGGCGCGCGACGGTCCTGGTGGCTGCGCGAGGCGCTGGCGGCGGAGGCGTCTGATCCGGCGACCGCCACGCCGCAGCTCGTGGGACGCCGGACCGCCGACGTCGTCAGCGTCGGAGGCGGGTACACCGGGCTGTGGACGGCCTGGCGGCTGACTGAGCTCTAGCCCGGGGCGCGGATCGTGGTCCTCGAGGCCGACATCTGCGGCGGCGGGCCGTCGGGTCGCAACGGCGGCTTCGTCACCGGCCGGTGGGACGACCTGCCGAGCCTGCTCGAACGGTACGGCCGAGATGGAGCGCTGACGATGGCGCGGGCGATCGACGGCGCGGTTGACGCGATCGGGGAGGGGTGCCGGGCGACCGGCGTGGATGCCTGGTACACGAAATCGGGTGCACTGTCGGTCAGCGCGGCACCGGCCCAGGACGACGCCTGGGACGCGTGCGTCGAGGCCTGTCGGGCACTCGGCGTCGAGGATGAGTACGCACGCCTCACCCCAGCACAGGTGGCCGAGCGCGTCTCGTCGCCGGTCTTCCGGGGCGGCGTGCTCCCGAACCGATCCCCGACCGGCTCGCCGAGCTCGGTTGGACGGGCGGTGAAGGCGTCGCGGACGGCCGCTTCACGCTGCATTACCTGCGGACGACCCGAGACGGCCGGATCGCCCTGGGCGGAGGCGGCGGTCGCGCCGGGTTCGGTGGCCGCATCGGATCGGCGTTCACCGACGACGTTGGGTCCGTGCGGCGGGCGGCGGCCGGCCTGCGACGGCTCTTTCCATCGCTGCGCGATGTCCGGATCCAAGATGCCTGGGGCGGTCCGATCGACATCGCCGCCGACCATCTGCCGATGGTCGCATCGATCCCTGGACGCCCGATCCACTTAGCCCACGGCTACTCGGGCAACGGCGTGGCGCCGACCGTCGCCGCCGGGCGGATGCTCGCGGCGTTGGCGGCGGAGCATCGCGACGACCCGCTGCTCGACCTGCCGCTCGTCGGGCCGGTCACTCGAGCGTTTCCTCCCGAACCGTTCCGGTACGTCGGGGCCAGGGTGGTCCGTGAGGCGATCGTTCGGTCGATCCGGCCGGCAATCTCGTTGACGATGCAACCGTTCCGCCGGGTGAGGCAGGCGGGGCGATGCACTCGCGAGCCAAGCCGAGGACCGGGACGGTCCGGGCGTCGACGGCAGGAATCGGCCGGGAAGCGTAGGATATAGGGCCCCGCTCGCACGTCGCGTGCCCTCGTCCAGCCGTGCAGGAGTCCCCGTGAACAGTCGCCCACCGGTCAAGCCCACGACCACCGTTGAACCCTTCAAGCACGTGATCGACGAGTACAAACACCAGGCCCAGACGATCACCTGCACGTGTGGCTGGCACGGCAGCTCGGCGGCGACGGACCGCGGCGGATCGGAGTGGACGGCCCACCTGTTCGAGGTCCGCGGCAAAAAGCGATAGCCTCCGCGCCAGGACGCCCGATCCGCGCGTTGCTCGCTGCGCTGGCCCGCTCACGCGCTCTGAAGTGCGCTCGCTCACGTGCTCACTCGCGCCTTCGGCTCGAACGCCCTGACGCCGCGGCGGTCGCGTGGCGGATCGGGCGGCGCATCCGTGCGCGGCCCGGCACGACGCCTCGGCAGTTCCGCCGTTGAGCCCGCGGTGGATCGAGATGTCGAGATGACCAATCGCACTGGTGATCCCTCTGGGCCGTGCTAGCATCGCGGCCCGTGACGCCCGAGTCGCTGCCCGCCCGACCGCCGTTCGCGCTCCGCGCGCGGTTGCTGACCCCGCTGGCCGACGGCGGGACGCGCCACGAACCCGACGGGCTGCTGCTCGTCGACGCGTCGGGAGGCCTCGCGTTTGCCGGTGCCGCGACCGAGCGACCGGTCGATGCGGCCGCGGCCCTGGACGTTCGTCCGTGGGTCGTCTTGCCCGGGCTGGTCGATCTCCACGCGCATCTGCCGCAGGTTCCCAATGCCGGGCTCGGGGCTGGCCTCGAGCTGCTGACCTGGCTGGAGCGCTACATCTTCCCGCTGGAGCGCGGCTTCGATGCCGACGCCGCGGACCGCCTGGCGCCCGTCGTCTGGCGCGCGTTCGCTGCCGCGGGCACCACGACCGCCATGGTCTATGGCGCGGTCTACGAGGCCAGCCTCGACGCCACCTTCCGGGCGGCCGAGGCGCACGGCATCCGAGCGGTCATCGGCAAGGTGATGATGGATCGCCTGACCTACGACCCGACGATCGACCCGACGGCGATCCTCGATCGCTCGTTGCGCGAGTCCGCGAACCTGATCGAGCGCTGGCACGGCCGCGACGATGGCCGGCTCCGGTACGCCGTCACGCCCAGGTTCGCAGTGTCCTGCACCGCCGACATGCTCCGCCAATCGGCGGCACTCGCGGCATCGACCGGAACGTACTGGCAGACCCACGTGTCCGAGGACCGCGCGGAGATTGCGGAGGTGGCGCGCCTGTTCCCCGAGGCGATGGACTACGTCGATGTCTACGACCGGGCCGGTGGCCTCGGGACGCGGACCGTCCTGGCCCACGGCGTCCACCTGTCCGACCGCGAGCTCGGGCGGCTGGTCGAGACCGGCACGCATGTCGCCCACTGCCCGGCATCGAACCTGTTCCTGGCCTCCGGGGTCATGCCGCTCGGGCGGTCTGTCGAGGCCGGGCTGTCGATCGGACTCGGGTCGGACGTGGCGGGCGGTCCGGAGCTGTCGATCTTCACCGAGATGCGGGTCGGCTTCTACGCCCAGAACGCGCTGCGGGTTGCCGGTCGGTCGGGCGGCCCCGCGCTCGGGCCGCTCGACTGGCTGCGGATGGGCACGCTCGGCGGCGCGCAGGCGCTCGGCCTCGACGCATCGATCGGCTCCCTCGAGGCGGGCAAGGAGGCCGACCTGATCGTGGTCGATCTGTCGTTCGTGGCGTCCGTGCCGGGCGCCGAGGACGACGACCCCGAGGACCTGATGAGCCGCCTGATCTTCCGGTCGCACCCGGATATGGTCCGCGGCGCTTGGGTCCGAGGTCGACGCCTCGCGGGCCCTGGCGAGCGCAACCGATCGCGTCGATGAGGCCCGTGCCTGACCACGCCGACCTGCTGATCAGCGGCGGGACGGTCGTCGACGGGACCGGCGCCAAGGGCCTCCAGGCGAGTGTCGCCGTCGTCGACGGGCGGATCCATCTGCTCGATCCGGCCGACCCGCCGCCGGCCAATGTCGGCCGACCGATCGACGCGACCGGCAAGGTGGTCTGTCCGGGCTTCATCGACCTGCACAGCCACGGCGCGCTCGTGATCCTCGCCGACCCCCGTCACGAGCCCAAGGTCCGCCAGGGCGTGACCACCGAGGTCGTCGGGGTCGACGGCAATGGGTTCGCGCCGTTCGTCAGTCGCGAAGAGCTCGAGGCGTTCGTCCATCTCGACTGCGGCCTCGACGGCCGGCCGGAGATCGACTACGACTGGGGCAGCGTCGGAAGCTACCTGAGCCGCTACGACGGCTCGGTCAGCCTCAACGTGGCGACGATGATCGGCAACTCGCCGCTCCGGATCGCGGGTGTCGGCTGGGAGGACGTCCCCGCCGACGACGCGGCAGTGGACCGGATGCGCGGCCTGATCCGCGACGGAATGGCCGAAGGTGCATTCGGCGTCAGCTCCGGCCTCGATTACCCGCCCGGCGGATACGCGACCACCGACGAGCTGGTCGCACTGGTCGACGAGGCCGGCCGCCACGGCGGCTTCTACCACACGCATGTCCGCTATCCGCTGGGCGACCGCTACCTCGATCCGATCCGCGAGGCGATCGACATCGGGCGCCGGGCGGGCGCGCCGGCCCACGTCACCCACCTGTATCACCGCCAGACACACCCGGGAGGGGCAGAGCCGCTCCTCGCCCTGATCGACGATGCCCGGGCCGATGGCCTCGACGTGACCTTCGACAGCTATCCATCCGAGTGGGCGAACACCCGACTCCTGATCCAGCTGCCGCAATGGGTCCAGGCGGGCGGCCCCGGGCCGCTCCTCGAGCGCATCGCCGACCGCGCCACGCGCGACCGCCTGCGTGCCGAGTTGCAGGCCCGCGGCGCTGCGTACACGAGCGCCGCCGGCTGGGCCGACGTCCGCCTCGCAGCGTTCCGCCGCCCGGAGAACCTCCGCTGGGAGAGCTGCACGATCGCCGACGTGATGACCGAAACCGGCCACGACGCGCTCGACGTCATCTGCGACCTGCTGCTGTCCGAGGACCTCGGTGTCGGTCAGGTCACCGGCGGTCCCTGGTCCGAGACGCTTGGCCGGTTCGTCGCCCACCCGGTCGGGATGGTCGGGACGGACAGCACCTTCCTGGGCGACAAGCCGGCCCCGCGAACCTACGGCAGCTTCCCGAGGATCCTCGGCCAGTTCGTCCGGGACGAGGCGCTGCTCAGCCTCGAGGAAGCGATCCGGAAGATGACCTCGGCGCCGGCGGCACGCCTCGGCCTGCGCGATCGTGGCGTCATCCGCGAGGGTGCCGTTGCGGATCTCGTCGTGTTCGATCCGGCAACCGTCCGGGCGACGGCGACCTACGACCAGCCGCGCTCGTTCCCGATCGGGATCGAGCACGTCATCGTCGCCGGGACCCGGGTCGTGACCGACGGGGTGCACACGGGCGCGACGCCCGGCCGGGCGCTACGTCATGGTGAGGACTGAGGCCGGGGTCATATCGCCGAGGGCGCCCGACTCAGGCCGGCCCCCGGGTCAGTGGCCCGGGGATCGGCGTCGTGTTCCCGGAGCGAGCCGCGGAGCATCTCGCCGAACATCCGCTCGACGGCCTGGGCCTGGGCGCCCACGACGCTCGCCCCCGACGCAGGGCTGGCCCAACCGATGGCCAGTCGGAGCGAGATCGCCCCGGACTCGAGCCACAGGTCGCTCGCCTGCCGGACGCGCTCGACGTAGTTGATGGCAGCAACCTCGTCGGTCTCGGGCAGGAGGACGCCAAACCTGCTCGGCCCGAGTCGCGCGACGTGGTCGGCCTTCCGTGCATGCCGGTGAATGGTGTCCGCGACCGCGACGATGACCCGGTCGGCGGCGAGCTGGCCGAGCGCCGCCGCGAGCCGGTCGTGGCCTTCGAGCTCGATCACGACGACGGTCGCAGATCGCTTGTACCGGCTGTGGCGATCGTCCTCGTCGGCGATGAGCCGGTTCCAGTCGGGCAGGCCGAGCAGGCCGGTCAGCCGGTCGATCTCGCGGCCCAACGGGTCCGGCTCCGATCTTGCCGGGCTGGTGTAGCCCCGGCTGATCGACGACGGCGACAGCGAGACACCGTGGTCATCCTGCTGGATCGCCGACGTCGAGGGCCGCGAGGCGATCCTCGCCCGTGCTCGGCGGCGTCTCACCAGCGACAGGACGAGGGACGCGACGATCAGCAGGACGTTGGCCGCGATGAGGACCACGAGCAGGACGTTGAGGTCAATGACTGGCATCGTTTCCCTTTGCAGTTCCGGTTGCCGGGCCGTGCCACGGGCTTGCACCCGCTGACGGTACGGCTGGCAAGCTCAGGCCGGTAGTCTCTTCGTCATGTCCGGGGGATGACCATCGCCCGAAAGTCGGATGACTTTCGGGGCCCCCAGGCTCGGTCAGCTGCCCTGGGCCATGCTCCAGATCGTCCAGAACTGCGTCCGCAGCCGGCGCGGCTGCTCGAGCACCGTACGGATCGCGAACGCGACGTCCTCCGGTCGCAGGTAGGTGTGGAGCTCGGGCATGTCCTCCGTCCGACCGCTCCCGATCGCGAACTCGGTCGCCGTTCCTGCTGGGCCGATGGCGGTGACCCGGATGCCCTTCTCCCGGAGCTCACGATCGAGTCCGCCGGCGAGTCCGACCTGGGCGAACTTCGTCGCCGCATAGACCGCCTCGTCGGCGCCCGACCGGAACCCGGCGACCGAGGCGACGATCACGATGTCGCCGCGCCCGGCATCGATCATGTGCGGGACGGCGGCCCGGATCGGCCAGATCGTGCCCGCGACGTTGGTGTCGAGCATCGTCGCCAGCGCCTCGTCGGTCTGGTCGAGGATGCCGCCGTACATCCCGATCCCCGCGTTGGCGATCAGGCTGTCGATCCGGCCGAACCGCGACATCGCGGTGTCGATCAGGCGGCGGCAGTCGTCGGGCGAGCGAACGTCCATGGCGACGGCGATCGCCAGACCGGGGAACTCGGCTTCGACGGCCTCGAGCCGGTCGCGCCGCCGGGCGCCGACGACGACGCGGGCCCCGGCGATGAGCAGCTCGCGCGCGGTTGCCCGCCCGATCCCTGAGCTCGCCCCGGTGACGACGGCAACGGTTCCGCTGAGATCCTCCATGGCTGTCTCTCCTCGAAGCACGGCCGGACACGTCGGACCGGGACATTGTCGAGCTTTGCGGCGCAGCGGGCGGGTCCGGCCGGAGGGTCTCGCGCCGGGCGGCATCGCCCGGTGGGCCCCCGGTGATAGAGTCAGCGAACATGGAGCAGGTCTGTGGCTGAGCTGACGACCCGGACCGCGCCGCCCGCGCCCGTCCTCGTGGAGCCCGGCACGATCGTGCCCGGCCGTGCCCGCGGAGCGGTCCCGCTCCGTCGCGAAGGCCCGGCCAAGCTGACCGGCACGGCCAAGTACGCCGACGACCTCGTCGTGCCGGGCGCCTGGTACGGTGCGACGATCCGCTCGACCGTCGCGCACGCCCGGTTCGCGGCGCTCGACCGCGATCCGGACTTCGACTGGTCGGCCGTGGTCGTCGTGACGGCCGCCGACATCCCCGGCGAGAACGTCGTCAGCTCGATCAAGCCAGACCAGCCGATCCTCGTCCCGATCGGTGGCGAGATCCAGCACCACGCCGAGCCGCTGGTCCTGATCGCCGCGCCGGACCGGGCCACGCTCCGGGCCGCCCGCCACGCCATCCACGTCCGGACCGAGTCGCTGCCGCCGGTCTTCGATCCGCTCGCCTCCGACCACGTCTTCGCGGCCTACGAGATCGCGACCGGCGACCCGGATGCGGCGTTTGCCGCGGCGGACCTCGTGCTCGAGGGCGAGTACCGGGTCGGCCACCAGGAGCAGCTCTACATCGAGAACCAGGCGATGATCGCGGTGCCCGAGGACGACGGCGGGGTGACCGTCACCGGCTCGCTCCAGTGTCCCTACTACGTGCACTCGGCGCTCATGCTCGGGCTTGGCCTCGACGATCGGGCGGCACGGGTGGTCCAGGCCGAGACGGGCGGCGGGTTCGGTGGCAAGGAGGAGTACCCGTCCGTCGTCGCGCTCCACGCCGCTCTGCTGGCCGGGAAGGCGCACCGGCCGGTGCGGATGATCTACGACCGGCACGAGGACATCGCCGCAACGACCAAGCGCCACCCGGCGATCGTTCGCCACCGCACGGGCGTCACCCACGATGGGCGACTGATCGCCCAGGACATCGAGGTCGTGATGGACGGTGGGGCGTACTGCACGCTCACGCCCGTCGTGCTGTCGCGCGGCGCGCTCCATGCCGGCGGCCCCTATCGCTGCCCGAACGTCCGGATCCGGGCGCGGGCGACGCGCACCAACACGCCACCCAACGGCGCCTTCCGCGGGTTCGGCGCGCCGCAGGTCGAATTCGCCGCCGAGACGCACCTCAGCCGGATCGCCGAGAGGCTCGGGCTCAGCCCGCTCGAGATCCGCCGGCGGAACGTGTACCGGACCGGCGATACGACCCCGACCGGACAGGTCCTGCGCGAGAGCGTGGCCGGCGAAGAGGTCCTCGAGCGGGCCGCCGAGGCGGCCGAGTTCGAACGGCTCCGCGGTCGCCATGATGCGGCCCGCGCGCGGCGCGCCGGGTCGGGCACGGTCCCGGGATCATCGCTTCGAACCGGTCGTGATAGGTTCGCGAGCGGCGTCGGCCTGGCGCTCGCCTGGCATGGCGCCGGGTTCACCGGGACGGGCGAGGTCAAGCTCGGCTCGGTCGCCTCGATCGAGCTGACCGGCGAGGGCGAGATCCGGATCCTGACCGCCTCCACGGAGATGGGGCAGGGGAGCCGGACGATCCTCCCGCAGCTCGTCGCCGAAACGCTCGAAGTCCCGGTCGAGGCGGTCGAGCCGGCGGTGCAGGATACGGCCTTCGTGCCGGACTCCGGGCCGACCGTGGCGTCGCGAACCTCGATGGTCGTCGGCGGGTTGCTGATCAAGGCCGCGCGGCGGCTGCGCGCCGAGGTGGAGGCGGCGACCGGAGGCACGTTCGCGGCCACGTACCGGGACTTCGTCCGGAGCCACGGCCCGCGGCGGATCGACCAGCGCTTCGAGCCGTACCCGGACATCGCCTTCGACGACGAGACCTATCGCGGCGATGCCTACCCCGCCTTCAGCTGGGCGGCGTGCGTCGCCCACGTCGAGGTCGACCTGGACACGGGCGAGGTGCTGGTTCGCGACGTCGTCGCCGCCGACGACGTGGGCCGGGTGATCCACCCGGTGCTGGCGGAAGGCCAGGTCGAGGGAGGGACGCTCCAGGCGGTCGGCTATGCCACCATCGAGGAGATCAAGCTGCGCGACGGCCGCTACCTCAACGACCGCCTCGCGACGTACGTCATCCCGACCGCGCTGGATGCGCCGCGGATCACGACGATCCTCGTGGAGGCGCCGTTCTCCGGGTCGCCGCACGGCGCCAAGGGGGTCGGCGAGCTGCCGATGGACGTCGGGGCGCCCGCGGTCGTGGCCGCGATCGCCGACGCGACCGGCGCCTGGATCACCGACCTGCCGGCCAGCCCGGAGCGGATCCTCGCCGCGCTCGCAGGCGTCCCCGCGGTCGCCCCCCTGCCACCCGGGGCATCAGAGCCGGCGAGCCCTACGGAACCAGCCGGGTGACCGCCTACCGGTTCACCGTCAACGGGACCCCGGTCGAGGTCGACGTCCCGGGGATGCGCCGCCTGCTCGACGTCCTGCGTGAGGACCTCGCCCTGACGGGGACCAAGGAGGGCTGCGGCGAGGGCGAATGCGGTGCCTGCACGGTGCTGCTCGACGGCGCGCCGGTCGACTCCTGCCTGGTCCCTGTCTGCCAGGTCACCGGTTCCGACGTCCGGACGGTCGAGGGTCTCGCGCCGTCGGCGGTCGACCGCTCCCGCGCCGACGGTCTCGATGCCCTCCAGGCGGCCTTCCTCGTGACCGGCGGGGCGCAGTGCGGGATCTGCACGCCGGGGATGCTGATGGCCGGCCGGGCCTACCTCGATTTGGGCGGTGGTCCGGACCACGACGCGATCCGCGAGGCGATCGCCGGCAACCTGTGCCGCTGCACGGGCTATACCAAGATCGTCGAGGCGATCGCGCTGGCCGCCGTGCCTGCCGACGGGGGCCCCACGCGATGAATCCGGGCACCGATCGCATCACCGTCCCGACCAACGGCCAGCGTCCCCACCCGGCCCCCGAGCCGGTCGCGCCGGCACCCGCGGTCAGCGAGCGACCGGTGCCGCCGACCGTGCCCACCTTCACGCCAACGCAACTGGTGGTCGGCTTCGGGATCCTGGCCGCGGTCGTCGCCCTGATCGCCGGCAGCCTGCGCCGGCGCGGCCGGGCTCGGCGATCCGGTCCCTTCGGTCGACGCTGACGCCGATGCCCGTCGAGCCGCCCGTCACGAGTCCGGCCTCGCTGAGAGCCGCCTATGCGGCCCTGGCCGAGGGGCCGATCACTCCGATCGCCGGCGGGACCGACCTGATGGTCGCCCTGACCGGCGAGCTGGGCGAGCCGCCGGCCCGGATGGTCGACCTGTGGCACCTCGATGAGCTCCGCGGGATTGCCCTCGACGGCGACGCGATCGTCCTGGGTGCCCTGACCACGTACACCGAGATCCGGCGCTCGGCCCTCTGCCGCGAGCACCTGCCCGCGCTGGTCGAGGCAGCGGCGACGATCGGGGCCGCGCAGATCCAGAACCGGGGGACGATCGGCGGCAACGCGGTCAACGCGTCGCCGGCGGGCGACACGCTGCCGATCCTGCTGGCGCTGGACGCGACCCTGGTGTGTGGCTCGGCTCGTGGCGAACGCGACGTGACGGCGGGCTCGTTCTGGCCCGCGTACCGCCAGACCGCCCTGGCCGGCGACGAGCTCCTGCTCAGGATCCGTTTCCCGCTGGTGGCCGGGCGCGAGGCCCGTTTCCGCAAGGTCGGGACGAGGCGCGCCCAATCGATCAGCAAGGTCGTCATGGCCGTGAGCTATCGCGTCACCACGACCCGGGGTCCCTGGACGGACGTGCGGCTGGCGCTCGGCTCGGTCGCACCGACCCCGATCCGGGCGACAGCGACCGAAGCCGTCCTCGAGGGACGGTCGCCCACGCCCGAGACCGCGGACGTGGCTGCCGAGACGCTGGCCGGCGAGCTCCACCCGATCGACGACGTGCGCTCGACGGCCGAATATCGCCGCGTCGCCGCCGCCCGTGTCCTCCATCGGCTGATCCGCGAGGCCGGCGGTTGGTGACGGCTGCTCGGCCGACGCCACTCCCACCGATCGAGCTCCTCGACCGAATCTCGCCCGGGGATTTCGCCGCGACCATGGCTCCACTGTTCGAGGGCGCACCCGGGTTCCTTGGTCGGCTGGCCGACGCCCGGCCGTTCGGGTCGTTCGACCAGCTGTTCGAGCGGGCCCGACGGATCGCCCACGCCATGCCCGTCGCCGAACAGCTCGAGTTGATCGACGCGCATCCGCGGCTGGGCGCCCCGCCCGAGAGCGTGTCCGCTCTGTCGTTCGTCGAGCAGGGGTACGAGCACGACGCCGCCGAGTCGGCTGCGCGGGATGAAGGGGCCGATCGCGAGGGGGTCGCCGTGGAGCTCGACAGGCTGAACGCGGCCTACGAGGCACGGTTCGGGTTCCGCTATTGCGTGTTCGTCGCCGGCCGGCCGCGGGCCGAGCTCCTGCCGGACATGGCCGCGACGCTCGGAGCGAGCCGGGACGGCGAGATCGAACGGGCGATCGAGGCGGTCGTCGACATCGCCCGCGACCGGGCCGCCAGGCTGGACAGCGCAGCGAGGGAGGCGACGCCGTGATCGAGCTCGGAGCCAATCGCTATGGCAAGGGGGCCATCCGTCTCGTCCGCGTGGAACGCGACCCGTCCGGTCACCGGATCCGCGACCTGACCGTCGCGATCGCGCTCGAGGGCGACTTCGAGCGGTCGTACACCGATGGCGACAACTCGCTCGTGATTGCGACCGACACCATGAAGAACACGGCCTTCGCGTTCGCCAAGGACCACCTCGGGGGTGCCATCGAGGACTATGGCCGCGCGCTCGCGGAGCATTTCCTCGAGTTCCGCCAGGTCGATCGAGCGACGGTCAGCGTGCGCGGCCACGACTGGTCGCCGATCGTCGTCGCCGGCTCCCCGGCCCGGGACGCGTTCGTGCGCGGCGCTGACGGGACCCGGGTCGCCACCGTCTCGGCAACCCCGGGCGGGGTGACGGTCCACGCCGGCGTCGAGGACGTGGTCGTGCTCAAGACGACCCGCTCGGGGTTCAGCGGCTTCGCGCGCGACCGGTACACGACGCTGCCGGAGACCGACGGCCGGTTGATGGCCACCAGGCTCTCGGCGCTCTGGCGCTACGGCGCCCCGGACCTCGACGCGGACCGGACGTTCGCCGCGGTACGCGGAAGCCTGCTCGAGGTCTTCGCGGACCATGACAGCCCGTCCGTCCAGGCGTCGATCTGGATCATCGGCCGCGAGATCCTGCGCCGGCACGAGGAGGTGGCGGAGATCCGGATGGTGATGCCCAACTTGCATCACTTCGTGGTCGACCTCGCGCCGTTCGGGTTGACCAACGACGGCGAGGTGTACTTCTCGACGACCGAACCGCACGGGCTCATCGAGGCGACCGTTCGACGCGGCGAGGAGGGCTGAGGTGGCGCCGCCGGTCGGCGTGGAGGTCCGGCGCGGCCCGGTCCCGGGATCGGAACGGGTCCTGACCGAGCCGGCCCTGGCGTTCGTCGCCGACCTCCAGCGCCGGTTCGGGCCCGTTCGGCTGGAGCTGCTCCAACGCCGCCAGGAGCGGCAGTCGGAGTTGGACGCGGGCGTCCGCCCGGACTTCCTCGTTTCCAGCGGCGACGTTCGCGCGGCCGATTGGTCGGTCGCCCCGGCACCGGCGGACCTCGACGATCGCCGGGTCGAGATCACCGGCCCGGCCGAACCGAAGATGATGATCAACGCGCTCAACTCGGGCGCGCGGGTGTTCATGGCCGATCTCGAGGACGCCCTGTCGCCGACCTGGGCGAACGTAATCGGCGGCCAGGCCGCCCTGATCGACGCGGTCCGCCGCGAGCTCGCGTTCGACTCGCCCGAGGGCAAGACGTATCGGTTGCATGAGCGGACCGCGACCCTGCTCGTCCGGCCGCGCGGCTGGCACCTGGTCGAATCCGGGGTCCTGGTCGACGGCGCGCCGATCTCGGCCAGCCTGTTCGACTTTGGCCTGTTCCTGTTCCATAACGGCGCCGAGCTGCTGCGTCGCGGAAGCGGGCCGTACGTCTACCTGCCAAAGCTCGAGAGCCACGTCGAGGCGCGGCTGTGGAACGACGTGTTCGTCCATGCGCAGGCATCGGTGGGGATCCCGCGCGGGACGGTCCGGGCCACGGTCCTGATCGAGACCATCCTCGCGGCCTTCGAGATGGACGAGATCCTGTACGAGCTACGCGAGCACGCCGCCGGGCTGAACGCCGGCCGCTGGGACTACCTGTTCAGCGGGATCAAGAAGCTGCGAGCGTGGCCGGAGCTGGCGGTCCCCGACCGCGCCCAGCTGTCGATGACCGTCCCGTTCATGCGCGCCTATACCGAGCTGCTGGTCAGGACGTGCCATCGGCGTGGCGCCCACGCGATCGGCGGGATGGCCGCGTTCATCCCGAACCGGCGCGATCCGGCCGTCACCGAGGTGGCCCTGGCGAAGGTCCGTGACGACAAGGAGCGCGAGTCGAGCGATGGGTTCGACGGCACGTGGGTGGCCCATCCGGATCTCGTCCCGATCGCGACCGAGGTGTTCGACCGGGTCCTCGGCGACCGTCCGAACCAGAAGGATCGCCTCCGTGAGGAGGTCGCCGTCGAGGCCGGACAGCTGCTGGACCTGCGCGTTCCGGGTGGCGTCGTCACCGAGACGGGCCTCAGGGCCGACATCCGCGTGGCCCTGGCCTATCTCGACAGCTGGTTGCGCGGCAACGGCGCCGCCGCGATCGACAACCTGATGGAGGA
Source organism: uncultured Chloroflexia bacterium (assembly GCA_963766675.1). GTDB lineage: Bacteria > Chloroflexota > Limnocylindria > Limnocylindrales > CSP1-4 > SPCO01. The sequence goes on along the minus strand of CAVYBA010000001.1, from coordinate 139,258 downwards.
TGCCGCGACCGCGGAGATCGCCCGATCACAGCTGTGGTTCTGGCGGTCGCGCGGCGTCCGACTCGATGACGGGCGAGTCGTGGACACCGAGGTCTACCGGTTGATCCGCGACGAGGAGCTGACGCGCCTGGGAGGCGGCGGCACCGGTCGATTGGCCGACGCCGCGGATCTCCTCGACCGGCTGGTGCTCGACGACGACTTCGCCGAGTTCCTCACGCTCCGGGCGTACGCCATCATCGAGTGAGTGGCGCTCAAGCGCGGCCAACCGCTTAAACGACGCCGTGGGCGCATTGGCTGAGGGCGCCGATGGCGTGCGTGAGCGTCCTCAGATCTCCGGCGCGCCGCGCTCCTGGAATCTACCGGCGCCGCGTGTCCCGACGAACCGCCCGGATCGCACGACCGGCCGCCCGCGGACGAAGACGTCGCGCACCCGCCCGCTGACCTCCATGCCTTCGTACGGCGTGTAGTCGCTGGAGTGATGGAGGTTCGCCGTCCGGATCGTCCGGCGTGCCGCCGGATCGAAGAGCACGATGTCGGCGTCACGGCCGACCTCGATGGCGCCCTTGCGAGCGAAGCCGAACCGGCGAGCCGGCGTGGTCGACAGCAGGTCGACCAGCCGCTCGACGGTGATCCGGCCGCCCGCCACGCCCTCCGAGTAGAGCAGTGTGAGCAGCGTCCCGATGCCGGGCGCGCCGTTGCTGATCTGGTTGAACGGGACGCCCCGGGCGGCCTCGGCCTTCTCCACGGACAGCCGGTCGGGGACGTGGTCGCTGACCACCATGTCGATCGAGCCGTCCTCGAGGCCCGCCCAGAGGGCGTCGCGGTCGCCGTCCGTGCGGAGTGGCGGCGCGATCATGAACCGGGCGCAACCGACCGGATCGGGATCGGCATAGCGCTCCTCGGTCAGGACCAGGTAGTGTGGGCAGGTCTCGACCGAGACACGGACGCCGTCGGCCCGGCCACGCCGCGTCTCCCGCAGCGCGTCGGCGGACGACACGTGGACCACGTGGACCGGCGCGCCCGACTGACGGCCAAACGCCACGGCCCGAGCCGTGGCCACGGCCTCGACGTAGCTTGGTCGCGTGGCAGCGTGGTAGTGCGGTAGCACGTCACCGCGCTGCAACGCGGCGTCGATCGCTGCGTCCAGGAGGACCGGATCCTCGCAGTGGACCTCGAGCATCGCGCCGCGATCGCCCATGACGCGCATGGCCTCGAACAGCCGCCGATCGTCCAGCCGGAAGTCGAAGATCATGAACGCCTTGCAGGTCGGCACGCCGGCGTCGACGACGGCAGGGAGCTCGGCGATCGGATCGTCCATCCGCCCGCTGACCACCAGGCTCACGCCGTAGTCGATCGCGCTGTCGCCATCGGTCGCCGCCCGCCATTCCCCGAGGCCGGCCCGCAGGGATCGTTCCGCCGCGGGCGACGACCCGGTGCCCGGATTGTTGAAGGCCAGGAACGCCGTGGTCCCGCCCAGTGCCGCCGCGACCGAGTCCTGGAAGAACCGATCCGGCTGCTCGTCGATCCCGACCCGGGTGTGGGTGTGGGCGTCGATCACCCCGGGCAGGATGAGCAGCCCGGTGGCGTCAACGATCTCGGCGGCGCTTCCGGCGGGCCCCGACAGGTCCGGTTCGATCGCGGCGATCCGTCCGCCATCGACCGCCACGTCCGCCAGGCGCGACCCGGTCGCCGTGACGACCGTTCCGCCGCGAAGGACGAGGTCGGCCATCGTCGACCTCAGCCCTCCTCGACGATCCGGATCGCCTGCGCGCCCTCCCAAAGGCAGCGGCGCCCGACCTCGCGCAGGAGATCCTGCCAGCCCGCATCCGGGACGACCGTGGCGAAATGGTTCGCCGCGAGCTGGCCGACCTTCGACGAGGTCGCGCAGGCGCCGTACGGGAAGAAGATCTCGCACTCGCTGATCCCGCCCGGGTAGATCGCCAGCTGGCCGGGCGCGGGGTGCGAGCTGTGGTTTTCGTAGTCGAGCCCCGGGCGGAAGTCGCCGAGCGGGATCCACGTCGACTCGCCGCTCCAGCGGCAATGGATCAGCTTCGAATTGATCGGCAGCATGCGCCGGATGGCGTCCACCGTCCGGGGAGCCGCCTCCGACTCCCAGCGGGCGCTACAGTGGAGGTCGCCGACGGTGATCTGCAGAGTTCCCATCCGCGGAGGATAGCGTGGCCAGCGGCCCGACCGGGACGGTTCCGACGATCTCGACGCACGTGCTCGACACCGAGCTTGGGCGGCCGGCGGTAGGCGTCCACGTCACGCTGTACCGGCTGAGCGACGACGGCCGGCCACTTCGACTGACCCAGGCCCTGACCGACGGCGACGGCCGTGTCCGCGACCTGCTCGAGCGGCCGCTGGTCGCCGGCGACTACCGACTCGAGTTCGGGCTGACGCCGATCGCGTCGGCCGATGGGGCGCCGAGCGAGGCCGACGCTGACGGGTTCTTTCGGCGGGTGGCGATCGACGTCCACGTCAGCGACACGACCCGGAGCTATCACGTCCCACTGTTGCTGGCGCCGTTCTCGATCACGACGTATCGCGGCAGCTGAGCGCGTCGCGGCGAAGCCCTCGCAGGCCCGATGCACGTCGGATGCATCGGGTGCCCGGTCTCGGGCCGGGCCCCGGGTCAACCGGATGATGCATCCGACATGCATCAATGAACGGACTCTGCTGGGCGGCCAGGCCACGTTCCGAGCGTGCGTCATGACACGCTAGGTGTCACGGCGGGCGCGTACGTTCGCGGCATGGAAGCCATCGCCCGCCCACCGCTCACCGTCGTCAGCGCTGAGATCGCCCCGGACCCGCCGGCCCGTATTCGGGTCGACGCCGATCGCATCGTCGTCGAGCGGCTGGTCGTTCGCGACCCCGCGTTGGCAGCCTTCCTGCACGAGCGACCGGCCGAGACCCGCGCGGACCTCGTCGAGCGTGCGCTCCGGATCGGGCTGCTCGCGCTCCAGGATGCCGGCGTCACCGTCAACGTGGACGTCGTCCGGGCCGAGTTCGAGAAGCTCGTCCGCCAGGCGGAATCCGTCAATGACAAGGCCGCACAGGCGCTCGAGCAGACGCTCCGGACCAACTTCGCCGACGGTGACGGGCGGCTGCCCCGGACGCTCGAGAAATTCCTGGGCGATCGGGGCGCGCTGCGCTCGATGGTCGAGGAGCTGTTCGACGAGACCAAGCGCGACAGTGCGATCGGGCGGATCGGCCGGATGCTCGAGCGCTACTTCGACGGCGACGCGTCCAAGCTGGCGCTGCTGCTGGACCCGACCCGGCTCAACTCGCCGATGCACCAGTTCCGGCAGGAGATCTCGGCCGGGTTCAAGGGGCTCGAGGAGCGGTTGGTCGCGATCGAGGCGGCGGCCGCCGCCCGGGGCGCGGAGCGCGCCCGATCGGCCGCCAAGGGCGCCGACTTCGAGGACCTCGTCGAGGGCATGCTCGCGGACGTCGCCCACGGCGCGGGCGACCTGCTCGATCGAACGGCGAGCGAGGCCGGCACGCTCCTGAAGTCCAAGAAGGGCGACTTCGTGCTCACCATCGACGCACGAGTCGCGCGCGGTGCCGACCTGCGGGTCGTCGTCGAGGCCAAGGACCGGCCGATGTCGATGCGCGCGATCCGCGAGGAGCTGCGGGCGGCCCGCGAGAACCGTGGCGCAGCCACGGCCGTGGTCGTGTTCACGCCCGCACACGCTCCGACGGGGGTGGCACCGTTCACGCTGGTCGGCGAGGACGTCTACTGCGTGATCGATCCCGAGGCACCAGAGCCGGCCACGCTCGAGGCGGCGGTCCGGCTCGCCCGGCTCCTCGCCCTGGCGTCGCTGGCCGAGCGCGAGGTCGAGGTCGACGCGGCAGCGATCGCCACCGCGCTCAACGCGATCCGCGAGCAACTCGACGTCGTGCGCTCGTTGAAGGCCCAGCTGACCTCGATCTCGACCGCGACGAAGCAGATCTGGTCCGGTCTCGACCAGATGCGGTCCAACATCCTCGCCCGGGTGGCCGAGGCCGAGGCGGAAGTCCAGTCCTGACCGGCCACCGAGCCGCAAGACGACCGACACGCTCGGGGCCGGCCTCGCGACCGGCAGGCTTGCACAGGTGCGCTATCGTGACCGTCCCGACGTCCCGGGCCGGGTATCCCTGGGCGCGATCGGCGTGAACCTGCGAGGAACGTCATGGCGCGTGCAATGTGGAAGGGGGCCGTCCAGTTCGGGCTGGTCACCATCCCGGTCAAGCTGTACCTGGCGACCGAGTCCAAGGGCATCAGCTTCAACATGCTCCACAAGGACGACCTGTCGCGGATCCAGATGAAGATCTGGTGTCCGGTCGAGGACGAGGTGATCTCGCGCGGCGACACGGTCAAGGGCTATGAGTACGCACCCGGCCAGTACGTCGTGGTCACCGACGAGGACCTCGAGAAGGTCCCGCTCAAGACCGTCCGCTCGATCGAGATCGAGCAGTTCACCAAGGCCGAGCGCGACGACGCCGCGGTCCGCTTCGTCAAGAGCGCCTACTACCTTGAGCCCGACAAGGTGGGCCGCAAGGCGTTCCACCTGCTCAAGACGGTCCTCGAGCGCGAGGGCCTCACCGCCATCTGCAAGGTCGTGATCAAGGACCGAGAGGCGCTGGCCGCGCTCGATCCGTTCGGCAAGACGATGCTCATGACCACGCTCCACTGGCCCGACGAGATCCGCGCCACGGACGAGCTCGACCTTGGCGACGAGGAATACGAGTTCAAGCCGGCCGAGCTCGCCATGGCCAACCAGCTCGTGTCGGCGATGACCGGCGAGTTCGACCCGGCGCAGTACAAGGATGAGTACCGCGAGGCGCTCGAGGCGGTCATCGAGGCCAAGGTCGACGGCAAGGAGACGGTCGAGGTCGAGGAGCCCGAGGAGAGCGGCAAGCTGATCGACCTGATGGCCGCGCTCGAGGCGTCGGTCAACGCCGCCCGGGCTGCGCGCGAGAAGCCGGTGTCCGTGTCCGAGGCGAAGGCGGCCATGGAGGCGAAGGCCGGCCGCGCCGGGAAGGCCGCCGCAGCCAAGGCCGAAGCTGACGAGGACATCGAGGAGGCCCCCGCCAAGCCGGCCCGCAAGCGCAAGACCGCCTGACGTACCGGTCGCTCGATCGGCCGGGATCCGATGCCCCTCGACGAATACCGCAAGAAGCGAGACTTCACCAGGACGCCGGAACCGGCCCCGGCAGCCACCCCGGGGTCGGCGACGCCGAGCCGGGGCGGCCGGTACGTCGTGCAGCGCCACCGGGCGACCCGGCTGCATTACGACTTCCGGCTCGAGATCGATGGCGTGCTCGTGTCGTGGGCGGTGCCCAAGGGCCCGACCCTCGATCCGGGTGTCCGGCGCATGGCCGTCCACGTCGAGGACCACCCGATCGAATACTTCGATTTCGAGGGGGTCATCCCGTCGCGCCAGTACGGGGCGGGGGACGTCATCGTCTGGGACTGGGGGACGTGGGAGGGCGAGGCGCCAACCCTGGATGGCCGCGCGGCCGTCGAATCGGGCGAGCTCAAGTTCCGCCTGACCGGCGAGAAGCTCAAGGGTCGCTTCACGATCGTCCGAACCGGCGGACGGCGGCGGAAGGGCGATGACCCGGGTGCCCGGGCGTTCGAGGACGACGCCGGCGACCAGTGGCTCCTGATCCACAAGCGCGACGAGGCATCGGTCCCGGGTTGGGATGCGGAGGATCACCCCCAGAGCGTCAAGACCGGGCGGACGAACGACGACGTCAAGGTCGCCCGCGACGCGCTCTGGAACGGTCAGGCGCCGGCGGCGACCGCAGAGATCGACCTGACCGGCGCAGTGATTGCGGCCATGCCGTCCAGCGTCGAGCCGATGCTCGCAACGCTCGCTTCGAACGCCTTCAGCGATCCGGACTGGCTGTACGAGATCAAGTGGGACGGATTCCGGATCCAGGCGGTCGTCACCGACCGGCGCGTGCGGCTGCTCACCCGCAATCTCAAGGACGGCGCGACCTACTTCCCCGGACTGCTGGCCAGCCCGACCTGGATCGAGGCTCGCGAGGCGATCGTCGACGGCGAGGTGGTCGCCCTCGACGACGCGGGTCGTCCGGACTTCGGGCTGCTCCAGGAACGGCTCGGCGACGCCTCGGCAAAGGGCCTGGTCTACCAGGTGTTCGACCTGCTCTACCTCGACGGCCGCTCGCTGCTCCAGGTCGCGCTCGAGGATCGCAAGCGTCTGCTCCAGAGCGTCCTGCGTGCCCATCCGCGCGTCCGGTTCGCCGCCCACGTGCTCGGCGAGGGCGAAGCCTTCTACCGGGCCGCCCAGGACCAGGAGCTGGAGGGGATCATCGCCAAGCTGCGCCGGTCGCGCTACGAACCAGGTCGCCGCTCACCTGCCTGGCTGAAGATCAAGGTTCGGCCCGAGCAGGAGCTGGTCGTCGGCGGCTGGACACCGGGCGAGGGCAACGCGAGGGATCTCGGGGCAGTGGCCGTCGGCGTGTATGACGGCGGCCGGCTCAGGTTCAGCGGCAAGGTCGGCTCCGGGTTCGACGGCCGGACGCGGCGCCTCATCCGGGAGCAGCTCGCGGCGCTCGAGACCGATGCGCCGGCGTTCGATCCGGCTCCACCGCGCGACTATCACGGGCGATGGGGGGGCGAGCTCAAGAACGTCCGCTGGGTCAGGCCGGAGCTGGTCATCCGGGCCGAGCTCGGCGGCTGGTCGCGCGACGGCATGGTCCGGCAGGCGGCGTTCAAGGGCATCGAGGAGGGCCGCGACCCGAAAACGGTGACCCGCGAGCGCGCCGTGGCCACGAGCGCCGCGGTCAAGGCGGCCGAAGCCGCGGCACCCGAGCCCGCGGCACCCGAGCCCGCGGCCTCGAGCTCGGCCCGTCGCGGCGCCGCCAAGCCGGGGAACGTGTCGCTTGGCGCGGCCCGGGCGGCGTCCGGCACGCCGGCAACGGCCCCAGCCATGCGGGCGTCGGATGACGGCGCGGTGGCCCCCGGCCCGACGCGCGCGGAGCTCGATGCGCTCGACCATCTCGGCAAGGAGGGCGTCTGGCAGCTCGGCGGCCGGGAGCTCAAGCTGACCAACCTCGACAAGGTGATCTTCGAGGGCGACCCAACGATCACGAAGCGCGAGCTGATCGCCTACTTCGCGCGGATCGCGCCGACGATGCTGCCGCACCTCGCCGACCGGCCGCTCAACCTCCACCGCTTCCCGAACGGCGCTGCGGCGCCCGGCTTCTGGCAGAAGGACATCCCGTCCAGCGCGCCCACGTGGCTTCGACGCTGGCACGAGACGGGCTTCGATCCGCGCGAGGACCGCGATGCCAACGACCACCTGATCGCCGACCACCCGGCGACCCTGTGCTGGCTCGGGAACCAGACCAGCTTCGAGATCCACGCCTGGACCGGAAAGCTTCCCGAACCATGGCGGCCGACGTTTGCCCTGATCGACATCGACCCGGGCGACCAGACGACGTGGGACGAGACGCTGGCGATCGCGCGGCTCTACCGCACCGCGCTCGACCACCTCGGCGTTCGCGGCTATCCCAAGACGACCGGCAAGCGCGGGATCCAGGTCTGGATCCCGATTGTCCCCAGGTACAGCTTCGGCGACACGAGCGGCTGGGTCGAGCGGGTGTCGCGAGCGGTCGGCGCGATCGTGCCCGATCTAGTGTCGTGGGAGTGGGCGAAGGGTGCCCGGAAGGGTCGGGCCCGGCTCGACTACACACAGAACCAGCCGATCAAGACGCTCGTGGCGCCGTACGCCGTCCGACCGGCGCCGGGTGCGCCGGTCTCGGCGCCGATCGCCTGGGACGAGCTCGACGACCCGGCGCTGCGACCCGACCGCTGGACGATCCGGACGATCGTGGAGCGGGTCGCCGAGCGGGGCGACCCCTTCGCCGCCGCCCAGACCGACGCCCAGGAGCTGCCCGCGGTCTGACCGACGGTGGCACCATGGGCCTATGCCCGATGAGATCACCCTCCGCACGCCGACTCCTGATGAGTACCCGCGCTTCATGGCGCCCCTGTCGATCGCCTTCAACGAGGAGATCAGCGCCGCCGCCATCGAGAACGACCGCCGGACGATCGAGCTCGATCGCTTCGTCGGGGCGCTCGATGGCGACGAGGCGGTCGGCTGCGGCGGCGCCTACACCTTCCGGCTGACCGTCCCGGGCGGCGAAGTGGGCGCCGCAGGCATCACCGCCGTCGGCGTCCTGCCCAGCCACCGGCGGCGCGGGATCCTTCGCCGGATGATGACCTGGATGTTCGACCAGGCCCGCGAGCGGCACGAGCCGGTCGCGATCCTGTGGGCGTCGGAGGCGGCGATCTACCAGCGGTTTGGGTACGGCCCCGGCACGGTCTCGTCGGCGTTCGAGATCGCCACCCACCGGATCCAGTTCCGACGCCAGGTCGAGGTGCCCGGCCGGATCCGCCTGGTCGACGTCGACGAGGCAGCAACGCGGTTCCCGGCGGTCTACGACGCGGTCCGGCCGTCGACGCCGGGCGCCCTGAGCCGGACGGACGCCCGCTGGCGCTTCGAGATCCTGTACGACGCGGAGTGGTACCGGCAGGGCGAGGGCGCCAAGCTACGGGCGCTGTACGAAGTCGATGGTGAGACGCGTGGATACGTGATCTACCGGACGAAGGGCGACTGGGACACCCTCGGCCCGAAGGGCATCGTGACCGTCCAGGAGCTCACCGCGGTCGACCCCGACGCGGAGAAGGCGTTGTGGGCATGGGTCAGCGGCATCGACCTCATCGCCACGCTGCGTGGGCGGCGTGGACCGCTGCCCCACCCGCTGCAGCTCCTGCTGACCGAGCCTCGCCGTCTGGGCGTGACCGCCACCGACGGCAGCTGGATCCGGATCATCGACCTGCCCGGTGCCCTCGCCGCGCGACGGTACGCGGCGTCCGGTGACCTCGTCCTGGACGTCACCGACGCGTTCTGCCCGGCCAACGCGGGGCGGTGGCGACTGGCGGGCGCGGCGCCGGGCGCCCACGCGACCGTCGATCCGGCCGGCGACGCGCCTGCCGACGTCGCGCTCGACATCAGCGACGTGGCGGCGGTCTACCTCGGGGCGTACCGGTTCGAGGACCTGCGGCGTGCCGGCCGGGTGAGCGAATGCCGGCCGGGCGCCGTGGCCGACGCCGACGGGCTCTTCCGGACCGAACAGCGGCCGCTGAACTCGACGATGTTCTAGCCGAGCGACAGGACGCCGAACAGCCGTTCGCCGGTCGACTGGCGGATCGCCGCGGGCTCGACCACGATCGCCACGTCGTCGCGATCCGGCCAGTTCGGGTCGTAGACGCGGAGCGTGGTCGTGCCGCCCGCCGTGTCGATCCCGAAGCCGAGGACCTGGTGGCTGTCGGTCTGCTCCATGGGGTTCCAGCCGAGGTGGCGGACGAGGCCGACCATCGCGAGACGTCCACTGTCGATCGTCTGCCGGATCCTGGGCAGCTCGATGTCGCGTGTTCGACGGGCCGCGCCGTCGGCTCCTTGACCGGCCATCAGCCAGAACCCGAGCGGGGTGCGCATCCACTCGAGCGACAGGACCTGCCGCCGGACCAGCGCCTGGAACAGTGGCGAGCCGTTGGTGGGGGCCGCGCGGTCGGCTGGGATCGGCAGGCCCGCCGCGAAGCGCTCGCGAACGTACCAGGCCATCCCGCCGCACAGTCCGGCGGACGCGTCACCCAGGCCGCCGAGCCAGCGCGTATCGAACGGGCCGAGCCGAACGGTCGGCCCGGGCGCGAACCGGTTCGCGAAATGGAGCCCGTTGGTGCTCGGCAGGAAGTTCGCGACCGCGCTCACAGCCGACATGGTGGCATTCGCCGACCGCCGCGTCGAGATCGAATGCCCGCGGGTACCATCGCCCAATGCCCAACCGACTCGCGAGCGAGACGAGCCCGTACCTGCTCCAGCACGCCGACAACCCGGTCGACTGGTCGCCGTGGGGGCCGGACGCGCTGGCGCGGGCCAAGCTCCTGGACCGCCCGATCTTCCTGAGCATCGGCTACGCGGCCTGCCACTGGTGCCACGTCATGGAACGCGAATCGTTCGAGGACGAGGCGACCGCCCGCTACCTCAACGACCACTTCGTGTCGATCAAGGTGGACCGCGAGGAACGCCCCGATCTCGACCAGGTCTACATGGGCGCCGTCCAGGCGATGACCGGGGGCGGCGGCTGGCCGATGTCGGTGTTCCTGACGCCCGAGGGTCGGCCGTTCTACGGCGGGACCTACTTCCCGGACGAGCCGCGGCACGGGATGCCCTCGTTCCGCCAGGTCCTCGAGGGCGTCGAACGTGCCTGGCGCGAGCAGCGGCCGGAGGTGGAGGCGGCCGGCGGCCGGATCGTCCAGGGTCTCGTCGCCCAGGCGCGGCTCGACGCCGGGAGCAACGATCCGACCCAGGGTCTGCTCGACGCGGCGACCGCGACGATCGAGGCATCGTTCGATCCGACCCATGGCGGCTGGGGTGGCGCGCCCAAGTTCCCCCAGCCGATGACCATCGAGTTCCTCCTCCGCCGCCACGTCGCCACCGGCGACCCGCGGCCGCTCGCGATCGCCCGCCGGTCGCTCGATGCCATGGCCGACGGCGGAATCCACGACCAGCTGGGCGGCGGGTTCCACCGCTACTCGACGGACGCACGCTGGCTGGTCCCGCACTTCGAGCAGATGCTCTACGACAACGCGCAGCTGGCGCGGGTCTACCTGCACGCCTGGCAGGTGACCGGCGACGAGCGCTACCGCGAGGTCGCCACGGCGGCACTCGACTACCTCGTCCGCGATCTCACGACCGACGACGGGGCGTTCGCCGCCAGCCAGGACGCCGACACCGAGGGCGAGGAGGGCGCCACGTTCGTGTGGACGGCCGCCGAGGTGCGGGACGTCCTCGGCGCCGCCGCACCGCTGTTCGAGGCGGCCTACGGCGTGACCGACGACGGCAACTGGGAGGGCCGCACCATCCTCAGCCGGGTCGTCCCGGACGCCGAGTTGGCCGCGCGATTCGAGCTGGCCGAGGACGACCTGCGCCGTCGGCTGGCCGAGGCTCGCCGGTCGCTCCTGGCGCGGCGCACCAGCCGAGCCCAGCCGGCCCGCGACGACAAGGCCCTGGCGGGCTGGAACGGGCTCGCGATCTCGGCGCTCGCGGATGCGGCGGTCGCGCTGGCAGCCCGCGATCCCGAGTCGGCGATGCGCTACGGGATCGCCGCGGACCGGGCGGCGTCGACCATCGTTGGCGGGCTCCTGGACGTCGCCGGCGTCCTGCGACGATCGTGGAAGGACGGCCGAGCCGTCGGCAACGGCGTGCTCGAGGACTACACCCACCTGGCCGAGGGGCTCCTCGTGCTCTACGAATCCACCTTCGAGGAGCACTGGTTCCTGACCGCCCGGGCGCTGATGGATCGCGTCCTCGAGCGGTTCGCCGATCCAGCAGGTGGGTTCTTCGACACGGCCGACGACCACGAGCGACTGGTGACCCGACCCAAGGACGTCCAGGACAACGCCGTCCCGTCGGGCAATGCCGTGGCGACCGAGGTGCTCCTCCAGCTTCATGCCTGGACCGGGGATTCGGTCTATCGCGTGGCCGCGGAACGGGCGATCCGGACGGTGGTGCCGTACGTCGCGCGCTACGCCACCGGCTTCGCCCGGTGGCTGTCGGCGATGGACATGTCGCTCGCGGCGGTGCAGGAGGTGGCGATCGTCGGGGTGAGGGACGACCCGACGACGCTCTCACTGCTCGCCGAGGTGCGACGAGGCTACCGGCCGAACCAGGTCGTCGCGCTCGCGCCGGAACCGAACGCCAGCGCCGTGCCCCTGCTCGCCGACCGCGCTTCGATCGACGGTCGGTCGACGGCCTATGTCTGCCGCGGCTTCGTTTGCCGGCCGCCGGCCACCGATCCGAATACCCTGCGACGGCTGCTGGAGGAGCCCGGGAGTGCCGACTGAGGGCGCGACCGCCGCGCGCGGCGGGGACGACGTGGTCATTCGCGAGGCCCTGCCGGCCGAGTTCGCGGCGATCGGCGAGCTGACCGTCCGCGCCTACGCGATGGTCGGCGATCCGATCCAGGGCGATCCGATCTATACGGCCTACGAGGCCGAGCTGCGCGACGTCGCCGGCCGGGCCGCCAGCTGTGCCGTGCTCGTGGCCGTCGACCCGGCTGCGCGCATCCTGGGCGCGGTGACCTACGTCCCGGGACCGGGAACGCCGTGGTCGGAGACCGAGCTCGAAGGCGAAGCGGCCTTCCGGACCCTGGCCGTCGATCCAGAAGCGCAGGGCCGGGGCATCGGCCGCGCGCTGGTCGTCGAGTGCCTCGAACGGGCGCGACGGGATCACCGCGACGGCGTGGCGATCCTCACCCGCCCGGCGATGACCGCGGCCCAGCGTCTGTACGAGTCGCTCGGGTTCGCACGCGTTCCGTCACGCAACTGGGAGTTCGAGCCCGGCCAGTGGCTGTGGTCCTACGTCCTGACCCTCTAGATGTCGCCCGACCTGCCGGCCGTTCCCATCCCGGCGGCCACCGTCGTCGTCCTCCGCCCCGGGCGGACCGGGCTCGAGGCCCTCCTGACCCGTCGGCCGTCGTCGATGGCGTTCGCCCCCGACGTGCACGTCTTCCCGGGTGGCCGGGTGGACGCCGAGGATTCGGCGCCGGGCATCCTCGGCCGCTCGATCCTCACGGCCGATGCCGCCGCGACGGCTCTCGGCGGAGACCTCGCGCCCGCGGCCGCGCTGGCCGCGCACGTCGCCGCGATCCGGGAGCTGTTCGAGGAGGCCGGCGTCCTGCTGGCCGACCGCGGCCGCGACGGCGGAGCGCTGCCGGCAAGGGTCGTATCCGACGCTCGCTCCGCGCTGGTCGGCGGCGACGCCGAGTTCGCGTCGATCGTTGGCGAGCTCGACCTCCGGCTCCGGACGGACCAGCTCGTGGCGCTGTCGCGCTGGGTCACTCCGCCGACGCTGCCACGACGGTTCGATGCCCGGTTCTTCGCCGCCGAGCTGCCGGCCGGCGCGCGGGTCTCGTTCGAGGGCGACGAGGTGGCCGGCCATCGCTGGCTGGCACCGTCCGCCGCACTCGCGGCGATGGCCGCCGGGGAGATCGGGATGTGGCTGCCGACCAGCGCCACGCTCCAGCAGCTCGAACACGTGACCTCGCTCGGGCAGGCCCGCGATCGGCTGTCGCCGCGGCCCCTTGGCGGGATCGAGGTCGCGGAGGTCTCGCCGGAGGTGATCCGGATCGTCATGCCGGCCGGCGGCGGCGTGGCCGGCCAGCCGGTGTGTGCCTACCTCGTCGGGCGCCGCTCGCACGTTCTCATCGATCCGGGTGACCCGACCGGACCGGCATTGGATACCGCGATGACGCTGGCCACCGCGCGCGGCGGCTCGATCGCCGGGATCGCGCTGACGCAGGTCGACCCGGATCACGCTGCCGGGACGGAGGCGCTCGCGGAGGTCCTCGGGATCCCCGCGGTCGCCGGCCCGGGCGCCGGGCGGCCGCTCCCGTATCCGGTCCGGGAGCTCGCCGACGGGGACGTCCTGCCATTCGGCGATGTCCCGATCCGGGCCGTGGCCGCCCCCGGCCCGAGCCCATCGCACCTGGCGTTGCTCGTCGGCGAGCCCGTGGAATACGCGCTGACCGGGGACCTCGACGGCCGCCGTGGCAAGCGGTCCGTGCCTGGTCCATGGGACGAAGCCGCCGCGCGGGTGTCCCGCGAGCGAGTCCGCCGGCGCGCACCCGCCGCGACCCGGCTGCCCGGTCATCCGGGCCCGTCCGGCGGCTCCGAAGAGCCTGGTTGACGTGGGCAAGTGGCCACTCGACCCGGCGCCCGTGGAGGGCGACGCCGAGAACGCGCGAGCCGACGATGCCTCGGCGGGTGGCGCCTGGGCCGAGCCCCGCGGGCCGCATCTCCCGGACACCATCCACCGGCTCGCCGCACTGCCGCTCCCAGCGTGGATCTTCGTCGCGCTGGCCATCGCACGGTTGTCGTGGGGTCTGCAGGACGCCGGGCTCGGGCCAGGGTTCGACCCATGGCGTGTGGTGCAGGTCCTGATCGCGGAGACGCCGTCGGTCGTGTCGATCCTGTTTGCGGCTGCGCTGCTGTCCCGCCACCGCAACGCGTGGTCGAGCGGTCGCACGCTGGTCGTCGGGGTCCTCCTGCTGGCCGGTGTCGAGGGGCTGCGCGTGGCGAGGTCGCTTCCCGCGGCGCCGGCCGCCGGCGATGTCGACTGGTCGTTCCTGGCCGTCCAGGCGAGCCTGAACCTGCTCGACGCGCTGGCGATCGCCACCGTCGCGGGGGGCCTGGTCGCGGCCCGGCGGCGAGACGACAGCGCCGCGTCCTGGCCGGTCTCGGGGATCCTGGTCCTGCTCGTCGTCCTGATCGGGATCGCGGGCATCGTGTCCATCAGCCACGTGCCGTTCGATCAGCTCCCGAGCTCGACCTCGATCCTGGTCGCCCTCGTCTCGACCGTGGTGCTCAATGTCCTGTCGGCGGGCGCGTTCGGATTCCTGACGACGACCCTGACGGCCGGAGTTCGCGCAGGCGAGGCGCCGCCCTGGGGATGGCGCAGCGCCGCCATCGGATCGTGGCTCGTGATCGGGAGCCTCGCCGCGCTTGCCGCCGTCGGCCTGGAAGCGACGACGCCCGAGTCGCAGGCGCTGATCGGCAACATCGCCCAGGCCCTGGAGGGCACCTTTGCGCTCGGGTACCTGGGTTTGCTGGCCGGGTTCGTGCTCGGGCTCCCGGCGGTCGCCCGTCGCGGCGATCTGGACGACGGCGTCGGCGAGTTCGGCGTCGGCGACCTGCCCGACGAGGACGAGCCCACCCTGCCGGCGAGGCGCGGCTGACCTAGTCCCGGTCGACCGGCAGCGCGGCGGCGAGGTTTCGCAGGAAGTTGATGCCCTGGTCGACCTGCTCGACCGAGGCATACGGCCCAGGCATCAGGAAGCACGGGCGACCAGCCAGGGCGACGCCGGGCAGCTGGCCCCAGGGTTCGCTGAGGGTGCGGCCGGCCGAGGCCTCGGCCGCCCGCTTGTAGATGAACACGATCGCCGCCGGGCGCCAGAGCGCGATCTTCTGCCACAGCGGCCCGACTCCGGCGGATAGCTGGGCGGCCGTTGCCACGTCGCGGGGCGTCGGGAGCTTGAGCAGGTCGGTGATCCCGTGGCCGGCAGCCACGAGTGCGTCGTCGGCGGTCTCGACGGGCGTGGCCGGTGGCAGCACGCCGGCGAGCATCAGGCGTCGCCAGAAGGTCCGTCCGAGCCGGCCCTGGTGGTAGTGTCCGGCGGCCACGCTGACCGGCGACGGATTGAGGCCGATGAACAGCAGGCCGTCGCGGAGCGGCGGGAGGTCGACGAGCGTGTCGACCGTCCGGCCGCCGACCGACAGTCGCGCTCGGTGCGATCCTGGACCGGGCCGGCGGGTCAGCGCCTCCAGCTCGTCAGATGTCATCGGTCCCTCGAAGCGACGGCACCGAGCGGTCGGCTTGCCCGACGCCGGATCGGCGCCGATCGACCGGTCAGGCCTTCGGCTCGGTCCCGTCGTCCGGCCGCGTCCCGGTATCGCCGACCCGGGCCCGGATCTCGTCCTGCGCCTTGGTGGCCTCGCTCTTCGCCTCGCGGACACCCCGGCCGAGGGCTTCGCCGAGCTTCGGGAGGGTCCTGGGCCCCCGCCAGATGACGGCCAGTACGAGGATGATGATCAGGACGACGAGCAGGTCGGTCATGGGCGGATGGTACATCGTGCCTGCACCGCCGCGAGGTGGTCGGGCCGCAGCGACGGTATCGTGCCCGGCATGCTGCTGGTCTTCGGGCCGCGATCCGCGACCTACGACTTCGGCCCGGGTCATCCGCTCACGCCGCGACGGTTCGGCCCCGGGATCGACCTGCTCCGGGCGGTCGGTGCGGAGCCGGGACTCGCGCCCGAACCCGCCTCCGACGTGGACCTGCTCCGCTGCCACGAGCGCCGGTATCTCGAGGTCGTCAAGCGGTTCTCGGCGGCGCCCTTCGGCGCGGATCCGCGCGCCGGGATCGGCGAAGGTGGCGACGATCCGCCATTCGCCGGCATGCACGGGGCTGCGGCGACGGTCGCCGGCGGGTCCCTGTCGGCGATGGAGGCAATCCTGCGCGGGGACGTCGAACACGCCTTCCACCCGGGCGGGGGACTCCACCACGCGATGCCGGCGCGCGCGTCGGGATTCTGTATCTACAACGACCCGGCGCTGGCGATCGCCCGCGCTCGACAGGACGGCCTGCGTGTCCTGTACGTGGACCTCGACGTCCACCACGGAGACGGCGTCCAGGCCATCAACTGGGATGACCCGGGCGTCCTGACGCTGTCGTTCCACGAGTCCGGCCGGTACCTCTTCCCGGGCACCGGCGGGATCGATGAGCTCGGCGAGGGGATCGCCGCCGGGACCTCCGTCAACGTGCCCATGGAACCCGGCACCGGCGAAGGCGCGTGGCTCTCGGCCGTCCGGATGCTGCTCCCGGAGCTGGCCGCCGCGTTCGGGCCGGACGTCGTGGTTTCCCAGCACGGCGCGGATTCACACGCCTGGGACCCGCTCGCGCACCTGCGCGTCACCACGACCGCGATGCGCGAGGCCGCACGGCTGGTCGATGCGATCGCGCACGGCGATGCGCGAGGCCGCTGGCTGGCGACCGGCGGTGGCGGCTACGACGCCTACCGGGTCGTGCCACGGGCGTGGAGCCTCGTCTGGCTGGCCGGGGCGCACCGCGACGTGCCATCGACGACGACGGCAGCCTGGCGCGAACGGTGGGCCGCCGACGCCGCGCGCTACGGACAGTCGCCGCCGCCCGAGACCTTCGACGATCCCCCGAACGCCGGGATGCCGATCGAAGCCGGCCAGCTCGCCGCGGAGGATCGCTCGCTCGAGGCCGCCCGGATCGTCCGGCGGGTGGTGGTGCCGCGACTCCTCCGCGAAGCCCGGGACCGGGGCTGGTGGGACCCGCTGGCAGCGGTGGCGCCTACGGACCGATCGCCCGATCCGGGGACGACCGGCGAGCCGACGATCGTAACCGGCGTCGACGGCGACACCTGGTCGCGGCTGTCGCTCGCCCGGCGGGTGGTCGCCCCCGCGGACCCGGTCGCGGGCCATGGCCTGGTCCTCGCGGCGGTTCGAGACCGGGCGGCGGTGTCGGCGGCGGTCGCCGCCGACCGGGTGGTCGGACTGGTCGTGGATGGCCCGCCGGACGCGGCCGGCCGGCGCGACCTGCTCGCACTCGGCGTCGCACCCGCCTACCGGGGTCGCGGCCTGGCGGCGCGATTGCTCGGCGAGAGCCTGGCGACCGGCGCCGAGATCGGCTTGGCGGAGCGTGATCCGTACGAACCGATCGATGCTCGCGTGCGGGACCGGATCGCCGAACGGCTGCTGGCGGGCGCCGGGTTCGACGTTCGCCCGGCCGGCGGCTCGGTCGGCCAGACCGTTCCCGCGGCGGTCGTGGCGGATCGACGTCGGCCGAGCTCGCGGATCAATCGGGCCGGGTGATCGCGGCCGCCCAGACGGCGATCTCGGATCGGCGCGAGGCTCCGAGCTTGGCCAGGATGTGCTCGACGTGGGAGCTAGCGGTCTTCGGCGAGATGACCAGGCTGGCCGCGATCTCCGCGTTGGTCTGGCCGGCCGCGATGAGTCGGGCGACCTCGAACTCCCGCGCGGTGAGTGGCGCCCACGGCTCGTCGGACGGATGCCGGGCGCGCCCCTCACGGAGCAGCTCCTCGGCGCGCCGGGCGATCGGCGGGCTGTCCAGCCGTGTGGCAACCGACCGGGCCTCCTCGAGGAGGCGGATCGCCTCGGCAGGGCGGTTGATGCGCATGAGACAGCCGGCCAGGTCGAGTCGTCCCCAGGTGCCCTCCCAGATCCGGTGCAGGGCGTCCCAGTCGCGAACGGCGCGCTCCAGCGCCTCCCTCGCCCTCCCGGTCGAGCCGCCGGCGAGCAGCACCAGGCCCCGGGCGTGGTCGATGGCCGGCAGCGTTCCCGGGATCGATCGCCGCCGGAGCTCTGGCTCGAGCTGATCGACCCACGCCGCAGCGCCGCCCGGATCGCCCATCGCCAGCCGGGCGCGCGTCCCGGTGACCAGGAACGGGAAGAGGAGCGCGGCATCGCCGACCGGCTGCGACGTCGCGCGACCCTGCTCGCTCAGCTCGGCAGCCAGCGCCGGCGCACCGGCCAGCAGCGCCGTCTCGGCCAGTCCCCAGAGCGACAGCGACGTCCGCAACAGCTCACCGATCGGCCGCCCGAGCTCGAGGGATTCCTGGAGCAACGCCCTGGCACGATCCCAGTCTCCACGACCCAGCGCCACGTATCCCATGACGTAGCGACCGGTGATCCGCGTCGTCAGACCGCCCCGGCCGTCGGCCAGGGCACGCTCCGCCAGCTCGACCGCCTCGGTCCAGCGGCCCGTCGCCCACAGGGTCAGCCCGAGGTGGGCGGCCATGTAGTGGCGATCGTTCCAACGCTCGACCCGCTCGGCGTATTCGATTCCCTCGCGGAACCCGCGCTCCGAGCGTTCGTACTCGACGACCTCGGAGGCGTCCGATCCGAGCAATCGATAGCCGCGTGCCGCCTCCGCCTCCAGGCGCGATGCGCGTGCCCGGCGAATGCTCTCGTCGTACTGTTCCCAGCCTTCAACCATCCGGCCTGCAAACACCAGGTCGTGCCCGAGCGTCACCAGGGCGTGCAGCTCGGTGGGCTCGTCGTCCACCGCGACGGCGAGATTCCGGGCTTCCGAAGCGTGGACGAGCGATTCCTCGATCCGCAGGTCGTACAGGTAGGTCGCTCCGAGGCTGGCGAGGAGGCGGGCACGGATTCGCTTCGTGTCGAGCGTGTCCGGGGCCGCCTCCAACGCATCGAGCCCGCTCCGGAGCAGTTCGACCCGAGCCTCCAGGCTGTCGCCCAGCAGGTGGCGGACGGCGACCAGCGGTCCCAGCAGCGCGGCCGCCTCGCCGACGGCGCCCGCGGCCAGGTAGCGCTCCCGCGCACTCGAATACGCCACCGACGCCGTCACGTTGTCGTCGCTGGCCGCGGCCGCCGCCGCGAACTCGCCGAGCGCCCGCGCGTGCTCGAGTGGAGGCAGGTCGCGCGGCAGGTTCCGCAGGGCCCGCCCGAAGAGCTCGAACGCCTCCCGGTTCGACGAGATCGCCGCGGCCGTCCGCGCACCGGCCAGGGCCGTCCGAAATGCGTCATCGTGCCGTGCGGCGCGTTCGTGGTGGTAGGACAGGACGGCGTCGGGGACGCCTCCTCGCTGCACCATGAGGTCGACGGCCCGGCCGTGCAGCCGTGTCCGCTCGGGAACCGACAGCTGTCGGTAGATGGCCTCCTGGATCAGGGCATGACGGAAGTCGTACCTGCCCGGGCTGTCCGACTCGACCAGGAAGAACCGCGCGACGAGCTCGTTGAGCGCGGTCCAGACGCGGTCGACAGCCTGCCCGCCGAGTCCGGCGAGCAGGTCCGGGTCGAATCCCTGGCCGACCACGGACGCCGCCAGCGCAAGGTCGCGGGCGGGCTTTGTCAGGCCGCGAAGACGCCGCTCGACGGCTTCCTGCAGCGTGTCGGGCACGTCCGCGGCGCGGATGGCCTCGTGGCCCGGCCGGTCGACGTCGAGCAGCACGCCGAGGAGCTCCTCGACATGGAGCGGGATGCCGTCGGTGCGCTCGAAGATGGCGGCGACGATGTCGCTCGGCGCCGGCCCGTCCAGGTCCAGGATCTGGCTCGCCATCCGTGCCGTCTCCTCGGTCGAGAGGCGTCGGAGCCTGACCTCCTCGGCGAGTCGTTCGGTCAGGAGGCGCGCCCGCCATTCGCGCATCGGGACACGCGGATAGAGCTCGTCACTCCGATACGTCGCGACGACGAGGATCGGCAGGTCGGCGAGCCGGCGCGCCAGCCCGGCCAGGATCTCCAGGCTGAGATCGTCCGCGTAGGTCAGGTTCTCGAGCGCCAGGATGGTCGGCGCTGTCCCAATCGACGCCAGCAGCTCAACCACGTCGAGGACGAGCAACCGACGCTGCCGGCTGCCATCCCCCTGGCCCACGCCCTCGATCCGTTCGATGCGCGCCGCAATCTCGACGCCGACCGAGGCGAACCCATCGGTGCGCGCCATGGCCCGCCCGAGGTCGAGGAACGGCGCCGCAGCGACGGCGACGTCCTCCGGGGACGTGTGCCCACGAATGGCTCGGAACCCGGCGTCCGAGGCACCGCGCTCGATGGCGTTCAGGAGCCGGGTCTTGCCGATGCCAGCCTCGCCGGCAAGCAGCAGGAGCCGGCCGCTCCCGGCGCGGGTTTCGGCCAGCCGCCGATCGGCCAGGTCGATGAGATCGTCGCGGCCGAACATCACGGGGCTGAGCCGCCGGTCGAGCGTTCGAGTCTCGGACGCGCGGCGGTCTGGAGCTCGCTGCGGCAGGCCGGGTTCGGGGGGCAGGTGCCTTGATCCGCTCACGTCCGCAACTTTAGGCGCCAAATCGGCGCCGTCATCGGTTGGTCGACCGATGGACGGGCCTTCGGCGATCGCCATGTTGATCGGCATCGGCCGCCATCGCCCCGCCGGACGGGACGATCGGCTCGACAGAACAGGACAGAAGGAGAAACAGGACATGAGCGCAGGACTCACGAGTCGATCGATCGCCGGGACCACCGTGGCGCTGCCGCGGGCCGCATTTGCCGGTCTCCTGGCCATCGCGCTGGTGGTGGGCGGTCTGCTCGGCGTGGTCGCCAGGTCGGAGTTCGACAGCCTGGCGGGAACGGCGGCCGACGCATCCGTGATGACGTCGAATGTCCGCATGGTCACCGAGCGGGCGCGCATCACCGTCGGTCGCGGGCCGCTCGTCGGCGATCCAGGGACCGGCGGCGCCCGCCAGTCTGGTCCGACCCGGGCCGTCGATCACATCGGGTTGAGCGAGCGCCTCTTCCCGGTCACGTCGACGCATCCTGTGGAGCACGGACCGCTGCCCTGAGCCCGGGGGTACGGAACATGCCGCGGAGACGACCCCGGCCGAACCGTCATCCGACGTCGTCGAGCAGCCGAGGCGACCAGCCGAACTGGTCGCCTCGGCTTCGTCATGCGCGCCGCATCGATCGGTCTGGCGATTAGCACGCCTGATCTAAATCGCCGGTCCCGCCTATACTGACCCCCTCGTGGGAGCCCCGACCCGAACCCGACGACCACCGCGATCCGCCGCAACCGATGGCGCGCGGAATGGCCACGGCCCGAGCGACGGCGCGGATCCGCTCGATCGGTTCTCGCCCGCCGTCCGCGACTGGTTCCGATCCAGCTTCGAGGCGCCGACGCCGGCCCAGGTCCAGGGCTGGGCCGCGATCTCGGGGGGGCACCACACCCTGATCCACGCACCGACGGGGAGCGGCAAGACCCTTGCCGCCTTCCTGTGGTGCCTCGACCGGCTGTCCCGCGAGCCGAGCCCATCGCCAACGAAGGGCCAGCTCGCCCAGGTCCGCGTCCTGTACGTCTCGCCACTCAAGGCGCTGACCTACGACGTGGAGCGCAATCTGCAGGCGCCGCTGACGGGGATCGGGCTGGCCGCCCAGCGGCTCGGCGGGGCACCACCCAGGATCTCGGTCGCGTCGCGCACCGGCGACACGCCCAGCGAGGACCGGCGGCAGATCGCCCGGCATGCCCCGGACATCCTGATCACGACGCCCGAATCGCTCTACCTGATGCTCACGAGCGCGGCTCGCGAGGTCCTCCGCGGCGTCGAGCACGTGATCATCGACGAGGTCCACGCGATCGCCGGCACGAAGCGCGGAGCGCACCTGGCCCTCAGCCTGGAGCGGCTCGAGCGGCTCCGTGCTCCCGGGGTCCCGCCGCCCCAACGGATCGGGCTGTCCGCCACGCAGCGGCCGCTCGAGGCGATCGCCCGGTTCATGGCCGGGGTTGGGCCCGGGCGCGAGGTCCGGATCGTCGACGCCGGCACGCGCAAGCCGCTCGAGCTCCAGGTCGTCGTCCCGGTCGACGACATGTCGGCCATGGGCGAGGTCCTCCCAGCGGACCAGCAGCCCGGCGGCCCGGCCACGGCCGGCGACCTGCGGACCAGCATCTGGCCGGCGATCCACCCGCGGATCCTCGAGCTGATCCGCAGCCACCGGAGCACGATCGTGTTCACCAACTCCCGACGATTGAGCGAGCGACTCGCCCAGCGGCTCAACGAGCTGGCCGGCGAGGAGCTCGTCCGGGCGCACCATGGGAGCATCGCCCGCGAGCAGCGGCTCCAGATCGAGGAGGAGCTCAAGGCCGGGCGACTGCCCGCCCTGGTCGCCACGTCCAGCCTCGAGCTCGGGATCGACATGGGTGCCGTCGACCTGGTAATCCAGGTCGAGAGCCCAACGAGCGTCGCCCGCGGGCTTCAGCGCGTCGGCCGGGCCGGCCACCAGGTCGGCGCTCCGAGCAAGGGCGTCATCTTCCCGAAGTACCGCGGCGACCTGCTCGAATGCGCGGTGGTGACCCGTCGGATGCACGAGGGCGCGATCGAGACGACCGTGATCCCGCGCAACCCGCTCGACGTCCTCGCCCAGCAGCTGGTCGCCATGACCGTGATGGACCAGTGGACGGTCGACGAATTGCTGACCACCGTCACCGCGGCGGCACCGTTCGAGACGCTGACCCGCGACGTGCTCGAGGGCGTGCTCGGCATGCTGGCCGGCGCATACCCGTCGGACGAGTTCGCCGAGCTCAAGCCGCGAGTCGTCTGGGATCGGCTGACCGACATCGTCGAAGGTCGGCGCGACGCCCGGGTCGTCGCGGTGACGAGCGGCGGGACGATCCCGGATCGCGGGTTGTACGGCGTGTTCATGGTCGGCGAGGCCGGCACGCCGGGCCGACGGGTCGGCGAGCTGGATGAGGAGATGGTCTACGAGCTTCGGGCCGGGATGCACGGCGACGTCGTGGTCCTCGGCGCGAGCAGCTGGCGGGTCGAGGAGATCGGCCACGACCGGGTGACCGTGAGTCCCGCGCCGGGCGTGCCGGGCAAGCTGCCGTTCTGGAAGGGCGACGCGGTCGGCCGGCCCGTCGAGCTCGGGCGGGCACTGGGGGCGTTCGTCGGGGAGCTGGAAGGGGACCTGGCACGGGGCGAGAAGGGGCGGACCACGGCAACAGCCCGTCTCCGCGAGCGCCACGACCTCGACGAGCGGGCCGCGGACAACCTGCTGGCCTACCTCGATGACGAGCGCGAGGCTACCGGCGCGCTCCCGACCGATCGGCGGATCGTGGTCGAGCGGTTCCGCGACGAACTCGGGGACTGGCGGCTGTGCCTGCTCACCCCGTTCGGCGGCCGGGTCCACGCGCCGTGGTCCCTGGCGATCGAGGCGCGGATCGGCGAACGGCTGGGCATGGAGGTCCAGACGATCTGGTCGGACGACGGGATCGCCATCCGGCTGCCGGAGGGCGACGCGCCCCTCGCCGGGATCGAGGACCTCCTGTTCCCCGACCCGGACGACCTCGAAGACCTGGTCGTCGGCCGGCTCGCCGGCTCGGCGCTGTTCGCCAGTCGCTTCCGCGAGAACGCCGCCCGGGCCCTCCTGCTGCCGCGTCGCCGGCCGGGTGTGCGGACACCGCTCTGGCAGCAACGCCAGCGAGCCGCCGATCTCCTGGCCGTCGCCTCGCGCTACGGCAGCTTCCCGATCCTCGTCGAGACCTACCGCGAGTGCCTGTCGGACGTGTTCGACATCCCCGCGCTGCGCGAGATCCTGGCGGGCATCGCCCGGCGCGAGGTCGCGATCCACTCGGTCGAGACCGCCCGCGCCTCGCCGTTCGCCAGCAGCCTCCTGTTCGACTACGTCGCCGCCTACATGTACGACGGCGACACGCCGCTCGCCGAGCGCCGAGCGGGCGCGCTCACCCTGGATCGCGACCTGCTCCGCGAGCTGCTCGGCCAGGAGGAGCTGCGTGAGCTGCTCGATCCCGATGCGCTGGCCGACCTGGAGCTGAGCCTGCAGGCCCTGGCCGACGATCGTCAGGCGACGACGCTCGATGGCGTCCACGACCTGCTTCGCCGCCTCGGCGATCTCACCGCGGAGGAGGTCGCCGCGCGCACCGAGGGCGGGGAGGCCGTCGCCGGCACGTGGCTGGCCGAGCTCGGCGCCAGTCGTCGGGCCGTTCATTCGCGGATCGCCGGTGACGAGCGCTGGATCGCGATCGAGGACGTCGCCCGCTACCGCGACGGCGTGGGGATCTCGTCGCCGGTCGGCGTACCGGCGGCGTTCCTCGGGCCCGTCAGCGGCGCGCTGGACGGCCTCCTCGCCCGGTGGGCGCGGACCCACGGGCCGTTCCTGACCCCGGAGCCGGCTCGACGCTGGGGCCTGCCGCAGGGCGTGATCGAGGACGGGCTGGAGCGCCTGCTCGTGGCCGGCTCCTTGCTCCGGGGCGAGTTCCGCCCGGGCGGGGCGGAGCGCGAGTGGTGCGATCCCGAGGTCCTCCGTCTCCTTCGCCGGCGGTCGTTGGCCCGGCTTCGCCGCGAGGTCGAGCCGGTCGACCCGGCGGCACTCGCCCGATTCCTCCCGGAGTGGCACGGCATCGCCGCCGTCGGGGCGACACCGCCGCCATTCCGCGGCTCGGCCGCGCTCGAGCGCCTGGCCGAGGTCGTCGACCGGCTCGCCGGGCTCCCGATACCCGCGTCGGTCCTCGAGCGCGACGTCCTGCCGGCCCGCATCCCGGGGTACCAGCCACGCCTGCTCGACGAGCTTGGCTCGCTTGGCGAGATCGCCTGGGTGGGGCGGGGGAGCCTCGGACGCGACGACGGGCGGATCGTCCTCGTCCGGCCGGGCCGGGAGGCGCTTCGGCCGGGCGGCGCGCCCGACGGTGCCGCTCCGCCGGATGAGCCACGCCATCGCGCGATCCGCGAGCACCTCGCCCGTCGCGGCGCCTCCTTCTACCGCGACCTGTACAGCGCGGCCAAGGGCAACTCGGACCGCGAGGTGCTCGACGCGCTGTGGGACCTCGTCTGGGCGGGCGAGGTCACCAACGACGCCTTCGCGCCGCTGCGTGCGCTCCGCTGGAAGCGGACGGGTGGTGGCGCGGCGCGGCGCGGCTTCCGGTCAGGCCGGCTGACGTCGCTCGGTCCGCCCGAAGCCGCGGGCCGCTGGTCGCTCGTCGCCGGTGGCGCGGATGGCGCGGGCCAGGCGCCGACCGCGACGGAGCGGCTCCACGCGCTGAGCCTGGCGCTGCTCGAACGGCACGGCGTGGTCACCCGCGAGGCCGTGGCCGCGGACGGCGTCGACGGCGGGTTCAGTGCGGTCTACCCGGTGCTGCGGGCGATGGAGGACGCCGGCCGGATCCGGCGCGGCTACTTCGTCGACGGGCTCGGGGCAGCGCAGTTCGCGCTGGCTGGTGCACTCGACCGGCTGCGTGCCGTTCGCGAGCCGGCCGAGCCGCTCGCGACCGGTTCCGTCCACCTGCTTGCGGCGGCAGACCCCGCGAACCCGTACGGCACTGCGCTCGCGTGGCCGCGGCGCGGCGAGACCGACCGGCGACCGCTCCAACGCGCGGCCGGTGCATACGTGGTGCTGGTCGATGGCCAGGCGGCGGTCTACCTCGAGCGCGGCGGTTCCACGCTCCAGACGCTGGCGCCCGCGGACGATCGCGAGGTCGCGCTGACGGCGATGCGCGCACTGGGCACGCTGGTCACCGACGGCCGCGCCCGCGACCTGGTCATCCGCAAGATCGACGGTGACGACGTCGCCGTCTCGCCGTTCCGCGGGGTGCTCGCGGACGCGGGCTTCGTGGCCGGGTATCGGGGACTCGCCTGGCGCGCCGCCGATCGGCGGGTGACGCCGCGATCGGTCGAGACCTGAGTGCCCGAGGGCGACACGCTCGTTCGCACCGCCGCCGGCCTGCGTCCGCACCTGGTCGGCCGCCGCGTGACCGCAGCCAGGACCGGCGGGCCGGGCGCCCGGCCGCAGGTCGAACGGATCGTGGGCCGCGAGATCACCGCGGTCCAGGCGCTCGGCAAGAACCTCCTGATCCGGTTCGATAACGGCCTGGAGATCCGGACACACCTGAGGATGACCGGCTCGTGGCACCGCTACCGGCCGGGGGAGGCATGGCGCCGGCCACCGGCACGCGCCCGGCTGGTCATCGAGGTCCCGGGAGCGGTCGCCGTCTGCTTCGATGCCCCGGTCGTGGAGCTCCTCGAACAGCGGGCCGAGTCGTTCCATCCCTCGCTCGGGCAGCTTGGGCCGGACCTGCTCGCCGCGGATTTCGATCCGGCGGAGGCGGTTCGGCGACTCCGCGATCCGTCCCGTGCTGCCACCCCGATCGGCGAAGCCATCGTCGACCAGCGGGCGCTGGCCGGGATCGGCAACGTCTACAAGAGCGAGGTGCTCTGGTTGGAGCGCGTCTCGCCGTCGTCGGCCGTCGACGATCTCGACGACGAGACATTGACGCGGCTGGTGGTGACCGCGCAGGCCCTCCTGCGGGCGAACGCCGAGCGTGGCGGCCGGCCCGAGCGCGTGACGACCGGCGCGAACCGCGCGCGGGTGGGGCCGCTGTACGTCTACGGCCGGGCGGGGCGCCCGTGCCGGCGCTGCGGTGCGCGCATCAGGGCGGCCCGGCAGGGCCGCGACCTGCCGCGCACCACGTACTGGTGTCCGGCCTGCCAGCCGGCGGAGGCGCTAGCATCCGCCGAACATGTGTGAGCAGTTCACCGCCCGGGCCGCCGAGCCGTTCCGTCTCGACGAGCTGTGGCCCTTCGCCGAGCGCCTGGAGCGGTTCGGGATCGCCGGCTTCGGCTGGGGCGCAGCGTGGATCGGCGCGTCCGGAGGTCTCGAATCCCACCGCGACGTCCGGGCGTTCCGCGACGATCCCGGGCGCGAGCGGGTGGGGGAGATCGAAACCACCACCGCGCTCGTCCATCTGCGCCGGCCATCACGACTGTCGACCCTGACCGACGCGGACACCCAGCCGTTCGACGATCCTGCCGCACGTTTCGCGTTCAGTCACAACGGCGATCTGCGCGACTACAAGGGCCTGCGCGACATCTTCAGGCGGCAGGGACGGATCCACGGGCGAGCCGACACCGAGGTCGGCGAGCGCTGGCTCGAGGACGCGTGGCAGCCGGACGAGCCCGTCGCGCACCTGCTGGCGTCGCTCCACGACCGGTTCGGCGGCCAGGCCAACCTGGCGATCCTCAGCGGGGACGGCACGCCGCATCACTACGCGGGCAACGGCGAGAACCCGGTGTTCTCGTTCAGGCTCGGCCGGATCGGGATCGCGTCGACCGGGATCTACTCGCTCGATCGGTCGCTGTTCCGGTTCGTGGCGCCGGCCGCGACCGACCGACGGCTGGTCCGGGTCCGGTCCACGGTGGCGCTCGATCAGCGCGGGGACGCCGTCCCGAGCGCGTAGGATGGGCGCGGCGCCGCAGCCGTCGCGTCCTCGCCGGCTCGCGACGCGGAGGGACGCGCCGACATGGATCCAGCCACCGCGGGTCCGAACCCCGACGGGCGCCCGACGACCCGCCTGCCGAACCGCGAGCTGATCCGGATCTCGCTCTACTGGCTCGGGCTGTCGTCGATCTGGGCCGGCATGGGGTCCATCCTGTCCGGTCGGCTCGAGTTCACCGACCTGGTCGACAAACAGGACGCGGGTCGAGCCCTGTTCCTCGTCTCGATCAGCGGCGCCGTGATCGCTGCGGTCGTCCAGCCGACGATCGGGTCGATCTCCGACTACACGAAGACTCGCTGGGGGCGGCGCAAGCCGTACATCCTGATCGGCTCGATCCTCGACGTGGTGTTCCTCATCGGGATCGCCTCGAGCAACACGCTCATCGCCCTCGCCGCGTTCATCGCCCTGCTCCAGTTCAGTTCGAACTTCGCGCAAGGACCGTTCCAGGGGTATGTCCCGGACCTCGTGCCAGCGGCTCAGGTCGGGACCGCGAGCGCGCTCGTCGGGCTGATGCAGGTGCTCGGCAACGTCTCGGGGTTCGTCATCGGCGCGATCGCCACCGCGACCAACCAGTTCGCGCTCGGCCTGATCGCCTTGGGGATCCTGGAGTTGAGCACGATGTTGTCCGTGGTCATCCGGGTTCGCGAGGGACCACCGGCGAAGTCTCGCGGCGGGCGGGCGTGGCGGGCCATCGCGGCCGAGGCGTGGGCCACCGACATCCTCCGCGAGCGGAGCTTCCTGTGGCTGGTCGCGTCGCGCCTGGCCATCCTGATGGGCGGCGCGGAGCTGGTCCAGCTCGCGACGTTCTACCTGTCGCGCTCGATGGGCTTGAACCAGACCGACACCGGCCTCGTGCTGATCCCGTTGACCGGCCTGGTCGCGGTGGGGACCGTCATCGCGGTGGTACCGGCGGCCCGGATCTCGGACCGCGTGGGTCGCAAGCCGGTCATCTGGGCGAGCTGCGGCGTTGGGGGGATCGGACTCGGCATCGTCGCGGTCGCGCCGATCCTGCCGATGGCGTTTCTCGGGGCACTCCTGTACGGGGTCTCGGCCGGGATCTTCCTGGCCGTCGACTGGGCGCTGATGACGGACATCATCCCGAAGGCCTCGAGCGGTCGCTACATGGGCCTGTCGAACGTGGCGACCGCGTCAAGCGGTGTCCTGGCGGTCGCCGTCGGGGGCACGCTGATGGACGTCGTCGGTGGGCCGGCCGGGGGCGGGCTGGGTCCGCGCTCGGCGCTGGTGTTCGGGATGGTCCTCCTTGGCGTGGGCGCGATCCTGCTCCGACCGGTCGACGAGCGACGCCGCGAGGAGCTTGCCGCGACTGGCGAGCCGATCCTCGCGGCGGACGCGGCACCGGGTTAGCGGACGAGCCGCAGCCGGGCGGCCGCCATCCAGGCACGCCAGCTGGCCGGCCGAAGCGCCGCCAGCGGATCGCTGGCGCGGTAGAGCCACGGCACGAACGCCCACAGGTAGACGAGGTAATCGAGGCGGATCGGCCGCGCGCCGAACCCGAACAGCGT
This sequence comes from uncultured Chloroflexia bacterium, assembly GCA_963766675.1. Classification (GTDB taxonomy): domain Bacteria; phylum Chloroflexota; class Limnocylindria; order Limnocylindrales; family CSP1-4; genus SPCO01. Next base: position 110,363 of record CAVYBA010000001.1, on the reverse strand, counting down.
CTGCATCTGGATGATCGTCAGCGGCAGGGTGATCAGGCTGAGCCCGATCGAGACCGCCAGCCAGAACAGGCCCCAGGCGCGGGTCCGGGGCGCGAGGATCAGCCAGTGGACCACCGGGATCCACTTCATCCAGGTGGCCAGCGCCCAGAACATGCCACCCAAACGCGGCCCGGTGAACTGCGCCGCCCAGAGCATCAGCGTCAGCTGCAGGTTGATGTTGCCCGTGTCGAGGTTGGCTCCGAACGGGAACCCCAGCAGGGCGACCGTCACCGCCGTGGTCAGCGGTCGACGCCGGTACGCCCAGTCGATGGTCCATAGCAGGAGCAGGATCGTCCCGACCCGCCACGCGAACCAGGCCACGTCCCAGGGCATCGCCGCCCAAGGCGTGAACAGCGGCAGCATCCACGGGGCGTAGACGTACGGCAGGAACGGCCCGGTCGGGTGGTACGGGTCGCCCCCGTTGAGCCAGATCCGGACGCCGGCCCAGTACGCCCGGGCGTCGGCGCCCCCCGCCTCGCCCCGGGCGATCATCCCCGACAGGAGCAGCGCGAAGGTGACGCTCAGCAGGATGATCGCGGCGATCCGGTGCGGGTCGCGGGCTCGGGACGCCTCTCGTCGCAGGGCTCGCCGGAAGACGCCGGCCCGGCGTCGAGTGTCGCGATCGACGACGTCGGACAGCTCGACGACGATCCGCCCGATACCGCGGGCCGAGCCGGGGACGGGACGCAGTTCCGGGTCGGGGATATCGTCCATCGCGGGCGCATTCTCCCACGCCGCACCGGTCTTCCCGCCGAAACTCCGGGCCGCCGGCTGCACGGCTTCCACAGCCGGCGGCGATCGTCGGCTATCCTCTGCCGAACCGCAAGGGAGCTCGACGTCTGGTGGCCGACGGAACCGTCATCATCATCGGCGGCGCGGAGGACAAGGTCCGCGACCGCGTGATCCTGAATCGGTTCGTCGCGCTCGCCGGCGGCACGGACGCGACGATCGCCGTGATCAGCACGGCATCCTCGCTCGGGCTCGAGGCCGGCGAGCGGTACCGCGCGGTCTTTGCCGAGCTGGGGGTCAGGAGGGTTCGGCCGCTCCACACGCTCACGCGACCGCAGGCCAACGACGACACGGCGGCCCTGGCGGTCCATGACGCGACAGGGATCTTCCTGACCGGCGGCAACCAGCTCCGCCTGTCGTCGACGATCGGCGGCACCCGCATGGCCGACGCGATCCTCGAGCGCTTCCAGCACGGCGTGGTGGTCGCCGGCACGTCGGCGGGCGCCTCGGCGATGTCCAGTCACATGATCGCGTTCGGCGCGTCCGGCGCGACCCCAAAGCACCGAATGGCCCAGATCGCCGCCGGGCTCGGGCTGTTGCCCGGCGTGATCATCGACCAGCACTTCCAGCAGCGGAACCGGTTGGGGCGACTGCTCAGCCTGATCGCCCAGAACCCGAGCCTGCTCGGGCTGGGCGTCGACGAGGACACCGCCGGGGTCGTGGGACCGGATCACGTGATGGAGGTCATCGGACGGGGCTCGATCACCGTCGTCGACGGCGCCACTTCCGAGACCGACGCCTGGGAGATCAAAGGGCACCGCCCGCTGATGATCAGCGGCGTGGTGCTGCATTCACTGCCCGCCGGGTATCGCTTCGACCTGCGCCGTCGCGAGCGGGTGGTGTCACCCGTCCTGCATGCACTGCCGGGGGCCGAGGCGGCCTCCAGCTAGTTGTCAAGCCGGCGGCGCGTCCGCCCACCGACGAGGAGTGTCCCGTGACCCAGGTCGCGCCCGCGTCCCGCCCCCGCCGCAACCCCCGGCGCGCCGCCGCGACCCCGGCCGGCCCGGCCCCGACGCTCCGGATCCTCGAGGCGCGCGTGCTCCGCGGTCCCAACTACTGGGCCCGCGAACCGGTCGTCCGGTTGCTCGTCGACCTCGGCGTTCTCGAGCAATTCCCGACCAACAAGTTGCCCGGCTTCACGGATGCCCTGGTGGCCCTGCTGCCGACGCTCGAGGACCACGCCTGCTCGCTCGGCCGCCGGGGCGGGTTCATCACTCGGCTGCGCGACGGGACGTGGGCCGGCCACGTGGCGGAGCATGTCGCCCTCGAGTTCCAGAACCTGGCCGGCACCGATGTTCGCCACGGCAAGACGCGCGCCGCCGGCCCGGTCGGCCAGTACAACTGCATCTACGAGTTCCGCGAGGAGCAGGTTGGCCTGGAGGCCGGCCGGATGGCGGTGCGGCTGGTCAACCACCTGGTGGCGCCGGACGACCCCGGGGTCTTCTTCGACTTCGCGCCCGAGCTCGAGCACCTCATCCGGGTCGCCGAGCGCCAGGCGTTCGGGCCGTCGACCCAGGCGCTCATCGACGAGGCGGTCAGCCGCGACATCCCGTTCATCCGGCTGGACCGCCATTCGCTGGTCCAGTTCGGGCACGGCGTGTACCAGCAGCGGATCCGGGCGACGATGACCTCGCGGACGTCGGCGATCGCGGTCGACATCGCGTCGGACAAGAGCCTGACCAACCAGCTGCTCGACTCGGCCGGGCTGCCGGTGCCGCACGCGCAGGTCGTGGACGGCGTCGATGCCGCCGCCGCGGCCGCGGCCCGGCTCGGCTTCCCGTGCGTGGTCAAGCCCCTCGACGGCAACCACGGCCGCGGCGTCCACCTCGACCTGCGGTCGGAGGAGGCCGTCCGGGCGGCCTTCCCGGGTGCGCTCGCCGAGAGCCGCTCGGGCGACGTGATCGTCGAGACCTACGTGGCGGGCAACGACTATCGCTGCCTGGTGATCGGCGGCAAGGTCGCGGCGATCGCCCAGCGCGTGCCGGCCTCGGTGACCGGCGACGGCGAGCACACCGTCCGCCAGCTGGTCGACCTCGCCAACGCCGACCCGCGACGCGGGATCGGCCACGAGAAGGTGCTCACGCGGATCGCGGTCAACGACCCTGCCGAGGCGCTGGTCCGCGAGCAAGGCTTCGGCATGGACGACGTCCTGCCCTCCCATACCTGGGTCAAGCTCGCATTGACCGGCAACATGTCGACCGGCGGGACCTCGATCGACCGGACGATGGAGGCGCACCCCGACAACGTCGAGATCGCCGAGACGGCGGCCCGCATCGTCGGCCTCGACGTGGCCGGCATCGACTTCATCTGCCCCGACATCGCCACCCCGGTCCGCGAGACCGGCGGGGCGATCGTCGAGGTCAACGCGGCGCCCGGGTTCCGGATGCACACCCACCCGACCGAGGGCGAGCCGCAGTACGTCGCCCGGCCGGTCATCGACTCGCTGTTCCCGGCCGGCTCGTCGGCACGCATCCCGATCATCGCGGTGACCGGCACGAATGGGAAGACGACCACCGTCCGGATGGTCGCGCACATCCTCAAGCTGATGGGCCGGCGGGTCGGGATGACCTCGACCGACGGCATCGTCGTCGACGGTCGGCTGATCCGGAAGGGCGACATGTCCGGACCGAGGTCGGCCCAGATGGTCCTCCAGAACCCCACCGTCGACACGGCGGTCTTCGAGGTCGCCCGTGGCGGGATCCTGCGCGAAGGGCTGGGCTACGACCGCAATGACGTGGCCGTCGTCACCAATGTCACCGGCGACCACCTCGGGCTCGGCGGGATCACCTCGGTCGGCCAGCTGGCCAACGTCAAGGGGGTGGTCGTCGAGGCCGTGCCGCGGTCCGGGACGGCCGTGCTCAACGCCGACGACCATCTCGTCTACCGGCTGGGCCGACACTGCGCCGGCCGCGTCGTCCTGTTCAGCATGTCGACCACCAAGGGCGAGGACGGCTTCGACCGGGTCGACGGCCACACCGGCCGAGGCGGCGCGGCATTCTGCCTCGAGCCCAGCGACGAGGGCGAGCTGATCGTGCTGCGCCACGGGCCACGAACGATGCCGGTGCTCTACACGCACCTCATCCCGGCGACGTTCGGTGGCCGGGCGCGGATGAACGTCGCGAACGCGCTCGCGGCCGCCGCCGCGGCCTGGTCCGCCGGAGCGCACCTGCACGACATCCGCCAGGGCCTGCGCACGTTCTCGACGTCGTTCTTCCAGGCCCCCGGGCGGCTCAACCTGCTCGATGTCGACGGCGTCCAGGTCGTGATCGACTACTGCCACAACGTGGACGGAATGCGCCAGCTGGCCGACTTCGTCGGCCGGATGATGGCCGAGGCGCACCCGAAGGCGGGACGGGGCGGCGCGGCCGCCGGCAACGGCCGCCGGCAGGGACGCGCGATCGGGGTGATCGGCATCCCGGGCGACCGGCGCGACGAGGACCAGCGGGAGTACGGCGCGCTCGCGGCCGGCGCGTTCGACGAGGTGATCGTCCGCGAGGACAAGCACCTGCGCGGGCGCAAGCCCGGCGAGACTGCGGGCCACGTGCTGGACGGCATCCATGCCGCGCAGGTCGGTGGCACGGCCCGGGCGACGAGGGCGGCCAAGATCCTCGACGAGACCGCCGCCGTCCGGACGGCGCTCCGTCGGGCCGCGCCGGGTGACCTGGTCGTGTGCTGCGTCGACGACGCGGTCGGTGTCTACCGCGCGGCGATGTCGGCCGCCGGCGCGTCCCGCGGGCGGCACGGCGTTCACCGACCCCGGCGAGCTCGAGGCGCCCGAGGGCTAGGTGTAGGGCCCGGAGGGTCGGGGCCGTGGGGGGCGGGGGTCACCCTCCTCGGTGCCCGATGCACGTCGGATGCATCAGTACGCCCTGGGGCAATCCGGATGGTCCGCCGACCGCCGATGCATCCGAGTGACATCAACCAAGCGGGCTTCCGCCGTCGGGCAGCCCCGCGTCAGCCCGCCTGGGCCGGCCCTGGAGTCGCGGCACGAGCGTCGTCAGCTCGCTCGCTACGTCCACCGGCCGGGCGCCGGCGCGGGCGAGCAGCTCGAACACTTCGTCACGTTCCTGGTGGCACATCAGGACGATCACCCGGGCCGCGTCCGCGCGGCCGCCGTTGGCGCCCCCGCCGGCAGCGCCGTTGAGCTCGGCCTTGAGCGCCCGGGTCTCATCCGGGTAGACCGGCACGTCCGCCGCCGGGACTCCGCCGGCCGTGACGCCGGCGAGCAGCTCGCCCACGACCGACTCCGCCGTCCGCCCGCGGAGGTATCGGCGCGTTTCCTTGATCGCGACCCGCTGGGCGCGCGCCGCAGCGATCCGGCCGATCCCGCGCAAGGTGTCGTCGGGCCGGTCGCCGGCGGTTCCGATGATCGCCGTGATCGGAGCTGCCCGCCCCGCAGCCCCCGCGGCGATCCCCTCGGCGACGTCCAGGATCGCCGACAACCCGGCTTCGTTGTGGGCGAAGTCGACGATGACCACCCTCGCGCCCAGCCGGAACAGGTTGAGCCGCCCGGGGGAGCGGGCGGCATCCGGCGCAAAGTCCACGAGGCCGTCGCGGACCTGCTCGACCGTCGCGCCCATCCCCCGTGCGCCGCCTGCCGCGGCGAGGACGTTGGCGACGTTATGGCGGGCCAGGCCGCCGATCGTCAGTGGGACGCGCATGACCTCGACGATCTCGGTCGCCGTCGCGCCGTTCATCTCCACGATCACGCCGTCACGAACGAGGTACGCGCGCCCACCCGCGGCGAGGTGCCGGCGGACCGACTGCGACGACCCGCCGGCCAGGCTGAACAGCGCGACCCTGGCCCGGACCCGGCGGGCGACGGCGGCAACCAGTGGGTCGTCCGCGTTGAGCACGACCCAGCCGTCCGGCCGGGTGATCCGGCAGATCGTCGACTTGACCTCGGCCAGCTCGGGCAGCGTGTGGATCCCCTGGAGGTCGAGGTGGTCCGACGAGACATTGGTCAGGACGCTCGCCTCGTTCGACTCGTAGCCGACTCCCCGGAGGACGATCCCGCCGCGGGCGGTCTCGAGCACGGCGACTTCGACGTCGTGGCGCGCCAGGACCTGCTGGGCGCCCCCGGGACCAGTCCAATCGCCCGGATCGACCATCCGCTCGTCGACGAGGACGCCGTCGGAGGTGGTCGTCCCGACGCGCCGGCCGGAGCGCAGCAGGACGTGCGTGATCAGCCGGGTCACCGTGCTCTTGCCGTTGGTCCCGGAGATCGACACGATCGGGATCCGCCGGTCGACGTCCCGGATCCAGGTGGGCGGGGTGGCGCGCGATTCGACGAGCCGTCCACGCCAGCGGGCCACGAGGCGCTCCTGGCCGCCGGTCAGGTGGGCCGTCCGCGATGGCGACACCTCGCGCGACGCGAGCGCGAACGCGGCCTCCGCGACCGTCAGCGCCCGCTCGGCGCCCTGCCAGGGAAAGGTCACGATCCAGTGGCCGGGGTCCGACGAGCGGTGGACCGCGGGCCCGCGCCGGCCCTCACCGGCGTCGACCCGGAGCCGGCGGATCCAGGCTACGACCGTCGCCACCCCGTCGGGCCACTCGCGGCCCGGGACCCTGGCGCCGAGCTGGACCAGGGCGTGACGCGCAGGGTCGCGCTGGCCGTAGAAGGTCCGTCGCCGGCCGACCGCGAGCTCGAGCTTGACCACCGGCTCCAGCCGGTAGACGTTGGGCCCTTCGAGGAGACGGGTCTCGACCAGTCGCACGGTCCGCGCAGGATAGCAAGCCGGTCGAGCGCGGAGACGGTCCGGTCTCGTTATTCCCCTCGCGCGCGGGGTGCAGCCTCCCGCTGGCCGAGTAAGCCGGGGAGAAGTTGCGAGTGACCGTCGGTCGATCAACTGACGGCAGGATTGGCGCGTGGTGGAGATGCCCAAGCACAAAGGCCCGGGATGGGACTCCTGGCCGACCCGACGCGACGCCGCATCATCGCGCTGCTCGCGGTTCGGCCGTGGCGGCCATCCATGCTCGCGGCGGAGATCGGTCTTGGCCGTCCGGCGACGACACGTCACCTTCGGCTGCTCGAGCAGGCTGGCTCGATCCGTTCCGCTCGGAGCCTCATTGACGGTCGAGCGGTCCTGTATGGCATCGAGTACCGGAATCACGGCCGAATCACCGCGTGGCTCGCCGGCACGGAGATCGTTCGACCGACAATTCCGCCACGGCGCGGGCCGCTCGGTCGGCGTCCAAGGATTGAGATCGAGTAGGCGGCCGAAGAGCAGCGCGACACCGCCCGGCCCGCCCTTTCGGTCCGGTCATTCGACTTGATTCGAACGACCGGAGAAACGCCCCGGCACGACGCCCCGGCCGACGCCGCAGCCAGACGCAGCCGCCCGCTGCGCCGCCGCTAGACTGCACCGCCATGGAGACACCGACCGCCGCCCCGCCGGCAGCGACCCTCGAGCGCCTCCGGGCCGCCATCACCGCCGACCTGCCTGCCTACCTGGCCGACCTCCAGCGCCTCGTCGACACCGATTGCGGGAGCTACACCCCGAACGGCGTCGACGAGGTCGGCCGCTGGGTGGCGGCCTTCCTGGCCGACCTGGGAGCCGCGATCGAGACGCGACCTGATCCGGCAGGACGGCTCGGCGACACCGTCATCGCGACCTTCGACGGCTCGCCCGGGGCGCCGCGGGTCCTGCTCATCGGGCACCTGGACACCGTGTTCGACCCGGGTACCGCGGCGGCGCGCCCGTTCCGAATCGAGGACGGCGTCGCCTATGGCCCGGGCGTCACCGACATGAAGTCGGGGCTACTGGCCGGCCTGTACGCGCTCAAGGCGCTGGTCAAGGGTCGTGGTCCCGGCCGTCTCGGCCCGCTCGCCGCCTTGCCGTTCGAGCGGCTCGTGTTCGTCGCCAATCCGGACGAGGAGATCGGCTCGCCCACCTCGACGCCGCACATTCGCGAGCTCGCGCCCGGGATGGACGCCGCGCTCGTCCTCGAGTGCGCCCGCGCCAACGGCGACATCGTGTCGGCACGGAAGGGGATCCTCGACCTGCGGATCGCGGTCACCGGCCGCGCCGCGCATGCCGGCGTCGAGCCGGAGAAGGGCCGCAGTGCCATCCTCGAGGCAGCGCGGATCGTCCGCGACCTGCACGCCCTCAACGGCCGCTGGCCCGGCGTCACCGTCAACGTCGGCGTGATCGGCGGCGGGACCCGCCCCAACGTGGTCGCCGAGCGCTGCTCGCTCGAGGTCGACGTCCGCGGGACCAGCCGCGATGGCGCTCGAGGCCGCCGAGGCGGAGATCCGGCGAATCGCCGAGGCGACCGAGGTCCCCGACACGGCGGTCGAGTTCGAGGAGATGGCCCGCTGGTGGCCGATGGAGAAGCTGGCCCGCAGCGGCCGGCTGGTGGCGCATGCCCGCTCCGTCGCCGAGGCGCTCGGCTTCGAGGTCGACGACGCATCCACCGGCGGCGCGTCGGACGCGAACACGACGTCCGGTATGGGGATCCCGAGCCTCGACGGTCTCGGGCCGATCGGCGGCAACGATCACTCGCCGGCGGAGTACCTGGTCGTCGAGTCGATCGTGCCGCGGACGACGCTCCTCGCCGGCCTGCTGCTCGCGATCGCCGCCGACCCGAGGTCCTCGGCCTGGCGCGGGACGGGCGCGTGACGGGCGGGTGACGGAGCCTGCGCCCCGCCGCCGGATCTCGTCGGGCGGGCCGTTCGAGGCGGTCGCCGGCTACAGCCGGGCGATCGTCGTCGGCGACAGCTGCTGGGTGGCCGGGACGACCGACGCGGGCGCGGATGGCCGATCTCGACATCCCGGCGACCTCGCCGGCCAGGCCCGTGCCGCGCTGGCGATCATCGAGGCCGCGCTTGCCGAGGCGGGCTTCAGCCTGACCGACGTCGTCCGGACCCGGATGTTCGTGACCGACATCTCCCGGGCGGGCGAGGTCACCGCGGTCCACGGCGAGGTCTTCGGGGCGATCCGGCCGGCCGCCACGCTGGTCGAGGTCAGCGGCCTGATCGACCCGAGCCTGCTGATCGAGATCGAGGCCGAGGCGCGCCGCGACTGACCGGCGTGCCCGGTCACGGCCGGGTCAGGCCGGCAGGGATGCGATCCCCAGCGCCCGTGCCAGCGCGACCAGCACGACCGCGCCGGCGAGGCCGACGAGCAGGTTCCGGCGCCAGGCGGTCAGCGCCGCACAGAAGGCGACTGCCAGCCACTCGATGCCGACGTGGAACGTGGGAGATCCGCCTTCGGGCGTCACGACCATGACGTTGACCGCGGCGAGCGCGGCGAGCACGGCCGGCCCGACCAGCCGCAGGTATTCCACGGCGATCCTGGGCAGCCGTTCGATCCCGGGCGCCAGCAGGGGGAGCGCCCGTGACGGGTACGTCACCAGGCCCATGAACACCGCGAGCGTGACGAGCTGGACGCTCACGGCAGGCCCGCCGCATCGTCGTGGCCCGCGCCGACGGTCGCATCACCCTCGCCATAGGGAACCGCGCCGGGCATCGGGTACCGCTCCGCCCAGCTCGGGCGAGCCGATCGTGCGGCTCGGCGCGGTCGGGCGGCTGGGGGACGGCCAGCCCCGCCAGCGGCCCACCGAGACCTCCGGCGATGATCCCGATCCCCGGCCCGAACGCCAGGCTGGCCGCGACCGCGATCGTCGCGCCGCTGCAGGCGGCCACGAGGTCGCGGCGCCCGACGATCAGCCCGACCGCCAGCCCGATCATCGCGGCCGGGAAGACCACGTCGAGTCCGAAGCGGGACGGATCCGGGATCTGGCCGCCGATGGTCGCGCCGGCGAGGGTCGCCAGGTTCCATGGGATCCAGGTCGAGCCGATCGCTGCGATCCAGTAGCCTTGCTCGTCGGTTCGGCCGATCCGCGAGAAGTGACCGATGCTGAGTGCGAACGCCTCGTCGGTCAGCACGTGCGCCATCAACGCGCGACGTGGCGCGGGGACCTCCCGCAGGCGCGGGGCGAGCGCCGCCGAATACAGCAGGTGACGCGCATTGAGCAGCGCCGTCAGCAGGATCACGCCGGGCCAGGCGAGCCCGCCGACGACGTAGCCGACGGCCGCGAACTGGGCGGCGCCGGCAAACACGATCAGGCTCATGGCCATCGGCTTCGATCGGCGAGAACCCGGCGTTCCGCGCGGACAAGCCGTAGACGAACCCGAATGCGGCAGCCGAGACGGCGATCCCGAGACCGTCGACGATCAGCTGCCGGCGGCTCTCCGCGAGGAGCGCCCGGTCCGTGGAACCCGCCGCCGCCGGGATCCCGTTCAGCGCAGGAAGGTCTTGCCGCAGGTCCCGTCGCAGACGACGTAGACGGCGTGCTTCTCGGCGGCATAGCCGGCCGCATGGAGAAAGCCCGGGCAAGCCTTGGTTGGGCACTTCCAGACCCACCAGCGCTCGCTCACGTCGAGCGGCGTCGTCTCGGTGGCCAGCTTGCCGGCTAGGTCGTCACGGGCGGCGACCAGGGTCGCGACCGTTCGGGCGCGGTCTGCCTCGGACTCGCTGGTATACGGGTAGTTCTGGCTGACGTTCGAGGTCACGTGCCCCTCCTGCGCGCGTCCGACGACGACCGGTCGCGGCAGTATCGCATGACAGGTCCCGGATCGCCCCTCAGAGCACGGACGGCAACCCCGCGCTCCGGGGGTCGGTCGCTGCGGCCAGCGATCCGCCGGGCGCCGCGGGCCCGCCGCCGACCAGCTCGATCGCGTGCTCGTGGCCGAGGTTCGAATCGAACGCCTCGGCCGGCGTCACCGGGTGGCCGAGGTCGACCAGCGCCTCGGCGATCCCCGGCAGGTGTCTCGGTTCGAGTCGCACCTCGACCGGCGGCGCGAAATGGGCCGCCGGCGCGACGAACCAGCGCGGCGCGGTCACGGCGGTCCGGACGTCCAGCCCACCATCGACCAGCGCCGAGACGAGCTGGGCGTGGATCTGCGGTTGGGCGTCGCCGCCCATGGAGCCAGCGACGACCCACGGGCCCGGCTGATCGTCACGGAACAGCATCCCGGGGAGCAGCGTGTGGAGCGTCCGCTTGCCCGGCTCGAGGACGTTCGGGTGGTTCGGATCGAGACTGAAGTAGCTGCCCCGGTTCTGGTAGTGGATCCCCGTGCCGGGATCCACTACCCCGGACCCGAAGCCCAGGTAGTTCGACTCGATCAGGCTGACCGCGTTGCCGTCGCGATCGACGGTCGCGAGGTAGATCGTCCCGCCACCGGCCGGGTTGGTCGTCGCGGCCGGGCGAGCGGCCCGTCGCGGATCGATCCGGGCCGCCAGCTCCACACCGTAGCCGGGGTCCAGCAGGCGCTCGACGGGCACATGGCGGAACCGTGGGTCGGTCAGGTACCGATCACGATCGGCCATCGCCAGCTTGGCGGCCTCGATCCCGAGGTGGATCCAGCCCGGATCCGTGACCCCTTCGGGCCCGAAGCCAGCCTCGGGCGGCGGCTCGAACCGCGCCAGGATCGATAGCATCTCGAGCGCAACCAGGCCCGAGCTGTTTGGCGGATGCGTCGTGACCCGCACGCCCCGATAGTCGATCGCGATCGGCTCCCCCAAGTCGACCGCGTGGCCGGCGAGGTCGGCGCTCCGGATCGGCGATCCGGCCGCGGCGAGGGCACGGGCCTGCCGCTCGGCGAGGTCGCCGTCGTAGAACGCGTCGAACCCCTCGGTCGCCAGCGTTTCCAAGGTGGCCGCCAGCGCCGGCAGGCGGACCAGCTCGCCAAGTCGCCACGCCCGGCCCGCCGGCCGGTAGATCTCGAAGAACCCGGCATCCCGACCGAGCGTCTCGCGCACGATCGGCGCCGTGACCTCGACCGCGTCGACGAACCCGTCCCACGCCGGGAATCCGTCGCGCGCCAGCTCGATCGCCGCGCCCAGGATCGCGGCCGGCGACACGCGACCGAACCGTCGGTGGGCCTCACCCCACGAGCGCACGGCGCCGGGGACCGTGATCGAGAGCGGGCCGCGCAGCGGGATCGTCCGCAGGCCGGCTCGTCGCAGCCCCTCCGCGTCGGCCGCTGCGGGTGCGCGGCCCGACCCGTTGAGCGCCACCTGCCGGCCCGACGCCTGGTCCCAGATGAGCCAGAAGGCATCACCACCGATCCCGCAGCCATTCGGCATCACCACGCCGAGCGCCGCGTTCGTGGCAATCGCCGCATCCACGGCATTGCCGCCAGCACGCAGGACGGCCGAGCCCGCGGCCGTGGCCAGGTGATGCGGGGCGACGACGGCGCCGCGGGCGCCCCGGGCCAGCGGGATCGGCGCAAGACCCGATTGCTCGGTCACCCGCCGGACTCGCCGATGAGCGCCGCGGAACCGGGCATGCCGATCTCATGCTCCTGGGCGCGAAGCCGAGCCAGCGGGAGGAGCGCAATCCCGAGCAGGCCCATCGTCGCGATGAACATCCCGTCGATTCCGGCCCACACGGCCACTACCCCGCCGATCAGGCTGCCGATGATCTGGCCGATCCCGAGGAAGACCGAATAGAGGCCCATGATCGCTCCACGGTCGGCCGGGAACCGTTCGGAGATGTCGGCGAGCAGGCCGAGCGCTGCCGGCGTGGCGCCGGCCAGGACGAACAGGCCGCCACCGGCGAGGGCTGCCGCGCCGATCGGCACGACCATCGGCCAGCCGCCGGCGTGGTTCACGACCAGACCGGCCACGACGAGGACTGCCCCGCCGCCGATCCCGTAGAGGATGATCGTGGTCCGCCGCAGGTTCTTGAACCGGTTGCCCCAGTACAGCAGCCCGAGCGCCGAAGACGATCGCGATCAGGATCGCTGCGACCGTGATCTGGTTCGCGTCGAAGCCGCGCATCAGCTGTTGCCCGGGGAACCTGGGGTTCTGCTTCGAGAACTGGAAGAGCGATTGGCTGAACCACAGCCCGATCGACGCGTTGACGGCGATCCAGGTGGGCGCCAGGAGCAGGACGTGCGCGGAGCGGATCAAGTGGAGATACCGGCCGAACCCGACGTGGGTCGCCGAGACGGCCTCTCGCTCGCCCTGCCGGGTCCGAGACGCCGAACCGATAGATCAGGAATGAGATCGCCGTAGACGCCGGCATTCAGGAAGAACGCCGCCGGGCCGATGGCCTCGAAGAGCTTCGGCGCCACGATGAAGCCCGACGCCCAGCCCGGCCAGCGTCGCGCCCTCGAAGCGGGCGGCCGCCTTGCCGCGCAGGACCTCGCTGCCGGCGGTCGCCAGGGCGATGAACCCGAGGATCGACGGGACGCTGGCAGCGCGTCGACGCACCCTCGAGCAGCCGAGTGGCGCCGAGGATCGGCAGGCTCACGGTCAGCCCGGTCAGGACGGCCGCCACGGCCCCGAACACCGGCCCGTACAACATCACCCGGTGATGGCCGAGCCGATCGGACAGGATGCCGAAGATCGGCGAGAGGGTGAGCTCCGACACGAAGAACAGCGCGGCGAAGAGTCCCACGGTCTCGGCGTTCACCTCGCTCCCGCCGTGCTTGGCGAGGCTTGCCAGGTAGAGGCTGTACATCGCCCCGGTCAGGCCGGTGCTGAAGCGCAGGGTGAAGGTGCCGGCCAGCACGGCGCGCAGCGAACGGTCCATCGCCCCAAAGCGTAGCGGCTCGCTCACCGGGCTGGACCTCGCCCGTATCATGCCCGCAACGTTCGCGGTCCAGCCGTGAGGAGGAGCCCTTGACCCGCGTCGCGATCTTCACCGATTCCGCGTCCGACCTGGACCCGGACGTGGCCGGCGCGCACGGGATCGGCATCGTGCCGCTCGTGGTGAGTTTCGGGAGCGACAGCTACAAGGCCGGGATCGAGCTGACGTCGAGCGCCTTCTGGGAGCGCATGACGGCGCCCGACGCGCCGTTTCCGACGACCGCCGCGTCGTCACCCGGCGAGTTCAAGGAGGCGTACGACGCGGCCTTCTCGGCCGGCGCCGAGGCGATCATCTCGGTCCACGTGGCCGGGTCGCTGTCCGGAGCAGATCAAGAGCGCCCAGATCGCCCGCGGCATGCTGCCGGACCGGGAGATCCACGTCATCGACTCGGGCGGTGCCTCGATGGCCCAGGGCATCCTCGCCCTCATCGGCGTCGGAGCTGGCCGCAGACGGTCACTCGGCGGCCGAGATCGCCCAGGTCCTCGAGGCACGTGCCGAGGACATGGTCATGTACGTCGCGCTGGAGACCCTCGAATACCTGCGCAAGGGTGGTCGGATCAGCGGTGCACAGGCCGCCATCGGGACGCTCCTGTCGGTCAAGCCGATCATCCGCGTCCAGCATGGAGTCATCGAGCAGGGCGATCGGGTTCGGACGCGGGCGAAGGCCCGCGAGCGGCTGATCGAGATGATCTGCGAACGCCCGGTGGAGCGGTTGGCCATCCTGTACACACCCGGCGCCGACGTCGACACGTTCCGCGACGAGGTCCTCGCCCGGCTTCCGGCGATCCGTCGGGAGGACGTCCTGACCGCCCTCGTCGGCCCGTCGGTCGGCCCGCACCTGGGTCCCGGCTGCGTCGGCGCCGTGGCGCTGTACCGCGCCTGAGGGCCCGACTCGAGGTGCCGTTCGGCCCCCGTCAGGGTTGCGAAGAGGTTGCGTTCGGATTGCCGACCGGTACCATTTGGCAGGTGCTGGGAAGGGCCTCGCGGCTATACTCGGGTCACAGATGAGTCGCGCGCCCGCCGGAAGCGTTGGTCCCAACCGGGGCCCCGACACGCTCGGCGGGGCGCCCCGTGGGGTCGTCCGGGAGACGGCCCACAGCGACGCGGCGGTCCGTGACCGCCCGACAGAGAGGAATTCTCGCGGATGACCACCGAACACATGGCGGCGACGATCAACGCCTGGGAAGTCGCCCAGCGCCAGTTCGACCTGGCGGCCGAGCGACTCGGCCTGGACGAGGGCATGCGCCGCGTCCTTCGTGAGCCGCGGCGCGAGCTGACGGTCCACTTCCCGGTCCACATGGATGACGGCTCCACGCAGGTCTTCACCGGCTATCGCGTCCAGCACAACCTCGGCCGCGGTCCGGCCAAGGGCGGCATTCGCTTCCACCAGGACGTCTCGATCGACGAGGTCAAGGCCCTGGCGATGTGGATGACCTGGAAGTGCGCGGTCGTGGGGATCCCGTACGGTGGCGGCAAGGGCGGCGTCATCGTCGACCCGAAGAAGCTCTCCAAGAAGGAGCTCGAAAGCCTCAGCCGTCGGTTCTTCACCGAGATCGAGGTCCTGGTCGGCCCCGAGCGCGACATCCCCGCGCCGGACGTCAACACGACCCCCCAGATCATGGCCTGGTTCATGGACACCTATTCGATGCACCAGGGCTACACGGTCCCGGGCGTCGTGACCGGCAAGCCGATCAGCCTGGGCGGCTCCGAGGGCCGTAACGAGGCGACGGCGCGCGGCACGGTGTACTGCATCGTCGAAGCCGCTCGCCACCTGGGCATCGAGCTCAAGAAGGCCAAGGTCGCCGTCCAGGGCTTCGGCAACGCCGGCTCGATCGCCGCGCAGCTGATGGTCGCCGAGGGTTCCACCGTCGTGGCCGTCTCCGACTCGACCGGTGGCATCCATGCCCCGACCGGTCTTGACATCGCCAAGGTCATCGCCTGGAAGCAGGAGCACGGCACCGTGCAGGGCTTCCCGGGCGCCAAGGACGTCACGAACCCCGAGGTCCTGGAAGTCGAGTGCGACATCCTGATCCCGGCGGCCCTCGAGAACCAGATCACCGATCCACAACGCCGACAACATCAAGGCCAGGCTCGTCGCCGAGGCCGCGAACGGACCGACGGACCCCGAGGCCGACCAGATCCTGTGGAAGAAGGGGATCTTCATGATCCCGGACATCCTGTGCAACGCCGGTGGCGTCACGGTGTCCTACTTCGAGTGGGTCCAGGACCTCAACCGCGACCATTGGAGCGAGCAGGTCGTCAACGAGAAGCTGCGCGAGATCATGGTCAAGGCCTTCCAGGAGACCCTGGCGATCGCGCGCCGCGAGCAGATCTACATGCGAACCGCCGCCTACCTGCTGGCCGTCCAGCGGGTCGCCGACGCCATGGAGATGCGCGGCATCTACCCGTAACCTCGCCTCCGCCACGGTTGGAGAAGCCCCGGCAACGCCGGGGCTTCTTCGTGTGTCCAGCGCCGGAGCACTGCCCGCCGATACCCCGGGCAATGCCCGCCGATACCCCGGTGCTACCATCGCGGCCATGCTCGACCACGAAGAGAAGTTCCTGTTCAAGGAGGAGATCCTCCACCTTGCCAACGCAGTGGCGGAGCCGGGCGTCCTCGACAACGTCGAGGACCTGCTGACCGACGTCATCACCAGCCCGCGCTTCGATTCCGAGGTGTTCACCCTGGAGCGGAGCCTCCAGGTGATGCTCGGGCCGCGGGCGGGGACAACGCTGGTCGGGCTGCTGACCGTCGCGCCGGAGGTGTTCGACGAGGTCGCCGAGGTGCGCATCCCGTCCGAGCTGCACGAGCGCCTGGTCGCCTGGCGGGCGCGGTTCGGCCTGGCCATCGACAACGCGCTCAACTTCCTCAACAACCCGGACGGCATCCAGGGGCACAACTTCGCGACCCAGATCGCCCATGTCGAGGAACGGCGCGTCCTGCAGGGCCGGCTGACCCTGGTCCGCTACAACAACGAGCCCCAGTTCTTCATGGCCGACGCGAGCGTCTTCCTCGGTCTCGTCGCCGACATCATGGAGCGCCTCGGCCCGTACCTCGAGCCGGACGCGGTCGAGGCCGAGACGCTCGGCCGGCTGCGCGACGCGATCCAGCTCATCGAGCGCAAGACCGCCAGCCGCACCTGAGCGGCGCGTGCGCCACATCTACCTCGCCGCCACCGGCCAGAACCGCGGCAAGACCACGCTCAGCCTCGGGGTTCTCGACGGGTTCCTGCGGCGCGGCCTCTCGACCGGGTTCATGAAGCCGGTCGGCCAGCGCACCGTCATCGAGGACGGCGTCGCTGGCCGACGAGGACGCCCTGCTGATGCGCCACACGTTCGGCCTGCCCGAGCCGTTCACCCAGATGAGCCCGGTCCATATCCCGCGCGGGTTCACCCAGACCTACATCGACGGCGGCGTATGTCGAGGACCTGCCGGCGCGGATCCGGACCGAGCACGCGGCCTTCCGCCGGGATCGCGAGATCCTCCTGATCGAGGGGACCGGACACGCCGGCGTCGGCGCGGTCATCGGCCTGTCCAACGCGGCCGTGGCGGCGATGCTCGGCGCGCCCGGCGGTGATCATCTCCGAGGGCGGCGTCGGCCGGCCGATCGACGAGATCGTGCTCAACGCGTCGCTATTCGAGCGGCACGGGGTCCAGCGTGGCTGGCGCGATCGTCAACAAGGTCGACCTCGACGCGAAGCCGCGACCTGGCCGGAAACCCTCGAGCGCGGCCTCGCCCGTCACGGCATCCCGCTCCTCGGCGTCCTGCCCGTACCGGCCGATCCTGTCCAACCCGACGCTGGCGATGGTCCTCGAGGGCGTCCACGGCGAGACGCTCAACGCCGGGCCCGACCTGGACCAGGTGATCGGCGGCGTGGCGATCGGGGCGATGGAGCCGGATCACATGCTCGAGCGGATCGGCCCGCGCAGCCTGGTCATCGTGCCCGGGCGACCGGACCGACGTGATCCGGACGATCGTCGGCGCGCCACATCGACGCCGGTGGCGAAGCGACGAACGTGCTCGGCCTGGTGCTGACCGGCGGCTACCGACCCGACGGCGCCGTCGTCGACGCGATTCGCGCCGCCAACCTGTTCGCGACGCTCGTGCCGGAGGACACCTACCTGGTGGCCTCGGAGGTCCACGACCTGCTGGTCAAGACCCACCCGGCCGACCTGGGCAAGATCGCCGAGATCAAGGCGCTCGTCTGGGAGCACCTGGCCATCGACCGGATCCTCGACGCGGCGGGCGCGGCAGCAGCCTGACCCGGTCGCCGGGGACGTCACCCGGCCGCCGCCGGGTGATCAGCGGATGACGTCCGGTTCCCCGACCATCGGGCCGTGGGCGTGATCTCGGCCGGCGATCGAACCGAACCGATGCCCGTCCCCGACACGGCGAAGCCGAGCACGATCGTCCCGACCAGCGCGACCAGCGCACTGGCGGCGAACATCCCGTGGATCCCGACGGCGCCGGCCATCGTGCCGCCGACCGACGGACCCGAAGATCGTGGCCAGCCCGGCGCTCCCGGAGAACATCCCCTGGGCCGTGCCACCGAGCGATGTCGGGAGCCTGGACGCGAGGACCGTGACCCCGCCGACGAAGGCGCAGGCAAACCCGGTCCCCTCGAGCGGCGCGATCAGCACCAGCGCGATCGGGTCGGTCGACGAGTGCCGCGAGCGCCGACCGGAGCAGGAAGGCGCAGGTCCCGAACACGAGCAGCCGCTCCGTCGCCGAAGCGTCGCGCCCAGCCGCGGAAAGAGGTACATCAGCGGCACCTCGATGACCGCGCCGAACGCCCAGGTGAAGCCGACCAGGCCGGTGCTGCCGCCGAGCGCCACGATCTGGATCGAATAGAAGGCATTGACCGCGGTGAGCGCGGTCCAGACGATCGTGAATCCGGCGAAGAACAGCACGATCCCGGGCGCTCGCAGGATCTGGCCGGCGCCCCGGAGCAGGCTGACCGAACGCGTCGTGCCGCGCCGGCGGATGGTGGCGGTCACCAGCGACGGTCGCCGACCAGGCACGGAAGGTAGACCCAGAACAGGCTCCGCGATCCGCGACTCTCGAGCAGGACGCCGACCAGCAGGGCCACGATCACGAACGCGAGCGAGCCGAACGCGCGGACCTGCCCGTATCGATCGCGAGCCCGCGGGCCGAGCGTCTCGAGAGTCCGTGCGTCGAGGGTCGGACCGATCCCGGCAAGGCCGGCGAACAGGAGCATCGAGCCGGCCAGCGACGCTCGCGAAGTCGGTCGCCAGGAACAGGATGAACCCGCCCGACGACGCCACGCGTGCCGCGAGCGGGAAGCGTCAGCCCGACCTTCGGGAAGCGATCCGATCAGCCCGCCCCAGATCGGCCCGAGCGCCAGCTGGGTCGCGGCCTGGATGGCCGTCAGCAGTCCGATCTCGGTCGAGGGTCAGCCCGAGGTCGCGGTAGAAGACGGGCAGGTACGGGAAAGGCCGCCCCGATGGCGCCGAAGTAGACGAGGTACGCCAGCAGGATCCGGCGTCCGGCAGCCACGACCGGCTCAGCCGGCGGCGGGCTCGGCGCCCAGCAGCTCGTTGTCGATCAGTCGCGTCGCTCCGAACCGGACGGCGAGCGACAGGAGGGCCGCGCCGATCGACGCGATCGAGCTCGGCCAGCGTCGCGCCGTCGGCGACCGAGACGTACTCCACGTCGGCGAGCGGCTCGCCGGCGAGGGTGGTCCGCATGGCCGTCGCGGAGCGCGTCGCCGGATCGTTCGCCGGCCTCCCAGCGCGACCGGGCGGCGCGCGAGGGCGCGATGGAGCACGGGCGCCGCCGCTCGCTCGGCCGGGCTCAGGTGGACGTTCCGCGACGACAGCGCCAGCCCGTCCGGCTCGCGCACGGTCGGGCAGGCGATCACCTCGGTCGGGATGGCCAGGTCGCGAGCCATCTGGCGGATGACCATGACCTGCTGGGCGTCCTTCTGCCCGAAGTAGGCGTGATCGGCGTGCGACGAGGTCGAACAGGATGGCCACGACCGTCGCCACGCCGTCGAAGTGACCCGGCCGCGCGGCGCCCTCGAGCGGCTGGGCGACCGCGCCGACCGACACGACCGTGTCGAAGCCCGGCGGGTAGACCTCCGACGCCGCCGGTGCGAAGACCAGGTCGACACCCTCGGCCTCGCAGATCGCGAGGTCCCGGGCCTCGTTTCGCGGGTACTTGGTGAAGTCCTCGGCGACGTTGAACTGGCGAGGGTTGACGAAGATCGTCACGACCGTGCGTGGCGTCGGCGGCCCGTGCCTGCCGCATCAGCGCGCGATGGCCGTCGTGCAGCCAGCCCATCGTGGGTACGACCCCGACCGGGCGCGCGACTCCGTCGAGGGCGGCCCGCAGCTCGGCGCGAGTTCGAACGATCCGGGTCAAGCGGGCGGTGCGCGATCTGGGACGGGCTACAGGTCGCGGTCGAGCGGGATGCCGCCGACCGGCATCATCGCCGGCGGCGCGGTCGGACGCACCGCGACCGAGGACCTCGTCGAGGACCGCGTCGTCCATCCGGACGGTCTCCTCGGGGCCCGGGAACGTGCCGGCGACGACGTCGTCGGCGTAGGCCCTGGCGGCCGCCAGGATCGTCCCCGCGAATGTGGGCGTATGGCCGGGCATGGCGCGGAACGAAGTCGCCCAGGCCGATCAGGTCGGTGATGACCTGGACCTGGCCGCTGCACCCGGCTCCCGCCCCGATCCCGATCGTCGGGATCCGCAGCCGCTCGGTGATCGCCGCTGCGAGCTGCTCCGGCACGAGCTCGAGGACCATCGCGAAGGCGCCGGCCTCCTGGACCGCCTGGGCGTCGGCGAGGAGCGCGCGGGCCTGGTCGCGGCTCTTGCCCTGGACGCGGACCTTGCCGATCGCGTTGATCGCCTGCGGCGTGAGCCCGATGTGGCCCATCACCGGGATCCCGGCGCGAACGAGCGTCTCGATGATCCGCGCCGTCCGGACGCCGCCCTCGACCTTGACCGCCTGGGCGCCGGCCTCGCGCAGGAACGCGCCGGCGTGCTCGAGCGCCTCGGCCGGCGTCGCATAGGACAGGAACGGCATGTCGGCCACGACCAGGGCGCGCTGCGCTGCCGCGGACGACCGCCTTGGTGTGGTGGACCATCTCGGCCATCGTCACGCGGACCGTGGTCTCGTAGCCGAGCATGACCTGGCCGACCGAGTCGCCGACGAGCAGCAGCGGGATCCCGGCCTCGTCGAGCAGCTGCGCCGTCGGGTGGTCGTAGGCGGTCAGCATCGGGATCGCGCGCGCCGTCGGCGTACAGCTTGCGCGATGTCCACGACGGACAGTCGGCGGGGGGTGGCTGGTGTCGCGCTCATGCTGGCTCCCGACTCGGTTCGGCGTTCGTGGCCCCAGTCTGGCGGGCGGCGTCGCGCTCGTCCAGCGCCAGCGCGACCCGGTCGAGCAGCCGGTCCGCGACCTCGCGCTTGGACAGCAGTGGGCAGCTCGTCGCGCGACCCGTCGGCGCCGAGGATCGCGACCCGGTTGGTGTCCGTTCCGAACCCCGAGCCGGGCTCGCTGACGTCGTTGGCGACGAGCAGGTCGACGCCCTTGCGTCGGAGCTTGTCGGCCGGCCCGCTCGAGCGAGCCGGTCTCGGCCGCAAAGCCGACCAGGATCGGGACGCGGCCGGAGCGGCATCCGCGTCGGGGCGCCGTCGCTGTCGAGCCCATGGGCGATCCGGCCACCTCGGCCAGGAGGTCCGGCGTGGCCTCGAGCTCGATCGCGAGCCGCGAGGCGCGTTCCAGCTTGCGATCGGCGGGCACCGACGGGGCGGAAGTCGGCGACCGCGGCGGCCATGACCAGGGCGTCGAACCCGGCCGCGCCATCGGCGCGTTGGGTGACCCGCAGCAGGGCGGCGCGCAGCTCGGCGGTCGAGTTGACCCGGACCACGTCGGCCGTCGTCGGGCAGCGCGGACCTCGACGTTCGCCGCGATGACCGTCACCGCGGCCCCTCGGGCGATCGCCGCCTCGGCGATGGCCACCCCCATCTTGCCGGTCGACCGGTTGCCGATGAACCGGACCGGGTCGATCGCCTCGCGCGTCCCGCCGGCGGTAACCACGACGTGGCGACCGGTCAGGTCGGCGTCCCGGCGCCTGGGCGACGAGCGGCGGTCGGGCGCTCGGGTCCGGCGACGCGGACCGGCTCGTCGGCCACCGCCGCCACGACCGCGTCGACGATCCGGCCCGAGATCCGCCAGACGTCCGACCCCCGACTGACCCGACGCCAGCGATCCCTGCTCGGGCTCGACGATGCGTGTACCCGAAGCCGTCGCGCAGGCGCGCGACGTTGGCCTGCGTGGCCGGGTGGGTCCACATGTCGCCGTCCATCGCCGGCGCGACCACGATCGGCGCTCGTGATGGCCAGGCAGGTGGCCGTCACGACGTCGCCGGCCAGCCCGTTGGCCATCGCCCCGAGGAAGTGCGCCGTGGCCGGCGCCACCACGATCGCGTCGGCGGTGTCGCCGACCACGATGTGCCCGATCCGTCCCGTCGGGCAGCAGGCCGAGCAGGTCGGTCTCGACCGGGTGGCGCGACAGCGCGGCGAACGAGAGCGGCCCCACGAACTGGGCCGCCGACGGCGTCAGCATCACCGCGACGTCGGCACCTTCCGCACGCAGCAGCCGCAGCAGCTCGACCGCCTTGTAGGCCGCGATCGAGCCGGTCACGCCGAGCCCGATCAGCCGCCCCGCAAGGCGGCCCAGCTCGCCCGATCCGTCATGACAGCCCCAGCTCGAGCGGCTCGCCCGCCGCCCACCTCGGCATGGAGGATCGCCAGGCCCTTGAGCGTCAGGTCCGGATCGATCGCGTCGAAGCCGCGGACGGCCCGGATCCAGGGCGCTCGCGACAGCCCACCCGTCGCGATCGCATGGACATCGCCCGGCCGGACGCCGTTCGCTTCGGCGAGCTCGGCGCGCACCCGCTCGAGCAGGCCGCTCGCCAGCGCCTGGTAGCCGAGCACGGCGCCCGCCTGGATGGCGCCGACGGTGTCCCGACCGATCGCCCGATCCGGGGCGCGCAGCTCGACCCGCGGCAGCTTGGCGGTGCGGGCGGCGAGGGCCTCCAGGCCGAGCTCGAGCCCGGGTGCGATCGCCCCGCCGACATAGGCTCCGTCGGCAGCCACGCAGTCGAACGTGGTCGCGGTCCCGAAGTCGGCCACCACGGCCGGGCGTGCCGTACAGCCGAGCGGCGGCCAGGGCGTTGACCAGCCGGTCGGCCCCGACCTCGCCGGGTCGATCGACCCGGACGGCGAGCGGAACGCGTGCCGGCCGCCGCGATGAGGAGCGGGCGGTCGTGCCGCTCGGCGATCGCCTCGACGGCGCCGGTCAGCGCCGGTACGACCGACGCGACCACGATCGAATCGAGATCGCGCCAGCCCGACGTCGTCCAGGCTGAGCAGCCCCGTCAGGACTGAGCTCGAGCTCGTCGGGCGTCGCCCGCGGCCGCCGTCGCCGCGCGACGGCGTCGCCAGCAGCGCGCCGGCCCGGAAGCAGGCCGGTCGTGATGTTGGTGTTGCCGATGTCGAGTGCCAGGAGCATCCGCGAGGATCATACGCGGGCTCCGCGGAGCCCCAGATTCGCGTCGTCGCGGGCTGTTGGGGTGCGGTACCATCGGGACGTCCGTCCCACCTCCGTGCCCCGAGGAGACGCCCGCTTGTCGAGCCAGCCTGCGGCGAAGTTCTTCGTGAACCAGGGCGTCGTGTCCTCGAGGGCGGACATGCTCCACCTCCTCCGCCCGCTGCTCAAGCAGACCGTCACCTACCGCTACCACCGCGGCCGGGACCTGGTCAGCCACGGTACCGGCTGGGTCGAGCGGATCGTGGTGGACGCCGACGACATCTCGACCTACTTCACGCCGCTGGCGATCACCCTCAACATCGACTCGTTCGAACACCTCGAATTCGAGACCCGTCCCGATCAGCTCCTCGTCTACACGCTCGTCCAGGGCGACGAGCGGGTGGTCGTGGAGTTCGCCCCGGTCGGCCCGTCGGGCGAGGACCACTCGCCGTTCGCTCCGCGACAGCTGGAGTTCGACACCAGCGACTATGTCCAGATGGAGCTGCTCAGCCTCGAAGTCCACGAGGACGAGTAGCGGATCGGGAGATCGGCCCGTCCACGTGGCCGGTCGGCAACACGGGCGCGGCGGCCGCCGAGGGAGCGATCGCCGACGGGTTGGAAGGCGCGGTCCGAGTCCGCCCCAGGGGTTCCGGCGCGTCACCGAGGGCAAGGAGGCAGGGAATCCGGTGTCAGCAGCTCGGTCTGGCATGTCCGGCGTGTCGAGTGACGGCCTGGCGGCCTTTTTCAAGTTCGCCGAACGTGGGACCGACCTGGTCACGGAGGCGAGAGCCGGCCTGACCACGTTCATGGTCATGGCCTACATCATCTTCCTCAACCCGTCGATCCTGTCGGCGGCGGGGATCGACGTGCCGGCGGCAGCCGCGGCGACGGCGCTGGTCGCGGGCGTCATGACGATCGCCATGGGGATCGTCGGCAACTACCCGCTGGCCCTGGCCGCCGGGCTCGGGATCAACGGGGTCGTCGCCTTCACCCTCGTCCTCGGCAAGGGCCTGACCCTGCCGGGCGCGATGGGCGTGATCGTGCTCGAAGGCGTCGTCGTGACCGTCCTGGTCGTGGCCGGCCTCCGGGAAGCGATCATGAACGCCGTCCCGCTCGCGCTGAAGCGCTCGATCGGCGTCGGCATCGGCCTGTTCATCCTGTTCATCGGCTTCGTCAACGGCGGGTTCATCGTCGTCCCCGAGGGTGGCGTGCCGCCGGTCACGGTCGTCTTCCCGACGACGACCGCCAACTTCGTCTTCCTGCTCGGCCTCGCCATCACCATCGCGCTGTACGTGATGAAGATCCGGGCGGCCCTGATCATCAGCATCTTCGTGACCACGGTGATCGCGATCGTCACCGGGGTGCAGGCCGTCCCGAGCAACCTGACCGCTACCCCGAGCTTTGCCGACGCTCGGCCAGTTCGACGTCACCAACGTGTTCAGCCAGCTCGGACTGCTGACGGCGCTCCTGACGATCTTCGCGATCATGCTGACCGACTTCTTCGACACGATGGGGACGGTGACCGGCGTGGCCGCCGAGGCCGGCCTGTCCCGCCCGGACGGATCGGTGCCGGGGTTCGGCCGCGTCCTGCTCGTCGACAGCGTCGCGGCGATTGCCGGCGGCGTCGCGGGCATCAGCTCGAACACGACCTACATCGAGAGCGCGGCGGGCGTTGCCGAAGGCGGCAAGACCGGCTTCGCCTCGGTCGTCACCGGGCGTCCTGTTCCTGCTCGCGATCTTCCTGTCGCCGATTGCGGGGCTGATCCCGTCGGTCGCGACGGCGCCGGTGCTCGTGCTCGTCGGCTACCTCATGTTCACGCTGGTCAAGGACATCCCGGTCAGCGACGCCGAGGAAGGCATCCCGGCCCTCCTGACGATGATCCTCATGCCGCTGACCTACGACATCACCGTCGGCATCGGTGCAGGCTTCATCAGCTGGGTCCTGATCAAGGTGGTCAAGGGCAAGCTCGGCGAGATCCATCCGCTGATGTGGTTGGTCTCGATCGCCTTCCTGGTGTACTTCGCCAAGGACTGGATCCAGGCCGTCATCGGCTAGCGGGTCGCGGTTCCAGCCGATCCTCAAGCGCCCCGGCCGACGGCCGGGGCGCCCGATCGATTCCTGTACCATCGGCCGGATGTTCGAACGGACCGCGCTGCCAGCCGGACCTCGCGTGATCAGCGCCCGGCTCCCGGCGGCACGCTCGGTCTCGGTCGCCGCCTACGTGCTCGCCGGATCCCGGTTCGAGGACGCCGGCCAGGTCGGCGTCGCCGCATTTCATGGAACACCTCACGTTCAAGGGCACGGCCGCCTACCCGTCGACCCGGGCGATCAGCGAGGCGATCGAGGGCGCCGGCGGGTCGTTCAATGCCGCGACCGACCGCGAATCCACCGTCTACTGGGTGCGGGTCCCGCTGAGCGAGGCCGCCCGGGCGGTCGACGTCGTGGGCGAGTTGATCGTCCGCCCGAGGCTGACCGCCCGCGACATCGAGAGCGAGCGGACCGTGATCGTCGAGGAGATCCGCTCGTACCTCGACGACCCGTCCGAGTACTGCCAGATCCTGTTCCAGACCGCGCTGTTCGGCGACGGCCCGCTCGGGCGCGAGATCTGCGGCGAGGAGGCCGACGTTCGGGCGCTCGCCGGACACCGTCATCCGCGACTTCTGGAGCCAGGCCTACCGGCCGGCCAACACCGTCGTCGCCATCGCCGGCGACCTGAGCCACGAGGACGCGCTCGCGCTGGCGGACGACGCCTTCGGGACCGGCAATGGCGCGACCGGTGGGTTCGCGGCCGGCCCCGGCGCTGCCCGCGGGACCGCGGGTCATGGTCGGCCGGCGGAGCACGAACCAGGCGCAGCTGTGCATCGGCCTGCCGGCCCTCCCGCGCGACCACCCCGACAGCTGGACCCTGGCGGTCCTGAACGCCGTCCTCGGGCGACGGGATGAGCAGCCGGCTGTTCCTGTCGGTCCGCGAGGAGCTCGGCCTGGCCTACGACGTCTCGTCCGGGCTCGTCGACTACGCCGATGCCGGTGCGCTCGAGGTGTCGGCCGGTGTCGACCCCGCCGGACTACCCGCCGCGATCGACGCGATCCTCGTCGAGCTCGCTCGGCTCCGCGACGAGCAGGTCCCGGCCGACGAGCTCGCGAAGGCAAAGCGCTACCTGTCCGGCGGCCTCGAGCTCCGGATGGACGACACGCGGCATGTCGCCTCGTGGATCGGCGGGCAGGAGGCGCTCCACGATCGTGTCCTGAGCCTCGACGAGGCCCTGGCCGAGATCGAGTCGGTCGACGCCGACGGCGTGCGCGCCCTTGCCTGCCGGCTGTTCGTGGACGAGGGCCTCCGGCTGGCGGCCGTCGCGCCGGCACGTTACCTCCGCGGTCTCGACTCGCGCCTCCGGCTGCCGGCGTGAGCGCGACGTTCGAGCCGCCCGGGTTGGTCGCCGCTCCCCGGCGTGCGGCCGATCTCGCCCTGGCCCGGGTGCACCTGCGCCTCGGCTCGCTGGCGCTCGCCCGGACCGAGCTCGAGATGCTCGCCGGAGCCGGCGAGCTGGACGGTCCCGGCCGGGTCGACCTCGCCGAGGTCCGCTGGCGGACGGGCGACCTAGTCCGCGCCGGCGAAGCCGCGACGGACGCCCTGACCGCGATCGAAGACGATCCGGTCGCGCTGGTGATCGCCGCCGAGTCCGCGGCCGCCCTCGGCCGCCCCAACGAGGCCCGCCGGCTCGCCATGCGGGCGATGGACCGGATCGGCGGCCCGGTCGACGCGCATCTTCGCCGGGATGCCACGCTCGGCCGTCTGGCCGGCCGATGCCGCAGAGCCGCCGCCCACGACGGCGACCCTCTTCCAGCCGGAGCCGATAGCCACACCCGCCCGACGCGCCGGCGACAGCGACACGCTGGTCGCTTCCGCGCTGCGAGCGTCGGGGAACGCTCCGTCCTCGGCGGCCGCGCCATCCCGATCCGCGGTCACGCCCGGCTTCTGGGATGTCGACGGCGGCGTCGAGCCCGCAGCCCCGGAGCTGCCCGATCCCGCCGAGGAGCTCGAGGCGGCCACCCGGGCCCTCGCCGCCGGGGCGCTCGAAGAGGCCGCCTTGCGTTTCGCCTTGACCCTCCGGCTGGCTCCGGCTCTTGCACCGGCGGTCCTCGAGGCGACCCACGGCTCGCTCGGTACGGGCGTCGCTGCCGGGTCGGGCGCCGCAGGTCCGGCCCTGAGCGTCGTCCGAGGCGATGCGTTCCGTCTCGTCGGGCTCGAGGTGGAGGCCCACCGCGCCTATGCCATGGCCGCCTGGTCCGGCGCGCGCGACCGACGGCGGGCGACGGCCCCCGAGCCGGAGGAGCCATCCGTTTCCGATACAATCCCGCCCGTCCCACGCGCCCGGTCTCGCGTCCCCAGGACCCGCACCCCAAGGTAGACATGCCAGCCAGTGAACGCACGCTCGTCCTCATCAAGCCCGACGGCGTCCAGCGCCAGCTGGTCGGCCGGATCCTCGCGCGGTACGAGGACCGTGGTCTTCGACTCGTCGGCCTGAAGCTGGTGAAGGTCGATCGCGATCTCGCCGAGCGACATTACGCGGCGCACCGCGGCAAGGCGTTCTTCCCTGGCCTGGTCGAGTTCATCACCTCGGCGCCGCTGGTGGCGGCGGCCTTCGACGGGCCGAACGCGATCACCGTCGTGCGAGCGATCAACGGGGCCACCCGGCCCGACGAGGCGGCACCGGGGACGATCCGCGGCGACTTCGCCCTCGAGACCGCGCAGAACATCGTCCATGCCTCGGACGGTCCCGAGGCTGCCGAGACCGAGCTCGGACTGTGGTTCGCGCCGGGCGAGCTGCACGACTACGAGCGCGATATCGACCGCTGGGTGCTGGCTCCGGAGGAGTAGCCCGACCCGCCGCGGCCCGGTCGTTCGGCATGGTTCGAACGAACGCGAGACGGACCCCTCGATCGGCTCCGTTCGGCACAGTCGGGCAGGCTCGATCGTTCGACTTGGTTCGAACGAGCGAATCCCGTTCGGATGACGACGCCATGCCGCGGTGGCGTGACCCCGGACCGGCCCGTCGTCAGCGGATCGTCGGGACCGGCTGGAAGGACGGCTGGCCGGAGGCGAGCGGGGGAGGCCCGAACGAGCCGGCCGGGCCCTGGAGGCCGGGCGGGATCGCCGCCGCCGCCTCGGCGTTGCCGAAGGCGCCCACCGATGTCGCCAACGCCAGCACGCCCAGCAATGCCGCGATGATCGCGGCGCTGAAGACGCGGTTGGCGTCCCACGTCGAACGCGCCCAGCCGAGCGGCGCGGTCAGGTTGAGCCGATCGACATGGGGCCGCCAATCGGTCGCCGGCTCCGGGCGAGCCGACCGGGCCACGCCGACGGCGAGACAGTCGGGCGTAGTAGGCGAGCGGTGCGAACGTCGCCACGAAGACGAGGATTGCGAGCGGGCCGTCGAACGCGAGCGACACCAGCGAGGCCCGCGCCTCGAACGCCAGCCATCCGGGCAACCCCACGGCGGCGAGCACGATAAGCACGAATGCCGCGGTCAGGATCGGCGAGCGGATCGCCCAGCCGCGGAGATCCTCGATCCGCCCGCTCCGGAATGCTCCGCGGATTCCGCCGGCCCACGCGGCGAAGGCGCTCCGGGTCACGACGAACGCCAGGATCCAGATCCGGGCGGGCGCCCAACCGCCGGGATCGAGCACGGCCAGGGCGAGCAGGACGATGCCCGCGTCGCCGATGATCGAGTAGCCCACGACGTGCTCGAGGTCGTCGTGGACCAGCGCGGCCATCGCCGCGAACACGATCGACACGACCGCGACCGTCAGCACGACCATGCGCTCCGCCTCGAGGTCGACGAGGAGTGGTGCGATCGCCGAGGCGTTCCAGCCCAGGGCGACGACGGCCAGCGAGGCCGGGGCGAGCACGGTGATGATCGGCAGCGCGGTCTCCGGGGCGGCGTCGGTCAGGCGGGCGGCCCACAGGTGGAACGGGATCGCACCGAACCTGACCGCGACCGCCAGTGCGAAGGCGACGTAGACCAGCCCGAAGACGACGGGCTGTGCGGCGAGCTGGGTGAGGTCGCGACCGATCCAGGCCGTTGCCGCGATCGCCATGGCGCCGGCCACGACCACGGCCCGCAGCTCGCGGATGCCGAGCGTGGCCCCGATCCGGTCGTCGCCCGGGGCGAGCGTCAGCCATACCCCGAACAGCCCGCCGGCGGTCGCCGCCGCAACCGCGATCCGCGGATCCGTCAGGGTCAGGGTCAGGCTCGCGATCCCGAGCGTTGCGAGGGTGACCATCGGCGCGTCGCGGCGCGTTCCGGTTGCCAACCCCGTGACCGCGAGCCCGAGGCCGGTCAACGAGCCGAGGACCAGGAACAGCCGCGCGTAGGCCGAGCCCGCCAGACCGGTCTGCCCGATCGACACGAGCTCGGCCGGGTCGAGGCGGGAGGCTGCGACCGTCGCCGTTGCCAGCCCGATCAGGCCGAGCGTCGTCGACAGCGAGGTCGCGCGATCGGGTCGCCAGCGCGAGTGCGGCGAAGCCCAGGGTGACGGCCAGGTAGACGGCCAGACTCATCGGACGTCGATCGCGTCGGTCTCGACCGGGTGCGCGTCCGGGGCCCGGCGAGCCAGGCCGATCCGGTCCGGAGCGAGCTCGAAGTCGACGCCCTTCGCGCGCGCCGACACCGCAAGCAGGGCGATCGCGCCGCCGAGTGCGGCGACCAGGCCGGCGCTCGACGACCTCCTCGAGCGCCTGGGGCGTGCCGCCCAGCGCGGTCCGGACCAGGATGGCGCCGCTGGTCAGCAACAGCAGACCGATCCCGACCCGGAGGATGTCTCGGCCGTTGGCCACGGGGGCGATCGACAGCGCGGCGAGCGCGAACCCGGCCGCCTGGGCCGGCGCGGGACCGAGAGCCGGCGCACCCAGCCCGTGACTTCCATAACCGACCGCGGCCGCCGCAGCCGCGACGAGCAGCTCGGCCGGCCAGCCGAGCCGGGACCCGGACGTCCAGACGCCACCGCCCCGGGCGGCGACCCAGAGCAGGTACCCGGACAGCGTTGCGCCGACGAGCCGGGCCGCCACGCCGAGCGGTTCCGCCAGGGGATCGGCCAGGAACGGGCCGAACAGCATCACCGCGACGAGGCCGAGGATGGCCGTCCGGGCGTTCCTGGCGGAGCCGGCAACCAGCGCGCCGACCACGACCGCGAGCGCGACCCCCGCCAGGGCCGGGTTCACGGAAGGATTCTCATGGGCCGTTGGGGGTCAGCTCCGGGTGCGTCGGCGTGGGCAGGATCCCGAACACGTTGAGCGGCCAGTAGCGGAGCCAGGCACGACCGATGATCTGCGAGACCGGCACGGTCCCGAAAGATCGCGAGTCGGCCGAATTGGCGCGATGGTCGCCCATCAGGAAGAGCTCGCCGGCGGGAACGGTCCATGACTCCTGCGAGGCGACCGTCGGCTCGGGTGGATCGCCGGGGGCGTCGGCGAACAGGTACGGCTCGGCCAGGGCCGTCCCGTTGACGAAGACCTCGCCGTCCTTGACCTCGACCTTGTCGCCGCCCACGCCGATGACCCGCTTGATGAACGGCGTGCCGTCCTCCGGGGCCCACTCGGCCGGAGGGGTGAACACCACGATGTCGCCGCGCTTGTACGTGTCGAGTCGCGGCGTCAGCTTGTCGACCAGGACGTACTGGTCGGGCTCGAGCGTGTGCTCCATCGACTGCTGCTGGACCTTGTACGGCTGAGCGACGAAGTTCTGGATGACCAGGAAGATGATCAGCGTGAGAACGAGTGTCTCGACGATCTCGAAGAGACACCCGAGCATGGGTCGTCGGGTCACAAGACGCGCAGTATAGGGGCTCGACTCTGGCCCCGCCGCCGGCCCTCCTGGCCTGCATATCGAACCTTCGTTCCGAGTTTGACCCGCCTTCCGGCGCCTTGTTACACTCGCACCCGTTCTGCAAGGTTTCAGCCCCGGGCGGATGCCCGTTGGACCCCGGCAGTGTCTCCCCGATCGCACGTCCAAAGCGGCTCGCCATGCGCGCCCTGGCCGAATCCCGGCGCTACTCTCGAGGAGGATCCGACAACCCCGATGGATGCCAGTGCGCTCCAGCTGATCATCCTGCCGGCGGGCATCATCGCCGTGCTGTTCGCCATCTACCTGGCCCGCGACGTGCTCTCGCGCGACACCGGCACGAAGGAGATGGAGGACGTCGCCGGCACCATCTTCGAGGGTGCGGTCGCGTTCATCCGCCGCCAGTACTCGACGATCGCGCTGCTCGCGCTCGTCGCCTCCGTCGTGATCGGCGTGGTGATCACGCTGGTCGAGACGGCCGACGTCGCCGACGTCCCGTCGCTGGCGGGTGCCCCGATCGGGATCCGGACGGCGGTCGCGTTCCTCGTCGGCGCCGCGTGCTCGATGGCGTCGGGGATCATCGGCATGTACATCAGCGTCAAGTCGAACGTCCGAACCGCCTCGGCCGCCCGGCGGAGCCTCGTCGAGGCGGTCCAGGTCGCGATGCGCGGTGGCGCCGTCTCGGGGTTCCTCGTCGTGGCCCTGTCGCTCATCGGCGTGTACGGCATCTTCTCGCTGTACGGCGGCCTCAGCTCCGACACGGTCAACCAGGCGCCGTTCCTGATCGTCGGCTTCGGCTTCGGCGCATCGTTCGTGGCCCTGTTCGCCCAGCTCGGCGGCGGCATCTACACCAAGGCCGCCGATGTCGGATCGGACCTGGTCGGCAAGGTCGAGGCGGGCATCCCCGAGGACGACCCGCGCAACGCCGGGCGTCATCGCCGACCTCGTCGGCGACAACGTCGGCGACTGCGCCGGCCGTGGTGCGGACCTGTTCGAGTCGACCGCCGCCGAGAACATCGGCGCGATGATCCTCGGCGTCGGCGTGTACGCCATCGCGGTCGCCAACAACTGGCCGAACCCGCAGGCCTGGATCTTCTTCCCGCTCGTCGTTCGCGCCTTCGGCCTGCTGTCGACGATCGTGGCGATCTTCTTCATCCGGGGTCGCGAGGACGAGAACCCGATGAACATGCTCAACCGTGGCTACTGGGTCACGACGATCCTGTCGGCGGCTGCCCTGCTGCTCGTGACGAACGTGATGATGCAGACCAACGGCAACGCGCCGAGCGGCCTGCCGGTTTGGCTGTACTTCTTCGGGGCCGGCGTGGTCGGCCTGACCACCAGCGTCGCGTTCGTGTACATCACCCAGTACTACACGGCGGGCACCTTCCGACCGGTGCGCGAGATCGCCGAGGCGTCGAAGACCGGCCCGGCGACGAACATCATCTCGGGCGTTGCGGTCGGGCTTCGAGACGACCTTCGTGACGGCCATCACGATCGGCATTGCGCTGTTCGCCAGCCACTGGCTCGGCTCGCAGGCCGGGATCGTCAACGATGCGGGAAAGGATGTCGGCGGGATCTTCGGAACCGCGGTCGCGACGATGGGCATGCTGATGACGACGGCCTACATCCTGGCCATGGACACCTTCGGCCCGATCACCGACAACGCCGGCGGGATCGCCGAGTTCAGCCGGGCCGAGGCCGGCGCCCGCGAGATCACCGACCGACTCGACGCCGTCGGCAACACGACCAAGGCGCTGACCAAGGGCTACGCGATCGCGTCCGCCTCGCTTGCCGCCTTCCTGCTGTTCTCCGCCTACATCGACAAGGTCAACCTGATCGAGACGAACCGAGGCGGTCGAGCTCCTGACCGCGATCAACCTGGCCGACGTCAACGTGTTCATCGCCGCGCTGATCGGGGCGATGCTCGTCTACTTCTTCAGCTCGCTGGCGATCCGCGCGGTCGGCACGACGGCCCAGGCGATCATCGTCGAGGTCCGGCGCCAGTTCCGCGAGATGCCCGGGATCATGGACTACACCCAGCGACCGGACTACGCCCGCGTCGTCGACATCACGACCCGAGCGGCGCTGCGCGAGATGATCGCCCCGGGCGTCGTCGCCGTCGCCACGCCGATCGTCGTCGGGATCCTCCTGGGCGCCCAGGCCGTCGCCGGCCTGCTGATGGTCGGCACGATCGCCGGCGTCCTCCTGGCGACCGTCCTCAACAACGGCGGTGGCGCGTGGGACAACGCCAAGAAGTACATCGAGTCGGGCCACCTGCTCGACGACAACGGCGTCGTCCTCGGCAAGAAGACCCCGGCCCATGCCGCGGCGGTCGTCGGCGACACCGTCGGCGACCCGTTCAAGGACACCGCCGGCCCGTCGCTCCACGTGCTGGTCAAGCTCCTCGCGACGATCACCCTCGTGCTCGCCCCGCTGTTCATCCGATAGCCGGGTTCGTAGAGCTGCGATCGCCGCCGTCTACGGCGCCTGACAGATGGACACTGCTCTCCAGGCGCTCGTGATGGGGATCGTGCAGGGACTCACCGAGTTCCTGCCGGTGTCCTCGTCCGGGCACCTGATCATCGTGCCGTTCCTGCTTGGCTGGCACGACCCGTTCATCGACTCGCTCGCGTTCAGCGTCATGCTCCATATCGGAACGCTGTTTGCGCTGCTCCTCTACTTCTGGGCGGACTGGCTCCGGCTCGTCCCGGCGGGCCTGGCCGCACTTCGCGATCGCTCGTTCCGCCACGATCCCGACCGGCGCCTGGCCTGGCTGCTCGTGGCCGCGACCATTCCGGCCGCGATCGTCGGCTTCCTGTTCAACGACATCATCGAGTCCAGCGTCCGCGAGCCCGGGCTCGTCGCCGTCACCCTGGTCATCGGCGGCGGGATCCTGTGGCTCGCCGACCGCCGTGGCGGTCGGGCGAAGGGCGTCGGCGACGTGTCGTTCCCCGTCGCGATCGGGATCGGGATCGCCCAGGCGGTGGCCCTCGTCCCCGGGATCAGCCGGTCCGGGATCTCCATCTCGGCCGCCCGGTTCGCCGGGCTCGATCGCGAGGCGGCTGCGCGCTTCTCCTTCCTCATGGCCACGCCGGTCACTGCCGGCGCCGCGGTCTTCGAGCTGCGGAAGCTCGTCACCGGCGAGGCCGGCGTCGCGTCAGCGTCGAACCGCTGGTGGTCGGGATGGTCGCCGCGTTCATCTCGGGGATGCTCGCCATCGGTGTCCTGCTCCGCTACGTCCGGACGCGCTCGCTGAACGTTTTCGTCGGATACCGGCTCGTGCTCGCCGGCATCGTCCTCGTCGCCTGGCTGGCACGCTAGCCTGCGGAGGCCACCCTGATGGAAGTCATGAAGCAGCTCCGCCAGCGAGCCATTCGGGACTTCGTCGAGCAACGCCCGATCCGGACCCAGCAGGAGCTGGCGGCGGCCCTTCGCGAGCGCGGGTTCCGGACGACCCAGGCGACCATCTCGCGCGACGTCGCCGAGCTCGGGCTGATCAAGGTGAATCGCGAGGGGCTGGCCGCCTACGCGCTGCCGCCACGGCTGATCGAGGCCGAGACGTCCGGCGAGGACCGGCTGCGCAAGCTGCTGGCGGACCTGCCGGTCGAGATCCACGATGCCGGGCTGCTGCTCGTGATCCGGACGCTGCCGGGCTCGGCGCACGCGATCGCGGCCGCGCTCGACCGGGCGCGCTGGCCGGAGGTGGCCGGCTCGATCGCCGGTGACGACACGCTCTTCGTGGCCTTTCCCGACCGGGGTTCGCTGCAGCGGATCAAGCGTCGACTGCTCGGCCTCGCCGGCGCCGCCGGCGATCGTTCCTGAGCGGTGCCCGCCGGCGCCACCGGGCCGGCCGGGGGCTTTGACACGACTCCAGCCCGCGACTACCATTCGCTCCCGGTCGGAACTTCAGGCACGCGGCACGGCCGCGAACGAGCCTGGAGTTCTTTCCTTTATCCAAGACCGCAGGGCGGTCTACCCACACCCGACCACCCAGTGCTGGGGGGCCTGCACCCGTGAACAACAAGCCCACCTACCTCTCGCGAGACGGCCTCGAGAAGCTTCGGGTCGAGCTCGACGAGATGGTCTCGATCAAGCGCCCCGAGGTCGCCAACCGGATCCACGACGCCAAGGAGCACGGCGACCTGTCCGAGAACGCCGAGTACGAGGACGCCAAGAACGAGCAGGCGTTCGTCGAGGGGCGGATCCAGACGCTCGAGGCGTTGATCAAGAACGCCACGATCATCGACGAGAACGTCTCGACCGACCACGTCCAGATCGGCTCGACCGTCGCGGTCGAGAGCGGCGACGGCGAAGAGCGGTTCACGATCGTCGGCTCCGCCGAGGCGAAGCCGGCCGAAGGCCGGATCTCGAACGAGAGCCCGGTCGGTCGCGCCCTGCTCGGCAAGAAGAAGGGCGAGAAGGTCGTCGTCCGCGTCCCGGCCGGAGACTTCACCTACAAGATCGTCAGCATCAGCTAGCGCGGTCGCCGTGGACTGGGCTGACGAGCTCGCGCAGCAGGCGGTCGGGCCGCAGGTCGTCAACGATTCGAAGACCCCGTCCGGGACCGTCCATGTCGGCAGCCTGCGCGGCCCGGTCATCCTCGACGTCATCACCCGCGCGCTGCGCGCCCAAGGCGTCGAGACGACGCTCCTGTACGGCGTCGACGACCTCGACCCGATGGACGCCCAGGCGCTCCTGACCCCCGACGCCATCGAGCGCGAGATGGGCCGGCCGCTGGCCCACGTCCCGGACCCGGCCGGCGATTGCCATGCGAGCTACGCACGGCACTTCGCCGGGATCTTCATCGACGTGTTCGCCGGGCTGGGGATCAACCCGGACCGCTACTACTGGATGAGCGACATCTACCCGACCGGGGCGATGGACCCGTACATCCGGCTGGCGCTCGACCGGGCGCCGCTGGTCCGCGAGATCTACCGGCGGGTCGCGAACGTCCAGCACCCAGCGACCTGGCACCCGATCGGCGTCATCTGCCCGACATGCGGGAAGGTCGGCACGACGATCGTGTCGAAATGGGACGGCGAGCGAGTCTTCTACGAATGCCGTGCCGACCTGGTGACCTGGGCACACGGTTGCGGATCATCGGGCTGGATCAGCCCGTTCGGCGGCGCGGCGAAGCTGCCGTGGAACCTGGAATGGGCGGCGCAGTGGTCGCTCTTCGGGGTGACCATCGAGCCGGGCGGCAAGGACCTGTCGACGGCCGGTGGATCGCGCGACCGGAGCGATGCGATCGCCCGCGAGGTGTTCGAGCGCGAGCCGCCGCTCAATGTGCCGTACGAGTTCCTCAATATCGGCGGCCGGAAGATGTCGACGTCCAAGGGCCGGGGTGCCGCGGCGCACTCGATCGCCGAGGTGATCCCGCCCGAGCAGCTCCGCTTCCTGTTCCTGCGGCCCCGCCCGAACCAGGCGATCGAATTCGACCCGGAGGGGACCGACGCCATCCCGCGCCTGTTCGACGAGTTCGACCGCTACGCCGCGGCGACCGCCGGGCGCGACGTCAAGGGCGAGCTATCCCCGGGGTTCGAGGCGACGTTCCGGTACTCGCTGCTCGATCCGGAGGCCGACGTCGCGGCCGAGGCGGCCGCCTTCCGGCCGGCCTTCTCGCACCTGGCGCTGCTGCTCCAGATCCCTGGCGTCGACCTCGAGGCGCGGATCGAGGCAGGAGAAGGGGAGCGCCCTGAACGTCCGCGAGCGGGCCATCCTTCGACGAGCGGGTCGATGCTGCCCAGGCATGGCTCGACGGCTACGCGCCCGACTCCGCCAGGATCGCCGTGCGACGCGATCGCGTTCCCGAAGCGGCGGATTCGCTCGACGACGCCCAGCGTCGGTTCCTTTCGCAGCTGGCCAACGTCGCGGGCGGCGAGGCGCCCGTCGGCGGCGATGCGTGGCAGGCCGTGATCTTCGAACTCGCCAGACAGGACGACCTACCCGCGCGGCGGGCCTTCGAGGCGATCTACCTGGCCTTCCTGGGGCGCTCCGAACGGCCCGCGCGCCGGCTGGCTGCTGGCCAGCCTCGATCGCGATTTCGTGTATGAGCGGACCGCGGCGGCCTCGCGCTGGGCCGACCCGGACCAGACCAGCATGGCGGGCGTGACGCGATGAGCGTCGGTCTGCAGCGTCTCCGCGACGACGCCGAGACGATCCGCCGGGGGGCGATCGCCAAGGGCGAGGATGCCAGCGCTCGTCGACCGGGCGCTCGAGCCGACGCCGAACCGGCGCCGGCTCCTGGCCGAGGTGGAGGCGCTCAAGGCGACCCGCAACAGCCAGAGCGCCGAGATCGGCAGGCTCGTCAAGGGGGGCGCGGACCCGAAGGCCGATCCGGCCGTGCTCGAGCTGCGGCGGCAATCGACCGAGATCGGCGCCCAGGTCGACGGCCTCGAACCGACGATCGCCGCGCTCGAGGCCGAGCTCGACGACCTCCTCCTGCGCATCCCCAACCCGCCCGACCCCGACATCCCGGTCGGTGGCGAGGAAGCCAACGTCACGATCCGGACCTGGGGCGACCGCCTTGCCGAACGGGGGCGACGGCTGGACGCGCAAGCCCCACTGGGAGCTCGGCGATGCGCTCGGCATCCTGGACAACGTCCGTGGCGCGAAGATCGCGGGCTCCGGCTTCCCGGTCTACAAGGGCGCCGGATCGGCGCTCCAGCGCGGGCTGATCAACTGGTTCCTCGACGTCCATACCCGCGAGAACGGGATGACCGAGGTCTGGCCGCCGGCCGTCGTCAACACCGCCTCGGCCACCGGCACCGGCCAGATCCCCGACAAGGAAGACCAGATGTACGTCGTCACGCGCGACGAGCTCTACCTGGTCCCCACGGCCGAGGTCCCGGTCACCAACCTCCACCGCGACGAGATCCTCGAGGCCGACCAGCTGCCGATCCGCTACGCGGCCTACTCGCCGTGCTTCCGCCGCGAGGCCGGTGCCGCCGGCAAGGACACCCGCGGCATCCTGCGCGTCCACCAGTTCGACAAGGTCGAGATGGTCCTGTTCGAGAAGCCGGAGGACTCGGCCGCCGCGCTCGAATGGATGACCGAGCGGGCAGAGATCCTGCTCCAGCGGCTTGGCCTGGCCTATCGCGTCCTGCTGATGGCGACCCGCGACATGGGCTTCACCCAGGCGCGCAAGTACGACCTCGAGGTCTGGGCGCCGGGCGTGGAGCGCTGGCTCGAGGTCAGCTCGTGCTCCAACTTCCGCGATTTCCAGGCCCGCCGGATGGCGATCCGCTACCGGCCGGAACCCGGCGCGAAGCCCGAGCTCGTCCATACGCTGAATGGCTCGGGCCTGGCGCTCGCCCGGATCGTGGCGGCCATCCTGGAGACGTACCAGCAGGCCGACGGCTCCGTCATGGTGCCGGAGGTGCTGCGGCCGTACCTCGGACGCGACACGATCTCGTAGTCGCCCGGCCGATTGCGGCGGTCAGGCCGCGGCCTCCTGGGCCGCGACGTCGAGCGGCGTGGCGAAGGCCGCGGGCGCACGATCCCGGATCCGCCCGTCCCGCATCCGGACGATTCGATCGCAGGCCGCCGCAACGTCGGGGTCGTGGGTGACCAGGATGAACGTCTGGCCATGCTCCCGGTTGAACCGCCGGAGGAGCGCGAGCACCTCGTCCGTCCGCTCGGAATCGAGGTTGCCGGTCGGCTCGTCGGCGAGGATGAGGGCCGGCTTGTTGACCAGCGCCCGGGCGATCGCCACGCGCTGCTGCTCGCCACCGGACAACTCGGCCGGCCGGTGGTCGGCGCGATCGGCGAGCCCGACCAGCTCGAGCGCCTCGATCGCCATCGTTCTCGCCTTCGAGCCGGGGATCCCGGCGTAATCGGACGCGAGCATGACGTTCTCGATGGCGGTCAGGGTCGGGACCAGGTTGAAGTCCTGGAAGACGAAGCCCATCTGGCGGGCCCGGATCTTCGTCCGCTCGCCCTCCCCGACGTCGACCATGTCGCGGCCGTCGAACCTGAGATCGGGTCGCGGGCCGTCATTGAGATCGGCGGCGTGGAGCAGGCCCAGGATGTGCATCAGCGTGCTCTTGCCCGACCCGGACGGACCCATGATCGCGATCATCTCGCCGGGCTCGATCCGGACGTCGACGCCGCGGAGCGCGGCCACGATGTTTCGCTTGCTCAGTCGATAGGTCTTGCGAAGGTTGCGGCCTTCGAGCAGTGGCATCGGTCGGTCTCCCCTCGTCATCGTCGGCTCATTCATAGCGAAGCGCCTTGACCGGGTCGAGTCGCGCGGCGTGCAGGGCGGGCACAAAGCCGGCGAGCGCGCCCAGGATCGTCGAGAAGAGGACGGCGGTGACTGCGGTCCCCACGGTCAGCTGGAAGAGCACCGTTCCGGACGATCGACCCGCCTCGTTCGCAAGGACGACGACCAGTCCACCGAGGATCAAGCCGATCATCGCCGCCGATGAACCCGATCAACGCGGACTCGGTCACCAGCTCGCGGACGATCCGGAAGCGACTTCCGCCGATGGCTCGCTTGATCCCGATCTCCCGGGTCCGCTCCGCCACCGACATCGCCATCGTGTTGGGGGTAGGGCCAGCCCCAGGGTCGAGAGGTCGACCGATGGTTGGCGCATCATCAACGGCTCGGGTCACCCAGCATCCGCCGAGCCATGGAGACATCCACATGACCCAGCCACCCGTCGAGGTCCTCTATTTCTACAAGACCAGGTGGGGACATCACGATGAATTCGTCGAGCTGTTCACCCGCAATCACCTTCCGGTGCTCCGCGAGCAGGTCAAGAGCGGTCGGATGCTCGACGTCCGCATCCAGCAGCCGCGGTTCCACGGCGACGGCCGGGCTGATTGGGACGTGCTGGTGACGATCGTCTACCGCGACTGGGCGGCATTGGAGGAGCACTCCGATCGGGAGATTGCCAAGCGACTCTTTCCGCACCAGGCCCGCTACGCGGAGGACGAGCGACGACGGTTCGCCCTCCTCGAGGGGCACTGGGACGTGCCGCTCGAGACCATCGCGAGCTGAGCCGCGGACGCTACCTCGATCCAGGCCGCAAGTCGAACGGGATCGGGTCCGCGAACCTGTCCTGTCGAACCACCGGTTGCCGCGCCGCCGACGGCCGCTGGCCCGGCCGGCTCCGGCGCATTGAGGGGGCGTGCCGAGCCGCGCTATCCTGCGCACGCTGGAGAGGTGGCCGAGCGGTTGAAGGCGGCGCTCTTGAAAAGCGTTGAGTTGCAAGACTCCGTGGGTTCGAATCCCACCCTCTCCGCCAGGTCATGACGGGTGATGGCGTACCAAAGCCTGCCCCGCCCGTGACCACCAACATCCCGCCGGGGCTGTGCGCCGGTTGTCGTCACGCGCGGCGGATCGAGACCCGGACCGGCTCACGCTCCTACCTCTGTGAGCGGGCCGCGGTCGATCCGGCCTAGCGGCGCTATCCGGCGCTGCCCGTGCTGTCCTGCCGCGGCTTCGACCCGGAGTCCGATCCGCCCTGACCCGGGCTTCAGCTCGGCGGCGGACCATCCAGGACCTCGCGGACCTTGCGGACCAGGGTGGCCGGCAGGAACGGCTTCTCGAGGAACGCGACACCCGACTCGAGCACGCCCTGCGCGGCCAGGACCTCGGTCGCGTAGCCCGACATGAACACCACCGGTGCGCCGGGGTGCGCTGCCTGGAACCTTGCTGCCAGCTCGCGCCCGTTGCCGCCCGGCATGATCACGTCGGTCAACAGCAGGTCGATCGGACCGTCGTGGGCGCGGGCGGCAGCCAGGGCCGAATCGGCGTCCGCGGCCGCGATCACCCGGAAGCCCGCACCCTCGAGCACGGTGCGTGCCAGCAGACGAACCGACTCCTCGTCCTCGGCGATCAGGATCGTCTCCTGGCCCGAGCCCACCGGGGCCTCGGCCGGATCGGCCGCCGGCGGCGGCGCGGTCTCGGCTTCACGTGGCAGCAGGATCCGGAAGGTCGTGCCGTGGCCGGGATCGCTGGTCACCTCGATGGAGCCACCCGACTGCTCCACGATGCCGAGCACGGTCGCGAGGCCGAGGCCCGTGCCGCGACCGCGCTCCTTGGTCGTGAAATACGGCTCGAAGATCCGACCGATGGTGTCCGGATCGATCCCGGTCCCGGTGTCGCGGACGGCCAGGGCGACATGCGGCCCGACGTGTGCCTTCGGGTGGTCTGCGACGTAGGACTCGTCGAGGTCGACGTTCCCGGTGGCGAGCACGATCGCACCGCCGTCGGGCATCGCGTCGCGGGCGTTGACGACGAGATTGAGGATCACCTGGTCGAGCTGGCCGGCGTCGGCACGCACCCAGCCGAGATCTGCAGCGAGATCGGTCCGGAGGTGGAGGTCCTCGCCGATCAGGCGACGGAGCATCGGCTCAAAGCCGATCACCACCTCGTTCAGGTTGATCGGCTCTGGATGAAGCAGGCTCTGGCGTCCGTACGCCAACAGCTGCCGGGTGAGCGTGGCCGCCCGCGCCGCGGCGGCGTTGATGGCCGAGACGTCCGCCTGTCGTTCGTCCCCTGGCTCGAGGCTCTGGGCGAGCAGTTCGCCGTGGCCGGTGATGGCGGTCAGCAGGTTGTTGAAGTCATGCGCGATCCCACCCGCCAGACGCCCGACGCTCTCCATCTTCTGGGCATGCCTGAGCTGGTCTTCCAGCTCGCGCCGAGCGGTCACGTCGAGCGCGACCCCGACCAGGCGAATCGCGGCGCCGGACTCGTCCCGGACGACCCGGCCCTGGGCCGCGATCAGGGTGGTCTGACGGCCGGGTGGCCCCATCCGGCACTCGACCATGTACTCACCGTCCGAGGCGACGGCGCGCTCGAAGGCCTGCCGCAGCGGGACCCGGTCCTCGGGATCGACAAGCTCGACGTAGGCGTCCAGCGTGCCGCCGAACGAGCCGGCGGGGATCCCCACGATCCGCTCCAGGCTGTCCGACCAGCGGATCGTGCCGCTGGCGATCTCCCAGTCCCAGGTCCCCATTCGGCCGGCCACCAACGCGAACGACAGCCGCTCCTGGCTCTCGCGCAGCTCGTCGACCAGCCGTCGATAGCGATCCTCCGAGCGGCGCACCCGGCGCAGGAACGACAGCAGGGCCGCACCCGAGATGAGCAGGAGCAGCGCGGTCGCCAGCGACGCCACCACGAACAGCACGTCGCGGACCCAGCGGGCACCATCGCTCAACGTGGCCGAGAAGCGGTCCTCGAGGCCGGTCAGCTGGGCGTTCAGCCCGCCGACCTGCACGACCACGGGCTCGATCTGGTCGGCCGTTGCGCCACCCGTCGAGATCAGCGCGTGGAGCCGATCCCCGAGCCCGACGAGGTCATCGATCCGGGCATCGCCCTCGGTCCAGATCGCGATCGCCTGGTCGATGTAGCTGACGTGGCGGAAGAGCCGGAAGGTGGTGATCAGGATCTGGATGTCGGCCGGATCGTTCCGGCCCTGGGCGAACCCGGCGGCGGCGACGTCCAAGTCGGGATTCGGCTTCTCCAGCTCGAGACGGGCCGCCTTGTCGCCTTGCGGCGCCGCGATGTCGGCGAGGAACGCCTGGTACTCGGCCTCGTCGTGCGTGTCGGCGTACCGCAGGAGATGGAAGACCGCGTCCTTCTGGCCCTTGCTGTACAGGCCTTCACCGCGGACGTACGCCCGCACCCCGGACTGGATCTGGAGCGCCGCGAAGATGATCGCCAGGAGCGCGACGGCGGTCGCGATGAGGAGGGCGATGCCGACCCACAGTCGAACGCGATCGGGATCGCTGCTGCGTCGTGGACGGGCGACGGACACGGATTCCCTCCGGCGGTGACTGGCCGTCGCCCGATACCATACCCCGCCCTTGACGGCCCGCCCCGCGTCCACCCATACTCCGCGCACCATCACGAAGAACGGGCTGTGATCGGGACGAGTACCCATCGCACGTCGACCCAGAGATCCGGCGGTTGGTGCGAGCCGGGACGACGACGACGGGGAATGGACCCGGGAGCCTCCGGACCGAACGCGAAGCGGCGTCAGCCGCAGGCGCCAGTAGGCTCCGGCGCAGAGCGCCAGCGATATCGGGCAGCGCCGATCGGCACGGAGTCATCCGGGCCCGTCGGTCAGGAGAGTGCGGCAACGCCGAATGAGGGTGGCACCGCGGAAGGCACGACCTTTCGTCCCGGAGACGATTGGTCGTTCTTGATTCTCCGAGGCCAGACGCGATGACCACAGCCGATCCGATCAGCCTGGCGCAGACCCGCCGCATCGCTGGGAACGCGGACACGGTCCTGCTGCGCGCGACCCGTCCGGCCGACCTCGAGACGCCGATCGGGGCGTTCCTCCGGCTTGACGATGGCGGACCCGCCTACCTCCTCGAGTCCGTCGAGGGCGGCGAGCGACTGGGCCGCTACTCCTTCCTCGGCGTGGGGCCACGCCGGCTGCTCGACGTGCGCGACGGCGCGGTCCGCGTGCAGACGCGACCGGTCACGGTCCCCGTCTACGCTCCTGATCTCCCGGTCGAGACATCTCCCGCAGCCGATCCGCTGGCCGCGATCCGTGGGTTCGTCCCGCGCCGTCGCGTCCAGCCGACCGAGGGCATGCCCCGGTTCACGGGCGGCGCGGTCGGCGCCCTGGCCTACGACGCGATCTCGTCGTTCGAGCCGAGCGTCCCGCTGCCCGACCGCGACCCGGTCCGGGTGCCGATCGCCGCGTTCATCGAGACCGACCTCGTCCTCGTGTTCGATCACCTGACCCACACGCTGTCGGCGATCGCCTCGCTGCACACCGAGACGCCCGACCTCGAGGGGCGCTACCGGATCGCCGAGTCGGCGATCTTCGAGGCGCTCGAGCGGACCGCGCGCCCGAGCCCGGCCGAGCTCAACGGTACGAGCCGGAGGCCCGGCAACGGCGCGGCCGCCGGCGCGTCCGTCCCTGGTCCACTGGCAGCGTCAGACGGGCCGGTCGAGACCAGCCTCGGCCGCGACGAGTACATCCATGCCGTGCGGGTCGCCAAGGACGCCATCGCGGCCGGAGAGGCGATCCAGGTCGTGCTCGCCCGCCGGCAGTCGTTCGATCTCCCGGCCGACCCCTCGACCGGGACGACGCTCGATGGGATCGGCCTCTACCGCGCCCTGCGGCGCGTCAACCCGAGCCCGTACCTGTTCTTCGTCCGGACGCCCGGCTACGAGGTGGTCGGCGCCTCGCCGGAGCTGCTCCTCCAGGTTGAGGGTGACCGGCTGACCACGCATCCCGATCGCCGGCACGCGGCCACGCGGTGCCGACGCCCGCGAGGACGCCCTCCTCGCCGAGGAGCTCCAGGCCGATCCGAAGGAACGTGCCGAGCACGTGATGCTCGTCGATCTCGGTCGCAACGACCTGGGTCGGGTGGCCCGACCCGGCACGGTGACCGTCAGCAAGTACATGGAGGTCGAGCGCTACAGCCACGTGCTCCACCTCGTGAGCCACGTCGAAGGCCGCCTCCGGCCCGAGCTCGACGCGCTCGACGCGCTCCGGTCCGTCTTCCCGGCCGGCACGCTGTCGGGGGCGCCCAAGATCCGGGCGATGCAGCTGATCGCCGCCGCGGAGGGCGAGCGGCGCGGGCTGTACGGCGGGGCGGTCGGCTACCTCGGCTACGACGGCAACCTGGACACGGCCATCACGATCCGGAGTGCCGTGCTCAAGGACGGCCAGGCGCACGTCCACACGGGCGCCGGCATCGTCGCCGGCTCGATCCCGGAGCGTGAGTTCGAGGAGACCGAGCACAAGGCCGCCGCGCTCCGCCGGGCGATCGACCTCGCGGCCGGCGTGCCGGATCTCCCGCCCGCCGAGGCTGACCGCGACGCCGTCCGTCGGGCATCGGCCGCCGGTGTGGCCACCGGACACGCCCCGCGGAGCCGGCTGATGATCCTCGTCATCGACAACTACGACAGCTTCACGTTCAACCTCGTCCAGGCCCTGGAGGCGGCCGGTGCGGACGTCCGCGTCGTTCGCAACGACGCGATGGACGGCACCGCGATCCGAGAGCTCGCCGACGAGCCGGGCTCGGACCTGCGCGGCATCGTCAT
Source organism: uncultured Chloroflexia bacterium (assembly GCA_963766675.1). GTDB lineage: Bacteria > Chloroflexota > Limnocylindria > Limnocylindrales > CSP1-4 > SPCO01. The sequence goes on along the minus strand of CAVYBA010000001.1, from coordinate 65,502 downwards.
CTCGCCCGGGCCGGGCGATCCCGACCACGCCGGCGTCTCGGTCGAGAGCGTTCGGGTCGCCGCCGAGCGTGGCATCCCGCTGCTCGGCGTCTGCCTCGGCATGCAGTCGATGGCGGCGGCGTTCGGCGCGTCGATCGTTCGGGCGCCGACGCTGGTTCACGGCGAGGCGTCCGAGGTGACCCACGACGGCGGCGGCCTCCTGGCAGGCATGCCGCCGGCGTTCATGGCCGCCCGCTATCACTCGCTGGCCGTGGATGCCGCCACGTTGCCGGCCGAGCTGCGGGTCACGGCGATCAGTGAGGTCGATCGGGTGGTGATGGGGCTCCGGCACGTGTCGCTGCCCCTGGAAGGCGTGCAGTTCCATCCGGAATCGGTGCTCACCCCACAGGGTCCACACCTGCTGGCCAACTTCCTGCGCCTGGCCGGCGAAGGGCGAGGCGTCCCGGCTCGACGATGCCAGCGGGTCGTTCGCGACGTCGGGCATGGCACAGGCCGTGTCGGTGGGCCGGGAGGTCGGTGGGGACGCCGTGAGCGGCGGGAATGGTGCGGTCGCACCGGCCGGTGTCGTCCGATGAGCGACGTGGTCCGCAGCGCGCTGGCGACCATCGTGGACGGCGGCTCACTGTCGATGGACGAGGCGCACCGGGCGATGGGCGCGGTGATGGACGGCGAAGCGACCGCTTCCCAGCTGGCGGCGATGCTGATGGGCCTGCGGATGCGCGGCGAGAGCGTCGACGAGCTGGCCGGGTTCGCCCTCGCGATGCGCGAGCGCGTGCTGCGCGTGGAAGCGCCCGACGGAGCCATCGACGTCGTGGGGACGGGCGGCGACGGGAGCGGCACGTTCAACATCTCCACCACAGCGGCGCTCGTGGCGGCCGCCGCGGGCGTTCCGGTTGCCAAGCACGGCAACCGAGCGATGACGTCCCGATCCGGCTCGGCCGATGTGCTCGATGCGCTCGGGATCCGGATCGATCACGACGCGGTGTCGGCCGGCACGGCTCTTCGCGAGATCGGGTTCGCGTTCCTGTTCGCCCCGAATTTCCACCCGGCGATGAAGCACGCGGGACCGACCCGCCGGGAGATCGGTGTCCGGACGGCGTTCAACCTGCTCGGCCCGCTGACCAACCCGGCCGGGACCCGGCGCCAGCTGCTCGGCGTCGGGGATGGCGCGCTCGCGGCCCGGATGGCCGAGGTCGTCCGCCGGTTGGGGACGGATCGGACGTTCGTCATCCACGGCGACGGCGTCGACGAGCTTCCGCTCGACGGCAGCGGGGTCGCCTACGTCGTGGCGGGCGACGTCGTCGAGCGTCACGCGATCGACGCGGCGGCGCTCGGGTTCAAGCGAGCCGCGACCGCTCGGCTGTCCGGCGGCACGCCGGACGAGAACGCGAAGATGACCGAGGCCGTCCTCCACGGCGAGCCCGGGACGCGGCGTGACGTCGTGCTCCTCAACGCGGCCGCCGCGCTGCTCGTGGCCGGGGTCGTCGGCCGGATGGAAGAGGGGATCGAACGCGCGGCGCTGACCATCGACGCCGGGCTCGGCGTGGAGCTCCTCGGCCGGCTCCGGGCCGAGCGTCGGGCTGCCGAGACGGCGGGTGCGCCCGCATGACCGTCGTGGTCTCCCGGCCGCGGGGTCGCGCCACGCCCGCCCGGCGGAACGTCGTCGAGGAGATCGCCGCACGACGGCGGGCGGACCTCGCGGCCGAGCTGGCGGAGGCGAGACGCGCTGACCTGTACGCCGCCGCGGTCGGCGCGCCGGCGCCGCGTGCGATCGCCGAGCGCCTGGCAGCGCCCGGCCTGCATCTCATCGCCGAGATCAAGCGATCGTCACCATCGGCGGGCCGGATCGCCGGGCCGGGTGACGACCTGGTCGCGCGCGCCCGGGCGTACGAGGCCGGCGGCGCGGCAGCGATCTCCGTCCTGTGCGAGCCCCACTGGTTCGGCGGGTCGATCGACGACCTGCGAGCGGTCCGGTCCGTGGTCGGCGTTCCGGTCCTCGCCAAGGAGTTCGTCGTCGACGAACGCCAGCTGCCGATGCTTCGCACGGCCGGCGCCGATCTCGTGCTCCTGCTCGCGGTGCTCCATCCGGCGCGCCGGCTGGCGCGACTCGTCGCGTGGACCCTCGAGCTCGGGATGGAGCCGCTGGTCGAGGTCCATGACCAGGCGCGAGCTCGACCGGGCGCTCGACAGCGCGGCGCGCGTCATCGGTCTCAACAATCGCGACCTGCGAACGCTCGAGGTGGATCTCGAGCGGGCGGCGCGGCTGCGCGAGCTCGTCCCGGACGACCGCCTCGTCATCGCCGAATCCGGCGTCCGCGACCCGGCGACGGTGGCGCGCTGGCGAGCCCTGGGCTTCGACGCCGCGCTGGTCGGCGAGGCCCTGGTCCGTTCGGCGACGCCCGCGGCGACGGCCGCCGCGTTCGTGGCCGCCGGGCGAGCACCCGAGGACCCGGCCAATGTGGCGCGACGTCCATTCGTCAAGATCTGCGGCGTCACGGACGCCGCCGGGGTGCTGGCCGCCGTGGCTGCCGGCGCCGACGCGATCGGGCTCAACCTGGCTGCCGGGACACCGCGCGAGCTGCGTCTCGACGAAGCGGCCGATCTGTCGCGGCTGATCCGGTCCGCGGCGCCCGCGGATCGCCGGCCGCTCGTGGTGGCGGTGACGGTCGACGCCTCGCCGGCGGACCTCGCCGCGATCACGGCCGCGGTCGACCCGGACGTCGTCCAGTCAACGGCGCCGAACCGGTCGAGGCCATGCGCTCGATCGGCCGGCGGAGCCTGGAAGGTCGTGCACCTGCCGGCAGGCGAGCCGGCCGAGCCGAGCCGCGCCGCCACCGAGATCGTCGGGCGCGGCCGGGAGTACCTCGCGAGCGGGGTCGACCGCCTGCTCCTGGACACGGCTGGCGGGCCGCATCCCGGCGGGACCGGGACGCGGGCCGCGGTGCGGCTGGCGGCCGCGGTCGCCCGGGAGCTGCCGGTCGTCCTGGCGGGCGGCCTGGCATCCGGCCAACGTGGCCGGCGCCGTCCGCTCGATCCCGGCGGTCGGCGTCGACGTCGCGTCGGGCGTCGAGCGCCCGCGGATGCCCGGCGCGCGCCCGGTCAAGGACCCGCTCCGGGTCGCGCTGTTCGCCAAGCGGGCCCGGGCCGCGCGCGATGACCGGCCAAACCTGCCGTTCGGCCCGACGCCCGTGCACGCCGGCCTGCTCGAGGCCGACGGCTTCGGCCGGTGGGGGATGGAGCGCGACTTCGGCGGCCGATACGTGCCCGAGACGCTGATGGCCGCCCTGGAGCAGCTCGAGGCGGCCTACGCGGAGGTGCGGCACGACCCGGTCTTCTGGTCCGAGCTCCGCCGGCTGCTGACCGACTTCGCCGGCCGGCCAACCGCCCTGTACCGGGCGGATCGGCTGGCCGGGGCCGTTCGCGACGAGGCGACCCGGCTCGCGGCCGTTCCGCTGCCCGCCGCCGCGAGCCGGCCGATCCCGCGGCTCGGTCTCTACCTCAAGCGCGAGGACCTCGCCCACACCGGCGCGCACAAGATCAACAACGCGCTCGGCCAGGCGCTGCTGACCCGCCGGCTCGGGAAGCGCCGGGTCATCGCCGAGACGGGTGCCGGCCAGCATGGTGTCGCGACGGCGACGGCCTGTGCGCTGCTCGACCTGCCATGCGTCGTCTACATGGGAGCCGAGGACATCGAGCGGCAGGGCCCGAACGTGCTGCGGATGCGGGCGCTCGGCGCCGAGGTCCGCTCGGTCACCTCGGGGACGGCCACGCTCAAGGACGCCGTCAACGAGGCGATGCGCGACTGGGTGACCAACGTCGAGACCACCCACTACGTCCTCGGCTCGGCGATGGGGCCGCATCCGTACCCGACGATCGTCCGCGACCTCCAGCGCCGGATCGGGGACGAGGCCGCCGCCCAGCTGCTCGCTGTCGAGGGGCGGCTGCCGGATCTCGCCCTGGCGTGCGTCGGCGGCGGGTCCAACGCGATCGGCCTGCTGGCACGGTTCATCGGCGAACCGTCGGTCCGGCTGGCCGTCACCGAGGCGGCCGGCGACGGCATCGAGACCGGGCACCACGCGGCGGCGATCCTCGGCGGGACGCCCGGGATCCTCCACGGCTCGCGGTCGCTGATGCTCCAGGACGCCGACGGCCAGGTGAACGAGGCGCACTCGGCATCTGCCGGCCTCGATTACCCGGGGATCGGCCCGCAGCTCGCGGCCCTCGCCGAGGGCGGCCGGATCGAGGTCGCCGCGGCCACCGACCGAGAGGCCGTGGCGGCCATGAAGACCACCACCCGGACCGAGGGGATCCTGCCGGCGCTCGAGACCGCCCACGCGATCGCCGCCCTGCCGAAGCTCCTGGCCGGCGTCGGCGGGCTCGGCGGGTCGTGGCCCGACGACCTGCTGGTGCTCGTCGGGTTCTCGGGGAGGGGCGACAAGGACCTCGCCGCGCTCGAGCGGTTCGCGGACGTCGAGCCCTGGGGCGTCGGGCGATGACGGCGGGCGGAATCCGTGGCGCCGGACACGGCCGGCGAGCTCGGCACCAACGCGACCGCCGGTGCGCGGACGGATCGCGGCGGCGTTCGCCCGCGCCCGTGCCGCCGGTCGCGCGGCGCTGATCCCGTACGTCGTCGCGGGCTATCCCGACGCCGAGACGAGCTTCACGGTCGCCCTCGCCGCGGCCGACGCCGGGGCCGACCTGCTCGAGGTCGGGCTGCCGTATTCCGACCCGCTGGCCGACGGCGCAACGCTCCAGCGCGCGTCCGGCATCGCGCTGGCGGCCGGCGCCACGCTCGAGCGGCTCGCTGCGGCTGATCGAGCGGATCGGCGCCGCACGTCCCGACCTGCCGCTCGTCCCGATGGGCTATGCCAACCAGGTGCTCGGTGGCGGCGACGGCGAGGCGGTCGGCCGGAGGCTGGCCGGCGCCGGGCGCCGCGGGCATGATCGTGGCCGACCTGACGCCCGACGAGGGCGCGCCGTTCGAGGCGGTCGCCCGCGACGCCGGGCTGGCGGTCGTCTACCTCGTCGCCCCGACGACCCAGCCCGCCCGTCGCCGGATGATCGCCGAGCGGACCGGCGGGTTCCTGTACTGCGTCTCGCTGGTCGGCGTGACCGGCGCCCGGTCGGCGTTGCCGTCGACCGTCGGTCGGCTCATCCGCGACGTTCGGGCCGCGTCGCCCGTGCCGGTCGCCGTCGGGTTCGGCATCAGCCGGCCATCCCATGTGCGGGCGATCGCCCGGGCCGGCGCCGACGGAGTCGTCGTCGCCTCGGCGCTGGTCGACGCGCTGGGTCCCGATGGCCAGGACGTCGACCGGATGGCCGCCCTCGTCCGGGGGCTTGGCCGAGGCCACCCGATCGTGACCGGGCGGATCGCCGTGGCCGTCGAGACCGGCACGAAGCGGGTCTTCGCACGGGCGCTCGACTGGCCGGGCTGGTCGCGGTCCGGCAGGACCGAGGAGGCTGCGCTCGAGGCGCTGGCCGGAGCCGCAGCGCGCTACGCGGTCGTCGCGACCACGGCCGGCGAGCCCGGACCGGGTGCCGCCGGCGTCGACGACTTTCGAGATCGTGGAGCGCGTCCCCGGCGACGGCGGCACCGACTTCGGCGTCCCGAGCCGGGTGACCGAGCACGATCGCCGGCCGGTGTCCGCGCGCCGAGGCCGATCGCCTCCGCCGGCTGGTCGACGCGGCGTGGACCGTCTTCGATGCCGTCGCCGCGACCGCGCCGGCGGAGCTTCGCAAGGGCCCGCGCGGCGGCGGTCGCGACCGGACCGGATCGTCGACCACGTCCTTGGCGCCGACCACGCCTATTGCGGGGTGATGGGGATCCGCGTGCCGGCCGCCGTCGCCGGGACGACCCTTCGATCGGTCGACGTCATGCGCTCGGCGGTGCTCGAGCTCCTCGGCCGCCCGTCCGACGGCACGCCGCTCAACGATCGGAAGTGGCCGCCTCGCTACGCCGCCGCGCCGGATCGCCTGGCACGCCCTCGACCATGCCTGGGAGATCGAGGACCGGCCGAGTCAGCCTGATCGGCCCGCGAACAGCCGACGACGTCACGGGCGCCGATCGACGCGCGGGGCCACCGAGCAGTCCGACCGCCGCAGCCGCCTCGCCGATGACGTCCTCCGGGCGACGGCCGGCCGCTCGCAGCTCGCGGACGCCGGTGTCGCCGTCAGACTTCGACAGCTTGGCGCCGCTCGGCTTGCGGATGAGCGGGTGGTGGGCAAACGCCGGCGGCTCCGCCGGCCCAGGAGTGCGGCCCAGCCGGATCTGCGCGGGCGTCGCCTCGGCCAGGTCCTCGCCGCGGACGACGAGCGAGATCGACTGCCGCAGGTCGTCCACGACCACGCACAGGGCGTACGTCCAGTTGCCCTGGCGATCCCGGATCGGCGAGTCGCCGGCCAACGCGACGTCGCCGGACCGTCGGCCCGAGGATCCGGTCGACCCACGCTCTCCTCACCGTCGCCGAGCGCGAGCCGAAGCGTCAGCCAGGGCTCCTCGACGAGGGCCCGTTCGCGGCATCGCGCCGGGCAGCCGCCGCCCGCCATCGATCGCCGTGCGAGCCGCTGCCCAGTTCGCCGAACGTCGATCGCGTGCAGTCGCAAGCGTAGACCAGTCCGGCCGCTGCGAAGCCGGCTCGGCCGCCTCGATATACGGTGCCTGGTCGGTCACGCTGCCGGACCGGCCCGGCATCGGGCACGAACCCGAGCCAGTCGAGGTCCTCGAGCATGCGCGGTCTCGAACGCCGCGCGGCTTCGCTCGCGGTCGTGGTCCTCGATCCGCAGCAGCACCCGCGCGCCTGCCGCGGCCGCCAGGCCCCAGACGAAGATGGCGTTGGCGACGTGGCCGAGGTGGAGGAATCCGGTCGGTGCCGGAGCGAAGCGCGTCCAGGCGGGTCTCGAACCGGGGGTGCGTGCACTGGCGTCGCTGTCAGGCGCACTGGACCGTCAATCGCCTCGTGCTCGGTCATTGAACTGACCAGAATTGTGGGATCCGCGGGCCCGTCCACGCTCCGCTATCCCGATCTTGCGCCTGTCAGCTGCATGCGTGCTCGGCCCGCCCCGGCCTGCCGAGGCCGTGTCGGCCGGGTCAGTCGGTCCCGTCGGTCATCCCATCCTGCCGCGCCCGGTCACGCGCCTCGAGCGCCCGAGTCGCCGCCATCAGACGCCGATACAAGGCGAGCAGGTCAGCCTGGGCGAGCGGGCCGGTGTTCGCCATCGTCACCCGGAGCAGGACCTCGCGCTCGCGTTCGGCGTCGCGGATCGCCCGCCGGCCGGCAGCCGTCTTTGCCAGGCCGACCTCCCGCGCCAGCTCGGCGCGTTCGTTGAGCAGACCCACGATCTTCCGATCGAGCGCATCGATCCGCAGGCGCAGCCGGCGCAGCTCGGCCGTCTCGGCGCGGCGGTCAGCCATCGGCGCCACCGCACCAGCGGTGAACCGCCGGGCGATCGACTCGAGCGCGAGGTGATATCCGCGGGCGCCCTGCCCGACGATGGACTCGAGCGCGATGTCGTGGAGGAAGTTGACCTGGCGGAACGGCTCGCGTGTCGACGGGTCCGACAGGTGGACCTCGATGAACGGCCGCTGCACCGCGAGCAGGGCGTCGCGCAGCGACACGCTCGTGTGGGTCAGCCCGCCGGCGTTGACGATCGCCGACGTCGAAGTCGCGCTGGTGGAGCCGATCGATCAGTGCGCCCTCGTGGTTTGACTGGAAGAAGTCGACCTGCAGCCCGAGCTCCGTGGCACGCGCCGCGATCCCGGCATGGATCTCCTCGAGCGACTCGTGCCCGTAGATCTCGGGCTCGCGCGTCCCGACCAGGTTGAGGTTCGGCCCCTCGAGGACCAGGACACGGGTCATCGCGGCGACTCGGCGCCCGCGCCAAGCAGGGCGGTCGCCGCTCGCTCGACGACCTCCGGCTGCGATGTCGTCGCGCACGACGACGCCGTCGGCGGTCGGCAGGACCCAGCGCAACTGCCCGGCGGCGTGCTTCTTGTCGGTCGCCAGGTGGCCATCACCGCATCGAGCGAGAAGGGGAGCGGCCGCGTCGCCAGGTCCAGCCGATCGAGCAGCGCGCCGATCCGCCCGGCTCGCTCCGGTGGCGTCACGCCGACCTCCATGCCGATCCGGGTGGCCGCCCGGAGCCCGTACGCCACCGCCTCGCCGTGGAGGAGGTCGCCGTAGCCCGCGGCCGCCTCGACCGCGTGGCCCAGCGAGTGGCCGAGGTTGAGGGTGATCCGACCGCCGCCCGACCGGCGCTCGCGCTCGTCGGCGATGACGACCTCGACCTTGGCCCAGGCGCACCGCTCGACGACCTCCGCGATCGCGCCCCGCGCCCGAACGCCGCAGGATGCCCACGAGCGATGCGCGGACCGTCCGCTCTCGAGCAGTTCGAACAGCCGCTCGTCGCCGAGGGCCGCCATCTTGACCGCCTCCCCGAGCGCGGCCCGCAGCTGGCGCTCGGGGAGCGTCCGCAGCAGGTCGACGTCGATCGACGATCGCAGCCGGCTGGTGGAATGCCCCGACGAGGTTCTTGCCCTCCGGGAGGTCGACCCCGGTCTTGCCGCCGATCGACGAATCGACCTGGGCGACCAGCGTCGTCGGCACCTGGATGACCGGGCACGCCGCGCAGGTAGGTCGCCGCCAGGAACCCGGCCGTATCGCCGAGCGCGCCGCCGCCGATGCGCGACCAGGGGCTCGGCCCGCTCGACGCGGAGCCTGGCCAGCTCGCTCGCGGCCGCCTCCACGATCGACAGTCGCTTGGCCGCCTCGCCCTCGCGGGAGCATCACCCGGCTCGATCGGTCCAGCCGCGATCGCGCAGCCCGGCCTCGATGCCCGCCCCGACCGCCTCCCAGGCGCCGGGCTCGCTGACGACGATCGCGCGCCGGGCGCCGAGCGCCTCGAGCTCGGACGCCAGCGCAGCCGCGGCGATCCCCTCGCCGAGGACGATCCGGCCGATCGGCGTGTCCGCCCGAAGCAGGGTCGTTCCGTCCGGCGGGCCGGCCGCCGCCCGCTTGGCCAGCCGGTCGTCGAGCGAGTCGACGACGCCATGGACCTCGGTGATCCCCGACTGGTGGAGATCGGCCGCCGCGTAGAACCGTGCGCGCCGGACAGCCGAGGTCGCGGATCGTGCCGATCGGGTCGCGGCCGGCGACCAGCGGCCGGACGTGGGGCGACCGACGGAGTCGCTGGGCCAGGACCTCCGGACGCCCGTCGAGCCAGACCGTCCGCCGTCCGCGATAGAGCGACCAGCGGTTGCGCGGATCGACGACCGCGCCGCCGCCCGTGGCGATCACCCGCCGGATCTCGCGGATCGGGGTCGGCCGGACCGAGATCGGCGATCGCCTCGCGCTCGAGCGTCCGGAAGGCCGGCCTCGCCTTCCTCGGCGAACATCTCGGGGATCGACCGGCCCGGTCGACGCCTCGATCCGCTCGTCGAGATCGATGAAGGCCGCCGCGTGGCGGTTGGCCAGCCGCCGACCGATCACGCTCTTGCCGCTGCCGGGCAGCCCGACCAGCACGACGTCCATCGCGCCTCAGTCGTCCCCGCCGGAGCCGGCCTCGTCCGTCCCGGTCGAGCCTCGTGGCCCGCCCGTCCGCCCGCGCTGACGGCCGGCCACCGGTGCGTTCCGGTGCGACGCGATCCGTTCCCGGTATCGCTCGAGGCTCGCCCGGATGTCGCCCATCGTGTCGCCGCCGAACTTCTCGACCACGAAGGAGGCGAGCGTGAGCATCACCATCGCCTCGGCGACCACCCCGGCGGCCGGCACCACGCTGATGTCGCTCCGCTCGTAGTGCGCCTTGTCGACGGCCTCTCCGGTCACGAGATCCGCCGACGGCAGCGGCCGAGCGAGCGTCGAGATCGGCTTGACCGCCCCGCGGACGACGAGTGGCTCGCCGTTCGTCACGCCGCCGGTCAGATCCGCCGGCGTTGTTCGTCCGGTGGACCCAGCGGCCGCCGTCGCCCCGGCCCTCGATCACGTCGTGGACCGCCGAGCCGAACCGCCGTGTCTGCTCGAAGCCGAGCCCGAACTCGACGCCCTTGACGATGTTGATGCTCATGACCGCGGCCGCCAACGCCGCGTCGAGCCGGCGATCCCAGTGGACGTACGACCCGAGCCCGATCGGCAGCCCGTGGGCGACCACCTCGAAGACACCGCCGACCGTGTCGCCGGCCGACCGCGCCTCGTCGATCCGGGCGATCATCCGCTCCTCGGCGGCCGGGTCCGGGCAGCGCAGCGGCGACGCGTCGGCCTCGTCACGCGGTCGCGTGCAGTTCCGCCGGGTCGACCGCCACGCCGCCGACCTCGGCGGTGAACGACCAGACCTCGATCCCGAGCTCGCGCAGGAACGCTCGCGCGACGCCACCCGCGGCCACGCGGGCCGCCGTCTCGCGCGCGGAAGCGCGCTCGAGGACGTTGCGGACGTCGTTGAAGCCGTACTTCAGCGCGCCGGCGAGGTCGGCATGACCGGGCCGGACGCGGGTCACCGGGGTGGCCCGCTTGTTTCCCGTCGGTCGCCGCCACGAGCAGCGCGTCCGCCGCCTCGTCGTCGAGCGGCTCGACGGCCATCACCTGGGTCCAGTTCTCCCAGTCCCGGTTCCGGACGAGTAGGAGCACCGGCGACCCGAGCGTCAGCCCGTGCCGGACGCCGCCGAGGATCTCCGCCCGGTCCTGCTCGATCTGCTGGCGGGCCCCGCGGCCGTAGCCCTTCTGCCGCCGCGCCAGGTCGATCGCGATCGCGTCGGCCGTGACGGCCAGCCCCGCCGGCACGCCCTCGATCGTCACGCCCAGCGCCGGCCCGTGCGATTCGCCCGCGGTCAGGAATCGGAAGGCGGCCATCCCGCTGGCGTCGTCAGCTCGCGCGTCGTCGCGCCGTCACTCGGCGGCGCTGCCGGCGGGCGTCTCGGCTGTCGCGCCCTCGCCGGCCGGCTCGCCCTCGGCCGACCGCAGCCCACCGGCGCGGGCGGCGGCGAGGCGTTCCTGCATCAGGTCGAGCGGCGCCGGCTGCCCGGTCCACAGCGTGAACGCGGCCGCGCCCTGGTGGAGCAGCATCAGCTCGCCGTCGGCCACGGTGCACGCCGGCGGCCTCGGCGTCGCGCAGGAGCTTCGTTCGGGCGTAGATCAGGTCGAGGACGAGCAGGTCCCCGTTCAGGGCCTCGGCCGGGATCGGGCTCTCGTCGCTGGTCAGCCCGATCGAGGTCGCGTTGACCAGGACCTTGGTCTTGGCCAGCTCGGACTCGATGATCGAGTCGTGCCAGGGCATCGCCCGCAGCTCCATGTGGGCCGCGCTCCGGGCGAAGTGCTTGACCATGCTCTCGGCCCGATGGAGGTGCCGGTTGAACACGATGATCCGCTGGAAGCCCTCGGTGATCAGCCCGTAGACGACGGCCCGGGCGCCGCCGCCCGCGCCGAGCACGACGGCCTGGCGCGGCATCTTCTGCTTGCCGACGAGCCGGTCGAGCGCGACCTTGAAGCCGGGCACGTCGGTGTTGTGCCCGATCAGCCGCTTGCCCTCGCGCGTGATCGTGTTGACCGCGCCGGTGTTGTGCGCCTCCTCGGTCAGCCGGTCGACCATCGGGACGACCCGTTCCTTGTGCGGGATGGTGACGTTGGCGCCCAGGAAGGCGTCGGTGCGGAGCTCGGTGACGGCGTCGGCCAGCTCGATCGGCGCGCGGTCCCAGGACTCGTAGGTCGCGTCGATGCCGAGCGAGTCGAAGGCCGCCTGCTGCATGGCGCCGGACAGCGAATGCGCCACGGGGTGGCCGATCAGGACGACGCGCTTTGTCATGCTCGCACCCTTTCGAGGTCGTCGAAGAAGCCGGGATAGGAGATCGCGGCCGAGCCGGGCCGCGCGATCGCTGGTCTCACCCGTGGCCGATCAGGCCGGCGATCGCGAAGGTCATCGCCAGGCGGTGGTCGTCGAGGCTGTCGGTGGCGGCGCCGCGCAGGCGTGGCGCCGCCGTCGATCCGGAGGTCGTCGCCGTCGATCCGGATCCGGGCGCCGAGCGCCCGGAGTCCGGCCGCGATCCCGGCGATCCGGTCCGATTCCTTGTGGCGCAACTCGCCGGCCCCGCGGATGGTCGTCGTGCCGCGGGCCAGGGCGGCGGCCAGGCACAGGACCGGGACCTCGTCGATGGCTGCGGCGACATCGGCCGGCCCGAGGTCCACGCCACGCAGCTCGGACGACCGAACCACCAGGTCGGCGATCGGCTCGCCGATGCCGTCGTCGGGAGCGTCGCGGGCGGCTCGCTCGTCGATGTCGGCGCCCATCGAGCGCAGGATGTCGATCACCGCCCGCCGGGTCGGATTGACGCCGACGTCGTGGAGGGTGAGCTCGGCGTCGGGATGGATGGCGCCCGCCACCAGCCAGAAGGCAGCGGCCGAGACGTCGCCCGGAACCTGCTCCTCGTACCGCCGCCACTGCCACCCCTCCTTGCACCGTCCAGGCGACTCGCCCGTCCGGCGAATCCTCGCGCTCGACCGCCACGCCACGCGCCCTGAGCATGCGTTCCGTGTGGTCGCGCGTGGCGACCGCCTCGCGGACCGTCGTCCGTCCGTCCGCTCGCAGTCCGGCCAGCAGGATCGCCGACTTCACCTGCGCGCTCGGCACCGGCGTTGCGGTGTCGATCGCCCGGAGCGGCGTATGGCCGACCACGGTCAGGGGAGGGAGGGTGTCGTTGCGTCGGGCGTGGAGCACCGCGCCCATCGAGCGCAGTGGCTCGATGATACGAGCGACCGGACGGCGGCGCAACGAGGCGTCGCCGTCGAGGACGGTGGTCATCGGCAGGCCGGCGAGGATGCCGCTGATCAGCCGCAGGCTCGTCCCTGAGTTGCCGCAGTCGAGGATCCCGTCGGGCTCGGTGAGGCCGTCCGCGCCCGGCGAGATCGACCCGGTAGATGACGTTCCGGCCGTCCGTCGCGATCCGCTCGACCGAGGCGCCCAAGCGCCGCGACGATGCCGGCCGTCGTCCGCACGTCCGCGCCGTCGCCGGCGCCCTCGATCCGGCTCTCGCCCGGCGGCCAGCGCGGCCAGCATCAGCGCCCGGTGGCTGATCGACTTGTCGCCGGGCAGGCGCGAGGTCGCCGCGCAGTCGCGCCGCGGCGCGGACGCGGGCGCGCGGCCGGGCGTCCGGCCGGGTCGGCGGGTGCGAGTGAAGCAGTCAATGCTTGGCCAACCCGCCGGCGCCGCCGATCCCCAGCGCCGCTCCGGAGACGAGAGGGTCGCCGTGGAGCGACCGGACGTGCTCGTGGACCGGCACGATGGCCGCCATCAGGTCGCGGAACTGGTCGAGGTCGAGCTGCTGCTCGGCGTCGGACAGCGCCTCGTCGGGCCGGGGATGGACCTCGACCATCACGCCGTCGGCGCCGACGGCGACGCCGCCGATGGCGAGCGGCTTGACCAGCCAGCGCTTGCCGGTGGCGTGCGACGGATCGACGATGACCGGCAGGTGGGTCAGGTGGTGGGCGAGCGGCACGGCCGCCAGGTCGAGCGTGTTCCGGGTGTACGTCTCGAACGTCCGGATGCCCCGCTCGCACAGGATCACGTTGGGGTTGCCGGAGCTGACGATGTACTCGGCGGCCATCAGCCACTCCTCGACGGTCGCGCCGTAGCCGCGCTTGAGCATGACCGGCCGGGCGACCCGGCCCACGTCACGCAGCAGCGAGTAGTTCTGCATGTTCCGGGTGCCGACCTGGAGGATGTCGGCGTACTCGGCGACGATGTCGACCTGGTTCGGCTCCATGACCTCGGTGATGACCGGCAGGCCCGGTCCGGTCGCGGGCCTCGGCGAGGAAGCGCAGGGCCTGGACGCCGAGGCCCTGGAAGGCGTACGGGCTCGTCCGCGGCTTGAACGCGCCGCCGCGCAGGATCGTGGCGCCGGCGGCCGCGACCGCGTCGGCCGTCTCGAACAGCTGGTCGCGGCTCTCGACCGAGCACGGGCCGGCCATGATCGTCAGCGAGCCGTCGCCGATCACCGCGTCGAGGACCCGGATCACGGTGTCCTCGGGGTGGAACTCGCGCGAGGTCAGCTTGAACGGGCGGCTGATCGGGGTGACCGCCTCGACGCCCGGCAGGGCCGCCGAGTCGGTCGATCAGGATCGGCTTGCGCGCGCCGATCTCGCCGACCACCGCGATCACCGTCCGCCCGGCGCCGACGTGATCGAACGGGGTCAGTCCCTCGGCCAGGATCTGGCTCTTGACCCCGAGGATCTCGGCCTCGCTGGCGCCGACGGCCATCACGACGAACATCGCGCTCGTGTCTCCTCAGTCGCTCGTCGGTCGTTCGGCCAAACAAAAAAGCAGAGGTCCAACCTCTGCCTCGCTCGCCCGACACGACGTGTGCCCCGGTCTAGCGACCGGAAGCGATCATGCCGGGCATCGAAAGTAGAAGAATCGGTTCATGTGCGTGCGTGGACGGTAGCCATTGGCGCGCTCGATGTCAACGCGGCCCCGCTCCCGCCGCCGCGCCCGCCGCGCTCGCCCCGCCGCGCCGTCGCCGCCCCACGGGGCCGAGCCGGACGACTCGTTGCGCCGGACGCAAGATTGCCACCGACCGTTGCGTCCCACGCAAGCAACGTCGTACGCGGCCTCGCGCACGCAGTTCAGTCGCGAGAGGTTTGCACGCGGCGCAAGGAATTGCCAATCGATGGTCGAGACGTTGCGTCCAAGGCAAGGACCCGACGGTTTCGCCCTTGGTCCGGCCGCGCCTCCGACGTTGGTTGCATTTGCTGCAACGGCGGCGTTGCCTGCGCCCGCATGTCGGCGAGGACCAGGCACCGCGGCATGACCCGAGTGCCTATTCGGCGTTCGGGCGTGCGGCGAGGGCTCGCTCCATGATCGCGGCGACGATGTCGGTCTTGGCGTCCGCGTAATGCTGGACGTACTTCCAGTCCCGGGCGGCGAGTTCGCGCTTGGTTGCCTCGTAAAGCTGCCGGTCGTCGTCGTGGCTCCGCAGCCAGTCGCGGAAGGCGAGCATCCGGCGGATCTCGAAGGTGCCGTCGGTGAAGACGTGCACGTTGACCGCCGGATCCGTGTCCCGGAACAAGCGGTGCTCGAACCACTCGGGCTCGCGGATCCGCAGGACGTAGCCGGCGGCCTCCATCGGCGGACCGTAGGCGGCCTCGTCCGACGAATCGGGGACGGCCAGCACGATGTCGATGATCGGCTTGGCGGCCAGGCCCGGCACCGATGTCGAGCCCGCGTGCTCGACCAGCCGGACCAGGTCACCGAGGGCCGCGCGGATGCGCCGCGCTTCGTGCTCGAACAACGCCGGCCAGCCGGGGTCGTAGTCGACGAGCGTGACGGGTCCGGCGAGCACCGCCAGTTCGCCGATCGTCACGGCGCGGAGCGCCTCCTCGCTGGCCGCCTGCGACATCGGGGGCCGCGGTGCCGTCATCGATTGCCTCCAGGTCGCATCAGCGCGACAGCCTACCGCACCGCTCGGGTGCGCAGGCCGACCCCGTGGTAGCATGTCGCCCGCTGTCGCGACGGAGAGGTCGCATAGAGGCCTAGTGCAGCGGTTTGCTAAACCGCCATGTGGGGTAACCTGCATCGAGGGTTCGAATCCCTCCCTCTCCGCCAGCCGTCACAGCCTCTCTCGTGCGCCCGTAGCTCAGTGGATAGAGCGTTAGGTTGCGGACCTAAAGGTCGTGGGTTCGAGTCCCGCCGGGCGCGCCATAGCACACACACCACACCGCGGCTGGTCGTGGCGGCCACTCCTCGTTTCGCGATTCGTCCGAATCGAGTCTTCGTCGAGTTCCTCCGACTCCGTTTCGACGCCCTCGGCGTCTGCCGACGGCGTGAGTTCCGGACCGGTTGCGATAATGCCCGCGAGCACCATGCGCGCACGAAGATCGGGATGGACCAGCCTCGTCCGCCACGGGGCGGCGGACGCGCCAAGACGCCGATCGACTACGATCCGGCGATGACAGAGCCGTCGGACCGCGTCGCCTTCCTCGGCCTCGGCACGATGGGTGCCGCGATGGCCGCCAACCTGGCTCGCGCGGGCTTCTCCGTGACCGCCTGGAACCGGACCCCGGGTCGCGCCCCGGAGCTCGCCGAGCTCGGCGTGGAGACCGCGGCCAACCCGGCCGCCGCCGCCGCCGGCGCCGACATCGTGGTCATCTGCGTGTCGGACACGCCGGACGTCGAGGCTGTGCTGTTCGGTCCCGACGGCGTCGCGAATGGCGCACGCGCCGGCACCCTGGTCATCGACTGCTCGACGATCGCCCCGTCGGGCAGCTGGGACTTCGCCGCGCGGCTCAAGGAGCACGGTCTGTCGATGGTCGACGCCCCCGTGTCAGGCGGCAGCGAGGGCGCCCGCAACGCTACCCTGACGATCTTCGTCGGCGGCGACGCGGACGACGTCGAGCGGGCCCGCCCCGTCCTCGCGGCCCTCGGCAAGACGATCACCCACGTCGGACCGATCGGGGCCGGCCAGGCGGTCAAGGCCGTCAACCAGGTGATCCTGGCCGCGACCTATCTCGGCGTCGCCGAGGGGATCGTGCTCGCGATCAAGGCCGGGCTCGATGTCGAGCAGGTCGTCGGCGCACTCGGCGGTGGCGCGGCGCAGAGCTGGGTCCTGGCCAACCGCAGCGGTCGGATGCTCGACAACGACTACCCGCTCGGCTTCAAGGTGTCGCTCCATCGCAAGGATCTCGGGATCGCCCTCGAGCTCGCGAACCAGCTCGGTGCTGTGCTCCCGGTCACGGCCCTCGCCGCCCAGCTCGAGAGCGGCCTGATCGCGGCCGGCCACGGCGACGACGACATGTCGGCGCTCGCCCGCTCGATCCGGGCGCTCTCGTCTCTCGACGCCTGAGCTTCGGCGGTCAGTCCAACCCGACGAGCAGCATCGGATCGCCGAGCTTGCCGTCGTAGCGCGGCCGGAACCGGGCCACGTTGTACATGACCGGCACGTCGACCTTGCGCGGGCCGAGGGCCGGGTCGGGCAGCTCGGTGTGGGCGTACTTGCCGTCCTGGATCGCGACCATTCGACCGGTGATCCCGCCGTCGACCAGGTCCATCGCGACGTTGGCGAAGGTCGTCGCGACGAGCGAGTCGATCGAATCCGGCTCGCCGCTCCGGAGGTCGTAGGTCAGCTCCGAGGCGAGCGTCTCGATCCCGGTCCGGTCGCGGATCTCGGCACGCCAGCGACTCGCCGATGTTCGCCTTGTGGCGATGCCCGAACGCGTCGGCCATCCCGACGTCGCTCATCTGGGCGCCCTGCCAGATCGCGCCCTCGGCGGTGATGACGAAGGCGTAGTGGCTCGGGTTGTCGCGATGGTCCCAGGCGAGCAGGTCGCACAGCGCGTCGAGGTCGTATGGCGCCTCCGGGATGACGCAGCGGGCGGACGTGACGTAGGCGGTGTACAGCGCCGAGAACCCGGCGTCCCGGCCGAAGATCCGGAAGACGCCGATCCGCTCATGGCTGCCCGAGCGTCGTGCGCTGTCGGTTGATCGCCTCCTTGGCCCGGGTGATCGCGGTCGAGAAGCCGATGCAGTACTCGGTGCCCTGGACGTCGTTGTCCATGGTCTTGGGGATCGCCACGAGCGGCACGCCGGCGTTGACCAGGACCTGCGAGTACGACAGCGTGTCGTCGCCGCCGATCGTCACCAGCCGCTCGATGCCGAGTGGCGGCCAGGTTGTCGAGGACGAGCGGCGTCAGGTCGTACAGCCCGTCGCCGACTGCGTAGCGGGCCCGCGTCGCCTCGTCCATCCAGCGGCGGCAGGCCCTCGGCGCGCATCTTCCGGGGGTTCGTCCGCGAGGTGTGGAGGATCGTTCCGCCGGTGCGCTCGATCGTCCGGGTGTTGATCCGATCGAGCGGCCGCAGGTAGTCGGGATCGAGCGCCGGGCCGGGCCGGATGTGGGTCAGGCCCTCCCAGCCCCGGCGGATCCCGAGGACCTCGTAGCCGGCATCGGTGGCCCGATACACGACGCTCTTGATGACGGCATTGAGACCTGGGACGTCGCCTCCGCCGGTGAGAATGGCGATGCGTTTGGTGGTTGTCATGGCGCGCGTCATGCTACAGCCGCTGCCCAGGTCCGGTCGGTTGCGGTCGGGTTGCGGGTCGCGACGGCCGCCGGGGATCCCGACGCCGGCGTCGCAGGTCGGTCTGCTAGCATCGCCACATGAACTACGAGCTGTTCATGGGCGAGGCGCTCGAAGAGGCCAAGCTGGCGCAGACCCGCGGCGAGCGGCCGTGCGCCGCCGTCGCCGTCGTCGACGAGGCGATGGTCGCCCGGGCCCACGACCGGGTCCACGAGCTGAACGACCCGACCGCCCACGCGGTCGTCGTGGCGCTCCGCGAGGCCGCCCGCAAGCTCGGCACCGTCCGGCTCGCCGACGCCACGATCTTCGCCACCGAGGAGCCCTGCCCGATGTGCGTCGGGGCGCTCATGGCGAGCGACGTCGAGGCGCTCGTGTACGCCGCCGCCAACGACCGCGACGGGGCTGCCGGCACGGTCATCCAGCTCGCCCAGCACCCGGGCCTGCCGCGCCGGATCAGGATCGTCAGCGGCATCCGCCGCGACCAGGTCGAGGCGCTGATCGAGCCCGGTCGCTGCCGGCTGATCGAGGCGCGCGCCGGGTCCGACCGGCGCCGTTTGGTATCCTCTCCCGCGGAGAGGTGTCCGAGTGGTTGATGGTGCCGCTCTCGAAAAGCGGTGTGCGAAAGCACCGCGGGTTCGAATCCCGCCCTCTCCGCCAACCGCACCGCGTGGACGCCCAATGCGCGCGTTGCCGCCTGCGCTCCTCGCTCACGCACTTTGCAGTGCGCTCGCTCCGGTGCTCGGACGGCGCCTTCGCCTTGGACGCCCACAGTGCTGCGGGGGTTGGTGCCGCTTCTTCCACGGAGGTCAGTCGCGGCGCTGCGCTGATTGCCTCATCATTCGCGGCCGGGATCGGATGGGCCGGTGCCCGCTCCCTGGAGAGGTCGCCTAGTGGTCTATGGCGCCGCACTGGAAATGCGGTTCGGGGAAACCCGTCGAGGGTTCGAATCCCTCCCTCTCCGCCATCTCCGCACCGCGTTGGACGCCCAATGCCGCGCGTTGCCGGCTGCGGTTCTCGCTCACGCACTCTGAAGTGCGCTCGCTCCGGTCCTCGCCGGCGCCTTCGCCTTGGACGTCCCCCGCGGCGCTGCGTACCAACGCCACACCGACTTCCGCCGTCGACTACACGCCCAGTTTACCTCCATCCGCGGTAGACTTCGCGGGCCGTGCTAGGCGGGGAACTAGCGGTGCCCTGTACCTGCAATCCGCTCCAGCAGGGCTGAATCCCCTCCCGAGGTCTCCGCTCTCGAACGCCGCCCGACGAGCGACGTTGAGGACCGGGTCCCGCGCAGCGGCGAACCGCGAACCGTGTCAGGTCCGGAAGGAAGCAGCACTAAGCGATCATCGTCGGGTGCCGCGGAACGGCCTGGTCCGAGCCGCTCGTCATGGTGGGCACGGGAGTTCCCAGGTCGACGGAGGGTGCACGGCATACCTGACTCGCACGCCCGCGTTCGGAGGAGGTCGTGACCTCGACGGTCCCGCATCAGGCGCTCTACCGCCGCTGGCGCGCCCAGACCTTCGCCGAGATCGTCGGCCAGGAGGCCGTCGTCGAGACGCTGCGCAACGCCGTCCGCGCCGACCGGGTCGGCCACGCGATCCTGTTCGTCGGGCCGCGCGGCACGGGCAAGACCTCGCTGGCCCGGATCCTGGCCAAGGCGCTCAACTGCACCAACCTCCAGGACGGCGATGCCTGCGACGCCTGCCCGTCGTGCGTCTCGATCCGCGAGGGGACGACCCTCGACCTGATCGAGATCGACGCCGCCAGCAACCGCGGCATCGACGACGTCCGGAGCCTGCGCGAGCGGCTGCCGTATCCGCCCGGCCAGCTGCGCAAGAAGGTCTACATCCTCGACGAGGCGCACCAGATCACCGGGCCGGCCTGGAACGCGCTGCTCAAGTCGATCGAGGAGCCGCCGCCGTTCGTCGTCTTCATGTTCGCCTCGACCGAGCCGTCCGGCTTCCCGCCGGCCATCCTGTCGCGCCTCCAGCGCTACGACGTCCGCCGTCTGACGATCCCGGAGATCGAGGGCAAGCTGAGCCGGATCCTGGCCGCCGACGAGCGGCTGGCCGACGCCGCGGCCATCCACCTGATCGCCCGGCTCGCCGCCGGTGGCATGCGCGACGCCGAGTCGATGCTCGACCAGCTCCTGTCCGCGGCCCCCGAGCGGATCGACGAAGCCCACGTCCGCGACCTGCTCGGTCTCGCCGACGCCGAGGTGATCGACGCGTTCGTCGACCATCCTCGTTCGCGGCGATGCCGCCGCCGGCGTGGCCCTGCTCGACCAGCTCGACGAGCGCGGCCGGGACGTCCGGGCACTGCTCGACCAGGTGGTCGAAGCGATCCGGATCGAGCTGGTGGCAGGTCTCCACGATCCGGCCGCCGGCGCGCCACGATCCGGCGGCGCTCGCCGCCGCCGGCCGCCGGCTGGCCGCGATCGACCCCAATCGGGCCGGCATCGGCGGCCTGCGCTTCCAGCTCGAGCTCGCGCTCTTCCGGTCGCGCCGACGGGTTCGCCGTCGACGGCGCAGCGCCGCGGCCGCAGCCCGAACCCGTGCCGCGACGCGCCACGCCGGCGTCATCCCGTGAGCGAGCTGCTGCACGCAGGGGCGCGATCAGCGGATCGCGCCGCCCGCGGCCGTGCCGATCGCGGTCGACACGCCGGAGCCCGCGAACAGCGCAACGTGGCTGAGGTGTCGGCACGGACCGTGCCGGCCCCGTCGAGCCAGGTTCCAGCGTCCGGCAGCGGACGCCGCGGTGCCCGACGACCGCACCGGCGAACGAGGCCTCCGACAGCCCGACCCGGTCGACCGGCGGAACGCCTGACCTGGACCGCCTCGCCGGCGGCTGGGCCGAGGTCGTCGCCTCGGTCGGCCCGGCAACCCGGGCCGTGATCACCGAATGCCGCCCGCTGTCGGTCGACGGCAACGTCGTCACCCTCGGCTTCCCTGAGACCAAGGCGTTCCTCAAGGACGTCGCCGCCCGGAAGGCGAAGGAGCTCGACGCCGCCGTCGGCACGTTCCTCGGGCGCGCCGGTCAACGTCCGCTGCGTCGCCACCAACATCGAGCTGCCGCCGCGCACCGGCCGCCGATGCCGACCTCGTGCTCGCCGAGGCGCGCCGGATCTTCGCCGACGACATCGTCGAGATCGGCGAGGTCAGCTGACCGACGCCGGCTGCGAGCCGACGGGGCTGCAGCCGCGCGGATCGGTTGCTGCAGACTGACTCCCGATCGAACCGGACCTGAGGAGACGCCCGATGGGCATGGCCAACTTGCAGCGAATGGCGCAGCAGATGCAGCAGGAGATGCTGCGGGTCCAGGCCGAGCTCGAGTCCGCCACGGTCGACGGGTCGGCCGGCGGCGGCGTCGTGAGCGCCGTCGTCACCGGCAAGCAGGAGCTCGTCAGCGTGACGATCGATCCGCTCGGCCGTCGACCCGGACGACGTCGAGATGCTCCAGGACCTGGTCGTCGCCGCGGTCAACGACGCGCTCCGCGCCTCGCGCGAGCTCGCCGAGCAGAAGATGGCGGCGGTCACCGGCGGCCTTCGCCTGCCGGGCATGTAGGACGCCGTCTGCCCGTGGTCACCCCCGTCATCGAGCCCGTCGCGCGGCTGATCGAGGCGTTCGCGCGCCTGCCCGGGATCGGCCCGAAGACGGCCCAGCGGCTGACCTACCACCTCCTCCGTGCCCCCGACGCCGAGGCCCGGACGCTGGCCGGCGCGCTCGTCGCCGTCCGCGACCAGGTCGTCTTCTGCGACCGCTGCTTCAACATCTCCGACCAGCCGCTCTGCCCGATCTGCCGCGACCCGGGTCGCGACGAGACCCGGCTGTGCGTCGTCGAGGAGCCGCTCGACGTCCTGGCCATCGAGCGGACCGGCGAGTTCAAGGGCCGCTACCACGTCCTCCACGGCGCGATCTCGCCGATCGACGGTATCGGTCCGGACCGGCTCAGGATCCGCGAGCTGCTCGAGCGCGCCGACGCCGCCGCGCGCGACGGGGACGCCGTTCGTCGAGGTCATCATGGCCACCAACCCGACCCTCGAGGGCGAGGCGACGGCGATGTACCTGGCCGAGCGGCTCGAGCCGGTCGTCGGGCACCGTCAGCCGGATCGCCCGCGGCCTGCCGGTCGGCGGCGACCTCGAGTACGCCGACGAGGTGACCCTGATCCGGTCCTTCCAGGGCCGGCGGGCCGTCTGAGCCGGCCGATGAGCAACCTCGTCTTCGAGATCCTGCTGCGGCTGGCCAAGGCCGGCGCCGCCGCGCTGCTCGGGCTGCTGGCCTACGCCGTCGCCGTCGGCCCGCTGGGCGCGACCGGTTCGGTCGAGCTGGCGCTGCTCTGCTGGCTGGCCGGCGCCGCGTTCATCCTGCTCGTCGAGACCGGGCCGATCTGACCAGCCGCCGGTCGGCGGCCCGGCGCGGCCCGGCCGGCTCCGCCGCTGTCTGACAGCCCGCGCGGCTGCTCGACCGGCCCGTCGCTCGTTTGACGGCCGGCACGCGCCCCTACCATTCGCCCTCGTGCCGCCTCCCGGGGAGGTCGCGCAACATGGTCGCAAGACCCTCGGCCGGCAGGTCGTCGGGTTTGACACCTCGACCGCCAGGCCTCATCATTCGTCGTCTGCGCCGCGGGCCGTCGCGCCTCGGCCGCTGCACCTTAACAACTGAAGAGTGACAGGAAATCCGTGATAAGGATGTGCGAGTGGTCAAACCCTCGGACAAAAGTCGCGGCCGCAAGGTCGTGCATCTTTTTGGAGAGTTTGATCCTGGCTCAGGATAAACGCTGGCGGCGTGCATGAGACATGCAAGTCGAACGGACGATCAGGGCTTGCTCTGATCGTTAGTGGCGGACGGCTGAGTAACGCGTAGGTGACCTGCCCCGAAGTGGGGAATAACTGCCCGAAAGGGTGGCTAATACCGCATGTGGTGGTGCGTTCGATTCGCACCAGTAAAGCCGCAAGGCGCTTCGGGAGGGGCCTGCGTCCGATTAGCTCGTTGGTGGGGTAACGGCTCACCAAGGCGACGATCGGTAGGTGGTCTGAGAGGACGATCACCCAGACTGGGACTGAGACACGGCCCAGACTCCTACGGGAGGCAGCAGTCGGGAATTTTGCGCAATGGGCGAAAGCCTGACGCAGCAACGCCGCGTGAGGGATGACGGCCTTCGGGTTGTAAACCTCTTTTATCAGGGAAGATAATGACGGTACCTGATGAATAAGTCACGGCTAACTACGTGCCAGCAGCCGCGGTAATACGTAGGTGACAAGCGTTGTCCGGATTTACTGGGCGTAAAGAGCGCGCAGGCGGTCGTTCAAGTCGAGTGTGAAAGCCCCCGGCTCAACTGGGGAGGGTCATTCGATACTGATCGACTCGAAGGCAGGAGAGGGAAGTGGAATTCCCGGTGTAGTGGTGAAATGCGTAGATATCGGGAGGAACACCAGTGGCGAAGGCGACTTCCTGGCCTGTTCTTGACGCTGAGGCGCGAAAGCTAGGGGAGCAAACGGGATTAGATACCCCGGTAGTCCTAGCCGTAAACGATGGACACTAGGTGTTGGTGGTATCAACCCCGCCAGTGCCGAAGCTAACGCATTAAGTGTCCCGCCTGGGGAGTACGGCCGCAAGGCTAAAACTCAAAGGAATTGACGGGGGCCCGCACAAGCAGCGGAGCGTGGGGTTTAATTCGACGCAACGCGAAGAACCTTACCAGGGCTTGACATGACCAGGATCCCGGCGGAAACGTCGGTTCCCCGCAAGGGGCCTGGCCACAGGTGTTGCATGGCTGTCGTCAGCTCGTGTCGTGAGATGTTGGGTTAAGTCCCGCAACGAGCGCAACCCCTACTGTGTGTTGTATCACTCACACGGGACTGCCGAGAGAAACTCGGAGGAAGGTGGGGATGACGTCAAGTCAGCATGGCCCTTACGTCCTGGGCTACACCCACGCTACAATGGCCGGTACAACGGGCGGCGAAACCGCGAGGTGGAGCGAATCCCTTAAAGCCGGTCTCAGTTCGGATTGTAGGCTGCAACTCGCCTACATGAAGCCGGAGTTGCTAGTAACCGCCGGTCAGCATACGGCGGTGAATATGTTCCCGGGCCTTGTACACACCGCCCGTCACGTCATGAAAGCTGGCAACACCCGAAGCCGGTGGGCCAACCGCAAGGAGGCAGCCGTCGAAGGTGGGGTTGGTGATTGGGACGAAGTCGTAACAAGGTAGCCGTACCGGAAGGTGCGGCTGGATCACCTCCTTTCTAGGGAGATCCGAGTCTCGACCTTTTGGTGGGGTCGAGGCGTTGATGGCTCCTAGGGTTGATCGCACGGTCGCTCGAGTCTCCCCGCCAGGTGGAGCTCGCCGGACCGGTCCGCAAGGATCGGGTCGGAGACCGCACGCGACCTGGAAAGAACACCGAACCCACTCGATCATCCGAACCGGAATTCCTGTCACTCTTCAAGGGTCAAGGTGCAGCCCGTCCGCGGCGACGACCGTGTCGTCGAACCAGGCACGGCAGCCACCCGCGGCGGGCGTTTAGCTCAGCTGGTTAGAGCACTGCCCTGATAAGGCAGAGGTCTCTGGTTCGAGTCCAGAAACGCCCACCACCACCGTCCGCGTGACGTCGGGGACGTAGCTCAGCTGGCAGAGCATCTCCTTTGCAAGGAGAGGGTCAGGAGTTCGAGTCTCCTCGTCTCCACCACCTCCGCCGGCCGCCCAATCAACAGTCGAACAGCTCGGGTCCCATCCCCGAGGCCACCCACACCGAACCGAGTCGAAGCGCGCATCGAACCCCTGATCCGTGGCCTTCCCGCCAGCGGTAGAGGCCACCGACCAGCGGATCGCTGGGCGACGGACGCGCAAGCGCCCGTCAGAGGCTCGCCCTCGGGCGAGCCGCACCTTAACAACTGGATATGTTTCGGCAGATTGAAGATCTTCGATTTCGCCGAGTAGTCAAGGAAATGATCCCGATCGATCCCACTCAGCGACTGGCCGCCTGGTCAGAGGCTGGAGGGGGTCAAGCTACAAAGGGCACGGGGTGGATGCCTTGGCGCCAAGAGCCGATGAAGGACGTGGCAGGCTGCGAAAAGCTCCGGGGAGTCGCGAGCAGACTTTGATCCGGAGATGTCCGAATGGGGAAACCCGGCTGGGGTCATGCCCAGTTCACTCCTGGTTGAACCAAATAGACCAGGTAGAGGTAAGCCAGCGAACTGAAACATCTCAGTAGCTGGAGGAAAAGAGATGATTCCCTGAGTAGTGGCGAGCGAAAAGGGAACAGTCCAAACTCACTCAGCGCGATAGGTTGCCGCCGTTTCTGAGTGGGGGTTGTAGGAGTCGATCATCGGGACCCGGCAAGGTCCCGGCGGAGTTACCAAGTCGATCGCTAGTCGAACTGCCCTGGAATGGCAGGCCATAGAGGGTGACAGCCCCGTAGGCGAAAGCGACCGACCTTCGTGATCGGCCACCTGAGTACCACGTGGAAGGTCTCTCATGTGGGAATCTGGGCGGACCACCGTCCAAGGCTAAATACTCTTGGCGACCGATAGTGAACTAGTACCGTGAGGGAAAGGTGAAAAGCACCCCGGAAGGGGAGTGAAATAGTACCTGAAACCACGTGCCTACAAGCAGTCAGAGGGTGTTGCCGGTTCGCCGGTAGCCTGATGGCGTGCCTTTTGAAGAATGAGCCGACGAGTTACTAGCGTGTGGCGAGGTTAAGTCCGCGAAGGACGGAGCCGGAGCGAAAGCGAGTCTGAATAGGGCGATGAGTCGCACGCTGTAGACCCGAAACCGAGTGACCTATCCATGGCCAGGTTGAAGCGAGAGTAATGTCTCGTGGAGGACCGAACTCACTAGCGTTGAAAAGCTAGGGGATGAGCTGTGGATAGAGGTGAAATGCCAATCGAACTCGGAGATAGCTGGTTCTCCCCGAAATAGCTTTAGGGCTAGCCTCGGGCGTTCAATCACGGGGGTAGAGCACTGGATGGGCTAGGGGGCTTCCCGCTTACCAACCCCAACCAAACTCCGAATCCCGTGATTTCAGAGCCCGGGAGTCAGACTGCGAGGGCTAAGCTTCGTGGTCAAAAGGAAAACAGTCCGGACCGTCAGCTAAGGTCCCTAAATCCAAGCTAAGTGGTAAAGGATGTGGATTTGCACAGACAACCAGGATGTTGGCTCAGAAGCAGCCACCATTGAAAGAGTGCGTAACAGCTCACTGGTCAAGTGGATCTGCGCCGAAAATTCAGCGGGGCTCAAGCTTGGTACCGAAGCTACGGACTCCATGGCCGGTTCGCCGGCCGTGGTTTGGTAGGGGAGCGTTCCGTCAGCAGTGAAGGTCGACCGTGAGGACGGCTGGAGTGGGCGGAAGTGCGAATGTCGGCATGAGTAGCGCAATGTGAGTGAGAATCTCACACGCCGTAAGCCTAAGGTTTCCTGAGGAAGGCTTGTCCGCTCAGGGTTAGTCGGGCCTAAGCCGAGGACGAATGTCGTAGGCGATGGACATCCGGTTGATATTCCGGAACCACTAACGATCGTTTGCACCGCAAGGTGTCGCCCGGGGGTAGGAGATCGGAGGTTGGCCGGTGAAAGCCGGTCGAGTCCAGGATCTGATCCCGGGTGAGAGCAATGGCATGACACAGCGTGGTAGTTCGAGCGCGTTTTGGCTATACGCGTCTAAACAGGTAGGGGGATCGGACAGGTAAATCCGTCCGGTCATTCAACCCCGAGACGTGAATGAAAGGGGCTTCTGCCTCGATTCGAGTGAGCCATGCTGGCGAGAAAAGTGTCTAGCGAGATCAATAGTGTCCGTACCGCAATCCGACACAGGTAGGCGGGTAGAGCATACCAAGGCGATCGGGAGAACCCTCGTTAAGGAACTCGGCAACATGGCCCCGTAACTTCGGGAGAAGGGGCGCTTCGCGGCTGCTGCTTGCAGTGGTCGATCGAAGCCGCAGTGAAAAGGCCCAGGCGACTGTTTAGCAAAAACACAGGTCTCTGCGAAAGCGAAAGCTGACGTATAGGGGCTGACGCCTGCCCAGTGCCGGAAGGTTAAGAGGAGGGGTGCAAGCTCTGAATCGAAGCCCCGGTAAACGGCGGCCGTAACTATAACGGTCCTAAGGTAGCGAAATTCCTTGTCGGGTAAGTTCCGACCCGCACGAATGGCGTAACGATCTGGGCGCTGTCTCAACGAGGGATCCGGCGAAATTGAAGTACCTGTGAAGATGCAGGTTACCCGCGGCAGGGCAAAAAGACCCCGTGGAGCTTTACTGCACCCTGACATTGGATTGGGGTTTAGTTTGTGTAGGATAGGTGGGAGGCTGAGAAGCTGGGGCGCTAGCCTCGGTGGAGCCAACGTTGAAATACCACCCTTGCTGTACTTCGTTTCTAACCGCGACCCGTAATCCGGGCGCGGAACAGTGTCAGGCGGGCAGTTTGACTGGGGCGGTCGCCTCCTAAAGTGTAACGGAGGCGCCCAAAGGTTCCCTCAGGCTGAATGGAAACCAGCCGAAGAGTGCAAAGGCATAAGGGAGCTTGACTGCGAGACCCACAAGTCGAGCAGAGACGAAAGTCGGGCTTAGTGATCTGGTACCTCCGAGTGGAAGGGGTATCACTCAACGGATAAAAGCTACCCCGGGGATAACAGGCTGATGGTGCCCAAGAGTTCACATCGACGGCACCGTTTGGCACCTCGATGTCGGCTCGTCGCATCCTGGGGCGGAAGTACGTCCCAAGGGTTTGGCTGTTCGCCAATTAAAGCGGCACGCGAGCTGGGTTCAGAACGTCGTGAGACAGTTCGGTCTCTATCCGCCGTGGGCGTAGGGAACTTGAGAGGAGTTGCTCCTAGTACGAGAGGACCGGAGTGAACGAACCGCTGGTGTGCCAGTTGTCCCGCCAGGGGCATCGCTGGGTAGCTATGTTCGGTTGGGATAAGCGCTGAAAGCATCTAAGTGCGAAGCTCGCCTCGAGATGAGGTTCCCCACCGGGTTAACCGGGTAAGACCGCAGGGAGACCACCTGTTTGATAGGCCGCATGTGGAAGTCCGGTGACGGATGAAGCTGAGCGGTACTAACGGTCGAGGGCTTGACCTCTTCAGCAACTGACCAGGGGTCGGTGGCTGGGGGATCGCGATCAGATCCTGACTACCCACGAATTCGAAGATCATCCGGCGCCCCGCACGAATGTGCGCCGAGCCGCTGCCGAAACCATGTCCAGACGCAAGAAATCCCGGTGACTCTAGCGGAGAGGCCACACCCGTTCCCATCCCGAACACGGAAGTTAAGCTCTCCAGCGCCGAAGATACTGAGAGGGCAGCCTTTCGGGAAAATAGGTCGTCGCCGGGATTTTTGCGTTTCTAGTGCATTCCCTGGCACGCCGGCCGGTGGTGCGACGCAGCAACGCGTGACGCATTTCGCATTGACGGTGTCGCCTCCCTGCGCTACAAGCATTCACGCCGCGACCGCGCACACATCCGAATGCAGGAGGGGACCGGTGCCATCGTCCGCTCGATCCAGGTTGCCACGACGCCTCGGGGCGGCAATCGGTGCAGGGCTCGTCCTTGGACCAGCGCTCCTTGTTTCCGGGTCGACCGTCGGGTTGGTCCTCGCGGGGACCAAAGGCGATGACGTCGGGCCGGTCGAAGTGTCCGGCGCGGTGTATTCGGACGTGTCGATGCCGGTGCGCGACCTGACCGGCGACGCTCCTGCCGACAGCGGTGACAAGGAGAAGAAGGAAAAGCCGATCCGCTCGCTGCCGAACCATGGCAATGCCCTGAACCAGGCGGATGGGGCGCTTCAGCAATCGGCGGGCGCCCTCGCCTCCGCAACGGCCGGTATCGGATTCGCCGGGGTCGGCCAGGGAGATTACGGCTTCAGCGATCTCTATGCGCCGCCCGATACCAACGGGGTAGTCGGCGCAACCCAATACGTCCAGTGGGTGAACACCTACTTCGCGGTCTTCGACAAGACAACTGGCGCGATCGCCCCCGGCTTCCCGAAGCCTGGAAACTCCATCTGGGCCGGATTCGGTGGGGGTTGCCAGACCAACAACGATGGGGACCCGATCGTCCAGTACGACAAACTCGCGAACCGCTGGGTCCTGACCCAGTTCTCGGTGTCGACCACGCCGTACCTCCAGTGCGTCGCTGTCTCGACGACCTCCGATGCCACCGGGTCGTACTACCGTTATGCCTTCAGCTACGGAACTACGCAGTTCAACGACTATCCGAAGCTCGGGGTGTGGCCCGATGGGTACTACCTGAGCTACAACATCTTCAATAACGGACGGACCTTCGCGGGCTCCAAGGTCTGCGCCCTCAACCGAACCGCCATGCTCGCCGGCGCGGCCGCCACCCAGCAGTGCTTCCAGCTGAGCACGTCATACGGCGGGCTGCTGCCCTCCGATCTCGACGGCACCACCCCGCCACCGGCCGGATCGCCGGACTTCTTCCTGAACTACGGTGCGAACTCGCTCCGACTCTGGAAGTTCCACGTCGACTTCGCCAACTCGGCGAACACCACGTTCAGTGGCCCGACCACTATCCCGGTGGCCTCGTTCAGCGCGGCCTGCTCGGGCGGTGGCACGTGCATCCCCCAACCCGGGACGTCGAACCAGCTGGATTCCCTTGCCGACCGGTTGATGTACCGGCTCGCGTACCGGAACCGGAGCGGGGTCGAATCCCTCGTGGTCAACCATTCCGTGACGGTCGGCTCGACCACGAGCGTCCGATGGTATGAGGTCCGCAACCCGAACGGCAGCCCGACGGTCTACCAACAGGGCACGCTGAGCGCGAGCGACGGCATCAGCCGGTGGATGGGCAGCATCGCCATGGACGGCTCGGGCAACATCGCCCTCGGGTACAGCGCCTCGAGCAGCTCGGTCTTTCCGTCAATCCGCTACACCGGCCGGCTCGCCACTGACCCGCTCGGGACGATGCAGGCGGAGACGATCATCCAGACGGGATCCGGCTCGCAGACCGGATCGCTGCACCGCTGGGGTGACTACTCCGCGATGTCGGTGGATCCGGTCGACGACTGCACCTTCTGGTACACGAACGAGTACCTGAAGACCAACGGGACGTGGAACTGGAGCACCTGGATCGCGTCGTTCAAGTTCCCCGGGTGCGGTGGCGCCACCAAACAGAACCAGACCATCAGCTTCACGTCGACGGCACCATCGAACGCGACCGTCGGCGGGCCGACCTACACCCCGATCGCGAGCGCGACCTCCGGCCTGCCGGTGGCGCTCACCATCGATGCCTCCGCGGCGAGCGTCTGCTCCATCGCGGGCGGCTTCGTGAGCTTCACCGCCGCAGGGACGTGTGTCATCGACGCCAACCAGCCGGGCAACTCCAACTGGAACGCTGCCCCCCAGGTCCAGCAGTCCTTCGCGGTCGGCAAGGGCAATCAGACCATCAGCTTCACGTCGACGGCACCATCGAACGCGACCGTCGGCGGGCCGACCTACACCCCGATCGCGAGCGCGACCTCCGGCCTGCCGGTGGCGCTCACCATCGATGCCTCCGCGGCGAGCGTCTGCTCCATCGCGGGCGGCTTCGTGAGCTTCACCGCCGCAGGGACGTGTGTCATCGACGCCAACCAGCCGGGCAACTCCAACTGGAACGCTGCCCCCCAGGTCCAGCAGTCCTTCGCGGTCGGCAAGGGCAATCAGACCATCAGCTTCACGTCGACGGCACCATCGAACGCGACCGTCGGCGGGCCGACCTACACCCCGATCGCGAGCGCGACCTCCGGCCTGCCGGTGGCGCTCACCATCGATGCCTCCGCGGCGAGCGTCTGCTCCATCGCGGGCGGCTTCGTGAGCTTCACCGCCGCAGGGACGTGTGTCATCGACGCCAACCAGCCGGGCAACTCCAACTGGAACGCTGCCCCCCAGGTCCAGCAGTCCTTCGCGGTCGGCACATCGGCACCGCCTGACTTCACGATCGCGGCAGGTCCGGCATCCCGATCCGTGAAGCGCGGGCACCAGACGACATACACGGTCACGATCACGTCGATGAACGGGTTCAACGGGAGCGTCTCCCTGAGCGTCACGGGCCTGCCGTCGGGCGTCACGTCGTCGTTCAGCCCGCCCTCGCTCCCCGGGTCGGGCACCTCGACGCTCACGCTCACCGTGGCCCGGGACACCCTCCGTACCAACGCCACGATCACGATCACCGGGACGAGCGGCAGCCTCGTACACAGCACCCACGTGTCGCTGACGATCAGGTAGCGCCGACCCCGAGGCGCCGCGCGGGCTCAGGAGGGCGCCTCGAGGCGCCTCGACGGTGCGGGTGCATGATGGTCAGGATGCGGACGGTCATCGCCGGCATGCTCCTCCTCGCGGGGCTGGTCGCCGGCTGCTCCGGGTCCGATCTACCGACACCGGCGACAGCGGGGTCGGTAGGGGCGCCCATGAGCGCGACGGCGTCGACGGGAAGCGCATTCGCGCAGATCCCGTCGCTGTCGCCGACGCCGTCCGCCGTCGTTGCCGTGGGGAGCGGCGTTGCGAGCCCGGCGGTCACGACCGTGGATCTGGCGACCTCGAGCGTATCGCCGATCGCGACCCGCCGGACGACGACCGGACCGACACCCCGCTCGACGGCCAGCCCGTCGCCCGTCCCAGTGACGCTCGTCGACCTCCGATACGACCTCGTGGCGCGTCTCGGGCGGCCATTGTTCTGCGATCCCGACTTCTATCCCGTCGCCCGGACCGATGAGGCTGGGCTCGCCAGGGAGCGACTCCCGGCCATCCAAGGCGACGGGCCAGTGTATGCAGCCATCACCGCGCATCTCGGCATCGACCCCGCCGCGGCGCCGACCGACGAGGAGATCCTCGCGATCTACCGCGAATGGAAGATGCTGAATGCTCTCGTCCTCGGCCCGACGGGCGGTGTGTACAGCTTCGACTACATCGCGGCCTCCGCCCCGGGAGCCCAGGACGGCTGGCATGTCCTCGGAACGGTCGACCCGGCTGGAACGATCAGGCTGACGAGGCGCGACCCGTCTGGTCCGCCGCCGTGCCCAATCTGCCTGGCACGGGGCACGTCGATCGCGACTCCGGGCGGACTCGTCGCCGTCCAGGACCTGCGGGTCGGGATGACGGTCTGGACCGCCGACACGGCGGGCCGGCCGATCCGCGGACGGCTGATCCTCGTGGGCTCACCCCCGTACCGCCGACCCATCGAGTGGTCGAGCTGATCCTCACGGATGGCCGGGAGCTGGAGGCCTCACCGGGCCATCGCCTGGCAGACGGTCGGCCGCTCGGCGATCTTGGGATCGGCGACCCCGTCGATGGCGCACGGGTTGTGTCTGCAGAACGCGTCCCCTATACCGATGGGGCGACCTTCGACCTGCTGCCTTCCGGACCGACCGGCACGTACTGGGCCGACGGCATCCTGCTCGCGAGCACGCTGCACGGACGGTAACCAACGAGCGCCCTGGTCGAGCCGCATGAGGGCGGGCCGCCGCTCGACCACGTGACCGAAGGCGGCGGCCCTGAGCCCGCGTCGTCGACGGCGATCCGCAGGACGCGGGGCGAGCGCAAGCTCCTTGCGCAGTGACTTCAGGGCGGCGATCTGGCGCGTTCTGGCCGCCGCGGCCTCGCGATCGCGGGCTCGCTGCTCGACCTCTGCGTTGAGCACGCGTTGCATCTCGGCTGCGGCCGCATCGCGTTCTCGACGTAGGTCGGCCGCCGTGGCGTCTCACTGGCGCTGAATATCCGCGTCTTCAGCTCGTTGATGACGGTCGATGTAGAGAGCAACCAAGAAGCCCAAGACGGCGCCGATAAAGGTCGAGAGCAATCCCTGCAGGAATGATCGGTCAACTCCGACAGCTACCACCCCGACAACGAGGATTGCGAGAAACGATGCGCCACCAATCCAGGCGGCCCGACGCCGCATCCATCTGAACCCTTGTCGGAGCCGGGAGAGGATGAGGACCTCCTTCACATGCGTGGTCGACACACAAACCCAGGCCTGCTGGAGGGGCGCTCGGCTTCTTGCAGCCGTACAAAGACAACCGCGATGACCGGATTCCTGGAGCGGGCCGGGGACGACCTTACTGGACGTCTAGCAGGGCCACGGTTGTGCACCATGCCACCATAGAAAGGCGGCGCGAACGGGAAGATAGGTCGTCGCCGGGATCTTTGCGTTGTGCGCCGGATCGGGACGGCGCCACGCGTCAGTCGACGCGGCGGCACGGCTGATCGGCGCCCCGCATTGGGCCGACGGGCGCAACCGCTATCCTTCGATCATGGACGGGGTCGAGCTCCGAGATGACGCGCCTGCTGGCCACCCCGATCCTGCCGACACCCTGCTCGTCCCGGCCAGGACGCTCCCGAGCCTGTGTCCATACCTATCCACCGCCGACGGTGCGTGGCGGAGCGCGACACCGGCTCGCGAGCATCGATGTGTCGCCGTCAGCCCGCCCGTCCCGCTGGCGCTCGACAAGCAGCGCCGGCTCTGCCTGGTGGCCGATCACCACGACTGTGCGACATACGCCGCTGCGGTTGCCGCCCGCCCGGCGTACGCCCTGACGTCGACGCGGAGGGGCCGGGTGATCGCCCGGACCACGCCGATCGTGCTCGATCAGACGAGGTTCGACCTTCGACTCCCGGCGCTCAGGTCCGATCGCGTGTCCGGACAATTCCTGCTAGTTGGCCTGCTCGTCGTGGCTTTCATGGCGATCCTCATCACCCGTTCACCCGGCAACGGAGGCGCCGCCACGGGCGACCCATTTCGAACCCCCACGCCGACGACGGTCGCCGTCGCGAGCGCTACTTCCCGGGGCACGCCGAAGACCACGGCTGCGCCCCTGGTCACCGCGCGACCTGTCGGAGCCTCTCAGCCGCCTCCGACGGCGCAGCCGTCGAGCTCCGTTGCGAGCCAGCAGCCGACCACCTCGGGCGCAACCTATACCGTCAAGCGCGGCGACACGCTCAGCGCCATTGCCACCCGTTTTGGCACGACCGTAAAGGTCATCGCGGGCCTCAACCACATCAGCGATCCGTCGAAGATCCACGCCGGACAGGTGCTCAAGCTGCCATGACGGCGGGCCTGCAGCGTGAGGCCCGTTCAGCGCTGGCAACCACGACAGAACGAGGTGATGAAGCCGCCGGCTCGAACCTCCGTGATCCGGGTGCCGCAGCGCGGGCACGGCTGCCCGCCCTTGTCATGGACCGCCAGGAAATCCCGGACCTGGCGTTCGAACGTCGGCGGCACGCGGACTTTGAGGACTTCGATCGCAGTCGCCAGGGTCGTCCGCGTGGCCGCGTACAGTGCGTCCACCTCCTCCGCTGCCAGGCTCGATCGCTTTCGGAATGGCTGCAGCCGGGCGGCATGGAGGATCTCGTCGCTGTACGCGTTGCCGATCCCGGCCACGAACGCCTGGTTGCGGAGCAGGTTCTTCAGCTCGCCCGGATGCCGACGGATCCGATCGCGCCAGACGTCGAGCGTCACGGAAGGATCGTCTGCGTCCGGCCCCTGGTCGGGCTGGCCAAGCCCTGGCACGGGTCGGGCGACGCCAGTCGGTTGCAGGTAGATCTTGCCCATCTGCGTCGGGTCCCGATAGCGGACCTCGACGGTTGCCCGTCGGACGGCATCCAGTCGGCGCCGTTGGTCCATGGGGCGGCGTCGGCCGGGCTGCCGGAGCGTGGCCCGAAGCCGAGCACGACGGCGGTCTTGGCCGGCTGCCTGTCGCCGGGAGCGGCGAGCTGGAACCGTCCGGTGAGCATCGGGTTGCAGGCGATCGCGTCACGGTCGAGGGCGAACAGGAGGAACTTGCCGCGGCGACGGATGCTGTCGACCCGCTGGCCGGCGAGGGCCTGTATCTCGGCGGGCGTCCCGCGCACCGCGAGCGGGCCTGGCGCCTCCGCCGAGCGCACGGATCGACCGGCCAGCGCCGCGTGCAGGGCATCGGCGACCACGGTCAGATCGGGCAATTCGGGCACGGTTGCGCGATTGTAGTGGTCAAGAACCGTGTGCTAGACTCTCCCGGCCCCGAGAGGCAGGACAGCTGAAGAGCTACGAGCAGGCTATTCGACGCACGAAGGAGCGGACCGCGGAGTCGATCACCACGGACCACTTGATCGTATCGGACACGGCTTGAGCGTTGCTCAAGCCGTTCTTGATTCTCAGGAGCAAATCCACCACCAGGAGTGACCAAACCGTTGACCGATGAACAGCTGAGCGGGACAACGCCGGAGACGGGAGCGATCGCGACCGCCGACCAGGCGCCCCAGGACACCGTCGAGGCGACTGCCGCCGACGAGCCCGCTGCGACCACCCAGGACGGATCCGCGTCGACCCAGGACGCGGAGACCGCCCCTCAACCCGTGACCGCCGAGGCCGAGGAAGCTTCGGACGCGTCCGTGGTCGACCCGTCGACCGCCCCCGAATCCGTGCCTGCCGGTCGATGCGTCGGAGGAATCCGCCCCGGTCCCGGCGCCCGCGGCGAGTCAGCCGGTGATCGTCGCAGCCGAACCGCTGTCCCCCGACGACACCGCCGATGCCCCGTCCGCCGGCGACGAGGAGGAACCACCCGTCGCGGCTCGCCCGCTCGGCCCGGAGCCGACCACCATGGAAGAGCTCCTGGCCGAGCAGGACTCGGACATCAAGAGCTTCAAGCACGGTGATGTCGTCGAAGGCCAGGTCGTCCGGATCGACAAGGACGAGATCCTGGTCGACATCGGAGCCAAGAGCGAAGGGGTCGTCAGCAATCGGGAGCTGTTCGGACGCCATGGCGAGGGTCAGCCGGCGCTCAACATCGGCGATACGGTCCTGGTCTATGTCCTCCAGCCCGAATCGCCGGAAGGCCACGTCGTGCTGTCGCTTCGTCGAGCCGGGCTCGAGCGCAAGTGGCGCGCGATGCAGGAGCAGTTCGAGGCCGGGCTGATCATCGAGGCACCGGTCATCGACCACAACAAGGGCGGCCTCATCGTCGACTGCGGGATCCGCGGCTTCGTTCCGATCAGCCAGATCGTAGATTTCCCGCGCCGCCCGCAGAACGACCAGCCGCGCGACGCGGCCCAGGAGATCGCCGAGAAGCTGATGCCGTTCGTCGGCCGCAAGCTCCGGCTCAAGATCCTCGAGGTCAACCGCAAGGCCAACCGACTGATCCTGTCCGAGAAGGTGGCCCTCTACGAGGAGCGCCGCGAGAAGCGGGACGAGCTGTTCAGCAGCCTCCAGGTCGGCCAGAAGGTCACCGGCACCGTCCGCTCGATCGCGCCGTTCGGCGTGTTCATCGACCTCGGCGGCATCGACGGGCTCGTCCACAAGAGCGAGCTGTCGTGGAACAAGGTCAACAACCCGGAAGCCGGCTACCGCGTCGGCGAGGAGGTCGAGGCCGAGGTCATCGACATCAACCACGAGCGTGGCCGGATCAGCCTGTCGATCCGCCGCCTGCAGCCGGATCCGTGGCACTCCACGGTCGCGGACTTCAACGTGGGTGACATCATCGATGGCACGGTCACCAAGCTGGTCAACTTCGGCGCCTTCGTCCGCGTGCGCGATGGCCTCGAGGGCCTGATCCACATCAGCGAGCTGTCCCATCAGCGCGTCGCGCATCCGGGCGACGTCGTCCACGAGGGCCAGCAGCTCAAGCTCAAGATCATCTCGCTCGATTCCGAGCGGCACCGCCTCGGTCTCAGCCTCAAGCAGGCCGAGGAGCCGCCCGCTCGCCCGGCGCCAGAGCCCGTCGCCCCATCGAGCCACGCCGGCCCGCCGCCGTCGTCGGGCGCCCCGCGCCAGGAGCGCCGCCCACGGCCCGAACGCAGCTACTCGATGTCCGACGCGGTCCAGGAGCCCGAGGGCGGGATCGACAACACCCTGGCCTCGGCGTTTGCGCAGGTCCGCCAGCAACTGGCGGCCGCGGAGGTCGAAGAGGTCAAGGAGGAGCTCGCCGCCGCCGAGGCCGCCGAGGAAGCCGATGCCTCCGAGGCCGTCGAAGCCGTCGTCGAGGGCGTCGCCGCAACCGAAGTCGCCCAGGAAGCCGCCGCCGCGGACGAGGTCGCGAAGCTCGCCGATGCGGCTGCCGCCAGCGACGAGAACGAGCCCGCGGCCGTGGAGGCCGCGGTCGACGTCGTCGAGCAGGTCGCCGCCGAGGAGGCGGCCGAGGAGGCCGCAGCGGCCGAGACGATTGCCGAGATTTCCGACACGGTGGCCGCCGACGAGGCGACCCGGGAAACTGCCGCCGAAGAAGCGGTCGAGGCGATCGCCGACGAGACCGTGGAGGCCAACACCACGGGCTGACCCGAGTCGTCGCCAACCACGACCCGCCGGCCAGCCGGCGGGTCGTTTCGTCTTCTTCTGGCCGGAACGGGCATCCGAGTTGCCTGCTCGAACGTTATGAAGGGTGCGCGCAGGTCGCCCGGGCGGTGGCATGCGTCGCAAGGGTCTCGTGCTAGCATGGCCGAAGCGGCACACCCGTGGCGCTCGGCAGGGAACAGGCGTTCGACTTGATGGATCGTTTCGACAAGTTCACCGATCGCGCTCGAAAGGTCCTGACGTTGGCGCAGGACGAGGCGCAACGGTTCAACCACAACTACATCGGGACCGAGCATCTGCTGCTCGGGCTCGTGCGCGAGGGCGAGGGCGTCGCCGCGCGCGTGCTCGAGAACATGAACGTCGAGCTGCCCAAGGTCCGGACCGCCGTCGAGTTCATCATCGGGCGAGGCGATCGGCCGGTCGTCGGTGAGGTCGGCCTGACACCGCGGGCCAAGCGGGTCATCGAGCTCGCGATCGACGAAGCGCGCCGTCTCGGCCACAACTACATCGGCACCGAGCACCTGCTCCTCGGCCTGGTCCGTGAAGGCGAGGGAATCGCCGCGGGCGTGCTTGAGTCGCTCGGGGTGAACCTCGACAAGGTCCGCCACGAGGTGATCCGGGTCCTCTCGCAGAGCTCGTCGGCCGGGCCGACCCAGGAGACCAAGCGAGCGAGCAA
This sequence comes from uncultured Chloroflexia bacterium, assembly GCA_963766675.1. Taxonomy (GTDB): domain Bacteria; phylum Chloroflexota; class Limnocylindria; order Limnocylindrales; family CSP1-4; genus SPCO01. Next base: position 27,544 of record CAVYBA010000001.1, on the reverse strand, counting down.
GACGCCGACCGTCGATCAGCTCGGAATCAACCTGACCGAGGCGTCCCGGGCCGGCAAGCTCGACCCGGTCATCGGCCGCGAGAAGGAGATCGAGCGCGTCATCCAGATCCTTGGCCGCAAGACGAAGAACAACCCCGCGCTGATCGGTGAGCCCGGCGTCGGCAAGACCGCGATCGCCGAGGGCCTCGCCCACCGGATCGTCGCCGGCGACGTGCCCGAGTCGCTCCTGAACAAGCGAGTGCTCACCCTCGACATCGGTTCGCTGGTTGCCGGCACCAAGTACCGCGGCGAGTTCGAGGAGCGGCTCAAGAAGATCATCGAGGAGCTCCGCAACACCAACGACGCGGTCCTGTTCATCGACGAGCTGCACACGCTCGTCGGGGCCGGGGCGGCCGAGGGCGCGATCGATGCTGCCAACATCCTCAAGCCGCCGCTGTCGCGAGGTGAGCTCCAGTGCATCGGCGCAACCACGCTTGACGAGTATCGCAAGTACATCGAACGCGACGCGGCGCTCGAGCGACGCTTCCAGCCGGTCATGGTCGAGGAGCCCACCCTCGAGCAGACCATCGAGATCCTGATGGGGATCCGCGAGCGTTACGAGCAGCACCACAAGGTCAGCATCACGGACGAGGCCGTCAAGGCAGCCGCCGACCTCTCGACGCGCTACATCACGGATCGCCACCTGCCTGACAAGGCGATCGACTTGATCGACGAGGCGGCCTCGCGAGTGCGCCTTCGCCACTCGTCGGCGCCGCCAGCCCTTCGGACGGCCCAGAAGGACCTGGAGCGGATCTCCAAGGAGAAGGACGCCGCGATCAACAACCAGGAATACGAGGAGGCCGCGACGCTGCGCGAGGCCGAGGCCACGGCGCGGGAGGCGGCCGACTCCCTCCGGGCAGAGTGGCAGTCGCAGATCTCGGGCGACCAACCGACGGTCGACGAGGAGGAGATCGCCCAGGTCGTGGCGATGTGGACCGGCATCCCCGTGACCCGGATCGCCCAGGAGGAGTCGCAGCGGCTCCTGCAGATGGAGGAATCGCTTCACCATCGGGTGATCGGCCAGGACGAGGCGATCGGGATCGTATCGAAGGCCGTCCGCCGAGCTCGCGCCGGTCTCAAGGACCCGAAGCGCCCGATCGGCTCGTTCATCTTCCTCGGCCCGACGGGCGTGGGGAAGACCGAGCTTGCCCGGGCACTCGCCGAATTCATGTTCGGCAGCGAGGACGCGCTCATCAAGATCGACATGAGCGAGTTCATGGAGCGGCACAACGTCAGCCGGCTCGTCGGCGCGCCGCCCGGCTACGTGGGGTTCGACGAGGGTGGACAGCTGACCGAGGCCGTCCGCCGCAAGAGCTACGCAGTCGTGCTCCTCGACGAGGTCGAGAAGGCGCACCCGGAGGTGTTCAACATCCTGCTCCAGATCCTGGAGGACGGCCACTTGTCGGATGCCAAGGGCCGCCGGGTCGACTTCCGCAACTGCATCATCATCATGACCTCCAACCTCGGGGCCAAGCAGCTCCAGACGAACTCAAGTCTCGGGTTCCGGCAGATCGGCGACTCGGACGCGGCCCGCGCCGAGAGCTCGTACGAGCTCATGAAGGAGAAGGTCGCGGCCGAGCTGAAGCAGAACTTCCGCCCCGAGTTCCTCAACCGGATCGACGCCACCGTCGTCTTCCGGTCGCTTACGGTCGACGAGATCGCCCAGATCGTCGACCTGATGCTGTCCCGGGTGCGCGACCAACTGCGGGCCCAGCAGATGCAGCTCGAGGTCACGCAGGCCGCCAAGGAGCACATCATCAAGATCGGCTTCGACGTTGCCTACGGCGCGCGACCACTCCGCCGCGTGATCCAGAACATGGTCGAGGACGTCCTCGCCGAGCACCTCCTGCTCGGGAAGTACGAACCGGGCTCGACGATCGTCGTCGACAAGGACCCCGAGGCCGGCCTGGACATCCGCCTCGCCGAAGCGCCGCGCACACCGGTCGAGGCTCGGTGAGGCGCCCCGCCCAACCGGCGGTCTAGGCATGGCGCGGCCGCAGAGCCGCTTCATCTGCCAGCGTTGCGCGGAATCCTTCCTGCGCTGGGAGGGCCAGTGCCGCGCGTGCGGGGAGTGGAACAGCCTCGTCGAGACGATCGTCCGCGAGCCGTCGCGTGCCAGCGGCTTGCCGATGGCGTCGGGAGCGTCGCCGGCGGAGGCGGCCGGGCTCGCCCAGATCGCCGACACGGACCTCCCGCGGCTGCCGTTCGGCATCGCCGAGCTCGACCGCGTCCTCGGCGGGGGCCTTGTCCCAGGCTCGCTCGTGCTCGTTGGTGGCGAACCGGGGATCGGCAAGTCAACGCTCCTCCTCCAGGCCGCGGCGGGGCTCGCACGTTCGCGGCCTGGCGACGCGGGCGTGCTCTACGCGACCGGCGAGGAGTCGCCGGGCCAGGTGCGGCTGCGGGCCGGCCGGCTGGGCCTGCTGAGCGGCGACCCCGGAGAGCGGGTCCGGGTCCTGGCCGAGCACGACGTCGGGCGGATCGTCGAGGTGGCGCGTGCCGAGCGCCCGTCGCTGGTCATCGTCGATTCGATTCAGACGGCCACGTTGGACGAACTCCAGGGTGCGGCTGGCAGCGTCGGCCAGGTCCGCGAATCGGCTCTGCACCTCATGGCCCTCGCCAAGGGGGACGGCATCGCCGTGATCCTCGTCGGCCATGTGACCAAGGACGGGTCGATCGCCGGCCCGAAGACGCTCGAGCACCTGGTCGACGCCGTGATCAGCCTGGAGGGCGAGCGGTACGCGGCCTTGCGACTCTTGCGCGCCACCAAGAACCGGTTCGGCTCCACGGATGAGATCGGCGTGTTCGAGATGGAGGATCGGGGGCTCGTCGAGGTGGCCGATCCCGGGCGAGCATTCCTGCACGGCCAGGCCGGCTCGGCGCCGGGCAGCGTGGTCGCGCCGACGCTCGAGGGCAGCCGGCCGATCCTCGTCGAGGTGCAGGCACTGACGAGCCCGTCTGCCTACGGGACATCGACCCGGAAGGCGAGCGGCCTGGATCCCAACCGATTGAGCCTCCTGATCGCGGTCCTTGGCCGTCGCGCGGGGATCGGGCTGGGCAGCCACGACGTGTACGCCAACCTGGCCGGCGGCCTGTCCGTGCTGGAGCCCGGCCTCGATCTGCCACTCGCCCTCGCCCTCGCGTCGTCGCTGCGGGATCGGACGATCGCCCCGGGCACGGTCGCCATCGGCGAGGTCGGACTGCTCGGCGAGTTGCGCGGAGTCGTTGGCCTCGAGCGCCGGCTGCGTGAAGCCGCTCGCCTCGGGTTCGTTCGGGCGCTGGTCCCGCGACCGCTCCCCGGGATCACGCTCGCGAGGATCGATGGACTCGACGTGGTGAGCGCCGAGACCCTGGCCGACGCTATCGGGATCGGGCTCGTCGTCCGGGGCACGACGCCTCATGGCGAGGTGGTCCCGGCGATGCTAGGCTGACGGACCGGCGGGTCGCTTGCGACCCGGGCCTGCCGGCTGTGCCGGCTGATTCGCCGAGGACACCTTGATCCGTTACATCCGTCTCCTGGGGGCCGCGCTCGGAAGCGTCATCGGCCTCGCGATCTCGGCATCCGGCGAGGGGCTCTTTCGCGGGAACGACTATGCCGGGGCGCTGCTGGCCGCCTGGGTCGTTGCCTGGATCGTCGTCGGGTTCGCGATCCTGCCGTACCTGACGGTCGTTCCCGCCGGCTGGTTGATCCGGCAGGTCGAGGCCCTGTCGACGGCGGAGTTCGTCACGGCAGTCGTCGGGTTGCTGCTGGGCCTGCTGATGGGGTTGCTCCTTGGCTTCCCGCTGTCGAGTCTCGCGCCGCCGTTCGGCACGTGGTTGCCCCTGGGCGTTTCCATCTTCCTCGGGCTCGGGATGGTCGGACTCACCGTGGCCAAGCGTCGCGACCTGCTGGTGGCGGCGGAGGCCGTCGGGCTGGTCCGACGAGCGGCCGCGAGCGACGAGCGCGCCGCGACCCAGGGCGATCCCCGGATCGTCGTCGACACCAGCGCGATCATCGACGGCCGGATCGCGGAGATCGTCGAATCCGGGTTCATCTACGGCACGCTGGTGATCCCACGGTTCGTTCTCGACGAGCTGCAGCACATCGCGGACAGTTCCGACGCGCTCCGCCGCAACCGCGGTCGTCGCGGCCTGGAGATCCTCAACCGGATGCAGAAGGAGCCCGCCACCCCGGTCGAGATCGTGGAGGACGACGTGCCCGAGGTGACGGAGGTGGACGCCAAGCTCGTCGCCCTGGCGCGTGCGCGCAGCCGGGTGATCCTGACCAACGACTTCAACCTCAACCGCGTGGCCGAGCTCCAGGGCGTCCGGGTCATGAACATCAACTCGCTCGCCAACGCGGTCAAACCCGCCGTCCTGCCCGGTGAGGAGCTTCGCGTCCGCGTGATCCAGGAGGGCAAGGAGGCGGGCCAGGGCGTGGGCTTCCTCGACGACGGCACCATGATCGTGGTCGAAGGCGGTGCGCGCCACATCGATCGCGATCTCGACGTGGCCGTGACCCGGGTCCTCCAGACGGTTGCCGGGCGGATGATCTTCGCCCAGCCGCGGCTCGATTGAGCGGGAACACGACGGCCGGTGCCGAGGCCGTCGACGCCTCGGCCGCGACGATCCGAGCGGACGCCATCGTCGTCGCTGCCGGGCGGTCGAGCCGGATGGTCGGCACCGACAAGCTCGCAGCCGACATCGGCGGACGGCCACTCCTCGCCTGGACCCTGGCGGCGATCTCGTCCGCTCCCGAGATCGATCGGATCGTGGTCGTCGTGGCACCCGATCGGGCCGACGAGATCGCCGCGTCCGGTTGGCTGCCCGCGAAGGTCGTTGACGTGGTCGCCGGCGGCGCTCGGCGGCAGGAGTCCGTCTATGCCGGGTTCGCGGCGCTCGATCGATTCGATCCCGACGAGCTCGCTGCCGTCCTCGTCCACGACGGCGCCCGCCCACTCGTCCGCCCGGCGCTGATCCGGGCCGTGGCGGATGCGACGGTTCGTCACGGCGCCGCCATCCCGGTCCTGCGAGTGACCGAGACGCTCAAGCGCATCGATGGCGATCGAGTCGGAGCGACGGTCGCTCGAGATGGCCTGGGTACCGCGCAGACACCCCAGGGAATCCGGCGGGACCTCCTGCGCGCGGCGTACGGCCGCTACCCTGCCGATGCCCCCGAGACGTGGACAGACGAAGCCGCCCTGCTCGAAGCGTGCGCCATCGGCGTCCGGGTGGTGCCCGGCGATCCGGACAACCTGAAGGTGACCGTCCGAGGCGACCTGCGGCGGGCAGAGGCGCTGCTCGTCGACGCGACGTCCATGCGCACCGGCATCGGCCATGACCGTCATCCCTTCGGGCCGGGCGCGTCCCTCGCGCTCGGCGGCGTGGAGATCGCCGGGGCGCCCAGGCTCCACGGCCACTCCGACGGAGACGTCGCGCTCCATGCGGTTGCCGACGCCCTGCTCGGGGCCACGGGACTGGGAGATCTCGGGCGCCTGTTCCCGGCCGACGAGCGGACGCCGACCGGCATCGCGAGCGGCTCGCTGCTGCGCGAGGTCCGGGGCCTGGTCGCCGACCACGGCTGGCGGCTTCGGTCCGTGGATCTCACGATCACCGCCGGGAGGCCGCGCCTCGGTCAGTACCTCGAGGCGATGCGGTCCACGATGGCCGCGCTGCTCGATCTCGCTCCCGCCGACGTCAACGTCAAGGCCTCCAGCGGCAACCTTTGCGGATCCGATGGCGCCGGCCGAACCATCAGCGCCGTCGCCGTCGCCACGGTTGAGGCGGTCCGATGAGCATCCAGCTCCACGACACCTTGTCCGGCGAGACGCGGCCGCTGGTCCCACTGCAGGACGGCCGGGTCGGCATCTACTCGTGCGGGCCGACGGTCTATGCCCCGGTCCACATCGGCAACTTCCGATCGTTCCTCTTCGTCGACCTCCTGGTCCGTCACCTCCGCTGGCGCGGGCTGACCGTGCGCTGGGTCCTCAACATCACCGACGTCGACGACAAGATCATCCGCGGTGCCGCGGCCACCGGCGAGCGTATCGATGTCCTGGCTGGGCGCTACCTTGAACGATTCCTGGCCGATGCCGCGGCGCTGCGGATGACGGTCCCGGACGTCCTGCCGCGGGCAACCGAGCACATCGACCGGATGGCATCGCTGATCGCCACGCTGCTCGAGCGCGGCCACGCCTACCGCACGGACGACGGCTCGATCTTCTTCCGGATCGCCTCGTGGCCGGCGTACGGCAAGCTCGCGCGTCTCGATCCCGAGGGGCTCAGGGTCGGCGAGCGCGTCGAGGCCGACGAGTACGGCAAGGACGATGTCCGCGACTTTGCCCTGTGGAAGGGGCCGAAGCCGGGCGAGCCATCGTGGGACACGATCCTCGGGCCTGGGCGGCCGGGCTGGCACATCGAATGCTCGGCGATGAGCATGGCCCACCTGGGCGACTCGTTCGACATCCACACCGGCGGGGTCGACCTCATCTTTCCGCACCACGAGGATGAGATCGCGCAGAGCGAGGCGGCGACCGGACAACGGTTCGTCCGGACGTGGTTGCATTGCGCCCACCTGCGGATGGACGGCGCCAAGATGGCCAAGTCGACTGGGAACATCGCCCGGGTCGCGGAGCTACTGGAAGGAGGCGTCTCGCCGCGCGCGCTCCGTCTGGCCCTGATCTCGGTCCACTACCGGGCCAGCCTGAGCCACTCCGACGAGTCGCTGGCGGCCGCGACCGCAGCGATCGAGCGGCTCGACGCGAGCGTCGTGGCGTTGTCGGCGTACCGCGAGGATGGTCCAGACGACCCGTCCCTGCCGGAGGTCCTGTCGTCGGCGCGTGCCGCCTTCGGGGCGGCCCTCGACGACGACCTCAATGCATCGGCCGCCCTGGCGGCCGTCTTCGACCTGGTGCGCGAGCTCAACCGGCGGATCGAGCGACGCTCGCTGTCCGGCGCTGATGCGGGGCGTGCGCTCGACGCGCTGCGAGATCTCGACCGGGTCCTGGCGATCCTGCCCGATCCGGAGCCCGGGCTCGATGCCGACCTCGAGGCGCTGCTCGCCGAACGCGCAGCGGCGCGCGACGCCCGCGACTGGGCGGCGTCTGACCGGCTTCGTGACGAGCTCGCGGCGCGGGGGATCGGCGTCGAGGACACCCGCGACGGCCAGCGCTGGCGCCGCCTGGCCGAGCTGACCCGTGGCTGACCGGCCGCGACGGAACGACGACGGCCGGCCGTCCCCGCGCCCCGGCGGCGGGCGCCGACCGACGGACCGGCGGCCGGGATCGCGGTCTCCGGGTGACCGGTCCGGCGGTCCGCCGCGTCCGCGCGGCGCGAAACCCGGCGCCGGCGGCATGGGCGGTGGCTCGGCCCGGTCGGGTGGCCCCCAGCCCCCGACCAATCGATTGATCCCCGAGGGCCCCGGCGGCAAACCCCGCGACCACCTGCCCGCGACCCGAGGATCGTGGCGGCCGGGTGTCGATCGTCCGCCGCCTCCCGGCGCCGATCGTCGCTGGGGTCCTGGAGCACCGCGGCCGGCGTCGGGCTTCCGGGGTAGCCCACCGGCGGACCGCAGCGCGGGCGAGCGGCCGCCCGCGGATCGAGCACGACGACCGTTCGTGCCGGGCGGTCCGCACGAGGGCAACCGACCCCGATCCGCGACGGGGGCATGGGGAGGCGGGCCGCGCCGCCCGGCGGATGGACCGCCGTTCGAGCCACGCCGCCGGGAGCAACCCCGGGACGATGCTGGGTCGATGGACCGCCGCCCACCCGATCGACGCCCATCGGTGCGCCCGTACGGCGGTCGGGCCGCCCAACGGCCGGCGTTCCCTTGGGCGGCGGCGCGCGACGCAATCGGTCGTCCGTCGACCGGGGCCGGGCTTCCTCCGCCCGACAGCCTGGGGCCGGACGAGGAGCTCGTCGCCGGCCGACGACCCGTCGAGGAGGCGTTCGCGGCCGGTCGCCAGGCGCTCCGGCTCCTGGTCGTCCCGCAGCGCCGCGGCCCGCTCGAGAAGCTGGTGCTCCACGCCACGCGGTTGCGCATCCCGATCGTCGAGCTCGAGGGTGGGTCGCTGACGGCACTGGCCGGCTTCGATGGCCACCAGGGCGTTGCGCTCGTCGTCGAGCCCCGTCAGTTCGCATCGCTCGACGACATCCTCGCGAGAGCCGCGGAACGCGGCGAGCCGCCGTTCGTCCTGGTGCTGGATTCGCTCGAGGACCCGCAGAACGTGGGAACCCTCCTGCGCAGCGCGGAGGCGGCCGGGGTGCACGGCGTGGTCTTCCCGATCCGGCGTCAGGCGCCCTTGACCCCGGCCGCGGTCAAGGCCTCGGCGGGGGCCGTTGAGCACCTGTTGCTGTGCCCGGTCGACGACCTGGGTGGCGCGCTGGCCGATCTCCACGGTCACGGGATTCGCATCGCCGGCTCGGAGGCGGACGCCCCGCTGACCGCCCGGCAGAGCGATCTCCGCGGCCCGCTGGCGATCGTGGTCGGAAGCGAGGGGCAGGGCCTCGGGCCAACCGTCCGGCGTCGCTGCGACCTGTTCATGCGGATCCCGATGCGCGGCGCCGTGGGCTCGCTCAATGCCGCCGTCGCCGGTTCCATCCTGCTCTTCGAATCTGTCGCGCAGCGCGACCCGGAGGGGCGCGCCAGGACGCAAGCCGCGACTGCCTGGCCGGTTCCGGAGCCGCGGGCCGGTGACCAGGGTCGGCGGCCCGCGTCCGACGAGCCGGATCCCGACCCCGCCCTGGAGGACCTCGGCGAGCCCGACTCCCACCTGGTCGAGCGCCCGCCGGCAGCCGAACCCGACGTCGGCGACGCGCCGAGCGACCAGGACCTCCTCCCGGGCACGACGGCCGCGAAGCCGACCCGGCCGAAGCGTCCCCGCGCACCGCGCGCCTGACCGATCGAGGCCCGGACCCGGGCGCGGGCAGTTGGCGCGCTTGACCCATCCGGTCGGGCGGCCCTATCATCTCCCGGCGCCGGAACGGGTCATCTGCGGTATGGCCCTGCCTGTCGCGCCGACGTAGCTCAATTGGTAGAGCAGCGGTTTTGTAAACCGCCGGTTGCGGGTTCGAGTCCCATCGTCGGCTCCAGCGCCAATTCAAATCGGCCGCCGGGTCCACCACGAGACCGCAGTCTCGGTCCGTCGCCGTCGCCGCATCGTGGGTAGGTTGAGCAGGTGGTGAGCTCCGCTGACTGTAGATCAGCCGTCTTCGACTGTGGGGGTTCGATTCCCTCCCTGCCCACCACTACATCGCGCGATTGATCCTGGGCCCACATAGCTCAGCTGGCAGAGCACTTCCTTGGTAAGGAAGAGGTCATCGGTTCGAGTCCGATTGTGGGCTCCACACCCAGGCGGCCCTGCCTCCTGAGGTCAAACGCAGCGGCCAAGCCGCACCTGGTAAGGAGTGAAACGGTCACGTGGCCAAGAAGAAGTTCGAGCGCACCAAGCCGCACGTCAACATCGGCACGATCGGCCACATCGACCACGGCAAGACGAGCCTGACCGCGGCGATCACCAAGTACCTGGCCCTCAAGGGCGAGGCGGAGTACCGCGCCTTCGATTCGATCGACAACGCGCCCGAGGAGCGCGAGCGGGGGATCACCATCGCGATCGCCCACGTCGAGTACGAGACCGACCACCGCCACTACGCCCACGTCGACTGCCCGGGCCACGCCGACTACATCAAGAACATGATCACCGGCGCCGCCCAGATGGACGGCGCGATCCTGGTCGTGGCCGCCACCGACGGGCCGATGCCCCAGACCCGCGAGCACATCCTGCTGGCCCACCAGGTCGAGGTCCCGTACATGGTCGTCTTCCTCAACAAGGTCGACATGGTCGACGACCCCGAGCTGCTCGACCTGGTCGAGCTCGAGGTCCGCGAGCTGCTGACCAAGAACCACTTCCCGGGCGACGACATCCCGGTCATCCGCGGCAGCGCCCTCAAGGCGCTGGAGGCGACCGGCGGCGTCGACGACCCCGCCTACGCCTGCATCCAGGAGCTGATGGACGCGGTCGATTCCTACATCCCGACCCCCGAGCGGGCGGTCGACCGGCCGTTCCTGATGCCGGTCGAGGACGTCTTCGGGATCAAGGGCCGGGGCACCGTGGCGACCGGGCGGATCGAGCGCGGCGTGGTCAAGGTCGGCGACGAGGTCGAGCTGGTCGGGATCAAGCCCAGCCGCAAGATCGTGGTCACCGGCGTCGAGATGTTCAAGAAGCTGCTCGACGAGGGCCGCGCCGGCGACAACGTGGGCTGCCTGATCCGGGGCATCGAGCGCGACGAGATCGAGCGCGGCCAGGTCCTGGCCAAGACAGGGTCGGTCAAGCCCCACACCAGGTTCACCGCCCAGGTCTACGTCCTGACCAAGGAGGAGGGCGGCCGCCATACCCCCTTCTACAACGGCTACCGGCCGCAGTTCTACCTGCGCACGACCGACGTGACCGGGGCCATCGGGCTGCCCGACGGGGCCGAGATGATCATGCCCGGCGACAACGTCGAGATGAAGGTCGAGCTGATCACCCCGATCGCCATCGAGGTCGGCCAGCGCTTCGCCATCCGCGAGGGTGGCCGGACGGTCGGCGCCGGCGCCATCGTCAGCATCGTCGAGTAGGGCGACATGGCAAAAGTCGAGGCCCGGCCGACGATCCAGCTCGCTTGCACCGAGTGCAAGGAGCGGACGTACACGACCCGCAAGAACAAGAAGAACGACCCGAACCGAATCGAGTTGCAGAAATACTGTCCGCGCTGCCGACGGCATACACTGCATCGCGAGTCGAAGTAGGCAGCCGGCCCGCAGGGGTGTAGCTCAATTTGGCAGAGCACCGGTCTCCAAAACCGGCGGTTGTAGGTTCGAGTCCTATCGCCCCTGCCACTTCACTTCCGTAGCCTGAGAGAAGAACGACCGACGTGACCCGCATCCGCCGCTATTTCGATGAAGTCTGGTCCGAGCTCCGCAAGGTCTCGTGGCCGACGCGCGTCCAGGTCCGCAACCTGACCGTGCTGGTCTTTGCGATCAGCTTCGTCGTGGGCGTGTACATCACCGTGCTCGACAGCGTGTTCTCGTTCGCTATCGCTCAGATTCCGGGCTAGGGAGCGATGATGACTGAGGCAACGACCGAGACCCGCACTCCAGAGAAGCGCTGGTACGTCATCCACACGTACTCCGGCTACGAGAACAAGGTCAAGGCCAACCTCGAGCACCGCATCGAGTCGATGGGCATGGAGGACAAGATCTTCCAGGTCCTGGTGCCGATGGAGGACGAGATCGAGATCCGGCAGGGCCAGCGCCACACGGTCCAGAAGAAGGTCTATCCGGGCTATGTCCTGGTCGAGATGATCCTGGATCCGGACAGCTGGTTCGTCGTCCGCAACACGCCGGGAGTGACCAGCTTCGTCGGCGGCGCCAACATCCCGGGCGTCCGCAGCGAGCCCATCCCGCTCGACGAGAACGAGGTCAAGCAGATCCTGCGGCACATGGGCGTCGAGACGCCCAAGTACCGCGTTGCCTTCACCAAGGGCCAGAGCGTCCGGGTGACCGACGGGCCGTTCGCCGAGTTCATCGGCACGGTCGACGAGGTCAACCCCGAGCGCAACAAGGTCAAGGTCCTGGTGAGCATCTTCGGCCGGGAGACGCCGGTCGAGCTCGACTTCCTGCAGGTCGAGAAGCTCTAAGAAAGGACCCAGACTCCCGTGGCCAAGAAGATCCGCATCGTCCTGACCCTCCAGCTGCCGGCTGGCAAGGCCACTCCGGCCCCGCCCGTCGGCACCGCCCTGGGGCCGCACGGCATCAACATCGTCGAGTTCACCAAGACCTACAACGAACGGACCGCGGACAAGGCCGGGCAGGTGATCCCCGCCCAGATCACGATCTTCGAGGACCGCTCGTTCACGTTCATCCTCAAGACACCCCCAGCCGCCGACCTCCTGCGCAAGGCGGCCGGCGTCGAGAAGGGTTCCGGCACCCCGCTCCGTGACAAGGTCGGGTCGGGTGACCCGCGATCAGGTCCGCGAGATCGCGGTGATCAAGATGGCGGACCTCAACGCCAACGACGCCGACGCGGCGATGCGCCAGATCGAGGGGACGGCCCGCTCGATGGGCATCGAAGTCGTCGGCTAGGCGCCCACGGTATCCTTCCAACTCCGCGCCGCCAAACCCCGGGCCGCGCGACGGATTGATCGAGGGGGAGGTCGGGTCGGGCCCGACCGCAGAAAGGGATCACCCACATGACACAGCACGGCAAGAAATACCAGGACGCGGCAAAGCTCGTCGATCGGACGCGGATCTATCCACCGATCGAGGCGGCCGACCTGGCGAAGCAGACCACGACGGTGGCGTTCGACGCCTCGATCGAGGCGCACCTCCGGCTTGGAGTCGATCCCCGGCATGCCGACCAGATGGTCCGCGGCACGGTGGTTCTCCCGCACGGGACCGGAAAGGTCGTGCGCGTCGCTGTCTTCGCCCAGGGAGAGAAGGCCCAGGAGGCGCTTCGCGCCGGTGCCGACGAGGTCGGCGGCGAGGATCTCGTCAAGAAGATCGAGGCCGGCTGGCTCGAGTTCGACGTCGCCCTGGCCACGCCCGATTCGATGGGCATGGTCGGCAAGCTCGGCAAGATCCTGGGCCGGCGCGGCCTGATGCCGAACCCGAAGGCCGGGACCATCACCTTCGACCTCGAGCGCGCGGTCAAGGAAGTCAAGGGCGGCCGCGTCGAGTTCCGCGTCGACAAGGCGGGCATCGTCCATGTCGCGGTCGGCAAGAGCAGCTTCGAGGCACCCGCCATCGTCGAGAACCTGGCGGCCCTCGTGGACGCGATCAATCGCGCCAAGCCGACGGGCGCCAAGGGCCAGTATCTCAAGGCGTTGACCATCGCCAGCAGCATGGGCCCGGGCATCCGGGTCGACCTACCCGGCGTCCTGGCGGCCGCGGCCGCCTGACCTCGCAACCTCGGCCGGCGCCTGCCGGCCTCCAGCCATCCCGGCGACCGAGAGGCGCCGGTGCCACATACTCGAACACTGACGGACCGCCACAGACAGCCTGCGCCCGCGGACCGCTGCGGACCCCTCGAGGGTCGGACGGTCGGGGCTTGATCCGTCGGACCGGACCGCACGGCGCCCCGCTCGGGACGCCCGCGGGGACGCCGACGAGCACGCCGAGGCAGACCGGTGCCGCTTCACCTTCGGGTGGGCAGGACCCCTGCGATCTGGGGTGAGCCTCCTCCATCGGAGGCTCCCAAGGGCCGTCGCAGGGGCCATCCGATCGCCGATCGGAGCCCACCGCGCACGCCGGTCGCGTGCCGAAGGAACGGTCGGACGAGCCGACCCGAAAGGAGTGGCCCATGCCCACGGAGGCCAAACGTGAGACGGTCGCCCAGCTGCGCGAGGAACTCGCCGGCGCCCGGACCCTGATCGTCTCCGAGTACCGCGGCCTCAAGGTGAAGGAGATCGCCGAGATCCGGCGCGCTCTGCGCAAGCAGGACGTCACCTACCGCGTCGTCAAGAACCGCCTGCTGCGGATCGCGGCCGACGAATTCGATCGGCGCCGCGCTCAGCCCGCTGCTGACCGGCCCGACGGCCATCGCCTTCGGCGACGACGAGGCGCGAACCGCCAAGGCCGTGATCGACGCGACCCGGCCATACAACCGGATCGTGAGAATCACCGGTGGCGTGCTGGGGAGTCGCGGCATCGGTGCCGACGACGTGACCAGGCTAGCCTCCCTGCCGTCCCGGGAGGTCCTGCTGGCCAAGCTGGCGGGTGGGATGCAGGCGCCGATGACGACGCTTGCCGGCCTGTTCGCCGCCCCGCTGCGCAACCTGGGCTATGCCCTGCAGCAGGTCGCCGAGCAGAAGGCTCGCGCCGGATCGTAGGGATCCGCATTCGAACCCCTTCCCTTGCCTCATCCGGACATCCCATGAAGGAGCAACTGAAATGGCAACCCTCACCCAGGACGACCTGCTCGGCGCGATCGACAAGATGACCGTGCTCGAGCTGTCCGAGTTCATCAAGCGCTTCGAGGAGCGCTACGGTGTGACCGCCGCCGCTCCGGTCGCCGCCGCCGCGGCTCCGGCAGCCGCGACCGACGGTGCCGCGCCGGCGGCCGTCGAGGAGCAGACCGAGTTCACGGTCACCCTCGTCGAGATCGGGCCGAACAAGATCCCGGTCATCAAGGTCGTTCGCGAGCTGACCGGTCTGGGTCTCAAGGAGGCAAAGGACCTGGTCGACGCGTTCCCGAAGCCCGTCAAGGAAGGCGTCACCAAGGACGAAGCCGAGAAGATCAAGGCGGCCATCGAGGAGCAAGGCGCCAAGGTCGAGATCAAGTAGCGGTCACGGCGGCCGCTGCTTGGGCGGCGCATCCGAGCGTTGCCCGCGGCGTTCGGTCGCCAACGCACTCCGCAAATGCGCCCGCTCCCTTCTCCTCGCGGGCGCCTTCGGCTGCATCCGCCCGAGCGGCGGATTCTCGGTTCCCCTGAGCCGGATCCCGGCGCGGCTGCGCCGGGGCCCGGCTCGTGTGCCGGGTAAACACGTACGAGGAAGGGGTATTTGACAAGCGAATGAATTGCGGTATCCTACTCCTTCTGTGAGCGTGGCCTCCCTTTCCCCTGTCTGCCTCCGTCAAGGAGTGGTGCTTCATGCTGTCTGCTGAGTCGTCGACTCGCGCGCGAACCCCGTCGGGTCGCATCTCGTACGCCCGGATCGACAAGAAGGTCGACGGCATCAGCTACGAGAAATTCGAGATCCCGAACCTGATCGAACTCCAGCTCGACTCGTTCGCCTGGTTCGTCGACAAGGGATTGCGTGAGCTGTTCGACGAGATCAGCCCGATCAAGGACTTCACCGGCAAGGTCATGGAGCTCCAGTTCCTCGACTACGAGTTCGGGGCGCCCAAGTACTCCGAGGCGGAGTGCCGGACGAAGGACCTGACGTTCAGCAAGCCCCTGTATGTCAATGTCGAGCTCCTGATCAAGGAGACCGGCGAGATCCAGCGCCAGCGGGTCTACATGGGCGACTACCCGTGGATGACCGACCAGGGCACCTTCGTCATCAACGGCGCGGAGCGGGTCGTGGTCAGCCAGCTCGTCCGCTCGCCCGGGGTCTACTACAGCGAGACAGAGGACCCGGCGTCGGGACGGATGCTGTTCAGCGCCAAGGTCATCCCGAACCGTGGTGCCTGGCTCGAGTTCGAGACCAACAACAAGGACCAGCTGTGGGTCAAGGTCGATCGCAAGCGCAAGCTCGCCGCGACCACCCTGCTGCGTGCCGTGGGCTACGAGCAGAACGACGAGATCGCGGCGTTGTTCACCAGCGTCGACATCGATCCCGAGCATCCGTACGTCGCGTCAACCCTCGACAAGGACCTGACCCGGACGCAGGCCGAAGCGCTCATCGAGGTCTACAAGAAGCTGCGGCCGGGCGACCCACCCACCGGCGACAACGCCCGCCAGCTGGTCGAGAGCCTGTTCTTCAACTTCCGGCGCTACGACCTGGGCCGCGTCGGCCGCTACAAGTTCAACAAGAAGCTCGATCCCGTCGCCGAGCGCCTCAGCGTGGAGCTCCCGCGCGAGGGCCGGACGATCACCCGCGAGGACATCGCGGCCATCGTCGGGCAGCTCATCGAATGCAACCGCGGGCTCCATCCGAAGGACGACATCGACCACCTCGGCAACCGGCGGATCCGGGCCAACGGGGAGCTCATCCAGAACGCCTTCCGGATCGGCCTGCTGCGCATGGAGCGTGTCGTCCGCGAGCGGATGACGATCCAGGAACTCGACAAGGCCACCCCGAACGCCCTGATCAACATTCGGCCCGTCGTCGCGGCGATGAAGGAGTTCTTCGGCGGCAGCCAGCTCAGCCAGTTCATGGACCAGACCAATCCGCTCGCCGAGCTGACTTCGAAGCGGCGCCTGTCCGCCCTCGGGCCGGGCGGCCTGTCGCGCGAACGCGCCGGGTTCGACGTACGCGACGTCCACCACAGCCACTACGGCCGGATCTGCCCGATCGAGACCCCGGAAGGGCCGAACATCGGCTTGATCGGTTCGCTGGCCACGTACGGCCGGATCAACAGCTACGGCTTCATCGAGACGCCCTACCGCAAGGTCAAGCGAACGGTCGGCTATGACGACCCCGATCTCGTCCCGCTATGAGGCCGGCAGCGACCTCGTGGCCAAGAGCGGGGACGTGGTCCTCAAGGCCGGCAAGCCGTTCGACGCGGCGGCGATCGCCGAGCTCAAGAAGCAGAAGGCCCACGCCTTCCCGATCCGCCCGATCGTGACCGACGAGATCGAGTACCTCCCCGCCGACGAGGAGGAGGAGCACGTCGTCGCGCAGGCAAACGCGCCGCTCGACGAGGACGGGCATTTCACCGCCGAGCGGATCCCGTCGCGCTATCGCGACACGTTCCCCGAGGCGCGTGCCGGCCAGATCGAATACATGGACGTGTCGCCCAAGCAGGTCGTCTCGGTCGCCACGGCGCTCATCCCGTTCCTCGAGCACGACGACGCCAACCGTGCGCTGATGGGCTCGAACATGCAGCGCCAGGCCGTGCCGCTCCTCGAGCCGGAGTCGCCGATCGTCGGCACCGGCATGGAGGGTCGCGCGGCGCTCGACTCCGGCCAGGTCCTGGTCGCCCGCAGGGGTGGCCTCGTGACGAGCGTGACCGCCGAGCGGATCCACATCGAGACCGACACCGGCGAGCTGGACGTCTATCCGGTCCTCAAGTTCGTCCGCAGCAACCAGGGCACGTGCATCAACCAGCGCCCGATCGTCGACGTCGGCGCGCGGGTCGCCGCCGGCCAGCCGATCGCCGATTTCGAGCTCGACCCAGCAGGGTGAGCTGGCCCTCGGCCGCAACGTCCTCGTCGCGTTCATGAGCTGGGAGGGCGGCAACTACGAGGACGCGATCGTCATCAGCGATCGCCTGGTTCGCGACGACCTGTTCACCAGCATCCACATCGAGAAGCACGAGATGGAGTCGCGCGACACCAAGCTCGGGCCCGAAGAGATCACCCGGGACATCCCGAACGTCGGCGAGGAATCGCTCAAGGACCTCGACGAGGAGGGGATCGTCTACATCGGCGCGGAGGTTCGCCCGGGCGACATCCTGGTCGGCAAGATCACGCCCAAGGGCGAGACCGAGCTGACCGCCGAGGAACGTCTCCTCCGCGCGATCTTCGGCGAGAAGGCGCGCGAAGTGAAGGACAGTTCGCTTCGCCTGCCGCACGGCGAGCGCGGCAAGGTCGTGGAGGTTCGCGAGTTCCGTCGCGAGCTCAACGACGACCTGCAGCCGGGCGTCAACCGCCTGGTTCGTGTGTCGGTGGCCCAGAAGCGCAAGATCAGCGTCGGCGACAAGATGGCCGGCCGTCACGGCAACAAGGGGGTGATCGCCAAGATCCTGCCGGCCGAGGACATGCCGTTCCTGCCGGACGGTACCCCCGTCGACATCGTCCTCAATCCGCTCGGCGTCCCGAGCCGGATGAACATCGGCCAGATCCTCGAGACGCATCTCGGCTGGGCGCTCCACGAGAAGGGCCTCAAGGCCGCCACCGCGGTCTTCGACGGGGCGACCGAGACGGACATTCAGCAGGAGCTCACCGAGGCGGGGCTTCCCGACGACGGGAAGACCGAGCTCCGCGACGGGCGAACCGGCGAGCCGTTCGACCGCCGCATCACCGTCGGCTACATCTACATGCTCAAGCTCCATCACCTCGTCGAGGACAAGATCCACGCTCGGTCCACCGGTCCGTACAGCCTCATCACCCAGCAGCCGCTGGGCGGCAAGGCACAGTTCGGCGGCCAGCGCTTCGGCGAGATGGAGGTCTGGGCCCTCGAGGCCTACGGCGCCGCGAACATCCTGCAGGAACTGCTCACCGTGAAGTCCGACGACGTCCTCGGACGCGTCCAGACCTACGAGGCGATCGTCAAGGGGGAGGAGATCCAGCCGCCTCGCGTGCCCGAATCGTTCAAGGTCCTCATCAAGGAGCTGCGCAGCCTGGGCCTCAACGCCGAGATCCTCGATCCGAATGACGAGGAGATTCCGTTGGCCGAGGATGACGCCTCGGGCTACCTCCTCCCCGATCTCGGCGGGATCAACCTCGCCGGGTTCGAGGATTGAACTGCTGCTTCCGAACCTGTCCCCGACCCGACACCCGCGGAGCCGCGTCCTGACCGGCGCGACCCTGCCCGCTCACGGTCCGCATCGCGTCGCCGAGCCAGACGGCGGCGCGGAGGAGAACCATGCTCGAAGTCAATAACTTCAGCGCGATCCGCATCTCGCTCGCGAGTCCCGACCAGATCCGGGAGTGGTCCAAGGGTGAGGTGACCAAGCCCGAGACGATCAACTACCGGACGCTCAAGCCCGAGAAGGACGGCCTGTTCGACGAGCGCATCTTCGGTCCGACCAAGGACTGGGAATGCTACTGCGGCAAGTACAAGCGCATCCGCTACAAGGGCATCATCTGCGACAAGTGCGGCGTCGAGGTGACCCGCTCCAAGGTCCGACGCGAGCGGATGGGCCACATCCAGCTGGCCAGCCCGGTCAGCCACATCTGGTACTTCAAGGGGACCCCGAGCCGGCTGGGCATCCTGCTCGATATCAGCCCGCGCAATCTCGAGCGGATCCTGTACTTCGCGCTGTACATCGTCACCCACGTCGACGAGGACGCCCGGCGCCGTGCACTGGCGGCCATCGAGGAAGAGGCCGGCGGACGCGGTGGGAAGGCCGGGGAGCGGCTGTCCGAGCTCGAGGACGAGCTCCGGGCCGAGATGAACCGGAACAGGGACGAGCTCAACGCCGAGCTTGCCCGGACGAAGGCCGACATCGAGAGCCAGCGCGCCTCGCGGACGGAGGCGATCGCCGAGGCCGCCCAGGCCACCGAGGCGCTCCTGTCCGGGCTCAAGACGGGCGTGGCCGAGGAGACGATCGCGTTCGCGCCGACCGGTGAGGTCGTGGTGGCCGCCGGAGACAAGGGCGGCAAGGACGCGACGGCGCGTCTCCGCAAGATCGTGGGCGACTACACCGAGCAGGTCAACGCCGAGCTCCAGCAGCGCGCCACCGACGAGGCACGGGCCGTCGAGCAGAAGATCGCCGACCTCGCGGCGGGCATGGCCGACGCGCTCGGTCATGAGCGCGAGTTGCTCCAGGACCAGGCGCAGGGGACCAAGGACGAGTTGCGCAAGCTGCGCGACGAGCTCGAGTCGCTCAAGCCGATGCAGACGCTCGGCGAGACCGAGTACCGCAGCCTGGACGAGCGCTACGGCGGCGGCGCCAAGGGCGGTCGCGTGTTCGGTGCCGGGATGGGCGCCGAGGCGATCCGCGAGATCATCAGCCGGATGGACCTCGAGGAGCTGGCTCGCCAGCTCCACGTCGAGGTCCGGACGAGCTCCGGGCAGCGCCGCAAGAAGGCGATCAAGCGACTCCGCCTGATCGAGGCATTCCGCCGCTCCGGGACCCGGCCCGACTGGATGATCCTGTCGGTCCTGCCGGTCATTCCGCCCGACCTGCGGCCGATGGTCCAGCTCGACGGTGGCCGCTTCGCGACCTCAGACCTCAATGACCTGTATCGCCGCGTGATCAACCGCAACAACCGGCTCAAGCGACTGCTCGAGCTGGGCGCGCCGGAGATCATCATCCGCAACGAGAAGCGGATGCTCCAGGAGGCATGCGACGCCCTGATCGACAACGGCCGGCGCGGCCGCGCGATCGCGGGCACCGGCAACCATCGTCTCAAGAGCCTGTCGGACATGCTCAAGGGCAAGCAGGGCCGGTTCCGCCAGAACCTGCTCGGCAAGCGCGTCGACTACTCGGGCCGGTCGGTCATCGTGGTCGGCCCGGAGCTCAAGCTCCACCAATGCGGCCTGCCCAAGAAGATGGCGCTCGAGCTTTTCAAGCCGTTCGTCATGCGCCAGCTCGTCGAGAAGGGCTTCGCCCACAACATCAAGAGCGCCAAGCGCATCGTCGAGCGTGTCCGGCCCGAGGTCTGGGACGTCCTGGAAGAGGTCATCAAGGACCACCCGGTCCTGCTCAACCGCGCCCCGACGCTCCACCGCCTGGGCATCCAGGCGTTCATGCCGGTCCTCGTGGAGGGCTCCGCGATCCAGATCCACCCGCTCGTCTGCACTGCGTTCAACGCCGACTTCGACGGCGACCAGATGGCCGTCCACGTGCCGCTGTCCACGGCCGCCCAGGAAGAGGCGCGGACGATGATGCTGTCGACGGCCAATCTGCTGTCGCCCGCCGATGGCTCGCCGGTCGTGGCGCCGACCCAGGACATGGTCCTCGGCTGCTACTACCTGACCATGGACGGGCCCGCACCGGCCAAGGGCGCCAAGGTCCCGCTGTACGCCTCGGAAGATGCGGCGATCCTCGCCTATCAGCTGCGTGAGAAGACCGGGGCGACACTCCACCAGCTTGTCGAGGTCGAGGTCATGGCCTGGGATCCCGAGGCCGAGGCCCTCCGTCACGAGCGGCGCCGGACGACGATCGGCCGGGTCATCTTCAACCAGATCCTGCCCGACGCCCTGCGCTTCCATGACACCGTCATGCGCCGGGCGGACCTCAAGGAGCTGGTCGACATCTGCTACCGCCAGCTCGGGCCGGAGGAGACGGCCCACCTGGTCGACGGCATCAAGAGCGTCGGCTTCGAGTTCGCCACCCGCGGCGGCATGACCATCGGGCTGTTCGACATCGAGATCCCGAAGGACAAGCCGGCGCGACTGGCCGGGCCGACGATTCGGTCGCAGCCATCGATCGCCAGTTCCAGCGCGGCCTCATCACCGAGGACGAACGCTACGAGCAGGTGGTCGGCGTCTGGCAGGACACCAGCGCGAGCATGTCGGACGAGATGATGAAGCAGCTCGACCCGACCGGGCCGGTCACGATGATGACCGCGTCCGGTGCCCGCGGCAACAAGGGCAACATCGGCCAGCTGGGCGCGATGCGAGGCTTGATGGCGGATCCGTCGGGCCGGATCATCGACGTCCCCGTGCGGAGCAACTTCCGCGAGGGGATGACCGTCCTCGAATACTTCATCTCGACCCACGGCGCCCGCAAGGGCCTCGCCGATACCGCCCTGCGCACGGCCGATTCCGGGTACCTTACCCGGCGCCTGGTCGACGTCGCCCAGGACGTCATCACCCGTGAGGAGGACTGCGGCACCGAGGAAGGCAGCTGGATCATCCGGAGCGAGTCGAGCGACGAGAAGGGCGCCTACCAGAAGCGCCTCGTCGGCCGGCTGGCCGCGGCCCCGCTGCCCGACCCACGGGTCAAGGTCAAGAAGGGCGACGAGCCGGTCCTGCTGGTCGACCGCAACGAGCTGATCACGGAAGAGACCGCCGAGCGGATCGATACGGCCGGGGTCGACGAGGTCCTGGTCCGCTCACCGCTCACCTGCGAGGCTCGCCACGGCGTCTGCCGGGCGTGCTACGGCCGCAATCTCGCCACCGGCGAGATGGTTGGCTCGGGCGAGGCGGTGGGCATCATCGCGGCCCAGTCGATCGGCGAGCCGGGCACGCAGTTGACCATGCGGACGTTCCACACCGGCGGCGTCGCCGCGGGCGTGGACATCACCGCCGGCCTGCCGCGGGTCGAGGAGCTGTTCGAGGCCCGGATCCCGAAGGGCAAGGCCGAGATCAGCCATATCGACGGGATCGTCGAGATCGTGCGTGGTGACGGGCCGACCAAGGTGAAGGTCATCTCCACCGAGGTCTACGACACGTCCCTGACGCTTCCGTCGGGCGCCGAG
Source organism: uncultured Chloroflexia bacterium (assembly GCA_963766675.1). Classification (GTDB taxonomy): domain Bacteria; phylum Chloroflexota; class Limnocylindria; order Limnocylindrales; family CSP1-4; genus SPCO01. Next base: position 5,794 of record CAVYBA010000001.1, on the reverse strand, counting down.
ATGCTGGCCGCGCCAGGCGACCTCGTCGAGCAGGGCCAGGTCCTGGCCCGGACCGAGACCGACGGCACGACGTCCGACGTCGCGGCGCCGGTCAAGGGCTTCCTGGTCAAGGGCGACGACGGCCTCGTCGTGCGGGCCGAGGACCGCGTCGAGCGCGAGTACCTGATCCCGCACAACGCCAAGCTCCTCGTGGAGAACAACGCGGAGATCCGTGCCGGCGATGCGATCACCGACGGCCCGATCAACCCGCAGGAGTACCTCGACACCCGGGGCAAGGACGCCGTCCAGCGCTACCTGGTCAAGGAAGTCCAGAAGGTCTACAAGAGCCAGGGCGTCACGATCAACGACAAGCACATCGAGATCATCGTCCGGCAGATGCTCCGCAAGGTCCGCATCGACCAGCCGGGCGACGTCGACCTGCTACCCACGGAGCTGGTCGACCGGCTCGAGTTCGAGGAGCACAACAACCGCGTCCTGGCCGAGGGCGGCGAGCCGGCAACGGCCCAGACCGTCCTGCTGGGCGTGACCAAGGCGTCGCTCAACACCTCGAGCTTCCTCGCCGCGGCGTCCTTCCAGGAGACGACCCGGGTGCTCACCGAAGCCGCCATCAACGGCTCGAAGGACCACCTGATCGGGCTCAAGGAGAACGTCATCATCGGCAAGCTCATCCCGGCCGGGACCGGGGCGCCGGCCAACGTCGCGGCGCGCAAGGAGCGCGAGCGCCGACAGGCCCTCGAGGCCCTCGCCGGCGAGGCGCTCGACGACCTCGGGACGGAGTACAACCCGTTCCTCGAGGAAGGCGAGGCGCGCGCGCCGGACGACGACGCCGCCGGTCTCGCACTGGCTGCCAAGATCGCCGGATCGGGTGGTGCCGGGGACGATGACGACCCGGCGAATCCATTCCTGGCCGGCGACGATGCCAACCCCGGCGAAGACGTCGACAACCCCTTCCTGGCCGACGCCAAGGCTCGCTCGGAGTCCGGCGAAGACGGCTAGGCCGGGACCATCTCCGAGGCCCTCAATGTGGCCCGCCGAGCGTTTGACACGCTCGTCGGGCCACTGCTACACTCCGCGCTCGTGGCCTCGGGAGGGGTCCGCCTTTGGCGCGTCGCCGAGGACCATCTTCGAGCCCCCAGAACCCGGTCCCATCGTCCGCCGACCCAGGCGTCCGACCCCGAGTGACCGGCCCCGGTCGACGAGTCGTCGCCGTCGACATCTGACCGACTGACAGAAGGAGAAGCGTCTTCGTGCCGACGATCAGCCAGCTCGTTCGCCACGGCCGCCACCCCGCGATCAAGAAGATCAAGGCGCCGGCCATGCGCAAGAACTGGAACAGCCTGCGGCAGCGCCAGGTCTCGATCCCGGGCGCCCCCCAGAAGCGGGGAGTCTGCCTGCAGGTCCGGACGATGACGCCCAAGAAGCCGAATTCCGCCCTGCGCAAGATCGCCCGGGTCCGGCTGACCAACCAGATGGAGGTCACCGCCTACATCCCGGGCATCGGCCACAATCTACAGGAGCACTCGGTCGTGCTCGTGCGCGGCGGCCGGGTCAAGGACCTTCCGTCGGTCAAGTACCACATCATCCGTGGCACGCTCGATGCCGCCGGCGTCCGCGATCGCAAGCAGGGCCGCAGCAAGTACGGCGCCAAGGCGTCGTCCAAGCTTGGAGCCCGGTAGATGCCCCGCCGCACGAGCATCGCTCGCAAGACCAAGTACGAGACCGTCCCGTCCAACCGGACCACCGCCCGTTTCTCCGCCAAGCTGATGAAGGGCGGCAAGCAAAACCTCGCCGAGCGGATCCTGCGCCAGGCGCTCGCCCGGGCCGAGGCCCAGGCCAATCGCCCCGGCCTCGAGATCCTCGAGGCGGCAATGCGCAATGCGACGCCGATCATCGAGGTCAAGCCCCGCCGCGTCGGTGGCGCCACCTACCAGGTCCCGGTCGAGATCCGCGGCGATCGCCGCATGTCGCTCGGCGTTCGCTGGCTCGTCCAGGCCGCTCGCAAGCGCAACGGCAAGTCGATGAGCGAGAAGCTGGCGGCCGAGTTCGTCGATGCCATGAACGGCCTCGGCGCGGCGGTCAAGCGTCGAGAAGACACGCACAAGATGGCCGAGGCCAACCGGGCCTTCAGCCATTTCAAGTGGTAGACCAGGGAGCGTAGGCGACACCGTGGCACGACAGGTTCCGCTCGCTCGCACGCGGAACATCGGAATCATCGCGCACATCGACGCCGGCAAGACGACCGTCACCGAGCGGATCCTCTTCTACACGAAGAAGATCTACAAGCTCGGCGAGGTCCATGAGGGCGCGGCCACGATGGACTGGATGCCCCAGGAGCAGGAGCGGGGGATCACCATCACGGCCGCCGCGACCACGGCGTTCTGGGGCGACTACCGCATCAACATCATCGATACGCCCGGGCACGTGGACTTCACGGTCGAGGTCGAGCGCAGCCTGCGGGTGCTCGACGGCGCGGTGGTCGTCTTCGACGGGGTGGCCGGTGTCGAGCCCCAGTCCGAGACGGTCTGGCGGCAGGCCGATCGCTACGGCGTCCCACGCTTCTGCTTCATCAACAAGCTGGATCGCACCGGTGCCGACTTCTGGCGCTGCGTCGACTCGATCAAGGATCGCCTCGGTGCCAGGGCCGTGCCGATCCAGATCCCGATCGGACGCGAGGACAAGTTCGCCGGCGTGATCGACTTGGTCGAGATGAAGGCGATCTACTACCGCGACGACCTGGGCAACCAGATCGACGTCGTGGAGATCCCCGACGAGCTCCGGGCGGAGGCCGAAAGCCACCGTCACACGCTCATCGAGGCGGTCGCCGAGATGGACGACGAGCTCACCCACAAGTACCTCGAGGGCGAGGAGCTCACGATTCCCGAGATCAAGCGCGGCCTTCGGCTCGGCACGCTGACCACCCGGATCATCCCGGTACTGACCGGCTCGGCGCTCCGCAACAAGGGCATCCAGAAGATGCTCGACGCGGTCGTCGACTACCTCCCGTCACCGCTCGACGTGCCGCCGATGATCGGGATCGACCCGCGGACCGGCGCCGACATCGTCCGGGCGCCGTCCGATAGCGAGCCGTTCAGCGCGCTGGCCTTCAAGATCGCCGCCGACCCGTTCGTCGGCAAGCTCGCCTTCTTCCGGGTCTATTCGGGCACGCTCAAGGCGGGCTCGTACGTCCTCAACCCCGGCAAGGGCAAGAAGGAACGGATCGGCCGGATCCTGCAGATGCACGCCAACCACCGCGAGGAGATCGACGAGGTCTACGCCGGCGACATCGCCGCGGCCGTCGGGCTCAAGGACACCTACACCGGCGACACCCTGACCGATCCCGATCACGGCGTGATCCTCGAGTCGATGACCTTCCCGGAGCCGGTCATCGAGGTCAAGATCGAACCGAAGACGAAGGCCGACCAGGATAAGCTGGCCATCGCCCTCCAGCGCCTGGCCGAGGAGGATCCGACCTTCCGCGTCCACACCGACCCGGAGTCATCCGAGACGCTGATCGCCGGGATGGGCGAGCTCCACCTCGACGTCCTCGTCGACCGGATGATCCGCGAGTTCAAGGTGGCCGCCAACATCGGCAAGCCGCAGGTCTCCTATCGCGAGACGATCCGCCGCGCTGCCGAGGGCAACGGCCGCTTCGTCCGCCAGACCGGCGGCAAGGGGCAGTACGGCCACGCGGTGATCAAGCTGGAGCCCGCCGAGAAGGGGTCCGGCTACGAGTTCGTGGACAAGATCGTCGGCGGCACGATTCCGCGCGAGTACATCAAGTCGGTCGACGCGGGCATCAAGGAGTCGCTGGCCACGGGTATCTACGCCGGGTTCCCGGTCGTCGACGTAAAGGCCACCCTGTTCGACGGGTCGTACCACGAGGTCGACTCGTCGGAGATGGCGTTCAAGATCGCCGGTTCGATGGCAGTCAAGGATGCCTTCTCGAAGGCCGACCCGGCGATCCTCGAGCCGATCATGCGCGTCGAGGCGACGATGCCCGAGGAATTCATGGGCGACGTCATCGGCGACCTCAACAGCCGCCGTGGCCAGATCGAGGGGATGGAGTCACGGGGCTCGACGCAGGTCGTTCGCGCCTTCGTGCCGTTGTCGCAGATGTTCGGCTACGTCACCGACCTGCGGAGCATGACCCAGGGTCGGGCTACCTCCTCGATGGAGTTCAGCCATTACGCCGAGGTGCCGGGCAACCTGGCCTCGGAACTCGTCCAGAAGTCCAAGGTCTAGCAGGAGCCAGGGAGCAGCCACCATGGCCAAGAAGAAGTTCGAGCGCACCAAGCCGCACGTCAACATCGGCACGATCGGCCACATCGACCACGGCAAGACGAGCCTGACCGCGGCGATCACCAAGTACCTGGCCCTCAAGGGCGAGGCGGAGTACCGCGCCTTCGATTCGATCGACAACGCGCCCGAGGAGCGCGAGCGGGGGATCACCATCGCGATCGCCCACGTCGAGTACGAGACCGACCACCGCCACTACGCCCACGTCGACTGCCCGGGCCACGCCGACTACATCAAGAACATGATCACCGGCGCCGCCCAGATGGACGGCGCGATCCTGGTCGTGGCCGCCACCGACGGGCCGATGCCCCAGACCCGCGAGCACATCCTGCTGGCCCACCAGGTCGAGGTCCCGTACATGGTCGTCTTCCTCAACAAGGTCGACATGGTCGACGACCCCGAGCTGCTCGACCTGGTCGAGCTCGAGGTCCGCGAGCTGCTGACCAAGAACCACTTCCCGGGCGACGACATCCCGGTCATCCGCGGCAGCGCCCTCAAGGCGCTGGAGGCGACCGGCGGCGTCGACGACCCCGCCTACGCCTGCATCCAGGAGCTGATGGACGCGGTCGATTCGCTACATCCCGACCCCCGAGCGGGCGGTCGACCGGCCGTTCCTGATGCCGGTCGAGGACGTCTTCGGGATCAAGGGCCGGGGCACCGTGGCGACCGGGCGGATCGAGCGCGGCGTGGTCAAGGTCGGCGACGAGGTCGAGCTGGTCGGGATCAAGCCCAGCCGCAAGATCGTGGTCACCGGCGTCGAGATGTTCAAGAAGCTGCTCGACGAGGGCCGCGCCGGCGACAACGTGGGCTGCCTGATCCGGGGCATCGAGCGCGACGAGATCGAGCGCGGCCAGGTCCTGGCCAAGACAGGGTCGGTCAAGCCCCACACCAGGTTCACCGCCCAGGTCTACGTCCTGACCAAGGAGGAGGGCGGCCGCCATACCCCCTTCTACAACGGCTACCGGCCGCAGTTCTACCTGCGCACGACCGACGTGACCGGGGCCATCGGGCTGCCCGACGGGGCCGAGATGATCATGCCCGGCGACAACGTCGAGATGAAGGTCGAGCTGATCACCCCGATCGCCATCGAGGTCGGCCAGCGCTTCGCCATCCGCGAGGGTGGCCGGACGGTCGGCGCCGGCGCCATCGTCAGCATCGTCGAGTAGGGCGACATGGCAAAGCAGCGGATCCGGATCCGCCTCAAGGCCTACGACCACCGGCTGCTCGATCAGTCGGCGGCGCAGATCGTCGAGACGGCCCAGCGCACCGGTGCCGACGTCGTCGGTCCCGTGCCGCTCCCCACCCGGATCGAGAAGTTCACCGTCCTGCGTTCCCCGTTCATCGACAAGGACAGCCGCGAGCAGTTCGAGATCCGCACCCACAAGCGACTTGTCGACATCCTGGACCCCTCGTCCAAGACCGTCGACGCCCTGATGCGACTCTCGCTTGCCGCGGGCGTCGACATCGAGATCAAGATGTGATGAAGAGATACAGAACC